>NZ_QMHO01000025.1 GCF_003313505.1 Pedobacter nanyangensis | reverse complement strand
TACTGAACAGTTTGGAACGTACAGGGATGGATAGTATTTCCGAAATACACAGCGGAAATTGGTTTCATCAAATATTATTGGGTGGTAGCCCAAAAATCTATAGATGCTTGGGTAATATTTTATCTGTGGTTCACTACGGTTGTTTTCCCAAAATGTTATGCAATCGGGAGTTACCTTCAGGATTTTTCCCAATTCAGCCTGTGTCAGACCAAGATCGATCCTCTTCTTTCTTAAATGCTCACCGATTGTCCTTGGAGCAAGTGGGTAGTTTTTTTTGGCAGACTTGTGGGAATTTCGATGAAAAAACGAGTGGTGGATTGTCGAGGAGATCGTATTCAAAGGTTCACTTTCCGTACAGCTATTACCCTCCCTGATGGAAAACTCTATACTGATTTCCCTCTCGCCAACTAGAATGCCCCTTGTAATATTCTCTATTATGCGCCTTTTTCCCTGATAAAACATTGAAGACCAGTTTTCGGTCAGAAAAAGTGCATCCTTGATGTGGTCTTCAAAGACCTGTATCGAAAGTTTTCCCGAATCTATTTCAGATCCTAGCGCCCTCAATAGATCTTCAACCGGTTCAAGATCCCTTCTCAACCCTTGCAGGTACCTTTTAATCTGCTTGACCGAGATCGTTCCATCAAACATCATCGATAGATATCTATCAATTCTTTCGTCCAGGATTTTTTTTTCTGCAACTGTATCGTTGAACAAACCCTGTTTCTCCAGTAGCTTGGTCTTGGAGGATTCGACAAGTTTGGTTAGGCGGCCATCATTAAGACTTTCTGAAAGTAGTGTACAATACATTTCATCAACCGTGGATATTGCAATCTTAACACCGCAATCCCTGCACTTGTATATCCTGGCATTTTTGACATACATTTTTTTAAGACATGAACACCTCAGCAGGCCCGAAAGCAGATAATCGGACCTTCTGCCTACCGGCGCCCGTTTCTGTTTCTGCTCATCGAGTATCCTGTTTGCCCTTTCCCAAAGTTCCGGTGAAACGATCTGCGGGCATTCTGTTATTATCCAATCGCTCTCTGGTTTCAGGACTATGAGCTTTTTTCCGGTGCCGGTCCTGGTATAGTTTGCGATCCGTTCCCCTTTGACGGTGGTATCCCTGATCAGTCTTTCTATGGTAGTGTCAGAAAACATGGCTCCCTTGCGTGTTCGGTAACCAAGCCTATTGAGCTCATCTGCAGTGGTCTTTCTTCGCATGGTCCTAAGGAATATTTCAAATATCAGCTTTCGGACAGGTGCTTCATCCTCGTTTAGGACAAACTGCTTGGCCTTCCACGAATACCCGAAGATGGCCTGTCCCCCAATAGGTTTTCCGAGTTTCGCACGAACTGGGATAGAGGCGGAAACCCTGCTTGCAATCTCTTCCCGTTCCCATTCCGCCATTGCGGAGAGCACCGTAAAAAAAAGCATTCCAGCGGGAGTACTTGTGTCTATGTTCTCGGAGAGGGAAATCAGGTAGGCATTTGACCTCCTGAATATATCTGCAAACTCCAAAAGCTCTTTTGTACTTCTGGCAAGGCGGGCAAGCTTGGAAAAGACGAGACCGTTGATCTCTCCGTTCTTTACGTCGTTCAACATCCTTTGTGCTTCGGGATGGTTTATTATGCCGTTGCCGCTTATTCCGTCAAAGCGGTATATCTTAGCAAGGTCCCAGCCCTTGGCATCTATATAGTAACGTGCTCGCTGTTCGTGGTGTTCTGGGCTTTCATCCCTGACCTGTCTATCGGTGGACACCCGTATCCATATCCCGACTTTTAAAATTTCTGTCATGGCCTTTTCTGATTTCACAAAATCCTTTCTCTAAAAATGGCTATTTCATTAACCAATATTATCGGTAACATTTAAGCAAAGAGACACTGCGAGCTGATAATGCGTGCCAATAGTCGTCTATTTTGCTGCCAAATGTTTGCAAGCATCCAATACCATGACCTTAACACAACAATAATAAATGATATTAGCTAGCGCAACATAAAGATAAGAATTACAGTAGTTTGCTGTATATTTTGTTAGGAATGACCACTCCATATCAAGGCCGACTGACCGCGCCACTTTTTGTAATCGACATGATCGTACATCTGGACCAAAAGAACTGAGACCAAATGGGAATTCAAATGAACGTTTATTAAAAGGAATAATCTAAACCTATTCAAAGGGTGTTGGAAGCCTAAACATCGTAGGCAGGAATGCGTGACAACTTTTGAGATAATTCCTAATTTTTATCCGTAACCTGACCGATTTCCTAATATCGAGCTATTTCGGGACGAACGAAGCTAAAAGGCTTAAGTATTTTGTTCATCGAAGGAATAATCGTCGAAATATTATCTAATAATCTTAGAACTTCAGTAGGCCCGAATTTAATATACGATAGTACATAGCTTGGGAAGATACATCAAAAACCTTGGCCAAGTTTTTAATTTCATCTTCGCTACCCAAATCAAAATCAATTTTTTCGATAGCTTCTTTAAGCAGATGATCCGGCATAAGAATATACGCGGCGAATGTATTTGCCTCTCGTTCCAGAATTTGTGTCTGTTCGGAAAGCCCAGAATGCGCACTTCTGAAAATTGCATTGAAGCCCTTGTCCATGAACATTGATGATTGTTCTCTATGCAGCACAAAATGTCCCAATTCGTGTGCAATTGTGAAACGTCTCCTCACACGCGATTCACTTTGGTTATATCCAATTACCCCCTTGCCATCTTGGATAACCAAAACCCCTGAGATGTCATCTTCGAAATCAAAGGGAGAAACGGTTAGGCCAGCTCTTTTGGCAACATCTTCAATTTTAATAGGGAGACTATTTAATTTCATCCCCTGTAAAATATCATCTACTTGTTTTTTTATAAACTGTATGGATCTGCTATGGTTGCGAGTATTCATGGGGTTATTTATTAATTTGGCTTAAGAACTGCTGCATAGAGTTTTTAACACGCTCGTTAAGATCAAGCATAGAGTCCGCAACTACCGCCGAAAAGTCCACCTCTGGAACCTCAACATTTTCTTCTAGCCTTTCAATATTCAATTCAACAGGTATTAAGTCAATATAGTCTACCTTCAGAATCTTGGCAATGGTAATTAATAGAAATATCGACGGCCGTTGTCGTCCCTTTTCTATATTAACAACCGAAGCCCTTGTCATGTTTAACAATTCTGAGAATACCTCTTGACTGATATTTGCATTCAGTCGAAAATTTCTAATCCTTTCGCCGATTTGTTCGTAAAAAGATTCCTCTGAAATAGCACTCATAACTTGTTGATTTTAAATATCATAATACAAAGATGATTATTATTTAGAAAATATCCAAATAATTTTACAATATTTAACAATAATAGATTTTGTAAAATTTTACATTTAATTTGGTTTTGTAAAATTTCGATGTATATTTGTAAAGAAATAAAAAAAGCCAAGAGCAGAGCTCTCAGCTTTGTAAATTTTTAAGGTAGTCAATTAGGCTTTGCCAGCCTCGTTAAAAACCTCCTTTGATCCGTGGTTGTTTCAAAGGTAGTGACTACCTTTCATATTTACAAGCAAATAGGATAAAAACCTATTGAGAAGCAATCTTGGTCAGTCATACAAATTAAAATTTAATTCGGGCAATACTACATTTTTAATTCCGCCGCAGCAGTTGCAGCCCCAGTCTCCATGGGAGGCTCGATTAATAGTATTCTAATTAAAATTTAATTTGTTAAAAAAATGGAAGATAAGTCTTTCTCGGCTGAAAAGCCCCAAGTCTATAAAGCTACAGTTAATGATAAGAAAATAACTGTAAAAACACCCAAAATTACCGGTGCTGAACTATTAAAGGAAGCTGGAATCAAAGATCCAGAATGCCATACGCTATACCAGAAGCTAAAGGGCGATTTTAAAAGAATATCAATGGATGAAATCGTTGATCTTGGTGACCAAGGCACAGAGCATTTTGTTACCAAAGAAGCTGAAGTATTCAACTACCTGGTAGATGGAGAACCAGAAACAACAGACAAGAAGACCCTGACACCAGTTCAGATCATGGAGCTGAATGCTGTCGACACCAAACAGTTCTATCTTGTGCAGCTGATGGACAAAGATGCGGAGATCAATTATGCATTCTCACCAGAAGAGTCGATCAAGATGCACTGCAGGGGTATGAGGTTCGTTACCCGTAAATGGCTTGACCTAGTCGATATAGAATCTTACGGTAAGGAATGTAAAGAAGTTCCTCCTGCTAGAATTTATAGGATCAAGGTGGATAAACGCTACCACGATTGGAACAGAAGGTTTATTACCGTTGCGGAACTTATCCAGTTGGAATACCCGAACAGCTCGGCCCAGTTTGAGGTTTACAAGTTTGTAAACACAAGCCCAAAGCCGATTAAGCTTGGCTTATCGGAACAGGTAGATTTGACAGAAAGATGCCTGGTCAGGTTTACCATCCAGCCAAAGGAACAGACTGATGGTTTGCAGTCTGTTAAGGAAGAAGTCGTTCTTCGCAGGGAATTTGACCTGCCAGAAGAGGATGTAGATTTTTTAAATGGTCTTGGCCTCCCTTGGGAGGCCATTGGCAATCGTACCACTGGCGGAGGAATGTGGATATTGCTCCATGAATTTGCGATACCTGATGGCTATCACCAAAAACATGCCACCGTTGCGCTCATGATTGCCCCTTCTTATCCTGCCACGGAAATAGACATGGCGTATTTTTTTCCAGCTTTGACCAAGGTTTCAGGGAGGGGCATAAATGCGTTGGCGGCACAGCCTATAGACGGAAAAACCTATCAGCGTTGGTCTAGGCACCGTGCTCCAGGCCAATGGCGTCCGGGGGTTGATAACATTGCTAGCCATCTATGTCTGGTTGAGAACTGGTTAATTAAGGATTTGGGGAGATAGGCAATGAACACACTTAGGATTTCAGGTCATCATTATGGCCAACTAAAGGACCATTTGTTCCCCGGAGACAACAAGGAGGCCGTTGCAATAGCTCTTTGCGGCAGAGGAACTTTCAACGGCAACGAGCAGTTTCTGGTTCAGGAACTTTTGCTCGTACCTTACGAAGTCTGTGACAGGGAGCACGATTATATTACTTGGCCAACCGACATTATCAATCCATTCCTAGAGAGGGCAGCAAGACGTGATTTGGCAATCGTAAAGTTTCACTGCCATCCCGGACCTGGAATACACGAGTATTTTTCAGATTTGGATGATGTTGCGGACGACACGTTGTTTAAGAGTATCCAATCTTGGCTCGACAACGAGCATAGCCACGCAAGTTGTATTATGCTTCCTGACGGTCGCATTTTTGGCAGGGTATTCAGGGAAGAGATGCAGAGCGAACCTATGCACAAAGTCCTGATTGCCGGAAGCGACGTATTGATTTGGCGCTATACAGATGACGGATCAAAAATTGCGGAGGATGCGCAGCTACGTAATAGACAGGCCTTCGGAGAAAAAACAGTTTCTGAGCTTAACAAGATGAAGGTAGGAATAGTTGGGTGTTCAGGAACAGGCAGTATTACTATTGAGCAGTTAAAGCGACTGGGAGTAGGCGAACTGGTGCTGGTCGATCCCGACTATATCGACGGCCTTAATTTAAACAGGATAATCGGGTCTAAACGTTCAGATGCTGAAAGCAACGTGCCTAAGACCGAAGTGATGAAGAGAGAAATAGATGCTCTGGGCATAGGCACTAAAGTAACTGTTTTCGATTCGGACATATCAAAAAGAGAGGTAGTCAAAGAGCTTGCTGATTGCGACTTTTTGTTCAGCTGTGTGGATGGTGCGGAGGGAAGGCATATTCTGAACCTTATATCATCCTTTTATGTTTTGCCTTTGATCGACATGGGCGTCAAATTGAACGCAGATGGGAAAGGTGGAATCAACAACATCTTCGGACAGGTGCATTTTGTCCAGCCCGGAGGATCAAGCCTATTGAATAGGCACCAGTATGGCTTGGACAGACTGCTTTCGGAATCTGTCAAAAGGATTGATGGGGAAGAACATGCAAGGAACCAGTATCTGGCCAGTGTTTCGGAAAGCAGTCCAGCAGTTATAAGTATCAACATGCAGGTTTCAGCAACGGCTGTAAATGATTTTTTGGCCCGCATCCATCCATTCAGGAACATGCCGAATTCTGAGGTAGACGTAATCAAGATAGACTATACCGATTGCGTTTCCTATTCCGAACAGATGAAGGAACCATGTACCTTCTTCAATAAATGGATTGGGAAAGGTGATATTGAACCGTTATTGAACAGTCCAGAATTGAGCAGGCATGTTGAGAAGGTTTATTAGTTGGATAAAAGCGTTATTCAGGAAGAAGACGCTATACGGATATAAAACGGTAGAAGATGTCCCGGATAGGATGAGAGATAAGATGGTCTACCTCATTAGTAATCAGGGATATGTCTGGCAGTGTGTCCTGCTATGCCCGTGTGGTTGCGGTGAAAAGCTCTACACAAATCTGATGGATGACTTCGACCCATGTTGGAAATATGTGATAGAAGATAAAACCATTTCTCTTAAACCATCGATTGACCGATTGGTAGGTTGCAAAAGCCATTTCTTTCTCAAGCACGGAAAGATTATCTGGTGTTAATCACGCCTTTCCGTCAAAAAAAAAACAACAATCTAGAAAAACTTTTTCTGGATTGTTTGTTTTTATAGATATTGATATTTAGATTAGTATAGCAATTTCAATCTAACGTTCGTATCTTTGCCGTCCCAAAAACGGCATGAATTAATTTTTTATTATGGAAAAACTTCAAGCATCACAGATTTTAGTGCCAGGCGCTGAAATCAAGGCTATTAGGCTAAAGCAGTCTAAAGCCGTGAAAGACGCTATCGCTGCTACCATTAAATTGCAAGAAGAAATCCTCAAGTTAAAAGATGTAGATCAAGAAACGCTAAAACTTGTAGTACAGTTATAATATAGTGTTTTGAAGATTCTCGCTTTCAATGAGGATAATCTAGCGTCCTCACTCTCAAACAAATATACAACACCGGAACAGGTTAAGATCAAGCAACACTATAAGTATTTCTGGAAATACTTGAGCAGTAAGGAGCTTGGCGCAAAGACCATCTTGATAGAAGAAGGTTATATAAGCCGTGATTATCTTCACGACTATGCCTCATATTATGCGCTGTGTTTTGAAAACTATGACAAGGTATGCCGTAGGGTACATTTTTTTGATATCAAGTTTACGAAAAAGGCCTTTCAGGAAAACCTTCTGAAAACAAAAGAAAATGCAAAGGAATTCTGGAGTCATTATGTAGGTTTCATTGTAGTAAAGCCTATTCCCGTTAAAATGATAGGCTATTCAGTTTTGAAGACCTACTCCAATGGTGAAAACCTGAGTGACCGCAATTTTTGGGGCTTAAGGACGTACAGTATCAACTTGTACGGCACCGAAATAAAACTCAGATCTTTGGCCTTTCAAGAACAGGATTCTGTTATCGCAGCCTGTGCCACTACCGCCATCTGGTCTATGTTGAACAAGGCGGCGGTAGATTTTCATACAATCCTAAAATCTCCGAGTCAGATAACTTTGGATGCGGACAATGTTTCACCAGATGGAAGCCGCCTTTTTCCGAACAAAGGCCTTAGCATCCTGCAGATTTCACAGGCAATATTGAATTCTGGCCTTGTATCCGAAATTAAGGAGGCCGACCTCCGGACAGCGGACCACCCTTTCAAGGTTGTCAGCAACCATTATCTCAAAAAAATAATTAATGCGTATTCTGGAATAGGTATTCCAATAATTCTCGTTATCAGGGTTCCGAATGGAGGGCAGCATGGGCTCCATGCCATAACGGTATCTGGTTTCAAATCGCTTGCACCGCAGCCGATAGCTCCTCAAAAAAAGATGAGCTACATGTCGGATAACATCGATAAGATATACGCTCACGACGATCAATGGGGACCTTTCGTTAGGATAAATTTTGATGGGGCCCATAATCTGATAACTCCATGGACAGAAGGACACAAGCAAAAGGAGCCTACCCTCGTCAAAAGTATCGTATTGCCTATATATCCAAAAGTTCGGATTTCGTTTCAGGATCTTGAGGTTATTGTTGCTGGCCTAGATACCATATTGACCTTTTTCTTCGATGGCGTTATTGTAGCCGACCTTGTGTGGGATATCAAGATAGAATACAGTGAAAAATACAAGAAAATAATTAAAGGGTCTGGTCTTGAAACCTCAAAGAAAATTGAACTACTTACTACCAGTTTGCCCAAGTACGTTTGGATCACATCTTGTCACATTGGTGAACATAAGTTGATGTGCTTTACCTTTGACGCTACCAATATCAACCATGCGATGATTGGCCTAAGTGTGATATCTTACCTGCCAGATAATATACAGGGCGAGTTAATAAAGTTCCTAGAATTAAACAGAGATAGTCTACAATACCTATTCAAGCATATGGCAAGTGAACGGTATTATGAGTTTCTGATTAAGGAACTTTCCAAAAAATAATTGACAGGAGAGCTAGTCAACGGTCGTTTTAAACATGTACTCGGATGTCCTCGCCGCTTTCGAGGTTCTGTATGGCATAGGTATTAGTAAAGTCTAACTTCTTTTTGATATCCGTGCACATTCTCGGGCCTAATCCGATCGCAGCTAAGACCTCAGAATGCACGGGAACGGAAATATCCGTTTCGAAGATTTTTAGGTTTACTAGTTGCCTATCCGTTAAATTAGCTAACCTATTTAATTCCAAATTATCGAAAGCTTGTAGTACATCCCCAAGAGGCTTTAGCTTTTAAAGTCGGTAGTTAGCCGCTGTTCTATCTTTCGTAATAACATATTAATGCATTGTAACATTTATTTTGTTAGTATGCTTTTTTTTGTTATCATTGTGTCGTTATGACAAACATACAGCGTTATCTGGAAGAAAATTTTGGGCTATCCTTGAGGTTATCCCAACTCGGTGAGGAAGATCGCAGAAGGCTTCCGCTGTATCTAAAGGGCAGCTACGAAATACAGAAGGCTGATTTTGATAAGGTCAAACTTCTTTTCGTTCGTCCCAAGGGCAACGATTATACCCCATCTCAACTTGAGAAGCAACAATTTCAGCTCAGGGAAATTTTAAACGGGGTGATTGTTTTCGTATTGGAAGACCTAGAGCCCTATCTCCGCAAGCGGCTCATAGAAAGTAGGATAGCGTTCTGTCAAACGGGAAAACAGCTCTATATACCTGAACTTTTAGTTAACCTCAACGACCTTCGAGGTAAGAACAAAGCTGAAACCAAAAAGTCGACCCTAGGTTACACCTCTCAATGTGCTCTGATCTACCACCTCTTATTAGGGTCGATCGAGGACATCCCTCTTGGAGAAGTGGCCAAACTGCTAGTAACCAATGCCATGTCGATTTCAAGAATTGCAAAAGAGCTCGAGCAGCATCAGATCATCAGCATCGAAGGTACGAAGGAAAAACAGATGCACTTCATTCCGGCGACAAAGAGAAAGATTTGGGAAGAAGTACAAAATCTAATGAACTCACCTATAAAAAAGGTCTTCTACACAGATTTTCCACTCGGCAATGAGCCTCTGGCCATACCAAGCTATGACAGCGCATTGGCAAAATATACCACACTTTCGGAAGGGAACCAGCCTGCTTATGCCATAGCTCGTAATAAAATTGACAGCTTGGATGAAGACAAGGGACTGGAACTGGGACAATACGGCAGATCTCGGGTGGAGCTATGGGCCTATGATCCTGCCGCATTCTCTAGATCCCGTGTAGTGGATCCCCTTTCGCTATATCTCAGTATGAGAAATGAAGAAGATGAAAGAATAAAAATAGCATTAGAACAAATGATAGATAATATAAAATGGTAGTAGGACTGGAGCGCTTGAGAACATATTTTGCCGATTATAGTGAAAACTACATCATCATTGGCGGGACAGCGTGTGAGGTGAGGCTGGAGTCGCGAGGAATAGATTTCAGGGCAACCAAAGACGTGGACATGCTGATCATCATAGAGGCGATTGACAATAAGTTTCTGGAGGCTTTTTGGCAGCTGATAAGGGATGGGGAGTATATTAACCGCAATATTGAAGAGACGGAAAAGAATTTTTTCCGTTTTAGCCAGCCCCAGACGGAGGACTTTCCGGCCATTATCGAACTTTTTTCCAGAAAACCAGATGGAATAACACTACCAGAAGACTTTCATCTCACGCCAATACCTACAGACGAACAGCTCTCCAGTCTTTCGGCCATGCTGCTGCACGATGAATAT
The DNA here is from genome assembly GCF_003313505.1 of Pedobacter nanyangensis. GTDB lineage: Bacteria > Bacteroidota > Bacteroidia > Sphingobacteriales > Sphingobacteriaceae > Pedobacter > Pedobacter nanyangensis. The sequence continues at coordinate 4,219 of NZ_QMHO01000025.1, read as the reverse complement.
TATGAATTCACACTTCGCAACTGTAATATAGCGGATGGACTCATGGTAGCAAACGAGCTGGCGCTGATCGTTTTGAAGATCAAAGCTTATCTGAACAACCTGCAGCGAAAAAAGGATGGGCACGAGATCAGGTCCAATGACATCGACAAACACAAAAAGGATGTCCTAAAACTGGCAGCTACCCTTGCCAATACCGATAGCGTGGAATGCGCAACTATCATTAAAGAAGATATCGCCAGTTACATCGCACTACTTGAAGAAGAAAATTTTAATGTTAGAGGTCTTGCAAAGGAGGCAAAACTTGGAGATATCAGCCTAAAGGATATCACTCAACAATTGGCAAGCGTATTTGGCTTATAAAATTCTGTTTGGGTGGGAAAATGGCAAAATGCCATTATAAATTACTGCAAAAGTTAACTGCCGTTCTTTTGATGGCGAGGTATTCTTTGCTGTCTTGGGCAATTTTTCCCGAAAGCGGAAATACCTTCGGTTGCTGGGAACTATTCCGCTCGCAAATTGTAGTGCTTAACGAAAGACAATTAAATCTATTTTACTTGTTCGCCAAACGTGTCAGAAATATTTTCTTCTGAACCAAAAGGCACATTTACCAAGGCAAATCGGTGCCGGTTTCGAGGGAAAGCATACCTATAGGAGAAGATCTATGTCAACCAGTTCAAACGCAGTAAAAAACTTTCTACTCCAACGCCACCCAGCCGTTAAGCCTCCCATTATTTAAAAACCTCCATTTTCCGTTTGCTCGAAGAGCCATCTGGATTACTAGTCTTCACCATTTCCCCGGACGACAAACCATTTGTCCTACGACCAAAAGGACCGTAATCAAACAGACGACCACATCGAAGATACCGCCAATAAATACTGGTGTTAATAAATCCGTAATATCACTTGGCAGCCATTCAGCTACTCAAATTGAAATATACCTTTAACAACTCAATAAATGCTGAGAAATCTATACTTCCATCTTCCCACGTCGTTTTACGAATGTTTACATAGCCGTTTTTGTTGTCTAGAGCGACACTAACATTTTCATTAGTTTCGATTTTCGATAGACCTTCTCGCCACTTTCTCACTTTATCGCCAATCTGATAACCAATATCAGTAACAAATCTAGCATTGTTAATAAACTGTTCCTTCGTAGTAAATGTTCCGAATGGTCTATTGATTACACAAAGAGCATAATGTTTGCAATCTCTTTCTGCTTCTTCACCTTGTTTTAAAGACATCTTTACGGATTCTTTGCCAATAATGGCGCTTTTTATCTCGATCGAGTATTCATCTGCCCCAATTCGAATAATAAAATCACGTCCGTTATCTGGATTTTCGGGTTGGGCAAAATGTGGATGTGCCTCGCTGATCGCCTCTAGAAAAGCTTTTTCGGCGGCGTCGCCAACATCCTGACGCCAACGGATTTCTTCGGCAGTTTCCGCCATCTGGTTGGCCTTATCGATCAGTTGCTGAACATTGCCAATAGTTTTTGCTGCGTCGTCGAGCTGCTTTAACTGATCGGCAGTGAGTGAAAGTGCTGCCAGTTTTTCCATTTCTTCGATTGGTTTCCTTATCTTCATTAGGCGACCAATACTGCTTCCAGCGCCAAATGCCTTGATAAATAACACAGGTTGTTTTTCGCTGAACAATGGAAACATTTTTGCCCAGAATTCATGTTCGATTAGTTCCTTAAGTGTCATAAACAGGTCGTGATATTCATGACCTTCCTTTACCTTCTCTTCAACAGAAACGTCTTTGAAGATATCGTCAAGCGGTCGAGTCAGTATTGATACGTCATTACTTCTTAAGTTTGAATTTAAAATATCTTTGTGAATAAGAAATGATGCAGGGTCGGAAAAGCCAACCTGTTTCTTGTAAAGTGATTTTAATAAGGGTAAAAAAGTTTCGTGTTTGTCCTCTCGATAAATATTGTCTTCATATTTCCTAAAGACACCGTCTTGCGTAGGTATGATATTATTTTCAAGCGCTGTCTTTGTTTCCTCATTACGGTGAACAAATTTCAGAAAATCGTTCAACCAATCAATCGCATCACTTTCTTCTTTAAAGTAGTCTTCAACAAATTTCTCTAGTTTACAGGAACGCTGAATAAGCAAGGACACCCACTTAAGGGTCCACTTTTCTGCAGTATCCCAACTATATTCCTCTTCGAGATCAATATAAACCTTTTCCTTCGCCTTCTCCGGCATCAACCGATGCAGCAAATCAAACCAAGCTTCACGCTTTTCCGCTCTGCTTCTTTTAAATGTGCAACAAATTTGGATAATTGCTTGTGTTTGAGTCTCAGTAGCGGCTTCCACATTCAGCATACCTATCGTGTTGTTCATGTCACTTAGAAATTCCTTAATATCGAACTCCTGAACATATTTCGCCTTAAAGGACTTCGGAAGTAACTCTTCACTCAGATCACGTCCAAGCCCTTCAGAGATTAGCTTAAACTGATTTTCAAGTTTAGTTTCATGAAAAATATCAATTTCTTTCTGCAGCCCACCGGCCTGATTTGGATATATGGCGAAATCCCTACCCAAACTTTCATTCTGAGTTTCTTCCAAGTAAGATACCAATTTTTGTAGCCAAGGTACAATTGCATTAAAATCCTTTAATTGATCGGAAAGCATCTCAACGCCAGTGATTTTTTCAACAAGCGCATCAATTCCAATCCGGATACCATCCGGCCAGTTTTCTGGTTCATGGCTTAGAATTCGGCTCCAGTCTCGAAAGCTCTCAGTATCTGGTGTTTTTGTAGGATACAATTCAGAAATTAATTCGTGTAAAGATTCTTCATGTTGAGATGGACTGGCCGGAAAAATTGCTTCACCTATTAGAATGGAATCTCCCTGCATCGTTTTTACCAAACGATGTGTAAGCAACACAGCTCTTAGCTTATCTTGGAGTTCTTCACTCAGCCATTTTGAACTATATATTTTCTCTGGGTTTAACGGGAAGCTGGTTTCTGCCATGAGATGCAGGTTTTGGACTTCCCCAACAATTAGCTCATCTAGAAAGTTTGGAAATGCATTAACATAGTCTTTAAATGCCGATCTATTAGCATCTCCAACAGGATCTACATCATCTTCGTTTTCTCGCAAAACCATTTTGGTCCTAACCCCATCTCTTGGTTCGGTAGGTTTAAATTTCTCATGCTGAATGATGTTTGGTATGGCAAAATCTTCAGATCCAATTAGTGGAAGTTCTTTGAACAGTCGCGCGGATTCACCAGCAGCGGTAAGATAATAGCGATTATTAATAAAATTTGCTGGCATGGCCACGATCAAATCACCATAAACTTTATACAACAATCCAAATGCACCTTCTGGTTTAGTATCATCTAACAGTTTTACAAAGCTAACTAGACCGAATACATCTTTGTGATCCTTGATTGACAGCGTGCGGGAAACGCCATCCTCTTGAACACGGACAGATTTGATTTTTTCGCTGTTGATTAGCAAGGAAAAGGCAAGGTTGATTTCAAGCTGTCTGATACCACCCGCTGCTATTTCCTTCCCACCTTCAGATAAGCCGTACTCAAAACGGTTCCACAGGTCGGTGGGTGTTTCTGGAGGAAGTGCATCAATTTTTCGAATGCTTTGAATACTGTCCCCGAGATTTCTCATCATTGGTTCGATGTCAGTCGGACGACGATCAAGATAATGTTCAAATCTTCGAATCCCTTCCTCATTCAAATGAACCCCACTAATTTTTACACATTTATTTAATAGGTGTGTTGTTACAAAACCAGTACCAAATTTACCGGCACTACCTCCAGAGTTATCCAACGGCTTTGTTGAGCTTCTAAGAGTTAGGGCCACAAGATGATCTGATTTAAATGGCTTACCATTGTGCTCAAATGTGAAAACGTCCGCAGCTTGTGTACATACAATTTCGACACCTTCACCTGCTTCATCGCGAGCATTCTGAACAAGTTCCCAAATCCAACGAAATCGATGTTGTCCTTCAAATAACCCTAAACGTTCCACTTCCTTAATAATGTCACGAGCATCAGATTCGTCTCGCCTACTATTAATTATATTATCAACTCTAGAATTATTTTGTGTTTCTAAGTGCATAAAGATTAACTCCTAAGATTAATGATTTAATGTTTTAAGCTGAATAATACACCCTATCTTTCATTATTCCTTTGTCGAATTGTAGATTATTCCAAAACTGGCCACTGCTTTTTTTGCAAACTGGCCACATC
>NZ_QMHO01000024.1 GCF_003313505.1 Pedobacter nanyangensis | reverse complement strand
TACTGAACAGTTTGGAACGTACAGGGATGGATAGTATTTCCGAAATACACACTGAATGGGCTTTTTGGCTCCTACAAGGCTGAGCAGAACTGCTGTTAAAAAATTTGGCCAATTCAATCGCAATATTACAATAAACATGGAAGAGAACGAAAAACTAAAAGAGCTCGTTAGACAGAAGTACAGCGAGATCGCCTTGCAGGACAAGGATACCAATGCCGCATCATGCTGTGGTACTGGAGGATGTTCAACAGAGGTCTATAATATCATGACCGATGATTATACCGAAATCGAGGGCTATAATCCCGATGCCGATCTTGGTCTGGGATGCGGCCTACCGACGCAGTTCGCCAATATAAAGGCAGGTGATGTGGTCATCGACTTGGGAAGTGGTGCCGGCAATGACTGCTTTATAGCTAGGAGCGAAACGGGCGAAACAGGCAAGGTCATTGGCATTGACTTTACCCCTGCTATGATCGAAAAGGCGAGGATAAATGCAGAAAAATTGGGCTACCATAACGTAGAGTTCAGACAGGGCGATATCGAGCACATGCCCGTAACCTCAAATGTAGCCGATGTAATCGTAAGCAATTGTGTACTGAACCTCGTGCCGAACAAGGATGCGGTGATCAAGGAAATCTACCGAACACTGGAACCTGGCGGGCATTTCAGCATCTCGGATGTGGTGCTAATGGGCGAACTTCCAGATGCGCTTAGAAAGGATGCGGAAATGTACGCTGGTTGTGTTGCTGGAGCCATTCAAAGGGATACCTATCTTGGATTGATCCGTACTAATGGCTTCCAGAATGTAACCGTTCAAAAGGAAAAGCCGATTATCATTCCCGATGACATCCTCTCAAAATACCTTGATTCGGCCGAACTTGAAAACTTCAAAAGTGGAAGTAGCGGCATATGCAGCATAACGGTCTTCGCAGAAAAGCCATTGGAGAAGAAACAGGCATCTTGTCCACCCGGATGCTGCGATTAACGATGAAAACTGAAACGCTTATCAAATACAGAAAACCAATTATCATTACCTTATCGGTCATCGTCTTGCAGCTGATCTTTGGCGTTGATCCCAAGTACTGCATTATCAATATCATCTGGCTCTTGGTCTAAAATTATGAAAAGAATACTCGTACTATGTACTGGCAACAGTTGCCGTAGCCAGATTGCCGAGGGCTATCTAAGGCATTTCGCTGGCGAAACGGCAGAAATCTACAGTGCTGGGATTGAAACCCACGGGGTTAATCCAAAAGCGGTTGAGATCATGAGGCGAGATGGGATAGACATTTCCTCGCACACCTCGAACAACATCAAGGAATATCCCGATATCGACTTTGACTTTGTAATCACAGTATGTGATAATGCAAAGGAAAGTTGTCCATACTTTCCAACAAACGCAATAAAGCTCCATTATGACTTTCCTGACCCAGCTAAAGCAATTGGCACGGAAGTACAGGTTATGGAACAGTTTCGTGAGGTTCGTGAAATGATCCGTAAATATGTTCGCAACTTTGTGAACGAAAACTTAAAACACTAGATATGGCTTAAATCTAAAAGGCAGTCCAAACCTTCTGGACTGCCTTTTTTTTGTATATGGAAATGTCTTTGGGTTTAAAAGTGAGTTGTGCAACAGCGACGTACCGAAGCCAAGCTCCTCGGACATTAGTTTGTCGTAGATGTTGCCTTCGATGAACTAAGCTCCGTAGGGGCTTGGCTCCAAAAAGAGAATTTGGAACAGGCCCAAAAGGAAACAGCGGCAGCCATAGTGCAGAAATTATAGAGAACTGGACTATTCAGCTTACTGAAAAATTCCATAGAAGGTGCTTCCCGAAAAATTGCCAAGCTTTTGGATCGCAACGACAGCTTTTCCACCTTGCGGAAAAGTGATTTCGGTGATTTTGACATTGGGAAGTTTGTCTGAAATCTTTTCAAGAAGATGCTTTCAACCGCTCGATAATTTTCAAAAGAGCTTTCCGGTTTTTGGCTTCGTGATAAAATTTTGGAAGTTTTTCCAACAATGTGAAATGCGAACGGTCTTTATGTTCCCGCAATGTTGCGGATATATATTGTTCCAGATAGTCTAAGTGAGCAGCATTATAAGCCCAGAAAACATCATTTTTAAATGGATACTGAAACCACATCTGTGCTCCGAAATATTCTTCTGCCGACCTTTTCCAATTGGCTTTCATTCCTAGAACTGTAGTTTCCGTAGAAACTTCTTTGTGGTAGCCACAGTTGGTGCAGGACAATCTTGCTTTCCTCAATTCGTAATCTACCTTTGCAATGGCTCTTTTACTGCAAGACGGACATTTTGCCCAAACTTCGGCTTCAAATTCGGCAAGGCGTTTGTTTTGGTCTTGGAAACGGTTTTGTGGCATCAGTGTGTTTTTTCTTCCCTAAAATTTTGAAATCTTTTACAGTAGAAATATATCTTATTTATCAGAATAGGGATGTTTTTATTTAGGTATAAAATCTCGGATTGGCTTTTATTATTGCTTTGTAAATCAGACCTATACAAAACCATAGATTGTAAAATAAAATTGAGCGAAGTTTTCATTTCTCGGGCTTCCTGCTCATTTTTTAAAATTGGGCTTAAATTACGCCCAAAAACGGCTTTTTGTTCTGTCGCCAAACGGATTAAGCTATCCAGTTTTGCAATTTTTTCCTTTTCGGGCTGTTGTGTATTAACTGCTTTCTGTATGTGCAGCAAATAGTCTTTAACCAAAAAAATACTGTCCATACCTTTGGAAATTTGTGCATTGGTTTGCAACGAAACCAACATAAATAAAAGAAACAGCCACTTCATCGAACTAAAAAATTATTTAGCTTTAAAATTTGACGTGTCAAGGTAGTAATTCAGCGAAATTAAATCATCACTCAAAAAATCCATAGCCACATAATGGTCAATTTTGAACCGACCGCTTATAGATTTGTACACAGGTGATTTCATCGGCATATCCAAAAAACCGGTTTGTTCGTAATCTTTTTTTAAGCTAACTGCGATTTCGTCCCAAAAACAATTGCCATAGTAGCGTCTTGGCTCAGAAACCGTGATGCTTTCGCATATCAACTGCTTTCCCTTCTTTTGAAAATGGCAAACCTCGTTCACATCTCTGGATGCTGCATACTTACTGTATAAGGTAATCCACACCCGGCCATCCTCAAGCTTTTCAATATCATACTTCCTATTGTCTGCCTTTAACGTATTTATTACCTCATCATAGTTTTTACCCAAGCGTTCCTGCCCGAAAACATTTCCGGATAAAATAATAAATACGAAAAGTAATGCTGTTTTGATAATATGTTTCATATACTCTAACTTTTAAAAAATTAATGTTTATGTTGTTTATATTATTTTAATCGTACCAACTGCCTTTTTTAATTTCACAACCTGCTTTTTCAAATGCGCTTATCAGCTCGCTTGCCAAATGTTCATTTTGTTTTTCGTAACACAATTGCAGAAAAAAAAGATTTTTGGCAAACACGTTCTTTTCTCCGTTTTCGTCTGTACGGGTAATTGTTACGGCATCAGGCTCGGTTTCAAAAATGATGTTGATGTCTTTGATAACAGCTTTTATATTGCTTAAATCTACTTCCTGTTTTTCGGTGTAAAAATCTTTGCCGTAATAGTTTTTCTTTCTCACTTCAAGGCTTAGGATTTTCATTGTGGTTTGCACTAAAGCATCTTCTGTGCCATCTGCTTTTATAGTTACAACTTGCAGGACACTATCTTTGACACTGAATTTTTTTAGCACTTCAAACTTCTCTCCCTGATAATTAAGGGTGTCTTCTTTTTGGGTACGGATTTCGTTCTGCAATTCCCGGTTTAAAATCCTTACAATTTCATCAGTTTGGCAAAATGCAAAAACCGATGGCAGAAGAAACAGAAATGTAATAAGTGGTTTCATCTGTTTATTTTTTTTCCTTCGCAAAAAATTGCTAATTGTTTCATCGCTTTTTCTACTTTATCATAAATGCCCTCCTCGGCATTTCGTAAATTTGCCGATGAGAAAAACCGATGATGCGTTGTTTTTTCCGTACTTAAATTTTTAACGGCTACCACTTTGTCGTTATACAAAAAATCTCCTCCGCTGTTTGGGGTAAAACCGCTATAACCCGCTTTTGCTATTTTTTTAACCGCTGTTGGCAACACCGCCTCAAATGCTGTCGATTTGTATTTATAGCCCAATATTATTTCGCACTCGTTAATGCTTTTTAAATGGATATCGGTATAACTATTGTTAAATCCTGACAGGTTTTTTTCTAAGTTTTCTTTTAGCCAGCTAATGGTCTCTTCTTTGGTTTGCCCAAAAGAAACAGCAGCTTGTAATAGCAAAAAAGCGATGATAATTGTTTTCATTCGCTTTTAACTTAATTACCAAACAAGTCTTTTTCTTTCATTAATCCTTTTAAGTGCTCAAAGGCTTTTTTAATATTTTCTGCCTTTTCGGGTACTACATATACCGTTATGTCTTTCAAAACGAGTTTATCAACATCATCACACTTACTTGAATAGAGCAAACCAGCGTTAAATTCAATACGAAGTTCTACAAGTTCTACTTCTTTTAATTTATTAATCACATCACTATTCGATTTGCCATAAAAACGGTTTGCGTTACGTGGTTTAATGGTTATATTTCCCAACATATTCCACGGAATTTCCGTATAAACATTGGAGCAATATTTATTTTCGGTTTCAAGAGTAGTTTCTCTAAAGGTCTCTCGTTTTGTGTCTTGCTCAATTTTTTCAAGACTGAACGATTGACTTGTAACAATAAATATGTTTGGCAATGAATTTCCTCCACCAATACTCTTAATCCCTTTTGACACACTTAATATACTGTTAATATACTTGACTGTTTCTTCTTTGGTTTGCCCATAAGAAACAGCAGCTTGTAACAGCAAAAAGGCGATGATAGTTTTTTTCATTTGCTTTTAACCTAATTACCAAACAAGTCTTTTTCTTTCATTAATCCTTTTAAGTGTTCAAAGGCTTTTTTAATATTTTCTACCTTTTCGGGTACTACATACATCTCTATGTATTTGAAAACGAGTTTATCATCTTTACCACCATCATCACACTTACCTGAATAGAGCAGACCAGCATTAAATTCAATACGAAGTTCTACAAGTTCTGGCTCTTTTAATTTATTAATCACATCACTATTCGATTTGCCATAAAAACGGTTTGCGTTACGTGGTTTAATGGTTATATTTCCCAACATATTCCACGGAATTTCCGTATAAACATTGGAGCAATATTTATTTTCGGTTTCAAGAGTAGTTTCTCTAAAGGTCTCTCGTTTTGTGTCTTGCTCAATTTTTTCAAGACTGAACGATTGACTTGTAACAATAAATATGTTTGGCAATGAATTTCCTCCACCAATACTCTTAATCCCTTTTGACACACTTAATATACTGTTAATATACTTGACTGTTTCTTCTTTGGTTTGCCCGAAAGACACTGCCGTTTGTAATAGTAAAAAGACGGTAAGGATGGTTTTTAGTGTTTTCATATCTTAAAACGTTTCTTTTTTCTTTTCGGGTTTTGGATAAAAAGTTGCATAATGTTCTAATGCTTTCTTTATTCTTTCTGCTAAATTTTCTTCTAAATTATTGGGAACGTATATAGTTGCCGAGTATTTTTTATAGGCATAATCGTTGTCAAGTGTCAGAGTTTCTGTTACGTTTTCTAATTTATCATACCTGACGTATTGTATACCATAATCGATATATTTATCAAAATATAAGATTATTAGATGATGATCTTTTTTCCACCCTTCCTCTAATTCTATCTTTTCTAATCTATTGATTGGTAGGTTTTTTGCCACAACAGTGTATGTGTCATCTCTTATTACTTCTCCTCTATTCTTACTGTAATATCTTGTAATATGTGAAGCACTTATTTCACCCTGTTTTAAAAAAGCTTCAGTTTTGTGATATCTAGTATGTATACCGCCGCCTGCATCTTCACTACTTCCTGCAATAATTTTTTTAAACTTTTCATTAATCCATTGTTCCGTTTCTTCTTTGGTCTGCCCGAAAGATACTATTGTTTGCAATAGCAAAAAGGTGGTAATAAATAGTTTGGTTGTTTTCATATCTTAGAACGTTTGCTTGTTTTCTTTTGCTCCACTTAGCTTGGCAAGGTGCATTATGGCTTTAAGTGTACGTTTGACATCTTCTTCTTTTTCAGCGTCATAACGGAGGTAAATATTGCCTTTTTCCACTTTTACATCTGATTTTTTACCACCTTTCTCCATAGAATACTCATTATATTCTTGTGCTTTTATAACAAAGAGTTTTATTTGCGGGCAGTCGTTAGATTGAGATTTAGATACACTGCTTACATCCTGATATAAAATATTATTCCATTTCAAGTTCGAGTAATAATGAGTAGGAGTACCGACAGTTTTATCATAAACAATAATGGTAAGTACATCATCTGTTATTTCAATGTAATACTTTTCACTATTTCCGCAATAAAATGCGGTTAAAAAGTCTTTGCCATTCGTTTTCAACCACTCAATGGTTTCGGCTTTGGTTTGTGAAAAAGCACTATTGGCTATAAGGATAGCTGATAATACAAATATGGTTTTTAGATTTCGCATTTTATCTTTATTATGGTTCAACAAACTTTCCATATACTGTAAATGTGCAAGGTTGCGTTTCGGTAATATAGTTACATCCCATAGAATTGCTTTCTTCCCTTGGTTTTATTTCAAAATGGTGTAATTCGCAAATTTCACGGTTTTCATATCCGTTATAATACTGCCATTTTTTCACAACAAAGCCCCTAATTGTTCTTGTAGAATGATTGTTTTTGAAAAATATCTGTTTCCCTTGCGGCGAGCCACAACCATACTGAATATCTTTCGGTATCATTTCAAGGTATGCGCTTTCACTTCTTGTATTATACCCCGCAGTATTTTTGTCTTTACAAACTACAGCTTGTGCATTGACATAAGATGCGACTAAACAAAAGAATGTTAAAATATATTTTTCATAACACTTCATTTTTTAACATCTATGAGTATTCCAACTATGCCCACAACTGGCACACACAGTGCTCGGATTTCCTTGTCTGTAACCAGAACAACTGCAACTGCTGCAACAAGGAGTTTTTTCATCATTTTTTGACTTTTTTATCAAATCAGAAAGTTCTGTCAAGTTCGGATAACTCTTCCGGCGAGAACTCCAAGATTTTCAAGTCTTCCTCTGTAAGAATTTTATATTTTCCCATAATTTCCAATTTTTAAAAGTTAATAATTGATTAAAACGCCTGTTTATTCTTTGCACAGAAAGTGGCAAGGTGTGCAGCTGCTTTTTCAATACGACTGAACAAATCTACTTCCGTTTCTTCTATCTCAATAGATGAACTTGAGGTGTTGTAAGTTTTAGATTCACAAGTTTCACATTCTTCTTTTATAGCTTTTGCCTTGTTTCCAATACTTTTTTCGTCATTCCTGTCGCCTGTTTGCTTCATTTTCAGATTGGCAAAAGGGATTGTTGTTCGTGAAAAACCGCCATCCTTTTCACGTTTGCTTTCATAAGTAAACACCACTTCACATTCATTAATGCTCTCTATTTTCAATTTCTGTTTAGCGGGTTCCATAAAGTCGTACAAATGGGCATTGGCAAATTTCTCTTTCAACCACGCAATGGTTTCTTCTTTAGTTTGCCCGTAACTGTTGCTCGAAATTATCATTACAAGCAATACAATAAATGTTTTTAGTGTTTTCATTGTTTTACTTTTTTAAGTTGTGAATTTTAATCTTTTTTGTCTTTTTTGAAAGAGAAAGTAAGGTATTGGATGGTAAATCCCTGCTGCTTGAATTTGCCTATCCACGCTGTGCGGTCTTCATCTACCTTGCCTTTGTCTTCCATAAAGCCTACTTTATCCATTTTGTAATTGAAATACTTGCTATCTTCGGTTTTCATCTTTGCCAACCATTGTGCATTCAGGGCAGCGTCGCTGGCATCGTGATAGGTTTCGCTGTTTTTAACACCGCTTACAATATTGGAGATATACAGCACTTTGGTATCGTAGCTGTAAGCAAATCCGTAGCCGTACACTGTTTTTTCCTGTGCCTGTGCGTTCACAAATCCTAAAACGGTAAACAGTATTACCGCTGTTAACTTCCAAATATTTTTTGTTGTTTTCATATTGATATCCATTTTAAAATTCAATTATTTTACTTCTTTTGCTTTAAAATTCACTAATTCTGCACTTATTAAAGAATTGTGTAGCGACTGGTCTTGCGGTGCTTTTATTTGCGTTCCGTCGATATATTTTACTTCATCATCTGCAGAAGATAACAGTACTGATTTGTTGAAAGTGCTGTTATTTGGTTTTAGGGGCAACATTGCGGTTGCACCGTTTTTCAAAGTTTTTGTAAATGTTTTGGTTTTGCTTTTCAATGTAATGGTTACGCTGTAATCCAGTTCAAAAGATTTGGAGCTGCTGTTGTTAAAAGCTTTTGTTTCCAAAATTTTACCGTCCCGGATTACTTTTACTACAATATCCGGATTAGCCGTTTTGAGTTCAATGGTTTCTGTTTTGGTTTTTGTTTGTGCCTGTGAGTTGCCCATTCCAAAAGCAATAAAGAGTATTACTGCCAATAATTTTCCGGTGGTTATTGCTGCTGCTTTCAAGTTTGTTTATTTTTAGACTTATACCAATTTATTGTAATACGACTGTTCTCCAAGGCCTATGCACAGACCTTTGCCTTCTATAAATTAAACTAGTGGCCTGTATAGCACAGACCACGGCGGTGGGGAAGAATCATTATCTTATCCTATAAGGATAGAAAACTTAGCTATAAATAATTGCCCTTTTGTTACAAAGTACCTTTTGCTGTCCAAGTTGCGGTAGCATTAGGTGTAACAATAGTTCCTGATGCCGTATCTCCGTTTATAGTACCGGAAACAGTTGCGTTATTGATGTATCCTGTAATTTTTGTTTTATTATCCGTTAATTGCCCAAACATACTGTATGTTGTACTTTCATCGGGCATGCGACCATTTCCAACAAACAGTTCACCGCTAACCACAAAGTTAAAGGCACTGTTGGCAGAATTGCCGTTGTAAGTGATTTTTCCTTCAAAGCTCATGACCTGTGTTGCAGATGTTTCTTTGACTATGGTGGCTACAATATTGCTGTGCCCGGGTATATCTACTGTTATTTGCGGATTGCCGCCGTCTGCATCAACTGCAAAAACAACTGTCCAATTGTCTTTAGAAAATTTTGCTTCTGTAATGGCCTGCCCCGACGACCAACTTGCGGGTAAAAACGATACTTCGGCGAGTGTTTTGGTTGCGCCGTTCATAGTTACTGTAACAGATTTTTGCCCGCCCTGCAATATAATTTTCACATAACCGGTAGAGCCTACCAATACCCCTTTGTATACGCCTCCACTTTTATTGTTTTCGGCGGCTTTTGCCTCGGGCTTGGTTATTAATCCGTTAGTTTCGTCCTTATTGCCGTCTTCATTTTTCTTTTTACAAGATGTAAGAAACAGGCCTAGGGAAGTGATTATTAATACGGCAGTTAATATATGTCTGATAGTTTTTGTTGCTTTTTTCAAGATGTTCCTTATTGTTCTACAACAAAATTAGTTGGGGCAAGGCAGGGCATCAATACCTACAAAGAGGTATTTTTATGGCGATTTTTGTATATTTAGAATAGAAAAAACACCAAAAGCAGGCAATGGAATTGATAAAGTTTAACCAAATGAGAAAAACATGGCATCAGATTGCCCGTTATCACAGTGGGGATGTTGCTACTAATTTTGAGTTGGAAGTCTATAAAAAAATGCTCGACATTTTTCAGTTTGGGCAATACTATTTCTATATCGTAAACATTGCAAAGGTGGAGATGGAATACGTGAACGAAAACGTGGCAAAAGTTCTCGGGATTTCGCCCGAAGATTTTTCCGTAGAATATATCTTCGAAAATCTCCATCCCGAAGATAAAACGAGGTTTGCCATTTACGAGCAAAAAGTAACCGAATTTTTCAACCAGCTTCCGCCAGAAAAAGTTTTAAAGTACAAAGTTAGCTACGATTACCGTTTGCGCTGCAAAGACGGTTCCTACAAATGGATTTTGATGCAAACAACTACCATTCAAACCGATGAAAATGGTGCTGTAATTCGAGTATTGGGCGTACAGACCGATATTTCCCATTTAAAAACCGAGAACAAAGGTTCGGGCTTGTCTTTTTTGGGCCTAGACGGCGAACCGTCATTTTACAACGTTGCCGTGGGGCAAACAGTTTTTTTGCGTTCCGAAGAGCTTTTCTCCAAAAGAGAAAAAGAGGTACTCAAGTTGGTGCTTTCGGGCAAAAGCTCGGCACAAATAGCCGAAATGCTCAATATATCCGTACATACTGTGAAAACACATCGAAAAAAAATTCTATCAAAATCTAATTGCAGCTCTTTGGCAGAACTTGGCTCGAAATCTGTCATAGAGGGCTGGGTATAAAATCTGTTAATTTGAAGCCATCTAAATGGCTCATGTATTTTGTTCCACGACTATCCAAACATTACTTTCGGGTGCTTTTCAGTCATCTTTTAAAAGGTTCACAACTTTTTCCTTCAGCTCATCGACGATGCTCCAATCATTGTCGACATAGATATCAGTAACTTTTCTTCCCAGATCCATATGTTTCAAGACCAGCCCTAAATCATCTTTACCCATCTTTACATTTATTACGGGCCAGGTTCCCTGCAGTATGCCCAGCCCAGTAGAAAGTGACACCCTGAGTTCCTATAAGGTTTCGATCCCCGCCTGCTAATTTCTCAATACCCAAAACATAATCAAAGAAATAAAGGATTAACCTGTCCAAGAAACCTCTTACTGAAGACCCAAGGCGTTAAATACTAACACGTTGAGCTTTTATTATTTCCCTAAACATCTTATATTGCATTATAACTTCGCCTACGAGTTGCTACCACAATAAGTAACTACAGAACATTGGTATAATTATAATAACAATGAAAACATCCAAACTAACTCTTATCCTATTACTATGTATGATAGGCAAACTTAGTGCTCAAAACGCTATGGTAAAAAGGGATGGACATTTTATCGCCCACCTCGATTTTATGGGGAATTATCCTTTAAAAAATACCGAGGGCAGAGTAACCTCATCTTTAGACTATGGAAACGGGCTTACCAACACCGACCAAAAAAAATATACCGAAAAAGGAATTACCGTTTACGGTCTTGTAAAATCGGCGGTATTAAAAGTAGATTGGTGGGCTTTGTTTGGCGAGCCAACCGAACAATATCAGTTTGAGTGGATAAGCAGTGGCTATTACGATATTACATTTGATAATGGCAAAGGGAAAATAGTATCTGCCAAAATAAACAAAGGCGATTTAACAAAATACCCCGATTTGTTGAAGCGTTTTAACAACCTTGCGCCTACCGAAATGGAGTTTGAAATATTCTGGAATATGGGCAAACCCAATGATGTAGATTTGAAAAAGTTTAAGGAAAAATACAACCCTGATGAAAAATTCTTTTACTCGGGCATGGTAAAAAATGATCTAAGTATTGACCGTGGCTATAAAACCATTGTAAAAAGTGGTGGCTTGTTGTTTGAACCATCGGGGATAACGCCATTTGCTACACCAGGCATACGCCCCGGAAAAGGGGAAGAATTTTTGGGAATGGAAAAAGGGCAATATAACGATGCAGATGTAAAACGCATTTTATATTGGTGGCAGTTTTGCCAAACACATAACATATACAGCTTTAAGGTAACCAAGCAGAATTGGCCCATAGACGAAATGAAATTCATTGCCGAAAAATATCTTGCTTACGAAAAAGGCGAAGAAGAACCGACTCCAAAGCAGCTAATTGCCCAAGCAGAGGAGAAAAACAAAAATACACAAGCTTATACCAAAAATGATTTTTGGGGAGATGCAGTGGAGGAGGAAAATGGTGTGTTGAATGATTTTTTCGAAAACAATAAAAGAGGTTTAAAAAATGATAAAGGTCGAATAATAATACCAGCTAAATATTATAACATCAAATATTCAAGTGAAATGAAATACAACATCATTGCACTTAACGAAAACTCAATTACTATTTTTAACAGAAAAGGAAAAGAATTGTACAACATCAATAAAGAACCAAAAACAAAAGTTGATGTTTTATTCTCTGAAGATGGTTATTTATATACAGAAGAAGCAGGCGGAAATAACTTGGCGAATGCCAAAATAACAGTTTATAATATATCTAATTTTCAAAAATTATTTGAGGATGTTGGCGCTTGGTCAAGTTTAAACAAAAAGGGAATTGGTAAAAGAGGAGGTAAAATCGGCGCATTCTTTCAACACCAAAAATGGGAAAATAATTACAGAATGTACTATTACTATGAAATAAAAGATACTACCCTTGAATTGTATAGAAAAATAGGTTATCCGGGAAAAACGGAAGCACACAAACATGAAACTTTTTTAGATAATCATTAGAAATTTTATGGAAACAAAGTTTTTTATTTTGATAGGATTTTTGACTCAGAGCATTTTATTCGCTCAAACACCCCAAGAACAATTCAACAAAGCCAAAGAGCTGTATGACAATGGCAAAAACAAAGATTGTATTGCGCTGTTGCAAAACATTGAAAAACAAACAGGTGCCAACCCCAAAATATATTCGCTATATGCAAATGCGTACTTGGCCGAAAAAGATTACATAAATGCATCCATTGGCCTAAACAAGTTTAAAAAATTAGTAGGCAACAAGCGTACAGATGCTATACAAACTGTTTTAGATTTAGAAAAAGAAATAAACAGCGGTGTAGAAACTGCCGAAAAAAACCACAAGGAAATCATTTCCAAAAAACGAATGGCAGAAGCCGATAAAATAATATTGACATCGAAGCAAACAAACAGCACAAAGAAAGCAACCTTGCTAAAACAAAAGGAAAGCATTACCGCGCCCAAAAATGTAGTGCTTAAGGTATCCAAAACGCAAAATAACCGGTACGGGTATATAGACGAAAACGGCGTAAAAGTAATAGAGGCCAAATACCAATACGCCTATCCTTTCGCCAATGGCACGGGCTTGGTACAAGAAAACGGCAAATGGCAATATATTGATGCATTTGGCAATGTAGTGCAAAAATTAAATTACACCCAAATCAGCCGTATTTCTGATAATCTAATGGCTTTCTACGAAAATAAGCTGGTAGGCTTTATGAACGGCAAGGGCGAGGTGATACAACCAGCAGAGTGGTGGTCTTATTCCTATTCGCACAACGACCCTTTTAACAGCCTCGGACTGATAAAACTAACTTCCCGGCAAAATAAAGTAGGGTTGATGGATTTTAATGGAAGAATAAAAGTGTGGCCGACTTGGGATGAAATCATGCCCTTTTCTGAGGGTTTGGCAAGGGTAAAATCACCCTACAATGTGTATGGCTTCATCAATACATCGGGCGATTTTGTAATACCAGTAGGTTATCAATATATCGGCGAGCGTTTTAGCGAAGGATTGGTAAAATTTAGCTCACAGGGGCGCATCGGATACCTAGACACAAAGGGTAACCAGGCCATAACGCCCAAGTATTACGGCTATTTTGATTTTTCTGATGGTTTGGTACAAATTCAAAAAAGCCCAAAAGACCCTTACGGTTATATGGACAAAACAGGCAAAGTGGTAATTCCTTTTAAGTATAGTAATGCACACCATTTTAGCGAAGGTTTGGCGTGGGTAACAAAGGGAAAATATCCAAACCAATCTACCGGCGTAATAGACAGAACTGGCAAAGAGATAATACCCATTAAAATGAAGAATATAGACCCCTCGCCCTATTCCGATGGTCTATCAAGAGTTAGGGCAAGCAATGGCAATTATACCTTCTATGATAAAACAGGCAAAGAAGCATTTTCACTTAACAGCTATAAATCAGTGTACGATTTTAACGATGGGATGGCCTCTGTAGAGCGCAACAACCTTTGGGGATATATTGATAAAACAGGCAGGGAAGTCATTTCGCCCCGTTATACATATAGTTCGGCATTTAAAAATGGCGAAGCCGAAGTTTGGTTAAATGGGATTTGTATAGTGATAGACAAGACAGGCAAAAAACTAAGAAATGTTTTTGATTAAACTAAAAATTATGAAAAATCTGCTTTTTCTTTTTCTGCTGATTGGCAATATGGCATACAGCCAAATCAAAAATTTTGAGGACGAAAGCCAATACCTGCTTTCGTTGCAAGAATTAGTGTCGCAATCTTTTACAGAAAGTTATGGGTTAGATGATTGGGACGAAGGCTGGCGACAACATTTGGAGTTCGACCCGATGTCGATGAATTTGGTATTTTACAAAAAGCCATATCACAAAGCCGACAGCGGCAAAATCTCAACAGCTATAAAATGGCTGACAAAATCGGTAATTCCATTAGACGAAATTGATACTTTAATAGGCGATACTAAAAAGAATACAATAACCATAAAGATGAAGGGTGGTAAAAATTCAATTAAGGTTTACGCCCTAGCCCCCGACCCACAATGGCTTGGAAAAGAATACTATGAAGCAGGGAAAGAAAAAGAAATCATCATTCAAAGCGACAAACTACTAAAAATAAGAAATTTAGAAAAGCGTTTAAACTGGCATATTTCCCAACTTCAAAATTTTCACCAAAAGAAAATGGATTTGGCAAACTACCTGAACAACAAGCAAAAACAGAAAGTAGAATACCAAAGTAAAGACACCTTGAATTATCGTAGCGACAAAAAATTTAAACTCATTCAGGAATTTCAGTTGGATAACAGCGGGCAATGGTTGAGCGTGGCTGTGGAGCGAAGAAATATTTACGATAAACCCATCACAGAAAAACAATCGGTACGATTGAAAGACATTACAGAAGTGATAAAGGACATCAGTATCATATTAAAGACCGGTGAAGAAAACAAGGTAATGAAAACCACCACCGTATTCGATGATCAGGGAGAAAAGCAAATGATAGAAACCGTTGACACCTTCTTCTTTCTTCAGTTTTGGTATGAGAAAAACAATGGGCACATCGGCGATGAAATTGTAGCCCTTTTGAAACAGTTGGGGCTAAATTCAAACAAGGGTGCCTGGCTTGATTAACTTTTAGCTACGAGTAGTTAGAAAACACAAGCTCCGCGACGCTAATGCTTGCGGTAGACAAAATGCTTAAGCCAGAGTGGGTATATTACCAGATTAGGGCATTGACTCCGGAGGAGTCAAAACCCGCATCCTTCGCAAAGCCAATATCTCCGCTGGCAGCCAATCCGAATTCGATGGCGCCCTTGGCCGTCTTTAGTGAAAACGCCCCTCCCTGAAGAAAAACATCCCTGTTCATGAAGCTTCCGGGCAGCTGCTGTCCAAAACTTCCCAACTCCACATTACCGAGCCGCTGCAACAGGCCCTCCCAACCGTTCCTTTTCAGTCCGTTCAGCCCATATTTCGAAATATAACCGTTTAGGTCGGTACCCTTACGCTCCTGCAACCGCTCTTCAATCGCAGAGATCCGCTCTGGCGAAATCCCCTTAGCTGAAAGCTGCTGCTTCATGGCAAACACCTCTCCAGCAATACTGTCCAATAGGGCATGCTCCGCTCTCCTTCCCTTTTCGGCGTATACCGCTACGCTATCTTTGCCATAGATGACCAGACTATCCTTTTTTTTCGCCGCCAGAGCATAGAGCTTCTGCTTCAGCTCGACTTCATCCAGTTTCAACAGTTCCTCCACACCTCCATACTGGTTGATGTAATCATAGATCCCAGACCATTTAGTTTGCTGCAAAGCGCCCTCTTTCTTCAAACGTCCCATCAACTGCTCACGCAACAGCGTAGATGCACCTTTGCCCCCGAATACCCTATCCCTTAACACCTCATAGTTATCAAGCTCGGGCACCATGGACTTCAGCAAAGACTGCCTATCAAATCCCATCTTGAACAGGTTGCCCTCTAGAGGGTTCCCAAATAGATTCTGGCCCTGGTTATTGCTCAGCTGTAGATCCACTGGTATATGGAAAATGGAAAGCTGTCCACCCAGCTCATAGGTAGCCCGGTAACCATCCCCCACCCGCTGCATGCCAGTACCTACAGAAACATTGCTAAGGCCAAACACCTGTTTGCGCTGCGAAGAATCAGTGGCTGCTCCAAAAATGTTGCCCAATTTCGAAGTACGTGCGGTCTGTTGCAGACGTTTAGAAAATTCTTTGGGAGCTTTATCCTTGAACCGATTGGCGCTATCCAATACCATCTTGTTTATCGATTGCTGCCCATTGGCAGCATCCATTACAAGCAGCACTAAAACAGCACCGACTCTCCTATTCGAAAGAGAGCATTCATGATCGAGCGTTAAGGTTAGGGCGCAGGAAATCCTTGACCCTGAATTGTTTGGTTTTTGGCCATTAGTTAAATAGCTCTATCTAAGTTAGAATTTCATTTTTACAAAAACAATTTTTTTTGAAAAAGAATCAACCATCTTTATTTTTGCTTAAACCCAAGCCTTGTTCCAAGAAGTCGCAGACTAGCCCTAACGTTTAACTTCTACATATATACCCATCATCAGTGGGAACAAATAATCTTTAAGAATGATACCCTATTGATGAAGATATGCTTTCTTATTGTTTCTCTGCCAAAGGCCCGATAGGTAAAGCATACACCACTGACTGGTTAGTCCTATCTTGATAATGAGTGTCCATCAAATAGTGAAAAAAGCAATCTGGGCAGTTAAGAAATAAACCCTTTCACTTATCGTTTAATATATTTAACGTGAGTTCGGGTTAAGTTTGATATAAAGACAATATCACCCTTCCAGGGTTCTGTTATCATTTATTAATTTATTTTCTAGTATAATTTCACCACTTCGTGGTTGCTTTTAAGTCCGATGGACTGATATTATGATAGAGAATTTATAAAATCAGCTATTTTAACCGCGAAACGGTGACATTTTTCTTATCCCGAACTCAAGTTATTTAGGGTAGCCACTCGTATTTTTATTGTAGCCGAGAAAGTTATTTAAAAAAGTTTTATATTTCTATTTTTGAACTAACAGTTAAATATTTCAACAGTTTATCTCTAAAGATCAATGAAAGTTAACTATTTCAAATTGCGCAAACGTTTTGATTTTTCTCCCCATCCCTACGATATCGGAAATGCCTTCGGCCCATGGAAGCGGACTGCAGACAGCCATTTCTTGCTGAAGATATATAAACTGGATGAAGGTAAATTCGAAGAATATTACAACTACCACCTCCAGCATACCCTTGACAACCATATTGCCGATGAGGAGGAATTCTTTGGGCAGGTATGGCAATTGGTAGATGACAGGATCAGCTATTTTAGGAGCAAAGATCCATTTGATGCCAGCCATCAAAATCATCTGGACAATATTGCAAAGTTGCAGCAGTTCCAACATTTTCTTGATGGCATCGACCAATGGAATGCAAGGCCCTCCCATATTGTCATCGACGAAAAAGAGAAAATCATCCATTCCCTGAAGATACAGATTAAAGAACTCCAGTCCCGTTTGGATGAACTTAAGGTTTTCGAGGTGGGTCAAAAGATCAGGATCGAGGAAGGCTATGTTCCCACTTTGATCGATATTTTGAAACAGGTTGAGCAACTGGAACTCCCATCTGGAAGGAAACTGATACTGAGCGACCATCAGATCATCTATCCAAGGATGATAGGCAAGTATTTTTCCGATGGCGGCGACGATATCCCCGTCGAGACGCTGCGTAACTATTATGTGGGTACCAAGGGAGATGTGACCGCAAAAGGAACTGAAATCAGGCCCGAACATAAACTTTTCAAAATAGTACCTATCGACCCTGCCAATAAATAACAGCAGGTTTACCACCTGTACATGACCATGCCGGACCTATGGTCATTGTTCCCAAGACCTTGTTATGCAGTTTTGTCCCGTAAACTAAAAACGGAGGCAATATGCAGATCGAAATTCTTACCAAGGAGGAACTCCAAAATTTTAAGACGGAACTCATCGCTGAAATCAAATTAGCTATCAAAGCCGATGAACCTACTCACAAGCAATGGCTCAGAAGTTCAGAAGTCAGGAAATTACTGAAAATTTCACCCGGCACCCTACAGAACCTACGCATCAAGGGAGTATTGAAGTATGAAAAGCTTGGCGGCATCTTCTACTATGCGCATTCGGACATCGTGCAATTGCTGGGCGAAATCGGGAGGCTGTAATGGGGACGGCAGAGATACTGGCCAGTTTTATGGAACTGGCCAGCGGAAGCAAGGTCTTCCGACAACCACACTTTAGTCTGTTCGCTGCCATACTGGTAAGCTACGACAGGGCTTCACAGGAAAATCCGTTCAGGGTATCCAGAAGGACGTTGATGAAAAATTCCGCCATCCGTTCCTATGCCACCTATCACAAGTGTATGACCGATTTTGTCGACAACGGCATCGTCGAATATGAACCATCCTACCATCCGAAACTTGCCAGCCGCATCAGGCTGTTGAATTCAGGTGGGAAACTATGAGTGGCTATGCGATATATCGGGAAAGGTCTTTTTTTCCTTCAAAAAAAAGAGCAAGCAGTGGTTGGGCAAAGCCCTACCATCTTGCCCCAGACTACCGCCATTGGGGTTGCAAGCACCCTCCAGGGGTGCTTTGGACAGTACATAACAGTACTGAATAAGTTTTATGCACCCCTTAGGGGATGCAATATAGATATCAATATATGTATACAACTTGATGAGATGCGGATATACAAATAAACAGACCAACAATATGCTAAATAGTTATTTATATGACTATCAATATATACAGACATGGATAAAGAGACTTTAAGATCTATAAAATACTCGGAAGCCGAGGGAAAAAAACTAGACCTGATTGCCCTAAAACTAGGTAGGCCGAAGCGACAGGTTTTCCTTCAGATGATAGACTATTTCCACCGCACAAAGAAAGATCCCATAGACTTTAACGACGACCTGCTAAAGAATACCATACTCAAACAGCACAGAGACCTCGTCGGCTTCATCAGGACGCAGGAGAAAGACCTGCTCATACCGACCAGGCGTGAGGTCGACCGCTTGACCGTATCACAGCGGAAGGTGATCGAGGGTTTCAATAGCCTTTTGAAACAAAGCGGGATACTACCAACCCTCTTGGACAGACAGAACCAGTATTTGCACCAACTGGAAGCCCACTACAATGCCATCGCCATACGGCTTTCGGAAAAGGAACAGCTAAAAAAGCTGTTCATGAATATTTTCGAAGGGTATGCCATTGCACGGGATAATGTTTCTGGTATCGGTTCTAGGAAGGAAAGGGAGCAGCTACTCAACGTTACCTATAACCAGATCAAACTGCTTTAGCCATGTACATCAATATTACCGACAATAAGGCTGCGAACAACAAAGGAAGCTGCGGACCATTGGTAAACTATCTGGAAAAGGAGAACAGAACGGACGCACAGGAAATACTGGAACACTGGTTCAACCATATTGACCAATCGTACGAAGCCTATGAGGTACGCAGAGCGATCGACAGCAATATCGCAAAATTGGGGAAGGACGATGCCAAGTTTTTCCTGATCAACATCAGTCCCAGCCAAAAGGAACTGAAGCATCTGGAGGAAAAATATGGGGCAGATAAAATATCAGAAATGCTCAAAAAATATACTGTTAAAATTATGGACGAATATGCCCATAATTTTAACAGGAATGGCATCAACAGCAGTCGCGATCTCGTATGGTTTGCCAAACTTGAAAACAACAGGTATTATACCCATAATGACAAAGAGGTCAAAAACGGCACCAAGCATCGTGGGGAACTAAAACAGGGCGACCAAAGGCACGTACAGGTAATTGTCAGCAGAAAGGATCTGACCAACAAGATTAAGCTGAGCCCCATGAACAGCTCCCGTGGCCGTAACATAGAGCACTCCAAAAAAATGGGGCAGTTTGACAGATCAGCCTTCAAGCAATGCGGGGAGACGCTATTCGACACCGAATTCAAATTTGAACGTGGACTGAAGGACACAATGGCCTATGCTGGCATACGTAAACATGGAACCTTGGAGCAGAAGATACAGCTCGATATATTGGAAACCGGAGAAGCTGTTCACGGTAATCAAGAAAATATTTTGAACGAGGTTGCCCATCAAGTGTATAACGGTTCATTCGGTACACGCCTAGACATGCTGGAGACTATCGGCTCGACGATAAAGGATTTCCTTGACATAATGCTGGAACCAATCTATGATACGGGAGCTCCTTCCGTTCCAGATGTGTGTATTTCGGAAATACTATCCATCCCTGTACGTTCCAAACTGTTCAGTA
>NZ_QMHO01000023.1 GCF_003313505.1 Pedobacter nanyangensis | reverse complement strand
TTCGTCATCTCGACCTTTTGGAGAGATCTTTGGATATGTTTATACTATGGTTAGTGGTGTGGTTGGTGATAACACCAACCATAGGTCTAAAGTGCTTGGAATGTTATATCGGAAGCGGGCATAGGCATTTCGTCATCTCGACCTTTTGGAGAGATCTTTGGATATGTTTATACTATGGTAGTGGTGTGGTTGGTGATAACACCAACCACAGGTCTAATGGTTAGTGATGGCGATCAGTAGAATGGTTAGTGGTATAGGCATTTCGTCATCTCGACCTTGTGGAGAGATCTTTGGATATGTTTATACAATGGTAGTGGTGTGGTTGGTGATAACACCAACCATAGGTCTAACACCAACCACAGGTTTAATTGGGAACCGGGAAATCCGAAGGATTTCAATCCTTATAGATAAATATCTGGGCGCAATCATGCGACTCCGTAGGAGTCGTACCCGAAGGAAATAGGTCTGTTTTTTATAACTATTTGACCTCTTCGAGGTCCTAAACCTAAACCTATGGACAGGGCTTATGCTTTTTGCCCATCGAACCCAAGTTTGTTAAACCCGATTGGAACGGCAGCCCCGAGGTACGAGGGCTAAAGTGTAAAGCGGGACTGGGCGAAGCTACAGGGGAAGAAAGATGTTTTTCAAATATTTAAGCGGTTGGTTATCCAGTTAACCGATTAATCTGCCGGTAGCTATTGGAAAAAATGAAATGTGCAATTGGGCCAAATATTTTTGTTAAGCTATTGTGTTTGAAAAAGAATTGTTCTATATTTGCACCTCGATTAAAAAATAAATAGAAATAAAATAATTATTTAACAATGTACGCAATAGTAAATATAGCAGGGCAACAGTTTAAAGTTGCAAAAGACCAGCACATCTTTGTACACCGCTTACAAGGAGATGAAGGCGCTAGTATTGAATTTGACAATGTATTGTTGGTTGACAATGGTGGTAAAATTTCTGTAGGTGCGCCTGCGGTTAAAGGAGCTAAGGTTTCAGCTAAAATCGTGTCTCATTTAAAAGGTGATAAGGTAATCGTTTTCAAAAAGAAACGTAGAAAAGGTTACAAAAAGAAAAATGGTCACCGCCAGTCATTCACCAAAATCCAGATTGAGAGCATCACTCTGTAGTTAATTTATTTGTAAATTCATTTTTAGCTGATTAGCTAATTATAAAAAAGATAAAAAATGGCACATAAGAAGGGAGCCGGTAGTTCAAAAAACGGCCGCGAGTCGCACAGTAAACGTTTAGGTATCAAAATTTTCGGTGGTCAGGAAGCTATCGCTGGTAACATCATTGTTCGTCAGCGTGGTACAAAACACCACCCAGATAAAGGTGTTGGTATTGGAAAAGACCATACTTTATTTGCTTTGGTACCTGGTATTGTTGTTTTCAAAAAGAAATTTGATAACAAATCTTATGTATCAGTAGTTCCTAAAGTTGAGGATGCTGCTCCTGTTGCAAAAAAGGAAGCTGCTCCTAAGGCTGAGGCTAAAAAAACAGCTGCTCCTAAAAAAGCTGCTGCTCCTAAAGCGGAGAAAGCTCCAGCAAAAAAAGCTGCTAAAGCTGAAGAAGCTCCTGCTGCTGAGTCTGCTGAATAATATTTGTAATACAAAATACACAGAAAAGCCGAACATGATTGTTCGGCTTTTTTGTTTTAGTGCCCTGGCCTGATCCAAGCAGGAAACTGCCATTGCTAAATTGGTTTGCAAATTTGATGCGATGATTTCTTAAAGGCTAATCAATAGGGTTTGGTAGGGGGCTTTTATCATGAGCAATTTTTGGCCTGCCAACTCATTTGCGCTCAGTATCAGCGAAAAGACGTTTTAAGCCATGGCCATTGATTGTTTTTATGGCCTATTTAAATCCAGTTCAGTAAGCCATAAAAAAAGCGCCCCAATTGGGCGCTTTTTGTTTTTGGTAAGCCGTATTTGTTATTTATAAGCCAGCTGTTGATTATCTGCTTCTACAGCTTGTTTATACTGTGCGTTGAAATCATTTACTTTTTCTTTAGCTACAAAATCTTTCTTGAAAATCATTTCGCGTTTAACGATTATGGTGTTGCCTTTTGGAAAGCTCTGTAATTTATAGCTGAAATATTCATTATCTATCGATAGGGGTTTAACCGCTTCCATGAGCTTTTTGCCTTCAGGAAGTGAAAGTTCTATCTGTTCATCGCTCTTATCGGCCCAAAATAATTGGGTAAGGTCAATGCCAAAATGCCTAGGATCGGTTATGGTTAACGAAGAAGGGGACACGGAGGTTGTCCAAGGTAGCGAAAATATATTCATGCCCGCCACTGGTTTGCACACTTTCAATAAGTTAAAGGCCGAGGCGGCTTTTAAGGTGTCTGAAACCGATGTTTTAGGGTCCAGGTTCTCAAAGCTCAGGGAAATGGCTTCATTATCAGGGAACCTGCCACTAATTTCCTCTTTCATTTTTTTCAATTGGTCCTTTGCCGATAGGTCTTTATAGGTACTGCGGAGCAGGCTTGCCATTGAGCCGGTACAGAAATTGGTTTCGGTGATGTACATGTTGGCCTCCTTAATGGCTACTTTGGTGTGGTAGCTTATGCGGTTTTGTACCCTGTTTTTAGGTTGTAGTTTAATTAATTGGTTGCTGTTTTTACTGATGGGCAATATGGCTGCGCCCAAATCATGGTTGCTGAACGAAGAGAACGGTAAGATATTGGACGTAAGTTCGATGTAAGTTTCTACGCCGTTTACATTGGTTTTGGCAATGCAGTGGTTAAAATCGATACTAGGCAGGAGCAAGGTGTTTTGGCCATTGTCCCTTGTTTTTACCAATACCAGTTCCGCATCAATGCCCTCTTGTTTGCACATGGCCACAAATAGTGTAGAAACATCTTTGCAATCGCCTATTCTTGAGTTGATTACCGTTGCCGGTGATTGTGGTACGATACCGCTTTGCCTGAAAGAAACAGAGCTATAAGAGATATTTTGGGTAATGTATTGATAGATCTTTTTTATTTTTTGGGCATCGTTAAGTTTTTGCCCGCCGAAAAGCTCATTGGTTAACGTTTTAATTTCATAACTGCTCCTGGCTTTTGCCGTTGCCAGGTTGTTGTACCAATCGGAAACAAACTGCCAATCGGGTATGGTAGACAGGTATAGCATATTTGCAACATCGTCCAGCGGTGGCATTTTATCCTCGTAGGTCATGCCGGCATTTTTCTCGGCCTTCCAGGTGTACAAATCAAATTCATCTGCACTGGTTTTGCTCACAGGTATTTCCGACAATGAGAATTTATAATTGAATTTTTTGTTTTTGCTGATCAGTAGTGAGTATTTGGTATTGACATAAGCGCTTCCATGCGAAAAGTAAAAGGAAGTCCAGAAATGTGAAGCTAAGCTGCCTACGTTGTAGTTTCTCAGCTTATAGCGGATATTGATCACATCTCCAACTTCCAAATTGGTGAAAACAAGTTGGTTGTCACTTTGTTCAGCTGGAGTTTTGCTTCCGTTTGCTTTAATGGTTTCTGCAACCTCTACAATTAAGTTCTGGTCGCTGTTGTACGAGATGTTATACTGCTTGTAAGCTTCGAGGCCTTTTTGGGTGAATATTTTCGCGGTTAGAAAGTGTTTCTCTTCTGAACCACCATTCTCGTAAACAACTGCTTGCACTTCTTCGTTTAAAATTACCGAGTGGTCATCGGGATAATCTTGAGCTTTTGGTGCATTTTTAATGCTTGCAATCACGTCTGGCTGCTCAAAGTAGCTGAACACGTCCTTGTTTTTTTTCAGTCTGCGCAACTGCTCTATTGCCTCATAATTGTTGGGGTTAAGGCTCAGTGATTTTTTATAGGCTTCTTCGGCTTTCACTGTTTCCTTGCGGGCTTCGTATATTTTGCCCAGCGTTTTATAATAAGCACCAATATAGGGAGCTAAAGCTATCGCTTTGTTGATGTATTCTTCGGCCTTATCGTATTTTTGTAGGGCATAAAATTTTTCGCTCAAATCATTATAAACACCAGTACTTACGGGGTCTGTCTTTAATTTGTCCAGATACATATCAAAACCACCCTTGCTGTTTCCTTTACTGAAATAGGCGTTGGCCAAAACTGTGGCGTATTCATAATCCTCGTTATCATTTAAATATTTGGTAAGTACACCCTCAGCTTGTGAGCTTTTCTTTAGTTCTTTTTCCAGGATATATTTGATATAGGAGAAATTTCTGTTGTTTGGCCAGTTTTTATAAGCTTTTTCTACCAGACCTATAATTTTATCTTGCTCATTTCTCTTGCCTGATATGGCAATTTTTCTGGCAATAATGTCCTCATCTTCCCCAAATCTTTTTTCCAATTGCATCATAATCTCCTCCGTTTTATCATAGTTTTCCTGATTATAATAATCCGTATAGGTTAATCTAAGCGCATAGGTACTTTGAGGGTCTGAAGTTTTGATTTGCTCCTGTAGGGTTTCCACACCAGTACGGTTATCTTCCTTGGCATGTAAATCGATCATCAGGGTGTTCAAATAAGTGCTTTCGGGGAATTTTTGCTTTAATTTTTCCAAGATGATTCTCGGTTCGAATACGAAATCATCTCTCAGATACAGTTTGGCCAGTAAAATCTGATTGAGATAATTGCTTGTGTCGGATGAAACTAGGCTTTTAAAGTAGGCATACGCTTTAGGTGTAATGCTTTGTGCCTTGAAATTTTCTTCTTTTTGGTAAGGTTGATATTCATTGATATGCGTTAGGCCGCTGATTGGATAGCCATTGTTATCGGTAATTCTTAGCATAAAATTGGAGTTGCCGGCGTAGCTTTCTCCTATTTGCACCAAAACTCTGTTATAACCTTTATTCAGTTTTACGGTAGAGATATATGAGTCGAGATCATTATTCCTTTCTTCGGCTTCAGTAATGATCAATTGGTCATTAACCCACACCTTTACCGAACCAGATACCCCAATCCTAAGCTGTCCTTCAATTTCGGAAGGGGCGTTAACAAAGGTTTGCGCAAATAAGATCGCATTGTAGGGATCGTCATAAAAAGTAAAATCAAACCATTTTTCTCTTTTTAGATATGGTACTTTTCTCCAGCCGAATTCAATATTCTTTTTACCTGTAAATTTGGCATCCATTTGGGGATGATTAACAGGGGCATAGTTTTTATCAAAACCACTGGTTGATATGTTTTCAAATGTGCTTGTAATTAGCCAGTTGTCTAAATTTCCGATCTGGGCAAATGCTTTTTCGGATTCTGTTGCTTTTTTAACGCTTAAAAAATGCTTTCCGGTAACTGAATAAGCCATGGCGTTTAAGGAACCGTCGAATGATTTGTTTTTGGTGATTTCATTCATCAGTGCCAATGCCGCAGGAGTTATTTTACCATAACTGTGGTTTATTGCCGGGCTACGCCATAGGGCAGAAAGATAAGGCTCTGCATTTTTATTGCCGGCATAAAATTTCTGGAAATAGTTAAATGCGTCATCGTTTTTTTGCTCAAGTTCAGCAAGCAAACTCAACGATAAATTGGCTTCGTTGGCAAATTGAGGTTGTTTGGCAAGTTCCCCAAAGGTTTTTTTGGCAGCTTCTGTATCGTTTTTAAGGAAGCTTTCCCAAGCACTTTTTAAAGTGTTTTGTGCACTGGCAGAAAAACAAAGCAAAAGTGAGATCGATAATGAATAGATAGTTTTCTTCATAAGCCAATAATAATCATTTTTTTGTGACTATATCTTGGTTATAAGAAAATTTGGTGCTTAATTTTCGCGCTCCATAATTTGTTTTACCAAATGTCTGAAATAAATCTTTCTATCATCGGGAACAGCAATTTCTTCAAGTGCTTGATAAGCCTGGGCCAGGTATTTTTCCATTTCTAAATTGGCCAGTTCTTTCACTTGGTAATGGTTGTATAGCTGCGTTACCGCTTTAACTTTTGTTTCGGTATCTTGATGGTTCCCTAAAAGGACAGCGAGTTCCTCGTGTTTTACCATTGCCTTTGCGGTAAGATGGAGGAAGGTTTTTTTGTTGGAAATGATATCGCCACCTACTTGCTTGCCAAATTTCTCCGGGTCGCCGTAAACATCCAAAATGTCATCCTGTAGTTGAAAGGCAACGCCCAGGTTCTCGCCAAATTGATATAGCAGGTTGGCATTTTGCTCGTCGGCTCCGCCTACAATAGCACCCAGTTTCATGGCTCCGCCCAATAAAACTGCGGTCTTGAGCCTAATCATTTCCAGATATTCGGCAATACTTACGTTATCACGGGTTTCAAATTCCATATCCAGTTGCTGGCCTTCGCAAACACCTTGAGCGGTTTGGTTGAAGGTATCCAGCACAGGTTTCAGAACGGTTATGTCAACTTTGGACAGGTGCTTGTTGGATTCAACCATCATCACGTCGCCGCTTAAAATAGCATTGTTTACGCCCCATTTTTCGTGCACGGTTTGTTTGCCTCTTCTCAGCGGCGCATTGTCCATAATATCGTCGTGCACTAACGTGAAATTGTGAAAGGTTTCAATGGCCAGGGCCACGTCAATTGCTTTCAACAGCTCATCGGTAAATAGCTCGGTAGCCATCAGTACAATAACGGGCCTGATACGTTTGCCTCCTAAGCTCATGATGTATTTGATGGGCTCGTACAAATCAGCTGGTTTGGTTGGATGGGCTAATTTGAGTATTGCTTCTTCAATGATTTTTTGTAATTCTGTAGGGCTGTGCATTATTATGGATCTATCATGGTGCCAAATGCCGATTTGCTTTCCATCATTTTGATGAAGGCTTCTTCCAGGGTGGTTTGTTTCACGATGGGATTGTCTTTCCAAAAGTTGGGGTTGTAGGTAATCGATTCTATAATGGCCTTGTCTTTAACGTTTTTGGTTAATTCGGTAAATTTTTGTGTGTTAAGTGTTTTGTCAAACTGATAAATGGTTAACATCGAGCTGATCACAGGGGTGAGCGCTCTGCCGCCAGCAACTAAATGCAGATATAATTTGGTGGAGATGTTTTCCATCAAGGGAATTGGAGTTTTTTCCCCATTAAAAGTTGCAATGGTAGTAACAATGGGCGGTATTTTAGCCGATGAACCGCTCAGTTTGATGGGCAGATTAAATATATTGTTCTCCAGCCGGTAAATTTTAAAATCTTCTACGCCGATATAATAGGTTGAATTGATGTAGAATTGCTTTTTATTTCCTTTGTATTTGCAGGAAACTACCGCAATATCCTGATCTTTTTGTTCGATGTATTTATCTATGGAAATTTCAAAATCATTCAAACTTTTTAGGGTAACTGTTTTCCCCGCTTTTTTGTCTTCAAATAAATAGCCCGCCAGCGAGAAGGTAAGGTACGATTGGTTGCTCATTGAAAATGAAATCCCTTCATTGGATTCCGCAAACCTGCTTTGTTTGGCGATCCATCCTTTCACCTTGGTTAGGTTAAACTCCAAATCGTAAAAAAGCTCATAAATTTGGCTGGGCTTGCCATTTAACGTGGTGAGTTGGCGGTAAAAAGCATTGCCGTAAAAATTTTGCTGGCTAAATTTAGAAGCTTTTTCCAGTGCGGCCTTTACCAGTTTCAAACCACGGTACGGATCAACCACTATAGGTTTTAAATTAATGGCGGCAGGCTTTAATTTAACCACTAAACCCGAGATGGTCTCGTTTAGCTCCTGCTCTAGGATCAAGTAACTGACATGGCTGTATTTTATTTTTGCGGGAAAACTTACGTTTTTAAGGATAAATTCTCCTGCGTCGTTAGTTACCGTGGTGTTGTTGGTACCCATTACTCCAATGGAAACCAAGGGGATTGCTTCGCCGGTAACCTCATCAACCAGTTTGCCCTGAATGGTTTGGGCTTTGGCCAAGGTAATCACTAAAAGCAGCAAAATAGTTAAAAGGCAGTTACGCATTAAAGTGGTTGAAAGGCCAAAGGTAAAAAATCAGACCGCAGAAACGAAATCAGCGCTGATTTAATCCTGTACCAGTGAAAAATCTATTTGTCGTTTAGAGAGATCAACCTTTTTCACCTTGATTTTTACTTCATCGCCAAGTTGGTACTTGCGTTTTTTGCGCTGTCCAATAATGCAATAGTTTTTCTCGTCCAATACATAAAAATCGTCGCTTATATCACGTAATCGGATCATCCCTTCGCATTTATTTTCCTCTATTTCCACATACATGCCCCACTCGGTAACTCCTGAAATGATACCCATATATACCGAGCCAATGTTGTTTTCCAGATATTCTGCCTGTTTATATTTCACCGATGCCCTTTCTGCGTCTGCCGCACGTTTTTCCATGGCCGAAGCGTGTACACTGGCGGCTTCATATTCTTCGGCATTGGCCGATTTTCCGCCGTCCAGATATTGGGCCAACAGCCGATGCACCATCACATCGGGATAACGACGGATAGGAGAGGTGAAATGTGTGTAAAAATCGAAGGCTAAACCATAGTGGCTGGTTTTTTTGGTGGTATAAATGGCTTTTGCCATGGAACGAATAGCCAGTGAAGTCAAAATATTCTGTTCTTTTTTGCCCTCTACATCGTCCATAAGGTAGTTAAGGGATTTGGCTATTTCCTTGTCAGATTTTGTATTGATCTTATAGCCAAATCTTGCCGCAAAAGAAGCGAAATTCGTTAAGCTTTCCATGTTTGGGGAGTCATGCGTACGATACACAAAAGTATATTTTTGTTTTCCCTTGCCTTTTTTTGCCACAAACTCCGCCACTTTTTTATTGGCTAATAACATAAAATCTTCAATGAGTTTATGGGCATCTTTGCGCTCCTTTACATAAACGCCAATGGGTTTACCAAAATCATCTAATTTGAATTTTACCTCTGTGCTTTCAAAACTGATGGCACCGTTTTTGAATTTAGCGGTTCTTAACAGGTGGGCTAACTCGTTTAGTTTAAGGATTTCCGCTGCATAATCTCCCTGTTGCGTTTCAATCACCTGTTGGGCTTCTTCATAGGTAAAGCGTTGATTAGAGTGGATAACCGTACGGCCAAACCATTGGTTATGGATATTTGCTTGGTCATCAAGCTCAAAAACCGCGGCAAAGCAAAGTTTATCTTCATGAGGGCGTAGGGAGCAAACCCCGTTGCTTAGCCGTTCAGGAAGCATTGGAATTACCCGATCTACCAGATAAACAGAGGTCGCTCTATGGTAAGCTTCCTTATCTAAGCTAGAGTTAGGTTGTACATAGTGCGAAACATCGGCAATGTGTACGCCAATTTCATAATGCCCATTTTCAAGTTTTTTGAAAGAAATGGCATCGTCAAAATCTTTGGCATCAATGGGGTCGATGGTGAAAGTCACGGTATCTCTGAAATCACGTCGGCCCTTGATGTCGGCCTCGTTAATTTGTTCAGGAATGGCATTAGCTTCTTTTTCTACCTCCGATGGAAAACTTAGCGGGAAACCATATTCTGCTAAGATGGCATTCATTTCGGTGTCGTTTTCACCTTCGTTACCCAATATGTGGATGATTTTTCCGATCGGATTTTTGGCGCCATCTGGCCAATCTGTTAAGGCAACTTGCACTTTTTGGCCATTCTTTGCACCGTTTAAATCACCCAATGGTACAAAAATATCATGTAGCATTTTCTTGTCGTCGGGAATCACAAAAGCGAAACGGTCTGAAACTTTAGCAACGCCGATAAATTCGGTTTTAACCCTCTTGATGATTTCTACAATTTCACCTTCGTTTCTTCGTCCACCGCTTTTTTTGGCAAAAACGTACACTTTCACCTTGTCGCCATGAAGCGCGTTTCTTAGTTTTCTTGGAGCCACAAAGATGTCCTTTTCAAACTCGTCATCAGGTACGATAAAGGCAGAACCATCGGCAGTCATGTCAACTGTTCCCGTTACAAATGTTTTAAGATCCTTAAGTTTAAACTTGCCTCTTTCAGGCCTAATGAACTTGCCTTTTTCCGTTTGCTCAATTAAAACCTCTAAAATAGTATCCACAGCGGTTTTATCGCTGAGATTTAAACGTGCTGCCACCTGTTTATGGTTGAGCGCAATATTTTTGTTTTTTTCAAAAATATCACTGATAAGCTGAGTGAGCACAAGCTTGAATTGAGCATTTTTATTTTTTGCCATAGTCGTTTTCCAATTGTATCGAAGATAACAAATGTAACCATAGGAAAGGTTTTTTAGCTAATAATATTGCTTTTAAAATAGGTGTAAAAAGAAAAAGCCCCGCATGTGCAGGGCCTTTCAAAAAAAATTAACAATTATATCAACTAGGATTTTTTAAGGTTGAATACGTAAGTTCCTCTGTTTCCGCATGCTACAAATACGTAGTTGCCTGCTACTCTAGAGCTGATTACGTTAAAGTCGCCACCAAAGGTACTTGCAAAGTGCGTTTTAGCAAGAACCTTGATTTTATTGTTGTCAATTTGAGCTACTACCAAGCTATTTCCGGTAGAAACATAGATTTTGTCGGCAACAATTGAGATGGAGTTTACCCAACCACCTAAATCAACTTCGTCTAAAAGTGTACCGTTTGATTTATCAACGTAGATCAGGTTGTAGTTGTTCCCGAAAATGAAATTTCCGTTAGTTAACGATGCTACGCTACCAATATTCACTTCGTTGCTTCTGATAGGCCACCATTTGTAAGCAGATTGTACAGCAGTATTGGCATCTAGAGTAGTGTAGCTATAGCCATTGGTTGCAACTACATCATTGTTCGAAAAAGTGATGGATCTGGCACCGCCGTAAGATTGAAAGGCAGTTCTGCTTGCTTTTTGGCCGGCAAATGATATTACGCTTACACCGCCATTGGCTGATGAGGCAGCATATAACTTGCCATTTTGTGCGTTGTATTTAACATCTTTTGTAGAGAAACCTTCCAAGCCTACAACTTGGGGATCTGCTAGGCTGCCACCGCTGGTTTTAACGATACCAACTACTGCAGGGGCTGGGTAGTCATAACTTTCAAAAGTTCTAAGGTCCATGCCTAGGTAAAGGCGGCCGCCACCATTGTTAATGCAAGTTACATCTGCATCGGGGGTGCTTACCGAAGAAATTAATTGAGGCGAACCAGACTGGATTTGGATTACATCCACACCGCCACCATAGGCTGCGCCCGGTGTTTGGTAGGCAATGGCGTAATAATTACCATAAGCAGATACTTCCAATGCACTAAGGGCATTGTTGCTAGCACCAACTTGCGGGTTAATTTTTCCTTTGAAAACCAATTGATAAGGGAATTCTGCTGAGGCAGCTGCGGCGGTGGCTACTTTTCCATTATTTTCAATGGTTGCTTGAAAATCTAAGATTAAACCATCATTGCTCAAATCAACACGGTTTATAGGGTTACTGTTGATGTTGATGATTTTTGATGCTCCATCTTCTTTGGCCACTACTTCTTGCGTTTCCTTTTTACAAGAGTAAATAGTTGCAGTTAACAAGAGCGAGGCAACTAATAAATACTTGTTTTTTGACATTTCCTTTTAGTTTTAATTAACGTAATCTGATGTCTCTATATGAAAAAATAGTACCAAACTTTCTGGAAATGAAAAAATAGTCTTATAAGTGGCTTAAAGCGGTTTTTTGTAGATCTAAATTGTGGAATTGTGGATTTTATTTTGGGGAATTATTCCGTTTTTGAGTAACACATTCCCCATGTTTTTGAGTTAAAAATTACCAGGTATGGCTTCAATAAGTTTTTGAGTATAGGAGGCCTTCGGATTTTCATATATTTCTTCAGGAAAGCCTTGCTCTTCTATTTTTCCTTTGTTCATGATAATCATTCGGTCTGAAATATGCTTAACCACGGCCAAATCATGTGAAATGAAAATGTAAGTCAAGCCAAATTCCTCCTGAAGATCTCTGAGGAGGTTTAAAACCTGTGCTTGTACAGAAACATCAAGTGCCGAAACGGATTCGTCACAGATGATAAATTTTGGCTTGAGGGCCAAAGCTCTGGCAATAACAATCCTTTGACGTTGGCCGCCCGAAAACTCATGGGGATAGCGGTTGAAATATTCGGCACCTAAGTTCACTTTTTCAAGGAGCTGCATCACGTGGGCCTTCCTTTCAGTGTTGTTGGCGAAAACACCATGTACGATTAAAGGTTCCATAATGGATTCTCCTACCGTAATTTTCGGATTTAGGGAAGAATAGGGGTCTTGAAAAATGATCTGTATATCTCTCCTCAAACTTCTCAGTTCTTTTTTATGGATATGGGTGATGTCCCTTCCTTCAAAAATCAACCGGCCGGAACTCGGTTCAACCAGTCGTAAAATAGTACGGCCAAGAGTAGTTTTACCACATCCGGATTCGCCTACCAAACCTAGGGTTTCACCCGGGAAAACTTCAAAGGAAACTTGGTCGACCGCTTTCACAAAAGCTTTTGGCTTCCCAAAAAGCCCCTTTTTGATGGGATACCAGGTACACAGTTCCTGTACTTTTAAAAGTGGTTCCTGCTGATATAGTTTTGCCCGCCTTTGATTGATTTCGGATTGTGTATAGGCGTTTTCTACTAACAAGTGGTTCAAGCCAACGTTTTTGTCCTCATGAAGAAAATCTGAAACGGTAGGCAGTTTTTTGAGCAGTCTCTTGGGCGAGGGTCTGCAAGCTAGCAAACCCTTGGTGTAGTGGTGTTGCGGGTTTTCAAATAGCGATTTAGCGGTACCTTGTTCTACGATATCGCCTTTGTACATTACCAAAAGCTCATCAGCTATTTCTTTCATTAGGCCGAGGTCGTGGGAAATAAAAATCATGGCCATTTGACGTTCCGTTTTTAAACGCAACAACAATTGTAAAATGGTTTTTTGAACAGTTACGTCTAAAGCTGTAGTGGGCTCGTCTGCAATCAATAGTTCCGGATTGCAGCTTAGGGCCATAGCAATCATTACTCGCTGTTTTTGCCCGCCCGAAAGTTGGTGCGGATAGCTTTCAAAGATATTTTCTGGCCGTGGCAGTTGCACTTCCTTAAACAGGGCGATGGTTTGTTCTTTGGCGGTTTCTTTGTCTACGTTTTGGTGTAGCATGATGGCCTCTTTAACCTGCTCGCCACAGGTAAAAACCGGATTGAGGGAAGTCATGGGCTCTTGGAAGATCATCGAAATTTTATTGCCTCGATATTTTCTGATTTCCTTGTCATCAAGTTGAAGAAGGTTGATGGTATCTAGCTTTATTTCACCATCTATTTGGGTGTTTTTACCATCGTGCAAACGCATAATCGAAAAAGAAGTAACCGATTTTCCAGAGCCAGACTCACCTACGATACCCAGTATTTTGCCTTTTTCAAGGCTAAAACTCACTTTGAGGACGGTTTCCAAC
This sequence comes from Pedobacter nanyangensis, assembly GCF_003313505.1. Lineage (GTDB taxonomy): Bacteria > Bacteroidota > Bacteroidia > Sphingobacteriales > Sphingobacteriaceae > Pedobacter > Pedobacter nanyangensis. The sequence goes on along the minus strand of NZ_QMHO01000023.1, from coordinate 9,775 downwards.
CAAATTTTATCTTCTTGGTTATAGAATTTTACGGCTAAATCTTTTACGTTAAGCATTACTCTACTAAAGTAATATTTTCTGGCGGAATTATTGGTAATCCTTTAAAACGCAATAAAACTTGAGCTAAAGTAATCACGTCGTTTTCGCAATAACGGGCTATTCGTTTCAAATTTTTTTCCTGATAATAAACCTGCTGGACCTTGCTGCCGTCGAGATCACTCTTTGGTGTTGGCAAATTGAAAATAGCCGCCAATAAGTTTAGCGAAGTAAAATGTTTGTAGTCTCCAAATTTCCACATTTCAAGTGTATCCAGGTGGTTAATTTCCCATGGTTTCTTTCCCGATAATTGTAAAATAGCGGGGATTTGCAAGCCATTGATCAACATTCTCCTGCACAAATAGGGGAAATCAAATTCCTTTCCGTTATGTGCGCACAGCCGCAGTTGTGGAGATTGATGGTTTAAAAGATCGATAAGTTGTAATAGTATAAGTTTTTCGTCATCCGATGTGATTGAGCGTACCCTCAGGTGAGTGCGTTTATCTTGTAAATGAAAAATGCCGATACTGATGCAAACAATCTTGCCAAATTCGGCCCAAATGCCGGCCCGTTCATAAAACGCTGATGCAGTTTGTCCGGGCTGACGTTGGTATTGGCTTTTTTGTTCCCATAAAGCTTGAAAATGAATGGGCAATTCATCAAAACTCTCGTACTGAGGTACAGTTTCAATATCCAAAAGAAAGATATTGTTAAGTTTGAGGTGTTTGAGCATAGGAATAATATTTGGAAATCCAATTTACTGTTTTTCCCGAATTAACCTCTAATTTTCCTTCGTATGCCCCAATATCTTAGCCGTTTAAAAAATTAAAATGTGCTAAGTTGTCTTAGTAGTAAAAAAGAACAAAACATCATATTTATCAAAAGCTAAAGGTTCCTGGCGGGTATAAATAAAAAACAAGACTATAGCCGAAAAACTTAATGTTCCTTAATTCTCTAATGGTTTTAAGGACTTAATTTGAAAACAAAAAATCCCTTCCAAAAACGGAAAGGATTAATGTAGCTCGATATTTATTCCTTGCTCTAAATACTAGGTGTAACCTAATATCTTGAGTACTTGTTTACTATTTTGCTCTTCGCCAAAAACCTCAAAGTTGAAAGTTTCATCTCTGTTCCTGCGAATAATCACATGCTTTGGGCTGGGCAATAAGCAGTGGTGGATACCGCCATAGCCACTAAGTACTTCCTGATAGGCTCCGGTGTGGAAGAAACCCAAGTACTGTACTTTACGGGTACGGGGCATAAATACACTGTTCATGTGGGCTTCTTGGTTGTAATAATCCTGCCCGTCGCAAGTGATACCACCAAGGTTTACACGCTCATATTCTGCGTCCCAGTTGTTGATGGGTAATAGGATATACTTTTGGTTTAATGCCCAAACATCAGGCAAATTGGTGATGAATGAACCATCTAACATTAACCATTTTTCGCGGTCATTTTGTTGCTTACGGCCCAATACCTTGTAAAGGATACCTGATGCTTCTGCTACAGTGTATTTTCCAAATTCGGTGATGATATCGGGTTCAACCACGTCGTGTTCAGCACAAATTTCCTTAATTCGTTTTACGATTTCGTTCACCATATACTCATAATCAAAATCGAACACCAAACTATCTTTAAATGGCATGCCGCCCCCGATATCCAAGGTGTCTAAATCGGGGTTTATTTTTTTGAATTTGCAGTATAAGGTCACATATTTTTCCAATTCGTTCCAATAATATGGCGTATCAGAAATACCCGAATTGATAAAGAAGTGCAATAGTTTAACCCTGAAATTAGGATTTGCAGCAATTTTACTGTTGTAGAAATCAATTACATCTTCTAAACGAACGCCTAGGCGAGAAGTATAGAACTGAGAATCGGGCTGTTCCTCGGCAGCAATACGGATACCCAAATTGCAGGGAGTATCCATTTCTATTTCATCGTCGTAAAGGTTGAATTCTTCCTTGTTGTCCAAAACGGGGATGATGTTCTTAAACCCGTCATGAAGCATGTCGATGATGTACTGTTTATACTGGAAAGTTTTAAAACCGTTGCAGATTACCGTGATATCTTTTGAAACAACGCCTTTTTTCTCTAAAGCATCAATCATTGGCATATCAAAAGCCGATGAAGTTTCCAAGTGGATGTCATTTTTCAGCGCTTCTTCTACAATATGCTTAAAGTGTGAACTCTTGGTGCAATAGCAGTATTTGTAGTTCCCTCGATAATTGTTCTTTAATATAGCGGTTTGAAACAGCAATTTGGCCTGTTGGATTTTTTTACTTACCATAGGCAAATAGGTAAAACGTAGGGGAGTCCCATACGTTTCAATCATTTCCATCAAATTAAGATCGTGGAAATATAATTCATCATCTATAATGCTAAAGCCATCTTGCGGAAAGCCCACACTGAGATCAAGAAATTCGGAGTAACTCTGCATTGTTCAAAAATTTTTGCAAAAATGTAATTTTAATTTGAGAAATAGCTTGGTAAGCAGATTTTTTTACAAAGAACAAATAGGAAAAGATTTTGCTTTCTTTTTCTCAGGAGAGGTTTACGCTCCCAATACCTCGCCTAGCTTACTTATCAATAAAAAAAGGACAAGAGTTTGCTCTTGCCCCTTTAAGGTTTCACTTGATGTTTGTTTGGTTTAAATTCCCTTAGTTAACTGATTTTGGCGCCACCGGTTCCATAGGCTTTTCAATTTTGATCAGGTTTTTCGGGCTAATCAACACTTTTTGGATATTCTCTACTGCGGTAAGCGGCAGTGAGGCAATTTGCATTGGGTTGGTGCCGTCATAAATCAAAAATGCTTTATCGGTAGTTATTCCTTTTTTCTTTTTCAGTTCCTCTAGGTCTTTTTCGTATTTTTCGCGAAGTTTTTTGTATTCAGGAGAATTTTTGAGTTCATCCATTTCTTTCATTTTCTTTTTCCATTCAGGGGAATTGAATTTTTCTGAAATGTCTTTACCCATTTTGCCAATCGCTTCCATGTGTTTCTTCCATTCTTCCGACTCGAATTTTTTACTCAGCTCTTTACTGTTAAATTCAATTTTGGCTATTTTATCTTTCCATTCTGGTGAGTCAAACATTTTCTCCAAATGCTTTGAATCGAACTCAATTTTAGCCATTTTATCTTTCCAATCCTTTGAGTTAAATACTTTCTCTAACTCTCTGCTGTCAAACTCAATCTTGGCCATTTTGTCTTTCCATTCTTTGGATTCGAACTTTTTCTCCAACTCTTTACTGTTGAATTCAATCTTGTCCATTTTGTCTTTCCACGCTTTAGAATTGAACATCTTGTCCAGTTCTTTACTATTGAACTCAATTTTGGCCATCTTATCTTTCCATTCTTTCGAATTGAACATTTTATCAAGATCTGCAAGCTTTTCTCTTACGCTATCAGGCATTTCTTCCAGGGAATGATATACCACGTTTTTGCCATCTTTGTCTTTAATAATGGCTTTAAAGCTTTTTTTGCGCTTTACGGTGTCTGTATCGGCTTTTAAGCAGGTGAGTTCATTTTGAGAAGGCACAGTGCTGATCAGCTTAGTAATAGAGACAGTTTTCGTCTCTTTTTTTGATACATCTTTTTTCTCGGTTGGATTAATCCAGGCCAATGAAACCATGGTGGCAAGCGTTAAGCAAAGCGCTAATATTTTTTGCTTTGCGTTCATGTAGCTAGTTTTCATATCGGTAATTCTTTTAATACGTTGATACAAGTGTTGATTGTTGCCCGTAGCAGCGAGGCTTAGGGCGGGTTGGTTTTTGTCTTTGATGAGCTCCAATTTAAGCAGGGCATGGGCATAGGCCACTGGCGCACCGGTAAACTTCACTACCAGGTCATCACAGGCATGTTCTCTTTCGATGTGGATAAACCTCGAGGTTAACCATACAAATGGATTGAAGAACAACAAGGTTTCGATACCAGTTTTGATCAGGTTTAACATATAGTCGTTTCTTCTGATATGAGAAAGCTCGTGGATCAGGATAGCTTCTACCTGTTTAATGTCAAGCTGGGCAACCAGCGCAACGGGGAAAAGAACTACAGGTTTTAAAAAGCCTATGGCCAATGGAACATTAACTTTTTCTGATAAGTAAAATTGGACCTTTTTGTTGATGTTGAGCTTTTGCAACATGGTTTGAGCAACATTAAGCCAGGCTGAAGGGAAATTGGAAATATTGTTGTTTTTCAATTGCTTAAGCCTGATATAGCCGGAAATCAATACCACCAATTGGAAACTGATTCCTAAAACATATAAACTTACGATATATGGAAAATAGCTTTCGGTTTTAAAACTCCAACTTTGGGTAAGATGATAAAGTTGTTGAAGGGCATTTTCATTAAGTTCAACGTTGCCGGCAGCAGCAGCTGCTTTTGAGGGCAGGTTAAACAGCGAGGCAAAGGTTAAGCAAAAACTGATGAAGATCAAGAAAAGTGCGCCCATGGCAAGGTTATGTTTCAGTTTGGCACTGAGCTTCGACTTTACGGATAAGACAATAAATAATATCGCAAAAACAATTGCTCCTTGCCATAAAGAATGTAAAATGCTCCATCCAATAGCTTTAATAAGGTTGTTGATAATGGCTTCCATGATTATTTGTTTTCAAGTTTGTCCAGATATTCTTTAATTAAATCTATCTCCTCCTTGCTTGCACTTTTGTTGCCTAAAGCCTGCATCACTAATCTTGCGGCCGATCCATTAAACACATTGTCGATCATTTTTTTGACCAAATGTTGTTGAGTGGTCTCCCGGTTCACTTCTGCTTTGTAAATGTGTGTTTTAGAACTGGTGTCTCTAGAAACCAATCCCTTTTCATGCATAATCTGCATCAGCTTAAGGGTAGTGGTGTAACCCGAATCCTTTTTGTCCAATGCTTCATGTACCTCTCTAACCGTACAGTTGCCCTTTTCCCAAAGCACCTGTAAAATTTCCATTTCGCCTTCTGTAGGCTTCAAGTTTGTGTTGCTCATCTCTTGTACGAATTTTTTCGTAATCAAATGTACGAATATTTTCGTATAATCAAAATGTTTTAACAAAATTTTAACGATCTTGATTTTTCAATAAGACGCAAGCAGATAGAAAATGTTGCAGCTAACTATGATTAGTTAGCAAAAAACACATTTTAAATAAAAATAAAGGAGATTTTTTTTTAATTCCTTTTAGTAAGCCCATCGTATTTACCGCTGTTAGGTGGGTCAATTTCAATCAAAAGGTTATAGGCTTTCATCTTGTCTTGAGGATTTGCGAGCGATAGCACATTAACAATTTCTTCGGCTTTTGCCGCGAAATATACGTTGGGGAAGATAGAACCCAGTTTCTGTTTGTCAAACTGTTTGAGCTCGGATAAAGAGGAAATGATGTTTTTAGTTCCGGTACTGGTGTTTTCCTGCAGCCTGTCCAGTCCATTTAAATGGTATTCGTAAATGAAATTTCTAAGGCCCTTAAATGAATTGCTGAGCAAATTTTCATTTAGCCAATACCTGTTTCTCAAACCATCTACCGGGCGCCAACCTTTTGCCCCGGCAGTTTGAGCAACGTTGATCAGGTTCAATGCTTTTTGGTAATAGGGGGTTCCGCCCTGTTTTAAAAAGCTATCCTTGTCTAGGCCAATAATAGTATAGGCATAAAACCCTAAAAGAGAACTTAAATTGTTTAAAAAATTCTGGTCCGAAAAATCGAGTGCCTGCCCTTCGGTAAAATTGAAGCTAAAATCCTTGTCGCTCATGTTCAACAACGTGGTAGAGTAGGAGCTGCCATAAACCGGCCTGCTCGATTGAATTTGAGCTTCGGCAGTGTAATTGGAATTGCCGTCCCAAGCTGTAATATTAATCACTAAATTGCATTCGATCCTTTCCTGGGCTAAGTAAGTTTCGCTAGTCCACTTGTTGTTGTTCATAAAATCCCGGATGGTATTTTGTAGAACATCCAGGCTTCGTCTATTGGCATTGTTAATGGTTGGAGCCAAAATTTGAACACGTGTACTCAATTCCTGTGCACTAGCAAACAAGCTGGCCAACGTTAAAAAAAATATGCCAATAGTTTTTTTCATTGATTTTTAGAGATTAGCGTTATTAATGTTCATCAACTTTAGTATTTCAGCACAAATATCTTTGGCTACTTCCGCTTTCAGTTTGGTTTCAAAGGCAGTTTTCTCTAAAGCTTTATTAAAGATAGTAATTTTGTTGGTTTCCGATTTAAAACCGGCCCCTTTATCATTTAATGAATTGAGCACAATCAAGTCCAAGTTTTTCGTTTTCAACTTTTCTTTGGCATAGTTCTCTTCATCGGTGGTTTCTAGCGCAAAACCCACCAGTAATTGTTTTTCAGATTTTTGCTTGCCCAGGGTGGCTAAAATATCGGTAGTTTTTTTAAGCGCAATATTAAAATGATCTTCTTTCTTTTTAATCTTTTGCTGTGCCACCTCAACGGGGGTGTAATCTGCCACTGCAGCGCTCATCACTGTAAGATCAGTTTCATTAAATTGAGCAATACAAGCGTTCAGCATCTCTGCTGCACTGGTCACGTCAATTCTTTTAATCCCATCCTCACTTTTTAAGGAAGTAGGTCCAGCAATTAAGGTCACCTCAGCGCCAAGTTGGTATAGCGTTTCCGCTAAGGCAAAACCCATTTTACCAGAAGAATGATTGCCTATAAAACGTACGGGATCAATGGCTTCATAAGTTGGCCCAGCCGTAACCAGCACTTTTTTACCCAGTAAGGGAAGCCCTTTTTTAATTTCATTCTGCAAAAAGGCTAAAATCTCTTCAGGCTCCGCCATTCTGCCTTCGCCATACAAACCGCTTGCCAGTTCACCTTTGCCGGGAGCAATCATGGTATTGCCCATCTGCTTCAATTTGGCAACATTATCTTGGGTACTTTCGTGTTTCCACATATCCAGGTCCATGGCAGGCGCAAACAAGACAGGGCATTTTGCCGAAAGATAAACTGCCGTAAGTAAATTGTCGCAAAGACCATTGGCCATTTTGCCAAGTGTATTGGCACTGGCAGGGGCAATCAGCATATAGTCGGCCCAAAGGCCAAGTTCAACATGATTGCTCCACACACCGGTTTCGGCCTCAAAATATTGGGTATAAACAGGGTTTTTTGAAAGTGTTGCTAAAGTAAGCGGTGTAATAAAATTACTTGCATCGGCAGTAAGTACAACTTTAACGTTGGCGCCGGCTTTAACCAGTAACCTAACCAATAAAGCAGCTTTGTAAGCCGCAATGCTACCGCAAATGCCAAGAAGAATATTTTTGTTGTTAAGCATCGAGCGCAAATATAGGCAGAAATAAAATGACCTAAAAGCATTTAAGCCACAGGCGCAAACATCTATTAAATCTGTGCATCTGTGGCTTTATAGAACAACGCTTTAGGCTAAGCGCTATAGGGTAAATTATTTTTGCTCTTTGCTTGGGTTTCTGTGATAAACCTTATCATTTAAAAATTCATCAATTGCAATCAAGCTAGGCTTAGGCAAGCGCTCATAGTGCTTGCTAATCTCAATTTGCTCTCTGTTTTCAAAAACTTCTTCCAAATTGTCGTTAGACGAAGCAAACTCAGCCAACTTTCCATGAAGCTCTTCCTTCATGTTGTTTGAAATCTGATTAGCTCTCTTTGCGATAATTACCAAAGACTCATAAATGTTGTCGGTTGCTCTATCCAAATCATGAACATTTCTGGTAACCGTAGTGTTTGGTATAGCTGGTTTCGGAGTACTCATTTTATTTTTGTGTTTTATTATCTAAATTCTTGTTATTAGTGGTGGTATCTTTTTTCTTTTTGTCGCTTTCTTCTAACGCCTTGTATTTAGCTACCATTGCAGCATCTTCTGCAAGTTGTTTTTTGGCATTGATAATGCCGCTTTCACTATCTTGTTTCAGCTGCTTAGCCTCTTTGGCATATTTGCTATCAGGGTAGGCTTCTATAAACTCATTATAATATTCAATTGCCTGTTGAAAACGTTCTTCCTGTCTATTGGCAAAACTGTTTTTAGCATACATAAATTGAGCTTTAACAATAAGCAGGTTCATTTCTTCCGCATATTTAATGTCGGGAAATTCAATTTGGGCATTTTTAAGTGCCACCACTGCCGATTTGTAATTCGTAATATCGTAGCCACCCAAATCATAATATAGCTTTGCGTTGTCAAAAGCCTTAGTTTCCAATTTATCCCGCAAATTGGCGATATATTGCGCTGCCTGCGTAGCCCTGTCGCTCTTAGGGTAAAGGTTAATGAACAGCTGTAGGGCATCAATTGCTTTGTAGGTATTCTCCTGGTCTAAGGATGATTTCGGAGAATCCAGATAATAGCAATAAGCCCCCATATATCTACATTCCTCTGCATTTTTACTTGCAGGATAAGTATCCGCAAACTCCTTAAACTTATAGCGAGCGGTGGTATAGTCTTTTAACCGATACAAAGTATAGGCATAATAATAATTCAAGTCCTCAGCTTCGGCAGTACCGCGGTACTTTTGTACCAGCCCCTCAAATAAAATTAATGCTTTGTTGTAATCCTTTTTATTGTATAGCCTAATACCTTCTTGGTATTTCTTGGCAACGTCATTGCTTAAGCGTAGTTTTTCGAAACGACTTTTACATGCCCCTAAGCCCATAAGTGCAACGGCTATACCACAAATAATAAGGTGTTTAATTTTAAACATTTTGCAAAGATAAGGTAATAATACGACAACGTCAATTAAATAATAAGGGCTAAGCTAGCTAAACCCTTTGCAGCTTTAAAATACTTAACAAATTTTAACAAAGCATCCGATGGTATTCTTTATTTGGAAAGCAAATACATCCCAATGATCTAAGATAGTCCCGCAGTCCATTACAATCTTTTTGTTTTACTTCATCCTGTCATTCTAAGTAAGGAGAAATCTCTTCTTTACATACAATTCGGTACAGATAGAATCCGGAGGTGAAACAAAAAGTATTTCCATTTCCTTCGGGTTTAGGTGGCAAGGTCAACCTAATTATTAGCACATGTATTGCGATATAGGTACGCCAATGTAGATAGATAAAGGCTTGTCCCAACCTCATGGGTTTAGAGCGCTCTGTAAATTAAACCGGTGGCTTTCTGAAAATTTATTAAACGGGGTGGCATTTTACTTGGCTGTTCCTTTACTATATAACCCTTGATGTATATATTAAATATAATAGTAAGAGAAACACTGCTATAATAGGATAGGAGAGCCACTTGTTTTGTTGCCGGACAGAAATGATCTGGCAAGCCGCTTTTCGAGCCACCTGTGTTTCGGGTCCCATTGTCGGTTCTCCAGATATGAAAGTTTCACTATATATAATAGATATAAAAGATGGCATGCCGTTTATCTCTATATAAGTACAGGTCGGCAGTAGCTTATTCATAATAACGTTGGCTTAAGTCATTTGCTCTATCTTTCATGTGCCCATTGCCCATGTCTAGATTGATCCAAAAGCGCTTCGCTTTTTTATTTGAGGCCTTTTCTGGCCCCAGCGCATAATATTTGTGATTTTTTTATGTTGTTTTTCAGTTATTTATAGCTATTCCTTCTATAAATAATGTCGTTTGTGTTTGCGCATGGGAATAATTTTTCTACCTTTGCACTCCGCTTCGGAGGAAGAGGGGGCAACTGAAAAGCTACAACAACCTCGAGAGAAAAAAGTTTTATTTTTTTTCTTGCAGAAAAGAAAAGTTTTCCTACCTTTGCACTCCGCTTCGGAGGAAGGGGTTGAGGTTGAAAAGA
>NZ_QMHO01000022.1 GCF_003313505.1 Pedobacter nanyangensis | reverse complement strand
TTCGTCATCTCGACCCTGTGGAGAGATCTTTGGATATGTTTATACAATGGTTAGTGCCGTGGTTGGTGATAACACCAACCACAGGTCTAGAAGCGAAAATCCGAAGGATTTCAATCCTTATAGAGAAATATGTACGCGAAATCATGCGACTCCGTAGGAGTCGTACACAAAGAGGCCTATTTTTATAAATATTTGACCTCTTCGGGGTCTTAAACCTGAAACTATGGGCAAGACCTATACTTTTTGCCCATGGAACCCAGGTTTATTAAACCCGATAGGCAGGCATTTTATAGGGGTGGCCAGGCAGCTGGTGCAGCAGTTGGCCTATGGGCGGTTTTAAAGGCTGCCAAGGGTGGTGCCGTTGTGCCATAAACCTGACCGCAGCGAAAAGCCCACAGGAAGCGCCAGCGAACGAGGACTTGTAGCGGAGTGCAGGGCTTTGGCAACCGATGGATGATGGAATTGCTTTTCGGAACATTTTTAAAGCATTTATCTTATAACTTTTGATTTTAACTTTTAACTTTGGACCACTATGGCTCAGAAAAATAACGACGAAATTTTTAAGAATGTAATCTCTCATGCCAAGGAATATGGTTTTGTGTTCCAAAGCAGCGAAATATATGATGGCTTAAGTGCGGTTTACGACTATGGACAGTTGGGTGCCGAGCTTAAGAACAACCTGAAAACTTATTGGTGGAAGGCAATGGTGCAAATGCACGAAAACATTGTGGGCATTGATGCGGCCATTTTTATGCATCCGAAGGTGTGGAAGGCAAGTGGGCACGTGGATGGTTTTAACGACCCCATGATTGATAACAAGGACAGCAAGAAACGCTATCGGGCCGACCAGTTGCTGGAAGATAGAATTGCCAAGTACGAAAAAGATGGCAAAACGGATAAAGCGGCCAAATTGCAGGCCGACATGGACGATGCCCTGAAGGCCGAGGACCTGCCACGCCTGAAAGTTTTGATTGAGGAACATGAAATTGCCTGCCCGGTGAGCGGTACCCGCAACTGGACCGATGTACGCCAGTTTAACCTAATGTTTAGCACGCAGTTTGGCGCCATGGCCGAGGGCAGCGATGTGGTTTACCTGCGCCCGGAAACAGCCCAAGGTATTTTTGTGAATTTCCTGAACGTGCAAAAAACGGGCAGGATGAAAATTCCTTTTGGGATTGCGCAAATTGGCAAGGCTTTTAGGAACGAGGTGATTGCCCGCCAGTTTATTATGCGCATGCGTGAGTTTGAACAGATGGAGATGCAGTTTTTTGTGAGGCCCGGCGAGGATAAAAAGTGGTTTGAATACTGGAAAGAGGCACGTTTGAAATGGCATAAGGCTATTGGCACAGCGCCTGAAAAGTATCGCTACCACGACCACGTGAAGTTGGCGCACTATGCCAATGCCGCTACCGATATTGAGTTTGAATTCCCGTTTGGCTTTAAAGAGGTGGAGGGGATACATAGCAGAACTGACTTTGACCTATCGCAGCACCAAGCCTACAGCGGCAAGAAAATGCAGTACTTTGATGCCGAGCTGGATGAGAACGGAAAGCCTTATGGCAATTATGTTCCCTATGTGATTGAAACTTCGATTGGCCTGGACAGGATGTTTCTCCTGACCCTGATCAACGCCCTGGAAGAGGAGGACTTAAGTACCCCCGAAAAACAGGACAGCAGAACGTTGCTGCGTTTGCACCCTGCATTAGCACCTATTAAGGCGGCTATTTTCCCGTTAACCAAAAAAGATGGACTGCCAGAAAAGGCCCGCGAAATTATGGACCAACTGAAATTTGATTTCAACTGCATGTATGAGGAAAAGGATGCCATCGGGAAACGCTATCGCCGCCAGGATGCCATTGGTACACCTTTCTGTATCACGGTTGATCACCAAACTTTGGAGGATAATACGGTAACCATCCGCCACAGGGATACCATGGAACAACAACGTATTGAAATTAAGGACCTACATTGGACCATAGATAGCAAAGTAAGCTGGAGAAGCCTGCTGAGCCATTCATAAAATACGAAAGCCCTGCATGTTGTGCGGGGCTTTTTCATGTACTCCTGTTTGAAAATCTCTGGGGCTCTGTTCCAATTGGCCTGAACCTGTTGGGCATGCGCAAATTGGCCTTAATAGCTTTAACAGAACTGGCCGCAGCGGTGCTTTTTTTGCATACTTTTTCCATGTATAGGAAACCTGGGCTTGCCAAGGCATTAAGGCATACAAAAAACAGCCACAAACTACTTCATAAGGGTTGGTGTGCGAAGCGACAGCACCATAAATGATAGCAGAAAACGTTTTTTGGGGCCTAAAAAATTTGTTGGTGATGCGTATCAGGTATTTTCTTATGCCAAATTCGCGTTAAATTCAGCTATTGAACTTAGGTTGTTTGCAAAATATGGGAAATGGCTTCCTGGGTTCTGGCGATCAGGGCTTTATCTCCTTTAATCACAATTGGCCGTTGTATGAGGATTGGGTTTTCATGCATGATTTGGATAAGTTGGGCAGCTGACAGTTGCCTGCCTTTTACCTTTTCCTTGAAAACGGTTTCTGTGGTGCGCATCAGCGCCAAAGGGCCAATGCCCAGCAGTTTCAGAAGATCTTTTAATTCATTTACACTTGGCGGATTTTCAAGATAGTTGATAACCTGCACTTCTGTTTCCTGGCTTTTTATTGCATTTAATGCCGCATTGCTTTTGCTGCACCTGCTGTTGTGGTATATTTTAATGCGCATTATTTTTTACTTAGGTACCAATCGTGCTTTTCTACTTTGGTGATTTCGGGCTGCCCAACCTGGGTTAAAATCCTGCGTGCGCCTACCAAGGTTTTGGTTTGGTACTCATCATAGTTTGGTGCTGTGGGCAAAATACTGCTAATTTTTACCATGCCAGCAGATTGGATAAACTGGCCGTTGCCCATGTAAATGGCCGTGTGGCTTACCCTGCCGTTGTTAATGCCCCTGCGCTTGGCGGCAGAAAAAAACATGAGGTCGCCGGGCTTTAGGTTTTTAAGACATTTCTCCACACTGATCGAATCATTTTCCAGCACATCGAGCGGCTCACCTACCAAGGCCTGCTGGGAAGCATCGCGGGGAATCATTATACCGTTTAAAAAGTAGGCGGTTTTGGTAAAGCCACTGCAATCAACCCCTTTAATGGAAGTTCCGCCCCACAGGTAGGGTACGCCAATGAGGGTTTGGGCAGTTTTTAAAATGGCATCGGCATTAGGCAGGGGCTGTTTTAACCAGGCCAGGTAATCGGTCGTTTGGTTGGCAGGGATATAGGCTTCCCTCCCATCAGGAAAGGCTACTTTAACAAATCCATTTTCCTGGGCAACATACTTTAAGATATTGCCCGCTACCAGATCGGAAACTCGGGCGGAGCTAAGCTCGGGTTTTGCCAGGGCATGGCCGTAATCATTGAGGTAAACGATTTTTTTTGCGGCTTGCCATGCTTTAAAAGCGGCCTGGTCCATTGGGGCAATCGCGCCGCCGTCTGTCCATGCCAAATAGCCATCGGGCGATTTCACCAGGTAAAAGCCGCCTTGTTTTTTCAGGATCTGGATGGGGGTTCCCAGCAGGGTTTGAGTCATGAGCTCGGCCCCGTGGAAAGGCTGGCTACGGTTATTGGCCACCGAAATGGTCGTGACCCCGTAGGTCATTTGGTTTAACTGCTTGGCCGGAAGTACCACGGCAGAAAGTTTTGTGCCATGGTTTTCGGGGAACGATTTTTCAAAAGCCTGCACGGCCTGCTCCGAAGTGCTTTCTACAAAAACAGAATCGGCCTTGAAGCGTACATGGAAATAAACCGACCGCTTATCTGGGGCATATTTTCTTTGTATGGAATTGGCAACCGTACGATAAGCATTGGTATCTATTTGTGCAAAGGCCGAAAAACTAACAAGGCTGCAGGCTAAAAAGAAAAAACATCTGTTCATGGTTATTGATTAAAAGAGGGAACTGATATATCACGAAGTTACAATATATTGCGGATGGAACGCCGTTTGTTTGGTAAATAGTTGGTTAGGTTTTGAACCATTAGGCCATTAAGGGGCATTAAGTTTAGCCCGTTTGTGGTTTAAAGGTCGGGCTTTTCTGCTTCTGGCTTTTTTTTATATATTTAAAAACATCCCAATTGTACACCTGTTAATTGAATAGCATGCTTAAAAAATTACCTCTTCCTGTTTGGACCATTGCTTTACCCATTTTGGCCTGGCTGGCCTATTTTTTACCGCTCCAAGGAATTGGAGGTTTTGGAACGGCCATATTAGTCGTGTTCTTGATCGGCAGTGTGCTTTCGGCCGTTCACCATGCCGAAGTTGTTGCCCATAAAGTTGGCGAGCCTTTTGGCACGCTTTTACTTGCCTTGGCCGTAACCACCATTGAAGTGGCATTGATTGTTTCGTTAATGCTTACTGGCGGCCCAGGCACCGAGGAGCTTGCCCGGGATACCGTTTTTGCCGCTGTAATGATTATTCTTACCGGTATGATAGGGATATGCCTGTTGGCGGGTGGCGTAAAATTTAAACAGCAGGAATTTAGTTTGGATGGCGTAAAAGCCGCCCTGGTAGCGCTAACCGCTATTTTAGTACTTACTTTAATTTTACCAAATTATACCACCAGCATGGCCGGCCCGTCCTACACCACTGCCCAGCTGATATTTGTGGCTATTATTTCGCTGATTTTATATGGCGCCTTTGTATTGGTACAGGCGGTAAGGCATAGAGATTTCTTTTTACCTCCCGGCGATGATGGCAATGAAGAAGTGCATGCGGCCCCACCAACAAAGGCGGTAGCGCTTGGCAGTGGACTATTATTGTTGGTTTGTTTAGGCATTGTGGTGTTATTGGCCAAAGCTTTGGCTCCCGATATTGAAGATGCAGTGATCAGTGCTGGTGCGCCAAAATCTTTGGTGGGCGTTATTATTGCCGGCGTGGTGCTATTGCCCGAAGGATTGGCAGCTTATCGTGCCGCTAAGAAAAACCGTTTACAAACCAGCCTAAATCTGGCCCTGGGCTCGGCCTTGGCCAGTATTGGCTTAACCATTCCTGCCGTGGCCATTGTGTCCATCATCACGGGCATGACGATTACGCTGGGCATTGACACGAAATCGATGGTGCTGCTCCTGCTTTCCCAGTTCACCATCATGTTATCACTAGGTTCTGGGCGCACCAATGTATTGCAGGGCGTTGTTTTATTAACTATTTTTGCCGCATACTTATTTACCATTATCGCACCGTAGCCATAGTGGTACAGGGCAAAATGTGTCGATGAATCTAAAATATAACCGCCAATCTGTATATATTGTACTTGTTTACCAGTTTGCATTGCTGCTAGTGCTTTATGCCCTATGCAGGTTTGGTTTCTTCCTGGTCAATAAATCATTGTTTAAGCACCTAAGCGCCGGCGAGGTAGCCTATGCCTTTTTAGGGGGGATCAAGTTTGACATCGTAGCGCTGCTGTACATCAATTCACTGTATATCGTCCTGCAGGCACTACCCTTTCCGTTCAAATACCGGAAAGGCTATCAGCTTTTTGCCAAATGGTTGTTCATAATCAGCAACAGCATTGGCTTTTTGGCCAATTTCATCGATTTTGCCTATTATAAATTTACACTTAAGCGTACCACGGGCAGTGTTTTCTCGCAATTTAGCCACGAAAAAAACAAACTGAAACTTACCGCCGATTTTCTTTTGGAATATTGGCACCTGCTGGTCATCCTCATTTTGTTTATCGCTGCCTTTGCCAAACTAAGCCAAGTATTTGCTACACCAAAACGCGTGCGTTTCAATTGGAAAACCTATGCCATGCAAACATTGGCTTTATTGTTTATTGTTTTCTTGTTTATTGGCGGCGTTAGGGGCGGCTGGCGGCATAGCACCCGTCCTATTACCCTAAGCAATGCCGGCGACTATGTTAAATCGCCAGGCGATATGAGCTTGGTACTGAATACGCCGTTCAGCATCATGAAAACCCTAAAATCACCAAAACTTAAAAAGGTAGATTATTTTGATGAGCAGGCCTTGGCCAAACTTTACAATCCAATTCACCGGCCCAATGATACCGCCTCCTTTAAAAAGCTTAATGTGGTATTCTTAATCATAGAAAGCTTAGGCAAGGAACATATCGGCGCACTTAACAAAGAGCAGCTCAATGGTACCTACAAGGGCTACACGCCTTTCATTGATCGCCTGGTGGAGCAAAGTTTCACTTCAAATGCAACCTATGCCAACGGTCGTAAGTCTATTGATGCATTACCTTCGGTGATTTCGGGCATCCCATCTATCCGCGAGCCCTACGTTCTTTCGCCCTACTCCAGCAACACCACCACCAGCATTGCCAAACTTTTGGGCGACGAAGGTTATTATACGGCCTTCTTCCACGGTGCCCCCAATGGCTCCATGGGCTTTTCGGCTTATACCAATTTAGCCGGCATTAAACACTACTACGGCAAAAACGAATACAACAACGATGCAGATTTTGATAACATTTGGGGTATTTGGGACGAGCCTTTTATGCAGTACATGGCCAAAACCATTAACACCTTCAAACAGCCATTTTTTACGGCCTTCTTTTCTGTTTCCTCGCATCACCCCTATAAAGTTCCCGAAAAATACCAGGGTAAATTCCCGAAAGGGACCTTGCAAATTCATGAGCCTTTAGGTTATACGGATATGGCCATCCGCAAGTTTTTTGATACGGCCCAAAAAATGCCCTGGTATAAAAATACCTTATTTGTTTTGTGCGCAGATCATGCAACCATGTCCTACCTGCCCGATTACCAAAACGTTCCCGGCTTTTTCGCTATCCCCATTTTATTTTATTATCCGGGCGGCAATCTAAAAGGAAAGACAGATAAAATTATCCAACAGATTGACATTATGCCAACCGTGCTGAACTATATGCACTATAAAAAACCCTATTTTGCGTTTGGTTTTGATGCCATGGACAATAAAACCACCAATTTTGCGGTGAACAACAACGATGGCAATTTTAACTTTTACCAAGGGGATTACCTATTGGTGAATGATGGCAAAAAATCCATCGCTTTGTTTAACCTAAAAACGGATAGGGCTACCAGCAAAAACCTGATAGAACAGCTGCCAGCGGTAAAAACCGAGATGGAACAAAAGCTAAAGGCGTTTATACAGCAATACAACAACAGAATGATCAATAACCAACTAACCTACCAAAAGGAATGAGGAAATTAGCACTCCAAATGATCGACTTTTTTTATCCTCCCTTTAAAAGATGGTTTTCAATTGGCACTTTTAGGTATTTAGCCAGTGGCGGCATCACCGCTTCATCGGGTATTATAGCCTATTTTGTCATTTACAATTACGTTTTGCACCAGCAAGATGTGCACCTTGCGGGATATCTGATTACCGCACCTATTGCCGCATTGGCACTCGAGTCGGTATTTACTTTCCTTGTGGGTTTCACGCTCAATAAATACCTGGTTTTTACACAATCAAATTTGAAAGGCCGCATCCAGCTATTCAGATACGGCACCGTGGTAGGCACCAATATCCTGCTTAATTATGCGCTGATGAAGATTTTGATAGAAGGTTTTCAGTTCTACCCATCCATTTCCAAAGCCTTTATTACCATTTTGTTGGCCGTATTCAGTTATTTTTCCCAGAAACACTTCTCTTTTAAGGTAAAAAAGACCAAAAACTGACAAGCTTTAACGATCAAAGCCGCTTGTTTTCTTGCAATACTAGCTTAAATCAGGTATTTTAGCCCAATTAAGAAAATGTAAAAAGATGAGCGATTTTAACGACTTTAATAACGAACAAGTTGCCAAATTGCCTAGGCATTTAAGGCAGTTCATTGTGGAGCAAAATTACGAAAAGTACACGCCAATTGACCAGGCGGTATGGCGTTATGTAATGCGCCAAAACTATAGTTATTTAAAGCACGTAGCTTATTACCCATACATTAAAGGTTTGCAAAGAGCTGGTTTAAGTATTGAGCAGATACCCGATTTGCAAACCATGAACGACAATTTGGGCAAAATTGGTTGGGGGGCCGTAACGGTTGATGGTTTTATTCCACCGGCAGCTTTTATGGAATACCAAGCCTACCGGGTGTTGGTTATTGCTGCAGATATCCGCCAGATTGACAATATAGAATATACACCTGCACCAGATATTATCCACGAAAGTGCCGGCCATGCGCCTATTATTGCCGATATGGATTACAATAACTACCTGAGCTATTTTGGCTCTATAGGTGCCAAAGCAATGTTTTCAAGTAAAGATTTTGAACTTTATGAAGCCATCCGAAAGCTATCGATTTTAAAGGAGGCCAAGGATGTGGATGAAGCCGAAATTGCCAAGGCAGAGCAGGACCTGAAATACATTTCAGAAAACATGGGCGAACCTTCGGAGATGGCACTTTTGGGCCGCCTACATTGGTGGACGGTGGAATATGGCTTGATAGGCACTTTAGAAAACCCCAAAATTTACGGTGCGGGCCTGTTGTCTTCCATTGGCGAAAGCGCCACCTGCATGGATCCCAAAATCAAAAAGCTTTGGTACAATATGGATACCGTAAACTATCCATACGACATTACACAGGAACAGCCGCAGCTTTTTGTAACGCCTACTTTCCAAAACTTAATTGACGTACTAGAGGCCTTTGCCAACACCATGGCCTTTAGGCGTGGTGGTGCCGAAAGTATTTTAAAAGCGATTGAGTGCAAAAACCCAAGTACAGCGGTTTACAGCTCGGGGCTACAGGTAACCGGTGTATTTACCGATGTGGGCATTAGCGCCAACGACGAACTGACCTTCATTAAAACCAGCGGCCAATCTGCTTTAGCTTTTGAAGGCAAAGAACTCCCAGGCCATAGTAAACATTACCATAAAGATGGCTTTTCATCGCCTGTTGGCAAATTAAAGGATATCGAAAAACCTTTAGAAAACCACAGTTTAGCAGAATTGTCGCAGCTGGGAATTAGTGTTGGCCAGCTGGTACGTTTAACCTTTGAAAGTGACATTGAAGTAAACGGAAAGATCAAGGAAATCATCAACAAGGATGGCAAAACGATTTTAATTGCCTTTGAAGAATGCACGGTAAGAGAAGGAAACGGCAACATTTTGTTTCAGCCTGAATGGGGAACTTACGACATGGCCGTTGGCGAAAAGATCGTTTCGGTATTTAACGGCGCAGCAGATAAGGATGCCTACGAGGAGCTAACCCACGTGAGCCAACAGCTTACCCACAAATTGGTTTATGATGAGGCCACCAAGCGTTTGCACCAACTTTACCAACAGGTTAGGGATATTAGGGAAACTGGCGAAGGACAAGAAAAATTAACAGAAATCTTTAATGAGCTTAAAAACTCTTACCGCTACGATTGGCTTTGTACTTTACAGATTTTAGAAATACTACATCATAAAGGTACCAATCCAACTTTAGAAAATGAAGTAAGGATTTATCTGGAGATGAAAGCCGCGAACGAAAAGGAATTCACGAAGCTGATCAACGACGGTTTTCATGTGATTGCCAATCCAGTAACCCAGTTGATTACCGTAGAGGATTAGAATAGATTTCATAAAACTTACGAAGCTTTAAAACGGCAAAGCCCTCAACTTTACCTCTGAAAACAATAAGGAATTAAAGTTAAACTTCGTAAGTTTTTTGCTTTAACATCGTCATTGCGAGGAACGAAGCAATCTTAAAGCAACTTGTAAGCTCTTATTTATGAGATTGCTTCGTTCCTCGCTATGACGACACAATATTTCTAGTTATTTTTCTTAACGTACTTCGTTAATATTACAATCATTTGTTCGTTGATTTTACCTTCAATCTGCTCATGATTGTCGTGTACTAACCTGATACGTTTCACCACCGTTCCCTTAGGCGCACTGAAGTTTGTACCTTTTACATCCAAGGCTTGCGTTAGCACTACCGTATCACCGTTTTCAAGTACGTTGCCAAAAGCATCTTGGTGAACATCAGCTACTTCCAAGCCACTCAAAGCCCATTGGATAGTATCCTCATCTAAATCAACCATACTGAGTACGCCACTTGCCCAATCTTCGTCCTTATAATTTTGCAGAATACGATAGCTCAATGCCTGTACGCTAGGTTCAGGGTTCCAAATGCTTCCTTCCACAACCCTCCAATAAAAGCTCTGGTCTTTAGCATCAATTTTCTCTAAGCAATCATTGCATAAGCCCACTTGGTTTTCCATAGCGTCGGCCTTTTTCGGGCTAACTGTATAGGCGTTTACCGCTTCGGTTTTACTACACAGTTCACATAAGCCGTCGCTGCGCTCTTTAAGTTTCTCTAACATCGTTTTTCAAAATTATGCGCAAAGGTACTTAATTAACTCGTTAAGATGAGTTTTATGTCCATAATCACAATTTATACGGAAACCAGCCCTTAAACTTCCCAATTCCTTATCTTTGCCGCACTATACATTAACATTTATGAATATCATTATTACGGGCGCCAGCAGTGGCATTGGCTTTGAGGCAGCATTAGAATTAAGTTTAGATACAAAAAACAAGGTGGTTTGCATTGCCCGCTCGGCAGATAAATTGCGCAAACTCCATGAAATTGCCAAAAGCATTACCCCTGAATGCACTTTGCTTCCCGTAGCTTTTGATTTGGTGAATGATGATTACAATGCCTTGATCCCCTTCATTAAAGAAAGATTGGGAACGGTAGATATTTTGATCAACAACGCAGGTTCGCTGATCAACAAACCATTGCTAGAAACCACAGAAAATGACCTAGCAGCCATGTTGGAACACAATGTAATCAGTCACTTTAAAATGACCCGTTACATGCTCCAGTTTATGGAAAACGGTGCTCATATTGTAAATATTGGCAGCATGGGCGGCTTTCAGGGCAGCGTAAAATTTCCTGGACTAGCGGCCTATTCAGCAAGCAAAGCGGCATTACACACCCTAACGGAATGCATGGCGCAAGAACTGGTTCAAACAGGTATTAAAATCAATTGCCTGGCACTTGGCTCAGCACAAACCGAAATGTTAGAAGCGGCGTTTCCAGGTTACGAAAGCCCAGTAATGGCCTTTGAAATGGGCAAGTACGTGGCTGATTTTGCCAGAACTGGCCATAAGTTTTTTAATGGAAAAGTATTGCCAGTAGCAGTAACTACACCATAAAATTTACGATTTTGGATTTACGAGTTACGATTTCAGTGAAATGAATAAACAGTTTATCTTCTGCATTCAACACCAAAATAACACCCTGAAAACCAAAAAAACTAACCATCCAAAAAACCAACCAACCACCCAACAAGTTTTCCACATTTTTTGGTTCTATAGATGTTGTTCGTTAAGTTTGAAAACAAACATGAAGAAAATCCTAGTCACCATCTTACTGCTCAGCGTATTTGCAATCAACAGCAAAGCACAAGATAATGTGTCGTTAACGATGCAATATCAGCGAATGATGGAAAAGGTGATTAGCCGCATTCCAGAGGTTGCCAACAGCACTTCAAACAAAATCATGGACTTTGCCAAGTCTCTTTTAGGCACGAGATATCGTTATGCTTCCAGCAATCCCGAGATTGGTTTCGATTGTTCGGGCTTTGTGAGCTATGTGTACAAGCAATTTGGATTTAGTGGCGCACGCTCTTCTGCCGATTTTGCTAAAAAAGGAAAAGCCATCAAACTGGCTGACGCAAAAGTAGGCGATATTTTAGTATTTACAGGTTCTAATGCGAGGGTACGCAGACCAGGTCATGTAGGCATTGTTTATTCAAAAGATGCAGACGGCAATATCAAGTTTATCCATTCGTCTTCTGGAAAAGCAAAAGGAGTAACCATTACCGATTTAGAAGGTTACTACAAAAACCGTTTCCTAAAAGCGGTTACCGTTATGGAATAAAAAATCCACTCTTATGGCAGCGCTTAAAACCAAGGCCAATAACAACAGTGTTTCCGAGTTTATCAACGCCTTAACTGACGAAAGAAAACGTCAAGACAGTTTTGTGCTTTGTGAAATTATGGAAGAAATTTGTAAAGCCAAAGCTAAAATGTGGGGCGATGCCATCATTGGTTTTGGCGACAAAGACCTCGTTTATCCAGATGGCAAACGCATTGATTGGATGGTGATGGCCTTTTCTCCCCGTAAACAAAACCTTACCTTATACTTGGAAGGAGGTTCTACCCATCCGCTGTTAAGTAAATTAGGTAAACATAAAACCAGCAAAGCCTGCTTATACATCAAAACTTTAAAAGATATTGATTTGGATGTTTTGAAGCAGATTATTACCGATGCCAACGTTTAAAGCAGTAACACTTTCAAGGCATCAGATACTTTTCCGTAAGCGATCAATTCTCTAGCAAATTCATGCAGCTCCCTTTCCCTATTGGCGGCGTCGCCAATGGTGGCATCCATAATGTCCTTTACGTTGGCATTCCACTGCATTTCCGAAATTTCTTCATCACTGGGCAAATGCTCTTCGTTACCCAACAAACCTAAATCGTTACCGGTAAGCACTTTTGATTGGCGCACCGAAACAGGCAATGCGCTTACCCCTATGCCCAAAGTTGTAAGTGGCTTGGGAACCGTGAATAAACTTTCTGGGGTAACACGACTATACCAATTCCCTCCTAAACGAGCTACCAAATCAATTTTATGCTGGTCAATCTTGCCTTCAGTATCTAAAATTTCCTCTTTGATATGGATGAGCTTGATCTCTGCCAAAATCAAATTTCCTGCTCCATGTTGATCTCCCAATGGAATGATTTGATTAACTACACACTCCAGTTGCACAGGGGCTTCGGCCACTCTTGGCGGCTTCACCAAATGCGAGGTTTCCATTGTAAATCCAGCCTTTTCAAACTCGTTAACCTCTTTTCCATATTCGGTGCTCGACAAACTGGTTTGCTGCACCATGGCATAGTTCACAATATTGATCACGCATTCCCTAACCTCCCGCACATTCTCCAGGGTATGCTTGGTGGTATTGTCCCTCACCCTTCTGGCCGGCGAAAAAATACAGATGGGCGGATTAGTGCTAAACATATTGAAGAAACTAAAAGGGCTAAGGTTAACATTCCCTTCGGCATCTATGGTAGAGGCTAAACAAATTGGTCGCGGGGCGATGGCATATTGCAAATAGTTTTGCAATTGCACGGGGGTTAAATCATCGCATTTAAGTGTCAGCATGGGATTATTTGTTGAAGGGTTGTGAAAGTTGTAAGGTTGGAAAGTTTAAAAGTTATTTTTAACTCCTTTGCTGTCATTCCGACGTTAGGAGGAATCTATTTTATGGTACTATGCTACTTAAGGATCATTAGCTGCGCTCTGGATGGCATGAACGGGCAGAACATTCCTACTACTGCCGGTTCTTTACATAGCAAGGTTTACCTAAGTAAGCTAAACCTGACAGGAGCGGGCATCCCAATATCATCCAGAGCGCAGCGAAGGATATTGGGATAAAGCGGATGGCAGGGCTTTCGTATCCGATAAACATTTAGAGCCCTGCTTTCCCTTAAAATTACTTCTTCTTTAAAGCTAAAATTGAAAAATCGGTATCTACTTTTGTAATGGTATTGCTCAAAGCGCCCAAACCTGTGATTTCCATTTCCACATGGTCACCTGCTTGCAGCCATTGCACTTGGTAATTAGGATCGTTTAATAAACCTGTACCGTTGAGCTCCAGGAAACACCCGGTTCCTACGGTTCCAGAGCCAATCACATCACCTGGCAAAATATCAACGCCATAAGCGCAACGCTCAATAATTTCGGCAAAAGTCCAATCCATATCGGCCATGTTGCCGCTAGAAACCTCAATACCATTTACTTTGCAGGTCATTTTCAAGTTGTAGTTATTACCTACATGGTTTTCTTTGGCAGCTACTTTAAATTGCTCCAGCTCGTCTGGAGTAACCAACCAAGGGCCAATTACGGTCGAAAAATCTTTGCCTTTTGCTGGGCCCAAGTTCAATAACATCTCTTCCATTTGCAAGGTACGGGCGCTCATGTCGTTCATAATGGTGTAACCGGCAATGTACTCATCGGCTTCGGCAGCTTTAATGTTGCGACCTTTTTTGCCAATCACTACCGCAACTTCCAGTTCAAAATCAAGTTTTTGGAAATGATCTGGCATACATTCAATTTCACCTGGACCTTGAATAGCATTATGGTTGGTAAAATAGAAAATGGGATATTGATCAAACTCGGCAATCATGTCTACCTTACGGTTTCTGCGAGCCGCCGCTACGTGTTGCCTGAAAGCATAACCGTCTCTGCAAGAAGTTGGGTGAGGCACTGGTGCCAAAAGTTCATAAAAAACTTCTTCTTTTGGCGATAATTTACCGTCTAAAATATCCTGGTTGATTTTTTTCGCTCTTTCCATCAGTGGTTCTCCACCTTCTAAAAAAGCATTCATATGATCTGGGATTAGCTTATCGCAAGAGTTCAAGTTATAGATATGTCCGTTGGCATAAATTCCTAAATGCTCCTTGTCTTCAGTTTTATAGGATACGAGTTTCATTGAAATAAATAATTTTCGTTAGTGGTGCAGTTTCCACATCCAATGGAACAACAATGTAAATTGGAGATGGTTTATATTGGATTTGTGGTCAAAGCTATGAAAGCAATATGTGTTTTGCAAAATACTGATGGCTTTATTAACGTAAAACACAAGCAAACAAGCAATTAACATTTAAAGTCAGCTTAAAATCATATTAAATTTTGGGATCTGTCAGGTTCATCATTGGTAAACAAAATTTATTAAATTTGATATGCTTTACAAAAACACTAACTTCGTAAAATAATGCAACCAAAGATGACATATTATAATTTGCACGCTGCCGAGGTTTTTGCTGCGTACCGATCTAATATGCTATCCAAGCTTATATTTGCACAATATTCTTGATAATTTTTGAGCAAGCTTAAGTATCCTGAGCTTCCATCTTCCAAACGTTTTCATTTTTTATTCGTTATATTTTAATTCTAACCAAATTAACCTTATAATATGCCTATTTATCATTCTTTAGGGAGTATTCCTCCTAAAAGACATACTGTTTTTCGCAAGCCAAATGGCGATTTATATGCCGAAGAATTGGTTTCAACGGAAGGTTTTTCGAGCCTATATTCATTGGTGTACCATTGCCATCCGCCAACCATTGTAAAGGCTATTGGAGAGCCGTACAATGTTGAGCCAAAAATTGCTAGGGAAAAGCATCTGCGCCACACCAGCTTGATTGGTTTTAATGTGAAGCCTGAGGATGATTATTTAAAAAGCCGTAAACCTGTTTTAGTGAACAGCGATCTGCACATTTCACTGGCGGCTCCTAAAAAATCAATGACTGATTATTTCTATAAAAACAGTCAGGCTGATGAAGTGATTTTTATCCATGAAGGTACCGGAAGATTAAAAACGGGCTTTGGGGAGATTACTTTTGAATATGGTGATTATCTGGTTATTCCACGAGGCACCATTTACCAAATGGAATTTAACGACGAAAACAACCGCTTGTTTATAGTAGAAAGCTTTAGTCCAATTCGTACACCAAAAAGGTACCGTAATGCCTTTGGACAATTAGAAGAGCATTCGCCATTTTGCGAGAGAGATATTAAAAGACCAGAAAACCTGCAAACTTTTGACGAGTTTGGCGAGTTTAAGGTATTGATCAAGAAACAGGGCATAATGTACCCTTATACTTATGGTACCCACCCATTTGATTTTGTAGGTTGGGATGGTTTCCATTATCCATGGGCATTTTCAATCCATAACTTTGAGCCAATTACTGGCCGCTTACACCAACCTCCTCCCGTACATCAGACTTTTGAAGGACATAACTTTGTGATTTGTTCTTTCGTTCCTCGTAAATACGATTATCATCCATTGGCCATTCCTGCGCCCTACAACCACAGTAATGTGGATAGCGACGAGGTTTTATATTACGTAGATGGCGATTTTATGAGCCGTAAGAGCGTGGTGAAAGGCCAAATCACCTTACATCCGGGAGGCATTCCGCACGGGCCACACCCTGGCACGGTTGAAAAATCTATAGGGCAGGAAAAAACGGAAGAACTTGCTGTCATGATTGACCCTTTTAGGCCTTTGATGCTAACGGAAGATGCCTTGGCTATTGAGGATGAAAGTTATCATAAAAGCTGGCAGATCAACGTAGAGTAAGGTCGGGAAGTTATTAGTCGGAAAAGTCTGAATGTGATGACCGAACCGACCCAAACTAATTAAATAATTGATTATAACATCCGACTCCCAACTTTTATGACTTGCGGACTTTCGGACTAATAAAAAACAAAAATGAGCACACAAACCTTTGCAGAGAAAATAGCGAAAGCACAAGATTTCCTTCCTATTAACGGAACGGATTATATTGAATTTTATGTAGGTAATGCCAAACAGGCTGCACATTACTACAAAACAGCCTTTGGTTTTCAGTCATTAGCTTATGCTGGACCAGAAACAGGCGTGAAAGATCGAGCATCTTATGTATTGCAACAGGGAAAAATCCGTTTGATTTTAACCACTGCCTTAAAATCAGATAGCCCTATTTCAGAACATGTAAAAAAACATGGTGATGGCGTGAAAATATTGGCCCTTTGGGTTGATGATGCCTACAGTGCTTTTGAAGAAACCACCAAACGTGGAGGCAAACCTTATTTGGAGCCTCAAACACTTACCGACGAGCATGGTGAAATACGCATGTCGGGAATTTATACTTATGGCGAAACCGTGCACATGTTTATTGAGCGCAAAAATTACAATGGTGTTTTTATGCCAGGTTACCGTAAATGGGAAAGCGAGTACAACCCTGAGGATGCGGGCTTGCTTTATATTGACCATTGTGTGGGCAACGTAGGCTGGAACCGCATGAATGAAACCGTAAAATGGTATGAAGATGTTATGGGCTTTGTGAACATTTTAACCTTTGATGATAAGCAAATTAATACGGAATACTCTGCCTTGATGAGCAAGGTAATGAGCAATGGCAACGGCTATTCTAAATTCCCGATTAATGAACCTGCCGAAGGCAAAAAGAAATCTCAGATTGAGGAATATTTGGAGTTTTACGAAGGCGAAGGCGTACAACATATTGCGGTGGCAACCAAAGACATTGTAAAAACTGTTAGAACACTTAAAGCTCGTGGTGTAGAATTTTTAAGCGCACCTCCACAAGCATATTACGATATGATGGGCGAACGCGTGGGAGAAATTGATGAAGAAATTGCACCGCTAAAGGAACTCGGCATTTTAGTAGACCGTGACGAGGAAGGCTATTTATTACAGATTTTCACCAAACCTGTAGAAGACCGCCCGACTTTGTTTTTTGAAATTATTGAGCGTAAAGGCGCCCAAAGTTTTGGCGCTGGCAACTTTAAGGCATTGTTTGAAAGCATTGAAAGAGAACAGGCTTTGAGGGGTAACTTGTAAATTAACCTGAATTTTGAGTCTTCATACGTACTGCTAGAAATGGTGCAATCTAACTACTATTGCAATGGTGAAAAACTATGCTTTAAGATTGCTTCGTACCTCGCAATGACGAAATCATGATTTATTATATTGAATTGCAAACAACGCAAAACGTATAAGATTCAAGCTTATTGGCAAAAAGCTATTCGTAGAAAAAAGGGACTGTCTGATTTTTTAGCAGTCTCTTTTTTATCTAGTAAGCTAAAGCACCCAGGAAGTAATCTCATAGATTATTTATTCTTCGCAGCTTCTACTCCACGAAGCATAATTTGATTTCTATCTTCGAGATTTTTTTGTGATTTTGTTAATATCTTAATTAATCCCAGTTCCTTTTTTTCTTTGGCTATTTCAAATTTGTCAACAATTATTGTCAAAAGATGGTTCTCGTCCACGAGGCATGCGTCATAGTTCTCATTTATAAAATCTCCGTCAATCGTAAATATCACGGTCTTGCCTTTTAGGTTTGTATATTTATCTTTCACCGCTGTTAGAGAAATAAACTTGGGCATGTAATTATTTTTTGTTTTAATATACAATTGACTACCAAAAGATATATTTTCAATCAAAGTATCTCGTGAAATTATCTCTATATTTTCAACATAGTCCATCTTAAAGGTAGATAGGAAAATTGAATTCGTCACATATTTTCCATTTATAAAAACTGCGGATGTTCGTTCAGATTTATTTTTGTCTACGTAAATCACACGTAAAGCGGTATCTATAATTCGATTGTTCTGCCTGTTGATTGGTACATTTTGAGTTTTTTCTTTGGTAGTTTGTGCAAATGATTGTGCTAAAGTGAGCGAAAACAATAAAATGAGCAGTTTTTTCATCATGATATGTTTTTAGTTGACTAAACATTTAAGGCTTGAATTATCTTAGTGGTAGTATACGAAGTGTTTTTTGAACCTGGTCTCTAACCACTACTACTTCAAGGTCTTTTTTATCCTTATATTTTTGGCTTAGTTTCATTAAATCTGCTACCGAGCTTACAGATTCTTTCCCAAAGGAGATCAGAACGTCGCCTTTTTTCAAATTGCTTTTTGCAGCTGCCGAGGCTGCTGGCAAATCAATTAACACCACGCCATTCCTATCGTAAAGTCCAAGGGATGATTGCTCGCCCAAACTTTCAATATCTTTAAATGTAGCGCCCAACCAATTGAACCTTGGAGATTTTCCTAAATTTTCATTTGCCAAAGGTAACCCCTTCAGCGCCCTGATATTAGGTTTCGCTGCAGGTTCCTTTAAACGTGATGCGGTTACGCCAAAGTTCATTTCAAAATTTTTAAACCCCATTTTAATTGCCGGAGACTGCGGTTTTAAGCTATAATTTCCAACAGCAGCATCTACAAACAGCGCATCACCGCTTTTACTATTTTGATCAACGCCCAATTTTTGAGCAGATTTTAAAGCCTGTGCAGAAAGGAAAAAATTAGAATCTACTTGCTTGCCCCAATAAGGCATACGGATGGGTGCATAAGGCAGTGTTACCACATTATGCACAAAAACATCATGGCTGTTACGAAACCATACATGTGGATGAAAAGTGTTATTGATGATAATGTTGTTATACACTGTACGATGATACCCTTCTCTCAACTTTAATCCACCGCTGAGGCAAACATTATTATAAATTAAATAGTTGCTGCTTCCATCATCCAAATCAATGTCCCATCCATGATCACATTGAAAACGGTTATTTCGCAAAATAATGGGATCAATAACATCTAGTTTTTCGATACCCGGATATTTGGAAACCATCCTTTCTACACTGCTACCATTGGGCAGCCAATACCTGTCCCGTCCCCAAGAGTTAAAAGCGCCGTGGTCGCCGGTCTCTAAAACGGTATCAAAAACATCGTTAAACTCAATCACATGGCCACCCCAGGTACCTTCGCTAATGTTAATCCCGGCTCGGGGTGTTTTGTAGATAGTATTATGGCTTATGGCAATATGTGCCGACATGGATATCTGTGCACCAGCCACTTGTTTCTCTATTAAGCCTATATGATGTATCAGGTTACCACTCGCTGTACAATACTGTGGATAGTTGTTATTTTTAGGCCCCTTCTGCATATCCATTTGCTCAGCAGGCACAAATTGCTCATACCTAAACGAGGGGGATCTTACCGCATCTGGATTTCCTACAAAAGAAATGGCACTGGCGCCTATGTTATAAATAAGATTATCTTTAACAAGATTATGTTTGTTATAGTTGCTCATGAAAACGGCATTCCCGCCAAGTTCGTAAAAATTACAGCCACTAATGGTAATATGCTCCGTACCGTCCAGTAAAATTGCCCCACCACGGTAAATTGCCCAATCGCTTCTCAGTAAAGGTTCCTTAGTAAGCATGAAACTTCTAGCCGTTTGTGTAAAATTTATGCGGTTAATACGAACATTTTTAACGGGTTGCGTGCTACTGCCGGCAATGTGCAATATATCTGTTAAATGGCTTATGCTAAATTTTACCTTATTGGGATCCGTTCCCCCGGGTGGATAAAAGTAAAGTATCTTCTTGTCGTCGTCATAAAACCATTCATTCGGTGCGTCCAACTCCTCAAATATATGCTCAATAAAACGATGCTTTTGGTGCATTGGCGATGGTCGGTTATTTTGCCAGCCACCCTCCATTAAAAGCTTGTTGTTTTGTTTACCAGTAACCAGATAATGGAAGCCTCCCCACTCGCCGCGATGTAGTGCATGCACATAAGCTCCTTTCGGATTATCCCAACGGCTAACCTTTGCAGGCTCTAGGGCATCTGCGGCCGTACCATTAAATATCTGAGCATTTACATCAAAGTTTGGATAGCGAGCCATTGGCAATGCTTTTCCGTTGAGGAACAGCTGATCTGGCTTTTCTGCCAATACAATATTCGCTTTATAAATTCCATTCTTGTAAAATTCCCATTTAATTTTTATTGGCTTACCGCCGCTAAAAACTACGCTTTCATTTTGATAAGGCTGAATAGTGAGTGAACGGCCGGTAAAATTAGCGGGTGAAATTTCAACCGTTTTGTCTGTGGTATAGGTTCCGCTTCTAAAATAAATATTTACCGCTTTGCCTTTAAGTACGGCCGCTTTTTTTAGGGCTCCCTCCAGTGTTTTTAGGGGTTTTAACAAGGTACCGGGATTGCCGTTGTTTCCGTTAGAGGCTACATAGAAATTTTGTTGGGCTATGCAACAAAAAGGCAATACAAACATTGCCAGCAATAGTTGTTTTTTCATTAGGAGATAGATGCAATAAAATGTTATGGCTAAACTACCATTAAATTAGCTGATGTACAAGCGCATATCAAAACTAATTATCGTTGCTAGCAATGCCCCAACAAATAATACAGCACCACAAAAATCACGATGGTTGACACGCAACCTCCACCTAATTTCCAGGCGCCCCAGCCAGCAAATATCGTTCTAAAAAAATTATTCATACCTATTGATTTATTGATAGCATAACCAATATTAATTGAAAAAGTTTTTAAAGCACTTAAATTCCCGCTCGCCAAACATTTTTGGCTAAAAGGCAGAATAACAAACATCCGTTAGCCATATTTTGTTACTTTTGAAAATCACTAATGGGAAAAACAGCAACTCTTAAGAAATCAAAGCTTTTACTTTTTGCCTATCATTTACAAAAAGCATTTGCATTATACCAAAAAAACGATCCTTTACGTTTAGCTGGCGCCACGGCTTTTTTCGCCAATTTCGCCATCCCCCCCATTTTACTCATCCTCATTAGGTTGTTTGGTTTTTTTGTGGACAGAAAAATACTTGCCACCCGCTTGTTTGAGCGTATTTCAGAAATTTTAATTCCAAGCAGTACCGAACAAATTAGAGAAACCTTAAGAAACATACGCGGAATTGATCATAATTGGTGGGCTACCATTTTAACTTTCGTATTTTTTATTTTCGTAGCCACCACCCTATTTAATGTCATCAAAAACTCGGTAGAACAAATATGGAATATTGGCCAAGACGCGAAAATGGGTTTCCTATTTACGCTGAAAATCCGTGGTCGCTCCATGGTGATTATCCTACTGGCAGGTATTTTGTTTTTTATAGGTTTGGTAACCGATAGCATACAGGCATTTGTAACCACTTATTTGAATAGCACTTCGCCCAACTTTGGAAAATGGCTGCTCTGGACACTAAACCAAACCATTTTCACTTTAATTGTCACGATTTGGTTCACCATCCTGTTCAGGTTTTTAACCAACGCCAGACCAAGCTGGAAAATAGCCTTACAGGGCGGGCTTTTAACAGGCATATTATTTAACCTAGGGAAATACGTATTACGCATCATGTTGCCCCTTAGCAATATCGAGAATATTTATGGAGCCTCGGGTTCCATTGTACTGGTAATGTTATTTGTGTTCTACTCTTCTCTAATTTTCTATTTCGGCGCATGTTTTATTAAGGTAATTAGCGAAAAACAGCATAAAGTTATACGGCCGCTCAAGGGAGCACACACCTACGAGCTGATCGAGAAAAACGAATAAAAAAAGCCCGGTTTCAATATGAAACCGGGCTTTTTTTATCGGAGGTTTATACCTTTAGCCTATTCTCACTAAAACAGCCTCAAGCCTAAACCAAAAGTGAACAAGTTTAATTTTGTATCTGGATAGCCCGCCGAGTTAAGTTTAGACAAACCTAGCTCATACCTTAAATCAAAGTTAAGTTTACCTAAATCCAAGCCGGCGCCAAATTGCCATGCAAAAGCCTGTCCCTTGAAATCGCCGCTGAATACGTTTGATGCAGCCTGATTAAAGCTTTGGTCATCGCTCAAAATAAACGAGGCAACCGGTCCTGTGTTTAACCGCACGCCAATGCCTGCTGCGCCAATTTTAGTTCCAACTAAAACAGGGACATCTAAGCTGGTGAATTTCACCTTACTTTCCAATCCGCTGTTTTTCAGGGTAGTATTTTTGCCAGAGAGATATAATTCAGGCTGTAAATGAATGCCAGCAGCGCCAATACGGGTCCATATCCCACCATAGTACCCAGCCCTATTATCGCTCCCAAATGTATTTTCTGTGCTAAACTTAGATAAGTTTAAGCCTCCTTTTAGCCCCATTTGAAACGAGGGAAGTATTTGGCCAAATGCAAAAAATGAGCAGCATATCAAAAGGGCCGCCAAAGTAATTTTTTTCATGTCTTTATTAAATCGTTTAAAACCTAACCTTATGTACGCCCTTTTTGTGCTGGGCTATTCATTACGTAGCGCAAATATACATTAGCGCCGGATGATTGCCTAATTACATGAAACTTTAGGATCAACTTTCTCAAAACCCTGCATTTCAAAAACGGCAAGTTTTTCCAGAAGGTTAAAATGCAGGGTGCCAAAAAAATTGAAAATTCCATCGTCGTTTTTGCCTTCAATACACACCGTTTCCTTCAATACCGGACTATTTTGGTTGGCTCCCGAAAAAAGTAACTCTTCATTTTGAATAATGACGTTCTTCGCTTCGATAGCAAAATCATTTAAAAGGGCCAAAAAAGCCTTACCATTCAGCAATAGTTCTTTAATTTCCATAACCCTAAAATTTAACGTGAAGATTAATTTAAATTTAAACAAAAATCCTGCGAAATAGTTCTGCAAATTGTCATAAAAACAAGCTAAGCTTTTGATTATTTGGCAAATCGAATAGTAGCTGCAAGTAATACCAGCCCTGTTATTCAAAAGCTATTACGGGAATAACCCCTTTTTTTTCGAAAATCACTTGCCATACAGCTATCTCCCGAAAGCCCTTCTTTCCGCTATAGTCCAAAGCTCGTAAACTCG
>NZ_QMHO01000021.1 GCF_003313505.1 Pedobacter nanyangensis | reverse complement strand
AGGTTTATTAAACCCGATTGTAATGGAAAGCCCACAGCCGAGTAAAGCGAGACAAGGACTTGTAATGAGCGGGGCCGTATTTGCCACGAGCTACCGATGTGATTTTCCAAAAAGGAATACATCATTGGACAGGCTTGGGGCGACAGATTGAACAAAAGCGCCAAAAACGCACAAAGCAAAATTTAATCCATTAAATATCAGCCATATTTATTTCAAAATAGTTTTGGTTTTTTAAAATTATCCGTACCTTTGCCGTCCCTAAACAGGGAAAAAGGAGATAATTAATTAATGGCTAAAAAACAAGTAGCAGAAAAAGAACTAGAGGCTAAAACAGCCGAATTGCAAGGTGCAGACGCCCGTTTGAACCAAAAAGAAACTATCGAGTCAGAAGCTGATTCGGTATCGATCGAACAGATCAAATCACAATTGGCAACTCCAGATCAAGATTTTGACTGGGATGCAGACGACAAAGTTTTTGGTAACTACAATGACGAAGACCGTAAAAAGTTTGAGGCAATGTATACCGATACTTTCAATCAAATCAACCAAGGTGAGATCATCTCTGGTACTGTAGTATCTATCAACAACAAAGACGTAGTATTAAACGTAGGTTTCAAATCTGACGGTTTAGTTTCTGCTTCTGAGTTCAGGGATCTACCTGATTTGAAAATTGGCGATAAAGTTGACGTGTTTGTAGAAGCACCTGAAGATGCTAATGGCCAGTTAATCTTATCTCGTAAGAGAGCTAAAACCCAACGTTCTTGGGAGCTTATCAACGAAGCGCTTGATAACGACACGATCATCAACGGTTTTGTTAAGAGCCGTACCAAAGGTGGTCTTATTGTTGACATCATGGGTGTTGAGGCCTTCTTACCTGGTTCTCAAATCGACATCAAACCAATCCGTGATTACGATGTTTACGTAGGTAAAACGATGGAATTCAAAGTGGTTAAAATTAACCATGAGTTCAAAAACGTAGTCGTATCACACAAAGTATTGATTGAGGACGATCTAGAATCACAAAAATCAGAAATCGTTTCTAAATTAGAAAAAGGACAAGTACTGGAAGGTACTGTTAAAAATATCACTGACTTCGGTGTATTCATCGATCTTGGTGGCGTAGATGGTTTATTGCACATCACTGATATTTCTTGGGGCCGCATAGAGCATCCGAAAGAAGTATTGGCACTAGACCAAAAAATCAACGTGGTTGTTTTAGACTTTGACGATGAGAAAAAACGTATAGCTTTAGGCTTGAAACAATTAACTGCTCACCCTTGGGAGAATTTAGATACTGCGATCCAAGTAGGTTCTAAAGTAAAAGGTAAAATCGTAACTGTTGCAGATTACGGTGCTTTCTTAGAAATCATCCCTGGTGTTGAAGGTTTGATCCACGTTTCAGAAATGAGCTGGTCGCAAAACTTACGTTCTCCACAAGAGTTCTTGAAAGTTGGTGACGAAATCGAAGCTGAAGTATTAACTTTAGACAGAGATGAGCGCAAAATGAGCTTGGGTATTAAACAATTAACTCAAGATCCTTGGCAAAATGTTGCTGAAAGATATCCAGTTGGAAGCAAACACCAAGCTGTTGTTAAAAACATGACTAACTTTGGTGTATTTGTGGAAATTGAAGAAGGAATTGACGGATTAATCCACATTTCTGATCTATCTTGGAGCAAAAAAATCAACCATCCTAACGAGTTTACCAAAGTTGGCGATACTTTAGATGTGGTAGTTTTAGAACTTGATGTTGACAACCGCAAATTATCTTTAGGTCACAAACAATTGGAAGAAAACCCTTGGGATACTTTCGAAACTATCTTCACTTTAGATTCAATTCACCAAGGAACTGTAATTAAAGTAACCGACAAAGGTGCTGTAATTGCATTACCATATGGCGTTGAAGGTTTTGTTCCAACAAAACACATGGCTAAAGAAGATGGTACTACTTTGAAAGCTGAAGAAACTGCTGATTTCAAAATCATTGAATTCAACAAAGATGCTAAACGTATCGTAGTTTCTCACGCTCGTATCTGGGAAGAAGCTAAAGCAGAAGCTGTAAGTGAAGAAAAAGCAGCTAAGAAAAAAGAAGCTAAAGCAGCTAGCTCAGCAGTGAAAAAAGTGAAAGATTCAGTAGAGAAATCAACATTAGGTGATCTTGATGTATTGGCTCAATTGAAATCTCAAATGGAAGGTGAAGAGAAAAAAGCTAAAGGCTAATTCTTTAACCAACCTCTAATATTAAATCCCGATAGCGAAAGTTATCGGGATTTTTTTATCGCTAAAAATCCTAAATTCGCAGCTCTCAAATAAAATCATGAAAAAACTATATTTATTTTTAGCCGTACTATTCGTTGCCAATAGTGTAAATGCCCAAAACTGCAATTGCGAAACCAGTTTCCTTTGGATGAAAAAAACCTTTGAAGAAAATGATGCAGGATTTCAATACATCCTATCTAAAAAAGGAAAAGATCTATATGAACTACACAACAAATCCTACCTGGAGAAAATCAAAAACCTACCGAGCAATAAAGCCTGCGCACAACTTTTAAACCAATGGGTAAGGTTTTTTAGACAAGGCCACATTGGGGTAAGCTTTAATGGTACAGACAGTTCAAACGTTACTCAAAAAAAGAATAATACCGAAGCTTTGGAAATTGTAAAGGTAGATATTAAACCATTTGAAAAATACCTTAGCACTAAAAAAGAACCAGGCTTTGAAGGGATATGGTTTTCGGAGCCCTATAAAATCGGGATAAAAAAAATGGGCGATAAATATGTTGGTTTTATTATCGAAACTACCGCCGACAATTGGAAAATTAAAGAACTAAAAACGAAATTCGACGAAAAAGGCGGTATATATTACCTTAAAAACAAAGATGGAGAAAACTTTGCCAATCCAAGTTTAGAAGGCAAAAACAATTTGCAGCTTGGCAGATTTAATTTCACCAGAATTTTCCCTATCCTACAAAATGATCCAGATACGGAGCTGAACATTAAACTGCTAAAAAGCCAAAAGCCTTTTATGGAGAAACTGAATGCAAACACCTTAGTTCTTCGTATTCCCTCATTCGAGATTAGCGAAAAGAAGTCTATCGACAGTGTCATTAAAATGAACAAGTCGCTTATCTCAAGTACTCCTAACCTAATTATCGATGTAAGAAATAATGGCGGCGGCAGTGATGCAAGTTTCAAGGAAATTCTTCCTTTTTTATATACCAATCCAGTACACAATGTTGGGGTTGAGTTCTTTTCTACCAAATTGAACAACCAAAGGATGATAGATTTGGCAAACAATCCAGATTTTGACGAGGCCTCAAGAAAGCGTTTTAAAGGATTTTACGACTTACTGGAACAATCGTTAGGAAAATTTGTAAGCCTCACTGGACAACCTGTGAGCATCAGCAAGCAAGACAGCGTTTATACCTACCCTAAACGTGTAGGCATTTTAATCAATGAAGGCAATGGCAGTACCACCGAACAGTTTTTACTGGCCGCAAAGCAAAGTCAAAAAGTAAAATTATTTGGGGTAACTACTTTTGGCATGTTGGATATTTCAAATGTTAACATCATTAAGTTCCCTTGTGCCGATTTTGAATTGTACTATGGTTTATCTAAAAGCTACCGCATACCAGGAATGGTGGTAGATGATATTGGCCTGCAACCAGATTTTTATATAGACAATACGGTAAAAAGTAGCGAGTGGATCAAATTCACGGAAAACGTGTTAACTAACAAATAAAACATTGTACATGGAGCAACTAACAACTGCTCCATTTTTTTTGTGTTATTTTCAAAATGTTTACATGATAAAATAGACAGAATAAATTACGCACAAAACCGCATAAAAACTCAAAAACATTCAGATAACGATTGGAGAGTTATAATATAAATACTATTTTTGAATATGAAGAGGATCGTATTAACAGCATTAACGTCTTTAATGTGCGTATATGCGGTAGCGCAGGTAAACATTATCCCTAAGCCCGTATTTTTAAAAGCCCAACCCCAACAAAAAGGCTTCAGCATTAACACTCAAACTAAAATTGTTATCGGGAATGATTCCCTTAGAAATGCAGCTGTTTTCTTTAATGACTATCTTGAAAAGTATCTTCAATTTAAATTGACCATTACCTCGGTTAAACCTACGGAAAATTACATTTCTTTAGGCGTTAATACTGGCATAAGCAAATTTGCTGATGCTTATGAATTAGGTGTTTTTGCGCAAAATATATCCCTTACCGGCAATTCAAATCCCGGCGTTTTTTATGGTATTCAAACCTTGATCCAATTGTTACCTACTACAAAGGCAGCTACTTTAAATATACCAGCTGTAGCAGTTACCGATTATCCACGTTTCGCCTATCGTGGCATGCACTTGGATGTAAGCCGTCATTTTTTTGATGTGGCTTTCGTAAAAAAATACATCGATTACTTGGCCATGCGTAAAATGAACTATTTCCACTGGCATTTAACTGATGACCATGGATGGCGCATAGAAATTAAAAAATACCCGAAATTGACTGAAATTGGCGCTTGGCGTAATGGTAGCATTATTGGATTGTGGCCTGGAAAAGGAAATGAAAATATTAAATATCAGGTTTTACCTA
This sequence comes from Pedobacter nanyangensis, assembly GCF_003313505.1. GTDB lineage: Bacteria > Bacteroidota > Bacteroidia > Sphingobacteriales > Sphingobacteriaceae > Pedobacter > Pedobacter nanyangensis. Next base: position 32,357 of record NZ_QMHO01000021.1, on the reverse strand, counting down.
ACGACGTTAAAATTACTCCTGCCAATGCAGAAATTAAAACAGATGGTATTCGCCATGGTGGCTATTATACCCAAGAAGAGATTAAAGACGTGATTAAGTACGCTGCCGATAGATACATCACTATTATTCCCGAAATTGAAATGCCAGCACATAGCATGGCCGCTTTGGCTGCCTACCCCGAGTTTGGTACTGAGCCCAACAAGCCTTACAAAGTAGCCGAAACCTGGGGAATGATGAATAAATACAACAATGTTTTTCAGCCAAATGATAAAACTTTCTCCTTTTTAGAAGATGTGCTCACCGAAGTGATGAACTTATTCCCTTCAAAATATATCCATATTGGTGGCGACGAAGCTTCAAAAGTGTGGTGGAAACAATCTGCCGAGACCCAAAAAATCATGAAGGAGAAAGGCATCAAAGACGAAGTGGCCTTACAAAGCTATTTTATCCATCGCATTGAGAAATTTGTGAACAGCAAGGGCAAAACCATTATTGGCTGGGATGAAATTTTAGATGGTGGCCTTGCTCCTAATGCCGTGGTAATGAGCTGGCGTGGCGAAAAAGGTGGTATTGCCGCAGCAAAAGTAAAACAAAAGGTAGTGATGAGCCCTGAAGAGAAACTATACCTTAACCATAAGCAATTTATGAAAGAGGATAGTTTGGCGGCCAATAAATTCTTACCTCTTGAAACGGTTTACAACTACGAGCCTGTACCAGCAGAGCTTAATGCAGAACAGGCAAAATACATTTGGGGCGCTCAAGGCAATTTATGGTCGGAATATATTGCCAATCCAGCCAAAGTTGAATATATGTTATTCCCAAGAATGGATGCGCTAAGCGAAATCCAATGGTCGCAAAAAGAACAAAAGAATTATGCAGACTTTTTAAAAAGGCTGAAAACGCAATTTAAACGCTATGATTTAATGGGGATTACTTACAGCCAACGATACCTTAGTCCAGTTGCGAATTAATTGACATGGCAGGAAAAACCTTTGCGTTCTTGGCGTCACTTTTCTTTGCGAGAAATAAACTTAACCGCAAAGGTTTTATAAGTTTACGCTAAGAACGCAAAGGTTTAAAATCATCAATTTGTGTATCTATCCACTTTTTTTCATTCTCTGTAATTTTTTAGCCCTTAGCTCACTAACTGTACAAAATGTTGTAACGTTTTCTGTTTCCTTATACTAATGGGGTATAAACTTTAAAACAAAAACATTATGACAACGATAGAAAACAAAGAAAGACTGAGCGTGGTAGCGCTGTTCATGACTGTAATTTGCTTTAACGATGGAGCCAACTGGGTGAAGTTTCCATTGTTAACTTTAGGGGTAGTTTTATTAATCTGGAGCCTTTATGATTACTACAGAGACGAAGAAAAATTGAAGAAAGAAAAAGAATTTTAGCAACGAACTAAATGATTTGTGTGGAGCGTAGCAGTAAATGTTACGCTTTTTAATTAAAAACTCAATCTCGATACCATGCTTTGCGACTGGAATGCTCCAGGTGTCATCCCTACCACTTTTTTAAAAGCCCTGATGAAATAATTGGCATCGCTAAAGCCTAGTTCGTAGCTAATTGCAGCGATTTTAATCCCAGGTTTCAACAGCATTTCCTTGGCCTTTTTCATTTTCTCGGTCAAAATAAAATCATTAGGGCTAATGCCCAATTCTCGTTTAAATAATCTATAAAAAGTGGCCTTGCTCATACAAGCTTTATTGCTTAGGCTTTCGATACTGATTTTTTCGTTAAGGTTAGATTTGATATAGCCAATCACGTAAGCCAATGGGTTATGGCTGGTCGCATCACCATGTAAAACATTCAGGTTTTGCGTTTGCATGATCCTTACCAAAAGCTCTTTCAAGGTCAAATCGGCCAATACATCCTTTTCTCTAGAGGTATCGGAACAAACCTTGATAATTTTGTTGATGAGATAGGCAATTTCCTCGTTGTTGTAGAAATGGTACTCCTCATAATTAAGCTTCCACTCCTCGCCATTGCTTTCTTTTGGGAAATACTCGTTTAAATATCGAATGGTCTGCTTGATTTGGTGGTTATCTATGGCCAACGCAATGCATTGTGTCGGATTAAAATCTGTAGCTTCCGGGAAATCGATACGCATGGTTTCAGACGGAGGCACAATCACGGTTTCGCCTGGCAGGTATTCAAATTCTTTCTTTTCGTTAAGGTGCATGACCTTTTTGCCACGCAACATGCTGGTAATTACAAAATCATTAAAAGTTAAGGGAACTTTATAGGACTCTGTATAGGTTTCAAAAACACTTAGTTCGCATCTTTCCAAACTATACGACGTCCTGTTTTCTACCAGTGTTTGCAGCTTCGATTGGCTGCTTAGCTTTACCAAATCAAGTTTGTGGTTCATTTTTCGTCCCCCTTTTTATTCAATAACGAGTCAATGCTTCTATTGGTTAAGTAAATATATCATTATTTCAATTCTATTACATTACCTGAAACGATAGTGCTATCGGTTGAAACAATTTTACTATCCTCAAAGAGGCCATGCTTGTAGGTTTGTAATAACCAAATTTTAAAATCATGGAACAAATTGTAAAAAGACCCGAGTTTAAATCGCATTACGATAATTATATCAACGGCCAATTTGTGGCACCAGTAAACGGAAAATATTTCGATAATATTTCTCCTATTGACGGCAAAGTATTTACCAAGGCAGCTCATTCATCCTCCGAAGACCTTGAGCTAGCGGTTAATGCCGCTGCCGAAGCTTTTAAGACATGGAGCAAAACATCCTCCACGGAAAGAAGTATTATCCTGAACAAAATTGCCCAACGCATGGAGGACAATTTGGAATACTTGGCAACGGTAGAAACCATTGACAACGGTAAGGCCATTAGGGAAACGCTAAATGCCGATTTACCTTTGGGCGTAGACCATTTCAGATATTTTGCATCGGTGATTCGTGCCGAAGAAGGTTCCCATACTGAATTAGATGAGCATACCGTTTCCTTAATTGTTCATGAGCCTATCGGTGTGGTAGCACAAATTATCCCCTGGAACTTCCCTTTATTAATGGGCATTTGGAAGCTTGCTCCTGCCCTAGCTGCCGGAAATACCGTGGTGCTAAAACCTGCCGAAAGCACTCCAACTTCTATCATGGTGTTAATGGAACTGATTGGCGATTTATTGCCTCCAGGGGTAGTGAACGTGGTGAATGGTTTTGGCGCTGAGCTTGGTCGTCATTTGGTAACCAATCCTAAAGTAGCTAAGGCCGCCTTTACAGGCTCTACACCTACCGGACGTTTGGTGATGCAGTACGCAACCGAAAACATCATTCCAGTAACCTTGGAACTAGGCGGAAAATCTCCGAATATCTTCTTCAACTCTGTAATGGATGAAGACGACGCCTTTTTAGACAAGGCCGTTGAAGGTGCCGTTCTATTTGCCTTAAATCAGGGCGAAATTTGTACCTGCCCATCAAGATTATTGGTACAGGAAGACATTTATGAGCGATTTATTGCCAAAGTAATTGAGCGTACCAATGCCATTAAAGTAGGTAGTCCATTAGATAAAACCGTCATGATGGGGGCGCAAGCTTCTAAAATCCAGTTCGAAAAAATTAAAACCTACATCGAGCTAGGAAAGCAAGAAGGTGCCGAAGTGCTAACTGGCGGTGAAGCGAACCAACTCCCTGGTGAATTAGGTGGTGGTTATTACATCAAGCCAACCATTTTTAAAGGCCACAACAAGATGCGTATTTTCCAAGAAGAGATTTTTGGTCCGGTACTGGCGGTAACTACTTTTAAAACGGTTGAAGAAGCGATAGAAATTGCCAATGATACGTTATATGGCTTAGGTGCTGGCGTTTGGACACGTGACGCTCACGAGCTTTACCAAGTGCCTAGAGCCATACAGGCAGGCCGTGTTTGGGTAAACCAATACCATGCTTACCCGGCAGGCGCTCCTTTTGGTGGTTACAAGCAATCAGGGGTGGGTAGAGAGAACCATAAGATGATGTTGGGACACTACCGCCAAACCAAAAACATGTTGATTTCTTACAATAAAAATAAATTAGGCTTCTTTTAAGGATTGACAACTCCACAATGTGATTGCTTCGCAAAGCTCGCAATGACGTTAAATGAAGCATCTTTGCGAGGAAGAATGACGAAGCAATCTCAAAACTATTCCTATTAAAGAACAAGGAGGAAAAATGGTGAAGCGATTAGACAGTACCGAAAAAGCCAAAGACCTGATACAAGAACTGAAAGCCAAACATGGCGAATTGATGTTTTACCAGGCGGGTGGTTGTTGTGAAGGCACACAGCCACAATGTTTCGAAAAAGGTGGCTTTTATGTGCGCATGAACGATGTATGTATAGGAACAACAGAAGGATGTGAGTTTTGGGTGGACAAGGACCTTTTCGAATATTGGAAGTACTCGCACTTTACCTTAGATGTATTGGATGGATTTGGTGTAGGCGGATTTTCGTTGGAAACTCCCCTTGGCAAAACCTTTAAAATACATTACAGGCTATTCACGGAGGAGGAACTGAATAACCTTGAGCCTATTTACACTGCAAAATAAATTCTTAGTTTATATTTTGGTTTGATTTGCCAGTGAGCCTATTGGCTTACTGGCTTTTTTATGCCAATGCGTTTAAAAAATCTTATTCAAATCTCATTTTAAACTGATTTACGTCAGCTTTGAAAAACACCAATCCAGCTATTTTTATTCATCAATAATTGTTCACCTAAATCATTAAATTATGCTTCCAAATACCATGAAAGCAGCCGTTGTTCGCGAGTTCGGTGCACCGCTGCAAATTGAAGAAGTTGAGGTTAAAAGGCCCGGCAGAAACCAGATTTTGGTAAAAGTGATTGCCAGTGGTGTTTGCCACACCGATTTACATGCCGTTGAAGGCGATTGGCCTGTTAAACCCAAAATGCCATTAATCCCCGGACATGAGGGCGTGGGCTACGTAGTGGCTGTTGGCCCAGATGTAAATAATGTAAAAGAAGGCGATGCCGTAGGGGTGCCTTGGCTGTACAGCGCCTGCGGATGCTGCGACCATTGTATTACCGGATGGGAAACGCTTTGCGAAAGCCAGCAAAATGGCGGCTACAGTGTAGATGGTGGTTTTGCCGAATATGTCATTGCCGATGCGCGTTATGTAGGCCATCTTCCCGCAAATACCAACTTTTTACAAATGGCGCCAATCCTTTGTGCTGGTGTAACGGTTTATAAAGGTTTAAAGGAAACAGAAGTTAAACCTGGCGAATGGGTAGCTATTTCAGGTATTGGCGGATTAGGGCACGTAGCGGTTCAATACGCCAAAGCCATGGGCATGCATGTAGCGGCTATTGATGTGGGTAACGACAAATTGGATTTGGCCAAACGCTTAGGTGCTGATTTAGTAGTGAATGCGAAGGAACAAAACCCAGGCGAGTTTCTCAAAAAAGAGACGGGAGGCATGCACGGCGCTTTAATAACAGCGGTATCTCCTATTGCCTTTAAGCAAGGATTAGAAACCTTACGCCGTAAAGGAACCATGGCTTTAAATGGGTTACCACCCGGAAATTTCGATTTATCTATTTTCGATACCGTACTGAACCGCATTACCATTAGAGGCTCTATTGTAGGAACACGCAAGGACCTGCAAGAAGCCATTGAATTTGCGGTGGAAGGCAAAGTAAAGGCTAATGTTACTGCAGCAAAACTGGAAGACATCAATGACGTTTTCGATAAAATGAAGAAAGCAGAAATTGAGGGCCGTATGGTATTACAAATAGCGGAATAGTTTTTTTTTGCCACAGATACACAGATTTTCAAATCATCAGCTTATATTTTATCTGTGCATCTGTGGCTTATGAGCATCTTTATACCTTCTTTTCATTTTTAGCCTCGTAAATCAATCAAAAAAGCGGATATTAGAACATCAAATTCATTTATCAATATGTTTCGCAAAACCATTGCTTTTCTTCTTACCATTATCGCTTTGTGGGCTATTAAAGAAACGATCTTCATTTTCACCACTTCAGAGGCTGATATTGCGGCAAAAAGAGGCCAGCTTAAATTGGCGAGCTTAAGCATTACCATTCCATTGGTAATTGCTAGCGCATGGTTATGGCGCCCCACACCGAAAGGAGAAAAATGATGAACCGAGATCCAGATTTCCTGAAACAACTAGCCAAGCAATTAAGCTGCCCGGAAAATACGGAAGGCATAGAAGTTGCCAACAACATGCACGAAAACAATATTGGCATGACAAGAAAGGCCATTGAGGCGCTGAATATCTCCAAAGGTGACTTAATCTTGGAACTTGGCCATGGTAATTGTAAGCACTTGCCCGAAATCCTGAATCGAGCTGAACACACCTCCTACTACGGCCTCGAAATCTCACAACTGATGCAAAAACAAGCTTCAGCAGCAAATATTTCCGCCATTGAAGCCAACAGGGCCTCTTTCCACCTGTACAATGGCCAAAACATCCCCTTTTCCGATAATACGTTCAGTAAAATACTCACCGTAAACACCATCTATTTTTGGGAAAACCCAGAAGAATTTATCATGGAAATTTATCGTGTATTGAAACCCGAAGGCACATTTGCCATAGGCTTTGCAGATAAAGATTTTATGGAAAGCCTACCTTTTACGGCATACGGTTTTGATCTGTATAGTAAAGACAAGCTTTACACCCTGGCAGAAGCAACCCATTTTAAGATTAAGGACATCTCCTCTTTCACCGAAAAAATAACCAGCAAAGCGGGTGATGAAGTGGAAAGGTTATTTTATGTGGCTCTTTTAGAAAAATAGGTTAAAAAAGTTAGTTCGAGATAAAAAATACTCCCTCAGCATTACACTTTAAGGTTTGGGACATCATCAATCTCTCGATAAGCTTGCCAAAATATTTCGTTTTAAGATGGCTTCGTTCATCGGCAATCACGCTCTTTTTTTGTCTTTGCGAGGAATAACGAACAAGCATTCTCAAAGTAGGAGGTTATCAGTCGAACTTAGCCTAGCTAAACGAAAAAACTTTACTGGCGCTGGAGATCATAAAAAATCGAAAAATGGCTGCCCGGAGCTCACGTTAATCTAAAAATCGGCTTTTGAGTGCCGAAGTTGGCACCCAACATTGCTTTTTTTGGCCAAACCATTGATACCGGTTGCGGGCAATCCACTTGTAAATGGCATTTCGAATAAAAGACGGCACAATGACAAATCCATAAAGCAACGGCCAAAAGCCAGGCAGTTTCTTGACAATGCGCAGTACAGCCGTGGATTGTTCATAAAGCCTGCCATTTTCCAAAAGCACAATACTATCACCTTGAGCCGCTTTTAAATGAAAATGCTGCAAAGTTGCTTTTGCAAAATCACTTTGAAGAGATGCAAATTTAAAATAATGACGATGATCCCTTTTGATGACAAATTGTACAGCACCACTGCACAAATTACACACCCCGTCAAAAAATATCACTGCGCCTTTAGCCATTGTTTGCAAGTTAAATAATCGAAATGAAAGCAACGTTCATTTTGTTCTTTTTTTAATCTAGTTTCATTCTTTTATTTTTTATTTCAAACTTTGGTTTCGAGGCGGTCCTTACCGTTATTTTTAAACTCTAGATAAAAAATATTTAATCAAAAAAAATGGGCAATACCTATACCTACATTAACGGTCAATTACTTCTTGAAAACGATGCTAAGCTCCTGGTTACCGATTTAGCCTTGCAGCGTGGCTACGGTATTTTCGATTTTCTTAAAACCGTAAACGGAAAACCCATTTTTATAGAGGACTATTTTAACCGCTTTTTTAACTCGGCAGCTGAAATGCAGCTTGAGGTTGGGTTGGACAGAACAGATCTCTATCAGGCTGTAAATGCACTTTTGGAGAAAAACAATATCGCTAATTCCGGATTGAAAATTATCCTTACCGGAGGCTATTCCGAAGATGGTTACCAGATTACAAAACCTAATCTGATTATCGTACAAACTCCTTTTGAGTATCATGCTGCTAGTTTTGACAAAGGCCTAAATCTATTGTCGCACAATTACCAAAGACAACTGCCCTTTGTAAAAACCATTGATTACCTACAGGCCATACGTTTGCAACCGCTCTTGAAACTGAAACAAGCCGATGACCTTTTATACCACCACCACGGCGAGGTAAGAGAGTGCCCAAGGGCAAATATCTTTATCATAAAAGACCAGCAGGTACTCACCCCAATTTCCGATATTTTACGAGGCATTACCCGAGGCAAAATACTAGGCATCCACCTTGATGGTGTGGAAATAAAAGAACAGGATTTTACCTTAGATGATTTGGCCAATGCCGATGAAGCTTTTATCAGCAGTTCTACCAAAAATATTTTGCCTGTACTGAGTTTAGACGGCAAACCTATTGGCAAGGGTAAACCAGGGAAAATCACCACCGCTTTAAACGAAAAATTGCTGCAGATGATCAAAAACTATTAATCTCGGTTCAATCATTAAATTTTTTCAAGCTGATGCTAACCTGTAGCCAAGTGGAAAGCTATACAATAAACCGAGCCTTAGCGAGCTCACCGAAGGTAATTCATTTCAGGCTCATGGCATCATCCCGTGAAAAACCGACTAAATAGTTACCCTTAATTTATCGAGGGATAACTATCTTTTGTTACACCTCGATAAATCATTATTTCCTTTTCTTTACCACAGCTGTTTCCTTTAGCAGCTTTCTTTTTTTATAGGCCAATGCCACAAAGGAAAGCACAAAGCCAACAGCAGTAATGGTAATTAAATTTTGGATATAGGGATAAATCAAATCCGTTGGTCCATTTTCGATAATTAAAACCCTGAATATGGGCAAAAAATGCGTTAGTGGAATAATGGAAGCAAGATATTGAATCCACTCGGGCATTTGACTTAATGGCCAAGTAAAGCCCGACAGAATGAAACTTGGCGTGGCAATAACCATTAACACTTCTGTAGCCTTCAATTGGCTGGGAATTAATAAGCTCACTAAAATACCAATAAAACAAACCGACAACACAAACAATCCCGCAGCGAGCGTAAGCGTACCCAAATTCTCATAAAATGGAATTTTAAACCACCAGGTAAACAGCCAATAGATGAGCCAAATGCCAAAGCTCATGATGAGGTAAGGAATTACCTTGACCATAATTAGCTTAAAGGTAGATGAGGTTTTGTTCACCAAAAATTTAAACGTCCCGTTTTCAAACTCGGAGGCAAAAGATAGTGCCAAACCTAACATCAAAACCTGCTGCAAAACAGTAGCCAATATACCTGGCCACAAAAAGTACATGTAGTTGGTAGAACGGTTATTTTTCTTGATGAAAGTGGTTTTGAAAGGCTCATACTGGCTCATCAATAAATTCTCCGGCACCCCTTGCTTTCTCAACGTTTCCAACTGCACGCCTACTTTAAGCGTTCCCAAACATACCTGTAGCGCGGTTGAAGCATAGTTGGCAGTCAGTACATTGGCCGTATTCACAATGGTGGTTATTTCTGGATATTTCTTGGTGAGCACTCCTTTTTCAAATCCTTCGGGAATAATGACAATACACACGGCCTCTTTTTCAAGGGCAGTTCTGGTTAGGTTATCTTCATTGGGCAGTAAAGCAGATATGGTCAATACTTCATTGTCTTCCATCATTTGTAGGGCCTTTTTGCTCATCTTACTTTGGTCCTTATCTACCACCACAATGGGTAAATCGGTCACCTTGCCTTTGCTGTAAACATAGCCCAACAATACGCCATACATAATGGGCGCTCCAATAAAAAGAATGCGCAGTACACTATTGTTCCAAAACAGTGCAAACTCACGTTTTAGTAGTTCCAAAAAAACTCTCATTATCGTTTGGTTATGGTCACGGTAGATTTGGTTAATATTTCAGCAGCTTCTGTAGCCTGTTTAGGCAACACGTTGATTTCGTAAAGCGCATCTTGCATGTTGTAATCAGGATATGCCGTAGCGATATTGGCATACGCACCAATTTGTTTAATGTTCCTAATCACACCGCTTACTTTTTTATCCTTCAAATAAGGTACTGTCACCTCAATTTCATCGCCTTTTTTGTATTTGCTCAATTCACTTTCAGGCACCGTAAAACGGAAATAAGTAGTATTGCTTAGCGAGCCTGTAAACAAAGTATAGCCAGGCAGGGCCAGCTCTCCCACTTTTAGGGTAATGGTTTCCAATACCATATCCTGTGGTGCAATTACATATCTTTCTTTTTCGGCAGTTTTCACTTCCTGCAAAGCGCCCAATGCCCTATCTTTTTGTCCCAAAGCCATGGTTTGCTGTTCCATACGCACCCCGTTTTTCACGTCGGCAATTTCAGCCTCTACAGCTGTGTATTGTGCCAAAGCACCTTGGTATTTAGCAAACACTTCATCGTATTGTTGTTGTGGCACTAATGAATCAACCACCATGGCTTCGATACGTTTCAGTGATTTTTTGGCAAACTCATACTGTTCTTTCAATGCAGATTTTTTGGCGTTCAGCTGCTTCAATTGATTAGCCGTAGCACCATGTACACTCATGGCATATTGGGCATCGGCAGATTTTACCGCACCCTGTGCTTGGGCTTTTTTGGCTTCTACTTCAGGGATATCCAACAAAGCGAGCGTATCTCCTTTTTTCACCAAATCACCTTCATTTACATAAATTTTCGAAATGCGTCCAGCAATTTTGCCCACTACGGCAAGCTCATCCCGCTCAACTTTGCCCTGGATTAAGCTGTCGATATTATTTTTTGGCCTGCATGATCCCAGTGCAAGCATTCCCAATAGTATAAAAGTATATCTCTTCATAACTTATTTTACTTGAAGTGAATTTTGTAAGTTTCCTGTAGCCGAAATGGTCTCTAAAGCCAATCTTCTCTGCTCTACAATGCTGTTGATTTTTTGTAAGGAAGTTTGATAAATGTCTGTTTCTACGGTTAAACGTTCGGTTACATTAATCAATCCGGTGCTGTATTGCTTTTGTGCAATCAATAGGTTGTTTTTGGCAATTTTTTCTCTTTGCGCTGCAATGTCAATTTGCCTCAGCAAAGTTTCGTATTGCACATTGTTATTCTGTAGCTGCAACTGTACTTTTTCTCTCGAATCGGCCAGTTTATTTTCTAGCTGTTGGATATTGATTTTAGCTTCGTCAACTTTATGCTTACGTTCAAAACCACTGAAAATATTCCATTTTAAAGCTACCCCCGCAATAAAATTAGGAGACAGTTTAGCGCTATTAAGCCCTAAGGCGTAGTTGTTATTGGTTACAGGCCCAGTAAAAGTGGTTTTGGCATCAAACACCGAAGCATAGCTATAGCTGCCAAAGGCCCCAATTACAGGTAAAAAACTTCCCTTTTCCTTTTTAAGCAAGTATTGATAGGCCGTTTTAAAATTTTCAAGGGCTTTAATCTCGGCCCTATTGTCGGTGTTAAGCGGTGCTAAAATCACAATAGGTTCCAATTGATATACCACGCTATCTATTTGGGCATTGTTATAACGGGTGAGTACCTGTATTTTTTGGTACAACACTTTACGTTTACTTTCCAGTTCTATTTTTTTGGAAGCCAATTCCAACACCGCCAATTTGATTTTATCCCTGTCGTAAGGAATGGCCAAACCATTAGCAATGGCTTTCTCTACTCGCTCTCTTTCTTTGTTTAAACGGATTTCGCTTTCGTCTACCAGCTTTTGCGCTTCGGCCAATAAACGGATTTGATCGAAGGAATGGATCACATCCCTAATCACCGAGTCTCTTTTAGGCGAAGCCAAGTATTCGGCGCCCTGTTTCTTTGCTTCGATAGCTTTGGTACCGTTAATGATTTGTCCGCCGCTAAAAAGCACCGATTTTGCTGTGAGCCCACCGAAAAAAAGGTTCCCCCTGTTTTTAAAGTTCTGCTGACCATCAAACAAAGAAATTCCGGTAATGGGTAAATTCAACGTAGGGAGATCAATTCCCAAGGTATTGTTGAAATAACCATACATGGCCGTAGCATCAACGGTTGGAATGTATTTATTAAGCACTCCCTTACGTTCGAGGGTTAATTTTTGGATTTCCAAATCGTGGTTGGCCAGTCCCTTATCTTCCGTAATTGCGGCATCAATAGCTCGTTTGAGTGTTTCGGACACATAAAATTGCTGGGCGTGTAAACGGGGCAGTACGGCAAGGAGACAAGCCGCTATCCCTAAAAATATCTTTCTCATATTATAATAGGCTTATGTTATGATAGATTTTGTTAAATACGTTTTTCACGGTCTCTATTTCCTGTGGAGTTAACCCTTGGGTGAGCTCGGTTAAAACCTGCTCAGCCACGGGCATCACCTGCTTTTCAACTTCTACCCCCTTTTTGGTGAGGAATATTAGGTTTAACCTTCTGTCTTTGGCATCTGCACGACGTTCGATATAGCCATCCCTTTCAAGGTTGTCCAATAATCGGGTCATGCTGGGCTTGTCTTTTCCAGTGGCATCTGCAATGACCTGCTGCGAAATACCATCTTTCATCCACAACTGCATTAAAACGGTCCATTGCTCCTTAGTGAGCGATATGCCATGGAGCTTAAACTTTTGTGTAAGCACCCTACTTGCATACATGAACAACCTGCCTCCAAGCAAATTGTATTGATCTTCTAAAGAAATTAAATTAGTTATCATAACAATAGTTGCATAAACAACTACAAACATTGTGCAGCTAATTAAATTTAAGGAGATTTTTTATCTTTCATGACATAATGATGACGATTTAACTTAAAACTTATTGGTTTAAAAGAATTGAGAACGTGGGAGGTATCATTTCTTAAATGACTTGAGTTTGAATTAAGAAAACAACTCACACAATTTATAATCAAACATTTTTCTACTATTTACAGTTCTGTCGCTTCGCGGACAAACTTTTTTCCTATAGATGAAAAAAGTATGCAAAAAAATCCACGGCTGCGCCCTGTTCTATTAAAGTTAGTAGCAAGGCTTATGAGTGCATCCCGAACAGGCCAAGGCCGATTTTAGTAGAACGAAAAGGATTTGCTAGGGCCAGAGAGATACTGAGAAATCGCAAAGCGCCTATCCCAAATTCGCGTTTAACCGTTCCAGATTTACGAAGTTCAACTTTAATTCAACTATTCCAGACTTACGAAGTTTTGGAAACTTCGCAAGTCTATCTAAGCAGTTTACTATATGCTTATATTAAGCGAACCACGTAGACACGTAGCTGCATTACTTTCCATATGGCTAGCATGAGATTGCTTCGTCGTTCCGCCTCGCAAAGACGAAAAAAGGAGGATCATTGCGAAGAGTAAAGCAATCTCATTTTTATTCCAGACTTACGAAGTTTCCAAAACTTCGTAAGTCTACTACAGTCTTTTAGCACTGGCCAAAAACAGGAGCATAGCAACACAAGCGGTTGTACAATAAACCCGATTGCAAAGAAAAGCCCGCAAGCGAGTGTAACGAGTGCGGACTTGTATTGAAAAGCGGGATTGCCGATCAACATGGTACTTGATTGATTTTCAACAACAAGGAAATATTTTGAAAAACTAGGGCATTTTTGGGCTTTCCCATTTAAAACATTTGCCTATATTTGCGCAATCCCAGTGCAATGCAAAAGAGAACTCTACTCAGCGGCCAAAAACTTCAAATCACAATTAAGCGACTTTGTCACCAGCTAATTGAGAACCATGTTGATTTTAATAATACGGTTTTAATTGGCATACAGCCTAGAGGAACTTTCTTTGCGGACAGGGTTCACCAGGAACTTTCGGAAATCTTAAAAAGCGACACCATTAAAAAAGGGAATTTAGACATCACCTTTTTCAGGGACGATTTTAGAAGAAAAGATGGCTTGGTAACCGCAAGCAGCAATACCATTGATTTTATTATTGAAGGCAAGCAAGTAATTTTAATAGATGACGTGCTTTGGACCGGGCGTACCATACGTGCGGCAATGGATGCACTTTTGGCCTATGGCCGTCCTGAAAGTGTAGAGCTTATGGTTTTAATTGACCGTAGGTTTTCGAGGCACCTGCCCATTGAGGCTAACTACATTGGTATGCAGGTTGACTCGGTTGACTCACAAAAGGTAAAGGTGAGCTGGAAGGAAAACGAAGGAGAAGATAAAGTAATTTTATTATCAGAAAAGCAATAAAATGGCAGCAGACAAATTATCAACACGACATCTTTTAGGCATCAAAGATATTAACCTGAATGATATTGAATTGATTTTCGAAACTGCTGATAATTTTAAGGAGGTGATTAACAGGCCGATTAAAAAGGTGCCTTCTTTAAGAGACATTACCATTGCCAATATCTTTTTCGAAAACTCAACCCGTACCAAACTTTCTTTTGAACTGGCTGAAAAAAGACTTTCGGCCGATGTGGTGAATTTCGCCGCTTCCTCTTCGTCGGTAAGCAAGGGCGAAACCCTGATTGATACGGTTAATAATATTTTGGCCATGAAAGTGGATATGGTGGTGATGCGCCACCCTTACGCCGGAGCAGGCCAGTTCCTCAGTCGCCATATCAACGCACAGATTGTAAATGCTGGCGATGGCGCACATGAACATCCTACACAGGCTTTACTGGATGCTTTCTCCATCAGAGAAAAACTTGGCGATGTAGCTGGCAAAAAGGTGGTGATTGTGGGTGATATCCTGCACTCTCGTGTGGCCATTTCTAACATTCTTTGCTTACAAAAACTAGGCGCAGAGGTAATGGTTTGCGGGCCTACCACTTTAATTCCGAAGCACATTGGTGCCTTGGGCGTTAAAGTAGAACATGATTTAATTAAGGCACTCAATTGGTGCGACGTGGCCAACATGTTGCGCATACAGCTTGAACGTATGGACATCAAATATTTCCCAACGGGGAGAGAATATTCGATGATGTACGGCTTAAACAAGCAAATTCTTGACAACTTAGATAAAGAAATTGTAGTGATGCACCCAGGCCCTATTAACCGCGGGGTAGAGATTACCAGTGATGTGGCTGACAGCAAACAGTCTATCATTTTAAATCAGGTAGAAAATGGCGTAGCTGTTAGAATGGCTGTTCTTTATCTTTTGGCCAGCCAAAAAGATAGCTAATGACCCCTAAAGAAAAAGAATTTGTAGATTATTGGACTGAAAAACGGAAAAAATGGAGCTGGCGGAAACACAGCTACCAAACTTTTATTACCGTTGCTTTGCCCCTTTCTATTTTAATTGATTTAGTGAACTACTTTATCATTGGCGACACAGAATACGACTTCTTTACCTTCTCTCACCTAGGTACTTTCATCTTCAACCTCATCATTATTTCTGTCGCTATTATTTTGGGTTCGGGCTTTGCCAACTGGAACTACAATGAGGGAAAATATTGGGGCATTTTAAGGAAAAACACTAACAAGTTGCAGTAACTCCATTTATTGAAGACTGAGCTCTAAATTAACCTGTAAAACTGATGCTGAAATAAATTCAGCATGACGGAGCGTTGGTTTTGCGTCACCCTGACCTGTAGCGAAGCGGAAAGCTATGCAGTAAACCGAGCCTTGGCGAGTTCACCGAAGGTAATTTATTTCAGGGTCGGCCACACATCAAAATAGTCAAGCTATTTAAACTTCAGCAATGATTAAAGCCATGTTAAAAACTTTTTAACCGTGCATACCAAGCTCACAACCATTTCGTTAAATCTCTGTTATCAACAGATGTTAATTTCTTATGTTGATAGCTAAGCACATTAATTCTATTTTAGTATCAACCCTAGCTAAAACCATTGCACAATAAAATGGGTAATTGGCCATAGCTAACCAAGTAATGCCGTAAAAAAGCTACTTAAAGAAATACGCAAATGAAAAAAAGATACTTATTGGTTCCACTGTTTATAGCCAGTGGATACGGTTTTGGACATGCCCAAACTAGTCCGCTGATAAAACTGAACCAAAATTACCAAAGCGGATTAGAGCTGCTTAGAAACGAGAAATATGTAGCCGCTGCACAACAATTTAAATTAGTAGAGCAATACCGTAGTAAAACAAGTACGCAACAACAAAGTAGTGCCGAACTTTCCATTATCAAGGAAAACGCCAAGTTTTATGCAGCTGTTTGTGCCATAGAATTGGGCAATGACGATGCCGAAGCACTTTTCCAAGAATTCATCAGAGAGTATCCTTTAAACCCAAATACAAAATTGGCTTATTTCCACATGGGAAAGGCTTATTTTGCCAAAAAAGATTACGTAAAAGCGCTAGAGTGGTTTAACCAAGCAGACCCCAATTCGCTTTCGCAAAAGCAACGTGTAGAGTATCAGTTTAAACAAGGCTATGCCTATTTTGAACAAAATGATATTGAAAAGGCAGAACCTTTATTTGAAGCCGTAAAAAAAGAGGACTCCCCTTTTCAGGAAAGTGCCACTTACTATTTTGCTTACATCAACTACCTTAATAAAGAATACAAAACGGCACTGGCCAATTTTGAAAAACTGAAAGGTTCCCCTACTTATGAGGCCAGCTACCCATACTACATCACTTCGATGTACTATTTGGATGAGCGTTATGATGATGTGATTGATTATGCCATTCCGGTGATGGAAAAAACCAAACAAAAATATGAGGCTGAAATGCTAAGTTTGGTGGCCGCCTCTTATTTCTCAAAATCGGAGTTTAAGAATGCAGAGAAATACTTTGCCCTTTTTTACCAAAAGGATCAAAATCAGGTAAAAAACAACCTTTTTGTTTACCAATATGGTTACGCCCTTTTCCAAAATGGCAAATACAAAGAATCGGTAACGGTATTAGAAAAACTGAACACCGACGATGTGTACTTACAGAATGGGATGTTCACCTTGGGAAAATCGGCCTTGAAATTAAATGCCAAGGAAAAAGCCAGAAATGCTTTCTTTAGGGCTTCTAGGCTAGATTTCGATAAAAACCTCCAAGAGGAAGCTTGGATCAATTATGCTAAATTGAGCTACGAACTAGAGTTTAACCAACAGGCCTTAGACGCTACGCAGAACTTTCTTAAAACATTTCCAACTTCGAAAAGGATCAACGAAGCCAAAACACTTTTGGGCGAAATTCTACTGACCAGCAAAAACTACCAGGCAGCCATTGATATTTTAGAGCCCATCCCTAATAAAACCCCAGAAGCAAAAGCCGCTTACCAAAAAGTAACCTATTTTAGAGGTTTGGAGTTTTACAACGAAAGGGCTTTCCCTAATGCCTTATCAATGTTTTTACGTTCGGGAAATTTCCAGGAAGACAGCGAGATTTATGCCTTGAGCGTTTATTGGATGGCCGAATCGATGTACGAATTGAGAAAGTACGGCGAATCGGTTAAAACTTTCGAAAAGTTCCTTGCTATGGAAGAGGCCAAGAAAACCGACGTGTACAACTTTGCCAACTATGCCTTAGGTTATGCGGCCTTTGAAGACGAAAAGTACGTGAAAGCAGCTAATTACTTTGAACGCTTTTTAAGGGGCGCTGATAAAGATGCTAAAACCGTAAATGATGCCATGCTTCGCTTAGCGGATTCGTATTTCGTGAACAAAAACTACAGCGACGCACTTTCGTACTACAACCGTATCATTAGCAGTAAACAAACCGGTGAAGATTATGCCCTGTTTCAACGCGGGATGATCCAGGGTTTACAAAAGCAAGACGACGCCAAAATTGGCACCATGCAAAGCTTATTGCAACAATTCCCTAACTCAAACTACGCTGACGATGCAGGCTTTGAAACTGCCTACACTTACTTTAACAAAGGTGATTTCGAAAAATCAAAAACGGATTTGGTGGGCTTAGTTGCCAAGTATCCTCGCAGCAGTTATGTACCTAAAGCGCTTTTAACCATTGGTTTGGTGCAATACAACCAGGACCAAGATGATGCGGCACTAGAGTCGTTCAAAAAGGTGATCAGAGACTATCCAAGTGCTCCTGAAGCTAAACAGTCGCTTGAATCTATCAAGAATATTTATGTAGACCGCGGTGATGCCAATGGATTCATCTCCTATGCGGCTACCACTCCACTGGGTAATTATTCCACCAGCGAGCAGGATAACATCATGTTCCAATCGGCCAACAATATTTACCTTCGGGGCGATGCCCAAGGTGCTTATGAAGCCATCAATTCTTACTTGGAAAAGTTCCCTAAACCTATCCATGATAAGGAAGCCAAATTTATCAGGGCCGAATCTTTGGTCAAATTAGGCCGCTCGGCAGAAGCCATACAAGATTATGATTACATCCTTAACGATTGGACCAGTGATTATACCGAGCGTTCGTTAATGAGTGTCTCAAAAGTGTTAATGGATGAGAAAAAGTATAACGAAGCCATTGTGTACTTAAAAAGATTGGAAACCACGGCCGATTATAAGGCTCACCACAGCTATGCCATCAACAACTTGATTAAGGCATACACCGCT
Source organism: Pedobacter nanyangensis (assembly GCF_003313505.1). Lineage (GTDB taxonomy): Bacteria > Bacteroidota > Bacteroidia > Sphingobacteriales > Sphingobacteriaceae > Pedobacter > Pedobacter nanyangensis. The sequence continues at coordinate 13,998 of NZ_QMHO01000021.1, read as the reverse complement.
TTAAACATGCCTGATGAAATGCTGAAATACGCTGACATCGTTAAAACTTCTGAAAAATCTTCAGAAGAGGAAAAAAACAGCTCTGACCTATTTGCAGGTAAGGCTTATTTATTGAAAGCAGATACCACGGCAGCCATTAAATCATTTAACAAAGTGGTAGCAACCACCAAAACATTGGCCGCTGCCGAGGCTAAATACAACATTGCTGCTTTACAGTATGCCAAAGGCGATTACAAGACTTCTCAAAAAACTTGTTTCGACCTGATTAATAACATGCCATCCTATGATTATTGGGTAGCAAAATCATTTATTCTATTGGCCGATAATTACCTGGCGTTAAAAGATAAGATGCAGGCAAAAAGTACCTTGTTGAGTATCATCGACAATTATGAAGGCAAGGATGATATTGTTCCTACCGCAAAAGAAAAATTGGCAAAAATCAACTAGAAAGACACACCATGAGATTTAATAAAACCGCATATATAACGCTTGGCTTAATTTTAGGAGCATTTGGCCTGCATGCGCAGGATGTAAAACCTCCCGAAAAAACAGAAAAAACGCTGAGCGAAGAAATCGAAATTATACGCCCGTACAAACCCGTGCTAGCCGAAGCAGTGAAGTTGAGAAGAAGTCCTGACTTGGATAACCTTAAAACTTACAAGGCAAAGTTCAACTACCAACTTACCGACAGGAAACTTGAACTAAATACCGACATTCAAAAACTACAGGCCCAAAAGGTAGCCGATGAGCGCCAAGCACCTTTGACCAACAATTATGTGAAAGGCGGTGCAGGTAATTTAGGAACCACCTTGGCCGAAGCTTACATAGGAATGGGGCAAGATCCGGCCCTGCAAACTGGTGTATTCTTCAGGCATTTCAGCAACGAGGGCAAGTTGAATAAACAAAATGAAAATAAACAACAATTAAGCGTTTTTGCTCGCAGTATTGGCGAAAACAACACTTTAAATGGCAAATTGAACTACCAAAGACACGGACTTTACTTTTATGGCATTGATGAAAATAACCCAACTTTAAACCCTGATCCCGCTAAACAGACCCTTAATTTCTTTGAACTGGAAGGCGAAGCGATTAGCAAGTTCACCTCCGATCCGGATGCTTTTAGCTACGCAGCAAAAATGAATGGCTACTTTTTTAGCGATAAGTATAGCGCAAAGGAAAAAGCACTTACCCTAACGGGATATTTGAACAAACGTATCAGTAGCTTCAATTTAGGCTTGGCGGCATCGGCCGAATTTGGCAATACCAAAGATGTAGCTACCAGCGTATCCAACCACCTGTTACGCCTAAATCCGTACATTAAATTACAAGCAGGTGGCGTAAAAATTATTGCTGGCGCCAACATTACACAAGAATTTGGCAGTAATTCAACCACCAGATTTTTCCCATCGGTAACGGCCGATTTTACGCTAATCCCTGATTTCCTTCAAATATTTGGTGAAATTAAAGGCGACGTAAACCGCAATACCTTAAAAGATCTTACTGATGAAAACCCGTTTCTGAACCAAAATATCTTTATCAAAAACAGTATCGAGAAACTGAGCATCAGCGGTGGTATTAAAGGTACTGGTGGCCCAGGATTTGGATATAAGGCACGTTTCTACAGCAAAGAAATTACCGATATGCCTTTATTTGTGAACAGCTTTGGCTCGTTTAACAAATTTGACGTGATCTACGACTTTGGCAAAACTAAAATTTTGGGACTGGAAGGTGAATTGACCGTTCAGGTTAGTGACAATTTAAAATGGACAGGTAAACTGAACATGGAAGATTACAAGGCCGGTACTGAAAAAGAAAGTTACTTTAAACCCCAAATGCGTTTAACGTCAAACTTCAGTTTCGTATTTAACAAAAAGCTAACTTTTGATGCCTCCGTTGCCCTACAAGATGACAGTAAAGCAAAAGTATTCTTAGCCAACCCGTTAAATCCCGATGGCAGCTACCCTCCTGTTCCTGACTATAACAATGAAACCATTGTAAACATCAAAGGGTTTGTTGATTTGGGCGTGGGTGCCAGCTACAAAATCAATGATAAAATTTCGGCATTTGCCAGAGCTAACAATATTTTAAATACCAATTACAGTAAATTTTTATACTATCGTCAAAATGGTTTTAATATCTTTGGCGGCTTAACCTATTCGTTTTAAAAGGTTAAATTTTATAATTATTTTTACCCAAATGGATATATTGCAATACCTGATAGAGCTTTTAAAAACCCGTAAACAAATAGGAATTGAAGGCTTGGGTACTTTTTACAAAAAGAAAACACCAGGAAGGTACGATGCAGAAACGCACTCGTTTTTGCCTCCTAGCTACGCATTGGAGTTCAGTTCCGATGTTTTGGAGCACACCAACCTATCGCAATATATCCAAACCAAAAGAGGAATTTCCGAAGATTCAGCCAAGTATTTCATCAGCCAATTTGTCAACGAGATCCAAAAAGGGCTGCAAAACGGCGAGTATCAGCTCGAAAACCTAGGCTTTCTTACGCAAACAGGTAACGAACTTATCTTTAAGGCTAACCAAGATATCAACATTGGTTTCGATTTTTTTGCCTTACCTACAGTAACAGCAAATGTTCAACAACCGGAAACCATTGGCATAGAAACTACAAAACCAGTTACCAGTGCAACCAATGAAACTCCTGCGCCAGAACCAAAAATTGAGCAGCCAGAGGTTCCTGAATTTGAGCATGAAATGGCTAAATTGGAAGGTCAACCGCTTACCGAAAGCAATGAAACTGAACCTCAGGAGAAGTTGAACGAAGAGGCTACGCCCGAGGAAACCCTTACCCCCCCTCCAGTGGACGACGCCGAAACAACAGCTGAAAGTAAAGATATTGAAACACCTGAAGAAATTCTCACAGAAGAACAACTTCCCGTGGAAGAAATACACGAGGAGATAACTGAAGCTGAAACACAGGAAATACAGGAAGACACTGCGACATCTATTGAAAACAACGAAGCCACAGATACAGAAGTATATGAGGAAATTGCAGAAGTAGATACTGAAAATCCGACAGGCGAAAACAACGAAATAGACGCTAAAGAAGAAAAAAGAATACCGGAAACCTGGAACTTTGAGGGCGAAAATGTTATTTCTGATGATGACGTGTACCAGGAGGACGAAACCGAGGAAAACGAAAGCACTTCAGATACGAACCTATCCCGCACCGAAAACCATAGCGATTTAGGCAAAGCTGAAAATGAGGACGAATTAACATTAACAGCTACAACCCACGAATGGGATTTTGACGATGCTCGCAATAGGATTTCGGAAGAAAACACACTCATTGGCGAATATGATGATGACGAGTTAGAAGAACCTCTAGAAGACGAAAAAAGAACCATGCCACTTTATCAAAAAGTGAGCATTGGCTTGCTGGTTGCAGCAGTATTGATAGCCATCGTCTATTTTGTAAAACCTGAGCTGTTCCAAAATTTTGGCAAACCCAACGTTAATCCAAACGAAAAAATGGTAGTGCCTATTGAACGCAGTAATCTGCAAAATCAAAAAGATTCTTTGGATTTCGCTGATAGCATTATGCAAAATGCCGAAAAAGTAGGGCTAGATGTACAGCCGGCAAAGGATACATTAAAGGTTACCACGAATAAAAGCGAAGTAAAACCAACGATAACTTATGATATTATTGCCGCGGCTTTTGCCAGAGAATCGGAAGTAGAAGAATATATTGCCTACATGAAAAAGCACGGTTTTGAAGCTAAAATAGCTAAAATGCCAGGAAAGCTTTATAAGAAAATCAGTATTGCATCGTACAACAATATCGATTCGGCACAAAAATACGTTGTTAAATTTCGTAAACAGTTTAAAAACCCAAAAATGTACGTTCAACCCATTAAAAATAATTAGCACACAATGATATTATTACTAACCACCTTACAAGATACCGTACAAAACCTAGCTGATACGGCTCAGGCTGTACCTACCACAGCAGTAAAAACACAAGAAGATCTTCATTTTATTGATTTACTTTTTAAAGGCGGTTGGGTAATGATTCCGCTGAGCTTATTGGCTTTTTTAGGCTTAGTGATTTTTATTGAAAGATACTTGACCATCCGAAAAGCTTCTAAAAACGACACCAATTTGTTGTTCCAGATTAGACAGAACATTAAAGATGGCAGGTTGGAAAATGCCATTGCACTCTGCAAAAACACGGCCTCACCTTTGGCACGCATGCTCGAAAAAGGGTTAAAGCGCATTGGACGTCCTATTAAGGAAATTGAAGGTGCTATTGAAAATACTGGCAAGCTAGAAGTTTCTAAACTGGAAAAAAATATCGGCATTTTAGGAATTATAGCTGGTATTGCACCCATGCTTGGTTTCGTGGGCACTATTATCGGGGTAATTACCATTTTCCGAGAGGTGTCGGCTCAGGGAGCCATTGAAATTGGCACCATTTCTGGTGGTTTATATACCAAAATGATCACTTCGGCAACAGGCTTAATCATTGGGATCATGGCCTACGTACTCTATCACATTTTGAATATGATGGTTGAGAAAATCATCCTTAAAATGGAAACCGACGCTATTGATTTTATCGATCTATTAGAAGAACCAGGGAAATAATGAATTTAAAGAACAGAAAAAAGGGCAATGTAGAAGTGCACACCGCTGCCTTAAACGACATTATGTTCTTCTTGATGTTGTTTTTCCTCTTAGCTTCTGCAGTAGTAAACCCTCAAGTGGTAAAATTGTTGTTGCCCCGTTCCTCTTCTGGGCAGCAGGCCAATAACCAAAAATCTATTACGGTTAGCATTGATGAAAACCTCAACTATTTTGTAGACAAACAACCCGTAACACTAGAAGCCATGGAAGCAAAAATCCAAAGCTTTATTCAACAGCATACGGATTTAACCATCGTTTTATACGTAGCCAGGGGCGTTTCCATCGAAAATACCATGAAAGTTTTTGACGTAGCTAACAAACTGAAATTAAAAGTTGTTCTTGCTGTAGAACAGAAGAAATAAACATGGCACAAAACCATAAAGAAGAAAATAATTATCCCAAGGCATTGGTCATCTCTACGGTACTGATGGGCTCTTTTATTGCGCTGAGCTTTATTTGGATAATTGGCAAATTCGAACCCAATGAGGAATTGGGCATGGGTGGCATGGTGGTTAACTATGGTACATCGGTAACAGGCATGGGAACCGATTATACCAGCATGGAGGAGCCCTCGATGGCACCCGATGCAAATGGCAAAAAACCCGATCAGGTTACACCAGACCCTACTACTAAAAGCACTTCTTCTCAATTGAGCGATAAAAATCTTACTACACAAGATAACGAAGATGCCGTAAGTGTAAATACCAAGGAAACCAAAAGCAACGCCAATCCTAGCAATACTCAAAATAATAAAGATAAGGACTGGAAACCAGATCCGAAAGCCCTTTTCCCTGCTAATAAAAAGAGTAACACCACAGGTGGTGGCGACGGAACTGGTTCAACACCTGGCAATCAGGGCGACCCTGACGGCGACCCTTTAGCACCTTTCTATGGTGATGGCGGTTCTGGATTTGGCAATAAACCACTTCCCTTAAGTCATTTCAAAAACTTTGTAAAACCAGAAGATGACGGACAAGAAACAGGCACCATCATGGTAAAAATAGAGGTAAACAAATCGGGAAGAATTGTTCGAGCAACTGCAGGAGCAAAAGGAACCACCTTTAAAAACAATGCTCTGGAAGATAAATGTGAAAGAGCCATGCTAAATGCTTCGCTAAATGCCATTACCAAAGGCCCTGAAATCCGTATTTTTTACGTGCCTTTCAAGTTTTTGGTAAAGTAAGGTTTCTTCCGAGCACAAGCCTAACCCATTCCCGTCATTTCAAACGCAGTGCAACGAGCGGAGAACCGAAGCTCAACCCACTCTCGTCATGGCGAAGAACGAAGCAATCCTACAACACTTATAGTCCCTTTAAGATGGCTTCGGTTCTCGACTACGCCCGAAATGATTTCCTGCATTATTTAAAAACTTTACCGTTTACTAAAACCTCTGAGGTTTGAGCCAAAACCATGGCAAAAAATTAAAACTTCGCCTATCTTTGAAACATCATGATGAATTACAGCCAAACCGTAGACTATCTCTATAGTCGCCTACCCATGTTTACAAGAGTTGGTGCAGTGGCATTTAAAAAAGATTTACATAACACCATAGCCTTTTGCTCAGCTTTAAACAACCCTCAAAATCAATATAAAACCATCCATATTGGAGGTACCAACGGCAAAGGCTCCACCTCACACATGTTGGCTGCTATTTTGCAAAAAGCAGGCTATAAAACAGGTTTATATACTTCACCCCATCTCAAAGATTTTAGGGAGCGCATACGCATTAACGGCAAAATGGTGCCCAAAAGTTTCGTAACCAGCTTTGTGAAAGCGCAACAATCTTTTATAGAAAAAATTGAACCGTCTTTTTTTGAAGTAACCGTAGCCATGGCCTTCTCATATTTTGCCCAGGAAAAAGTAGATGTGGCCATTATTGAAGTAGGTTTAGGTGGTCGGCTCGATTCTACCAATATCATCCACCCAGATCTATCTATCATTACCAACATCAGCCTTGACCATACCAATATGTTGGGCAATACTTTTGCTGAAATTGCTTTTGAAAAAGCAGGTATCATTAAGCAAAACACGCCAGTAGTTATTGGTGAGCACCACCCCGAAACAGATCCCGTTTTTGAGCAAAAAGCAAAGGAGCAAAATGCCCATTTAACATTTGCCGAAGACGAGCTACGGATTGCTGGTGCTAACGCAAAATCAAACTCACTGCAGTTAAACATCCAAGGAATTAAGGACAACACCAATACCGAGCTAAACCTTGATTTGACCGGAAACTATCAACGAAAAAATATCATCACCGTGCTACAATCTGTTAGGGTATTGAGCGCAATTGGTTACAAAATTGAAAACAAAGCTGTTTACGAAGCGCTAAAAAGGGTAAAAGAGCTCACTGGCCTGCAGGGCAGATGGCAAACATTGGCCAAAAATCCATTAATGATTTGCGACACCGGCCATAACAAAGCTGGTATTGCCGAAGTGGTGCAAAACATTCAACAAACACCCCATGAAAAATTGCACATGGTAATTGGCATGGTTAAAGATAAAGACATTACCGCGGTATTATCGCTATTACCTCAAAACGCCATTTACTATTTCTGCCAACCTGAATTGGAAAGAGCATTGCCCGCCCAAGAACTCGCTGAAAAAGCAGCCAGCTTTAATTTAAGTGGGCAAGTATTCAATAGTGTAGCAACAGCTCTGGCTGAGGCAAAATTAAAAGCACAACCCAAAGATTTAATTTTTATAGGTGGAAGCACTTTTGTGGTGGCCGAAATCATATAAAAACATCCAAATAGCAAATGATATGAAATATTTACAATATTTCCCTATTAACTTAATAGGCATTTAATACCTTTATAAAAAAACCATTAAATGAAAGTAAAATTCCTGTGCTTGTCATTTGCGATCCTATTTGCAGGTGGTGCAAGCGCCCAAAAAACAGCTAAATCAGCCACTACCACATCTACGCCAAACTATCCACAAACCGTTGCCAGACCCAAGCTTGTAGTTGGTATGGTAGTAGATCAGATGCGTTGGGATTATCTCTACCGCTTTTATAGCCGATATGGACAAGGAGGTTTCAAACGTTTAATTAATGAAGGATTTTCGGCCGAAAATACTTTAATACCATATACACCTACCTTAACTGCTTGTGGCCACTCCTCTGTATATACGGGTTCGGTACCGGCCATCAACGGAATAATTGGGAACAACTGGTTTGACCCTCAGCTGGGAAGAGATGTTTACTGCGTAGAAGATAAAGAGGTAAAAACTGTGGGCAGCACCAGTAAAGAAGGATTGATGTCGCCCAAAAATTTATTGGTAACTACCGTTACAGATGAATTACGAATGGCTACCAACTTTAGGAGCAAGGTGATCAGCGTATCTATCAAGGACAGGGGTGCTATTCTGCCCGGTGGCCATACCGCAAATGGCTCTTTTTGGTACGATGATCTGACTGGAAATTTCATTACCAGTACCCATTACATGCAACAATTACCTGCTTGGGTTAATGATTTTAACGCCAGAAAATTACCTAACACGTATTTCGCAAAAGATTGGCATACACTTTATCCAATTGAAACCTACACAGAAAGTACTGCAGACGATAAACCTTATGAGAGATTATTTAAAGGAGAAAAAACGGCTACTTTTCCGCACTTATTTAAGCAATATGTGAATAAAAACTATGCTATGATGGCCAGCATGCCCTATGGCAATACTTTTACGTTGGAATTTGCCAAAGCAGCCATCCCAGCCGAAAAACTGGGACAAACTGGCAATACCGATTTCCTCGCGGTAAGCTTATCGTCTACCGACTATGTAGGGCACCAGTTTGGACCAAACTCCATTGAGCTGGAAGATACTTATTTAAGATTAGATAAAGATTTAGAAGACTTTTTTGCCTACTTGGACAAAACCATCGGCAAAGGGAATTACTTGTTCTTCTTAACTGCCGATCATGGCGTAACTCATGTACCAGGTTTTTCAAAAGAGAATAAATTACCTGCCGGTGGATTAAATGCGAAGAAATTTAAAACCGAATTGGATAGCTTGATCTTGAAAGAATTCAATGTAAAAGGTGCCATATTTACCTTAATCAATAACCAATTGATTTTTGATACCGATGCCATTAAAGCGGCAAATGCCGACTATGGCAAAATCAAACAACTAAGCATCGATTACCTGATTAAACAAGAAGGTGTGCTTAATGCGGTAGATATTAAAAATTTGGGCAATGTAAGCATCCCTCAAGAACTTAAAAACAAAATTACCAATGGTTATAACGCACGTAGGAGTGGCGATGTCTACATTATCTTGGATGCAGGCTGGTACCCAACATTAAACCCAGGTACGGGCCATGCAGCTTGGAACCCTTATGACAGCCATATTCCTGCACTATTTATGGGCTGGGGTATAAAACCAGGCAAAACCAATAAATCTTACGCCATGACCGACATTGCTCCTACCGTATCCGCATTGTTGCACATACAACAACCTAGTGGCAGCATTGGACAAGTAATTACAGAGGCCATGAAATAACAGCTTTATCAAATTTGCAATATAAATCCTCAATTCAATCCTCCGAATTGGGGATTTGTATTTTAAGGCTACGTTTATTGTCATTTAAATAACAAATAGTGGCTACTTTTAAGATAAGCACAATGCCCGCACCTTGCCAAACCCCTGATAAAAATGTACATTTGATGAGTAATTTCTAACCAATTTTATATTCAGCAAAAGCAATTTCCCCTTCTGGAATTTACATACTATGGAAAAAATTGAAATCTATAAGCCTTCCCATAAAATACGTTTCGTAACCGCTGCAGCACTTTTTGATGGGCACGACGCCACCATCAACATCATGCGCAGGATTTTACAATCTAGCGGAGCCGAAGTAATTCACCTTGGCCATAACCGTTCGGTAGAAGAAGTGGTAAACTGCGCCATTCAGGAGGATGTTCAAGGCATTGCCATGACTTCCTATCAAGGTGGGCACATCGAATATTTCAAGTATATGTACGATTTATTGCAGGAACGCGGTGCATCACACATCAAAATATTCGGTGGCGGAGGTGGTGTAATCCTTCCTGACGAAATTAAGGAATTGGAGGCCTACGGAATTTCAAAGATCTATTCTCCAGACGATGGTAGAAAAATGGGCCTGCAGGGCATGATCAACGACATGCTACAGCAAACAGATTTTGCTACCATAGAAAACCTAAAGGATGAAACTGAAAATTTACAGGAAAAAGAGAACCGAAAAATTGCAAGGCTCATTTCTTCTGCAGAAAACAACGCCGATGAGTTTGAAATTACACTGAAGAAACTGCAAAGCACCTCACAACCCCCGGTTTTGGGGATTACAGGGACTGGAGGTGCGGGTAAATCTTCCTTGGTTGATGAGTTGGTACGGAGATTTTTAATCGAAGTAAAAGATAAAACCATTGCCATTATATCCGTTGACCCTTCGAAAAGAAAAACAGGCGGCGCCTTATTAGGCGATAGGATACGGATGAACGCCATCAACAACCCAAGGGTTTATATGAGGTCGCTCGCAACCCGACAAGCCAATTTAGCCTTGTCAAAAAACGTACAGGAGAGCATTGATATCTGTAAAGCGGCAGGATTTGACCTCATCATTGTAGAAACGTCAGGGATCGGGCAATCAGACACCGAAATTACCCAACATTCAGATGTATCTCTATATGTAATGACCCCTGAATTTGGTGCGGCTACTCAGTTGGAAAAAATAGACATGTTGGATTTTGCAGATTTAGTGGCCATCAATAAATTCGATAAGCGAGGTGCTTTAGATGCGCTACGTGACGTAAGGAAGCAGTATAAACGCAACCACAATATCTTCGATGCCAAGGATGAGGAAATTCCAGTTTATGGAACCATGGCCTCACAATTTAACGACCCTGGCATGAACAATCTATTTGTAGCCTTGCTCCAAAAAATCCAAGAAAGGACAGGCGTAGATTTCACGGCGAAAATGGAGATGACTTCCAGTCAATCCGAAAAAATATACATCATTCCGCCAGAACGCACCCGATATTTATCTGAAATTGCCGAAGCCAGTGAACAATACAATGGATGGGTAGCCAAACAAGTTGGCATAGCCCGTAAAATGTATCAGCTCCATGGGGTAGTCAACTTACTTAAAACCGAGGAAAAAGCTTCTACAGAAGACCTAGAAAAGCTCTATTCGCTATACGAAGAACAACTGGATGGCGAATGCAAACGCCTTTTAAGAGAATGGCCTAGTACCAAACACAACTATCAACAAGACTTTTTTATTTACAAAGTACGAGATAAAGAGATCAAACAGCCGCTATTCTATGAATCTTTATCCAAGCTTAAAATCCCGAAAGTGGCACTACCTCGCTACGAAGAATGGGGCGACATCTTAAAATGGCTACTTACTGAAAATTTGCCTGGCGAATTCCCTTACGCTGCCGGTGTTTTCCCGCTAAAGCGCGATGGAGAAGACCCAACCCGTATGTTTGCAGGTGAAGGAGGACCAGAAAGAACCAATAAACGTTTCCACTATGTTTCCTTGGGTCAGCCGGCACATCGCTTATCTACCGCTTTCGATTCGGTGACCCTGTATGGAGAAGATCCTCATTTACGTCCAGATATTTACGGAAAGATTGGAAATTCAGGCGTAAGCATTGCCACTTTGGACGACGCCAAAAAGCTATATTCTGGCTTTGATTTATGTGCGCCTAGCACTTCCGTTTCGATGACCATCAATGGCCCTGCTCCTATGCTTTTGGGATTCTTCATGAACGCAGCGATCGATCAGCAATGTGAGAAATACATTATCGAAAACGGGTTACAGGATGAGGTAATTGCCAAGATCAATCAAATTTTCAAAGCAAAAGGCCTCAACAGACCATCATACAACGGTGCGCTTCCAGAAGGTAATAACGGCTTAGGATTAATGTTATTGGGTGTAACCGGAGACCAAGTACTACCGAATGACATCTATGAACAAATCAAAGCCAAAGCAATAAGCTCAGTACGTGGAACGGTGCAAGCAGACATCTTAAAAGAAGACCAAGCACAAAACACTTGTATTTTCTCCACTGAATTTGCCTTGAGAATGATGGGTGATATCCAACATTACTTCATTACCGAAAAAGTACGCAACTTCTATTCTGTTTCCATATCAGGATACCATATTGCCGAAGCTGGTGCAAATCCTATTTCACAGTTGGCTTTTACCTTGAGTAATGGTTTTACCTTTGTGGAATACTACTTGAGCAGAGGCATGCATATCGATGATTTTGCGCCAAACCTTTCATTCTTCTTTAGCAATGGTATTGACCCAGAATATGCGGTAATTGGCCGGGTAGCCAGAAGAATTTGGGCCAAAGCCATCAAAAATAAGTACAAAGGAAATGATCGTTCACAAAAATTAAAGTACCACATCCAAACTTCTGGACGTTCGTTGCATGCACAAGAAATAGATTTCAACGACATCAGAACCACGCTACAGGCACTTTACGCCATCTACGACAACTGCAACTCACTGCATACCAATGCCTATGACGAAGCCATTACCACTCCAACAGAAGAATCGGTACGCAGGGCGATGGCCATTCAGCTTATTATCAACCGAGAACTAGGTTTGGCCAAAAATGAGAACCCTTTACAAGGTGCTTTTATTATTGAAGAGTTAACTGACTTGGTGGAAGAAGCTGTATTAGCTGAATTTAAACGCATCAACGACAGAGGTGGCGTATTAGGTGCCATGGAAACCATGTACCAACGGGGCAAGATACAGGAAGAAAGTTTATACTACGAAACTTTAAAACACACAGGCGAATTCCCAATTGTTGGTGTAAATACTTTCCTCAATAAAAATGGTTCGCCCACTATTGTTCCAGGTGAGGTTATCCGTGCTACAGAGGAAGAAAAGCAATATCAGATTAGCACTTTACAAGCTTTTCAAAAACGTAATGAAAATGAAGCACCAGAAGCATTGAAAAATCTGCAAAAAGCGGCCGTTAATGGTGAGAATATCTTCAATAAGCTAATGGAGGTTTGCAAAATCTGTTCGTTAGGCCAAATTAGTAACGCCCTATATGAAGTAGGTGGACAGTATAGAAGGAATATGTAGATGCCCTAAAATATTAGCATAAAAAAAAGCCACGAATTATCGTGGCTTTTTTTTATGCTAATATCCATTTAAACTTGTAGTCAATGGTAGGATTTTTCATTCTTTCAGCTACCCTTAGTAAACGGCTAGGCAAGTTCATGATATAATCTCGGGCTCTTTCTCCAGCTTCATTAAGCTCCTTAATGCTTTCGATATTCCATTCCACAATAAGCTGTTTTAGGATATCCACATAGTCAATAGCTGTATAAACCCCTAAACGCTGTGCCGCATCCGTAAAATGCCCAAATACCTGCCCAATTGGAAGTCCAACTTCTCTCAGGAAGTGAGCTGGCATTACAATTTTTTTACGCATCATATCCTCAAAAGCGAGCATTGCTTCGTTGGCATCAACGGCAAAAATCTGCTTGATAAAATCCTTATAAGCCTTTGCATGCCTAGCTTCGTCAGAAGCAATCACTCCACACATTTTAGATAATAATGTATCGCCATCTTTTTTCGCCAAAGAAGCCACACGTCTATGTGATACATTGGTTGCTAATTCTTGGAAAGAAGTATAAATAAAATTTCTATATGGATCATGCCCTGTGCCAATATCAAAACCATCAGCTATAAGATACTGGGTTGACATTTCCATTTGACGCATATCTACACGTCCGGAAAGATATAGATATTTGTTCAATAAATCTCCGTGTCTATTTTCTTCAGCAGTCCAGTGCCTGTTCCACTTCATCCAACCGCCTTCCTCATCGCGGCTAACACCATCAACCATTGCCAACCATGATTCATAAGTGGGCAATGCTTCCTCTGTTATGGTATCTCCAATCAGTACAGCTACTAAATCATATGACAACTCACTTGCGCTTTGTTGTAGGTCTTTTACTCGCTGAAAAAAATCATCTTTACTTGCGTCGGGCAAAAAATCAGATGGTTGCCAAATTTCATCAATAGGTTTGAGATATTCAGGCATCATCTCTAGCATATATTTTTCAATATGCTGCATTACTTCCCTTCTTCTTTCAACAAAAAAACTCATTTATGTGTATATGATTTATAAACCACAAAGATAACCAAATTATATGGTTTAGCGGAATTTATTAACGCAATACCAGTAACATTGTTAGTAAATCTGATACAGATCACGTATTATAGTTAGTATTTGATCTGAGCCAAACACCTCACCCATTTTTTGACCTACTTCCAGTGGGCATAAAAAGAAAAAGCCCCGACCATTTCTGGAGGGGGCTTGTAAGGATAGGCACCGACCT
>NZ_QMHO01000020.1 GCF_003313505.1 Pedobacter nanyangensis | reverse complement strand
GGGTGACCAGCTTGGAACGAAAGGCAGTGGTTACTTTCAACGAAATCTACACCTATACCAAGCATTAGCGAACAACGTAGGCGACCCAACCGAGCTGGTCACACAGCTTGATAAGGCCATTGACATCAGCGTTAGTCCCAAAACCTTAGAAATGATTTCGAATATTAGTGCATGGGGAAAAAAGGTAGACAATTTAGAAATAGACCGGAAACTGTTTAAGGCTGGAGAAAAATCGCTCAGCATTGATCCCGATAACGTAAAGTTCATTTTTAACCTGGTCCAAAGCGCCTGGAAAACCAACGATAAAAATTCAGCCATAAAGCTGACCGAAAATGCAAGGGATGCCCTTTCCAAAAGTCCTTCGAAACAACAGCTTACCAGTATACTAACCGAATTGCTGGCTTCGCTGAACAAGGATATCCTTCCTACAAAAGAGCAGTTTAACAAATGGACGGACCTGATTATACCACCGATGAGCAAAGAAGAACGTGCAAGAGCTTTAAAAGGAGTTTTGGGGGTTCCATTAAAAAATTAACCTAGCAAAAGTCCTAATTACGATCCACAAGCTTGAAGTTTATTTCAAGGAAAAATTGGACCATAACATAAACTTAAACAACACCCAGTTAGCGCTTTATTAGTATAGGAACGAGAAAATTCATGGCCAGTATTTTTCTAACGCTACGTGTTAGGATTTCAAAGCTAATTTGAAAATTTTTTCCCTAGTGCGGAACTTGGATTTGGGATAAATATTGCGCCAATGCCACAGCAGAATCATTTCCCCTAAAAACTTAAATGATATAACAATGAAAACAAAAGTTAAAACCCACATCCTCCTGATGTTACTGGTATTTGCCAGCTGTGCCTGGGCACAACAGCCTGCTGCCAAGCCTACCTTTGGCATTGGCTCAACGGTGGACCAATATCCCGAGGTTGAATGGATCAAGGGTAAGCCCGTGACCAAATTTGACCCAGAAAAAACCTATCTCATCGAATGCTGGGCAAGCTGGTGCGGCCCATGCATTGAGGCCATCCCACACCTCAACGAGCTGTACCAAAAATTTAAGGACAAGATTGTGTTTGTTGGCCAGGCTGTGGCCGACCAAAAAGAGAGAATGGTTGCAGTTGTAGAAGAACAGGGGGCCAACATGGCCTACCCCATTGCCTATGACCATCAAAAGGATTTTGACAGAAAATGGTTGAAACCCGCTGGAATTACGAGCATCCCCCGGACACTTGTGATCCAGAACAACCGGGTGGTCTGGACTCCCCACCCTGATCAAATGTCGGCCGAGATACTCCAACTGTTGGTTGACCGCAAGTTCGACCCTGCGGTTGCAGAGGCCCTGGACCCCTCAAAAATATACCAGCACATAACGGATTTGATCGAGCAAAAAAAGGACTACCAAAAGGCCATGTCCATGGTAGATTCCATACTCCATAAAAAACCCTATGATGATCGGGGCCTGGAACTAAAAGGGGCCCTATACCAAAAAATGGACAAACCTGTGGAAGCCCTGGCTTATTTTCAAAAAAAATTTGAGGAAAACCCTACCGAAAAAGTGAAGCGCAACTATTACCGCACCCTCCGCATCAATAAAAAATGGGAATATTTGGACAATGCTGCCAAAACCTCCCTGAACAAAAACCCAGGGGACTACGCCTCTATTTCGGCATTGCTTGAAAGTACCAGTGAAATGAAAGCATCTGGGGGTTTTAAGGCAATCAAGCCATGGATAGACCGGTTTATTGCTGCCAATGGCAACCCCGTAGCGCTAAGGAATATCGCTGATAGCAAAAGTTATTTTCCAGAGCTGAAAAAAAATGCCGACCTCGACCAGAGCCTGTTCAAAGCTGCAGAGAAATCGCTCAGCATTGATCCCGACAACCTTGATTTCATCCATCGTCTTGTGAGAAGGGCCTGGGAAAACAACGATAAAAATGCGGCCATAAAGCTGGCCGAAAATACAAGGGATGCCCTGTCAAAAAAGCCCTCAAAACAGAAGCTAACCAATATATTAACCGAATTGCTGGCTTCGCTGAAAAAGGACATATTACCTACAAAGGAACAGTTTAAGCTTTGGAGCAATGAATTATTACAATCAGCAATATTACGGGCAAAGAAAATATAGAAACCATTTGGACCATTCGTATTGGCAAAAGCTAATAAAATAAACTGCTGTAGGAAAGCAGAAAACTGTAAAGTAAATAGATGGCCAGTTTACCAAGGCCCGGGTTTGCTGCATAGCAATATTACTAAACGCCCATGTATATCACCATGGTTTTGTTTAGCGCAGTGCCAAACGAATACACAAAACCCAGTTATTCATGATTGCCAATGAGGAACATGGGCACGTCTAAATCTGCTCAATAGATATAGCAACTCCCATAATTTAAAAAATTTAAACTTTTAAAACATCAAAGAAATGAAAACAAAACTAAAAAGCTATTTGCTGTCGATCATCGTATGGTTAACAGCGTACCCCGCCTTGGCACAATTTCAGGTCGGCTACAAGGTCGACAAATATCCTGATGTAGCGTGGATAAAAGGCCAGCCCCTAACCAAATTTGACAAGGACAAGATCTATCTTATAGAAGTTTGGTCAACCACCTGTCACAACTGTATAGAAGAAGTTCCAAAGCTCAATCAATTTTACGAAAAATTTAAGGACCAAATCGTATTTATTAGCCAGTCTACTTATGATTTTAAGGAAGAAATAGAAAGGTATTTTAAAGATGACGGTACGGTAAACCCTTATCACCAACGTTTCCCCATTGCCTACGATGTGAATGGTGATTTCCGTAGAAATTGGTCGAAAAAATTTGGCTACCAGTGGTATCTGATACGGGACAATGAAGTGATTTGGATCGGCTATGGCAGACATTTGACAGAAGAAAAGCTTCAGGGAGTGATCGATCGCAAATTTCCTTAGTATCACGCATTGTTGCCAAAGCATTTTTGGTAAAAACCCTTAATGGCATTTTATAAAGTGATCATCGAAATTAGCCCCTAACAACGCTAAACTTTGTTGTGCGCTATATTTTAGACTTTTAAAACTAAAAAGATTAAACCATGCCTAGTGTTAGAGCTAAAGCATCTTTGCCTAATTTAAACCGATGCCTATGGATAAATAAAGAAGAAAGCCAGTGCACTGATACTCAAAACCTATATCGTATGAATGGTTTTGGCAACAATACCCCAAAATATCCATGAAACCTTCCCGCCATTGGCAGGAACACTTCATGAGGGTCATGAAAGCTTCCTGCCGGTGGCAGCAGCCAATTATGAGGGTCATGAAACCTTCCCGCTATCGGCAGGAACACATCATGAGGGTCATGAACGCTTCCTGCCGGTGGCAGCGGCGCCATGACCCTCAAAAATCAATTTACCTTTTAAAACCATTAAAAAATTGGCAATATGACTACACCATTGTCCTCAATCAGGACCAGCTTGCCCAGATTTATCACTATCTATCAGTGAGTAAAATCCCACTGTAGCTGTGTCGGCCATGGCCCCATTTGACTTTCTATAGATAAAGTAGGCTTGCATATCCGGATGTTTCCTCATAAACACTAGCGCTTCTTTTAGGTTCATTCCCATCAGAGGGGTATCATAGCCATCTGCAGTAATGGCATTTTTTGCTACAACAGTAACACTGATCATTTCATTTTCTATTGGGTGGCCAGTCCTCGCATCAATGAGATGAGAAATGCGCTTGTTTTCTTTCTCGATATATTTACGATAATTTCCAGCCGTAGTGATTGCCCCTTTTTTGAGGGTAACAATCCTTCTTACAAAAGGCTCGTCCCTATTATCTGTTGCCGGACCTTCAATTCCAACTTTCATGTAAGTTCCGTCAGGTTTTTTACCTTTTACCTTTAATTCGCCTCCAATCTCAACCATATAGCAATCTATCTTTTTGCTATCCAAAAAATTGGCCAATACATCTACGCTATACCCCTGGGCAATGCCGTTTACATCCAATTTTATGCACGGAACAGTTTTTTCCAAAAAATCATTCTGTAGAAGGATCTTATCGGAACCTACGCAAAGCATCAAATTATCAATCCTTGCAGAATCTGGAAACCCCACAACCTTCTCGGTGCCAAATCCCCAAGCGGCTAAAATCGGATAACTCGTGATATCAAAAATACCATTGGTTTCTTTATATACCGACAAAGATTCTTGTACCACCTTACGTAAATGTCTATCGACTTTAAGACCTTTTGCCGAGTTGTTAAACTGACTTATGAGCGAGTTTGGTTGGTAAATGGAAAGAGAATTGTCCAGTTCCTTAAGCAGGTTTTCGATATCCGTTTTTGAAATAATACTATCTTTTGCATAATAGGTAATATGATAGCTGGTTCCTTGGGCTTTACCGCTGATACGGAATGTTTTTATAGCTGGTGCAGCGCCCAAAAACAGCAGCAAAGGGAATAAGTATAAGCTAATTTTACACATTGCGAGGTTGCTAAAGAGTGTGAAAAAAAACCATCAACTTCGCTAAAATACCAACAGCTAAATAATTAGCGAAATATCTAGTTAAATTTCATCTAAATTATAAACTAACCCCTCTTTTCCATGGAATAAAATCATCCTGCCCATGGCGAACTGCATTAACTTCAACTTCACCGCTAGCAACTTTGATCACGTACTCTAAAATCCTTTCTCCAACTTGCTCAATTGTTTCTTTACCATCGATGATCCCTCCAGTGTTAAAATCGATAATATCTGGCATTTTATGATAAAGCGCATTATTGCTACTTAACTTTACCACTGGTACAATAGGGTTTCCAGTGGGTGTACCTAGACCTGTAGTAAACAGCACAATATTAGCGCCAGAGCCCACTTCGGCAGTGGTACTTTCTACATCGTTACCGGGTGTGCACAACAGATTTAGCCCTTGCTTTGTAACCTTTTCAGGGTAGTCCAATACTTCTACTATTGGGGAAATACCACCTTTTTTGGCTGCTCCGGCAGATTTTATCGCATCGGTAATGAGCCCGTCCCTAATATTGCCAGGAGAAGGGTTCATGTCGAAACCAGAGCCTGATTCAATGGCACGTTTTTCATAAGTTTTCATGAGTGATGCAAATTTCTCTGCTTCTTCTATCGTTACACACCTATCGCTCAAGCTTTGTTCTACCCCACATAACTCTGGAAATTCGGCCAAAATTACCGTTCCACCCATGGCAACCAACAGATCGGAAGTATAACCAATTGCTGGATTTGCAGAAATGCCCGAAAAGCCATCTGAGCCGCCACATTCTAAACCAATCACCAGTTTACTTAACGGCGCCGGTTTTCTTTCGCATTCATCAGCTTTTGCCAAACCGGCCAAGGTCTGTTTCAATGCCAAACTCATCATATCAGACCCTGTCCCTATCTTTTGCTGTTCCAACACGTAAAATGGTTTCGAGAAATTAGGGTCTCTTTTCACTATTTCTTTCTCCAGGATCGAAACTTGGGCGTTCTGACAGCCCAAGCTTAGCACAGTTGCTCCAGCCACATTCGCATGCGTAATATAACCGGCTAGTAAACCGCACAAAGTTTCTGCGTCTTGTCTAATTCCGCCACAACCACCATCATGTTTCAAAAACTTGATCCCATCAACATTTGGAAAAACCCGTTTTGATTTGATGTGCTTTTCTTCAACAAACACCTCCGCTTGTAACAAGTCCTCTGACTTTGCACCCGCGGTGTACATCTTTATCAACTGATCTGCTTGCGATTGGTAATTATTTTGCCGTTTATACCCCAGAGCTTCCACCAAAGTTTCCTGTAAAACATCTATATTTCTGTTTTCACAGAACACCAAAGGGATAACCAACCAGTAGTTGCTGGTGCCTACGCTGCCATCTTCACGATGAAAGCCCATAAAACTTCTATCTTGCCAAACACTTACGTCTGGTTTATTCCATTGCAGTTGTCTTTGCTGTGTTTCGAAACCTAAAACCGCATGTTTTATATTTTGGGTGGTCAATAAATTCCCTCTTTGCAAATCCTGCACTACCTTACCTACCAAAACGCCATACATGATAACTTCCGCTCCCTTTTTCAAATCTTGTGCAAGGAATTTATGTTTGGCCTGTACATCATCAAGCACGACATAAACCTCATCCTTGTATTGAACTTGTTCTCCTCTTCCCAAATCTACCAATGCTACAAATACATTATCTGAGGGATGTACTTTTAATATTTTCTGTGTCATTACAATGCGTCTATCTTATTTTCGATGATGTTCATTAATTGTTCCTTAACACTGGTATCGGCATTGGCCATTGTCAAGTAAAACCCATTTACCAATGCTTCAAAACCTGGCAACATCGATAGATCCGTATCCCATAAAGCGGTATCCTTCAATATTGCCTGAACAATATTCCCTTCATTATTTAGGAACAGTTGATAGATATGTTCAATTTTATCGTCGTTGATCAAATACTTGGTTCCATTGATTTTGCCATAGTAAAGGCCATCAATTTTTTCAGCTTTTATAAAACGGATATAACTGGCAAATCCAAATGCCATCAGTTCTGGCGCTTTATGAAATAGTTCGGCATATCTTTTCAATAAAGGCACCACTCTGGCCTTCAGTTTTGACGTATAGTTCATCGAAATACTCAACCATTGGTGTTTAATATGAGGATTTCTGAAACGATCTAGCACTTTATCGGAAAAATCAATTGCTGCATCGGTAGGCACTTGATAGGGAATGGCCGAAGCTATTTCTGACTTCATCAAACCAGCAATAAAGGCCTCCATGTTTTCATCTTCCATTGCCTGTTTCACGGTTCCAAAACCTGCTAAAAAAGCAACAGCACAGCTAAGTGTATGGGTGCCGTTTAGTAATCGTAATTTTAGTTCCCTGTGCAGATCAATGTCAGGTGTGATGATCACGCCCTTATCTACCGTGGCAAAAGTCAGTTTACTTTTGATTTTTTCATCCCCCTGTATCGCCCATAAACTATAGGCTTCGGCCATGATCAGCAAGCCGTCCTCATATCCCAACGCGTCTTTTTGTGCCTGAAGTGTTTCTTCGTCTGGTTTACCTGGAACAATACGATCAACCAAAGAATTACAGAAAGTATTACATTCCCGCAGCCAGTCTAAAAAAGGAGAAGGCAGCTTATTGCCTACTGCCAATTTCAGAACAATTTCCTTAAGTTTATCTCCATTGTCTGCAATCAACTCCGTAGGAATAATGACCAGGCCCTTATCCCTAGCACCATTATACATTTTAAAACGATGGTATAATACCGACACCAACTTACCCGGAAAGGAAATTGGAGGTGATACCAATACATTCTCATCAACAAATGCTATTCCAGCTTCAGTGGTATTGGAAATGATGAGCTCTAAAGAAGAACTCGCCGCAAAATCCAAGATAGTCTCCCACTGCTCATTTGCATTCAATACTCGGCTCACAGAAGCATTTACGATATCCTCGTGCACTTTTTTGCCGTTCTCTATCCCTCTTACGCATAACGTGTATAGGGAATTTTGCTCCTCAAAGTCCTTCGTATCTCCCTTATCGGTTGATTTAACGACTACAACTCTACCATTAAAAACCCCTTGTTTATTCGCTTGATCAATATAATGATCGGGCAAGCCGCGTAACAGTACACCAGTACCAAACTGAAGTACCTTCTCCGGCAAATTAAAAACTTCGGGGCCGGGCAACTCGACTGAACCCGCTATTTCCGCAAATGTTGACCTACTTAATTTCATTATTCCTCCTTAATAATTTTAGAAGATTTTCCTTTGATTAATATGCAATTCTATCAATTAATCTCTTGGAGAGTTAGCATATCGGCCATTTTATTTATGCAAGCGTTACCGAGAACGCTACCGCTCATTTTCTATCGGAATATTTCAGTTTAAGCATAAAAAAATAAATAGCTTAGCCTAGTTCAACATTTATAACCAGATACTAACCATTATCCGAACAGGACGCATTGATCATTTATGAAGAAAGACATCAACACCGTAGAAGTAGGCTCGCTCAGTAAAAGAGATACCATTATATCCATATTTATCATAGGGCTATTATTTTTCATTTTTGGATTTGTTTCTTGGGTAAATGCCATACTCATTCCCTATTTTAAAATAGCTTGTGAACTGACCAATTTTCAATCGTACCTGGTCGCTTTTGCATTCTACATCTCTTATTTTGTGATGTCTGTTCCTTCTTCCTACCTCCTAAAATCCGTAGGATTTAAGAAAGGGATGATGGTAGGGTTCTGGACCATGGCCATTGGTGCCTTTATCTTTATACCTGCAGCCTACACTAGGACTTACGAAATATTTTTGATCGGCTTGTTTTCAATAGGTGCTGGACTAGCAATTCTGCAAACCGCAGCAAATCCGTACATTACAGTTCTGGGGCCAAAAGAAAGGGCAGCACAGCGTATTAGCATTATGGGAATTTGCAACAAAGGTGCTGGTATTTTAGCGCCCTTACTTTTTGCGGCCGTCATCCTAAAATCTACTGATTCGGAACTGTTCAAACAAATCCCGTTAATGTCTCCAGAGGAAAGAAACGTCGTACTAAATGAACTCATCAGACGGGTAATTCTCCCCTATACCGTAGTGGGTGCAATATTAGTTGGGCTCGGTTTATTTGTTTACTACTCACCGCTTCCAGAAATCAATACCGAACATGAAAGCCAAGAGGTGGCAGAAAACAATTCGGGCAAAACAAGTATCTTTCAATTTCCGCACCTTATTTTGGGTGCCATTGCAATTTTTCTACATGTTGGCACCCAGGTTATTGCCATTGATACCATTATAGGCTATGCCGGTTCCATGCACATTCAACTAATGGAGGCCAAAGTATTCCCTTCCTATACACTTGCGGCAACAATTACCGGATACTGTATCGGAATCGTTTGTATTCCTCGCTTCTTTAGCCAAATTACGGCCTTAAGGGCATGTACATTAATGGGCACGGTGTTCACCCTCTTGATCTTATTTAGCAAAGGAGATATTACTGTTTTCGGCCACACTGCAGATATATCCATTTGGTTTGTAGTTTTACTTGGGCTGGCAAATTCTCTGATATGGGCAGGTATTTGGCCGTTGGCACTGGAGGGTTTGGGACGCTTTACAAAACTTGGGGCCTCGATTATGATCATGGGTTTATGTGGCAACGCCATTATGCCTTTATTATATGGCCACTTTGCAGATTTATACGATTTAAGGCAGGCATATTGGGTATTGCTGCCATGTTATCTTTTCCTTGTATTTTATGCAGTTAAGGGTTATCGCGTAAGAAAATGGTCTATCTAACCACTGAATTTAACATAAATGAAAAAGCAAATCAAAATACATAACGCTAACATCATCACTCCTTATAGAATTCTTAAGTTGGGCAGCGTGCTGATAGATGAAGGAAAAATAAAGGAAGTTAGCCAAGGAAATATTGATGCTCCCGAAGCGGACAGTTTTGATGCAGAAGGGAAGTATCTCTCGCCGGGTTTTATAGATATCCATGTGCATGGTGGAGGTGGCCACGATTTTATGGACGGCAGTGTTGAAGCTTTCCTGAAAGTGGCCGAAGCGCATGCAAGGTATGGCACCACCTCTCTTTCTCCTACTACACTGACCAGTGAAAGGGCAGATCTGTTAAAAACCTTAGAAGACTACGAAAAAGCAAATCTTAAAAACTCAAAAGGTGCCCAATTCATTGGAATGCACCTAGAGGGGCCTTATTTCGCCCTGAGCCAAAGAGGTGCCCAAGATCCAAGGTACATCCGAAATCCAGATCCTGAAGAATATGAAGCGGTAATTGCCCATTCAAAACACATTGCAAGATGGAGTGCCGCCCCAGAACTAGAGGGTGCAATGGAATTTGGTCGCTATCTGAAATCAAAAGGAATTTTAGCAGCCATTGCCCATACCGACGCCATCTACGAAGAAGCTTTGGAAGCCTTTGAAAATGGCTATACCCTCGCTACCCACTTCTACTCCTCCATGTCGGGGGTAACCAGAAGAAATGCCTATAGATATGCGGGAGTGGTAGAAGCTGGTTATTTAATAGATGCAATGGACGTAGAGATCATTGCAGATGGTGTCCACCTTCCAGCACCACTTCTAAAATTAATCTATAAAATTAAGGGCCCAGATAGGATCGCATTGATTACTGATGCCATGCGTGGTGCCGGAATGCCCGAAGGAGAAAGTATATTGGGCAACATTAATACTGGCTTAAAAGTGATCATTGAAGACGGGGTGGCAAAATTACCAGACCGTTCCTCTTTCGCCGGAAGCGTAGCTACTTTTGACCGATTGGTAAGAACAATGGTACAACAGGCCGAGGTGCCTTTAACGGAAGCCGTTAAAATGGCTACGGCAACACCAGCAAGAATCATGGGGATCTCCGATAGCAAAGGCAGCGTAACTGTTGGCAAGGATGCAGATCTGGTTATTTTCGATGATGATATCAATATCGATACCACTATTGTAAATGGTAATATCGTTTATCGAGCTTAAAGAAACGCTGTCATCATTCATAAAGAAGCCTATGGCGATGTTTAAACGCCATAGCTCTTTTGCCAATACTGCACATCTCCCTTGTCCATCGCCATGTTAGCCATATGCACCGCAATGGCGCCGTACTTACCACTTTTCACATCCGCAAATGGCTTTTTGTTTTCTCTGATACAAGTGGCAAAATCCAACAAAGCGTAAGAAGAAGGATCTCTTTTTGCTTCATCCTGATAAGCAAATTCCAATTTCGTGGCCTTGCCTTGAGTGGCATTTAGCAAGGTAGCGCCAGTGACGCCATCTACAACGCCAGTTTGTTTTTTAACGGCCTCAGCATAAATAAAGGCCTCGTCCCTTTCTATCTGTAAAGTAGCCTTTGATCCCAACACTCTGATTTCATAACCATGGTAGGCATTAGATAAAATCGAAGACACATTAGCTTTTACACCATTCGGATACTCAAAAACGGCTCTTACGTTATCATAGGTTTCTCTTCCATCATTCCAATAATTGATTCCTCCCATACCTACTACTCGTTCAGGATGCGCATTTGTCATCCAATTTACAATATCCAGCTGATGTCCACACAACTCGGCCATGAGTCCACCCGAATATTCTTTATACATTCTCCAGTTTACGATACGTTCCGTACCCTTCTCCAGCACAGGAAACCTCCAGTCGGAATTACGATGGTACTGGCATTCAAAATGAGTTACCTTGCCCAACCACCCTTCATCAATAGCTTTTTTCACACGATGGTATAAGCCAAAATATCGATACTGATGCCCGACCTGAAAAACCAAGCCAGCACTATTTACTCGCCTCTCCAAATCTAAAGCCTGTGGAATATCGTAGGTCATTGACTTTTCTACATAAACATGTTTTCCTGCCGATAGGGCATCTTTGGCCATTACATAATGCAGATACAAAGGCGTGGCAATGATCACGGCATCTACCTCTTTGTCTTCCAATAGTTTTCTATAATCGCTGTATCGCTTTGCCTTTGTAGAGATATGCGCTTTTATCTTTTCCGCATTCACATCCAATATATCACAATAGGCGGTAATCGTAATCCCCTCCAAACTCTTGATCAACTTGGCCAAACCAGTACCCCGCGTACCCGTGCCAATAACACCAACTCTAATCACTTCCTTATTTGCAGCAGCAAAAGAAGAAGTTAGTCCAGCATAGGATAAGGCCGCTCCCGAAAGGGCCAAAGTTCCGGCAGAAAGAAATCTTCTTCTTGTAAATAACATTCTTGACATGGTGATTCTATTTAATTATGAAACTAATTTATAGATTTCCATTTGCCTGAATTCCTTTTTGTGGATCTAAAATAGCGGAAACGTTCTCGAAATTACCACAGGTTACAAAATGAGGCTAATTCCAAACCCATATACATTTGTTACAGATAACGGCACCTTCATTATCTGTCATCAACTTGCCAATGCCACTAGAATTTGATATTTTCACACCTTCAACCTTGCCACAACCAAATACATGAAGCATTTCATTACCATAAAAGATATCGCCCGCGAGCTAAACATATCAGTATCTACGGTATCAAGAGCGTTAAGGGATACTTATGATGTAAATGTGGAAACAAGGGAAAAAGTGTTGGAAATGGCTGCCAAGTTAAATTACAAGCCCAATTTTAATGCCACAGGACTTGCCAAAGGCAGTAGCCATAACATCGCCGTTATTTTACCTTTTATTACCAATTATTATTTTTCGACCGTAATTACCGGTATACAAGAGATTGCCTACCAAAGTGGATATACCATTGTGCTGTACGTTACCAATGATTCGCCCGAACGTGAACTAGATATCATCAAAAATCTACCTATCACAAGTCTAGATGGACTTTTGGTTTCTATAGCTTCTAATTCAGATGCATCCGGTCATTTCGAGGAGGTCATCAACAATGGCATACCCGTAGTATTTTTTGATCGCGTAGCCAATCATATCGAAACCTCCAAAGTAATGCAGGATGATTATAATGGTGCATTTGAAGGCGTAGAGCATCTGATTTCCAACGGTTATAAAAAAATTGCACATATTGCGGGACCAGCAAGCCTTACCTTTACACAAAATAGGTTAAAGGGTTATCAAGATGCCCTTTCTAAACATAACCTTCCAATAAGCGAAGACTGGATCATACATTCTGGCTTTTCCCAAGAAGATGGAAAAAGCGATGTTGAACAACTATTGAAATGCAAAAATAGGCCCGATGCCATATTTGCCGCCAATGACCGAAAGGCTATTGGCGCCATGCTAACCCTAAAAAGCAAGGGAATCAAAATTGGGAAGGAAATTGGAGTATTGGGCTTTACCAACGATCCATCGTCCGAAATCATTTCCCCGTCTTTAACCACTATTGCTGAGCCTGCTTTGGAAATAGGGAAAAAAAGCTGTGAGCTGCTACTGAAACATATTTCAAAAAAACATTTCCATCCCGAAGAAGTTATTTTTCCAGGCAAGCTAATTATTAGGGAATCAACCTCTAAGGTTTAGGCCAATTTGAGCTTTTGCATCACTTCGTCAGCAAAAAAATCAACAGACAATCCCTTCCCGTTAAATCCATTTCCATTAAATTTTCGGCCGAAATTTAGGGACAAACCCATTCGCTATTTTCGAAAACGCTCTCGGTAACGTTCTCGCTAATTATTCCTTTAAATGGGTGTTAACGTAACTCCGTATTTAATACATTTGGTAAACAGTAACAGATTTAACCATTAACTTTTTTAATAAAAGTCAACCCATTATAGGCTTATAAGTATATAGAGATGAAAAATAATCGTAGAGAATTTTTAAAACTAACTGGATTAGCGGGAGCAAGTATTGCTGGAGCAGGTTTTTTACAAAGTTTTACCGGTCCTATCGATTTAGATACAAGCCCTAACACGCAGCCTATTTTAAGTGGTGATGGTTTTAATATGTCTGGTTACGCCGCCCCGAAACTAGATACCGTAAGAGTAGGATTTATCGGTCTTGGAAATAGAGGCGCAGCAGCTGTTTTTAGGATTTCGCACATTGAAAACGTTGAGATCAAAGGCCTTTGTGACCTTAGGTCGGAAAAAGCAAATGCCGCCAAACAGAAACTTAAGGGTAGTCCGCACCAGCCTACCTTATATACAGATAGAGAGGATGAGTGGAAGAAGATGTGTGAAAGGGATGATATTGATCTGATCTACATTTCTACGCCTTGGCACCTGCATACGCCCATGTCGGTATATGCAATGAACCATGGTAAGCACGTATGTGTAGAAGTTCCTGCGGCCACTACCATAGAGGGCTGCTGGGAATTGGTAGAAACTTCAGAAAGGACTAAAAAGCATTGTATGATGCTGGAAAATTGCTGTTATGGTTTTTTCGAGCTGTTGACCTTGAATATGGCCAGACAAGACTTCTTTGGAGAGATTGTACATTGTGAAGGCGCCTACCTACATGACTTAATGGAAGGTAATTTCTCAAAGGACAAATACTACGATTTCTGGAGATTAAAAGAAAATTTCCGCAACGGAAATTTATACCCAACACATGGTTTGGGCCCAGTAAGCCAAATCATGAACCTCAACCGGGGGGATAAAATGGATTATTTGGTTTCTCTGTCTTCAAATGACTTTATGATGGGCAAACGAGCCAAAGAACTAGCTGAGAAAGATCCTACCTATCAGCCTTATGCAAACAAATCATTCAGGGGAAATATGAATACCAGCATCATCAAAACCCAGAATGGCAAATCTATCATGATCCAGCATGATGTTACCTCTCCAAGGCCTTACTCTCGTATACATCTGGTAAGTGGTACCAAGGCAACTGCACAGGGATTTCCACTTCCAGAAAAAATTGCAGTGGGCCACGAGTGGGCCAATGAAGTAGAATTTAAGGCGTTGGAACAAAAATACAAGCATGAAATTTCGAAGAAAATAGGCGACGTAGCTAAGAAATTTGGTGGGCATGGCGGTATGGATTTCATCATGGACTGGCGAACCATCGACTGCCTACGCAACGGTATCCCATTGGATATTGATGTGTATGATAGTGCATTATGGAGTGCACTAGGCCCATTAAGCGAAAAGTCTGTAGCCAATAGGTCCAACTCCATTGATGTTCCAGACTTCACAAGGGGCAAGTGGAAGACCAATCAACCAGTTGATGTAAAATTACTTGCTGGTGCCAATACGGGAGTTTCGCCCAAAAGAGGAAACAACTCAACATTTTAATTTTTTTTAACTCAAATAATTCATTCATGAAAATCACGATTTCTGAAAACCCGCTTAGTTTAGGCGAGGTTGCAGGAAGATTTGCGGCCAATTTGATAAGGGAAACCATCAACAAAAATGGACAGGCAAACATTATACTTGCAACAGGCACAAGCCAATTTGAAACCCTCAATCAATTAATTAAAGAAGATATTGACTGGAGTAAAGTTGTTATGTTTCATTTAGATGAATACATCGGTTTACCGATCAGTGAGCCGGCCAGCTTTAGAAAATATTTGAAAGAACGTTTCTTGGCTAAAGTAAAACCGCTGAAAGAAGTTTACCTTATTGATGGGGAAACTGATCCAAAAGAGGAGATCAGTAAACTTAAATCCTCTATCCTGGCCCGTCCCATTGATGTTGCCTTGGTTGGTATAGGAGAAAATGGCCACCTTGCATTTAACGATCCACCAGCAGATTTTGATACGGAAGAACCTTACCTGATTGTGGACCTAGATGAAAAATGCCGTAACCAACAATTTGGAGAAGGCTGGTTCACTTCACTAGAAGAAGTTCCTAAACAGGCTATCAGCATGTCGGTAAAACAGATCATGAAATCTAAACACATCATTTGTTCAGTACCCGATGAAAGGAAAGCACAGGCGGTAAAAGATAGCTTAGAGCAGTCTGTTAGTAATTTATTCCCTGCCAGCATCCTACAGCAACATACCAACTGCAGTTTCTATTTGGACAAAGCCTCTGCCAGCCTACTTTCATCTGTAGTAGAGGAAAAAGAAGCTTAATTCCTATTTTTACAGGAGATTATTTAAATAGAGCTTCGCTGTCGGGCTCTATTTAAATATTTAAGTGCTTATTGCTCTCATCAGCGGTTATCCAATTGGAATAAATGCAATCCATCCCTTTTTTATCTTCAGATCAGCAACGTCATTAAAATGAAAAAGTCCACACTGTTTTTAATCCTTATTATCATCCTGTCAAAAGCCAGCCTTGCGCAAACCTTGTTTCTTTCTTCAGGGATACCAGAAAATGGGTTGCCTCTAGCACAGATTTTTGATAATAAAATAGCTGATAAGTCGCTTTACCAACAGTCCAAGAACAAGGTATACTACATTTGGGGATCCCGTACGGCTCAACAACCAGAAGGTGTATCGGGCAGCAAGTATTTCCCCTCCATCCGTAATCCTGATAGAAAGCTAGACCTGAAGTGGTATCAAGAAAACCATCCTGATTGGGTCATGTATCAAGAAGATAAAAAAACACCTGCCTATGGTTACGTATACAGCTATGGCGGGCTGGTTCCATTAGATATTTCTAACCCAGAAGTAAGAGATTTTTACCTACAAAAATTTATTATGCCAGCGGTTAATGCCGGTTATAAAATGGTGGCCATGGACAATGTAGATTTAGGGAATTGGCCAAAAGCTGTGGGCAGATTTAAAGGAACTGAATGGATAACGCTTTATACAGGAAAGAAGAATGACGCTGTATTTCAAGAAAACATGATTGCCTGGATGCAGTTCCTAAAGCAAAAACTGAACCCACTAGGCGTAGCCGTTGTAGCCAATATAAAAGCGACTACAGCGCCAGAAAACGTGATCATTAAAACCATTGATGCGGTAGATGCTTGGTTAGACGAGAATGGCTTTGCACATAAAGGAATTAAGGTAACCGATAAGAAGTGGGAAGAAGCCATTGCCATTATCAATAAAGTCACCCAGCAAAAGGGGTATATTTCCATTAACCAAATGAGGGGTGAAAAAGCTGAAGACTGGCCCGAAGACCAAGTATCTTACGTGATTGGCAGTTATCTGTTGAGCAGAGGTCCAAAGAGCCTTTTGGCAATGTGCAGCTATACCGGCAACGCCATTTATCATCATTATTTTTATCGTAAAGAAATGGATACTGATATTGGTAAAGCAATTGCCGCTGCAGTAAAGGAATCAAATGGTTTATGGACAAGGAAATTCAGTAAGGGATTGGTGATCGTGAACCCTTCTTCCAAATCTTCGCAAACGATTACACTGCCCAAAGGCAAATGGAAAACATTAAGCGGAGAAATTATCGAAGGATACTTGCTAATGCCCGCTGCTTCTGCAAGTATTTTAACAACTCAATAGGTTCGATATCCATACCACCTTATTTGAAGTAGGAGGCAATATCCAATTTTTGCTTTTTAATTTCATTTACCGCTAGCTCAGCTACTTTTTCGGCACCGTATGCACACAAATGGCTGTCGTCCTTTTTACCTTCAGGTAATTTACTGAAACGCCCAGGTGCTATGTTTAGAAACAGTTTTTTCGACGCTTCGGGGCCATACTTCTGAACCAAGTCCATACTCAATTGATACAGATCAATCATCGGAACATCTAATTCTTTCGCCAATGCCCTCACGGCCAAGATGTATTCTCCGTAGGTATCTACCAATTTACCATTCTTATCAAATTTTCTTCTTACAAGTGAAGTGAACAAAATAGGTTTGGCTCCCAAAGCTCTTGTTTCTTTCACATAGCTTGCCATATTTTTCTTATAGTTTGTCCAAGGGTCTGTATGTCGTAAACTATCTGTTTTTTGGTCATTTCCACCAAACATAATAAACACGTAATCTCCAGGTTTTATCTGCGATTTTACCTTATCCCACCAACCTTCATCTCTAAAACTTTTGGAACTCCTACCACTTTTTGCTGCATTGTTGATTTTTACCGAAGGTTTAACAAATGCAGGCATCATCTGCATCCAGCCCCTTATCGGATAGCCTTCTCCTCCAAACTTGTTGAGATAACTATCGTCAAAATTGCACATGGTTGAGTCGCCTATGGAATGTATGGTTATTTTTTCCTCAGGCCATTTAAAAGCCAATAGGGCTATCGCAATTGCAAATACCCCCACTATATTTCTGTAAGTTAACCTCATAACACCAAATATTTAGCCAGTGGACTATTGATCTCACGTAGTCCTTTTACGGCCAATTCAGCCACCTTTAGAGCACCCGCTTCACACAAATGCGTGTCATCCTTTTTACCTTTGGGAAGCTTAGGGGTTACGCCGGCGTCAACATACATATATAGTTTTTTGGATTCTTCTGGTCCCATCGCTTCTACCAGTTCGGCGGTCTTCTTATTAAGATCGATCAGGGAAACGCCCATCTCTTTGGCCAAGTCCCTAACCACGGTAACATATTCTCCATGGGTATCTATCAATTTGCCCTTTTCGTCAAAATTTCTTCTAACGATAGAAGTGAATAGAATAGGATTTGCTTTTTTTGCCTGCACTTCGCGAACGTAATTTCTCAGGTTTTCCTTAAAAGTAGTTTGTGGAGAAGTATGACGAAGAGAATCTGGTTTAGCATCGTTATGCCCAAACTGGATAAAAACGTAATCTCCTTCTTTAACACGGCTAATAACTTTGTGCCAATGTCCTTCGTCTCTATAAGATTTGGAACTACGGCCACTTGCTCCCTGATTTACTATATTTATTTCACCATTAAAAAAAGTATCGATCATTTGCACCCAGCCCCTACCTGGGTAATTATCTGTGGTATTGGCTTTGCTCATGGTCGAATCGCCGATGGTATATAACGTGATCTTGTCCTTTTGGAAAATAAAAGAACAACAAACCAATAGGCACAAAGTAGCCGAAAATATTTTACTCATCTTTTTCATTAACAACTCGATTAAGGTTTTAAAAACTAATTTGGTTTATAAATATCGGATTGTTGGGGTACACTAAAAAGCATACGCCTATTTAAACGCCTAAAAATCTACGGTAACGTTGTCGAGAACGCTTCCATTGATTTTTCCCGTCATTTGATGGGTTTGTTCATCATAAAAATGTAATCTTGTTTAAGCGCCAAGCTTAACGGGAGACCACCCCGGCAACAACTAACCAAAACTATTATTCATGAAGGTATTTAACATCAACTATAAAAACCTTGAGACTTGGGCAACGATAAGACTGTTAAAGCTTACGATTTTGATGATCATAGGCAGCACGATGGTAGCAAAGGCCCAAACACGTATACAAGGAAAGGTACTGGGAAAAGAAAGCGGCAAACCTTTGATTGGGGCGAGCATCAATTTAAAAGGTAGCAACGTAGGCACACAAACCGACAAAGATGGAAGTTATTCGCTAAACCTGCCTTTATCCTCTGCTAATAAGATTTTGGTTGTAAAATACGTGGGGTTCATTCCACAAGAAATTCTAGTGACAGGACAAACTACGATCAATTTTTACTTGGTAGAAGAATCCCTACAATTAAGCGAAGTAGTAGCCATTGGCTATGCTACCGTAGAACGTAAAGACTTAACAGGATCCGTATCTTCCATTAATGAAAAACAACTTAAAGATATCCCTGTCAATTCTGCCGCCGAAGCACTTACTGGCCGTTTAGCTGGGGTACAGGTTACCACTTCGGAAGGAGCACCAGGAGCCGACATAAAAATCACCATCCGCGGAGGTGGATCCATTACACAAAGTAATGAGCCTTTATATATTATTGATGGAATTCAAGTTGAAGATGGTTTAACCGGACTATCGCCACAAGATATTGCGTCGGTAGATGTGCTGAAAGATGCCTCGGCAACTTCTATTTACGGTGCTAGGGGTGCAAATGGCGTAGTGATTATCACTACCAAAGGAGGTAAAGAGATGAAAACCCAAGTCAACTACAATAACATATTGGGTGTGAAAAGCCTAGCCAACAAGCTAGAAGTGATGAGCCCTTATGATTTTGTGATACGTCAATACGAACGTTCAAGAGGCTTGAGCAACACAGAAACAGCCTTTGAAAATACTTATGGCACATGGGATAAGCTAGATCAGTACAAAAGCACTCCAGCAATAGACTGGCAGGAAAAAACCTTCGGAAATCATGCCTTTATGCAAACACATAATGTAAGTATAGTGGGCGGAACCAAATTAACCACCTACAACCTAAGCTTAACGAGCAACAACGAGGATGGGATTATGCTAAACTCTGGTTTTGACAGAAAATTGGTCAACTTCAAATTCGACCACAGGGTAAGTAATGCCCTCCGAGTAGGCTTCAATGTAAGATATACCAAACAGAATGTTTTGGGTGCAGGCACTTCTGACGCTGGCTCAACAACTTACAATATGCTACGTCACACCATCAAATACCGTCCTTTCAACATGGGTAACCTCGCAGAGGATGAAATTGATGAAAGCTATTATGAAGATACCAATACAGGCAATGCCATAGGCATCATCAATCCCGTAGCATTAAGCAATGCCCAATATAGAAACAGAGAAACTAAAATCACCAACCTAAATGCTTACCTGAATTACACATTTAACAAGAACTTTTCATTCAGATCTACCGCTGGGGTCAACTATAACATGCAAAACACCCAAATTTTCGAAGACGGGGTCACTTCTCGAGCAAGAACCTTAGGTGCAAGGCTTCCCATGGTAGGTGTGATTGACAATGACAGGGACAATCTAAATATTTCCAATGTACTGACCTACAATCTCAAAGGATCGCAATCCCACAAGCTAGACGTGATATTAGGAAATGAATTTTATACCATCAAAAATAAAAGTCAAGAAATACAATTAAAAAATTTCCCATCAGGTATTACGGCAGATAAAGCATTGGGACAGCTAAACCTTGGTACTTTATTAACCACACCCGTACTTTATCCACTAACATTCCAATCTGAAACAAGGAGCGTTTCTTTTTTCCAAAGAACCAATTATTCCTACAAAGGGAAATATCTGGCAACATTTAGTTTAAGAGCAGATGCATCTTCAAGGTTTGCAGATGATAAGAGATGGGGTTACTTTCCTTCAGGTTCATTGGCTTGGAGAATATCTCAAGAAGATTTCATGAAAAATATTCCATTAATATCAGACCTGAAACTTCGTTTAAGCTATGGTTCATCTGGCAACGATAGGATCAACGACTATCTATTCCAGAATACTTTTAGCGCAAGTGCAAGGTATGGTCTTAACGAACAACTAGTTCCAGGATTTGTAGTCACTGATCTGGCAAACAAAAATCTGATTTGGGAAACCACCATTTCTCGAAATATAGGCTTAGATGTTTCAATTTTGAAGGAGAGGATACAACTTACCGTTGATGCCTATCATAACAAAGTAAACGATCTTTTGATCAATGTACCCATTCCGTCTACCTCTGGTTACGTAACACAACTACAAAATGTAGGAAATACTTCCAACAAAGGGTTCGAATTCCAGTTAAATGCTGTGCCGATTAAGAATAAGAACTTTACGTGGAATGCTAACTTTAACATCTCATTTAACAGGAA
Organism: Pedobacter nanyangensis; assembly: GCF_003313505.1. Classification (GTDB taxonomy): domain Bacteria; phylum Bacteroidota; class Bacteroidia; order Sphingobacteriales; family Sphingobacteriaceae; genus Pedobacter; species Pedobacter nanyangensis. Next base: position 33,990 of record NZ_QMHO01000020.1, on the reverse strand, counting down.
TAAGATTGAAAAACTATCTGAAAGACAAAATTCTTATCTCCAAAATTCGGGATTTGGCATTTCTGGACAACCAGCAGATTATATTGTAAAAGTAGGCCAGCCTGTGGGTACCATGTACGGTTACGTATCTGACGGTTTCTATACCACCAACGATTTCAACTATGATGCAGCAACTTCTAGATATACACTTAAAAGCGGCGTTGCCGATGTTTCGGGTGCTATTGGCATTGCACAACCTGGTTGGATGAAATTGAAAGATTTGGACGGCAACAACATTATTGATGATAACGATAAGACCATTATCGGAAATGCAAATCCTAAATTTAGCGGTGGTCTTAACCAACAGTTCGCCTACAAAAATTTCGACCTGAGCATTTTCGTAAACTTTGTTTACGGCAACGATGTCTATAACGCCAATAAAATTGAGTTCACCAACGCGTATAGTTCTTATTCCAATGCTTTGAATATGGTAACCAACAGATGGAAAACCATCGATCAAAATGGCCAACTCATACAAAGGGTAGTAACCGTTGGCGGACAGCAATTTGTGGAGGGAGCCCCTCCAAGTGTATTGTCAGAAATCAATAAAAATGCCTCCATGTGGATCCCTATTAGCGGAACTGGTGCATGGTATCCAACTTCATGGGCAATAGAGGATGGCTCCTTCCTAAGAATCAACAATATCACCTTAGGCTACACACTTCCTTCTGCCCTCACAAATAAATTCAAGATCAACAGGTTAAGGATATATGGCACGGTAAACAACTTGGCAGTATTCACCAACTATTCAGGCTATGACCCAGAGGTAAACGCCAGACGATCAGTACCCGTTACGCCAGGTGTCGATTATTCCGCCTACCCTCGTAGCAAAACATTTGTTTTCGGATTTAACCTATCATTATAAACTAGAAGCATAATGAAAAGACAATATTTCAAGCATTATTTATTAGCAATAGGCGGTTTACTAATACTCACGGTTTCAGCTTGTAAAAAATACCTTGACCTAACCCCTCCATCAGCATTTGATGAACGTTATGTATTCAGTACCGTACCTAATGCCACAAGTGCAGTACTAGGTGCCTACGACAGGCTTGCGGGACTGCAGGCATACGGCAGCAGGTTGAGCCTCATCTATCCCTACGATAACGATGAGATGGTGGGCGTATTAAATACTACCGCTCCCGACAATAGTTCAAGGGATTTATCTAGATACAACGTACAATCTACCAATGCGCAATTGACATTACCTTTCGAACAACTGTATGCGGGTATAGAAAGAGCGAATATCTGTATCAAGAACATTCCTGGCATGGCCTTATACCAGAATGGCTCAGAAGAAGAGAAAAAACAGTTGAAAAGATTACACGGCGAAGCACTTACCCTAAGGGCTCAGTTTTATTTTGAATTGATCAGAAATTGGGGAGATATCCCAGCTCCTTTTGAACCTTCCATAGATCAGCCAGACCTGTTTTTACCGAGAACAGATAGGGATACCATTTACAACCGACTGATCAATGATCTTGAGCTGGCAAGCAACCTGGTACCATGGCGAACAGAAGTTGTTTCAGACGAACGAATTACCAAAGGGGCAGTGAAAGCCCTACGAGCAAAACTAGCCATGTTCAGGGCTGGATATTCGCTAAGGAGATCTCCAAAAATGATGGAACAGCGAGCAGATTCATTGAAATTCTACAAGATTGCCAGAGACGAATGTTTCGATCTAATGCAACGCCGCGATCAACATACACTCAATCCGAGTTTTAAAGCTGTCTTTAAAGATGGTATAGCTTCCTATAAAATAGACCCCTTTGGCGAGGTCTTATTTGAAGTGGCGATGCAAAGGGAAACAGATAGCAATATTGGTTATTATGATGGACCACGATTTTATGTCCCAGGCAATACTGCTTTGCTAGGCAATGGCCAAACGAGGATTATTCCTACCTACTTCTATGACTTTGACTCTCTAGATGTGAGAAGAGATGTAACCGCAGCACCCTACTATAATAGCCCCGAATATTACAAGACCGTACAACCACTACTCAACATGACCAGTGGGAAATTCCGTTCAGATTGGATCAGCCCCAGATTAAGTTCTGCTACGCAAGCCACAGGATTGAACTGGCCTTTGATCAGATTTTCTGATGTGCTATTAATGTTTGCCGAAGCAGACAACGCACTCAACAAAAATCCTACACCTGATGCCATTGCTGCTTTAAAGGAAGTAAGAAAAAGAGGTTTTGGAGGCAACGAATCTCTAATTGGAACAATTCCAACCACCCATGATGCTTTCCATACCGCTATTGTGAACGAACGTTATTTCGAATTCGGAGGCGAAGGCATCAGAAAATACGACTTGATCAGATGGAATCTATTGGGCAAGAAAATTACTGAGGTTAGGGCAAAGCTTACCAAAATGAGACTTAAGCAAGCACCCTACAACAATCTGCCTCAATACATGTACTATAAACCATCTTCAACAGAAGTAATTTGGAGCCACTCTTTGTATAAACCTACGCCTAGCCCTGCTCCAGCTGGCTTTACCAGAGTGAACTGGATCATTGCGCTTACCGATACTTGGGTAAACAACGTAGCGCAGATGTTTCAGCCAAACCATAGCGAACTATTTCCTCTGCCCCAGTCGGTAGTGGACACCAATCCAAAGTTAAAGTAAGAAAAGAGCCACAGAAAACTAGGCGGTATAAGCTACCGTACCGAAAACTTTTAGCACATACTTTTCGATTTTGAAAATCGAAGAAGAGCCTTATTGCGCCAACAATTCAGTTCATCAATATGAAAACTATCAATTATGAAAAGAATTTTAAGTATCCTCACGACGATTATGCTGTCCTATTGTACAGTGGAGGCACAAAATGCCATAACCACTTGGGCGCTTACAGGCAATCAGAATGCAAATGTTTTCGGCGCCGTTAACGCCAATAGCCAGTTCTTATCGGCACTTCAACATGTCGACTACATCAGCGGAGGTCAAAGAACAATTCCCATAGGTAATAGCTGGCCTGCCGAAAGTGCTGCAAATACGAGTAGATACATGCAGTATACAATTGCTCCCAACTTGGGGCAAACACTTAACGTTAATAAAATTGAAGCTTCATTAAGTTTCAATGGTTCTTCAGCAGGCAGAGCTAACCTTGCATGGTCTACAGATAAAATCAATTTCACTCCCATCGCTGGCACCATTAAATTAAACTCAAGCGCTACTCCTACTGCCTATACCTTTGACAATCTAAATATCAACATTCATCAGGGAGATACTTTGTATTTACGCCTCTATCCATGGACCACCGCTATCATTCCCAGCAAGTATTTAGTAGCTAGTAACATAAAAATAAATGGAAATACCAGCATTTCTCCACAAGCAACCTGGGCACTAACAGCAGATCAAACCGCTACCACAAATGGTCATATAACAGCAAGCAACCAAAGATTACAAAATCTCGATATCCAAAATTATGTTTCCAGCAATGGAGGACAACGAACATTACCGCCTTCAAAATCTTGGCCTGCCGAAACTACGTTCAATGCAAACAGATTTATCGAATATAAAATCACACCTACAGCTGCTCATGACGCAATTGTTAAAGAAATTAGTGTTCCTTTAAGTTTCAATTCATCTGCCTACGCACGAGCCAACATTGCATGGTCTGTAGACGGTATTAATTTCAGCAATTTAGCCCCAGCTGTTGCGCTTGCATCTGGCTCTACGCCCATCGAACATCTGTTCCAAGACTTAAATATTCCAGTTCCCTTCGGGAAATCTTTTTACCTGAGGGTATATCCTTGGACAACCTCTGCCATTAGTGATAAATATTTGGTCTCTAAAAATATAAGGCTGAAAATACAAACCAAGGTAATGGCCCAAATCGCTTTTCCCGGTGCCGAAGGTGGCGGGCGAAATGCAACTGGGGCACGCGGCGGACAGATTTACTATGTTACTAACTTAAATGATGCAGGAGTGGGAAGTTTAAGAGACGCCGTAAGTGAAGGCAACAGAACTGTATTATTTAAAATTTCGGGAACTATCTTTCTCGAAAGTCCTATAGTGATACAAAAGGACGGAATTACAATTGCTGGCCAAACGGCACCAGGCGGAGGGATTTGCTTGGCCAACTATGGATTAAGCATTAGCGCCAACAATGTCATCGTCAGATATTTGAGATCAAGACCAGGCGATGTAATTACCAGGCCAGGAGATTCCACAAAAGCGGTAGATGCCATGTACAATGCTTTTGGTACGCCGATACAGAACCCTTATCGAAACATTATTGTAGATCATTGCTCACTTAGCTGGTCCACTGATGAAGCCGCATCTTTTTATGCTGTAGCAGATTTCACCTTACAATGGAGTATCCTCAGCGAAAGTTTATACATGGCCGCACATCCAAAACCTACTGCACACGGTTACGGTGGAATATGGGGTGGGCAAAACAGTTCCTTCCACCATAACCTATTAGCCAGTCATAGTAATAGAAACCCCAGGTTCTCTGGCAGCGAAAACAACAATCAACCAGACCTCGAGTACGTGGATTTCCGAAACAACGTTATTTTCAATTGGTACGGTGGCACTTATGGCGGCATAGGCGGACATCAGAACATGGTGAACAATTATTACAAAAGCGGACCGGCTACGGTTGGGACTTCAAGAAAGAAACGTCTACTGAGTTATAGCAACAGTACCGCTATTCGACATGGCAAGTTTTACATCACCGGCAATTATGTTAATGGTTTTGCCGATGTTACGGCAGATAATTGGTTGGGTGTGGATATCGCCGCTGGCATCAGCTTAGATTCGATAAAAGTAAACACTCCTTTGATGCACACTGCCATTAACACGCAAAGTGCTACCGATGCCTATACTGATGTGCTCAACCATGCGGGTGCTTCTTTACCTAAGCGAGATACCGTAGACAGGCGTATTGTAAAAGAGGTACAAACCGGAATCGCAACATTCGGTGATCCTAGCTTTTCTGTTTCTGGGATGGTTTCCCCATCAGGAATGATTGATAGCCAATATACCGTTGGCGGATGGCCAACACTCCATACCACCGCCTATCCTGACGACAGCGACAATGATGGCTTACCCAATTGGTGGGAGGCAATGCAGAATGGCCATACCGCAGATTCAACTAGTGTAAACCCTAATGCTTTTGATACCGACGGTTATACTTTCCTTGAAAAATACATCAACGGCATCCCTCCTTCAGACCAACAGACAGTCTTCACAAGCATTACTGGAAGCAGAATAAATAATGGAGATACCGTAAAGATTGATTTCCAAATCAACTGGGCAAACAATCAATCAGATTTTGCTTTGTACCGCTCAACAGATGGTCTTACGTTCACCAAGATAAAGAACATAGCCTCCAATATCAACAAAACGAATTATAGTTTCGAGGATATCTTTTCTGCTACTAGTGCTGTTTATTACAAAGTAGGAAGTAGCAGAAATAACGATTCGGAAATAATCCATTATAGTAATTCAATTACCATTGGAGGCATTGAAGGCACATTAGCTTTGAAAGCATGGCCAACACCAAAAAAAGCTTCCAATGAAAAAAATGCATTTATGGTTTATCCTAATCCAGCTAACCAGCAAATCAATGTTCAGCACTCTGCCGCCTCAGCTGGATCAACCATCACCATTACCGATATGACAGGGAAAATCCTATCCTGTTACCATCCTTTGATCAACCAAGCTAATAGTACCATAAATATATCCCGTTTGCCCCAAGGAAGCTACTTGCTTGTTTTCAAAAATAATTCGATACAGCAAAACATCATATTTCTTAAAAACTGATCCATCAAACAAAACTTAAATATGAAAAAAACAATTACTCTTTTACTCGCCTTTTTCTTTATTGCCTATGCAAGAGCGCAGAATACAGGCGATTATCGTTCCGTTAAATCTGGAAACTGGGGCGATATCTCCACTTGGGAAACCTATAGTGGTGGAAACTGGGTGGCAGCCACCTCTGTAGTCAGTACCAGAAACTACACGGTACGAGAAGGCCACACGGTGACTATTGCTGCCAGTACAAGCTGTAATGCACTTACCGTAGAACAGCAAGCAGTGCTACGCTCGGTAAGAGATGCCGGAGAAACCACGGTATATTTAAGAATGGGACATGCAGGAACTGCAAGTGTTACCATTTTGAATAATGGGCGTATTGGCGGAACAGAAGAAGGGGTAGGCGGAGCATTGATCTTAGAAACGTCGGGGGTAGCGCTTGGCTTCAAATTAACGGGTACAGGCATATGTAGGGTTGCAAGATTAAGGGCATTGCAGGGCAATACCAAAAACGTTACCATAGAAATAGACCAAGATGTAACCCTTACGGATGCTACTGCACCATTTACCGCCTACACCAATAGTTCAGCAAGTGTTGCTGCAGAAAACTTTACCATGACCATTAATCCACAAAAAACGGTTAAAATAGCAAACCCATCCGGTTTCTTTCACGTAGGAGCCAACACGGTAACCAATCAAGCAGGAAGTTATACTTACAATATAGATGGCACTTTAGATTTAAGCGAATCAACAGTAACTTCTTATGTCATACCTTTTGCGAACAATGCAGCGTCCAATGTTACCGTAAATGTGAATGGTTTATTAAAACTAGGTGCTGGACTGGACCTCATAAATGCTGCTCCTTCAGCATCAAACAATGGTAATATCTCTATCAACCTAAACAATAATGGCATCATTGACGCTACAAAAGCAACCTTAATAGCAACGGGAAGCAATTACTTTAAAGTAGCTGGCAATGGAACCCTGATCAGAAAAGTAGATAACCAAGCTACTACCTTTCCATTAGGACTGCAATCGGCAGCTTCGCCAAATTTTGTAACGATAAATAATACGGGTGTAACAAACAATTTTTCTGTTAGGATTTCCGATAACTTTGATGTCCCAACATCGAGTACACAGATTGTAAACAAAAAATGGGAAATCAGTACTGATGGTCCTGGAGCAATTGCCAATCTTAAATTGAATTGGAAAACAGCCGATCATGGTAGTGGATTCAATCCTTCCCAAGATGTTTCATTGATCAAATTAGATGGTGCAACTTGGAGTTCAGTGGGAAATACCACCGTTACAGGGCCTGATCTTTCCGGATTCCTACAGGCTGAAATATTAGGTATGACAAGTTTTGGAACATTCGCACTCCAAAATAGCGCTACCTTACCACTAAATTTCATTTCTTTTGATGCAAAACTAAAAGGCCCCCAATTTTCAAAAGAAGTATTCCTAAGCTGGGCTACCGAGAATGAAGTGAACACTGAAAGTTTTATGATTGAAAGAAGTTTAGATGGTGTTAATTTCAAGTCTATCGGCCGAACCTTATCAAAAAATACCAGAGGTACGAACAATTATTCATTCTACGATTATGCACCTCTCCCCTCAACTTCATACTATCGCCTCAAGCAGTTAGATAGGGATGGAAAATTTGATTACAGCGGCATCAGGGTTATCAACAACTCCTCCGAATTGAAATTGTCCATCTATCCCAACCCTACCAGCGAAACGATTAATCTAATCCATCCAGTTGCAGACGGCAATTCCGTCATTGATATTTCCGATTCAACTGGAAAGCTAGTTCTGTCCTCAACAGCTGCCACGGGAACTTCGAGCACAAGCATAAAAATTAGCCATATAGCGCCCAACGTTTATTTCCTTCAATTCAAAAAAGGAGGGAATAAATCTGTATTAAAGTTTATAAAAAAATAACAAACAGACAAACAAAACCGCATGAACCGATGCCAATACTATACTAAACCTAAATTCAGACAACTATAGTCACATTAGAATAAAGCACCTAAAAAAACCCTCTCTAAGTGTCAGGAGAGGTTTTTTTTAGAAAAATCTCTTATCGGCACTTGGACCCGGACCTGGAATATCGATCTGAATATAATCTCTTTCCTGAGCTAAACGCACCGCTGGATTACCAAATGCATTGGTTAATTGAAAGGTAGACGTTCCGCTACCCGCCAGCACAGCCCAATGGCTAATGTCCAACAATCGATGCTTGACAATTTTAAAAAATTCAACAGCAACGGCCTCATCATCAAATGTACACTGTTGCTTGGCGTCCATTTACGTTCCAATTATTTAAGCTGTAATGGTGAACGTAGATTTTTGCATCAACTGTTGCCATTTTAACTTGAAAAAAATTGCGTTTACGGATACCGGAAGTCCTAAATCGCGGGATTTTCTTTGTTAAATATTTGTAAAAGTCATACGCTAAATTCAACAGTTTTTCCTGTAAAACTTAACATTGTTTAGCTATTGAAAAGACAAAATGGAGGTAGGAAACTTCCTATTATGGAAATAAAAAACCCCATCCTATTAGCTAGAAATGGGGTTTTATGTGATTTTCGGACTTTAAAATCTTTGCTCCCTATAGTGGGTGCTTTTCAAAAAATCTTCTTTATGATTTGATTAGAATTTCAAAAATTAACGAAGACCCTTTAGATGATTTCAAATAATCATTACATCTATTGCTAAAAACGAAAAAAGAACTACAATCATAAATTAAACATCTTTTTATCTACTATCAATACTTAAAGCAGCAGATTTTAAGTATTGATAGCTATACCTTACAGCGATCATCGTCCTGGGAAACCTAGAGTTGTGGGCTGGAGCATGGGGCATTCGAGAGCAGGTTCGACCGTTGCGGATGCTTGGAAAACGGTCACAAAGAACAGCCCCATTGAAAGGGAACTTATTTTCTTTCTATAGCTACAATGGATACAATACGCCAGTCATAGGTTCCGCAGCCGCTTAAAAGGGAGCTAGTATTACAAAGTATGAGCAGAAAGAGGAATTGCCGGGATTAGAAATAAAACAGAAATTACCCAAAATGACTCTACTTTTATATTGCAATTCCAATTGCAATTCCATACCCCCGAAGTAGCCGAACAGAAATTCGGGAAAGATAGAAGACAGGCCGGCAAGTATTGAGGTTAAATTTATCATGGCATTTACTTTTTATAAAAAAGATTAGTAAAAAGCAAAAATAAGCAAAACGGTTAAAACCTTTGCTATACAAGGCTTTATAAAAAGAGTAGTCTTAGTTCGGAAGTCGGTGTCTGATAGGTTTGGGGCTTAAATTGACAAGGTTAGGTTACTAATTCGTTACCGATTGACAAAGGTAACAGTATAGTTTAACTGATTATATTTCAGTTTTTTGCGCTCTTTTCTACGTTCCCTTGTAACTCAATGTAATTTAATTTTAAACGTTAAACATTTGAGTTATGGAGCAGACAAAAAAATCGACGTTCAAACTGCTTTTCTATTTGAAAAAGAACGAACTGAAAAAGAACGGTAATGCCCCGATTATGGCACGTATTACCATTGACGGAACCCCGAAAACTTTCGGAACAAAGTTAGAAATTGACCCCAATAATTGGGATTTAAAACACGGAAGAGTTCAGGGCAAAAGTGCGCAAGCATTAAGCATCAATAAAAAACTGGATAACATACGTGGGCGTATCGACAAGATTTATGAAGATATGCTGAAGCACGAGGGCTTTGCGACTGCCCAAAAGGTAAAGCTATCATTTTTGGGTGTAGGCATAATGGACGATGCTATCCTAAAGGTTTTCAACGACCAAAATGAGGATTTTAAAAAATTGGTCGAAAAAGAAGAACGCTCAAAAAGCACCTACAACAAGTATATCACAGTTTACAATCATCTTACCACATTTATAAAGGAACGCTATCATAGTGATGATATGGCTTTTCGGGAATTGACTTCCGATTTTATCCGGGAGTTTGATTTTTACCTCCGGTACGATTTACAGTCCTCCCACAATACAGTTTGGGTGTACACGATGCCTTTATGCTTATCAACACAAATGCCGAGAGATATTCCAGTTGGCACACTTAGTCAGATGGGAACATTTATTACTCATAGATTGATTAACTATCAAGATAAAGAAGCAATAGCCAGTGCTTGCTTATTGCAGAAACGCCAGAGTATGACGATTAACCGCAATGATAAATCTACCTCTATTTCGACACAGTTAGACAGCCTTATTCCGGCTTCCAAAATCTCAACACTTACACAAGGTTTGTTTGTTGGTTCTGTATCAGATAACTTTGATGAACGTATCGAGCAGAAGATATTTCACGCCGAAATTGTAGTGGACAATGAAAAGGTAGCGGCAGAAAGCAAAGCCTATCAGCAAATACCGCAAATCTTATCTTTTGTAAATGAGCAGGGCGAGGATAAGATGAAGCAGGAAATAGAAAACAATTACAAGCAGATAAAATCAGACATTCTGAATATTGTTGTTAGTGAAATGGAGCGTATCAAGAATGACCCTAACTTACAGCATTTGGTGCAGAAAGAATGATTATACTAAATATTTTTGTGATTTTTCTATTAATATATTGTTAGAAGAATTAAAAGTAACAGCACCATTACGTCAACATATAAAATGCCAAATTTTAATACTCATAATTTAGCATTTGCTTAAATAAACAAATTAGTTACATTTGCATTATGGATAATACTTCTTGTACACGACAACAGGCAGACATTAAACAAATCAATCGCTGTAAAGAAAGAGTTTCGGAACTCCACAGTTCGTTTGACTATTTGTCGAACGCACTTGAATTGACTGGAAACAATGTAAGACTGAAAATTCTGTTTCTTCTTTATGAAGAAAAACGACTTTGTGTTTGTGATGTGAGTGAAATTCTTGGAATGACAATTTCAGCGATTTCTCAGCACTTGAGAAAACTTAAAGACCGAAAGCTTATTGAAACCGAAAGAGAGGCGCAAACCATTTTTTACTCATTGACAAAAGAGTATGAGAAAATGTTGGACCCATTTTTTAAAATACTTGACGATAAAAAAAATTTAGAAACAATATGGTAACGGACGGAAAACTAATTGGGACTGGACTTTTGACAGCAATAGCAGCTTCATTATGTTGCATTACACCTGTTTTGGCTCTCATAGCAGGAACAAGTGGACTTGCTTCAACTTTCTCTTGGCTCGAACCTTTTCGTCCATATTTTATCGGGTTAACTATTTTAGTGCTTGCTTTTGCTTGGTATCAAAAATTGAAACCGCAAAAGAAAATTGACTGCAACTGTGAAACAACTGAAAAATCAAACTTTATGAAAACAAAATCATTTTTAGGAATTATTACCGTTATGGCGGCTTTACTTTTATCATTTCCGCTTTATGCTCACATTTTTTTTCCAAAGACCGAAAGTAAAGCAATTATTACCCAAACTTCAAAACTTCAAAAAGTTGAGTTTACAATTAAAGGGATGACTTGTTCAGGTTGTGAACACCACGTTAAAACAGAGATTAGCAAACTAAAAGGAATTGTGGAAGTTGTGGTTTCCTATGAGAAAGGCAACGCCATTGTTAAGTTTGACAACAAACAAACAAGTATAGCAGAAATAGAAAAAGCTATCAATTCGACAGGATACAAATCACTAAAAAGTAAAATTATATCATAATGGAAATTAAATTACAATCCGTAATAACTTGCCCAAACTGTGGATACAAAAAAGAGGAAACAATGCCGACAGATGCTTGCCAATATTTTTATGAATGTGAAAGCTGTAAGACACGCTTAAAACCATTAAAAGGCGATTGTTGTGTGTATTGTAGTTATGGAAGTATTCCCTGTCCACCAATACAACAAGATAAAAAATGTTGCTAAAAGAACTCGATTGAGAGAAAAAATAAAAAATGTCCGGTTTCCCAACTATTATTTTAAAAATTTACAATGAGTACCTGTGCTATCAACAGAAAAAACATTATCAGAAGTAATTGAAATATTAAGACAAAGAGGTTACACGGAAGATTTTAATCTATTGGAAGAAAACGTTTCATACAAAATAGATGGCGATAAGGTTAATTTAAGCAACATTGTTATTGATAAAATTTATCGTTTTACTGGGCTTAATGACTTGGAAGATTAGGCTATCTTATATGCGATGAGAAACCAAAAAGATGGAGCAAAAGGTGTTTTCGTAAATGGTTATGGTGCATACTCTGACAGTGCAGCAAACAGCATCATTGAGCAAATATCAGTTGACGAAGACGATAATGATGATTAGACAATAGTAAATTAAATCACAATGAATGAATTAGAAAAAATCTTACAACAAAGAGCCATAAAACCTACTGCTATGCGTTTGTTGGTGGTTGAAAAGCTACTGAAACAACAATATGCGGTAAGCCATAAAGAGTTGGCAGAACAGTTTGAAAAAGCAGATAGTGTTACCTTATTCAGAACACTCAAAATATTTCTGGAACACAAACTTATCCACACCATTGATGATGGAAGTGGGGTGGTAAAATATGCACTTTGTCAATCCGGATGTAATTGCGATTTATCAGAACTACACACACATTTTTATTGTACCGACTGTAAACATACTTTTTGTCTTACCGAAACTGAAATTCCAAACATCAAAATTCCCCAAAACTTCAAATTAGAAGGAGCTAATTTGGTTCTCAAGGGGAAATGCGACCGTTGTAGTAATAATATACCTTTAAACTTTGCAATTCGATTGCACTAAATATATTTTATATTTGTGGTCTGATGAAAATATTTGTAATCCTATTCAGTATCTATTTTTTGGCATTATCCGTAATGCCCTGTACTGATGCGTGCGGTATGAATATAGACAATACTACAAAATCAGAATTTACTCGAACAAATGAAGGTCAGAAAAGTAGCAATGACGTATGTAGCCCTTTTTGTTCTTGCACCTGTTGCCATACCATTGTAAATTTTACGTTTCAGTCTTTCAAAATAAATGAAACAAAGCCGAGTTTCGGCAAACAGCAAAAATTCCCACTTTGGGCTTTCAATTTCATTTCCAATTACCACGGAAACATTTGGCAACCGCCAAAGATTAATGCTTAATATTTTTTAGCAAATGTATTTATAGGTGGGGCATATCCTCCACTAATAAAGAAGCGTACTATGTAAGTCGTACATTTAGCTGTTCTTTTTGTATTAAAAAAAGAACTTATATCCACTATTATTAATCATTAATCAAATGAATTGTGTTAGACAGTATCATAAAATTCAGTATTAAAAACAAGCTTGTCATCGGTATAATGACCTTGTTGCTCATCATTTGGGGAGTTTGGAGTGTTACAAGACTATCAATAGACGCTGTTCCCGATATTACCAATAATCAGGTGCAAATAATTACAGTTTGCCCAACATTAGCTGGTCAGGAAGTAGAACAATTAGTAACCTTTCCCATTGAGCAAAGTATTGCCAACATTCCAGGCTTGGAAGAAACTCGAAGTATTTCAAGATTTGGTTTATCAGTAATTACGGTTGTATTTAAAGACAAAGTAGATATTTATTTTGCCAGGCAACTTATCAATGAAAAACTAAAAGAAGCCGAAGAAAATATACCTAACGGTATTGGTACACCAGAACTTGCTCCAGTAAGTACAGGCTTGGGTGAAGTGTACCAATACATTATCCACCCAAAGAAGGGTAGCGAGAATAAATACAATGCTAAAGAACTGCGAACAATGCAAGATTGGATTGTTGCACGTCAGCTTTTCGGTACACCCGGTATTGCAGAAGTGAATAGTTTTGGTGGTGAGCTGAAACAGTATGAAGTGGCTGTAAATCCTAACCGCTTAAAGGCAATGGGTGTGAGTGTTACCGATATTTTCACAGCATTAGAAAAAAATAATCAAAATACAGGCGGTGCATACATTGATAAGAAACCGAATGCCTATTTCATCCGAGGTATCGGTTTGGTCACTTCATTAGATGATGTAAAAAATATCAGTGTAAAGAACGAAACCGGAAGTGTCCCCATTTTTATAAAAGATGTGGCAGATGTTCGTTTTGGTAATGCAGTACGCTACGGAGCAATGACATATAATGGAGAGGTAGATGCAGTAGGTGGCGTAGTGATGATGCTGAAAGGCGAAAATGCCAACAATGTGGTAGAAAAAATAAAAGAGAAACTACCCACTATACAAAAATCTTTGCCTGAAGATGTTGTGATAGAACCTTATTTAGACCGTACAGATTTGGTAGACAGGGCAATGAATACTGTTAAGAAAAACCTTATTGAAGGAGCTTTGATTGTCATCTTCGTATTGGTTCTTTTCTTAGGAAATTTCAGAGCCGGATTGATTGTAGCTTCTGCCATTCCTTTAGCATTGTTATTTGCATTGGCTTTAATGAACATTTTTGGCGTAAGTGCCAATTTAATGAGTTTGGGAGCAATAGATTTTGGATTAATTGTGGATGGGGCGGTAATTATTGTAGAAGCTACGTTGCATCATTTAGGTTTACGAAAATCCACACAAAGGCTTACTCAGCAGGAAATGGATAATGAAGTATTTGCATCCGCTTCCAAAATTCGCAGTAGTGCAGCTTTTGGAGAAATCATTATATTAATTGTTTATATTCCCATCCTTACATTGGTAGGCGTAGAAGGAAAAATGTTTCGCCCAATGGCACAGACGGTAGGTTTTGCCATCTTTGGAGCGTTGATTTTATCTTTAACCTATATCCCGATGATGTGTGCTTTATTCCTATCTAAAAAGCCAACACACAAAGAAACGATTTCAGATAGAATGATGAACTGGCTACAAAAAAGGTATCAGCCACTATTAGAAAAAGCCATTAAAATAAAATATTGGTTAGTGGGTATTACCATTGCCATATTTGCTTTTACCCTACTGTTATTTAGCCGAATGGGAGGAGAATTTATACCTCAATTACAGGAAGGGGAATTTGCGTTTGAATTTAAGATGCCAATCGAAACTTCATTAGCACAAAGTATTGAAACTTCGATGCTTGCATCGAGATTAGCCAGGCAATTTGATGAAGTGAAAATGGTCGTTGGTAAAACCGGAGCTGGAGAAGTACCTACTGACCCTATGCCACCAGGAGCAACAGATTTAATGATTATTCTGAAGCCCCAAAGTGAGTGGAAATCAGGAAAAACCTATGATGAATTAGGAGATGCAATAGAAGAGAAATTAAGTGTAATACCTGGTGTAACTGTTGAAAAAAGCCAACCTATTCAAATGCGCTTCAATGAACTAATGACAGGTATTAAACAAGATGTAGCAGTAAAAATATTTGGTGAAAACTTAGATACACTTGCTTTGAATGCTGAAAAAGTTAGCAAAATAATACAAAGTGTAAAAGGCGCTACCACTCCACAGGTAGAACGTGTAAGCGGCTTACCTCAAATCAATGTAGAATATGACAGAACCCGTATTGCTAATTATGGGCTTAATGTCGAAGATGTGAACAATGTGGTAAGCACTGCTTTTGCAGGAAAAAGCGCAGGTGTAGTTTATGAAAATGAGAGAAGATTTGATTTGGTAGTACGATTGGATAGCGTTTACCGAAGTAGTATTGAAGATGTAAATAATCTGATGATACCTACACCAACCGGTAATCAAATTCCATTGTCACAAGTTGCAACTATTGATTATAAATTAGGACCCGCACAGATAAGCCGTGAAGCTGGTAAACGAAGAATTGTAATCGGGTTCAACGTTGCAGACAGGGATGTACAAAGTGTGGTAGAAGAAATTCAGCAAAAATTAAATGCGCAGGTAAAATTACCGCCTGGATATTATTTCACTTATGGCGGACAGTTTGAAAACTTGCGGGAAGCCAGTAATAGATTGATGATAGCAGTCCCAGTTTCCTTATTATTGATTTTTGTATTGCTCTATTTCACGTTCCGTTCCTTCAAGCAGGCAGGCTTAATATTTACCGCTATTCCGATGAGTGCCATTGGTGGCGTGTTGGCTTTGTTGCTTCGTGGTATGCCTTTCAGCATCAGTGCAGGCATTGGCTTTATCGCTTTATTCGGAGTAGCGGTTCTCAACGGAATTGTATTGATTGGAACTTTCAACCAATTAGAAAAAGAAGGAATAAAAGATGTATTGAAACGAGTAATTGAAGGAACTAAAATTCGTCTGCGTCCAGTATTGATGACTGCAACAGTAGCCAGTTTAGGATTTCTACCAATGGCATTAAGCAGTAGTGCAGGTGCAGAAGTACAAAAACCTTTAGCGACCGTAGTTATCGGTGGTTTGGTAACCGCAACGTTCCTTACCCTATTTGTACTGCCGCTATTGTACATCATTTTCAATTCAAAAATTAATTTAAAAAGAAAATTCAAAGTGAAACCCATTGCAACTATCATTGTATTGCTACTATCCTTGGTAGGTTTTACAGCAAATGCACAAACGAAAGATTTATCGGGTGTTGATGAGGCAATTAGCATTGCCCTTCAAAATAATCAAAGTATTAAAGCATCAGATTTGGAAATTGAAGCGAGTAAAGTTTTGAAAAAAACAGCCGGAGAATTACCAAAACTCGATTTTAACGCCCAATTGGGACAATACAACAGCACCAAATTCGACCAGTCTTTTCAGGTCGCTCAAACAATTCCATTTCCTTCATTATTTGGAGCAAAAAAGCAATTGATTAATGCAGAAATAAAAGGTAAAGAAATACAGAAAAGCCTAAGTGTTTTAGAATTAAAAAATCAGGTACGAACGTATTATTATCAAATTCTGTACCTGCAACACAATCAAAAACAATTGCAACAATTGGACAGCTTATATGGTGATTTCATAGGCATTGCAAAGCTTCGTTACAAAACGGGCGATACTAAAAAAGTGGATATAAGTACAGCAGAAGCTAAGAAAGGGGAAATCAATTTATTGTTGAAACAGAATGAAGTGTTTTTAAATAATGCAGTTGCCAGTCTGAAAACATTGATGAATACTAAAGAAGATTTTATTATTGCAGAAAATGGAATTTTTCAACCTTTACAAATCAGTAATTTGCTGGACAATGATGCAGTAGCAAATCATCCTGCAATTCAATCCTTATATCAGGATGCAGTTATTGCAGAAAAGACCAAAAAGGTAGAACGTTCGCAAGGTTTACCCGATTTTACGATAGGTTACACAAATCAATCTTTGATAGGCTTTCAAACAGTAAATGGTGCGGAGAAATATTTCAATTCTGGTAACCGTTTTAATTCTGTAAATATTGGTGTTGCTATTCCAATAACTTATGGTGTTACTAAAGCCCGGATAAAATCTTTGGATTACCAAAAGCAAGCAGCCGAAGCCAATGCACAACAGCAACAAAAAGTATTGACAACGCAAATGCAGAATGCCTTGCAACAATACCAACAGGATATGCATCAGTTCAATTATTTTCAGCAGGAAGCATTACCTAACGCTAAGGAGATTGTAGCGGCAGCTCAATTAGGATACAAAACTGGCGACATCAGTTATGTGGAATATCTTTTTGCATTGCAAACCACAACTGATATTCAATTGAATTACCTAAAAAGTATTCAGCAAGTAAACCAATCCGTAATCAATATTTATTCATTAATTAATAAATAAAAATGAAATTCAATATAAATAAAATAAGGTATATAATGGCAATGATTGTCGTTCTATTAGCTTTTTCAGCCTGTAAAAATGATAAGCAAGTAGCGGAGAATAAATCTTCCGAAACCAAAGCTGGCGAAAAAGCAGAAGCAAACAACGAAGAAGAAATGCCAACTATTGCAACACTTTCTGAAGAACAGATAAAAATAGTTGGGATACAATTAGGAACTATCGAACAAAAGGAATTAACGGCAACCATTAAGGCTAATGGAAACCTTAAAGTGCCCAATAACAATAAAGGTAATGCTACTTCTTTGTATGGTGGTGTTATAAAAATGCTTAATGTGCAAATCGGAGATTATGTAAAAAAAGGACAAGTAATTGCCACTATTGCCAATCCGCAGTTCATACAATTACAGGAAGAATATCTAAGTACTGCAAGCAAAATATCTTTTGCCGAACAAGAGTTAGCAAGACAGAAAGAGCTAAATGAAGGCAATGCAGGCGCAAAGAAAAATCTGCAAAGTGCCACAGCCGAATTAAATAGTTTACGTACTCGCAGGGCTTCTTTACAACAGCAGATACAATTAATGGGTATTAATCCGGGGTCCGTTTCAAATAACAATCTGAAATCAGCATTGGTGGTAACCAGTCCTTTGAATGGTACGGTTAGCAATGTATTTGCCAAGATTGGAAGCTATGTCGATGTTTCTTCGCCAGTTATAGAAATTGTAGATAACAGTTCTTTGCATTTGGATTTACAGGTTTTTGAAAAGGATTTACCGAAAATAAAAGTGGGACAAATCATTCATTTTACACTTACTAATAATCCTACAACCGTATATGATGCTACGGTTTTCAGTATCGGTTCGTCATTTGAAAATGAGAGTAAAACCATTGCCGTTCACTGTCGGGTAAATGGCAATAAAAATGGCTTAATAGATGGAATGAATATTACAGGTATTGTAAGCTTAAATAATATTACGACATCTGCTGTTCCTAATGACGCCATTGTAAATGCCGATGGGAAATATTATGTTTTCATTCAAACCGATAAAAAAGTTGAGGAACATAAAGAAGAAGAAAATAAGGGTGGAGAAGAAAATGAACGCAAGGAAGATAAAGCCAATATGAATTTTGAAAAAGTTGAAGTTTTGAAAGGAGTATCTGATATGGGCTATACCGCAATAACTTTTGTAAATCAAATTCCTGCAAATGCAAAAATTGTGGTAAGAGGAGCATTTTTTGTAAATGCTAAATTATCTAATACTGGCGAAGACGAAGATTAAACAATAAAAACAAAAGCGATGATAAATACGAACAAAAATCACAAGCATATTTATGATGCACACGGCAAGCAACTCTGCTGCACGGAGGAAAGCAAAAACGATGCCCAAACAAATACAGGGCAGAGTACTGATAATGTTTGTTGCTCAACGGATAAAAAAGTCAATCAAAAGAGTAATGAACGAAGTGAAGCTGTTGATAAAAATAGCGTTATAAAAATGTTTTTACCAGGAATTATTTCTTTGGTACTATTGCTAATTGCTATT
This sequence comes from Pedobacter nanyangensis, assembly GCF_003313505.1. GTDB lineage: Bacteria > Bacteroidota > Bacteroidia > Sphingobacteriales > Sphingobacteriaceae > Pedobacter > Pedobacter nanyangensis. The sequence goes on along the minus strand of NZ_QMHO01000020.1, from coordinate 15,017 downwards.
TACTTAGACAATGCCTTGAAACCTGAATGGTTTCAAGGTTGGGTAAGAACTGTTTGGTATATAATAGCGTATGCACCAGTCGGATTTCCTGTAATTAAAGAAGCTTTTGAAAGTATTAGCAAAGGCGATGTTTTTTCAGAATTTTTGCTAATGAGTATTGCCACTATTGGAGCCTTTGCCATTGGTGAATACCCAGAGGGTGTCGCTGTAATGCTGTTTTATGCTGTTGGCGAAGTCTTTCAGTCATTAGCAGTTAAAAGAGCGAAAGCAAATATCAAGAGCTTGCTTGACCAACGCCCCGATGAAGTAACTATTCTAAAAGAAAATCAACCGAAAACAGTAAAGGCGGAAACAGTAACCATTGGTGACATCATACAATTAAAGCCCGGCGAAAAATTAGGATTAGACGGAACATTATTATCCGAAACTGCATCATTCAACACAGCAGCTTTAACAGGCGAAAGCAAGCCCGACACCAAAGCAAAAGATGATACGGTATTAGCAGGAATGATAAACCTAAATACCGTTGTACAAGTAAAAGTAACAACTGCATATACTGATAGCAAGCTGAGTAAAATTTTAGAATTGGTGCAAAATGCTACTGCTCAAAAAGCACCGACAGAATTATTCATTAGAAAGTTTGCAAAAATATACACACCGATAGTTGTACTGTTAGCTATTCTAATTACAGCATTGCCCTACTTCTTTGTAGAAAATTATGTGTTCAGCCAATGGTTGTATCGTGCTTTGGTATTCCTTGTTATCTCTTGCCCTTGTGCATTGGTAATAAGTATTCCTTTAGGCTACTTTGGCGGAATTGGGGCAGCGAGTAAAAATGGAATATTGGTTAAGGGAAGCAACTTTTTGGATGTTCTTGCCAGCATACAAAATGTAGTAATGGATAAGACAGGTACAATGACGGAGGGCGTATTTAAAGTTCAGGAAGTTGTATTTGACAAGGCATTTGATGAGAAAGAAATTTTAGAAATGGTCAATGCTTTGGAAAGCCATAGTAGCCACCCCGTAGCAACTGCCATTCAAGAATATGTAGGCGATGTAAACCACAATATCCCATTAGAAAATATAGAGGAAATTGCAGGACACGGACTAAAGGCTAATGTAAATGGGAAAGAATTATTGGTAGGGAATTTTAAGCTGATGGATAAATTTTCTATTACTTATGACATAGACCCGAACAGCATTGTCTACACGGTAATCGCAGTGGCTTATGATAGAAAGTTTGTTGGTTACATTACCATTGCGGACAGCATAAAAGAAGACGCACAGGAAACCATAAATCTATTGCATAAGCTCAATGTTAAAGCTACTATGCTTAGCGGAGATAAAAGTACGGTTGTAAAGTATGTAGCGGAACAGTTGGGGATAGATAATGCTTTCGGAGATTTATTGCCTGAAGATAAAGTAAACAGAGTTAAAGAAATTAAAGCCAAAGGCGGAAGCGTTGCTTTTGTTGGCGACGGTGTAAACGATGCGCCTGTTGTGGCTTTGAGCGATGCGGGTATTGCAATGGGCGGTTTGGGAAGCGATGCGACCATTGAAACGGCAGATGTGGTAATACAAGACGACAAACCGAGTAAAATACCTATGGCAATCAATATAGGCAAGCAGACAAAGAAAATCGTTTGGCAAAATATAGCTTTAGCATTCGGAGTAAAAGCTATTGTACTAGTTTTGGGAGCTGGGGGCTTAGCGACTATGTGGGAAGCTGTTTTTGCCGATGTTGGGGTTGCCTTATTAGCTATACTAAACGCAGTAAGGATACAGCGGATGAAATTTTAAGATTAGAACATCCTAATGATGAATAAAACAGACAATTCGTAAGAAAGGCAAAAGTTATCAAATGTCAATTTGTCGAAGGAGAAGAAGAAGAAGAAAAGACCTTCGCTCTTTATGATACTTTTTGGGATATTTTTTAGCTCTGTGTCTTATTGCTTTGATATACATAAAATTAGACACTATTATATCTATCCCTATCACTAAAAATGGACTTATTAGTTCTGTATCGAGCAAAAACCAAAGTTCCAAAAGAGAAACCCGAAAATGCAAATTTCTTTCAAATATGACAGTATTTGGGCTTCTCTATTATTGTTTAAAAAATAGATTTAGGATAACGGATGGATAAATTTTATAACGAAACGCTGGCTAAGCTGGAAAACGAAATCAAAGAATTTGAGATTGAAGCAGACTGTTCGATAGAACGCATTGAAGCAGTTATACAACTTATTATCAAATGTTTATTCGACGTAAAAAAATATATTTTAAAAAGAGGATTTAAGAATGTTGATGAAGAAATTCGCTTTTTTAAATATCAAAAGCCAATTATCGTTTCAAAGCTCATCTATTATAATGCCATCTATAAAATCGAAACGAGAAGACCGTATGGAAATAAGCGTACCAAGAAATATTTTGTCAAAGAACTGAAAAAGCTAAAAAGGTTCTTTGAAAATAACCTTGATTTTTATAAGTATTACCGTAGCAATAATTCTTTCTTTGACGAACAATTTTTTGTACGTGGCAAGCACGATATAAGACTATGGTTAGACACTTTTTATTTTGAGGCAGACCATCGCTTTTCTACTTCGCACGATTATAAGGTTGCCAAGATAATTGCTAATGACCTGATACAGGTATATTTGGAAGACAGGTTAAATAACATCAACGTTAAAAAGGTTTCAGATAATTCGTTGATATGGACAGCAAGCAAAACTGCACTCACGGAACTCATTTATGCACTGTACTCCCACGGTGCATTTAACAATGGGAATACAGAAATAAAATTGATAGCCAAAACGTTTGAAGATGCCTTCAATATTGAGTTAGGCGACTTTTACCATACGTTTATGGAACTTAAAGCCCGCAAAATAAACCGAACGAAATTCCTCGACAGGCTGTGTGAAGCACTGATAAAGAAAATGGACGAACAAGATGAAAAACAGTAAGTATATATGTACACAGGCTTTATTCCTCTTGGCAAGAAGTCAGAGTAATTAAACTTAAATTGTAAATTTGTTTATTGCTTATGTATTAAATACTAAACGTAGTCAGTAAATAAATATGAATACAATCTTTATTAAAAATATGGTTTGCGACCGTTGCATTATGGTGGTACAAAACGAATTGGAAAAACTGGGATTAGATGCTAAAAATATAAAACTGGGCGAAGTTATTCTTTCCAAAGAAATAACATCTCTGGAAAAAGAGAATTTGTCCAAAACTTTAGAGCCATTAGGATTTGAAGTAATTGACGATAAAAAAGGCAGGATAATAGAAAAGATAAAGAACATTATCATTGACCTGGTACACCATCAGGATAGTGATGTAAAAACCAACCTTTCCGATGTATTGAGTGACAAATTGCATCACGATTACAATTACCTGTCCAATCTGTTTTCAGAGGTAGAGGGTACAACCATTGAAAAATACTTTATCGCCCAAAAGGTGGAGAAAGTCAAAGAATTGTTGGTGTATGATGAGTTGTCATTAAGTGAGATTGCGAACCGCCTAAATTATTCGAGCGTGGCATATTTGAGTAACCAGTTTAAAAAAGTTACCGGGCTAACACCAAGCCATTTCAAACAGATTAAAGAGGATAAAAGAAAACCGTTGGATAAAGTGTAAGTAAATCTTACAAATCAAATCCAAAATTTCACAACAGTACCAATAAATATAATAGCCAATTTTGTATTGTTAATTAAAGCAGGCAAATATGGCGACAAACAGAGAAAATATATACATTCCATTGGAGGATGTAGAAAGCGAACACTGTGCATTAATCGTTGAAAAGGGATTGGCACAGGTAAAAGGCGTAGAAACCCATAAAGTAGAGCTGAACAACCGCAGGGCAGCGATTACAGTAGATAGCAATGAAACCGTAGGCGAAGCTGTTAAGGCAATTAAAGATTTAGGTTACGGAGTTCCTACGGTTAAAAGTGCTTTTCCGGTATTGGGCATGACCTGTGCATCCTGTGCGGGCAGTGCCGAAAGCATTGTTAAATACCAACCGGGAGTAGTTAATGCTTCCGTGAACTTTGCAACGGGCAATCTTACCGTGGAATATCTGCCCAATATGACCGATGCCTCCACCCTGCAAAAAGCGGTTCAGGGAGTAGGTTACGACCTATTGATTGAAGACGAAACCAAGCAGCAGGAAACGCTTGAAGCCATCCACGAAAAGAAATTCCGAACCTTGAAAAACAAGACCATTTGGGCAATTATCCTTTCCCTGCCCGTGGTAATCATAGGAATGTTCTTTATGGATATGCCCTATGCAGACCCGATAATGTGGCTCTTTTCCACACCCGTTGTAATATGGTTGGGCAGGGATTTTTTTGTAAACGCTTGGAAGCAGGCAAAGCACCGTTCCGCCAATATGGATACGCTGGTGGCATTGAGTACAGGTATTGCCTACCTGTTCAGTGTTTTCAATATGCTGTTTGCCGACTTTTGGCATCAACGGGGACTGCACGCCCACGTATATTTTGAAGCGGCTGCCGTTATTATCGCATTCATCCTGTTAGGGAAACTGCTGGAAGAAAGAGCCAAAGGCAACACCTCTTCTGCCATTAAGAAGCTGATGGGCTTGCAGCCAAAAACGGTCATCGTGGTACAGGCGGATGGAACGGAAAAGCAGACCGCTATCGAAGACGTAAGCGCAGGCGATGTGATACTCGTAAAGCCCGGTGAAAAGATTGCGGTAGACGGCATGGTCATATCGGGCAATTCGTATGTGGACGAAAGCATGTTAAGCGGTGAGCCTGTACCTGTATTGAAAAAAGAAAAAGAAAAAGTATTTGCAGGAACGATTAACCAAAAAGGCAGCTTCCGGTTCAAGGCGGTAAAAGTGGGCAGAGAAACCATGCTTGCCCACATCATCAAAATGGTGCAGGATGCACAGGGAAGCAAAGCACCCGTACAGAAACTGGTCGATAGGATTGCGGGCATCTTTGTTCCCACAGTGATAGGCATTGCCATCCTGACATTTACACTATGGTTGATTTTGGGAGGCGAAAACGGGGTTGTTCAAGGTCTGTTGGCAGCCGTTACGGTATTGGTCATTGCCTGCCCCTGTGCTTTAGGCTTAGCGACACCCACCGCTATTATGGTAGGCGTTGGTAAAGGTGCGGAGAAAGGCATTTTGATAAAGGATGCCGAAAGTTTGGAACTGGCCAAAAAAGTAAATGCCATCGTTTTGGACAAAACCGGAACCATCACCGAGGGAAGACCACAGGTAACGGGCATTAAATGGCTGAACAATGAGGACACCGCAAAAGAAATCCTTTTGAGCATCGAAAAGCAATCCGAGCATCCATTGGCAGAAGCCGTAGTGAAGCATCTTGATGAGGTAGCGACCACCTCTTTATCCATGTTCGACAGCATTACGGGCAAAGGCGCAAAAGCAGACCATGACAACGAAACCTATTATGTAGGCAACAAAAAGCTATTGGCAGAAAACAACATTGCCATTGCCCGCGAATTACAAGACCAGGCCGAAGAATGGGGCAAACAGTCCAAAACCGTTATTTGGTTTGCAAACAGCAAACAGGCTCTTGCTGTAATCGCTATCGCCGATAAGATTAAGGAAACATCGGTGCAGGCTATCCGGGACATGCAGGAAATGGGCATTGACCTGTATATGCTGACCGGAGATAATGAAGCTACCGCTAAAGCCATTGCGGAGCAGACAGGCATCAAGCATTACAAAGCCGAAGTTTTGCCACAGCACAAAGCCGACTTTGTGAAAGAACTGCAAAGTAAAGGAAAGGTAGTGGCAATGGTGGGCGATGGTATCAACGACAGCACCGCATTGGCAACAGCCGATGTAAGTATCGCAATGGGCAAAGGCAGCGACATCGCAATGGACGTAGCCAAGATGACCATCATTTCATCCGACCTGACCAAAATACCGCAGGCAATACGCTTGTCCAAACAGACCGTAGCCACCATCAAGCAAAACCTGTTCTGGGCGTTTATCTACAACGTAATCGGCATTCCGGTAGCGGCAGGCATCCTTTACCCTGTTAACGGCTTCCTGCTCAACCCGATGATTGCGGGTGCGGCAATGGCATTGAGCAGTGTGAGCGTGGTCAGTAACAGCCTGCGGTTGAAGTGGAAGAAATAAAACAGTAAATCTCACAAATCAAACAAGAAATTACACAACAATACTGAACTGAATAGTACGGAAATTTGCATAATCAGATAACTTTAAAATTTATTAACAATGGAAAATAAACAATTTCAATTCAAGACGAACATCAATTGCGGCGGTTGTATCGCATCTGTAAAACCGCACTTGGACAAGGCAGAGGGCATATGCCATTGGGAAGTGGACACGGCCAACAAGGACAAGGTACTTACAGTGAAGTCCGAGGGCATTACCGAGCAGGAAGTAATATCGACCGTACAAAAGGCAGGCTTCAAAATAGAACCTTTGAATGCCTAAGCCAACTACCTTTTGAAATGTCCTTTTTCCGACCGAATTTTCTGAAGGTTGGGTTGCCGAAAAAGGCATTTCATCAAACCCTGAAGAAAGAGGATATCTTGTTGTGGTCGTAACATTGTTTGTTTATATAGAGAAATTTTGCCTATATAGCAAAAAAAAATGTAAAAACAATATAAAAAACCAATCTTATTTGTAACTTTGTTGAGTTGAAAAATTATAGAATACATATAGGCATTTTGACACTCTTCTGTCTGGTTTTCTTTATGATACCAAGCCAGAGTTTTGCCTGTTCCAAAAATTCGACAAAGACCGAGCGGTCCTGCTCAAAAGAGAAATCCAAAAAATCAGAACATAAAAAAGGTTGTAAGGGCAAATCCTGCAAAAAATGCAAAAGCGGCAACTGCGATGGTGGTTGTTCACATAGCTCTTGCAGATGCAGTGCTTCAACTACCTCCCTATACTTACCAATCCCAATCGAATTAAAAGCTAAAAATCCATTTGCTGAAGTTAAAAAGCAAAAATTCGGTTTCAAGGAAGCCTACTATTCTTCGGGATTTTTCTTCATTTGGCTACCTCCTAAAATAAGCTAAAACTATGGCCTGATAGCCATAGGTGTGCCTTGTCAAAAGCTATTCCGGCTTTTGCAAATCCCCTATTTGTACTATTTATTTTAAAATTCAAGGGAAATGGGTTTGCTAATACCCCTTTTCCGAAAATGTATATTATTATGAAATCATTATCAAAAATAGTGATGGTAATCGCCGTATTACTATCATCAATAAACGTGTTTGCACAAATCAAGAATGCGAAAACGGAAACCGTAAAAATTTATGGCAATTGTGGTATGTGCAAAGCCACCATCGAAAAAGCAGGTAACGTAAAAAAGGTAGCCAGTGTGGACTGGAACAAAGATACCAAGATGGCTACGCTCACGTATGACGGCGACAAAACAAATCAGGATGAAATCCTGAAACGTATCGCTTTGGCTGGTTATGACAGCGAGAAGTTCCGTGCGCCGGATGACGTATATGCTAAACTGGCTGGTTGCTGCCAGTATGATAGACCCGTGAAGACGGTTGCCAAAAACAAAGAGGCTGGCATGGACATGAATGCCGGACATGGCAATCACGACCATAGCCAAATGGCAGCTAACAAAGATGCAGCTCAAAACCAATCACAGCTAAAAGCTGTATTTGACAACTACTTTTCAGTGAAAGACGCTTTGATAAAAACCGATGCGGCGACCGCATCTGCCAAAGCCGCTGAATTGGCTGCATCCCTTAAAGCAGTCGATATGAACAAGCTATCGGCAGAGGAACATACGGCTTGGATGAAAGTGATGCAGGATTTGACGGCCAATGCGGAAAGCATTTCAAAATCAAAAGATGTTGCAAAACAAAGAAGTGCTTTTGCGGCACTTTCGGAAAGCATCTACACACTTGCCAAAGTTTCTAAGCAGGATACCCCCGTTTATTACCAGCACTGCCCTATGTACAATGGAGGTAAGGGAGCCAATTGGCTAAGTAAGGAGAATGCCGTTAAAAATCCATATTACGGCTCACAAATGCTTACCTGCGGCAGTACGGTCGAAACCATTAAATAACAGGTCTGAAAGCTATGGTACAGTACAATGACATGGTGCAGGCGCTTAAAGACCTAAGACAACGTGGGTACAGTATGGACTTTAGTCTGTTGCCGGACTGTCTGTACTGTACGTCAAGGAGCCTGAAACTAAAACCGGAGGATTTTACGGTTACGGAAACTCATAGGTTTGAAAGCCTCGACAGCAGTCCTGATAACAATGCCGTGATTTATGCCATATCGTCCAATGATGGTAAGAATAAAGGCGTACTTGTTGATGCCTATGGTACTTATGCCGAAGAAATGACCCATGAGATGGCAAAAAAATTAAGTGCAACATAACTTTTAAAACCCCTTGTTATGAAAAAATATACTTGTCCTATGCACCCACAGGTGCTAAAAGACGAACCGGGCAAATGCCCGCTCTGTGGCATGGCATTGGTTCCCGTTGGCGGTGCGTCAGTTTCTCATGAACACACATCAGAACATGGGCATTCCGGGCATTCTCAACATGGCCATGCTGATGAAACCTTTAATAAACATGAGGGACATCATACAGGCGATTTCCTCACACGTTTTTGGATAAGCCTTGTCATTACAATCCCTATCCTGCTCCTGTCTCACATGATACAGCAATGGTTGGGTTTCTCCCTTGCTTTCAATGGCGATAAATATGTGCTGCTGGCATTGGGTACGGTGATTTATAGCTATGGAGGCTTGCCATTCCTAAAAGGAATGATTGGCGAGATAAAAGCCAAAGCCATAGGCATGATGACCCTTGTCGCCATTGCCATATCCGTAGCCTATGTTTATTCCGTAGCCGTTGTATTTGGCTTGCAGGGTATGGACTTCTTTTGGGAACTGGCAACCCTTATTGACATCATGCTGTTAGGGCATTGGCTGGAAATGCGTTCCCAAATGGCTGCTTCACGGGCATTGCAGTCATTGGTGGCTTTGCTGCCCAACGATGTTACCGTGGAACGTGGCGGAGAAGCCGTAAAGATAAAGCTCGAAGACCTGCAAAGCGGTGAAACGGCTATCATAAAACCGGGTGAAAAAATTCCAGCCGATGGATTGGTTCTGGATGGGCTTTCATATATCAACGAGAGTATGCTTACCGGAGAAAGTGTTCCCGTAAAAAAGGAAAAGGACGGAAAGGTCATCGCAGGCTCTATCAATGGCGATGGTGCGCTGAAAGTTAAGGTAACAGCCGTTGGAAAAGACAGCTACCTGAACAGGGTTATCAATCTTGTGCAGGAGGCACAAGCCACTAAGTCCAATACGCAAAACCTTGCGGACAAAGTTGCCAAATGGCTCACCTTTATTGCCATTGCCGTGGGCATAGCCACATTTGCCTATTGGTATGCAAGCAGTGGAGATATTGCCTTTGCGCTTGAAAGAATGGTGACAGTGATGGTAACAGCCTGCCCGCACGCATTGGGCGTAGCAATCCCGTTGGTAGTTGCCATTTCCACAACGCTTTCTGCAACCAATGGTCTGCTTATCCGCAACCGAACAGCGTTTGAAACAACCCGAAAACTCTCTACAGTCATTTTTGATAAGACAGGAACGCTCACTAAAGGCTCACATGCTGTAGAAAAGGTCATTCCATTAACAGAGGAATATAATGCCGATGAGGTTATCCAGTACGCTGCCGCAGTACAGCAAAATTCAGAACACCACATTGCAAAAGGCATCATGGCTACGTTGAAAGAAAAGAGCCTCAACTTATGGAAATCTCAAAACTTCAGCTATATGCAGGGCATAGGTGTAAAAGGTGTTGTAAACGGTAAAAATGTCGTAGCTGGCGGTCCGAATTATTTCACCGAAAACCACCTTCAAATGCCAGAAGTTCCAGCCGAAATCAATCAGGAAGCCGAAACGGTAAACTTCGTTCTCATTGATGATCAGGTAATCGGCATCATTACGTTGGCAGATAGCATCCGTGAGGGTTCGGCACAAGCGATTGATGAGCTCAAAAAAATGGGTATTAAGTCCTTTCTCCTCACCGGGGATAACGACAAGATTGCTGCTGCGGTAGCAGAGAAATTAGGAATGGACGGATATTTAGCCAATGTGCTTCCACACAACAAGCAAGAAAAAGTAAAAGAGTTTCAAGATAAAGGCGAAGTCGTGGCAATGACAGGTGATGGTGTGAACGATGCACCGGCACTGGCACAGGCAGACGTCGGTATTGCCGTTGGTTCTGGTACGGACGTTGCTGCCGAAACAGCGGATATCATATTGGTAGACAGCGATCCGAGGGACGTGGTCAAATTGATCGACTTCGGCAAACTTACCTATAAAAAAATGGTACAGAACCTGATATGGGCGGTTGGCTACAACGTAGTGGCAATACCGCTTGCAGCAGGCGTACTCTATCCAAATTTTATTCTAAGTCCTGCCATGGGCGCTGTACTGATGAGTGTAAGTACCATTGTAGTGGCTATTAACGCAAGTTTTTTAAAAATCAAAAAATAAATAAAATGAAAAATCTAACATTATCAATTATTGCCGTTACCATGGCATTTATAACAGTATCATGCAATCAGGTGTCGAACAAGAACGAGCAATCTTCAAACGATACTTCAGATGTATCACAAGAACAGACAGTTTCCCAACCAAACGGAGGTGATACGATAGCTGCGCCTGGCGTAAGTGAAACACCGAACGGTCAGCAAACAACAGCAACTGAACAAGAAAAGAAATTTTCTATCGCACCCATCGTTACAGATTATCTTTCATTAAAGAATGCCCTTGTTTCAGACAATGACAAAGCTGCAGCCAGTGCAGGAAAAAAACTATTAGCCACTTTGAATAAAGTGGACTTGAAAGCTATTCCTGCCGATAAGCATAAACAGTACATGGAAATAGCGGACGATGCAAAAGAACATGCGGAACATATCAACGAAAATGTTGGCAACATTCACCACCAACGGGAACATTTGGCCTCGCTTGGCGAAGATTTGAAAGACCTGATTGATTTGTTCGGTACATCGCAAACATTGTATCAGGACCATTGCCCGATGTTCAATGACGGTAAGGGTGCTGTTTGGTTCAGCGAAAACAAGGAAATCAAAAACCCTTACTACGGTTCTAAAATGCTGACCTGCGGTAAGGTGGAAAAAACAATTAACAGCAAATAAAATTCAGGGTTATGGAAAATATGCAAAACAGTCACCATGCGGGTCATTCCTCGGAGCATGGCACGCACAATACAAAACATGCTTCGGCCATGTACAAACGCTTTGCGGTGATGGCTTTAGCCATGTTCGCAGTGATGTATTTTATCATGTACGCCATGATTGACGGGTGGCAGAACCTGATACCCAATATCAACAATTTGTACATGACCCTGCTGATGACCTCGGCAATGCTGCTTATCGAATTAGCGATAATGAAAGTAATGTACCCCAACAGGAAGATGAATTGGGCGATAGCCATCATCTCGGTTGCTGTTGGCATCTTTTCATGGTTTGGTATCAGGGAACAAATCAATGTCGGGGACAAGCAGTTTGCAAAGGGTATGATACCCCATCACGCAGCAGCCATATTGATGTCCGAAAAGGCACACCTGACCGACCCGGAACTGATAGAGCTGCAAAAAAATATACTTAAAACCCAAGCGGAAGAAATTGAACTAATGAAGCGCAAGCTAAAAGAGTTTGAAGAAAGTAAATAATAAAATTTAAAAAAACAAGTTTGGACATGAACAAAATAATAATCGGCTTTATTTCCTTATCAGCCCTGCTATTCACCGCTTGCGGACAGGTAGGGTCAAATAAGGATGAAGCGACACAGCATTCGCAGGCAACTCCGGAAAGCCACGGGCATAGTAACCAAATAGGTGAATTGGTTCCATCGGATGAAGTCTGCATGGTCAACGATGCCTATATGGGCAAAAGGCAGTTTGACGTAAAATTTGATGGTAAAACCTATTACGGATGTTGCGAAATGTGTAAGGAACGTATTCCAAAAGATGCGACCGTGCGGATGGCGATAGACCCCTATTCCCATAAGCAGGTAGACAAAGCGAATGCGGTGATTGCTGTGACAGGAAATAACGGTCAAGTTTCTTATTTTGAAAACAAGGAGAATTATGCCAAGTATGTGAAAAAACAGTAGACACAAAAAGATGAAGCCACAATAAAATAATTATGACCATAAAGAAGAAAATCATATTGGGGCTGGCTGTCGTCCTGATTGCCATACAGTTCTTTCAGCCCTTACGGAACCAGGCGGTTGAAGTGCCAGCCACCCATATCGAAAGGGTGTACGCCGTACCCCAAAATGTAAAGGCTATCCTTGTTCAGTCCTGTTATGACTGCCATAGCAACAATACCCATTATCCGTGGTACAGCCGTATCCAGCCCGGCGCATGGTACATGGCAGAGCATATAAAAAAGGGGAAAGAGGAACTCAACTTTAGCGAATTTGGCGACTATTCTGTCCGCAGACAGCGAAACAAGTTCAGGGCTATGGCCGGGCAGGTTAAGGACGGGGAAATGCCGTTGTCATCATACACACTAATTCATCGCAATGCAGTATTGTCACCGGAGGATAAGCAGGTTTTGATAGCGTGGTTTAGCACAATGGAAGACAGCATTAAATAAAATTTTTCAAATCATGAACAGATATAATAAAATACCTATAAGAATTTTGCAAACAGTGCTGATACTGCTTTGCACGCAAACGCTGTTTGCACAGAGAGTGGTGCATTACGAGCTGTATGTAAAAGATACGCTTGTCAACTATGCAGGTAAGCAAAAAAGGGCAATTGCCGTAAACGGGCAAATCCCCATGCCCACCCTTACCTTTACCGAGGGCGACACTGCCGAAATAGTGGTGCACAACCAATTGAAAGAAAGCACATCACTTCACTGGCATGGTGTGTTCCTGCCCAATAAAGAAGACGGTGTGCCCTGGCTTACACAAAAACCCATCGCACCGGGCACAACCTACACCTACCGTTTTCCGATTATCCAGCATGGTACGCACTGGTACCATTCCCACTCAGGATTGCAGGAGCAGATTGGCATGTACGGAAGTTTTATCATGAAGAAAAGAAGCGATGATAAGACATTCAGAAAAGGAATTGACGATTTGCCGACCGTTCCAATTATATTAAGTGAGTGGACAAATCTTAACCCCGATAATATCAACCGTATGCTACACAATGCAAATGATTGGGCGGCCATTAAGAAAGGCGCAACACAATCATATGTTGAAGCTATTAAGGAGGGAAAATTAGGGGTAAAGGTAAAAAACGAGTGGAAGCGGATGCTGGCGATGGATGTCAGTGACGTTTACTATGATAAAATCCTAATAAATGGTAGCCATAGCACCGATTTGAAAACAATTGATGGTAAAAAGCTAAAAGCAGGCGACAAAGTCAGATTGCGTGTTTCCAATGGAGGGGCGTCTTCATATTTCTGGCTACGGTATGCTGGAGGAAAAATTACAGTAGTAGCGAATGATGGGAATGATGTTGAGCCTGTAGAGGTGGACAGGTTAATCATTGCCGTTTCTGAAACTTACGATATTGTAGTGACTATCCCTCAAGATGGTTTGGCTTACGAGTTCTTAGCAACAACCGAAGACAGGACACAATCTGCGAGTTACTTTATAGGTGATGGGGTCAAACAGCTTATTTCTCCACTCCCACGATTGAAGTATTTCGAGGGGATGAAGATGATGAACGATATGATGAAAATGAATGGCGATTTGGACGATATGGGCATGAAGATGAGCCTTAACCAAATGGACATGAATGTAGTGATGTATCCCGAAATTACCGGAGATGCAACAAAAAAAGCAGACCACAGTAAGCATGAGGGTATGGATATGGATAACGACGCTAACCGTTACAACGCTAATGCCTTGGGAGACATCAAAACATTAAATTATGCTATGTTGCAATCACCTTATAACACCTCTCTTCCAAATGATGCGCCTGTAAAAGAGTTGAAATTCACACTTACTGGCAACATGAACCGCTATGTATGGAGCATGGATAATAAAATACTTTCGGAAACTGACAAAATACCTGTAAAAAAAGGAGAAATTCTACGGATTACCATTTATAATAATTCAATGATGCGGCATCCAATGCATCTTCACGGATTTGATTTCAGGGTGATAAACGGAAAAGGCGAAAAATCGCCGCTTAAAAATGTGTTGGATATCATGCCTATGGAAATAGATACCATTGAGTTTTTAGCAAATGAGGAAGGTGATTGGTTCTTTCATTGCCATATATTATATCACATGATGGCGGGAATGAACAGGGTCTTTGAAGTTGGAGACTACAATAACCCCTATCTACCCGACAAGGCAAAAGCCTATAAAGAATTGCAAAGAGAAAGTAATATGCCTCATTTTATGGCACAAAACGATTTTGCAACCAATGGTAATGATGGAGAAGCTATGCTAATGAATGCACGCTACCAATTAGGAACAGAATGGCGTTTAGGCTATAATAGTATGCACGGTTATGAAGTAGAAACCCATTTAGGTAGATACATTGGAAAGATGCAATGGTTCATGCCCTTTGTAGGTTTTGATTACCGCTACCGTAAAATGGGAGAAGATGAACACGAAAAGAACATATTTGGACAAACCAACAAGAAAGACACCCGCAGGGCGTTCAGTTTAGGGTTTATGTATACGTTACCTATGCTGGTCAATTTTCAGGCAGAAGTATATCATGATGGAATTGTGAGATTGCAGTTAATGCGTGAAGATATACCAATTTCAAAAAGACTAAGAGGTGGTTTTATGGTGAATACCGACTTAGAGTATATGGGAGAACTTAGGTATATCATTAATAAGAATATAGGTATACGTACCCACTATGATAGCGATATGGGCTTTGGTGTGGGGCTGGCATTGACTTATTAAAATTAAATAACTAAGGGTTGTAAACTGTAGATTTCGTTGAAAGTAACCACTGCCTTTCGTTCCAAGCTGGTCACCC
>NZ_QMHO01000019.1 GCF_003313505.1 Pedobacter nanyangensis | reverse complement strand
CGGAAAGCGGGACTAATGCTGCGATAAAAAGCTGACGAACATTGCTTTTCAAAAATAGAATTTGATGTTTTTATAATGACGATCAGTAGATGAGCTTATGGCTTGTACTGTCATCATCCATTACAAAATTAAACTAGCACCCTGTATTATCACCCACCATTAGAGAAGCGAAAATCCGAAGGATTTCAATCTTTGTAGAGAAATATGTACGCGGAATCATGCGACTCCGTAGGAGTCGTACCCAAAGGACATAGGTCTATTTTTATAAATATTTGACCTCTTCGAGGTCTTAAACCTGAATTTATGGACAAGGTTTATACTTTTTGCTCATGGAAACCAGGTTTATTAAACCCGATTGTAATGGAAAGCCCACAGCCGAGTAAAGCGAGGCAAGGGCTTGTAATGAGCGGGACTGTACAAACCGATGCACCACTGCAACTGCTTTCCAAAAAAAAATCTGCGGTATCGGCGGGGAAAGTAACCTTTAAACCTTCGTTAACGAAACTGCTTCGTGCCTTGCCATGATGCCGCTATTTTCGCTACTGTATGAAATGAAACCATCATTAAGCAGCTTGCAACCAAGCCCTAATCTCAACCCAATTTTTTCAACAATGCGCTCAAATTAAATTAAAAAACAGACCTTTGCTTGCTTTAGAATACCATCGTGGAATTTAACATACTCGAAATCTGCTTATTAAGTGCTCTGGCCATCTGTTTCCTCATACATCTTTACTATGTTTTGGGCGTGCATTTAAAGCTGGCGCAATACCGTATCAACGATTTGACCGCTGAAAGCCAAAGGCCCATTAGCGTAATTGTTTGCGCACGTAACGAAAAACCAAACCTTGAAAAGTACCTGCATAGGCTGTTTGAACAGGACTATCCCCAGTTTGAGGTGGTGGTGGTAAACGATAGGTCGTGGGATGGCACTGCTGATTTGCTGGAAGAATTGGGAAAAAAATACAGCAACTTAAAGGTGGTGCAGGTTGCCGAGGGAAATAAGTTTATTGCTGGTAAGAAGTTTGCCGTAACCATGGGCATTAAGGCGGCTAGCCATGAGTGGTTGGTGTTTACCGATGCAGATTGTGAGCCGGCTACCCCTAATTGGCTCAAAGGTATGCAGCAACCTGCCGATGACGACATCGAAATTGTGTTGGGCTACTCTCCGTATTTCAAAAGAAAATCATTGTTAAACGTGCTGATCCGTTTTGAAACATTTTTTACTGCCGTTAACTACCTGTCTTTTGCGGTAAAGGGCATGCCTTACATGGGCGTGGGCAGGAACATGGCCTATAAAAAGTCGCTTTTCTTTAAAAACAAGGGGTTTGCTGCGCACATGCACATCCTTTCTGGTGACGACGATTTATTTGTGAACGCCAACGCGAGACCAGACAATAGCCTTATCCAAATTCATAGGGATACGCACGTTTGGAGCGAGCCCAAAACCTCTTTTTTGGCCTATCTCCGTCAAAAGAAAAGGCACATTGGGGCCGGTAAATTTTATAAGCCCAAGCATAAGTTTATCCTTTCGGCACAAATAGCCGTACAGTTTTTGTTTTATGCTTTGGTAATTGCTTTGGCTGTTTTGCCCAGCACTCGTTTTATTGCGGCAGGTATCTTTTTGTTGAGCTTAATGATCAGGTGCTTTGTTTATCCAAAGTTGCTAAAAAGACTAAATTATGGCGAGTTAAGATGGTGGTTTCCAATTTTGGATATCTTGTTAATGGCTTTTTTGGTGTTTAACGCAATGATGTCTGTATTTGTGAAAAAAGTGCAGTGGAAGTAAGAGCAAGGACAAAGGAGCCAAGAATAAAGCCTAAGGATGTGCTACCATACGAACATTGATTTGTGCAAAAATTTACGAACCCCTAGATCCTAGCTACTAATTCCTAGCCACTTTTTAACTTTCCACTTTAACTTATAACTTTGCCAAATGGTAAAACCTGATATCCTTTTCAAATACTTTAAAGATTTAAGCCGTAAGCAAATTGAACAATTTGAAAAACTTTATGAGCTTTACAGTTTTTGGAATGGGCAAATCAATGTGATTTCCCGAAAAGATATTGATGAACTTTACGAGCGCCACATCTTGCATTCGTTGGGCATCGCTAAGTTTTGCACATTCAAGCCTGGCGAAAAGGTACTGGATGTGGGCACGGGGGGTGGCTTTCCGGGTATTCCGTTGGCTATCCTGTTTCCAGAAACACAGTTCCATTTGGTTGATTCTATCGGCAAAAAGATCAAGGTGGTTACCGAAGTGGCCAAAGCCTTGGGGCTTGAAAATGTGCAGGCCTCACATAGCCGGGCCGAACAGATTACCGATAAGTACAATTTTGTAGTATCACGTGCCGTAACGCGTTTGGGCGAATTTTATCCCTGGGTACGCGGAAAGTTCGTCAGCGATAACATTAATGCCCTAAGAAACGGCATTCTTTACCTAAAAGGAGGTGATTTAACCGAGGAGATTAAAGAATCAAAACTGAAAGCAGAGTTATATCCGCTTTCAGCTTATTTTGAGGAAGACTTCTTCGAAACTAAATACGTGGTTTATATCCCACAATAGTCGTCAGTTAGCAACGGTCATTCTTGTCATTTGCAGGTTGAGGTTTGTATAAAGTCCAGGCCTTGCCATTGTAGCCAGTTTTTAATTGCTGCGAAAGGGCTATCTTGGTGGTGGTGGTTGAAGGTTTAGTTTTTCCAAGCTTTACACCCTGCACTTTTTTGACAGGCACCTCACTAGCTTCAATTTTAAGTTTAATAGGTTTTGCTTCTTTAGCCTCGTCCAATTTAACGCCTTCAACCTTTTTTGAAGGGGTTTTCTCATACTTAAAGGGGAATGAACGTGGCCCGTTGTCGCTGGATGCTCTTTTCTCCTCAATCGTTAACTCTTCCGTTTTTTTGCTGGGAATAATGGTTAATTCTTGAACTTTTGCTCCCTTAAGCGCAGCAGTTTTGTCTGGCTTGTCGGCTTTCACTATTGGTGGCGGAAATTGTTTAAGCTTCCTACCCTTCGGAGGATTTTCTATCGCAGGTGGAGATTTAAGTTGGCCATTTTTGTACAAAGAAGGTGGCGGCTCCGTAAGCGTTGCTTTTTTGATATTGCTCCCATGCACTTCTACGGCTCCTTTATTGGCTCTATTGCCATATTTTTTAACAGCCTCCGTAGGATTCAAAACGATAACCTCCTCTGTATTAGTAACGCCGTAAAATGTGCTATTATCTTCTACCGTTTCACCATTAATTACAATAAGCCTAGGGTCAACCTCTATCACTTTCTGATCACGAAAGGCATTACGCGGATAAAAGGAAGTTTGGTTTTTAGGTTTGTACGTAGGAGGATATTTAACCTGATCTTGTTTAACTACCTTTGGCGGATTTGGGGATAAAGCTTTAACTTTACGATGTTGCGTGCTGGATTTCAGTATTGGAGGAGGAAAGGTAAGTGTTGCTTTTTCTCCATATAGTTCAACAGCCCCATTTTTTCCTTTTTCAGCGCCGTATTTTTTAATGGCATCAGCACTGTTCAAAAAAACGATTTTATCTACTTCTGAAGTCCCGTAGTATTTATTTTTATTCGCGATTATTTTTCCGTTAATCACAATTAAACGTTCTTCCAATGAAATGAAATTACCGTTCTTGTCGTGCTTATATTTAGGATAATAGGTCTTTTTTTGTTGCGTTGATTGGGTAATTTCTGGTTTAATTTCTTGTTGGGCACCAATTTCTACATACCCATAGCTTTTGCTAAAACCTAGCGTAGATGCGCACAATAAGCCAGTGCCAAGTGGTACGGCCAGCAAATACTTGAGCCTGGCCCATTTTGCCGTTTTTTCTTTGTTTAACATGTTGATTCTACTTTTTAATATTGATTGATTGAAAAATTGATTGACTAGAGCAGGGGCATATGAGGCCATAGAACTTTCGATGAGAAACATGGCATATTCATGTTTGGAGATATCCTTGGCCGTGGTGTTTTCATCTGCGATATATTCATGCAGAAGAGTTAGATCCCTTTTTATGAAATATATGAGGGGATTAAACCAGCAGACGATTTTCAAAAGCTCCAATAAAATGATGTCCAAACTATGCTTTTGTTTAATATGGATCATTTCATGTTTCAGCACGGTATGGTTTTTAGCCAAGTTAGGGTGAATAAATAATACATTGAAAAATGAAAAGGCAGCATGTTCGGCAGATAGCTCAACCAAGGTATATTTGCCCAATTCACGCTTTTGGTGATTAAAGTACAACCTAATGATTTTGGAGACCGAAACAAGAAACTTAATAGCCAAACCAACGGACAAAGCCAAATATCCGTAGAAGAGATAATCGTTTAAGCCCCATGCCCTGGGCTGATCTGCCACTACCACTTCGGTAAATTGTTGGGGAATCTCTTCCAGCTGTACGGTGGTTGCAATTTCCAGCGGTGGTTTTAAAAAGCCCAGTTGAATAAACGGGATCGCAAATGAAATTACGATACTTAAGACCAAAAAATATCGGTTAGCGTGATAAAAGGTACTATCCTGCAAAAGCAGTTTATACAGCAGATAGAAGGCTGCCAAATACAGGTTAGCCTCTAACAAATAATATAGCCAGTTCATGATTTCTTATTTTTAAGCTGTTCGGCAAGTGCAATAATTTCATCCAATTGCGACACGTCCATGTTTTTTTCCTTTACCAGAAAAGAAACCAGGCTTTCGTAGCTGTTTTCAAAATAATTGCTCATCACCTTGTCAAAGGCAAAATGCCTATATTGCTCTTCGGTGATAATGGGGAAATAAACATGCGTATTGCCAAAGGCCTTGTGGTCAACAAATCCTTTTCCCTCTAAAACCCTAATTACTGTAGAAACGGTATTGTATGCCGGTTTTGGATCTTCCATTCGGTCAATCACATCTTTTACAATGGCTTCTTTAAGTTCCCATAAAATAAGCATTACCTGCTCTTCTGCTTTTGTTAATTCTCTCATAATGAATTATCTTGCTTAATAATATAAAGTTAAAACTATAAAAATAGTTTACAAACTATTTTTATAGTTTTAATGTTAATTCACTGTAATACAGTGTAATAATTTTATCTATGAGTAAACAACATCAAATTGCCCTCACCCTTATTGAAGGGGTAGGACCGCTAATTGCCAAAAAACTTCTCCAACATTTTGGCAATGCGGCACAGGTATTTAATGCCAATCAGAAACAACTGCTGCAAATAGAGGGCATAGGTAAAAAAACAGCCGCCGCCATTTTACAGACCAACGCTTTAGCCCTGGCGGAAGAAGAACTGAAGTTTATAGACAAACACCAGATACAAGTGCTCTTTTATGAGGACGAAGATTATCCCAAACGTTTAAAAAGTTGTTACGATTCTCCTTTATTGTTGTACTACAAGGGGACAGCAAACCTTAACGCTCCAAAAATAGTGAGCATTGTAGGAACGAGAAACACCACCGCCTATGGTAAAATGCTCTGTAAACAGCTGATAGAAATACTCAAGCCTTATCAGGTTTTGGTGGTAAGTGGTTTGGCCCACGGCGTGGATGGAGCGGCGCATAGGGAATGTGTGGCACATCATGTGCCTACCCTTGGCGTATTAGCACATGGACTGGATAGGATTTATCCGGCCGCACATCGGGAATTGGCCGCCAAAATGTTAGATTGCGGTGGATTGCTTACCGAATTTTTGCCGGGCACCAATCCAGATCGGGAAAATTTCCCCAAGCGTAACCGCATCATTGCCGGCATGGCCGATGTAACCGTCGTAGTAGAAGCTTCTATAAAAGGCGGTGCTTTAATTACGGCCGAAATTGCTAATTCCTATCATAGAGATGTGTATGCTTTCCCGGGCAGGGTAAATGATGAATTCTCCGAAGGATGTAATTTTTTGATCAAGACCAATAGGGCTGGACTGATCAATAACCCGCAGGATTTAATTTATTACCTAGGCTGGGATGATCAAACCGCCAAAGCCAAATCCGCACTGCAAGTTCAACTACCTTTAAACCTAAGCAATGAGGAGAGAATCGTTTGTGAAGCTCTTTCGCATACCGCATTACCAGTTGACGAACTATCCTTGAAGACAAACATGGTACAGAGCAAGCTCGCTGTTGTTTTGCTCACCCTGGAAATGAAAGGCATAATTGTGGCCTTGCCAGGAAAACTGTTCAAATTGGTTTAATGTGCGTTAGGGATAAGCTTTTTGTGATTTTTCAAGGCCTCCAGCCCCAGCAAATCCTCTCCGTTCTACTGAAAACGGAATCTGTTTTGCACATACGCTTATGTGCCTATATGGTTGTGTTTTATCTTTACCAACAACACAAAGCTTACCAAATAAACCCATAGGCACATAGCAAACTCAATGTCATGACTAATGAATAAAAGTTTGTCCGCAAAGCGACAAAATCGTAAATAGTAGCAGGAAATTGATGTTTTGGGCCTGAGAACTAATTAAAATACACAAAAAATATTTTCTTATCCCGAATATTAATTCTAGCCTTTCGGCGAAACAAATGAAAATACAATTAATGAATTTTACCAAATTTATAGTATATAAAGTATATCATTTTTATAGGTTATGAAACTAAATTTTGTTTATTAAATGTTTTTAAAATTAAATTTTAAATAAGCTTTACGGGGTGAAATACTTGTTGTTGTTCCGTATTTTTGTGCCATGTGGTATAACAATATATTGGAAACCATTGGTAATACACCATTGGTAAAATTGAACAGCATCGTTAAAGAGATTCCTGCTACCGTATTAGCTAAAATAGAAACAACCAATCCAGGTAATTCGATTAAAGATCGTATGGCGATCAAAATGATTGAAGATGCCGAAAAGAGCGGTAAACTAAAGCCAGGAGGAACCATCATCGAAGGTACATCTGGTAATACAGGAATGGGTTTGGCCATGGCCGCAATCATTAAAGGATACAAATGTATTTTTACCACTACCGATAAGCAATCTAAGGAAAAAGTAGATGCCTTACGGGCCTTTGGTGCCGAGGTAATTGTTTGCCCCACCAACGTTGAACCAGAAGATCCACGTTCCTACTACTCTGTGTCTTCACGTTTAGAACGTGAAGTTCCCAACTCTTGGAAACCTAACCAGTACGATAATTTAAGTAACAGCCAAGCCCACTATGAGCAAACTGGCCCTGAAATTTGGGCACAAACCGAAGGAAAGATCACGCATTTAGTGGTTGGTGTAGGTACAGGGGGTACTATTTCAGGAACTGGAAAATACCTGAAAGAGAAAAATCCGAACATTAAGGTGTGGGGCATTGATACCTACGGCTCTGTATTCAAAAAATATAAAGAAACAGGTATCTTTGATAAGCAGGAAATCTACCCTTATATTACCGAGGGAATTGGCGAAGACTTTTTGCCCGCTAACGTAAACTTCGAGGTGATTGATCTTTTTGAAAAGGTAACGGATAAAGACGCTGCGCTGATGACTAGAGAAGTTTGCCGTCAGGAAGGGATTTTTATAGGCAACTCTGCTGGAGCAGCTGTAGCAGGTTTATTGCAGCTAAAGGACCAATTAAAACCAGAGGACGTCGTTGTGGTGATTTTCCATGACCACGGAAGCCGCTATATGGGGAAGATGTACAACGAAGACTGGTTGCGTGAACGTGGTTTCCTAAAGGATGAAAAATTAACCGCCAGAACCATCTTGGCTAAAAAGCAAACAGGTGAAATTGTAACCATCGATTGCGAGAAAACCGTTTCGGAAGCATTTAATGCCATGAGTACCATGAACATTTCTCAAATACCTGTAACCCAAAAGGGAATGTTGGTAGGCAAATTGGAAGAAAGCGATATCCTGAGTGCCTTGTTGGAAAACCCCAGTGTAAAATCAGCAACGGTAGAAACCGTGATGGGCCCAACTTTCCCTTTTGTAGATTTAAATACTTCTATCGATAGGCTATCTTCTTTAATTAATAAAGATAACAGTGCTGTTTTGGTTGAGCTGGAAGATGGAAGGTTTGATATCATTACGCAGTATGATATTATCAATGCGATAAAAGGCTAGCGCTTTTAAGTGAAAAGTATAGCGTTAAAATTAAAAAGATTGGCATTGTCGCCAATCTTTTTTAATAGATGTACAACTTACAAATAATTATCTTTGGTTACCTCCCAGGTCCAGGGCTTTTTAAAATCGCTTAAAGTTCTGGGTTGCGAAAATACCAAGATATCCTCCTCCGTTTCATTGGAAATATTACGCTTAAAAATACTTCCTACCACGGTTTTAATGGTACGGTCAACAAAATCATACTGTTTGTCTACCATCTCGCCAGTTTCATTGTTGTAGTAAACATTATTGGCGGTAACCAAGTTCCATTGATTTTGTAGGTATTGGAACTCATAATTAAGTTTCCAGCGCCAGGCATTTCCACCTTCAAAAGACAGGGCCAGGTTGTTTTTATCTACCCTAAGGCCTTTTAAAGGATCACCTAATTTACCACCTTCTTCGGAACGTAAAATGAAATCGTTGTTTTGAAGCGCCAAACGGTACCTATTGCCCGATTTAAAATAAATGGCCAGCATTCTGGGTTTTTGGGTTTCGGTAATTAATTCTATTTCATAATTGCCATACGCCCTGTCTTCATCAATTGCTTGGTTGTACTCTAAAATCAAGACCAAATCTGGTTGTTGGTCGCGGTTCAAATCACCCCGTACCGAATCTAAAACCTTCCAGTTTTTGGGAATCAGGTGATGGATTTTATCGCTTTGCGATACCAGCTTTGGAAAGCCGAATTTTTGGGCAAAAGCGAGGTTTCCGCTAACCATTATTGTAAAAATTATCAGCCATTTCATGCTACTACAACGCTTAAAATGCTATTTTAGCATCGTTGGCTGTGTAACTGTGCAGCCAAGACCAAAAACCAAATTTAAAACCAGTATGGATTTATCATTTAACAAGAATGAGGACTACAATAAACAGTTAGTCTACCAATTGAAAGAAAAACTAAAAAAAGTTTACCTGGGCGGCGGCCAGAAAAGTGCCGCTAAACAAAAAGAAAAAGGAAAACTTTTGGCAAGGGAGCGAATTGATTATTTGTTGGACAAGGAAAGGCCTGCCATTGAAGTGGGTGCTTTTGCCGCCGAGGGCATGTACGAAGCGGAAGGTGGTTGCCCAAGTGCAGGAGTAGTGGTGAAAATTGGCTACGTATCGGGCAGGCAATGTGTAGTGGTAGCTAATGATGCTACCGTAAAAGCGGGGGCCTGGTTTCCAATGACGGCAAAGAAAAATCTACGTGCACAGGAAATTGCCATGGAAAACCGTTTGCCAATTATTTATTTGGTGGATAGCGCTGGCGTTTATCTGCCCATGCAGGATGAAATTTTTCCTGATAAAGAGCATTTTGGACGTATTTTTAGGAACAACGCGATCATGTCATCGGAAGGAATAGTACAAATTGCGGCCATTATGGGCTCATGTGTAGCTGGAGGGGCCTATTTGCCTATTATGAGCGATGAGGCCATGATTGTAGACGGTACGGGATCGGTGTTTTTAGCGGGGTCGTACTTGGTGAAATCGGCCATAGGCGAAGACATCGACAACGAAACCTTGGGCGGAGCAACCACGCACTGCGAAATATCTGGCGTTACTGATTATAAGCACCCCAATGACCAAGCCTGTTTGGACAGTATCAGGAATATCATGAGCATGTTGGGTGCACCAGAAAACGCCGGCTTTGATCGTGTTAAGCCTGCTCCGCCAAAATTGAAACCAGAGGATATTTATGGTATATTGCCCGATAATCGAGAGAAACCCTACGATATGAAAGAAATAATCATGCGTTTGGTGGACAATTCGGAGTTTGAGGAATATAAGGAACTGTATGGCCAGAGCATAATATGCGGTTTGGGCCGCATAGACGGTTGGGCCGTGGGCATTGTAGCCAACCAGCGCAAAGTAGTTAAATCAAAAAAAGGCGAAATGCAGTTTGGTGGCGTAATTTACTCTGACAGTGCCGATAAAGCCAGCCGTTTTATCATGAACTGCAACCAAAAGAAAATCCCTTTGGTGTTTTTACATGATGTTACAGGATTTATGGTAGGAAGCAGGTCTGAGCAAGGCGGCATTATTAAGGACGGGGCCAAAATGGTAAATACAGTAGCTAATTCCGTAGTTCCAAAATTTACGGTGGTGTTGGGCAATTCATACGGTGCGGGCAATTATGCTATGTGCGGCAAAGCTTACGATCCAAGATTGATTTATGCCTGGCCAAGCGCAAAGATTGCGGTAATGGGAGGTGCGCAAGCTGCCAAGGTATTGCTCCAAATTCAGGAAAGTGCCCTGAAAGCAAAAGGAGAAACCCTTGCCGAAGATAAGAGAAACCAATTACTGGATGATATCACCAATAAATATAACGCTCAAACTACACCATATTACGCCGCATCACGTTTATGGGTAGATGGGGTCATAGATCCTCTGGAAACCCGTAAGGTTATTTCCATGGGAATTGAGGCCGCCAACCAATCGCCTATTCGAAAAGCTTTTAACGTTGGGGTTATTCAAACTTAAACACGATGAAATATAAACTGCTGATATTTTTTTGCTTTGGTGCCGTTTTACAGGTTTTTTCTCAAGCCAAGCCTATCTATTTTAATGGAAATAGAATTGTTTCCGATGCCCGGCAGGCCACTTCCTACGGTGTTTATGGAAAATTAAGTGGCGAAGACTTATGGGTACTGAAACGGTACGATCTGTACGATAATTTAATGCTTTCGGGCGCTTATAAAGATGAGCAGCTCGCTAAACCGCATGGGAAGTTTATTTTTTATGGAAGTATTTACGACTATAACGACGAGAATTTTACCAACTTTAAGAATGCAAAAACAGACAGATATATTACGCAGGATGGATCATATGTGGATGGGCTAGAGGAAGGAAAATGGACGGATTATTTTCCTGATGGAAAAATACTGGGATATCGTACTTACTTAAATGGTAAATTACATGGAGACATTGCGCTCTTTAATTACAAAGGTAGGCGAGAAATATATGGACACTATAAGAATGGGCTAAAAGACGGCACTTGGTATAATTTGAAAAGGAGAACTAAAGAAATCTTTAACGAAGATAAACTGATCAGTACAAGCAGGCTTACCCGCGAAGAAATACAAGCAATAGAATAACATGAAGAAACAATTGGTCCTATTGGCCGCCACCGTGCTGGCGCTGAGCACTTATGCGCAAACAGCTAGTGAGGCGATACATCGTAAAGCGATAATGGTGGATACGCATGGCGATATTCTCTATAACCAAATACAATCTGGGATAGATGTTGGAAAACTGCAATCATCAGGTAATTTTGATTTGGTGAGGGCCAAACAGGGTGGCCTTGATGTACAGGTTTTTTCAATTTGGTGCGATGAAAAAGGTGGATTTGATTTGGCCAATAGGCAGATCGATTCGCTGTATAGCCTAATCAAAAGATATCCTGGCGAAATTGCCCTGGCTACTAACGCTCAGGAACTGGAAAAAGCAGTGAAGCAAAATAAACTAGCCGCCTTAATTGGGGTAGAAGGAGGCCACATGATTGAAAGTGACCTGAACAAACTTGAGGCCTTGGCCAAAAGGGGCATGATCTATCTAACGCTTACCTGGAATAACAGCACTCCCTGGGCAAGTTCTGCCGCTGAAGAAAGCAAGGGTAAAATTGCTCAGCCAGGGCTAAATGATTTTGGAAAATCAGTGGTGAAAAAATTAAATGATCTTGGGGTATTGGTGGATTTGTCTCACGTGGGAGAACAAACATTTTACGACGCCATTAAGGCGTCAAAGAAACCTATCTTGGTATCTCACAGTTGTGTGCACGCCATTAATCCCATTCCCAGAAATTTAAAAGATGATCAGATCAAAGCCGTAGGGAAAAACGGCGGCATAATTTCGTTGAATTTCTATAGTGGTTTTTTGGATTCGACCTACTCCAAAAAGCAACAGGGATTTTTGGCCAAGTACAAAGATGAACTCAAAATGCTAAGTGATAAATATGGAAGATCAAAAGCGATTGATACCCTCATTAGCTTGCATAAAGCAGAAGCCGATGAAATTAGGCCGAGCGTTGAAAAAGTGGTAGACCACATTGATCATATCGTAAAATTAATTGGCGTAGACCATGTAGGAATTGGTGCCGACTTTGACGGAGCCGAATCTTTCCCGCAGGGTATTGATAGCGTAGCTGATTTTCCTAAAATAACCGCTGCACTTTTAAAAAGAGGCTACAGCGAAGCCGATATCCATAAAATATTGGGCGGAAACTTTGTGCGCCTGCTTAAGGCTAATAAAGGAAAATAGAACTAACCCCTAGCTGCTATAGCCCTGGCAACTAAACAAATTATCTCCACAATTTCATCTTTCTCCACAAATATTGCGCTTTAAGGCATAAAGATTAAATTTGCATCACAAATTACACACAATGTCTCAACAAGAAGAATTAGAACACGTAGAATGTTTGATAATTGGTTCTGGACCAGCAGGTTATACTGCGGCTATTTATGCAGCTAGAGCCGATTTGAAACCCGTATTATATACCGGTATGGAAATGGGCGGCCAGCTTACCCAAACTACCGATGTAGACAACTTTCCTGGCTATCCTAACGGGATTATGGGACCTGAAATGATGGAAGACTTTAAAAACCAGGCTGAACGTTTCGGTACGCAAATCCGTTTTGGATACGTAAGCTCCGTTGATTTTTCGTCATTACCGCACAAAGTAACCGTAGATGAAACCAAAACCATTTTAGCCGATTCGGTGATTATTGCAACCGGTGCAAAAGCCAAATGGTTAGGCCTGCCAAGTGAGCAGCAATACAATGGCTTTGGCGTATCAGCTTGCGCTGTTTGCGATGGTTTCTTCTTCAAAGGCCAAACTGTAGCCATAGTAGGTGCTGGAGATACTGCTGCCGAAGAGGCAACTTACCTGGCCAAACTTTGTAAAAAAGTTTATATGCTGGTACGTAGAGATGAATTTAGAGCTTCAAAAGCAATGGTTCACCGTGTGCTAAATACCGAAAATATCGAAGTACTTTACAATACAGAAACTACCGAGGTTATTGGAAATGGCAAAAATGTAACAGGTGTAAAAGTATTTAACCATAAAACAGAGGAGGCAACTACCTTGGATATAGAAGGTTTCTTTGTAGCTATTGGCCACAAACCTAATACAGATATGTTTAAAGGATGGTTAGATATGGACGAAACAGGCTATTTGCAAACTATTCCGGGTACTTCTAAAACAAATATCGAAGGTGTTTTTGCCTGCGGCGACGTACAAGATAGTTACTACAGACAAGCAATTACCGCTGCGGGTTCGGGCTGTATGGCCGCTCTTGATGCTGAAAGATATTTGGCTGCTAAGGCAGATACTAAATAGTTAATCCATAACCATATTCCGAAAGCTTCCCAAAACAATTGGGAAGCTTTTTTTATGTTTTCACTTTTTCCTTCTCGCTAAGGACCAAAATTTATATCTTGTAGCGTTAAAGTGCTTGTTAATAGCCTTAACCCAAACCAAAATATCATAAACCAAAACTGATGAAAAAATTTTTTTTAACGGCTTTCGCTGCGTTATTTTTACTAAATGCCCAAGCACAAACCGATGCCAATATGGGGATTATTCCTGCCCCGGTATCCGTACAAAAAGGAAGCGGGAGTTTTATTCTCGATAAAAACGTTGTTTTACTCAACAGCAATCCTAAAAACGCTAAAATAGCCGAAACACTTCGGTCATTTGTGGCAACCAAGGGATTAAATCTGAAACTGGTGAAAACCTTAGTTGCCGGACAAAAAGCCATAGAGCTAACCAGTACGGGCGCCGACCAACTACCCAACGAAGGCTACCAAATTAAAATAAGTAGCGGTAAAATTAAGTTGATTGGTAAAGATGCGGGACTATTTTACGCCCTACAGTCTTTTATGCAATTGGTGCCCGATCAAAAGCAGGCCGGTGCCATCAATATTCAAAACGCAGAAATTAACGACTACCCGCGCTTTAGTTACCGTGGTTTACATTTAGACGTGGGCCGCCATTTTTTCCCTCTTTCTTTCATCAAGAAATACCTGGATGTGATGGCGCAGTACAAACTGAATAATTTTCATTGGCACCTAACGGAAGATCAGGGCTGGAGGCTGGAAATCAAAAAGTACCCCAAACTTACCGAAATTGGCGCCAGTAGGAACGGAACCATCATTGGCAATTACCCAGGTACTGGCGGAACCGATAACCAAGTTTACAAAGGTTACTATACACAGGCCGAAGCAAAAGAGATTGTTGCCTATGCTGCAGCCAGATATATCAATGTTATTCCAGAAATAGAGCTCCCTGGGCACGGTTCGGCAGCAATTGCTGCTTATCCCGAGTTAAGCTGTTTCCCTGATAGAGATACTCCAATAGGAGATAAAACACCTTGGTCTGGCCCCAGAAACGGTAAGCAGGTTCAGCAAACCTGGGGGGTGTTTGATGACATCTTTGTGCCTTCCGAAAATACTTTCAACTTTTTGCAGGACGTGTTAGATGAAGTGATCGCCATTTTTCCTTCCAAGTACATCCACATCGGTGGCGATGAAGCTCCAAAGAAATATTGGAAGGAGTCTGAATTTTGCCAGCAATTGATCAAGGAAAAAAACCTTAAAGACGAACACGGGCTCCAAAGCTATTTTATCCAACGTATCGAAAAATACCTGAATGGTAAAGGACGCTCAATTATTGGTTGGGATGAGATTTTGGAAGGCGGTTTGGCCCCAAATGCTACAGTAATGAGCTGGCGAGGCGAAAAAGGAGGTATTGAAGCCGCACAGCAAAACCACGATGTACTAATGACCCCCGGATCAAATGGTTTGTATTTCGATCATAAGCAATCAACATCAGAAGACGAACCACTAACCATTAGCGGACGGGGCAACGGCTATGCTGATTTTATCAAGGTTTATAATTACAATCCCGTACCCGATGTGCTTACCGAAGATCAAAAGAAATACATCAAAGGGGTGCAGGCTAACCTATGGACCGAGTATATCGAAACACCGTCAAAAGCAGAATACATGGTTTTCCCTAGAATTTATTCCTTGGCCGAAATTGCTTGGACACCGCTTGCCAGAAAAGATATGAATAACTTTAGTAACGAGCGCTTACCTTTACATTTGGCCAGATTGGACCAAACATCAACCAACTATTGGGTACCCACAGCTGTTGGACAACCAAGTAAAATCATCAATGGAGAAAACCATGTCATTACTTTAGCTGCAGCTGTTTTGGGTGCCAAGGTTTACTATACTTTAGATGGGTACCGCCCTTCCGAAAATGCGGCCGAATACACCCAGCCTTTAAACATTAATGTGCCACAAGGCACCAAAAAAGTATTAAAAACCATTGTAATTACCCCAAGCGGCAAGCGTAGTGTGGTGGCCGAAACCATTTTGAATAATGGTGCAACAGATGCTAAAGTTAAATAGCCCTTTGCATTAAGTGGTAAAACACATAAATTGGCTTTTTAAATAATGATGAAGATGTTTTTAAAAGATTTTTTGAAATCTGTATTTGCCATTGGAGCAATATCTATAACGATTGTGGCCTGTAGTGAAAATGAAAAGACAGCGCAAACCCAGATAACGCCTGCAGAAACCAAAGCACCTAATCCGTTTCCTTTCTATAAAAGCATAGAAATTAAGCCCGGTTATTATTTTGAGGTGGTAAGTTGGGGCAAAGGAGTAGATAGTGTAGGTGGTTTCCTGATTTTAATGTCCGATTCAGCCAGGAATAACTATAAATCTATCTCGGTAGAACGAAACGGAATTATTACCGATGCCTGGAACATGGATTTGGACAACGATGGCAATCCCGAGATTTATGTACAGTCGCAGGTACGCCAAAACGTGGCCGATGTAAATGTTTACGAATTTGGCGGCGATTTTAATAAAATTAGTTTCCCGGGTATTAGCACCATGAAAGGTTATCAGGGAGATGATAAATTTTTCGTCAAAAACGGAGATTTGTTCCGGTCCGTACCCATTGTGCAGTCAGATAGTGGTAAAACCACCACTTTGGTAAAAACACTCAAATATCGTTTATCCGGTAATAGTTTTTCTTCGTCAGAAGTAAAACCTGGAGAGACCAATTAAGCAATTGCAAGTATAAGGGGCGAGGTTTTTAAATGCCCGCCCCTTTGTTTTTAACGCGAGTTTCATTATTTTTTTCGAATATAGCTATGGTTGTGGTCAGTCTAAGCACCACGTCATGCTGAATTTATTTCAGCATCTTTTTGAAATGAATGACCCTGAAATAAATTCAGAGTGACGCCCGACAGGCTTAGTGTACTATTGAAGCTTCTAGATGAACAAAATTGGGTTTTTAAAACACTATAACTTGCTCAATTCGCTTTCAAAAAATCTATTCCAACGTTCCTGAGCTTCTAAGTCAGAACCGTGCTTGGTTTCGGCATCATAGCGGTCTTGCATATTGTTGTAGTATTTGCTGAGCTCTTTCGCAGTTTTATCTACCAAACGTTTATAATTTTGTACGGTATATGGCTGATTGCGTAAAATTCGTTCGCCATTTTTTAACAAAAAGAAGTTAATGTAAACATGCCCCTGTTCGTGGTTCAACAAAATTTTACTGGTGTTTCTATTGCTAATACGCTCCCGCTTTACCCACGATTTATCGGCATCTACACCGCCCAAAAAACTGAAATCAATGGTTAGGTTGTTCCCTCTGGTTTTGGCATTATAGCCATATTGCCAAATGGTACTGGTAACCGCTGCGTATTGAGAATTGGCATCGGGAGTACCTCTAAAATGAGTGTCCCAATCAAGTGTTTCAGGGTAAATGCGTTCGTTTGGCACAAAAGCAGTCGCCAGCAAAAGTATCGCTAGCATCATCAGGTTCTTCTTTAGTGGCTTCATTTAACCATACAAGAACGAAACTTGTGCCAATTTATTCTGTTTCCCTAAATTGATTGCTGATCCGCTCAAACTTTTCGATCAACAGCGCAATTCTTTCCTTGTCTTTTTTAATAACTGCTTTTCTCACCAACGTAGAGCAGAATATGATCCAGCCAAAGCTCAATACCAAAATCAATGTTTGTAGCCAAAGCTCAAAGTTGTGCAAAACTTCATAGAAATAAAGCGCCATCCCCAATGATAGTACAATGACGTAAAACCAATATAAGCGGTTGTAAAGCTGGTGTCGTTGCAGTTGGTATATCTTTAGTTTTTGGAGGAAAATATTTGGGTTTTCAGTAAAATCATTTCTAGCAATTACACGATGGTTGCTGTACAAAATGATGGTGTAAACCGCTATTGCTAAAATAATGATGCTAATGCCAAAATGTGTAGAGATAGAAGTGACATCGTAGAAAAGCCAAATGGCTGCTACGGCAAAAATGGAAAGTGCCATACCGATAATATTCAATAGCGATTTGGTACGCATGTTACTCACATCCTTTTTGGCCTGCTTGAGCATATCGTCGGCAGATATTTTCACATCAACGGTATGCTTAGCCCATAATGCTTCTATATGATCAAATTCTTGCATGTTGATTGTATATTTCAGTAAGTTTCTGTTTGATGCGGTGGATTTTAACCCTTAAATTTCCTTCGCTAATGCCCGATATCTCCGCTATTTCGTTGTAGGGAAGCTCATCCAATACCATAGTAATAATCAAACGGTCGTTTTCTTCCAGTTTAGAAATCGATTTATAGAGTAAGGCGATTTGTTCATTTTTTTCAGAGTATTCCTCTATCTTATTTTCTATAATATTTTCGGTAAGTTCGTCTTTGGCCTGTCTTTTTTCGGAGCGTAAATAAGTTAAACAGGTGTTAACGGCAATCCTGTAAATCCAGGTAGATATTAAGGATTTGTTTCTGAACTTATCCAAGTTTTGCCAAACCTTTAAAAACGTTTCCTGTAAAAGATCATTCGCCGAATCCTTGTCGCCGGTATAACCATAGCACAAGTGAAATATCTTCTTTGAATTTTTATCGAAAATTTCTTTAAAAAGCTGATCTTTTCGGTCCATTTACTGTTTTTGTATGTCTATTAGAACAGTGTAACATTAAATTGTTACACCATAAACGTAGGCTAAATTAATAAATGTTTGTGTGCTAAATGCAAATATTTAATTTTGTCGATCTAACGAGGGCCAGGGCATTGCCATAGTAGCCTGAAGGCGAAGTTAGCACGAACCAAAAATAAACCAAATAGACTTTGTGCCTTTTGAACAATTAGACACAATAAAAAAACAACTAGATGAAAAAAACTAAAATAGGTCTCATCACCGTAATTTGTATTACCATTGCTTTAATTCTCACCCTGTTAAAAGAATTTGAGATTGTGCAAGTACCTGAGTTAGTGATGATGTCAGCACGATGGGGCCTAGCAGCCGTGTTGGTAGGATATGCCTTGGTAAAAAGAAATTTAACCACCTGGATATTGGTTTGTATGCTTTTAGGCGTATTTGTAGGTGTGGATTTCCCCAATTTTGCGGCGGCACTGCATCCGTTGAGCAAAGGTTTCATTAAGTTGGTTAAAACGATAGTTGGCCCAATCCTTTTTGGAACTTTAGTTTATGGAATTGCAGGCCACTCTGATTTGAAACAAGTGGGCCGTATGGCCTGGAAATCGATGTTGTATTTCTTTTGCGCTACATCATGTGCCATTTTCATCGGCCTAGCGGTCATCAACATTACCCATGCAGGTGTGGGTGTGGATATTCAGAAGATGCCTCAACAACAATTGCCAACAGCTAAAGTAGTGGATACGGAATTAGAGGCACTGCCAGGAAATGTACATGGCGTTTATAAATTTTCTCACTTCTTTTACGAATTGTTCCCGGAAAATATCGTGAAATCAATGTATGAAAACAAAGTGCTACAGATTGTAGTGTTTTCCGTGATTTTCGGTATTGGCTTGGCCATGGTGGAAGAAAAGAAGCGAAAGCCTCTGGTAGATTTTGCAGAAAGCCTGTCTGAAGTGATGTTCAAATTTACCAACCTCATCATGTATTTTGCACCTATTGGGGTAGGGGCGGCCATGGCGTACACCGTAGGCCATTTGGGGGTAGATATCCTGAAAAATTTATTTATGCTTCTCGGATCGCTGTACATTGCACTCATTGTGTTTGTGCTGTTGGTGTTTGTACCCATCATGCTTTTCCTGAAAATATCCATCAAAAAATTCATACAAGCGGTAAAAGAACCGGTTTCTATTGCTTTTGCCACTACCAGTTCAGATGCGGCGCTACCGAAAGCCATGAGCAACATGGAACGATTTGGCGTCCCGCGTAAAATTGTTTCTTTCGTAATACCAACAGGTTACAGTTTTAATTTGGATGGTACCTCTTTATATCTCTCTTTAGCTTCTATCTTTGTGGCACAGGCTGCAGGAATGCACTTAGGTATAGGGCAACAGTTGGCCATTGCGTTTACCCTCATGATTACTTCCAAAGGAGTAGCTGCGGTACCAAGAGCCTCGTTAATTGTACTTATTGCTACTGCAGAGCAGTTTGGCCTTCCGGTTTTCATTATTGCCGCTATTTTAGGTATAGATGAGTTGATGGACATGGCCAGAACCTCGGTAAACGTTATCGGAAACTGCTTGGCTACGGTAGTGGTAGCCAAATGGGAGGGTGAGTTTAACGACGAGGCATCGAAGAATTTTGTTGCAGATTAATTATGAGTTCAAAAGCGAAGAAGATTTTTTTAATACTGAGCGTAGTAGTGCCCTTTGTGATATACAGTGCTATTTACTACGCCCCCATGATTAAAAATGCGCCCTTCCAAGAAAAATACTTTGTTTCTTTAGAGTATAAATGGGGTACCGGAAAACTGGAAAACAGCTATAATTCGGTTACCGGCGAGTTTAAATATTTGGACAAGAATGATTCTTTGGTAAAAAGCCATTTCAAACTTAGCCAAAGAGAT
The DNA here is from genome assembly GCF_003313505.1 of Pedobacter nanyangensis. Lineage (GTDB taxonomy): Bacteria > Bacteroidota > Bacteroidia > Sphingobacteriales > Sphingobacteriaceae > Pedobacter > Pedobacter nanyangensis. The sequence goes on along the minus strand of NZ_QMHO01000019.1, from coordinate 35,237 downwards.
GTTAAATATTTGGATAGCATAGCTGATGTACAGGGCTTTTGGAATTTGCCTAGCGTAATTGCAAATAGCGAAGCCGATATGAACAATCCTAAGCAACTGCGCTATTTCATCAAATTCAATTATCAGAAAAAATCCAAAGAAGTAACCTATTTGCCTAGTTTTAAAGGTAGCGAGCGAATGAAAAGTGCAATCGGGAAAATGCAGAAGGAAATAGAACTTACCTTGATAGACAAGGAAACAGCCGTTAAACAATGAATGCCAAACAAAAATTCATCTTAAAGATCGCTTCTGTGCTGATCATCGTAATTGTTGGTGGTTATTACATCATGAAACTACGAAGTGGCGGCAAAAGAGCAGTGGCATTTGTAAGCCTTCAATATAAGTGGGGCGTAGGCGATACCCTGCAGAACAGTTATGATTCGAAAACCGGGCATTATCAGTTCCTAGACCAACGTGACCGTTTAATCAAGGAGAACTTTAAACTGCGAACCAATAACGTGATTTATCTGCACAGTAAAATTGATGAGCAAGATTTGCTCAATATTCCGGATACGGTAGCTAACGCCAATGCTAATCTGAAAGATCCAAAGATATTGCGCTACGAGTTTCAGTTTGTTTACGATGATACCACTAGAAATATCATCTATCTCACTAATTACGATAAAGATCCTGTGACTGGCAATAGAGCAGGAGCTTTACAAAAGGTGGTGCAGCAGATCATCAGCGAGGCCGAAGAACGTTTCGCTAGAAAATAAACATCATTTTATTTAGGTAAAGCCTCGTAGATTTTAAAAACCTACGAGGCTTTTCTGCTTTGGTAAAAACTACCCGTCATCCTATTCCAACCCGTTGTTGCTACCATAAAGATGTTGCAAAACCCGGCGTGTTAAAATTTTCTAAAAAATTTGCTTCGTAAGTTTATTTATATAAATTTGGTCAACCAAATATTGGTCAACCAAATTTAACCCCAGTATGAACAAGCAAAAACTGCTTTATGTATGGTGCATTTGTTTCTTCGGCTTTGCCTGTAGTAAGCAAAAAAGCGCTGTTCTGGAAAAAGAAGAGATTGCTGGTAGCGGTAATCCCACATCAAATGTTGAAGGAACCACTTTAACGGCCAATGCTGCGGTAGACACTTATCAATTGATCAATAACGTTTTTGGAGGTACAGGTGATGTTATTGAGGCTCCCGACTGTAGCCACGCTGCTTTTGGCAGGCATATCACGCAAGTTTACGACGGAGATTTAAAACGTACGGTGTTCGCTTTTAACATCCATGTTAAGCCTGATAATGATAAATGTGAGGACTCGGATAGGCAACGAAACGAGATCAAGACCTACGATAGATCACCTGAAAATTTGAAAGCTAGCAAAGATGAAAAGGTGCTGTACCGATGGAAGTTTAAATTGGATGCAGGTTTTAAGCCCTCCAGCGACTTCACCCATATTCATCAACTTAAGCCCATTGATGGCGATAATACCCTGCCAATCATTACGCTTACACCACGATACAAAGCTGGCGGTGACATTTTGCAGGTTATCCATACTGGTGATACCGATGCTACTTCGCAAAAATATATTGCTACGGTTCCTTTGGCCGATTTTAGGGGGCAATGGGTAGAGGTGACCGAAAGAGCCACCTTTTCTTTTGATGGCAAATATGAAATACAGATTACCAGGATTAGTGATAACAAGCTGTTGTTGAAGCAAGCTTTTACCCATATCGAAATGTGGCGGAAAAATACCACCAGTTGCCGCCCTAAGTGGGGTATTTACAGAAGAACTCTGCAGCCAGATATGCTGCGTGACGAAACCCTCTGGTTCAATGATTTCAATATCACAGAATACTAACCTTTAAAAAATAGATGATGAAGAAACTTTTGGTTTTGACTACTGCGCTCTCGGCATTAACATTTTCTACGATAACCTTCTCTGCGAGGTCGCAAGCACCAGTTATTAATTATGATTTTGGAGACAAAGAAGCCACTTTCAATCCTAATCCAGGAGCATCTTCTACCTCTTTTTTGCCAAAAATCGTTTTAAATAAGGCAATTAAAGTAAGGATTCGTACTGCTTCTGATGGTACAGGCGCTTTTAATTTAGTGAAAAGCGGGGCTAGCTTTATCAAAGGTGCTGGTTTGGAAATTGTAGCAGGCACTTCTACCAGCAAGTTTTCGATCTATAACCTTAATTTAGAAGGCATAGTTAAAACCAGCTTCAATTTGAAAATAGATGAAGCTGTGGCTGGACAATGGGTATTTGCCAATGGCAGTGCTGACAATTCTGATGACCTTTTTCAAGGTAATGGCGGAATCAAGGAAACTTCCACAGAGATTTTTACTGGTTTAAGATGGAATTTGTCGGCTGCTAATGCAATCAATTTTTATACCCGCACTGGCGCTAAATGGACTTCGGTAAAAGGAGCATCTTTTTTAAAGAATACAGATTATCTCATAGAAGTTTATAGTAATAACAGTGCCGAAGCGAGAAAATATACCAAAGAAGGCGAACAAACCTTAAATGCTGGAACTTACCACATTTGGGTAAATGGCAAACGTTTAGCAGGTGAATTTACTGGCGGAGGATTAGCGCCAAGCAAAGGCCTGAACGGCTTTGTTTTCTATGGTGTAACACCAAAAGGCAATGAAACCATGGCCAAAGCCTGGCTGGACAATCTGGAAATCAACGGAAACTTATAGCAGAAATAACCGGAGGGCCTAACCAGCCCTCCTTAACCCATAACCAAATATTAAACGCATATGAAAAGAATTTTACTTTTAATGATTTTAAGCTGCATGGCCATTGCTGGCTTTGCACAAGGTACCTATTACTGGGTGGGAGGAGCTACAGCGACTTGGTCATCATCTGGAAGCTGGAATACTGTTTTAGGAGGAGGTGGAAGCAATAGGGCTACTCCGAATACTGGTGATATTTTAATTTTTGACGGTTCAAATATCGGAGGAGGGGCAACGGGAATCATAACTGTAGTACCAAATACGATAGAAGTTGGCCAGCTACGTTTACAGAATAACGCTGAGGTAAATTTTGATCGTACGGCTACTACAGTGGGTGCAATAACGGTAACTGGGGGGGTAACTATCTCAGAAAATAGCAAATTGACGCTCGCTGCTAGTTCAGGAACTATTAGCTTAGTGTTGCCCTCTAGCGCTGTAAGCGTAGTTAGGGGCGAACTAAATTTAGCATCAGGTTTAAATCGAATTTATGTCCAAGCGGCCAGCGGTTTAATTTTTGAAACAGGAAGCGTTTCCAATTCATCTTCTACAACTAATCCCTTTGGCTCTCTCTCGTCTGGGCAATCAGTTGATAAATCTGTTGTGTTTAAGAACGGCGCATCATTGGTTTATAGAGGTGGAAATAACCCATTAGTAACCAGTGGCACTTCTATGGTTGTAGATTTACAAAAGGGGAGTAATTTAATCATGCGTGCTGCTAATCCAAGCAGTATGTTTAACGGGAAAACGCTTCCTAACGTTTTTGTTGAGAATAATACCGTAGTTAACCTAGTTGAAAATTTTACAAGTATAGATAATTTAACTATAGCGGCTGGCTCAGAATTTTATCTAAGGTCAAGTGGAGTGTCAACGTTTAAAGGAAATATTCTAAATAATGGTACATTCGGAGCTGCTACAACATTATCAACTGACGGCAATTCACAAATTATAATAGGTAGCTCTCAATTATTGTTGAACGGGACTGTTCCTCAAACTGTTTCTGGAAATGGAATCTTTAAGGATCTCGGAGCCTTATCAGTTGGTAGCGATGCCACTGTTACTTTAAGCTCAAGTTTAAATTTGGCTGGTTATAGTAATACTACCAGTTTAACCCAATCAACATCATCTATATCAGGTAAGATAAATTTTATTAACGGTGCTAGTTTAACTGGCCCCGGTAGAATTAACTTTAGAACTAAGGTTTTACAGAATTTTACAATAATGCCATTTTCATCTGGTGCTACCACATTAGAAATGGTAGATGCGGCTCAGTTTAGTGAAGCAGAGATTGCTCTGGGAGTTTTAGTTTCTGGACCTCAAATTCCACCAAATACTTACATCATTGGTACCGCAAGTACTGCAAAGCAATTTACAATTTCGAATCCTGTAACAGGATCTGGTAGTGCAATAGCATTCACCACAAAGACACATTTTTCTACAAATAATCCTCTTGGAATTGATGGAGCTGTGCAGTTGTCGGGTACAAAGTCTTTTGGAGCAGATATGGACTATACTTTTGACGCTGCTACAATTACACCGTTTAGCACTTCAAATAACAATGCTCTTGGCAACGTAACTTTCAATGCGGCAGCCATTACAAATAGAAGCGTAACCATCAACGGCAAGCTAACCTTAAACAATGCCATCCTAACCGTGAGGGAAGGTGATAACCTGAATTTGAATAGTGCCAGTATCAATACAGGTACGTTTAACGCTTCATCATACATTGTCACCAATGCCGTGGGGGCAAGTACAGGGGTGGTTAAGGTTGCAGATGTTAATGCTTCTACGGTTATTCCAGTAGGTACAGCAGCTTATTACACACCCGTAACGCTAAATCCAACTTCCATTTCCAATTTTGATATCAATGTATTTCAAGGTGCAACGGCAGACGCTACGCCTAATGGAACGGCATTAACAGCAGCCCAAAAATTGAGAATGGTAGATGCCGTTTGGAACATCAGCCGTACTTCGGGAACGGGCAATGTCGACGTGACTTTAAGCTGGGACAATGCTTTAGAGGGGGCTAGTTTTGCGGGCTTTGGTAATGCGCAAATTGGTGTGGCCGCTTATACTTCGGGTGCTTACGGAACTTTTACGGGTACTGGCAATGCAGCGGCTAATACTGCCACCATTATTACGAGTGCATTTTCTCCGTTTGTAGTGGGCGAAGCGAACACCACTTTACCATTGAGATTATTGAGTTTTACAGCCAAAGAAAGCTTAAACAGTGTGAAGTTAGCTTGGCAAACTACCGATGAGGTAAATTTGAAAGAATATGTTTTACAGCATAGAAATGCCAATGGTTTCGAAAAAATCTATACGGTAGCTGCGAACAATAAAGCAGGAATTTTTAACTACGATTACACTCATTTAAATCCTACGGAAGGCATTAACTATTACCGTTTAGTAGGCGTTGATCAAGATGGCACAGAACATCCTAGTGAAGTAAGATCGGTAAGAGTGGTATTAGGCAACGCCGTAGCGGTTTATCCAAATCCAGTGACGCAGAACAATATCATTGTTGCAGGTACCGTAAATGGCGACGTGATCAAAATCATCAATATCCAAGGCCAGGTCATGTTAACCAAACCAGTAAGCGGCAACCAATTGCAAGAAATTAACGTGCAGCATATCCAAGCAGGAACTTATATGCTATCTATAGAGAATGCTGGAAAAGTAACAAGCACCAAAAAAGTAATTAAGATATAATAAGTTGTAAGTTTTAGGTGAAACGTTCTATGTCTAAATACTAAAATCTAAATACTAACTACTACATAATGAACAAACACTCAAAAGCAATATTAACGTTAGGTTTATTCCTCTCCATTTCTGCTAATGCATTGGCAAAGGTGAAATTGCCGCAGATTTTCGGAAGCAATATGGTTTTGCAAAGAGATCAGCCCATTAAAATTTGGGGTTGGGCCAACGCCAGCGAAAAGGTGACCGTGAATTTTAAAGGAAGTGATTATACCACACAAGCCAATGCGGATGGCAAATGGCAGGTGATCATGAAAGCCGCTCCAGCCGGTGGACCTTTTGCGATAAAAATCAACGAAATATCCTTGGAAAATGTGCTTTTGGGTGATGTTTTTTTATGCAGTGGTCAAAGTAACATGGCCTTCCTACTGATGAAGGCTGATGGTGGAGAGAAAGATTTGGCCAATTCTGCTAATCCAAATATTAGGGTGTTAAATGTGGCCAGGGATATTGAATTTCAACCTTTAGATGATCTGACCAAAAAAACACCTTGGCAGCTCGCAGGTCCGCAATCGCTTGGAAAATTTTCGGCGGTAGCCTATTATATGGGCCGTAAACTGCAAAAGGAACTTAATGTACCCATTGGTTTAGTCAGTAGCGCTTACGGCGGAACAGTAATTGAAGGTTTCATTAGTGCGCCTTCTTTGGATACCATTGCCAGATTAAAGCCGGTTTTAAATCAAATAGGGAATAAGAACCAAAAGCAATACATCGCCGCTAAAATTGCAGAGTTGGAAAAATCACATGGTAAATTGAACCAATATACCAATACCGAGGTACTTTGGGATACCATTAGCCCAACGCTTCCAGTTTATGCCAAGAATTGGGAAACCATGAAATTGCCCACCTTATGGGAAAAAGCGGGTCTTCCTAATGTAGATGGCGTGATTTGGTTTTATAAAGAAGTGAATTTAAGCAGTACCGATTGCGAGAAAGAGGCTTTCCTGAGTTTAGGTAGAATTGCCGATCAAAGTGTGGTTTTCTTTAACGACCAAAAACTGGGTTCTTCACCTGACAGCCGCGATCTGGTCAGAGAATTTACCGTTGCCAAAAGCTTGCTAAAGCCTGGAGTGAATAAAATCATGGTTCGGGTAGCAAATAAAGGAAGAAATGGTGGCATTTGGGGACCGCAAAGCAAACTGTTCTTTAAAGTTGGAAATCGTAAAATCGCCATTGATGGAAACTGGGCTTATAAAATCCAGGAAATTAACATTGCGGTACATCCAAATGATGTGTCTTCGTCCATCTACAATGCCATGATCAACCCTTTGACGAGTTTGCAGTACAAGGCCGTGATTTGGTATCAGGGAGAAAGTAACGCCAATTGGGCGGATGAATACGAAGGCCTATTAAAATCATTGATAAAAGACTGGAGAAGGCAGTTTGACCAACCAAAATTGCCTTTCGTAATTGTGCAGTTGCCTAATTATAAAAAAGTGCTCAGCACACCAGAAGTAAATGCTACTTGGGCATTGTTGAGGGAAGGACAAGATAAGGCCTCTCGTCAATCCAATGTAGGCTTGGTCAATATCATCGATTTGGGTTTGGCAGATGATATCCATCCAACGGATAAATTTCCAGTAGGAGAGCGTGTAGCAGCTAAAGTACAACAATTGGTGTATGGCCAAAAAGTAGCAGCTGATGGGCCGGTATTTAAATCAATGAAAATTGAAAATGGCAAAGCGATACTCGAATTTGACCATGCAGACGGTTTGACTGTAAACAGCAAAGCGGAACGTAGTAATTTTATCATTGCGGGAAAGGATCGAAAATTTGTTTGGGCGCAAGCTAAAATAGAAGGAAATCAAGTACTGGTTTGGAGCAATGAAATTAAAAATCCAGTGGCTGTACGTTATGCCTGGGCCGATAATCCCGGGAAAAGTTACTTCTATAATGCCGCAAATTTGCCAATGAGCCCGTTTAGAACCGATAATTGGAAGATTGATTTAGAGGTAATTCCAAGATAAAATGATTTAATTTGAAATAACTTTTTGAATACCCAATTGAATGTTTATTTTTGGTAAACCAATTAATTGGTCGACCAAATAGAAAAACCAAGAAATGAAGTCATTGATAGAAAATATTACCGCCATACAGGTGGAGTCGCCAGTCGATAAAATTATTGGTCAGTTAAAGCAGTTGATTATCTCTGGCCAATTAAAACCAGGAGATAGATTGCCAGCAGAAAGAGTGCTTTCTGAACGTTTTGGCTTAGGAAGAAGCTACATCCGCGAAGCGATATTGAAACTAGAGTTTTACGGTCTTTTAAAAACCAACCCGCAAAGTGGTACTTACGTGGCAGGTTTGAGCATCAACGTGATCGATAACATCATTTCAGATATCATCAAATTTAACAAGGACGATTTCAATGCCTTGATTGAGGCACGTTATCACTTGGAGCTGAACGCGGTGAAATTGGCTGCCGAACGTAGAAGTGAAGAAGATTTGGAAAGCCTTAGGTTGGCCATGGAAGCTTACGAAAATAAGGTTGGTGCCGGTGGCGATGCCGTAGAGGAAGACATGGTCTTCCATATCAAAATTGCCAAGGCAACCAAAAATTCGGTCATCGAATCCATGATCTTGATTTTAGTGCCTGATTTGATTAAAAATATTGTAGAAAATAAAATCTGTGGCGACAATAGGGCTAAAACAGCTATTGAAGAGCACAGGATGATTTATGCCGCTATCGAATCGCAAGATATGGCCAAGGCAGAAGAAGCCATGGCTGGTCACCTTGATGAGATATGGCAAATTAGTAAAGCAGGTTTTGCTGCACAAAGTATCATCAACGAAACAGAGAGATAATTCGATAAAATAGGTCCATCCTAGCTTAATCAATTAAATATAAATTCAAGCGTATGAACTACTTAAAAAAAGTGGTATTAGTATCTTTTTGTGCCTTTTTTAGCCTATCGCTAATGGCGCAAACACATCCCAGCATTATGCTAACCAAAGCAAATGTGGCGGCCGTGAAAAAAGGCGTAAATACCTATCCACTTTTACGCCAATCATACCAAGCGGTTAAAAATGCGGCAGATAAAGCATTGGCACAACCTATTGTGGTACCTGTGCCTAAAGATGGCGGCGGTGGTTATACGCATGAGCAGCACAAAAAAAATTACAGCAACATGCTGAACTGCGGAGTAGCTTATCAAATCTCCGGAGAAAAGAAATATGCAGACTACGTGAAAAACGTAATGCTCAACTATGCTTCGCAATATGAAAAATGGCCCCTTCATCCAAAAAGAAAAAGTGAGGAAGATGGTGGACGTATTTTTTGGCAAAGCCTGAACGACTTTGTATGGCAGCTATATACCATACAAGCTTATGATTTGGTTTATGACGGGATTCCTGCAACTGACAGGAAAACCATTGAAGAAAAATTGTTCGTGCCTATCCTCAAGTTTTTTACCGAAGATAGGTACGACGTCTTCAACAAAATCCACAATCATGGTACCTGGAATTTGGCGGCTGTTGGTATTACAGGTTACGTGCTCAACAAACGTGAGTACGTAGAAATGGCTATTAAAGGCTCTAAAAAGGATGGTAAAACCGGCTACTTGGCGCAAATAGACCAACTGTTTTCGCCTGATGGTTATTATATGGAAGGCCCGTATTATCAGCGTTACGCCTTATTGCCTTTCGTATTGTTTGCCAAAGCGATCAACAATTACGAGCCTTCACGCAAAATTTTCGAATACAGGGACAAATTGCTTTCAAAGGCAATCCATACCTCATTGCAAACTTCTTACACCGATAAAACTTTCTTTCCGTTAAACGATGCCATCAAGGACAAAACCTACGAGTCGGTGGAATTGGTATATGGAGTTGATTTGGCTTATGCCGATATTAAGGCAGAGGTTGATTTGCTGGACATTGCCAGGCAGCAAAACCGCGTAATTGTTTCTGATGCGGGCTTAAAGGTAGCGGCAGATTTGGCAGCTGGAAAAGCAGTTCCATTTAAATACCAAACGTTGTGGATTAGAGATGGAGGTAAAGGCGATGAAGGTGGATTGGGTATTTTACGTAACGGTCCAAACACCGATCAGCAATGTGTGGTGTTGAAAGCTGCTTCACAAGGAATGGGCCACGGGCACTTTGACCGGTTAAACCTATTATTTTACGATAACACTACCGAAATTTTCCCCGATTATGGCGCAGCTAGATTTTTAAATATCGATACTAAAAATGGTGGTGGTTACTTGCCCGAAAACAATACTTGGGCAAAACAAACGGTAGCCCATAATGCCTTGGTGGTAGACCAAACTTCACACTTTAATGCCAAATTGGGGCCAGCAGATAAAGCCAGCCCAACCTTGCTATACTTTTCAAACCAGCCAAATTTAAAAGTGGTGAGCGCTAAAGAAGACAAAGCTTATACCGATGTGACCATGCTAAGAACTTCGGCATTGGTAAAAGTTGAAGGTTTGGATAAGCCTTTGTTAATTGATGTGATGCAGGCGCAATCAGCCAAAAGTCATCAGTACGATTTGCCGTTTTGGTACAAAGGACAATTGGTAAACACTTCGTTCCCTGTTACGGCAAAAGCGAATCAGTTAACCGCACTTGGAGATAAAAATGGCTATCAACACATTTGGTTAAACGCCAGCAATCCATTGGAGGGCAAATCGGGAATGGTAGGTTTGTTGAACAAAAATCGTTTCTACACCACACATTTTGTGTCTGATAATCCACTAGAAGTGAAGTTACTTTCTATAGGTGCCAATGATCCGGAAATGAACTTGGTGGATGGCAAGGCATTCATGCTATCAAGCAGTGGCCAAAATCAAACCTTTGTGAGCATTACAGAAACGCATGGCGGTACAGATCCAATCAATGAAACGGTTTCATCGGCTTTGCCAACAGTGAGCGGGCTAAAGTTGATTAAATCAGATGCACAACAAACCATTATCAGCTTTAAGGTTAATGAAAGGACCTATACCTATCAGATCAACTATACAGAGAAACAGAATTATATATCATTAAGATAAAGGAATAAAGAACAAAGAGTAAAGACTTTCATCGCCGCTTTTCTCTTCCTTCTGGGGATAGGGTTTGGTGACTAGATATAGTATCCTCTAAACAACAAAACATCCAAAAAACAAAAAAACTATAAAATGCAAAGCGAATTATTTCAAATAGAAACAGAAACCACTTGGGAAGATTTAGGTAACGGTGTTCAACGTAAAATCTACGGTTATGATGATCAAATCATGCTCGTGAAAGCCAAATTTGAGGCAGGAGCCATCGGTCCCTTGCACGAGCATTACCACGTACAAGTAACGTATGTAGAAAGTGGTGTTTTTGAAATGACCATTGGCGATGAGAAAAAAATCATCAGAAAAGGCGATGGTTACTATGTGCCACCTCACGCAGTACATGGTTGTGTATGTATTGAACCAGGAATTTTAATTGATGTTTTCGCGCCTCATAGAGAAGATTTTATTAAGTAGGGTTTTCCTCCCTCTTTAATTCTCCCTCCAAAGGGAGATACATTGCGCCAAAGCGCTTTGCTTATCCCCCTCTTTGAGGGGGCAGGGGGAGGAAATAAAATAAATGACAACATGAAAAAAATAATCATAAGCTGCTTACTACTAATAGCAGCAAATTTTGCACAAGCACAAGAAACCGCAGAGGTTAAAAAAGTAACTTATCCAACAGGTTTTTCTGAGCAATTAAATGTGGTTTATGCCAAAGTTGGCGATTGGGAAGGTAAAATGGATTTGTACTTGCCGCCGGCAGATAAAGGACCAACACCTATTGTCATCAACATTCATGGTGGTGGTTTTAACAAAGGAAATAAAGAATCGCAAACAGGCTTTAACAGCTTCTTTAAAAACGGATATGCAGTGGCTAACATTGCTTATCGTTTGGTACAGGTGGCGCCAGCTCCTGCTGCGGTTGAGGATACCCGTTGTGCTTTGATCTACCTGATCAAAAATGCCAAAGCCTTAAACATCGACCCTAATCGGATTGTGATCATGGGTGGTTCGGCAGGTGGGCATTTAGCCTTAATGGGCGGTTTGTTAGGTAACGACACCAAATTCGACGGTAACTGCCCAGGGGTGAAAGACGTGAAAGTGGCCGCTATTATCGATAAATACGGCATTACCCACGTAGGCAACTGGCCAAGTAGCTCGGCTAAAAGATGGTTGGGCGAGAAAGCTAATGACCAAACTTTCGTGCAGTCGGTTTCTCCTTTATATCAGGTAAAGAAAAACAGCCCACCGGTATTTATTGTACATGGTGATGCCGATCCGGTGGTACCTTACCAACAATCGGTAGACTTGAAAAAGAAGTTGGATGAATTGGGCATCAAGAACAAATTCATCACGGTTGAAGGTGGAGAGCACGGAAAATTTCCAGCGGAGAAAAATTCGGAAGTAAACAAAGCAATCATCGATTTCTTAAAGGAATTAGGTATTCACAAATAGCAATAAGAAGCTTCGCAAGTTCGTAGTGGCTACCCTTTGCTCGTCTTTGCGAGGAAGAATGGCGAAGCAATCTTATCACGAATAAGTAAGAATTTATAGCATCAATGCAAAAGATCTTCAATATATATTTGGTTATGGCCGCTATTGCGATCTCAACTTGTGCAAGTGGGATGGGGTATGCAATACGGCCTTTTTTTCGAGCATTATCGAAGCCGATTATTGTAGAAAACAGCAGCCAGCTGAAACGGGCATTAGCTACGGCAAAACCGGGAGATTCGATTGTTTTAAGAGATGGTATATACGACGGTAAATTTGTAATTGAGGCATCAGTTAGTGGTACATCAAAGCAACCTGTGGTGCTAACAGGCGGTAGAAATGCGATCCTTGATGCGGGCAACAACCAAACTGGTTATGTACTGCACTTAAAAGCCAGCTATTGGAAACTGAAAGGATTTACCCTGCAAAATGGCTTGAAGGGTATTGTGGCCGATGGGGCAAGCCATAATATTATTGATGGTGTTTTGGTAACGCAATTAGGCGAAGAAGGAATCCACTTCCGGGCTTTCAGCAAACATAACATCGTTAAAAACTCAGAAGTAACCCATACCGGAAAGAAAAGCCCAGGCTACGGCGAGGCCATTTACATTGGCTCGGCCTACAGCAATTGGGCCAAACACAGTGATGGAAAGCCAGATCAATGCGATTCGAACCAAGTGCTGAACAATAAACTGGGGCCTTATGTAGCGGCCGAGTGTATTGATGTTAAGGAAGGTACCACAGGGGGCATTATCCGCGGAAACACTTTCGAGGCGCAAGGAATTACAGGGGCCAACAGTGCTGATAGCTGGATTGACCTGAAAGGCAACCATTATTTGATTGAAGGAAATACGGGCTACAATACACAGCCTTCGGTGTTGTTGGATGGTTATCAGGTCAACTGCGCTTATGAAGGCTGGGGCTCGTACAACAAGTTTAAAGGCAATATCAGCCATTTAAATACCGATGGTTACGGCATTAACGTCCGCTTAAAAAGCGCAAAAGGCGAAGCCGTAGGGAATGAAGTTTATGCAGATAACAAAGTAATTAATGCTAAGGGCATTACAAATATTCAACTGAAAAAAGAATAAAGCCATTAATAAATAATATTGGAAGCCATGGTTGTCATTCCGACTGTAGCGCAGCGGAATGGGGGAATCTTTGGAGATGTAAAATTTGGAATCAAAGATTTCTCGACTACGCTCGAAATGACGGACGTTTCGTTGAAGGCGAGGCTAAAGTAAATATCGAACTGAAAATAAAATAAATATGAAAGTAAAAGGATTACGATGGTGGATTATCTCGCTAATTGCGTTGGCAACGGTAATCAACTACATCGATAGAAGCGCGATTAACATTCTTTGGCCTTATATCTATAAAGAATTTGGCATTGCCGATGTTGACAATAAAAGTGCCTTAGCACTAATCACTACTTTCTTTATGATTGCCTATGCTTTAGGCCAAACCTTTACCGGTAAAATGATGGATGCCATCGGTACCCGTATGGGCATGACTTTATCCATCTTGGGATGGAGCATTTCCATTGCCTTGCATGCCTTTGCCAAATCGTTGCTTTCCTTCAACATCTTTAGGTTTATGCTGGGTTTTAGCGAGGCAGGTAACTGGCCAGGAGCTACCAAAAACAACGCAGAATGGTTTCCGGCTCGAGAAAGAGGCATTGCACAAGGGATTTTTGGCGCAGGAGCTTCGTTAGGTTCGGTGGTTGCCGCCCCAATAATTGCCATGTTGTATGTGATTTTTGGTTGGAAAATGACTTTCGTCTTAATTGCGCTGTTAGGCTTGATTTGGATCATCCCATGGCTTTACGTAAACAAAGCCACTCCCGATAAGCATCCGTGGATTACCGAAGAAGAACGTAATTATATTTTGGCAAAGCCCGAAGTTAAGGATGCCGTAGAAGTAGAAGAAGCGCCGGTACTTACTTGGAAGGAACTGCTAAAATTCAGAAATACCTGGGGAATCATCACCGGCAGGTTCTTTATTGATCCGGTTTGGTGGTTGTTCGTAACCTGGTTGCCAACTTTCCTTAAGGAACAATTCATGTTCGATATTAAGCAAATTGGCGCTTTTACCTGGGTGCCCTACCTATTTGCTGCCATTGGAAGTTTGGTAGGTGGTTACCATGCATCTGCCCAAATTAAAAAAGGTATTGAACCCCAAAAAGCACGTAAAAATGCCATTGCAGTAGGTAGCGTAATTATGTTGGTTTCATTGGTGGTTATTGTTTACCAGTTAGGCAGCTTAAAAGACACCCCAACCTTGGCCATGGTACTGATTGGCTTTACGCTGTTTGGCTTCCAATACCTCATTGGTAACATTCAAACGCTTCCTAGCGATTATTTCAACGGTAAAAACGTAGGAACAGTAGCAGGTATGGGCGGTACGGCAGCAGTAGCGGGAACTTTGCTCACAACTTGGGCAGTTCCGGTGATTACCCAAACCAGCTATGTGTCGTTCTTCGTGTTGGCAGCAGTATTAGTGCCAGTTTCATGGTTATGTATTAAATATATCTCATCAAAAAAATAAAGAATTAAATAATAATAGTATGCGTTTAAAAAACAAAGTTGCGATAGTTTCTGGGGGCTCTAGAGACATAGGTAGAGCAGTTTCTTTGCAGTTGGCAAAGGAAGGAGCCAAAGTGGTGGTAAATTACTTTGACAATAAAGATTTGGCCGAAGAAACCTTGAAAATGATACAAGATTTAGGCGGCGAAGCCATTATTGTACAGGCAGATATGACCAAAGCTGCTGAGGTAAATACCTTGGTAGCTAAAGCTAAAGAAGCTTTTGGTGAGGAAATCAATATCTTAGTAAACGTAGTTGGCGGTTTGGTTGCTCGCAAAACAACTGCAGAAATGGACGAAAATTTCTGGGATTTCGTCATGAACGTCAACTTGAAATCTGTTTTCTTGGCGGTTAAAGCGGTTTCTCCTTTCATGCCAGCAGGTTCTTCTATTATAAACTTCTCTTCGTTAGCCGCTAGGGACGGTGGCGGTCCAGGTGCAAGTGCTTATGCTACTTCAAAAGGTGCCGTAATGACTTATACTAGAGCTTTGGCAAAAGAATTTGGTCCTAAAAACATCCGTGTAAATGCTTTGGCACCAGGAATGATTGCCACTACCTTCCACGATACCTTTAGCAAGCCTGAGGTAAGAACCAATGTAGCCAATGCCACTGCCTTGAAAAGAGAAGGTGATGCACAAGAAGTGGCTGACCTAGTAGCTTACCTGGCTTCAGATGATTCTAGCTTCTTAACAGGTAACAACATTGATATCAATGGTGGCTTAGCATTTTCTTAATTGAAAAAATACACCGTTTTTATTTAAGGTTTTCAATAAATTTAAATACTCAAAAAAGGGGTGGAGCTTGGTTTTAAAAGACCATCCCTTTTTAAAAGCCAAAACAACAACCAAACAAACTAAAACACTTATAGCCTGCCAGAACCAATAAAATGCAGGAATAAGTAAAGATTTATCAATCAAAATTCCCTTCGCTCTGAGGAAAATGCCAATCGGCAAAAAAACTTTTCCTCGTATTTTTTTTGAATATAAATAATAATGATATATTTGGTAAACCAATTTTTGGTAAACCAATTTAGAGCATCGATTTTATAAAAATGATGCGAACTAACCATATATAAAACCTGATTTGCTATGACATTAAAAAATCGCGTTGGCGGCGTCATTTTTTTACTGTTGTGCTTACTGTCCTTTGGGCTAAGTGCACAAACCGTAAAAATCAAAGGCGTTGTCAAATCTGAAGACGGACAAGGTATTCCTGGCGTATCGGTGACTATTAAGGACACCAATAAGGGCGTTGCCACCAATGAAAAAGGAGAATATGAAATTTCCGTTCAGAAAGGCAAAATCCTTGAATTCAAATCGCTCGGCTATAAAACTCATTTACAAGGCGTAGCAAATAGCACTACCATCAATGTCACTTTAATAGAAGATGTCAATTCGATGAGTGAAGTATTGGTAGTAGGTTATGGTACCCAAAAAAAATCGACCGTTAGCTCAGCGGTAAGCAAGCTTGAGAACAAAAACCTCGACGAAATTCCCACATCAAGGTTAGACAATGCCCTAATCGGTAAGATTGCTGGCCTAACCGTTCAAAATAACAGTTCAGAAGTAGGTTCTGATCCAACTTTGAGGATTAGGGGCGCCAGTTCTATCAATGCCAATGCAGATCCTTTAGTGGTAGTAGATGGACATCCCATTGCAGATGGTCTAGCTTTCATCAATCCTTATGATGTAGAATCAATTGAGGTGTTGAAAGATGCGGCTTCATCGGCCATTTATGGTTCTAGAGGTGCAAATGGAGTTATTTTGGTAACCACCAAAAAAGGGGTGGCCGATAGGCCTAAATTCTCGGTTAAATCATACTATGGTTTAAAGGAAGCTTATAAAGTGTACCCAATTTTATCTACTACGGAATACACCAAATTGTTGTTTGCCGAAGCCGCTTTGAGGCAAAATGACCCTAGCGTTCCGGCCAATGCCAAAAATATCATCAATAATAACGAACGTGCCGCTTATATTATCGAGAACCAAATTAGTGGTTCACCTACTGATTGGCAACAGGAATCGCTTAGAAATGCGGGAATATATAACCTACAGCTCAATGTAGCTGGCGGTAAAAAAGACCTGAAATATTACGTGTCTGGTAACTTGCAGCAGGACCAGGGCATTATGAAAGATAGCGAGAATAACCGTGGAAACATCCGCGTGAAATTAGATGCAAATCTTTCTCCAAAATTAATGTTGAACGTAAACATTAACCCAACTTATACCAAAATTCAGCGCCCGGCAGAAAACTTTACCAACTATTACCGTTTCCCATCGTTTTTGCCTGTTTATCACTCGGCATTTACCGCGGCATTTGTGAACCAAAATGCCCAATGGGCAAACTTAAGAGCTGGTGACTGGGCGCAAGCTCGTCACTTTACCAATCTTACTTACGCAGGCACCATGCCCGATGGCTCTTTTTGGCAAAGCACAGGAACTGTTTCCCCTTTTTCATCAACCAATAACACCCCATTGTCGCATGCCGAAAGAGAAGATCGTTTTTCAGAAAGCTATCGTTTTCAGGGCGGAACAGATTTAACGTATAATCCAAGCAAAAGCCTTTCGTTTAAAACCTCTTTGGGCGCCTATTATTTATCTAGGGAAGATAAAACCCTAATCAGGAGTGAGGCTCGTAAAGACGGCGACGTAAATGTGGCCACCATTACTAATGGAACGACCATCGATATTTTGTGGGAAAATACCATGAACTATACCAAAAGCTTTGGTAACCATAATTTTAAAGGGTTGCTAGGTTTTACGGTACAAAGCAATACCGTGAAAGGCACCGAGCAAACGGGCTATAATTTCCCGTCTGATGATTTTACGACACTTAACCAGGCCGCTTATTTCGATCAGGCGCCTGCTATTCCTGTGAACGTAAAAACAGGCTTGATTTCTTACTTGGGCCGTGTAAATTATGATTACCAGGGAAAATACATTGCTACAGCAAGTTTGCGTACCGATGAGAGTTCTATTTTTGGTCCAGGTAACAGAAGAGGTTGGTTCCCGGCATTTTCAGCAGGTTGGAACATTGCTAGCGAATCTTTCATGAAAGGAAGCAAAAAATGGCTGGAAAATTTAAAACTGAGAGCCAGTTACGGTGAAACGGGCAATAATCGCATTACTCCATTCTCTTATTTGGACTTGTTGTTCAGGTCTAACTATGTATTTGGAGAAGGTACTGGTCAATTGGCAGCAGGTCAATCACCCAACAATGTGGTTACTTACGGAAGAGATATTACCTGGGAAACTACCAGATCAACCAATATTGGTTTAGATGTTGGTTTGTTCAAAAATAAAGTACAGCTAAGCTTGGAATTCTATCGTTCCATCACCAATAACTTATTGTTACAACAATCGCAACAGGCCATTACAGGTTCGGCTTCATTCTGGACCAATAACGGAAAAATCAGGAACCAGGGTTTTGAAGTGGAGCTAACCTCTAACAACATCGGCACCAAAAACTTCAACTGGATCACGTCCGTTAACATTTCGGCCAACAGGAATAAGCTAGTAAAACTAGGCGGCGATGAACCCTATTTGTTCAACTACGGCGAACGTAGCGAGATTTATGCTTCTATTGTAGGTCAACCTTACGTCCAATTCTACGGTTACAAAACGGACGGCGTATGGAAGTCGCAGGATGAAGCCAATGCTGCCGTAGCTGCAGGACAAACTTCGGTTTTACAGGGCTATTTTGCAGCTGGTGGGGTGAAGTTAAAAGACATTAACGGCGACAATAAAATTGATTTGAACGATAGGGTGGTTATGGGCTCTCCCTTCCCTGATTTTACTTGGGGTTTAACCAATACTTTCAGGTATAAAAATTTCGATTTAAATATTCTGATGCAGGGCTCACAAGGTGGCCAGTTGATTAATGGTGACTTGTACTATAACGAATCGAAAAGACAAAACGAAAACTACATCAAAAACAGGTGGGTAAGCCCCGCCAATCCTGGCGATGGGAAAACACCTTATTTTACCAATGGTATTGCCGCAGATTTGCTATTGACTGATTATGGTGTGGAAAGTGCCTCGTATGCTTATTTAAGGAATATCATTGTGGGATATACCTTGCCGTCAACTATAGCCAAAAAGTTAAAGGTAGGCAGCTTAAGGCTCTATGGTTCGGTAGATAACGTGTTTTTCATTACCGGAAGTTCATATCGAGGCATCAATCCCGAAGCCAGGGTAACCTCGGCTTCCTATGCTTCGCCAGTAATTGTGGGCTATCAAAGAGGAGGTTTCCCTGTAAACCGTACCTATACATTTGGTCTTGATTTTAACTTCTAATACCTGCACATCATGAAACAAATCATAAAAATATCAGCTCGCTTCATCATTGTGGTATCATTGGTATCAGCCGTTACCTCATGTAAAAAGGTGGTCGATGTAGACCCCATTTCGAACGAAGCCGTTAAAAACTATTATAAAAACTATAAAGAAGTTAGTGTTGCCCTATCGGGATGTTACAACGGCATGCAGGAACCACTAATTAACGAGTGGCAGTTTACAGAGTTGAGGAGCGATAATGCCCGTCAACGTTCGGTAAATAGTACCACCAACGTCAATATGGAGCTTAATGTATTGAATTTGTACACCGCAGGGCCATCGCATCAGCAGGTTTATAACTACTGGCTGGCCATGTACAAAAACATCCGTAACGTGAATTATGTATTAAGAAGTTTGGGCGTAACCTATCAAAATGGCGAATTGGTATTTGGTAAGCCTACTGCAGACGTAACCGATGCCCAGCGTGACGAACTGGCAGGGCAAGCCTTGTTTATTAGGGCTTATCACTATTTTAACTTAGTGCGTTTATATGGCGGAGTGTTTATCGTAACTGAACCTTTGGAAGCTGCGCAAGCAAGAAAGGTTAATCGATCATCAGTAAATGACTGCTATCATTTAATCGTTAAAGATTTAGAAGCCGCAGTAGCCAAGTCTAGTGCAAAGCCTTACGGACAAATCACTTCTACAGACTTAGGAAGGGCAAATTCATGGTCGGCAAAGGCACTTTTGGCTAAGGTATATTTAACCTTGCCGGCACCACGCGCAGCAGATGCCTTAACCTTACTGAACGATGTGATTGCCAATAGCGGATATGGCTTAGAAAGTAGCTTTGCCCGTGTTTTTGCCATCAACAACGAAATGAACAAGGAAATTTTATTTGCAGTGAGATACAAGGCAGGCCTGGTTGGCTTGGGTAATCCAATGGCCAATATGTTTGCTCCGGCAAGTAGCGGCGATGCCGTTATTAACGGTGATGGAGGTGGTTTTAACTACCCAACAACCAGTATCAATACCGCATTTACAACCAGTGCAACCAGTTTTTCAGATGCCCGTAAAGATGTAACCATTTCAAGCTATGCAAACAGTAGCACGCCGCTTTACGTGAACAAATTCTTTTCGAAAGTATTGGTTGCCGGTGATGCCGAGAATGATTTTACCGTATTGCGTTTTTCTGATGTACTGCTAATGAAAGCTGAAGCCCAAGGTTACGATGGAGCTGCGGGAAGCTCGGTTGAATTAATCAACCAGGTGAGGGAAAGGGCAGGAGCTGGTAACTATACTACGGGAAATTTTACTTCCGCCTTTTACAAATACCCAACTTCAGGAGCAAGTTCAATTGCTAGTGCAGCTGATTTCCAAGCGGCCTTATTAAAGGAAAGACGCCTGGAATTTGCATTTGAAAACCAGCGTTTATTTGATTTAATGCGCTTTGGACAAGCAGTTACCAATATGCAGAACCACTATGCTGCCGAGTACAGTGCGTATTACAGCAGATTTAGCCCTACCATTCCTTTGGCCACTTTGCAAGCGAATATTAATAATGATAAACTGTTATTGCCTATTCCTCAAAGAGAAATAGATACCAATACTGATCTTAAAATTCCACAAAACCCAGGGTACTAATAAATAAAGGCTTAAAAAATAAATATTAAGGAACTAAGAAAATTAAGGCCTCATGATACAAAACGTAATGTTCCTTAATTTCTTAATGGTTAAAAAAACTAAAATGCGCTAAGGTGTTTTAGGTGGTTAAATAAAAAAGAGTAAAGAACAAAGAGTAAGGAACAAAGATTAAAGCTGCCAAAAATGAACTTAGGTGGTGAAAAAATATTAAAAAATTAAACAAATGAAGAAAATCCTAAACCCATTATTGTACTGTTGCTTGGCACTGGCAATAATAGCTGGCTGTAAAAAAGACGATTTTTCTGACGTTGGTGATGGTACGGTAACTGCCCAAGATTATATCTTTAACAGAGCGACCAAAACATTTGATTTAGGTAACGAGCTAAAAAGCAGTATTTCCGCCGCCGAGGGTGTAAAATTTGTGTATTGCTACTTGGTACGTACCACTGGTACCGATTCATTGATTCACGTAACGGATAATAAAGGAGCCATTACCCCAACTTATGAACTTTCTATCCCAATCACTGCTTTCCCGGTAAACAACATGAGTAAAGTAAAAGGGGTGAAAATCATGGTGAAACAAGGTAATAATAGCTCTTTGGAAGGATTTGTGAACATCAAGTACTTTGATCCGGCCTTGCCACAATTCAGCGCTTTCCCGCCTACCATTACAGCAGATCTTAGTGGGGGCGCAACTGCAATTGCGGGTAATATCCAATCGGAATATGGAATTAAGCAGGTAGATATTTATGATGATTACCAATTGGAAAATACCTACGTTTTGGTAAGCAGTATTACCAATACCAGTAACGCCAAGCAATACGCCTTAAACTATGCCTACAACTATCGTAAAGCCGCACAGCACATTAAAATTGTAGCTACAGATATTTACAATCAAACCAATGAGCTGGTAATCAATATGCCGGTAGACGTATCTATCTTTAAACCTAAATTTGTAAATTTTGCGGCAAGTATTACTCCGGTAGTAGGAGGTAACACTCCGCTAAGTGGACAAATCACTTCTATCACGGGACTGAAAAAAGTAGCGCTATACGATGACAGAAATGGAAGCTATGCCTTGTTATCCACCAAAACTTTGGCAGGAGAAACCACCTATAACTATACAGAAAACTACCCATTCAAAAAACGTGCAGAACACATCAAACTGGTTGCCATAGATAATGACGACCTGCAAACCGAGTTGATTATCCCGTTGAACTTTACCTATCAAAGTGTGCTTTACAGAGATGTAGAAATGAACGCACAGTCATTAGGTACCAAAACAGGATTTCTGAAAAATGGCAGTACCATTGGTAACTGCGAACTGAATGCCAACGAAGCTAACATGTATTTGATATTTGGGGCACAAAGTTCAGGCCCGGTACTGTTTAACCCCGCAACGGCGGCAACAGGCTCAATTGCTGCCAACCTAAAATGTAATAACGTAGGTTGGAGCCCTACCAATACTTCGGTTCTGCACGACACCAAATTTAGAGTGCTTATTGATGGGGCAAGCACCGGTCAGTCGGCCATCTACGATTTGTTGGAAAATGACGAGTTGGATGATCTGAGCAATACTTTCTTTAGCGCAAATGGCATTTCAAATCCTTCTTCAAATAACCCACGATTTGATGCCGCTGCTGCTCCAACAACATCTATTTTTAATGCTACAACGGCAAGGGTAATTTTCATTAAAATAACGGATCCTTCTACCTCAGTAGTAAAAAATGGCATTATCTATGTAAAAGAAGCTGCTTTTGCTAATCCAATAGGTAATTCAACCATAAAATTCGATATCTATATTCAGAAATAAAGGCTTTTTGGTTTATATGTAAAAATGATTTGTCGTTTCAGTCGGAACCTCCGATTGGGACGGCAACATTTTAATCAAAAGTAACAGGTGAATAAATGGTCAAGTATCAACCACAAAAATCCACCTTTAAACCAGCAAGATCAGCGGGGAAAAGAGCAAGCCAACCAACTGAAAATCTGCCAAAATCTGCGATTGAATCAGCGAAATCCACGGGAAGTATAACCAACCAACTAAACCTCCATTCATGACAAAGTTCCTTATTTCTTTTTTAGCCCTTTTTTTTATTGCCTCGTTCACAAAAGCGGCAGATATTTTAGTAAGCACCCCACAAGAATTAAAAGCTGCGGCAGCCAAAGCCAAACCTGGTGATGTCATCCTGCTTAAAAATAAAGTTTGGAACGATGTACAATTGGTAGTTTCGGGAAAGGGCACCAAAGAAAAGCCAATTTGGGTAAAGCCAGAAAACGGTGATAAAGTACAGATTTCAGGAAAATCCAACCTCAAAATTGCTGGCGAATTTATCATCATCAAGGGTTTGCATTTTAAAGGCGGTTACAGCCCTAAAGACCACGTGGTTAATTTTAGGGTAGATAATGATCACATGGCCAATAACTGTCGTATCACTCAATTTGCGATTGAAGACTTTAGCCAGCCAGAGCGTTTTAAAGGCGATTCGTGGGTAACCTTATGGGGTAAGAATAACCGTGTTGATCATTGTACTTTTACCAATAAACTTAACGCCGGACCAGTAATTATTGCCGAGCTTAACGATGAACGTAGCCAACAAAATTATCACAGTATCGATTCTAATTATTTCAATGGTCGTCAGCGTTTTGGTTCTAACGGAGGCGAAACAATTCGTATCGGGGTTTCCAGGTATTCACTTACCGCATCCAGAACCCAAATTGTACATAACCTATTCGAAAGGTGTAACGGGGAAGTAGAGATTGTTTCCATCAAATCCGGAGAAAACAACATCAGCTTCAATACTTTTGTGGAATGCGAAGGAAGTTTGGTTTTAAGGCACGGTTCTAAAAATATAGTACAAGGCAATCTTTTCTTAGGAAATAACAAACCTTTCACTGGTGGGGTAAGGGTCATTAATCCAGGTCACCAGGTTTTTGACAACGTATTTAAAGATTTAAAAGGCACGGCATTTCGTTCGCCGCTGGCAGTTATGAACGGCGTTCCAAATTCGCTCATCAATCGTTATTATCAGGTAGTTGATGCAAAAATTGAACGGAATACCTTCATCAATTGTGAGCCATCGTTGTTTGGCACCGGCAAAGACTCAGAGCGTACTTTATCGCCTCAAAAAGTGGTTTTCTCTAAAAACCTATTGGTTCAGCCAGTAAAAGCATTTTATATAGACGAAAACAAAGATGGTGGCGTGGCCATTAAAGACAATGCTTTGCAAAGTGATATGCCGGTACAGGAAGGTTTTATAAATAAAAAAACGAGCAATGTAGCCATTAATGGTATTTCATTCCCTTACCTGGCCGATTATGGTGCGCCGTTAAAGAAAATGAAGTTTGTACAAAGGAAAGATGTAGGCGCATTTTGGTATCAACAAGCACTCAAAACAATTAATGCCCAGCCTAAAATGGTAAAAATTGGCGCTAAAGAAAGCAAAAGCATCCAACAGGCCATTGCCAAGTTAAACGATGGGGATATCATAATATTAACCGATACAGGCTTTTATCGTGTTGACGATGAAATTATAGTTGGTAAATCGATTACCATTAGAGCAGCAAACGAATTAAAAAGCAAGCCAATTTTGGTGAACGGTAGCAGTAAAACTTTGCCGGCCTTCATCACCATTGATCAGGGAGCAACGGTGAAAGTAAGCGGTATTGCCTTTAAAGGAGCCTATGGTAGTGGGGGCGATGTTCGCTGTGGTATCCGCTCCACCGAGTTGCCCATGAACAAACCATACCAAGCTTTTATCGATAGGTGCGAGTTTTACGATTATAACGAAGGCTCTTTTGCGGGTTTTAAAGGCAGTAAATCAACCTTGGCAGATAGCTTAGTGATTACCAATTCATTGTTCAGGAACATTTCGGGAACAGGAATCAACTTGGCAGAGGAAAGAGACGATAAAGGGATTTACGGAGCGGAATATGTGGTAGTGAAAAACTGCGTGTTCACCAATATTTTAGGAAGCGCCATCAATGTGTATCGTGGTGGAAACGACGAGAGTACCCTAGGGCCCTTTGTGACTATTGAGAATTGTACCATTAACGAAGTGGATAACAGAGAACAAGGATCTGCACTCCGTTTGCTAGGCGTTCAATACGCGAGATTGTTGAACTGTAATTTCGTAAACAGTGGTCAAGGAGGTAGGTCAGTGGAGTTTAGAGAGTTCCGTTGGGACGATATTTTGGTAGATAACTGCAATTTCTATCAATCTGGGAAAGTGGATACATATTACAACAAGGCACTCGGAAAGCATATTTTCGAGATCGAGCCAGAGTTTACCAATATCAAAGAATTCAATTTTAATTTAAAGGATGGTTCAGTGCTTTCGTCAAAAACAAAAGCCACTGGAGGTGTGGGTGCAAGTTTATAGGTGAAACCTTAAATAATACCATACAATGAAAAGATATGCTTTAATGTCGCTACTCATCGCAATAGTATTTTCGTGCAAAAAAGAAACTGCGGTAGCAGAAAAAGAACAGAAAATTGTAGCTGAGCCGCAAAAGGAGGCCCAGGCAGAATCAACCGCTACGGTAGTAAACGTAACGCCATCTACCGAGTTCAATGCCGCATTTTGGTCAGGCATACAAACCATGCTGCAAACCAACCACGTGGATGTAGTTTTTGCTGATGGCACCTATAACATCACGTCTACCATTACTTTGTCTAACATTGGCAACGCTACCAAAAGACTTCAGCTAAAAGCAAATACCGTAGGTGCAGCAGTGCTTACGGGTTCAATCGCCAAATTGATGTCGCTAAACAATTGCCAAAACATCTTAATTCACCGCTTAAAGTTTACGGGTGCCGTATCAGAATACGCTTTGGTAATTCAGCGCAGCCCAAATATTACCGTGGCCTATTGTCGTTTCGAGAACATGCCTAATCTGTACTACGGAGCCGTTGGGGCACATTATGCAACTTCCAATAATGTCATTGTCAGGCAAAGCCAATTCTCCAACATTGGAGTAGGTTCAACGGCGCATATGATTTATGGCGCCTTCGGCGTTAAACGATTGAAAATTTTGGAGAACACTTTTACAGACTGTTCGGGTTCGTTCATTAGATTTAGAGGTGATAATTCTACTCACGGCGTGGTTTACGGCAATACTTTTAATTCAACAGGTACCTATATGGTAAATGGAACAGGGGTAAACCCCATTTTTGTTGAAGTACCTGTTTTTAATGATATAAACCCGGGAGATGAAACCTTTGGTACCAGTTTTATGGTGACGAAAAATAATTTTAATTATGCTACGGTAGGGAACCAAACCACACGATTTGCTTTGGCGTTTCACCACAGTGGTTTTAATCCAACGGGTCGCACACACTTAATCAGCACAGCTGATGCTGCAACTTTGGGAAGTGGTACCGTTACCGAAAAAAGAGCCATTATGCTTGGCCAATTGGGCCTAGATGGCACGAAGATCTTATACGGTGGAAATAATAATGTTAACCTATCTACACATGTGGTTTACCGATGCTGGGAAGCTTATGGCGCAACGGCACCCTGGACAGGTGTGGTAAGCATTAGCTCGGCAGTGAGTTCAACAGGATTGGCCACTACTTATGAGGAAGCGCTTGCTTTTTATGATAATCTATATTAATAATATTTAAGATGAAATTGAATTTTTATGTTGGTTTGGTGCTGTTATGCGGGCTGCATTATAGCAGTTGTGCAAAAGCGGTTGAAACGGGCTCAAGTGCTGAAAAAATAGAAAACCAAGCAACCCTAAGCGAAAAAACATACACCATCAGCAGTGCGGCGGAGCTCAGTCAATTAAATTTAATGCCTGGTGATAAGGTCATCATGAAATCGGGCGAATGGAAAAGCCAGTTCATCCATTTTAAAGGAAAGGGCACTGCTGAAAAACCAATTACATTAACTGCCGAAACCAAAGGAAGTGTGCTGCTCACGGGAAATTCCAACCTCAAAATTGATGGTGAGTGGCTAGTGGTAGATGGCCTATCTTTCAAAAACGGGTTTTCCCTAAAAGATGATGTGGTGGTTTTCACCAAAACCACCACGAATAGCCGTTTAACCAATACCAGTATCGAAAATTATAATCCCGTTGATAAAACTTTAGACTATAAATGGGTGTCGCTTTATGGGCATCATAACCGAGTGGATCATTGCAGTATCACAGGAAAAAACCATCAGGGAACTACTTTGGTGGTTTGGTTGGATGATAAACCAAACTATCACCAAATAGATCATAATTACTTTGGCCCAAGGCCAGAGTTGGGCGCAAATGGAGGCGAAACCATCCGTATAGGAACAAGTGCTTTTTCAATGAATGATTCTTATGCAACGGTGCAGAACAATATTTTTGATAAATGCGATGGCGAGGTAGAGATCATTTCGATCAAATCTGGTTTTAATAAAATTTTGAATAACCTTTTCTACGAATGTGCGGGGACGGTTACTTTTAGGCACGGCAACAATTCCGAAGTTAGCAACAATTATTTTATCGCAAATAATGTAACCAATAGCGGTGGGGTACGTATTATAGGCGAAAATCAAAAAGTATATGGCAATTATTTGTACAAAGTGGCCGGACGAACGTTGCGGTCGGCAATTTCTGTGATGAATGCCTATGAAAAGCCCGCACTAAATGATTATTGGCAGGTGAAAAATGCAGATATTCAAAACAACATTATTGTAGGTGCCAGAGAAGCTTTTGTGCTAGGTTCGGGTAAGGATAACGACAGAACATTGGCACCTGATGGGGTTAATATCAGCAATAATTACATCATTAACCCAACAACGTTATTGGTTACCCAAGATGAACCTAAAAACCTGAAAATGCAGAACAATCAGGTGGAAGGAGCTAGTATTGTTACAGGTTTTGTGAAAATGGGTAACGACTTACAAATGTCGGATGGGATTTGGCAGAAAAAAACGGAGATCAAAAAACCTTTCTGGTTAGCAACGGCCATTGGTCCTGAATGGAAGAAAGACCATAGAAGTTTCATTTTCAAGTAACCGATATTTGGGTAACTTTCGTCATTTTAAGCGTCTATTCCGTCATTTCGACGATAGGAGAAATCTTTAAGCTCAGAGGATAGTTGCACAAAAACTGCCCCATAGCCCCGACAGTAGTGAGCACGAGTTGGCAAGCTTAGCTTGCCAAACGAGTAAAACGAATGGCGGGACTTTCCGTTGGCCCCCTGCACTAAAAATGCGCTCCTAAAAATCAATACACTTTTAACCTATAAAGCTTAACACGAATTAACACCTAAACCCTTGCATGTTTGTTTATTAGTTTCGTATATTTACGATTATTTCGTAATTAACTGATGGAGAAATTAACACAGCAAGAGGAAGAAGCAATGCTAGCCGTTTGGCAGGTAGGTGCTGGTTTTATTAAAGATTTTATGGATGCCATGCCCGAACCAAAGACACCATATACCACTTTGGCATCAACGATCAAAAATTTAGAGCGTAAGGGCTTTTTAAAGGGCGAACGCTATGCAAACGCCATTCGCTATAGCGCAAAAGTAAAGGAAACGGATTATAAAAAACGCTTTATGAATGGTTTTGTGAACGACTATTTTCAAAATTCATATAAAGAACTGGTTGCCTTTTTTGCAAAGGATAAAAAGATTAGCGCAGCCGAACTTAAAGAGATAATTGACCTGATTGAGAAACCAGAAAATCAATAGAGATGCCACATCTTTTTATCATCCTTTTAAAGATAAATTTGGTGCTGCTTTTGTTTGCGGCAACCTATTATCTTGTCCTACGCAGGTTAACTTTCTATATATTGAACCGCTGTTTCCTGGCTTTGGGGATTGTTTTTTCAACCGCTTATCCATTTATAGATTTAACGGAGTTTTTTCATAGGCAAGAAATCCAGAACAATGTAGCGACTTACCTGCCCCAGCTTAACCAAACAGCTTCGGAATTGGTGCCTAGTGGTTTTTTCATCAACAACTGGCCCATACTAAGCGCTTTATTTTATTTGGGCGTGCTGTTCATGACCGTTAGGTTGGCCGTACAATTTGTATCCCTTTATAAAATCCACCGCAAATCTAAACCTGGTACTATTGCTGATTACGATGTGCGTTTGTTGGATGATAGCGTTAGCCCTTTCTCTTTTTGGCAAACGGTATACGTAAATCCAACTTTGCATAGCGATAAGGAATTAGATACGATTTTGGCCCATGAAATGGTGCACGTAAAGCAGTGGCACTCCCTGGATATCATTTTGGCCGAATTAAGTGTGGTGTTTTATTGGTTTAATCCGGGGGTTTGGTTGATGAAAAAAGCGGTTAAGGAAAATCTGGAGTTTATTACCGACCAAAATATCCTTAAAAGGGGAATGGACAGAAAAGTTTACCAATATAGTTTGCTGGGCGTGGGGCAGTTAACCCCTTCGGCAGCTATTGTGAACAATTTTAACCTTTCCGATTTAAAGAAACGTATCCAAATGATGAACGCCAAGCGCTCCTCGAAACTAACCCTGAGCAGATATCTTTTTGCGCTACCTGTTTTGCTGATGACCACTTTGGCCTTTACCGTTTCAAAAAAAGACCTGAAAAAACACTTGCCAATACTTTCAAAAATGGTGCACGTTGCCGAACAAAAGGAAACAGTAACGCCTGCACCGGTAGTTAATAATGCAAAGGTTTACCCAAAGAAATCTGTAACTAAAAAACAGGCGCCCGAAAAGCCGATGGCAGATACGGTTTCGAAGCGAGATTTTTTTGCCGCAAATATTTTGATTAAAAGAGATAGCCTCAATAAACATAGCCTTTTGGATATTGATGAACTATTTGCTACGATAAAGGGCAGGTTGAACTTGCCAGAAAATGCAAAACCGGTGCAGGGAAAAGGCAAAATAACCAAGGAAGTATTTTTTGTGAAAACGGATAGTTCCGCAACGGATAAAGTATCAGGTATTAAAAATGTATCCATCAGGTTCACCCAAACCGGAAAAGCTCCCAGCTTACCAGCTCCTGATGATGGTAAAATAATAATGGTAAGGGCTTTTAAGTTAAACGATACTACAAGCACAAGCATTGCTGGTAAAGTGGACTACGTAATTAACGGAAAAATAGCACGCTCGGCAGATTTGAATGATCTTAAGGGCAACGATATCCAACATGTACAGGTGATTAAAGGAACCGCAGATAGCAACCCGCAAATCCGTATAGAAACAAAAAAAAGAACCGAACTTTAATCGGGTCGTTTTCCATAACGCACCTTAAGTTGCAAATGCTGGGCAAGCATGATGGTTTTGGCACCATTTCCTGGTTTTTAAATAGATGTTTTTTATTTGATTTTGTAACATAGATCTCCTCACCAAAGGAAAAGCGGAAGAGGTCATCCGCCTACTTCCGCTTGATTTAGCTCTCGAATATATTAACTAACCTGTCGAGATCTTATCGCTTCGCTATTCACATCGTTTGAATAACCTATACAATTAATAATTAAAGGTTGCTTTGAGCATTGCTACTCTTCCCGGAATTTGATAGGTGCCTACGGTTAAAGCGTTGGCAGAAACGTTAATGGCTTCAAATCTTTTCACGTTGGCCAAATTGGTGATACCAAACTCAAGATCTGTTTTGATTTTCAATAGTTTATATCTGACGTTAAAATCAGCAAACAAATATTTCAAATCTGGTTGGGTGGATTGTTGGGTAAAGATATGTTCCGCTGAAAAATTCAGGAATACCGATTTTAGCATTGTTACCGTTAGGCCCGCCTGTTGCCTGAGCTGTTGATAGTTGGTTGAAATGCCGTTGCTAGAGGTTTTATTTTTGTTGTTTGAAAATGTACCGTTGTAGTTGAAATTCATGAACTTGGCAAGTTTGGCCTCAATGCCAGCTTTATAAGTGTAGGTATCGCTTTCAAAAGGCAACAACTCGTTGTTTTGTAGTTGCTCGTACGAACTATGGCTGTAGCTGAAACCTGCATTTACCGTACTTTTAAGTGCAAATAGGTATTTGCTCAAACCGCTGTTTAAGGATAAATTTTTCAATTGGTTTTCTAAAGGAAGCACAATTCTTTGCTGGGTATTGTTAGTTAAGGTAAAAGATGAGATGGTATTTAGGCTGGTGGTGCTGTAGACAATTCCAATGTTGCCAAATATCATGTGTATGGCCTTGCGGAAGTTAAATGTACCCCCAATGGTGTGGGCAGAACTTTCGGAAACGGGGGCATTATTGGCAAACAATGACCGATAATTGCGCAGCACTGCTCCATAATAAACATCATCAATGGTGCCCAAGGTATTTCTATAAACATAGTTGGCACTGATGTAGTTTTCAGCACTGGTTTGGTATTTGAAATATACCGAAGGGTTTACAAATAAACGCTCAAGCTGCTTATCTATAGCATGGTTGGCATCATCATAACTAATCGTATTGTAGCTTAATGGTACACGAACTACCGCAGTGATTTTATCCGACTTGTATTCGTAGTTGTTTTCAAGATACACTCTTGAACGAAGCCAGTTTAAATCGTTTAAAGAGCCGCTCATGGCCAGCTCGGTACTTCCATCATTTTGTCTCTTGCTTAGGTTGGTTTCTAAATTTTGATGCTGAAGCAAGAAGCCAGCCCGGTAGGTTTGCACAAAGTTGCCTTTCGGAAAGGCCATAGATACGGCGTTGTTAGTGTACCACGTAGGTAGCGATAAATACTGGTTTAAGCTATTGTAAGGTACACCTTGGTTAAGAATGTCTTCATTAAGGCCTGGCTTGATATTTAGTGTTTCAGGTTGCGAAGTATGGCTAAGGTTGGACGACAGGTGTAGCATGTTCCCCGATTTTAGTTTTTTGCGGTAACTCAAATCATTAGATAAGTTAAACATATCCTGGCTAAGGGATTGAAAGGCGCCTACCCCGTTGATAAATACACCAGAATTTGTACGAGTAGGATTATATTCAACAGCAAGAGTGTTATTAAAAAAGTAGCCATCCGTATTTCCGTTTAAAGTAAATTGACCTCGCAATTTTTGAGGGTTTAAAAAATTGTCTTGATTTTCCTGGTAGCTAATGGTTTGACCTGCTAATCTGGTTTCCGATGATTTGTTGTAAACTTGCTTGCGCTCATCATACAAATAAGAAACATTGGCCCTCAGCTGCAAATCATTGCCAAGCTTGAAAAGATTGTTAAGATTGGCCTGCCCGGCTTTATTAAACAAGGTTCGGCTTTGTGGCAGGGTAGGTACACCAGCAGCACCGGCGGCAAGCAAGTTGGAAGGTTTGCTATTATCGCTAGCCTGGGGATTAAATGAGGTAAGGTCAATTCCGGGGTCGATGCCAATATTGTTGCCCTTTAAATTGTTCAAAAACTTCACTTTCTTGTTAAACATCATGGCGTTTGCATTGCCATCAAATCTTTCGGGAGTGCCCAGGCCAGCTTTGATATCGCCCATGACCTTTAATTTAGCCTCATCTTTGATCACAAGATTGAGCGCCACGTCTTCACTGGTGTTGTTTTTGCGTAGCATTTTTACCGGCTGGTCGTTTTCAATGACCTGTACTTTGTCTACCGCACCGTGCGGGATGCTTTTAGTTCCTATGCCATATTTGTCTTCCAACAAATTATCACCATCGATGTATAAATTAGAAATGTTTTTGCCATTATAGCTGATTTTTCCGTTTTCCGCTACTTCAATGCCTGGCATTTTTTTCAGCACATCACCAATACTGCGGTCTTGCTTGTCCGAAAAATCAGAAGTTTTATAATTTAAGGTATCGCCGTTTGAACTTAGCTTGGGCCTGTTCTTTACTTCAACTGTTTTCAGGGCAATTTCGCTTTCAGCCAAAACTACTTGATAAGGTTTGCTTAAATCCGTAACGGTAACCAGCTTCTTGGCATACCCCAAAATGTTGAACTCCAAGATAAGGTCTGTCCCTGCTGGATCAACATTGACCATAAAATCACCTTTGTCGTTGGTGCGGGAAAAAGCCATGGTATTTCCTTCTTTGTCTTTTAAGCTAACCATTACCGACGGAATGGGCTTGGCTTTTTCGTCTTTAACATTGCCCTTTATTTGTTTTTGGGCAAAAGCAGTGGAAGTGCCCACGCTGATCAAAGCAATGAGCAGAAACAGTACCTTTTTCATTCTCTGTGTGTTTAGGAAGTAGCCATCAAGGCTGATGGCCACCATAAATAGTTTGTTGGTTTAGGTTATTTCTTTTCAGGAAGCTCAATAGGGTTGTTGATGACTATTTTTTTGCCCCCGCCCGGTGCTGATATTCTGGTAGTGGTGTTGGTAACCCCAAAGCTCCCGCCTGTATTTCTGCTGGCCAATTGTGCATTAATGAAACCCTGAGGGTCTTTGTCTCTGGCTTCTTTCAATTTGTCTATCTCCTTTTGAGTGGTTTTTATCGCATCGGTAGGTAGTTTAATTTCATTTCCCAGGTAAGATGAACTGCTATCCATGCCTGCAAATTTGATAACGCCTGTACTACCATTGGCCATCACAACAGCTTGTTCCTTTTCTTTTACATCTGCGGTTTCGGTAACTTTATCGATACCGGCAAATTGGAATTTAACTTCGTTCTTTTGGTCATGCGCCTCAACAATTAAACCTGGCAAGCCATTCAATTTCCAGGGGCCACTTTGGAAAGGCAGTTCAGGGGCAAACCAGGCAATCCAATTGCGCCCTTTGAAATAAGTGGTTGCTTTTTGGCATTTCACACCCGAAAAACTAGCAGTGTCCTTACTGATTTTCCAGTTGATTTTAGGAGCAGTTTCCTCAATGAGGTAGGTGGAGATCATCCGTTCTTTGGTGAAAAACTTGTTCTCATTAACAAAGTAAAAATAATCAATAGGGGTAACGGATTTAGTAGAGGGGCTGCTAATGTTAATGGAGCCTGGAGTTCCCGCTTGGTTTTTAATCTGCTCTTCGATCATTTTCTTTAATTCCTCATCCCTGTTGATTTTGTCGTAACTGGTAAAAACAGAGGCATTTTTGCCAATTACCAATAGCATGTTTTCTGTGTAGATATTATCTCTTTGGGTAGTATCTCGTAGGTGGGAAAAAGTGTATCTCACCCTGGCCAATGCTTTATCGGCGCTTTGGGCAAAGGCGGTTGATGCGATAAACGAGGCAATAAAGGTTATTTTTAAAATTTTCATGCGTTTAATAATTAATTTTTCGTAAATCTACGAAATTATCGTAGACAAAAGAGCGATTTAACACTTTTTAACGCTTATGGCAGTTTATTGCGTTGCTGTGCATTAATATTGGAGTAAAAAAGAAGCCTCTGGAAGTGGGTTCATGGCTGGCCATATCTGCTATACCACGTCCTTTTGCAACCAAGTGCCGTGCAGGTTTGGGCTAAGGCCCAGGGGAAACGTTGCCCATAATTGCTTGAAAAAACAGTTCAATCATTGCTTTGATTTATCTATGGGGTTGTTAACCTTTGGGGCTGGCGCTGGGGTGCTTGTTCTGGGGGCTACGCTCACTGGCTTTAGCCCGCCAAGCCCCACGGCTGCCAACTGTGCTTTGGCAAAGCCCTGTGGATCATCCCTCATGAATTCTTTTAAACGCTTAACTTCGTTTGGTGTAGCCCTAATTGCTTTGGCAGGTAGCTCAATGATATTTTCAGCTAATATTTTAGTGCTGCCGTGGTACCTCACGATGTTCCCGTCCAACACCCCCTTTATGGTTGGTTTTTTATTTTTGTCCACTTTTTCCAAACCGGCAAATTCAAACATCACTTCATTTTTATCGTCACTGGCCTGAACAACCAGCCCCGGCAGGCCTACCAGTAGCCATGGCCCGGTAGAAAAAGGGATATCTTCTGAAAACCAGGCAATCCAATTACGGCCCCGGTAATATGCGGTTGCCTTTTTACATTTGATACTTTCGATATCCCGGGTTTCAGCGGTTATTTTCCAGTCAATTTTGTCCGCATCTCTTTCTACCAGATAAAAAGCTCCTAAATGCTCCTGTACAAATAATTTTTGTTCATTGGCATAATAATAAAACGCTGTTCTGTTTGCGGGCTTTTTCCGAGGTGGCATTCTGAATATTGGAGTTGCTGCTCCAGCTTGCTCCCTATTTTGCCTTTCCATGTCTGCCATTAAATCTATGTCGCCTAAAATGGTATCATAGCTTAAAAATACGGATGCGTTTTTGCCGGCAACTACCATCATGGTTTCTTTGTAAAAATCCTCCCTTTTGTTGGTGTCCGTCATGTGCGAAAAATCGTACTTCACTCTAATTAGGGCCTCTTCTGGTTTTTGGGCCGTAGCAATAGTTGTTGCTGTTGCCGCTAATAAAGTAATTAATGTCGTTTTCATTTTTATTGGTTTTGTGCTTGGTTTTTTCAATATCCTAGCCATTTTAAAGCAGGGCGTTATTACGAATAGTTCATTAATTTACGAAATGTTCGTAATAATACAAAATCTTTTTTAAAAAATATTCCTTTGTGCTGGAGTGGGGTAGCTTGGATCACAGCCAGTTGGCCAAATGCTGGGCTGCGGGATTGACCAGTACTTTTTCCTGAAAACCACTTGTGGTACGGCTATCTCCCGAAAGCGCTTCTTTCCGCTGTAGTCCAAAGCTCGTAAACTCGCCTTGGAGCTGCCGCTTCAATAAGGTTTAGCCCACCAACACCTGTAATACTTACGGAAAAGCCATGTGCCCGCCGTACCAAAAAGCAGCGCAAAAGCTGCAAATTTTATTAAATAAACCCGAAACGGGCACGAGCCCGAAGTTAAATCGGCGATCAGTAGAAGGGTTAGTGGTATAGTCATTTCGTCATCTCGACCTTTTGGAGAGATCTTTGGATATGTT
>NZ_QMHO01000018.1 GCF_003313505.1 Pedobacter nanyangensis | reverse complement strand
AGGTCGGTGCCTATCCTTACAAGCCCCCTCCAGAAATGGTCGGGGCTTTTTTTGTGACCGATAGTTCCGCAACATAAAACATACCTAAACAATATAGGTTCTCTAAAATCTTCGATATTTGCGAAATAACTCCGTCAATACGTATTCTTTCTGTTAATTTTTGTTAAAGTTTTTTTCTAAACCACACTGTAGCTTCTTTTAATGGTTATTTTTGTATATTAAGATAAACACTGAAAGAGTTAAAATGAGAGTTTATAGAATAATTATAGCCGCTTTTGCGTTATTAGTTTCTTTTAATTTGGGTTATGCCCAAGATAAAAATGTCAAATTACCTCCCAATTGGTTCAATTTAGATTTAACGGCTGATGGTTATTTTGGGATTAGCACCGATAAAGCTTATAGCGAATTGTTAAAGAATAGAAAGCCTAGGCAGAAAATTGTGGTGGCTGTGATTGATGGTGGCACAGATATCAAGCATGAAGATTTAAAGGATGTACTTTGGACCAATACCAAGGAAATCCCAGGAAATGGTATAGATGATGATGGCAATGGCTACATTGATGACGTACACGGATGGAATTTTATAGGTTCAAAGAATGGTAACTTGGCTCACGATAACTTAGAGTTAGTGAGAATAAAACGTAAACTAGAGCCTAAATATAGGTCTGTGATCAGAAGTACGGTATTAGATAGTGCGGAGAAGGAAGAATATGCACTATATAAAAGAGTAGTGTCCGATTTTGGAAAGAAATATGACGAGGCTAGTGCTGCATTTCCTATCTATATCGCTATTAAAAAAGTAATGGACTCTGTGGCCATGATTAACCAGAAGAAAATTCCTTCATTAGAAGATATGGAGAAATACAAAGCTGATGATGAAATGGAAGAATACATCAAGAAGATTGTACGTAAAGGATCAAAGGATGAGGGAAGTATAGAAAAATTCTACGAAAGCATCCAAAAAGGGCATAAGGAGCTCGAACAGATGCTGAAGTACAACCTGAACGAAAAATATGATGAAAGAGCTGCCCTTGTTGGTGATGATTACGCCAATTCTAATGAACGTATTTACGGCAATTCGGATGTGATTGGGCCAGATGCTGATCATGGTACACATGTTTCTGGAATTATCGGAGCGAATCGGAATAATGATATCGGAATTAAGGGCGTAGCCAATCACGTAAGCATTATGACGATTAGAGTGGTTCCCCAAGGTGATGAGCGAGATAAAGATGTAGCCAATGGAATTAGATATGCGGTAGATAATGGAGCCAGAGTAATCAACATGAGCTTTGGAAAAGGATACAAATGGGATAAAAAAGTAGTTGATGAAGCCATTAAATATGCGGAATCAAAAGGAGTGCTATTGGTTCATGCAGCAGGAAACGACAACCAGAATAATGATGTAACCGATAATTTCCCAAATAAATATTACGATAGCCCGGAAGCGGAGGCTTATGCGAAGAAAAACAAACCACAAGTAAGCATGTTTCCTCCAATGACACCTGCTAACCGAATGAATGGCGGGCCCGCTCCAGCTCCAAAAAAAGATCCGTTTGCTAAACCCACTTTAGATAGTGCAAAATATCAGCTTCCACATGCTAAAAATTGGATAGAGGTGGGCGCTAGCGCTTATAAAGATAATGATGATTTAAAAGCATCTTTCTCCAATTACGGCAAATATAATGTAGATGTATTTGCTCCGGGTTTTATGATTAATTCTACTGTACCTAATTCAAAAT
Source organism: Pedobacter nanyangensis (assembly GCF_003313505.1). GTDB lineage: Bacteria > Bacteroidota > Bacteroidia > Sphingobacteriales > Sphingobacteriaceae > Pedobacter > Pedobacter nanyangensis. Next base: position 55,649 of record NZ_QMHO01000018.1, on the reverse strand, counting down.
ATGAAGAATTTGATGGCACCAGTATGGCCGCTCCAGTAGTTACCGGCTTAGCTGCTTTGATTTTGAGCTATCATCCAGAATTAACGGCCGTAGATGTAAAAAATATCATCATGAAATCGGTAACGAAAGTAGCACGAAAGGTGAAATACAAAAATGATAAGGATGAAACGGTACGTGTTAACTTTTCTGAATTATGTGTGAGCGGTGGAATTGTAAACGCCTATAACGCCTTAAAACTGGCAGAAAATTATAAATCTTCGGCTAAATAATTGATGTGAAATTGTAAATCCCCAGTTCAGCTGGGGATTTTTTTTTGTATTCTAGTTTTAATCCTTTTTCCCTTATTGAAGTCTATGTAAATTCATCACAAATGTAAACCACCAACTATGAAACAACTTTATATGCTTTTACCAATGCTTTTGCTAAGTATAGGTGTTAGCGCCCAAAAACTTCCAGATGTTCAAGCCAAAAGCATTTTGGTACCAAGTAATGTTCGTATTGATGGAAAGAATCTGGAATGGGATTCTTTTGCAGCAGAAAACAAGCGAACCAATTTATGGTACACCATCGCTAATGATGATAAGAATCTTTATCTGGCCATTAAAGCAAATGATAACGAAACCATTACCAAAATTATGGCTGGCGGAATTTCTTTTACAATCAATACAAAAGGCAAAAAAAGAGAGCAGGATGCATTTATCATGACCTATCCACTTATTGCAAGGGCCAGTGGTAACCGTGGGAATATGGGACAAAATAGGCAAAGAGCTGGCCAAGAAAGACAGGAACAAAGTCAAAAGGAAAGAGATTCGATGAATTTAGCGCAACGTAAAACGCAATTGGCCGGAGTAAAAGAAATCAAGGTATTGGGATTTAAACAAATTACAGATACCTTAATCTCTATTTATAATGAACACGGCATTAAAGCGGTAGCCAAGATGGATGAGCAAGGTGCTTATATTTACGAAGCTGCTATTCCATTATCCTTATTGGAAATTGCAGCAGGTAGTAGCCATGAAATCGCCTATCAAATTAAACTTAATGGGTTACCAAATACTGGAAATTTTGCGATGAGAGCCAATGCGGCTCCTGCTTTTGGTGGGGCTAATGCTAGAGGCAACTTTGGAGGCGGAGGAAATGCGAATGCTGCTCGCCAAGATTTAATGACAGCTACTGATTTTTGGGGTAAATACATTCTTCAAAAGTAACCGCTAGCAACCATGAGAAATATTAAGAATTATCTCGGTGGGCTAGTGTTGCTTTCCATATTGCTTGTCACCAATTTAAAAACGCAGGCACAGAATACGCCCAAAGGTAAAAACGTGCCGCCACCAGTAGCGGTTAGAGAAATTAGTGGCATTGTAAAAGACACTACCGATTTGGGTGTTCCAGGGGTTACCATTAGGTTAACCTCACAGAAAGATACTTTAGTAACCAGTTCCAATCCGGATGGGATTTTCGTTTTTAAAAATGTAAAATCTGCTACTTATACCATGAGTTTTACGATGCTTGGGTATAAGCAGCAAATCAATAAATACAAGCAAAATGATGCTATTCCTAGAATTGTGATGGATCCCATTGTTTTGCGTTCCATGTCTAACACTTTAAATGAAGTAGTTATTAACGGAACGCCTTCCATTACTTATAAAACAGATACGGTAGAATACAAAGCCAGCGACTACATTGTAAGGGAAAATGCTACGGTTGATGAGCTCCTAAAAAAGATGGAAGGCATGGAGGTAGGGACAGACGGTAGTTTGATACACCAGGGAAATAATGTAACCAAGGCAAAGATTAATGGAAAGGTTTACGCTGGTGGTGAAGTAAGTACAGCCATACAGAATTTGCCTGCCGAAATTGTAGACAAGATACAGATTGTGGATGATTATGGCGACCAAGCGGCCAGAACAGGTATTAAAGATGGAGATCCCGAAAAGATCTTAAATATTGTTACCCGGACTGATAAGTCGGTGGGGAACTCGGCGAACATCAGCGCTGGCGCAGGGAATGATGAGCGTTATGAGAGCGCTGTATTTGGAACAAGGCTTAACGCAAATCAGAATATTGCGGTAAACTTACGGTTAAACAATACCGTAAACGGTGTAGCAAGCACAGGTACAACAGGCGGTGATGCTATGCCAAGTAATGGCGGTAGTGGCGGCGGCGGCCGGGGAAACGGTGGGAATACAGGTGGAGGCCGCGGTGGGGCTAACGGTGGATCAGGCGGCAATAACGGAAACTCTGGAGGTGGAAGTGGAGGTACCACCAATACAGGTTCTTCCGCATTTTCTTACAGAGACCAAATCGGGAAAAAAATACAGATCAATACTAACTACCGTTATAATTACAGCAATGTAAATTCATTGAACAGTAGTTTATCCGAAACATACAGTACCAACGGAACTATTTTCTCTACCAATGAAAGCGAAAGGGATAATAAAACCAAAGGCCATAATTTTAATTTCGAGCTCGAAGCAAACATCGACAGCAATAACTTTTTAAGGGTTACACCAGAAATCAGCTATTCTTCCACCACCAATAGTAGCCTATCCAGCATAGGACAATCGGGCGCTTTAATTACCCAAAATCAGTTAGGTAATAGCCTAGGTAAAAATACCAGGCCTAATCTTGGCGCAACCGTATTTTATCAACACATTTTTAGCAAGCCCCGCAGAAATTTCTCGGCTCAATTTAGCTTTAACACCTCTGATCAGGAATCAGATCAAGAACGAAATACCAAGTTTTACAAGGATGATATTAATGTGCTCGATTCTTTGGTACACCGCTTAGTGGAAAGAAGAAATCTAACCAATAATTACCGCGGAAGTTTAACCTATGTTGAGCCATTGGCTGCAAATAGTCAGCTGGAATTTAATGGACAGGTAAATTACAATGGTTATGATAATAGGGCAATCACGAGTAATATTGATGCCTTAGATAATAAACAAGTGGTAGATTCGCTGAGCAATATCTACGATTATTCATTCACGCAAGCTCGTATTGCATTGAACTACCGTTATGGTTTGTCAAATACCTCAAAAATAAGGTTTTCAGTAGGAATTACTGGAGTGCCTGCGGTGTTAAGCGGCACAAAGGTAAGTTTGGGAACTACTACGCATCGAAATAGTTTTAACTTAATTCCCATTGCCAGATTTCAATACGCTTGGTCACGTACCCATAGCATACAAATCAATTACTCTGGTAATGCAAAAGAGCCTACTTTTGACCAAATACAACCAGTTAGGGATGTTTCAAATCCACAAAATACCATTGTGGGTAATCCAGACCTGAAAGTGACCTTTAACCATTCTGTTAATACCAATTATAACAATTATATCGCTAACCAAAAGCTCAATTATTCCATCAATTTAAACGCAACTTTTATTGACAACTCGGTGGTGAGTAACACGGTGCAGATTTTCAATAACAATAATCAACTGCTGCGTAACGAAACGCACTACGTAAACATGAATGGCAGTTATCGTATTGGAGGTAATTACTCGGTGAGTAAGCAATTGAACAACCGCAAGTATAATCTGTCTTTAAGTGGAAACGTCAATTATAATCATGGCGTTTCCATGAGCAACAACCTGGAAAGCGTTACCAGAACTTGGAATATTACCGAACGTTTTGGACCTCGTATCAATCCAAACGAGTGGTTGGAAGTAAATCCTAATGTTTCGTATAACATCACTAAATCAGAAAATACCATTAGCACGAACAGGGTAAATACGAAAACTTTGGCATTGAATGTGGATGGCCGTTTTTACATGTGGCAGTCGCTGATTTTTGGTTACAGTGCCAGTAAGAATTTTGTAAGCGGAATTGACGCCAATATCACCAGCAATCCATTGGTGATTAATGCTTACGTACAGAAAGAATTTTGGAAACGTAGGGCATCCATTACCTTCCAAGCGTTTGACCTTTTAAAACAGAACAATTTTGTAAACCTCAATGTCACAGATTTGGTGAAGACGGAAACCCGTACCAATGCCTTGAGTCGGTATTTTATGTTGAGGGCCAATGTTCGCCTGCAAAAATGGACAGGAGCAAGAAACCGTAATGGCAGGCCAATGATGCGCAGGGGCGATGGTAGTTTCTATCAATAAATAACTGCTTTTACAGCTTACTTTAATCCTGCTTTTTCTTTCAGGATCAGCGCTCGTTGAAAGAAACTCGACCTCTTGATCTTCTCTTCGGCTTCGTTGATGGCTTTCAATAGGTGGTTTTCGTTATCGATGATTTCTTCCAGGGCACTATTAATGATAGACCACACAGGGAGCATTTTTACAATCAGCTCTTCGCCTTTTGTACTTAAAGAAATGATCCGTTTGCGCTCATCTGCTTTGTCTTTTTCCGATTGGACAATTTTTTCTTTTTCTAGTTCCTTTAACAAACTAATGGTTGATGGGTGGCTGTAGCCGATTTCGGTAGCGATTTCGACCACGCTTAACGCCTTTTTCTGATGAAGTGTATAAATCACAGGAAACCATTTAGGCTCAAAATTGATGTCGTATTCCTTGTATAACAAGGCCCCATCTTTACGTAACTGCTCGCTTAATACTTGTAAACGAGTTGATAAAGCTAAAGCACCTACACTATTGATAATATTCATTTTTATCTATTGGAGTGATAAACGGCAAAAGACATTGTCTACAGGCATCATTGGAAAAGCTTTTGGTAATTCGCCCTTTTCAATTAACGAGAAACCATTTTTTTCATAAAAGCGCAACGCAGCTTGTAAAACATCTTTTGTTCCCAAGTATAGGCTTTTTAAGCCAATTTCTTTACTGTAGGCCACCAAAGTCTCTAATAAAAGCTGCGCAATGCCATATGCTTTGCCTCGATATTCTTTCTTCACAAACATCTTTCTAATGGCTCCAAAATCATCATTGCACTTAATGAGGCCTATGGTTCCTACCAGTTCGCCGTCAATTTTAGCTCCCCAAAAATGACCTCCACCTTGATGGTAAAATTCTTCGATGGTTAAAAGATCTTGCTGATCTTTGATACCAATGGCAATGTTGAACTCGTTTTGCTGTATCGGTAAAATGATGTTAATCACAGCCTCGCTGTCATTATTGTAGATTGGAACGATGTTGATATTCATAATGTACAAAACTACGTAGTTGAATACATATATTCAAATGTTTTTTAAATTAGTATGGATGAACTACAACATTTGATTAATCCTATAGATACGTAGGGGAATTCATTTATATGAAAAAGGCCTGAATAATTTTCAGGCCTTTTGTATTTTGATTAGATTTTTGAGAATTCTCTAAAATCCTGTCCATCTTTAATAGCCAATAAACTTTCGTAAATTAAGCTGATGACATTGTCAACATCTTCTTTATGTACCATTTCCACGGTAGTGTGCATGTAACGCAAAGGTAAGGAGATTAATGCTGAAGGAACACCTCCATTAGAATAGGCGAAAGCATCGGTATCAGTTCCTGTAGAACGCGATGAAGCTTGGCGTTGGAATGGAATGCCAGCTTTTTCGGCAGTTTTGATTAACAATTTATTCAAATTTGTTTGTACCGCTGGAGCGTATGACACCACTGGCCCTTTGCCTGCCGATAAATCGCCTTGCGTAATTTTGTTAATCATTGGAGTGGTCGTATCGTGGGTTACATCGGTTACAATGGCAACGTTAGGTTTAATACGGTCCGCGATCATTTCGGCACCACGTAAACCAATTTCCTCTTGTACCGAGTTCACGATGTACAAACCAAAAGGTAATTTTTTCTTGTTCTCTTTTAGCAAACGAGCTACCTCGGCAATCATAAAACCACCAGCACGGTTATCTAAGGCACGACCCACATAGTAACGGTCATTTAACACCATAAATTCGTCTTCATAGGTAATTACGCAACCTACATGTACACCTAAGGCCTCTACTTCTTCTTTAGTAGTACATCCGCAGTCCAGGAAAATGTTTTTAAGCTCTGGCGTTTGTTCTTTTTCCCCATGACGGGTGTGGATGGCTGGCCAACCAAAAACCGCTTTTACATAACCTTTTTCGGTATGGATATTTACACGTTTTGATGGGGCTATTTGGTGATCAGAACCTCCGTTACGGATTACGTAGATCAAACCATCGTTGGTAATGTAATTCACATACCAAGAAATTTCATCGGCGTGTGCTTCAATTACTACTTTATATTCGGCTTTGGGATTAATGACCCCTACAGCGGTACCGTAATTGTCTACAAAATGCTCGTCAACATAAGGTTTTAAATATTCTAGCCAAAGTTTTTGACCTTCCCACTCGTAACCAGTTGGTGCAGCATTATTGATATATTTCTCGAAAAACTGTAGCGATTTTTTGGTAACTACAGGCACGTGTTTTTTATTTTCGTCTTTTTTCTTTGCCATAGTTTTTAATTTCTGTATGCGGGTAAATGTACATATTAAAGGTTTATAATGGAACCATTTTCTTGATTTTTGACAGGAAAATCGTTATATTATGCAAACTCTAAAACTTAATATTTATGAACGTAATCAAGATTTTTATTCCAGTAGCACTTTTTGTTTTAATAGTAGTTGTTGCTTTAATGTGGGGTTTGCCAAGGTATAATGTTTGGCAGCAGGAAATGGCGGGTAAAGCCGAAATGGCCAAGGCCGAACAAAACCGTAGGATTTTGGTTGAGGAGGCCAAAGCTCGTTTAGAAGCGGAGAAATTAAATGCAGCTGCCGAAATAGAAAGAGCCAAAGGAATGGCCGAGGCGATGAAAGTGGAAAACGGTACCTTATCTGCTACTTATAACCAATACCTATTTATTAGAACTCTAGAAAAATTGGCAGATAAGGGCAGCCTACCGCAGATTATTTATGTACCCTCGGAAGGTTTAACACCTGTGATGGATTTGAATAAGGCATTGCCTAAAAAATAAGCTGCATTTTAATGTAGTCTAATTGGTTTCGTTGGTAAGGTTCTCCCTCCGTAACGAAACCAAATTTTTCATAAAAGCCAACGGCACTTACTCTGGCATTGCACCAAAGTAGTTTAACAGGTTGCTGCTTACAGTAGTCTATCACATATTGCAATAGTAATTTCCCTAATCCATTTCGCTGCTTGGATGGAAGCACCGCCAGTTTTCTGAATTGCGCCATGCCGTCCTTTACAAACAAAGACACTACTGCGGTAAGTTCATGGTTGAAATACAGACCGAAATGGGTGCCCTCAAAATCATCGGCTAATTCCATTTCTGTAATTTCCTTATCGGCATACATGGCCTGTTGTCTAATTCGCCAAGTAAGCGAAGGAAAGATTTGTTCTATTTGTATCGTTTCACTCAAGAGTTCAAGCTTTTTTATACCACTGATAAATCAACATGTTTAGGCTGATGATTGCGGTAACACCATAACAGAACATGGCCCAGCCACCTAATGACCATAGCCATAAACCTAAAGCTGAACCACAGGCTGCGCCTACAAAGCTTACCGACATGAAAATAGTGTTTAGCCTGTTTCGGGCTTCGGGAACTAGCGTATAAATACGGGTTTGATTGGTTACGTGAATGGCCTGCTGTCCGATATCTATCAGGATAATTCCTACAACAAAAAGGAATACACTGTGGCCAGTGAAATAGAATAATGCCACACTGATCAATTCTAATATAAAGCCTATCATCAAGTTTTTTCGTGGATTTCCACCCCCGCTTAATTTGCCCACCAATGGTGCAGCTAACGCACCAGCTGCGCCAGCAATGCCGAATAAGCCAATTTGATAAGCACTAAAATGATGCGGTGGATTGGAAAGATAGAGTACCATGGTGGTCCAAAAACCCATAATGACAATAAAGGCAAAAAAGTTGATGATAGATGCTTCCCTTAAAACAGGTTGGGTTTTGATATAGGAAAACATGGAGCGCATCAATTCTTTGTAGCCGCCTGTAAACGTAGAACGGCTTGTTGGAAAGCGTACCGCCATGAGCATTAAAAGCAAAGTGCAAATGCCAGCGGCAATTAAAAACATGGCACGCCAGCCCAGTAAATCACCCACTGTTCCGCTAATGGCTCTTGAAGCTAATATACCCACCAATAAACCACTCATCACGATGCCTATGTTGTGGCCTCGGCTTTCATCGTCACTTAACGACGCAGTGAGGGGAAGAATGAGTTGCGGCACAATAGAGCAAGCACCAATTAAAACACTGGCAATTTCGAGTATGAAAAAGCTGTGCGAAAAACCAGCAATTAATAAAGAAACAATTGCCAATGCGGTGATGACCAAAATCTGTTTCTTGCGTTCAAACATATCGCCCAATGGCACCAAAAGGAACAGGCCAATGGCATATCCAGCTTGGGTTAAAAAAGTGATGCTTCCTGCATCGCTTTCGGCCAGTTTAAATTCCTTGGCAATTAAAATCACCAAGGGTTGGCAATAATAGATGTTGGCAACAATAAGACCTGTGCAAAAGGCCATCAAAATTACGTCGGCACGTTTTAATGCTTGCATTTATTAATTAAAGTGGGATATTCCCGTGTTTTTTTCTTGGCGTATTTACAACTTTATTTTCGAGCATTTTGAAAGCCTTAATTAGTTTTTCACGAGTTTTAGAGGGTTCAATCACCTCGTCAACAAAACCACGCTCAGCTGCCCGATAAGGATTGGCAAAAATATCTGAATATAACTTTTCCTTTTCCAGCCATTTTTCTTCTGGGTTTTCGGCTGCAGTAATTTCTCTCTTAAAAATGATTTCAGCCGCTCCTTTAGCGCCCATCACGGCAATTTCTGCACTTGGCCAAGCGTAGTTCATATCAGCGCCAATGTGTTTAGAGTTCATCACGTCGTAGGCACCGCCATAGGCCTTACGGGTAATTACCGTAATGCGGGGCACGGTGGCTTCGCTAAAAGCATATAACAGTTTTGCACCGTTGTTGATGATGCCGTTCCATTCTTGGTCGGTACCAGGCAAAAAGCCAGGAACATCTTCAAAAACTAACAAAGGAATATTAAAGCAATCACAAAAACGCACAAACCTGGCCGCTTTTACCGAGGCATTATTATCTAAAACACCTGCTAAATAAGCTGGCTGATTGGCCACAATACCAATGCTGCGCCCCGCTAGTCGGGCAAAGCCCACAACAATATTTTCGGCATATGCGGCATGCACTTCCATAAAACTGTCGTCATCGGTCACTTGCGCAATTACCTCTCTAATGTCGTAAGGTTGGTTGGCATTTGAGGGAAGCACGTCGTTTAGGCCCAATCTTTCTTCATTGCCTAAATCATAGGCTACGGAAGGAGGCGTTTCCTCGCAGTTTTGAGGGACGTAGCTCAATAGTTTTTTAAGGTGATTAATGGCATCAATTTCATTGGCACAGGCGAAATGTGTTACCCCTGACTTGGTAGCGTGCGTATTGGCACCGCCTAGTTCTTCGGAGCTCACTTCTTCGTGGGTAACTGTTTTAACTACATTTGGCCCAGTTACGAACATATATGAGGTGTTTTCAACCATTAAAATAAAATCTGTAATGGCGGGCGAATATACCGCACCACCAGCACAAGGTCCCATAATGGCCGAAAGTTGAGGAACTACTCCCGAGGCTTGTACGTTACGATAAAAAATATCGGCATACCCTCCTAAAGAAACTACCCCTTCTTGAATGCGGGCACCACCACTGTCATTCAAGCCAATCATGGGCGCACCATTTTTCATGGCCATATCCATGATTTTACAGATTTTCTCGGCATGTGTTTCTGACAATGACCCGCCAAAAACGGTAAAGTCCTGAGAAAAAACATAGGTAAGTCGGCCGTTCACCGTACCATAGCCGGTAATTACCCCATCGCCAAGGTATTTTTCCCTTTCCATGCCAAAATCGGTACTGCGGTGGGTTACCAACATGCCAATTTCCTCAAAGCTACCTTCATCCATTAAAAAATGAATGCGCTCACGAGCGGTTAGTTTACCTTTCTTATGTTGGCTATCAATGCGGGCTTGTCCACCACCCAAATGGGCTTTCTCTATTTTATCCTTTAAGATTTGGATTTTGTTGTTCATCGGTTTATATGGTTTATAATTTGGTTGAAATTTAAAATCACGAGCTACCAGCGATATTGAAGGCGAGTAGTAAATACATTGTCCTTAATGTCATTTTGGTAGTTAGGCAGTTGAGTGCCATCGTTATGCACATGCTCATTGTAAATGGTGAGTTTTAAACGGCCGTTAAGGGCGTAGGTTACGCCATAGCCTAAAGTGCTAAATTTGATGTCTCCGGCAGTAGTGTTATTTCCAGCTTTCCCAATTTCGGATTCTTCGATATCAGTATTTGGATCATAAACATCATATCCTACTATAGCCGTTAGTTTGCTGTTGGCAATTTGCTGGGTAAACCAGATAAAATATCCATTGAAATTTCTCAAGTACAGGTTTGTAGTAGGTTGTGCCGCAAAACTTTGGCTAGCTGCTAGTCCCGAAATGCTAGATGAGGAAGCAACACCCGGTTGTTTCCCCTGGATATACTCAGATTTGAGTGTAGTGCTCCCAAAAGAATTGTTGTACTCCAATTGGAGATTGGTTCCGTAATAATCCCTCCGGAAATTGTAGCCTACATTGGAGGCGTCAGTAATGCTTACAAAGCCGCTTTCAACTGGTTTTAAGTAGGTGTCGGTATTACCTCTTACCGTGCCTTTATAGATCGAGGCGCCGAAGCCTAAATGGAATTTTTTATTGGCTAGGCTGTCAAATTTAAAGTTAAGGTTTCCAATGATGTCTTTGTTTGAATCGTAATCTCGTGCATTTAAGCCACTACCGTTAACTACTGCCAGCTCTGCGGTAATAAAGGGGAGAATTTTTTTGGGTTTGTAACTGATCATCGCCCCTAAATCTCTTTCTCTGGGCATTAAGGTTTGGAAAACACGGGCCCTTTCCGGGAAATCCCTGTAGCCTGATGAATAGACAATGGAGTAACCAAAAGGTCGGTTGAATAAGCCTGCGGTAAAAAGCAAAGATTTATCTTGTGGACTATGAAATTGGATGAAGGCATCCATGATACGGAGGCCATCTTGTGTTCCATCTAATTGAAATACAATGGAAGAAAATTTGTCTACACGATCTACTTTTAAACGCCCACGGCGCAACATAAAACGGCTAGCAGAGTTTTGGCTAAAGTCGCCTCCCGACCATGAATATATCCCTGGAGATTGTGCTACTTGAAACTGTGTTTGCAGATATCCGGTAATCTTAATGTCATGTATATCATAGGATGAAGGCGCATTATTGTTCTGCGCCAACACCAAGAGAGGCAATATAGTTAGTAAACAAATTAAAAGAATCCTCATTAAATTTTTTGCTTCGATATGTACAAGAAAAGTCCAAAAATAAATAAAGTTTGAAAATGCCCAATAATTTTGATTTTCACACCACAAAATCTTTATATTACAAATATATTACGTAAAAAATTTTGAATTTTAGAGGTTTCGCAATTACTTTTGGGAAATCTAAAAAGAAGATCTGACAAGAAATGAAGCTAAGGAAATATAAGCTTTTGGTGGTTGCCGTGTTTATGTGCGTTTTCGCATCGAAGATGGTAATTTCTGCTGCGCCTATGTTTTTCAAGCATTTGGATGAAGATTTTATGGTTTCTGTAATCATGCAGTTGGAAAATGAAAACAGCGGCGATGAGAAGGGAAAATCAAATGCAAAGTTTGTAGACTATAAAATGATGTTCCAAAAATATGATCTTAACTACGTTCACTTGGACCTGGACTGTGGCGTACCTAGTAGTTTTATTGAACACTCTCGGCGCTACGTAGATCCATACCATCCTTCGGTTCCAACACCGCCCCCTAATTTCTGCTAAGTTTTACCGTTACTATTTCCGTATGCTTTATTACGGAACTGATTTGATAAAAAACTTTAGAAATTAACATAATTCTTTATGAAAAATTCGAATTCGGCTTCTATGGGAAGCGGAATAGGTAAATATTTGCAGAAACGGAATTTAAAGGCCGATTTGCCTGCAAGTATTGTAGTGTTCTTAGTGGCTTTGCCGCTTTGTTTGGGGATTGCCTTGGCTTCTGGTGCGCCATTGTTTGCCGGTTTGCTTACTGGAATTGTGGGGGGCGTAGTAGTTGCTTCTATTAGTGGTTCACAGCTGAGTGTAAGTGGGCCAGCAGCTGGATTAACCACCATTGTTTTAGCTTCTATAACTAGCTTGGGAAGTTATCAGGCTTTTTTGATGGCTGTAGTTTTGGCCGGTGTATTCCAACTTGTACTAGGACTGATTAAAGCTGGTACTATTGGCAACTATTTCCCTTCAAGTGTAATTGAGGGAATGTTGGCGGGTATTGGTATATTGTTGATCATGAAGCAATTGCCCCATGCTTTAGGAGTGGATAGTGATTTTTTTGGTGACGAAAGCTTTTTCCAGAAAGATGGAGAAAATACCTTTTCGGCCTTAGGAAACGCACTTCAGCACTTCAGTATAGCTGCAATTGTGATTAGTGTGGTTTCCATCCTGATTTTGGTATTTTGGCCTAAATTCAAAAAAATAGCCGTAGTTCCTGCACCATTGGTGGTGGTTGTTTTAGGTATATTGGGCGCTATTTTATTCAGTGGTTCTTCTAGTGCGTTAAAAGAGAGCCAAATGGTTAAAATTCCTGTGGTAAACAGTGCCGCAGAGTTTTTTGGTTTGTTTACCATGCCAGATTTCTCTACCTTCCTTGACTCAAAGGTTTTAGTGGTAGCGCTAACCATAGCTGTGGTTGCCAGTTTGGAAACGTTGTTGAGCCTGGAGGCCGTTGATAAGATCGATCCTTTGAAAAGGGTGTCGCCAACCAATCGCGAATTGATAGCGCAAGGTGTAGGTAACATTACCAGTGGTATGTTGGGCGGTTTGCCGATGACAGCAGTAATTGTAAGAAGCTCGGCTAATGTGAACGCAGGCGGACGTACCAAAGTTTCTGCAATTTCACATGGTTTGTTATTGCTACTCTCTCTACTGTTCATTCCAGCAATTATTAACCTAATTCCACTTTCGTGTTTAGCGGCAATTTTATTGGTAACAGGTTATAAGTTGGCCAGAATATCGCTGTTTAAACACATGTACCATAAAGGTTGGGACCAATTTATCCCCTTTGTAGTTACCATTGTGGGCGTAGTTGGTATCGATTTGTTAAAAGGCGTAGGTATCGGTATGGCGGTTTCAATTTTCTATCTATTGAGAACCAATATGCGCAATCCCTTCTTTTACCGAGTACAAGAAGAAGGAAACAAAAAGAATATCAGGATCAAGCTTGCCGAAGAAGTATCGTTCTTAAACAAAGCTTCTATCCAGGTATTATTATCTGGAATTCCAAATGAAACCAATGTGATCATTGACGGCGCTAATTCTAGATATATCGATCCGGACGTGCTGGAAGCGATTCATAACTACAAACATAATGCTTATACCAAAGGGATTATTGTTACTTTAGAAAATATTAAGAAAACTTACTCGGTACCAAAAATTAATACAAAAATTGTTGAACAAGATTAAAAATATAAATACAATGAAGGCACATACTTTAGAAACTCAAGCAACCATTACCCCTGAAAGGGCACTTGAAATACTAAAAGAAGGTAATGAAAGATTTGTGCAGAATTTAAAAGCCAACAGGGATTTGCTATCACAAGTAAACGACACTAGGGCAGGGCAATGGCCATTTGCCGTAATATTAAGCTGTATCGACAGTCGTACTTCTGCAGAATTGATTTTTGACCAAGGATTGGGCGATATTTTTAGCGTGAGAATTGCTGGGAATTTTGCGAACCGAGATATTTTGGGATCTATGGAGTTTGGCTGCAATGTGGCAGGTTCTAAACTGGTTGTTGTTTTAGGGCACTCTAAATGCGGTGCTTTAAAAGGAGGGCTAGACGCAGCCGCAATTAGAGAAATGGGAATGGAAAACCTTAGTCATTTGGTCGATCATTTTAATCCAATCATTGAGGAGATTATTAATGAAGGCGAAGAGCGTTCGTCTAAAAATGATGATTTGTTAGAAAGATTGAACGTGCAAAATGTAAAGCAAACCATTGCAGACATCCGCAGTCAAAGTGCCACTTTAAACCAATTGGAAAAAGACGGTAAAATTAAAATAGTAGGTGCTAACTATAATGTAGAAACTGGCGTTGTAAGCTGGTTATAGTGTTTTAGTGATGCCTAAAGCTAGTTTGATCAAAGATTTGGACACCAGCACATCAAGTGCTGACGATGCTCCAACTTTGTTTAAAATGGACAAAAAATAGTTGTAGGTTTAGTAGTTATAATGTTGGAGAGGGTGCCTTGCGTTTGGGCATCCTCTTTTTTTTTAATTATTACTGCCACATAGAAACATAACGGTGCATTGCAAAGTTGTACCAAGCTTAATAAGTTGTTTTTTGAAAAGCAGGGACAGTCGCTTCTTTTAAAGCAAGGCGGGCTTTACGCTACAATCTTTTTGACCACTTGCTTGTCATTCCGAGGAACGAGGAATCTACTTCTGATGTGCCACAACTTACAAATTCTTCTCCCGAAACCTCGGGATCAGAGTGACAGTAATATCACAAAAAGGATTTTCGCTGCAATCCCGTTTATGAAACTCAAGCAAGTAAATTGATAATCAACGAAGCTAAGCCTAATGATTGTTAACGCTATTGAGTTTTCTATGTGCCTGTGTGGTTCATTTAATCAGCTTTTGCGCTAATCTTATAATGAGAAATATAAGCCCATATAGACACATAGGAGGCCTGTTCCCAGGCCTTAAATAGTAAGCAAGAGCGCTCTTTATTTTTTGCGTTGAACTAAGTAGTAGCAACCATATAAAAACAACATCCATATTGGAATTAGCTCTACGGATATTTTCAGGCCCGTAAGCCACATCACCATCAGTATGCCTGCTAAAAACAACAAGCAGATATAGTTACTAATTGGATATAAAAACGAGGGAAACTTTGTTTTTTCCAACTGATGTGCTTTCCTAAATTTGAGGTGAGTGTAGCTGATCATCAACCAATTGATCACAAGCGCCGATACGACTAGAGACATGAGGATGCTTAGTGCCTGTTCTGGGATAATTTTGTTGATGACAATGCAAATAGCCGCAAATACAGCAGAAACCAGGATGGCCATCACAGGTACGTAGTTTTTGTTAAGTTTAGATAAGAACCGGGGTGCGTTGCCCTGTTGTGCCAATCCGTAAAGCATGCGGCTGTTACTGTAAACACTGCTATTGTATACGGACAGCGCCGCCGTAAGCACAATAACATTCAGTACATTGGCAATCAGCCTCGTAAAGTTAATGTCTTGTCCAAAAATGCTGAGCTGAAACCCGTTAAGCCTTTCAAAAACCATTACAAATGGGCTGCTGCCATCGGTTATGCTTTTCCATGGAGATAAAGAAAATAAAATAATCAATGCTCCAACGTAGAAAATTAAAATCCTATAAATGACCTGATTGGTTGCTTTCGGGATGTTTTTCTCTGGGTTTTCTGCTTCTGCCGCAGTAATGCCCACCAGTTCTAATCCGCCGAAAGAAAACATGATGAGCGCCATGGCGGCTAAAAGGCCTTCGTAACTGCCATTTCCATTAGTGCTAAGCCAGGCTTTTGGGAAGAAACCCCCATCGTTCCATAGATTTTTGATCGTTGCCTGTTCGCCGCCGGTACCGCTTAATAGTAGGTAGCTCCCGAATATAATCATGGCTATAATCGCAACCACTTTTACAATAGAAAACCAAAATTCAGCTTCGCCATAAACTTTTACAGAGGCAAGATTTAGCATATTGATCACTACAAAAAAGAATGCACTAGAAGCCCAAAGTGGTATTTCGGGCCACCAAAACTGCACGTAAATGCCAATTGCGGTAAGCTCAGACATGCTCACTAAAATATAAAGCATCCAATAGTTCCAGCCAGAGGCAAAGCCAGGGAAAGGCCCCCAGTATTTATACGCAAAATGGCTAAAACTGCCCGATACAGGTTCTTGAACTACCATTTCGCCAAGCTGGCGCATGATGAAGAATGCAATGATGCCGGCAATGGCATAGCCTAAAATAACAGATGGCCCCGCCAGCACGGCCGCCGGGCCAATGCCCAAAAACAAGCCAGTACCTATTGCGCCGCCTAGCGCAATGAGTTGTATATGCCGGTTTTGCAAACCTCTTTTTAGGTCATTTTTGTTGTCGGTATTTTCCAAGGTTGTTGGTTTTGAGGTGATCGAATTCTATTATGGGCGCAAAAATAGTCTTTTTGAACAAGAAAGCCCCGCATGTGCAGGGCTTTGTGTGGGGTTGTAAAAAAGCAATCAGCTAAAACCACTTTTTATTTTAACCGAAGATTAATCTTTAGCTAAAAATGGATAAGTATAATCTTTTGGAGGATCAAAGGTTTCTTTGATGGTACGTGGAGAAACCCAACGCAATAAGTTGATCATTGAGCCTGCTTTATCGTTGGTGCCGCTACCTCTAGCACCACCAAACGGTTGCTGGCCTACTACCGCACCGGTACATTTATCATTGATGTAAAAGTTCCCGGCCGCATTGCGCAGGGCATGGGTTGCTTTGTCAATCGCATAACGATCTTGGGCAATTACCGCACCTGTTAAGGCATAAATAGAAGTAGTATCTATAATTTCCAAAGTCTTGTCGAAATCTTTGTCTTCATATACATATACGGTTAGTACGGGGCCAAACAGCTCTTCGCACATGGTGGTGTATTTCGGGTCATCTACCACTAAAACAGTGGGTTCAATAAAGTATCCTTTGCTCTTGTCGTAGTTTCCACCAGCAATAATCTCAACACCTTTTGCTTTTTTCGCTTCGTCAATATATTTGGCAAGTTTGTCAAAAGATTTTTCATCGATTACGGCGTTGATGAAATTGCTGAAATCTTCGGTAGGCCCCATTTTGAGTGTTGCCAAATCTCTCAATAGCAACTCCTTAATTTGCGGCCATTTGCTTTTAGCAATGTACACCCTTGAAGCCGCCGAGCATTTTTGGCCTTGGTATTCGAAAGAACCTCTTAAAATCGCCGTGCTTGATACCTCGGCATCGGCAGAGCCATGAACTAGGATAAAATCTTTACCACCGGTTTCACCTACAATACGAGGATAAGTTTTGTATTTGTGGATATTGCTGCCAATGGTGTTCCAGATATCTTGGAAAACTCCAGTGGAACCCGTGAAGTGGATACCAGCAAAATCGGGGTGTGAGAAAATCACGTCGCCCGCATCAGGTCCTTTAACATAAACAAGGTTGATGACACCGTCTGGCAATCCTGCCTCTTTAAAAATCTGCATGATTAGGCTTGCTGCATAAATCTGCGTGTCGGCAGGTTTCCAAACCACCACGTTGCCCATCATGGCTACACATGAAGGCAGGTTTCCGGCAATGGCCGTAAAATTAAAAGGTGTTAGTGCAAAAACAAAACCTTCCAATGGGCGCTGCTCCACTCTATTCCAGCTTCCTCTTGGAGAAACAGGAGGTTGTTGCTTGTAGATTTCAGTCATGTAGCTCACGTTAAAACGCAAGAAATCTATCAGTTCGCAGGCAGAATCTATTTCGGCCTGGAAAGCATTTTTGCTTTGGCCTAACATGGTTGCCGCATTCAATTTGTATCTGTATGGGCCTGCAATTAAATCAGCCGCTTTTAAGAAAATGGCAGCTCTTTGTTCCCAAGCTAAATTTTCCCAGTCAGCTTTTGCAGCTAATGCGGCATCAATGGCTTGTTGCACGTGAGTTTTGCTGCCCCTGCTAAAGGTGGCTAAAACATGCTGGTGGTCATGAGGCGGCGTAATCTTGATTTTCTCGTTGGTAAACACTTCTTTGTCACCAATATACATAGGAATGTCCGTTACTTTAGATCTTCCCTCGGCCAATGCCGCTTTTAATAATTCTCTTTCCTTACTTCCGGGTGCGTAGCCCAAAATTGGCTCATTAACCGGAACAGGAACGTTAAAAAATCCTTTAAGCATAATAAGTAAGTAATTTTCACAAATATAGAGGTTTAATTCCGGATAGCGGGAGGATAGCGGCTATGGTTTGCAGATTATTACGGTATAACTACTAAAGGTTCTGATGAAGCTTGTTGTTCAGTGTGTTGTGTTGCGAAATTCGTTTGGGGGTTGGCGGGGTTGGCGGGGCTGAGCTCGTGAAATTCCTCGAATAAAAAACAAAAATAATCTTCGTTTTTTTAACGCAGTTGCTGATTTATCGTTTAGAGAGAAAAGTTGTAACGTAAAACTTCTCTTTTTATTGTGATTATATTTACTTTAGTTTTTAAATAGCTCTCTCATAGATCAATAGTTCTTTAACCAGATAAATTATGAGAAAAACTCTACTCAGAGCACTGCCTATGCTTTTTGTTGGATTGCTAGTTGCCCTACAGGGCATGCGGGCACAAACAAACTACTACGTAGACCCTGTTGTAGGGAACGACGCTAATGCGGGCACGGTAATAGAAGCACCTAAGCGGAGTATTCAAGCGGCTGTGGATGCGGCTGCTGCGGGCGATATTGTTAATCTGGCTAATGGTACCTACTCTCCAGTGGGCGCAGTAGCTGGCTATTTCGTCAACATTAATAAATCTTTAACCATTCAGGGGGCGTCTACGGCAGGTACTATTATTAATGGTACGGTGGCCAACTACATAACCACCAGTAATTACGGACTTAGGGTTGCAGCAAGTGACGTGTTTATTTCTGACCTTACCGTAACTAATTTTGAGACGGGCATAGGTGTAGGAGTGGATGCCATTAATGTTTTTTTAGCGCATGTGTCGGCTAGCGAAAATTACCGATACGGTTTTTATACCAATAAAAGTGTTACCAACTTGATCATCAGGTTTTCAACGTTTAACAATAATGGAAATAAAAGCGGTACTCCGGTTCCAAGTAGTGCCAGAGGAATTATGTTTCAAAGCTCTACAGCAAATTTTGAGACTGTTGAAGTGAGTTATAATGATGTGTCTTTTAACCAGTTGGTAGGGATTGATTTTGCTGAGTCTGCATATACCAATGGTATTAAAGTAATGGAGAATACTGTAAGTTCAAATGGAGATTCGGGTATTGGGATGTGGTTGGGTAAAAATGATCTTTCTTCGGCTCCAACGTTCATTTCAAAAAATATGATCACGCTAGCCAATAATTCTAGGTTCGGAATTGAAGTCAAAAACGTGCTGGCATCGGGTGCTAATTCAGGAGGTGGTTCCGTGGTAATTAGCCAAAATACAATTACCCAAACAGGTGTCCCCACCGACACCAGGGATTTTGCCGCCATCGCTGTTCTAAGAAGAAAAGATATTTATGCAAGCATTAACGACCAGCCTTTTGGAGCGTATATTACAGGTAATATCATTTCAGATATTAAGGGGTCGGCGCTTGCCCAGGGCGATGGTTTTGGTATTGTGGCTGGGGGTACTGGACATTCCATTATTGGAAATACCATTACGGGGACAGAAGTAGCGATACAATTGCAGAAGGGCAATATTGGCTATAATAATATTGATGGTAGTAGCCCTAGCAACCCCGGAGACGCTAATACTTTGTATTTCGACAGAGATAACTCTGCTGATGCCTGTGCATATTTGAGTGGTAACAACTTGGTTGCCAATGGTACTGATTTTAGAATGGTGACCGATGCAAGTACCTCTACTGCGGCTGCGCCGACGCTGGTAGCCAGTAATACCACTACCGCAGTACGTTTCTGCTCTATCCAATCAGCCATAGATGCCCCTTCAACGTTGGCAGGCAATACGGTGAATGTTTTTCCGGGAACCAATACTTTAACCACGGGGATCAGTATTGCTAAAAGTATCTCGTTGGTAGGGAACAACGGAGATTTGGCAAATAAGCCCATGATTACAGGAGGCGATGTGGCCAATAAAGCGCTAATTTATGTGGCTGCGCCTAATGTCACCATTTCAAATTTGCACCTTCGTTTCCAGGAAAGCAGCTTTAATGGCGCAACTACCACTACTACTGCTGGTTATGGAATCAAATCTGGCCCAACAGGTAGTTTTAATAATTTAACCATTACCGATAATTTGATAGAAGGCACCAATACAAATTATGTATTTAATAGTGCGGCAATTTTTTTGGGGGTTTTAAATACCAATGGGAACGACAAGGTGACCATCTTAAGGAATACCGTTGGGCATACGGTTTCTAATAATGCCTTAGGTAGGGCGGTGCGGGCTTCGAATATCAATGGAAATATAGATGATAATAATTTCAAGGCCCATTATGCTACAATACAGGCGGGAGATATGAGCGGCGGGGCGCTGATAGTAAACAACAATACCTTGCAGGGCAAACTGGCCATGAACGGGTATGTGAGTCCCGGCAATAAAATCACCAACAATACCATTACCTCTGGTGGAAACGATGATGCGAACGGACAAACCGGTGCCGATAGACAACCTGCCCTCATTGAAGTGATCTCTACAACAAGCCCCGGGGCTACGGTAGAGGTGTCGGGAAATACGCTGAATGACTTTAAGCTGTTAGGTTTAGCAATATTCTACTCGAGCAATGTGAGTGTAATTAACAATACTTTTAATCCGCTTTCTGGAAGTTCAAATACGGTAGGATTGTATTTCGATACCAAAACCACAAATTCAGGTACGCCAGGGGCGAAATCATTTTCGAATCTAATTGTAAAGCAAAATACCTTTAATACGCCTACACCTTTGGGGACCGGTCACGTAGGTATTAAATTTGCCAATTCGTACAGCGATATGGCTTTGGCGCCATTAACAGGTGCTGTTGTTGGAGGCCCGGGAACGGCGGCTAACATCTTTTCGGACAACCTTACCGAGTATATAAGACTAGATGATAGGCCGGCAAGCTCCACAGCCGCCGATCCAATTTGGTCATCTACTTATTATAATTCTGCAGCTGTTACCAATATTTTGCCGTTCTCTTCCAATATCATTGCCGAAATGAATGTGTATGGCACTTACGACACCAGGACAGATAGGGCTATGGCTTCGTTTTTGGCCATAAAATCGAAAATTCACGATAAGGATGATGTAGTGGGCTTAGGCGAAGTGATTTTGAATCTTCCGGTAAGAAACGTGAATACTACCGAAGGTTTTGTTACCATACAAGAAGCTATTGACCACCCGAACACGCTAAACGGACACGTAATCAATGTTGAGCAAAGAACTTATACCTTAACCTCGGCAATTGTGGTCAATAAACAGCTGACATTGAGAGGCAACAATTTAATCCTGTCGGATAAGCCCATCATCAATGGTAGTACGGGGCCCATAATTACCGTGGGAGATAGAAAAAATGCACTTATTGAAATTGATGCGCCAAATGTGAAAATTCAGAACTTCGAATTCCAGATCAATCAGGAGCCAACCTATATTGGTATTGCCTCTACTACTACAGATAACTTTAATAACCTGGAGATTTCGGATAACATATTTAAAGGCACAAAAGCACAAACGGTGGATGGTTACGCCTGGTACAGCCACGCCATGCGATTGGGAAGAACAATTGTTGGCAGCGTATCCAATAACGCTGTAAATGTAGTGCGTAACACAATTACCTATTCAAATTTATTGGCTCCGGAGCTATTTGGGAGAGGTGTTTATGCTTTTAACACCCACGGGCTAATTGGTGGGTCATCAGCAAATAAAAACAATATTACCGCTGTTTACGCCCTGCAGGGTGGTAGCATTGGTGATGGTGCGGGTAACGATTTCGAGTTTTCATACAATGATATTCCCGTTGGTTTGGTTTCGGTGGTTGGTGCCAAGGTTGGCAATCATAAGCTAAACAGTAACAATATCGGCTATGGTATTCCAAGCTTATCTCAGGCAGGGCTAATGGTGCGTATGTTGGAGGTTAAGGGAAGCAGGACGGCAAACGCAAACATCGAAGTGGCAAATAATACCATCACTAACTATGCAAATATTGGGGTGTTTGTACAAAGGTCAAACAATGTAACGATCAAGAACAATACCTTAACGCCATTTGCGGGCGCAACAGCTTTCAGTTCCATTGTATTTTCAAGCAAGGAGGGAACTACCGGAGCGCAAAGCCCGGTAACTTCGGATAACCTGTCGATAATGAGCAATACTTTTAATGGCACTGGCGGTATTGGGATAAGTTTCCTTAACCATAACGGCTCTGCTTCCGTAAAACCCGTTTCGAATGTAAGAATTGGCGGCGCAGAAGTGGATAAAAATATTTTTGCGGGCAGTTTGGGGACATACATCTTTTTAGATGGAACAGCATCAGGGACATCGACCGCCCTTGGAGCTCTTTACGATGTGGCGCAAGATGGGACTAATACCACTAATATCTTGCCGTTTAACGGCGATATAGACGCATCGCATAATATGTTCGGAGGCATTAACAGTGGTACAGAAACAGATTTTGATAACCTGGTAGGTGTTAAAGCCAAAATTGTGGATGGTGTAGATGACGGTTTGACAGGGTATGTAAACATTCAGCCGCAAAAAGCTTTCATTGGAACTTTGGCTACCTTGGACAATGCTTTAAAAACAGTGCCTGATGGATTTACCGTAGTGCTAAAAAATGACCCGGCCATATATGCCACTTTAGGCAATAGAACGCTGGCCAATGCACATACTTTTGCCATCGACAATAACGCCACCAGTGAAATTGTTTTTGGAGATGTAACCTTGGCAGCATTGGCCAAAACCATCACTTTTAACCAGCCGGTAAAGGCTGCGGGAAATTTTGTGGTAACAGAAGGCAAGATCAATGCGGCGGCTGGGTTAACCCTTGATGCGGCTAAAACCATTAATTTTAACCTGAGTAAGCCTCAAAATTTTGTTAACGGAAAAATAAAATTGCTTAACGTGGCCAATGGTACCACTACCCATTTGATGATTGGGAAAGGTGCGGTTTCTTCGGCGGCTTCGCTCATCGGTGTAATAGGTGCAACTTCGGATTTTGAACTGGAATATTTTCCAGTTTCTTACGCCAATGTAACCAGTTTCGATCCATTGGTGTTAGGCATGGTTCATAATAAAGAATACTGGACCATCCATAGGCTTAACGGCAATGCACAGGCCAAGGTGGGCTTAACCACTTACGATTTTACTAATTCGGGCTTTTCAAGTTTTGCTACCCTGGATGCGGTAGTGGCGAGATTTGATATCGGGGGCAATGCCTGGGTAAGCGCAGGTAACGACAGTTTTTCTGTAGCAGGGAGCGTGGGAACCCTCGGTTCTGGTTTAACTAGCGATTTCGGTGTGTTTACTTTTGCTAAAACACCTGGAGTTTTACCAGTTACTTTGGTTGATTTTACGGCAAGAGCGGCCAGTAACGGTGCTTTGATAAGATGGACGACGAGCGCAGAGCAGCACAACTTGAGATTTGAGATAGAAAAAAGCCTGGATGGAAAAGCCTTTCAGGTGATAGGTGGCCTTGCAGGCAAGGAAAATGCTACCTCCATATCCAACTATGAACTGGTTGACGCTAGCTTTAGGCAATCTGCCTATTATAGGTTGGCGCAAGTTGATGCCGGTGGAACTCGGGTCACTTTTGAGAAGCTCACCCGATTTGTAAAAGGCTTGGATGACGGAATTGCTGTGCTTGCCTATCCTAATCCGGTCACTACAAAGCTTTTTGTGAACTTGGGCGTTTCGGCCAAGGAGCACGTTAAATTGTTGTTGACTGATATGACTGGTAAGGCTTTAAAGTCGAAAGATGCGGATGGCTCTCAGGTTATGGAGCTTGATGTGGCCGAGGTAGGGCCAGGTTCTTATATCCTGCAAGTCATTAAAGGAAGCGGAAATGTATCCAAAAAAATTGTGAAACTCTAATCCAAAATTAACAGTAACCGTAAAAAGGGGGGGGCTAAGCTTCCCCTTTTTTTGTATAAAATGATTAGATATTTTAAAATATTAACACTGTTAATTATATTTGCTTCGTCATGAGTGAAACCAATACAAAAAACAAGCGTCTCAAGCACAAGGAAAACCTTAGGAAAAAAATTTTGGAAGTGGCTAAAGAGCTGTTTCTGAAACATGGCTACGACTCCATTTCCATCCGGAAAATTGCTGACAAGATAGGGATAAGCCCAACCACCATTTATCTTTACTATAAGGATAAAAGCGACGTGATTTATGCCTTGCATCAAGAGGGGTTTAAGATGTTGGCTACGCAGTTCGCTATGCTTAGAAATGTGGATGAGCCCTTTGAAAGGTTGAAGGCAATGGGGCGAAGCTATATTGAATTTGCACTGGAAAACCGTGATTTTTATGAGCTTATGTTCATTATGCGAGAGCCCATAGCATTTGTGAATAAGAATTATGCTTGTGAGTGGGAAGAAGGTGGGGCTGCTTTTGAAGCGCTGCTGGTTACCGTGGCCGACTGCAAATCCAGGGGTTATTTTAAACAGGCAGATCTGCACGCCATGTCGCTGTATATTTGGGCAACTATTCATGGAATTTGCTCCCTGAAATTGCAGGGACATTTGGATCATGTGGTGAGTGCCCATTTTCCTGAAAAGGAGCATCAGCTCAATTTGGAAAAGGCTTTCGATACCTTGGTATTAATTTTAAGAAGTATTCAATAATGATGTTAACACCGTTAATTAAAATGAAAAATGTTTGTTTGATGCTGGTGCTGCTACTTGGTGTTTTCTCTGTAAATGCACAGCAAGTGCTCCAAGGCTATATCGACACTGCTTTTAAGAATAATATCGTGTTACAGCAAAAGAATGTGTCGTTGGAGAAAGCGCAATATGCGCTAAAAGCAGCCAAAGGGTTGTTTCTTCCCTCGACGGCTTTTCAGGCAGGGTATCAAACTGCTGATGGAGGACGAAACATTCCGTTACCCTTGGGCAACTTGCTCAATCCGATATATAGCACATTGAACCAAATTACAGGGGCCAATAACTTTCCGATGTTGGAAAACCAAACCATTAACTTCCTTCCCAAAAATTTTCACGATGCTAAAATCCGTACTACGGTACCCATTATCAATACGGATATTATCAATAACAAGCGTATTACCGAACAACAGCTGGCCTTAAAGGAGTTTGAGGTGCAGATTTATAAACGCGATTTGGTAAAAGAGGTGAAGACCGCTTATTATAACTATTTAAGCGCACTTGCTGCGGTTGATATTTACCAATCGGGATTGCAGTTGGCCAACGAAGGCCTTAGGGTAAATCAGAAGTTGCTGGAAAACGGAAAAGGACTACCAGCCTATGTGCTGCGTTCGCAAAGCGAAGTGGAAAATGTGAGGGCAACTTTGCTTGATGCTGAACAAAAAGTAAACAACGCCCGTCTGTACTTTAACTTTCTGTTGAACAGAAATGCCGATCATGCAATTGTGGTTGAAAAAGATGATCAAGGTAATTTGGCCAAAGTGGAAAGCCTATTGCTTAATCTGGATATTTCTGGGCAAAGGGAAGAGCTAAAGGCGCTAAACCAAGTGGTAGGGATCAATCAAACAGTGCGCAAAATGAACAGCCAGTTTGCCGTGCCCAAGTTAGGCGCATTTTTAGATTTGGGAACGCAATCAGAAGGATTTAAGTTCAATTCCAATACCCGATATTATATGTTGGGGCTACAATTGGAAATTCCAATTTTTTCTGGCAACAGAAATAACAACCGAATTAAAGAAAGCCATTTAGATTTAAAAAATGCGCAGCTCAACGCCAATCTGGTGGCCCAACAATTAAGCTTGTCAGCAAAAACGGCACAAAACAATTTGCGCTCCGCCTATCAAACCTACCAATCTTCCCAAAAGCAATTTGAAGCAGCCTCTACCTATTTGCGCTTAATAGAGAGAGGATATTTAGCGGGAGCCAATTCCTTTGTAGAAACCATCGACGCCCGAAACCAATACACTTCGGCACAAATACTCGTGAACATTAACTTATACAAGGTGCTTACGGCCATGGCCAATATCGAACGTGAAGCGGCATCTTATATCCTTAACTAAATTATGAAAGCACATATTACACCACTCAGCTTAAGTCTCGCCCTGCTCATGTTGCTGGCCTGTAAAGGAACCGACAAAAGAGAGCGCGCAATTGTACAGCAAGATACTATTCCTGTGAAAATAATTTCGCTTTTGGCCGAAAATGCGGAAGGGGAAATTGCTACGTCTGGCTATTTCACCACCAATGACGAAACCCTGTTGTCCTTTAAAAATGGCGGTGTAATTAACCGCATTTATGTAAAAGAAGGCGACAAGGTAAGCCGAGGCCAGGTATTGGCTACGGTAAACCCTACCGAAATTAGTTCACAAGCCCAGCAAGTGCAACTTTCCTACCAAAAAGCATTACGTGATTATGAACGTGCAGATAAGCTTTACAAAGATAGCGTAGCTACTTTAGAGCAATTGCAAAATGCCAAAACCATGCTCGATGTTGCTAAAAAACAGCTGCAGTCGGCCAAGTTTAACGAAAGCTATACGGCAATTACCGCAACGGCTAACGGCTACGTGCTTAAAAAATTAGCCAACGAAGGCCAGATTGTTGGGCCAGGTACGCCGGTGTTGCAAATCAATGGCGCTAACGAAGGTAACTGGGTGTTGAAGGTTGGCTTGAGCGACCAACAATGGTCGGCCTTAAAAGTGGGCGATAGGGCTGTAATTACGGCTGATGCGCTGGCCGGGAAAAAATTACAAGCCAAAGTAAGCAGAAAATCAGAGAGCATTGACCCACAAAGTGGAACTTTTGGTTTGGAGTTATCTTTAACTGAACAGGTAAAAGGTTTGGCTGCGGGGATGTTTGGTAAGGCCAATATCTATCCTTCAAAAAAACAAAGTGCCTATACCATTCCTTATGATGCTTTGTTGGACGGCGGTGAAAACGAAGGCTATGTATTTATAACCAACGATAACCAAGTGGCCAAAAAAGTGAAGGTACAGTTGGGCAACGTGCAAAAAGATAAGATTGCCATCACAGGGGGGCTGGAAGAGGCCAGTTCGGTCATTGTTTCGGGCAGCGCCTATCTTACCGATGGCTCCAAAATAAAGGTGGTTAAATAATTTTTTACGCTTTAAAATAAACTGGAAGCAAATGAAAATCTCAGATTATGCAGTAAAAAATTATCAGTTCACCTTAATTATGGTGTTAATGGTAATGGCCTTGGGAATCACTACCGTTTTTAACATGCCAAGGGCCGAGGACCCTGATATGAACCCGCCAAACTTTCCGGTAGTGGTGGTATATCCGGGCGCAAGCCCTAAGGATATGGAAGAGCTGGTGGTGAAACCATTGGAAAAACGTATTTACGGATTGGATGATATCAAAACCATTAAAACCAATATCAGGGATGGTTTGGCCGTTATTATTGTAGAATATAAATATGGCGGTAATGTTGACGACAAGTACCAGGAGCTGGTAAGGGAAGTGAATAGTGAAAGGCCCAGCCTGCCACAGGAAATTTACAGCATGGAGGTGCAAAAAATAACGCCATCAGATGTAAATATCCTGCAAATTGCATTGGTTTCGGAAAATGCTTCTCGAGACAAGCTCAAAAGCGCCGCTGAAGATTTACAGGACCGCCTCGAAAAAATACCGTCTCTTAAAAATGTGGAGATTATGGGCCTGCCCGACCAATTGGTAAAAGTGGACTTGGATTTGGAAAAGCTGGCGCTGTTGCGCATACCAGTTACCCAGGTGGCCAATGCCATACAAAGCGAAGTAGCCAATATCCCTGGCGGAAGCATTGATGCCGGCAATAAATCCTTCAATATTAAAACCAGTGGCAATTATCAAAGTTTAGACGAAATTAAGCATACCATTGTAGCAAGTGCCGCGGGAAAGAACACCACTTTAAAAGAAGTGGCCAAAGTTTATTTCGACTATTCGCAAGAAAAACACATTACACGTTTAAATGGTTTCCGAAGTGTGTTTGTAGTGGCGGCTCAAAAGGCTGGCAGCAATATCACCAAAACCCAAGAAGCTTATTTGCCGGTGTTGGAGTCCTTTAAAAAGACCTTGCCTGGCAATATCGATCAGCAGGTGATGTTTGATCAGGCCAACAACGTAAACACCCGGTTGGGCGGTTTGGGCTTCGATTTCCTGATCGCTATTTGTTTGGTGCTCATTACGCTATTGCCGCTAGGTACCCGTGCTTCGTTAGTGGTAATGGTATCCATTCCACTATCCTTGGCCATTGGAATTATATTGATTAACCTGCTTGGTTTTAGTCTCAACCAATTGAGTATTGTAGGCTTGGTGGTTTCTTTGGGGCTATTGGTTGATGACAGTATTGTAGTGGTAGAAAATATAGAACGATGGATGCGGGATGGCCACAACCGGCTTACGGCAACCCTAATGGCCACCAAGCAAATTGGATTGGCGGTATTGGGTTGTACCGCAACCTTGGTAATTGCCTTTATGCCCTTAATGTTCATGCCCGAAGCTTCGGGAGAATTTATCAGAAGCTTGCCCGTGGCCGTAATATGTTCGGTAATTGCCTCTATGGTGGTGGCCTTAACGGTAGTGCCGTTCCTTTCAAGTAAACTTTTAAAGCCACATGCAGATGTGCATGGGAATATCTTTTTGCGTACCCTGCAGAAAATTATCCATGGCTCTTATGCCAAATTGTTGGACAAAGCTTTGCATAGGCCTTATTTAACCATCTTGATTGGGGTGGGTATTTTTTTGGGGGCATTGGCTTTAATTCCTGTGATTGGTTTTAGTTTGTTCCCTTCATCGGAAAAGCCACAATTTATCATCACGGTATCTACGCCTTTGCAATCGAACTTAAAATACACCGATTCGGTTGCCAAACAAATTGAAAAGGAAATCAAGGATATCCCAGAAGTAAAATACTTTGCCTCTAACGTAGGTAAGGGCAACCCAAGGATTTACTACAATTTGCTGCAAACCAACGAGCGTAGCGATTTTGCAGAGATTTTTGTGCTACTTCATCCCGATGTGAGGGCCGATAAAAAGGTAGCGCTTATTGAAAAGCTCAGGGCTAAATGGTCGCCGTATTTAGGAGCCAAGGTAGAAGTGAAAGATTTTGAGCAGGGCCAGCCGATTATTTCGCCGGTAGAAGTACGGGTGTTTGGTGAAAATCTAGATACCTTGCGCCTGTTGGCTGGAAGAGTGGAAAACTTGTTGCTTAAAACCGAAGGAACCATCTATACCAACAATCCACTGAAGAACTTAAAATCCGACATCAAGGTAGATATCAATAAAGAAAAGGCCTTGGCGTTAGGTGTGCCTATGGTGAATATTGACCGTACCGTAAGGATGGCCATTGCAGGTTTCGAAGTGGGCAAATACTTAAATCCAAAATCAAGCGGCGACGATTATAGCATTTTGCTTACCACTAAATATTCATCCGATCCAAGCTTGGGCGTTTTTGATAACTTGTACGTCAATAATGTACAGGGGACATCAATTCCGTTGGCGCAATTGGCAAGTTTGAAACTGGAAACTTCGGCACTGAGCATTAACCATCAAAACAAGGTGCGTACCATTTCGGTGAATTCATTTGTTCAAAAAGGTTATTTAAACGATAAGGTCATTAAGGATGTAGAAGCCCAAATGAAAAAAATGAAACTGCCCGAGGGCTATCATTTCGAAATGGGCGGCGAGGTTGAAAGCCGTAACCAGTCCTTTGGTGGCTTTGGTAGCATTATTTTGGTTACGCTATTTATGTTTATTGCGGTACTGGTGCTGGAATTTAAAACCTTTAAAAGTACGCTCATTGTACTGTCGGTAATTCCGTTGGGAATAGTTGGTGCTGTACTGGCCTTGCTGGTTACCGGGAACTCGCTCTCGTTTGTAGCCACCATTGGGATTGTGGCACTGGCAGGCATTGAAGTTAAAAATACCATTTTACTGGTTGATTTTACCAATCAGTTGCGCGCAGAAGGCAAACCTTTGAACGATGCCATTGAAGAAGCAGGAGAGGTACGTTTCTTGCCTATCATCCTTACTTCACTAACGGCAATTGGAGGTTTGTTGCCCATAGCCATGTCCAGCAATCCGCTAATTTCGCCTTTAGCCATAGTCATGATTGGCGGGCTAATCAGTTCAACCCTGCTTTCTAGGATTGTAACGCCGGTAGTGTACAAGTTGATGCCGCCTAAAGTGAACGTAAACAGCAATAGCGATTTGTAAATTAATAGCTATTTTTGAAAACTGATGTTGAAACACCTGCGCCCATTATTATTGCCCTTTAATTTGGTATATGCCTTGGTGGTATATGTGCGCAATAAGTTTTATGATTGGGGTGTTTTTAAATCCACCAGTTTCAATTTGCCAATAATCTGTATAGGTAATTTGGCGGTGGGCGGTTCAGGCAAAACGCCCACTACCGAGTATTTGGTGCATTTGCTTAGCCACTACAAAATTGCTATTTTAAGTAGAGGCTACGGCCGTAAAACCTCGGGGTTTATTTTAGCAGGGCCAAACGCTACTGCTGAAACCATAGGCGACGAGCCTTTGCAGTATTATCACAAATTCAGCAATGTTACCGTTGCCGTTTGTGAAGATAGGGTAGCAGGCATTAACCGGCTAAAAGCTAACCACGACCTCATTTTGCTGGACGATGCCTTTCAGCACCGAAAGGTAAAAGCGGGGTTTAACGTGCTGCTCTTTGAATTTGCAAAGCTGCAAAAAATGCAATGGCTATTGCCTGCTGGCAATTTGCGGGAGCCATTTTCGGGTGTTAAAAGAGCGCAAGCAGTACTGGTGACCAAATCTCCCGCTGAAATCACATCAGCTACGAGAAAAAAAATGTTGGCCAAACTTCAATTACAGTCCAGTCAACAACTGGCTTTTTCGCACATCAACTACCAAAAGCTAAAGCATCTTTACACGGCAGAAGAAACGGTATTTGAAAAAGACCAACACCTGTTTTTATTAACTGGAATTGCCAATACAGCACCGCTAATGCAGTATTTGGCAGAAAAGCAATTGAACGTTCATCCGTTCGAATATCCTGACCATCATTGTTTTACGGAAAAGGAAATTGCACAGCTGGTAACGGCCTATCGGCAACATCAGGCAACAAAAAAAATAATCGTGACCACAGAAAAAGATGGACAACGCTTATTAACTAACAATTTAAGAGATTTACTGTTAAATTTGCCCGTATATTACCTGCCTATTGCCGTTGGAATTAACGCCGAAGACAAGATAGGTTTTGACCAAAAAATATTAGACTATGTTGCAAGCACTAAACGACTCCATTAAATACATCAAGAATAAAATAGGTGATTTTGAACCCGAAATAGGTATTGTTTTAGGCACGGGACTAGGCGGCCTGGTAAACGAAATTGAAGTGGCGCACAGTATCATGTATGCCAGTATTCCTAATTTCCCTATTTCTACACTGGAGTTTCATTCTGGGAAATTGATTTTTGGCACTCTGAAAGGTAAAAAGGTGGTGGCAATGCAGGGCCGTTTGCATTTTTACGAAGGCTATAGCATGCAGCAAATTACTTTCCCCATTAGGGCCATGAAACTGTTGGGCATTCAATACCTGTTTGTGTCCAATGCCGCAGGTTCCTTAAATCCCAAATTTAAAAAAGGCGATTTAATGATCATCAACGATCATATCAATTTACAGCCAGAGAGCCCCTTGAGAGGGATCAATAACAGTGATTTTGGACCACGCTTTCCCGATATGAGCCAGCCTTATCAAAAGGACCTCATCGCAAAAGCCGTAAAAATTGCCCAAGAAAAAAATATTACCTGCCATCAGGGCGTTTATGTTTCGGTAACCGGGCCAAATCTAGAAACCAAAGCCGAATACAAATATTTACGTATCATTGGTGGCGATGCCGTAGGAATGAGTACCGTGCCCGAAGTAATTGTAGCCAACCACATGAGCATTCCGGTTTTTGCTATTTCAGTACTAACAGATGAGGGTTTCCCCGAAGATCTGAAGCCTGTAAGTTTGGAAGAGATTGTGGAAACTGCAGCCAAAGCGGAACCAAAAATGACCGAAATTTTAAGCCAGCTTATTTGTAATCTGTAATGCAAAAAATATTTGTTGCTGTTTCTTTCTTCTTTTTGTTGGGTATTGCCAATGCTTTTGCGCAAGACCTCAAAACATCCATTGCGGGAAACAAAGAGCTCGACTCGCTTCGTAAAAAAGAAGAAAGTACACGCGACTCGGTAGTGTTCAACGCCAAGTATATCAGGTACACCACCCGTAAGCTTACCAAAGACAGTATACAAACCATTCCGTTAGATACCACCTTGACAGGTATACAATATTTTAGCCCTATTGCCCAACCCCGCAGGCCAACAGTGGGCACCGGATTGATAGGTTTGGCCGCCACTTCGTTGTTGTTTGAACCGGCAAGAACCATTGGCTTTGAAACGGGTTTCCATTCATTGGATTATTATAAGTTTACCCACGATGATATTAAATTTTATCGGGCCCGTACTCCTTTTACCAGTCTTTCCTACATCAGTGCCGGCGACAATGTGCAACTGCTAAAAATTATCCACTCCCAAAACATTAAGCCCAATTGGAATTTTGGGGCCAATTTTAACCGTATTGGTGCAAATGGTTTTTATCAGCACCAGCGTGGCGACGACCTTAATGGGGCGCTTTTTACGTGGTACCACACCAAAAACAAAAGATACAACATTTGGGTTGATGCCGTTTTCAATACCCTTAAGGCCGAAGAAAATGGCTCTATCTTAAAAGACAGCATTATTTTTGCTCCCGGAGCAAATAACTTGGCCACCAAAGAAGCAGAGCCGGTAAGGTTTGGAAATGCACGTCAGCTGTATCGGGACAATTCTGTCATGATTAGGCAAAGTTATTTTGTGGGCCGCATTGATAGTACCCAAAACAGCAGTACCAAAAATATATTGCCTACCAATAAAATTACCCATACACTTGCCTATACCAATAGCTCTTATAGTTTTAAAAAGGATGAGGAAGATACCTTTGGTTTACTGCCCGCACCGCGAAATCTCAGTAAGTTCACCAACGATACCACTAACGTAAAACATTTGCAAAATGAATTTATCTACAGTTTTTTTTTAAGAGCCAAAGGAAATTCGGCCATTAAAAATGAACTGAAAATAGATGCGGGGATCAGGTATGATATGTACACCTTTAAGCAGCAAGTGTTGCAACAAGACAAAACCTTGTTCTATGCCCGCGATTTTAATGCGCAAAACACCACCATTTTAGGGGCATTAGGCTATCGTTTCAGTAATAAAATAGACATCAATTTAGATGTACAGCAAATTTTACAAGGCTTTAACGCCGGCGATTACTTGTATGAAGCCAAAAGTAACCTTGCGCTCAGCAATAAAGCGGGCAAACTGGTAATGAGCGCCTATACCCAAAACAAATCTCCGGAAGAAATCTACAATCGTTATTTTGGAAACCATTATGATTGGAACCAGCGTGCCAACCTTTCCCGCACCAAAACCACCAATTTTACTTTTTCCTACCTTAACGATTTCCTGAAACTTGATGCCAGTGCGGCCTACTATCTCATTAGTAATTACTTGTACTTTGGACAATCACCAACCGATGCCAAGTCGATTATTCCCATGCAAAACAGCAGCGAAATTAGCCTCCTGCAAATTAAGGTAGGAAAGCAATTGGATGCGGGAAGTTTTCACGCAACTGCTTACGGTGTTTACCAAAAAACCGACCAACAACGGATTTTGCGTACGCCAGAAATTTACTTGTTTGCCAGTATATATAAAGACCAAACTTTTTTTAAGGTGCTAAAAACACAAATTGGTTTCGATGTATTTTACAATGATACTTACCTGGCCAAATCGTACAGCATTGCTGCCAGTCAGTTTTACAACGGAAGAGACATCACCTTTAGCTCAAAACCTGTAGTGGATGCTTGGATAAAGCTGGGGCTACGTAGGGCAAATCTTTTCGCAAAATATCAGTATGCCAACCAGGGTTTATTTAACAATGGTACTTATACGGTCAATCGTTATCCAATGCCTGATCGCTTGTTGCTTTTGGGACTAACTTGGAACTTTTACGATTAAAAAACTGTAGAACATTTCCAAAAGCAGTGCCCAAAGGGAAAAGCCAAAATGTTGTTCTAGCAAATCAGGCAAGGGGCGCAAGGCTGAAGGGGGTGGCATAAATCCCTAGTATTGAAACCTGCAAAAGATTTCATCTGTTTCAAATGGGAACTTTCTTTGTGGCGGGAGATAGGTAAACGCAAAGAAAAAAGCGTTGCGCAAAGTACACAAAGGGATGGAAAGGCTATATTTTTAAAAAGCATACGTTAACCAAATTGGTATTTAGCCAAGATATTTAATGCGGTATGGAACGATGGATTGAGGCCATTGTTTTTCCGGAAGTGCTACGGGTATTTGTTGGCTAAACCTTATTGAAGCGGCAGCTCCAAGGCGAGTTTACGAGCTTTGGACTATAGCGGAAAGAAGGGCTTTCGGGAGATAGATGTAGCGCAGATGGTTTTCAAAAAAAAAGCATTATTCAAGTACATGAAACTTATTTTTAAGACGATTGGAATCAGGTTTGGGAGCGTTGCCTCTGGTATCACATGTACTATGGGTTTTCATGGTTATTACTGCTTGCAATTTTGCCGGCAAAATAGGCTACCGGTAAGTAGGCGCCAGCCAAATCAACAATGGTAAACCAAATTGGCGAAGGAAGAATAGTTACCATATAAATGCCACCTGCTAAAAAAAACAAGCCAATAAACATGGCCAGTAACATTTTATGGCTGGCTATTCGGGCGCAAACATAGGCGCCAACAAAGGTTCCGATGGCGTGCGCCAAAAATGGGAAAATGAAGTGTTTAGGCTCAAATAGGTGTATGGTGGCTTTTAGTGCTTCGGGAGTGCTGTTATCGGCACCAGCCGGCAGCGGAATAATATTATTGCTTGCCATGAGTACGGCCATGTTTGCAATACTGCCCAACACAAGGCCGGCAATTACCGCTAGGATATTTTTTAAAACTGGATTCATCAGGTTTGAGTATTTGGTTTTATGGTTTTGAAAGCACATCAATGGCTTCCGAAGTTGAATTTACGAAATTGATTTGGCCATGTTGGTTACTTTCTGAAATAAAATTGCCCATGCTTTTGCTGGGGTACTTACTAAAATCGCCCACAATGGCTAAGCTCATGCGATAATTGGAGAATTTCTGTAAAATTTCACCTGCAATTTTAGTGCTTAAATCGAAAAACAAAGGGGTAATATTTTTTTCGTACACAATAACTTTATCAAAACCTTGATAGTAGATGTTGCCAATTAAATCTACGCCATCCTGTACATTGTTGATAACCAGTTCATCGGCCCGTATTTCTGCAATGCTGTCATTTATATTAATGATTTCCATAGTTCAAATATAGGGTTGAGAGAGCGGCTAACGCAAAGTGTTGTAAAAAAAATAGTGCATCCTTTTATAGAAGGATGCACCATCATCTCATATTTAAACGAATTAGAAAGAATAGCCAACGCTAAATCCCCAAACCCTGTTGGTTGCTTTGCTGTCGCCGCTTCTGTTGTCTTTTGGAACCAAGTTGCTTAAACCTAGGCCATAGTTGGCACCTAGGGTAAAGCCGCTGTTTAAACGATATCCCAGCCCAAAGTTGGCTCCAAAATCAGTGCTTGATAAATCGTCATCTGTTTTACTGCCAAAGTTCAGGTTATTGGTTTCGTTGGTTGTAGTAGTGGTTCCGCCAGGTGTGGTGATTGAAGTATTAGTTTTGGTTTTACCATCGATATTAAAGCCTATATACGGCCCGGCACTAATCTGGAACGCTCCGGATGTACCTGTTGGGATGCGAAGCACCGCATTCACTGGCACCTCAATAGCCATCACATCTGTTTTGATTTTGCCGGTAGTGGTTGTTCCTGCGGTGGTGCTGCTACCTTCAATTTTTGTACCCTTGTTCTGTAGGGAAATCCCAGGTTGGATAAAGAAATTATTGCCTACACCAAAATCTCCAAAAACGGTGAAATTATAACCTACATTTTGTTTGGTATTGTCGTTGAAGTTATTTGAGCCTTCAAAACCACTATACCTGATAGTGCTTAAGTTTACTCCAGCTTTAATTCCGATGCGGGCATCGCTGCCGCTCATGGTGGTTTGTGCAAAAGCTAAACTGGCAGAAAATAAGAGAGCGCTTCCTAACAATATCATCCTTTTCATCGCAATTCATTTTTATGGTTGAAACCATTTTCAACAATGGCAGAAGTCCAAAAGCTATGCCAATTGCTGTTTCGAAATGAGGAGGGATATACGTAAAATATCCCTCAAACATAGCTTTATGGGTGTTTTTAAGCGGCTTTTCAAAAAGCAGATAAAGGGTGCCAAGGTGTTTACAAAAACATACAAGTTGTGTAACATTTTGGATGAAATAGCTTTTTTAGCAGTGCCAAAAGCGTTGAATTATCCTAATCTAATTTCTCGCTGGATGTTGATCTGCTCCAAAAAACAGGCATCATGCGAAACCACCAATAAAGTGCCTTGGTACTCGTTAATGGCGGTGGTCAATATTTCTACGTTTTGGATATCGAGGTTGTTGGTGGGTTCATCTAAAACAATCAAATCTGGCGCATGGGTGCCCAAGGTTAAGCAACAAAGCATCAGCCGCATTCTTTCGCCACCACTTAAACTGCTACATGGTTTGTCCCAGTCTTCTTTACCAAACAGGAAACGAGTGAGCCTGGTTTTTACTTCATGCTCCTGTAAGGTACCTAAATTAAAGTGCTGTGCTTGCTCATAAACATTTAGCAAGGGGTTGATCAACGAATAATCCTGGTCAATATAGATTGCGTTGATTTCAGTACTTTGTAGCTTTCCGGTACTGGTTTTTGCATTTCCCAACAGCAAATGGATTAAGGTTGTTTTTCCCGAACCATTTGATCCTTTAATGGCTACTCGCTCCCCGCTGGCAATCCGAAAGTCAAGATTTTCTTTCCAAAGCATTTGTTGGGCATAGCGATAATTAATGCCATTAGCTTCAAACAGCACCTTGCCTTGGTGTAATTGGCTGGCATTAAAGCCAAACTTCATTTTGGCGGCATCAGGTAATTGGCCGCGTAAGGTGCTCAGTTCCTGTGCGGTCCCACTAACTTTTTCGGCATGTACCTCTTTCGTTTTGGAAGTGCTCTTTTCGGCATTGTTGCGCAAGGTGTTCATCATAATGCGGGCTACACCGGCCTTTTCCTGTTTCTTTTTTCCCTTGGCATCCTGCTTCTGCTGGCGCTCTAAGGCTTCCCTTTCTTTTTCTTTTGCCTTACGTAGCGCCTTTTCTTTAGTGTTGATGTCTTGTTCTAACGCATTTTTGGCGATTTGCTTTTGTGCAATATAAAAATCATAATTACCGCCATATACGCTAATGCCTTGCGGGCTCAGCTCGTAAATAGCATTTAAAAGGTTAAGCAGTTGCCTATCGTGGCTGGTTATCAGCAAGGTGCTTTTGGTACGTCGTATAAACTGATATAGCAGCTGCCTGCCGTTGGCATCTAAATGGTTGCTGGGTTCATCAAGTAAAATAAACTGTGGGTTATAAATATTGATTCCTGCTAAAAATACCTTGGTTTTTTGTCCACCGCTTAAGGAGGCCATGGGCTGTTGTAGGTCTATGTCCTGTAGCTCCCAGCTATCCAAGGCCTCCAAGCTGCGTTGTTCAATAGTCCAGTCGTTGTCCAGGGTTTCAAAATATTCGTTATTGGCATTGCCGTTTAAAATTTCCAGTAGGGCATTAAGTTTATGGTTTACGCCTAAGGCCTCGGCCACTGAACAATGGTTATACTGTCCAAAAATTTGGGGTATGTAATAAGGTTTGGCATTAAGCTGCAAATGTCCTGTGCTAGGAATTACTTCGCCAGTAATTATTTTGAACAGGGTCGATTTTCCTATGCCATTATTGCCAATTAAGGCTATTTTTTCATAAGGGTTTACCGTAAGATTTAAATTGCTAAACAGTAATTCCTTGTTGGGGTGTTTATAAGTGATTTGTTGTAAACTAAGCATGAAATTTCTTTCTTTAAAGATGAATGAATAGCAAGGCAGATGTACTTGCGGTCTTTAATGAAATAGAAAAGAAA
Organism: Pedobacter nanyangensis; assembly: GCF_003313505.1. Lineage (GTDB taxonomy): Bacteria > Bacteroidota > Bacteroidia > Sphingobacteriales > Sphingobacteriaceae > Pedobacter > Pedobacter nanyangensis. Next base: position 17,673 of record NZ_QMHO01000018.1, on the reverse strand, counting down.
TTGAATTCTACATGCTCATGTTTTTTGATTTTAACGCCCCAAATATAGTAAAAACTACTCTAATTAGGAGAAATTTTTGCTCAAAACAGTTTTAGGGGGCAAAACCTAGTAGCCAATTGCTTTTGTTCCCCATAAATGTAAGCCGTTGCGAAGGAAAGTGCAAAGCCTGTGGCGATACATAAAAAGGGCCAGGATTAGTAAGGTGTTGAGCATGAGGCTTGCTTTGTTTGCTTGTTCCCCCTGCTTCACCATAGAAACGGAAGCGTTAAGGCCTGTGTCAAAAAGATTTAAGTTTTCTGTGGTTTCTTTTTAGCGGCAGGAAACAGTACATTGTTTAAAATTAGGCGATAACCAGGTGAGGTGGGATGCAAGCTTAAATCGGTAGGAGGGTCGTTCACCTGATGTTGGTAGTCTTCAGGATCGTGGCCGCCATAAAAGCTGAACTGTCCCTTGCCAATTTCGCCATGTAGGTAACGCACTTCAGCGCCAGCTTTATTCTCGCCAAGTACGGTAATGCTGGGTTTAACCAAGCTTTTACGGAAAGCAGTGGTTTGGCCCATAAAGCCTTTAATTACTTTTTCGTGGTTTTGGGTAAGCATGGTAGGTACTAAATCCCATTTGGCCGAGAAATCAAACAGGCTAAAAAAATCATTGCTATTGTTAAAGCCCGTACGGGTTTGGGTTACATCTATATCCGAAAACTCATAGTTATAGGGGTTCATGTCAAGCTGAAAATTGGTGAAAGCTACGCTCTTTCCATAATCAATTTTTGCTTGGGCGTTGGCATCCATGCCGTCACCGTCAAACATACTTTCCAAAATATCTACGCCTTCGGCAGCAAGGGCAATATCAAAACTATCGGTACCTGAACACATAGCAAACAAAAAGCCGCCACCTACACAAAACTCTTTGATACGTTTGGCTACGGCCAGTTTCATCTGGGAAACTTTCTTAAAGCCATTGCGTTTGGCAGCGGCTTCCTGATATTTCACGTCTTCCTGGTACCAGGTGGCATTTCTGTAAGATGACCAAAACCTACCGTATTGCCCCGTAAAATCTTCGTGATGCAGGTGCAGCCAGTCGTACGAAATTAGTTTGTCTTTTAAAATGTCATCATCGTAAATCACCTCATAGGGGATTTCTGCATAGGTGAGTACCAGGGTAACGGCATCATCCCAAGGGAGTTTGCTTTTAGGGGAATAAACGGCAATTTTAGGGGCTTTTTCTAGTTTCACCATTTCCATGTTTACTGCTGGATCGCTAATTTCATTAAGGATGGCATTTACTTTTCCGTCGGGCAATACCTCATACGATACCCCCCTGATTTTGCATTCGTCTTCAATGGCCTTCACCTGTTTGACCAAAAAACTGCCGCCGCGGTAATTGAGCAACCAATCAACTTCTACTTGTTGCTTGATACACCAATAGGCAATTCCATAAGCCTTGAGGTGGTTTTTTTGGTTCTCGTCCATGTGAATTAGAATGGAAGCCGCTTTACCTGCTAAATGAAACAGCAGCAATAGCAGCAATAGCATGTATCTTTTACCTTGCATATACGAATGTAACTTTTTTAGCCCGATTTTAACACATTAACGTGAAAGTTGATGTTGGATTGTTGCAGTTTGCTTTTTGGGCTGTCGACCGTTGGTTGGCGCAATATAAAACCTGCAGGGCTTTTAATAACATGCTGTGAAATATTGCCACGTAAAGCGGAACTATTAGGAACCGATTGCTGTTGATCGTAGATTTTAATCTTTGTTGGATGGGGTATCTACATACTCGCTGGGGGTTTTCCCAAATTGCTTTTTAAACGCTCTGCTAAAATATTTACGATCGCTAAAACCTACCATATAGCCTATTTCGTACACGGTATATTTTTTTTGCAGCAGCAATTGTGCGGCCCTTTTTAAACGTATGGACTTTGCAAAATCATTTACCGACATATTGGTTAGCGCCTTAAGCTTTTTATAGAGTACAGATTGGCTCATGCCAATGCCTTCGGCAAGGTGCTCTACACCAAAATGCACATTTTCCATATTGTTTTCAATGATATGGATAAGCTTGGAAAGGAATTGTTCCTCAACAGGGGCTATGGCAATTTGCTGGGGTTCCAACACCAGGTGCCTGCTGAATTTTTGTTGCATAGTTTCCCTGCAATTGAGCAGGTTCTGGACATGAAGTTGAAGTATCTTGGAGCTAAAAGGCTTGGTCAAGTATGCATCTGCTCCGCCGCTCAGCCCACTGATCTGGTCTGTTTCTGAACTTTTTGCCGTTAAAAGAATAAGGGGAATGTGGCTGGTCCGCTGGTCGGCCTTCAATTTGTTGCACAGCGTAAAGCCATCCATTTGGGGCATCATTACATCGCTGATCACTAGGTCTGGCACTTCTTCGGTAGCCCTTGTCCATCCAGATAGCCCGTTTTTTGCCGTTAAAATATGGTAATCCTGCTCCAATGACTCTGCAACCATTTGTTGTATCGCCGCATTATCCTCTACCACTAAAATGGTATAGTTTTTCGCCTTCTTATTTTCTATGGTGTCCGTGGTTTCAATTGGGCCATGTGCTGTTGATGTGTTCATCTCATGGCTTTCTGAAACAGTATCTTGCAGGGCTTCATAACAGGCGTTATTAAAATGTTTGTTGCCCAATTGTAGGGTTACGGTAAAGTTGGTGTACCCCTGTCGATTGTTTTGGGCGGGTATGCTGTTTACGGTAATATTGCCTTTGTGAAGTTCTGCTATATGCTTGGAAAGTGCTAAACCAATACCATAGCCGGTGTTTTGTATGTTGTGATCATTTACTTGGAAAAAATTCGTGAACAATCGGTCCAGATGCTGGGGAGCTATCCCTCTTCCTGTATCTGTAATACTTACAAAAACCTGATTGGACAAGGTTTTCAAAGCAATGGAAATATGTCCGCCCTTTGGCGTAAACTTAAATGCGTTAGAGATCAGGTTAAAAAAAACTTTCTCGAGTTGTTCCTTGTCAAAATAAGCAATGATGGGCTGCTGTTCATATTTCAGAGAATAATGGATTTGTTTTTTTTCTGAAAGCGCTTCAAATAAACTGAAAATATTTCTGATAAAATCAACCAGATCATGTGCCGCAATGCGGAGCTTGAGGTGTTTGGTTTCTACTTTCCTAAAATCCATGAGTTCGCTAACTAGTCTTAAAAGCCTCTCCGCGTTGTTTTTTAAGTTGAGGCTCTCTTTTTTAAACTGCGGAGTGTGTTGGCTGATATCCAGCATTCTTTCTATGGGGGCCATAATTAGCGTAAGGTGTGTGCGGATTTCATGAGATACGTTGGTGAAAAAATTGAGTTTATTCTGGTGCAGTTCTTCGTCTTTGATGAGCAGTTCCCTGAGGTAAAAAAACCTCGTGATAAAGAAAAGAACAATCGCAATAAGCACAGCATAAATACAGAATGCCCACCATGTTTTCCAAAACGGCGGCAAAATTTCAATGTGTATACTAGCAGGGCTGCTCCAAAGGCCATCGTTGTTGGCTCCTTTTACAAGAAGTTTATAAGTACCTGAAGGGAGATTTGTATAGTTAGCAGAAGGGATTGTGGTTTCTATCCATTGCTTGTTGATGCCCTCCAATTTATAAGCATATCTATTCTTGGTAGATTTGATGTAATTGAGCAGTGCAAATTCAACCGTAAAAATGTTCTGGTCATACTTAAATACGAGCTTTTTGGTAAAGCTGATATCTTGCTGGAGTAGGCCATCAGGGGCATTGATCTTTACGGGTACATTGGACAATTTAAGCTGGGTAAATACTAGGGGTGCCTTGTAGTTATTCTTTTGTATTTCATCTGGAAAAAAATAAGTAAGTCCGTTGTAGCCTCCAAAAAAAAACTCACCACGTTTGCTGATAAAAAATGAATTGTAGTTGAACTCATCGCCAGCCAGCCCGTCGCTGGTTGTATAGGTTTGGAAAGTCAGGTTTGAGGGGTTGAATTTTGACAGGCCATTGGAGGTACTGATCCATAACTGATGTTTTTGATCTTCTAGTATACCCAGTACATTGTTGTTAGATAGCCCATTTTTTGTCGTAAACGGTTGCAAAAACATATCGCGTTTTGCGTTGTACTTTGACAGCCCGCCGTAATACAGCCCAATCCATATATTTTTTCTGCTATCTTGTTGTATGCAGTTAATGTAGTTGAAGTTTGGACTGGCGCTGTTGCTGCCCTTAGGTAGCGTATAGCGGTTTAATTTCCCAGTGGTAGGCGCATAGCGATAAAGGCCAGTAGTTGCGGCGATCCAGATATTGCCGTTTGCATCCTTGAAGAGCACTTTAATGTTTTTGTCAGAAAATTTTGCCAGCACTTTGACGGAGCTGTTGGGGCTTAGCTGGATTCCTTTTTTATCAAATATCCTGAGCCCAGTTTGACTGCCTACCCAGAATGTCCCATTGCCAGCTTCCAATAATGCTACAATTTCAGAACGCGTTCCGTTCAACTTGTCCTGTCCGGTAAAGAAATGGGTAACTTTGCCCGTTTCGGGATTCATAACATTAAGCCCTCCACCATGTGTTCCAATCCATATATTGCCATCTGTATCTTTATACAGAATTTTTATCAAGTCTGATCCAATATGCTGGGAATCATTGGGGTTGTCGTAATAATGTTTACATTTTCGGCTCTGCCAGTCCAAGTAATTTAGTCCACCTCCTTCGGTGGCAATCCACAGGTTGTTGCCGTTGGCGGCAATAATAGAGCTCACTACATTATGGCTGATACCTTCAGGCTGCTCGTTGTATTGTAAGGTTTTAAAATTTGTTGGCGATGCATAGTTTACATTTACGCCACCATAATAAGTGCCCACCCACATTGATCCATTTCGGTCTTCAAAAATGCTATAGATCGAATTTTGGTTCAGGCTTTTAGGCCGTGATTTTCGGTGCTGTATGGTTTGAAAGGTTTTGGTTTCTGGGTTTAAAATACTAAGGCCTTCCTGTGTGCCAATCCATATCTCTCCGGTGCTTTTCCGGATCATTTTTCTAATGGCGTTGTGAACCAGGCTGTTGTTGTTATTGTGGTGCAGAAACCTGGTGAAGGTTTTGCTTTTGTCATCAAAGAGGTTTAATCCCCCGTTTTCTGTAGCGAACCAAAGATTTTTGCTACGGTCTTCTACAATATCGGTTACTGCATTGTAGCTGATGCTCGAAGGGCTTGAGGTATGCTGAAAAATCTCTATATCGTATATTTTGCTGTTAAAGCGGCATCGGAACAGTTTATTGGCGGTGCCCACCCATAGATATCCCTTAAGATCTTCGTGCACGCATAATATTTCGCTTCCGGCTAGTTCTGAAGGCAAACCTAATTTTCCGGCCCAGGTAAATGATAAGCAAGAAGGATTGGTTAGCAGATAGAGCCCTCGTGTTGAGCCGATCCATAATCTTTTTTGTTTATCTTCATAAACGGCCCTGATCCCATTAACAGCATAGTTACGGCCTGTTTTCAGGTAAATTCTTTTGAAGGTACTTCTTTGAGGATCAAAATGGTTAAGCCCGTTGGCCGTGCCTACCCAAAGGCGCTTTTGGGTATCACTGTAGAGCGTAGTAACGTAGTCATCTGATATGCTTGTCGTATCGGAAGCACTACTTCTGTATAGCTTAAATTTGCTTCCATCATAACGGTTAAGGCCAAAGCGTGAACCATACCACATAAAGCCCCTGCTATCCTGAGTAATGGCAAATACCGAATTCTGGGACAATCCATTTTCGGCTACCAGATGATCAAAAATAGGAGGCTGGGCCACGCAGGTATGTAGCCCGAAAAAAAGAAGAGAAAGTATTATTGAGATGTACTTCATTTTTTCTTGGTTAAGGTAAATTTAGCTATAAAATATATCTTAAATTGCAATAAACACATTTGTCACCCCATATAAACAGGATTTTCATCCCTATATTTTATTAGATTGCCGCAATTTTACTTGCACCAAATACGGTGTTGCGGCAGCAATACTTAACCTAAAGTAGTTACTATGAAAAAGCTTTACTTATTTTTTACCGGGCTTCTTTTTTGTACAGGACTATTTGCCCAGCATAATGGGGCAAGTAGCTTTTATGTAGATAGCGAAAAAGGTGACGATAATGCTTCGGGAACTACTTTGGAAATGGCCTGGAAAAGTCTTGACAGGGTGAATAAACAGGTGTTTAAACCAGGCGACCAGGTTTTCTTTAAATGTGGTGGCGTGTGGAAGGGACAGCTTGTGCCCCAGGGTAGCGGCTCAAAAGTAAAACCAATTGTTTTTGGGTCTTATGCCAAAGGCAACAAACCAGTAATTGCCGCTGAAGGTAAATTCCGAGATGCCGTCTTGCTGAGGAACATCAGCAATGTTGTGGTACGCGACCTCGATATTTCTAATAAAGATAGTACTGTTAAAGAGCAGAAAACCGGGCCAACTGGTGTTTGCATCATGGCCGAAAACATTGGGACAATTACCAATATCCGCTTAAGCAATCTCTATATCCATGATATCAATGGCGATAATAAAAAGGGAAGCAAAGAAGGCCACGGCATTTATTGGGATTGTCAGGGGCCAAAAAACAGCAACATCGAAAACCTGCTGATAGAATATTGTACGTTGGAACGTGTAGATCGTAACGGTATCAGGGGGAACGGTACATTTGGGTTTAGGGACAATTGGTTCCCTAACAGAAACCTGGTGATCAGGGGCTGCAAGCTTCAGGATATCGGCGGAGATGGGATTGTGATTAAAGCCTTTGATGGATCTGTTGTGGAGCACAATAAATTATTTTACATCAGGACCAGGGCCAAAGATAATGCCGTTGGGATTTGGCCACACAGCAGCGACCATACCGTAATCCAATACAATGAAGTAGCTTTTACACAGAACCGCGACTATTCAAATGACGGCCAGTCGTTCGATATTGATGGCAACTGTAACCATACCACTATACAAAACAATTATAGCCATGATAATGAAGGAGGTTTTATGCTGGTTATTTCTGATGCGATCAATGCCAAAAGTTGGATGACCAAGAATAATATCATTAGAAATAACCTAAGCATTAACGATGGAAATAATCGGAAGCGCCTTTTCAATTTTGCCCTGACAACAGACAGCACCCTGATCTCAGGTAATGTTTTTTATAACAATTCAAACGATTCTGTTAAAGTTGAACTTATTGACATTGAACATGCTGTTCCTAAGAATGTAATATTTGAAAACAATGTTTTCCAGTTTATGGGGGCAACTAAAGGACAATTTACAAAATCTGCCAAACAGTATAACGCATTGACCTGGAGACGCAACTCCTTTAAGGGAAATATCAGCGGAAAAGAAAAACTATCGAATATGACGGCGGGCGATGCTGTATTGACAGATAAAAACCAGTATCCCTGGAGATTATTAAAAACTTTAAAAATCCAATAGAAAAATAAAAACCTACTGAGAAGGTATTGCCGGAGGGATAAGCACTCCGAAAGGAAGCGTATGGCCTGTCCGATTTATATATCCACTTAGAAAAATCAATAAAATACGATGAGAAAAAACTACTTGATGAAATTGTTTTTTCTGCTTTTGGCCCTGCCATTATCGGTAATGGCGCAAAGTCAGAAATTTAAGGGTAAGGTTACCGATGTGCAGGGCGACCCTTTGTCCGATGTTTTGATCACCTTGGAGGGAACGGAAACCACCGCGTTAACGGACCGGCACGGTAATTTTGAAATGGAAGCGGCGAGCGGACAGATCCCGATCACAAGCCTTGAAATTGGCAGAAGTCCGGCCTTGGTACAAAATCCAGGCTGGTAATACAAGAAAAACCATACTAAAACTATTACCCATTACACAAATCAAACAGGAGAACACAAAATTATCATGCCGTATAAAAAAATTATCACCCTCTTTTTTTTAATGTTTAGTGTAGGATCCGGCTATGCCGGCAATGGTAGGGAAACCCTGCCCTTTAATAAAAATTGGCAGTTTTATTTTGCTTATAATTTTGAGCAAAACATCACCAAACAAAAAATTGACCTTCCCCACACCTGGAATGCTGCGGAAACGCTGAAAGGAGTGGCTGCTTATAACCGTACCTCGGCCATTTATGAGAATACACTTAACGTAACAGAGGAGATGAAAGGCAAAAGGCTGTTCCTATATTTCGAAGGGGTTAACAGTGTAGCAGCGGTATTGCTGAACAACAAATTTGTAAACGAACATAAGGGCGGATATACCGGATTTTGTTTTGAAATAACAAATTTTGTAAAGCAAGGAGCTAATACTGTTATAGTACAGGCAAGCAATGCCTATCGGCTGGATGTTATTCCCCTTCATGGCGATTTTAATGTTTACGGAGGCATTCACCGCCCGGTATCCCTCATCATAACAGGCCAGAACTGTATCAGTCCTTTGGACCATGGCTCATCTGGAATTTATATCAGCCAACAACAAGTATCAGCAAAATCCGCAAAAATTAAGGTGTTAACTAAACTATCGCTCGTTAACAACACCGGTTTATCAATAAGAACCGAGATATACGATAAGAAAAAAAATGTGGTCGCTTCGGCCATTGCAAATCTTATGGATAGCCATAGTGCGCAGTATAGTCAAGAACTAAACCTCAACAATCCACACTTATGGGACGGAAAAAGCGATGCCTACCTCTATACCGTAGCAGTTAGCTTATGGAAAAATGAGCAGCTCATTGATAAGGTAATCCAGCCGCTCGGTTTACGTTTTTTTCATGTCGATCCTGATAAAGGCTTTTTTTTAAACGGAAAATACCTTGATCTGTACGGAGCAGGTCGCCATGAAGATCTGGCTAGCAAAGGTTCGGCTTTGAGTAATGCAGACCAAGACAATGACATGGAGCTCATTAAAGAATTAGGGGCTACAGCCATGCGCTTAACACACTACCCGCAAAACAAATATTTTTATGACTTGTGCGACCGAAATGGGATCATACTTTGGTCGGAAATTCCCTTTGTTGGACCAGGAGGATATACGGGTACTGGCTACATGAAAAATAAAGTGCTTGAAGATAATATTAAGACAATGCTCAGGGAGTTAATTAGACAGAATTATAATCATCCGTCCATTTTTTTCTGGGGAATTTTTAATGAATTAAAGCTGGATTATGACGATCCGGAACCTTTTATTCGTGAATTGGATGCTTTGGTAAAACAAGAAGATCCAGGCAGATTGACAACACTAGCTTCCAATCTTAAACAAAAAGAGTTTAACGGTTTGACTGACCTGATGGGGTGGAATAAATATTACGGCTGGTACGGCGGAAATTTTGATGACATTGCGAAATGGGCCGATGAAACACACCAGATCATGCCCCTTGTTCCAATTTCAGTAAGTGAATATGGTGCAGGGGCCAGCCCGTTTAAACACATCGAAGAATTGACTAAACCCAATCCCTCCGGACACTTCCACCCCGAAGAATGGCAAACCGCCTTCCATGAAAAGCACTGGGCGGCACTAAAGCAACGCCCGTTTGTTTGGGGGAAATTTATCTGGGTTTTAACTGATTTTGGATCTTCGATACGTACAGAAGGCGACCATAATGGCATTAATGACAAGGGCCTGGTCACCTATGATAGAAAAATTAAAAAGGATGCCTTTTATTTTTATAAAGCCAATTGGAATCCAGAGCCAATACTTTACATTGCGGAGCGAAGAAATAATATTCGACGCAAAAAAACAGCCAATATTAAGGTTTTTTCCAACATGCAAACCGTGGAGCTATGGTTAAACGGAAAATTCTATTCCAGCAAAAATACCAACAACTTAAAAACTGTTTTATGGGAAAATGTTGAACTGCAACCCGGGAAAAATACGATCTTGGTAAAATCTATACAAGGAGGAAAGGTATTGCAGGACACCTGTTCCTGGCGTAGGATGTAGCTCTAGTAGTTTATATGTTATGGGTAGGCCAAAATGATTAACACCGGGAGTGCCCCTTAGCTCACCTGTAAAATTTAAGCAGTACGCTAGCGCAAAGCGATTGCGGCATAAAGAGAAGTTGCAGGGCCGATGAGTACCGGCCTGCCTTTGCTTAAAACGCCATTATCTTATCATCATATCATCACCTTATCACATTTAATTTATTTGTTTAAATTTGCACTCTTAACAAAAAATGAAAATGGGTAAAGCAATTATAAAAACGGTAAAAGGCGACATGACCGTGGAGTTTTATGAAAAAGATGCTCCTAAAGCCGTTGCAAACTTTAAAAAATTAGCTAAAGAAGGATTTTACGATGGCGTAACTTTCCACCGTGTGATCCCTAACTTTGTGGTGCAAGGTGGCTGCCCTAACTCTAAAGATGGAGCTGCCGGTATCCCGGGAACTGGTGGGCCAGGCTACAAAATTGACTGTGAATTAGATGGCGACAACCAATACCACGACAGGGGGGTACTCTCGATGGCACACGCTGGCAGAAACACCGGCGGTTCGCAGTTTTTCATTTGTCACAGCAGAGATAATACTGCACACTTAGACCGTAACCATACTTGTTTTGGTAAAGTGGTTGAAAATGTAGACCTTGTTGACGATATCCGCCAAGGAGATAAAATTTTAACTGTAGAAGTAATTGAAGACTAAATGCGTTGGGCGTTTGGCGTTTGGCGTTTTTAAACGCTTTGCACCTTACGCTAGCCGCTTAACAAATAAAAAAGATGAATTTAAGAGGAATTGTATCTGTTTCAGGTAGACCCGGTCTTTTTAAACTTATTGGGCAAAACAAGGCTGGCTATGTTTTAGAAAGTCTTGATGCGCAAAAATTAAAGATTGTAGCTAACCTTTCGAACACTAAATTGGCTTCGTTGGAAGACATTACCATTTATGGCGAAGATGATGAGCTGAAGCTTACCGATGTATTGGCCAACATAGCGGCTACTAAAACCGCAGTGCCTGATTTAAAGGCCGATGGAAATACCTTAAGAAACTTCTTTAACGAAGTAGCTCCGAACCACGACCAAGAGAAAGTTTACGCTTCTGATATGAAGAAAATCTTAACTTGGTACAACTTGTTGAAAGATATGCCTTTGTTTACAGAAGCAGCGCCAGGAACTGAAGAGGCTGCACCTAAAGTAGAGGATAAGGTTGAAGCTAAGCCAAAAGCGGCCCCTAAAGCAAAAACAGCCAAAGCACCAACCGCAAAAACTGCTGCTCCGGCAAAAAAGGCAACTATGCCAGCTAAAAGAGGAGCCTGATATTCTAAGAAGATTTTTAAAATAAAAAACACCAATCCGTTAAAGATTGGTGTTTTTTTATGCAAAGAAATATTTATAGACATACCAAAGCACTACCAACGCTATGGCAATGATTAAAATGGCATTGATATACTTTTTTTCTTTGGAAGTGTCTGTCCTGAATTTGTAGTTTCTTTTATAATCGCTCGGTAACTTCATAATGCCTCCTTTTTATAAGGTGATGTTTTAGTTAAAGATATTCCACAATGTTTTGCCACAAATGCACGAATATTTACTGCTATAGCCATCACTGTATTTGTGGGTAAATTTATTCATGATGATAAGGCTCGTTTTTCAAGATAGTAAAAGCACGGTATAATTGTTCTACAAAAAACAGTCGTACCATTTGATGCGAGAACGTCATGTCCGATAGGGAGATGCTGCTGTTGGACCTTTGGTAAATGCTTTCGTCAAAACCATACGGGCCACCAATAATAAAAACCAGGTTTTGCACACTGCCCACCATTTGCTTATTGATATATTGAGAAAATTGCATCGAACTGTATTTCTTGCCTTTTTCATCCAATAGTACAACAACATCGCTATTGGTCAACTGTTTTAAAATAAGCTCGGCCTCCTTGCTTTTTTGTTGTGCTTCGGAGAGGTTTTTGCTGTTTTTGATATCGGGAATTGCCGTAAAGCTAAAGTTGATGTAGTGTTTCAACCTGCCCAGGTATTTCCCGATGCCTTCAACGAGGTATTTATCTTCAGTTTTGCCAATGGCTATTAGGCTAATCTTCATCTAGTATTTTATCTTTACAGCTTTAAATTACTTTTTCATAACATGGATGAAACAAGTTGAATGCTTGGGCGTCCATATTAGCCCAATGCATAAATTTCTACAAAGATAATGTTAAATACCGAGCAAGATAGACTAAAAACATACGAAGCTTCAGCTAAACAACAGCAAGAGCATATTTCAGCACTAAAGAAACAGATCGACAGGCTTTCGGTGGTACGGGTAGCATTGTTGTTGGTTGAGGTAGGTTTTTTTGTTGGTTTAACCAGCTCTGGTACCGACCTCTCAACTGCTATCTGGAGCTGCCTTCTGTTATTGCCTGTTGCGGTATTTGTGGCCGTAGTGAAACAACAAAATAAACTTGAAAAGCAGTATCAATTTCACCAAAACCTACTTTGGGTATACGAAAATGAAATGGGCATGCTACGCGGAAATCCAAATGGCTATGATGATGGATCGATGTTTGAAGATGAGCAGCATCCATACCTTTCTGATTTGGATATTTTTGGCAAATCATCATTATATGCCCTGATCAATAGAAGCGCAAGTAAACTTGGCGTAGAAACCCTGGCCCGGCATTTAGCTGCCGAAAGCAACAAAGAAACCATTTTGGCCCGGCAACAGGCTATCGCCGAATTAATGCTACATATAGATAGTGCGTTTGAGTTCAGGGCCAACCTACGTGGGCATGAGCTGGGCAGGATTGAGGAAATTAAGCATAAATTAACACAGCAACTGGTTAGGCAGGTTGCTTTTACCACGAACCGATTTTTAAGACTTTATGTAAAACTTGTACCTTACCTGATGTTGGTTCTTTTGTTTGCAGGATTAGTTTTTGGAGGCAAGATATGGGGTGTTTTTGGTTTAGGCGCTTTTGCCAACGCACTGCTTACCTATCGGTATTCGAAACAGATAACCCAGGTTTATTACGGTTTTAGTGGCAGTTCCAATTTATTGGGCAGCTATGCGGAGGCCATTGCCTGGACCGAACAGCATGAGTGGAGAAGCCATTATATTAAAGCTTTGTTCCATACTCAAGAAAAGGTAAGCGGACATATTAAAGCTTTGGCGAAAATTATCGTAGAGTTTGATGCAAGATTGAATTTCCTGCTGTACGCCATCCTGAATTTCTTTTTGTTGTGGGACCTGAAATGCTGTGTGAAACTAGGGAATTGGACTGCCAACGTTGGGGCGGAAGTGGCTTTGGGCTTAGATCGTATTGGGTACTTTGAGGAACTGATCTCGATGGCCACTTTGCATTATAACCAGCCGCAATGGATCTTCCCCAAAATAAATGACGGTTTTTCGCTAAAGGCTCAAACCTTAGGGCATCCGCTAATTCCGGTAAACAAACGGGTGGACAATGATTATATGCTCCGGGAACATCCAACAGTAGACATTGTTACAGGTTCTAACATGGCGGGTAAAAGTACTTTTCTGCGTACCGTAGGAATTAATATGGTATTGGCCTATGCCGGCGCACCAGTGTGTGCGGCGAAAATGGAACTTTCTATTTTTAAGCTACTTACCTACATGCGTATTAAAGATAACCTGATTGAAAACACCTCCACGTTTAAAGCTGAACTGAACCGGCTAAAAATGATTTTGACAGAGGTAGAGGTACACCATAATACCTTTGTACTGATTGATGAAATGCTAAGAGGCACCAACAGCAAGGACAAGTTTGATGGCTCCAAAGCCTTTATTGAGAAATTGATCGCCTTGCAGATTCCCACTTTGTTTGCCACGCATGATCTACAGCTCTCCGAACTCGAACAGGCGCATCCTGCCACGGTGCGTAATTTTCATTTCGATATTCAGTTGATAGGTGAGGAAATGGATTTTGATTACCTCATGAAACAGGGGCCTTGTGCCAAGTTTAATGCAGCAATTTTGTTGAGGCAGATTGGATTGGGAGGATAGTGTGTTAGATGTTTGATTTTATTTTTTAACCACCTTAGAAACCTTCGAACATTTTAGTTTCTGGGGGACTACGTTTAGATAAACTTACGTGCCTTAGGCGTTCAATTTTACTTTAATATTTAAATAACTTTAACTTTACATAATCTCGCATTTTATTCATTTTATTTGAGGTAATGTACAGCAGCGATTTCGGTAAAGATTTTTTATGGGGTGTAGCTACAGCAGCTGCTCAAATAGAAGGTGCGGCCAGTACATATGGTAAGGGGCCCAGTATTTGGGATACTTTTTCTAAGAAGCCGGGAAAAATCAAAAAAGGACATAAGCCTGAGGAAGCTTGCGATTTTTATCATCGTTATCCACAAGATATTGCTTTGGTGAAAACACTGGGCTTTAAAGTGTTCCGGATGTCTATTGCCTGGCCGCGTATTTTCCCTTTGGGAGATGATAAACTCAATGCCGAAGGTGTTGCCTTTTATCATAAGGTAATAGATGAATGCCTGAAGAATGATCTGATCCCCATGGTTACCCTTTATCACTGGGATTTGCCCGAAGCCCTTTCTAAAGAAGGTGGATGGACAGCCTACGGAATTAACCACGCTTTTAATGAATATGTGCTTTTTTGTGCTAAGGAGTATGGTAATAAGGTAAAACACTGGATTGTAATTAACGAACCTTTTGGCTTTACTTCCCTGGGATATATGCTAGGGGTGCATGCCCCGGGACTTACTGGAGTTACCAATTTTTTTGAAGCAGCACTACATACGGCTATTGCACAGGCTGATGGAGGTAGGATTTTAAGGGCCGAGGTTGGGCAAGCGGTGATCGGCACCGCCTTTTCATGTTCGGAAATTGTACCTTACAGCCACGCTGACCAGGATATGATGATTGCAAAAAGAACGGATGTTTTGATGAACCGCTTCTTTTTGGAGCCCGCCTTAGGCCTGGGTTTCCCTACGGGTAATTGGGATGTATTGGAGAAATTTGCCATCAGTTATTCTACATGGCGCCATCAAAGTCGCATGGCATTTGATTTTGATTTTATCGGTATCCAAAACTATTTTCCGCTGGTAGTTAAGTACAATGCTTTTATCCCAGTAGTGCAGGCCTGGGAGGTGAAAGCTAAAAGCAGGAAAGTGCCCTGCACGGCCATGGGCTGGGAAATTAATGCCGATAGTTTTTATCGCATCATTAAACAGTTTGCCGCTTACCCACAGGTGAAGCATATCATGATCACCGAAAATGGCGCTGCTTTTCACGACAAGCTTGTAAATGGAAAGATAGATGATGTGGAGAGAATAAATTATTTTAAAGCCTATCTAGCTGCAGCATTAAAGGCTAAAAATGAAGGAGCGAATATTACAGGTTATTTGGCGTGGACCCTGATGGATAATTTTGAATGGGCCGAAGGTTATCAGGCTAGATTTGGCCTGGTGCATAATGATTTCAAAACGCAGCAGCGTACCATAAAACAGTCTGGCTATTGGTGGCAGGAATTTCTGTCCAAGTAAATCCTTATATTTATCCGTATGGAAAATAAAATTGTAGTCTACAAAACTTTTGAGAGCCCTATGGAGGCAAATATTGTTAGAGCTCGTTTGCAGGATGCAGGGTTTGAGTGTTTTCTTACCGGAGAGAATGCTGCATTGGTTTATCCGGTTTTTGATACTTCGATTAGCGGGATACAGCTACATGTTTTTGAGAAAGATGTTGAAGCTATTTCGCATTTCTTGACAGAAGATGATGCTCTAGAAGGACTGTAAGTGAATCCGCTCCAGTGTTTTTATATGTGCCGATTTAGCTAGACTATATTTAGTACCCTCCAACAAATATTTAACAGGTTCTATGTTTTACCTATGCTCAGAATTTTGTTATGAATAATTCATATCATGTCGAATTTTTAACGGCTACCATTTTAGACTGGAAACATCTTTTGGACGATAATTTTAAGATGCTGATAGTAAACACTATGGAATGGTTAACTTCAAACGGGAGATGCGTGATATTTGGATTTGTCATTATGCCCAACCACTTGCATCTGTTATGGAAGATTTCCGATGATTTTGAAAGGTCGCAGGTACAGGGCGCATTGTTAAGCTATACGGCCCATGTCTTTAAGCGAGAATTGTCTTCTGCTGGACTTAAGGCCCTAGCTCCATATCGTGTCGACTTAAAGGATAGGACTTTCCAATTTTGGCAAAAGGATTGTATGGTGAAGGAGTGTTGGAGCGAATGGTTTTTAGAGGAAAAACTAGATTATATCCATCAAAATCCGTTGCAGCGGCACTGGAATTTAGCAGCATTGCCCGAAGAGTATTATTGGTCTTCGGCTTCTTTTTACATGCAAAAGGAAAACCCCTTTAAGTTTTTAACTCATTATAAAGATTGAAGTATTTGCCGTTGGCGAGGACGCCAACTACGGCATGGTGCTAAATCCAGCATGGTGCTAAATCCGGCATGTTGCCAGCTAAGGCATGTTGCCAACCAAGGCATTGAGCTAACTATGGCATGCTGCCAAACCCTGCAATGGCTAACAGGCTATGCCGATTGGGTATGTTGTGCAAAGAGGAACGGGCTGATGTTCGCTTTTGTTCTGTCCTTTCCTGAATGCAGCTTTAGCTTATAGGTTGGCTGTAGTTGTCGTCCCCGCCAACTGCTGGTTGTAAGCCCTCTCATTTATCAAGATTGAAGTATTTGCCGTTGGCGAGGACGCCAACTACGGCATGTTGCCAGCTAAGGCATGTTGTCAACCAAGGCATTGAGCTAACTATGGCATGCTGCCAAACCCTGCAATGGCTGACAGGCTATGCCGATTGGGTATGTTGTTCAAAGAGGAACGGGCTGATGTTCGCTTTTGTTCTGTCCTTTCCTGAATGCAGCTTTAGCTTCATAGGCTGCTGTAGTTGGCGTCCTCGCCAACTGCTGGTTGTAAGCCCTCTCATTTATCAAGATTGAAATATTTGCCGTTGGCGAGGACGCCAACTACGGCATCGTGCTAAATTCGGCATGGTGCGAGCTACGGCATGGTGCTAACCAAGGCATGGAGCCAACTATGGCATGCTGCCAAACCCTGCAATGGCTAACAGGCTATGCCGATTGGGCATGTTGTGCAAAGAGGAACGGGCTGATGTTCGCTTTTGTTCCGTCCTTTCTTGAATGCAGCTTTAGCTTCATAGGTTGGCTGTAGTTGTAGGTAGGCTGTAGTTGGCGTCCTCGCCAACTGCTGGTTGTAAGCCCTCTCATTTATCAAGATTGAAATATTTGCCGTTGGCGGGGACGCCAACTACGGCATGGTGCCAAATCCGGCATGGTGCGAGCTAAGGCATGGTGCTAAATTCGGCATAGTGCTAACTATGGTATGTTGCCAGCTAAGGCATATTGCTAACCAAGGCATGGTTGCTAACTATGGCATGTTGCCAAACCCGGCAATGGCTAACAGGCTATGCCGATTGGGTATGTTGTTCAAAGAGGAACGGGCTGATGTTCGCTTTTGTTCTGTCCTTTCCTGAATGCAGCTTTAGCTTATAGGTTGGCTGTAGTTGTCGTCCCCGCCAACTGCTGGTTGTAAGCCCTCTCATTTATCAAGATTGAAGTATTTGCCGTTGGCGAGGACGCCAACTACGGCAGGGTACCAAATTCGGCATGTTGCCAGCTAAGGCATGGTGCTAACTATGGTATGCTGCCAAACCCTGCAATGGCTAACAGGCTATGTCGATTGGGTATGTTGTTCAAAGAGGAACGGGCTGATGTTCGCTTTTGTTCCGTCCTTTCTTGAATGCA
>NZ_QMHO01000017.1 GCF_003313505.1 Pedobacter nanyangensis | reverse complement strand
GGATTTTCGCTTCTCTAATGGTGGGTGATAATACAGGGTGCTAGTTTAATTCATTTAGACCTGTGGTTGGTGTTATCACCAACCACAGCTAGTTTAATTCAATTCCAGTCTTTTATCTATTCTTTTTAGAATTTCAAAATCACTGTGATTGTAGATGTCCCTTAACTGATATTCTTCATTTTGTTTAAACTCATTTATCCCCAAATTGAAAATGGCTTGCAAATCTTTGGCTAGGATTCCTGTCTAAATACACAGTTAAACACTCTAATATTATTTTGTGTTCGTCTGTCATAAAATTGGTATTAACTCATTTAAATGCGTAACAATACTACATAAAAAGTGATACATGTTTTTGGCGTTATGTAGTTAGCGCATTATATGCTTTCAAAAGCCTGCTCCAAATCGTTAATCAAATACTCGGGCTCTTCCAAACCCACATAAACCCTAATCAAAACGTGCCTTGGGTTATTTACGTCAAAATCAGCTTTGCTAATGCCGGCGCAGGCCGGAATAATCAAACTTTCATAGCCACCCCATGATACGGCCATTAGGATATGCTTTAAACTATTGCAAAAGGCTTCTATCTTTTCTAAGCTAGGATTTTTAAGGGTAATGCTAAACAGGCCACCACAAGCTTTCATTTGCTTTTTGGCCAAGTCAAGCTGTTTGCTTTTTTTGCTGAAAGGATGGAGCACATTTTCAACTTTAGGATGCCGTTCCAAATACTCAATCACCTTATTGGCATTGGCGGTAATTTTTTCCAAGCGGATGGGTAAAGTGCGCAAGCTCCTGAGCAACAACCAGGCGTTTTGAGGTGCCGTAGAAGCGCCGATATTCATGTATTCTTTTTCAAATATTTGTTTGAGCAATTCCTTTTTGCCAGTTACTACGCCCGCTACTACATCACTATGCCCTGCCAAATACTTAGTTGCCGACTGGGCTACCAAATCAATTCCGTAAGCAATGGGCTGTTGGTAAAGTGGTGAGCAGTAGCTGTTATCAATCATGGTGATAATTCCATTAGCTTTGGCCATAGCGGCAATGGCTTCCAAATCTTGTACGTCAAAACTGAAAGTATTGGGCGATTCTAGATAGATCAGTTTGGTTTGTGGCGTAATGGCCGCTTCAATTGCTGAGGTGTCGCTTCCATCTACAAAAGTGGTTTTTACGCCAAATTTTGGGAGAAAGCTGTTAAATAATTTGATGGTCCAGCTGTAAGGATTTTCTACGCAGATTACTTCATCGCCAGCACTTAATAGGGCCAAAACGGGAATGGTTACCGCGGCAATGCCGCTGCCAAAAACCAGCGCATCTTCTGCGCCATCAAGCGCCGCTAGTTTCTTCCTTAAAATATCAATGGTGGGGTTAAAGCCCCTCGAGTACAAATTGCCCTGGTATTCGTCGGCCAAAGCTTCCCTAAAATCATCAACCGTGTTGAATTTGAAATTGCTGGTTTGGATAATGGGCGGGGCAATGGCATTGAAATAATTTGCTCTTTCTTCGCCAAGCTCATTTAAAATGTATGAAATATCCATTTAGGTTAAAAGTCTAAAGTAAAAAGTTAACTCTCTATCGTTTTAACTTTATTAAGCTGCTTTTCTTTTGTTTAAAAATTTATTGATGAAGTAGATAACTACAAAACCAAGGAAAATGTAAATGCCGTTTAATGCCGCTTCCGAATCATCGTTATAAATACTGATCGCTACGAACAAATACGCTGCAATAAAAATAATCGGCATTAAAGGATAAAACTTCATGGTGTAAATAGTGTTCTTATCCAAGTGCGCTGTTTTTTTACGGAGATAGAAAATGGTAGCCGCTGAGAAGATCATGCCTGCACCGTCCATAAAAATGGTATAGTTTAAAATTTTGTCGAAGGTTTTGGCGTAAAACAGGGTAATGATGGACAGGATGGTGAACACCGTAAGGCTCACGACCATTACATCGTTTTTCTTCGTTTTCTTGGTGAAGATTTGAGGCAAGGCCTTTTCTTCGCCCATGGCATACATGGCCCTGGGATTACTCAACAAGTTCACGTTTACATAGCCCAGTACCGATAGGAATATGAGTACCGAAAGAATGGTAAAGCCTGTTGGACCAAAAATCTGCCCGGCAAGAATGGCGGCAATGCTTTGTGCCGATTTTAATTGCTCAAAACCAATTACTTTTACATAAGCATAGTTAATGGCCATGTAAAGCGTAATGATAATGCCCAAGCCCACTAAAATTGAGCGAGGAATTACCTTTTTGGCTTCTTTAGCTTCGCCTCCGAAGTTGATGGTTTGCTGGTAACCTCCAAAGCTGAAGGAAACGGCTATTAAGCAGATGCCAAGGGCTTTCCCGTAATCGCTCCAGGTAGCAGGCAAGCCATTTGCAGTATTAAAAACAGAGGGTAATTGTTGTGTTTGGCCACCAAAGAAAACGGCACAAATTAAGGTAATTACCATAACCAGTTTAATCATCGTAAGTACATTCTGGGTTCTGGAGCTGGTTCTTAATCCCAATAGGTTGATGGTGTAAAAAATAATGATGCTGACCAAACCGATGAGGATACGATGGTCGTTGGTTTGCATCTCCACAGGGAAAAGCGCTTTATTTAAATATTCGGCACCAATTAAAGAAACGCCAGCCACCGAAGCGGCGTTGCTCACCACAATAATACAGTTAATGGCAAAGGCGATGGAAGGGTGGTAGCACACCGAAAAAATCTTGTAATAGCCACCGGTAACAGGATAGCGGGAGCCAATTTCGGCATAGGTTAGTGCACCACAAAGGGCCACAAAACCACCAATAATCCAAGCTAGAAAAAAGAGTTCGGGGATTTGAGCTTTAGCGGCCACATTTACGGGAGTTCTAAAAATACCCATGCCTATCACTAGGCTCACCACGATCATGGAAAGGTCGAAAAGCGAAAGTTGTTTTTTCTCGGGGTTCATTGAAATAGTTTAGTTTGTTGGTTTAGGTTGTTTTGGCGGTGTTGTATGCGTCACGTCATTGCGAGGTACGAAGCAATCTAATGCAATTTTGATGAATTTATAGCTGTAGGATTGCTTCGTGCCTCGCAATGACGAGAAATAATCCGAAGCACAATTTAACAATAAAATACTACGCTACAATTGCGTCATCAAAAAAATACCAAACGATTGGGCCATTGTTCAAATGTGGAAATCTAGCCAATAAAAACGGCTAAAATTGATTAAATTTGTATGGCTTTGTTTCATTTCAAGGAAATCCACACGTAAAAGAAGTATTATGGCAGAACCTATCTATAACGAAGACAGTATTAAGTCCTTAGATTGGCAGGAGCACATCCGCAGGCGTCCAGGTATGTATATCGGGAAGCTGGGGGATGGCTCGGCACAGGATGATGGTATTTACGTTTTGTTAAAGGAAATCATCGACAATTCCATCGATGAATTTATGATGGGTGCGGGAAAAACCATCGATATTAGCCTACATGAGCATAAAGTAATCATTAGGGATTATGGTCGGGGCATTCCTTTGGGCAAGGTAATCGACTGTGTTTCTAAAATGAATACTGGCGGTAAGTACGACAGCAGCGCTTTCCAAAAATCAGTAGGGATGAATGGAGTGGGTACCAAGGCGGTAAACGCACTTTCTACTATTTTTGTGGTACAAAGTTATCGGGATGGTAAAACCAAACGTGTTGAATTTAGCAAAGGATTGGTAACGCTTGAACATCCGGAAATTGAAACCACGCAGCGTAATGGCACTTCCATTACTTTTCATCCAGACGAAACCATTTTCAGAAATTATAGGTACATTCCTGATTTTGTAGAAACCATGATTTGGAACTACGTTTTCTTGAATACAGGCCTGACGATCAATTTTAACAACCAAAAATATTTCTCGGAAAGAGGTTTGTACGATTTGCTTTCGAGGGAAAACAAGCCAGAGGAAATTCGTTACCCGATTATCCACCTTAAAGGGCATGATATTGAAGTAGCGATGACCCACGGCCAACAATATGGCGAAGATTACCACTCTTTTGTAAATGGACAATACACTACTCAGGGCGGAACACACCAAGCGGCTTTTAGGGAGGCCGTAGTTAAAACACTGAGGGAGTATTACAATAAAGATTATGACGCTTCGGATATTAGAGCGTCTATTATTGCTGCCATAGCGATCAGGGTTCAGGAGCCTGTTTTCGAATCGCAAACTAAAACCAAACTGGGCTCGGAAAGAATAGCGCCAGAAGGACAAACGGTGCGTACGTTCATTAACGATTTCTTGAAAAAGGAATTGGACGACTACCTGCACAAGCATAAGGATGTAGCTGATGCTATCGAAACCCGTATCAAACAATCGGAACGTGAGCGCAAGGATATTGCAGGGATCAAAAAATTGGCCAACGACAGGGCTAAAAAAGCCTCATTGCACAATAAAAAACTAAGAGACTGCAAAGTTCATTTTAATAGTAATCATGAACGTAGATACGAAACCACCCTGTTCATTACCGAGGGAGATTCGGCTTCGGGTTCAATTACCAAATCAAGGGATGTAGAAACGCAGGCCGTTTTCAGTCTTAAGGGGAAACCGCTTAACTGTTATGAACTGACCAAAAAAGTAGTTTACGAAAATGAGGAATTTAACCTTTTGCAGCATGCCTTGAATATTGAAGATGGCCTGGAGGGTTTGCACTATAACAATATTGTAATTGCTACAGATGCTGACGTGGATGGCATGCACATCCGTTTATTGATGATGACTTTTTTCCTGCAGTTTTTTCCCGATCTGGTAAAAGCCGGACATGTTTACATCCTTCAGACCCCGCTTTTTAGGGTAAGGAACAAAAAGGAAACGATTTATTGCTATAGTGATGAAGAACGTAAAAACGCCATCGCAAAATTGGGCAGCAAACCAGAAATTACTAGATTTAAAGGTTTGGGAGAAATTTCTCCAGACGAATTTGGCTTGTTTATTGGAAAAGACATTCGCTTAGACCCGGTAATTTTAAAGGAGCAAACCATTAAGAGCTTATTGGAATATTATATGGGGAAAAATACACCCGATAGGCAACAACATATCATTAAAAATCTACGTATTGAAAAAGATGAAGTAGACGCTGAAGAAAAGGATATAGAAGATTTAGAAGTGGCATAACGGCGTAATATTAATGTTTTCAGTGAATTATGGCTTTTGTTTGAAGTGCTAAAATGCTTTGCTTCTAAAATATAAAAGAATATAAAAGCATTATTATTTAGGGCATGATATTTGCCTTGGTGTTGCATTTTGCATTTTAGACGATCCGCATTAACGCAACGTATGACTATCAACACCAAAAAAAGTGCTTCCCGTTATGGGCTTATTGTAATTTTATTACTCGCACTTTTTATCTCAGCAATCTTTTTTTACACCCGTAATAACCGCATTAGCTTACTTTCCCAAAATGTAAGCCAGCTTAGCCGTATCGAAAATGATTACTCGCAGCTGGATACCTGTGTAATGCTTTTATATAAAGCTGATAATAATTGTAGGCTGTTTGAGGCAACCGGAAATGGGGCTTACATGAAGCAGTTTTCCAATGAGATTGGTAGAGTTTCCAAAATTTTGGATACCCTCCAGCTCCGTGAAAATGCCCAGTCTTATTCCAACAACGTAAAGGGTTTAGTGGCGCAGAAGAAAGCAAAGATGCAAATCTACCTGAAACTTAAACAGCTAACGGATAGTTTGTTCCTGATTAATGGAAATATCGATACGCTAAAACAGCGAACCTTTACCAAGGGGATGGAGATTACCCAAGGAAGGTTCAAGACCATGATCACTATAGACACCATCAAACCAAAGGTAGAAGTAAAGGAAAAAGGCTTGCTTGGCAGGATTGCAGCTGCTTTTTCAAGAAAAAAGGGAAAAGTGGATACCAATGCGGTTTTGGTGAAGAAAGAAATCACGTTGGATACTTCCTTGTTGAGCAGAAACTACAACAAGATGCAGATCAGGAATATCAATACTTATTTTCGAAATCTGTATGCGGCCAACAAAATATTAAAGGATAGCGAGTTGGGAATTTTACGTATCAACTCGCGGATCATCAACGAAATTGTATTCCTGCTCCAAAATTTTAAGGCTTCGGAAATAGCTTTTGCCTCCCAAACCAGGAAGGATATCCAATATAACTTGGATAATACCTTTAAAAGTATCGATAATATTTATCTGGTTATATTTGGGTTGTTGCTGGCATTGGTGGCCATTATTTTATTTAACCTATGGAAAATTTATCGTAATGAGGGCCAATTGATCGATTACGGTCAACGGGTATCCCAGTATGCCCAATCTAAAAGTCGCTTTTTGGCTAATATGAGCCACGAAATCCGTACACCACTTAATTCAGTAATTGGTTTTTCAGAGCAATTAAGCCAGGATAACCTTTCCTCGCAGCAAAAAGAGCAAGTAGAAGCCATTAAAACCTCTTCGGAGCTACTGTTGGATTTAGTAAACGACATTCTCGATTTTTCTAAATATGAGGTTGGTAAAATCAATTTTGATAAGGTGGCATTTGCCCCGGCAGACGCCATTAACGAGGTTTTTAACAGTATTGCTATTCAAGCTACCAGAAAAGGACTCCAATTGGAGAAACAAATATCCTTTAATGCTGGGTTCACCATTATCGGCGATTCGTTGCGTTTGAAACAAGTCATCATGAACTTGCTGAGCAATGCCATTAAATTTACCGACAAGGGTTCTGTGGTTCTTAAAGCGGACATGATAGCGGTATCTAAAAAAGTAGGTACTTTGAAAATACAGGTGATTGATACCGGCGTAGGGATAGAAGATAAAGATGCCGCCGTTATTTTTGATGAATTTTCGCAGGTGAATTACTCCACTACCAAAAACACTCAAAAAGGAACAGGTTTGGGCTTGGCCATTTGTAAGCGTATTGTGGAGCTGCAAAAAGGCAAAATAGGCTTAACCAGCGTGATCAACAAAGGCTCTAACTTTACGTTTGAAATTCCTTATGAGCTTTGTGATGATGTTGCCAGCAAACAAAAGAATTTGGCCATTACTGATGTTGGCCATTTGGCGGGAAAAAGGATCTTATTGGTTGACGATAATAAAATGAACGTATTGCTGGCCCAAACAGTGATTAAAAAATATAATGTCATTACGGATACGGCCTATGATGGTTCGGAGGCTTTTCAGCTTTTCACCAAAAACAACTATGACCTGATACTTACCGATGTGCAGATGCCGATTATGGGCGGAGTAGAGCTTACCCGCTTGATAAGAGCAGACCAGGATAAAGCTAAGGCGAAAGTTCCGGTACTTGGCGTAACTGCTAACGTTTTGGAAGAAGATAGGGACAGGTACCTTGCTGCGGGAATGAACGATTTGGTGCTGAAACCTTATTCTGAAAAGGAGCTGATTGGTAAAATTGTGAACTATGTTGTAGCCTGACAAAGGTTGATGCATTGAGTAGGGGCCAAAACGAGACCCCGGCCGTTGGACATCCCTCTAAAAGAGGAGAGTCCAAAATTATATCTCTTTATTTGCTTTAACCGTATCTTCTGGATGCTGCGGCGGTAATTTGTCCACTTCTTTTTCTACAACAATGGTTTTCAAATGCACGGCATATTTAGAGGGAGTTATGCCCGTATCAAACTTTTCGGCATAAGCTTGTGTAAATTCGGCCCCAAAATATAGGATAATGGCCGAATAGTAAATCCAAACCAAGATGACGATAATGGAGCTTGCTGCGCCAAATGCCGAGCCGGGGTTACCTTTTTCAATGTAAATGCCTATAATATATTTGCCTAAGCTGAAAAGCAGTGCTGTAAATAGGGCCCCAACCAATGCAGGCTTCCATTTTAAGTTCACATCGGGCAATACTTTAAAAATGATGGCGAAAATAGTAGTGACAACGGCCAAGGTAAGCGCATTGGTTACAATGAGCATTAACCAGCCCGATACTTCTTCGATACCAATTTTGGCAGCATAGGTATCGAGCTTACCGCCAATGCCCACCACAACGCTGTTTACTACCAGCGATACCAGCAGCAAAAAGCCCAATGATGCAATTAGCGAGAAAGAGAGCAAACGATTGGTGATGAGTTTTTTCCAACCTTTTTTGGGCACAGCCTTTACTTTCCAGATTAAATTAATGCTATCCTGTATTTCTATGAAAATGGCCGTAGAACCAATGAGCAAGGTTGCTATGCCTATGATGAGGCCAATGGTACTCCGGCCAGATAAATTGGCATTGTTTACAAAGACTCGTAATTGGTTGGCAGCGCTGTTTCCAATCAATTCACTAATCTCGCCAAATAGTTTGGTGTTGGGGTCCATGTTGTCGCCCAAAAAAATAGATGCCGAGGAAATCACGATGATAATTAAAGGCGTGAGCGAAAAGATGGTATAGTAGGCCAAAGCGGCACTAAGTTTCATTACACGGTCTTCTATAAAGCCCTTGCCGGCTGCAATAAATAAATGGTAGGTATTTACAAATAACGATTTTATCTGTCTAGGAATTTTTTTCATGCTATTAAAACGGATATCCGATGCCAATGTTTAAAACAAGATTATCTCTTCTCCAGCCTTTGCTTCCAAAATCTATATCGTCTATTACCCAGCGCTGTCCCTTAGGTAAATAGGGTTTGCGAATAGGAAAGGCGCCATCTAGGCGGATGACAAATATTGTGGCATCAACTCGTAAACCAACACCTGTACCTACTGCAAGTTCATCAAATGAATTTTTGAGTTTAAAAGCGGAGCCTGGTCTATCGGGGTCACCTTTGCGCAACCAAATATTTCCAGCATCCACAAAAGCGGCACCGTGCAGAATACTCACCAATTTAAATCTTAATTCCGAATTGAGCATCATTTTTACGTCACCACCTTGATCGGCAAAGCCTGCGCTATTGTTTTGAACGTGATAAGTCCCGGGCCCTAGGGATCTGGCTCTGAAAGCCCTAATGTCGTTGGTACCCCCAGCAAAAAATTGGCGTACAAATGGAAGGGAGCTGCTACCCCCATAAGCATAACCATAACCTAAGTTTAGGCGGTTGGCCCATATCACGCCCGGATTTAGTTTGTAGTAGCTCCTTAAATCGGTTTCGACCCTTACAAATTGAGTTAAGGGAATATTGAATAACCTACGATCGCCGTTTGAGCCCTTGCGCATAAAAAGTCCCCAAACATTTCCGCTGGTTTCCAATCCACCAAAGAAATACAAGTTATGGCGGCGTTTTTCCTGCATTTGGTTGGTGTAGGTAAAGCTGTACGTACTTCCAATAATAAACTGGTCTTCCAGGGTGTACTGCAATCCGGGATTTTGTTTAATAAGTCGTTTATAAGCAACATCAGTGGTATCTTTATTCGAAGTGACCAAGTTAATGGAAGCTGGGAAAAAATTATGTTCCTTAAACTGGTTTTCTTTCCAATTGTAACCATATTGGGCCTTGAAAGAGTTCAGTTTGTAAACGGTATCTCTACTCAATAATTGATAGCCCAACGAAACAATGGTTTTTGGCGTAAAGGCATTGGTGCTTCGCGGCTTATAAAAAGGCACAATAAAGCGAGGGAGTGTGAGTTTTGCTTCTCCAGTAAGCGAATAGGAATTAATGCCCTTGGCTTGCCCGCTGTATTGGGTTTCAAAACCTCCACTGGCGCTAATGTCCAACTGTTCGGCACCTCTAAAGATATTGCGGGTTGTTTGCGTAATTTTCAATTCAGAACCAATAAAGTTGTTGGATTTTTGGGTTCCCGTAACCGAAAAAGTAAGGGAGTTTTTCTTTAGCGGCGTGAGGTAAATATTCAAATCAAGTTGATTGTTTTTGAAACTGTCTATTGGTAAAAACTCTGCCCTTACGTCCTGGAAAGCACCCAAGTTCACCATCCTATTTAGGGACTGGTTGTGATCTTTACGGTTGTACCTTTCTCCTTTTTTAAAGAAAACCAACCTGTCAAACACCCTAGGTTTGTAAGTATTTCGATTGTCGTAAATATTGAAGTCGTTGTATTTTAAAGGCTTTAACCGCCTTAAAATACTATCTCTTCGCAAACTATAACTTGGATAAATGTTAATGTTCCTTACAGTATAAGGTTTCAGCGCGGCATCGGGCGCAATGGTTTTAATGCGCACGTTAATGTTCACCAAATGATTGCCAATGGTACTATCTACCTGTAAGATCAAATGCTCAGGACTAAAATAGAAGTAGCCGCTTTCTTTCAGGTCATTGTCAATTCGGATACGTTCATTTTTGTAGGTATCCAAATCATAAAAATCACCACGTTTCAATAATGTTTTGCCCTTATTTTGATTGATATTGTGAGTCAAATCACCCGTGTCAGGCGGGAAGGTAATCTCATTGATTTTATATCGAGTGCCCGTTAAAGCGGTGTAGATGGCTTTTCCTCTGCGTCTTTTGATGACCGTGTCGCCCGTAACATCGGCCTGTAGATATCCTTGGCTAATTAAATAGCTTTTCAATACATCGCTATTGTATTTCAGTTTTACCTCGCTCATTAGCACGGGTGGTTCGCCTACTTTATTGCGCAACCAATTTCTAAATCCTTTTGGTTTTTTAGGCTCACCTGCAAGATTATAGATGTATAGTTTTGGTTTTAGTCCTAAAATAGACTTATTGGGACGAGGACGTGTTTTATCTTCCAAGGTATTTTTTACCTGTTTTTCATTGGCTATTTTAGATGATGAATCGGGATTGATTTTTACCTCTGCGCCGGTATAAAGATTTTGTCCCGGCTTCAAAAATCTGGTATTGCTACAATTGGCCAGCAGAAAACAAGCCAATATGAAAGCACTTATTTTAATTAGCTTTTTCATTTTTTGGTTTTTGCTCTGCTTCATTTCTGTTTCTGTTTCTACGTTTTTGGAATATTTCTCTAAATCTGTTGTAATCTACCACCAAGGTAAAGCCTAGGCCTGTTTCTATAATTTGGCCTTCAATTACACTTTCGGTTTGGTTGCGTCGATAGGCCCTCAAGCGGTAACGCCCGTCTCTGGACAGGGCATATTCTACGTTTACATTGCCCGCAATATTGGTGGCGCTTTGATTGGCATTTTGCGGCCCTTCCAGTGCAAAAGAGCTTCCTACGGTTACCGTTAAGCGGTCGTTCAGTAATTTTTTAGAGAGGCCTATTTCCAGATCGGTTTTTTGTTCCAGGCTTCCGGTGGAGTAGTCTTCTGATGAGTTGATACCGAAATTAACATCAACCCCTTGGATCAAATCTGATGCGAGGTTGTTCAACTGCTCGGTCAACAATTTACTTACACTTGAACGGGCCAGGGTAGATACCCCGCCACCGCCACCGGCTAAACTTTGGAAAGGATTGTTGGCAATAAATCTCTCTAGGGCCAATAAAGCGAAAACCTGTTTGTTCAATTCGTTTTCATCACGGTTTACGCTTTGTAGCTTGGTATAGGCTTGGCTACCTACTGCCGTGCCTCGCTCATTTTCGGGTAAATCAATTTTAAAGGAGATAATAGGTTTCATTAGTTCGCCTTTCATGTAAAGGTAAACCTGAAACGGCAACTTTGTCTTAGTGGTAGGGTCGTCGGGAGAATTTAGTAGGTCGATAGGCGCTGCGTTCACTTCGTAAAGTGCAGTTAAATTGATATTGGCTTCGGTAGGCTCGCCTGTCCAAACCATGGTGCTTCCTTTTACCAATTTGAAAGGTTTTTTGCCCAGTGGTCCAACAGATAGGCTGTAAGAACCGTCTACAATTTCATAACGACCGGTCATGCTAATTTTACCGCTAGGATCCATCGTAGCATTTAAATCGGCATCGCCTCTAACCGTTAGCATGTCGCCATTGGCAGGGTCAACTACCACATTCAGTTCTGCCTCTGGATCGATATTGATATCGGCAACTAGGTTAATTCCCTTAATTGGCGATTTACTCACACTATCGGCTTTTAAATCCTTTTGTCCGTTAAAAGGTGGTGCATCAGCATCAATAAATTGTACAATTCCTTCCTGGTCAATCACCGAAGGATCGTCGACAGGCATGGCATAATAAAACTTGGTTCCTTTTTCAACGGTAATGTTCATGTTTACATCGGGCTGGTTCAAATCGCCACGTACTCGAATATTACTGCTCAAAAATACTGTTCCGTAAATCATGTCATTGTCTTGGGCGGTGGAGTTAATTGCCCTAAAATTATTGGTACGGATATCCAGTCCAAAGCGTACGTTGCTGAAATCGCTGGTATAAACCATACCGTTAACGGTCGCTTTTTTGCCCAATGAATCAACCAAGGTAAAGTTGTTAAAACGAATGCCTTCGTTGTTAAAGGCAATTTCCTGGGTAGGCATGGTAAAATAGGAGTTAATGTAAGCCACCCTAAAGCCGGCATCATTAAACTTCAAAGCTCCTAAAATTTGTGGTTTGTTCAGCTCCCCTTTTACGGTAAACTGGCCGGTAATGGTTCCCTTTCCCTGCTTAATTTGCCCAAGACTTACGCTTTCTATCTGTCGCAAATCAATTTTATTGATGTCGATATTCAAATCTAAATTACTTTGAGGAGCAGTGTAATAAAACCCTTTGGCCGAAAGCTCGTGCACACCTTTTAAACTCACATCAACCTCAAAAGCATTCTCGGTATTGTTGTTAACGATGGCTTTTAAATCACCCAATTCATCTTTTTGGTAACGTAGTTTAGAAATGGTAATGTCAGCTTCGAATTTAGGATTTGAAACCAAATCTTTTACGTCTACCGTTCCATTGATAGCCCCGCCAACTAAAGTGGTATCGGTTTCGGCAAATTTGGTAAGGGTTTCAATTTGAAAATCTTTAAACTCAACTTTTAACGGCGAGTTTGGAGTGTCGGAAGTACTGTTTACACTCAACAGTTGTGAACCTTGGCTGATGTTGAATTGATGGGCCAAAATGCCCGATTCTCCAAATTGGATATAGTTTTCGGGGGCTACGGTCCATTTTTCGTAATCCAGTAATAGTTTGCTAGGATCTAAGTTGAAACGGAAATCTTTATTGATGGATTGGAAAATACCCGCAATCACATATTTATCTTTGCGTTGCCTATCCCGTAAAAAGACATTTAAATCTAGCTTATTATCTGCTGCGGAACCAGAAACCTCGGTATTGAACAAAGCAATAGATGGATTGGTGATGCTGTTGACAAATAAACGATAATTAAGCTTTTGACCCTCGTTGCCCACATTCAGTTTAATGCTATCTAAGTTGATGTTGTTGTAAGTGATTTTGGGGAATACCGCATTCATCAACAAACTGTCTTTCTCGGTATCAATTAAGCCATTGATTTTGGAAGGGGCAAAGGTGGTGAGCGATGGTACAAAATCCTGTAAAAATTTAGGGTTGTAAATGTTTGCCGTAAAACGGATTCGTTGTGGTGGGATTTTGGTAACCTCTCCAAACTGATAATACTTGTTGATTTGGTTGATGATGGCACTGCCAATTTTGCTCAATTGATATTTACCATCTACGGTTGCGCTAAGCAATTCTGATTTAAGTACCAATTTATTTTCGGTAGCGGTTGACATGGCGTTTAACTGAATGGTATCTACGTTAAACTTTTTGCCTTCTTTTACCAGTTGTAGGCCTGTGGCAAACACATCTCCGTTCAAATAATCCACATCTGCGGTTTTGATGTCGGCTTTGATGTTTCCCGCAAACCTAAATTCGGTTTTACTAAAGTTCAGTTTTTGTAAATCGACTTGTTTTAGGGCCACATTTGCTTTAACCGCAGGATATTTGCCAGCTAAATTGGCGTTGGCGCTGAGTTCCACATTTACGTTACTATCGGGCATGTTTCCTTTGATAGATACATTTTGGTTGGCGTACTTGCCTGATAATTTCAAATTACGATAGTTGTATTTGTTGTAATAGGCACTTAGCACCGTTGCATTAAACTGTGCATTGATTTTTTTAGGATCTAAGCCCGTACCCACTACAGCTGCTTTGGCCGATATTCTGCCCAAGGTTGGTTCTTGCTTCAACAATCGGCCTACATTAAAATTGTTTAAGCTCACATCGGCTTTGTATTTTTCTCTGCCTTTCGGGCCATTCATCGTTGCCGCTAAAACAGCGCCGCCCATGTCTGACTTCACATTCAGGTTGGAGTTAAAATCGCTCATAGAGCCTTTGAATTTGCCACTGGCATCAATGACGTTGGGGAGTTGAATGCTAGGGGGTAAAGATTTTTTAGGTACGATGGCCAAAATATCGCCTTTTGTAAGGTGTACTTTTTTAATGTTTAAATCAAGGTAAGCCTTGTTGATATCGGTCACATTGTTGGCTTTACCACTTACCTCAATTTGTGTATTGTTTAAACCGCTAATTTGTAGCTGTGGAATGTTGAGGCTATTTAGATATCCGTTGACTTTAGCATTTACCTTGATTTTCTGATTGGCGTATTGCTGCGGCAGTGCATCACTGAAAAAAGTAGCGTCCTTTAACCCGATGGTGGTATTTTTGATATCGATTTTTAGTTTTACCCGTTCCGGATTTTTGGTCAGGTCATCCAAAGACGTAAAGCTAAGGTCTGTTGCATTTTCGATATTGGTATTTGGTGTTTTCAATACGAAATTGTCCAGCTTGATTTGCTTGTCGTTATAAATGGCATTACCCCTTAATGCGCTAAGTACAAAGCCACTTTGATCGCTTAGTGAACCATTTTTTACGTTGGCGGTAATGCCTTTACTGCTATAATTCACGTCTTCGGCACCTAAATTAAGGCCTTTAATGTTCAAATGGTTAAAGTCGATTCCTTTCTTAAGCGGTTTGGCCCCTAAGTTATCGAACTGCAATTGATTGTTGATCAGGTTTATTTTTTTGATGGCCAGTGCCAAAGTTGATTCTTCAACTACCACTGTATCCTTAACCTTGCTTAAATCGTTGCTCGGCGCAGGTTTAAAGGCAAATTTGACAAAGGAATTGGCCAGCTCAGCATTATCCGTAATGTATTGGCCATTGGTCAAATCAACCTTTAAATTATCGAAAGCAAGTTTATTGACATTTGCTACGGCATTGGTGGTGGTCAACTGGTCGTTGTAATTAACCTTTACGTTATTGAACTCGAACTTTTGTACCTCAATGTTGGGTAGTTTTCCCTGTTCTTTTTGTGCACTATCTACACTGTTGTTTAGGTGTTGTACCAATTGGGTTAAAGGTTTTTGTTGCAGGTAAACCAGGGAAGTATTGTTTACCACAAAGCTTTTGATGACATACTTTTGGTTGGCCAAATCAAAATCTTTGATTTTCGTTTCCAGTTTACCCAGATAAAACTTTACATTATTGCCGGCTACATCATCTCTGTAGGTAAGCCCAATATCTTCAAAACGAACTTTGTTTACCGAAAATTTTAGCGTTGAAGTGGTATCCTTTTCTACTTTTTCCTCAGGTTTTTTCTGGTCGCTCATAAAGGCATCCACTAAAAAGGAAAAATTGAAGGTAGTATCTGGATTAACCCTTTTTACATTGGCCCTGATATTTTTCAGCTCCAGATAATTAATTTCTACCGTGTTTTTTAGCAGTTTGAAAAGACTGATGTCTACTTGTAGTTTTTCAGCATACAGTAGGGTGTCTTTGTGAAGATCTTCGAGGTAGAATTTGTTAAGTACCACATCTTTTGGGAGTGCTATCTTAATACTTTCCAGTCTTACCTCGGTTTTTGTTTTGTTTTTGAGGTAACCAATGGCTTTATCCTTTACAAAATTTTGTACCGCGGGAATATTTAAGGAAAGCGCAATAAGCACTACCAGTAAAATAATACTGGCAACAATCCATAAAATAATCTTAAGGCCTTTTCTAAAATATTTGTTCAAGAGTAGTTGTTTTTTGATGGTTTAATATAGTTATTTATTTTAAAATGGCTTTTTGCCACTTAAAGCAAACAAAGCTAGCTCCATAAAGTTTTGGTCTGTCTACAATCAATTATTAATTCTAATTTGTATGTTTAATTTATGAATGTACATCACTTTAACATTAGTTACCAAACCTACGAACAGCTCAGCGAGCTTTCTGTAGAGGACAGACTTTTGTGCATACGGGCAGAGGAAGCCCTAAAAACATCATACTCACCCTATTCTAAGTTTAAGGTGGGTACGGCAATACAATTGGCAGATGGGGAAATTGTACTGGGCAGTAATCAAGAAAACGTTGCTTATCCTTCTGGGCTGTGCGCCGAAAGGGTGGCGCTTTTCGCCATAGGTTCTTCAAAGCCAAATGCGGTGGTCAAAACAATGGCCATTACTGCTTTCACCGAAAGTTTTGAAATCAAGAACCCTGTCACTTCCTGTGGGGCTTGTTTACAGGTTATGGCAGAATTTGAGCAAAAGCAAAAATCGCCCATTAGCGTAATTTTTTATTGTTTAAATGGGCAAATTATGAAAGTGGAAGGAATTAAAAGTTTGTTGCCTTTTGTTTTTGTAGAAGATAGATTGGCTGGGATTACCTAACATTTAGGGCCTGTTTGGCATATATATTATCCGTTTGAATAAAATCTGGGTTCATTGCAAAGGCAATTCTAAGCTCGTCTCGGTAGTAGGGCGTCCACAATTGCACTTTTAAACCGGCTTTGCGAGCCGCGGCTACAGTTTCTTTGGTTACCGTTGGATCGGTGTAGTTGCAGCTTAGTCCATCATAGCCCAATCTCAGTGCATTATTTATTTTTTGAGGCATGGGTTCGTATCTCATGAAACAGGTGGTAATTCCCTTGGTGGCATTATTTGATTTCAGTTGGGTACAAAACAACTGGCTATCTACCTCTACCAAAGTCCTATCAATAAATTTATAATTTTGGAATACCTGTGCCAAGCTGGTGGCCAATTGGGTCAAGTAGCCATTTCTATTTCCATATAAACTAAAAGTGGCTGCGCTAAAGGATATTTTAATGTCTAGCGAGAGATAGAGACCTCTGCCCGTATTATTGTTCCAATCCACAATTTCCGAAAGCTTATAAATACGGTCGGTTTTATTTTTGTGGCAAATATTGATCTTTTCGATATCCGTATCTCTCATTTCAGGAATAATGTCCTGGGAAGAGCTATTGCATACAAAGCCGCTCAAATTGCTGTTGTGCCAAACCCACGGGGTACCATCAAGGCTCATTTGAATGTCCAGCTCAACACCATCAAGCCTGCCTGCGGCATTTTGCACTGATGGAAGCGTGTTTTCAATCAAAAAATCGTTGTAATTATTGCTGCCACTGCCTTTGTGTCCCAAAAAATTGATAGGAGTATCCATTGGCGAAGGTCGGCCACAGGAGCTAAGGAACAGCAGAAATCCCGTGAAGCAACTGATAAATAAAACGACACGTCTAATTGGAAAGGGCATTATCAAAATGGGATATTTATTGAAGTTGCAAAGTTATATAATTTAAATACAAGTTTTTACACCGAAAATATTAAGTTTTTCATAGGTAGAAAGGCGTGCTAATAGCGATGGTTTGTTTACTTAGTAGACAAAGGGTCACGCATAGGATTGACGAAATGCTTGTACAGCGATTTAATCCCTTTATCTCTAAAAATATGCCGTAATCAAAATGTGTGTTTAGGTGCAGTAATGCGGGTTTTTGCAAGTTTGGTTGGAGCTTAATGAGGCTTTTTTTCCCCGATGGTTGGAAAAAATGGGGCTGCTTGTATTGCAACTTTCACGCAGCCGATAATCGGTAATATAGCTGCCCCGATCAAGATAGCCCTGCAACGCAGCGATATTTTTAAATTCTTCTCTATCAAATTTTTATGTTCGATATTGAAAAGCCGATGTTAACCAGAACTAACATAAATTGACCCATAAACAAAACGCCCAGTTGGTCTTTCTTTGTCAATGACCAAGTTTTATTTGCTGGCCACCAATAGCAGTTTTGCGGATGTTTTTTAAGGAGATTTAAGGCAAAAACCTTTATAAACCCTAAACTTTCCTATCTTTAAAATGAAAAACCAAAATTATCTTGCATGAGAAAATTCACAGCTGTAATGCTTGCGGCCACCACACTGTTCCTGATGTCCTGCAACACAAAAAAAGCCGACCTGGTAGTTTACAATGCCCGTATTTACACCGTAAATGAAGGCTTTGAAGTGGTAGAAGCCATGGCCATCAACGACGGAAAAATATTGGCCTTAGGAAAATCAGACGATATCCTGTCGCAATATCCCGCTAAGGAAACCCTGAACGGCCAAGGAAAAGCCATCTATCCAGGTTTTATTGACGCCCACGCACATTTTTTTGGTTATGCACAAAGTTTAAATAATGCCAACCTAACGGAGGCTAAATCATGGGATGAAGCGTTGGCCAGGTTGCAGGAATTTGCAAAGGCTCACCCCGAGGGTTGGCTAACCGGCAGGGGATGGGATCAAAACGACTGGCCTGAAAAGCAATTCCCTACCAAAGATAAATTAGACCGGCTTTTTCCTGATAGACCCGTTTTACTTACCAGAATCGACGGACATGCTGCTATTGCTAATCAAAAAGCACTTGAAATTGCTGGAATTACCAAAGCTTATGAACTTACGGGAGGTGAAATTGTAGAAAAAAATGGCAAACTTACCGGTGTACTCATCGATAATGCCGTTGATTTGGTGAACCGCAAAATTCCAGACCTTACCCACACACAAATGAAATCGTTGCTGTTGCAAGCGCAAAATAATTGCTTTGCGGTAGGGTTAACTACCATTGATGATTGTGGCCTCGACTATGATGCCGTGGAGGGAATTGAGCAATTGCAAAAAAATGGCGACTTGAAAATGCGTTTCTACGTCATGCTATCGGATCGTGAAAAAAATTACGACTACCTTATTAAACGCGGCGCAATCAAAACAAATCGGTTAAACGTAAGGTCTTTTAAAGTATATGGCGACGGCGCATTGGGTTCAAGAGGCGCCTGTTTATTACATCCATACAGTGACATGCCTCATAAAAAAGGCTTTATGTTGAGTGATTTAGCCCATTTCGAAAAAGTTGCAAAGAGGATCAATGAACATAATTTCCAAATGTGCACCCATGCCATTGGAGACTCTGCCAATAGGGCCATCCTTAAAATCTATAACCAGGTTTTGGGAGCTAACAACGATAAACGTTGGCGTATTGAGCACGCCCAAGTAGTTGCCCCACAAGATTTTGAACTGTTTGGAAAAGCGAAGATCGTGCCATCGGTGCAGCCCACTCATGCTACTTCCGATATGTACTGGGCACAAGCTCGATTAGGAAAAGATAGGATAAAAGGTGCCTACGCCTACAAACAATTGTTAAAGCAAAATGGTTGGCTTCCTTTGGGGACTGATTTTCCTGTGGAGCAGATTAACCCTATGCTTACCTTTTATGCCGCTACCGCCAGAAAAGATGCAACAGGTTGGCCCGCTGCGGGCTTTCAGGTAGAAAATGCTTTAACGCCCGAAGAAACCATTAGAGGAATGACCATTTGGGCTGCCAAATCAAATTTTGAAGAAAATGAAAAAGGTAGTTTGGAAGTTGGTAAATTCGCCGATTTTGTATGGATGGAAAACGACCTGTTGAAAGCAAATGCAAAACAAATTTTAGAAAATAAAGTAATTAGAACATACGTTAACGGAGAAAAAGTTTATGAGAAAAAATAACCTGATGGGCGTGATCGCCATTTGTTTGACTGCTGTTGTTTCCTTTACTGCCTGCGCCCAAGATCATAAACAAAACCAAAATCGTTTAAACAAGATCAACGACGTGGTAAAGCACACGGTACTGCTTAATAATTACCAAAACTTTATTCCGATAGTGGGTTTGGCGCAGAAGAAAATGGTATCCATAGGTTTGGGCTATCAATATCAGTTAGGTTTTGACAGTCTTTTAAATAAGTATGCCCCCATTGCTAGCTTGAGCGCACTTAAATATACCGATTCAACCACCTTGAATGATCTGGAAGACGATGTGAAATTCTACAATACCATTATCGTGGCATTGAATAGTGACATGGCCCGAAGCGCAAAATATGTAGGCTTTATCAACAATATGGCCAAAAGTAAAAATGTGGTAGTGGCTCTGTTTGGCAACGGCAGTGCTTTAGCTTCGTTTGATCAATTGAATGCCCCGTTGGTTTGGAGCTCAGAGGATAATGAAGAAGCGGCCTTGGTTGCCCCTCAATTTATATTCGGCGGTATTGCCGCCACCCAGTTGCTCGATAAATCCTATTCTACTAAATATGCAAAGGGAGCAGGTTATTTAACCCAAGCCACCCGTTTAAAATACACTGTGCCCGAAGATGCACAGGTAAATAGCAACGATTTGAGAGAGATAGACGAGATCGTGAACGAAGGTATCGCAAAAAAAGCCGCTCCAGGAATGGTGGTATTGGTGGCAAAAGATGGCAAGGTAATCTACAACAAAGCTTTTGGTTACCATACTTATGAAAATTTACAGGCTGATAAGGTAACGGATATCTTTGACCTGGCTTCGGTAACCAAAACAACCGCAACCACGCCAAGTGTAATGCGCTTGGTAGAGGAAAAGAAATTGAAATTGGACACCAATATTGGCTACTACATCGCCAAGGCCCGCAATACGCCCATGAACGGAATTAGTGTAAGAGAGGTAATGCTGCACCAGGCGGGCTTTATCCCATACATTCCCTTTCACAATTTTGTAAAGGAGGGTGATTATAGTAGAGATTCTTCAGCGGCTTATCCAACTAAAGTGGCAGATCGCTACTACATCAAAAAGGGCTTCTTTAACGATTTTATGTGGCCAAAAATGTTGAATTCGCCGATAAAAACCAGAGGCACTTATGTATATAGCGATATCAGCATGTATGTGATGCAGGATATTGTTGAACACATTTCTGAAATGCCCGAAGATCAATACGTACAGCAGAATTTTTATATTCCTTTGGGGATGCAAACGGCAGGATATTTGCCAAGAAACCGATTCTCGAAAGACAGAATTGTGCCTACAGAAGATGATAAGGTGTTTAGAAAAACCTTGTTAGAAGGCTATGTTCATGATCAGGGAGCTGCGTTAAAAGGTGGGGTAGCGGGACACGCCGGCTTATTTGGTACGGCCAATGATTTGGCTATTTACAACCAAATGCTCCTTAATAAAGGAACCTATGGCGGAGAACAGTATTTTACGCCCCAAACGGTAGAGATGTTTACCAGCAAACAATCTAATGTAAGCAGGAGAGGCTTGGGTTTCGATAGATGGGATCCTGATTTGACCAAAAAATATCCTTCGGAGCTAGCTTCTCCGCAAACTTTTGGGCATACGGGTTACACCGGAATTGGTGTTTGGACAGATCCGGCCCGTAACATGGTTTACATCATTTTAACGAACCGGGTAAATCCTACGGTGAGTGAAATGCTAGGTAAACTTAATATCCGCCCGCGCATTCAGGATGTGGTTAACCGAGCAATTGATAAAGGTAAAAATTAATGCCTTGCAACAGATAGGCTTACGGAGCCCCGAAAACTTCGTAAGCCTTTAAGTGCAACTTTCCAATGGATATAGTAAGGAATGAGTAAAAACACAAAATGGTGATATCTCTTTAGCGCAAAGCGCAGATTTCATAACCCTTAAAGGATGTTGTTTCATTCCTAGCTGTGATCTTCTTTTAGAAAATCTACCAGTTTCTGCATGGCCAGGGCCCTATGGCTTATTTTGTTCTTTTCAGACATTTCCATTTCTGCAAAAGTAATATTGTAGCCATTTGGTTGGAAAATCGGATCATAGCCAAATCCTTTGGAACCTGCCGGCTCGGTTCTGATGGTACCTTCAATTACCCCTTCAAATAAATGATTTTCTCCATTTTTAAGTAAAGAAATAACCGTTTTAAAGCGTGCTTTTCTATCGCTTTTACCTTCCATGTTTTTTAGTAAAAGCTGCAGGTTGGTGCTGTCGTCTTTTATACCACTGTATCTTGCAGAAAAAATTCCAGGGGCGTTGTTTAAGGCATCTACTTCCAATCCGCTATCGTCTGCAAAGCAATCCAAATGATAGTTTTGATATACATAACTGCTCTTTAAAGAGGCATTTTCCGCAAAGGTATTGCCTGTTTCGGGAATGTCTACCAAGCAATGGATGTCTTTTAAATTCAGCACTTGGTATTGAGGTGCCAGGATGTTGGCAACCTCAGCTGTTTTATGCACATTGTTGGTGGCAAAAACTATTTTTTGGGTCATATATTCAAGTTTTTTAAAGTTCCCCACAACGTTTTCTTCGCATTTATATCGGCATCTAAGGCATGAAGATTATGGGTGAAAATCATCTGGATGTTTTGGAGCGGATGCAATTGATGCAGCAAATGCTCTCCGAGGCCTAGCTCATTTGATGATACCCCAAAAGAAAGTAAAAACCTGCAAGAGAAAAAGGCATTAAGATGCTCGAATTTAGCCGTTGCATAGGCCGAGTAATTCAGCAAGGCAAAATCGGCGTTTTTCAAGTTGATCGAAAGCACCAGTTTCCTCAGCAATTCAGTACCTTGAGGGGTGCTCACGGGGTGTTTCGCATCATTTACCAGGATCAAGATCTTTTTCTCGTTTTTGCCCAAATATTTGAAATCGAAAACCTCCTTGTCGCCTGGAGCCGGCTCTTCCAGCTTAGGCACCTCCATCTTAGGCTTGTCCGCAATTGTAGCTTCCGGAGCTTGGTTTTCCATCGTTGTAAGCTCACCAGCCAAGTAAACATCATCGGTAAAAAATAAACGTAAAGCTTCTGCGTTAGTAATAAGTTGGCTGCTATTCATTTTTAGGAAAAAATTTCTGTTAAAATTAGTTAAATATCTTATTATAGCACCTTAAATTGTTACTTTTATCCAATAATTAAAAAACGCATCTTTTGTGAAAAAAGCCTGTTTAGCTCTAATTTTTACTGTTGCTGGAAATCTGGTATATGCCCAAAATGTGGCTTCAATCAACGGAAACCCTATCAATAGCAAAGAATTTTTATGGGTTTATAAGAAAAACCATGCGGGTGAAGGAACTTTGAACTACAAAGACCTGGAAGCTTATTTGGAGCTGTATGTCAACTTCAAACTAAAGGTTGCCGAAGCCAAAGCAATGGGCCTAGATGCTGATGAAGCCTACAAGCAAGAAATTGCTGGCTATGAAGAAGCGCTCAAGTCCCAGAATAAAATTCCTGTAAATTCACCAGAATATGGCTATATTATGAACGAATACAGAGAGGGCGTGCTAATGTTCAATGTATGTGAGCAAAAAATTTGGTCAAAGGCACAGGAAGATGATGGCCAGATCAAAACTTATTTCGATAAGAATGCCCAAAAATATGAAGGTAAGCAGTTTAGCGAAGTAAGGGGACAGGTCATCGGTGATTTTCAACAACAACTGGAAAACGATTGGATCAACAGCCTAAGGGCAAAATATAAAATTAAGGTGAACCAATCAGAGCTAAAAAAATTAACCAAGCAATAATAGCTTTGTTGGTGCACTAAGCTCAATAATTTTAACTTTGTAAATTATATACAGAATTTAACATACTAATGAAGAGAATTTTATCAATAGCAAGTCTTTTTTTGTGCTTGTTTTTGAATGTAAAGGCCCAAAATAAAAATCCTAATTTGGATAAAGTGGTGGCGGTAGTGGGAAACAGCATCATTTTGCTCTCTGATCTTAATCAGCAATATGCGATTTATTTAAATCAGGGGAATCCTGCCGATACTCGAGCCAAATGCTACTTCTTGCAGCAAATGCTAATCCAAAAATTGTTAAAGCAGCAAGCTGAAATCGATTCTATTGTGGTAGAGGAAAGCCAGGTTGATGATGAGCTGGATAGAAAAATGCGCTATCAAGTTCAACGTATGGGTGGACAAGAGCGCTTAGAGCAATTTTTGCAAAAATCTTTATTGCAATATAAAGATGAAATGAGACCAGACGTTAAGGAAGGACTGATTGCACAGAAAATGCAGGCAAAAATTACGGAAAACGCTTCGATAACCCCATTAGAAGTAAAGAAATATTTTGACAGTTATCCCAAGGACAGCCTGCCAGACATTGGCGCTGAAGTAGAAGTAGGGGAGATTGTGTTACAGCCTAAGTTAACCAAAGCTGAAAAGCAAAAATATTACGATAAACTAGAGGCACTTCGCTTACGTGTAAAAAGTGGCGAAGATTTTGGGTTCCTGGCTAAAACCTATTCGGAAGATCCAGGTTCAGCCTCAGAAGGTGGTGACTATGGCTTTATTGACAGGCAAACCATGGTAAAGGAATTTACCGCTTGGGCTTTTAAGCTTAAAGCAGGTGAAATGTCGCCAGTTTTTGAAACAGAATACGGCTATCACATTGTACAGGTAATTGAGCGTAGGGGCGAACAGGCCCACGTAAGGCATATTTTGATACGCCCGCAAAACACACCACAAAGTTTAGACCGTACCAAGCTTAAAGCCGACAGTATCTATCAGGATATTATTGGCAAAAAATTACCTTTTGCTACGGCCGCTTCTCTTTACTCGGATAACAAAGACACCCAATACAACGGCGGTATGATGCTTTATGCGGATAACCAAACTGCCAGAACCACTTTTATGCCTGTAGAAAAACTAGATCCAGCGGTTTTTGTGGTAATTGATACCATGAAAGTTGGCAGTATTTCGCAGCCTATTAAGTTCAGCGATCCGCAAAGCGGTAAGGAAGGGTATAAAATTTTCTTTCTAAAATCTAAAATACCGCCACATAAAGCTAGTTTGGAGCAGGATTATCCTAAATTTAAAGAACAGGCCGAAGCTGAGAAGAAAAGCAAGATCATTAGTGAGTGGTTTGAGAAAAGAAGGGAAACCACCTATATTAAGGTTGACAGTGAGTTTGCAACTTGTGACGAACTAAAAATGTGGTTAACGAAAGATAAAGACAGTAAATAGCGAATGCAGTTTAAAAACGAGGTAGAAGCGGTTGATGCCCTACATCAGTCGTTCAAAAATGTACAAGCCGAAATCAGTAAGGTTGTCATTGGACAAGACGAAATTGTAAAATCAGTGCTCATTGCTATTTTTAGCAATGGGCATTGTTTGTTAGTAGGTGTGCCCGGGTTGGCCAAAACACTTTTGGTACAAACCGTGGCCAATGTATTGGACCTCGATTTTAATCGTATTCAATTTACCCCTGATCTGATGCCAAGCGACATCATTGGCGCTGAAATTTTGGGGGAAGATAGACACTTTAAGTTTATCAAAGGCCCCATTTTTTCCAATATCATTTTGGCAGATGAGATTAACCGTACACCACCAAAAACACAAGCAGCACTGTTGGAAGCCATGCAGGAAAAAGCGGTAACTGCGGCTGGTGTTACCCATGCTTT
Source organism: Pedobacter nanyangensis (assembly GCF_003313505.1). Taxonomy (GTDB): domain Bacteria; phylum Bacteroidota; class Bacteroidia; order Sphingobacteriales; family Sphingobacteriaceae; genus Pedobacter; species Pedobacter nanyangensis. The sequence goes on along the minus strand of NZ_QMHO01000017.1, from coordinate 41,766 downwards.
GCCACAACCCTTTTTTGTACTGGCTACTCAAAATCCAATTGAACAGGAGGGAACTTATCCTTTGCCAGAAGCACAATTGGACCGTTTTATGTTCAATATTTCTTTGGATTATCCGGCATTTGCCGATGAATTGACAATTGTAAAAAACACCACCAGCAATAAAACGGTAGCGCTGCAAAAGATTGTAAATGCCGCAGAAATACAATATTTCCAGAAACTTATCCGTAATATTCCCGTAACCGACAATGTGTTGGAATATGCCGTGAAACTGGTTGCAAAAACACGTCCTCATAGTGAATTTGCCACCGTAGAAATCAACAATTATATTTCATGGGGTGCCGGGCCAAGGGCTTCTCAGTTTTTGGTGCTAGGTGCTAAATGCCATGCGGCCATTTCAGGGAAATATGCCCCGGATATTGAGGACGTACAGGCTGTAGCGGAAGCTATTTTGCGCCATAGGATTGTTCGTAACTACAGAGCCGAAGCCGAAGGTTTAACTACTGAGCAAATCATCAAAAACTTGTTTTAGTTTTTCGGCCGGGGCTGTTGGTAGGGCTATTACTAAGTTGATGGCCTATATTTTGTATATTTGTAGCAGCTTTTTATAAAATGAAGATCACAAGAAATACCATAGCGAAAACAGAAATCAAAAAGCTGATCAGTACTTCTGAGGTGGCTTTGTCGCATGCCGAGATACAGCACGAACTGAATGATTTATGTGACCGCGTAACTATTTACAGAGTATTGGACCGTTTGGTTGATGAAGGCGCCATTCATCGGATCGTAAATGTAGATGGGGTAACCAAATATGCAGAGTGCCATGACTGCGAAACGCAGCACCATCATAACCATCTGCATTTTAGCTGTGAGAAATGTAAATCTGTTACTTGCCTGGAGGATGTAATTCCTTCTTTTAAACTGCCAAACAAATATCAGGTGAAGGAAGTTAATTTTACTCTTTCTGGTCTTTGCCCCAAGTGTTCTGGGCTTTAGTCTTCCCTGATCATTTCCTCGATAATTGATTGCCCTTTAGAGCAGTCGCCAGAAGTCCATTCCCACGTTTCATGTAACCTCATTCTTCCATCGGGCAGTATTTCAGGGGTCGATCTGCATTTTCCAGTCATTAGTTCGCCTTTATTGTTCACCTGATGATAGCGCATGTCAATATTTCCGTGCTCGTCTACTAAGCCAATTAAATGCCCATGAATAACCTTACCTCCGCTATATGCGGAAGTAAGGACTGATCCGTTTTGCCTGTAAACGAAAACGGTATCGTTGGACGTTTCGCCATTTTCGGTGTTGCTAATTGGCCTGAATATTTTTTGATCGTAGTTAATCATCACTTAGTATTTAATGGCTATTTTTCCAATAGTTGTTCCAGATTCTAATTGTTGATGTGCTTGTTTCAAGTTTTCTGCCGAAAGCCCGCTGAGCGTTTGGGTAAGGGTGCTTACAAGTGCACCTTCATCTAACAAATTGGCCACTTTATTTAAGATGTGGTGTTGTTCAACCATATCTTCGGTTTGAAAACTGGAACGTGTGTACATGAACTCCCAAGAAAAACTGGCGCTTTTTGTTTTAAGTTTGTTAAGGGCTATTGGCGTGGCGCTACCGGTAATGGACGCGATATGTCCCTGAGGTTTGATCAATTCGGACATGGCGTCCCAATAGCTGTTGGTGTCTACAAAATCTACAATGAAATCAACAAACTGAAACCCTGCTTTTCGAACTTCGTCTACTAAGTTTTTGTGGTTAACTACCAGGTCGGCTCCCATTTGTTTGCACCATTCAATGGTTTGGGGCCTTGATGCGGTAGCTATTACATTAAGGTTGGCAATTTTTTTGGCTAACTGTATGGCAATGGAACCTACGCCCCCGGCGCCGCCAATAACCAGTAAGGTTTTGCCTTTGTCTTTTTCGGCACTGATACGAATCCTGTTAAATAAAATTTCCCAAGCGGTAAGTGCTGTAAGTGGCATTGCGGCAGCGGCTTCGTTGCTTAAGGTTTTTGGCTTTTTACCTACAATGCGCTCATCAACCAGCTGAAACTCTGCATTGCAGCCTGCTTTGGTAATATCGCCGGCGTAATATACTTGGTCGCCAATGTTAAATAGGCTTACGTTTTCGCCTACGGCTTCTACTATTCCGGATGCGTCCCAGCCAATTATCTTTGGCTGTTCCAATATGGTGTCTTTTGCGGCGTTTTGTCTGATTTTGAAATCGACCGGGTTAACTGCAATGGCGTTAATTTTAATAAGGAGCTGATGCCCAACCGGGCTAGGTTTTTCGGTTTCGAATGCTATAAAGCTGTTGGGCTCTGTTATGGGAAGGGAAGTTTTAAATCCTACTGCTTTCATGATGATTAAAGGTTTTAGGCAAATTTAAAAGAGATGGGCAATTCGCTTGTCATTAAAAGGTTGATTTATTGTACCCGAGCTTAATTGTTATATTGCTGGTTGTAATATTATTTTGGGGTATATATTTCGGCACCAGTTGGTGGTTATGCCCTATGTGGTAAGGTTTTGGTTCAATAAACCCGATTGAACGGATAGCCCGAAGGCGAAGTGTAGCGAAGCCGAGGCTATGAGTGAAAGCGGGGCTTGCCTGGATAGTAGCTGCGACATTGCTTTTCAAGAAATGAAATTACTTTTTCTCGAAATCAAGCCTGATGGAAAAGACATTGCTGTAAAGCGCATCGGAGCTGTTGCCCACATTGGTTAATGCGTAATCTAAAGAGAAGTTCTTGATTTTGATGCCTACCCCCATGTTGGGCTGGTAAGTGTAGATTTGCTTGCCGGTAAAATCGGTTGATTTTTGAATGTTGCCCAGCCCGCCACGGAGAAAGATGGTTTTCCTGAAATCAACCGAGAGGCCAAGGGTCGGATCTGCACTTATGGGATCGGCGCTTAGTAAAACATTTCTTTTACCATCGGTAGTTAAATTCACGTTGGTTTCGGCCAGGATATTAAATTTTTCACTTAATGGGGTGGCATAAGCAACGCCCAATACGACACGCGGATTGGTGGTTTCTGTAGAGCTTTTAGGGATATCGTTTCCGGTGGTTGCGTAAACGGTAGAAAGTTTGTCGGCATTGTAGCTCCATGAATTAAAGGTAGAGGTGATGTCTTTCCCTACGGCGGCAAAAATCCATTTTCCTTTTTTATACTGTACGCCGGCATCTAGCCCAAAACCCCATGATTTACCGTACTCGCCCACCAATCGGTGAATAATTTTTACATTGGCTCCGTAGCTCAGGCCATCTTCGTTACCAATGCCTTTTTTACCTTTTTTTCTGGCATAGGAAAATATAAAAGCATAATCGGCAGCAGAAAATTTCTTTACCCGGTCGTAGTTGATATTGCCATCGGCATCGATAAGTTCAGAGGTATCTGGAATGTCATCAACCCCGAAACGTAAAATAGAGGCGCCAACTACCGCGGTATTATCCTGAACGGAGGTAGCAAAGGAGCCATAGTCATATTTAGCGATGCCCGCAAAATATTCGGAGTGCATAAAACTAACCTGACGCGGGGTTTCCATACGGGCCAAACCCGCTGGATTCCAATAGCCTGCAGTAACATCGTTTACGTTTGCAACTACCGAACCCGACAAGCCAAATGCGGTAGAGCCTACGCCAATGTTCAAAAATTCATTGCTGTATTTCCTTTGAGCTTTTGCAGAGATGGTAAAAAAAGCTATAATAATGAGTAGCTGATACTTGCGCATGGTTAGGTTAACCGATTTTCTATTTCCTCAAATATAATCATAAAATCTACTTCCAATTGGTTTTTATAAAATTCCAATATAGAGGTAAGTTGGTAGGTGGTTTTTTCGGTAAAAGGGCGTTCCCACAGGCGCATACAAATGCGTTGTAAGGCATAACTGATATTTTCCAGTTTTTGATAGCTTAGCAGGTACCTGCTTGATTTAAAGCTGTTTAAAAACTTGAAGAATAAGCTGCTGTCGCTTATTTTGCACTGGTGGATAAATTCAGTTAAATGTTGGTGATCAGCAGCCTCTAACTGATCATAAAACGAATAAATGGCTATTTTTTGATGTTGGACAAGTAGATGATCCAAAAGTAGCTCAACACCAATATGTGCTAAAAAAGAAGGCCTTACCGGCGTGTCTTTTAAGATGGGAAGTAGCAGTTGCTTAAGTTCTTGGGTTTTGATGTTGAAAAAATCCGACGAATGAAACAGTATGTCTACTTGTAGATGTCTTTTCCAGCCCGTAAGTATTGGTTGTAAATGGGCTTGCTGGAATAATTCGGGATATTTTTCAGGATGAACATTCCAGTTTTTGTTGGCATTTTTGAGTAGATCAGGCAGCACAGTCCCGATGACGATATTGGCGTTAGTTGTATTCCGATCAAAATAAAAATGCGAAAGAAAGTTCATTTTGTAAATATAACCTAAAAGCCCCAAATCATTAGCTGATTGGCTAATTAGTTAATCAGCTAATTGTTATCTTTGTGCCCTAAAATCGTTAAAAAGATGATAAATTTTGTAGAAGAATTACGTTGGAGAGGCATGTTGCACGACATTATGCCTGATACTGAGCAGAAACTGAACGAAGGCATGTGTGCTGGCTATATTGGTTTTGATCCAACTGCTGATTCTTTGCATGTAGGGCATTTGACCCAGATCATGACCCTGATCCACTTCCAAAGAGCGGGGCATAAGCCGGTAGCGTTGGTAGGCGGTGCAACGGGAATGGTAGGTGACCCGTCTGGAAAATCGGATGAACGTAATCTGCAAACGGAAGAAATGGTTGCTCACAACCTTGATGGGATGAAAAAGCAGTTGGCCAAGTTCTTGAAGTTTGAGGATGAAGGAAATGGTGCGGTAATGGTTAACAATGCCGATTGGTTCAAAAATTTCAATTTCCTGGACTTTATCCGTGAGGTAGGTAAGCACATTACCGTAAACTACATGATGGCAAAGGATAGCGTGAAAAAACGTTTGGAAGGAGATAACGGCATGTCATTTACGGAGTTTAGCTATCAGCTGGTGCAAGGTTACGATTTTTATTATTTGTGGAAACATCATCAATGCGTTTTGCAGATGGGCGGTTCTGATCAATGGGGCAATATCGTTACCGGAACAGAACTGATCAGGAGGAAAGATCAGGGCACGGCCTATGCTTTAACCACCCAATTGATCAAAAAAGCAGATGGAACCAAATTTGGTAAAACCGAAAGTGGGGCAATTTGGCTTGACCCTGCTAAAACTTCGCCGTATAAATACTATCAATTCTGGCTAAATGCTTCAGACAGCGACGTAAAAGCCTGGATAAGAATTTTTACGTTAAAAAGTAAAGCCGAGATAGAAGCTTTGGAAAAACAACATGATGAAGCGCCGCATTTGCGTATTTTACAAAAAGCATTGGCAGAAGATATTACCGTTAGAACCCACTCCGCCGAAGCTTTGGAAACTGCCATTAAAACCTCTGAATTTTTGTTTGGAAATGGTTCTTTGGAATTTCTGAAAGGATTGCCAACGGCAGAGGTGTTAGATATTTTTGAAGGTATCCCCCAGTTTGTTATCGCAAAAGCTGATTTAGCAAATGGTATCGATACGCCGTCGTTATTGGCTGAAAAGACTACTGTTTTTCCTTCCAAAGGAGAAGTGAAAAAGACTGTTCAGGGCGGTGGTTTGAGCATTAATAAAAATAAAGTAACAGATTTAAATGTCGCTTTTTCAGCTGCTGATTTAATTAACGACGAGTTTTTAGTGGTGCAAAAAGGAAAGAAGAACTACTTTTTGATTATCGCCAAGTAGTGAAATAAGCTGATTCCCAAAAAAAATAACGCACTTTAAATGCGTTATTTTTTTGGGCATTTCAAGACAGAATGTATATATTTTGGTGTAATTGTCTGATGATAAACTGGCAGTTTTGGCACCTTCGGTTTTGGTTAAAGAAGAACATAATGGTTTGAGGAATCCAAGTCACAAGGATGCAGGTAAAGTCAAACTGGTTTCAAAGCGGGTCTTTAAATTTGATAGAAGGTTTAAAAATTAAGCTACTGTACTAAAAGATTGCAGCCTCTAATATCTGCATCATCAAACCGGCCCATTATTTCGAAGCGATTTTCTCCGTGTATTTTGCCCAGATCCTGTGTGGCAATGAACGAACAGGAGTTTATATTGGCCAAATCAATTACATTAACGCCGCCAGTGGTATTTGCTGCTGAAAGAAGACTTAGCGGGTCGGAGGTGTCCCGCAACAATATTTTCATCCACGGAGGGCATTCGAAAATACCACTTCCTTTAGAATATGCCTGAGACAGCAGTTCTGTCATCCCATATTCACTATGGATGTGCTCAACCCCAAATGCCGCCGAAAGCAGGTGGTGCAGTTCGGCTCGTACCATTTCTTTTCTTTTTCCTTTCATCCCACCCGTTTCCATAACAATCAGTTCGGGAAATTCAATTTGGTATTGCTCGGTAAAGTCTAAAAGAGCGTAAGTAACACCAATTAAAAGTGTTTTTTGTTTTGTTGCTTTAAGGGTTTGCAATGTTTCGAAAAGCTGTTGGTGGTTGTGCAAAAAATAGCCGCTTAGCAGGTGGGTACTTTGTTTAAGCAGATCATCTACCATGTAGATCAAAGAAGATCCGTCTCGTTCCAGATAAGAAGGTAGGAGTGCCAAGATGCAATACTCGTTAGGGCTGCCGTAAAAAAGCTCAAAAGCTTTATTATAGCTGTTTTCATAAATGGATACATCCTGCACGAAGTGCTTGCTGGTCATTTGCCCGGTAGTGCCTGAGCTGCTAAAAGTAATTTCTGCGGGTTTTGAGGAAGAAGTTACCCTGCGTGATTTGAAAAAGCTGATCGGTAGAAAAGGGATTTGGGTATAATGGCTGATTTCCAAAGGATCGATCCCAAGGTGTGAAATATACTGTTGGTAAATTTCGCAATTTGTTGCTTGATGCCTAAATGCAGCTAAGGCAGATTGGTTAAAATCTTGCTCATTGCTGATTAAAAAAAAATGCCCAGGATTTGAATTCACTGGGCAAAAATACGAAGTTTTTTATACTGATTACGATTTTGCTTTTGGGGTGATAGTTGATTTTCTGAAGTAATAACCGCAAAGACCACTAACTCCCGCGACTAATCCGCCAATAAGCGCACTTAAGGCCAGTATTGCAGGCCAAACCTTTAGCCCAAACATTTCGGCTACTCTTGCTGCCAACAAATGGTGGTTGGGCATACTTTTGTATAACGCCATGGCTGTCCATAGCACCACAATAGCTAAAAATGGTTGCCAGAAAGATATCTTTGCAGTTTTACCAATGATACCGCAAGTAGCAAATGAGGCTACAATAACTACCCACCAGGGGAAAAAAGATTGTAGAGCAAACGATATGATGATGATTACGATGAAAACCATTTTTATTTTTTTGAGATTTTATAACGTGAGATAATTTTTCCTGATTTGTCGTCCATAGATTGCATAAAGAACAAATCATATAGCTTTCCTTGCGCCCAAGTGTCAATCATGTTGTCGTAGAAAGGGCTGCCAGGGTTTCCAGATTGTCCGCCCGGATAAACGCCATGTCCTTTAGGGGTTTTGCCCAATTCAATCACCATTCTCCATGATGGGCCATTACTTTCGCTTAAGGCATTTACGGTACTTTTTGAACCACCTATAAGTAGTTTTTTGGAGCCAAAACCAGGTATTTTTGCTAAATGTGGTACGTTAGTGTTTTTCACCTTGGCCCATTGCCAATCTTCGCCTATTGGACCATATTTTCTTTCGAGGCTGTCGCAGGCATATTTAAATGAGCTATTGACCAAATCCGTCAAGGTTTCTTTTTTGGCGGTGTTCACATTGTCAAACCATCTTGCATTCGGGTCTTTTTGGATCATTTCTATGGTTCTATCGCGAGACGGGTAGCGCATCGGCTGTTGTTTATCGTTAAACTCATCGTCCCAAATTTCAATAGACAATCTCTTTGTCCACAAATCAAATACACTGGCCGCTATAGATTTGGCATCAAAATATTTGTTCCAGTTTGTGCTGAGGTTGTAGGCTTCTTTTTGGGTAGCGTTTAGGTTAGCTGTATTTACCAAAGGAAGTAGGTAGGGCAGTAAATTTTCGGCCATAATGCTGTACGAATCTGTTTGCAGGCGGCGCATGCTGTCGGCAGTAATTTTGTCCATTGATTTTAGCCTGTCGTTAATTCGCTTTCCTCTTTCATAAGGAGAAAACTCCCAATTGATGTAATACGGATAGCTCGGATCGGTAGAGGATTGGTTGGCTGAACTTACAAAATTTCGTGGCGGATTTTTAACTGTTGGATTTTGTGCCGCAGGAATCCAGCCTTGCCAATCGTTACTTGGATCAGTGCCGTCCAAAATGAATTTTCCTTGGTTTTTCCACTTTAAAGGAAATTTGCCATTTGGGGTAATGGCTATATCATTATCTGCACTTGCAAAAATAAAGTTTTGGGCAGGTGCGGTAAAGTAAGGCAAGGCTTTACGATAGTCGTTATAGTTTTTGCCCCTGTTCAATAAATAGAAGGCTTTTAGTTCATTTGATTTATCATGAGCTATCCAGCGTAAAGCATGCCCGGTTGGCACATTGGCTGCCCTACCGTAGCTGGGTTTCTGGAAGTAAACCACGGGGCCATGATGCGTATAAAGCACGGTGTCTACTATATCAGCAGCGCCTTTTACGGTAATTTTTTCATATCGAGGCTTGGTATTTTGCCATTTGTTGTTGTACCAATAGCTTTGGTGCTTATCGTCCTTAAATTTAATCTGATAAAAATCAAGCACATCAGCGGCTACGTTGGTTACGCCCCAAGCAATGTTTTGGTTAAAGCCAATAATGATTCCCGGAGCGCCGGGAAGAGATACTCCATAGGCATTTATTCCAGGAGCGTGTAATTGTATCTGGTACCAGATGGAAGGCAAGGTTAAATCCAGGTGCGGGTCGTTTGCCAAAATTGGAAATCCCGAAGCCGTTTTTATCCCTGATACTGCCCAGTTGTTGCTCCCTATGCCTTCTTCTTTTTGCTTGGTGGCAATGTTAGTGCTCATCATGTCGGTAAAAGATTTAGGTGTGGCCGGAATAGCCAGGGGCGTAAAATCCCATTTGGTGCCTGCCGGGATAATAGGATCTTCCTTAAATGGATAATCGGGGAATAGGTCTTTTGTAATTGCTGGGCCGTATTTTTTAAGGATGTTGGTCATGTAAAACTCGTCGGAGCCCATGGCCAACACCGCCGACATTTGTTTAAGTAGTAAAGCGCATTTTATCGGCGTCCATTTTTCAGGCTTAAAGTCTAGTAGTTTGTATTCTATGGGCAGGTTGTGGCGGTTCAACGATTTGATATAGTCGTTAATACCATCGGTGTAAGCTAAAAGCATTTCCCTGGCATGGGGATCGGCCATCATGCCTTCTAGGGAATTTTCTGCCCCATATACCATGCCCATGCGCCGTTGATATTTATCTACTTCTATGGCTTTTGCCCCAACAACTTCCGATATTCTGCCAGCGGCAAAACGAGTTTGGAAATCCATTTGCCAAAGCCTGTGCATAGCGGTAACATAGCCCTGTGCGTAGTACAAGTCGTGATCATTTTTAGCAAATACATGGGGAATCATACGATCGTCAAATGCAATCTCTATATTGTCTCTGGCGTTCTTCAGGACTAGCTTTTTACTTTTGCTGGGTAACATCCCCTCGGCATTTTGCCAAAATCCGGTAAAAGGATTTAAAAATTTTAAAATAGGAGGAAGATCACCAAATTTTGTATTTAAGAAATATCCCAACAGAATAGGGATGAGAACGCATATCAGTGCTTTAACTCTGTTCATTGGTGCGGGTTATGTTTTTGGTTTGCTTTAGGCCGAAGCCAATTTAATTATAAAAATGAAATGAAGGACAATCTAATTTTAATTAGTGCTTCATCAATGGCAGAATAAAAATTTGTAAGTACCAAAAATTGTATTAAGTTTATGTTAAAATAAACAATATAAACTACAGAAGTATGAACAAAACTATTACTAAAGTATTTCTTGTGCTTTGTGTTTTGCTGTGGACCGGGTTCGCGGCTAGTGCGCAGAGCATTGTGGTTAGTGGCACCGTAACTGATAAGCTAACCAAAGAACCAATTCCCGGGGTAAGTGTAACAGTGAAGGGAAAAACAATAGGTTCTTCTACCGACCAAAATGGCAAATTCTCTTTTACAACTACCGAAAAACCACCTTTTACACTTTCTGTAAGTTTTGTTGGTTTTAATACGGTAGAGCGGGAAATTACCGGTATGGCAACCAATTTGAGCTTTGAACTGGAATCTGGCGCAATTTTGGGCCAGGAAGTGGTAGTCTCAGCATCGCGTACGCCAGAGCGTATCCTAGAATCGCCGGTAACTATCGAACGCATGGGCGCTGCCCAGATTAAGGAAATTGCCGCTCCATCGTTCTACGATGCTATTCAAAACATTAAAGGGGTGGAGATGAGTACGCAAAGTTTAACGTTTAGATCGTACAATACCCGAGGTTTTAATGCCAACGGTAATACCCGTTTCAACCAGTTAATTGACGGAATGGACAACCAGGCGCCTGGCCTAAACTTTTCTGTAGGTAACATTGTGGGTATTACAGAGCTTGATGTAGATAACGTAGAGCTGTTGCCAGGTGCTTCCTCTGCCTTGTATGGTGCTGGAGGTATCAGCGGTACTTTGTTGATGACTTCTAAAGATCCATTTAAATATCAGGGAGCTAGCTTTCAGTTGAAAACAGGAATAAATCATGTTAATGATAATAATACCTCTGTTCAAGAATTTAAGCAATTTGATATGCGCATGGCCAAATCTTGGAACAACAAGTTTGGAGCAAAGTTTGCCTTCTCGTTTTTACAGGCGAAAGACTGGTTTGGCACTAATCAATCGAACTTCGATAGGGCACGTAATATGCCTACGTCGGGCAACCGCCAATCAGATCCAAACTACGATGGAGTGAATGTTTATGGTGATGAAGTTAGTCAAAATATGAGGGCAGTGGCTAACTCTGTTTTAAATGCCGGAACATCCAGTTATGTTAAAGCTGCGTTGGGAATTCCAGGTACTACAATGCCTACTGAGGTTCAGATAAATAATTTTAAATCAGATCCTACACGTTTAGCGATGCTGAATTCTTTTCTGGCAACAAATGCAAATACTCGTGCTTTTTACGCAGGAATTAATACTCCAGCCCTAAATGCGGCACTTAATTCAAACGTTTCCAGAACAGGTTATGATGAGATTAACTTGGTAGATTATAATACCAAATCTTTGAAGATGTCCGGAGGATTGTATTATAATCTGACTAATACTATCCAGCTTTCTGCACTAGCTAACTGGGGTACTGGTACCTCTGTTTATACGGGCTCAGATCGTTATTCGTTACGTAATTTCAACATCGGACTATATAAGTTGGAACTTAAGGGAGAAGATTTTTATGTAAGAGGTTACACTACACAAGAGCGTTCCGGCGACTCGTACATTTCCTCGATCTTGGGCAGCTACATCAACGAGAAGACCAAGGCTTCAACCGTATGGTTTCCACAATATGTTGGAAATTACATAGGAGCAATATCAGGTGGTGCCAATAGCGCCACAGCACATCAAATGGCTCGTAATGCAGCAGATGCAGGTAGAGTTTTGCCAGGCTCAGCCCAGTTCGAAAACTATGCGCAACAAATCAGAAATACCTATATCAGCCAAACTAATATGGATAAGGGTATTTATGGTGCTAAATTCAATGATAAGTCAAATCTTTACCATTACGAGGGGATGTATAATTTCTCTCGTTTGTTCAACAACGTTGTAGAATTTCAAGTAGGCGCTTCGGCCCGTAGATTTGATTTGAATTCTGGTGGAACTATTTTTGATGATTTAAATAGAGAAATAGATATTGATGAATACGCAGCATTTGGACAGTTAGGTAAAAAATTTGGTGAAGCATTTAAGTTAACCGTAGCAGGTCGTTTTGATAAGAGTCAGAATTTTGATGGCCGTTTTACCCCACGCGTTACTGGCGTATGGACCGTGGCTAAAAACTCTAATATCAGGGCGTCGTTCCAAACAGGTTTCCGTAATCCAACCACTCAAAATCAATATATTGACCTGTCAGTTGGGGGAGGTAGCCAGCGTTTAATTGGAGGACTTCCATCTTTCTTAAATAAATATAATTTGTTAACCAATAAACCAATTACCGAGGCAGGATATAGAGCTTTAGTAGCCGGCGCAACAACCACTCCGCCTACTTACACCTTTGATCCTCGAGGTGTACGCCCTGAAAGCGTAACAGCATACGAATTGGGTTATAAAGGTTTATTGGGGTCAAACTTCCTAATTGATATTTATGGTTTCTATAACCAGTATAAAGATTTTATCACTGGGGTAAATGTCTATCAAAATCAGGGAACGCCAACTTCACCTACATTTGTAAAATTTGGTGTGCCTGTAAATGCAACTGGTAAAGTTACTACTTATGGTGGTGCATTTGGTTTAGATTACGTAAGAGGCAAATACACGTTTTCCGGCAATGTATCTTACAACAAATTAAATGATTTACCTGCCGACTACAACAATGATTTCAATACACCAGAAATTCGTTACAACTTAGGGATCAGCAACCGCGAAGTGTTTAAAAACGTAGGTTTTAATGTGAACTATCGTTGGCAAGATAAATTCGTTTGGTTCTCTTCATTTGCCGGTGGCGAAGTGCCAGCATTTGGTACTGTAGATGCTCAGGTGAATTTTAAAGTGCCTTCAGTAAATTCATTAATTAAAATTGGTGGGTCAAACATTCTGAACAAATACTATATCACTTCTTATGGTAACCCCGAAGTTGGTGCAATGTACTATGTTTCATTGGCGTTCAACCCATAATGGGGTTTAAATAACGATAATCATGAAAGCGCCCCGGGAAATTATTTCCCGGGGCGCTTTCTGCAATAATAGCAATCCAACCCGAAGCTTTTCGGGGCAATGGCCTTAAATTATTTATACATTTCTGCTCTCAACCTGGCCACGTCATCATTGTTGATGTACTCGTCGTAAGTCATCAATTTATCAATAATTCCATTTGGGGTAATTTCAATAATACGATTAGCTACCGACTCGGTTAAGGCATGATCTCGTGAGGTAAACAACATGGTGCCCTTAAAATCTTTCATGCCGTTGTTTAAAGCCGTAATCGATTCCAAATCCAAGTGATTGGTAGGTTCATCAAACAATAGAAAGTTTGCTTGTTGCAACATCATTCTAGAGAACATGCAGCGCATTTTTTCCCCTCCAGAAAGTACCTTCACATTTTTCAGTACCTCTTCTCCCGAAAACAACATACGTCCCAAAAAACTGCGTACAAATTGCTCGTCGGCGTCGGTTCCAGAGTACTCACGTAGCCAATCCACCAAATTTTCATCTTTGTTGGCAAAAAACTCGGTATTGTCATTGGGAATATCCGCAATACTAATGGTTACGCCAAATTTAAACTCGCCAGTATAGTCTTTGTCATTGCCATTCAGTATATTATAAAAAGCTGCGGTAGCCAAGCTATTCTGCGAAAGAATTGCAATTTTATCACCTTTATTAACCATAAAGGTAATGTCTTTGAACATTACTTCACCGTTAACCGTCTTGCTTAATTTTTCTACCTGTAAAATTTGATCGCCAGCTTCACGGGCGCCATTGTTGTTAAACATAATGGCCGGATACTTGCGGCTAGAAGCCTTGATCTCTGAAATATCAATCTTGTCCAAAGCTTTTTTCCTAGAAGTGGCCTGCTTGGATTTAGAAGCATTGGCGCTAAACCTGCGGATAAATTCCTGCAATTCCTTTACTTTATCCTCTAGTTTCTTGTTTTGGTCGGCACGTTGTTTCAAGGCCAACTGGCTACTTTCGTACCAGAAGCTATAGTTGCCGGTATAGATGTTCATTTTGCCAAAATCGATATCCACAATGTGCGTACAAACCGCATCTAAAAAGTGCCTGTCGTGGCTTACTACCAATACAATGTTCTGGTAATCGGCCAAGAAATTTTCCAACCAAGCAATGGTGTCAATGTCCAAATCGTTGGTAGGTTCATCCAGTAATAAAATATCAGGATTGCCAAATAAAGCCTGTGCCAATAACACGCGTACTTTTTGGTTACCATCCAATTCTTTCAATAACTTGTGGTGAAATTCTTCCTTGATCCCGAGGTTGCTCAACAGGGTAGCAGCATTGCTTTCCATGTTCCAGCCATCCATTTCAGCGAAAAGATTTTCCAATTCGCCAGCACGTTCGCCATCTTTCTCACTAAAATCTTCCTTCATATAGATGGCATCTTTTTCCTTCATGATGTCGTACAGCTGCTTGTGACCCATCATAACCGTTTCAATCACTGGAAACTCGTCAAATTCGTAATGGTTTTGCTTAAGTACCGCCATGCGCTCGCCTGGGGTAAAGGCTACCGAGCCACTAGTTTGCTGTACATCGCCAGATAAAATCTTCATGAAGGTAGATTTACCTGCGCCATTTGCGCCAATTACACCATAGCAGTTGCCATGGGTAAACTTTAGGTTAACGTCCTCAAATAGTGTACGTTTTCCGTAACGTAACGATAGGTTTGAAACTGAAATCATGTTGCTGAAAAATAAGCCGCAAAGGTAGTTAAAAAAGGTGGAAGCTGAAAGGTTTAAGGTTAAAGGTGTTTTTAGCAAAAGTTCATGCCGTGGTTCTTGGTAATGGCAGCCCCGCTTTTCGTTGCAATCTTTTTTTGGCAGCCGTTGAATGACGGCCATCAAAAAAAGGATTTTCACTTCAATCGGGTTTAATTAACAAAGTTTTTGCACCAACTTCGTTCAAAAAGCCAAGTTCGATACTAAATTTTCAGGCCATCCAATGAGCTCATTCTCGTTTTTGGAGCTCCCGCATCCTGTAGCTCATCATTGCGGTTTTCCCCAATTTTTTAATGAGCTGGTAATTGGCAACCGCCCCAACGGCGGCACCTACCACCGGGAGTAACTGTGCCAGTTTAGCTAAGTCAATATAGTCGCGGTATTCCTGCTGGAAAGTTTGCCAGTCAAACTGGTCGCCGTTCTCGGGCAATAAGAAAAGCTTTTGATCCCAGTTTTCCATTTGTGCCAACACTTGTTGGCTCCCCTTTTTGCTAGAAAATGCCAATTGAAAAATATGTAGAACATATAGCCGCTCTCTAAAATCGCCGGCATTGTAGCCGTAAATTGCTGCTATTTCATAAAGCAGCTTAATTTTGATGGCAATCAATACCGGAAAATCGGCCATGCTCATTAAAAAGCCACCGGCACCGGTAATGCCGCCCTCTGCCGCTCCGGTTTTGCAGTAGCTGTCTATTTTGGCTTTCACTAGGGCTTCCCTGTGCAGGAGGCTCATTTCTTGAGGTGGCAACTTGGAGCTGGTAATTTCCGAACCGAACAATACCGCTTTTACCATTTGTTTAATGACGGCGGTAACCGCATTATGTGCCTTTTGCGGGATATAGCTGTTAATTTTTTCCTGCACCTTAGTAGCAATATTGTCCACTAGCGAAGGCTTTTTCATCACTTCCAACTTCCAAAACTGAAGTTCCAGGACTATTTGCTGTTGGTATTGGTCCATGTTGTAGGATTTACAACGAGTTAGAGGTGCAAAAGTTAAAAGATGTTACAGAAAGTTAATGGTATTAGCTAAGCTATTGAATAAAATGAAAACTAGGTATGTTTATCTTTATAATTCTGCAGGGTAGCTTTTTCGATTATTTTTGGTACAAATTCTATTTCTTTTCTAGTTTGGTTACCCTTATCCTATTGGTTAATAGTTTAAAAATAAGCTCATAGACTTGGTTTGGGTCTTTTTCAATATCACTGTTGCTGTAACTTACATGGTAACGATCGAAGCCAACCAATAAGCTATCGGGATCGCTAGCCATCCAAAAAAAGAATCTTTTATGGCAATGAATGATCCATCGCTGTCGTTGGTTTCTATACGGTTAGCAAACGCATTTAGTAGGAGAGACTTGATCTCCCAAAATAATTTTTGACGTGGTTCCATAGGTAGAACTTAATTTATAGATTTTTAAAAGATTTTGCAAAAAAAAGTCCCGCAATTGCGAGACTTTTTAATATTTTATCATCAAAGATTATTTTTTCTCTTTGTTATAAGCTTCATTTAAGCCTTTAATGACCTCTCTAGTTACATCCAAACTTTCATCAGCGAAAAGAATGTCGCCCATACCTTTTTGGTATTTCAGCACCATTTTATAGCCTTTCTCTTTGGCGTAGGTTTTAAGATAATCCGCTACTTTGTTGTAAAGTGCCTCTTGCTCTTTTGCTTGCTCGTTTTGGAAAGCAGCACCGGCATTTTGCTGATAAGCCTGCAACTCTTGTTGTTTACGGCCCAATCTTTCCTCTGTGGCGGCTCTTTGCTCGGCAGTCATGCTGTTTGCTTGCGATTGATATTGTTGCATATCACGTTGGAAGGCTTGCCCTTTTGCCTTAAGATCGGCATCGGCAGCTTTTCCCTTGGCTTCCATTTTGGTTTTCAATACTTTAAAGTATTCGTATTGGTTCAATAAAGAATCTGAATCTACAAATACAATTTTATCCTTGTTGGCATCTACACTTACCGTGGTTTTGGTAGCAGTGCCTTCAGTTTTTGTTTCTTTGTTTCCACAAGCGCTCATCACAGAAACGATGGCAACTGCGGTAGCTAGTCCGCTAAATTTTACTGTGTTTAGTTTCATTCTGTCCTTCTAAATTTTAGCAAATATAAAAATCAAATCCGAACATCCTAAAAGTAGGTGGCTATTAAACAATTTAGTTCGCTGAAATGTGGTTTGTTGCCTGGTTTAAAATGCTTTTTTAAGATCATGAGATTGTGACACTTTTTGGACGATTTTAACACTTGAATAGTTATCCACAATGCCCTGAAATCCATAAAAAATGCGTATTTTTGATTCTTAAATTTGAACATAAAATATGAGCGAAGAAAAAGATCCAAACTCAAATTATTCGGCCGATAATATACAGGTTTTAGAAGGTTTAGAAGCTGTTCGTAAGCGTCCTTCCATGTATATCGGTGATACCGGGGTTAAAGGTTTGCACCACTTGGTTTATGAAGTTGTAGATAACTCTATTGATGAGGCGCTTGCAGGCTATTGTACAGACATATTTGTAACCATACATGAAGGTAATTCGATTACCGTAGAAGATAATGGACGTGGTATCCCAACGGGGATCAATAAAAAGGAAGGCAAATCGGCCCTTGAAATTGTAATGACCGTATTGCACGCCGGGGGTAAATTTGATAAGGATACCTATAAAGTTTCTGGTGGTTTACATGGTGTGGGCGTAAGTTGCGTTAATGCCCTGTCAACCCATGTAAAAACAGTTGTGCACCGCGAAGGCAAAATCTTTACGCAGGAATATGAAAGAGGTAAGCCTTTGTTTGATGTAAAGGAAATTGGCACTTCTGATAAGACAGGAACCATCCAAACCTTCCAGCCAGATGCTGAGATTTTTACGCAAACTACAGAGTATAAGTATGATACTTTGGCTGGTCGTTTACGCGAGTTAGCTTTCTTGAATAAAGGCATCAGCTTAACTTTAACTGATGAGCGTGAGAAGAACGACGACGGCACTTTCTTGTCGGAAACTTTCAGGTCGGAAGGTGGCTTAAAAGAGTTTGTTCAGTTTTTGGACGGCACCAGGCCATCATTGATCCCTGAACCTATTTATGTAGAGGGAATTAAAGCGGGTATTCCGGTAGAGCTGGCCATGCAATACAATGACAGCTACTCGGAAAACGTTCACTCTTACGTAAACAACATTAACACCCACGAAGGTGGTACGCACATTGCGGGTTTCCGTCGTGGTTTAACCCGTACGTTAAAAGCTTATGCGGAGAAATCGGGCTTGTTGAAAAACGTAAAATTTGAGATTACCGGCGACGACTTTAGGGAAGGTTTAACGGCGGTAGTATCGGTTAAGGTAGCGGAACCACAGTTTGAGGGACAGACCAAGACCAAGTTAGGCAACTCTGAGGTAATGGGGTCCGTGGATCAGGCGGTGGGAGAGGCCTTGGGTATTTACCTTGAGGAAAATCCGAAGGAAGCTAAAATGATTGTTAACAAGGTTATTTTGGCGGCCACGGCTAGGGCAGCAGCTCGCAAGGCTCGTGAAATGGTGCAACGTAAGAGCGTAATGGGTGGTTCGGGTTTGCCCGGTAAACTAGCCGATTGCTCGGATAGTGATCCAGAAAAATGTGAGATCTTCCTGGTTGAGGGTGACTCGGCGGGCGGTACCGCTAAACAAGGTCGTGATCGGAACTACCAAGCTATCCTTCCGTTAAAGGGTAAAATCTTAAACGTAGAGAAAGCAATGGAACATAAGATCTACGAAAATGATGAGATCAAAAATATGTTTACGGCTTTAGGTGTAAGTATTGGTACCGAGGAGGATGATAAAGCTTTAAACCTTGCTAAACTGCGTTATCACAAAATCGTAATCATGACCGATGCCGATATTGACGGTTCGCACATTACGACGTTGATCCTGACCTTTTTCTTCCGTTATATGAAGCCGCTAATTGAGGCTGGTTATGTTTACATTGCTGCGCCACCACTGTACCAGGTGAAAAAAGGAAAAGACTTTGAATACGCTTGGAATGATGCACAGCGTGATGCTGCCATCCAACGTTTAAAAGGTGCAGGCAAAGAAGATAGTGTACATGTACAACGTTATAAAGGTTTGGGAGAGATGAACGCAGAGCAGTTGTGGGAAACCACCTTGGATCCTGCCCGTCGGACCCTAATGCAGGCCACCATTGAAAATGCTGCGGAATGTGACCATACCTTCTCCATGTTGATGGGTGATGAGGTTGCACCACGTAGAGAGTTCATTGAGCGTAATGCTAAATACGCAAAAATTGACGCTTAGTCTCTCTTTTTAAGACCCAAATATAAAATTAAAGCCTTCTCTATCTTGTGTAGAGAAGGCTTTTTTTATTTAATTTTTATATACATAATTTTCTTATGTATATAAAAAGTTATATATTTGTATATGTCGACAAATAATGAATTGTTCAAGGGTACGCTTCAAACTATAGTGCTAAAACTATTGTCTGAAAATGATAGGATGTATGGCTATGAAATCACCCAGAAAGTAAAGCAGATTACCAAAGGTGAGCTAATGTTGAAAGAAGGTGCTTTATATCCTGCGCTACATAAACTTGAAGCGGAGGGCTTTTTGGAAACTACTACCGAAGTAGTTGACAACAGGCTCAGAAAATACTATTCCTTATCGAGAAGCGGGAATAAGGAAATGGTTAACAAATTACAAGAGGCCAAAGATTTTATTGCCCAATTGCAATTGTTATTGAACCTAAAACCTACAACATGATACCCTAAAATGAAAATATTAACCGCCTAATATGAACCTAAGCAAAATACAATTAGAGAAAATAAGAGTCTATCTTGATGAGATTGGATTTAAATACATTGATGTTCAAATGGAGATTTTGGATCACATTGCTTCTGCAGTAGAAGAAAAGATGACGGAAGATCCCAATTTGGCATTTCAGGATGCCGTAAATCAAACACGAGTATCTTTTGGAAAGGCTGGCTTTACTAAAATTGAAAAATCAATTGTAAAAGGCTTGAATAAAAAATACTGGAAGCTCTTTTTACAGCATTTTTCCTCATTTTTTGGTATTAAATATATATGGGCTGTCTTTTTGTCGGCTTTTGGAATATATCAATTGCAAAATTTAATATCCAATAAAGATAATTTCTTTGCGGTATTTTTTTTAGCCTTCATTATATTTTTCGCCATACAGGCATATAGAGGTTTTAAGCCGTTAGCTTATAAAAGATACATGGTTTATAAGATCTCTGGCACGTATGCTGGATATTTTGGTTTATTCTTAATGATGGTTTTTCAGGCCATTGTCAAGCCATCAAGCGGTCTGTTGTTTGGCTTAAATAAAGGTTATCTAATTGTATCTATTTTGACTGTTCTTTTCGCTGTGTACTATATCGCTGCACTAAAAACGGAAAAAGACGGTGTTTTAGAGAGTAAAGCCATAGCTGATAAATTGAAGCTTTTATATAGCTAATAAAAAAATAAGCCCTCCAGCATTACGCTTCGGAGGGCTTTCTGATTTGATAAAAAACAAAAACTAAGAAAACTTTTATAAGATGTAATATGACCCTACGGGCGCCATATCTACATGGGCTTTGTCCTCGAAAAGCTTATGGTCGTCTAGCATCTGACAGAGGTCTTTTTCTATGGTCCTGCAAATCGTTGTAGTAGGGGTATCCGTAGGTTTGTTCTCAAACGGATCCTGCAAATGCACCGCCATTTTTTCTACCAGTAAGAAGAATACTGAAATGGAAATCACTACAGGAATCTCCATCAGGCCAAAATATTCGATCAATCCAAAAGGCAACATCATGATAAATAAAAAGATAGACATGTGGATGTATTTGCTATAGGTTACCGGAAAAATTGTTTTCTTGATCCGTTCACATCCACCCATGTGGTTACATAGTGCATTAAGCGTCTTATCTATTTCAATTTGTTGGTATTTGTTGATCCAACCTTCCTGTAAAGCTTTTTTCAGATCCATGGCGTGAAGTTCTAGTAATGCCATGGTAACATTGTTCTGTCTTTTAATGTAAGCGTATTCCTCGCTGGTCAGGTATCTTTCCAGTCCTTTGGAGGAGCTATAGCCTCTTAATGACTGGCTCAGGGCATAGCACCAGGCAATTTGTCGTTTAATGAACCTGTCTTTAAACGCATCCGTTTCCTCCAAAGCGTAGGGACTGTCTACAAATGACATGATTTGTCTTGCAAGTGATCTGGAGTCGTTTACAATGGCGCCCCACAAAATTCTGGCTTCCCACCAACGATCATACGCTTGGTTAGACCTAAAGGCCAATAGCAACGATATAATGGTGCCCAGCAATGCCGGAACAGCAATTGGAATAGAGATACGTGTAACGTGAAAATTTTGGTAAAGTACTACTACGCCTACTGAATATAGTACCACGAAAAGTAGTTCTTGCTTAATTTTCCCAAATATGTAGGTGATTGGTATGTTTTTTCGTAACAGCATGATATTGGGTTTTTAATGTTGATAATTTAAAACTAGGCACTAATCGTTTTGGCCGTTTTTATAGGCTGCATTTTAGTTTCGAAAAGTTCCTGTTCTTTGGCAATTACTTCAGTATCCAGTTCAAGTACTTGGCAGCCGCAGCGTGCGGTAAGATACTTAGGATCAATACTGTATTTGTTTATTGGAGCGAAATGGTGGTTTTGGGCATATACCACCAGGTCTATTTGTAAACCCTCGATAAGGTTCCTGAAGGCAGCGGCGGTGCTTCCGTAAAAAAATTCTATGCCAATCCCTTTGATTTTGTTCTCATATTTTGTGGTATAGAAATCAATTTTCTGGTTAAAATCATCGCTGATATGTTCATAATCACGGCTTCTTCTGCTTAGCATAAGCATATCTGTAATAGAATCAGATAGTTTGAAAGCATGCAAAAAGATCACGGTTACTTCTTCTAAGCCTTGGTGCAATGCAATGGCGTCAATTATTTTAGTACTTTCTACATTGAAATCTGTTGGAACTAATACTCTTTTCATAACCCTTATTGTTAAATGATCAAATAAATATTTGACACAATATTAGGGCAGAGAAATTATAGCCGTTTAAGAGCGAGATTAGAATGAGATTAGAATTTTAATTAATGGGCAGCATTACTTTAATTTCGGTTCCCAAACCCTCCTGTGTTTTAATGCCAATACTGCCTCGGTGTAACCTGATGATATTTAGGGATAGGGGGAGGCCTACACCATAACCTTTAAAGTTACTGGTGTTGGAAGCCCTAAAAAACGGCTCGAAAATATGTTGGATATCATCCTGGGGGATGCCAATGCCTTGGTCAACTACGGCAATGGACAATAAGTTGTTGTTGCTTTCCAGTTTTACGCTCACGGGCTTAAAATCAGAATATTTGCAGGCATTGCTTACAATATTGGTAATGGCCAATTTCAACAGGTTTTTGTTGGCCTTTAAGGTAACGGCCGCTTCATCTTCCGGTAGTTTGCTCAAATCAAGTTCTATCTTGCTTTCGGGATGTACCTGGTAAACGGCGTCTTTAATTTCCCAAAGTAGTTCATCAATCCTAACCTCCTCACGGGGCTGCACCTTTCCATTAAACCCAGATTGTGCCAAGCCCAGTAGGCTGGTCAAAATATGTTCCAGTCTGTCTGCTTCGCTTTTGATTTTGTTCAGTGCTTGCAGATGTTCTTTGGATCCCATTTCCGCATCCATGGCCAATTCCACTTCGCCACTAATGATGGTTAGCGGAGTCCTCAATTCATGAGATGCATTGCTGATGAAATTGTTTTGTGTCTCGAAAGCAGTTTCCAGCCTGTTAAGCATATTGTTAAAGGTTTGCGCCAGTTCCGACATTTCGTCGCCACCGTAACTTTTCACGTCAAGGCGTAGGTGCAGGTTTTCGGCCTTGATCTTTTTCATGCTCTTGATGATATTCCGGAGCGGATCAAGGGTGTAGTTGGAAAATTTCCAGCCTACAATAAAAGAAAGTATAATGGAAAGAAAAAAACCGGCAATCAGGATTTTTTGCAGATCTCTTAGCTCGCGGAAGCCAAAAGGATCGCTTGCGGCAATAATTACAATATAGCCTTGTTGGTTGATGTCAAAATACTTGCCGGCATAAAAATGGTTTTCCTTACGGTAACGGGCCATTTTCCCATCCTTAATCCGGTCATAAAAGCTTTTAGGTAGCGCATCGTCGGTATTGATGTTTGGGTGAGTATTGGTATCTGCTTTAATTACGTATTCTTTTTCAGAAGGCAGATGCTCCAGATACTGCCTGCGCATTTTGGAATATGCTTCGTTGTTTTCATCTTCTACCAATTTAATTTGGGCGGCGATGTTTACCCTGGCCTCTAAACGTTTGTAAAAGTCTTCAAAGGCAAATTCATTGGAAAAGTACCAAACAAAGCCACTTAACAGGGAAATGATAACGGCCGATAGAATGGCAAATAGTAGAGTTATTTTTTTGGCTATATGCATTAGGCTTCTTTCAGTACATAACCCAATCCAACGGCGGTATGTATTAATTTTTGGTCGCTATTTTTATCTATTTTTTTGCGGAGATAATTCACATAAACATCCACTACGTTGGTGCCTAGGTTAAAATCTATATCCCAAACATTTTCTAAAATATCAATTCTGGAAAGGATTTTCGATTTGTTTTTCGCTAAAAATTCAAGCAATCTGTACTCCGTTGCGGTAAGTGTAATTTCATTTTCGCCACGCTTAACGTTTTTTGCGGTAAGGTTAATCTGCAAATCGCTGATGCTGATGATTTGATCGGGGTTAACAGAACCGCTGTACCTGCGGAGCAACATCCTGATGCGGGCAAAAAGTTCGGCAAACTTAAACGGTTTGATCAAATAATCATCGGCACCATTGTCTAAACCCGCTACTACATTTTCAGTGCTGCCCAATGCCGTAAGCATGATAATGGGCACATTAGGTTTTTCTTTTTTGATGATTTTACAAAGCTCTAGCCCATTAATGCCTGGCAGCATAATGTCGAGGATGATGAGGTCGAAATGGTTTCCCAAAGCCATTTTTTCGCCCGTGTGCCCATCAGGGGCTACGCTTACCTTAAATCCTTCGGCGGCCAAACCGCGTACCACTACTGATACTACATTGGGTTCATCTTCAACTAGCAATAAATTCATCAGGGGCAAATAGTTTAAAAAAAAGCAGATAAAAAAATATTATTTGAAAATCGGCAGAAATTTTACCGTTCATTAACCAACAGTAATTGGAGTAAAAAGTTTGGCGCTACCACCAAAAAAAAGCCCTGCCGTAAAATGGCAGGGCCCAATATTTTAAATGAAATAAATTTATTTCTGCTCTGATTTTTCCTTTAGGGCTTTCAGTCCTTCTTCAAAATCTTTACCAATCATGGAATCCATGCTGTTGAAAACACACATCCATTTGCTGATGATGTTATGCTCACCGCTCATGGTCCACGTGACTTTGGTGCCATCTCCTTCCTTTGCCAAGTCAAATGCAACGTTAGCTAAGCTCTCAAAAGGCTTAATAAATTTTAGATCCATTTTAATTTGCTCCAAAGGTTTTACCGCAGTGATTTTCATTTCGCCTTCGCCCATTTTTTTGCCCGCCCAATGGTATTGATGCCCCACCTGCTCAGGCGTTCCGGTTACATTGTATTTTGTAGTGCTGTCCATTTTAGACCATGCATTCCATTGTAGGAAGTTGTTAAAATCCGCAATGTTTTTATATACCACGCTGTCCTTGGCCGCAATATCAATTGATCTGTGTACGGAGTAGGTTTTGGGAAGTAACGTGCCCCCAACGAAAAAGATGGCAATTAATACGATGACTATCGCCAAAAAGATTTTTAAAAATTTCATGTCTTTATTTTGTTTGATTACTTAAAGTTAAGGAATTTTATAATCAATTCACCGCCAGTTTTTTACTGTGCAGGTACCCCTTTTAAGTTTAAATCTTTAACACGATTTCTAATCTTTTGCATAAAGTTGGTCCCTGGGTCATTTTTAACTGTCTGATATTTGGGGTTGGTTTCTTTCCACAAGGAGGTACCCTTAAATTTTATGTACTCATAGTGCCCAATCAAATATTCGATCTTATATTTTTTGGAAAGATATCTGACCAGTTCTTCATTTGCTTTTAGCTGGGCATCGGTCAACGGAAAATCGGCGCTGCCTACATTTTCTATCCCAATGGCACAGTAGTTCAAACCAATTACGTGGCGTGCAAAATAATTGTCGGGCATGAGCCGGTAAATGGTGCCATCCCGATCAATCAAATACTGCGATGAAGTATTTAAACTGCTTACCACGGCAATGTCCTTTCTGTCGCCATTGGGTAGCTTTGAAGTATTAAAAGCATTGAAAGTAGAGGAAAAAGTTTTTGCCGCAGTCCAGTGCAATACAATCATTTTAGGCTGTATTGTGTGGGTATTTTGGATAATGCCATGCCTTTCTTTCAAATATTCAATGGAAAGCCTAACCCGTACGGAATCGTACGTAATGGGTTTGTCTATAATTTTTATTTCTTGGGTGAACCCTGGCAGAGCAATAAAATTCAGCATCAGGAACATGAATATTTTTTGCATAGTCAATTTGTATTAAGCCATTAAGCGATGAAGGTGATCATGTTTTTCTCGATTACTCTTGGTTTTAGATTGTTCTTCAGTCTTTGTAAAATCGCAATATCCTTTTCTGGTAATCAATTTTGCATTTAAATTGCATTAAGATATCCCCGCCAATGATGCCAGCAATAGAAGGTTGTCCCATTTGAATATAGGTGTCTGAAACACTTTGCAGGTCAATAGCTACCGTTTCATAGTCGGGTAATTTTAACTTTCCTATTTGCAGTAGCGGTATGGTGCCTACCAAAGTGGTGGTGCTGCTAAAAATGGTTGCCGCTTGCTGCTCTTGGTTTTCTTGTAAATGCGATATGTGTTTTTCGACAAGGCCTTTATCAAAAACTGAACGTGAAGCACCAGTATCAACCACTGCAAATTGTTTCTCTCCAAAAACAACAATTTCCACTAAAATGTGGAAACCGTTGTCTTGTAAGTTCACTAAAATTAAAGGAACTGAAATTGTCTTCATCATATTTTTACCATTAAGAAATCTAGGTCATTAAGCTTTAGTCCTTAATGTGCGTTAATTCCTTAACGTTTTTTATTTTAAAGTTTTCAGGAAAAAGCTGTATTGCCTGAATACTAAGCTTTTATAAAGATTATCAAAAAAGTCAGGTAACGATTTGGTAACGGTGCTTATTGCTTTGTTTTTCAACGTGTTTCCGTTAGCTCATAGCAAATATACAAAACTTAGCATATAACGACACATTGAATTTAATAATCTATGTGTCGTATATATTTTTTATAACTCTACATTTCTAAACGTTTAGCGCTATCAACATCAAAAGTTTCATCCGTTAATTCTGAATGCAGTCTTTTATTTTGTAATAACGTAAGTACAGCATCTAGTGTTTCCTCTGTAATTACAATTTGTCCCTCTTGAAATTCAATTCCCCAATTTCTTTGTTGGCTAATTAATCTGAGACGTTGTAAGTAATCATTGTTTTGATAATAGCCTAAATTTTTTATAGTGGCTATTTTTCGTAAGTAACGTTGATTATTACCAACCCTATTAGTAAGAATTTCTATATTGACAAATAGATTGATTTCCCGAACTTCTTGATATAATTCATCTGCTTTTGCTAACATTCCATTACGGAAATTAAGTCCGCTCTCAAAATTCTTCTTTGAAAGAATAAAAAGTGCTTCATTGAAATAAATCAAGTCAACAAAAGAAGATATACTGAAAACATTTTCTTCTTCTAAATCTTCAAAACGGTTTTCTCTGTAAAGAAGAGGAATTAATCCTCGGTCTCGTTTCATTTTCCAGTTTTCAGGTAATGTCTTAAACCCTACAACCTGAATTCCTTCTTCATTGCGTAGTATAATTAAATAGGCTTTTGCTTTAACAAGTTCTTCAATGTTTTCTATTATGTCTTCTTCAGGATTTAAATCTTGTAATTGCTCGAATATCCTGTAAAAGTCTGTTTCTTCATAATTGATTGCTCTTACTTGGTCTTCTTCTGGTTCAGGACAATCAAAGGTGTAGTCTTCAAATGTATTTGCTGAATTTATTTTACGAGTTACAATGTTCCGTAAACGAGTTTCTAAATTGGGGTTAATTTGTACGTAATTAACCATATACTTAGATTCTCTATTCTTTTTATACTCCTTAACAATTGCTAACGACACATCAGCATTTTGTAAATCAAGGTCTTTTAATGCTCTAAATTTCTGTCTCATCGTTAGCATTATTATTAATTTTCTTTTCTATTACTATATATAAAAATCTGGTTAGGCTTCGTATGTAAAAACGTTCATCGGTATACATTTCCTCTTTGCTTATTACGATGGTTGAGCAAGTTTTGCCGTCAAACTCATATTCTAAATCATAAAGGTTATAGCCAGCTAATAATAAGATAGGATTCATAAAAACGGATTTACTTTTGATTGTTAGCAACAGCATTAATAATAAGAAAATACTTAATGAAATCATATCTTCGATTTTAGATAGATCAAAACTGAAAAAGGAAACTATATAAGGGATAGTATAATTGATTAAATCAACAGAACGGTTCTTAACTGATTTTATCTTTACAGGCATATTACCCCTCTTTGTGGAAGCAACCGTAAGAAATAACAATAATACACTCAATAAAGCAATGCCGAGCATAGTATAAATTGCAATTGGGTGCTTAAAATGATATGAACAATTAAAATCAAAATCCTTCACTGCCAAAATCAGGAACAAGGGCGAATAAGCACTTATAAAAAGTAATATTGCTGTTAATAATTTTGGTTTCATAATGCTATTTATATTTGACCCAATTTAATATTTTTTTATTCTTGTAACCATTTGATTTTTAAATTATTTTCATTCTAATACATATACCGATTTTTCTTCTAATTCAGCTTCAATTTGTGAAATTACTCCGTCAATGTCAGAGCCTTTTTCAAAGGCTAAAATCAGTTGATTTTCAAGTTGTGATGGTTTGTAAACCTTACCATTTAGCAGTTTAAAATGTTTATAGATGAAATTCTCTTCAATCGGTTTGACTTTATAAAACTGATATTTTTCATTGATAAAAGCTACTAACTTTTCTCTGAATATTTTCTGCGTATCTTTTTTAAAATTGTTTTTCAAAGTTGAATTTCTTGATAGATAGCCCGAAAGTACAAACAAAAAATTGATGTTGTATGATTGAACAAATAACGTATCCCTATCGAAAAGTCGGTTTTCGAAATGAAATTGCATTATTGGTTTTCCTGTCTCGTTCAAATATGATTTAGAAAAATCAAAATCTTTATTTACAAAGGCAGAAATGAAAAAATTCGGAGTGATGTTATATCCTTCCGTTTCGTTTTCTCTGTATCTTATTCTTTGGTCTAAATCTCCTTTATTAAATAAATCAATATTATACTGAATTACATTTCTGGCATAAGTAAATTGTTTTGCCTTTGAATTTTTCCCTACGCTATTTTGAGGTTTATAATATTTACTGTCTCCAACAAAATAGATTTCATCTTCAATCAGAAGTGATTTATATTTGTAAATATGGTCAACCTGTTTTCCGTCAGCGTGATTTTTTAATTCGGAAAATAAGGTACTATCTCCGATTAAATCATCAATCATATCCTCGAATACAATATTAAAATCCTTGATTAGAAGAATTTCTTCAATTTGTTTCTTAGATTGGGTTCTTTCACTTCGTTCAAAGTAGGTAAATAGCAAATTGTACAAACAAATCATTTTGTCCGAAAAGTATTTGTACTTAATATTTTTCAATAATCTGCATCCTCTTCTTAAAACCGTCTCAAATTGATGCCCTTTAATTAGAATATAATTTTGAGGGATTTGAAAATTAAACGCATACTTTTCTTTAATGTGATTTAGCGTTGAATAAAAAAGTATGAGTAACTCTTCGTCATCATTTACTCTTTTTCTAGTTGTTGCTAAATCAACATAAATTGGTTGGTTATTATGAATAATTGGCTGTTTTTTATTAATAGTTTTATGCCAATTGATTTTGTTTTGTTGTGAGTGTGCTGTTTTTGCAATGAATGTAAATAAGTCCTGATTTTCCTTATGAAACCTCAATAAACTTAAAATAATATCAAGTTCAGTACTTGAATTTTCATCCAAATTGGTTACAATTTGATTGATAAATTGATTTTCTGAAATCGAATTGTAAAAATGCCTTTTATTGAATTGTTGAATTGCCCGATACAACCAAGTTGAAATTTCAAAAATCAGCTTGTCTTTTCCTGTTTCGGTTAATCTTTGTGTTGTTTCAAATGTTGGACTGATTAAGGATTCTGGCGTAAACTCATCAAAAGCTAAATTATGTTTATTGATAAAAACTTTCGGAAATATGATGACAACATCGCCTTTTCCGTCATTTATTTGCGGATTGAAGTAATACCCAACAAAGTTAATTTTTGATTCAATACCATTAATAGGGAAATAGTACCTTTCAGTTAAAACTTTTGAAAGGTCTTCCGTTTTGTAATGATATTCTTCAAATAATATTATCATTGTTCAGGTTCTAATCCGTTAAACTTCAAAAATGACAATACAATATCTGTTGCGTTGTCGTTATAAAGC
This sequence comes from Pedobacter nanyangensis, assembly GCF_003313505.1. Classification (GTDB taxonomy): domain Bacteria; phylum Bacteroidota; class Bacteroidia; order Sphingobacteriales; family Sphingobacteriaceae; genus Pedobacter; species Pedobacter nanyangensis. The sequence continues at coordinate 12,479 of NZ_QMHO01000017.1, read as the reverse complement.
GCTCCAAATTGGAAATCTATTGGATTATTTTCTTCAAGTTCATATTTGAAAATTGAACTCTGAGTTCCAAATTCATCCTTGTAAACTTCCGACCATAAATAAAACAAGACTTTAGACCTGAATTGGTCAAACGTTATGTTTTTGTCTTTAGGATTTACAAAGCGGTTTCCAAGTTGTTTGTCTTCACTACCTGTCAGTTCTTTAATTTTCGGATTGATATTCTTAATAAATTTCCCCCAGTTAAATGTACTATCTCCGATAATGATGTTTAAAGAATTCGCATCATCATAATTGATTGGTACAAACTCCCAATCCCAACGTCTTTTGAATGCACTATCCATTGGGAATAAAGATTGGTCAGAAGTGTTCATCGTTGCCAAAATATAAAGATTATTTGGCAGAATCATTTTATCAAAATCTTCTGTTTGAATTATCGCTTTGTAGCTTTCCACTGCTTTCGTATTGGCAGAACTTTCAAATACAAATTTTAGATAATTTGCTAAATCCTTGTCACAATTGATTTCATACTTTGAAAAGCCATTATCATCCCTATCTAAACATTGAAATAAGTCTCCGAAAATTTGAGCACAATTTCCCCTGTTAATTTCTTCAATGATTAGAAAATAGGGCTGTTCAGGATTTAACCAAGCATTGCAATATGCCTTTGTAAATGCTTGCGGAACAAATTCATATTTGATGTTGATTCCGTCCATTACAGGCTTATAACTTCCTACAAAAGAATGATAATCTGTTTCAGGGTGGAACGTTGTTCTTGTTCGATTATGACCATTTGTTCTCATTTCTATCTCTCTACTTTTTCCTGTTCCGGGAGAACCATAGAAAATGATTTGATGAGGGAGGTTTTCTATGTTTTCAGGAGTATTTGGTAGCTCACCCTCATTTTCTATTTCAACAATTTCTATAGATTTCGGAACTAAATCTAATTGATTTGAAACTTTATTTTTATATTGGGTAAAATCTTCTAATAAAGCCTGTTCTCTTAAACTAACATTATCGCCTTCGATTTTCAAATAAGGGTGTAGATTATGAGAAAAAAGTGATTTTAAATTTCTTAAAGTACCCTTAATCTCTTTTACGCCTTTTAAATCTACAACATCTGTGTCATTGTTTATTAAATCATAAATACCCTCTTGTTGGAAAAGAACTTCTGTATTATCATCTAACCAAGTTTTGTACAGCGTGTCTTCTGTGAATATTAATAAAGCGGATTTTAATTTAGCTTCTAAATTCTGATTTTCTGACTCGATAGGTTCATTAAAAATCCAACGATACAAAACTGTTTTTGAAAATTCGGCTACAGTATTATTATTGTCACTTAATATGGATTTGAGCAAAACGAGGTTCGAAGTAAAATTTAATGATTTAGGAACTCTAACTCCTCCCGTTCTTTCTTGACTTGAAGAGCTTGAATTTATAGCCTTTACTTTTGCTAATTTCCAAACTATTTGAAGAGAAACTTGTAAAGGCTCAAGTTGCATTGAAACTAAAGAGTTTTCAGTTCTTAATCTATCAATATTTTGTTCACTATAATTATCAACTGAAGAAAAGAAACTTTTCATCGAACTAATCAAATCATCCTTAATCTGAATTGTATTACCAGATTGAACAGTATAGTCAAGGTATTCCCTCTCTTCATTTATGAGATATAATACAATTGTTAAAGCAATTAGTTCTTTAGGCTTAGGTAATGATGAACCCACAGCCAATTTTGGGTCTATTGGAGTTCTCGTTTTTACATTATTTGGTAAGCTCATTGTCGTTATCTTTTTTAATTAGTTTGGCTATGGAATATGCTAATAAAGGAGGCACAGCATTTCCAACTTGTTTTAATTGAGATGATTTAGTTCCATAAAAAATAAATCTATCAGGAAAAGATTGCAATCTTGCGCCTTCTCGTACTGTAATACATCTGTCTAAAATTGGATGTGTAAACATTCCTGAAGATGGAGTATCAAATCTTGTTGTTATTGTTGGAGCAAATCCGTCTTCTTTAAGTCTAGTCCACGTACCTGAAAAAATAGATTTGGTCAATAATTCTTTAGGTAGAACTTCTTTCCCCATACCTTTCGGAATCATTGATAGCTTTTTCAAAGCCAATTCACTATGTTTTGTTGCCTGATGATTATGGATTTCTTTAGAACCTTTTCTCATTAGTTTTTGATAATCAGATAATGGCTCACAAGGATAATTATCAATTTCTCTTCCTTCCCCAGATTTAATTTTTGGTAAATCATAAATCGCATCAGCAACAGTTGTTTTCTTACCATTTGTTTTTGGTAACAATAACTTTTCTGTTCCTTTTTTTCCTAAGAAAAATGCTCTTTTCCGATTTTGTGGAACTCCAAAATCGGAAGCTGTTAGAATATCTACATCTACTTCATAACCTAAATCATTAAACGCACTAATAATCTCATTTTTAAAGAAACCATTTGATGTTGTGGTTATGTTAGGTACGTTTTCTAACAAAAAATATTTAGGTTTAAAAGCCTTAACAAATTCAATAAAATATCTAAAAAGATAGTTCCGTTCATCGTCCAAACTTAATCTTTTACCTTTTTGAGAAAAACCTTGGCAAGGAGGGCCTCCGATTACAACATCTATATTTTTATATTTCTTTGTCAAATCTTTTAGATTCAACTTTTCTATATCTGTAGAAAAAACATCCGTATTTGGGTGATTTAATTTATATGTATTTGCAATTGATTCATCGTGTTCAATTGCAAATACAGTTTCAAAGTTAGCCATTGTGAAACCAAAAGAAAGTCCGCCAACTCCTGCAAATAAGTCAACTACTCTCATTTTATAGTAATATCTTGAATTCTATTTTTAGAAATATTATAATATTCTTCATTCAGCTCAATTCCAATAAATTGCCTGTTATTTATTTCACAGCTTACTCCAGTAGAACCACTTCCCATAAATGGGTCACATACTACATCTCCTTCATTTGAAAGAACTTTTGTGAAATGATTTAAGACGTCTATTGGCTTTTGAGTGGGATGCTTACCAAATTTTTTCTCACTTTGAGTAGTTAAGGACGATTCTATAAAATCGTGAAGAACTTTATTGTCATTATTAAATGTACCTGTTGTTCCTTCATTGATAAAATAAACCCAAGCTTCGGTTGAATTTACAAAATGTAAGTTCATATTTCTTGGCATTGGATTCGTTTTATGCCAAATTCCTACAGTTTTATAATAGAAGTTATTTTCCTCTGCAAGATTGATAATAGATTCTATTTTCATCAAAGACATAAATAGCAACAAGCTCCCTTTTTTACGTAATATACGATTGCTTTGTTTGAAAAAAGCACTCATTTTCATTAACCATTCATCATATTCTAAATCGTCCCAACCTGCGTATGCAAATTGGTTCTCTCTCATCTTAATAAGGTTTGTACCTCTTTTGTGCATAAAAGAACCTAAGTTAAAAGGAGGGTCGGTAAGAATTAAATCAACACTCTCACTTTCAATATTTGACATTAGATCTTCACAATCTCCATTGGCAATTTTTGAATTACCAGTAATTGATTCAAATGGATTATTTACAGAAATATCAAGATTATCTGTAATTACTTTTTGGTTGAATAAATTATATCGAGGGTTATATATACCACTTGGTTCCTCAAGAAAATTATGCTTTCTTGCAGTTTCATTTAAAACATCTATGTTCTGAGTGTTTTTCATCTTTTTAATCATTTTTTCAAATATTTCACACTTTCTTCAGCTACCATCATTGCTAATAATGCATTCTTTTCATCTTTTACTACTTCACATATTTGGTCAGCTAACCATAGCGTTACTAATTCATCTGAATTTACATTCAGTATTTTAGCTATTTTCAAAACAGTTTCTTTTTTTGCTTGCCTTTCTCCACGCTCAATTTTACTTAATTGAGCTGTATCCATCTCTAATAAAGGTGCGAGTTCTCTTAGAAGTAATTTCTGCTTACCTCTAAGAATTCTTATTTTATGTCCAAATTTACTCTTCATTATTAAAATGATGACTTGTCATATATTGGCAAATATATCGAAAATGATATAAGCATCCTATCCTTTTACTGCGAATTTTTGGAACAAATGAATAGTGAAAAGATAAAGCTATATTAATTAATCTTTTGTACAAATGTGAAATGCTATTCTACATTCTTCTACCTTTCTTCTTTTTCTTCATTTGTTTAGCAAACTGTTCCTCCTCATAATCTTCTCCCTCCGTATTAGGTAATAGACTGAACAATCCCAAATCAGAATTAGACGAATGCTCATTTATAAGAAACTCAAAAAGGTCTTTTGTCGGTAGGCTCTCTATTTCATTTTCTTCAGAAATAGGACTGTTCTGTATCTTCAATCCAGGTTTGCTTCCGTTATTCCACCAATCATTGAACACGTTTGCAGACAAGTTTCTGTCTAATTGCGAACCGTTCCAAACACTTCGGCTTTGGTGGTCGATGAAAGTCATACCGTAAATTCGTCCGTCATTATTACGTCTTACAACGGTGTTAATACCCTGCTCGGATAACTGCTTTTTAAATTCCCTTTCGTTATTTGTGGTATGGATAGCAAGTTCCACCGTATTTTTTAGAACAGACCTTACAGGCGTGGTTTTCATTTTCGCTTTGGACTGTTCAAAATATTTTTGAAGTTGAGCAACGCCTGCGTCTTTTCCGAATAAAGATGCTTTGAACGGATTACTTACTTTGTTCCCATTTTCGTCCAATGCAACATACACCAAACCGTTTACGGTCTGTCCGTTCCGCTCGCCCTTAACTTCTTCTGCCGTGATATTGAATAGCGACAATAAAGCATTGTAGCTTCCCATAGTAGAAAAGTTATAATACTTTGGTAAATGCCGTACTACCGAAGCAATCTGACTTTTGATATCGCCATTTTTATGATTTACAGGCTTGAAAACTTTATTGGCTTGTTTCTGCTCTTGTTCAGTTGCCTTTTTCATATTATATCTCTGTTCCAAATCCCGACAGATTGCCATTGAGCGTGGATGGTCGTAATCATCGGGTATTTTCTTTCCGTCAATGCCTACACAAGTCGAAACGATGTGTATATGCGTTCTGTCAATATCCGTATGTTTGAAAACAATATAGGGCTGATTGCTGTACCCCATACGTTCCATATACTCCTGTGCCATTTCGGCAAACTGTTCATCGCTGACCTTATCTGAAGGATCTGGATTCAGCGAAATATGCCGTACCGTTTTTTCCGTTTTGATGTTTGCCGACAGGTACGGCTCAAAACACTTATTAAAATAAACTACAGAATACCTGCCGTCCACCGTGTCGGGTATCTTGTTCAGTAATAAAACCGCTCCGTTTTCTTTGTCCACTTTCTGCTGATTGTACAAAATAGCTCCATACATATTGTTTCCCTTTCCTATTTTTGCAATCATTTTTCTACTCTTTATTTAGATATTTCTTTTCAAATTCCTGTGTCAAACGGATGACTTCTTTAGTAACTTTTACCAATTCTATGGTTTCTTTTTCCAATTTATAGAGGTATGCAGCTGCTTTTTTATCCGAAAAATTGGCGTTTAATAACTTCACAATCTGATTGTAATTGGTAGCTATTCCCCGAAATTGACCAAAAAATCGGGTTAACTTTTCGTGATACTCTATTGCATTCATATCAATTTTTACAGTCTTAACCGTCTTTTGAAAGATACAGGCTGTAATAAAATGAGCGATTACCTTCATTTCTGACTGGTCAAAAAGGGCAAGGAACTTGGCATTGTCTTCTGCATTCAGGTTAATAGAATACCGATTGACGGCAGGGTCAATCTTTGGTTTTCTTCCTGTTTTCCTAATCTGTTTTGTGTTTCTCTCTTCCATAATAATCCATTTTAATATTAAGCAAACGGGCGACTTCGGAGCCGTTTCCAGCCCCCTGCAAGGGCAAGTACTTTTGAGGTGCCGAAATTCATTTCGAGTACCTCAAAAGATAACTTGCTCTGAACAAGGGTTCAGAAAAATCCGTTTTGCAAACGGATTGGAGTTAGCAGGGAAAACCCATAGCTTCCATTACAAATTTCGGCAAGACTATTTGAATAACAGTTATTTATAACAATGACAATGAACGCCAAATGATGCCACTGAATACCACCTTAAGGCAGATTGGGACTGCTTTTATTTCCTTTGTATATGGCTAGCTAGCTGATTGGTTATATCCTTAATGAAGTAACTAAACAGCATAAATCCCGACAGCAAATCTGCAGACGAATTACAGATTTTTGAGTTAATGAACTACCCAATTAAGGGTATGCAGGTGCTTAGGTAGATAGGTAGATACAACAGTATATACAGTTGATTGCTTAGTTAACCAAACAGCTAATTGGATATAATATTAAAAATGAGAGACATGATACACGAAGAAAACAAAAATCAGCAACCCGAAAAGGAGGATTTCTCTATTGAAAATTTCCTAACTGATGAAAAGAAAGAACCTGAACAAGAGCAGAACACTTTACCGCATAGGGATGACCTTACTGCCATCGAAACAGGCGAAAAATCTGTAGAAACAGAAAATACAAAACCGATTGCAGGCAACACCAAAAGAACCGTTTCAAAACCAAAGAAGCTGACGAAAGAGGATTATTGCGTAGAGTTCTTTAAAATCCCTAAAAGGAATGCAAGCAAAGGCAAATCGGTCTATGTACGGCAGGAACACCACGAAACATTTAACAGACTAACCAATATTATGGGAATTGACAAGCTTACGATTTATGCGTATTTAGATAACATTATCGAATACCATTTTCAGGAGTTTGGGGAATTGATTAGCGAAATCTACAACGAGAAACACAAACCGCTGTTTTGATTATGGTGTTTTGTCAGGTGCGATGCGTTGCTCCCTCTTAAAATTATTTTCCAAAAGAAAAAAACAGAAAAAAAAGAAAGCCATTTTAACAAGGCGGACAGGCGGAAAAACCAAAAGGAAACGGAATAAGTCCCGAAGGGTGGCAGGGCACACAACAAACTCGGAGAAGCCACCATATTTGCCCTGCCATTATGCCGTAGTCTTTTGGTTGGGTGGTACGGTGGCTGTCCGCCTTATCTTTGCTACCTTTTTATTGTTTTTTAATCAATTCCAATCAAAAAAAGGGTACAAAAAACATGTAAAGGCTAAGGATAGGGTGTTTTTTGTATGCTTTCCTTTATCCGTACAAAACTCTTTAAATGTGTGAGGGCTTTGCAAGGAAAATTTAAAGTGTTTTGAGGATTACTTTCTATTCATATTGTGCCAATATAAGGCAAATACTGCCATATAATGCCAAAAGAAAACAATACATTCCATTGTGTTCTATATTGGGGGAAAATTTTGAACCTATGGCACAAAAAGTAATACCTGACAAAGAGCAGAAAAAGAAAGAACAAATCAGAAAAAAAGAACATAGTCCTTTGATACAGGTTGATAAACAGAGCGACCCGATTTCCAATTTCATCGCTAATTTAAAACGTCAGTTCAGGGAAGCAAAAGGCTTAATAGATTGGAACAGACTATTCGGGGGAAAACGTACTGAACAACAAAAGCAGACTTCCGAACCTGAAAGCATAATAGGTGCGACAAAAACGCTTATCCGTTCGGACTTCAAAAATGAAGAAAAAAATCAGGCTATACAGACCAATAAAAAGCCTGCTTTAAAAATGGACAATACAATCATAACGCAACAGTCTCGTCCTAAAAGTAAGAAACCAAAGTTAGGATTATAGCCTAGTATTTGGCAACTGTACGCCAAATACCGCCATCGGATGCAACATTAAAATGACCTATGTGAATAGCTTTTATTTTAGAGGTTTAAATGATGCAGATATGGAAATAACAGTTTTAGACATTCAGATATTGAAAGCATTGCATAGGGAAGTTAAGGAAGTTTCCAATTTGATAGCGGAAATGACTACACCCTACAAAGCACTGCAACAGGCAACGAAATGGCTCGACCAACAGGAAGCCTGCCAATTGCTCAACATCAGCAAAAGAACGTTGCAGACGTATAGGGCAAAAGGCATTCTTGGAGCAACGCAAATTAATCGGAAAACGTATTTCAGATTATCCGAAGTGGAGTTACTTATGCAGGGAGAGCGGCCATTAAAAAAGCAAAAGAAATGAAACAGATTGGAAATTCAAACGAAGATATGCTTGCCTTGCTCGAAGCTGTGGTAGGCATCAAAAACGAACTGCTGTATATCAGGGAATATTTCCACCCACTCTTAAAAGGGGAAATCTACCTTTCGGGCGAACAGGTTTGCGAGATGTTGCATATCAGCAAACGGACGTTGCAACAGTACAGAGATGACGGACTGATACCTTTTATCAAGCTCGAACGGAAAATTTTGTTTCGTGAAAGCGATATTATTAAGGTGTTGGAAGATAACTATCAGCGTTAGCTGATTGTGTGAAACTGTAACTGTATCGGTCAATTAAAGAAACAGCCCACTGCTTAAGCAGTGGGCTGTTTTATTTTTTTAGATATCTGTTAACCCTGTTTTATTAATTTCAAATAACCCACATTTTTTAATGGGTTGCTGTTTTTGAAAAGAAGTTCATTACAAATACGCCTGATACTATCAATATAATTCCAATAATAGCAGGTAAGTCTAAAGATTGCTTAAATACCACAACAGAGATAATTGCAGTTAATACTATCCCTAAACCACCCCAAATAGCATAAGCAATTCCTAAGGGAATATGTTTTAATGCTTGTGATAAAAAGAAAAAACAGACGATATACGCAATAATTGTAATGCTTGTTGGAATGATTTTAGTAAATCCGTTGGATGCTTTCATAAAACTTGAACCGATAACTTCAAGAATAATCGCAAGTGCTAAAAATAGATATTTCATTTTGTTTCTGATTTAGAACGCAAAATTACTTAACCATTTAATGCATTTTTTTGACTTACATCAAAATCGACTTCTTATTCTGCTTAAAGTTTCTTGAGTAATTCCAAGATAAGATGCAATATGTCCTAAATTAATTCTTTGCACTATTTCTGGGCTTTTGTGAATTAATGCCTTATATCTTTGTTCTGCGCTTTCGGTATGTAGTGCAATTATCCGTTCTTCTAAAATTTCACAAAGTTTTTCTGCAATTTTTCGCCCAATCAAATTTAATTCGGGGTATGTTTTGTACATATCGTTCAAGTCATCACTGGAGATAGAATAGATAATGCTGTCTTCCAAAAACTGGATATATTCAAAGGACGGTTGATTAAAATATAAAGGTAAAATAGAACCTATCAACTCATTTTCCATCCCAAACCAAGTATTCACTTCTTTATCTTCTTTTTTAAAAAATGCCCTAATCAATCCTTGTTCAATAACAAAAAGACTTGAATTGATTTGTCCTTGCTTTAAGAAGAAATCCCCTTTTCTTTTTTGAAAGAGTTTAACACGAATATTGAAATCGGATTCTATTTCAGATGATATATTCCCGTATGTTTTAAATTGAGTAATTAAAGGATTCATTTTTTAGCAGTTCTACTCGCTAAAGTACAAAAAAAAGCCAATTCAGTCTATAACATTGGCTTTCAATAATCACTTTGGTGGTTTCAGAGCTGTGAAATAAAAGACTGCTCCATACCCTTAAATTTGTGCGATACTTTTTGCATATCCTTTCCGACTTTCTCGTTAAGTATCTTGGCATAAATCTGTGTGGTAGCAATATTCTTATGTCCTAACATTTTGCTCAAACTTTCCAACGGAACGCCCTCGCTCAAAAACAACGTGGCAAACGTATGGCGTGCCAAATGAAAAGTTACTTTCTTTTCTTTCAGACAGTCAATCTGTTGGGATATTCCTTTTAATCTATCGTTACAGGAACTGTTAGACGGAACAGGAAAAACCCTGCCGTCCTTTGACAGCCCTGCATACTTTTCGATAATCATTTTGGGAATATCCAATAGCATTACATTAGACGATGTGGCTGTCTTTCTCCTGCGGACGATAATCCATTGATTGCCGTCAAAAAACTCCTGAATATTGCTGTTTTTAAGTCCTTTTATATCCGAATACGAAAGCCCTGTAAAGCAACTGAAAACAAACAGGTCTTTAACCAATTCGTCTTTCTTTTTTTCGCAGTTGAACGTTACAAGCTGTTCCAATTCGTTCCGTAGCAGATAGCCACGGTCTTTATCCTTTTTGGTATTCTTGTACTCGCTGAACGGATTAAAAGCAAGATGCTTTCTGGTCATTGCCAATCGGCAAAGCGTAGTAAATCCAATCATATACAGCCAAATGGTGTTGTGTGTTAAACTTTGGTCGTCACGCAGGTAGTAATCAAAGTCCTGCACAAAATCAGGTGTAAGGTCGTTAAAGGACACATCGGAATAGCCGTATTTTGTAAGTGCAAAATTTCGAAGATGTTTCAAAAGTATTTTGTATTTACTGCGTGTGCCATTTACCCGAAGTCCACTATTAACCTTTTTCTCATAGTCCAATAGGAACTGTTCATAGAATTTGAAAAAGGTCAGTTCTCCGCTTTCCATCCCAAGAACGGCATTTTTAAGTTTAGCACTGTTTACAGCCCCCTCATTCTTTAGAATTTTGGAATAGCATTCCTCAATACCCGAACGAATTTTGTCAAGTTTCTTGTTTGTGTCTTGTGCTTCTCGGCTTTTACCTAAAACCCTGCCGTACTTCAAATCCCAATTTGTTGCGGAAATATCCAGCTTTGTACTGAATGCAGACTGTTTGCCGTTTACGGTAATTCTGCACATAACCGTAACTTTTCCGTTTTTCTTTGGGGCGTTCTTTTTAAGGTAGAACAATACCTTAAATGTTGATTTTTTTGTCGTTTCCATACTCACAATTCTTAATGATAAAATTAAACCTATGTGAGCTACGGAACAATATGAAAAACTATGCAGAAAGCTGAAATACAGTATTTTAAATGATTGTTTATAATATGTAAAAGTAACGTTTTAGTAACCTTACTTTTGCCAAACCTCGCTTTTTACTGCTTTTTACCTCATTACCAAAAAATCATAAAACGGCTGTAAAGCCTTTATTTACAACCGTTTTGCCTGTTATTAATCTTTGATGTATTTTTACTGAAACTTTATTTTAAACTAACTTCATTTCGGCCAGTACATTGTTCATGTTGCGTACCGCATCGGCGCTTTTGTTAAATGCCGCTTGTTCCTTTTCGTTTAATTTGTAGTCAATGATTTTTTCCCAACCATTTTTCCCAATAATTACAGGAACACCCAAGCAAATATCATTCTGACCGTACTCACCTTCGAGGGCAACACAGCAAGTGAACAATTTCTTTTCATCTCTTACGATGGCTTCTACCAAGGCCGCACCAGCTGCACCAGGAGCATACCAGGCCGAAGTACCAAGCAGGCCAGTTAGGGTAGCGCCGCCAACCATGGTATCTGCCGCTACTTTTTCCAAAGTGGCTTCATCTAGCAAATCAGTTACGGGCAAACTTTGGTAAGTTGCATATCTGGTTAGGGGAATCATGGTGGTATCGCCGTGCCCGCCCACTACAAAGCCTTGTAAATCATTAGGGTTGCAGTTAAGTGCCTGGCTTAAATAATATTTAAAACGCGAGCTGTCCAAAGTGCCACCCATGCCAATAATTCTGTTTTTAGGTAGTCCGAGTGATTTCAGCGCCAAATAAGTCATGGTGTCCATGGGATTGCTAATCACAATGATAATGGCCTCCGGGGAATATTTCAGGATATTTTCGGCCACACCTTTTACAATGCCTGCATTAATGCCAATCAGTTCTTCTCGGGTCATCCCGGGTTTACGGGGCAAACCCGAGGTGATTACGGCAACCGCCGAACCGGCCGTTTGGCTATAATCATTTGTTACACCTTTTATTTTGGTATCGAAGCCCAGCAAGGTTGCTGTCTGCATCATGTCAATGGCCTTACCTTCGGCAAAACCTTCTTTGATATCTAATAATACTAGTTCTTCTGCTAATTCTTTCCGTGCAATGTTATCTGCACAGGTGGCGCCAACGGCACCAGCACCTACTACTGTTATTTTCATGCTATATAATTTGGTTTTAATACAAGCGAAGCAACCTAAAATAAATACGACTGCTTCATTTAGAGTAATTTATGGGTGTAACACTTAAAGAATTTTTACGAAACTAAGGTATAGATTTGTATCAGCTAAACAAATATTTTTTCCATTTGCGTGCATTATGTTGTGCAATTGCTGCAAAATCAGCGTTTAAGCGCCGTTATGGCCATTTGTATGCCCATGTTTTTCAGTTTTTTAGAAAATCAATTGCATTTTACATCGCAAATGAAATTCAGCTGGCGGTTTTAATTTGCACTGCGTAACCTGGGCCAGGTGTTAGCTCCTGTGCCTTAGGTTTTGAGCGGCTGTTTTTGGCACAGCGGGAACACCAGCTTGCCGAAAGTAGCAGAGGTGTTTGTGAGCTAAACCTTATTGAAGCGGCAGCTCCAAGGCGAGTTTACGAGCTTTGGAC
>NZ_QMHO01000016.1 GCF_003313505.1 Pedobacter nanyangensis | reverse complement strand
AGGTCGGTGCCTATCCTTACAAGCCCCCTCCAGAAATGGTCGGGGCTTTTTTTGTGACCATGCTTTTGGAGTAAAGGTGGCCCAAGCTTCGTGTAGAGCTTCATAGTGGCCGGTGGGATCAAAATGGTTAGCAGTATGTGGGGAAGCGATAATTAAAATGTAGACCGTATTAAAAATCTACTGGTAAAAACTTCATGTACTCCTCCAAGGGCATGTGTTTTTCTTTTTTGAAAGGCTCGCAGCGGTTCAGGATATCTTTAATCCTATCTACTTTAAAGTCTCGATATTCATTGCGCAAATGGCACCAAGCAATCAAATGCCACCCGAAAGCATAAAAGATCAGTCCAATAGGTTCTATTTCTCTTTTGCTTACTTCCTCCTTGTTGTTTTTATAGCCAATCACAATGCAATGTTTGGCACTGATTGCGTTTTGTAGCTGGGCCAGATATTCAAAATCATTCTTTAGGCGTTCGGGAAGTTGTAGTTTAATGTTTTGGTTAAGGTTTTCCAGTATCTCTTTTTGATTGCTCTTTAGCACATTCTTCACCTTATCCAGCGCACTGTGGTAATGTTGTTTGATTGATTTATCGGCAAAGCCTTCCAAAAACCGCTCCATCATGAGCAGTGCTCCCGCTTCATCGGTATTAAAGGAAACCGGCGGTAAAAAAATAGCCCTGTACAATATAATAGCCCCTGTTAGGTTCAAAGCTCAGCGGAACACCCTGTTCGGCCAATGCCTTTATATCGCGGTAAACGGTACGCACACTAATTTCAAACCTGTCGGCTATGGTTTCGGCACTTACGTGCTTTTTCGATTGCAATAAAATAAGGATTCCAAAAAGCCGGTCTATTCTGTTCATTACACAAATATAAAGGCCAAAGTTTTGGCTCGCAACCCCTCTTGAACGAATAATTGATGGTATTGTTACAATTTTTTTGATTGTTTGAAGCACTTTCGGTGCGTGTTTTGTGGTTAATGGTAAAATATGGCTATCAAATCAACAGCTCAACCACAAAAACCTTTCTTTACGGCTACCAAAGGAAAAGTTGTTATAGGCTTCCTGTTTGCAGGTTTGGCCCTTCTATTGGCATGGGGGGTGAGCAGGTTTGTATTTGGTGAAATACTGGCCACGGTTGAGAAAATATCGGCCCCTAATGATAAGCTGAGGATTGTGAACAAGCTTTCGCACCAAATTGCTTCTTTGGACCAACTGCAACGTGAGCCCAAAAACAATGTTGTTTTTTTTGCCGCTACCCAAAAGCTTCGCCGCTCTTTAGATACCCTTACCAGCTTGTACACCAATGATCAGGAACAGCTTAAGCGCATTAAAACGTTAAAAGGGCTGCTACGCGACAGGGACAAGCAGTTTTTGCTGTATCTGGAGGTAAAGGAAAACCTGGTAAATACACAATCTTTTTCAGACGAGGTTGAAAAACTGAATGAATTATTTGTACAACGGACCCGAGAAGCAGATAGTGCCGTTTTTACCACTCAAACCTCCACCTCAACAACTACCATAGCCCCGGAGGAAGAGCAAAAATCAAGAGGGTTTTTGGCCAGGCTCTTCGGTAAAAAGAAAGCCGAGGTGTACAAAATCATCAGCGAAGAATACAAGATAAAAAAAGACACCCTAAACCCGCAGGTACAGGATAGCCTGATGCATAGTGTAGCAGCCACCCTCAAGACCATTGAAGCCGAGCAGCAGAAAAAAAGCAACCGCTTCCTGAAAAAGGAGGCCGAGCTGGCCAGTTCCAGCAGCGCCCTTACCAAGCAGATGTTAAATGTGCTGAAGGAGGTTGAGGCCGAAGCACTGATGCAGATTGATCAAAACGGCGAGCAGGCCAAGGGAATTGTTAGCGAAGGTGTGTTTCAAATCAAGGTCATCATTATCGCCTTTTTTCTGATTACCTTGGTTTTGGGCTCGCTCATTTTGGCAGATATTACCAAGAATAACAAATACCGCTTGGCCTTGGAGAAAGCAAAGGAAGAAGCAGAGTATCATGGTAGGGCAAAACAGCGTTTCCTTTCCAATATGAGCCACGAAATTAGAACACCTTTACAGGCCATTTTGGGATATGCAGAATTTATTGCCAAGCAGGAAAACCCCGATAAAAAACATGTAGATGCCATTCATCGGTCGTCGGTTCATTTACTGCAAATTGTAAATGAGGTATTGGATTATAACCGTATCACCTCCGGCGAGTTCAGCTTCCAAAAAGAGGATTTTGATTTAAAGAAATTACTGGATGAAGTGATAGATGCCATGATGCCCCTGGCCGAGAAGAAAGGTATCCGCCTGTTGGCGCAATTTAACCTTGCAGAGCAACATTGGATGAATGGCGACGCTTTTAGATTAAAGCAGGTGCTGTACAATTTGTTGGGCAATGCCATTAAATTTACGTTGAAAGGGCACGTAAAACTGATGGCCGACTGTAAGCCGCACGATGGTAGCCTACACTGCTACTTTACCGTAGAAGATACCGGTATTGGCTTTTCGGAAGAGGAACAGGAAAAGATTTTTAGGGAATTTGAGCAGGGAGCCAACCCGCTAAACCAACAGCTCAACCAAAATGGTACGGGCCTGGGCCTAGCCATTGTAAAAACACTGATAGATGCGCAGGGCGGAAGAATAAACGTTAAAAGCAGGCAGGGAAAGGGCACCTCTTTTGTGGTCTACCTTCAGTTTAAGCCCGCACAAATGCCAGCCGAAGCGGTAAGCTTGGAAAATGAAAACACCCTGGACCATAGCAAAACTGTTTGGATTGTTGACGATGATCAGCTGATTGTGGACTTGTGCCAGCTGATTTTTTCA
The DNA here is from genome assembly GCF_003313505.1 of Pedobacter nanyangensis. Classification (GTDB taxonomy): domain Bacteria; phylum Bacteroidota; class Bacteroidia; order Sphingobacteriales; family Sphingobacteriaceae; genus Pedobacter; species Pedobacter nanyangensis. Next base: position 75,325 of record NZ_QMHO01000016.1, on the reverse strand, counting down.
ACACACCAAATCCCTTTCAAGGTTTTTAGTACCGCTGAAGCAGTACTGGCCCAACCCATAGACCAAAACTTGGCCTATGTGCTGTTGGATATGCGCTTAGAAGGGGTAACCGGCATTGAACTGCATGAGCAGCTACGGGAAAAACTGCCCAATGGGATAAAATATTACGCCATTACGGCACAAGTGCTCCCAGATGAGCAACAAGCAGTGCTAGACCAAGGTTTTGAAGGCATTATCATTAAACCTTTTAAGGCCGAGGATTTGCTGGCACTATTTGCATTGCCTGCCGAAATGCCACAAAATGCAGATTTTGACGAAAGCTCGCTGTATAAAATGACGATGGGCGATCACCAGATGATGGCCAGGATTTTGGCTAGCTTTATGCAAGATTGCCATAACGACCAGGCGCTATTGCAACAATCCATTGATGATCAAGATCAAGCGCAGGCAAGGTTGGTGGTGCATCGCCTTGCAGGACGTGTTGCCCAAATTGGCGCTAAGGAACTAGGCAGCAATTTCAGGCAGCTTGAGCAGGATATTGCTGCCGTAAACACTGTTGATAAGCCGTTGAAAGCTAAAATATCGGCATTAATGCAACAGCTTCAATTGCTGTTGGAAACAGTAAAACGGCGTATCCAATCTTTTTCTTAGCCTGAACTTCGGCAAGGCCAACTTCGCCAATCTTTATAAACAGGTTGGTCAATACAACGTGATCTTTTGAGTGGCTTTTGCTTACTGTTATCGGCTTTGCTAACTTTGCGATATGCAAAATCCATCCGTAAAAGCTGTTTTTTTTGATATAGACGGTACACTACTAAGTTTTAAAACGCACCAGGTTTCTGAGTCTACAGAGCGGGCCATTGCGGCACTGCAGGCCCGGGGCATCAAAACCATTTTGTCTACCGGGCGGTCTATCAATAGCATAGATCATATCAGGTATTTAAATTTTGATGGCTTTATCACCTTTAATGGCGGTTACTGTGTAGCACCGCAGGGCGAGGTATTGTTTAAAAAGTGCATTGATGCGGCAGATATCCAAGCTATTTTAAATTATGCCAGGGAAAATCCCCTCAGCTTCTCTTTCATGTCGGAAAAGGAAATCAGTATTCATGATGTAACGCCCGAAATTGCAGGCATGTATGCGCATTTGAATATACCAATACCTCCTTTGATTGATGTGGATAAGGTTGATGTAAATTCGGTGCTGCAAACCAATATATTTTTGGGCCCGGAGCAGGAAGCCGCCTTTATGGCCGCGGTAATGCCCAACTCGGTAGCTTCTAGGTGGACACCGCTGTTTGCCGACGTTAACCCGCTGGGCCAAAGTAAAAAGGTAGGAATTGATGTTTTCTGTAAACATTTGGGGATCAACCTGGCCGAAACCATGGCCTTTGGCGACGGTGGTAACGATATCGAGATGTTGAAACACGTAAAGGTGGGAGTGGCCATGGGCAACGCTAACCCGGAGGTTAAGGCCATTGCTGATTATGTTACCGACGACGTGGACAGCGATGGTATTTGGAACGCATTGAAGCATTTTGGGGTGCTGTAGTGCAGCAGTTTGCCCTTATTTTTGAGTAAACCAAATTGCTGCACTGAACAAAGCCAGCCCCGCTTTCCGTTACAATCTTTTTGTGAACGGCTGGTACTGTCCATTGGTGTCATTTGGAGCTTGCGGGAGAATAAGTATGGCAAGAACGCTTCGGCAGGCTCAGCGTTAGCGGCCAAAAAGTATTTTCACTTCAATCGGGTTTATTGAGCAAAACTTGGAAGTTCTAAAACGGTGAAGCCCGCAATTGCACTATGGGAAGCCCCTAAATAAACAACATGTTAAACCTCCCTGCCCGGTACCGCTGTTTTGGCTCAGGCATTTTTCCCTCGAAGCATTACAGGGGCTAAGCTAAACCTTATTGAAGCGGCAGCTCCAAAGCGAGTTTACGAGCTTTGGACTATAGCGGAAAGAAGGGCTTTCGGGAGATAGGAGTATTGCAGGCGATTTTCGAAAAAAGCAGCACTTAGTCAATTCCGTAGCGTTCCATTTTGGCGTAGAGCGTTTTACGGTCGATGTTAAGTAGTTTGGCCGCTTTGGATTTGTTGTACTTTACCTTGGCCAGGGTTTCGGTAATGAGCGCCCGCTCGTTACTTTCGTTTACGGCTTTCAGGTCAGATGGATTGTCCAGGGGGACTTCTTTGGAAACGGCAATTTTCATCTCGTCGGGCAGGCTATCGGCAGTGGCTACCGTTCCGGCGGTAAGCAGCACCATGCGTTTAATCACGTTTTTGAGCTCGCGTAAGTTGCCGGGCCAGTCGTATTTTAATAACATGGAGCGGGTGTTTTTGTCAATTTCTTTAACGTTCCGGTTCAGCTCCTGGTTGGAGAGTTTCACAAACAGGTCTATAAACAGCTCCAAATCTGCCCCTCTTTCCCTTAGTGGGGGCAATTGTATTTTAAACTCGTTTAAACGATGGTAAAGGTCTTCCCTAAACTCGCCGTTTTTCATGCTGTTGGCCAGGTCGTCGTTGGTGGCGGTAATTACCCTAACATCAACCGGGATTTGCCTGTTGCTGCCAAGGGGCTGTACCACACGTTCCTGTAGGGCACGTAAAAGCTTTACCTGTACCTCGTAGCTAAGGTTGCCAATTTCGTCCAAAAAAATGGTTCCGCCGTCGGCCGCTTCAAATGAACCTTTTTTATCGGCAACTGCTCCGGTAAAAGCCCCTTTAATATGGCCAAATAATTCGCTGGCCGCTAGGTCTTTGGACAATGCGCCGCAATCTATCGCAATAAAAGGTTTGTTTTTGCGCTTGCTTTGTAGGTGTAAGGTTCTGGCGGCAAACTCTTTTCCGGTACCGCTTTCACCTTGTATAATTACCGACATATCGGTGTTTGCCACCAAATCAATATGTTGGTAAAGCCTGTTGGCTACCTCACTTTTACCTCTAATAAAGTTGTCGGCCGAAGTAGGCTTGGGCAGCTCCTTTTTTTGGAGTGCATTGCTGATGACCATCAATAGCTCATCAGGGTTAATGGGCTTGGTAATGTAATCTGCCGCTCCCAGTTGGATAGATTTTACCGCCGTGCGCACATCATTAAAGGATGTCATGATGATGGCGGGCACGGTAAGCCCAGTTTCACGTCGGTGGTTCAGTACGTCAATGCCGGTTCCATCGGGCAGGCGGTAGTCAATCAATAAAAGCTGGAAGCGTTCGTGTGCAAGGAGTTTTAGTGCCTTGGCTACATTGTTAACGGTAGTAACCTGATAATTGTTCTTGCTTAAAAAGCCTTCTATAATTTGTGCAAAGGTGCTGTCGTCTTCAATGATTAAAACTGCTGCCATACACAAAAATAAGAAAAGCCAGCATAAATCTGGCTTTTCGGTTTAGTTTTAACGATGTGTTTTAAGCTTATTCTACTGGTTTACCTTCAGCATCGAATTTTAGTGAAGCAGTTTCTTCTTCTTTCTTCACGTCAACCTGGAAGTATGACTTGCTGCCATCTTTTACGCTGAAAGCAGCTGTTGGTGTCCATGCTTTATAGGGGTCTGTTTGTAGAACAGTTTTAATGGCTTCTGGTAATTCTTCTAACTTAATAGGTGTTTTAACAACACTGTCTTGTACGCTAACAACTTCAACTTTGTTAACTGATGCTTGGGCTTGAACTGCGGTAAATCCCGCGAATGCTACGATAGCTGCTACAAATAACTTTTTCATAATATTAAATTTTATAGTTTTTACAATTTTTCAATTACACTAACTTCTGATACATAATGATGCCATAGGGTGTGCCAAAAAATAAGTTACTGTAAATGAATTACTTGTATTTTTTTATGACAAGGGCATAGTGTGGAATTTATCCACAAGCTGTGGGCAAAAGCAGCAAAAAAGTTTTTAATTTGAGTGTTAAATCTTATTCCCTTTAATTTGTAGCATGCAAAGATACTTATCAGCAAACTGGATTTATCCCATAACAAGCCAGCCCATAGCCAATGGTGTACTGGAGGTTTCGGCAGCGGGCGAAATTTTGAAGATATTCACCCAGGAGGAGGCGGAGGCAAAAAGCATTGGGCATGTAGAGAAATTTGAAGGGGTATTGGTGCCGGGCTTCGTTAATACGCACTGCCATTTGGAGCTTTCGCACTTATTTGGTAAAATTCCGGAGCAAACAGGCCTGTCGGCATTTGTTCGGGAAATTGTGGCCCAACGTGCCGCTGCCGACGAAGTAGTGATTGCCGCAATGCAACAAGCTGATAAGCAGATGTATGAAAATGGCATTGTGGCCGTGGGCGATATTTCAAACGTACTGCTGTCCAAAGTAGTGAAACAGAATAGCCCACTCTACTATCATACTTTTGTGGAAGTGTTTGGGTTTAACCACCCTTCGCAGCCAATTATGGAGGAGGCCGTAAAGATCAGGGACACGTATTGGCCCCTTAATGCCTCGGTAGTGCCCCATGCGCCGTATTCAGTCTCTACGGAGCTTTTCCAGTTAATCGAAAAAAATACCAGGCCGCAAGATATTTTAAGTATCCACAATCAGGAAACGGCAGCTGAAAACGAATTTTTCGAAAAGGGTACTGGTGATTTCGAACTTACCTACCAGCGGTTGGGCATACCAAAATCGCAGGCACACGGCACCGGCGAAAACGCTATCCGTTATCATTTGCCGCAAATGCCGCCTAACCGTACGCTGCTGGTGCACAATACCTTTACCAGCAAAGCCGATGTTGATTTTGCTTTGGCACAACATAAAGATTTGTATTGGTGCCTTTGTCCTAATGCTAATGTGTATATAGAAGATAACCTGCCCGAAGTTACGCTGTTCATGCAACCACAGGTAAAGGTTACTTTGGGGACCGATAGTTTGGCCAGCAACCATCAATTGTCTATCTTGGCAGAAATGCAGACTTTACAGCAACGTAAACGCATTGCTTTTGAGGAACTGTTAGCTTGGGGAACCATAAACGGAGCAATGTTTTTGGGGGTGGAAAGTCAGTTTGGAAGTTTTGAGGTGGGAAAAAAGCCCGGGGTGAATTTGGTTGACCTTTCGGAAACAAAAATCATCAAATCTAACCATGTAAAACGATTGATCTAATGGCTAATGCAATCAACTCCTTATTTGGCATCCAATATCCAATTATACAAGCCGGAATGGTTTGGTGTAGTGGCTGGCGCTTGGCTGCCGCGGTTTCCAATGCAGGTGGCTTGGGAATTATTGGTGCCGGTTCTATGTACCCACATGTTTTAAGGGAGCATATTCAAAAATGCAAACAGGCCACCAACAGGCCCTTTGCTGTAAATGTGCCTTTGCTTTATCCCAATATTCAGGAAATTATGGATATTTTGTTGGAAGAAGAAGTAAAGATTGTTTTTACCTCGGCGGGCAATCCTGCAACCTGGACCAGCTTCCTTAAAGAAAAAGGGATGATCGTAGTGCACGTTATTGCCAATACCAAATTTGCGCTTAAAGCCCAACAAAGTGGTGCTGATGCCGTTGTTGCGGAAGGTTTTGAAGCCGGGGGGCATAACGGAAGGGAGGAAACAACCACTTTGTGTTTAATACCAATGATTAAGCAGGCGGTAAATATTCCGGTAATTGCTGCGGGAGGTATAGGCAGTGGTAAAGCTATGTTGGCTGCTTTTGCATTGGGCGCCGACGGAGTGCAGGTCGGTTCGGCCTTTGCCGTGGCGGAGGAATCTTCGGCCCATACAAACTTTAAGGAAAAGATTATTGCTTCTGCAGAAGGTGATACCAAATTAAGACTAAAGAAACTGGTGCCCGTACGGTTGCTTCAAAACGAGTTTTCTGATGCCGTGGCACAGGCCGAAGCTAACGGAGCTGGCACGGCCGAACTGGCTGAATTACTGGGCAGGGCAAGGGCAAAGCTTGGGATGTTTGAAGGTAATATGGATGAAGGCGAATTGGAAATCGGTCAGGTATCGGCCATGCTTAATGAAATAAAACCTGCCGCTACAATTCTTAATGAAATTTGGGCGGAGTTTTTGGTGGAGAGGGAAAGAATTAATGGCCTGGAGTTTTAACTTGCCATTTTAGTTTTTTTAACGTTAAGTGATTAAGTAACAATATTTTTTTTGCCAATACTCGATTTATTTACCGCCTTAAACATTTAAGAGCACCTGAGGGATTTGCCTAAAATGAACTTAGATGATTTAAAATATTGGACTTAGTTTAATTACCTTAATTTCTTAATGGTTTGTTTTTACCTTTGTGGTCAATTAGGTTTCGGGCAGCCTTAATACCCGGCACCGATATCTCAATACAGAAATGAAGCACATCAATATAAAAGTAATTGGTAAAGTACAGGGCGTGTTTTTTAGAGCAAGCACCAAAGCTGTTGCCGACCAAATGGGCGTAAAAGGGAAAGTGAAAAATGAAAAAGACGGATCGGTACTCATCGAAGCGGAGGCTGATGATGTCATTTTGGCTATGTTTGTAGAATGGTGCCACAAAGGCCCCGAAAAATCCGTAGTGGAGCAAGTATTGGTAGAAGATGGGCCAATGCAGCATTACACCAATTTTGTGGTTATTAAAAAGAACCTGTTGTGGTAGGGTTAATTTACGGAGATAGAAAATATTTAGCAATCAACAATATAAACCTCGATTTTGGAAATTCGTAGATCTAAAATCGTAAATCTAAGATCAACTTGTCTGCACTAAAAAAATTTGTTGGCCAAACAGCCATATATGGCGTTACAACGGTGCTGTCGCGCTTGCTGAATTTTATTCTTACCCCAATATATACCAGGGTTTACCCTGCAGGGGTTTACGGTATTTTCACCAATATGTACGCCAATGCTTCCATCATCAACGCAATTTTGGCTTTTGGCATGGAAAGCACCTTTTTCCGCTACCTCAATAAACACGAAGACAAAAAGCAGGAAGTGTACAATAACACCTTTTTGTGCGTGGCCTTTATGGGCATATTGTTCCTGATCACTGGCCTTACTTTTAATACACAAATAGCACAATATTTTGCCGCCAATGCAACCGAAATAGCCGACTATAAATGGTATGTAAAGTTTTTCGTTTGGATACTGTTTATTGACGCCATCTGCGTGATTCCATTTGCAAAAATACGGGCCGACGAAAAACCCATCCGGTATAGTACAGCCAAATTCTTAAACATCGGTTTGTTTGTGGGGCTCAATCTGGTATTTATCTTGCTTATTCCCACCATCATCAAACAGCAATGGGTGGGCGCCGAGTGGCTGGCGTCATGGTATCGCAAGCAGTGGGTTGGCTATGTGTTTATTTCCAATTTGGTGGCAAGCGGCGCTACTTTGCTATTTCTTTTGCCCGAGTTTTTAAAACTTCAGCTTCGGTTTGATAGTGCTTTGTTGCGCAATATGTTTGGCTATAGCTGGCCAATTTTGGTGGCTAACCTATCCTTCATCATTAATGAGAACTTGGATAAGATTGTGCTTAAGAAACTGCTGCCCCCAGAAATAGCCGATGGCCAGGTAGGCATATACGGCGCTGTTTGTAAAATTGCCATTTTCCTGAGCATTTTTAACACGGCGTTTCGTTTGGGCGCTGAGCCGTTCTTCTTCAGCTTTGCCAAAAACAAAAACGCAAAACAAACCTATGCCACCATTCTGCATTACTTCGTGATTGCACTGGTGGTCATTTTTATCGGCCTGGTGGCCAATATCGAAATCCTGAAATATTTCATCAGTAGAGACCAAGCGCACCTTGCAGATTACTGGGCAGGATTACCGGCAGTTCCCTATTTGTTGTTGGGCTATGTTTGCTTAGGTATTTATATGAACCTGTCTATTTGGTATCGCCTTTCTGACCAAACCCGTTTTGGCCTTTACATTTCGGTATTGGGCGCAATAATTACCATTGTGCTCAATTTGGTGCTTATTCCAAAGCATGGCTATATGGGCTCAGCTTGGGTTAGCATGATTGCCTATTTCGTGATGATGGTTGTTTCTTACGTGCTGGGCCAAAAATATTATCCAATTCCCTATAACCTAAAGCGAATTGCCTTATATTTCATTTCGGCAACCATAATTGTTTTGATGTCGTTTTTTGTGTTTAACCGAAACATATTTATCGGTAATGGCTTGTTGGTTTTATTTTTGGGAGCCGTATATTTCTTAGAAAAGAACGAGCTCAAGAGCTTTTTCAAAAAAGCTGGGGTAAAAACAGAAAACCGATAACCGATAACATCTCGCTGCATTAGCCTTAAACCTAAATATTAACAGCTGTACACTAAATACTGATCATGGAAATAAAAATCATCAATAAATCAGCTCATCCATTGCCAGCCTATGAAACCGCACACGCTGCGGGGATGGATTTGAGGGCGTCGTTAACAGAAGAAATCATAATTAAACCTTTACAGCGTTCTTTAATTCCAACGGGTTTGTATATGGAGCTTCCCGTAGGATATGAGGCACAAATTAGGCCCCGGAGCGGATTAGCGTACAAACACGGCATAACCGTGCTCAATTCGCCCGGAACTATTGATGCTGATTACCGTGGTGAAATAAAAGTATTGTTGGTAAATTTGTCTGATACCGAATTTAAGGTGGCCAATGGCGAGCGCATTGCCCAAATGGTAGTGGCCAGGCACGAAGCCGCAGTTTGGCAGTTAACCCACGAACTGAGCGCAACCGATAGAGGCGAAGGGGGTTACGGACACACAGGAAGATAATAAAGGATGAAGAGATTTCTTTTGATAGCATTGATGACCGCCGGCTGCGGTATAACCATGGCACAGCAAAATACAATTGCCGTAAAAGACAGCAATGCAATAAAAGAACTTTTTTTTGCGGGCCTAAAGGATAAGCTGAACGATAATTATGTTGGTGCCAGCAACAACTTTTCCAAAGTATTGGTGATTGATCCTAATCATGATGCAGCCCATTTTGAGCTGGCCAATATGCAAATCCGCCAAAATAAATTATTGGAAGCTGAAGTATCCATTAAAAAAGCACTTGCCGCACAGCCCAATAATATTTGGTACCTGAAACTGCAAACAGAAGTGTACAAGCGTAACGGCAATATGGATGCGCTGGTACAAACTTTCGATAAACTGATACAGCTGGATCCGGAAACCGAAAGTTTCTATTTCGACCGGGCCAATGCGCTGTTTATTGCGGGAAAAATAAACGAATCCGAGCATGCTTATGACCAGCTGGAGCAGAAATTTGGCGTGTCCAAAGCCTCTACGGCTGCAAAGCAACGCTTTAAAACTCAGGCAAGGGCCAGTAGTGATTTCAATAAGCTCATTAAGGACAATCCCGATGACATTAAAAATTACCTAGACCTAAGCGGCATGCTGCTGGATAAGAACCAAAACAACGAAGCCTTGGCTACTTTATTAAAAGCCAAATCCATTGCTCCTGGTCATTACGAAGTGAATTTGGCCTTGGCCGATGTTTATCACTCCCTGAAAAAAACCGATGAAGCTTTGGCCGCCCTTAAAGAGGCTTTTGAAAGTACAGAAATGCCCCTGCCCGCCAAGATGAAAATTTTGAGCCAGATGCTGCCCCGCTTTAACAATCCGCAAGTGGCTAAAAGTGCGGCTCAACTTGGGGCCATCACTTTGGAAAACCACAAGGACGATCCAAAAGTAAAGGTACTGTATGGCGATATTCTTTACCAGCAAGGGAATTTACAGGGCGCAAAGGAGCAATATACGGGCGCCGTAAAAATTTCGGAACAGCTTTACATTGCATGGGAAAAATTGCTTGGCGTACAAACGCTGATGGGCAATTACGAAGAAGCTATCAAAACGGGAGAGGATGCATTATCCATATATCCAAATCAGGCGATATTGTATTATTACCGTGCCTTTGCCCTACACCGTAACGGACAGAATGCGGAGGCTGGTTTCGAACTCAAAAATGCCTTGCAATTAGAGCCGGAGGATGCAAATTTGAAGGCCATGATTTTATCTTTACAGGCCGAAGTATTGATAGATCAGGGCAAATTAAAAGAAGCCGATGCCGCATTTGACAAGGCTGTGGCTTTGGCCCCCAATAATTATCTCACTTTAAGCAACTATGCTTATTATCTCGCCCTGCGCAACCATGATTTGCCAAAGGCAGAGAAACTGGCTTCAAAAGCAGCCTTGGCCATGCCGCAAAATTCGTCTATTTTAGATACATACGCAATGGTGTTGTTCAAACTTAATAAGCTTGACGATGCCTTGAAATACATAGAAAAAGCTTTGCAAAACAACGATAGTGGAAATCCCGTTTATTTGGAACACTACGGCGATATCTTGTTTTTGAAAGGGGATAAAGAAAATGCACTTACGCAATGGCAAAAGGCAAGATCTGCCGGAAACCAGTCGGAGAAGTTAAACAAAAAGATCAATGAGAAAAAATATATTAAATAGCGGTTTTTTAATTGCCTGTGTAGTTTTGGCCGTAGGTTGTGCGCCAAAAAAGGAAATTATTAAAGCCCCGCCAGCCGTAGAAACCGCACCAGTAACGGACAAAAAATCTGAAAACCTTGCCACGCTGTTAAGCAAAGAACTTCCATACAGTACCTTATCGTTAAAAGGCAAGGCCGAGTTGGATATCAATGGTGATGCCAATAATGTAACACTCAATATCCGCATCAAAAAGGACGAAGTGATTTGGTTTAATGTAACCGCCCTTGGCGGGACAATTGAGGCGGCACGCGGGATCATTACCCCTGATAGCCTGTGGCTAATGAACAGGTTTCAGAAAACCATTTTAAGAAAGCCATTGTCGTATATCCACGATTATACCAACCAGCAGGTGAATTTTGGCTGGCTACAGGCCATTATTGTAGGCAACACCATTCCTGAGTTTATGACAGAAAAATCAGATTTGAAGCAAGAGAACGGCGTATGGATTTTAAGCGGAACAGCGCAGGGCCTGGCCTATCGTACGCTATTCAATACCTTGCTAAAAGCCGCCGAGCTTAATTTGAACGATGCGCAAGCGGCACAGGCACTCAAGGTAGTGTATGATAAGTACACGCCCGTAAACAAAGGTTTGTTCCCTTCTAATTTGAAAATAACGTCGGCCGTGGGCAATAAAAAAATAAGTGTGGCCGTTGAATTTACAAAAATCGATGCCAATGTGCCTGTAGAATTCCCTTTTACAGTTCCAAAGACTTTTCAACTAATCCATTAATATTTTTTATACTTTTGGTTAATGAAGTTAAATAAAGCCCTACTTTTAGTTGTATCCCTATGTTTTTGTGCAAATGCTTTTGCGCAATCTAGCAAGGAGCTGAAACGTAAAAAAGAAGCCTTACAAAGAGATATTGAACTTGCCCAGCGGAACCTAAACAAAGCATCGAGCGGTAAAAAACTAACGCTTGGCCAAATCAACGCCATCAAAGCACAAATCAGGCTGCGCCAGGAAAAAATCTCTACGATCAACTCAGAGATGAAAACCCTTGACCAGCAAATTTCGGAAAACACCAATAAGGTGTACAACTTGAAGGGGCGTTTGGCTGATTTGAAAAAGGAGTACGCGGCGATGATTCGCTTTGCACAACGCAACAAAAATGCCTACGATAAAATGATGTTTATTTTTGCGGCAAAAGATTTTAACCAAGCCTATAAGCGCATTAAATATTTACAGCAATTTGGCCAATACCGCAAAAAACAGGCAGCCTACATCCAAGGTACCGAAAAGCAGTTGAGCAATCAGATTGTAGTGCTGGACAAAAACCTAAAGAGTAAGGGTAGTTTGTTAAAAGAAGAACAAACGGAAAAAAGCAAACTAGATAAAAACAGAAGCGAGCAAACGGTTGTACTAAATAAGTTGAGTAGGCAGGAGAAACAGTTCCAGCAGGACATCAAAAAGAAACGACAACAACAGGCAGCAGTGGATCGAGAGATTAGGGCAGCTATTGCCAGGGAGATTGCCGCAGCAAAGAAAAAAGCGGAGGAAGAAGAACGTGAACGCGAAAGGATTGCCGCCGCCAAAGCCAAAGCCGAAAACAGGCCTGCGCCAACAACCACCGCAGCTAAACCTAAAACAACTAGCGAAGCTTTAAGGGCAACACCAGAAGCAGCAAAGCTTTCTGATGCTTTTGAAGCTAATAGGGGAAGTTTGCCTTCGCCTGTATCTAACGGGTACATTACCAGCAGATTTGGGGCCTATAAGGTTGATCAGGCCTCGGCAAAAAATGATGGTGTTACTTTCCAAACAAGTGAAGGAGCGGCTGTTAGAGCGGTTTTTAATGGAAAGGTAACCAGGGTAACCAATATTATGGGGCGTTGGGTGATCATTGTTAGGCATGGCGAGTATTTTACCATTTACACCAACTTAAAAAGTGTTTCCGTATCCCAGGGAGAAAGCGTTAGCACTAAACAAAACATTGGTGTTGCTGGCGAATCGGATGGCGTTCCCGAAATTGAATTCCAAATCCACCGAGGTACTACGGCACAAGATCCCGCAGCCTGGCTGGCCAGATAATGTGTTTTTTTGCTTAAATAAACGCTATATTTGTATAAAATCGTTTTTAAAATGTACAACACGCCATTATTAGAGTTTTTGAATATGGGAGGGGGCGAGATTATGCTCATCGTAATTGCCATACTTTTGTTATTTGGAGGTAAAAAATTGCCCGAATTAGCAAGAGGACTGGGCAAGGGGATTAGAGAATTCAAAGATGCATCAGAAGGAGTTAAAAGAGAAATCCATCGCAATATCAATGCGGTTGACATCGATGAAGAAGATCGGAAGGCCGAGGAAAACCGTAGCTATAGAGCACCTGAAGAAGACCATTCGCACTCTATCCATGAAGAAACTGCGGTAGCCGAAAACGAAACTGAAGTTAGGCCTGTAGATCGTGTAGAAGAAAATAAGGAGCCAAAAAGTTCCGTTTAAAAAATTGAATATATAAAACCACAGTCATGTTACAAACACCAATGCTAGCTGCGCTAGGCACAATGGAAATCGTTTTAATTATTGTAGCTCTTTTATTGCTTTTTGGAGGTAAAAAAATTCCAGAATTAATGAGAGGCTTAGGTAGAGGCGTAAAAGAATTTAAAGATGGTAAAGATGGTGTAGATGGCCAAGGCGACAACAACCCCAACAAACCTCAATAATTTCAGTTTACAACGCTTTTAAATTTAGATTTTGAAGAAATACACCTCTCTTACAGAGATACAAGGAAAACTCGCGCAAAAGCAACTAACTTTAAAAGAACTCCTTGCTTATTATTTTGAGCAAATAGAAAAGCATCAACACCTCAATGCATTTAATGAGGTGTTTTTTGATTCTGCTAACAAACAGGCTGCGCTGGTCCAACAGAAGTTGTCGCAAGGCACTGCGGGAAAACTGGCCGGAATGGTTATCGGCATTAAGGATAACATCTGTTACCAAGATCATCAGGTTACTGCTTCATCCAAAATGCTCGATGGTTTTGTTGCTCCATACTCGGCTACCGTGGTTGAACGCCTTTTGGCCGAAGATGCCATTATCATCGGACGGTTAAACTGCGATGAATTTGCCATGGGTGGCTCCAATGAAACCTCCTACTTCGGTACGGTAAAAAATGCCGCAGACGAAGAACGTGTTGCGGGCGGTTCATCAGGTGGTTCTGCAGTGGCAGTACAAGCAGACATGTGTTTGGCAGCATTGGGAACTGATACAGGAGGCTCTGTCCGTCAGCCAGCAGCATTTTGTGGCAATATAGGCTTCAAACCAACTTACGGGCGTATTTCCCGTTACGGTGTAATTGCCTACGCATCCTCTTTTGACCAAGTGGGTACTTTAACGGCTTCGGTTTCTGATGCGGCTTTGCTATTGGAAGTTTTGGCTGGAGCCGATGAAAATGATAGCACCGTTTCTACTTTGCCCGTGCCTCAATATTCACAAAACTTATCCTTTAACACCCAGAAGAAAATAGCCGTTTTAAAGGAAACGTTAGATAGTGACGCTTTAGATCCTGAAACAAAAACAGCTATTACTGCCGCCATTGAGAAGTTCAAAGCCGAAGGACATGAGGTAACCGAAGTGTCTTTTGACTTGTTGGATTACCTAGTGCCTACCTATTACATTTTAACCACTGCCGAGGCTTCTTCCAACCTCTCCCGTTATGATGGCGTGCATTATGGCTACCGCAATACCCAGGCCCAAAGCCTAAACCAACTTTACAAAAGTTCAAGGGCCGAAGGTTTTGGCGAGGAAGTAAAACGTAGGATTTTATTGGGCACCTTTGTGCTGAGCGCAGGTTACTACGACGCTTATTATCAGAAAGCACAAAAGGTTCGTAGGCTAATCCGCGAAAAAATAGAAGCATTACTGCAAACTCATGAGGTACTGGTGAGCCCTGTGGCCCCAACTCCAGCATTTAAGATAGGCGAAAATGTACAGGATCCCTTGGTGATGTACATGGCCGATATTTATACCGTACTGGCCTCTTTGGCGGGAATACCTGCAATTGCATTGCCTCTGGGCAATAACAGCGAAGGTTTGCCGTTAAGTATCCAGTTAATGGGAAACCATTTTAACGAACAAGCTTTGCTTTCATTGTCACACCGTTTTTTAGAAAAGGGATAAATTAACCTACTCGTGATGCTGAATTTATTTTAGCATCAGTTAGATACCAATGTAAAATTAGCTGCAAATTGAAAATTGGCCTATGAGGAAATTGATACTTACTGTTTTAGGTTGGGTAACTGTTTTAAGCGCTCAAGCCCAAGTCCCCGCAAAAATTATCCAAGGTGATACCATCCTGAAGAGGCTGACCACCGCACCCGCTACGGACACCGTGGCAGTTCCAATGATCAATCAGCCCCTACTTTTCGGGCAAAACCTGCAGTACAAGTTGCGACTTGATTCCATTAAGCAAACCGTTCCATTGGACTATAATGAGTACGTGCAAAGCTATATCGATATTTACGTAAAGCGGAAAAACATGTATGCCGATATGCTGGGGCTATCCGCCTATTACTTCCCCATCTTTGAGAAGGCCTTAAAATCGTACAACATCCCCACCGAAATCAAATACCTGTCCATAGTTGAATCATCTTTAAACCCGCATGCCGTTTCAAGGGTTGGCGCCACGGGCCTATGGCAATTTATGTTTGGTACGGCAAAAGCCTATGGCCTAAATATGGACAACTTTGTTGACGAACGTAAAGACCCTATACAAGCTAGCTACGCCGCTGCCGCCTATTTTAAAGATGCCTATGAAGAGCTTGGCGACTGGCTTTTGGCCATAGCGGCCTACAACTGTGGCAAAGGAAATGTGAATAAGGCCATTGATAAGGCAGGTTCTCGTGATTTTTGGGAAATCAGAAGGTTTTTACCTGCCGAAACCCGTAATTATGTGCCCGCTTTTATTGCAGCGGTTTATGTAATGAAGTATGCCAAAACCCACCAGATACAAGCTAAGGCAACTCCCTTTGTGTTTAAAACCGATACGGTACAGGTAAGGAATTTTGTAGCCTTATCAGATGTAGCTAATGCCATTAACCATACCGAAGAAACACTTTTTGCCCTAAACCCGAGTTATAAGAAGAAGATTGTAAACGGAACAGAGGTTTCTCCGAAGCGTATCGTAATTCCTAATCCCGAGCATCAATATTACGAACAGTTGTTTGAGGTATTAAATAGGGATGTGGACACCGATAAGGAAATTATCCTGGCCTCTACAGACGATGTAAGGGATTTAAGAAAGAAAGCCCAATCTAAAAAAACTGAAAGGGCTTCCGTATCTGGTATTTTGGTGCATAAAGTACTCCCAGGCCAAAACCTAACCCTCATTGCCAATAAATATGGCGTGCAGGTTCAGGATTTAAAGGTTTGGAACAAGCTAGCGGCTTTAACCATTATCCCTGGCCAAAAGTTAAAAATATATAGAGATAGTGTTCCTCAAAAATCAGTACCAAAGCCCAAAGCCGCTTTTGTAAGTTATAAGGTAAAGCAAGGCGATACCCTTTCGAGCATTGCAGAGAAATTTGATGGGATTACCGTGGCAAGTTTGAAGGAAGCCAATGGCTTAAAATCAGCAAAAATTACGGAAGGAATGGTGCTGAAGGTGATGTAATTTCAAGGTTCGAAAGCCGTAGCTATTTGTGGTTGGTGATCACACCAACCACAGGGCAAACGAACTATTTTACCAGTGTTACGGCAACTTCATTACTGTCAAAAGAACCTTTTACACAGTTTTCTCCATGAACGTTCAAGTAACGTATTTGTATAATGACTTCTTCATTTGGCCTAAAAAAATCATTTCCCCGCCATTTGTTAAGGTTAAACTTTAGGCGTAACTTTTCGTTTGGTTTAAAGGTTTTATAGCGATAGTTAACTTTTATATCCTTGAAATAGTTGGAAAGTCCCCCTCCGTGCATACCCGTCATGCCGTAGTAAGCGGTAATACTAAAAAAGCGGCGGGAACCATCGGGTTCATCAAAGCTATCGATCATTTGGATTGTTTTTCCACTGATATTCTTGATTTCTAGTTCTACTATAAAGTGGTCTATCTTTTGTTTTTTTTTTGCGCTTAGTACAAGGCTAATTTCGGGTGGACCTTGGGGGCTTTTCGGCTGGGCAGATACTGCCGAGGCAAATAGCAGGATGAACAATGTTAAATGGATTGTTTTCATGATAATTGTTTTTGTTTTAAAATGAACAGTAGAAAGGCAAGAACGGCATGTAAGCAGGTGTTGATAAAAGTGCCAGGACAGATCAAAACAACTACAGGTTAAAGCTTACAGCCCATAGGACACAGCCACTTCTGAAATTCTCAGAATATCTGCAAAGCGTGTGGTGGTGCCTCTGGCTGCTGCTACCATCAACGAAACCCGGAACCTGTACTTTCCCTTTTTGATTTTTATGGCACTGGCGTTGCGTTCCTCAATGGAATGGGTCTTTGGGTTTGCAGAAAACCTAAGGATACTCAGGTTGATCTGGTAGGTGGCTTTGGCAGGTATGCGAATGCTTTCCGAGGTATGATAGTTGACCTCCTGTTTTTTCCCGTTAACCAAGGTACTGCCTATTTCAAAGGCTTCGAAACTGGGAACGAAAAACCTCCGGTAATGGACAATTTCTGAGGCCCTGGGATTGTCCAGCAATACGCTGTACCCCTGCTCATCTATCATTGATGGACTTAACGTGGTTAGGGGATTGCCAATGTCTACATCTGCCGAGGAATTATTGGTGATGACAATGGCAAACTCAAAGCCTTTGCTCGAGATGGGCTGCTGCTCTGCTATTTTGAGCTTAACCTGCAATGGAGAGGCGACCATGTTTTGTGGTTTCTCTGATTGAAGCTCCATTTCAATTTTTTTAAATGCAATTTCCTTTAGCTGCTGTGCTACAAGGGAGATTGGAATGTGGCAGATCACCATCATGATGGTGATAATGCCCAGTGCTTGTTTTTTCATGTGCTGTTATTATTTGTGGTTGGTGATCACACCAACCACAGGCAAATCACCTAATTTGTCACATCAATATCTATCTCATTACTGGTGGTATACCACACTTTAAAACATTCTTCACAGCCTGCCACTTTAGGAATAAAGTAACTTAAGCTAACTATATACCGCCCTGGGGGTAACTTAGTGCTTGGATCTTCAAACAAATCGTGAAGGTTAAGCGTAAACCTGTAAACCTGTTGCGGTTTAAACTTCCTAAATTTAAGGGCTTCGCCTGGCTTCGCTATCTCTATTGTTCCTGCTACATTTATACCGCCAGAATAAGTTTCGCTGCTGGTTTTTAAATCAATTCCAGGACGGAAAAAATTACTAAAAAGGAACATTTTTCCATTCTCCTTGTCGTTAAAATAATCCAACAGTTCAATGTTCCTGTTGCTGATGTTCTTAATTTCTACATTTACCATTATTTTGTTGTACGGCATGACGTTTTTCTTAGCACTGATGCTAAGGCTCAGCTCTTTGGGCCTTTGTTGCGCAAATGCGGCCGATACGGCCAGCATTATGATCAATAATAATTTTGGGGTTTTCATCATTAAAATATTTAAGGTTTTAAAATGGACAATTAAAAGGGATAAAGGGCTGATAGGTAGGGTTAGAAATGTCCACATTGGGAATGGTGGGCCCGCCAGTGGTCCACCATCCCCTGGAGTCTGCCAATTGTTTTACCATGGTAATGGCTTTGTTCAGCTCTAGCTGCCCTGCGGCATAGGGCCTGCCGCCCGCACCATCGCTAAGCAATGCCTGATAACCATTATAAAATCCCTTTAAGCTGCCCGCTATCTGCCTAACTCTTGTTTCTGCCAAGGCCTTATCGGCCTCATCATTGCCGCTTACGGGCAACTGAACGCTGTTAAGGCAGGCCGCCATTTGGGGCCAATAATGCTCGTAAATAGCCTTTATTTCGGTAAAATGATAGTTTTCATGTGCCTTTGTGGCGTCAACAGTGCTCCAGCCATTTTCATAAATACCTCCACGACTGAAATAATCGCTCATTTCGTTAATGGCTTCATTGGCCTCATAAGCTGACTGGGGAGGGTTATAATAGGGGTCCCTAAAACTGCCCGTACGGATAATCATTCTGACGGCAACCGTAATGAAGTTTATCTTAATCTTCCAAAAACCACCCGTTTTAAAAGGCGTTGCATTAATAATGGGATCAGATGGAAGGGTTTGACTTTTGCCTGTTTCGGTACTTATTACGGTTGTTGGCCTCCAGGTAATCGGCGGGATATCCTGTATAACCGTACCATTTTCATCCCCACAACCACCGATAACACTTATCGACTCAACATCCATATACACCCCGAGGGGATGGTTATCAGGTCTAAGGTCCATTTCAACCTGTTCCGCAGTAGTGCCACTGGGTGCCACAATAATTAGGTAATTAGAAGATTCTACATACACCTCCTGTACATATAGGTTCCCGCCCACTACTGCTAAATAATCACACAAAAGGATTTTGATGATAGATTCCCAGAGATCAGGGCTAAAATTATCAATGTTATGTATTTCAAAAAACACAAAAAACACGCATTCGTCATTTAAGGTGCCATTGCCCTGTTTGAGCCGGGTGTTTTGAAGGTGCTGCCTTACCTGTTGGTCTTTGCTCAGCTGCATTTCCTTGGTGAACAGCTTAATTTCTCCTGTTTTGGCATCTATTTCGGCGTCCAGATAGTTGCCGCTGCTGCCCAATGCAAAGCGCAGGGTGTAGCCTTTGATAAAGCGGGAGGTAATTAGGGTTTTGTAGCCCCAGTTGATGCTGCCCTGTTTTTCGAGCTCGGCCAATATGGCCCGGTTGGCGGGCTGTTGCAGTTGGTCAATAACCTGTAGTACCATTTTATCGGTACCGTGGTAGGTGCTGAGCAAACTGGGTGGAGCGGGCTGCAGCTGGTCCCGCTTGCAGCCAAACAGCAACAGCAGGCCCAATAATATAAGGCCCGTTGCTTTGTGATATTGCTTGGTTTTCATATCCGATGGTTTAAAATTTTGGTTAGTAAAATTGGTGGGGCATATGTGCCATAAATTATCCGCAGCAGCTATGTGGTGCCTAGGCGGCGGTAATGGCCATGCTTAAAAAGTGCCCCTTTAAGCGGACATACAGGAAGGGAGCTGGAATTGGCCCCTGTAGGTTTTAAAATGGATTTTTGGCCAATAGGGTAGGGCCCATGGCACTTAAGCGTTAGGTTTTTCATATTAAACGGGGTAGAAGCTTTAGTACCAATGTAACGAAATAGATTTGATATTTGAAATTTAATTTTCTGATTATCTGTTTGTTACAACGTTTTTCTCTAAGCCGGAACAGGTATGGCTACTGCTTCTTTTGGCGTGGTTGCCCACCCTTTGAAATGGCTTTTGCATGGTAGGGAGAAAACGCCAGTCAATGGACGATGATTTGGTGCCGCCATGGGCAGGAACAGCTCATGACCCTCATAATGGCTTGCTGCCGCCAGCGGGAAGCTTTCATGACCGCCATGATTGGCCGCTGCCGGTGGCGGGAAGGTTTCACGACCCTGATGAGAGACTGCTGCCCATGGCGGGAAGCATTTTAGGGCGGATGCAAAGCGGCCAAGAAAAAAACCGAAGATTGGTGCAGTTAAACCCCAAGCAGCCCAAAAGGGCTTAGTTGGTGGCCCGTTGAAACGGGGTGTTTGGTAAAGGCCCGCGTATTATAAACCCTATTGAAGCGGCAGCCCGCAGTGAGCTTTAGCGAACGAGGACTATAGCTGAAAGAGGGGCCTTGCGTAAATAGTAGCGGTAGGTAGCTTTTCATAAAATAACCCAACGGTTGTAATTAAACCAGTTTGGGCGGTCCTTGTGTGTGTTTATAGGGACTAATTTTAAAGGCCGCCACAACTTATGCCGCTAAGGGGGGATGACAAAAAACTGATTGTATCCTAAAAAAAGATTGTAACTTTGGCCGCTACAAATGATTTAAAAATGAGCAAGATTAACAGAAAACAAGACGCTTTAGACTATCACTCGCAAGGAAGGCCTGGGAAAATTGAGGTAATACCAACCAAACCCTACTCTTCACAGAGAGATTTAACGTTGGCCTATTCGCCAGGTGTAGCAGAACCTTGTTTAAAAATTGCAGAAAACAAAGAAGACGTATATAAATACACCGCAAAGGGAAACTTAGTTGCCGTAATTAGTAATGGTACGGCTGTGCTGGGCCTGGGTGATATTGGTGCCGAGGCAGGTAAACCTGTAATGGAAGGTAAGGGTTTGCTGTTTAAGATTTTTGCTGACATTGATGTTTTTGACCTTGAATTGGATGCCAAAAACGTAGATGAGTTTGTAAATATTGTGAAAGCTTTGGAGCCAACTTTTGGCGGGGTAAACCTGGAGGACATTAAGGCGCCGGAGTGTTTTGAAATTGAGCGCAGGCTTAAGGAAGAAATGAACATCCCGGTAATGCACGATGACCAACATGGTACGGCAATTATCTCGGCAGCGGCATTGATTAATGCCTGCGAACTGCAGAAAAAGAAACTGGATAAGATCAAAATTGTGGTAAACGGCGCCGGTGCTGCGGCTATTTCATGTTCGAGACTTTATGTGGCCATTGGCGCCAAAAAGGAGAACATTGTAATGTGCGACAGAAATGGGGTGATCCGTGCTGATCGTGAAAAATTAGATCCGATTAAGGCTGAGTTTGCCACCAAGAGAGACCTCCATACTTTGGAAGAGGCTATGAAGGATTCGGATGTATTCATCGGCCTTTCATCGGCCGATTGCGTTTCGGTTGATATGCTGAAATCGATGTCCAAAAACCCTATTGTAATGGCCATGGCCAATCCTAATCCGGAAATTGCCTATGATTTGGCCATCAGTTCACGCAAGGATATCATTATGGCAACGGGCCGTTCCGATTATCCTAACCAAGTGAACAACGTATTGGGTTTCCCATATATTTTTAGAGGTGCCTTAGATGTTAGGGCAACTGCTATTAACGAAGAAATGAAGATTGCTGCGGTTCGTGCAATTGCCGAACTGGCCAAAAAATCTGTTCCGGAGGCGGTGAATATGGCCTACAATGCCAAAAACCTGAAATTCGGGAAAGATTATATCATTCCTAAGCCAATGGACTTCCGTTTAATGACCAATGTTTCGATGGCGGTGGCAAAAGCGGCTATTGAAAGCGGTGTTGCCCGCAAGGTGATTACCGATTGGGATGCTTATGCAGAGGAATTGAAACAACGTTTAGGTACTGATGATGCCATTATGCGTGCCATCACCAACAAGGCCAAATCAGATCCTAAACGAGTAGTTTTTGCAGAAGCGGATAACTATAAAATTTTAAAAGCGGCTCAGATTGTAAAAGATGACAACATTGCTATTCCAATTTTATTGGGTAACAAAGAAAGAATCCAGGCCATTATTGAAGAAAATGCTTTGGAATTGGAAGGCGTTCAAATCATTGATCCTGCCCTAGAGCCAGAAAGAACCCAGAAATACGCAAAATCGTTATACGAAAAAAGACAGCGGAGAGGGGTAACCTTAACGGAGGCGGTAAAAATGATGCGTGACAGGAACTACTTCGGCTCATCGATGGTGGAGTTTGGAGAGGCTGATGCGATGATTTCTGGTTTAACCAAAAACTACGCAACAACCATTAAGCCTGCCCTGCAAATTATCGGTACTGAAGAAGGCGTGAAACGTGTGGCGGGGATGTACATGATGATGACTGAAAAGGGGCCGGTTTTCTTTGGCGATACCACGGTTAACGTAGATCCAACGGCAGAAGAATTGGTGGATTTGACCTTATTGTTGGAAAAATCGGTAAGGAAATTCAACATTACGCCTCGTATTGCGATGCTTTCTTACTCTAACTTTGGTTCCAATGAGGGAGATATTCCCGAGAAGACCAGAAAAGCGGTTAAAATCCTGCACGAGAAATATCCGGAGATTATTGTAGATGGTGAAATGCAGGGGAATTTTGCCATTAACAGCGCCATGATGAAAGATAATTTCCCTTTTAGCAGATTGGCAGATGCTCCGGCAAACACCTTGGTATTCCCTAACTTAGAATCGGGCAATATTGCTTATAAATTGTTGCAGGAGCTTGGCGGGGCCGAGGCTGTTGGACCAATTTTGTTGGGGCTTAAAAAGCCAGTTCACATTGTGCAGTTAGGTAGCTCGGTTAGGGAAATTGTGAACATGGTAACCATTGCCGTGCTTGATGTGCAAGCCAAAGAGGAGGCAGAGCCTAAGAAAAAAGGCTTGTTCAAAAAGAAATAATTGCTTTTGTTGAGAAACTGCTTTTGTTTAACCACATAGAAACATTGTTGTAGCGTTGCATGACTATGTTTCTATGTGGTTCATATGAAGAACCTTTGGGTATTTGTTGATATGAGTTTAAGGTCATTTTCGAAATGCCTGCTATTTTTAAAGAGGTTTTGATTAACCAAAAAAAAGTTGTAAAAAATTAAAAAGCTAATTGTTTGTTCTATTTTTAGCTTTTTAATTTATCTTAGAACTATGTACGCTTATATTGATGGAAGACTGACGTTTAAATGTCCAACGTATATTGTTGTAGAAACAGGCGGGGTTGGCTATCACATCAATATATCGCTTAACACTTATGCCGCACTAGGCAGCGCAGAACGGTGCAAGATTTACACCTGGCTACACGTGAAAGAAGATGCGCATACCCTGTATGGCTTTGCAGATGAGGGGGAACGCAGGTTGTTCCTTCATTTAATTTCAGTATCGGGCATAGGCCCAACCACTTGTCGTATGATGCTCTCTTCCATAACACCAAACGAAATACAGCAGGCCATAGTTGGCGCCGACGTAGCCCTGATCCAAAAAATCAAAGGTATAGGGGCCAAGTCTGCACAACGCATAGTGCTCGAACTTCAAGACAAATTAAAAAAAGAAGGCATAGAATCACTAATTTCTATGCCTAACCACAATACAATTAAAGATGAAGCGTTATCTGCTTTGATCATGCTTGGCTTTAGCAAACAGGTTGCAGAAAAGGCATTGGATAATGTAATGAAGAAGTCCGATGGCGAGCTAACGGTTGAGCAAATGATCAAACAAGCTTTGAAGAATTTATAAATAAACCAAATTGAAAAACAAACTAGCCTATTTTGTTTTACTGGTAGGCCTTTGCATTGG
Organism: Pedobacter nanyangensis; assembly: GCF_003313505.1. Taxonomy (GTDB): domain Bacteria; phylum Bacteroidota; class Bacteroidia; order Sphingobacteriales; family Sphingobacteriaceae; genus Pedobacter; species Pedobacter nanyangensis. The sequence continues at coordinate 51,788 of NZ_QMHO01000016.1, read as the reverse complement.
CAAAACAGCGTTCTCACAGGTAAATAATGGCGGGTCAAGGGTGGACTCTGCAAAAAACACATTTAACCCAAAAGAAAAACAATGGATGGGGCTGCGCAATTATTCCAATCCATTTTACAAGCTTCCGGAGAACGTAAAAAGGGAAGTAACTTACGACGCTGCCAGCAACAGGTATATCATTTCTGAGCGTATTGGCGATAAGCTATATACGCCCCCTCAATATTTAACGGTTGAGCAGTACCTCCGTTTGGTCAATAGTGAGATCAAGCGTGAGAATTGGCGCTTGTTCTCCAACCAGGAAATAGACGATATCCGCAAAACAGGGATCATTCCCGAGGTAAAGATCAATAGCCGCGTGTTCGAAAAGATCTTCGGCGGAACCACCATTGATATCCAGCCCAGCGGGGAAGCAGAGCTTACTTTCCTGGGGCGTGTCAATAAAAACGAAAACCCACTTTTTAACGAACGGCAAAGAGTACAAAGTAATTTTGATTTCACCCAGCGGATCCAAATGGACGTAGTGGGTAACATTGGTACCAAAATGAAGATCAAGATGAACTACAACACCGAAGCGCAGTTTGATTTTGAGAACCAGATCAAATTGGACTATACCGGTGGCCCAGATGACATTATCAGAAAGATAGAGGCGGGTAACGTAAGCTTGCCGCTTAATACCTCGCTTATAACGGGTACACAGGCACTGTTTGGGATCAAAACGCAATTGCAGTTTGGCAAGTTGGCCTTAACCACCGTTTTTACGCAGCAGAAATCACAATCAAAACAAATCGAAATTAGCAATGGTGCGCAGCAAAGCGATTTTAGGATAAGTGGAAGCGACTACGAAGCCAATAAACACTACTTTTTGGCCCAATACTTCCGTGATCAATATAACAATTCCTTAAAAACGGCTCCAATCGTACGATCGGGGGTAAATATTACCAGAATTGAAGTTTGGGTAACCAATAAAACAGGTAATACGACCGATTCAAGGGATGTAATTGGTTTTATGGACTTAGGCGAGTATGCCCCATACAACCCCGCCTTTACCCGCACCCGCCCAACAACAGATAGCCTTCCCGTTGCTTTTGCTACCGCTCCGCCTTTCGAAACACATTCAAACAACCTCTTAACCACCATACCAACGGATGCGAGATCTTCCAGCAGCGCAAGTTTAAGTACTTTCTTTGCCAGCAGTGGGGCTACAGATAACTACGCTAAAATTACTTACGCCCGCAAGCTTACCGACAGGGAGTTTACGCTGCACCCGCAATTAGGGTATATATCGCTTAACACTCAACTTAATACCGATGAGCTTTTAGCGGTAGCCTATCGATACACGAAAGACGGCAGAGAATATCAGGTAGGTGAATTTGCGGCCGATGTGCCCTTTGACCAAGCTACACCTAATGTGCTTTTTGCGAAGTTGCTTAAAAACGAAACCACCAAGCCTAACCTTCCGATCTGGAATTTGATGATGAAGAACATCTATAACATTGGTGGATATCAAATCAGCAGTCAAAACTTTAAATTAGATCTTTTTAGGTTAGATGAAACTTCTGGCGTGGAGCGAGCCTTGATTACAGAAGGAGCAAATACTACCAATAAAATTTGGCTACAAGCGGTTGGTTTAGACCGGTTGAACCCGCAAAAGGAAGCCAAGCCAGATGGTGTTTTTGATTTCGAATCACAAAGCAATCCTTTTGCTTCTTCCCAAAATAATTTCGGCACCACTAACAACCCAAATTTCGGGACGGGAAGTTCTGCTACTTCATTGTTGAATACCATTAGTGGCTACGTAACAATTGACCCGCAAAATGGCCGAATTGTTTTTCCGGTAATTGAACCTTTTGGCAAAGATTTAGCCAATCAGTTCCTTTCCACCGAACAGAACCTAAGGGACAAATATACTTTCCCGCAGCTGTATAGTGCCACCAAAGTAGATGCCCAGCAATTATCTCCAGATAAAGATCGGTACATCATTAAAGGGCACTACCAATCTGAAATTTCTTCGGAATTTAGCTTAAATGCCATTAATGTTCCCGAAGGATCTGTAAAAGTGTTTATGGGAAGTATCCCTTTGATTGAAGGGAACGACTATACCGTAGATTATATGAGCGGTAGGGTGAAGATCTTAAACACTGCACTGTTAAGCTCCGGGCAGTCCATCCGTATCTCTACGGAAAACAATGAATTGTTTGGCCTGCAGCAACGCTCGTTGTTTGGGGTAAGGGGCGATTACCGGGTGAATAACAAGTTGAATATTGGCGGTACCTTTATGAACCTCACCGAACGGCCAATTACCCCAAAAGTTAATTTTGGAGAAGAGCCTATCTCTAACTCCATTTGGGGAATGGATGTGAACTATACTTCATCATCGAGGTTTTTAACCAAGATGATTGATAAACTGCCGCTAATTTCTACCAAGGAAAAATCCAATATCTCCTTTTACGGAGAGTTTGCCCAACTTATTCCGGGCCATCCGTCAGCGCTGAATATGGGTGGCAGCAAAGGCGGTACCAGTTTTATTGATGATTTTGAAGCCTCACGGTCGGTAATTGACCTAAAGAGTGCCATTGCTTGGCAAATTTCGGGTACACCCCAAATGTTTCCGGAAGGGGCGCCCGGTTTGCCGCCAAGTTTAGAATACGGTTACAACCGTGCTAAAATCGCTTTCTATAATATCGACCCTGTTTTTTATAACCGTGGCGGTGCAGGCCAAATTCCCGATAACATCAGAAACAACAAAAATGAACTTTCCAACCACTATGTAAGAGAGGTATTGGAAACGGAAGTTTTTCCTTTCAAGCAAATCAGTACGGGCCAGCCCATTACCTTGCAAACCTTGGATTTGGCCTACTACCCCATGCTGAGGGGGCCTTACAATTTTGCGCCAAACGGTTTCAACCCAAATGGCACTTTACAAAACCCCAGAAACAGATGGGGCGGAATTATGCGGAGGGTTGACGTGAATGATTTCGAAGCACAGAACATTGAGTTTATTGAGCTTTGGGTAATGGATCCGTTCATGTATAAGCCGGGCTCGCAAGGTGGAGACCTGTATTTTAACTTGGGAAATATTTCCGAGGATATTTTAAGAGATGGTCGTAAATCATTGGAAAATGCTTTGCCAGCTAATGACGATCCAAGTAAGTACGACGAGACCATTTGGGGGCGTGTTGCTAAACTACAACCAGTGGTACAGGTGTTTGATAACGATCCCAACGTGAGACGTGCACAGGATGTTGGTTTAGACGGCTTGTCTAACGCCAACGAACGGACAAAATTTGCCGCTCAAATCCAACAAATTAAAGCCCAGTTGAATCCTGATGCGGCGTTAGCTTTAGAGAACGATCCATCTTCTGACGACTACGCTTACTTTAGGGGCGGGCAATTAGACCAGGAAAATGCCGGTATTTTAAGACGCTATATGAACTTTAACGGCTTGGAAGGCAACTCTAAAACCTCCCAGCAATCACAGCAGGAGTTGGGATTGGAAAATTCGGCCGCTACCTATTTGCCTGATGGGGAAGATATCAACCGTGATAACAACATGACCCAGTCTGACGAATATTATCAATATAAGATATCTATGCGTCCCGGAGATTTGCAGGTGGGCCAAGGTTTTGTAACTGATAAGGTAACCTCTTCGGTTAAATTGGCTAACGGACAAACCCAAAATGCCACTTGGTACCAACTTCGTATTCCTTTGGCTCAATACGAATGGAAATCACCAAATATTCAAGATTTCAAATCGGTACGTTTTGTAAGAATGTTCATGACAAACTTTGCAGATACCGCAGTATTGAGATTCGCAAAAATCCAGTTCGTTCGCGGAGAGTGGAGACAATACAATGCCAAGAACGAAAGCGGCAAAGTAATTGCCGATCCAGGATTGGGAACAAACCCATCTCCAGATAACTCTATCCTGGAGCTGGGAACGGTAAATATCGAAGAAAACGGACGTAGGTCACCAATCCCTTATGTTGTTCCGCCGGGCATTGAAAGGGAAAGAGATTTTAGCAACTACAGAGGCGATACCCGTCAAAACGAGCAGTCGCTTTCCATGATCGTTAAGGATTTAAGGGACGGTTATGGCAGGGCGGCATTTAAAACAGCGATCAATGACTTCAGGTCGTACAAGAAACTGGAAATGTATATCCACTTAGAAGGAGACGACGTAAACAGTTTACAGGATAATGACCTGAACGCCTTCTTAAGGATAGGAACAGACAATGATGAGAACTATTACGAGTATAATAAGCCCTTAAAAGTAACTCAGCCCGGAACAAGCGATGCCTATGCCATTTGGCCAGAAGAAAATAAAATGGTTATTGAACTGGAGCTGTTCCAAAAAGCAAAAATTGCACGTAACAACGCCCGTTTAGGAAACGCGCCATGGCCTGTTAATATTCCATTTAGATATACGGACGGTAAAAATACCATTATTGTAAAGGGACAGCCAGACATGAGTAAGGTGCGGGTGTACATGCTGGGACTAAAAAATCCTTGGCGGACCGGACCTGATGCTTCACCCAATGATGATGGTTTGCCTAAATATGCTCAGGCTTGGTTCAATGAATTGAGGCTAACAGAGTTTGATGAACGTGGTGGCTGGGCGGCCACGGCAAGGATGAGCGCCAAGCTTGCCGACTTTGCAGATGTGAATATTTCGGGTACCAAATCAACGGTTGGTTTTGGCTCTATTGATAGTAAGGTGAGCCAGCGTAGCAGATCAGACAATATGGCTTTCGATATCTCCTCGAACATGGAACTGGGTAAATTTTTGCCGCAAAAAAGTGGTGTGAAAATTCCAATGTTTGTGAGTTACTCTAAACAGGTAGCCACCCCTCAGTTTGATCCACGTACTCCGGATATTGAGCTTTCAAAAGCCTTGGACAATGCCAATAAGGCCCAAAAAGATTCGATTTTAAACTTTGCGCAGGACTATACCACCAGAAGCAGTTTGGCCTTTACCAATGTGCGCAAGGAACGTGTTAAGGAAGATGCCAAGGTGAGACTTTGGGATATCGAAAACTTTAACATCTCCTATGCGCAAACCAAAATGTCGCATCGTGATTTTATTAACGAATCCACTATTCAGAATACCTACAAAGCTTCACTTGCCTATAATTATAGCTATAACTCAAAAAGCTATCAGCCATTTGATAAGCTGATCAAATCCAACACCCTTAAGCTACTGAAGGATTTCAACTTCTCCCTATTGCCAAACGCCATCAATTTTAGGATAGATTTTGATCGCTTCTATTCAGAGAATACTTTAAGGAACAACGATCCTAATAATGCCATCCCTATTAATACCACCTTTAATAAAAACTTTTTGGTAACAAGGGTATACGGCATTGCATGGGATTTGACAAAATCACTGAGCTTAGATTTTGATGCAACCAATTATTCTATCATTGATGAACCAGAGGGGCGTATCGAAGGTTATAAGAGAGAACTTCTTTGGAACAATATCAAAGGCCTGGGGCGCAATACCGACTATAACCACAGCCTTAACGTAAGGTACAACTGGCCAATAGCCAAAATACCGGGCTTAGATTGGATTAGCTTGGCTACTACCTACGGAACTACGTTTACCTGGCAAACCGAGCCATTGGCTACCCTCAATGATCCAACGATTAACTTGGGGAATACCATTCAAAACTCACGAACCATACAGGTAAATCCAACCTTGAACATGATTTCCCTGTACAATAAATTTGGTTTCGTGAGACGAAGCCTAAACCAGAGGGACACCACTTTCAAGCTGTCGAATGTAATGATTGGGCTACTCACAAGTATCAAAAACGTTAACGTAGCCTATACCAAAACTCAGGGGATATTTTTGCCGGGATACCTGCCAAAAACGAGATTTTTTGGGATAGACGACGTAACCGGGGCACCCGGTTTGGGATTTGTATTTGGTAGCCAAAGAGATATCAGGCTCCAGGCCGTGAGCAATGGCTGGATCACTACAGACGAAACCCAGATGCAGTTATATGTAAATACGCTTCGCGAGGATTTCCAGCTAACCAGTACCATTGAACCCATCCGCGATTTGAAGATTACGCTCCTGGCCAATAAAAACAGAACGTTAAATTACTCTACTAATTTCAAGTACGATAACAATAGCGGAACATTTACCAACCAAAGCCCCAATACCACTGGCGATTTTAGCATATCCACCATCTCCATAGGTACGGCATTTAAAGACAAAAGCGGAGCGGTTTTATCCAGCGTGTTTAATGATTTCATGAGCTACAGGCCTATTATCTCCCGTCGCTTGGGAGCTTTAAATCCTAACTCAAACGGTGTTGTCAACAACTATGCGGCCGGGTATGACAAACGTTCTCAAGATGTAGTGGTATTGGCATTTCTTGCTGCTTACAGAGGTAAAGATCCCAACTCATCGAGTTTAAACAGCATGCCTAAAATACCTTTGCCTAACTGGCGGTTAACTTATGGCGGGCTCACCAAATATCCATTCATCGCTGATCGTTTCTCGGAGCTGAGCTTACGGCACGGCTATCGTTCTACCTACGCCATCAACGGTTTCAACAGCTTGTTAAAATATGAAGAGGCTAACGGCGCAGTAAGCAGTACGGATATCAATAATAATTTCCTGCCTTTCTACCAGTTTTCGCAGGTCACAATTTCCGAACAGTTTGCACCATTGATAGGTTTTGATACCCGCCTGAAAAATAACATGACCCTTAATTTCGAGATCAACAAAACACGGTTGCTGGGATTAAGTTTGGCCAACAGCCAATTGGCGCACCTTTCAGAAAATAACATCGTTTTTGGTTTGGGCTACAGAACCACCAAGTTCAGGTTCCCGTTCGGGTTGTTTAAACAAATGAAAATGGACAACAACATGGACTTTAAACTGGATGTTTCGGTAAGGGATAATAAAACGGTGATTTATCGTGCGGATATTACCGAGGCCGAAGTATCATCGGGAGCTAAAAACATTACCCTGCGCCCAAGCGTGGATTATGTGCTCAACCAGCGTTTTAATGTAAGGGTATTCTATGATTCGAATATTACCAAACCCTATACTTCGCAATCGTTCAATACCTCGTTTAGCAACTTCGGCTTTAGCCTAAGAGTTACCTTAAATTAGTGGATGGGCAATGCCATAATTTCATTACCTTTGCCAGATAGATATTTAATCAAAAAACAAACTTAATAAAAACATAAAAATGAACTTTCCATCAGAACTAAAGTACACAAAAGATCACGAGTGGGTGTCCGTATCAGGAAACGAGGCTACCATTGGCATTACTGATTTTGCTCAACGTGAGCTAGGTGACATCGTCTACATCGACATCAATACACTGGGCGCTGAAGTAGCAAAAGAAGAAGTGTTCGGTACGGTAGAAGCGGTTAAAACTGTTTCTGATCTTTTTATGCCTGTAAGCGGTACCGTGAGCGAATTCAACTCGGCATTAAACGACAATCCTGAGCTGGTAAACTCTGATCCGTATGGTGAGGGCTGGATGGTTAAAGTTACCTTGGCTGATGCTGGTGAAGTAGACGGACTGCTAAGTGCAGACGACTATAAAGCATTAATTGGCGCCTAAAAAATGACTAAATTCAAAGCACTAAGGTATCAGCGCTGGGCTATACTCTGGACCATTATTACCTTGGTGCTTTGTAACGTTGATCTTTCTGGTAACGGCGCAGAATCTAGCTTTTTTTTCATAGGCTTTGATAAGCTGGCACACCTGGGTTTCTTCTATGTGCTTACCATCTTGCTTTTTTACGGAAAGATCAAATACCAGCATAACTATAGTTTTCGCTCGCTAACCATCTTTAAAATTATCTTGATCTCGGTAGTCATCGGCGGAGGGATAGAGCTGCTCCAATGGAAAGTTTTTACTTATCGCTCGGCAGAGTGGTGGGACTTTGCCTGTGACATGATTGGCTGTTTAATGGGAGTTTTTAGTTACGTGCTTTTGCACTTGTCAAATTACAATGGGAAGAAGGTTTAAACTGATCTTAATTTTTTTGATATTTTTTTTGCTACAATCCTGTAGCATCTTTAAACCCAGCTGCAAGTGCCCAAAAATACCCCATTCACGTCATACAAGCCTATAAATGCCACTGTTTTAGCCGCTGTCAAAACCTTTATTTTTTCCTTTGTAACGATAAAGTTAGTTGTATTTAAAATGTTACTGCGCTTTTAACATTTCTTAACAAACCTTTGTGGCTTTGGAAAGTCTGATTAGATAATTTAAAAATATTTTTTAGAACATACAAATGAATAAACATTTACAAAGCGTTTTATGGATGGCCCTTCTCTGGTTGGGCAATATTGCTTTTGCACAGGCACAAGGTACGGTGAGTGGAAAAGTTTTAAATCAAAATGATAAAAAACCTATTGATTACGCTTCAGTAGCCATCAAGAAATTGAGCAGCGATTCAACCGTTGTAGGCACTACTTCTACCAATCCTAACGGATCTTTTTCCATAAGCAACATTGCTGCTGGTAAATATAGGTTGTATGTGGTGTTTTTGGGCCTTAAAACCATTAACAGGGATTTTGAACTAACCACAGCAAAGCCCAGCATCAATTTTGGTGAATTGCTGATGGAAAATACCGGCGTAACCCTAAAGGGTGTCGAAATCAAAGGAGAAACCCCTCCGGTAGTGGTTAAAAAAGATACTTTGGAGATTAGCGCCTCAACCCTAAAAGTTAAAGAAAACTCGGTGGTTGAGGACCTGTTGAAAAAGGTGCCCGGTGTTGATGTGGCCAAAGATGGTACCGTAACCACCCAGGGCGAAACCATTAAAAGGGTACGTGTAGACGGGAAAGATTTCATGGGCAATGACCCGTTGCTGGCTACCAGAAACTTGCCTGCCGACATGGTAGATAAGATCCAGATCATCGACGATATGTCGGAACAATCTAAATTCTCTGGAGTTGATGATGGCAACCGTGAAAAGATTTTGAACATTGTGACCAAAAACGGCATCAAAAACAAAGGCTACATGGGCAACAGTACCGCAGGGTATGGTACCGATGATCGTTATGACGTAAACATTAACGTAAACCGTTTTGATAATGCACAGCGCATTTCATTAATAGGCCAGTTTAACAACGTAAACAAGCAGAACTTTGGCGGCGGTGTTGGCGGCGGCGGCGGCCGGGGAATGATGTTTGGCGGTGCAGCCGGAGGCCAGCAACAGAAAGGGATTACTACGACCAATGCGGCAGGTATTGACTTTGCCGATACCTACGATGACGGTACCCAGTTTAACGGGAGCTATTTCTTCAATAAAACTTCCTTGTTTAATACGGGCTTCAACAACTCGCAGAACTTTATCGGAAATAATACCGTTACCAGCAACAATAACACCGAAAGCACAACCGAGCGTTTAAACCATCGTTTAAACTTCATGATTGACACCAAGTTGGATTCGGCTACTTCCATTAGGCTACAACCTAATATTTCTTATACAGATAACGCAAACAGTAGCCTAACAAGTTATACCAGAAACAACCTGGCAGGTACAGCTGTAGGCTACCAAAATCTAATCACCAACTCTACATCGCCAACCATCAGTAACAACTTGTTGCTCAGGAGAAAATTCCTTCGTCGTGGGCGTACCTTGTCGTTAAACATCAATACCAATATTAATGATAGCGATTCGGATATCTATAATAAAAACCCTCAAACCTTAACCGCAACGGGCGGAGGCGTTTCTGTCAGTAACCTAGATGAATTAAATGACAATAAAGTAAATTCATTTAGCAATACGGCCAGGTTGGTTTATACAGAACCATTGTCTAAAACTTTAAGTTTAGAGTTTAACCTACAGAATGGCTACATGCACGACAATAGGAAGCGTTACCTCTATGAGTTCAACAACGCCACCCAACAGTACGACGTTTTGGTTAACAACCCAGATTACAGCAACGAATTTGAAAATACAACCTGGACAAATGCCCTAGGGTTTAGCTTAAACAAAAACGAGAAAAAGTACAACTGGAACATTGGGGTTGCAGGGCAGTTAACTAATCGTATCAACGATAACCTAACTACGGGACAAACCTTAAAACGCGATTTCTTTAACGTTACACCTACGGCACAATTTAGATATAACTTCAGTAACTCAAAACGTTTGAATATCAGGTACGATGGTAGAACCAATCAGCCGAGCATTGATCAAATCCAACCCGTAAAAGACCGTACCAATACGTTAACCAGCCCCGTAGGTAACCCAGATCTTAAGCCGTCTTTCTCCAATAACTTGAGGATTTTTTATAATAACTTTGATTTCGCAAGTTATCGTACCTTGTTTTTAGGAGCCTTCATTACGCAAACGTTTAATGATTTTGGTAATTCCCAAAGACAAATTACCAGTGGAGAGGATATCGGTAAAATTGAAAACCGTGTGGTAAACGTTGACGGTAATTACAACGCTAATGTTTTCGGAACGCTAGGCTTACCCATTATTAAAGGGAATAAGCTGAACTTACAAATTGATGGCGGCGTATCTGCTAGTAAAGGAACTAACTTAACCGCCGATGGTGGAGCAAACGTGACCAAAAATTTTGGAATTAGAAATGGATACAAGTTGGTGTCCAACATGGATAAGTTTGACCTGATTGCAGGAGTTTCTGGCAGATGGGACCATAGCACCTACACCGTAGGACAAACAACTAACTACTACACGCTGGCACCTAATATCGACATTAGCTACATGTTCCCAGGCAACATCCGTTTGCAAACAGATGCTACCTACAATAGGCTGACTGGGAGGGGCGAATACAATACCAGCTACACGCAAGTTAACGCCTATATCAGCCGTCAGTTCTTTAAAAATAAAGGAACATTTAAGTTGGCTGTAAACGACCTGTTTAATGAAAATACCGGGATTTTACGTACTGCAACTGCCAACTCTATCGTTGATGAGAACTTTAATGTGTTGAAACGTTATTTCATGTTCTCGTTCACTTATTCGTTGAGTACCATTGCAGGTATGAACCCGCAACAACAGGGAAGAGGACAGGGAAATTTCAGGATGGGTGGCCCAGGTAGGATGTAAACTTGATATAAATCATCATGAAAAGAGCTCCATTTGGAGCTCTTTTTTGCTTGAAATGAACCAACTGGGCACTCTGGCAAGCTTTTACCTTTTTGTTACACTCGCTTATTTGGATTTGATATAAATAAGGACTAACTTGCGGCAGTTTTTTTGGGCACCGAATACGGTTTTTTATGCTCGTAAATAAAGATTTTGTATGAAACTTTCGCAATTAAATCCAGGACAAAAAGGTACCATAGTTTCATTTACCGATGCAGAAATGGCGGTGAAGTTGATGGAGATGGGCTGCCTTCCAGGCGAAGAGGTTGAAGTGGAGCGATGTGCACCGCTAGGCGACCCTATCGCTATCCGTGTAGCTGGATATCAACTTTGTTTACGTAAAACCGAAGCTGCCGTAATTATAATTCAATAGTATTTTGGCTGATTTAAAAGTTGCGCTAGTTGGAAATCCGAATACCGGAAAGTCTACCTTATTTAACCTTCTAACAGGATTAAATCAAAAAATTGGAAATTTCCCTGGAATTACCGTTGATAAAAAGACCGGTTTTTGCAAATTGCCTTCGGGTAAAATTGCCGAGATCATTGACTTGCCGGGAACTTATTCGCTATACCCCAAAAGTAAGGATGAAAGTATTGTTTTCCAGGTACTAGCCGACAAAAATAACAGTAGCCACCCCGATGTAATTGTACTGGTGGCCGATTCTACCAATTTACGCCGCAACCTGTTGTTGTTTTCGCAGGTAGCCGATTTGGGCATCCCAATGTTACTGGTACTTAACATGGCTGATATGGCCCGAAAAGAGGGGATCAGCATTGACATTGATAAGCTGTCGGAGCGACTTGGAGTACAAGTGGTCAACATTTCAGCCCGAAAGGCTGAAGGTTTGGATACCTTAAAGCAGGCGATTGCGCAAACCACTTCCTTGGCTACACAAACCAGTAGTATCGAAGCCAAAAGCTTTGCCCCCGAAGCCGTAGAGGCCATTAAACAAAAAATAGGCACCAATAACGATTACTATGCCCTGCAAGTGCTGCACCAACATGAGCACCTGGCATTTTTTACAGACAAGGAACAGGAGGAAATTGAAGCCATTGAAATAGGTAATGGTTTTGACACGGTAAAGCTACAAGGCGACGAAACCGTGGCCAGATACCGGCATTTGGGCAAAATTTTAAGTGATGTTGTTGTAGATACCGGTGCTAAAAGGAAGTTTACGTTTACCGATCAAATCGACGCCGTACTTACGCACAAGATTTGGGGCTTCGTGATCTTCTTTCTTATCCTTTTTTTCATTTTCAATGCCATTTTTTCATGGTCTTCGGTACCCATGGATTTAATTGAAGGCGGCTTTGCCTGGCTTACAGAAAAAGGGCATGAACATTTGCCGCCAGGCGTGTTAACCGACCTGCTGATGGATGGGGTGGTAGCTGGTTTAGGAGGTATCGTGATCTTTATCCCGCAAATTGCCATCCTTTTTGCACTGATATCCATTTTGGAAGATACTGGTTATATGGCCAGGGTAACCTTTATGATGGATAAGGTCATGCGCAAGTTTGGTTTAAGTGGTAAATCCGTAGTGCCCATGATTGGTGGCATAGCCTGTGCGGTGCCTTCTATCATGAGTGCCCGTAATATCGAAAGCTGGAAAGATAGGATCATTACCATTATGGTTACGCCCCTGGTAAGCTGTTCAGCCAGATTGCCGGTTTATACCCTGTTGATTTCTTTGGTGGTGCCCGATGAAAAAGTGTGGGGCCTGTTTAACCTACAGGGATTAACCCTGATGGCGATGTACTTCATCAGCATCGTTGCGGCTGTTTTGGTTGCGGCGGTTTTTAAGTTCATCATTAAGGCTAAAGAGCGTTCCTATTTCATTATGGAACTGCCGGTATACCGTATGCCTCGTTGGAAAAACGTATTATTTACGATGTACGAGAAATCAAAAACATTTGTGCTGGAAGCAGGTAAGGTCATCATCGCTATTTCCATCATTCTGTGGGTAATGTCTACCTACGGGCCGGCCAAACGTTTTGAAGCCATTGATGCCAAATATGACCGTATCGAAGCAACCTCTGCCGATACAGTGCAACTGGCTTCCCTGGAGCGCGATAGAGCCGCTGAAAAGCTAGAAAACTCTTACGCCGGTTTATTGGGGCAAACCATTGAGCCAATGATTAAGCCATTAGGTTATGATTGGAAAATTGGTATTGCTTTAATCACGTCTTTTGCGGCCCGAGAAGCTTTTGTAGGCACTATGGCAACCATTTATAGTGTTGAGGGCGCTGATGATGACGGCGGAGAAATGCGCTTGCGGGACAAAATTGGCGCAGCTAAAGATCCTCAAACAGGTTTGCCGATATTCACTTTTGCCACCGCCTTTTCGCTGATGCTGTTTTATGCCTTTGCTATGCAGTGTATGAGCACCGTGGCTGTCGTTTATCGCGAAACAAAGTCGTGGAAGTGGCCGGTCATCCAGCTGGTTTATATGACGGCGATGGCCTATGTGGCCGCACTTATGGCCTACCAGCTTTTAAAGTAAATTGCTATATTGGCCAATGTAAACGCATTAGCTTAACGAGTATCATCAAATATCTGTTAGGGCTGTATCATACAACCGATTTCTTCCATGGATAAAAAAGAAGTGTTAGCGCAATATATGCCACCTGCCGCCGCACCTATTATTGCTAAATGGATTGATTACTTTCAATGCGAATTTAAGATATCCAAAAACCGGAGGAGTAAACTAGGCGATTATCGTCATCCGTTTAAGGGGAGTGGCCATAAAATATCCGTTAACAACAATTTAAACCCCTACGCCTTTTTGGTTACCACGGTGCACGAGTTTGCACACCTTCTTACTTGGAACGACCATAAAAATAAGGTGAAGCCGCACGGCGCAGAGTGGAAGAGCAATTTCAAAAGGATGATGAAGCCTTTTTTTGATTTGGAGATTTTTCCGGCTGATGTAAACCAAGGGATTGTGGCCTATCTGAATAATCCGGCGGCCTCCAGCTGTACCGATCTAACATTGGCCCGTGCCCTGAAAAAATATGACGTACAGGAAGAAACCCTGCATGTGGAGCAGCTGCCCATCCATAGTACCTTCACGTTAAAAGACGGTCGTAAATTCCAAAAGGGAGATCAGATCAGAAAACGATATCGGTGCACTTGTTTGGATAATGGGAGGGTTTATCTTTTTAATCCCTTGGCAGAAGTTTATGCTGAATAAGCTACCTGTCTGGCAAAATTGGCTTCTTTGTCTTTTTGTGCTTTAATTAGCCTAAGCGTGGTAGGATTGTTCAGGTAGTGGTCGTATTCCATGCACAAAATGAGGTAGTGCAGTTCAAAACCATAAAAAACAGCAATTAGTTTAGCGGTATCAAGCCTTAACATGGTTTTGTCTTGCTCCAATTTGGAATACGCAGACCTTTCCAGATTCAAAAATGTGGCAATGTTTTCTTGTGTTACTCCTTTGTATTGTCTTAGCTTCCTTAAGATTTTACCAACATTCATAAAAGCGTCTTTGTAGTAAATCAACTAAATATACAACTTCATCGATACACAAAATGTGAAAAAAAGTCACATTTTCTCGTTAAGTGCTATAAATGGATAATTTTATGCCGTAGACCATCATCTAATAACGCTCATTACAGGCCCTCATCATTTAACTTAACGCTCTCTTTAGGTAAATGTTACGGGTCCTTTCTATTTAAGATATTAAGGTGGTAAAAATGATATCGGAAAATCTAGCTTAATAAGACAATAATTTTACAATTGTTTGTGCTAATCGGGCCTTTGCCAAAAAATCATCCTCCAAAACCTTGCACATTGGAATAGCGGTGTCCAAACTTGCGCACCGCATTACTGGAGCATCCAAGTATTCAAAGCAATGCTCACTGATCCAGGCTGAAATTTCGGCTCCAAAGCCACCAATAAGGGTGTCCTCGTGTAAAATCAGTACTTTCCCGGTAGCTTTCACTGCTGCGGCCACCGTTGCTTTGTCCCAAGGCTGTAAGCTCACTAAATCCACCAACGTTGCCGAAATCTGGGGATTTTCCTTCAGGTAATCCAAAGCCCAGTGCACACCAAGACCATAGGTAATGATAGAAAGCTGTTGCCCTTCCGTCAACAGATTTGCTTTTCCTATTTCCATCGTGTAAAAACCTTCTGGAACCAGGCCGCTTAAGCTCCTGTATAAATACTTATGTTCAAAATAAATCACCGGATTGGGATCTTCAATGGCTGCCAGTAGTAATCCCTTGGCATCATGAGGAAATGCCGGATAAACAACCTTTAAACCTGGAGTTTTGGTAAACCAAGCCTCATTGCTTTGCGAATGGAAAGGGCCGGCACCGGTACCGGCACCCGTAGGCATTCTCACCACCACGTCGGCTTTTTCTCCCCAGCGATAATGTGTTTTGGCAAGATTGTTTACAATTTGGTTGAAGCCCACGCTCACAAAATCGGCAAATTGCATTTCTACCATTGCTTTGTAGCCATTAATAGAAAGTCCCAAGCCGGCACCAACAATGGCCGATTCGCAAATAGGTGTATTACGCACCCTTGCTTTGCCAAATTCAGCTACAAAACCTTCGGTAATTTTAAATGCACCACCATACTCGGCAATGTCTTGGCCCATCAGCACCAAATTATGGTGCCGTTGCATGGCTATCCTTAGTGCATCGGTAATGGAATCTAAGTACCTTTTTTCTGAGGCGGCGGCAGCTGGAGGAAATGCCGGTGTATCATAAGGAGCATACATGTCATCTAATTCATGTGCGGCATTGGCCTGAGGTTCTTCCGCGGCAAAGGCTTCTTCAACTTCACGATCTATCTGCTTCTTCAACTCCTTTCTAATTTCGCTGATGGTATTTTCAGTGAGGATATACTGCTCCAAAAGATATTCCTCAAAATTGCGGAGCGGATCTTTTTTCGACCACTCATCAAAAAGCTCTTGTGGCACGTATTTGGTGCCCGATGCTTCTTCGTGGCCACGCATCCTGAACGTTAAACACTCCACCAGTACCGGCCGGGGATTTTCCCTGATATCCCGAGCCAGCTCAGATAGCCTATCATAAACCTCTAAAATATTGTTGCCATCCAACTGCACGCCTTCAATGCCGTAGCCTACAGCCCTATCTACCAAATGCTTGCATCGATATTGCTCGTTAATAGGGGTTGAAAGGCCATAGCCGTTGTTTTCGATCAGGAAAATAACCGGAAGGTTCCAAACAGCGGCCACGTTGATGGCCTCATGGAAATCGCCTTCGCTGGTAGCGCCTTCGCCAGTAAAAACCAGTGTAGCCTTGGGCTGGTTACCTATTAAATCAGCTAGGGCAATGCCATCGGCCAAGGCCATTTGAGGCCCTAAATGGGAAATCATACCTATAATTTTGTATTCCTGTGTGCCAAAATGGAACGACCGGTCCCGGCCTTTGGTAAAGCCATTAAGTTTGCCCTGCCACTGGGCCATTAGCTTTTTTAAGCTGATGCCCCTGGTAGTGAAAACACCAAGGTTGCGGTGCATGGGCAAAATATATTCGTTGTTTTGCATGGCCAAAGTACTGCCCACCGCAATGGCCTCCTGTCCAATGCCCGAAAACCATTTACCTATTCGGCCTTGTCTAAGCAAAATCAGCATTTTCTCTTCAATTAAGCGTGGGAAAAGTAAATGCCTGTAGATGGATAGGAGCTCCGAATCGGTTTTTTGCTTTCTGTCGAACTGCATAAGGTTGATATTGGTTTGCAGTAAATATAGCAATTAAGTTGCCAGCGATGGAATGCAAATCTTAGTTTTTAAGTTTGGGATTTTGTGGTTAAAAACTTGCCGCTAATAAAGGAACGGTGAGGCTAAGAAAGCAAAGGAAACTAAAGGGAACCCAGTTCTTTTTCCTGCTTTTTCTGATGTTCTTCCCAGCGTTTGGCAAAAGATTTGGGCGCTATTTCGGGCATTTCCCGATATTTTCCCCAACCTTTCCTGAAAAAGGTTTTGAGAAAAAAGTTCTTCATCTTACCACTGAAAAAATCCATAAATGAGCGCTTCTTCATGCCCTTTTTCCAAATATCCCAGCCCATGTTTTCGGTGGTGGTGTTTTCGTTGGCCGCTGCCGCATCTCTGCGGTTAAGCAGCAACATTTTATGGATATCAATTTTTGCCGGGCAAACTTCAGAACATTTTCCGCACAGGCTCGAAGCATAGCTTAGGTGCTTAAACTCTTTCATGCCCTTAAAATGTGGGGTAATGATAGCGCCAATGGGGCCGCTATAAGTGGTATTATAAGTATGGCCGCCAATATTTTTGTAAACAGGACAGGCATTTAAACAAGCCCCGCAACGGATACAGTACAAAGCTTGGCGCTGTTCCTTTTGCGCCAACAGGTTGGTGCGGCCGTTGTCCAACAAAATCACATACATTTCTTCGGGGCCGTCAGTTTCGTTGGCCTGCCTTGGGCCGCTTAAAATGGTATTGTAAACGGTAAGGTTTTGTCCAGTGCCATGGCTGGCAAGCAGGGGCCAAAATAAATCCAGGTCGGTAATGGAGGGCACCAATTTTTCGATACCAACAATGGCAATATGTACCTTGGGAAAGGTGGTTGTCAGTCTGGCGTTGCCTTCATTTTCGGTAAGAGCAATGCTTCCCGTGTCGGCAATCAGGAAATTGCCTCCGGTAATGCCAATATCTGCCGTTAAATATTTCTCCCTAAGCAGTTCACGGGCTTTTTGGGTAAGCTGCTCGGGCGTAGCATCCAGGGGTGTTCCAAATTTCTCGTGAAATAGCTTGGCAATATCTTCCTTGCTCAGGTGCATGGCAGGTGTTACAATGTGGTACGGTGCCTGCCCCAGTAACTGCACAATATATTCGCCCAAATCGCTTTCCAACGATTCGATGTCGTGCTTTTCCAGAAACTCGTTCAAATGAATCTCCTCGGTCGTCATCGATTTGGATTTGATGACACTTTTACCTCCCGCACGTTGGATAATCTGTAAAATTTCCCTTTGCGCCTCGGCAGCATCATTGGCCCAAATCACCTTGCCGCCACGTTTCTGGAAATTCGATTCAAACTCAGGTAAAAGTTTGTCCAAATTTTCCATCACCCGCCATTTGGTAACGTGCGCCCTACGTTTTGATACCTCTAAATTTTCAAATTTCGACAAGCCACGAGCCACCGCCACGTTATACTTCCCAATATTATAGTTAATGGTGTTACGGTGCGGAACATCGAAGGCCTTTTCATCGGCTTTTAATAAAAATTCTTCGGCAGTATTCATCAGTGCTCAAATATAGGCAAATAGGCTAGGGCTTTAAAATTTAACGAGCGGATGTTGATATAATTATGCCAACTAACCAGCGTTCATGCCAATTTGTTTTTGATTTTTTGAAAAGCAGTGGCCCTGCTGCATCGGTAACGGCAGTCCTGCACTCCGCTGCAAGTCCTCCCCAAGCCAAGCTTGGGATGCGGGCTTTCCGCTACGTTCAGGTTTATTTTGGCCACCCCCGCAGGTTTTAAAACCTGCGGGGGCGCTGTTGGTGCTCGTAGGGCTACTTCAGGTTGTCAATTTCCTGCATGTAGGCCAAATAAGCTTGCTTATAGTTCAGTTCCTTGTTTTCTGTTTTGGAAATAAATAGCAGGAAATCATCCAGGTCGGCCTCGGTAAAGCCTAGTTTCCTGAAAAGAACTTGGTCATTGGCCCAGTTTTGGGGGTTAACCTTTACCAGGGCCATTTGCTTATAAAGTATTATGCCCTTTCTAAACTCGGTATATCCTATGCCGCCTTTAAAAGTTTGGATGGCATTAATTAATGTTTTATATGTTACCGCCGAGTCAACTTTGGTTTCGATGAGCACCGCATATAAAATTTGCGGTTTTAAGATTTCCAGGTCAATGCTGTCTAGCTGTACATATCTTTTGATCAAGTTGATGTCTTCCAGAAAAAGTGAATCGGTATGTTTTAAGCGGCTTTTCAGAAAGTTGGGCGCTTTGGAAAGCAGCGGCTGATTGGCGGGTTTTTCTTGCGCATAGGAGCTAAGGCTCAGCAATAGCATTAAAAAGGAGGCCCATAAATGGTAGGTTTTTTTGTTTTTCATTAAAGCAAAGGTAGGGTTTTGCTGGCCAGACTTTGCGAAGTTTTTAAAACTTCGCAAAGTCTGGCGGCTATTGTGCGTGTTTTATGTGGTTAATTTGGCGCTGGTTTTGGGTTATTTGTGTTGAACCGGTATATATTGTATAGGCCATAGATATTTGACCTTTGTAGGTTGGCTTACCAACGGAGTGATGCCGGGTGTTGAATAGACCCGATGGTAGTGGAAACCCCGCAGGCAAGCGAAGCGCAGGCGAGGAGTTGAAATGAACAGCGGGGCAGGTGGGGCATAGTAGCTTTGTAACTGCTCTACTAAAACAAAAAAATCCCGCTAGGCAACCTAACGGGATGATATTTTGGAAATTTACCTTAATTTGTTTTCGGTGTTCCGTCTTCGTTTTTATTTACTACCGGGCGTTTTTCGGCATTGGCCAGCTCCCAGGCAGTGTAGTAAACCAATTGTGCTCTTTTAGCCAACATTGGGAAATCAATTTTGCTCACCTCGTCGCCCGGTTGGTGGTAATCTTTGTGTACGCCGTTGAAATAGAAAATAACCGGAATGCCGAACTTGGCAAAGTTGTAATGGTCTGAGCGGTAGTAGAATTGGTTGGGGTCTGTACGGTTATTGTACTTTTCATCCAAAACAATGTTTACATAATCAGCATTTGCCTTTTTGCCAATCCTGTCCAAATCGTCGCTCAGCATGTTGGAGCCAATGATATAAACAAAGTTGTTGTCGCCCGGACGACCATCGTCGCCGCGGCCAATCATATCAATGTTTAGGTTGGTGATGGTATTGGCTATCGGGAAAACAGGGTTTTCCGAGTACCATTCTGAGCCTAATAGGCCTTTTTCTTCGCCTACTACTGTCATGAATAAGATGCTGCGTTTAGGGCCTTTTCCTGCTTTTTTGGCTTTGGCAAATGCCTCTGCAAGCATTAAAACGCCCGTTGTTCCAGAACCGTCATCATCAGCGCCATTGTTTACCTTGTCTGGAGCATTGGGGTTGAGTTCTAAACCGATGTGGTCATAATGGCCGGTTACTACGAGCACTTCGTGTTTTAACTTGGCGTCAGAACCTTCTAAAAAGCCTAATACGTTTTCACCACGGTGCTCTACTTCTTTCTTTTGGGCATTTGCCACTATGGAAACATTGATTGCTTGCGATGCTGGTTTGCCGGTTTCGCTAATTTTTTTGGCCACAGCTTCTACGGTGGTATTTGCAGCTTTGAAAATTTCGTTAGCCACCGCTGGTGAAATGGTGATGGAGGTGTAAGTTATTGGCTTTTGCAAGGCTTTTGCTGTAGCCTCGTTTTTTAGCATGATGCGGCCATTAGCGGCAGCAGCTTTTTCGTAGTCAGGAACGTTATCAAAGTTTACGTTGATTAATAGAATTGCCTTTGCCTTATTTTTAACTAGGTTTCCTATCATTTTTGCCCTGGCTTGCATGGCAGCTCGAGGGTTTTGGGCCTGTCCTTCAGGGGCTTTGGCCGTTGGATCTCCAGCGGAGAAAACCATCACCACTTTGCCTTCTACATTAACGCCTTCTAAATCGTTGTAGCCTTCTTTGGTTAAGCCATAGCCCGCAAAAACAATCTCGTTTGCACTTAGGTTAAGTCCGTTCATGCCTACGCTGCTGTTGGCAATAATAAAGTCTTTTGCGGCTTGTGGTTTTCCGTTAATGCTTAGCGCACTTTGGGTGATATCATAAGTTACTAAGCCTACTTTTTGGAAATATGGATCGGCGCTGCCTTTAACCGGGCCCGTTAATCCAAAGCTTTGGAATTGCTTTTTGATATAATCTGCGGCCATCCAAGCGCCTTTTTTACCAGTTTCACGGCCTTCGTATTCATCAGAAGCTAAGATAGATAAATGCTGGTAGGCTCTATCCTTGTTTACCGGCGCACTAAATTTGATGGCATTTTTATCTTGCGCCATTGCACCAAAACTGAGCGCCAGCGCCAGCGAGGTGTATACAAACTTTTTATTCATTTTTGTTAGTTAAGGTTGTTTTTTAATTGTTAGCACGATATTTTGTTCACTCTGTTGGCATGCCTGCCGCCTTCAAACGGTGTTTGTAGAAATGCAGTAACCATTTCTTTAGCTAATTCAGAGGAAACAAAACGTGCTGGAATGCAGATGACATTGGCATTGTTGTGCTGTCTGGAAAGTTTAGCAATATCTGTTAGCCAAGCTACAGCGGCTCTAATCCCTTGGTGTTTATTGGCCGTAATGGCTACGCCCTGGGCGCTTCCACATACCAAAATCCCGAAATCAGCCTCGCCTTTTTCAACGCTGCTTGCCACTGGATGAGCAAAATCCGGGTAATCCACCGAGTCTAGTGAGTGGGTGCCAAAATCTGTCACCTGGTAATCAGCCAAAAAAGCTTTTAAAATTTCCTTGTACTCAAAGCCAGCGTGGTCCGCCCCGATGGCTATTTTAATTGAATTTGTTGCAGACATATCCAAATGTATATAGAATTATAAATATGGCAGGTAAATATTTTGTTGTACAACTTAATGGGCACCAGGCCTATTCTTTTTTCCTGCTCCTTTTTTTTGCGTTGGTTATTTGTTGCTATAAAACGCCAACTCTGCCTTTTTCTTTTTCTTCTCAATATTAGCCGAGATTAAAATACTCAACTCGTACAATAAGAAAAGTGGGAAAGCGACAATTAACATGGTATAAGGATCCGCAGTTGGCGTTACCACAGCGGCCACTACCAAAATTAATACGGCAGCGTACCTTCTGGTTGAACGCATAAACTTAGGGGTCATTATACCTAGTTTAGATAGGATATAAATGATTACCGGTAATTGGAAGATAATGCCCGAGCCCAGGGTTAATGTTAAAACCGTAGATAGGTACGACGAAATGGTAAAAGTGTTTTCGATGCTGGAATCTACCGTGTAGTTGATTAAAAAGTTGATAGATAAAGGACAGATAATGTAATAGCCGAACAATAAACCTATGGCAAAAAGAAATGAGGCAAAAGCCACAAAACCACTTGCCGATTTGCGCTCGTTTTCCAACAGGGCGGGTTTAATGAACAGCCAAATTTCGAACAGCAGATAGGGAACTCCCAAAATTACCCCAGCCATGATACAGGAGTTCATTTGCAGGGTAAACTGCCCTGACATTTCGGTATTGATGATTTTGGCATGGATTTCCCGGATACAGAACTCCTGCCCTATGGAAGGAAATGCCTCCACCAGTTTGCACATCATGCGGTAGGTCCAAAAATCGGCGTTTTTTGGTGCCATAATTACACTGTGCCAAATAAAATCTGTAAAGTAAAATGCCAAACAAACAAAAACTGTAATGACCGCCAAGGCCCTTAATAAATGTTTGCGCAATACATCTAAATGATCAAAAAAAGACATTTCTGCCTCTAGGTTCTTCCCTTTATTCTTTATCGAATCGATTAAATCTTTGGCCTTGTTGCTACTCATTTGAACTATTTGAAAACAAAAATACCATTCTATTTGATTAGAATGGTATCGATATTGTAATTAACTTTTGAATTAACGCTTGTAGGCGGTTTAAATTTCATTTAAAGAAGCACCAAATGGATCGCATGCCGCTCTTTGCCGCTAAATAAGTCGCATGGCATTGGGTCTAAACTCTGCCGGTAGCAATAAGCACATGGCTTATCAACGGTTTTTATTCGATGAAGAAATTTTTGCTGAGCGGCCCAATTTTGATTTTAAACTCGCCAGGCTCTATTACTGAGCGATTGTTCAGGTGGGTAAACGAAAAATCTTTTTGGTCAAGTTTAAAGGTTACCGTTTTTTTCTCCCCGGGTTTGAGGCTAATTTTCTCAAAACCTCTCAGCCTTTTCGAATCGGGCGTTAGCGTAGCATATAAATCGCTTAAGTAAAGTTCTACCACTTCTTTTCCTTCTCTGTTGCCTGTATTGCTTACCTCTACCGATATGGTTAACTCTTGGTTGGCCCTAATTTTTTCGGCGCTCAATTTTAGGTTCTCAAATTTGAACGTGGTATAGCTCAGGCCAAAACCAAATTCGTATTGTGGGTTATACTCGGCATCGTAGTTGTAAACGCCTTCCATCACTGTCCGGTTTTCGGCGGGCTTATGGTTATAGCCTACCAATGAATTTGGATATTTGGGATAATTGTAGGGCAATTTTCCTGAAGGGTTAACGTCGCCAAATAGGATATCAGCTAAGGCATCGCCGCCAAAGTTGCCGGGCAAATAGGTTTGTAAAATAGCGGCCATTTGCGGTTCAAATTTGCTGATTAACCTTGGCCTGCCCTCGTTAAGTACCAAAATAACCGGTTTGCCCGTGGCGCCTAATTTCAGGGCCAATTCCGTTTGTAGCTCCGAAATGTATAGATCGCTCAAGTTTCCAGGACTTTCGGTGTAGGAGTTTTCGCCCAGGCAAAGCACTATGGCATCGGCATCTTGCGCAGCTTTTACCGCCTTTTCGATGCCGTTTTCAAACTCTTCATAATATTTGCCATCCATTTTGTAAGTTACGCCTTCTACAAAGGACACCTGCGCTGAACCCGCTTTTTGGGTAAGTGCCTCCAAAATAGTATGATACTTGCCTGCAAACTCTGCTACTTTTTCACCCTGCCAAGAGTAAGTCCAGCCGCCATTTAACGTGCGCATTGAATTGGCATTGGGGCCGGCAACCAATAACTTGGTGCCTTTTTTAAGCGGTAGTAATGCGTTGGTGTTTTTTAATAGTGTAATAGATTCGGCAGCTGTTTGGTAGGCGGCTTGCTCAAATTCCTTGCTTCCAAATTTGGGGTATTGCTTTAGGTCGTAAACAGCTTTTTCAAACAAACCCAGTTTGTATTTCAAGGTGAGGATATGGGTAACGGCGTCGTTAATCCTGGTTTCTTTTACTTTACCCTCCTTAACAAGCGCAACAAGGTTGTCGCAAAACCTCTCATAGTCGTAGGCAATCATCGACATGTCGATGCCTGCGTTGATGGCCAGCATAATGGCTTCCTTATGGTCTTTAGCTACACGATCTCTGGTATGTAGGTTTTCGATATCTCCCCAATCCGTAACAATTAAGCCTTTAAAGCCCAGTTCTTCCCTTAAAAGTTTGGTTAAAAGCTGGTAATTGGCATGGACAGGCACGCCATTAATGATGCCCGAATTGATCATAATGCTATGTGCTCCAGCTTCGATAGCTGCTTTAAAGGGCGGTAGGTGGTAATCTCTCAGCACATGGTCAGGAATGTAGGCAGGGGTTCTATCTTTCCCCGATACGGATACCTGATACCCTACAAAATGTTTTAAGCATGAGGCCACTCGGTACGGATCGGCAACATTGCTGCCTTCAAAACCTTTCACCATTTGCAGCCCAAGTTCGGTAATGAGATAGGGGTCTTCCCCAAAAGTTTCCCATTGGCGGGGAAAGCGTGGGTCTGGTGCCAAATCTAAAACCGGCGAGAAGTTCCATGGAATGGCACTTGCCCTGGTTTCGTAGGCGGTAATTTCCGCACCTTTGTAAACCAGCGCCCGGTTACGGGTGGCAGCCTGGCCAATCTGTTGCGGAAACATGGTCGCATCGGCCGTGTAGGTAGTGCCATGTACCGCATCGATACCGTATAATACCGGAATGTTTAGGCGGCCTTTGCCCGTTTCCTGTATTTTATTGATGATTTGATGCCAAACTTCGCGGGTACGGGCTCTATTGTTGGCCGTGTTCAGTACCGAGCCAACTTTGTATTTTACCAGGGCATGTTCCAGCTGTTGCTCATTGAGCGTAACAGGCTCAAAACTGCTGTACCTGTCCTTGCCATTGGTAATAACGTCCATGGTAATTTGCGCCATTTGACCTACTTTTTCCTCCAAGGTCATTTTGGACAGAAGGGTTTTTACTTTTTGGTCAATGGTTGCATCGGTTTGTTTTTGGGCTGCCGAAAATAGCGACAGCGCAAGCAATGGAATGGTAAGGAGTCTTTTTTTCATTTCTAATTCCTACGTGGATGAGTGGTTTTAATTGGTGTGTTGATGATATGCAAGCCTAAAAAATGCACGAAAATATCCCAGAAGGATTCACGATTATATTTGGTTGCTTTAAGTCCAAATATCCACCAAAATACTTCAAAAGCCGAGAAACCTACTTTCTCAAAACCACTACAGGCCTTAAAAAAGATGAAAACTGCTAAACCAAATGAGGTGTAAGGCCTTTAGCAAAAAGCAAGCCGCTAAAAACGTCCTTTCAAACAAGATTGGGCCATGCGCAAGGGCAGGTAACAAAGCTAAAAGGGGTTGTTTTTTATCGCATAGCGAAGCGATACCAGCCCGGTTTCATAGGTTTTGCTTTCCAGCAAGGTGAGTTGAGTGCGGTGCTCTTGCTCCTGAAAAAGTAATTTGCCACCGCCCAGTAAAATGGGATGTACAGATAGCCATAGCTCGTCCACCAATCCTGCTTTCATGAAAGATTGGGTAAGGGCCGCGCCCCCATAAAGCCAAATATCCTTGCCTGGTAACTCTTTTAGCTTGCGGGCCTGTTCAAGGGTGTTTGTGGAGAGGAGTACCGCATTTTCTTTAACTGCTTTGAGCGTCGAAGAGAATACATATTCCGTTAACATTGGCATGCCGGGAATGGTTTCGCCCTGGTTTTGTTGGGCGTATTGTTCGGCTATCTCATAGCTTTTACGTCCAATGAACATGGCGTCTATTCGTTCAAAAAACGTATTTAAACCATAATCTTGATCGGTAAAACACCAATCATATTCGCCGTTGGGGCCTTCAATGTAGCCATCTAAGGTAATGGCCAGGCCCAAAATTAGTTTTCGCATATCTTAAAATTTAAGGCACAAAAATGGACAGGTTTAGGAATAATCCATTGTACAAAACGGACATCAATATAAAATATGCTGGGAACGGACAATTTCTCGGGGTGTATAGCCTGCGTATGTTTGATAATCTCGTATAAAATGGGCCTGATCGAAATAGCCGCTTTTGTAGGCAATTTGCGTTAAGGGTATTTGTGGATAGTTTATTAACTGTTTTAACGAGGCGATAAATCGGTTAACTTTTAAATACTCCTTTGGAGATAGGCCAATATATTGGTTAAATTTTCTGGCCAGATGCCGCTGGCCATAACCCGTTATTTGGTAAAGTTTGGCCAGGCTGATTTCGGTAGGACTTTGCGCTATAATTTCGAGGCAACGTGTTAAAGCCAAATCTTGTCTGCAGTGGTGCAACTGTTGGAGCAGATATTGTTGGACAATGGCTACCCGAGCGAAGTTGTCGTTTAATTTGGCCAGTTGCTCCTCTAACTCCGCAATAGGGTAGCCCCAAACTTCATCTAAAGCTAAAGAAGCGTTGCTCAGTATATCCATGGAATGCTTAAAAAATGGATAGGCTAGCCCGGCTTTAAAGCAAACAGCAATGCAGCCCGAACCCTTGCGCATTTGTACGGCTGTGGGTGTGCTCATACGTGAACTGACCATGCTTTTTTGGTGCAGCTGTTGGTCAATAATGGCAACGGGTACTTCTGTATAGCTGATAAATAGTTCTACGCAAGCATCGGGCAGTACGTGCACCTGGCGGGTATCGGTTGCCTCGTTGCAGTCCATTGTGCAAATAAGCTTTACATAGGGCTGCAGGTTTGCATGAATGGGATACAAGTGTAGATACATGTTGCCTTGATTAGATCGCCAGGGTTACAAAGGTAGGTATTTGCGGAGTATCGACGGGGTTTTGTAGAGATTTTGGAGCACTATTTTTGCCTTGATAGACAGTGTTTTTACAAAAACCAGGATCGCTTTCTGATTTTTTTTCTAAATTCAACTTCTAGAGTAGCGCAATCCATCAAACAATATTAGCAAATTCCCCAGTGGCGAGTAGATGACAACAATGCATCATGAAGTTGATTTATGGCAAAAAGTGTGTAAAGGAGATGTAGAGGCCTTTAATACACTTTTTAGGGCTCAGTATAAATCATTATGTATTGGTGCGCTAGTATTACTAAAAGATCAGGAACGGGCAGAAGATGTGGTGCAGGATGTTTTTTTGAAAGTGTGGGCCAAAAGAGAAGAACTAGGGAATATTACCAATATTTCCGGTTATCTGTACACTTCGGTAAAAAATGCCTGCCTTGACGAGCTGAGAAAGTTGAAGTTTACCGATGATATTGTTGAGCTGGAAATTAGCGACGATGCTGCAGATCCTTTCCACTCGGTGAGGCTGAAAGAACTCAACCAACAGCTGCAATTTGCTTCACAAGGCTTGCCCGCACAATGCCGGGAAATTTTTGAACGTGTTTACCTCGAAGGGAAAAAATATCAAGAAGTTGCTGATGAACTTGGCGTAAGTATAAATACCGTTAAAACCCAATTAAAACGTGCCCTGGCTAAAATGAGGCACGTGATGGAAAAATATCGATAACTTGTCACCCGAAAAGCAAACCCTAACGTCTTACTGATTAAAAGAAAAATTATTGGAACCGTTAAACGAACAGATCGAAGAGCTGATAGCTGATAAACTCAGTGGTCAGATAGCACCTGAGAACGATGAATTGCTAGCGCAGTTGATTCGTACAGACGAATCTGTTCGGCAGCAATGGGAGGCATCGGTAGCACTGCTTTCCCTTTATCGTGCATCAAAAAAAGCGGAACATATCAACGAGCAGCGGGCCTGGGATAAGCTTAGGGCAAAAATGCCGTTGAACGAAGAAACCCCTGTCAAGAAACTTAAACCATCAAACTATAAATGGTTCGCAGCGGCGGCTATACTGATTCCGCTGCTGCTTACTGCGTTATGGTTTGGCCTGTTGCGCAGTAACGTAAAATTTAACGAGCGGCATGCCAAAAATGCTGAGCGCATTAAAGTTATTTTGGCTGATGGTACCACCTATATCCTGGATGGAAATAAAGATGTTACTGCCGGAGAGCTCAAGTTTGGCGCACAATCGGCACAGCGTACGGGCCAAAACGGCACCCAACGAAAGAACCAGATCATCACTTTAGCGATTCCTGAGGGGAAAACCTATGCCTTGGTGTTGGATGATGGCACCTCCGTTAAAATCAACAGTGCCTCAACCTTCAAATTCCCCATGTTTTTTGAAGGCCATAGCAGAGAAGTTCAATTGGATGGCGAAGCCTATTTTGAGGTAACCAAACGAAATCATCAGCCTTTTGTGGTAAAAACCCATGAAATGGACGTGAAAGTGCTGGGAACCAAATTTAACGTAAACACTTACCCAGGCAATGATGCACAAGCATCTTTGGTGGAGGGTAGCGTGGCGGTAAGTGACCACACCACCAAAGAACTGCTCATAAAGCCAGGACAGGCGGCCATTAAAGGTAGCTCAAATATCATTAGGGTAGAGGCCTTTTCGGCCGACCAAATATTGTCATGGCTGCACGGAACGTACTACTTTAACAACATGACCTTGCGTGACATCGTTAATATTACCAATAGGGCAACGGGCGAAGATCTGTACATCACGGATTCTAAAATTGCCAATTATCGATTTTCTGGAGCACTGCAAACCGGCAAACCAATTAAGGTATTGCTGGAAAATATCAAATCATCCTCCTCTGTGGTCCAATATCAAATCAAGGATGGTAAAATAGAACTATACTAAGTGTTTAAAAAGCATACTTTTTTGCGCTGATTTTCATTTTTTCTATTGTTTTTTTGTGTTTTAGGGGTGTTTTTTAGAAAAATAAAAAAAATGTCACCCTGTTTTGGGTTTGTTTCGTCTCTATGTAAACAACCAACAACCTAAATATGTGCAATTCTGAATTTGACACGTTAAGGGGCGGGAAAACCCGTGCCTTTAATGTGGATATCGGGCACTTTTGTGTCCTGAGCTTGCTCTTTTTGCTTTTCAGTTCAAAAGTGATGGCTTTTCAAAGTAAAACACTTACTTTTTCTGGTAAAGAGGTGTCTTTGCTTAATGTTTTTGAGGAGATAAAAAAACAAACTGGAACCATCGTTTTTTACAGTAACGAACTTTTAAACGACAAGGAAAAAGTAACCGTTGATTTCAAGAACGCCTCCTTGGGCAGCGTGATGACCGAGCTGCTCAAGAACAAACCGTTGATTTACCAGTTTTCAGATGACTATATCCTGATTAAAAAGAAACCGATTACAGCACCAAACCAAAAAGCGGGTGTGGTAAAGCCACAAAACCCTGCCGCACAGGATACCTTGGCCACCCTCACTGGAAAGGTCATGAACAACGCCACCATGATGGGGATTGCAGGAGTTTCGGTGACCAACATCCATAGAAATATTACCGTTGTCAGTGATGGCGTGGGAATGTTTAGGATCAAGGGAAAAGAAGGCGATTCGGTACGTTTTAACTTTATTGGTATGCTGCCCGTAAAACAGCCCTTTCAAAAAGAAGAATTACAGATGGTGCTGCTTTCCAGTAAAGTGGAAGAAATGAAGGAAGTGGTTATTACCGGTTACCAAGTGGTAGATAAACGCACCTTTACGGGCTCGGTAGGGAAGGTGGATACCAAACTTTTAGCCACCGCCGCCACTTCAGATGTTGGAAAGGCACTACAGGGAGCGGTAGCAGGCGTTGCGGTTGAAAACTCCAGCGGTACTTTTGGAACCAAATCCAAGATCAGGATCAGAGGGAACTCCTCCATCAGTGGTAACCAAGAACCGCTGTGGGTGGTAGATGGGATTGTGCTTGACGATCCCGTTAACGTTAATCCCAATCAACTTTATTCTGGCGATGCCGCCACCATGTTAAGCTCGGCCATTAGTGGCATCAACCCTGATGATATTGAAGACATACAAATCCTTAAAGATGCCTCAGCTACGGCAATGTATGGTACGCAGGCAGTTAACGGCGTAATTGTAGTTACCACCAAAAGGGGCAAAATAGGCAGCCCCGTGGTGAGCTACAAGAACACTTTTTCGATAGGGATTAAGCCCAGCATTACACAGTTCAATGTGATGAACTCCAAAGAGCGTATGGAGTTTTCCGAGGAAATGTATGCCAAAAACCTGATTGATTTCACCAACATGAACCAAACCTATGGCGCTTACGGAAAATTGCTGAACCAGCTTTCAAAAAAGGAAATTGATTGGAGCGGCTTTTACGATGGCATCCAAAGGGCAAAAACCTATAATACCGATTGGTTTGATGTGCTGTTTCGCAACTCACTTACGCAGGAACACAGCTTGGGGATAAGCTCTGGAACCGAAAAAGCACAATATTATACCTCGGCCAGCTACTTTAGAGATGGCGGGCAAACCAAGGGGCAATATACCGATAGATATACCGCCAACCTTAGGGCCAATTACAACTTGTCGGACAAATTTACCTTAACGGCTTCACTTTATGCCTCCGCCCGAAACCAGCGCATGTTTGGCGCCTACAACTCTACCGAAAGTGTGGCCGGTATTGTGGAACGCGATTTTGATATCAATCCCTACACTTATGCCCGTACCACCAGCAGGGCCATGCGTCCCTATGCTGAAGATGGTTCGCTGGAATTTTATCAAACCAACTTCGCTCCCTTTAACATTATCCACGAGCTGGAAAACAACTTTATCGATATCAAGGCAAGGGAAATCAAATTTCAGTTGGATGGTAAGTGGGATATTGCCAAAAGGCTGACCTATTTGGGAATTGTTTCCGGGCGGATGACCTCGGCCTACAGTGAGCATATTGCCACCGAAAAATCTAACGTTGCCGAAAGCTACAGGGCCATGGGCAGCCTGTCCATCCGCTCCCTTAATCCTTGGCTTTATAATGATCCCTATGACGATAGCCAATATCCGATCTCGGTTTTGCCCCGAGGAGGTATCGTAATTACCGATAATACACTGGCGGATTTTTATACCGTGAGGAACTCGTTAAACTGGAAACCAATCATTGCCCAAAAACATAGTTTTGACCTCTTGGGCGGTACCGAGCTAAGACACCGCAAATACTACACAGATTATTATAAGGGCTATGGTTTTGATTATAACCGAGGCATGACTGCAAGCCCCGATTATCGTGCTATCCAGAGAGATCTATTATCCACCGGAGGCTCACCATATTATGGAAAGGGGCAAAGCGTATCGCACGAAGCTTCTTTTTTTGCCAACCTGGCCTATACCTACAACCACAAGTATAACCTCACCCTGTCTCTCAGGGCCGACGGTTCCAACCGTTTGGGTGCCTCGGAGCGGTTCAGGTTTTTGCCTATATGGGTGGCTGGCGCCAGTTGGAATGCCGTGGACGAGAATTTTTTGAAAGACATTAAATGGCTGAACAACCTAAAGCTAAGAGCTTCTTATGGCATGCGTGGTAACATCAGCGGCCTGGGCAGCCCTGAGCTGTTGGCCTATTATGGTACCACTGTACGTTTTGATCCAAACACGGTAGAAAACTCTATTGTTATATCTGCGCCAGATAACCCAACCATGCAATGGGAAAAGGAAAAAATGGGCAATGTGGCCGTGGAACTGGGCGTGTTTGAACGTTTCAGCGCCACTTTGGAATACTATTTCCGCAAAAACTACGATTTAATTGGCAACCTCGAAGTATCAAGAGTGAGCGGTTTCCAACGTAAAACGATGAACTGGGCCGACATGAAGAACCAAGGTTTTGAAGTTACGCTAAATACCCATAACATTAAGCAAAAGAATTTCGACTGGAATACCATCTTCACCTTTGGCTATAACAAAAACACGGTAACCCGTATGTCCAATTCCAATACCACCGTGCTACAGGCTACCGTTGATAAGGGCAGCCCAGCGGTTGGATATCCGGTAAATGGTTTGTATTCTTTCCGCTTTGCGGGATTAGATCAGGAAGGGCTTCCCCAATTTTACAATGTCAGGAACGAAGCCACCTATCGGATCACCAAATATTACCGCACGCTGAGCATTTTGGACTATGAAGGTAGCAGAGATCCTTTGGGCTCGGGCGGTTTAACCAACAGTTTCAGGTATAAAAATTTGAGCCTTTCGTTTTTGTTTACCTACGCATACGGGAACAAAATCAGGCTAAATCCATTTTTCCAACGCTACTATAGCGATGTAGAAGCTCTTGATGCATCGTTGGCCCAGCGTTGGACCGCACCCGGACAGGAAGCCTATACCAATGTGCCCCGAATTATCGAAGCCGAAACCAGGAGCAGGTTGCTACAGGAAAATGCAGATCCCTTTACCTTTTATAACCGTAGCAATATCAGGGTGGCCAACGGTTCATTCGTTCGTTTAAAAAATGTGATGCTCAGCTACAACGTGCCCAATAGCTTGAGTAAAAGAATTGGACTGAAGAGTCTGCAGATTAACGGGCAGGCCCAAAACCTGATTCTTTGGGCTGATCCGAAACTGAATGGCCAGGATCCAGAAGCGCTGGTGTCTGGTGTTTCTATTCCTGCCGCTACTACCTACACCTTGGGTTTAAGTGTTAATTTTTAAGCTGAGCACACATGAAAACAATCAAACAAAATATCCTTAAATTAATATTGGCCTGTCTTTTATTAGTAGCATTGGGCGGCTGCAAAAAGTTTTTGGAAATTAATCCCGATAACAGGATCAGGCCTACTTCCGTGGAAGATTATCAGGCAATCATGAATGGTGGCCTGCCCCAGGCTTTTCACCTTTTTACAGAGCTGTACACCGATAATTACCGTTTTTACGATTATCCCGACTATAACAACGCCAACATCCAATCGTGGTTAAAGCCCATTTATCTATGGTCTGATGAGTATATCTCCAACAACGCCATTACCCCCGAGGCGGGCTGGCGTAAATATTATAATTCCATTTATGTAGCCAATGTGGTTTTAGAAGGTTTGCCAGAAGCCACTGGCGATGAAGCCCATAAGGCATCGTTGCGGGGAGAAGCTCTATTGGTGCGGGCCTATTGCCACTTTATGTTGGTTAATATTTTTGCCAAGCACTATAACGAGGCAACCGCTGCTACTGATTTGGGCATTCCATACGCGTTGGAAACCGAAAAGGAAAATAACAAGCAGTATAAACGAGACGCCGTGAAAACGGTTTATGACCTCGCAGAAAAAGATGCCCTGGAAGGATTGAATCTAATTAACGATGCCTTGATTGCCGTGCCCAAGTTCCATTTCTCTAAAGCATCGGCGCATGCCTTTTTAAGTAGGTTTTATCTTTTTAAAGGCGATTTTGAAAAAAGCTTGATGCACAGTGAACAGGTTTTGGCGCAAAATGCCGCCATCAGGGATTTGTTTAAAGATTACGATGCGTACATGGCTACCGGTTTGTACAATGAATTTGCAGACCGATATGTTTCTGTAGACCAAAGTAACATTCTGTTGATGAACCGTACATTGGAGTGGAATTCTTTCTTTAGAAGTGGTTTATATGCCAATGAGTATAGGTCCACTTTCGCCAGTGCTGACCTGCGTGGGCGCCTATTCACCTTCAATAGCAACCAAACACCCAACTACAATGTGCGCAAGTTTCGTTCATTGCGCCCTTCAGATGGCCAACAATACTCTGATATAGCCCTTTTTGTGGTAGAGGAGGTGATGTATAACGCTGCCGAGGCCGCCATCAGAAAAACCAGTCCCAATATGCAGTACGCCATTGATAAGCTGAATGCCATCCTGGTAAAACGGTTACGTCCGTACACTGCCCTGCAACTTTCTGATTTTCCCACTACACAAGCTTTATTGGATAAAATTATCGATGAAAGAAACCGGGAATTGTGCTACGAAGGCTATCGATGGTTTGATATCAAGAGATTTAACATTCCGGTTAGCCACTGGACCGAGAACGGAACTATTCATCTGCCAGCAAATGATTTAAGGCGGGTGTTCCAAATTCCGGTACCCGAGTTAACTGCCAACCCACTAATGGAGCCCAACCCAAGATAAACCAAACAACATGAAGATGCTCAACAAAACAAACACCCTTAGGATTTTGCTCTTGGCCATACTTGCTGGTTTTGCAGGTTGTACCAAGGAAAAAGCCATTCCTTTTGAACCCCATGTGGAGAAAGAAGTGGCCAACAATCCCACTGATTTGGCCATACAGGATATTTTAAAAACCTACCAAACCAAAATTGTATATAAGTGGGACAGGAGGTATATCAGCGCCGACGCCTCGGCAACGCCACCGCAGTTTGAACTGATCAAGCCTTACATCGATAATATTTTAAGAAAATTGTTCATTGCGGCCTACGACCGCCAAAAAAGTGATTTCATGGTAAAGCACATGCCTATTGAAATGATTTTTATTGGCAGTAGCATCAACTACGATGCGGGCGATGAGCGGAATTTCAGCGCCAGCGGCATGGCACAATCTTTCAGCAGGATTCTTATCACCGGAATTAATGCCTACGATTTGAACAACAAATCATGGTTGAGGGGCCAATATGCCACCCTGCATCATGAGTTTGCGCACGTGCTCGATAAAATTTATAGCCGGCCAATGGGGTTCGACGACGTTTCCAAGGGACTTTACGCAGGCTCAACCAGTTTTGCCGTATTTACACAGGCCGAAGCCCGTTCCAGGGGCTTTTGGAAAAACTACGGCATGACCAATGAGTCCGAAGACTTTGCTACTTGGGTAAACGGGATTGTGACCACGCCCAAAGATGAAGTGCTTACCATTGTTGCCGCAAATGATCTGCTGAAAAGAAAATACACCCTTGTTTACAATTTCTATCTCAGCAAAGGCATCGACCTACATTTATTACAAGAGTACTTACAAACCATACTGCAATAACCATGAAAATTAACAGTACATATCTCAGAACATTATTGCTGATGGCCTTGGTAAGCATCATGGCCTGTAAAAAGGAGCAAACCATACTGCCCCAAAAGGAAAAGCCAACCCCTTTAAACGAAATACAGGCCAGTTATAAAAAGGCATTGGTTGCCGAAACCAACGGGTGGTTTATTTCGTACCAACCTACGGCGCAAAGCGAAGAAATTGCCATTTGGATGAAGTTTTTGGAAAATGATTCCCTGATCCTCAAAGCGGGGTATTCCGAATTTCATGAAGAACAGCATATTGGATCCTATGGTTTCGGCGGACAGGTGAGTACAGAAATCCTGTTTTCTAAAAATACTTTGTGGGCCACTTTAGAGAAGGATTTGAACGGTTCCCATAAGTTTAAAATTACCCGAGAAAACGATGGTACCTTTAAATTAAGGCGTGCCGACGGGTTTGACGACAAATTTTTCATCCTTAAAAAAGCTACCGCCCCGGATCTCCAGGTATTGCAGCAGCAAATAGATGTTATCCTGGGCAAAATAGCTTACGAACGCGAACAGCAACGACTGCGGTTGGTAGCTGCGGGTAAACTGGCCACCTTGGGTGCAGATAATGTTGGCTTTTATTTTCAAAACCTAACGGTTGATGATTTTAGTGCATATTGGTCTGAGCTGGACACGGTAGCCAAAAAGTTTACGTTGAAATGGAAGGAAGGCGTAACCGAAAAAGAAGGGGTTTTTAGCTACACCTTGGTGCCTAATGGCATTGCCCTAAACCCTAAGCTACAATCTGGAACGGTAATGATTGACACCATCAAGTTTGATGACTATAGCGATCACCAACTTGCCATCGCCTCGGCCGGCAACGCCGGCGCAGGTAGCTGGGGCTACAAACACGTGCCAGCCTACCCGTACCAAACGGCCATAGCAGGAGCACCAGCAGGCTATACCACCGCCGATCTGTTTATCAGAGGAGAATTGCCCCGGTTTTTTGGCTATACCTTAGATGATTTAAACGCCTACTACAGCCCAGCTTTACAGGCTCATCGTGAGCAATTACGCCAAGCCATGTCGGGTACTTATGTTACCGGTTCGGTTTTCCGTTTTCAGTTTTATAACCATAGCGATGCAGGCAGTACGGCCGCTAATCGTTTAAATTCTTTGCAGATACTTACCCGTAATGCCTCCAATGGCTCTGTTTTTCTGCCTTATTATTACGATATACAAAAGAAAGATGCCAACCACGTAATCATTACTTTCAACGGAGGTACAAGTACGGCCAGCGCACCCTTTTTGAATGCGGCCCAGGAACTTATGGCGGTAATTTTTCCGCCCGAAGGCTTAACGGTTGTACCGGTAAGAAAAAGCGGATCTAACCAGCTATTGAGATTGGTAAGCCGTAAGGATAGCCGCATTTGGGTTGAATTATTGGTGAGCACACCAACAGGCATTTATTTTAATTAAGATCAAGATGAAGCATTTTTTAACGATATTGTTTTTAGCGGGTATCTTAGTTGCCTGTAAAAAAGAAACTAAAACTACCATTCCAGAGGACATTGCCTCTCTCTCGCAATTACAGGAAAAATATAAACAACAGTTGGTGGCCGCCGCCGATGGCTGGATCATCGATTATCAGCCCGCTAGCGGACAGGGAAAGGTAGCTATTTGGGTAAAGTTTAATGCCGATGGCACCGCCAACATCCTCTCTGACTACAATGGTTACACCACTGAGCAGGCCAATGTAAGGTATAGAATTGGCGGTGTAAACGCTCCCGAACTAATTTTCGAAACCTATAGTGCATGGCATGCCATTGCCGAAAACATGGGCGGAGCTTTCGAGTTTGTACTGGCCTTTAACAGCGATGGCTCAGCCAGTTTAAAGCGCATTAACGAAAATACTAAGCAAATCCTGAAAAAAGCCAGCGCTGCGGATAAGGCTGATTTGGTTGGAAGAGCAAATACCGTAGTGCTTTTAGAGAATTTTACCAAAAATGCCTCGGGTTATTTCAAAAACTTAATATTGGGTGGTATATCAGCTTTTTGGGAGTTAAATCCGCAAGCCAGAACCATCAAACTAACCTGGTTGGATGGCAACGGAAACCCTGTCTCTGAGCAGTTTGTGTACACCAATATCGCCAATGGCATTGCCCTTAACAAAGCTTGGAAACCGGCATCTTTCACGGTGGAGCGCATTAAATTTGGTCAGGCATCAGCCAATGAACTACAGGTAACAGAAGCAGGTACAGCTGGTGCTGGTAAAATTGCTGTAGACCATGTGCCGGCATTTCCGTACAGAGGTACCGCGGATTACTTTATTCAACAGAACGGTACGGTTAGATTTTACGCCTATACCCTGGCAACTACGGCCGACTATTATAGCTCAGCCCTGGAAACGGAGTTTTTAAAGATCAAAGCGCTAACAGGTGCCGAAACTTTTAATGCGCAGTTGTACAACAGAAATGGTACGGCGCCAAATCTTACTAATTCCTTACAGTTCAGGTACATTATGCCAACAGGAACCACCGCACATGATGGTACCGCTTCAGGTTGGATGGTGTATTACTATAACCTGCAAAAAATGGACGAGAGCCATGTGATCATTACCCCAACGGGGGCAACCAATACTGTTGCAATACCATTTTTGCCTGCGGTTACGCAGTTTCTATCCTACATTTTTCCACCAGAAGGCGTAACCATTGTGCCTTTTGGAAGGGCTGGAGCACTACAGCGCATCCGGATAGTGAGCAGAAAAGACAGCAAGTACTACATGACCGTTACGGTAAGTACACCAGCGGGTGTATTTGTAGACTAAAACTGATTGATGATAGTGTGTAAGTATAAATAATCCAATCCGTTGCCCCGTTAAGCGAGTTGTCCATCGTGCTTCTCGCTTTTCTTGGGAGATTTTTTTCATTTTCAACCAACCGCCATGCCTTATTTTAATCTCCGTTTAATTGTTTTTGCGTTCATTGGCCTATCCGTGTCTGTGGCCAGCGCACAAAGCTTAAGCCTTTCACAACTCCTTAAAACGCCGTATGTGTCCAATTTGGCAGTGTCGCCACAAAGCACAGATATATTATTTGTATTGAATAAAGAAGGACGTAGAAATGTGTTTAAGGCCACTCCCAGTGAGCAATTGCAACAGCTTACCCAGTTTAATGACGATGATGGACAGGAAATATCAAACCTTAACATCAGTAAGGATGGACAATGGGCGGTTTTTGTGCGTGGCGGCGATCATGGCGCCAATAGCATGGCCAAACCTATAGATCCAAAATCGGGAATTGTAGCACCAAAAATAGTAATCTATAGCATCTTTTTGCCAACAGGCCAAGTAAAGCTGTTGGCCGAAGGCGATTTTCCAGCACTTAACCCTGATTCCAAAACCCTTGCTTTTATCAGCCGAGACCAAATCATGGGCGTTGCCGTTGACGGTAGCGCACCTGCTAAATTATTGTTTTATGCCAGAGGAAGTACTAGGGGCTTGCAGTGGTCGCCAGATGGGAAAAAACTGGCCTTTGCTTCCCGTAGAACAACACATTCGTTTATTGGCATATTTGAACCAGGGAAAAAAAATATCCATTGGGTAGCACCATCTTTTTTTAAGGATGATTTTCCCAATTGGTCACCTGATGGTACGAGCTTGGCTTTTGTAAGGCAGCCAGCTACGGGCGGAGAAACAGATTCGATCACGGCTAAAAAGCATCGCCCCTGGGCCATTATGGTAACTAACCTGAATACCGGCCAAACCCAGCAAGTTTGGGAAGCCCCAAAAACTTTGCAAGGCTCGGTGCCTGCATGGCAAGGCGGCATTAACCTCAACTGGCCTACGCCACAGCAATTGGTTTTTTTAAGCTACCACGATGGCTGGCCACACCTTTATAGCATTGCGCCTTCGGGTACTGGTTTTAAACAAATTACGGAGGGTAATTTCTCGGTAGATCAAATTAGTTTCAGTAGCGATGGTAAAAAAATCGCTTTTGCAGCCAATAATGGCAAAGAAAAACAAGACCTCGACAGGAAACACATTGGTGTAGTTAACGTAGATGGCAGTTCATTTCGGATGCTCACCAGTGGCGATGCCATAGCTGCTGCACCAGCCTTTATCAATCAAGATCAACAATTGGCCATTATTCATGCCAGTTCAACATTGCCACCAAGCCCCGCCATCATTAATCTCTCCAATAACACTGCTCCAAAACGTTTAGCCCAAACCATTTTCCAAGATTTTGATGCACAAGCATTGATCGTACCTGAACAAGTAAGTTTCAAAGCTGAAGATGGTTTGCTGGTTTATGGCCAGTTGTTCAAACCCCAAAAAAGCAGTGGAAAAAGCCCCGCCCTGGTATATATCCATGGCGGGCCACGCAGGCAAATGTTTTTGGGCTGGCATTTTATGGACTACTATTTTTACGACTATGCTTTCAATCAGTATTTGGCAAGTCAAGGTTTTACCGTTCTGGCGGTTAACTATCGCATGGGCACTGGTTATGGTTATCATTTCCAAAACCCAGACAATGCGGGAAACCTGGGCGCTGCTGAATATTTGGATATTTTGGCTGCTGGAAAGTGGCTCGCAAGCCAAAAAAACATTGACGCCAATAAGATAGGCGTTTATGGGGGCTCGTACGGAGGTTATTTAACAGCCTTTGCCCTAGGTAAAAACTCGGATATTTTTAAAGCAGGTGTAGATATTCATGGCGTGCACAACCGTGAGCGAAAATCAGCAGAAGGACCAACGGCCCCAGATGCAGACCTGGCCGCCAAACTCGCCTCCGTTTCGTCGCCATCCAACTATGTCGACAAATGGACCTCCCCAGTGCTCATTATCCACGGTGATGATGACCAAAATGTAAACTTTACGCAAAGCTTGGATTTGGTGAATAGATTAAAGGCCAGAAATGTGCAGGCGGAGTATCTGGTGATTCCCGATGAAACCCACCATTGGATGGTATTTGAAAACCTATTACAGGTAAAGCTAGCTACCGCTACATTTTTAATGAAACATTTAATGAAGCCATAAACATCATGAAAATGAAATCTATTTATAGCTTGTTGCTTTGCACTGTGGCAATTTTGCTGGCAAGTTGTTCAAGCAATAGAACGTTAAGCAAAAACATTCAAAAGCTCAACAACGATTCACTGTTTAACAGCGCCCATATCGGGTTCATTTTGCAAGACGATGCCGGAAAAACATTGGTGGCGCATAATGCCTCCAAGTTGTTTATTCCCGCAAGTAACACCAAGTTGTTTACCACTTATGCGGTACTAAGAACTTGGCCTGATAGCCTGCCGGGATGGTTTGTCCATCATGGGACAGACACCCTGTACCTTAAACCCAATGGTGATCCAACTTTTCTGCATCCCGCTTTTTCGAAACAACAGGTATTTCAGCAAATTCTTAACAGTAAAAAGGTAGTCGTGATTGAAAAGACATCAACCGCTTCGTTTACCAGATTGGGCTTTGGTTGGTCGTGGAACAGTTATCAGGAATGGTATATGCCTGAGCGGTCTGGAATGCCCATTTATGGTAATGTGGTAAAATTTGAGCAGATAAGCGGTGGTGTTAAAGTTACGCCCAGCTATTTCCAAAATAAGCTGAAAGTGAACAATATTCCACAAGATAAAAAGATGAGTGTAAGCAGGGCAATGGATAGCAATGATTTTACCGCCAACCCTGCGGCTGTGGGCGCAAGCATTAGGCCTTTTACCCAAAAGGAAGATGCTGACCTGAATTATCGCCTGTTGGCCGATACCTTAGCTAAGCTTCATAAACAAATCCATTTTGCGGAAAGCCAAATCCGAAACGAGGGCTTTTGGAAACCCTATTATACGTATAAAACAAGTGAAGTGCTTACGCCGATGATGCACCAAAGCGATAACTTTATGGCCGAACAACTTTTGCTTATGGCCGGTAGCAAATTGGTAGGAAAACTGGCCGATAGGCAAGCGATAGCCGCATTACAGCAAAGTGATTTCTCCAGTTTCCCGCAATCATTTGTTTGGGTTGATGGCAGCGGACTAAGCAGAAACAATAATTTTTCGCCGCAGGTACTCACCGCATTATTATACAAAATGAGGCAAAGCTTCGGCTGGGAAACCGTTCGCCAAATCCTGCAAAAGGATCAAGCTACCGCCACTGATTATTATAAAGGCTACGAAAATAATATTTGGAGCAAAACCGGTACCCTGGGTGGTAACAGTACCACTTTGAGCGGTTACCTCCTAACCAAAAAAGGCAAGCGATATTTCTTCTCGTTCTTGGTGAATAACCACCATCAAAATCAAGTGTCTATCCGCAGAGCCGTTGAAAAATACCTCGTTAACATCATTGAAAACTATTAGCACCCGCACACACATGAAATTAAAAATATTCCTCCTGTTAACTCTTTCGGCTATTGTAGTTAAAGCACAGCAAGCTGAAAATATCGACACTAAAATAAATGCGCTTAAACAGCAAATAGACAACCTCAGCTTCAGTTTCGACGAGCTTTCCAAAGGCATCGAAGATGTTTCCTGGGAACATAAAATGGCCGATATCGCTTTTGTAGACAAGGTTCGTTTTTCGAGCTTGGCATCAGCGCAGGTACGCAGTAAAACTGGAAAAGGCTATAACAATCCACTTACCATTTACGCCTATGTATTTGTACCAAAGGGCATCGATTTAAATAAAAAATACCCTTTAATCGTGTTGGTACATGGCGGTGTGCACGGAAATTTCGGATTGTCAAACGCTCATATTGTGAGGGAATTATTGGCCCAAGGCTATGTGGTTGCCGCACCCGAATATCGTGGAAGTACGGGTTACGGCAAAAAATTTCAGCGGGAAATTGATTACGGCGGCCGTGAGATTGACGACACCAAATATACCCGTGATTATATGCTGCAGAACTACGATTTTGTAGATAAAAACAGAGTAGGGGTAATGGGGTGGAGCCATGGCGGGATGCACACACTCATGAATTTGTTCCAGTTCCCCGACAGTTATGCCGTGGGGTATGCCGGTGTTCCCGTGAGCGATCTGATCATGCGCCTTGGTTATATGAACGATGAATATCGGAAGCTTTTTTCTGCCGATTACCACATTGGCAAGGAGGTATTCCAAAATGTGAAGGAATACAGAAAGCGATCGCCAGTTTGGAATGTAGAGAAATTGAAAACCCCACTGCTTATCCACGCCAATACCAACGATGATGATGTACTGATCGAAGAAGTAGAGCACCTTATTAGCGCCCTTAAAGCCAACCAAAAGAAATTTGAATATAAAATATATGAAAATGCTGCGGGCGGCCATCATTTTGATAGGATAGATAACTACGCATCTAAAGAAGCAAGGCTAAAAGTGTACCAGTTTTTGGCCAGCTACCTAAAGCCAAACCACCCTTTTAAGGATGTTGGCGCCCTCAGTAAGGCGGGATATTATCCTGCCAAATAAACCATGATAACCTATTGTTGCGAACCACTAAAACTAAACAATATGAAGAAAATTTTACGATTAACAGGTGTTTTGGTAAGCGTGTTAAGTCTCAGTGCTTTAGCGCAAAACAAAACCATTTATGTAAATGCTGGTAATACCGCGGCCCCCGTTAAAGATGGGATCTCTTGGGCTACCGCTTATGTAAGTTTACAGGAAGCCATAGACAATGCCATAGCCACTGATAAAATATATGTGGCTGCAGGTACCTATAAACCATCTGCAAGGCCAGCCGGTTTAAGCATCGACAATGGCGCCAGGGATCAAACCTTTTTGGTTCCAGAAGGCGTGGCACTATACGGCAGTTTTAAAGGTGACGGCAGCGATGATGTGAATACCCGTAATTTTACGCTCAATCCCAGTATTTTAGACGGCGATTTAACGGGAGATGATCAGGGTGACGACCTTAGTAAAAAAGTAGACAACGTACTGCATGTGGTCACCATCATTGGACATGCTACCGATACCTTCGTGATGGATGGATTTACCGTGCAAAATGGTTATGCCAATGCCGGGTATCTTACCCAATTGGGCACCACTAATTACTACAGCTTTTATGGCGCAGGTATTTTTTTGAGAGATGCTGGCGGGACTTTTAAAAACATGTGGGTAAAAAACAATATCGTGAATGCCAGTACCGCTTCTTCGGCAGCCTATGCGGGCGGCATTTTCATTGCTGGAAGCAAAAGCGTTTCGCTCGAAAACTGCGAAATCGTTAACAACAAATGCTTTAATACAGGAGCTGGCGCAGGTTATGCCGGAGGCCTGTATTGCGGTGCAGCAACAACACTTAAAAGCACCAAAATTCAGGGCAATAGTGCCAAATCGATAGCGGGTGCGGTATATATTGCTTCGGGCTTTAGCCCTAGCTTTGAAAATGTAGACTTTGAGCAAAACACCGCACAAACGTCTGCAGGCGCAGTATATATTTTGGGTGCCAGTGCCGCCAATAAAAATACCAGTTCTTTTATAGGAGGCAGTTTTAAAAATAATGAGGTTACGGGTACAAGTGCCACTACGGGCAATGGCGGGGGCATTTATATGGCCAGCTATGCAAGCCCTTCTTTTACCAACGTTATTTTTGAGGGCAACAAAGCTAATTATGCGGGCGGTGCCATTTACAGTTTGGGAAATACTGCCGGACAAAGTCTGCTAACCTTAAGTGGCGGTAGCTTTAAAAGCAATGAAGCTGTGGGCTACAGGGGCGGGGCAGTTTACGCCTCTAACTATACTGATGTAACCGCAACTAACCTATTGTTCGAAGCCAATACTGCAGGTGGGCATGGCGGCGCCGTTTTTTCCATTGGTGCAGCCGGTAATGTTAACAGCTTATCGTTTACCGGATGTAATTTTACACAAAATACCATCAACGCAGGTTCGGCGGTTAATGGCGGGGCAGTGCATTTTAACATTTATACCGAAGCCATACTGAGCAATGTCAATTTCGAAGCCAATGCCGCTTTAAATGGTAGCGGTGGTGCTTTGTACATTGCGGGTACAGGTGCGAGCCTCAGCAAGTTAACCATCAACGGCGGTACTTTTAAAGGCAACACCGCTACAGGTAATGGTGGCGCTATCAATATCAATACCTTAACCGAAGCCACCTTAAACCATATTTATGCGCAGGACAATGTGTCGAACAGTGCTGGAGGGGCCATATTTACGACCGAAAGTACAGGCGGCCGTAGAGTCATCGAAAACGCCGTGTTTTACAATAATGAAGCTAAAACAGTTTTGGGCGGAGGTGCCATTTCCATTTCGGCCGCCCAGGTTGATATTATTGGGAGTACTATTTATGCCAACAAGGCTACTGCTGCAGCCGT
Organism: Pedobacter nanyangensis; assembly: GCF_003313505.1. GTDB lineage: Bacteria > Bacteroidota > Bacteroidia > Sphingobacteriales > Sphingobacteriaceae > Pedobacter > Pedobacter nanyangensis. The sequence continues at coordinate 7,694 of NZ_QMHO01000016.1, read as the reverse complement.
GGGCGGGGGCATTAACGTGAGCAGTTCAGCCAATTCCATGGTCAATATCTATAACACTATTTTATACGGAAATACCTCGGCAAATAGCGGTGCCGATGTGGAGAAAGGCACATTGGCCAGCGTAACTTTAAAGCACTCGCTTACACAGCAATTTGGTACTCATGGTACAGACGGCGTAGTGGTGGGTGCAGACCCACAATTTTTAAGTGTTGACCCTAACCATGCCCAGTTTTTACGCCTGAAACCGCTTGTAGGTAGTTTTACAATAGATAAGGGCAATAACGCACTGGCTAATTTAACACTTGATTTGGCAGGGCAGGCCCGGGTGAATAATGGTGCTGTGGACATGGGTGCCTATGAAAATTTTAGCACCTTGCCAATTAAATTGTCCAACTTTTCCGCTAAAGTGGGCACACAGGGCGTTCAGCTAAGCTGGCAAACAGCAATGGAAGAGCATAATGATTATTTCCTTTTGGAACGAAGTAGCAATGGACTAGATTATGTATTGCTCAGCAAACAGTTATCAAAAGGTAATACGGCCGCTTCCTATACTTATTTAGACGCAAGTGCGAAACCTGGCGTAAATTATTATAAATTGAGCCAGGTAGACCAAGACGGGACCCTAGTCTCTTTTGAGCCCATTGTGGTCAACGTTTCTGTGGCACCGCAAAGCGATGCCCAAATTTATCCAAACCCAGCGGTGTCAGGCAAAGTATCGGTAAGTTTAACAGGCCAATCCTACCAAAAATTGGAATTGTTAAATCTTAGTGGGCAAATACTGCAAAGCCAAAAAATATCAGCTGCCGATAGTGAAAAAATTGTGGATATAAGCAATTATCCCAGCGGTGTATATCTTATGAAATTGACAGGCAAGGGAAAATCCACCATTAAAAAAGTACTCAAGCCTTAATGTGTTATCGGTAGGAAGCAGCCAGATCTTTGTGGCTGCTTCTTGCTATTAAATGATATCGACAAATAGAAAAGGAAAATCGCATGCTGTAGTCGATTTTCTTCCTGACGATTTAAATCGCAAAAATTGCTGGCTGCATTTATTTGCTGTGCTTCTTTTGGAGGCTTCTTTTGTGAAGGAATTGATAGATGACAGCCTCGTGCATCCTTGGTGCACCGCTAAACCTACGGTTGATATGCATGTGGATGAGATCTGCCAATAAGGTTGCCCTTCTTTCTATTCCGTATTCAGCTAACAAGTTTCGAAAGCGCTTAACCAGTCGCATATTCGTCTTTTCGGAAACGTGCTGAATTTGGTACGCTCGGTTGATTTTCTTGAAATCTGGCTGCCCAAAGCTCATTTCTATAGCAAAACTTTCCGCTAGGCTACGGAAAAACGAAACGTTTTGAGCCGGGTCATCAAACACCAGGTCGGCAAGTTTTTCGGCAAAAGTGATGATCTGGGCATAGCGATCCTTAGTCGAGAGATGCAGTTGCGTCAGCGCCCAAATACTATCCAGGTAGAAGAAATGTTCCACTTGGTCTAGCTGGTTTTTTCCATAACGCATAATCTCCCGTTCATAGCCCTTGATTTCCATTCGTTTGAGATGACTATATTGCGTACTAATGTCCATCAGCTGCTTTATAGCCGTTAAAATAGTTGGTATTTGTTTTGGATCAACCATTTTTAGCCGTAGCCTGATATGGGGCTCGGGCTGGTTATAGCGGATGAAAAACCATTGGGTGATCAGTGCCTTTTGTTGGATGATCAGTGTGTTGATCTCGTTCCTTAAAAATTCATCCATCACCTCAGGCCGCATGTACAACTCAACGTAAAACCACTCGCTGCCGGGCAGGCGCAGATCTCTGGTTAACCTTTTGCAAGTATTGCGCAAAAGCCCAGGATAGATTTCCTCCGTATGCGTGAGCGCTGAGAGGAACTGCGCATGGAACCGCATGCCGTGTTCATTGGTTACGGCAGCTGCTTGATCAATCAAAAATTCGGTCAAATACAGATCGCCTTCATATTGCTTTTGGTACAACTGCAGATAGTTTAGGTCTTGGCTCACCTTGGGATTGATAACCAAGGTTTGGTCTCCCTGCCCAACGCTACATAGCTGTATCTGAGGTCGCTCGGCAAACCATTTTATAAGTTGTTCAAAATTAGTATGTTTAGGTAATTTCCACTTGGCAAGGCAGGCAATAACTTTTTTGTAATATACCCTGGGATAATGGTCCAAGTTAGGGAACATTGTCTGAAGATCTAAAGTCAATCTGGGTTGGATGCCTTCGTACTGGAGATCACAAAGAAAACGGAAAAGATCCAGGTCTGAGCGGCCGTGATTGTAAGCTGAGGCCAGGCGTGGTATGAGCCTGGGGCCAGTCACATGGTGTAAAACCAGTTTTCCTTCCATAACACTGAGCGTGATGTCCTCCAAACGCAGTGGTGCATCCAAGGTGGACCAGCTGCCAATAGGCAACTCAGTGGCATAAAGCCGCTCCCTCCGATTGACATTGTCCGTCCTGCCCTCGAACTGATAGGCGAGATCGAAAAATATAGCTTGCGGATTTGCCCGCTGTTCAATACCGCTGAGCTGTCGGGCAATTTCACCAATCTGATCAATTGGGGTAAACCGCCCCAACAGAGCTGTCGCCGTAGCGCCGCCCGCATGCTGAACCACGGGATGATCTTCGTAGAGATGGAAGAGGATGCTGCTGGTGTTGGGCAACATCGCAACTGTTTGTTCTGGTTCAAAATCAGTGAGCTGAATATTTCCTCCGCTGATCATGCTGGAAAGGATAAACTGCTCAAATCTATCGAAGGTGATCATTTGGCCGGTACGGGACGGGGGGCGCCGCTGTAGTTCGCCCACCAAACCATCCTGTGGCAATTCGGTAGCATTGCCGTAACCTATACCCAAAATTGGATCCAGGGCCAAACTTAATGCCACACTACCCTGTTCCCAAAGTTGCAAAAAGGTTTTCCTGAACTGTTCCAATTGGGGGTTCTGGTAAATGGGTAAGCACCTGCTGATGAAATTGGCGTAGTCTTCCACTTCCATTGCCGTACCGTTGCTTAGGCCACCAGATACCGTGGTTCGGCTAGCGATTTTATAAAGCAATTTCTCCCGCACCTTGTCAAGTTTCCTGCGTTGGAAATAATCTTCGCCGGTAACATTTGCCTGTAAGTCGCACTCCATCAGCTGTAGCTCCAAGAGCTGCCTGATCAAAGCCAAAAGACTTTTCTTTTTCATCCCCAGTTCTTTGAACATTACCTCGGCAATGTCGTGAAATGCACGTCGCTCTTTACAAAAGTCCAAGATCAAACTGATATCCTGACGCTGTGGCACGGCATTTAGCCTGAACTCCTTTTCGCTACGGTACAGGTAATGGTATTCTTCCCCATAGGCATAGCCTAGTGGATTGGACCTGAAAACGGCCCCTTCCAGAGATTCCTTTTGATAGTTGAGCGGCTGTACTTCTTTCCAATCTACTCTGGAAAGGATATCCATTTCCTGGGAAATCACGATAGTTTTGCCTGAGGTATGTAAAGGTAGCACAGATAGTGCCGCAAATTCTCCAAAGGGGGTGGCACGGTATCGGCTGCGGTTGAAATATTTCCAGATCGTGAACCTTATCTTTTCAGGCTGTTTGAGCAATTCTTGGGCGGTAAGGTGTTCAATGTGAGGATAGAAATCAGCAGAAGTTTCCCTGATCAATCTTTTTAAGGTTGGCCAAGCCTGCTCGAAACTGGTATCAACGCCAAACAACGGGCTTCTGCAAATGGCCTTGGGGGCAAGGCTAAGTTTAGTTTTTTGGATTGGTTTCATTGATTAGCGGGTTTAATTCATGATTAAAACGTTTCCCATGATGGTCATGTTTAAATATCTCAAATATCCTTTGGTTGTTCCGTTTCCAGCCGCAAGTTGCCATTGAATGAAAAATGAGCCCTCATTTTTAGGGGTCTTAAAAGTTACAGCGGCACAAAATACGATCTGTTTTTGCGGGCAATTGTAGCTGTTGCATCGGTCAGCGTATCAAAATGGGAGAGGAAAAGACTTGTGAAGAGGCTGATGACATGATGGGCCTTATTCTATTCAATTGGTTCCACTTTCAACGAATATCCTTGTGTTAAGAGGATACGAGCGATGTGTTGCTTTAAAAGAAATTTTGCTTAGGGCCTGAACTTTACGGTAAGTTTTGTCCAAAACCAACCATCATTGTTGCCATGTTCGAGTATGGCATTAGAGCCATAGTAGTCGTTTAGTCTGGTCTTGATGTTGGCAATTCCGAGCTTGGTGCTGGGGTAGGTATCCATACTGTTTTCGCTCCGGTTTCGTGTACAAAAAAGCATTTCCCCGCTGTTTCCATGGAAGGTGATTTCAGCGGGTGCCGCAGGATCCAGAAGATCGCCATGCTTGAATATGTTTTCTACCAAAGTTAAAAGTACGGTGGGTATCAATTGCAGGGCCTTGTCCTCGAGCTCAACGTTGCAGATCAAATTTAGCTTACCGTCGAAACGCATTTGGTTCAGTTGGATGATATTATCAATTTGAGCCAATTCCTGTTGAACGGGGATTAGCCCGTCGGCGGTTTTTTCCATTGCGAAATGCATTAGCTCCGATAAACGTACAATCGCTTCGTCCACCTGTTCTGGTTTGCGCTTGCTGGCATAACGTACAAAGTTGAGTGTATTGAAAAGTAAATGTGGGTTGATCTGGGCTTTCAGGAAATCTCGTTCTGCACGTATGAGCTTGCTATTCAGTTCTGCCATGGCCACAGCCCTTGCCATCTCGTCCTTAGCACGCCTAAGGTAGGTACGAAGGAAATAATAACCTGAAGAGAACATCATAAACAGCGCACTACGCCAAACTGTGGTGAGGAAAAATCTGCTGTTAAGCTGCAGTGGTGTATTGCGCAAATTCAGCAGCTCCAGCGCATAGCTGAGGGCAATTGTTATGGCAAGATACAGGGATAGTTCCACAGCCAATAAAAATGGCAGGCGCCAAATGGTCTTTTTCCCTTGGTCGAAGGCGCTTGGCATCAAAAAATGCGCATGAACATAGAAAAGAACAATATTCAGGGCATAAAACGCCACGTAGTAAACAGGATGGGCATATTGCCCACTAATCATTCCCGCCACCAATATTTCGTAGGCAATGAAGATCGCCCAGCAAACTAAATGTACTTTTAAAGTTCCATCAGAACGATTTTGAGGGTTCATATAATATCTAAAAGGGTTGCTATAATAAAAATGTTTACACTCACTATTCAAAATATTCTTGGCGTAAAAACTCAACGCCATGAATTTAACTCACAAAAAAATCAAAATGAGAACTAGGTTCGCATTTAGGAAAACAATTACCAACGACAGTTTCAGCACGGATCCTACAACTTCTTCTTCAACTTCGGTGACGACTACTGCGATAACGACGATTACCGATATGTTAACCAGCTTGGTCGGCGGAAGAAAGTTAGGTCACTAAGATCTCAGGCTGCGTTTGCGGACAAAGTCCAAAAACGCAGCTCTATGTGTTTCCCCTACCGAATAAATTTGTTCATTCCGCATCCGGATCACATAGCCGTCTACCGTTTTCACTTGATCCATGTTCACTAATACTGATTTGCTGATCCGGTAAAAATTTTCGTATTTGCGCAGTTGCTCGGCAACCGATTTAAGGCTCATGTAGGTCACCAGTTCCCTATCTATACTACGGATCGTGACGTAGTTGGCCATGGCCTCAATGGCATAAACCTCCTTCAGATTTATTTTGGTGAACAGGTTTTTGTTGCCACCCTTGATGAACACACTTTCGTCAGAGCGCTGCCCAATATGCCTTTTTTGCTTTTGTACTACGTTCGTGATGATCTTGATAACTGCTTCGGTACTAACTGGTTTGAGCAGGTAGCCAGCGGCATGTACGTTAAAGGCATCTAGTGCGTGTTCGCGATAGGCCGTCACGTAGATCAGGTGATCGCAATACGTCTTAAGTAACTCAGCTGCTGCAATGCCGTTAAGCCTTGGCATCTGGATATCGCAGAAAATCACATCGATGTGTCCGATTTCCTTTAGGAAGGCAAGTGCATCCGAAACATTTCCAAATTCTCCGCTAACAGAGATCCCCGGTACGCGGGCCAAGATATCCGCTAGTTCCGAAACAGCATGTGGCTCATCATCTATGATTATACTCCAAATCTCCATAATCTTGCACGCTTTCATTAGGTGTTCCCTAAGCTATAAAAAATATCACAACCCCTATAGCCCTAATTATTACCTGAATATATTTTAGAATAAGGATGAAATAAAGGTAAAATGTTGCAGATTTCAAAGGGATCGTATAATATTTAAAGGGTTTCGTGTAAAATTATGGATACCATACAATCATAATTGCATATTCAAATCAGGCAATGAATGGACGAACTCAAGATTATTTGTTTAAATGACGCTCTCATTTACAATTGATAATTAAAGAAAGCTATGTACGCGGGAGGCGGCATAACCGCCTGAACAGCGGAACTGTTTAAGGCGATCGGACATCAATATCAAACATAGGTTGTTTGCTTGGTTTGGTCGGGGAAATAGGAAACCCTATTTCCTCCGTCCTTCTTTAAGGCTCTCCTTAGCGTTTGATTGACCGTTGGACGTTGAGAAACTCACCTTTATTTATGGAGTTGCTTCATAAGTTTTTATCCTAAATCTAAATTCGAAATAAATTATCAGCTACCTATGTTAACATTGGGATAGACGGATCTATCCTTTAGTTTTTGGTGGAGGATATTCCAAAAGTGGTTGCCTTTTTTCTCCAGCGTGGCTACATATTACGCTCTAAAGTAGCCACCTGATTTCGCTTAAAAGTGACCATTTGGCTAATTTTAAAGGGTTTTAAGCATTGGATTTGTTGTTCTGGGTTGATGCGTAGTCACCATGTTTTACATGCTTTAGGGTTTCTTAAACTTGTCTAAAATCGAAAGATTAATCAAAATGTCCAAATATTGGACTTTCTGTAAATAAGTTATTTAACCCCTTTTCAGTGAGTCAGCTTTTGGTAGGGGGTGACTCACTGATTTTAGGAGAATTTGTGAACTTTTTATCGTGCCCATAAAGCAAAAAAGGCCGTAAATCTTAAATTTACAGCCTTTTAAACGTTTTGATACTAATAAAATTAGCGAGAAGGGGAGTTACTTTGAACACCTCCTCATGTTTTTGGAATTAATTGAGCCGATAATTGGCTCAAAGATTCAAGTAAAATCTCACGTCAGCGGGCCTCAAATTACGAATATAGCTAAGTCGTTGAAGACAAAGAAAAATGTCAGGAAAGGTGTAGATTATTCCAAAACTGGCCACATCTAACGTCGCAAACTGGCACTGATTTTCGCCGAAAAGTGTTCAATCGGCTGATTTTAAGCAGATTTAAGACTATCCAAATGTGTTCTGGAACAAGGTGTTGTTTAATGAGCGAAATCGATTCTTGGTTGAGTAAATACCGCTTTAAAAGGAAATCAAACTTGGACAGCTTATCTATTTTAAGACCGATATCAATTGGGTACTTTTGGTAGCTCGTAATGGCTTTTGCGAAGCAAAAGGAGCCTTCTTTCAGGATTACTGATGAAGGTGGCTATAGAGGGGCAACAAGAATCTGGTATTCTCTGAGAGGATCTGTGCGGTAAGCATCAGACTACAAATCCATAGTGCCTACTGAACAGTTTGGAACGTACAGGGATGGATAGTATTTCCGAAATACACA
>NZ_QMHO01000015.1 GCF_003313505.1 Pedobacter nanyangensis | reverse complement strand
AAGTGGCCACTTTGAAGAAAAAAAAGGTGGCCACTTTTGGAATATCCCCCAAGTTAACTGAATATTAAAGCTATTGATAAATACTTTCAAGACTATCGACCTTCTTAGGTCTAACTTTTCTCATGGACTCACCCACGGCCTCAATACGATGAGCATCATGTACAATCCTATCTAGCACAGCATCGGCAATTGTCTTTTCACCAATCATCTCGAACCAAGCACTTACAGGTAGCTGTGAAGTGAAAATCATAGACGTCTTTCCATGAAGATCCTCGACAATCTCCATCAGCATCAACCTGGTTTGACTATCTAATGGATATAAGCCAAAGTCATCTAGGATCAGCAATTCTGCCCGAACGATCTTTGCCATTTCCTTGAAATAGCTATTATCAGCTTTGGCCAGCTTTAACTTAGCGAAAAGCTTTGGTGTACTCCAGTAGGTAACCCGATGTCCCTTAGCGCAGGCCTGATGGCCAATTGCAGAGGCAATGTAGCTCTTGCCAATGCCTGTAGGCCCGGTAATTAATATGTTATCCTGAGTTTCGATAAATGCACATTCTGCTAGTCTAAGGATCTGGTTTCTGTCAATATTACGGTCTTTGTTAAAATTGATTTGTTCTACAGAAGCTTTGTAACGGAATTTTGCACTATCCACCAGTCTATTGATTTTCCGGTTCATACGATCTTCATATTCCGCATCTACAAGCTCTCCAAGCAATTGATCTGGCGTATAGCCCTCTGTACTCCCTTTCTCCAAGTTTGTTTTAAACGCATGGAACATGCCGTAAAGTTTTAATTTTCTGAGCTTATCTAATGTATCTGAATTGTTCATGTAATTGGTTTTTGCTTATTTATAATAATTTTCTCCACGGATATTCTTATGCGATGGCATCTCTAATTCTGTGGCAAATACGTTTTCCCTTTGATTGTCCAAATTGTTCAGGAGTATCGATTCGATGGCCCTAAATATCCTAACGTCGATACCGAAATCCATAGCCCGCCTGCAAGCTCCTGCTAAACGTTCTGCACCATACTTGCGCTCTAGTCCAAGTATAGCCTCACAGCTCTTTGTTTTCTGATCTTCATGACGGCTACTTTCCAGAATGGACTTGATGACCGACAGCACATCTTCATGGATGGCTTCGGCCCTTTCCATAAACGTTTCGGGAGTACGTTCGGCAGAATATCGGTGGGTGCTGGACAGGTGGCTTGTATTTGTGGTATAGGCATGTGGAACCTTGCTCCGTTTATGGAGAGCAATGCGCTCGAATTTCGAAAAGATTTCGACGATTGAATTGGAATAGATAATCTTGACCTTCTTGCTTAGAAATCTTACTGGGACACTGTAATAGTGCTTATCGGTTCCCAACAGTATATGGCTGTCCTTGTTTACCTTCGCATAAAACGACTGTTTGAACTCAAATCGGTCCACGGGCAAAGGCTTAAGCTCATTGCGTTCCATCTCCTCGAACTGCATCCTTCGGCTATAGTTCCTTCCCTTGAGCAATTGGTTATTGTGCATTGCCAGGTATTCCCTAATGGCAACGTTAAGTTCGGAAAGTGAAAAATATTGCTTCTGTCGGAGGGGAACATAGAGTCTAGTGTACATGATACGTACCGCCCCTTCCACCAGCGCTTTGTCCCGTGGTTTGTAGGCTCTTGCCGGAAGTACACAGGTGTCATAGTGCTGGGCAAAATCTTCAAAAGCTTGATTGAGTGTCGGTTCATAACGGTGGCTCCTAATCACTGCAGCTTTCAGGTTGTCCGGCACGATTGCCGATGGCGATCCTCCTATGAAGTGTAGTGTATTTTCACAAGCCGTAATAAAATCCTCCTTTTGCTGGCTGGGCACGGCCTCTACATAGGTCAGCTGACTGGCACCCAAAATCGCGACAAAAACCTCCACAGAAATAATCTCCCCGGTGTGCTTATCCGTATAGCATAGCTTTTCGCCAGCAAAATCCACGAAAAGTTTGTCGCCGACCTTGTGGGTGCGGTGCATCGTTGGATTTACCTTCGCCTTCCAGTCGTTAAAATGCCTGCAAAATTGGGTATACTTATAGCCATCTGGAAACTCCTTCATGTAATCTTCCCAAAGCAAAAATCTGGTTACACCCGTACGTTTCAACTCTTTTTCAACTTTTGGGAAACAGCGCTGCAACGCCTGCATCCTTAAGCTTGCAGTTCTATTCCTTTGGTTGATTTTTCCAAACAGTTCGTCGAGATCTGAATCTGTAAGGGAATCAACCTCTTTAAGAGAAAGACCGCAAGTGTCAAAACTTGCAAGGTATTTTTTTACGGTTGTGCGTGATAGCTCTAGATAACTAGCGATGGTCAGCTTGCCCTTTCCTTGATCATAGAGCCTTAAGATTTGTCTAATTTTATTCATACTTATAGTTGTATTGGCCATTTAAAGAATATGTTTTGGTTACTCCAAATTTTCGTTTTATAAAGGCGAGCTTAAAACAGTTTGGTGTACATTAACGAGCAGATAGAAGTGTTCAGCTTCGAATTGTTAGCAGTGGTCAGCTTCGGACAGGGAGACATGGTCAGTTTACGCATAATACCCATACACAAAATTATACTGCTTTTTTTTGCAGGAGAAAAGGTGTCCTGTCCATCATATTGGAACCACTTAGCCGTACATTGGATTATATTGTCAATAATTGAGGTTCAAAAACATAAAATTAATCCTAATAGACTCGTTCTTGGTTTCTCCCATATTGCGGCCTGTCGGAGATCTTATCGCCTGTGATATTGCTTCTTTTTTAAACATCATATATATTATGTCATTGTGGATGGAGCAAAAATGCCACACAATGAGCTTGTTTATTTAGGGCAGTAGTTCGCTTTCCATCTATGCCACCTATAAAAGGCTGCTATTCAACCAGAAAAAAAGAAAATCGATACTATTTCGATACAATGGAGTAAGATTCTATAAAACAAATCCCCAAATAGAGCCTGCTATGATAGGGCGCTTTCCACCAAGATAAGTAGGCCAGTTTGATGTTTAAGAATTTCTCCCAAAATACCATAAATTCGCAGCGTTTAACCCAATACAGATCTAATAGCAGTTTATGGATGAACATGACTTTTCTTTGTGGGTAATTCCTCCCACAGGTAAAAAACACAGCTCCGCTCATATTGAGGATTTCATGATCAAGGTCATCAAAAGCGGTGCGGTAGTTACTGGAGAAACAGTTCCATCACACAGGGTTATTGCTCGGCTGAATAATGTTAATCGCAATACAACGCTTCGGGCATTTACCAAACTGATTGCCACCGGATGGCTGACACATACCCGTGGCAGCAAAGCCACGGTAGCAGAGACATTGCCCGATAATAGGAAACAAATATTCCGGTCCATCGTACCGGAACTTTTACCAAAACCGTTACAACTAGCGGAGATGGAGACACTGGGAATGGAAAAATCATCGCCTTTGGATTTTATCCAGGTCGGTACAAGCGCTTTCCAAAACCGGCCAGACTATCTCCGCAAAGCCTTCTATGTAAGTTCCCGTAAGAGAATGGAGTTGCAAACCAGGTATTCGTCCGAAAAGTTTACCAAAAATATATTAACTCATTTAAAATTACGGGGCTTTTCGATACACTTGGAACAATTACTTGTCATACGTGGAAGACGCGACTGCCTGAAGTGTATTTTCAAGGCACTGCATACCGAAAATAATATTGTGCTCAATACCGCTCCCTGTGACAAAATGGTCTGTTCAATTATCAAACAGTTCAGTAAAAATTCGATAGGCATAGAAATGGGGACACCTGATTTGCTCGAAAAAATAGAACAGCTACTGGAAAAGACAAAAATCGGCATCCTTTATCTGAGACCAAATGCCTGTTACCCTACTTGTAGGAGTTTGGACGATGCCACCTGCTTAAGATTGGTGGAACTGGCAAAAAAATATCGCTTTTATATCATCGAAGAAGATGACGACCATGAATTTTGGTGGAAAAAACATCCTTTTAAGTCTTTGGTATGCTATGATCATGATGGTTTTGTAATCCACTGTTCGTCACTTAGCCGAACCAGTCCCTATATGCAACATCTCAGAACGGTCATTGCCCCAGGACAGTTGATAGGAACGTTGAGTGCCCTGCCAGATATAAAATATGGTTATCAGGATTATATAGAAGAGAGAAACATTAATCAATTGCTCGATGACAATGGGCTTATCTCTGTTTCAAGACAGGCAAGACTCTCCAAACAAAAGGACATCAAAAAGCTACACCAAATCCTCCAACTACAGCTTGGTGCTTACATAGATTATGAACTGCCAGAAAATGGCACTGCCATATGGATTAGTTTTCCAAAACATCTGGACTTGAAGCGGATCTTTGAACAGCTGAAAAATGAAGGATTTAGATTAAAATTTTGTATTAATCAAAAAAGACAAAACGCTACCATTCAAAGTATGCGTCTAGACATCAGTAATTTTGATGAAGAAGAATGTCGTCGTACTGCCATCAGATTACGAACATTCATAAAATCGGATAAACCTAGACACAAATAAATTAGGCCATGATTTTTATAAGGCAAGATATCCACAAGATTTTATAACATCAATTTGAGCCTCAATTTAACTTGCTTCATTTCCCCATCTTTTCGCTGATAATAATTGTTTCCAATTCATATTTATAATTCTAAAAGGAGCTGAGTAATCAATTTCATTCTTATAATTTGGTTGTCGTTTTTCTCCTGTATGTACATGTTTGTTATTTCTTCATCTGAGAAACCACCTTTTTGCCTAGCAAGTAGTATCAATACTTTATCTCGTAGCTCATCAGATTCTGATAGTATAACTTTAATTTCTCTACCTAACATTTTTGCTGAAGCAATTTTTGGCACAAAATTATCATCGATGAGATCTTCATAAGGGCTCTCAAATATCTTTTCTCCAGCTATTTCGAAATAGTTTTCAAGAATGTAGTAAAAATCACCCATGTCCTTATTCAGCCGATCGGATTTTTCACTAGCAGAAATAAGCTTCATTATGCACAAACCAGGTAATGTACAGATTTTGAACTCTCTATTCTCGGTAGAAATTATTGCGGCATTGTTCAGTACCTGCATATTGCCAAAAACCGATATATCTATTGGTTTTTTGCCATCAAGGTATACAACCCCATCATCCTCGATCCCCCCAAAGGGCAACAGGTCAACAATTGTTTGGTCGGGTGAAAATAGGCGGTAAGGCTCATCACCTTTCACAAAACCTTCATTAACCTCCAAATAATCTTTCAGTTTTTGAAAATCTTCTATATCTCTTATATACAATGAAAAATCGATGTCCCTTGTTGCCCTCCTGGAAGGCAATTCTTCAAGATGGTTCATCCACATATCCCTAGCAAAAGCTCCGATTAAATAGAAGTCAATATTGAATTTGTCAAAAGCTCTTTCCAATGAGTCAAAGGTACTGGCCATTACCCCATTCCTCATCTCTTCAAAGTTAATTTTCAAATAATCCATCGTAAAGCTTTCTTGCGGTTTCTAGATTCCTTGGATCTCCTGTGCTTATAAGGTCACTATATATGAGCATGGTTGGGACCACATTAAGGTCCTTGTCGGGAAATTTCCAAAATTTTTTATAGATAAATAAATTCCCATTTCCAGGTATCAGTTTGTATTTTTTTATCAGGTCAACCTTTTTCTCTGTAGTATAAAGAGTCAATTCAGCAGGTTTTAAGTAACCGGTTAAAATATCTGCTGCTGGTTCTCCTCCCCACTGGTTTTGGAGGCCCAGAGGGAGTTTTGTCCAATCCTTGCCATATTCATTCGCGAATCGGAATTGGCCGAGAAATATTGTTGGTTTTAACTTTTGGTGATACCCCGTTACCCATTCCTCGAGTAGCTTTTCTCTATTGTTTATGACCAGAAGTTTTTCATTGGTCCTTTGTACATACCCTTGTTCTTTGAGGGAATTAATGATTTTGTTGACATTTCCGAGTGCCGTATCATAATCTTCAGCAATCTGTCGATAGGTAGTGTTAAGATATGCGCTGTCATTCAAGAAATGGAATATCAAGATAAGCGCAGTCTTTGTAAAAGTCTTTTCCTTTAATACTGGTCTTAAAGGCTCTGATCTTAAGCCATCGACCATGAAATGCCAGTTGCCCTTTCTGATATAACAATTGCCAGCAGAGTCTGCATAGTTGATGCCCAATTCTCTAAGGCGTTCTTTTATTGTCGGATAAATTATATCCGCTATTACTATCAAATCGCTAAAACTCTCTTTCGTTTCTTGTAAAGCAACAAGTGCTACTGGTTTTATGTCCTTCTTGAATATTGCTGGAAAAAGATGTTGCTCATAGCCATTGCTTAACTGCAACGTTCCGTCTATTTGATTATCCTGGGCATCCTCATACCACCTCGCTTGTAGATTGGTTTTTTGTTCGAGCTCAGACATAACCTGAAATAAAACCTGCTCCTTCATGTTCACTTTTTAATAATGTTCACAAATTTGTGAACACTAATTTAAAGTGAACAAACGTAAATATCAAATATTTCCGATAATAATTCCGCCTGCACTAACAATATCTTCACCGAATAAGGAAGAAATAAAGGGTTCTCCAAGCGTACCCACAGCGCAACTACCCATACCTAACGCCGTACAGGTCAACTGAAAGGTTTGAAGAAGAGCGCCAGCATCTCTCCAAACTAAGCTTTCAAAATTTTGATAGAAAGCTTTGGTTCGCTTTCCATGAGCTAAAAACCACAAAAGGGGCGTGTCTCTATTTGGGAATGCAAGATCAATATGGCATAGGAGACTTTGAATTATTTCTTGTTCAAGTTGAACTTTGTACAAATGATGTTCGAACGGGCTGTAGTATTCAAAAAATGAGTTTTCAGGTCTGTGAACAAGGATGTCTATAGGATGTATGCCTCCAGCCGACGGGCTGGCGCGATGTGACAAAATATAATCATTGGCAACTGAGGCCTGGTAAACTCTTGCAGCAAACCAAAATAAGTAGTCAAGCTGCTTTTCTTTGAGAGGCTTAAGGTTCCTAATAGATTTTCTGTCTTTGATCACCGAAAAAAAATTCAATTCCGGGTCTTGCTCTGGTCTATTAAGTCTTATGCCTACATGATCAAGAGGATATTGGAAAGGCAGAATTAGGTCTTGAATTTCTTTAGGACTTGGATTTTCCATGCTATTCGCCTTTGAGTTCATACATTACCTGCCGATATTTATTACAGCCACGGCAATTCCCACAAGGTGTATTTGATTTATGGCATGAATGCGCCCAGAACAACAGGCTGTCTGGAACAGCCGAAATTTTAACAAGTTCTGCCGAGGTAAGGTCTATGGCAGGACAAGTTACATTTATATTCCCTTCCTGATATGACATCACTTCATTTAGTAAATTATAAAATGTTGAGGTGCCATCCTTATGGAATCCATCAGACTTTACAGAGGCAACCATTAGGTTCTTTACACCTAAGGAAATAGCCCTCATAGCGGCTAAAGTCACCAATAACTGGTTTCTATAAGGCCACCATTCCGTTGATGGGGAAACATCAATAGCATCCGTATTTAGAAGATCTCCGCTACCAACACTGCTACAATCAACATTAATAATCTGATGTTCGATACCTAATGCCTTGCAAATTTCCGAGCTCGCCCTTAATTCGGCAAGCGATGGTGTTTGTCCATAATCCAAGGTAAAAGCAAACTTGGGCCTCTTCCAGTAAGCCAAGGCAATCGAATCAATACCTCCCGACAAAAGTATACCGCTACTCATTTTCAGCTAGCTTCCAAAGGCATTTATATAATGCTGTTGTAAAATCATGTTCAATAATGCAGAAAGTACCAGTAAGCATTGTTAAAGATTCTGGGGTCTCATTTTCTACATAAACAATTACAGGGATTTTCTTTTTAATAGCGTAACCAATCTCAAACAATGTGCCTGAGTCCAATCCATCTACAACAGCAAAAACGATTTTACATTCTTCAAGACCGTCAATATCTGCCTTGGCAACCCCTTGATCAACAGTTCCCTCCCCGACATCGTGCCATGGAGAAAACACCTGCATGCCCAGCCCCAATAAACTTAAATAAGCTTCATTGATTAGCCATTTCTGAGCAAAGTTAAAAAAAGGTCCTGCCAGATAAACTTTCCCTTTTGGATAGTCACTAATCGACAAAGGTTGAATAAATTCTTGCTTGGCAGAGGTCCTAAACCAAAAATTCTTAGAATTACAATAAAGTGCAGTCATAAATGAAGCCTTCTCAGCTGCTTCGTTTGCAGTTAAGTTCATCTCCATCCAATAATAAGCGAATATAGAGGCAAAAACATCGCCAGATCCAATCGGCCAAACTGAGTTTGTTTTGTAAACCGGAATTATTTCAGAGGAACCATCAGAAAGAAATACCTTAGCACCCTTTGGCCCCATCTTCAATACGAGTATTGCGGCTTTTTCTATGTTGAAAAAGAAATCAACTATACTTTTTTCATCGGTAGCATTTGCAACCAAACTTGCTTCACGATGATTCACGACCACAGCAAGCTCTTTAGCCGTTGAACCGGTCAAATTAAAAGCAATCGGCTTGACAGGTGACTGTGGATCATAAACAACTTTATCGCCATGTAAAATCGCATTTCCTTCTAACATACCATAGTATAGCACATTTTTTGCATCTAAACAAATAGGACCTGCCTGCTTGATCAAATCTGGTCTGGGAATAATTACTGGAGGTCGTAGGGGATGGTCATAGTGAAATTCAATTGACTGGGCGCTTGAATAAGGATTGACAACCATATTGAGTGTCGATCCGGCTACTTTAAGGTTGAATTCTTCATCGCTTGGCACAAAGGTATGGAAGTCAAGTTCCACATTTAAATCCAAGTTCCTTATTGCATGGCATGCTCTCAATCCTGAGCCAAATTTTTCGGAAAAATGAGGATGTAGGCACCGCTCAATATAAAATCCCCCAACTACAGAAATCATCTAGCCGCACAATAAACAGTGATTTGGCAATCACCTCCGTTTATACTAAATACTTTTGCCTGATACTCCGTTCCTGCAGAAATACAATTGATCAATTGTGTTGGGTTGGAGGTAAGTATTGCGCCAGCAACCCTACCATCCATTGTAATCGCCTGTATAGGTCCGGTTGCATTTAAAAGCTTTACATATAAAACATCGCCTGCATGAATATCAACGAGGACATCAGGGTCAGGGGATGCTAATTGGGTTCGGATAATCAAATCCTCACAACTAATTGATTTAGAGCTCACTCCAAATGAGGTGCCAGAACTTCCAGACATTTTCGATAGCGTTAAGTTAACGTTGATAAAATACTTAGTGCTAATTTATTATTATTTTTCATATAACTCCAAATAATCGCGTCCATATCTGATGGTCTGACCTCCAACAGGTTACAGAAGTTTAAATAATTGGCCTCTAGATGGTAGTACTGAGTAGTGACATTTAGGTGTTTGTCAAAAAAACCTGTGATCATTCCTGCACGCAAAATATGTATGTCCAAGATTGCCACCCGCTCGCTTCTTAACCAGTTTCTTGTAATCCATGAGGCCGTTTTTGGGCCAATACCTTTCAGTCCCATTAGCCATTCCCTCAGCCGAAGATCGTCGTTATCGGGTATCTCATCGAGATCTTCTCGATTTAAAAAATCATGAATATACACTGATTTCTGATGTGCAAAGCGATAATTAACCAATTTATTCTGGTTATTTATAAAAGGTTCCTTCATCGCAACTAAAATGGAATCAAAAGTTATTTGTTTTTGGATCAACCCTCTTTGCCTTAAGCGTTCGAAGGCCATCGTGCCCATTTCAGAAGGAATTCCATACCCTCCCAATATACATTGGATAATTTCTTCAATAAGGTTACCGCCAATTTGATGAGCAGTCTGTTCATCTGAAAAAGTATTCATAACATATTGAAGTTTCCAGAATGCAGGTGTATACAGTTGGTAGCAGACGCCCCATTTCAATCCAGGTAGCAGCTCTGTATCTTGATCGGGAAAGCTATCTATGGTTGGCTTCAAACCTTGCCATAACGAAGTTTCATCTACTTCGATAGCTTTAGGTTCAGATTGAAATAGAACTTGTTGATGATGATTTACTTGCCTCATATCAGTTTATATTTATTAGTAGTTTAAACAATTGGTTGTATATCCATGCCGGAGCTTTTGAAATATCTGACACTAGTACTTTTTGATCTATCCCTTGGAGTTTCTGTTTCACTTTTGATAAGATCTCGGCACTAATATTATTCTTGCCGAGAAATTCAAGAGATTGGATTGTTAATCCTACAAGAGGATTTTCTGCGCTCAGTTTTCTAGGAGTGGTAGATTTAAATATGAGCAGCTTGCCATGTATCGTTAGTCGTTTGGGTTCACCATCGGTAACAAATGTTATGACCTCTGGTCTTTGATTCTCAAGTCCGAGAAGAAATAAAGCATAGTTTTCAGACGGACAGATCTTTACATTTTCCTTTTTAGCGATTATCAAGGCAACTTGATGCATGTCCATTTCTTTATTTTGATTTTTTCCGCCCTTGATAGACCTCAAGTAAACACCGTGACAAAGCCTTACAATTTGCCCCTCTTTACAAATTCTAGACAGACTCATCTTTATTGCGCTGTCAGTTCCAAGACCTCGAAAATCCGTAGGCAAAAGGATCTGCCCTCCTTTAGCTTTATCAACATATTGAATAATCTGTTTGTGAAACGACATATTATGTTACAAAAATATCTAAAAAGGTAACAAAATGAAATTAATTTTTCATTATTATTTTTAAAAACACTTAAGCGAAAAAATCGCCCTCTGCCAATCGGCAAAGGGTAAAATGACCTAGGCAGGAATTACAATATCCGCTTCGTTTTCGGCTAAATTGCCCACGAATTTTTCGTTCGCAATTGGCAAATGCTTTGATAACCGAAGGGTTTTGGAGACAAAAATATTTGGTAATCGTTTATGGTATTTATTATTTCTTTAAAAAGAAAAATTTTTTTTCAACTATATGTAAAGTTGAATATTAGAATAGTGAATGCTATGATATGAAAATCATCGAAAAATTATATACTTATATTCATTAGATGATTTGAAACTTTTATTATAGTCAACCGATTTACCACAATAGTATGGTGTTGTATCTCATTTACTTAATAACTAGTGTTACTTATTTGTTACCTGATAAGGTTAATTGACTGATAATCTGTGCTTAATTCAATTCCGGCCATTTTTGCAAAGGTAGGTTAATTTGAAATTACGCAGTTATGACGCAGCATTAATTTTTGGTTTTTATGAATTTTAAACACTTTAGTAACTTATTATTATATTGATGTTGCTATTTTAGCGATATGATTACTGTAAATGAATATTTTGATGGAGCCGTAAAATCGCTAGCTTTTGAAAACAATGGAAAATCTACCGTAGGTGTGATCGATAGCGGCGAATATGAATTTGGAACCTCTACACATGAGACCATGTTGGTGGTGGCAGGGGCAATGGACGTGCTGCTTCCCGGCGAAAGCCAGTGGAACACTTTTAGCGCCGGACAACATTTTGAAGTGCCGGCCAATACTTATTTTAAAGTAAAAGCCGTAGCGCAAGTGGCCTATCTGTGCAGATACAAATAGAAAACCTTTAACAAAGCCGGTCGCTTTTATGAATTTGAACGTATGAGATGCTTTTTGGTGTGGCTTTTGGTTTGTTTCGGATTAAGCTCATGGGCGCAAAATAGCTACAAATTAACGGTATCTTTGCCTGATACAGCTAAATATCTCACAAGAAAGATCGCTTATCAAAAAGAAGTACCCGATAGTTTGCTGGTGTACAAAGAGGCCGAAAAAGTACTCTCACAGCTGCAGTTTAAAGGCTATTTATTGGCCGAAATTACCGCTTTAGGTTTTAAGGGAAAAGAAGCTTCCGTAGTGATTGGGCTTAACCAACCTTATAAATGGGTAAGCCTTTCCGCCGGAAACTTATCGCCCGCCGCCAAGCAAGCTGCGGGTTTTCGGGAACGTAATTACGAAAACGTAATTTTTAATGCCGATAGGCTGAACCAGCTTTTTGAAGCGCTTTTGATATATTACGAAAATAACGGCTATCCCTTTGCCAGCATTAGTTTAGAGGAGATCGTCATTTCCGATAACGCCGTTTCAGCAAGCATTCATGCAAAGCCCCAGCAGCGCATTTTTTTTGATACCATAGAGGTGGTGGGAAGTGGCCAAATTGCACAAAAATACATCCAGTCGTACCTCAATATTAAAGCCGGCGCCCCCTATATAGAAAAAACGGCAAAATCTATCGAAAACCGTTTACGTGAATTGCCCTTCCTTACCGTGGTAAAGCCTACCGAGATCAAATTCATGGGAGAAAAAGCCAAGGTGAGTATATACGTGAATAAAAAGGACGCCAACCAGTTTGATGGCGTAATAGGCCTGCAACAAAATGGAACAACGGGTAAAACGCAATTGGTAGGCAATTTGCGGTTGCACTTGCAAAATGCTTTTAAAAGAGGCGAGCAGCTTAACTTTAATTATCAGGGGCTTTCGCAGCGCAGTCAGTTGTTAGATGTAAAAGTAGTGGCGCCGCATGTGCTCAATACCGATTTTGGCCTAAGCCCAAGCCTATATCTTTACAAACAAGACTCTGCATTTTTAAATGTAGATACCAAGCTCGGATTTAATTACCTGATGAAAGGCAACAATACCTTCCAATTTTTCATAGAGAACAAATCAACCAGGCTTTCTTCGGTAGAGGCCTATAAAAATGCAACGACACTGCCCCCAACACTCGATGCCAATACGATTTTTTACGGGTTGGGCCTAAGTTTGGAAAACCTCAACTATCGCTATAACCCCCAAAAAGGCTACAGTTTGGTTTTGGATGTTGCCGTAGGTAGTAGAAAAATTAAGCGGAATGCTGCCATTCCAGAGCATCTCTACCAAAACATACAGATGAATACCACTTCATACCGTTGGTTCAGCCAAATTAACTATTACCTGCCCTTGGCCAAACAGCTTGTTTTTGCCTTGGCCAATCAAACCGGCGTCATCAGTAGTAAATACCTGCTGGAAAACGAAGTATTCAGGCTGGGCGGGCAACGAAGCTTAAGAGGTTTTAATGAGCTTTCAGTGCTGGCAACGCAATACACCTACGGTAATGCAGAACTTCGATATTTATTGGAACAGAACTCTTTTCTT
Organism: Pedobacter nanyangensis; assembly: GCF_003313505.1. Taxonomy (GTDB): domain Bacteria; phylum Bacteroidota; class Bacteroidia; order Sphingobacteriales; family Sphingobacteriaceae; genus Pedobacter; species Pedobacter nanyangensis. The sequence continues at coordinate 71,024 of NZ_QMHO01000015.1, read as the reverse complement.
TTTGCCTTTTATAACCAGGGATATTTGAAATATAAGGCCGCACAGCAAAATTACACTGATTTTCCAATGGGTTTTGGAGCGGGCGTAAACTTTGAAACCAATTTGGGTATACTTTCCATCAGTTACGCATTAGGCAAACAAAGAAATAATCCTTTAAATTTGCGAAACGGAAAAGTGCACTTTGGTGTTACTGCGCTATTTTAATATGTTAAAAAGAAGCTTTTTGTTTTTTCTCCTGATTGCCCTGGAAACGGTTTTTAGCCATGCGCAGGTACCTGTGCAGGCAGATACCACAAAAAGCCTGCGGCCATTGTCAGATCGTTTGCTCGTAGATACCACAAGCGTGAAGTCTGTAGACACCCTAACGCCAAAGATCTTAAAAATAAGAGATTCGCTCACCAATGCCCAATGGCTGGATAGCTTGAGCCGTGGATACGGTTTTGACGTGTTTTCGTTGCGAAAAGTAATTGCCCAAGCAAATAATCCACATGAAAAAGTAGCTTATCAGCATGGCGAATTGCTGCCCAAAGGCGACGTATGGGTTTTGGGGATCATTGGATTTTTACTGGTGCTATTTGCCATTTTGAAAAATGCTTTTGGCAAGCAGCTCAGCTCGGTTGTACAATCATTTTACAGCAATAGGGCATTAACCAATTTGAACAAGGAAGACAATCTGGTCACTTCCTGGTCCTTTTTGTTGCTATTTATCCAATTTGGTTTTACCATTGGGATGTTTTTTTACCTGGCGGCGCAGTATCAAAATCTGCCTGCGGCCAATCAGGGGGGCTTCAGTTTTTTTGTAAGTATCTCTATTGGAGTGATCTTCCTTTATTTGCTTAAAATCGTATGTTTAAGGTTTGTAGGTTTTGTTTTTGACGTGCAGCGGCCACTTCACCAATATATTTCTATATTATATTTAAGTTATTTTAATACCTCTTTATTGTTTATCCCTATCATCATTGCTTTTGCCCTTTCTGCCAAAAAATACGGCGCAAACTACATTGTTTTAGGTATTTCGGCTTTGGTGCTCATCTTTGTTTTTCAGTTTATAAGGGCGGCAATAAATATTTTATCGCAATATAGGTTTCCTAAATTGTATTTATTTTTGTATTTTTGCACCCTCGAAATTTGCCCTATATTGATATTAATCAAGGCAGTAGGTATATAAGTGCTAATTAGGAAAATGCAAGAAAATAAAGACGAAAGACTACGCAAGGTAAAAAGTATATTGGTAACCCTGCCTAAGCCAGAAACTGAAAAATCGCCATATTTTGATTTAGCAAAGAAGTATAATCTGAAAATAGATTTCCGCTCTTTCATTCATGTAGAAGGTGTTCCCGCAAAAGATTTCAGAAAAGAAAAGGTCAATTTGGCCGATTATACCGCGGTGGTTTTTACCAGCAGGAATGCGGTTGATCATTTCTTCAGGATCTGTGAAGAGATGCGTTTCGAAGTTTCGGTAAACCTGAAATACTTCTGTATTTCTGAATCAACGGCCCTTTATCTGCAAAAATATATCCAGTACAGAAAACGTAAGATTTTCTTTGGAAAGCAAACTGCGGCTGATTTGGCCGAAGTGCTGAAGAAGCATGCCAGCGAAAAGTTCCTATATCCATGTTCAGATGTGGCTACAGAAGATACCATGAACTTCCTTCAGAAAAACGGCTATGATGTAACGCCTGCGGTACTTTTTAGAACGGTGGTAAGTGACCTTTCTGACTTGGCCGATGTGTTTTATGATATCTTGGCTTTCTTCAGTCCGTCCAGCATTCAATCGTTGTATATAAATTTCCCCAATTTTCTACAGAACAATACTAGGATTGCAACTTTTGGCTTAAATACTCAAAAAGCCGTGGCCGATAAAGGTTTGATTGTGGATATTGCGGCCCCAAATCCTGAAGCACCATCCATGATCATGGCCTTGGAAAACTACATCAAAAAATCTAACAAATAATTGCTTCAAATACCTAATTATAGGTATTGGCACGCAGGTGGTTATCGTTTATTTTTGCAAAATAAATACGCCTAGTAAAGCGATAACGTAATAAAGCGATAAAAATAGCGTTAACTTCTACTGGTTGTCGGCTAGGTGCCTCAAAAATGTGCCTAACTGATGGCTTTTGGAGGGTTTTGCGGATAAAAATGCGCCTTAAAAAGAGCGCTAATTGCCCGCGGAAACTTGTAGTTTTGAAATAAACATAATGTTAATAAAATGTTTCGATACAAAAAGTGTGGATTTTTTTGTGCGAATAGTTGTTAATCTCAATGTTAATTGATAAAATTGCTATAAAATTGCTTAGACAACATATGAAGAAATTATACTTTCTTGCGGTTACCGTGCTTTCTTTATTGCTTTCTAGTTGCGGAAAGGGCGGTAATGGGGAATTGGTAGGAGCTTATAACAGGAAATTTAAAAATAATGCAATCCCTTTGGGGATGGTTTATATACCTGGCGGTAGGAACCTTTTGGGCATGACCGATGAGGACATTACTTTTTACCAAGGCAAACAAAGTAAAATGGTTTCCATGAGCCCTTTCTACATGGACCAAACCGAAATTACTAATGCCGAATATCGACAGTTTGTGAACTGGGTGCGTGACTCTATCGCCATCACCAAGGGTAATATCGACGATTATTTTATCAAGCCAAAAGGCGGTGCAGCTGCGGGGCCCTCTACTTTTAAAACCATTGATTGGAAAAAGGTGGGAAATGGCTCTAATCTTTGGAGAAACAAAAAAACAGATGTACAGAACAAGCTAAAAGCCATGTATATCAATGATAACCTCTCTAGCTTTACCAATGGAAAGAACGATAAGGATATCGATATCAAGCTTTTGCGCTATGCCTATGTAGAGAAAAATATGGATATGGCATTGGAAAATGCCGCTTCTCCTAACAGACAGCGTATTGATGACTACGATATTTATACCGATAATCCAACTCCTGGAAAAATCAACGAACATCCATCGGTAATGGTTTATCCGGATACCTTGGTGTGGAGAAAAGATTACACCTATGAGTATAATGATCCAATGGTGGAGGCTTATTTCAACCATCCTTCATACGACAAATATCCGGTGGTTGGTGTTACCTGGGACCAAGCAAGAGCTTTTAGCAACTGGCGTACCCAATTTTACGAAAATGTAGCGCGGCAACGTAAACTGCCTGTAAACTCAAGATTGAAATACGATTTGCCCACAGAGGCAGAGTTTGAATATGCCGCTAGAGGAGGTAGGACCCAAACGAAATATCCTTGGGGCGGTCCTTATATCATGAATGCTAAAGGCTGCTTGCAAGCTAACTTTAAAGTGGGCAGAGGTAACTATGTGGATGATGGCGCTTTATACACGGTTGAGGCCAAAGCTTATCTGCCAAACGACTATGGTTTGTATAACATGTCGGGCAACGTGGCAGAATGGACCTTGAACTCCTACAACAGTTCATTGCCCGAAGATAAAAACCCCATTTTTAGAAAAGGTAAACGTAAAGTAGTTAAAGGTGGTTCATGGAAAGATATCGGATTTTTCCTTCAAAATTCCGTGGCCCAACACGAATACCAAAATATTCCTAGGTCATACATCGGTTTCAGGTGTGTGTCCCACTTCCCGGGAAACAGCTTAATGTAATAACAGAAATCAAAATAAAAACCACAAACTAAAAAATTAACTATTAAGAATTATGGCAGGAAAATATGCTACTAATGAGGCGAAATTACACTTGGCAACGTCAATCGGTGCTTCTATTGTAATTGTTGGTGCGTTATTTAAAATCCTTCACTTGGGAGGTATTTGGGGAAGTATCATGATTGGTGTGGGACTGGGAGTGGAGGCGCTTCTGTTCCTGCTAGGTGGTTTGTTCCCTCCCCATCCGGATGTAGAGTGGGATAAAGTTTATCCGCAATTGCGTAAAGATGGTAAACCAACCCCAGCTGATGCAATTCCACAAGTTGCTGCGGTAGGAGGAGCTTCTACTACGGGCGCTTTAGATAAATTGGTGAATGAAAAAATTGGTCCAGAGTTGATCGAAAGCCTTGGAAACGGGCTACGTACTTTTGGCGATCGAGTAGCTAACATTTCAAGCGTAGCAGATGCTTCATTGGCCACTACGGAATTTACTTCGAAAGTGAAAGATGCCAGCAACAGCCTAGGGAATATGAACACTGCTTTTGGCAAGGCTACCGAACAATTAGCTGAGCTTGGTGCCAGCAATGCGGATTCAAAAGCTTACCATGAGCAAGTGAACAATTTGGCCAAAAACCTTTCGGCATTAAATGCAGTGTATGAACTAGAATTGCAAGATTCAAGCGCACATTTAAAATCAATGAATAAATTCTACCAAAACCTAGCTTTAACCATGGATAACTTTAGCGATTCTATGGAAGATTCTAAACAGTTTAAGGAAGAAGTAGGTAAACTTGCCAAAAATCTATCGTCGTTAAATGCCATTTACGGCAACATGTTAACGGCAATGAATCAACCTCGTGCTTAATTGGTCTTATTATATAACTTTTAAATATTTGATATAATATGGCAGGAGGTAAGGAAACGGCAAGGCAGAAGATGATTGGTATCATGTACTTGGTACTATTAGCAATGCTTGCCCTAAACGTTTCTGATTTGGTATTGAAAGCTTTCAAGAACATCAACGATAGCTTAAATACTTCAAAAGAGAACGTTGGAAACAACATCACCCAACTTTTAAGAAATTACGAGAGTACAAAAGCCAAAGAAAGTGGCGATAACTTGCTTAAATTAAACAGAGCCAAAGAAGCACAAAAGATTGCAGAAGATCTCATCAAGCACATTGATGGACTTCAAACAAAAATTGCAGCAGAAGGGCTTGATGAAAACGGCGAGTTGGTACAAAAAAACAACCTTGATATTGGTCAAAATATCATGGGTAGTGATACCGAAAACAAAGAAGGTAAAAAACTACAAGCTAAAATTAACGAAACTGGTAAAAAATTGGCTTCCTTGCTGCAAGCTGATGAAGGCAAGCCTACTTTTATGTTGCAAGCGCTTGATCCGGTAAAACCTAAAGCTGGTGAACCCAAAACCTGGACGGGCAATAATTTTGGTGAAGGCGTGCCATTGGCTGCGTTCAGAACAATATTGACGATGCTGCAAAATGATGCCAAAAACATGGAGGCAGATATCATCAACAAAATTTTAGCCGACAAGCCTATTGTTGTACTTGATCAGTTTGAAGCAGTTGCTGTTGCGCCTTCTTCTTATGTAATTCAGGGCCAGCCTTACAAGGCCGAAATTTATTTAACCGCCAGTGACTCTAAATCTAGCCCAGATGTTAGCGTAAATGGCAACAAGGTGCCTACCGAAAACGGGAAAGGCGTTTATACTGGTGGTACAGGCAGCGTAGGTACTTTCACCTGGAAAGGCACCATCAGAGTTAAGGAAAGAAACGGCAATATCAAAACTTATGAAACCAAACCACAAACCTATCAGGTAGCGGCCCCTTCGGCAACGGTTTCATCAGATAAGCTGAATGTGATTTATGCGGGTATCCCAAATCCATTCACCATTTCGGCAGCAGGTTTCCCCAATATTAACGCCAACCTTGTTGGTGGCGGCTCCTTAACCGGGGGCAACGGAAAATATATGGTAAACGTACCTGGCTCATTGGTAGGCAAAGAGGTTTCTATTACCGTGACCGGAAATAATGCCGGTAAAACAGTAAACCTGGGCGCACCCAAGTTTAGGGTTAAAGCCATCCCTGCCCCAGTGGCTAAAGTTGGCGGATACGGTGGTGGCGATATCGCTTCGGTACAATTGAAAAGCGAATCCGAAATCGAAGCTGATTTGGATGATTTCCCTTTTGATGTGAAATTTAAGATTTTGCGCTTCGAGCTTACCGTAATTAAACCTCGTGCTGATGCGATTACCATTTCAGGACAAGGTGGTAACTTTACTGGAGCGATAAGAAGTGCAATCAATGCCGTATCACCTGGAACAAGGGTTATTTTTGATCAAATTGTTTCCCAAGGTCCTGATGGTAGACAAAAAGTTTTGCCCGCATTGGTATTTAATGTAAAATAATTGAAAATGAAAAAGATTGCGTTGTCGTTGGTATTTATAGCGGTAATTTCAGTTACAGGGTTTGCCCAAAAAGCGAATACCAATAAGAAAGGTAACACAAAAACTCCACCGGCTAAGGTACAGGAGGCTCCTAAAACAGAAGTTCCGAAGGTAGATACCACCAAAACGGTAGTAAAAAAGAAAAAGCCGAAAATAAAGCCGAAAGATGGCTATGCCATGGAAAAGGAGTTGAGGGATACCGCATCTGAAAAGGCATTTTTGGCCGTAATCAAGGATGAAGATGTGGTGCTTACCAAACGTGTTTGGAGAGATATCGATTTGCGTGATACCATTAACGGTGTGCTTAATTTCCCCAAATCAAGGCTAATAGACGTATTGCTTACCCATGTAAGAAATGAGGAACTTACGGCTTATAATCCAAAAAATCCTACCACTTTAGACGACGTAGACGGATTTGATTTTCCATTAGATACCGCAGAAGCAATTAAAATGGCAAATGGTGTGGTCAATGTAACCAATAACAAAACGGGAACCGTTACACAAGTGCCGGGGGAGTTTAATCCTGCTTTGTTCTTGAAATATAGAATTAAGGAAGATTGGGTTTTTGATGGTAAAAGAGGTGTTTTCGAGCCTCGCATCATTGCTTTGGCCCCTTTGAAACTTAACGACCAAACCAAAGAATGGCAGCCCGTATTTTGGATTGCTTACGAGGAAGCCAGAGATATTTTAGCCACCAAGAGACTTTTCAATGCTTTAAATGATTCTTCGCCGTTAAGCATGGACGATTTCTTTATACACCGTTTGTTTTCCAGCCATATCGTTAAGGAAACCAACTCTGGTGATTATAAGGTAAAAGACTTGATCACTGATCCTAGGCTTCGTTTATTAGAAAGTGAACGTATCAAGAAGAAGATGGCTGATATGGAGCAAGGTCTTTGGGAATATTAATCCTGCCTTGTTTGAAAATACAAAAAGTCCCGGTGTTTATTCATCGGGACTTTTTTGTTATCTATCTTTAAGCATCACGTCATTGCGAGGTACGAAGCAATCTCACAACGATTACATTATGCTTTAAGATTGCTTCGTGCCTCGCAATGACGTAAAGAAAATCGGCTTAATTAGCTTCAGTACCGTTAAAATAATTTACAAGCGTAACCACTTGCTTTTTGTTCAGTAGTTTGGATAGTTCTTCGGCACTGGCTTCTTTAATTCGCTTCACTGATTTAAAGTGTTTCAATAACTTATCGGCAGTGCTTTTGCCAATCCCCTCAATTGCCTCCAATTCCGTTTTTAAAGTTCCTTTATCCCGTTTTTTTCTATGGAAGGTAATGCCAAAACGGTGTGCCTCATCGCGGAGATGTTGAATGATCTTTAAGGTTTCTGACTTTTTATCCAGGTACATTGGCAAACTGTCGTTTGGATAGTAAAGTTCTTCAAGCCTTTTGGCAATGCCTATCACGGTTACCTTCTTGTCAATGCCTAATTTTTTTAAGCTGCTCACCGCCGATGAAAGTTGGCCTTTACCACCATCAATAATGATCAGTTGAGGCAATGGCTGGTTTTCGTCTAACATGCGCTTATATCGCCTGTAAACGGCTTCCTCCATCGTCGCAAAATCATTGGGCCCTTCTACCGTTTTCACGTTAAAGTGCCTATAGTCTTTTTTGCTTGGTTTGGCATCCTTAAAAACCACAATGGCCGATACGGGATACTTTCCTTGAAAGTTAGAGTTATCAAAGCATTCGATATGATAGGGCAGTTGCGTTAATCTCAAATCATTCTTCATTTGCGTAAGCACGCGTTCTGTTTTTAACTCTGGATTTAGTTTTTCGTACTGGTTCAGTTTTTCCTTTTTAAAGAACAGTACATTCTTTTGCGACAGTTCTAGCAGTTTTTTCTTTTCGCCCAACTTAGGAACAGTGAGCTTTAAATTCATGTCGTCCAATGGGATCTCAAACGGAACAATAATCTCTCGGGAACTGCTTTTAAATTTTGTTCTAAATTCAGCAATGGCTATAGATAATAATTCCTCGTCACTTTCATCTAACCGCTTTTTGATTTCTATCGTTTGGGTTTGGATAATGGCACCGTTCATTACCTTAAGGTAGTTGACAAAGGCATAACGCTCGTCGCTGGCAATACTTACCACATCAATATTGGTGATTGCACTGCTCACCACGGTCGACTTGCTTTGGTATTTTTCTAGCACGTTTAGCTTTTTTTGGTAGCTATGTGCCAACTCAAAGTTGAGCTCTTCGGCAGCCGTTTTAACGACCTGTTTCACCTCTTTAATTACGTTCCCGATTTTGCCATTTAAAATATCTTTAATTTCGGCAATATTCGTGTCGTAATCGTCTTTGGTTTGATAGTTTTGACAGGGGCCTTTGCAGTTGCCTATTTGATATTCCAGGCAAACCTTGAACTTGCCCGCATTAATATTGTCCTGGGTTAAAGGAAGATTGCAAGTGCGTAGGGTATAAGTTTCTTTAATAAGATCAAGGATGGTATGCATCATCCCTACAGATGCGTAAGGGCCTAAATAAGTAGAACCATCTTTTACCATTCTCCGAGTATGGAATACACGTGGAAAGGGTTCCTTTTTGATGACAATCCATGGGTAGGTTTTGTCATCCTTAAGCATAATGTTATAGCGGGGCTGGTGCTTTTTGATCAAGCTGTTTTCCAGTAACCAAGCATCAATTTCGGTATCTACAATGGTAAATTGTATCCGTCTTATCTTGGAAACCAATACCCTCGTTTTCCCATTTAGTTGTTTGTCCTGTACAAAATAAGAGCTTACGCGATTTCGGAGGTCTTTGGCTTTACCAATGTATATGAGTTTATCCTCAATATCAAAATATTGATAAACGCCAGGTTTATGGGGAATGTCTTTTAACGCTTTTTTGTAATCGAAACTGCTCATGTAGATTACAAATTTAACTAAAAAATTAAACCTCGTAGGTTTTAAAACCTACGAGGTCTATTCAATATTGTGCTTAAAATTTAAAAGCCTAATTTCTTGTCCAGCTCCGTAGTGTTTTGTTCTTGAGGTTGGTATTGGTTGCAATCATAAATAATGCTTACGCCACTTGCAGGAGGGTCAAAATCATTTTTGGTTACTTTTAAATTTGGATTGGCATACACACGTTTCATAAAGCCTGCATAGATAGGCAAGGCAGAGTTGGCACCTTCGCCATAGCTTGTGCTGGTAAAATGGAATGCTCGGTCTTCGCAGCCTGTCCAAACACCAGCAACCAAATCGGGAGAAATGGCCATGAACCATCCATCAGAATTGTTTTGGGTAGTTCCGGTTTTGCCACCTATAGCGCCGTTTATTTTGTATTTATAGCTCAGGCGAGAACCTGTACCGCCCGTAATTACGCCACGCAACATGCGGGTCATTACGTACGCTACCTCCTCGTTCATGGCCACTTTAATGATTGGCCTACTTTCATAAAGCACAACACCGTTTTTATCTTCAATTTTGGTAATGAAATTTGGTTGGGTCCATGCGCCTTTATTGGCAAATACGCCATAGGCACCTACCATGTCATAAATAGAGGCATCAAATGTTCCCAGAGCGATAGAAGGTACCGCAGGCACGTCACTGGTAATCCCCATTTTCTTGATCTCGTTCATGACAGCTGTTGGCCCCACTTCTCTCATTAAAAATGCCGCGATATAGTTTTGCGAAAAAGCTAAGCCTTTTTGTAGGGTGATTTTTCCTGGTAGTGGCGTGCCAGAGTTGCGTGGTGTCCAATCTGGGCTACCTGGATTGGAAATGGTTACCGGCTCGTTAAGTACTTCAAAACAAGGCGAATAGCCGTTTTCGATGGCCACAGCGTAAGTAAATGGTTTAGCCGTTGAGCCTACCTGTCTTTTGCCCATTTTTACCTGATCGTATTTGAAATGTTCAAAATTGATGCCGCCAACCCAAGCTTTGATGTTGCCTGTTTTTGGGTCCATGGCCATCATCGCATTGCGTAATAATAATTTATAATATTTCACCGAGTCTATGGGCTTCATCAAGGTGTCGATATTGCCTCGCCAAGTGAAAATAGTCAGTTTCGAAGGGGTATTAAAATCGGTATTGATTTCATCATCTGATTTGCCTTCGAGTTTCAGGGCTTTGTACCTGTCGGATCTTTTGATGCCCTGGTCAATCAGTTGGTCTAAGCCTCTGAATGGATTTCTGCCTTTCCAACTTTTGGTAAATTGGGCCTGCAATACTTTCATATATTCTTTTTGGGCTTCTTCGGCATATACCTGCATATCATAGTTGATGGTAGTATATACTTTAAGTCCGTCTCTATCCAAATCATAGGGAGTACCGTCGGCTTTGTTGATAGAACGGTCTTCCAATATTTTTTTGATTTCAGTTTTCAGTACAGCTCTAAAATATGGGGCAATGCCGTCGTTGGTGGTTGCTGCATTGAAACGCAGGTTAAGCGGTTTGTCTTTTTCACCTGCAAATTCATCTTGGGTGATATAGCCTTCTTTAACCATCAGGGCCATTACGGTATTTCTGCGCTCAAGGGAACGTTCTGGATTTTTGGTGGGCGAGTAACGGGTAATCCCTTTTTGCAGGCCAATTAATACCGCGGCCTGAGGTACCGTTAGTTTATCGGGAGTGGTGTTGAAATATACCCTTGCGGCAGATTTGATGCCATACGCGTTATTGCCAAAATCAACCGTGTTGAGGTACATGGTAATGATCTCTTCTTTGGTGTAGTTACGCTCCAGTTTAATGGCAATTACCCATTCCTGAAACTTTTGGATAATCCTTTTGGCGAAATTCTTGGCCCTGCCTTCTTCCGAAAAAAGATTAAGCGCCAGCTGTTGTGTAATGGTGCTGCCGCCTTGTTTTTTGCCCGTAATAGCATATAGGAAGATGGTAAAGGTGCGTTTGAAATCAATCCCTGAATGAGAGCGGTAACGGATATCTTCGGTGGCAATCAGTGCATTGATCACGTTGGGAGAAATTTCACTGTAGTTAACGTTAGACCTGTTTTTAACGAAATAGGTTCCCAACACTTTACCATCTTCGGAAATTACCTCGGTAGCTTCATTGCTTTTGGGGTGTTCAATGGCTCTAAATGAAGGGATTTCTCCAAAAACGCCAAAACCGATCATGATAATAAAAATGGCAAAAGCAATAATGCCCGCAATGAGCACTTTCCAAATGCGCCAGTTGTATTTCCTGATAAGTTCTGGTGATAATGAATGGTTGTTTCTATAGTTCATTGCTACTGATATATCTAATGTACCTTTCTAAGGTGTTTCGATTAGTGATTTTATCGAGATTTTCTTTGCTGATGGCAAAGGTAACATAATTAGTGGCAGGAATTTTCATGATTCTGCCCAATTGAGGCTTAATATTTTGTTGGTATTGCTGTACATCGCCAATGCTGTTAAAGTCGCCAACAATAATCAATTGGTCCTCATCTAGTTCCCTAAGCTGGTGCCGTAAGTTGGTTCCGGCATAGTTGCCACGGTTAAATTGCCCAATGCCAAAACGGGAAGTACTTACATTTAGTTCGGCCGAATTTACTGCTACCACATAATAATAGTTGGAAGATGACGCTGCATTGAACAAGTTGTCTTTAATAGGCTCCGGTACTACAGGCTTAGCAACGGTATCTGGCTTCGCGGTAGCAATTGGTGTGGCAATGGTGTCTTTTTTCGTTATCGATGGGGTAACTACACTATCTTTTTTTGCTGGAACGGCTACTGTGACAGAGTCTTTTTTAGGCTGTATTGTAGGCTTTTGCGCTACCACAGTATCTTTATTCACTTCCTTAAGCACAGGTTTCACCTCGGGTTTTGGCTCAACTACCGGTTTTTGTACAGGAAGCTTTTCTTCAGCGGGCTTTTGTACTATAGGTGGTGTTGGCGTATAGGTTTTTTTACCCGTTGGATCAAGTAAATTGGCAATAATTGGTTCGTTTAGCCTAATCCTTGTTTTATTTTCCGCAAAAGGGATTTCGTTGGTGTCATAGTCAACCAATGCAATTTTCCTTTTTTTGAATTCGCTTAAATGTGTATTGATATAAAGCAGGTGCTGATCTACCAAAGGTTTAATTAGCTGATCTTTGGGGTATTTCTCTGTAATTAGTTTAAAGGCGGTAATCAACTGGTCAACATGTTCCGTACGGCCAATAGCGATGGCTTTGAGATAGTCATACTGCGGCTCCATGCTATTTCCAGGAAACCGTTGGCTAATGCCATTTGCATCGGCAATTACGGCCTTAAATTCCTTCTCTTGTAATTTATTGAACAAGCTTTCGTACTCTCTATTCAAAGTTGCTTCTAGCTCGTTTTGCTTAGCAGAAAAATTAGGGTCTATAATGGTTTTGGCATAAACAGAATTAGGATACCTGCTTAAAACCAGGTTTTTGTACCCGTTTGATTTGGCTTGGTCGTTGCCCTGATAAGCCAGGTATAAACTGTAGTATATGATGTCCAACTTATTGTTGTTGGGAAATCTTTTTAACAGGGTTTGGTAAGTTTTAATGGCTTCAGGTTTGTCGTGAAGCACTTGTTGGTAAAAACTACCCATATCCAAATAGGCATCAATAATTTTTTGGTTCGATTTTTCCAGTTGTGCGGGGCTCAGCGGAATGGAATCAAGATACGAAGTCGCCTTATCGGCATCTTTTGCCCTATCATTTGTAGAGGAGGCTACATCTGGATTAGTAGGCAGTGAACCGGGGCCGTTATCAGCCGAGGCGTTAAGTGCTTCTTGTTGGTCTTGCGACGACTTTATGCTTTGTCGCCAGTTGGCGGCTAATTTTCTGTTGCCCCAACGTCGTTTAAATTCATTAAATCCTCTGCTAATGGCATTGGCATTGGCAAAGTAAAAGGTACCGCCAGTTTGATTTTGGTAATTAACATTTGCCCTGCCCGAATTAACGGACGGAACGCCATTTGGATCATTAGAACCGTTGGCGGTACTTGGTGCCATGGCCAAAAAATAATTGTTTAATGCCATGGCACGCTCATTGGCAGGTAGCAAAGCTATTTTTTGCAGAGTGTCTTGCAGGCTGATGATTTCATGGCGTTGCTGTAGATAAGCCAAATTTTGGGCCTTATTGGCTATCGATTCATATAACGGATGCGTTTTGGGTAAAGTTAAAGCGGTACTATCATAGTAAAGCTTGGCGGTTACGTAATCGCTATATTGCTTAAAGTTCAGGTCGGCAATTTTTAGGTAGGATAATGCTTTTTGCGTTTGATTAACGGTACTATTCTTAACGGATAGGTTGTAATATTCTTCCGCTTTGGCATACTGGTCGGCGGCATAGTAATCTTCAGCAATTTCATAGTAAATCTGGTCTTTGAAATCTACATTCTTATCATCCTTCAGCATTCTGGTAAGTTGCAATGTTCGGTCAAAGTTTTTGCCGTCCAACATTTCCGCAATTCTAATTTTGCTCAACTTGGCATTAAAGTACATGTCGAAAGGGGCGTTGCTTTTTTCTACTTTTTGGTAAGCAGCCATGCTCTTGGCATACTCTTTTTCGTTTTCGTAAAGCTGGGCCAGGGTATAGGTCCATCTTATCCTGTTTAAGGAACTTGGCCCCGCTTTTAAGGCACGTTCCAGATAGTCAATGGCCTGTTTGTCGTTTTCTTTAATGATACTGAATTGCGCCAAGGTGGCTAAAGGTTCAGATTTTCCCCTCTTTACCGAATCGAGTTCAATTTTTACGGTGTCTAATATTTTTCCTGCACTTTCCAGATCATCTAGCTCTATAAAACTGCGTGCTTTCCAGTTGAGTGCATTAAGATAAACCTGATGATCTTTTTGGTAGGCCTTGGCCACATAATCGAAATAGGCTGTGGCATTATAATACTTGCCTTGCAGGAAATTGGTTTTCCCTAAAAGGATGTAGGCATCGTCTATATAATTGCTATAGTTCTTCTCTGCAATAATCGTTCTTGCCTTTTGGTCTATTTCGTCAAGCTCCTTAATTTTATTGCCGGCGGTAGTCGCATCGGCAACGGCCGGGGCATAATAAAGTGGTAAAAAACTACTGAAATTATCTGCCCTGCTCTGATTAATGCCTTCTAAATATTCTTCCAACAAAACATTAGAATTATAAATAAGGTTATATCTTGCAGACAGATTTTGGAGTTTTCTGTTGACAAGCGTGTCTTTTTGAGAAGAGCAGCTTATGATGAGTGCGAGCGTTAAACAGCCCAATAAGGCTCCGTAGCCATGTTTTTTGTAGGAGTTCAATTGGTTTTTGAGTTATTTATATTATAACAAAATATTCGCAAAAATATTTTATTCGGCAATATAATCTTAATATTTGAAATGTAATTTACCAAATGTTAGCCAAACTATGGGAGAGGAGAAAGATAAAACCGCATTTAGCTATGCCAAATATACAGGCCTGGCTTTCCAAATGATGGCCACCATTGGAGTGTTTGCTTTTGTTGGCTATAAAATAGATGAACATCAGGGCGAGGAAAATTTTCTTTTTACCGCCATACTGGGTATAGTTGGGGTTGCTGCTTCGCTATATCAAGTCGTGCGATCGTTAAATAAGAACAAATCGTAAATAATAAGGCCAATGATTAACTTTGTCCCAAAAGAAACATTTTGAGCTTAAGAAAATTTATTGTTGCCTACTTTATTTATACATCAGTACTTGCCGGAGTAGCGATATTGCTGAAGAGTTTGTTGCCGGGCATTATTGCTGGTCAGTTTTGGCTAGTTTTTGGATTTTTGGCCGGGCTAACCTTAATTGCCTATCTGTTGGCTCATTTTGGCATCGAAAGAAATCCGCAAATTGGTGTTTTTGCAATTTTAGGCTCCGTAATCCTCAAAATGTTATTCGCTATGGCTTTTGTGCTGATTTACAGCTTGAAACAAGCCAAGGGCGATCTGGCTTTTGCCCTCAATTTTTTTTCTTTATATTTATTGTTTAGCCTCTTTGAAATATTAGGTTTGTTACGTAACTTGCGCCACCAAAATAAATAGTAAAAATCTGCGAGTAAATGGATTATAACCGAGTTTTTGTGTCAAAAGTTAAGAGGCTAATTGTTGTTTTTACGCTTTTTTCTGTGTTTTTAGGTTTTAGAACTGCTGCTTTTGCACAAGCTGATAGCGTGGCCGCTCAAGGTCATGAAGTGAGTGCCCCTGCGGCACACGACCAGGCACATGGAAAAGAAGAAAAGGGATTTGATATTACTTCGTTTATTTTCCACCACATTAGTGATAGCCACTTTTTTACCATTTGGGGACATGGCGACCATGGTTTGACCCTTCACTTGCCCGTAATTCTTTGGACTGACAACGGTTTGGTAACCTTTAGCTCATCTGCTTTTCAATTTGATGATGCTGGTAAAGTTGTGGTTGAAAAAAATGGTCAGCGTTTTGCCATTGCCCATAATAAAATTTACTACGCAAATGCTACTGCAGATGCTCACGGTTCTTATGTTTCGCACGTAACGGATGAAAAAGGGGAAGAGAAAGTGACCAATGCACGTCCTTTGGATTTTTCGGTGACCAAAAATGTATTCAGTATGTTGCTGTCAATTGTAGTATTGGTAATCATTTTTACTACGGTTGCAGCAGGCTATAAAAAGAGAGCTGGCAAAGCGCCAAAAGGTATTCAGTCTTTCTTGGAGCCTATCATTCTTTTTGTACGGGATGATATCGCCAGGCCAAACTTAGGCCATAAATATGCTGCTTTCATGCCGTATTTATTGTCGGTGTTTTTCTTCATCTGGTTAAACAATATGTTAGGTTTGGTCCCTTTCTTTCCGGGAGGTGCCAACGTAACAGGTAACATTGCTTTAACTGTGGTTTTGGCTGCTGCTACCTTCTTAATCACTACCTTTAAAGCAAATAAATATTACTGGGGACACATTTTAAACCCTCCAGTGCCATGGTGGTTAAAACCATTGATGATCCCTGTAGAAATTTTCGGTATGTTTACTAAGCCTATCGCACTAGCGATTCGTTTGTTCGCAAACATTACAGCTGGGCATATCTTGGTAATGTCTTTACTATGCTTGATTTTTATCTTTAACTCAATCGCTGTAGCGCCAGCATCAATTTTCTTTGCGGTATTCATCGGTTTGATCGAGTTCTTGGTAGCATTTATCCAAGCATTTATATTCACTATTCTATCGGCGCTATTTATTGGTATGGCGGTAGAAGAGCACCATTAATTAGAACATAATTGTTAAACAATAATAAATAAATCAGAAAAATGACTGGAACATTAGCTGCAATCGGCGCAGGCTTAGCTGCAATTGGCGCTGGATTAGGTATCGGTAAAATCGGTGGATCTGCAATGGAATCAATTGCTCGTCAACCAGAAGCCGCTTCAAAAATTCAAACTGCTATGCTTATCGCTGCTGCTTTTATCGAGGCGGTTGCTTTATTCGCGGTAGTAGTTTCTTTGATCGCAAAATAATCAAAGAAAGATTTTAAGATAAGCACCTTTTCGGGGTTGCCGCTAAGGTGCTTATTTAAAAGAAAGTTTAACAAAGAAAAAATATTATATATATACAATGGATTTATTAGTTCCTGAAATTGGTTTATTGGCGTGGAATACTATTTCTTTCCTGGTGTTGGTGTTTTTATTGGGCAAGTTTGCCTGGAAACCAATCATGAAAGGTATTCACGATCGTGAAAAAAGCATTGATGAAGCTTTAAATAAAGCTGAACTAGCTAGACAAGAGATGGCTCGTTTAAGTTCTCAGAACGAAGAGTTGATGAAACAAGCTCGTGAAGAACGTGACCAAATTTTGAAAGAAGCTAAAACATTAAAAGATAGCATCGTTAACGAGGCAAAAACGCAAGCGCAAACTGAAGGGGCGAAATTGATCGAGAAAGCTCGTATCGAAATTGAAAACCAAAAGAAAGCCGCTTTGGCAGAATTGAAAGGCCAAGTTTCGGCATTGTCGTTGGATATTGCAGAGCGTGTATTGCGTAGCCAATTAGATGACAAAGCGAAGCAACAAGAGTTGGTGAACAATTTGTTAAAGGACGTTGAATTAAACTAAGTTATAAGTATAACGTTTTAAGTTTTAGGTTTTAGTGCTTAATGTTTTAAGCAACTTATAACTTACCACTTACAACTTACAACTACAATATATGTCAAGTAAAGCAGGAGCTAGATACGCGAAATCATTGTTAGACCTTTCTAAGGAGCAAAATGCCGTAGAAGAGGTGAAGAATGATATGGTGTTTTTTGAAAAAGTGGTGGATGACAATTCGGAGTTAGAGGCGATCCTTAAAAACCCGATTGTACCTTCGGATAAGAAGCAAGGCATTTTGGATGGTATTTTTGCTGGAAAAGTGCATGCCATTACCCAAAGCTTCTTTAAATTGGTAGTGAACAAAGGTCGTTCAGCGATCTTGTTTGATACGGCTAAACAGTTTGTACAACAATATAACACCATTAACGGTATTGTAACTGCTGAAGTGACTTCGGCAAGCCCACTTACTGATGCGAACAGAGCAGAGGTGGTTAGCCTTGTGAAAAAAGAATTGAATGCTAGCCAAGTGCTGATTAAGGAAAAGGTAAACGCTGATTTGATTGGGGGCTTTATCCTTAAAGTAGGTGACAAGCAATTTGATGCGAGCATTGCCAGTGGCTTAACCAAACTGAAAAAGGAGTTTGCTAATTAGATTTTAGTGTTCAATAGTTAGTATTTAGACAGGAAACTTTGAAGGATACTGAACTAAACTAAGAACTACAGCAGCATTAATATAAACCCGATTGAAACGAAAATCCTGTTTGTCATCCTGAGCTTGTCGAAGGATAAAACAGATTGAAGTGTAAAGCGGGACTGAAATAACAAAAGAGTAAGAGATTACATTTTACAAAAAGATATCAAAATAACATAAAATTATGGTAGAGGTAAGACCAGACGAAGTTTCGGCAATTATCAGACAGCAATTGGCCGGCTTCAAATCAGAAGCTGAACTTGAAGAAGTTGGTACTGTATTGCAAGTGGGCGATGGTATTGCTCGTGTTTACGGCTTAACTAAAGTTCAAAGTGGCGAGCTTGTTGAGTTTGCTAACGGCTTGCAAGGAATTGTATTGAACCTTGAGGAAGATAACGTGGGTGTGGTATTGTTAGGCCCATCAGACGAGATCAAAGAAGGTGATACCATTAAACGTACTAAAAAAATCGCGTCTATTAAAGTTGGCGAAGGCATGTTAGGTCGTGTGGTAAACACTTTAGGTGAGCCCATTGACGGTAAGGGACCTATTGCTGGCGAAACATTTGAGATGCCTTTAGAGCGTAAAGCTCCTGGGGTAATCTATCGTCAACCGGTAAACGAGCCTCTACAAACTGGTATCAAAGCTATCGATGCGATGATCCCAATTGGTCGTGGCCAGCGTGAGTTGGTGATTGGCGACCGTCAGATTGGTAAAACTGCGGTTTGTATCGATACCATCATCAACCAAAAAGAATTTTACGAAGCAGGTCAACCTGTATTTTGTATCTACGTAGCTTGCGGCCAAAAAGCAAGTACTGTAGCTAACATTGTACGTACTTTGGAAGAAAACGGTGCAATGCCATATACGGTAGTGGTTTCGGCTAGTGCATCTGAGCCAGCTCCATTGCAGTTCTATGCGCCTTTTGCTGGTGCTGCTATTGGCGAGTTCTTCCGTGATACTGGCCGTCCGGCGTTAATCGTTTATGATGATTTGTCTAAACAGGCCGTGGCTTACCGTGAGGTATCTTTATTGTTGAAACGCCCTCCGGGCCGTGAGGCTTACCCAGGTGACGTTTTCTACTTACACTCACGTTTGTTGGAGAGAGCTGCGAAAATCAACGCTAACGATGATATCGCTAAAAACATGAACGATTTGCCAGAATCAATTAAACACTTGGTAAAAGGTGGTGGTTCATTAACGGCATTGCCAATTATCGAAACTCAAGCTGGAGACGTTTCTGCATATATCCCTACTAACGTAATTTCAATTACCGATGGTCAGATTTTCTTGGAGTCGAACTTGTTCAACTCAGGTATCCGTCCGGCAATTAACGTAGGTATCTCGGTATCACGTGTAGGCGGTAACGCACAAATCAAATCCATGAAAAAGGTTGCTGGTACTTTGAAATTAGACCAAGCACAATACCGTGAGTTAGAGGCTTTCTCTAAATTCGGGTCTGATTTAGATGCGGCTACCAAATCTGTATTGGATAAAGGTGCTCGTAACGTAGAGATGTTGAAACAAGCTCAATTCTCTCCATTTACGGTAGAGAAACAAGTGGCTATTGTTTATGCAGGTACTAAAAACTTGATGCGTAACGTGCCGATCAACAAGGTAAAAGAATTTGAAGCCGATTATCTACAAGCATTGGAGTTACGTCATCCAGAAACTTTAGCAGCCTTAAAAGCTGGTAAATTTGATGACCAAATTACCGGTGTATTGGAAACGGTAGCAAAAGAAATTTCAAGTAAATATTAATTAGATATAAGTATTTAGTAGTTAGTATTTAGATTTTGGTCTATTGCTAATTACTAAGTAGCTAACTAAATTATAAGTGTTTGGGATTGGGATTTAGATTTCGGTCTAACTACTAATTACTAAGTACTAAATACTAACAAATGGCCAATTTAAAAGAAGTAAGAAATCGTATTGCCTCTGTGCAGTCAACCCAGCAGATTACCAAGGCAATGAAAATGGTATCGGCTGCGAAGTTGAAACGTGCTACTAATGCGATTATTCAATTACGTCCTTACGCAACTAAATTGAAAGAGATCTTGGGAAATCTTTCGGCAAGTTTGGAAGGTTCTACCTCTCCGTTTATCCAAGAAAGGGAACCAAACAAAGTTTTGATCGTTGCGGTATCTTCCAACAGAGGTTTAGCTGGTGCGTTTAACATGAACGTAATTAAAACCACTAACAACTTAATTGCTGAGAAATACAGCGAGCAACTGAAGAAAGGTAACGTAAGTATTGTTGCTATTGGTAAAAAAGCCCAGGATTTTTACGAAAAACGTAATTATAATGTAATTGGCAACAATAATGAAGTTTACGCTGATTTGTCTTTCGAGAACGTAACTAAAATTACTGAGGCGATTATGGCAGGTTTCGTAGCGGGTAAATATGACCGTGTAGAAGTAGTTTATAACAGGTTTAAAAATGCAGCTGTTCAGGTTTTAACTTCCGAACAATTACTACCTCTTCCAAAATCTGAAGAAGCAGCTAGCACTAAGGAAACTAACGTAGACTATATCTTGGAACCTAGCAAAGAAGAAATTGTAACCCAATTAATTCCTAAATCTATCAAAATCCAGTTGTATAAAGCGGTGTTAGATTCTCATGCTTCTGAGCATGGTGCTCGTATGACATCCATGGATAAAGCAACAGAAAACGCAGGTGATTTGCTGAAATCGTTGAAATTAGCTTACAACCAGGCACGTCAGGCCGCCATTACTACCGAGCTTACTGAGATTGTAAGTGGTGCGGCAGCATTAAACGGATAATTTTGGTTCATTAGTTCAATGGTTCATTGGACAAAGACCTATAATAAAAAAACCTCATCGCTTTCGGTGAGGTTTTTTTTATTGATATGATTGGTCACTTGTTAACAAGCTATGGCTTTTAACTTTTAACTTCCTACTTTTGACTTTTAACTTATGTGATATGAGATTGAGATTTTTAATCATTGCCCTATTTGCCTTTCCAGTATTGGTATCAGCACAAAAGGGAGTGGCACCTGAAAGAGATTGGACAAATGCGGTACTTTGGCAGCAATATAGTGGCGAGTATAGGGCTTTGGCCTTTCAAGCCTATAACTTCGCCAGATTGTCTTTAAAAGAGGCACTATGGGAAAACCAGAATGGCAAGCCTAACTGCGTTATTGTAGATGCAGATGAGACGATCATAGACAATTCCCGTTTTCAAGGCTATGAAATTCAACACGGGGTGAGTTATGTGCCCGCACACTGGACCGAATGGACCTCTAAAGCCATGGCAGATACCGTGCCCGGTGCACTGTCGTTCCTGAAATTTGCCGAGAGCAAAAACGTAGAGACTTTTTACATCACCAACCGTGATGAGGCTGACCGAAAAGCGACCATAGAGAATTTGAAAAGACTTGGTTTCCCTTACGTAGACGAGGCACATGTAATGACCAAAAGCACTACCTCTGATAAACAGGAAAGAAGAAATAAAGTATTGGAAAAATATAATGTTTTGCTATTGTGTGGTGATAATTTAAGCGATTTTTCGAATGTTTTTTATAGAGAAGGAAAGAATACCAAAGAGCAGGTAGATGCCCATCAGCACTTGTTTGGAACCAAGTTCATCGTACTCCCAAATCCGATGTACGGCGATTGGGAGAAACTGCTTTACAAAGAAGGAAAATTTACGGAGCAGGAAAAAGCGAAACAACGCTTAGAAAAACTTAAAAGTTACTAAACCATAGTAGTTTTTATAGAAGAAATATTATTTTTGCGCAGGACAAAATTAAAACGATAAAACATGGATGCTAAAGACAGAGAAAACAGCATGAAAACAGCCAATGATTCGGCTATTTATTCTTCACTTGCTTTATGGGCAGTGGTAACTGTAATTGGTGTATTTTTACGCTTCGCTTTTGATTCTTTAACGCTTTCACTAGTTTCTTGGGCTATTTTGGCCTTAGGTTTTGTAATGTGCTGTGTAACCACATTTAAAATTTTGAACGCGAAATAATTTAAGAAAATTATACATAACGAAATCCCTTCGTAGCGATGCTGTGAAGGGATTTTTTTGCTTACTACCACCTGCGAACTAAAAAACTGCAAACTGAAATGGGTTACCTTCAACCATTTTTAGCATTAAGCTAAAAAGAGATCAAATTACACCTCGAAACAAATTGTCGGCCTTAAGGAAATAGCATGCTTAAGACAATTTTGTGAAAGGATAAGTTCAAACACTTAAAACCTATTAACAAAATGAAAAGACATTTTGCCATCGTGGCATTGGCTGCAATTGTATTTGCGGGCTGTAATGCCGAACATAAAGCTGAAAGCGCCGATTATACCGCTACAGCAGCTTTAGATACCGTATCCAACAACCAATTGGTAGAAAAAATGACCAAAACCGCTGATATGCGTTTTAGGGTTAAAGATGTGCAGCGCACCAAAGCTGAACTGAGCAATACCATTAAAAAACAAGGTGGCTTGGTGATGGAGTTTTCCTTGAATAGCACGATCCAAAAAACGGATAAAGTGAAACTAAGTGCTGATTCACTCAAGGAAATCACTTCTTATCGTAAAGAGGGTTATCTGGTAGCCCGAATCCCATCTGCGGAATTGGATGAATTTACGGACCAAATTGCAGGTATGGCCGTGTTTGTAGATAACCAGTCGTTGAAAATGGAAGATAAAAGCTTAGCTTATCTGGAAAACTCCATGAAATCGGCCAATAGGCAAGAAGCGGTGGAGCAAATTAAAAAGGTAGCTACGAAAAAGGGAAGTAACGTAGAAAGCTCGCTTTACATTAAGGATGATTATGTGAACAAGAAAATCGAAAACCTGAGTATTGATAAGCAAGTTAAATTTAGCACCATTACGCTTAACTTTTATCAAGACAACACGGTTAAGACGATGACTGTAGCAAATGATAACTTGTACGATTATCAACCAGGGTTTTTTAACAGGTTGGCTTTGAATTTTGTAGATGGTTGGATGTATTTCAAAGAGTTTATTTTGTTCCTATCCAGGTTTTGGTTGTTCTTTGCAGTGGGTTTGGGCGCTTTCTTTGTGATCAGATACTATACCAAGAAACAAAGTGAGAAGACTTTCTTACCTCCACCGAGTAATTAAGCAACCTACTCTTTTATTCCAACCAACGTCGTATGTCAAATCAAATGGCGTGGCCACTAGTCTTCGGATGATCTGGAAGCCTTATGGAGATCGCCTCCGAGCCTTACCCAGTCATTTGGAAGCCTTATAGAGATCGCCTCCAAGCCTTATCCAGGTGATCAGGAAGCCTTATGGAGATCGCCTCCAAGCCTTATCCAGGTGATCAGGAAGCCTTATGGAGATCACCTCCAAGCCTTATCCTAGGTGATCTGGAAGCCTTATGGAGATCACCTCTAAGCCTTATCCAGGTCATCTGGAAGCCTTATGGAGATCGCCTCCGAGCCTTACCCAGTCATTTGGAAGCTGCATCCGCCATTTCAACCGTAGGGAGATAGAGTACGATGACGAAATTTGAATGAATGAGATTGCTTCGTCGTACCTTCTCGCAATGACGCTCCTATACACGTCATTGCGAGCTTTGCGAAGCAATCTACCAGGCAGATTTCTCCTCCTTCGGTCGTCGAAATGAAGATTTGGGTCTAATCAGTAAGAGACCAAAACTAACTGAGACAGCCAAGAGCAGATTGTAAAATTTAAACGATACACAATAGTTGTAATAATAAAATGGTAATTTCATTTAGCGAAATCTAAACAAACTCAATGAAAAAAATTACCCTTATTGCAGGTCTAGCTTGTGCTGTTTTAAGCGCAAGGGCTCAAGACTTTTCTACCGTTTTTAAGCAAATTAATACCGAAGTACAATCAAATTCCCAGGCCTACAAAAACCTAAAAAGTGCCACCGATAAAATTGGACATCGTCTAACAGGCTCTGCCAATGGGGCAAAGGCCGAAGAATTTGCCTTCAATCTTCTGAAATCATACGGTTTCGACGTACGTTACCAGCCATTTGAAGTAGAAAGCTGGGACAGAAAAACCTTATCGGTTAAAATTGGTGGCGATAGAACGAATTTGTCGCCAGTTAAAGCCGTTACCTTAGCACATTCGCCAGTAAGGGCAAATGTTACGGCGGAGATCATAGATGTAGGAAATGGTTTAGAGGCCGACTACGAATCTATAAAGGATAACGTAAGAGGTAAAATTGCCTTGATTTATATAGGCGTATTGCCAGGCTCTCCGGCAGGCACGGCTTCTTTACACCGCTCCGAAAAAACGGCTATTGCCACTAAATACGGTGCCGCTGGTGTCATCATCATCAACAAAGTAGAAGGTGGCGTATTGCTTACCGGAACGGCATCCGTTACAGGTAAATTAATCCCTATTCCGGCGGTTTGTATAGGGTTGGAGAGCGGAACGGCTTTAAAGGCAAAGCTGAAATCGGGACCACAGTTCGCACAAATTGCAATGACCAATTTTTCGGGAATGATCAAAGCCAGAAACGTCATCGCTACTTTAAAAGGCACTACTTTACCCCATGAAAAAATTGTGGTAGGTGGACATTTGGATAGCTGGGATTTGGCCACTGGTGCTATTGATAACGGGATTGGCTCTTTCTCTATCATTGATATGGCCAGAACTTTTAAAATGTTGAACCTACAAACTAAACGTACCGTTGAATTTGTGATGTTCATGGGCGAGGAGCAAGGTTTGCTAGGTTCAAAAGCCTATGTTGCCCAAGGCTTAAAAGATAAAACTTTGGGTCAGGTACGCTTTATGTTAAACTACGATATGACCAATGACCCTAAGGGATTTTCTACTTCGAGAAAAGAAATGGAACCTTTGTTTAAAAGCTGGGGAGCCGAAGTGGTGAAAATTGATACAGGCTTTAAAAATCTTTTCCACGCTGGAGCGGGCTTGCATAGCGACCATCAACCCTTTATGTTAGAAGGTATTCCAACGGGTGGAGGTGCTGGCGGTAAGTTGCCAAATAACTCAGGACCTTTTTATCATTCTGATGGTGATGGTTTTCACCTAGTGGATGAACAGGGCATGAAAAATACCGTGCGTTATTCGGCCATGTTAACTTATGCCTTGGCCAACACACCTACTATTCCGGTAACAAGGTTTTCTGATGCCGATTTGAAAGCATTCCTGGAAAGTCAAAAACTTAAAGAGCCACTAAAAATTGCTGGCGAATGGAAATGGGGAGATTAACTCCCCATTTTTTGTGGACAATCAAAATTGATGATTGCTTTATCTATTGCCCATAAGTGCCTCTATTTTGGCTTTTAGCTCTTTAATGAGAATTTCTTTGGCGATATTTTCTTTAATGAGCGCATGGATTATTATCAAATATGATACAACTGGTATTTTTAAGTTTGCATCTTTACAGAGTGAAACTGCCAAGCAAATGTTGGCTCCGTATGGTTTAGATGCTGATAAGCTTTCAAGCATTTTTTTGCTCCAAAATGGTCGGGTATATCATAAATCATCGGCGATCTTATATATTTCGAAGCAATTGGGATATTTTCGGTGGTTATATTTTTTCATTATTATCCCTAAGTTTTTCAGGGACTGGTTATATGATTTAATTGCCAAAAATCGCTATAGAATATGGGGCAAGCAGGAAATCTGCATGCTTCCTATGCCAGAAATTAGCGATAGGTTTATCGCCCCTGAAGAAGTGTAAGATTAACTGCTAATATAACTTTCCAGCTGCGAAATGGTCTGTTTTTGGTCAGCAATGATAAATTTAACCACATCGCCAATAGAAACCATGCCAACAGCCTTGTAATCAGCCACTACAGGTAAATGTCTAATATGCCTATCGGTCATGAGCTGCATGCAGGAGTCAATGCTATGGGCTAGGGTTACCGTAATTGGGTTTGCCGTCATCGCTTCGCTAATAGGCGTGTTTTTGGATGCCTTGCCCTGCAAAACAATTTTTCGAGCATAGTCACGCTCGGTGAAAATGCCAAGTAATTGTTCATCCTCCATAATTAACAATGCACTGATGTTTTTTTCGGTCATTAACTTTAGGGCATCTAAAACCGAAGTGTTAGCAGTAACGCTAAAAATCTGCAAGGGTTTATTGTCGAAAATTTGTTGAACTGTTTTCATGGTCTGTTTTTTTGGTTGTTCACTTAAATTTACCTAAAATAACAGTAATTCCAAATAGCTTGTTTTCAACTACATCATCTTCAAAATATCATCCACATACGCTCTGTTATTAGCCAGGCGTGGCACTTTGTGTTGCCCGCCCAGTTTACCACGGTTTTTCATCCAGTTATAAAAAGTGTCTTGCGGGGCATTGTGCACTTTGGGGCGTCGTAAGGCCATATCCTTAAAACGTTTGGCATCGTAATCAGAGTTTACCTCACGTAGGGTTTGGTCCAAAACATCTATAAACTGTTCGAAATTGGAAGGCTGCTGTTCAAATTCAATGATCCACTCGTGGCCTCCAGCCTCGTCGCCGTTAAAATAAATCGGACAGGCGGTATAATCCTTAATTTTGGCGTTGGTAGCAGCACAGGCTTTGGTGAGTGCGTTCTCGGCATTGTCGATAATCACTTCTTCTCCAAAGGCATTGATAAAATGCTTGGTGCGGCCACTAATCTTAATCCTAAAAGGATATAAAGAAGTAAAGTGTACGGTATCACCAATCATGTAGCGCCATAAACCTGCATTGGTACTGATGATAACGGCATAGTTTTTATGCAGTTCAACTTGCTCTAGCGACAGGGTTTTAGGGTTTTCGTCCTCCAGATTTTCCAAAGGAAGAAATTCAT
Organism: Pedobacter nanyangensis; assembly: GCF_003313505.1. Lineage (GTDB taxonomy): Bacteria > Bacteroidota > Bacteroidia > Sphingobacteriales > Sphingobacteriaceae > Pedobacter > Pedobacter nanyangensis. The sequence goes on along the minus strand of NZ_QMHO01000015.1, from coordinate 44,507 downwards.
AGTAAACCCCGTAATCCAGCATCAGAAGCAGCTCTTCTGAATAGGATTGATCTTGTATGCCAAAGAAACCTTCAGATGCGTTGTAGGTTTCTAGATAATACATCTCGGGCGAAGGAATAAGCTCTTTAAACTGTTGGCGGTAAGGACCAAAGTTCACCGCGCCATGAAAATAAGCTTCCAAGTTGGGCCAAACTTCCATGAGGTTTTTAGCTCCGGTAAGTTCCATCACCTTTTTTGCCAGTACAATGGTCCAGGTAGGAACGCCAGAAATATTGGTGACGTTTTCCCTGATGGTAGCTTCGGCCATGCGGTCCATTTTTTCCTCATAGTTATCCATCAGGGCAATAGACATATCAGGCGTTCTGTAATATTCGGCCCAAATGGGCAGGTTTTTGATCAATACGGCCGATAAATCTCCGTAGTGAATATCTTCGCAAAGCTGGTTGATTTGATGGCTTCCGCCCAAAACCAAGCCTTTTCCGGTAAACATCTGTGTGTTTGGCCGGTTGTTGCAATAGATAGAGAGCATGTCTTTGCCACCTTTGAAATGACATTCTTCCAAAGCCTCTTCTGATACTGGGATAAACTTGCTTCGATCACTGGTTGTACCTGATGACTTGGCAAACCACTTAATTTCTGATGGCCAAAGGATATTTTGTTCCCCTTGGAGCATGCGCTCGATATAAGGTTTTAACGTATCGTAGTTTTGAATGGGTACCCGTTCCTTAAATTGTTGCACATTCAATATCGATCTGTAGTCGTACAGCTTGCCCCATTCTGTATTTTCGGCACTCGAGATCAAGGTATGCAGCCACTCATCCTGTACATCTAGGGGGTATTTCATAAAAAGCTCAATCTGATGGATGCGCTTTTTCATGTACCACGTAAAAATAGAATTTACTATCGCCATCAGTTTTACTTATAGATTTTTTTTGCGTAGAATGAAGTTCGAACCCAAATAAACCTTCCTTACCATTTCGTTGGCCGCCAATACCTCTGGCGTGCCTGATTCCAAGATTTTTCCTTCGAAAAGTAAATATGCTCTATCGGTAATGGAAAGTGTTTCCTGTACGTTATGGTCGGTAATTAAAATGCCAATATTTTTTTTCTTAAGTTTGGCCACAATGCTTTGGATTTCTTCCACGGCGATGGGGTCAACGCCGGCAAAGGGCTCATCCAACAGAATAAAATTAGGGCTTGCCGCCAATGCTCTGGCAATCTCTGTTCTACGGCGCTCCCCTCCCGAAAGTAAATCGCCACGGTTTTTGCGTACTTTATGTAAACTAAACTCGGTAAGCAGTTCTTCCAGTTTTTCCTTGCGTTCTTCCTTGTTGAGCTTGGTCATTTCCAAAATAGCCATAATGTTGTCCTCTACCGATAGCTTGCGGAAAACGCTGGCCTCTTGTGCTAAATAGCCAATTCCCTTTTGTGCCCTTCGGTACATGGGATCTTTGGTAATATCTTCGCCATCTAAAAAAATATGGCCTTCATTGGGCTTAATGAGCCCCACAATCATGTAAAATGAGGTGGTTTTTCCGGCACCATTTGGTCCAAGCAAACCTACAATCTCCCCTTGGCTTACTTCAAATGAAACATCGTTAACAACGGTACGCTGTTTATACTTTTTAATGAGATGCTCGGCTTTTAAAATCATTTATATTTACGATTTTAGATTTACGAATGAAGATTTAAGGCGGGAACTAAATCTTTGCTCCTTGTTCTTTCATCTTTACTCTTCAATCTTAATTCCTTTTATGTTTAGTTGCAAACGTTTTTTGTCTCTCCAATTATTTTCTTCTATCGTATAACAAATAGAAAATACTTGGTTTGGTTTTAACAATTTTTCAAATTCTCCAAGGTTAAAACCAATAGCTTCAAAAATAGTTGAATTTTGTTGTTTTACATGTATTTTTAGGTGATTTGTCCCTACAATTTGCGGGGTGCCTGCCAAAATTACCTGGTGGGTAGTAAATATTGGAGCCATGTTTTGTGGTCCAAAGGGCGCCATCTGATTTAGTATTCTAAAGAATTTGGCATTGATCTGTGCAAAATCAATCGTGGCATCAATATTAATTTCGGGGATGAGCAATGCTGGGTCAATGCTTTTAGAAACCACCTGCTCAAATCGCTCTGAAAATAAGGGCAAGTTCTCGGGGCTAATGGTCAGCCCAGCAGCATATTTATGCCCCCCAAATTGGATCAATAAATCACTGCATTCTACCAATGCTTCATATAAATCGTAGCCAACTACCGAACGTGCCGAGCCGGTATAATTTCCATTCGATTCGGTAAGTACAATGGTGGGGCGGTAATATTTTTCGGTAAGCCTAGATGCCACAATGCCAATCACTCCCTTGTTCCAGCTTTCTTGAAACACTACGGTTGTTTTTCGATTGATCAGTACTTCATCCTGTTCGATCATGGCCAAGGCCTCGTGGGTAATATGCTGATCAAAACTTTTACGTTCGGTATTTTGAACATTGATCAACGAACTCTGCTCGTCTGCAATAAAATCCTCTGCACTCAACAGCATCTTTACCGCTTCGTTGGCATGTCCCATCCTGCCGGCGGCGTTAATGCGTGGGGCCAACATAAACACCACGTCGGTAATGGAGTAATTTTCTGTTTTACCCGCAATCTGCATGAGCGATTTTAGTCCGGTAGAAGGATTTTCGTTGAGTTTCTTAAGGCCGTAATAAGCTAAAACCCGGTTCTCGTCAACAATGGGGACAATATCGGCAGCAATGCTTACCATGCATAAATCAAGATATTGCTCATACAGCGCATCCGGAAGGTTTTTAAGTGTGCAGTAGGCCTGGGCAAGCTTAAAACCAATGCCACAGCCTGAAAGCTCCTTAAACGGATATTCGCAGTCGTTGCGCTTGGGATCTAATATTGCTGCCGCATTGGGTAGTTCATCACCAGGTAAGTGGTGGTCGCAAATGATAAAGTCAATCCCCAGGCTATTGGCATAGGCAATTTTATCATTGGAACGGATGCCGCAATCCAGTGCAATTACCAAATTTACGCCATGGGCATGGGCATAATCAATCCCCTGTGTAGAGATACCATACCCTTCTACATGCCTGTCGGGGATGTAAAAATTGATATGGCTGGTGAAATGGCTGAAAAACTGGTAGGTAAGTGCTACTGCGGTAGTACCATCCACATCATAATCGCCATAAATTAAAATGTTTTGGTTAAGTTGGATGGCCTTTTCAATTCTATCTATAGCCCGTTCCATATCCTTCATCAAGAAAGGATCGTGCAAAAAGCCTAGTTGCGGCCTGAAAAAATATCGGGCTTCCTCAAAAGTGCGAATACCTCTTTTAACCAAGATCTCGGCCAAACTTTTATCTATCGTTAACTGATGGGAAAGTTCCTCAACTGTTTCCTGTTCAATATTATCCGTAATTACCCACCGTTTCTCCATTGATATTTGATCTTTTAACGAGCTTGTTTGCATTAATATTACAAAAAGCGTTGCCTTGTTCTCTATATTTGTAACCCGTAAATATATCATTAAATTTTCTTTCGTAAAAAGATGGCTATTCAAGTTTTCACGTTATCAGAGGGTTCATATTCGGTAGATGCCAGTAAAAAATTTATTCCATTTGATCCTGCCAAGGATAATCCAAAGGATAGGCCCGCATCGTTATTTATCCATGTACAGCCTTTTTTGGTTAAGCTCGAAAACAGTTTGTTGTTATTGGATACTGGTTTAGGGTATAGCAACGAAGAAGGCAAGCTGCATTTGCACGAAAATATTAAAAAGGCGGGTTTCGATCCGGATGATGTTGAGCTGGTGTTGATGTCACATTTGCATTTTGACCACTCGGGCGGCATGGTGCACCACCATCATGGCAAAATGGAATTGAGTTTTCCTAATGCCACTTATGTCATGCAAAGAGGAGAGTGGGAAACGGCGTTTAGCAGTAAGTCATCATCTTACCATACCGATATTTTTGATTTTGTACAGCGTAACGCCCAAATCCATTTGATCGAAGATAGTGGCAAGCTTACCAACGAAATCAACTATGAATTTACGGGAGCGCATTGCCCTTATCATCAGGTTTTTTTAATTGATGATGGGGATGACAAGGTGTTTTTTGGCGGCGATGTTTTGCCAGAGCCCGAGGAGCTTATCAGGAAATTTGTGGCCAAGTATGATTACGATGGCCGTAAAGCCATGGAATTAAGGGATGAGTTTGGCCATAGGGCCGCAGCCGATCATTGGAAGTGCCTTTTTTACCATTCCAAATCTAAAACGCAAGCTTTTGTAGAACTACAGGATGATAAGTTTATCATCGTTTAATCTATGGCGGCAAGCAGTTCTTTTAACCGGTCAATTGACAAGGGCTTTGAAATAAAGCCTTTCACTGATTTATAGCTTTTGGCCTTCTCAATATCGTTTTCGTAAACAGACGAGGAAAGCATATACATGTCATTGGTGGCTTTGAGTCCTAGCGCTTCAAAAGCTTCAATAAATTCCCACCCGTTAAGGATAGGCATATTGATGTCGATCAATACCAGTTGGGGCAGTGGTTGTTGGCTATCAACTAAATCCTTGATATAGTCAATGGCTAACTGGCCATTATGTTTGGCGCATATCTCTACATCATACCCGGTTTTCTCAACAATTTTACTGATGATAAAGATATTGATGTCATCATCATCAATGACAAGGAGGTTAATCTTAGAAGAGGGTGTTTGTTGCATCGGGCTTTAATGAAATACGTTGTTAACCGCTGCGAAGGTATATATTTCGTAAGTGGATTTACATAAAGTTACATTAATTTATTTAACAAAAAAAATCCGAGTAATACTCGGATTTTCTAAATATCTATTTAATAGGAGGTTATTTTTTTGCCACCAATTTTACGTCAATGGTAAACTCGTCGTAGATGAAGTTGTCGCCTATGCTGCTGAAGATAGACTTGGATTTGTACTCGATACCATATTTGGTTCTGTCTATAGCAACCTTCTCAGCCACTGCGGTAACCGTTTTATCCGCATTCCAGGTAAGTTTTGCTGGAAAAGTGATTGGATTGGTTTTTCCTTTAATGGTCAAATCGCCGGTAATTTTTACATCAGTGCCATTACCTTCTACTTTTTTGATTACAAAATTAGCTGCAGGGAATTTTTCAACACCAAAAAAGTCATCATTTTTCAGGTGCTTGTCTAAATTAGGACTTGGTTTACCGCCATCTAGGGTTTGGATAGTAGTCATATTTGCTATAAAACCACCTTCTACTAATTTTTTACCATTAAACCCCAAAGTTCCGGAAGTTAGGGCAACAGTACCTGTGTGTGAACCCGAGAATTTTTTACCTTCCCAGTTGATGGTAGATTTGGTAACGTCTACGGTGTAAACATCAGCCTTTGGCTTAAAGGCGAAAAAAGAAAAGCTAGCCACAAGAGCTAAGGCTAAAATAGAAGTGATTTTTAATTTCATTGTTGATTAATTTATAGTTAGTGTAAAGATATTTAATTTTAAACCGAGTTTGTATTGACCTATGTTAAGATTTTACAATTTTATGTAGATGGTTGGTTAGATGGTGAATTGTAGGGAATGGTTTAGCGAGCGGGCGAAATTTTTTATTTAACAAACTCAATGGTGTTAGCTAGCCATTTAATCCATCAAAAAAACTTTCCTTCCTCCATTATAGATCAAATCGTAAATATTAAGTCATTTAGTATCAGTTAACTGAAAACAGGCTCCTTTTGTAAGGCTTATTTTCGTTAAATTAGCGGCTTTACTTAACAAAATAGATGTCTGATATTATACAACTTTTACCCGATAGCGTAGCCAACCAAATAGCGGCAGGAGAGGTGGTGCAGAGGCCAGCCTCGGCAGTAAAAGAGTTATTGGAAAATGCCATGGATGCAGGGGCCGATAAGATACAGCTGATTGTTAAGGATGCCGGGAAGGCATTAATTCAAGTGATAGACAACGGCTGCGGGATGAGCGTAACAGATGCCCGTATGTGCTTTGAGCGCCATGCTACTTCAAAAGTGCGTAAAGCCGAGGATCTTTTCGCCATTCGCACCATGGGATTTAGGGGCGAAGCCATGGCTTCTATTGCGGCCATAGCGCAGGTGGAGATGAAAACCAAACGCCATGAAGACGAGGTGGGGACACTGGTGCAAATTGAGGGTTCAGAAGTTGTTGTACAGGAACCGGTAGGCACCCCAAACGGCACAAGTATTAGTGTTAAAAACTTGTTTTACAATACACCTGCAAGGCGTAATTTCTTGAAGAGCAATCCAACGGAGATGCGCTACATTATCGACGAATTTCAGCGTGTAGCCTTGGCCAAGCCACATATCTCTTTTAGCTTGCACCATGATGGGAATGAAATTTATAGATTACCGGTAGCAACCATCAAACAGCGCATTGTACACCTATTTGGCAACAATTATAATGAACGTTTAATTCCGGTAGAAGAAGAAACCACTATTATTAACCTTAAAGGCTATATTGGGAAACCTGAATTTGCGAAGAAAACCCGTGGCGAGCAGTTCTTTTTTGTGAACGACAGGTTTATTAAGGACAATTACCTAAACCATGCGGTAAATAAAGCTTATCAGGAGTTGTTGCCTGAGGATAACTTTCCGCTTTATGTGCTTTTTATTGATATAGACCCTGCTAAAATTGACGTAAACGTTCACCCTACCAAAACGGAGATTAAATATTTGGATGAAAAGTCCATCTATGCCATTATCCATTCGGCCGTGAAAAGATCATTGGGCCTATTCAACATCAGTCCCACCTTGGATTTTAACCAAGAGACGGCCTTCAGCAATATGATTACGCCAAAAGCTCCGGAAGATATCGTGCCGCCTAGTATTTCCTTTAATCCAAACTTTAATCCTTTTGGTGCCAGTAAGCCAGCGGTTAAGGAAACCTATTTCAAGGAACAGTACCATCCGAAAGAAAAAGCTCAGAATTGGGGTTCTTTGTATGAAATCGCCAATTTTCAGCAAGCCGAGCAAACCAGTATTGATTTGGGAGAGGCGGAAGAGGAGGAAACTTTGGCTGCTGCCCCAAGCAAGCAGTACATGCAGGTGCATAATCGTTACATTGTTTCGCAAATTAAATCAGGTGTAATGCTCATTGACCAACAAGCCGCTCACGAACGTATTTTGTATGAACGTTTTTTGCTGCACTTGGAAGATCGCAAGGGGGCATCGCAACAAAGCTTATTTCCGCAAACGGTTACTTTAAGCCCTGGTGATTTTGAATTGGCAAAAAGTTTGTTGGACGATATCAAGAGCTTAGGCTTTGATGTACGGGAATTTGGGAAAAATACATTAGTGATTGAAGGTATCCCTGTGGATTTGGGCAGTACAAATATTAACGAAACCCAGCTTTTTGAACACCTGATAGAAGGGTTTAAAAACTCTCAACAAGAATTAAAATTAACCAAAAGAGATGCTTTGGCAAGAAGCTTGGCCAGAAACAGTGCCATAAAGGCAGGTACAGCGTTAAGTCAGCAGGAAATGAACACCTTAATTGATGAACTTTTTGCCTGCAAAAGCCCTAACTTTAGTATCAGTGGTAAACCCGCAATTCAAACCATTACCTTGGCTGAGTTGGCACAAAAATTTGAAAAATAACCATGAATAACATTCATCTTCCACCAGTAGTCAAAAACCTGCTAATCATCAACGGAATTTTCTTTTTGGCTAAGCTGGTATTAGGCAATCAGGTTGATTTAGATGAACTTTTGGGGGCACACTATTTCGACTCTCCAAAGTTCCGTGTTTGGCAGCCCATTACCTACATGTTTATGCACGGCAATTTCATGCATCTATTTTTTAACATGTTCGGGCTATTTATGTTCGGCGGCATTTTGGAGCAGAAATGGGGACCAAAAAGGTTTATCAATTTTTACCTGGTTACTGGGCTAGGTGCTTTGGCCCTGCAATGGGTTGTTCAGGGGATTGAGCTGTACCAAATTACAGGTTCAATAGTAAATCCCGGAAATTTGCCGCTTGAATCACTGTCAGAAGGCAGGTTTAACCCAGCTCAATATACCGAAAGTACCGCTTCTACATTGTTCTCTATCTATTTTGGAACAATGATTGGCGCATCAGGGGCAGTTTTTGGCGTGATGACAGCTTTTGCAGTGCTGTATCCAAACGTAGAGCTAATGCTCATGTTTATTCCTTTTCCTATAAAAGCAAAATATTTTATCCCCATTTATATCGTTATAGAATTATTCTTGGGCGTGGCACGCATACAAGGCGATTCGGTAGCTCATTTTGCCCATTTGGGCGGAGCGCTCATCGGTTTTATTTTGGTTAAACTATGGAAAGATAAAGACAGGTTTTACGACTATTATGAATAACAGTAGCTTCAAGGATTTATCTTCGGGTAATCCCGCCATGTTTTACATTGGCGTAAACGTGGCCATATTCCTCTTATTGGGCCTTGCCAATTTATTTACCCGAGGAGTGGTGGATTCTCTGGTGGCACAATATCTGGCATTCCCATCTGATATGGGCCAGTGGCCTACCCGTTTTTATACTTTGGTCAGCTATGCTTTCCTGCATCAAAATATTTTCCATATCCTTTTTAACATGCTGTGGTTATACTGGATGGGAAATTTGTTTCTTGATTTTTTAAAGCCAAGGCAGTTTCAGGTGGTATATTGGGGCGGAGCCGTTTTGGGCGCTTTAGCTTTTGCCCTCATTTATAACCTAAGTCCGCAGCTAAATCCAAACGGCTCCATTTTAATTGGAGCTTCTGCGGCGGTAATGGCCATTTTTAGTGCAATAACTACCCTTGTTCCCAATTACAGTGTCCGATTGATATTATTTGGGGACGTGAAATTGAAATATCTGCTTTTAGTATATATCATTATAGATGTGATAGGGACCACTCCGGGCTCGGGCAATATAGGCGGGAACTTGGCCCATTTAGGTGGCGCTCTTTTTGGGTTTGCCTATGTTAAACTTTTGCAGAATGGTACCGATTTGAGTGCTTTCTTGATAAAAAAGCCCAAATTAAAAGTGGTAAAAAACGAAGCTCCAAAAAGAAAAGCAAACCCGGTGAATCAGGCGGAGATAGACGCCATATTAGACAAGATTTCCAAAAGCGGTTACGAAAATCTTACCGCTAAAGAAAAACAAACTTTATTTGATGCAAGTAAAAGCTGATGCCTAAACTACAACTTTCCGTTTTCGACAAATTTATGCTCTTTTTTGCCATACTATCAGTAATGGGGCTGGCGTTGGGGATGGTTGCCGGGCAAACTGATCCAAAAAATGATATCTGGATAGCCTTTGCAGGCTTGGCATATCCTTTCTTTTTGGTTGCTAACTTGGTTTTTGCTGTTTTTTGGGCCTTCCGTCGCAGGCTCATCTTCAGCTTGGTTACCTTGGCCATTATGGGCCTTGGATGGAAACCTTTGAATGCTACGTATCAGTTTTTTGGAGAAGAAGGAACCTCCGTAAAAGAAAGTGAACACTACGTGAGGCTAATGACCTACAACGTACACCAGTTTAAAAAGTATGGCGAAAACAATAATCTCTCTACCAGAGATCAGATCCTAAAACTTATCGAAGACCAAAATCCCGATGTAATTTGCTTTCAGGAGTTTTTTACTCGGCGCAGGGGCGAATTTGATTTGATAGACAGCATTAAAAAAAGAGTTAAGCTGAGATATTATTATTTTGTGCCTTCTGTGGACAATAATTACGAAGCGGCTGGCTTGGCCATTTTTTCCCGTTATCCTATCGACAATAAAGGCGAAGTACCCTTTAGCCAAATACCAGGCAATGGAAGTATTTATGCCGACATTAAAGTGGCAGGACAGCTTTTTAGGGTTTACAATGTGCATTTTCAGTCCATTTCTTTCCAAAAGGAAGATTACGATTACATTGACAAGGTTACCTCCAAAATGAATACGGAATATAAATCGTCCAGAAGAATTGCCAGTATGCTCAAATCTGCATTTGAAAGAAGGAGCGAACAGGTGAAAATCATGAAGGCCGAAATGCAGCAGTGTAAGCTCCCTTTTGTAATTGCTGGAGATTTTAACGATACCCCAGCTTCCTATTGCGTTACCCAAATTACCAGCGCCCTAAAAAATGCTTTTATCGAAAAGGGCAGTGGCTTTGGTAAAACCTATAATGGTGCATTCCCTAATTTCCAGATAGACTATATTGCCACTACCAAAGATTTTGATGTCATCAATCACCATGTTTCCAGGGAAAAGCTTTCAGACCATTTCCCGGTAAGAAGCGATTTGAGATTAAATTTTTCATTAGAAAGTGATGATGAATATTAAGCTCTAAAAACTTTACATTTGCAACCATGATACAAGCTTTACAGTTATACAATACGCTTACCCGTAAAAAGGAAGTTTTTGAACCCCTAAATGCGCCACACGTAGGCATGTACGTTTGTGGGCCAACCGTTTATAGTGATGTGCATTTGGGTAACTGTCGTACTTTTATCTCGTTCGATCTGATTTTCCGTTACCTTGCCTATAGTGGTTACAAGGTGCGGTATGTGCGCAACATTACCGATGCCGGCCACCTGGAAGGCGATCGAGATGAAGGCGATGATAAATTTGCAAAACGTGCAAAATTGGAGCAGCTGGAGCCTATGGAAATTGTGCAGAAATATACTTTGGGTTTCCACGAGGTGATGAGGATGTTTAACACCCTGCCACCAAGTATTGAGCCAACAGCTACGGGGCATATTATTGAGCAAATTGAAATGATAAAAACCATTTTGGCCAACGGTTATGCTTATGAAATAGACGGAACGATTTATTTTGATGTAGAAAAATATAGTGAAAAATATAATTACACGATATTAACTAACCGCAAGTTGGAAGAGCTGTTGGAAAATACACGTGAATTAAGTGGTCAGAACGATAAAAAAGGCCGGTTGGATTTTGCCCTTTGGATAAAAGCAAAACCAGAAACATTAATGCAATGGCAATCGCCTTGGGGCATGGGCTTCCCGGGCTGGCATATCGAATGTTCGGCCATGAGCGCTAAATATCTGGGCAACGAATTTGACATTCACGGTGGCGGAATGGATTTGGCGGCTACGCACCATACCAATGAAATCGCACAATCAGAAGCGTGTGCTAACCATCAACCTGCTAAATACTGGATGCATACCAATATGCTAACCGTAAACGGTACCCGTATGTCCAAGTCGGCCGGCAATGGTTTTTTACCACATGAGCTTTTCACGGGCAGCCATCCGCTGTTGCGTAAGGGCTACAGTCCAATGACCGTAAAGTTCTTTATGCTACAGGCCCATTATCGTAGTACCCTTGATTTTAGTAACGATGCTTTGGACGCTTCGGAAAAAGGCTTTAGGAGGCTGATGAACGCCGTTGCCTTGCTGCCAAAATTAACGGCTTCGGCCAACGGGAATGTTGCTATAGCCCCAATTAGAGAAAAATGTGTGAATGCGATGAACGACGACTTTAACAGTCCGGTGGCGATTGCAGAATTATTCGAAGCAGCTCGAATCATCAATACCGTTTATGATGGCGGAGCAAAAATCAGCACAGCTGAATTGGAAGAGTTAAAAGCCTTGATCAATGATTTCGTGTTTGATATTTTTGGCCTGAAAGATGAGGAAAGCAGTAATACTGATATGAATGAAGTGCTTGAAATGATCATCGCTTTGCGTAAGGAAGCCAAAGAGAATAAGGACTACGCTACCTCGGATTCTATTCGTGTCGGATTACAAAACATCGGGATACAATTAAAAGACAGCAAAGAGGGCACCACTTGGAGTAAAATGTAATTGCCCCGGGTAGTCCAAATGCGGGAGTAAACCAAGTACAGTTATAAAAATAACATGAAAGTAAATCAAATATTAGCAGTATTATTTTTGGCCATGGTTGGTTTACAATCTTGTCAGCAAAATAAACCCACAGATACCGAAACTTCTGTAGAACAGGCTAAGTTATCTTCGCCAGAATTTAATGCCGATAGCGCCTACGCTTACACAAAGGCTCAGGTAGATTTTGGGCCGCGTATTCCATCAACTCCGGCCCATGCCAAGTGTGCAGCGTACTTGGTGGCAAAGTTTAAATATTTTGGTGGCCAGGTATCCGTTCAACAGGCACCAGCTAAAACCTACGATGGTAAAACACACCAGTTGAAAAATATTATTGCAGCCTTTTATCCTGAAAAAACGCAAAGAGTTTTAATTACGGCCCATTGGGATGCCCGCCCTTTTTCGGATCAAGATCCTGATGAAGCCATGAAGGATAAAGCATTTGAAGCGGCTAATGATGGCGCCAGTGGCGTTGCTGTAATTTTGGAAATGGCCCGTCAAATTAAGGAGCAACAGCCCGAAGTAGGCGTTGATTTTATTTTGTGGGATATTGAAGATTATGGCAGTGCCAATGATCAAACTCCTAATGAAACTACTTGGTGCATTGGCTCGCAATATTGGGCTAAAAATCCCCATGTAAAAGGCTACAAACCGCTATATGCCATTAACTTGGATATGGTTGGGGGTAGTAATGCGCAGTTTACGCAAGACGAACTTTCTCGAAAGTATGCTCCAAATGTGGTGAACAAAGTGTGGAATATCGCTGCCGAAATTGGCTACGGTAATTATTTCATCAACGTAAGTTCGGGCAGTTTGGTTGATGATCATTTTTGGATTAATCAAGCCGGCATTCCAGCCATTGATGTAGTTCACTACTCAGATGCTGCAGGTTTTTATAGTAATTGGCATACTCAGCTGGATAACCTCAATAATATCGATAGGAACACCTTGAAGGCCGTGGGACAAACGATATTGGAAACCATTTACAGGGAAAAGCCATCAGCTTAACTTACCTTGGCCAAAATTTTTGATTTTTCAAAATGTGCAATTGTTAATTACTTTTTTGTTAACTAAATAAAGCAACATTTAAATTCGTACACTACAACAATAAATTGTTATGAAAAAAATATATCTGTCAGTTTTAGCCCTAGCCATAGGTGCCAATGTATATGCACAAAAATCGGATGGCACCGTAAAATCATTAGTTAACGCAGAAAAAGCTTTTGCACAAAAGGCAGTCAAAGATGGCGTGAATGCCGCTTTTACAGCTTTCGCCGCTCCTGACGCAATCGTTTTTCGCCCAAATCCAATTAATGCTAAAAAGTTTTATGCTACAGCGGTAGATACTAAAAATTTAACCTGGGAACCTAACTATGCCCGCCTATCAAAAAGTAGAGATTGGGGCTTTACCTCTGGAACCTACGTAGCAGGTGCCGATAAAAAAACTTATGGACACTACCTTTCTGTTTGGAGAGGAAAAGATGGCGAATGGCAATTTGTAATTGACCTAGGAGCTGAGGCCATGAAACCAATTAAAGGTAAAGAACCCAAAAATACTTTTGTAGAGCCAACAGGAACACACAGCCCTAAATTTGCAACCTCAAAAGATCTGAAAGCCGCAACGGAAATTATCAGTAACACCGAGAAAACTCTGAACACCATGTTGAAAACCCACGGCATTCAAGCTTTTTCAGGCTTCATTAACCCAGATGCCCGCTTAATGTTCCCTGGAACAGATGTGATTATTGGGAAAGATGATATCTTGGCATTTAATAACAGGGTAATTGATAAAATCAACTTAAAAACCACACAAGCCGATAAAGCTTTGGGAGGTGATTTTGCCTACACTTATGGTATTGCGACTATTGATTACAAGGCTAATCTTCGTGAAAGTTTTAACTATGTATTTATTTGGGAGCGCCAGGCTGATGCAAACTGGAACATCATTGCCCAAATTTTTACGGTTGCAGAGCGATAAGGATTAAACCAAATCCCAAATATAAACCAAGGATTTTAACGATAAGTTGAAATCCTTTTTTGTTGAACAATATAGCCGTTAAGAAAATAGAACTTTAGCTTTGAAAACTGCTTCGTGCCTTCCAGCCTGTTCACGTTTTTTGCCGCAAACGAAGCAATGCCATAGCTGATGATATTTTTGATTGGACACGGACAGTTTCTTAAACAGAAAAACTTTATACTTGCAATTCTCCGAAAGTTTAGCCGTTAACTAAATATCATATGAAAAAGATTTCATTCTCCATTTTGTTTTGCCTTTTTGCCATTACCATTACACATGCCCAGAAAAAAGTAGCCTTTGAGATACAGGGAAATCGTGGAGCAAGAGGCCTGATGCCGGAAAATACGGTCCCGTCAATGATAAAGGCATTGGAAATCGGCGCAACCACCTTAAAAATAGAAGTCGTAATTTCTAAGGATAAACAAGTGGTAGTATCGCAAGAGCCTTATTTTAACCATGTCATCAGTACTTCGCCAACTGGCGAAGAAATTACGCTCAAAAATGAAAAGAAGTTCAATATTTATAAAATGGACTACGAGGACGTAAAACAATTTGATGTGGGGTCTAAACCACATCCGCGTTTCCCGCAACAAGAAAAATTCAGGGTAGAAAAGCCCCTTTTAAAAGATTTGATTGATAAAGTGGAGTTTTTTGTATCCAAAAGAAAAATGGCGAAACCCCATTATAACATCGAAACCAAATTGATTAGAAAAGGCGATGGGGAATTTCAACCTAGTCCTGAAGAATTTGTAGAACTGATCATGGCCGTAGTAAAAGCCAAAAAGTTAGAAAAAAGAATGACGATCCATTCCTTTGACATGAGAAGTTTGCAATATGTTCACGAAAAATATCCTGAAATTCCAACCTCACTAGGAATAGACGAAAAAGAAGATTTTGAAAATAATGTCAAAGCATTGGGTTTTACACCTACCATTTATAGTCCTTATTTACCCTTGGTAGGAAAGGGCTTGGTGGATAAATGTCACGCTGCGGGCGTAAAAATTATTCCTTGGACGGTAAATACCCTTAAAGAGATGCAGTATCTTAAAAATTTAGGGGTAGATGGTATCGTCACAGATTATCCAGATATAATGACTGGAAAGAAATAGAGGTTTGGTATCATTGGTTCATTATTTAAGGCCTTCATTGCGAGACAAGAAGCAATCCCATTACGTGATGATACCGTTGATAATGGAAATTGCTTCATGCTTGCAACGATATACTACCTTTAAATCTTTTCCGCTTTGAAGCCAATTTTCTGTAGAGATTTGATTACATGCTCTTCATCAATATTTTGCCCTTCTACAGTTAAGATTTTATCTGGATTTTCGGTATTCACTTCCCAGTTCTGAATATCTTCTTGTGCATTAAGTACTGGGGTAACCTTGGCTACGCAAGAGCTACAGTTGATGCTAGTTTTAAATTTTAAAGTGTTCATTTGATATCAATTAATGTTGTTTTTGAAAATTGGAGCATTAAATTTAGGTTTAGATTTTTTTCCATTTTAAGCGAAGGCTGTTGGCCACCACGCTTACCGAACTGAAAGCCATTGCGGCACCGGCCCACATTGGGTCAAGTAAAAAGCCGTTAATAGGAAATAAAGCTCCGGCAGCTATTGGAATACCGATTACATTGTAAATAAATGCCCAAAACAAATTCTGCTTAATGGCCTTTACCGTATATTTTGATAAATGTATGGCATCGGGTATTTTGGACAGATCAGAGGAGATGATGGTCATTTTGGCCACATCCATGGCAATATCACTTCCTTTGCCCATGGCAATACTTACGTCGGCCTGTGCAAGTGCGTTGCTGTCGTTGATTCCGTCACCAACCATGGCCACTATTTTGCCTTCGTGTTGTAGTTTCTTGGTGAATTTGCCTTTGTCGGCAGGTAGCACGTTGGCATGATATTCATCAATCCCCAAGCTGGAGGCTACTGCCTTTGCGGTTTGTTCATTGTCGCCGGTAAGCATGTAAACCTTAATGCCGTCTTTTTGCAGCTCTTTTATGGCTTGCGCCGAAGTGGCCTTAATTTGATCAGCAATGGCAATGATGGCCAACAGAGAAGTTTCATCACAAAAGAATACCACTGTTTGTGCGTTTTCAAGTTGTGTTGAAGCCCATTGCCTGGCTTGTCCGGTAAGCGGGATGTTTCTTTCTTTAACCAATAATTCGTTACCTATAAAGTAAGTACGGTTGTTATGCTTGCCTTCAATGCCCTGTCCACTGATATTTTCAATGGTAAGGTCGTTTAAAAAAGTTGCATCGTGAGCCAAATGTTCGATAATGGCGTCAGCCAAAGGATGCTCAGATGATTTTTCGATGCTGTAAAGAATATCTTGCTGAAGCTGATGAAAATCTCCAAGCCATTGTATGGCGGTTACTTTGGGCTTTCCTTCAGTAATAGTGCCTGTTTTATCTAAAATAATAGCGTTTACTTTTTTAGCCAGTTCCAAACTCTCCGCATCTTTAATCAAAATGCCCTGTTCGGCACCTTTTCCTACACCAACCATAATGGCAGTAGGGGTGGCCAGGCCCAAAGCACAGGGGCAGGCAATCACCAATACGGTTACAAACGCAACAATTCCTTGTGCAAGGCCGTTTTCGCCACCAAAAACTACCCAAAGCAATAAACTTAAAATAGCGATACCAATTACAACCGGTACAAAAATAGCGGCAATTTTGTCTACCAATTTTTGCACGGGAGCCTTACTGCCCTGCGCATCTTCAACCATTTTGATGATATGTGCCAAAACGGTGTCGCTACCTACTTTATCCGCTTTAAACTGGAAACTCCCTTTTTGATTAATGGTACCTGCAAATACTGTGCTTTCAGCGGCTTTTGCTACAGGAATTGGCTCGCCGCTAATCATGCTCTCATCTACATAAGAGCTGCCATTTACCACCGTCCCGTCTACGGCTATACGTTCACCCGGCTTCACCAATAATACATCGCCTACTTTAACCTGGCCAATTTCAACTTGCATTTGATGCCCTCCTTCGTGTATAATGGTAACATGTTTTGGCTGTAGGCCCATTAATTTCTTGATTGCCGAAGAGGTATTTCCTTTGGCTTTTTCTTCCAAAAGCTTGCCCAGTAATATAAAGGCAATTACAATGCCAGCGGCTTCAAAATAAACATGTGAGTGAATGCCAAAACGATGCATCAGATCGGGAAACAGGGTAATCAGAACACTATAAAGATAAGCTGTTCCGGTACTTATGGCCACCAGGGTATCCATGTTGGCAGAGCGATGTTTAGCCTGTTTCCATGCACCTACAAAAAACTGTCGGCCAAAAACAAGTAGCATGGGCGTTGATAAAACCCACATGAGGTAATTGGCATAGGGCATGTCCATCAAAAACATCCCAATAACAAACAGTGGAATGGCTAAAATCAGGGCGCCAACTGCTTTTTTTCTTAGTTTTTGATATTGGTTGGCTTTAATTTCATTCAATGATTCCTTAGCCTCATTGCCCTCGGCTATCAATAGGTCATAGCCGCCCGCTTGCACTGCTTGCCTAAGCTCTTGCGCAGTAACCAAGCTAGGGATGTATTCTATTTTTGCAGCAGTGTTGGCATAGTTTACCTCGGCCTTCACCACGCCTACCTGGCCGTTTAAAATGGCTTCTGTATTGGCAGCACACGAAGCGCAAGACATGTCCGTTACGGGAAAGGTTTGTTTCACGGTAGTTACCTCATAGCCCAAATCCCTAATTTGTTTTACGGCTTCCTGAACAGCTTCTTCGGGGTATTTTTTAGCCGTAATAACAGCTCTTTGGTTGTTAAGTTCTACTTGGTGGCTGCTAATTTCTTTAACATTTTCTAATCCCTTATCAACAATTAAAGCACAATGTTCGCTTTCTACGTTTTCTAATGGGATATATATAGCGTCTGTAGTTTTCATCTTCCTAAAATTTCTACACAAAATTAGTGTGGGTGCCCTGGTTAAACGTTATAGGATTTTGATAAACTGTTATATCATTTTCTGTTCTGATGTTAAAATTTAATATAAAATTAACATTATACCAATTTGGTATTTGGTTCATTTAGTTTATATTTGTAATTATAGAAATAGAATTTATGAGTCAAGAAGTGTTAGAGATTTCAGTGATGGTTGACGAAAAATTTGAGGTGAATTTTAATCTTGCTGGCGGTATTTTAGGGGTAATTCTAAGTATTTTTGAAGATTAAGGCATATCATTGATTTCGATTTTACCAAAGCGGGCAGTCCTGCCTGTTGGATATTCTTGTGCCTAATTTATTTGCCGCTTTCTTTTCGCATCACTCACTAAAGAGTTTCCGTATATTTGCGGCAATGAGCAGAAAAAGAAAAAATACTGAACCTGTCAGAATTTCGGGTTTAAGTATTATTGACATTGCCGAAGAAGGCAAGGGAGTGGGCAAAGCCGATGAACTCGTAATTTTTGTGGATAAAGCCGTGCCCGGCGATGTAGTTGATGTACGTTTGGTAAAGAAAAAGAAAAACTTTGCCGAGGCGGTGATCGAGACTTTGCACACGCCATCTAACTTGCGCCAACAACCGTTCTGTAGCCATTTTGGTACTTGTGGTGGTTGTAAATGGCAGCACATGCAGTATAGCGCCCAAATGGCCTATAAGCAAAAAAGTGTTGAATCTGCTTTGCAGCGTTTAGGTAAAATAGACGTGAGCGGTATCGAGCCCATTTTAGGTTCCGCCGAAAATCAATACTATCGCAATAAGCTTGAATTCACCTTTTCTAACAAGCGCTGGCTGGATAGCAAAGACATGGCTGAAGAAGCAGAAGGAAGGGAAATGAATGCGCTTGGCTTTCACGTGCCTGGCAGGTTCGACAAAATTTTGGGCATTGAGCATTGCTATCTGCAGGCAGATCCAAGTAATGATATCCGTTTAAAGGTGAGGGACTATGCACTGCAACATCAGCTGAGTTTTTACGATTTGCGTAACCACGAAGGAGCTTTGCGCAACCTGATTATCCGTACATCAAGCACAGGCGAAGTAATGGTAGGCGTGGTTTTTGCTTACGCTACACCTGAACAAATTGATGGTTTGATGGCCTATCTTAAAACTACTTTTCCGGCAATTACCTCGTTGCAATACCTCGTCAATCATAAAAAGAACGATACGATCTTTGACCAGGAAGTGGTAACCTATGCCGGGCGTGACCATATTTTCGAGGAAATGGCTTTGGGGAACGGCAAAAGCGTAAAATACAAGATCGGAATCAAATCGTTTTACCAAACCAATTCAGCGCAAGCCTATGAACTTTATCGTATCACCAAAGAATTTGCCAATTTAAAAGGTGATGAATTGGTTTACGATTTATATACCGGCGCAGGAACCATCGCTAACTTTGTGGCGCATAATGCCAGGCAGGTAGTGGGCGTCGAGTATGTGCCGTCGGCAATTGAAGATGCGAAATTCAATTCAGAATTAAACGGCATCAACAATACAATTTTCTACGCAGGAGATATGAAAGATATCCTTACCAGAGAATTTATTGCTGAGCATGGCAAGCCTGACGTGGTAATTACCGATCCGCCTAGAGCCGGCATGCATGCGGATGTTGTAGAGCGTTTGCTGGAAATGGAAGCGGAAAAAATTGTCTACGTAAGCTGTAACGCGGCAACACAAGCCAGGGATTTGGCACTGCTCACCGAAAAGTACGAGGTGGTTAGAATTAAACCTGTAGATATGTTCCCCCATACGCAACATGTAGAGAACGTGGTTTTACTTCAACTTAAATAAGATGAAAAATTGCTGTTTTTTATTATTGTCGGTAACGGTTTTGCTGGCCTGCCAAAATAAGGAAACCAAAAAAATGGCGGTAACAAGTAAAACCTTTGTCATGGATGCCGATAAACAGCAGTTGGACACCGTGATACTCGGCCAGAAAGATACGGCGATCATTATAAAAGATAAACTGGATACGGCTGACACAGGAGGCCAAAAAGAGCGATATGAAATCAATATCATGTTCAGCAACAAAAAATGGCCAACGTTAAAATTTAGCAATGCTATTGGCGCAGATCTGTTTGTTGTTGACGATATTGACGGCGATGAAAAACCCGAATTATTGCTCAGGCCCGAATGGTTTAGCAGTTGCTGGGCAAGCATTAATCTTTTTAGTTTAAAAGAAGGTGCGTGGAAGCTCGTTAAAAAAGGCAGCATGTATTTCTGCGCAAATGAATATCCTTTATCCAGGAGAATAGAAAAGCAAGATGACAAATATTATCTGTTAACCGATACCTTGGCAGATGATCAATTTGTAATACAAAAAAAAGAAATTAAGTTTTAGTATATGGAATCTGAAGAGTTGTTGGGGAACTTAAATGCCAACGGTAATGAACCTAAACAAGAGAAAAAGCAAAGCCCATTGGTGAGTTTAGAAAAAGATTTGGCTTTTTATGCCGATTCTATCAAGGAAGTGTCGGTAGAAATTATGGTGGAAGGCATTTCCCAAGCGCCTATTTTTATTGCTCATCAACATGAAGTGAAAATTGGCGAAATGATTTTAAATAGGGAAGAGCTTAATACCAACTGGACAATCCAGGCTTCCACCCTCGAAGAATTTATTGAAAAAGGGATTGTTCATCCCGATAAAAAAGAGCATTTCCTGAAGAATTATAAAAAGCCCGAAGATTTTATGTGCGTTTTTGTAATAGTGCCCGAAGGAGCAAATTTTGTGTATTACCCTTATCCAAAAAAATAACGAACCCAATGCCGCATCCACGGCATTGGTTCTACTATTAACCAAACTAAAGTAGTTTGCTCTTGTAATAAAGGCCGGATTCTGTTATAGCACTATAGCCTGTTTTTGCGTGAATACTAATTGGCGTGGATAATATCTCCGCTTTTTGAATTAGATGTTTTTTTCAAAGAAGCGTTGCCTTTATAGGTGATGTCGCTACCACCGCTTGCTGCTGCGGTAAGCCCTTTGTTTACATAGATATCAACATCGGCCCCGCCGCTGCTGTTTACTTGCGCATAGTCTACTCTAAAGTCAAAAGCACTGATGTCACTGCCGCCACTAGCACTAATGCTCATGTTTTCGGCCGAACCTTTAAGCTCGATATCAGCGCCGCCGCTTACCGCGATTTTAATGTCCTTACAAACAAGGTTTAGTTTTACATCTGAACCACCACTTGCTGCTAGGGAAAATTTGTCGGTTTTTAACTGTCCATCAATATACACGTCGCTACCACCGCTGGCGGCCAAGGCGTTCAAATTTTTAAAGGTAACGTACACGTCTATGGACCTTCCTTTAAACAAACGCGACCAATTCACGCCCTCTTTGTATTTGATAGAAATGCTTCGGTCGTTTTTTTCAACCACCACATCCTTAATCACTTCTTCATCGCCTTTAATCACCAGGCTTTCAGTATTGCCCTGTTTCAAATGAAGGTTAATGCCACTGCTTACGCCTATACTGCTAAAATCGTTGACAGAAACCTGTCTGCTGCTTTGAGCAAATACTTTGGCACAGGTAAAACTGCTGAAAAGGAATAGGATAAATGTTAGATTGTTTTTAAGTGCTCGTAAATTTTTCATTGTTCAAGTGGTTTTGTATATAAGACGCTGTCAAATTACCAAACGTTGCGCCACAACTAAAAAAAAATGAATATTTGATATTGAGGCTTAAAATCGTTCTTTTGTAAATGCTAAAGCACCATAACATGCCCCAAAATCAAGTCCTTATTTTAGACAAAAAACAGATTCAGCAAAAAATCAATAGAATTGCTTACCAAATCCTAGAAGATAACCTAGATGAAAAGGAAATTATACTTGCTGGAATTTGGGACAGAGGCTATAAATTGGCCGTTAGACTACAACAAACCCTAAATGAAATTTCCGAATTTAAAACTACGCTGCTGCGTATAGATTTGGAAAAGCAGAGCAGTAAACTTGTTGCAAAAACCGATTTGCCCGAAAGTAACTGGAAAAATAAAGTCATTATCCTGGTAGATGATGTATTGAACAGCGGTAAAACCCTGGCCTACGGATTGGGCGTTTTCCTAAATACTCCCCATAAAAAAATCAGAACCGTGGTTTTGGTAGATAGAAGCCATAAGATATTCCCTATTGCTACGGATTTTGTTGGCTTAGAGCTGGCCACCATTTTAAAAGAGCATGTGGATGTGATTATGGATGTAGAAGGGGAAGAGGATAGGGTTTATTTAAGCTAGTTAATGAGGATTTGCGCCAAGCTTTTAGTGATTTTTCATGATCTCCACAGCCCTGGCAAAGTATCTTCAGTTCTACTGAAACCGGCCTTGGCCTGCCCGGGGTGTACAAATTAATCTCACTTGTTCCTTAAAAAAATATCCGCTATAATTTAAAACATAATGTAGCTGTGTGGTTATTTGCTTTTTAATAAATACAAACACATAGGAGCATAACCCTGTTCATTAATTAATGAAAGTTAGTCTTCCATCGAGGCCTACCTTTTTCTTTTTCGGTTAACCACATATTCTTTTACCGCTTCCTTGGTGGTAAGCCAGTTTTTGCCTTCTTTATAAGCATCTATTTTGCCTTGCCTTGCCAATAAGCTAACATATTCCTGGCCGTAAGGAAAGCTTGGCTCAGAAACAATACTTGAAATCGGTTCATAATCATCGTAGCTTTTACCTGGTAGTGAATTGACGTACATGTTTAAAGATCGTTCAGTTGCCTGAAGCATCAGCAAGCAAAGCTTATGGTAGCTTCCTTTGTTTGCCTGATTAAGCGCCTCATAGTACTTCTTCCTGTCATTTTTAAGGATAATTGCGGGCGGAAATCCCTTTCGCATCAATAAAAGGTTCATCGCTAAACGAACCGTGCGGCCGTTCCCATCAAAAAAAGGATGTATCCAAACTAATTTGTGATGAAACAAGGTAGCTAAAACAAGCTCGTTTGCATTGATAGGATTGGTATTGACAAAAGAAACCAATTCATCAAAAAGATCTGGAACTATTTTAGCATTTGGAGGTGTGAAGTTTGCGCCAACAATACGAACACCACCGTTTCTCAACCTGCCGGCAAATTCATCTTCAATATTTTTTAAGATATAGCCATGCAGGTTTAAGATATCAATGCTTCTCAAAGTATAGGCGGGGTTTACTAAGCCATATAAATAATCTATCGCTTTTTCGTGATTAACTACCTCAAAATGCTCTCTTAAAGATTTGCCTCCAACAGTAATTCCTTCTTCCAAAATAAGCTGGGTTTCTCGAAGGTTGAGGGTATTGCCTTCAATACTGTTCGAGTTATAGGTCCATTCAAGGTTAAGTTGATCCTTTATTTTTTGCAATACTGTGTTAGGCAAAGGCCTCGATTGGTCAATCTTTGCCTTTTTTTCATATAACCGTTCTATTTGCGGCTTTAGTTCTTCTAAATCGTCTAGGTTAAAGTCCCACATCTCCGTAATATCGTTAACAAATATATGACTATTATCCGATATTAAAAATTTTATATAATTTAAACTTCTTCTGCGTACCTTTGTATATTCATGATGAGCTATAATTTAAAAGTTACCATAGATAAGTCTTCGGGTTTTTGTTTCGGGGTAGTTTATGCCATTGATATGGCCGAGGATATTCTGGACACGGAAAACTACCTGTACTGTTTGGGTGATATTGTTCATAATGATGAAGAGGTAGAACGTTTGAAAGCTAAGGGGCTGAGGATCATCGATCATGAAAAGCTTAAGGAACTGCACAACGAAAAAGTGTTGATCAGGGCTCATGGCGAAGCACCATCTACCTACGAACTGGCTTTGGCAAATAATTTAACCTTAATTGATGCTTCTTGTCCCGTGGTGCTCAAATTACAGAACCGTATCAAAAACTCTCACGACGATGACGAGCAGATTTTGATTTTTGGTAAGCACGGCCATGCAGAGGTAATTGGCTTGCAGGGGCAAACCGATGGCAAGGCATTGGTTTTTATGGATATCGCTGAGCTAGACAATGTAGCGCTTCCAAATAAATTCACGCTGTATAGCCAAACCACTAAAAGCGTAGACAAGTTTTATCAGATCAAAGATGAGCTGATCAAAAGAGGTTACGAAGTAAAGGCCAATGACACGATCTGCAGGCAAGTTTCCAATCGTTATGAGGAACTGGAGCAATTTGTGAAGCACTTTGATAAGATCATATTCGTTTCAGGGAAAAAATCCTCCAACGGAAAAGTGTTGTACGACGTATGTAGGAAATACAACAACCAGTCTTATTTTATTTCAAATGTTGAGGAACTGGATAAAGAATGGTTTCAGCCAAATGACCGTGTGGGCATTTGTGGAGCAACATCAACACCCATGTGGCTCATGGAAAAAGTAAAAGCCCAAATTGAATCTTATTAAATGTTCCAGCTGAAATGTTGTTTCAACGCTGTAAAGTTTAAAATCTGAAACGCATGATCAGCTGAAAACTGCCAACTGAAAACTTTTTTGTGTCTCTTCTGTGTCTTAAAATCTAAAATCGTACGGCTAAAATCCCAAATCAAGTTATATTTGCGGCAAAATAGAAAAATTAATGGCCAAGAAAGGAATATTGCTAGTTAACCTGGGCACACCAGATAGTCCTGAAGTTAAAGATGTCAGAAAATATCTTGATCAATTTTTGATGGATGAACGTGTAATTGATATTCCTAAACTGAATAGGATACTATTGGTTAAAGGAATAATCGTGCCTTTCCGCAGTCCAAAAACTTCAAAACTCTATCAAAAAATATGGGATGAAAAAGGCTCGCCTTTGTTGTATTATAGTGAGCAGCAAGCCAAAAT
Source organism: Pedobacter nanyangensis (assembly GCF_003313505.1). GTDB lineage: Bacteria > Bacteroidota > Bacteroidia > Sphingobacteriales > Sphingobacteriaceae > Pedobacter > Pedobacter nanyangensis. The sequence continues at coordinate 19,902 of NZ_QMHO01000015.1, read as the reverse complement.
GCTACAAGATAAACTTGGTAGCGAATATCAGGTAGAACTGGCCATGCGCTATCAAAGCCCTTCCATCGAAAGCGCCCTAGAAAATTTAAAGAAGGGCTTGGTGAGCAGCATTAAAGTTATTCCGCTATTTCCCCAGTATGCCTCAGCAAGTACGGGTTCTGTAATACAACTGGTGATGGAGCTATTGAGCAAATGGCCTACCATACCACCGGTGTCTTTTGTAAACTCATTTCACGACAATGATCTCATGTTGGAGATATTTGCCGACAATGCCAGAAAACACGGTGTGGAGAACTATGATCACATATTGTTCAGCTTCCATGGTTTGCCACAAAGGCAAATGACCAAATCAGACCATACAGGAAAGTATTGTTTAAAGGTAAATAACTGCTGCGAAAATTATAATAATGCCAATAAATTCTGCTATTCGGCCCAATGCCATAATACCGCAAAACTATTGGCAGAAAAACTGGGCCTGGCACGTGAAAACTATTCAGTTTGCTATCAGTCGCGTTTGGGAAAAGAACCTTGGATACAGCCCTATACTACAGATGTGTTGAAGAAATTGGCCGCTGAAGGCAAAAAGCGCCTTTTGGTGTTCAGCCCGGCTTTTGTGGCCGATTGCTTGGAAACCATTTACGAGATTACCGTGGAGTATAACGAAGAATTTAAAGAGCTTGGTGGGGAGCACGTACAGCTGGTAGAAAGCTTAAATACAGATGAAAGATTTATTGAAGTTTTAGCCGAAATGTCGATGTAATGGATAGTAAACATTTAGAAAAACTTGAATTTTTAACCAAAAGAACCGAAGGCGAATATCAGGCTTTCTTATATGATTGCGATGGTACTTTAGCTGATAATATGTTGGCACATAAATTAGCTTACGAAGAAGTTGCCGCAAATTATGGCGTGGGTTTAGATTTGAACATGGTAGATGAATTTGCCGGTATGCCAACCGTGCTTTTTGCCCAAGAAATTACCAAGAGATATGGCGTGCCATTACCCGACACTTTTGCAAGCGAAAAATCTCAGATTTTTATCGATAAATATATTGAACAAACCCAACCTATTTCATACGTTGCAGAACACCTGAAAAACCATGTGGGCAAAGTTAAAATTGCCGTGGTTTCTGGAGGAAGCAGAAAAACGGTTACCAAAACGCTAACCGTGCTTGGACTGGTTGATTTGATAGACGTAATGGTCTGTGCAGGGGAAACCCCCAAAGGAAAACCTGCGCCCGATCCGTTTTTAGCAGCTGCGGAGGCGCTTGGGGTAGATCCTAAAAAATGTATCGTTTTTGAAGATGCAGAGCTAGGGGTACAAGGTGCCATTGCCGCCGGGATGGACTGGGTACGTGTAGACCAAATCTAATCCCCAAAAATTTTTTTGATAATCATTTCGGTGGCGCCCTTTTTGCTAGCTACGAAATTCTTGGCCAACATTCCGCTTTCCTGTTGTACGTAATGATCAAAGGCGGTGGAAAGTTCTTCGGTATTGCTGATGCTTTTTGCAGCACCAATTTCGATCAAATCCTTAGCTTCTTGGAATTTATGGTAATTTGGCCCAAATATCACCGGAAGGCCAAATGCCGCGGCTTCCAAGGTGTTGTGTATGCCTACCCCAAAACCACCACCGATATAAGCAATTTTACCATATTGATATAATGAAGAAAGCATCCCGATATTGTCAATAACCAATATTTGGGATTTAAGCTCCATATTTGAATTGATTGCAGAGAATTTCAGGGCATTTGGAAACAAATCAAAAATGGTGTTCAGGTGCCCTTCGTGGATTTCATGCGGCGCAATAACGATCTTCCAATTGGGGTTTTTTGCCGCCAAGCCAACCAACAATTTTTCGTCTTCTGGCCAGGTGCTACCGGCAATTAGCACAGGCGATTTGCCGCAAAATGCTTCAATAATTGGTAGCTTTTTCGGCGCTTGCGCATTTTCGTAAACACGGTCAAATCTGGTATCTCCGCTAATAGCAACATTGTTGATGCCAATACCCTTTAATAAAGCCGCACTTTCTTCGTTTTGTACAAAAAAATGCGTCACGCATCCTAGCACATTTCTGTAAAAACCACCATACTCTTTAAAGAAAACCTGGTTAGGCCTAAAAATGCCGGATATAATATAAAGTGGGATGTTCGCGTTGGCCAAGGTGCGAAAGTAGTTTGGCCAAAATTCATATTTGGTAAAGATGGCCATTCTAGGATTTACCAAAGCAATGAACTTTTTAGCATTGGATATGGTATCCAAGGGCAGATAATAGATGCCGTCGGCCAATGTGTAGTTTTTCCTGATCTCATATCCAGATGGGGAAAAGAAGGTTACGATTATTTTTTCGTTAGGTTTTAGCACTTTGATGTTTTCAAGTACCGGGCGCCCCTGTTCAAACTCACCTAACGAGGCAAAATGAAACCAGATGGGTTGGTCGTTGGGGTTAAACTTGGCCGAAATATGCCTGAAAATTTGTTTTCGCCCATTTACAAAAAGTTTAGCTTTAGCATTAAAAAGCGATGCCAATCTTACCAGAAGGCCATAAATTAACATACTAATGTTGTAAAGCCAATACATATTGCTGCATAATTTATTATCTTCGTCGAAGATAGATATTAATGTTAAAAACACTCCAAAATATATGAAGATAGCTGTAATTGGTACGGGTTACGTAGGTTTGGTAACGGGTACTTGTTTGGCCGAAACAGGTAACAATGTGATTTGTGTAGATATTGTTGAAGAAAAAGTAAACAAGATGAAAGCAGGGCAGTTACCTATTTACGAACCTGGCCTAGATGTACTTTTCCATCGTAATATTGCACAAAATCGATTGTCTTTTACAACCAATTTAGCTGAAGCGATAAAAGACGCTCAAATTATTTTTATGGCTTTGCCTACTCCTCCGGGAGGTGATGGCGCAGCAGACCTTTCTTACATCTTAGGAGCCGCTAAAGATATTTCCAAGTTAATTACCGATTATAAGGTCATTGTGAATAAATCTACCGTGCCAGTAGGTACAGCGGATAAGGTAGCGGCTGTTTTTGCGGCAAATACCAACGTAGAGGTTGATGTAGTGTCCAATCCGGAGTTTTTGCGAGAAGGTGTTGCCGTAGACGATTTTATGAAACCAGATCGTGTAGTGATTGGAACTACCAGCGAAAAGGCAAAAAAGCTAATGGGCGAATTATATGCGCCGTACGTTCGCCAGGGAAACCCAATTTATTACATGGACGAACGCTCTTCGGAACTAACTAAATACGCAGCCAACTCATTTTTAGCGACCAAAATCACTTTCATGAACGAAATTGCCAACCTGTGCGAAATTGTAGGTGCCGATGTGGACATGGTGCGTAAGGGGATTGGTTCCGACGATAGAATTGGCAAAAGATTTCTGTTCCCTGGAATTGGCTACGGCGGTAGCTGTTTCCCTAAGGACGTACAGGCTTTAGAAAAAGCAGCTGTTGAGCATCAATACGATTTTAAGATTTTAAAAGCCGTAATGGATGTGAACGAAAAGCAGAAAACTGTTTTAACAGAAAAAGTGCTGAAATATTTTAAAGGCGATGTAAAAGGCAAAAAATTTGCACTTTGGGGCTTGGCTTTTAAGCCAGAAACGGATGATATCCGCGAAGCGCCGGCGCTGTATATTATTAATGATCTGTTGGCTGCAGGAGCAGAAGTTACCGCTTTTGATCCAGAAGCAATAGCGAATGTTAAAGCATTGATTGGTGATAAAATCAACTACGCAAACGATCAATATGAAGCTTTAGAAGGGGCAGACGCGTTATTGATCGCTACAGAGTGGTCGGTATTCCGTAATCCGGATTTCGAAAAAATGGAAGACACCCTAAAAAATAAAGTAGTTTTTGATGGACGTAATTTATTTGACCTCCAAAAGATGATAGATCTGGGATATTATTACAACAGTATTGGCCGCAAAATTATTAGCTAATGGAACGTAAAAGAGTATTAATTACCGGCGCCGCTGGGTTTTTAGGTTCGCACTTGTGTGATAGATTTATCAAAGAAGGTTGTCACGTGATTGGGATGGATAACCTGATCACAGGTGACTTGCAAAATATCGAACACCTGTTCAAGCTGGAAAATTTCGAATTCTACCATCACGATGTTTCCAAGTTTGTCCATGTTCCGGGAAAACTAGATTACATCCTGCATTTTGCCTCGCCCGCAAGCCCTATCGACTATTTAAAAATTCCAATTCAAACCTTAAAAGTAGGCTCGTTGGGTACGCATAACTTGTTGGGATTGGCCCGAGCCAAGGGAGCCAGAATGCTCATTGCCTCCACATCTGAAGTTTACGGTGATCCAAATGTAAATCCTCAGCCTGAAGAGTATTGGGGCAATGTAAACCCAGTTGGCCCCCGAGGGGTGTACGATGAGGCCAAGCGTTTCCAAGAAGCTATTACCATGGCCTATCATACATTTCATGGTGTAGAAACGCGTATCGTACGTATTTTCAATACTTATGGTCCTCGCATGCGCCTCAACGACGGAAGAGTTTTGCCCGCATTTATTGGCCAGGCATTGAGGGGCGAAGATTTGACAGTTTTTGGAGATGGCAGCCAAACACGTTCATTCTGTTATGTCGATGATTTGATCGAAGGTATTTATCGCTTGCTGCAATCTGATTATGCCAGTCCGGTGAATATTGGAAACCCCGACGAGATTACCATCAAACAGTTTTGTGAGGAAATCATCAAATTAACCGGAACTGATCAAAAAATTATTTATAAACCCTTGCCACAGGATGATCCGAAGCAGCGCAGGCCAGATATCACCAAGGCCAAACAACTGCTGAACTGGGAGCCGAAAATCAATAGGGCAGAAGGTTTGAAAATTACCTATGAGTATTTCAAATCACTTTCGGCAGAGGCATTAGCCAAAATAGAACACAAAGACTTTACCACTTACAATAAATAGGCACATGGCAAAAATATTGGTTACTGGAGGCATAGGTTACATCGGTTCACATACAGTAGTAGAATTGCATAACGCAGGCTATGAAGTGTTGATTGTGGATAACCTATCGAACTCTAGCATCAAGATACTTGATCAATTACATAAGATTACCGGCAAATATCATGAATTTGTTGAGTTGGATTTACAGGATACTTTTGCGGTAAACAACTTTGCTGAGCAACATTCCGATATTGATGGGATTATCCATTTTGCGGCATATAAGGCAGTTGGCGAATCGGTGCGAGAGCCTTTAAAATACTACAAAAACAACTTCTATAGCTTAATCAATCTCCTAACTGCATACCCAAAGACTAATTTTGTTTTTTCGTCTTCCTGTACGGTTTATGGTCAGCCTGATCACTTGCCGGTAACAGAGGACAGCCCAGTTAAAAAAGCAGAGTCTCCGTACGGAAACACCAAGCAAATAGCTGAGGAAATTTTGGAGGAAACGGCAAAAGTAACCCCTGGGCTGAATGTCATCGCCCTGCGTTATTTTAATCCTGTAGGTGCGCATAAAACGGCTTTAATTGGCGAGTTGCCAAATGGTGTTCCACAAAACTTAGTCCCTTTTATTACCCAATCTGCTATTGGAAAAAGAGGGGCAATCCAAGTTTTTGGAGATGATTACGATACTCCAGACGGCTCTGCCGTTCGTGATTATATCCACGTGGTTGATTTGGCAAAAGCACACGTAGCTGCCGTGAAAAGGTTAGAAGACGGAAAAGTAAATGGTTACGATGTTTTCAATTTGGGAACGGGAAAAGGTTCGTCGGTTTTGGAAATCATCCACGCATTTGAACAATCTACCGGTGAGAAATTAGATTATCAAATTGCTCCCAGAAGGGAGGGCGACGTAGAAAAAACCTATGGCGACGTTACCAAGTCTAAAAATGTTTTAGGCTGGCAAACAGAGCTAGATTTAAACGAAATGATGCGTTCTGCTTGGGAATGGGAAAAATACCTTCGAGATAATCCGTTTTAGATAAAATGAAACTTAGCGAGCACAAAGATCTGAAGAAAGAAATCTTGGCCTTGCCTGTAAAGGAGAAAGACAAACTACTTTTACGCTTGGTGGCCAAGGATAAGGTGCTTACTGAGCATTTACATTTTTTGTTGTTAGAAGATGAAAGCAACCTTAAAGATAGGGTTGCTTTTATTAAAAATGAAATCAATGTGGTACTGGATGAGCTAAATATTACGCCAAAAACCAGTGCAAAGGACACCCTGATACTGCTTCGCAAACTCGCTAAGCAAATAAATCATTTTTATAAGGTTACCAAGGCCGATTTCGAGGAGTTGGAATTGAAACTTTTGATGTTTAACCTCGCTCCTATGACTTTTAGATATAAGGTTTACGCTTTGTCTAAAAATCATGAACAATTACTGGCAAATTATGTGGTAAAAGCCATTTTGATGTTGCTGCGTAAGTTCGAAAAACTACACGAAGACTTACAATTTGATCTGAAAGAAGAATTAAACACGCTGCTCGGCAAAGTGTACAAAAGCTATATTTCGAAAACGGCCGCTGATTTAGGCCTGCCCAAGAATATCTATTAATGACTTTGACCATTTATTTTTAACTTTTTACTTTTAACTTCACAACGTGTTTGGTCTGTTTAAAAAGCGAAATAAATTGCCCGAAATCGATTTTTCTTCGATAGGGACTGACATGCATTCTCATCTTATTCCTGGAATTGATGATGGAGCACCTAATTTGGAGGCTTCATTGGCAATGGCAAGAAAGTATGTGGAAATGGGTTTCAGGAAAGTAATCGCTACCCCGCACGTCATGGCCGATTTTTATAGGAACACTCCTGATAGCATCCTTAAAGGCCTGGATATTTTAAGGGAGGGCCTGTTGCAAAGCCAAATTGATTTGGAGGTAGAAGCTGCAGCAGAATACTATTTGGATGAAACCTTTTTCAATAAGCTGGCCAAGAAACAGGTATTGGGTTTCGGGAACAATTACCTGCTGTTTGAACTATCGTACATTAATCAGCCCCCTAATCTAATTGAGGTGCTTTTTAAGATCCAAGATGCAGGTTTTTATCCCGTGTTGGCTCACCCTGAGCGCTATCCCTATTATCACGGGAGTATCGAAAATTACCAGCAAATAAAAGATAGTGGCTGTTTTTTACAGCTTAACACCATTTCGCTAACAGGTTATTACGGTAAAAACGTAAAAAAAGCAGCAGATAATTTGGTTGATCAGCGCTGTATTTCATTTTTGGGCAGCGATATGCACCATTTAAGACATGCAAAAGCGTTAGAAGAAAGCCTCGGTTTGTCGAGAGTGGAAGAGATGCTGAAACAAGGCCAGCTGAACAACCTGCTGTTATAATTTTGACGGGAGCACTAGCTTAATGCTTTGCGTTAAAAAAATAGCTGCAAAGGAAATAAGAGCATCGCAAAGTAAGCATTTACCGCTAACGATTATTTTTACTGGAGATGCTCTGAAAATCTTAAAAGATTACTCGTAACGTAAAGCCTCTACCGGATCAAGTTTTGAGGCCTTTTGTGCCGGATAATAACCAGAAATCACGCCCACCAAAACGCATAAGGCCAAGCCTAATCCTATAAAAAGCCAGGGGATAATAAAGCCACCTCCCATTACTAAGGAAATGATATTGCCTATGGCAATGCCCAATAATATGCCAAGTACACCACCTAATAAACAAATTACCACAGCCTCAATAAGAAACTGTCTCCTAATTACGGCAGGATTTGCACCAATGGCTTTCCGGATACCTATTTCCCGGGTACGCTCTGTAACGGATACCAACATGATATTCATTAGTGCAATAGAGGCGCCCAGTAGTGTAATTACCCCAATGGCTACACCTCCAATAACTACAACCTGTAGGTTTTCCATTAAAGTTTGGGCAACGGCATCGCTTTTGGTAATTTCGAAATTATTGGCTTCGCCGATCTTTATTTTTCTGATACTTCTAAAAGTAGAGGTAGATTCGCCAATTACATTGTCCACCAGATCTGCGTTGGGAACCAACACCGTAATGGTATAAGAAGGGTTGGCATTGGCATTAATTACCTTGGCCTTAAATAATGGTACGTAAACTGCCCTATCTACATTGGCGCCCATACTGGAACCTTTGGCAGCCAATACGCCCACAACCCTTAATCGATTGTTGCCGGCATTAATTACCTTATCTAGCGGATCACTGTCCTTAAATAGAGTTTTGGCAATTTCCGAGCCTATTACACAAATATTAGGCCCACTTAAAGATTCGGCGTTATTGAAATTTCTGCCTTGGCCCAATTCTAAACCTTGTGCAGCAAGCCCATTTTCATCAATACCACGGATGTTGATATTAGGATTGGTTTTTTCCTGCCCATATTTTACGGTAGCTCCGTTACTGGCAAAAACGCTAATGGATACGCTTGCCGGTGCGTTTAATCTCTCCTTAAACTTTAAGGCATCTTCATACCTGATGGGCTTGTAACTTTTGGGTCTTTGCCCAGGCCCGCCAATGCGGATGTTGGTCCCGCGGTTTCTGATGGTGAATGCATTAGCGCCCATACTAGAAAAAGCATCAGTCATTTTTTTCTCTATCGCATCAATGGTGGTTAATATGCCCACTAAGGCCGAGATACCAATGGCAATGATAAGTGCGGTAAGAAAAGTACGCAAACGGTTACTTTTAATGGATTGCATCGCTAGTCGTACGTTTTCTCTATAATTCATCTTGATATTTAGATAGTTTGATCAGATATAAGTAATGGCTTATTACAATATTACAACCTTGGGGCTTATGTCGTTCATCTTTAATCGTAAAAATAAAAAGTCCCGCTGTTAAGACAACGAGACCTTTTAAAATGTTACAATATTTTTTGTTTATACAGAAAAGCTTGTGCCACAACCACAAGTGCTAGCTGCATTAGGGTTGTTAAAAGTAAAGCCTCTGGCATTTAAGCCATCTTGCCAGTCTATTTGCATGCCCAAAAGGTACATTTGGTGGGCCTTGTGCATAAACACTTTAATGCCCTCAATGATAAACTCTTGGTCACCTTCTTTTTTTTGGTCAAAACCTAAAACGTAGTTCATGCCGGAGCAGCCGCCGCCCTCAACGCCAACTCTCAATCCAAAATCATCCGCAATTTCTTGTTGGTCTTTTAGTTTTATCAGTTCTTTAACAGCTCCTTCGGTAAAGGTAACAGGTGCAAAGCTAGTTTCAACGGTATTACTCATCTTATTTACAATTATGACAGACAAATATAAATATTTATGTACATTTTTGCCTGTCGTAAGGGCTAATATTACGATGCATAAACAAAACTTAGAATGGACTTAAGTAAATTTCTTTTAAACTCGGCAAGCTTAGCGGCAGGTGGGACATTTATCGTAATAGTGGCCTATTACATGGTGAGGAATGACATCGTGAAATTTTTGGCTCAGAGAAGGAATGTAGCTGTGCCAACCGATGATAAAGGTAATGTATTGAATTTGCGTTTACAGGCGCATGAACGGATGATCATTTTTGTAGATCGAATCAATCCTTCTAATCTGCTCTTGAGGTTGCATCAGCAAGGCATAGAGGTAGGCGCACTACAAGTAATGGCCATCAATGAAATCAAGACCGAGTTTCAACATAACATTACGCAACAGCTTTACATAGAGGCAACTACCTGGGATGCCGTCCGTAAATTGAAAGACGATACGATTGCGATGATAAACAATGCCGTGAAAAAATTGCCCGCCGAAGCATCAGGCAGGGAATTGAGCAAAAAGGTACTCAACTATATGAGCGAGATCGAAGAGAACCCTTACGAATTGGCTATTGGCTTAATTAAGCAAGATATACACCAATTGTTTTAACAGGATATCGATCGTTTGAATGGGCATTTGGTTAATTGAAGCCGTTCCAACGATGATTTGACAAACCGTCAATTAACCACTAACCAAATACCATTTAAACCATGGACAAAAAACATACCACCACATCTGGAATAGCAATAAAGGATGTGTATACTACTGCGCCAAAAAATGAGGAGCTGCCAGGCCAGTTTCCCTTCACCAGGGGTATACAGAAAGACATGTACCGCGGCAGGTTGTGGACCATGCGCCAATATGCTGGCTTTTCTACCGCCGAAGAATCCAATAAACGGTACCATTATTTGTTAGCGCAAGGAACCATGGGGCTATCGGTAGCTTTTGATTTGCCTACCCAAATTGGTTACGATTCTGATGATGACATGGCCGAGGGAGAGGTAGGGAAGGTTGGCGTAGCCATTGATTCGTTAAAGGATATTGAAATTCTGTTTGATGGGATAACGCTACAACAGATCACCACTTCCATGACCATTAATGCCACGGCATCTATCTTATTGGCCATGTATATTGCTTTGGCAAAAAAACAAGGTGCCGACTTGAAACAAATATCGGGAACAATACAGAATGATATATTAAAGGAATATGCGGCCAGGGGCACTTATATCTATCCGCCCAAAGCATCCATGCGTATCATTACCGATATTTTTGAATATTGTAGTAAAGAACTGCCAAAGTGGAATACCATCTCCATTTCCGGATATCATATTCGCGAAGCAGGTTCTACAGCAGTACAGGAATTGGCGTTTACCTTGGCTAACGGCAAGGCCTATTTAAATGCCGCACTTCAAAAGGGATTGGACATTAATGTGTTTGCCAAGCGCCTGTCTTTCTTTTTCAATTGCCATAATAACTTTTTCGAAGAGATTGCAAAGTTTAGGGCAGCCAGGCGCATGTGGGCCCATATTACCAAAAACCTGGGCGCTACTGATGAAAAGGCCATGATGCTACGTTTCCACACGCAAACCGGGGGATCAACACTTACAGCGCAGCAGCCTTTAAATAATGTCATCAGGGTTTCTAATCAAGCTTTGGCGGCCGTTTTAGGAGGCACACAATCTTTGCATACCAACGGTTATGATGAAGCTTTGTCTTTGCCAACAGAAGCCGCTGCTAAAATCGCCTTGCGCACTCAACAGGTTATAGCCTTTGAAAGTGGCGTTACAGATACGGTAGATCCGTTGGCAGGCTCCTATTTTATTGAAACCTTAACTGACGAGATCGAAGCGGCCGCCAAGACCTATATTGATAAGATAGATGTGATGGGCGGCTCGGTAAATGCCATCGAAAATGGTTATATCCAACAGGAAATTGCCAATGCTTCCTATGAGTATCAAAAAGAGGTGGAGAATGGCGAGCGCATTATTGTTGGGGTAAATAAATTCACTCAAAAGGAAGAGCGTTTTGACGAGGTGTTTAATATCGACGAATCCATCAGGACGATACAGATAGAGAAGCTGAAAAAGCTAAAAGCCGAACGAAATAATGAAGCCGTAGCCAAGGCGCTTTTGGATTTGAAAAATGCTGCGGCTGGAAATGAAAATTTGATGCCTTTTATCTTGCTTGCTGTCGAAGAATATGCTACCTTAGGAGAAATAGCTAATTGCCTCAGAGAAGTGTTCGGAGAGTACTAAAAAGGGTGTGGAAAAATAGTTATTAACATTAATGATTGAGGTGGGCTCGTATATGCTGTTGCAGTTGAAGTAGTTACAAAATAATTCAAAAAAATATTCGGAATGTTGATAATTTTTTCAATATTCGAAGTCTCGAAAGTGCGCATTCAAAACGCACCTATTAGGACTGAAAACCAATAAATTATAGAAACGATATGGAAAAAACTTGTACAGAAGTGTGGAATAGCTGTCTCCAAATTATTAAGGATAATATCCCGAATCAAAGTTTCAAAACTTGGTTCGAACCGATATCAGCCCTTAAGTTAGAAGGCAAGGTTTTGACCATACAAGTACCTAGTTTATTTTTCTACGAATGGCTTGAGGAACATTATGTTGGTTTGCTCAGAAAAACGGTAAAGAAGCAGTTGGGAGATGAGGGTAGGTTGGAGTATAACATCGTGGTTGATAAATCGTCGAACACAGGTTCCCCATATACTACGAATATGCCGTCAAACGGGAATGGTGCAGAGGCAAAAACACAGTCGATGCCAATCCCAGTATCTATCAATAAGGACATTAAAAATCCGTTCATTATCCCTGGATTAAAAAAGCTGAACGTAGACCCTCAGCTAAATCCTAATTATACTTTTGATAATTACATCGAAGGAGATTGCAACCGTCTTGCCCGCTCGGCAGGTTATGCGGTAGCCGCAAAACCAGGGGGCACCTCCTTTAATCCTTTAATGATTTATGGCGGTGTGGGTTTAGGCAAAACGCACTTGGCCCAAGCTATTGGTAACGAAATTAAACGTAGCGTACCCGATAAACTGGTGATTTATGTTTCTTGTGAAAAATTCTGCCAGCAATTTGTTGACTCCCTAAAAAATAATACCATCAACGACTTTGTGAACTTTTACCAGGCCATGGATGTAATTATCATGGACGATGTGCACAACTTTGCAGGTAAGGAAAAAACGCAGGATATTTTCTTTCATATCTTCAACCACTTACATCAGTCAGGAAAACAGATCATTTTAACTTCTGATAAAGCGCCTAAAGATTTGGCCGGTTTAGAGGAAAGATTGTTGAGCCGTTTTAAGTGGGGGCTATCAGCAGATTTGCAAGTGCCAGATTTGGAAACCCGTGTGGCCATCCTTAAAAAGAAAATGTATGCCGATGGTATCGAACTTCCAGGAGAGGTAATTGAATACGTAGCGCACAATATCGACAATAACGTACGTGAGCTAGAAGGAGCAATGGTTTCATTGTTGGCACAATCTACCTTGAATAAGAAAGACATTGATTTAGCGTTAGCTAAACAGATGCTGAAGAACTTTATTAAAAATACCTCAAAAGAAATTTCGATGGAATACATACAGAAATTGGTTTGCGAGTATTTTGAAGTACCTGTAGAAATGGTGAAATCGCAAACACGTAAACGCGAAATCGTGCAGGCTCGCCAAATATCGATGTACCTGTCTAAAAGCCATACTAAATCCTCTCTAAAAACCATTGGCGCTTTCTTTGGCGGTAGAGACCACTCTACTGTAATTTACGCTTGCCAAACCGTTGAAGATTTGATTGAAACAGACAAGAAATTTAAAGCTTACGTGAACGATATTCAGAAAAAACTGAAAATGAGCTAAGCCTTAAGATATCCCTGAAAAAGTCCCGAACGTTCGGGACTTTTTTATTTAATGCTTGGTCGTTATCAATTGATAAAAGCCATCTTTCAGAAAGCAAAGAAGACGCCTATTTTAAAAAGGCCATTGAAGTCGTTAATAAAAAACGAAGCGCTCCTTAGCGGGATAAGGAGTGCTTAATGGTTAGGCATATTGCTCTTGTAAAGCTGCCAATCCGTAAAATAAAGCGGCAGTATGTAAAGATTGATCAATTTTGTTGTCTTTTAGTAATTGCTTTACTTCATCAATGCTATAAAGCTCAACATTTAAAATTTCATGTTCATCTAAATGCTGTTCGTGGGTTTTTACACCACCTTTTAACAAATATGTAAAGGTTTTATTGGTTGATGTTGCTGGATTGGGGTATAAGGTTGCAATCAATTCGCAAGTTTCAAAACTATAACCAGTTTCCTCTAACAACTCCCTTTTGATAGCTACTTCTGGTGCCTCGCCATCATCAATTACACCTCCAGGTATTTCTAAGGAAATAATATCTGCCGCAAAGCGATATTGGCGAACGAAGATCATCTGATTATCTTTGGTAAGTGCCACGGCATTTACCCAATTAGGATACTCCAATACGTAGTAATCATCTTTAATCGTTCCGTTTTGAAGTTTACAGGTATCCACCCTAAGGGTAGCCCATTTTTCCTGCACTAAATATTTTGAGGCAAGCTTTTGCCATTTTTGTATTTCCATGTTGTATAATTCAAAAGTTAAAGGTAAAAATTAAAAAACTTGGGTTGGTTCTAAAAGCATCAGAACCAGCATTAACTTTGGCGTCTTGAATTTTTACTTTTGAATTTTGCCTTTTTAGAGGTATCGTCGGATAATTTCCTGCCTGTGAAAATTAACCAAATGCACAATCTTATGTTTTTCGGCCAAAACTTTATAGATGAGATTCAATCGCGGAGCAATCATGGCATTTCGTTCAGGGCTAATGCCAAGGTCATAATAAAGGAACTCACTAAGAGAATCCAGTTTTTCGGCAGGAAGGTCCGCATCGTTCAGCCAATTTTCAAACACCGCAAGGTTACTGTCTTCTAAAATAGCGGGCGATAGTTTAAATGAATGTTCCATCGTTTCGTTAAAAAGCTCATTAGCCTTTGCTAAATCTCCTTCAAGTTTCAGTCCCATAATCTTGGCTAAAACTTGGGCAAGCTTTTCTATCTCAGCAGTAATTAAATCTTTTCTGTACATTTCCTAGTTTAAAATGTTTGAAGGTTGTCATATTAGGGGCAGTGTTAAATCGTAAAAACTAAAATCGTAATTCAGTTTTACCAGCTCCCGCTACTTCCGCCACCGCCAAAGCTTCCGCCTCCAAACCCACCAAAGCCGCCACCTCCGCTTCCGCCACCGAAACCACCGCCAAAGCCCCCGCCAGAATTACCACGGCCACTGCCAAACAATAAGCCCCAGAAAAGTGCTTCAGAAACACCACGGCCACCAATCACTTGACCACCGCCGCCGCCGCCCCCTCGTTTAAGAAGTAGGATAACCACTACGATGATAATTAATACAATGATGCCCGATCCCGCACCGCCAACACCTTTTTTGCTTTTGGGCCTGTCGTTTTTGTACTCACCTTTAATCAGTGAAATGATTGAATTTGTGCCAGCTTCAATACCTTGATAATAGTTGCCTTCTTTAAAAAAGGGCTTGATATCGTTCTCTATGATCCTTTTGGTATAGATGTCGGGTAGTGCGCCCTCTAGTCCATAACCTGTTTGGATGGACATTTTACGGTCGCCAAGAGCAATCAACAATACAACACCGTTGTTTTTTTGTTTTCCACCCACACCCCATTTTCGGCCAAGTTGGTAAGCATATTCGTTAATATCGTAATCTCCAACGGATTTAAGGATAACTACGGCAATTTGGTTCGAGGTCGAATCGTCAAACGCCACCAACTTTCTTTCCAAGTTGGCAATTTCGCCAGCAGATAAGGTGTTGGTATAATCGTTAACCAATGTGCCCGGTTTTTGAGGAAACTCCTGGGAAAAACCAAATGCAGCCGATAAAAGCAAGGTTATTAAAAGAAATATTCTTTTCATACTTATTGTAAGTAGGTGATGATGGATAAGTTCAAAACGCCCTAAGGCTGTTGGTCTATAAAGACAATTTCATTAGGCAATTCGTTTACATCATCATTTTTATGAGGGAAAAATGTAGATAGTTTTTCGCCAGCCAGTGCAATTCCTGCAATAATGCCATCACAAAGATTGCCCGACATAAAATGAGCTTTCATCGCTGTTTTGGTAGTTTCCCAAAAATCGGAAGGAACCAGGTTGTTGATTCCACTATCGCCAATAATGGCAAATTTATGATCTTCGGTTGCGAGATAAATCAGCACACCGTTATGCTGCGAAGTTTGGTCCATCCCCAATTCGTGGAAATAAACCGTAGCCCTTTCATAAGCATCGCCTTTGCAATGTTTCTCCACGGCAATTCTTATCTCGCCAGAAGTAGCTTTTTCTGCTTCTGTAATAGCGTTAGCAATTAGTTCCTGTTCTTTGGTAGTGAAAATAGACATCGGATTAAATAAAAATTAAGGGTAATGTATGCTTAAACAATGTAAGATATACATTACCCTATAAAATGGTTGCTTTATAACTAAAATTCTACTTTTGGAGCATTTTGAGCACCAGCATCAGCTTTGAAAGGTGCCTTTTGCGAAAAGCCGAACAATCCAGCTGTAAGGTTATTAGGGAACGACCTAACTTTGGTATTGTAAACCTGTACGGCATCGTTATAATCTTTACGGGCAACGGTAATTCTGTTTTCAGTGCCTTCCAGCTGTGCGGATAAGTCTCTGAATTGATCAGTAGCTTTTAATTGAGGATAATTTTCAGTAAGTACCATTAAGCGGCCCAAAGCTTGTGTGATTTGTCCTTGTGCAGCTTGGTATTTTTGGATATTGTCTTCATTCAGCTTATCGGGATCTATAGTAATCTGACTCGCTTTGCTGCGTGCTTCAATTACCGCAGTTAAGGTTGATTCTTCAAATTTAGCAGCACCTTTAACCGTATTTACCAAATTGGGAATTAAATCAGCCCTGCGTTGATATTGTGTTTCAACATTGCTCCAGCTTGTTTTTACGGTTTCATCAAGTTTTACCAAACTGTTGTAGCCACAGCCGCTAAACAAAGCCAGCAAAAGCACAATCGCAACAATTCCAATGATAACTTTTTTCATGTTATTTCTTTTTTAGGTTTTCTATTTATGCTTAGATATCAATCTTCGTTCCTTGTTACCAAAACAAACAAAAAACTGACAACTTGCCATATTTTACAACAAGATAAGCATAAAAACAATCTTACCATCAAGCTAATTTGCTAATTTTGCAGTGTTCGGGATAAAAACTCGACTCACCCTTATGCAAAAAGATATTGAAATAACCCTTCCTCCCCATGAGGTTGCCAATGAAAAAGCAATTTTCGAAACGCTTTCAAAAAGCCTGAAAATAAGTCGCGATCAAATTAAAGACTTTAAAGTCCTTAAAAGATCCATTGATGCCCGCTCCCGAAAAGTGGTTTACCGCATGCAGGTGAGAGTTTTCATCAATGAAAATTACATTCCAGAAGAAATTTCTTTTAAATATCCCAAAATAGGCGATGATAGAAAGGTCATCATTGTTGGGGCGGGGCCAGCGGGCTTGTTCGCAGCTTTGCAGTGTATCGAGAATGGCTTGAAGCCAATTGTGGTAGAAAGAGGAAAAGATGTAAAGCAACGGCGTAGAGATTTGGCCGCCATCAATAAGCAGGGCCTGGTAAATACCGAGTCTAATTATTGTTACGGTGAAGGTGGAGCGGGAACCTACTCAGATGGTAAATTGTATACCAGATCTAACAAACGCGGCGATATTAATAAAGTATTGCAAATTTTTGTGCAACACGGTGCCGATGAAGACATCATGATTGATGCCCGCCCGCATATTGGCACCAATAAATTGCCACATATTATTACAGCCATTAGGGAAACCATTTTGGAAGCAGGAGGAGAAGTGCTTTTCGACTCAAAACTCACTGACTTGGTCATTAGAGATGGTGCAGTCCGGGGAATCATCGTCAACCACGAACAAGAAATAGTTGCCAACTCGGTTATCTTGGCCACTGGGCACTCGGCAAGAGATATTTATGAGTTGTTAAATAGCAAGAATATCCTAATTGAAGCCAAGCCCTTCGCTTTGGGAGTTAGGATAGAGCATCCACAAAATGTGATAGATCAAGCGCAATATCACTGCGACGTGAGAAGCGAGTACTTGCCGCCAGCTTATTATAGCCTGGTAGAGCAGGTTAAAAACCGGGGAGTCTTTTCATTTTGTATGTGTCCAGGCGGGATTATTGCCCCCTGTGCAACTGGATTGGATGAAATCGTGGTCAATGGTTGGTCGCCCTCAAAACGAAATAACCCCTATGCCAATTCAGGGACTGTGGTTCAGGTTACCTTAGAAGATGTTCAAGGCTATGATCCTTTAAGGATGCTCAACTTTCAGTCCGAGATTGAACAACTGGCATTTGAAGCTGGGGGAGGAAATTTGGTGGCACCCGCACAGCGGATGATCGATTTCGTAGAAAATAGATTATCTATTGACTTGCCAAAAAACTCGTACCTGCCAGGAACAAAAAGCGTAATGCTCGACAATGTCCTGCCAGAATTTGTTTCCAAAAGCTTACGTTCTGCACTGCCATTGTTTGGCAGGAAGATGAAAGGTTATTACACCAATGAAGCCATTTTGGTGGGTGTCGAAAGCAGAACCTCCTCTCCAGTTCGCATACCACGAGATAAAGAGACATTTCAGCACCCGCAAATAAAAGGACTTTATCCTTGTGCCGAAGGCGCAGGATATGCCGGGGGAATTGTTTCAGCAGCTATAGATGGCGTCAACTGTGCTAATGCCATTTTAAATCAAGATAAACATTAACCCGGGCAAAGTCGTTATCAATGCAGTTCTAAAACCTGCTGTACAATGAAAAGAATGAAAAAGACATTAATTATAGGAGCAAGTCCAGATCCAAACAGATATGCTTATAAAGCGGCTCACATGTTAACCAGTAAAGGCCATCAAATTGTTAATATTGGAATAAAAAATGGGGCAGTGGCTGGAGCGGAAATAGAAAAACCAGGTGCCATCTATCATGATATAGATACCATTACATTATATATAGGACCGGCAACCCAACCACAATATTTTGATTATATTGTTGCCACAAAGCCAAAAAGAGTGATTTTTAATCCAGGAACTGAAAATGAGGCCCTGGAAGAATTGCTAGAACAGCATCAAATTAAATATACAGAAGCTTGCACCTTGGTACTATTAAGCACAGGACAATACTAACATAAATGGAAACCATCACACCTATTAAAATATATCATGCCGAACCATTACACGGTACACTCTTTTTTATTGCTCAAAGCAGTACCTACCAGCCCGCATCCTTAGAAGACTGTGAATTGGTCCTATATCATGATCTCTATAAAGATGCCAGACAAGTTGGGAAATTTCTTAGGCAGATTTCCGAAAAATACAAGCCCTCAGGGAAAAGAGTGCTCATCTTTATCATGCTCGATGATGAAAACGATTACGGACATTTCGATAATTTGATTTTACTACGGGTAAGCGCAAGAGCAAGCAAATTGAGAAGTCATGAAATTATGCTGCCTTATCTATGGGAAGGGAAGGAGGAACCCTATCCCTTGTCTCCAAAAAGTCAATTGCCTGTTGTTGGCTTTTGTGGATTGCTTTCTAAACACAGAAAGAAACTGGTCAACGTATTCCTAAAAAACAAACAAATTACCAGTGATTTTTTAGTGAGAGAAAAGTTTTGGGGAGGCAAGCCACACGATCAATCTTTGATCAACGAGTTTTTTGATAATATAGAGCATACCCAATTTACATTATCTAATAGGGGGGCAGGTAATTTTTCGATGCGATTTTACCAAGTACTTTCCTGTGGGAGGATACCCGTGCTGGTAAACACCAATATGCTATTGCCTTTTTCGGATAAAATTGCTTGGAATGAAATCCTCGTTTTTGAAGATGATGAGGAAACATGTTTGCAACGTACCTTGCAAATACATAAACAAGACCTAACACAAAAGCTACAACTAAAATGTAGGCAAGTTTATGACGATTTTCTATCGCCAAAAGTATATTTTTCGCAATTGATCGCAGAAATCAGACAAAAATCATTGCTTCAGGTACATCAAGAGCAAAAAAACAAGGCGCCCTTTAGTGGCCTAGCCAATCAGTTATATAAGAAACTATTTAAAGCCTAGGTAGTTTTAACTTGGTTTCAAGCTCCTTATTTATATACTGATATACGCACGGCTATCAGGAATTTTCCAAATAATAAGATAACCACCCGCCTCGATGATGTAACAATACGTGCCAACGAGCTTTCCGTTCATTCCCTGTTTTTAGCTTAAATTGGATAAATAAACTAATGTAAAAGCGGCAATATAAATACCATTCTTAAGGGTTTTAAACGCTATTTTAAATAGAACACTTTTTTTTCTGGTTGTTTTACAGTGCTTTGTGTGTTTTTATGCAAGAAAAGTTAGTTTTTGTATTGTGGATGCAGAAGTATTTCCTACCTTTGCACTCCGCTACGGAGGTAACGAACAAAGGAAAGAAAGAAAAGAGAGGTTGATTTTTGAAATAAGGGAAACAAAGTCTGCAAACGTTTCGAAGTCTTTTAAGAAGTCTGAAAAAAAATAAAAAAAAGTTTGCACAGAAGAAAAAGTTTCCTACCTTTGCATTCCCAAACGAAACGGGA
>NZ_QMHO01000014.1 GCF_003313505.1 Pedobacter nanyangensis | reverse complement strand
GTGATTCTAAAAATAAAAAGCCCCTTATCCTATGGTTGGTGTTATCACCAACGATTATAGCCAGAATTTCGAGTGGTTATCGTAGCTAGTGATATGGTGATAACACCAACCACAAATTGTAATAAGGTCAAATTACTTGGCCCTTGCTTTATTTCGGTAATGATAATTGGCAAAGCGAATAAAGTTTGTCCAATCGTATACATTTAAATCATGTATGCCCTCTCTGAAATGGTAACCTATGGCCGATTCAATAATAGGACTATTGGTAGGAGGCATTGCCGCTTGAAGACTTACTTTTTCACGATAGAGCTTATAAACGGGTTGCGCATTCACTAAGGATAAGTAAGAACCATAAGGATCAGCCCAACGATCTTGCGTAGCATTGGTGGTGTACACGGGCCTGGGTGCAATTAAGCCAATGAGCATGTGCTGATCAACCGGCAAGCTATCTACCTGCTGGTTGTATTTTTTGTAATTGTTATTGAACCAATGTCCAAATTGCCTATTGATCAAACTTACCGTTTCTCCATATTTACGACGTGCCAGCGAAGCCCCCGTACTTCCAGAGCAGCTACTGAACACCATGGCAAAACGTTGGTCCTGTGCACCTGCCCATAAAGCGGTTTTTCCACCACGAGAATGGCCAACAATAGCTACTTTTTTAGCATCAATATCCTTGTCGGTCATCAAATAATCCATGACCCTGCTGGCTGCCCAAGCCCAAGAACCCACGGCCTTCATGCCATTGTCCATTTGCAATTGCTCTGGAAATAGCTGTGTTAAAATACCATTTTGGTAAGTGTCTTTCCGATCAGGCGCCACATCCGCATTTTGGAAAGCAGCAATGGCAAAGCCACTATCAATCATCATTTCCGCGGGCCAAAAGGTACTTTTTTCAACCCGTGTGGGATCGGTGTTTCGCTTACTTCTATTATTGATCAATACAAATGCAGGCGCAGGTTTTGTGCGTTTGTGGGGAATGAAAAGCACTAGCGGAAAACTTAGGGAATGTCCTTTGTTCCATACCGTAATCGCTACCTCCTTCAAATGAGCTTTACCCTCCATGGCCTTTGGGTCTTCATGAGTAATTTTAAATCGAATACTGTCTAAACTGTTCGGCGTTATCCCGTAAACATGTTCCTTAAACAAATGCAATATTTCTGGTCTACGGATATTTTCCCAAGTCGCCACCGTTTTTACGGGTTTGCCATTAGCGGTTTTTAGCAGTGCGGGGAGCGTATAACTGGGCACAGTGGTTTCATCGTAGTTAACGATTTCACCCATAAATTTGTCCGTTTTTTGCGCAAGTAGCACCTTTGGACTTAAAGCAAGCGTCATTAAGCCAGCGGCCGCTAACCCCAACCATTGCCTATAATTGCCGATAGCTGGAAGACAAAATTGCCATGTTTTTACTTTTAATAAAATCATAAACCTAAATCTTATTCAGTGAAGTGCCTACCAATACACCGTATATAAAATGGTGAGCAATGCCAAAATCACCATGGTGCCAATGGCGAAACTTCTGGAAGTCTTGAACATTTTAGGGTCAACCTCCAAGCCTTTAGGTGCAATGCCTCTGCGGTTGTCGATCACGCTGATGATATACATACCCACCACGCAGAAGAGGAACACAAAGCCCATGCGGTCAATAAACGGAATTTCGTAGATCCCTTTGGTATTAGGTACAGCGAAGCCCATCGGCGACAGCCAGGAAAGATCGGCAATGCTAGGCAATACCTTTAAAAAGAGGGAGAAGATAAAACCCCCAATAGTGGCAAACAGCGCCGCTTTTGAAGTGGTCTTTTTCCAGAAAAAGCCTAAAATAAACATGGCAAAAATACCAGGCGAAACAAAGCCCGTGTACTCTTGGATGTATTGGAAGCCTCCTTTCTTATCGATCCCCAAATGAGGGGCAATGAGCACTGCCAAAATCATGGCTGCGATAATGGTAATTTTTCCGGTGGTAATGAGGTTCTTTTCCGAAGCCTTGGTGTTAAACACCTTTTGGTAAACATCTAAAGTGAAAATGGTGGCAATGCTATTGGCCTTGCCCGCTAACGAAGCTACTACAGCCGCCGTAAGTGCCGCAAAGGAAAGTCCTTTTAAACCCGCAGGCAACAAGTTTAACAATACAGGATAGGCGCGGTCGGGATTTACCGAACCATCGTGCACCATTTCGGTTTGGAAATGCCCTTCTTTGTAAAGCACGTAGGCCGCAATACCCGGCAGTACCACAATAATGGGCATCAGCAATTTAAGGAAAGCCGCAAATAACAATCCTCCACGAGCGGTGTTCAGATCGGCACCCAAGGCCCTTTGGGTAATGTACTGGTTGCAGCCCCAATAGTTCAGGTTTACAATCCACATCCCGCCAATGAGCACCGAAAGGCCAGGCAAGTCAATATAGTTTTCATTATCGGGTTTTAAAATCATGTGGAAGTGTTCAGAAGCTTTGGAAGTCATAAGGTTGTAGCCTTCTAAAATTCCCTTGGTACCATAATGATCCGATACGAGATTGAGCGCCAAATAAGTGGTTGCCAGTCCGCCAAGGATGAGAAAAAATACTTGGATCACGTCGGTATAGCCAATCACTTTCATCCCGCCAAGGGTAATAATGACGGCAAAAATAGCAATGGCATACATACAGGCCGCTAGGCTAAAGCCCGAAATACTGCTCACCGCCAAAGCACCCAGATAAAGAATAGAAGTAAGGTTCACCACCACATACAGCAGCAGCCAAAACACCGCCATAATCATGGCTACGGTGCCGTTGTAGCGCTGGTGCAGAAACTGTGGCATGGTGGCAATGTTGTTCTTTAAATATACGGGGATAAAAAAGATGGCGACAATAATTAAGGTTGCAGCAGCCATCCATTCGTAAGTGGCAATGGCCAGTCCCATTTTAAAGCCCGAACCGCTCATGCCAATAAACTGCTCGGCCGAAATGTTAGAGGCAATGAGGGAGGCGCCAATGGCCCACCAGGTAAGGGAGCCCTCGGCCAGGAAATAATCTTTGGAATCGGATTTGGCAGATTTCTTTTTTCGGTAGATGTACAGCCCGTAAGCCGCAACGATAACGAAGTACACCGCAAATACGATGTAATCCTTTAGTTCAAGTACATTGGTTTTCATTAATTGGTTAGTTGGTTGATTGGTTTTTTGGTTGTTTAGATAGTTGAATCATTTGATATTGTCATTAGTTCATTAGTTCAATTGTTCATTGGTATTGGCCGTTCATCTTTGTCATCCAGAGCGCAGCGAAGGATCTCCAAGTTTAGGTTCATTGTTTTTTCTCCCGCAGATTGCGCTGATTTGCCCGCAGATTAATAGTTAATTTTGCTAACCACTAATTCCTAATCCCCAACTAAACTACAGATAAGAATGAATTGCCAATAGTGTCCCATATCTTTCTGTACAAAAACGAACCATTTCTGAACAAAACCATACCATCGCCAAAAGCGGTGTTGGCTACTTTTGTATTTCAAGGGTGTGCATAGCGCATTGCTTTTGCCGCCTTTGTAACACCTAACCAAATTGAGTGTATGAAACCAAATGCCACAGATTTAAAATCCTGTACTCGTCTTTTTTTGAACTCTAATCCCTTAAGGAATGCCATTGCCATTTGCAGGGTACACACAAGCCTAATCAAAGCCAACTGAAACCTGAATGATCCCTAGTAGATACCCCACAATGAACCCAAAAAAACGATATAACCTATTTACAATACTGATATGCCTTACGGTTTTCATTACCGCTTTTAAAAACGAGCAGGGCAAGGAAATTGACCCCCGAGCAAACTATGTTTCGCTTAAACCAACCTACGATAGCGTTAGTGTGTTGCGCAATCCCTTAAATGGCTGGGTGATGTATGCTGCCCGCAGTGCCGAGGAATCCTATTGGGATACCGAATATTTGGTGCCAAGCTTGGGCAAAAAGGTAAAGGCTATTGACTATGCTTCGGCCTGTTACCTGCGTACCAGTTGGTCATCTTTAAACCCTAAGGACGGCGTGTACACCTGGAACGATCCCAACTCCAGAATTGGCCAGCTGATTAGAGGGGCGCAAAAAAGGGGGCTGCCCATTGCGTTCCGCATTGTGGTAGATGGCCGCGACCAAGGCCAAAACACGCCGCAATTTGTGTTTGAGGCAGGCGCTAAATATTATGTAGAAGATAGCGAGCATCCCGATAGGCAAACGCCCTATCCGCAAGATCCCATCTTTAGAAAGTATTATACCAAATTTATAGAGTCACTGGCCAAGGATTTTAACGATCCCGAGCGTACCTCTTTCATAGACGCTTATGGCTTGGGCAAATGGGGCGAGGCACATTTTGTAGTGTACGAAGACCCAAAGACCGCCACCCCAGAAAACACCGAAAAGCAAAAAGAGGAAGTGCTGGATTGGGTAACCGATCTATATGCCCGAACCTTTACCAAAGTACCCTTGGTAATCAATTACCATCGCTTGGTGGGGCACCCCGAAAGTTGGGCGCCAGCCAATGCCAATAGTAATAGGTTATTGGTAAAAGCCATAAATAAAGGCTATAGCCTGCGCCACGATGCTTTTGGCATGACAGGTTATTACCAAAGTTGGGAAAAGGATTTCGCAAAGCGATGGAACTACAAACGACCTATCATTATGGAAGGGGGATGGATCACCTCACGTACCCATAGCTATTGGAAAGATCCGAGTGGAAAATACAGGCAGGGCCATGCTGAGGATGTACGATTGGGCGAATATCAGGCATCGGCCGAGGCCAAGGTAAACATGATGGATTTGAGGGCGGGGGGCGAAACGGCCTCCTGGTTTGAAAGTTCGTTCCCTTTGGTGCAGGCTTTTGTATCACAAGGCGGCTATCGTTTATATCCTGATGAGCTGAGCGTACCTGCTAAAATCAAATCGGGCGATAAAGCCCAGATTACCCACCGTTGGCAAAATAAAGGTTGGGGCTATTTTCCCAACAATATCCCACAATGGAACTACAAATACAAGGTGGCCTTTGCCGTGTTGGATGCCAAAAGTAAGGTGAAAAAGGTATTTGTGGATCGTTTAAGCGAACCTTCAAACTGGTTGAAAGATCAGCCTACTACTTATGAATTAAACGCTACCGTTGATTTGCCCGCAGGTAACTATGCCTGGGCCGTAGCCATTGTAGATACCACCAAGGAAAATGAACCAAGCATTAAATTGGCCCTAGAGGCCGAAACCACAGAAGAAGGCTGGGTAAAGTTGAATGATTTTGAAGTGCAATAGCCAAAAAAAAGTAACCAAACTAAACCAAATATGAACATGTCACACGTACTGTATGGGATCACCAAAACCAAACCCATTGGCATAGCGCAAAGGGCCAAATTCATTGCCTATTTTTTGCTCGTGCTGTTTGCCGTGGGAACGGGCTCCTGTTCCAAAGCAAAAACGGAAAACAATCCAACGCCAACTGTATCGGTTAAATTAGATAAAGAAACCAGTACGCTGCTGCAGGGCGACGAGGTTAAGATCAGCGTAAGCTTTACGCCAACGGTAGCCACACCCGCAAGCCAATATAAATGGCAAATTGCCGACGCCAGCATTGCCGATTTTAAGGTAAATGCCGACTTTTCGGTGAACGTTACGGCCAAGAATAAGGGTCAAACAGAACTGGCACTTTACGGGCCGTCAGGGGGCAAACTAACTGCCTGTACCATTATTGTGCAGGAAAAAGTGGTACAAGTTCCTGATGATGGTATTGTAAAAATACTGGCCATTGGCAACAGCTTTTCTGAAGATGCGCTGGAGTCTTTTTTATATGGCCTGGCCAATTCGAGGTCGCATAAAATCGTGATTGGCAATTTGTATATCGGTGGGGCCAGCCTTTCACTGCATTTGCAAAATGCCACCAACAATGCCAATGCCTATTCGTACCGCAAAATTAACCAACAGGGCGTTAAAGTAAGCACTGCTAACGTATCCATTGCTACGGCATTGGCCGATGATAACTGGGATTACATCAGTTTCCAGCAAGAAAGTCCAAACTCTGGCATATTTAGCACTTTTGCGCCTTTAACAGATTTGTACAACTATGTTAAAACCAAAACCACCAACCCAAGTGTAAAATACGTGCTTCACCAAACTTGGGCCTATCAAAAAAACTCCACCTATTCGGCCTTTGCCAATTACGATAGAGATCAGGATAAGATGTATGCCGGCATTGTAGATGCTTATATCAAAGCCCAAACACTCATTCCTGTAAATGTGGTAGTACCCGCAGGTACGGCCATTCAAAATGGTAGAACCAGCATTATTGGCGATAACTTTTGTAGAGACGGCTATCACTTGGATGTGAACATTGGCCGCTATACCGCTGCCTGTGCCTGGTTCGAATCTATTTTTAAGGAAAGCGTAATAGGTAACAGCTACAAACCATCGGCCCTGTCCGACTATCATACCGAAATTGCGCAAAACGCTGCCCACTTAGCGGTTTTAAAACCTAATGAGGTTACCCCAATGGTGAATTATCAGGGTGGAGGCACTTCAGATTTTACCAAACCTATTTGGGTTAATTTTGGCGGGAACTCCGTACCATCCGAATGGAATTCGCTTACACAATATACCGCTGGCACCTCCCTACCTAATTTAAAAGACCAAGTAGGGGCCAACACCAATATCAGCATCACCATTGTGGAAGGGTTTAACAACCGAAACCAGAGCGGACCAACCGCAACAACCACCTCGTGGAATATGCCTAGCAGTGTTTCGTCTGATTCGTACTACGGCAATTCAAAAGCCGTATGGGAAAGTAAATCTGTAACCCAAAGCGTGGTGAAATTAACGGGGCTCAACACCACTAAAAAATACAACTTCTGTTTCTTTGGTTCGAGAGCCAATTCGGGAGCCGAAAACAGAGAAACCAAATACACGGTAAAAGGCACTAACGAGGTGGTTGCTTTGTTAGACGCCGCCAATAACACCGCTAACATTGCCTGTGCAGAGCAGGTTAGCCCAAATGCTGCGGGCGAAATTACCATCACCATTACGGCGGGCAGCAACAATAACAACGCTTACGGATTTTATTATATTAATGCCTTACAACTCAAACAAGTTAATTAATAGATCAAGCGAATGAGGAAAAGTACATGGATAGCACTGTTGTTTTTGGGCGTTTGCATTAACTCCCAAGCCAAAGATGCTTATTACAGTCGTTTAGAAAAAGATACCCTGGTGATAGGGAATAAGTGGATTGAAAGGAAATTCCTTTGGAACAACGGGAACCTGATGACCTATAGTTTAACCGATAAGTCGACCAACCAAACTTGGTTAAACAGATTAAAAACACCCGATTTCCAGATCAGCAAAGATGCTGTAGCTTCCAATGGCACTTATGTAGCCAAGGAAATTAAAGAAAATACCATTCATCCCAACTATTTGGCCGTAGAAGTGAACTTTTCCTCAGGCACCTTGGCGGTCAAAAAAATCTATCGAATTTACGAGGACAGCCCCACGATTGCTTGCGATATCTATTTAAAAGGCAGTGCCGATTTAGCGGTGGAAAACAAAATGGCCAATGCTGCCGATCGGAAAAACATTGAGTTTGCCGAAGACATGAAATCCCAGCAGTTGACCGCCATTATTGACCAAATTAAGCTGGATGGTTTCCATTGGCATACCAACATTGTAGAGTTTTTTGATGTGACCGATTGGAACAACAACCTTATTCAGGAAAGAAAATTCATTCCTTATCGAAAAACCACTTACCGTGGCAATTTGCTATTGGCACACAATAACGAAAACAACAAAGGCTTTTTCTTTTTAAAGGAAGCCCCAACTTCAAGCGTGCAATTGGCTTACAACGGCTACGATTTCACCACTGATTTTAACCATTTCGCCATGAGCGGACTTGGCCTAACGGCAACCGACATCAAGGTTAACGAGTGGACCAAAGCCTATGGTGGCGTAATTGGCGTTTACACTGGCTCAGAATTGGCACAGCTTAAAGCCTTGCGCAGCTACCAAAAAAACTTGCGCAAGCTGTTGCCACAACGTGATGAAATGGTGATGATGAATACTTGGGGCGACAGAAGTCAGGATTCGAAAGTGAACGAGCAATTCAGTTTGTTGGAAGTGGAGAAAGCTGCCGAACTGGGCATATCGCATTTCCAAATTGACGATGGTTGGCAGGTAGGCAAAAGCCCCAATTCGGCCTTGGCCAAGGGTTCCTTCAAAAACATTTGGGACAATCCCAATTATTGGAAGCCCGACCCTGCTAAATATCCAAATGGTTTGCATCCCATTGTAAAACGAGGAAAAGAGTTGGGCGTAGAAATTTGCCTTTGGTTTAATCCGAGTGTGCAAAACGACTATGCAGATTGGGAAAAGGACGTGAATGCACTGGTGAGTTTATACCAAACCTATGGCATCCGTACTTTTAAAATAGACGGCTTGGCCATTCCTACCAAGCAGTCGGAAATTAACCTGCGCAAACTGTTTGATGGCGTATTGGAAAAAACCAACCACGAGGTGGTGTTTAATTTAGATGCTACGGCAGGTCGCAGAGCGGGCTATTATACTTTTAACGAATATGGAAACGTGTTTTTGGAAAACCGTTATACCGACTGGCAGAACTATTACCCCTACTGGACCCTGCGTAATTTATGGCAATTGTCTAAATATGTGCCAGCGGAGAAACTACAGATCGAGTTTTTAAATAAGTGGCGCAATGTCGAGAAATATGGTAAGGATGTTTTTGCGCCAAACCATTATTCTTTCGAGTATTTATTTGCCACTACCATGGCGGGGCAACCTTTGGCTTGGTTTGAAGGGACGGGCCTCCCTGCCGAAGCATTAAAAATCAAAGACCTGATCAAAGCTTACCGTAACATTCAGCACGATTTCCATACGGGTACCATTTTGCCTATTGGCGAGGAACCTTCGGGCAGGTCGTGGAC
The DNA here is from genome assembly GCF_003313505.1 of Pedobacter nanyangensis. Classification (GTDB taxonomy): domain Bacteria; phylum Bacteroidota; class Bacteroidia; order Sphingobacteriales; family Sphingobacteriaceae; genus Pedobacter; species Pedobacter nanyangensis. The sequence continues at coordinate 87,683 of NZ_QMHO01000014.1, read as the reverse complement.
GGGCTTTCAGTCCATCAATGGTGATAAAGGCTACTTCATTTTTTACCGAGAAAATACGCCCGAAGCTAGTGCGGCTATAAAAACTTGGTTGCCTGTAGGTAGCAAAGTAAAATGTACGCCAGTGCTGGGCAATGGCAAGGCCATAAACACTACCGTGAGCAAAACGGGCAGTATTGAAGTGAGCCTGCCCAAAATAAATGACTTTGTGATGTACCGATATGAAATTACCCCATAACACCGCATGAAACATACTCTAACCATACTATTACTGGCTTTGGCGCTTCCAAATTGGGCCCAAAAGAAATACCAACTAAAATCGCCCAATGGCAAACTGGTCACTACTGTTTCCCTTGGCGATCAGATCAGCTATTTGATTACCCACGAAAGCGATACGATTTTAAAACCCTCTCCACTGGCAATGGCTTTGGAAAATGGCCCTACTTGGGGTCGTGGCTCCCATCTAAGCAGCGCAAAAACCCATGCCGTAAACCAACAAATTAGCGCTCTCTTTTACAAAAGAAATCAAATTACCGATCAATATCAGGAGCTGGTACTTCAATTTAAGGAAAACTTTAGCCTCATTTTTAGGGCCTATAACCAAGGTGTTGCTTACCGTTTTGTGTCCAACAGCAATCAGGCCATTATCGTTAAAAATGAAGAAGCACGCTTTAATTTCACGAAGGATTTTAATGTTTACGTGCCCTACGTAAAAGGGAAATACAAAGACCTCGAAAGCCAGTACTTCAACTCCTTCGAAAATGAGTACACCTATACCGCATTAAGTAAAATGAGTGCCGATAAACTGGCCTTTAGTCCTTTGGTGGTGAGCTTGGATAAAGGGAAGAAAGTATGTTTGGCAGAGGCCGATTTGGAAAGCTACCCAGGCATGTACTTGGTGAACAAAGATGGATCTACCTCGCTACAATCTGATTTTGCACCTTACCCAACGGCCACCAAACAAGGCGGTCACAATGAGTTGCAACAGTTGGTGACTTCGCGTGAACCGTATTTGGCCAAAAGCCAAGCCAAGGCCAAATTTCCCTGGCGTATCGTCATCGTGTCTACCAGTGATACTGAATTGGCCGATAACGATATGGTGTATCAATTGGCGGCTCCATCACGATTAGCAGACGCATCTTGGGTGAAACCAGGTAAAGTAGCTTGGGAATGGTGGAACCATTGGGGCATTTCGAAGGTCGATTTTGAAGCGGGCATCAATACCCAAACCTATCAGGCCTACATTGATTTTGCAGCTAAAAATGGCATTCAGTACGTGATTTTGGATGAAGGCTGGGCGGTAAACAAAAAGGCAGATTTATTTCAGGTAGTGCCCGAAATTGATTTGAAGAAACTGATTGCGCATGGCAAAGCCAAAAACGTAGGCATCATCCTATGGGCAGGCTATTATGCTTTCGAAAGAGATTTAGAGAAAGTGTGCAAGCATTACTCGGAAATGGGTGTGAAAGGTTTCAAAATCGATTTCATGGACCGTGATGACCAGCCGATGGTGGATTTCCATTACCGAGCTGCGGAGATAGCGGCAAAGTACCAACTGATGCTCGATTTCCATGGCACCTATAAGCCTACGGGCATCAACAGAACCTATCCAAACGTGATCAACTTTGAAGCCGTGCATGGTTTGGAACAAATGAAATGGACTGGCCCCGAGTTAGATCAGGTAACTTACGACGTGACCATGCCTTTTATCCGTATGGTGGCTGGCCCAATTGATTACACCCAAGGTGCCATGCGCAATGCCACCAAACGCACCCATCGCGGTATCAATGATGAGCCGATGAGCCAAGGCACCCGCTGTCGCCAATTGGCCCAATATGTCATTTTCGAATCGCCTTTGAACATGCTGTGCGATAGCCCCACCAATTACGAAAAGGAGCAGGAGTGTACCGATTTCATTTCGGCCGTGCCTACCGTTTGGGACCAAAGCATCGCCCTTGATGGGCAAATAGGAAAACATTTGACTATTGCCCGCAGAAAAGGAGAAGTATGGTATGTGGGCGGTATGACCAACTGGGATGCCCGTAAAGCAGCCTTGGACCTGTCTTTTTTAGGTGAAGGAAATTACGTGGCCGAATTGTACCGCGACGGAGCGAACGCCAATCGCATTGCCTCCGACTATCAAAAAGAAACCGTGACCATTCCAGCCAACCGCAAAATGGCCCTTAACATGGCAAAGGGCGGTGGTTTTGCCATGAAAATTTACAAGAAATAACAACCGTTTATGAGGAAGCCGAAGACTTTTTACTTAGCATTATCCCTGTTTTTTAGTGTCGTTTTTACGAATGTATTTGCACAGCAAACGCTGATCAACGTGTATGGGCGTCAAACACAATCGCTCAACGGAAAATGGGATGCCATTATTGATCTTTACGACCAAGGCCGTAAAAACAAGATCTATCTGAACAAGAAGCCCGAAACCAAGATCGATTTTTATGAGTACTCGTTCGATAACGGTTTACGCTTAAACGTGCCTTCTGATTGGAACAGCCAACTGCCCGAACTGAAATATTATGAGGGTACGATTTGGTATGCCCGTAGGTTCGATGTGGCCAAAGCAAGCAGCAAACGACTGTTCCTTTACTTTGGAGCAGTAAGTTATCGTTGCCGCATTTACCTGAACGGAAAGGAAATTGGGCAGCACGAAGGTGGTTTTACGCCATTCCAAATGGAAGTAACCGATGCCGTGAAAGAAAAGGATAACTTTTTGGCGGTGGAGGTGAACAATACCCGTAGGGTAGACGCTATTCCAGCCATGGCTTTTGATTGGTGGAACTACGGCGGCATTACCCGCGATGTATTTTTGGTAAGTACCCCGAAAGTATTCATCGAAGATTATTTCATCCAACTGGATAAACGTAAAGCCAATAAGATCGATGCCCAGGTAAAACTTTCAGAAAAATTGGCCAATGCAGCGGTAACCATCGAAATTCCTGAGCTACAGCTAAAGCAAACACTTAAAACGGATGCCAATGGCGAAGTGAAAACCTCCTTCCTTACTAAAAAGTTGAAACGTTGGTCGCCAAGCAACCCAACCCTGTACAAGGTGAAAGTGTCGAGCGATAACGATCAGGTATCCGAAGAAATCGGTTTCCGTAATGTTTGGGTAAAAGGGGAGGATGTGTATTTGAACGATCAACCCATCTTCCTTAAATCTATTTCCTTCCACGAAGAAATTCCGCAACGTAAAGGCAGGGCATTTTCGCAGGCCGATGCCGTGATGTTGCTCTCAGAAGCCAAAGCTTTGGGCTGTAACATGATCCGTTTGGCGCATTATCCGCAAAATGAATACATCGTAAGGCTGGCCGAAAAAATGGGTTTCTTACTATGGGAAGAAATCCCTATTTGGCAGGGAATTGATTTCGAGAACCAGGCCACCAAAGAAAAGGCAGGGAAAATGATGCAGGAAATGGTGAAACGCGACAAAAACCGTTGCGCTTTAACCTTTTGGGGTGTGGCCAACGAAACGCAGCCCTCGGCACCACGTAATGCCTTTTTGAAATACCTGATTGAAACCACCAAAGCCATTGATACCACTAGATTGATTACGGCAGCTTTTGATTTGGTGCGATTTAATAAAGACAGGCAGGTGTTCATCATGGACGATCCTTTTATCAAAGAACTGGATGTAGTAGCCGTAAACAAATACATGGGCTGGTACCACCCTTGGCCAGTAAGCCCTGATCAAGCCACTTGGGACGTGGCTAAAGGGCAGCCGTTAATTGTATCAGAATTTGGTGGCGAGGCCCTTTACGGTAAAACAGGCGATGCCGATGTGGTGAGTTCTTGGAGCGAAGATTATCAGGCAACTTTGTATAGGGATAATCTGGAAATGTTTAAGCATATCCCTAACCTGCGTGGTACCTCGCCCTGGGTATTGTTCGATTTCCGTTCCCCTTTCCGTTTCCACCCTAGCAACCAAGAAGATTGGAACCGCAAAGGGCTGGTATCTGACCAAGGGTATAGGAAAAAAGCCTGGTATTTAATGAAAGCATATTATGATCGTAAATAGCTAGATCGTCATTGCGAGGCACAGCCTATCCCGACTTTTCGGGGAAGCAATCTTAATGCTATTTGTTTAGCGACAGTTGTAAGATTGCTTCGTCGTTCCTCCTCGCAATGACGAAAATAGTGGCGTCATGCGGTAATCCTTGCATCATCGCCAGAATCAGGTGACGATAAAAGCCACGTCATTGCGAGGAGGAACGACGAAGCAATCTCTAGGTTCCAATACTATCGCTTTAAGATTGCTTCGAATGACGGAAATAGCAAAATAACATCTAAACAATAAAAACAACGCTAAACACACGAAAGAAACAGTAGACACCACACCGCAATGAATAATCAGTTAAGACATCTCACGCATATATTTTTAATCCTATTAGTGGCGCAGGTAGGAGCGCTAAAAGCACAAAACGTTGTAGATTTATCAGGCACTTGGAAGTTCCAAACCGATGTGATGGATTTCCGTAGAGGCTCATTATCGCCAAGGTATAACCATGAGCTGCAGGAAACCATTCAGCTTCCCGGCATTACCGACGATTATCAGATTGGCTATAAAGTCCCCTACAAATACATCGATCGCCTAACCCGCAAATACGAATACATGGGCCCGGCCTGGTACCAACGTGATATCGAAATTCCTGCCGCTTGGAAAGGGAAAAAAATCTTCATGTATTTTGAACGTACCCATTGGTTAAGCTCCATTTATGTAGATACCAAGGAGGTAAGCCAAATTGATTACATCAGCGTACCACATAACCACGATTTAACCGAATTTGTAAAACCAGGTAAAACGCATCGCATCACGGTTTGTATCGATAACAGATATCAGTACAAAACCCATAAGTGGAACCACGCCCACACCGAGTTTACCCAAATTAACTGGAACGGGATATTGGGAGAAATGAAGCTCATGGCTATTGACCCTGTTTTTGTGGAAGACCTACAGGTTTATCCAAATATTGCCAACAACTCCATTAAGGTAAGGTTGCAGGTAAATAACGACACCAAAAAGCAGGTAAAAGGAAAAGCCAATTTTACCATTACTGGCCCAAATTATAACCTTAAAAGTGAGATTGCTGTAGTGAGCAACGACTCGGTTACGTTTGTAGAAAGCACTATTCCACTGGGTAAAAATGTGAAACTATGGGACGAGTTTAACCCCAATCTTTATCAAATTACCGCTCAATTGAACACCTCTGATGGGAAGACTAATTATCAGCATGCTAAATCCGATACTTTCGGCATGCGTGAAGTGAAACAAGGCAAAAGTCACGTGTTGCTCAATAATCGTCCCATTCACTTAAGGGGCAATGTAGAAAATGCGGTTTTCCCTAAAACAGGCTATGCGCCAGTAGACGATGCCTCGTGGGAACGCATCATGTTGCTCATGAAAGATTATGGATTGAACCATTTGCGTTTCCACTCATGGTGCCCTCCAAAAGCTGCTTTCCGCATGGCGGATAAACACGGGATTTACTTTGAGGTAGAAATGCCGATGTGGGGTAAAGATGCCGAACCCGATGAAGACCGTTACAACTTTTTCCGTAGGGAAATTAAAGCCATTTTAAAGGAATACGGGAACCATCCGTCATTTGTGTTGTATTGCAATGGTAACGAAATTACGGGCAACTTCGATTTTATTGAGGAATTGACCGCCGAAGGTAGAAAGTTGGATTCGCGTCACCTGTTCAGTGGTTCCACGGCTCGTACCCGGGTAAAATCAGACCAATATTACGTATCGCAACAAACCAACAAAGGCCCTGTAAAAGTTTACGAAGGTTTGCCCAATACCGATTGGGATAGAAGCACAGAATCAGATGTAGACGTGCCGGTAATTTCCCACGAGTCGGGGCAACGTTGTGTGTACCCCAACTTCGAGGAAATTAAAAAATATGCCAACAGCCCTGTAGAAGCCCGCAACTTTGAGGTATTTAAAGACCTGTTGCAAAAAAACGGCATGCTCGATCAGGCTAACGACTTTTTTCGTGCCTCGGGCGCATTAACGGTTTTGGAGTACAAAGCAGTGATTGAAGCACTGTTACGTTCTTCAAAATCGGCGGGTTTCCAATTGCTGTCTATCAATGATTTCCCTGGTCAAGGTTATGCCCCGGTAGGTATTTTGGATCCTTTCTGGGATTCGAAAGGTTTGGTCACGCCAGAGAAGTTTAAAGAATTTTGTGGACCTACCGTAGCCTTATTGCGTTACGAGAAGAGTGCCTATTTCAATAACGAAACCTTCACAGGCAAAGCCGAAGTGTATAACTACAGTAATGCGGTCCTTAAAAATGCCAAATTAAAATGGTGGCTTACCGACGAAACTGGAAAGGTATTGCAAAAGGGTAATTTAAAAACCCAAACCATTGGTAATGATGGCGTATTTCCGGTAGGTGAATTTGCTATTCCTTTAAAAGGTGTTGCCAACAAGCAAAAGCTTACGGTACATGTTTCGGTGAACGACCAAATCAAAAACAGTTGGGACATTTGGGTGTACCCGCCGCATCAAAACCTCATGCAATCTACCAATCAGGTGCTTTACACCACCGTATATGACGATGCGGCCAAAAAACAACTGGCGCAAGGTAAAACCGTAGTGCTTTATCCATCGCCAAACCAAGTGAAAGGCCGTAAATCAGTTTTCCATAACCACTTTTGGAACCCAATTATGTTTGCATGGCCACCCATGACCATTGGTAGTTTAATTCACCACAAACAAGGCATGTTTAATGATTTCAGCACTTCTTATCATACCGATTGGCAATGGTGGGATATTTTAAACAATGCCAAGGTGATCGAAATGCAAAACGCTCCTGAAAAGCTTCGTCCGTTTATTCAAATTATCGATAGTTACGATAATAACCAAAAATTGGGCATTGGTTTCGAAGCTAAAATGAACGGCGGAAAACTGTTGGTGTTGGCCTTAGATACCGAAAAAGACATGGACAAGCGCCCTGCTACGCAGCAGTTGCTTTACAGCATCGACAACTATGTGAAAAGCAATCGTTTTGCGCCAGAAGTACAGGTAGAAGAATCATTTATTCAATCGTTTTTAACAAAATAGGAAGTCAGATGAAGTGGAGAATCGCATTAAGTTTAGGCATGTTGGCCAGTCAGGTATTGCATGCGCAAGAAATCATCTTGGATAAAAAAGCGTCCTTAGCACAAGTTTATTTGCCCGTGGTGGAGTCGGAGCAGTTGCTATCCATGAACGACCTGAACGTTGAATTTGGCTATGTGCTCTATCAAACGGAAATTGTAACCCAAACAGAAAACGAAGCCTTGGAGCTAGAAAATGTACGGAATTACGCAGCGGTGTACGTGGATGGAAAGCTACAGGGAACGCTCACCGATAACCGCAAAAAGATGGCCATTAAAACCGAGCCCGGAAAATACCTGCTGCAAATTTATGTAGAAAACATTGGCAGGATTACCTACGGTCCCGAAATCACGGATAATTCCAAGGGCCTGTTTGGCGGAATTACCTTGGATGGAAACGAGATCGAAAACTGGAAAATGCTGCCACTTAATGTGCGGAAATTCCCCGTTAAAAATCTTCAATTCGATGTCAATTTAAGCGACGAAAATCCTGGGTTTTATAAAGGTACGTTCCGTTTGGATGCCGTAGAAAATACTTATCTCGATATCTCTGGTTGGGGAATGGGCGAAGTTTGGATTAACGGGAAATATTTGGGTTCCTACTGGGAAGAAGAAAAGCAACGTTCCATCCTAATCCCAACCGAAGATTTAGCCAAAGGCGAAAATGAAATCGTCGTTTTCGAACTAAAGCAACCCCAGCAAAAAACCATGAAACTATCGCAAACCCCCGTTTTTAAATAAACTAAACAATCATGAAAAAGGTTACCTTACTCTTATCCCTAATCGCCCTTACCTTATTTTCTGGCTACAAAGCTGAAAATCCGCTATATAAAGATGCCAAGCAACCCATTGAAAAGCGAATTGAAGACTTGTTGGCCCGCATGACTTTAGAAGAAAAGGTAATGCAGCTTAACCAATTTACCTTGGGGCGTAACGACAATGCCAATAACATGGCCGATCCAGTGAACGATATTCCAGCCCAAATTGGCTCGCTCATCTATTTCGGCAGCAATGCCGATTTGCGTAACAAGGTGCAGAAAAAGGCGATGGAACAAAGCCGTTTGGGTATCCCCATCATTTTTGGTTACGATGTGATCCACGGTTTTCGTACCATTTACCCCATCTCCTTGGCCCAAGCCTGTGCATGGAATCCCAAGTTGGTGGAGCAAGCTTGTGGCGTAGCCGCCCAGGAAGCCCGAATGTCGGGGGTAGATTGGACTTTTTCGCCCATGATTGATGTGGCCAGAGATGGACGTTGGGGCCGTGTAGCCGAAGGTTACGGGGAAGACCCTTACACCAATGCGGTGTTTACCGTGGCTTCGGTAAAAGGTTATCAAGGTAAAGACATGTCGAGCGAGAAAAACGTAGCGGCTTGCCTAAAACATTATGTGGGTTACGGAGCCTCCGAAGCAGGACGTGATTATGTGTATTCGGAGATTTCGAGGCAAACGCTGTGGGACACTTACATGCTGCCCTACGAGCAGGGCGTAAAAGCGGGAGCGGCAACTTTAATGAGCTCCTTTAACGACATCAGCGGAACACCTGGTTCGGCAAATCATTACACCTTAACCGAGGTACTTAAAAACCGTTGGAAACACGATGGCTTTGTGGTATCTGATTGGGGATCGATAGAACAGTTGCGTCCGCAAGGTGTGGCTGCCAATAAAAAAGAAGCCGCTTTAAAAGCCTTTATCGCAGGCGTAGAAATGGACATGATGAACAGGTGTTATGATAACCACCTTGGCCAATTGGTAACCGAAGGTAAAGTGCCTGAAAACCTATTGAACGATGCCGTAAGAAGAGTGCTGCGGGTGAAATTCCGATTGGGATTATTTGACCGTCCTTACACCCGAACCACTACCGAGAAACAAAGATTTTATCTTCCAGAAAGCATGAAAATTGCCGAGCAATTGGCAGAAGAATCGATAGTTTTGTTAAAGAACCAAAATAAAACCTTACCCTTAAATAAAGCCGCTAAAATTGCGGTAATTGGACCAATTGCCCAAACCAAATGGCATTTGCTAGGTTCATGGGCCGCACAAGGCAATGCCGAAGATGTGACCACCGTGGTGGATGCTTTAAAAGCAGAATATAAAGGCAAAGCCGAAGTGACCTATGCTTTAGGCTGTGATTTTGATGGACAAGACAAAAAGAATTTTGAAGAAGCTAAAAATGTTGCGGCAAACGCCGATGTGGTTGTACTTTGCTTGGGCGAAAAGAAAAATTGGAGCGGCGAAAATGCTTCACGCTCAACGATTGCGTTGCCACAAATACAGGAAGAACTGGCCGTGGAGCTGAAAAAACTGGGCAAACCAGTGATATTGGTATTATCGAGTGGCCGCCCGTTGGAACTTAACCGTTTGGAACCCATCAGTGATGCCATTTTAACCATGTGGCACCCTGGAACGCCCGGAGGTAAACCATTGGCAAGGGTATTGTCGGGCAGGGTAAATCCTTCTGGTAAACTATCCATGACCTTCCCTTATTCCACGGGTCAAATTCCTATTTATTACAATTACAGACAAAGTGCCCGCCCACATCAAGGTAAATATCAGGACATTCAAAGCACGCCTTTATACGAATTTGCGCATGGTTTAAGCTATACCACTTTTCAATATGGCGATTTAAAAGTATCTGCTACGCAAATTAAGCGTGGTGAAAAACTCACGGTGGAAATTCCGGTAAGTAATACGGGCGATAGAGATGGGGTAGAAACCGTACATTGGTTTATCCAAGATCCGGTATCGACTATTTCACGACCTATCAAAGAATTGAAGTATTTCGAAAAGCAACTCGTGAAAAAGGGAGAAACCAAAATCTATCAATTTGACATTGATCCAGAGCGAGATCTCAGCTTTGTGGATGGCGATGGAAAACGTTTCCTGGAAACAGGAGATTACAACATTTTGGTGAAAAACAAGAAAATTAAGATAGAAATCGTAGATTAAGGGTTTGAGCTTTAACCAAATTTAACCACGAACGGAAATCCTTATAAATGAAAAGATACAGTCTGCTTGCCTGCTCTCTTATGCTCCTCTTTCAGAGTGTTTTTGCCATTGATGTTTCAAAGTACAGGTTTCATATTATGCCCGAAACTTCTTATTACGGCGGAATCCAAAGCATTGCGAAAGACAGTTTGGGAAGAATGTGGTACACGGGACCAGATGCGCTTTTCATGTATGATGGGAACAATTTTTACCAACTGAACGATATTGTTTTTTCCATTAAACCCAAAGTGAAATGGGGCTTCGGTTCGGTAATCAGGGATAAAAAGGGAAATTTATTCCTGAGCACTGGACATGGTTTGCTGAAATTCAATTACGACAAATTTTCGTTTGAGGTGGTGATTGATGGAAAGGTACGTTCACTTTGTTTAAATGGCGATGGCAAATTGTACATGTTGTCTGCCGATAGTTTGAAACGATATGATCCGCAAACCAATAAAACCGATGGTTTTGTTTTGCCCAAAAATCAATCTTTCAACAACCTCATCAGTTTAAATGGCAGCGTTTACATTACACAGGATGCCGTTTTGCAAAAAGTGGATATGGCCAAAAGGAAATTTATTCCTTTTGCCAATTTTGGAGGCTCAACAAATGCCGTAAACGATGCGTTGAACTACCAAGGGTTATACTATTTTTTAACCCAGCGTGGCGGGATTTTTGTGACTGACGGCACAGGCGCAGTTCAAAAAAATATTCCTGTAGTAATTAATGGCACCAAATCTTTTATCTCCAAAAAACTTTATATAGACCAAACAGGCGTGATATGGGTGGCAGCCCAGGCCGGGCTTTTCCTTTATGATCCGGCAAAGGAAAGCAGCAATTTTTTACGCATGAATTTGAATGACGCTTTTTCCCTGCCCAATAACTCTATTTGGACCATTTACCCCGATCCCGATCAAGGTGCGTGGATAGGTACTTACGGCGGTAAAATTGCTTATTGCTCTCTGTACGATTCACGGGTGCGGTATTTTAATCCCAGTCCGGGCGGCTTAAGTCATCCTATTGTGAGCAGCTTCCAGGAAGATCATCAGGGGAATATCTGGATCGGGACCGAAGGTGGAGGACTCAATTGTTGGAATAGGCAAAGTGACACCTTCAGGCATTTTGTAAAATCGGCGGGCAATTCGCCCAATTCCAACATGATCAAGCGGCTCAAATTTGATCCACAGGGCAAGCAGTTGTACATTTCGGCATTTAGTGGTGGAATTGGCACCTATAATGCGGCTAACGGAAATTTCGGTAGCCTTGATTTTATATCGCCCGAAAGCAAACAGCCCTTAACGGTTTACGATTTCGCTCGCGACCAGCAGGGCACTTGGTGGATGACCGATCCCGACAAATCGTTCTTTTATCGGAAAACAGCGCAAGGCCCCATAGAAATGACCAGGGTAATTGGCGCCAATGGCGAGAAATTGTATCTGGAAATTGAAGCCTTGTTTGTAGATAAGCAAAATCAGCTTTGCTTGGTTACCCATCAGGGTTTTTTTATTGTCGATCCCGGCACTCAAAAAGTACTGAAGCATTACATGATCAAAGACGCTTCGTATTCTGCCAATTACCTATGCAGTTTTTATCTGGCCTCTAACGGCGATTTATGGTTGGGGACCTTGGGAAAAGGGGTAAACGTACTTAAGCCCAATGGAAGTTACCTAAATTACAGCGGCACAAATGGCTTGCCGGCTAAAATGGTGTTTGGTATTTTGGAAGATAGTGCCTCTAAAAACATCTGGCTGAGCACCAGCGATGGACTTTACTATTATGATGCCAAAGCCAAAACGTTTGAAAAAGCAAGGTTTTATCAGGAAAATAGTTGCGGATCGTTCTACATCCGTGCCGCCTACAAAACAGCCAAGGGAGAGATGTTATTTGGCGGAACCAACGGATTTCTGCTTTTTGATCCTGCTTATTTAAATAAAAACCCGCAAAAGCCCAGGGTTTTCTTCACCGGGTTTTTCGTCAACAATAAACAAATCACCCCACAAACAGCGCAATCGCCGTTGGCGAAGGATATTGCCAGCTTATCTAACCAAAAGGAAAATAGGATCAGGCTCAGCAGTAAACAATCTAATGTCGAGATCAGGTTCTCGGCCGATAGTTATTTATCTGCCGATAAGAACCAGTTTGCCTATCGGATGAAGGGTTTGGGTACCAAATGGCAGGTGATCCACAACAACCAACGATCGGTGCAGTTTCTCAATCTGCCTAGCGGCGATTACACCTTTGAAATCAAGGCCTCTAATAATGATGGCCTTTGGGGCGATCAAATCTCGCAACTTTACATCCACGTAGATCCGCCTTTCTTTTTATCATGGTGGGCCTATTGTTTTTACACCGCACTCGCTTTTGCATTGTTGTTTTTCATCATCAGATACTATACCAACAAAAAAGTATTTAAGGAAAGACTAGCATTAGAAGCCTTGAAGGAAAAAAATATGCGGGAGCTCAACCAAGCTCGTACGGATTTCTTTACCAACATTTCCCATGATTTAAAAACACCGCTTACCTTGGTGATGCAACCGCTCAAACAGCTTAAAGAAACCTTGGGAACCAACGATAGTGCCAAAGGCTACATGGGCTTGATTGAAAAAAACGTGACCCGTATCCAACGGATGATCAGCCAATTGCTGCGCTTCAGAGAAATAGAAAGTCAGAAAATAACGCTCAATCCGCAAATTGGTGATTTCATCAACTTTGTGAGAGACGTTTTTGGGCTGTTTGAACTGTATGCCAATAAAAAGGAAATAGAAACCAATATTTCTGCTTATCAGGATAACCTGCAGGTGGCTTTTGATTATGATGTGATCGAGAAAATACTGACCAACCTATTTTCTAATGCCTTAAAATACACGCCAAATAAGGGTTATGTGGGGGTTCGCATCTATGCCGCTACTGATCAGGAAAAAACAAGGTTGCCGCAACCTTTGGTTGAGCAGGGCACGGCCTATATTTCCATTGAAGTGCTCAACAGCGGCGATGGTTTTTCGGAAGAGCAAATAGCCACCTTGTTTACGTCTTTTAACCGTCTCTCGTCACATCGGCCAACCTTTGAAGAAAGCTCAGGTTTAGGCTTGGCCATTGTGAAAGAACTGGTTGATGTGCTTGGCGGAAAAATATGGATGGTGAACAAGGCCGATAAGGTTTCCTTTACCATTATGTTGCCTTTAAAAACACAGGCCAGCTCTGGCGATATGCAATCGAACGTATATGATTATACCATTTCTGAAATAGACGACATTATGTTGGATGCTGCGGAACCAGAAAATTCTACCTCGAGCGCCAGAAAAGCCAACAGTTTATTGTTGATTGAGGATGATCCCGCCATGCGTGCTTACCTGGAGCAGCGATTGGCCGAAAAATACAACGTTTACACGGCCAGTGATGGCATGGAGGGTTTGATCAAGGCCGAAAAAATCTACCCGCAACTGATCATTACCGATTTGGTAATGCCCAACAAGAATGGATTTGAGGTTTGCCGTAGCTTACGCCACAACTTTAAAACCAGCCACATTCCAATCATCATGATTTCGGGCAATGGCGACGATCACCAGAATAAGATCAAAGCCCTGGAATATGGCGCAAGTGTATTTATTGATAAGCCTTTTGATGTAGATTATCTGTTGCAACAAATTGACACCATATTAAAGAACCAAAAGGAACTCAAAGAAAAATACAGCAAGCGCATACAGGTAGATCCTGCTAATGTGACCATTACCTCTATGGATGAGGAACTGTTGGTAAAGGCCATGAAAGTAATTGAACACAACATTGCGAACGCCAATTATTCGGTAGATGATTTTGTGTCGGACATGAATGTTGGGCGGACAATCCTCTACCAAAAAATCCACGACATTGTAGGCATGTCCATTAAAGAGTTTATTTTAAATATCCGATTGAAGAGAAGTGCTTACTTATTGGAAAAATCTGATTTAACCGTGGCCGAAGTAGCTTATCAGACAGGGTTTAACAATGCCAAGTACTTCAGTGTGTGCTTCAAAAAACAGTTCGAAATAAGTCCTTCGGAAATGAAGAAGAAATCTTCTATCGGTGCTGGGAAGAAATAACTGGATTGTTCATTCGTTCAATTGTTCACTGTCCATTCATTTCTGTCATCTATAATCCAGAGCACTACTTGTACCGAGATTTCGGTAGGGGAGGATCTTAAAGCATAATCGGCTTCAATATGCTCTAAGATCCCCGTTTTCACGGGAATGACGCTATGGGAACGGTACGGTTCCCAAAAGACTTACGAAGTTTTAAAACGGCGAAGCCCTCGGTTTTACCTTTGAGGATAATAGACAACTAAAGTTAAACTTCGTAAGTCTTCTACACCACAGGATCCTCATTTTCGTTATTGTCAGCTTTGCATTGACCGTTTTTTTAACCGTCATCCTGAATTTATTTCAGGATCTTAAAGCGATATGGGATAAAAACCTCTTCCTCGTCCTTCCAATGAATCGGAACAGGTACGCCTTGAAAAAGAGAGGGAATAGATCGTGCTAGGACATCAAGTATTGTTTCTATTAAAATTTGTGCTGGCTTTCTCAAACGGTTCTCGCTCCCTTTTAGCGAGAGAAACTGCACAGCGGAGAGAGGGGCTAGCTGCCCACGTACGAAAGCGAACCATTTCCGTACAAAAACGAACCCTTTCAAATTGCGTTTATGCTAGTTTTGGAAACACCAAATAAATCCTAAGACCTCGTATGAAAAATTATCTAGGCCTATTGGCCAGCAAGCAACAACGTATTTCCAAAACCAAAATAAATGAACAAGATGAGAAAAACTTTCTCTAAGCTATTTTTAATAGCACTCCTTATTACGGGCCAAACCAAAGCCCAATCCTTAAAAAATGTAGTGGATAAAGCCTTTGATTTTGCAGAACAACAAAGCTTGCTGATGGCTAAAAAGTACGAAAACCAGGCAGGCAGGTTGCCCAGGACTTTTGAAAATGGAAAAGATGTTTCTTCCGATTCCAGGTGGTGGTGCAGTGGTTTTTTCCCAGGGACACTTTGGTATTTATATGAGCATAACAAAAACCAGGAAGTGCTGAAATATGCCAAACTATATACCGATAGGGTAGAGCGAGAGAAATATACCACCGACAACCATGACGTAGGATTTATGCTCTACTGCAGTTTCGGGAATGGCTTGCGCCTTACTGGCCAGGAGCGTTATAAGGAAGTGCTGCTTACTGGTGCAAAATCGTTAGCTACCCGTTTTGACCCAAAGGTAGGTTTGATCCGTTCATGGGACGATCGAAAAGACATTTGGCAATATCCGGTAATTATTGATAACCTGATGAATCTTGAATTGATGTTATGGGCCGCTGATTATTCCAAAGACGAAAACTTCAGAAAAATAGCACTGTCCCATGCGGATAAAACCATTGTACATCATTTTCGCCCCGATTATAGCTCATATCACGTAGTTTCGTACGATCGGGAAACAGGTGTTCCACACAGAAAACAGACCCATCAAGGCGCTGGCGACGAATCGGCCTGGAGCCGTGGACAGGCCTGGGGCTTATATGGCTACACCTATCTTTATCGTGAAACAAAAGACAAACGTTATCTGGAACAGGCTAAAAGTATCGCCAATTTCCTAATCAACCATCCGCAAATGCCCCAAAATTTTATCCCCTACTGGGATTATAATGCGCCGCAAATTCCCAATACGCCTCGTGATGCTTCGGCAGCTTGTATCATGGCATCGGCCCTAGTGGAATTGAGCGATTTTGTGGATGCTGGCTTGAAAAAGAAATACATGGCCGTAGTAGATACACAAATTAGGACCCTTTCATCGGCAGAATATACGGCAAGGCCAGGAGAAAACGGAGATTTCATCCTCAAACACAGTACCGGAGCTTACCCTTTCAAGTCTGAAATTGATGCGCCGCTAACCTACGCTGATTATTATTACCTGGAGGCATTAACCCGATTAAAGAAAAGGTTATAAATATTTGCCAAATAATAGAAAAAACAGCTATTCTTACTTTAAAATATCGTTACTACAACCATGTTAATCTCAAGGAAAGTATTCTTAGTGTGCTGCATCTGCATGTACGGTTTCACCGCTTTAATGGCAGCCAGCAACCAAAAACCAACGGAAACTGATCTTAGTCCCAATAGGTATTCCAAAGGCTCCCAAACCGAGCGGATACAAAAGGCCATCAATGACGCCAAAAAAACAACGAGAAAGGTGGTTATCCCCAGATATGATGCCATCGCAAAAACTGATATATGGTTGATAGATGAGGCTATTTTAGTTCCCGGAGATTTCGAATTGGAGCTCAATAACTGCAAAATCAAGCTGTCGGATAAATGTAGGGACAACTTCATCCGTTCGGAAAATGCCGGATTGGGCATTTCTACCCTCGAACCTTTAAAAAATATCAAGATCATAGGCAAAGGCAATGTACTTTTAGAGGGGGCCAATAACCCACGCGCTACAGGCGACCACAATAAAACACTATCCAAATCGCCAAACGGTTTTGGCCAGTCGTACGGAAGCGATGCCGACAAGCCAAACGAGAACCAAAAAGGCGGTTGGCGCAACCACGCCATGATACTGGCCTATGTAGACGGCTTTGAAATTAGCGGTATCGTTTTGAAAGATTACCATGCCCATGGCCTGGTTTTGGAACGTTGTAGTAACGGCCAAGTAAAGGATATTACCTTTAACGTAAGGCAGGCGGTCAATGTGGCGGGCGCCGACCGTCAGGTGCTGAACCAGGACGGTTTGGGCATAAGGTTTGGTTGTAAGAATATCATCATTGCCAATTGCAAAGGCAAAAGTGGCGATGATTTTATCAATATCGGTTTAACCGATACCGGGGTAGAGGCCGGCAAGGAAAATGTAAACGTGGTAAGTGGCTCTGTATATCGGGGAGAAATAGATAACATTTCAAATATTTATCTTCAAAACTGGCAGGATTTTTATTCCATTTCACACCGTTCCATCCGTATTATGCCCGTGGGCAAATTAAGGATAAAGAACGTGTTCATCGAAAACATGATCATCAGCCCTTTGGCTAAACAGGGCTTGGTGGTTGAGTATGCAGCCAATGTTACGGGGCTGTTTGTAAGGAACATCATTAGCCACCACCCCATAAAAGCACAGGGAATTTCCCATGCCAGCTTTAGAGATATTTTATATATCGGTAACGGAGAGCCTATCGTGGCGAAATTTGGTGAAACGGTAGTTGTTGACAACGTTAAAACCATTGCGCAATAAGCCAATTTTCTATTAAGCAAGCCATTTTTTTCCTTATGGAGGTATAAAAATGTACACATTCCATCTGGTTGTACAAAACCAAACCATTTTCGTACAAAAACGAACCCTACGGATGTTTGATGTATATAGTTTTGTTGTAACCAATTGTACAACCTAAGACCAAGTATGAAAACTAACCAACTCATCATTTTAGCAATTGCTAGTGAACAGGCCCGTCCAAAATCGAGCATTCAGCGCATAATCAATAAGCTGCCTCGTTATCAGTTTTTAATTTCTGCAAACTATCAGGCAGGTAGTTTAACAAACCGGTTGTGGGCAGTGCTTAAGGCTGTTTGGATGAAATAAGCAGCGCTTTTGAGCGGTCTCGTTGCCGAGGCTCCAAATATCATTTTATGGATAAATAAAGTTGGTGCAGCAATGCAAGATACAACCCGCACCAACGATAAGAAATAGAAGTTGAACCAAACAAAACCAGTGCCTATCGTAAAATTTAAATGAACCAAGCTTTTTCGCTCCATATCAGTTGAGCGGAACATAAATGATAAATTTTTAATGCTAACCAATATAAAACTAAATGATAAAAGAACTACACATCAAGCTCAAGAGCTGGCTCATGATGGTGGCCATACTGCTGATGGCAACAAATTATGGCTTTTCACAACAAACAGATCAAATTAGAATTAAAGGAAAGGTTACCGACGAGAAGGGAGAAGTGCTGGTTGGCGTATCGGTAATCATCAAGGGAACAAAAAACGGAACTTCTACAGATGCTGACGGAAACTATGCCCTACAGGCAGCTCCTACAGCTACTTTGGTGTTTTCCTACATTGGTTTTGACCCGCAAGAAATCAAGGTTAATCCTACAGGCATAATCAACGTGAAAATGTCGGGAGATAAAACCTTGGACCAGATCGTGGTAATAGGCTACGGTACGGCCAAGAAAAAGGACCTCACCGGCGGTTTGGCCGTAGTGGGAAAAGAGCAGCTGAGCATGGTATCTACCCCTAACTTGATGGACCGCCTGGTGGGACAGGTGGCCGGTTTTACCATTACCACCGCCAATGCTGCCCCCGGGGCTAGCCAAAGTTTGCTGATCCGTGGCGAAAACTCCATACAGGCTGATAACAAGCCGTTGATTATTTTAGATGGAATACCTTATAGTGGTACCCTTAGCGATCTTGATCCAAACAATATCGAAAACCTAAGTATCTTAAAAGATGCATCGGCGGCCGCTATTTACGGCTCTCGTGCATCAAACGGTATTATCCTGATCCAAACCAAACGAGGTTCATTAGGCAAGGCACAAGTGGCTTATCGCGGGCAGTTGGGCATGGCCGAACCCATGCAAACCATTGATGTGATGGGGCCAAACGAATATATCCGTTTTCAACAGGATATTGGAAGGTTGAGGCAAGGCTTTAGCGGATCTTTATTAGACCCCATTGCCGGAGATATCATCAGTGTAACCGAACGCGGAAACTACGCCAAGGGAATTACCCACGATTGGCAGGACTATGTGTTTAGAAGAGCATTAACCACCGACCACCAATTGAGTATTTCTGGTGGAACAGAAACCACCAAATACATGGCATCACTAGCCGCTTTGCAACAAGATGGGGTAGTATACAATTCACGCTTGTCTCGTTTAAACATGACCACCAATATTGATCAAACCTTCAACAAATGGTTAACCATTGGGATAGGTATGCAATACACCCGCAGAAGCGATGGCGGCATTACGCCCAATCTTGAGCACGCCATTAAGCAAAGTCCTTATGGTAGCTACAAGGATGCCTCAGGGAATTATGTGCCTGAACCCATGGAATATTCGTTGATTGTAAATCCAATGCGTAATGTAAATGCCGTTCAGGATATCATCAATCACAACTTTTTCCTTTCTGGCTATGCCGATATAAAGTTGCCGGTTAAGGGCCTTTCCTTGCGCTCAAATTTTGGCTACAACTATAGAAACGGCTTTAACGGTACCTATTACGGAAGAGATACCTTCGACGGCAGGGAACAAGGTACCCAAGTGGGTGGAAAAGCTTCAATAAGCAATTCGCAGTACACTGATTATACCTGGGAAAACCTGTTGAAATATGAACGCGAATTTGGTGATCACCGTTTTGAAGCCACAGGCTTGTTCAGTATGCAGCAAACAAAGCAGGTAAGCTCCTCTCAAAGTGGCGAAGGCTACCTTACCGATGATTCGGAATATTTTATGATAGGTTCTGCGGCACGTAATATCATCATCAATTCAGGCTTGGTCGAAAACGCAATGCTATCATACATGGGCCGTTTGAACTATAGCTACAAGGGCAGGTACCTGTTAACGCTAACAGGCCGTACAGATGGTTCTTCGGTTTTTGGAGTGAACAACAAATATGCATTTTTCCCCGTAGCGGCCCTAGCTTGGCATATTGGCGACGAAAGCTTCCTGAAAAACAAGGTAAGCTGGCTGGATATGCTTAAACTGCGTGTTTCGTACGGTGCCAATGGTAACCAGGCCATCAGAGAGTACCAAACCTTAGACCGCTTGTACTCAAACGTGAAATATATATGGGGCGATGACGGCGTTGCGGTAAATACAGCATACCTTGCCAATGATGGGATCGGTAACCCTAGTTTAAAATGGGAAACCACTTATTCTGCCAACCTCGGTATCGACTTTCAGCTGTTTAAAAACAGATTGAGCGGTACAATAGACATGTATAGTTCCAGAACCAAAGATTTGCTCATGCAGCGTGCTGTTCCAATCATGAACGGTTATGGTAGGATTTGGGATAACATTGGCGAAACACAAAACCGAGGAATTGAGGTAACACTAAATACCGTTAACGTTGATGTGCGAAATTTCAAATGGAGCTCTACAGCAGTACTTTCTTTAAACCGCGACAAAATTGTGGAACTAAGGGGCGACGGAAAAGATGACATCGGAAACAATTGGTACATCGGCAAGCCGTTAAGGGTATTTTTTGATCAAAACATGATTGGTGTATGGCAAAACGGAGAAACACCTAATGTTGCGGGCGCAGTACCTGGTTCGGCCAAGCTGGAAGATTTGGACGGCAACGGAATTATTGATGCCCGTGATAGGAAAGTGATCGGCTCTAAAAATCCACGTTACACGGCTTCACTTGCCAACAGGCTAAGCTATAAAAACTTTTATGCATCAGCTTTGGTAACTGGCGTTTTTGGCGTATGGCGTGATGACCACATGGCCAACATCGGCGCATGGACCTTTGGAATTACCAATTATGTGCATGGTGCCAACTACTGGACTCCTGAAAATCCAAATGCTACCATTGTTTCTCCCGGCTATCTAAATCCCGTGGGACATGGCTACTATAAAAAAGTGAACTATGTACAAGTTAGGAATATCACTTTCGGATATAGAGTTCCGCAAAGCGTTGCCAAAAAAATAGGCGTAAGTGGTATTGATGTAAATGCCAGCGTAAATAACCTGCACACTTTCTCCAACATCCGACAAGTGCTTAACTACGACAATACCTGGATGGCATCGTATCCAACAGCTCGTTCATATATGTTCGGTCTAAACGTAAACTTTTAATTTAATACCACATGAAAATGAAAAATATAATCAAAGCAAGTATTGCACTTACCATATTGTTCTCGTCGGGTGGCTGTAAAAAGTTTTTAGAAGAAGATTTGAAGACAGCACTTGCCCCAACCAATACTTATACCAGTACCTATGGGTTTGAAGTAGGCAGTACCGGACTTTACGCATTAACGCGTTCAGAATATAATACCTATGGCGAAGGCGGAGCCTATATCCACAACGGTGCCGCTCCTTATGAAGCCTTGCAGGCAGCTACCGATATTGCTGATGTTATTAATAGCGACGCCTCGTTAATGGCCTTTGCCAACCTAACCCTCACCCCATCCGAAAGATTTGTAGGAACCTATTGGAATTGGGCCTACAGCTTAATTTCTTCGGCAAACCTGATGCTCGTTTATGCCGATAAAAATACCAATTGGGACTTGCCAACAGACAAAGCTCGTTTTCAGGCCGAAGCCCGTTTCTTTAGGGCCTATGCCTACCGTACCCTGGTTTATTTATATGGTGACGTGCCCTACGTAGAAACCATTCTGTACGATTTCAAACTTAATTTTGAGCGCACCCCTAAAGCCGAAGTAATTGCGCACATGGTAGATGACCTCAAATTTGCCGTTGACCATTTGCCAACAAACCCAGATGCCAGTACTTTGAAAGAAGGAAAATTAACCAAATGGGCGGCAAGCCACCTGTTAAGCGAAATCTATTTGCTGCAGGGCAATTACCCAGAAGCAGAAAAGGCAGCCTTGGCGGTAATCAACAGCGGATATTACAACCTGATGAAAACCAGATTTGGCGTAAATAAAGACAAACCCGGGGATGTATTCAGCGATATGTTCCTAGAAAACAATCAAAATAGAAAAAGCGGCAACAAAGAAAGTATCTGGGTATTGCAGTTCCAATTTAACGTGATTGGCGGCGGCACCAATTCCGATGATTGGACACGCAGGGCCTGGATTCCAAACTACTCGTCAATCAGCGGATTTGTACTAGCCGATACGTTGGGCGGCCGTGGTATTGCCCAACTGGTACCTATGAAATGGTGGATGGGCACAAACCGTACCAACGCCACCGGAAATGTTGCGGGTATTTTTAACACCAATGATATCCGAAATTCAAATTATAACATTAAACGTGATTGGTACTACAACAATGCTGGTGACGCCGCCCTATATGGAAAGAAAGCCGCAATTACCGAGCAAACTTGGTTTACAACCAAAACATTGTTCCCTGCAATTACCAAGTTTTTCTACGGACGTACCGAAAACCTAAGTTTAACCGGCAGCTACAAAGACCGCATGAAATTTCGCCTGGCCGAAACTTACCTGCTATTGGCCGAAGCTTATCTCGGACAAAATAACCCTTCGAAAGCTGCTGATGCCGTAAACGAAGTGCGCAGGAGAGCCGGTGCCGGAGATGTGGCGGCCGCACAAATGAACATGGATTATCTGTTGGATGAACGTATCAGGGAATTGGTAGGTGAGGAAAGCAGAAGATTTACCTTGGTGCGTACCAAAAAATATGTGGAACGTGTGAAAGCCTATAACACCGCAATTAAAGACAAGGTGAATGAAAACCATGCACTATGGCCAATTCCACAGGCAATCAGAGATTCGAATAGAGATGCTCCATTCCCGCAAAACCCAGGATACGGCAACTAACCACAATGTTGTAAAAAAAATAAACAGATGAAAAGAACAAACTATTTAAATAGAACCTTATTGTTTTTGAGCTTTGTACTTTGCCTTTCGGCCTGTAAAAAGGGAATCAACGACATTCCAAAAGTTCAAGAAAAAATGGAACTCAAGGCCTCGGCGGCAAATATTGCGCTCGATGAAAATAACCTTGGAAAAGATATCGTCACTTTCAGTTGGACACCTGCCAGGCCGCAGTCTGATGACCACATGGTATCGTACACAACCAGTTTAGATGTATTGGGCAATAACTTTGGCTCATCAACCGCTATCTTTACTTATGAAGACGACGGCGTATTTAGCCGAAGCTTCACCTCAGAACAGTTGCAGAACTGGGCAAATGAAAAATGGGGAATACCAGCCAACAAATCTTTTACCCTGGAGTTTAGGGTAGTGGCCGAATGGCAAGGTGGTGCAACCTTTGAAGCTCCCGAAGTACGTACCATACGCGTAGTGGTAACGCCAATTAAAACCGTAGTTTTTGATGCCGATAAAGTATTTTTGGCCGGAAGCGCCATTCAGGGCATTAATAAAATCGAAATGCCGGCAACCTTGGAAAACCTTAACCAATACGCTTATGTATTGAATTTACAGCCAGGTGACCTCGAAATCCCAGTAGAGTTCAACGGAACTACCAACTACATTGTAGCGGCAGATGCCAGCACCACACTTAAAGATGGACAGGCAGTACCGATTAAAATGCGTGAAGCCAAATTTGCATGGAAGATAGAAACAGCCGGCGAGTACCGCGTAGTGGTAAACATGCAAAAAGCCACAGCAACCATCTACTCGCCTGCGCAGGCGCTAACCCCAAGGGTAGTTACTTGGAATGGCGACGGCGGCGTAGTATACAACACTACAGTTGCCGAGTTATGGATGCACGGACAAATCAACAGTTGGGGCGCCCCAATTAAAATGGACTGTAAAGTAAGTTTGGCCGACCCGCAAGTACTTGTATATACTGGCGGCAGGGTTGGAAAAGCCAAGTTTATTGTATATGGTGGTACGGATAATAATAAGAACTTGGCCTACGCCTTTACCGCTCCCGTAAGTGGTACCGGCACAGCGCAGGAACTTACGCTGATCCTAGGAAAAGTGACCGAATTGGCGGGCGGAACCACCAGTGCGCAGCGCAACTCCTATTACACTATTCCCGCAACCACCAATGTGCTGATTTTTGATTTACGGAACAACACTATCCTAGCAGAGAAACGCTAAATCAAAACCTGTAAAAATGCTGGAGTATAAATTAAATTTAAGGTTACTCAAAATGAAAAAACAAAACTATAAAATAGCAGGCCTAAAAACGTTGGCCGCAATCATGTGCCTCCTGGTTTTTGCCTGTAAAAAAAACAAGGAAGATGAGGCTACAAAAGCCCAGGGAACATTGGTAAAACCTAACTATAACAGGAGTTCCGTATTCCGCAACCCTTTAAACGGATGGGTGATGTATGGCTCGGGATCTGGCCTGGAAAGCTATTGGGATACGGAATATTATGTGCCAGATTTGGGAAAAAGGGTGAAGGCTATTGATTATGCTTCGGCCTGCTACATCCGTACCAACTGGGCTACATTTAACCCTGCTAACGGGGTTTACGCATGGCGAGACCCCAGTACGGCAATCTATAAAATGATTAAAGGTGCCGAAAGCAGAGGTTTGCCCATCTCTTTTCGTATTGTAGTAGACGGCCGCGACCAAGGATTGAATACCCCGCAATTTGTGTTTGACGCAGGTGCGAAATTTTACCTGGAAAATGCCGCCTATCCTACACGCAAAACCCCATACCCACAAGATCCCGTTTTCAGGCAGTATTACACCAAATTTATCGAAGAGCTGGCCAAGGATTTTAACGATCCAAAGAAAACGGCATTCATTGACGCCTACGGTTTGGGAAAATGGGGCGAGGCGCATAACGTCGTCTATTTTGATCCAGCGGCTAGCACACCTGTCGCAAAAATTGAAGAAGCCAAAGAAGAAGTGATGGACTGGATATCTGACCTTTACACCAGAACATTCACCAAAATTCCTTTGGCCATAAACTACCATAGGGTAGTGGGAGATCCCGTAAGCTGGGGCTCAGCCAATCCTAATTCAGAAAGATTACTTGTCAAATTGATCAACAAAGGATACAGCCTTCGCCAAGATGCTTTTGGCATGACCGACTACTACCAAACTTGGGAAAAGAATTTTGCCAAAGCCTGGAATTTTAAACGTCCAATTTTGATGGAAGGCGGCTGGATCACCAGCGGCACCCACCGTTATTGGACTGATCCAAGCGGCAAGTACCGCGAAGGCCATCCCGAAGATGTGCGGAAAGGGGAATTTGATGCCTCCTTAGAAGCTGCCGTAAATACCATGGATTTCCGTATTGGAGATATTGAAAGCTGGTTTGCTAAGTCATTTACCTTGGTGCAGCGCTTTGTTTCTGAAGGCGGCTATCGCTTATATCCGGATCAGGTTTACCTGCCAGAAAAACTCAACAGCAATACCGAAACCACCATTACGCACCGTTGGAGAAATATGGGCTGGGGCTATTTCCCTAATAATATTCCGCAGTGGAACTTTAAGTATAAGGTAGCTTTTGCCTTGTTAGATGGTAGTGGCGCTGTGAAAAAGGTATTGCTGGATAAAGCCAGTGAGCCTTCAACGTGGATGAAAAATGCACCCACAAAGTATGAGCTAAAAGCCAACGTAGATGTGCCTGCCGGAACATATACCTGGGCCGTGGCCATTGTTGATACCACCGACGGCAATAAGCCAGGGATAAAACTATCTGTAAACGGCGACATCACGCCTGAAGGATGGTTAAAGCTCATTAACGTACAAGTACAGTAAATAAGAAATCATTTAAATGAAACAGGGCCGTAACGAAAGTTGCGGCTTTGTCGTTTAAGTACTTCCTGTTATTCAGCGCGTAACCAGGAACCCCATAGCAGCTACGCAGTAAATCTCATTTGAGCGCACTTAAACAGCCAATGAACCAAGGAGAAAATTATCAAATAACCAAGCCATCAATCAGCGCAATCTGCGGAAGAACAAAAAACAATGAGCGCCTTCGCTGCATGACAAAAATGAATGGACAATGAACAATTGAACTATTTTTTATGCTCCAACTTCTATATTTGTGTATGTCCACATCCAAATTAGCTAGCTGCCGCCGTAACAAAGGGTTAAGTCAAGAACAATTATCCGCTCTATCTGGCGTAAGTGTCCGAACAATCCAACGGATCGAGAAAGGTGCCGTAGAGGCCCACTTGGCTACGCTCAAATTATTGGCAGATGTTTTGGATGTAGACGTAGCGACCCTCTTGGAAACCGAGCCCACGGCAAACCCTGCACCATTAACCAAGCCTGGCAATTTAACGCCGCTGTTTCACGCTTCGGCTTTAATAGGGATGTTTTTTCCCATTCTCAACATCATTATCCCCGGCGTTTTGTGGTTCCTGAAAAAAAACGAGTTGCCCGAATACGACCGCCAAGGCAAGCAGGTCATCAACTTCCAGCTCACCATGTCATTTGCTTTTGTTCCCGCTATTTTTCTATTGATATTCTTTTTCCCGATAGGTTTCCCCTTAGCGTTATTGGTTTATTTTTACACCATGGCGATGTGTTTGATCAACCTGTTCAGGGCCATCAATAGCCAGCCTATTCGTTACCCATTATCCTATAGTTTTTTAAAATAATGGCCTTTAATGAGGCAAAAGGCCCAAAGTGACGTAAAGGTGTCGGGTACTTGTCGTTGAAACAAACGATATGCCATCCTAAATTTGTCCTAAACAATTTAAAAGATGAAAAACCTACTTACGCTTGCTTTTGCACTTTACCTATTTCCTTTATTTGCTCAACATGCCGCCACGGTAAAACACCTCAATGGCCAATCGGTAAGTACCTACGCCCTCCAAAAAACAATAGCCCGCTTGGTAGATAGTGCCCGCATTGCCGGATTACAGGTGGCCATCATCAACAACCATAAAACCGTATGGACCTCTAGTTTTGGCTTTAAGGATGTAGAAAACCAAAAACCTTTGAACGATAGCACCGTAATGTATGCGGCTTCCCTAACCAAGCCAGTAAGTGCCTATATTTTCCTGCGTTTGGCTGATCGTGGAATATTCAAGTTAGATCAACCTGTGCATACCTATTTAAAAAAACCTATAGCCGAATATCCCAAATGGAAAGACTTGGCCGAAGATACCGTTTCGTTCAATTTAATTACGCCCCGGATGTTATTGGCGCATCGTTCAGGCTTACCCGTGCTGCGTCAATTATATGGCAATAAAGCCAGTTTAATAGCCAGGCCGGGCCAAAAATTTTACTATTCCAACGAGGGCATCAATCTGTTGGGGTTTATGATAGAAGAATATACCGGTAAACCCCTTGAATTGATTGCCCAAGAGGAAGTTTTTGGCCCACTGCAAATGGCTGGCACCGGCATGATTTGGCAAAAGCCCTTTGAAAGCAATTTTTCCTATGCCTATTTTAAAGATGGCAAAAAATACGGCTCAGAAAGAAGGCAAAGCAGCCGTGCGGCAGGTTCAATGTCAACCACCGCTCGCGATTATGCCCGTTTTTACCTCCAGTTAATGGCCAGCAAAGGCTTAAGCAAAGCCAGCCTTCAGCAAATGTTAAGTGCGCAAATTGCGGTAACCAGCAAACGTGGTTTTGGTAGCTTGAAAGACAGTTTGACCCATGAAAACGATGCCATTAAATTAGCCTGGGGCCTGGGAATAGGTTTGTTCCAATCGCCTTATGGCAAGGCATTTTTTCATACCGGGCACGGCGATGCCAACCAGAATTATGCCGTAGCCTTTCCCGAAAAAGGAATAGCGGTGGTGTTGTTGAGCAACAGCGAAAATTTTGAAAGTGTTAGCGCACAAATAGTAAAAGCCTGTATAGGCGATACCTATTCGCCTTTTAAATGGCTGGGCCATTTAGATCGTTAATAAGTCCATTAAGCTAAAACCCTCGCAGGTATTGGAACCTGCGAGCTTTTGGTGGCCATGTACGCCAATCCCTAGTTAATCAAATCGTCGTTTTTTACGCCTTTTTTCTTCGAAAGATTTTCTTTCAGCTTGCCAAAGTTATAAGTAAAGCCTATATAGGTTACCCTAAATGGGGTTTGGGTACGTAGGCTGTTGCTAAAGTTGCGATCTTCGGTAAACGAGTAATTATTTCGCCATTTGGCAAAAAAATTATTAAAATTAACTGTCGTGCTAAGTTTGTCTTTGAAAAATTTGCATCCAAAGTTGATCTGATAGTAATGGATTGCCTTTTGGCTATTTACCAGCGTAAAGGGAGGCCGGTTAATACCGCCGCTGCCGCTAATGGAGAAGCTCTTGTAAAGCGATAGGTAGAAAAAAGTACCTAAATTTCCGCTAATGCCGTCCTGTTGCTGGCTGGCAATCAAAGTATTTTCGATTTTGTTGTAACGAACCATTACATTAACGCCTCCTCTCAATTTTTTGATCGAAGAGGAGAAAGCAATTAAAGAGGCAATTTCTCGGTTTCGGCCTATGTTATCATATTGTGTGGTACTCACGCCCGAAATTTCATCAAACGTGGTGTACTGTGTAATCATATTGCCGGAGTAGGATGCCGTAAGTGAAAAGGAAAAAAAACTGGCTCCCTTTAAAACTCGGTTTTGCCATGATAGCGTGTGCATCGTTTGTGCGCCAAGTTCAGGGTTGCCAAAAGAAAGGTTTAATGGATCGTTGTTCTGAATAAAAGGATTGAGCGTGTTAATGTAAGGGCGCTGCAGGCGCTTGGTGTAGCCAAGTATCATGGTATAGCCTTTGCCAAGCTGGGTATTTACGGAAAAATCCGGAATAAAGGTTGTGTAACTTTGCTTAACCTTGGTGTTGGTGTTAAAAAAATCGCCATCTACTTCGGTATGTTCTGCCCTAAGTCCCGTTCTGAAATTAAGTTTTCCCAAAGAAAAAGCTACGGAGCCATAGCCGCCATACACTTGTTGCTGATAGGCAAAACTGTCAGAATTGGAAGCATCGGGTTCAAAAGGCAGCTCTTGGGCAGTGCGGCTCAGGCTTAGATAGTTGGCATCTGCATCTCTAAAAATAAATTTGGCACCGGTTTCAAATTTTAACGATGGCCCAATGGGCTGGATAAAATCCGTTTGTACGGTGTACTCCCTATTTTTCGAATAATTGTCGTTTTTCCTGAAAAGATCCCCGTTGGTGCGGTCCATTAAACTATTGTTAAGCCCATCATTTTTGCTGAACAGGCCATTAAACCTAAAACTCAGTTCCTTCTCCGGATGGCTCTTGAATTTCTTGATAAAATCGCTGCCAAGGCCGTAAGTTGGAAAATTATTTCGGATGTTTTGGGTGAAAAAATCAAGCTGCGGCGCTGCGTTGGCCACCGCTGTAGTAATGGTTTGTGCCAAGCTGCTTTTGTTGTGGCCACCACTTACGTTGCCATAAATAACTATGGTTTGCAGGCTATCGAGGTTGTAGCTCATCTCCAGGTTGCCGTTGTTTAAAAAGCGGTTGGTTACCTGCTGGCCTACTAAAAATCGTTTTTGATAAACAGAAGGTTGTAGAGATAGCGTTTCGTTAAACACCTTTGACTGGTTATTGTAATTGCCACTTAAAAAGTAAGTTCCCGTAATGGCAAATTTGCCTGAGCGCACACTAAAATTGGTACTCGTTTGGTAATTGATGTTGGAGTAGTACGCATTTACAAAACCATTATAACCAACAATGGCCTTTTTGGTAATGATGTTGATCAAACCCCCAATACCCTCGGCATCATATTTGGCCGAAGGCGAGGTAATGACTTCTATTTTGGCAACCACCGCCCCCGGAAAGCCCTTTAGCGCATCCCTGGTATTTTGGGCAAACATGGCGGTTTCACGCCCATTCAGCAAAACTTTATAATTGGTTTGCCCGTTTAGTTGCACATTGCCTTCGCCATCTACACTTAACATCGGCACCCGTCGCATTACATCGCTAATATTTTCGCCTTTGGCCGCCTCATCTTGCTCCACATCATAAACCAATTTGTCTTTTTGCTGGCTAATTAGTGGTTTTTTGCCAATTATGGCAACCTGCTTGAGCTGGTTGGCTATGGGTTGGAGCAAAAAGAGGGCGGGAGGTAAACCGCTGGATATAATTTTGATTTTTTGCGTCTGCGGCGCATAACCAACAAGTTGTACCGAAATTTGATAAACTCCGGTGTCTAAATTAAGTGTAAACATGCCCAAGGTATCAGAAGCAGTATGGATTGCCGAGCTTTTGAGTTGCGAAACTTTTTGGAAACTTGCCCTTGCGTAAGGAATTGCTTGTAGGTTAATGCTGTCTTTAACT
Organism: Pedobacter nanyangensis; assembly: GCF_003313505.1. GTDB lineage: Bacteria > Bacteroidota > Bacteroidia > Sphingobacteriales > Sphingobacteriaceae > Pedobacter > Pedobacter nanyangensis. Next base: position 57,741 of record NZ_QMHO01000014.1, on the reverse strand, counting down.
ATTCCCTGAAACTTGATTTTTTCTTGGGCATTTACTATTTGTGTAGCCAAAAAGGTTAAAAATAACGTGATCACCCATTGGTTAGCTCGGATTTTAAGTGGAATATCTTGTAGGAAATTTATTTTCATCGATAAAGATTTTCATAAAAGACGAGACCATTTTTCGCTTCGTTGCATGAAGGATTTATTTTTTACGAAATTTTTCGTATATGTTCATTTGCTACTCAAAAAACCAATTTTTATTTTGGTTGATGCATGGCCTTGAGTTTTTGGAGAACGGGCAGGCAGATTAAACAGGCTTGTTTTTGGCAACTTCAGTTATTCAGGGCCTAACAGTGGCCTTCCAAAGGCCTCAGTCAATTGTTTTAACGGCAAGTTTGGGCTTCGAAAGCGCAAACTTGCAGTCTCGGAACACTAATGAGCATGCTTTAAGTCCAACGGAGCTTGCTCACCATGCAAAGCGCATTTTAGGTGTACAGCGGTTATTTGTTTGAAAACTAAACGGATTCAGGTTTGCACCCGCTATGTAAATGGCGGCCGTAAACAAAATTTGTCCAAAAAGACCATTACAAACCTTGCCTTAAATCAAAATTTATTATTTTAAGCCCAAATATTTGATCATAAACGCTCATGCCGCTAAAATGGCCGGCTTTCTAACTTAAAACCATGGGATTATTTGATTTTTTTAAACCAAAGAAAAAACGAATTGACGATGAAACGTTCTATTCACAACAATATCGGGTAGAGATTTTGGCATTGGCCCGGATGATCTATTTTGAACAAAAGCTAAAGTACGAAAATGTGGAGATTGCCCTGCAAAAAGAAGGCTTGGATGCTCAGCAAATTGCCCAGGTGGTTGATGATTTGAAACGCTTGAACGAGAATGCAGTAAAAGATTTTGATCAGGCCGTTGATTCTGGCGAAATTGTAGACATTAAATTTACCCCTAATCCGGAGCATACCAAAGGAAACGTAGAACCCGACCAAGTGGACAGGTACATTGGCTACGGCGCCTATCAAATGGAAAGAGGTGATTTTGACAATGCCCTCGAGTTGTTTGATAAGGCGTTGGAACTGGATGAAAATGCCACGCTGGCCTATGCCAATAAGGGCTCCCTTTATGCCCAAAGAGGAGATCGGGAACAGGCCTTGGCATGTTTTAACAAGGCCTTGAAATTAGAACCGAACCATCTTTTTGTGTTGGAAAATAAAATGGACCTGCTTTATGAAACGATGACTGCAGAAACTGAAGGCGAGTTTATCCAACTCGTACAAAAAATTCTCGAAAACGATCCCGACCATCCCAATGCGCTCATTTATATTATTCAGTTCCATCTTAAAAATGGCCAATTTCAGGATGCCCTGTCATCGGTAAAAAAACTTTTTGCCAACTATCATAGCGAACACATCGCTATTCAGTTGCTGATTACTACTTTTTCGGCGTTGCCGGAAGCTGATGCCATAGCCGAATTTGACCATTATCATCAAAAATTAACACCAAATGCCCAATATCAATTGGGTTACTGTAAAGGGTTGTACCTGCAAGGCCAGCAAAAATTTGAAGAAGCTATCGCTGTTTTTGAAGGACTGAATAAGCTTGAGCCCTTTTCCTGGAATTACTATCAAATGGCCATTATCAAAAACCTACAGTCGAAAACCGAAGAAAGCCTGGCCTTGCTGGAACAAACTTTTAGCATGGAGCCCGAATTGAAGAAAGATGCCAAAAAGTTTCCACACCTTCAAAACTTATGGAACGACCCTAGTTTTATCGCTTTGACCAGATAATTTTTACGCCGCACCTGGCTATTGGTCTTTTAACCTCGCAGGTTTTCAAAGGCCTGCAAGGTTTTTTTGTGCCCGGAGATTTGAATTTACCGTACAGATTAATTAATTATCCTTAAATTGTGGTTGAAACATGGTAAGCTTGCTTATTTATCAACACAGATGAGGAATTTTTTTAATATCAGCAAAGGCTTAGGGACAAATGTACACCAGCTAAGCTTTATTTTATTGATGGTGTGCTGCAAACCTGTTGTAGCACAAGTGGTCCAAACTGATTCCGCCAAAATTTATAAAGTGTGGAAAGATAAAAATGGTGAAAATAAGCTTACCGTAAATGTAAATGCCCTGTGTAACCCCGCCAAACCACCGTTTGATGGGCATAAAACCAAAATTAAAGCCGTATTAAAGAACAAAAACTTTGTTCAGGAAATTGTTTTTGACGATAAAGATTATCAAATGGAAATGATTTTGTTTAGGGAAAACGATATGTGGTTTTCAGAGCATGGTGGCACAAAGGCCGTTTTCATTCCTTTCTTTTACTGTGGTAATGCCGATAACGACGTAAAAGCATCGTTTATCATTTTTTACGGTAACAAAAAATACCTCTATCACCTGAAATTTTATTGCGACGATGCGGGGAACTGCACCCTTAGGGAACCTAACCTGGGCCCTAAATTAAAAGACCTGCCCAACGAAATAAAGGATAATTTGATGAGGAAATTAAAGGCCGATTTTTCGAGGGCAAGCAAGTTTGGCAGCTGATTTTATGCAGAAAAATATCTTCTTTAGTTGTAGTTTTGAAAACCAAAAGCAGTCCGTATGAATCCGAACAACACCAGAGTTTACCGCATGTCGTTTGCCAGTGTCTACCTACTTTATCTGGCCAAGGCCCAAAAAAAAGGCCGTACCAAGGCAGAGGTAGATGAAATTATCTTTTGGCTAACGGGGTACAATGCCCAAACCCTACAGCAACATATTGATCAAAAAACTGATTTCGAAAATTTTTTTGCGCAGGCAAGGCTGCATCCCAATGCGTCAAAAATTACTGGTGTAATTTGTGGCTATCGTGTAGAGGATATTGAAGATAAATTAATGCAGCAAGTGCGTTATCTGGACAAATTGATTGATGAATTGGCCAAAGGCAAGGCCATGGAGAAAATCTTAAGGAAATAAAGCTGCGGTAACTTGGGGAACAGATGGAGATGGAATTTTACAGGCCCAAACAAGAGGCACTAAGCAAGTATATTGAAGGTTACTATTTTATTTCGCCCGGTGCAAGTACAAAACCTTTGCATTATTGGACATTTCCCAATAATTTCTTCATTGTATCGGTAAGCCGGGGCATAGAAATTGAAATGCAGGAAAGCAAAATTGTGGTAAAACCTTCCTTTGGGCAAAATATCGTGGCCAATTATGTAGCACGTTACACCGCACCAATCGAGGTATTTATCGAAGGCGCTGTTGAGGAAATAACCATTTATTTTAAGCCTTTGGGAATTAACCGTTTCGTTAACAACGTACAGCAACTATTTAAGCATAAAAGCGGCAAGAATTTCAATCCATTCCCAGACTTTATGGCCAACATGCAGAAGATATTCCAAGCGCAGGACCGAAATCTTCAACGGGAGCGATTGGAGCAATACTGGCTGTCGAAACTAAAGGCAGCCGAACAGAAGCTGATGGAGGATATTTTAGCTGATGTGGAAGCAGAGTTGAAAATTGACGACATTGCGCAAAGGAGAAACTTTTCGAGACAATACCTCAATAAGATATTCACCAAAAATATAGGTAAACCTGCGGCCGAGTACCGAAAGATACATCGTTTTAGAAAGGCCATTGGCCATCAAAAATCCAGTAAAAATTTAACAGCCCTGTCCTACGATAGTTTGTTTTACGACCAATCACATTTGGTTAAAGATTTTAAGCAACTTACAAAGGTTAACCCTTACACTTTCTTCAAAAAGGTAGATACCCAGCAGGGCAATCTTTGGCTTTTCATTTAGTTGGTTTACATTTTTACTATTTTGAAAATAGGGCAGGCCGTACCTTTGGCGCTCAACCATTAGGTAATCACAAGATGAAAAAACTATGCTATCTACTCGTTACGCTTCTCCCTGCACTATCTTTCGGCCAGCAAACTCCATGCTCTTGTGGGCAGGTTTTAGATAAGCTCATCAGTAAGGTAGAAGCAGAATATCCAGGCTTTTCGGCAAAAACCAAAGAAACGTTTTTGTACAACGGATTTAAGGAAAATTTAACCAAACAAGTTAAGCAAGCTGATAGCTTAGCCTGCCAAAAAATATTAAAACAATATATCGATTTCTTTGAGGATCCGCATTTATGGGTGGGGGCCAATGGAGCGCCTTTTATCTCTGGTACAACCATGGGCAAAGCAGCAAGCATTGCTATAGATCTTAAGGAATTTCAAAATCAGGTGGCCCAAACAAAAGACACGCTTGAAGGAGTTTGGAAAACAGATGGCTATCGTATTGGTGTTAAAAGGCTAAGTAAAAATGAATATGTAGGCTTTATTATCGAAGCACAATCTCCATTATGGAAACCCAAGGAAATCAAGTTTAGGTTGTTGGCCAACGGCACGTTTGAATATGCGCTGAGAGATAAGACCCTAAAAACCGGAAACTTTACTTTATATAAGGAAGGCGTACTGTTTTTAAGTGGAGTAAACGTAGCGTTGGCAAAGGAAAGTCCACTGCCCATCAATGAAGCGGCGGTGGCTACTCGGCTAAACGAACTGGAGGGCTTCTACTTTAAAAAACTAACGGCTAAAACCGCCATGCTTAAACTGCCAAGTTTCGAATATCAATATCTGGAACAACTTTCAAAATTGATTGAGGACCACAAAACGCAGCTTGAAAACAGTGAAAATCTCATCGTTGATCTTAGGGGAAATCCTGGCGGCACTACCGATGCTTATCAAAAACTGCTACCTTATATCATGGGAAAATCCATCAGGAATACCGGTGCCGAGTTTTTGGCAACCCAAACCTATATCAACCATTTGGAAGCGTATAAAAAAAGCCTCGATAAAAGTACCCCAACCGCCAATATAGATCAGAACATCGCAACGCTAAAGGCAAATTTGGGACAGTTTGTTAATTTCAATGTTACCGGACAACCCATTTACATCGAAAATGTATCCGTAGCCGCAAAAAGTCCCAGGCACGTGGTAATCCTAGCCGATAAGGGCTCTGGAAGCTCCGCAGAATACTTTTTGTTTGTAGCCAAACAAAGTAAAAAAGTTAAAATATTAGGTGTTCCAAGTTACGGAGCATTAGATTATGGTAATGCCTATTTAAATGATTTAGCTTGTTCCGGCTACCAATTGTTCATGCCAACTTACCGGGCGTTACGTTTACCCGATTATCCTATAGATCATATTGGGATACAGCCTGATGTTTATCTGGATAAATCGGTAAAAGACTGGGTGGCGTTTGCCGTTAAATATTTAGAAGAATAAGCAAAATCTTTGAAACATTCCCTGTTTTGGCCGGATGCTTTTTGGGCTAGTGGCAGCACCCTTTATTTGCACAGCTGATCGTCAAACGATGGTAAGTTTCGCTTTTAGCCAAAAAAAACGGCTAAAAAACAGCCCAATCCGTGTTGGGCTGTTTTTATTTAACTAATCGAAGTCAAACAGCTCCGAAAGAAATGATTTTTTCTTTTTGGGATATTGCTGATACTGGTGTTCCGTAGAATAGCTATCATGATGATTTCGTTGGTCATCGTTTCTATTTCTGGGTTCTTGGTAAGGTTGATGGTCTGCTTGTGCTAAAATTTTATCCAGCTCGCCGCGGTCTAACCAAACGCCCCTGCAATTTGGACAGTAGTCAATTTCTACTTGGTGGCGCTCGGCAATCAACAATGTTTCATTACAATTTGGACATTTCATAAGCTCTATTTTAAGTTCCTAAATTTCGCCAATATAGTAACGTTTAGCCCAAAATACATGTCATGAATTGTTATTTGCTTGTCACAAAGAACATGCAGTTTTTCAAATTTCGGTATACGATTAATAATATATGGGACTAACTAAGAGCAACATCTTCAATACAGAATGAGTTGGCAAATATCTTGAAGGCCTTGGCGCATCCTGCACGTATTTCCATTTACAGCACATGATCAAACAACAGGCACGTATCTGTAATGATCTTGTAGCAGAACTTGGACTTGCCCAAGCAACCATATCGCAGCACCTAAAGGAATTGTTGAATAATCAGAAATGCAACTATCACAAGTCATGGAAACTCTGGCAACGATAAACAACTTTGAGATCCATTTATCTTCTGGCTGTTTCCTTTCACCAAGCCTTGCGTTAACAATGCGTAGCAAAAAAAAAGCCTTTAGCGTTTTAAGTCTAAAGGCTTGGTAATCCTAGTAGCGGGAACGAGAGTTGAACTCGTGACCTCAGGGTTATGAATCCTGCGCTCTAACCAACTGAGCTACCCCGCCGAAAAATTTCGAGCTGCAAATATAGGATTAAATCCAAAAAACAAAGAAAAATATTGAAAAAGGTTTTTTATTTATTGGAGAGTGCTGTTTTTTAAGGATTTCCAAATTTAGTAAGCCCATGCGCAAAGCCGTTAAGTAGCACTTGGAAAATAAAAATCACTTATTTTCTAAAACTTTGCATTTATAAAAGAAAATACTTTTCTTTAGAAAAAATAGAAAAGCAAAAAAATAGAAGTAAGGATGTCAGAAAAGAAAAAATTTACATTAGAATATGCTATAAGGTCATCTCCACGCATACTATACAGCTTTATAAGCGAGCCCAACGGTTTAGCGCAGTGGTTTGCCGACGATGTAGTTTTTAGAGACCAAACCTATACTTTTACCTGGGATGGGGAAGTGCAGAAAGCCAAACTCATTAGCGCCAAAGAAAATAAACTGGTAAAGTTTAAGTGGGTTGATGACGAACCTTATTGCTATTTCGAAATGGAAATTATCCAGGATGAGCTTACTAACGATGTGGCACTAGCCATTACCGACTTTGCTACCGAGGAAACCTTGCAGGAAAGAAAGCAAATATGGGATAATCAGATCACCTACTTGCTGAGCGTTTTGGGCGCCTAACCAAACTGTCGGAAAAAATTTAGCGCTACTTTTAACCGTTAACGCAAGCTAAATTTTATTACTTTCTCATTGGCATTGCCTATCTTTGCATCATTGAAAAAGATCCATTTACTGCTTATTAAGGCATTTATAAGGCCCTTTGCTGTCACATTCTTTATTGTGATGTTTATCCTGTTGATGTTCTTTTTGTTCAAGTACGTCGACGATTTGATAGGCAAGGGGTTTGAATGGTATGTAATTGCCGAGCTGATGATGTACGCTTCAGCCTCAAACGTTGCCATGGCGTTGCCGCTGGCCATCCTGCTCTCGTCAATTATGACCTTTGGTAACTTGGGCGAAAATTACGAATTGGTAGCCATCAAGTCTGCAGGAGTTTCCCTCAGAAAAGCCATGCAGCCACTTTTGGTGCTCATTATAGGATTGGCCGTGGCATCTTTCTTCTTTTCCGATTATATGTTGCCCAAAGCCAACCTCAAATATGGCTCTTTGCTATGGGACGTACGTAATAAAAAACTTTCATTTTTAATTAAACCAGGCGTTTTTAATAACAGCATCCCAGGCTATTCCATGCGTGTGGAAAGAAAAGGAGAGGGCGCTATCGATTCACTTTATGGCATTATGATTTATGAACATAATGGCAGCAATGGCGTTCCGCAGATTATTATGGCCGAGAAAGGAAAGATGTCAAAAACCTCTGATGGTAATTACATGGTGCTCAATTTGGTTAATGGGGTGCGCTATCAGGAAGCAGCTACTAATCATGGCACCTATAACCCTCGCCAAACCCTTACACGGATGCGTTTTAAACAAACGGAAGTGAAATTTGATTTCAGCAGTTTTAAGGATATGACCCGCACCCAGGAGGAAAATTTCAAAAACAATGCCCCCATGCTAAACCGAAAGGAATTGTTGCATCGAAAAGATTCCCTGAGCAAAAGCTTGGATAGCGTAACTGAAAACCTTCAGAAAAACGCCGGCTATTATTTTAAACAGATTAGCTATGTGAAAGGCTATACCAAAATTAAAACACCACCCAAGGTTATCAAAGGCAGTATCCTGAATATTGTTCCAAAAGACCAACAACCGCAGGTTTTGCAAAGCGCCTACGATCAGGTTGATGCACTAAAGCAAACCATTAGCGGCCAATTGCCGGAGTATGAGTTTAGAACCAAGGAAATTCTAAGAGCTCAAATTGAGTATCAACGCAAATATACCCTGGCCGTTTCGTGCTTGTTGCTGTTTTTCATTGGCGCCCCATTGGGAGCTATTATTAGAAAAGGCGGATTAGGGCTGCCAGTGGTCATCGCAGTGATTTTCTTCCTGTTTTACCATATCATCTCTACCGTTGCCGAAAAATCAGCCAAGGAAGGTTCGCTGGACCCCGTATTTGGAATGTGGATGGCAGTGATTATCCTTACACCAATAGGAGCGTTCCTTACCTATAAAGCAACGGTTGACTCTGCCCTATTCGATATAGATTACTATAAGCAGTTGGTCCTGGGATTCTTTAAAAGAAAGAAAAAAGACGGAAGTGAAAAAGTAGCACAGGTATCCTAAACCATTGCTCAACTCCCCAACAATTCTTACGTCATAATGATAATTACCTACAATAATTGCCCTTAAAGGTTGTACCTTTGTACACAAATTAAAAGTGGGGAAAACCCATTCATTTTGTTATTTGCCAAAATGGAGATTAAATTAAATACCATAGAAGAAGCACTGGCCGATATTAGGGCAGGCAAAATTATCATAGTAGTTGATGATGAAGACCGTGAAAATGAAGGCGACTTTGTAACCGCGGCTAGAAACGTAACACCAGAAGTGATTAATTTCATGTCCAAATACGGACGTGGGTTAATTTGCGCTCCATTAATTGAAGAGCTTTGTGATAAACTGGAACTCAACCTTATGGTACAGAACAATACCGTTTTGCACCAAACTCCTTTCACCGTTTCGGTTGATCTGATTGGGCATGGTTGTACAACCGGTATCTCTGCGCATGATAGGGCTAAAACGGTGCAGGCGTTAATTGATCCGGCAACTAAACCTGAAGATTTAGGCAGACCAGGCCATATTTTTCCGTTAAGAGCCAGAAAAGAAGGAGTGCTGCGCAGAACAGGCCATACGGAAGCCACTATTGATATTGCTCGTTTAGCAGGTTTTGAGCCGGCTGGCGTATTGGTCGAAATCATGAATGAAGATGGCACCATGGCACGTTTGCCTGATTTGATGGTGACTGCCAAACAGCACGGCCTAAAAATTATATCCATCAAAGATCTGATCAGCTATCGCTTGGCTGCTGAAAGCTTGATTAAAGAAGAGGTAACCGTAAACTTGCCTACGCAATGGGGCGATTTTAAGATGACTGCCTATACCCAATTAAGCAACGGTGCAACCCATATGGCCATTTCCAAAGGCGAATGGCAAGCGGGTGAACCTGTGCTCACCCGTATTCACAGCTCATGTGTAACGGGCGATATTTTTGGCTCATGCCGTTGCGATTGCGGACCGCAATTGCATAAAGCTATGCAAATGATAGAACAGGAAGGCAAGGGCCTAATCGTTTATATGAACCAAGAGGGTAGAGGTATTGGCTTGGTAAACAAACTTCATGCGTATAACCTTCAGGATGCAGGTTTGGATACCGTAGAAGCCAATATACAATTGGGCTTTAAAGGCGACGAACGTGATTACGGCGTAGGTGCGCAGATTTTAAGGGCACAAGGTATCACCAAAATGAAATTGATGTCTAACAATCCCACTAAAAGAGCCGGATTAATTGGCTACGGCTTGGAAATTGTAGAAAATATCCCAATAGAGATAGAAAGCAATAAACATAACGAATCCTATTTGATCACTAAAAGAGACAAGATGGGGCACCATATCCTAAAAGGATAGTAACGATATAAGCTTAATGAAAGCCAGGGCCAAATGCTTCTGGCTTTTTTATTGCCGCATATTCTATTTATCAATAAACATTAAGGAACTAAGAAAATTAAGGCATTGAACTATAAGGGAAACTTAATGTCCCTTAATCTCTTATGGGTTCAAAAAGCTAAAATGTCTAAAGTAATAAAAACTATTTCTTCTGCGACTTCTTTTTCTCCCTCAAAATCGCTTCATTATCCAAACGCTGTTTTTCCTTCTCAGCCTCTTTTCTTTTTTGCTCACGGCGATATTTGCCTGAAATTTTCTGAAGCAGTTCTGTAAAAGTATCAAATTGCTGGTTGTAGATTAAACCTATCGAAGTAATGTTCTGGTATGGATTGATACCAGGGTTGGCAAAAATGCTCTGTATGGTTGGCGGTTTATTGGCTATTTTTCCTACCAAACTGCCATCTTTCTTAATCAGGCCTAAAATTTCTACCTCGCGGCCCACTTCATTTCTAAAACCAATGGAGTTATCAATAGAGCTTTTGCTGATGTCGGTGATACCGGCGTTTACGATAATTCGATCATTAAAAAATTTAAATGAAGCACTGGCCTCATTAAATGAGCGGATGTTGATGTCCACAAAATTGAGGTTTAAGCTAGAAAGTACATTGTTCAGCTGGTTGAAAATCAAATCCGTAGCCGTACCCGTTCCTACGGAGCCAAGCTGCTGACTAAGATTTTCGGAGCCCGTTCCCGGGGCAAACCTACGCTGAATGATCAAGCTGAGCGCTTGGGTATTAAGGTTGTTTCCATCGTTGAAGTAAGATTGCAGCTCCTCTTTAATGGCAGGGTTAGCCGGGAAAAAGATATCGAGTTTAATATCAGGTTGCATTAGCAGGCCCGTCAAGCCCATTTCTACTTCCGTTTGGGCAGTTTGCGTGGCATTGCTGCTTCCATCGCGGTTTGCCGCACGGTACAGGTCGCCAAGTGCCGCCCTAAGCGTATAAATAGCTTTAAGGTTGATTTGCGCATTTACCGGATTTCCGGTCCATCTGATCGTTCCGCCCTGTCTAATATCAAACCTTTTGTTGATCACCTCCCTGGCTGTAAAATCAAAAACACCGCTTTCGATAATGTAATCGCCCTTCATCTCAAAATCACCCACCTTGGTAATGTTCAGTTCCAAATCTGCATTGCCGGTACCGCTAAGCTTGCCCAATATGGTGTAAATGTTAACCGTGGTACTGGGGTCAACCGATAACCTAAAGCGCATGCTCAGCCCTTCAAAGCCACTAAGTTTTTTAACAACCTTGGTGGTATCTTTACTCACAAAGGTAATGAAATCCTTATCCGTGATGGTTTCAGAACTGTTTAAAGGCAAATTAAATACAGTTCCTTTTTCCGTTTTGGCATTAATGTCGATAAACATGTCATTGGTAGGCCCTCTGAACGAAAATCTTCCAGTTCCATAAGCCTTGCCAAAGTAAATCGCATTGTCTTTTGAAGTCGTATTTAAAGCCATCAAACCATTGGCCTGTAACTCAACCTGTATGTCCGGGTTGTCAATGTTTTTCAGGTCAACCGTTCCGTTGGCAGTTCCGCTATGCCCTTCCAAATCCTTCAGTACAAGATCCTTCAAGGCTATGGAGCTATTTTCTACCGAAACCTGGTCATCAATCAAATAGGTGGTTTTTAGGTAGTTTACCGTCACCTGGGCTTTGTCAAGTTCGATGTCGCCGTTAATCAAAGGTTGGTCAAAAGGCCCTTTTACAGTTAAGTCGGCAGTTACCTTACCTTTAAGGTTGGATACTAATTTATTAACAAAAGGCGTAAGGATAGCCAACTCGCTTGCATCAAGTTTTACCCTAAGATCAATCTGTTTCTGCTCAAGGTCCAGGTTTCCGGTGATGTTAAAAGTTTCCCTGTTGCTGGCCTTAATTTTGGTGTAAACATTAACCAGTTTACTGGTACTGTTAAATGATGAAGTGTCTGTTAAACTACCAATATACGTATTGTTGAAGCTCAGGGAATCAATGTGTAAGCTATCGGTAACCTGCGGCGACTTAAGCACACTATTTATTTTGGTTTTCCCATTGGCAATACCGGCAAAACTAATGCCTGTACTTTTTACAAAGGGATTGATGGTTTTAAGGTCGAAATTTTCGAGTACCACAAAAAGGGCATCGGTGGGATCGTTGGAAACTACACCGTCAATCCTCAGGTCCTGTTTGCCGTTGCTCAGCGAGAAATTCTCTATCTTCGTTTTTCCGCCATTAAAGCTAATTTGTACTTTGTCCTCGATGTTCCAATCCTCACGGTTAATTTTAAGACTGGACGGCAGGATGCTGATGTTGGCCGTATCGGGGGCAAACTCTACCAGGCCGTTAAGGTCAAGCTGGTTGGCGTCGTCGGCGTTGGACAGTTTAACGTTGAGCGAAAGGCTGTCGTTCCTTAAAATGTTCGAAATATTGATGTTTTTGATATAAAGGCTGTCGTTAAGATCAACCCTATCAGACGAAATAATGGCTGTGAGCTGTTGTGGCGAGGTATTTTGGTCTATAATGATGTTGTTGGCCACAATGCCCTTATACTTTAACCGTCGTACAATGCCTCCAAAGGTAGCTTTGTTGTTCCTCGAATCAAAAGATCCCGTCAATACCGATTCCTGGTCAATTTCCAGGCCAGGAGAAATCAGCTCTGCAATGGGCTCAAAATCCTTAATTTTCAACCTGAAATCAAAAACCTGGGTCTTATAGTTAACAATCTGCGTTTTGAGTGATGGGATATAGGTTTTTCCAATGGTTTTAAAGTATGAAACAATGGTTGCCAGATCATATTGCCCTTTTATGCCCGCCTCTAGGATGTCCGAATAGATGTTCAAGCTCCTATCCATACCTGTCCCCCTAGCGCTCAGAAATACGGAATCGACTTTGTAGATGCCCCTTAAATTGTTCAGTGTTATTTCCTGTAATAATAAACGGCCTTGCAGGTTGTCAAGGTTAGTTCCCGAAAAATTGGTGCTGAAAACAGCATCAACCTTTAAGGAGTCCTTATAAAGCTTTAACGTTTTCAGCTTTGCGTTCCTAATGTTGGCCTTAAAGTTAAAAACAGGTAATTTAGGGTTAAGGTTTACCCCGCCATCAAAATCCAGTTGTACGTTTTTGTCATTGATTTTTAGGCTGCCATCAAAAAACTTCTTTTGGAAAGTGCCGTTGATATTGATGTTTCTGTACCTATAGCCTTTAAAATCAAGGTAGCTGATTTGGCCCTTCAGTTCTTCGTTCAATTCCTTGATTTCCGTGCCACGTCCTTTGATGTAAAGTTCAGAGGTAATTCTGCCCAACAGCTTTTCGTTGATCAAATCGCCAATATGGAAATCGTAGGTTTTTACATTTCCGGTATAAGAAGGAATGCCCTGTTTGTCAATCTTCATGTTCACATCCGATTGTAAGCGGCCCAGTTTGGTTTTAAATTCGCCGTAGGCGATAAAATCATTCTGAAATCCGGTGAAATGCCCATTAAAATTGATATTGCCAAACTTGTTGACAATTTCGGGGATAGCCTTTACGCGTTTACCCGTAAGGTCGGTCAATATTTCGTCCAGGTCCTTTTTGTTGGTGCCCGCAAGTTCAATCTTCATGTCCAAAAAGGTTTCGTCCCAATTGGGGAGCCCTTGTAAATTGAAATCGCCCTTCACGTAAGTAGCCCGGCCAGCTTTTACCGACAGCTTTTTGGCCCGTAGGTTGTTCACCAGGCCGGTAATTTGCCCGTCCACCTCAACATCAAGCTTCATTTTTTTCAGGGCGGGAGCAAAAAACGCCACATCACTTGAGGAAATATGGCTATTCTTGAAATTGGCCTTCATCCTAACCTTGTTCTCGAAATCCTTAAAGTCTCTAAAACTTTTGAACTTCATTTGGTAATAATCCGTAAGGCGGGTTTTTGCGGTAACCAACATTAAATTTTTAAGCTCAATGGCGTTGCTGTCAACGGTAGTAAAGGCACTTAAATTTTTAAGATAGAAACCACTCTTTTCCTTTAGGGTTAAGTTTTTGATATTGGTTTGAATGAGATGGTCTTTCGTGTTGAGTCCCTCAAAAATGCCATTCATTTCGGTTACATCAATATCGTCAAAGTTAACGCCTTCTTCCTTTTCGTTGCGCTTAAGGTTTTTGTACTTGAAATGGAGGTTGTTGAGGATGATGCGATCAAAAAGAATTTCGAACTTTTTCTTCTTGGATGGTTTTTTGGGCGCCGGGCTGTCAAAATAATCAATGATAAAATCAAGATTGGAATTGCCATCCATTTGGTCCTTTAAAAAGAAAGTGCCATTATTAAGCTGAACGGTGTTGATATCTAAAATTCTTTCTTTAAGCGAAAAGCGATCAATATCTACCAAAAATTTAGGGAAATGGGCCAAGGTATCCTTATGCAGGTCCAACACCAGTAAATCTTCCAGTACCACTGATTTGAAAGGCTTCACATATAGCCCCCCAATGCGAACAGTTGTTTTTAATTCTTTGGAAAGATAATTTGCTGCTTTTTTGGCTACAAAGGTTTGTACAGGCTTAAACTGTAGGGAAAAAAGAACGCCCGCAATCAAAATAATGATTGAAGCGATAATCCATAGAAGTATTTTTAATAGTTTTTTAATAATTTTGCAGCTTAAATATCTTATCAGTGCCTGTCATCCTAGCTATAGAGTCATCCTGCGACGAAACTTCGGTTGCCATTTGTGATAACGGCAAAATTACTGCCAATGTTATTGCAAACCAAACAATTCATGAAAATTATGGAGGGGTAATTCCCGAGCTGGCATCCAGGGTGCACCAACAGAATATTGTACCCGCAGTACAGCAAGCTTTGGCCATTGCCCAAATTGAGAAAAAACAACTTGATGGAGTTGCTTTTACGCAGGGTCCCGGATTGTTAGGCTCACTGTTGGTAGGCGTGTCTTTTGCTAAATCTTTTGCGTTGGCTTTAGGGCTGCCCTTAATTTCGGTGAACCACATGCAAGCCCATATTTTGGCTCATTTTATAGATGACCCGATGCCGAAATTCCCCTTTTTGTGCTTAACGGTGTCAGGAGGCCACACACAAATTGTATTGGTAAAGGATTATTTTGATATGCAAATAGTGGGAGAAACCCTGGACGATGCTGCGGGCGAAGCTTTCGATAAAACGGCCAAAATATTAAACCTGCCTTACCCTGGCGGGCCCCTGATTGATAAATATGCCAGGCAAGGTAATCCGCATGCCTATAGATTTCCTGAACCTCAAATACAAGATTTGAACTATAGTTTCAGTGGTTTTAAAACCGCTATCCTTTACTTTATCAGGGATAACCAAAAGGCCAATCCTTCTTTTGTGGAAGAAAACTTGGCCGATATTTGTGCATCTGTACAACACAGTATTGTCAATATCCTACTAAATAAACTCAAAAAGGCAGCTAAACAGTATCATTGTAACCAAATCGCCATTGCAGGTGGTGTTTCGGCAAACTCAGGTTTAAGAAATGCCCTAATGGACTTAAAGGATAGTTTGGGTTGGGAAGTGTTTATCCCGAAATTTGAATATTGTACAGATAATGCCGCAATGATTGCCATTGCAGGCTATCATAAGTTTTTACAAAATGATTTTGTTGGTCAGGAAGTAGCGCCCATGGCCAGAATGAATTTTTAATATTAGAAATTATGCAGACAGAAAGTTTTATCTTTTTTGGTTTATTGGCCATACCGCTAATTATATTTATCATTTGGACCATTAAACAAGATAAAAAGAGAAATTATTTAGGCTTGGTGTTGTTGGTGATTGGGGCTGTGGTAGCAGCGTATACCATTGTAAGACTAGATTCCTCTTTTGTAAAAGAAAAAGGCTTGCAAGCGGCTCCTAAACCCTCCAGTTTTAAATAAACCTACGGAAATGTATAAAGGATTGCTCTTTGCCATAGCACTTTTCTTTTTCCAATATTCGGGATATGCCCAAACCGATTGGACCCTGAAAAAAAATAAAGACGGCATAAGTATCTATACCAAAACAGTTTCCTCCTCGGGTTTAAAGGGCATAAGAGTCAAATGCAGTTTGCCGGCCAGGCTTTCGCAAATGGTAGCTTTAATTATGGATGTAGATGCGGGCAAAGAGTGGGTTTACGGTACCAGATCAAGTACATTGCTTAAAAAAATTTCTCCTTCAGAATTGTACTACTATTCAGAAGTTGACATCCCCTGGCCATTGAGCAATAGAGATTTTATAGCGCACTTAATGGTAAGCCAGGATCCCAAAACCAAAGTGGTAACCATTAATGGGCCTACAGAGGCCAGTTATTTACCCGTTAAAAAAAACATCGTACGAGTAAACCACTCCAACGGCAAGTGGGTGTTAACCCCGGTAAAATCAAACCTCATTCAAATCGATTATACGTTGGAGGTTGATCCTGGAGGAGCCATTCCAGTATGGTTGGTGAATCTTTTTGCCACTAGCGGTCCAACAGAGACTTTCAAGAAAATGAAAACCCAAATTCAAAAGCCTCAGTACGTAAATGCCAATTTGAGCTTTATTAATAACGACTAGTTAGCACATGCTAAATTGCTTTCTCGAAAAGTATAAACAGGTAGCAGCTTGCAGCAATACTTCTTGCATTTGCGTCATTGCAAGGAGAAACGACAGCTGGCTCCGACTATTCGGAGAAACAATCTCATGATTAAAAAAGAGTATTTAAGCTTCGCAAATTAAATATGATAATCGTTTTAGGATTGCTTCGCAAAGCTCGCAATGACGCCATATTTTTGTCCCCGCTGTAGTTTACTCCTATTTTTCGGCTACGGACTAAGATTAAGTATAAAAATGTCCGGTGCTACTGTTCCAATAAAAAAGGCCACCACGATTAAAATGATGACCTTTTGTTTAGGCTTTAAATAGCACCTAGTTATTTTCTTCCAACTGTTCTCCCGTTACTTCCTCTCTAATACGGGCCTCAATTTCATCCGCTAATTCAGGGTTGTCCAATAGTAACTGTTTAACCGCATCCCTGCCTTGTCCTAGTTTGGTGTCACCATAAGAGAACCAAGAACCAGCTTTCTTGATGATGTTAAAATCAACACCAAGGTCAATAATCTCACCAGTTTTAGAAATACCCTCTCCAAACATAATGTCAAACTCGGCCAAACGGAATGGAGGAGCCACTTTATTTTTAACAATTTTCACTTTTACGCGGTTACCAGAAACCTCGTCAGAATCCTTTATTTGAGAAGTCCTGCGGATATCCAAACGTACCGAAGCGTAAAACTTTAAGGCATTACCACCAGTAGTCGTTTCAGGGTTGCCAAACATTACCCCAATTTTTTCACGCAACTGGTTAATGAAAATACAGCAACATCCTGTTTTGGCTATTGTTCCCGTTAACTTACGCAAAGCCTGGCTCATCAAACGAGCCTGCAGGCCCATTCTGCTATCACCCATTTCCCCTTCAATTTCTGCTTTAGGAACCAAAGCCGCTACCGAGTCAATCACAATCACATCAATAGCGCCAGAGCGGATCAAATTATCGGCAATTTCCAGGGCCTGCTCTCCATTATCTGGCTGCGAAATCAATAAATTGTCGGTATCAACCCCAAGTTTTTTGGCATAAAACTTATCAAACGCATGCTCTGCATCAATAATAGCCGCAATGCCGCCTTTTTTCTGTGCTTCGGCAATAATGTGCGTAGCTAAAGTGGTTTTACCAGACGACTCAGGGCCATAAATCTCAATGATACGTCCCTTAGGTACACCGCCCACGCCCAAAGCAATATCCAAACTGATCGAGCCAGTAGAGATTGCTTCCATGCTCTCCACCGCTTGGTCGCCAAGTTTCATGATCGAACCTTTGCCGTATGATTTTTCAAGTTTATCTAAAGTAAGCTGTAAAGCTTTTAATTTGTCTGTGTTTGGATTCATGTCTTTAAAATTCAGGAAATAAATATAATAATACGTTTCGGCAAATATTTAAACTATTTTTAACTAATAATTTTAGCAAACATATTGAAATGTTTTAATTAAATGCAAATAAATTTATAAATATTTTTTGGATTGTTAATTTTTGCTCACTTTTTTAGCTTTTTCCAGCTTTTCATAATATTGGCAAAAATAAGTAAGCTCACATACATCGCACTTGGGGCTACGGGCTACACAAACATATCTGCCATGCAAAATTAGCCAGTGGTGCGCTACCGCAATGGTATGTTCGGGCAAATTTTTAACCAAATCTTTCTCTACGGCCAAAGGCGTTTTCCCCTTGGTAAGTCCCAAACGGTTGGCCACCCTAAATACATGGGTGTCTACCGCCATGGCCGGAGCGTCATACACCACAGAAGCAATCACATTGGCTGTTTTACGGCCAACCCCAGGCATTTTCTGCAACTGGTTCACGTCCGCAGGCACCTCATTGTTAAAATCGTTAATCAACATATTGGCCATGCCCACCAAGTGCTTGGCCTTATTGTTAGGGTAGCTCACACTTTTGATGTAGTCAAACACCACATCTGGCGTAGTTTCGGCAAGCGCCTTGGCATTTGGAAACCGTTGGAAAAGTGCCGGAGTTACTTGGTTAATGCGCTTATCCGTACACTGGGCCGATAAAATAACCGCCACCAATAATTGATAGGGATTGTTATAATGCAGTTCAGTCTCGGCAAATGGCTGTTTGGTAGAGAAATGCTCCACAAAATGCTGGTAACGTTCTTTCTTTAGCATAAGCAAAATTACGATTTAGGAACTAAGAATTGCCATTTATCTTCGCGTTCTTTGCGTGTCTCTTATGTCTTCGCGTTAAATTAAACCGCAAAGGTTTTGGACGAAGTATTCGTAAAGAACGCAAAGTATAAAGGACCCTCATAAACTCGAAACCGATAACCCGTAACCCACAACCCATTACTAATACCCATAAAAAACCTAACTTTGTAGCAATGGCCCGAAAATCAACAAAGCAAAAAGAAAAAAAATCACTATTCAAACAAATTGTTGTGGTAGTGGCAAAACTGCTGCTATGGTTCTTCCTTTTTTCCATCATTTGGGTAGTGGCTTATCGATTTATCAATCCACCTATTACCTTTTTAATGGTGCAGCGCAATTGGGAGCGTAAAGCAGCTGAAAAGCCTGCCAAAATCAAAAATGAATGGGTGAAGTTTGAAGACATTTCCGACAATATGAAACGGGCCGCTGTGTCTGCCGAGGACCAGCTTTTCCTAAAACACATGGGCTTTGATTTAAAAGCCATCGAGAAAGCCTACGAAAGCAATCTCAAAAAAGGCAAAAAGAAAATCAAGGGCGGTAGCACCATTTCCCAGCAAACCGCCAAAAATGTGTTCCTGTGGCCTGGCAGGTCCTACATCCGGAAAGGTTTCGAGGCCTATTTCACCCTCCTGATCGAAGTATTGTGGAGCAAGGAGAGGATTTTGGAGGTGTACCTGAACGTAATCGAAATGGGCGATGGCATTTACGGAGCCGAGGCCGCTTCCCAAAAATACTACGGCCATTCCTGCAAAAAAATGAGCCGTTCCGAAGCCGCATTGTTGGCCGCATGCTTCCCAAATCCACTACGTTGGAACCCCAATAAAGCAACGAGGTATATTAAGCATAGGCAATACCTCATCATGAGGAACATGCGCAGGTTAGGGCCGTTGGATTTTTAGTTGTCCACCATTTTTTCGAAAAGCATGACAATGCCAGCATTCCGGCAGCTTCTTAAAACCAAAGCAACAGCATTGGGGATTTAGAGAAGTTTTAACAGCAAGAATATAGACTTACGAAGTTTTTAAACGGCACTAAAGTTAAACTTCGTCAGTCTTTTGCTACTTCTCCCGATCCTTTTTCTTATTCCATCTGATTTTAATTTCGCCACCTTCATCCACGGCTTTCAGGTGCAGTACAATGCCCTTCATACGGGCAAGCTCACGTTCCTCCTTGTCCACAATATCGGCGCTTTTTTTAGGATCCCTTAACGGAATATCCAGTGCAATGTTAGTTCCGCTGTTAAAGCCATAAACTCCTTTTACATCAAAATTAAGGGCAGTGGAGTTAACCTTCATCGGGCTGATGTCTACTTGATCGCCCCGCAGCGTAAGCGTTCCGTTCAATTTTTCCAATTGTACGTTGGATAAGTTGCGGCTCCTGAAAATAAACCTGCCCACCTTTTCCAAGGGTTCAAAACCTACCAAAGCCGCTTTGTCCAAGGTAAAATTAACCTTGCCAAACATTGATTTTGGAACCATGTTACCCTTTGCGGTTACCGTTCCCGAGGCATTTACATTGGCTGAAAGAAAGCCCTTTAAGTTTTTATTCGTCACTGATTGCTGACCAAAATTATCAAAGGCATAAAAGAACTCCTTTACGCTAACCTTAGCAATATTGGAATTAAATTTTACTTTGTTCAGTGCGTCCATCTGTTCTATTTTTCCCGTCACGCTAACCTGGCCGCCAGCGTGTTGTATTCCAATTTTGTTAAAATAAATGCCATTGCCAATCAACGAAATATCTGCATTTACCTGGTGCGCCACAAACCTTTGATATACGGCACGGTTCACTTTCAGTTTCAAGTGCATTTTTGACATCTCTAAAGCTGTACTCAACTGTTCCGAAGCCTCTTTGATGGCACTTTTGGTTGAGGTTCTTCTTTTCTTCGCTTTGCGGGGGCCTAAAAGTGGGATAAATTCATTGAGGTATAAATGCGGGCTGCTCAAATTCACATTAACCTCAATTTTTTCGGGATCGGTATAATAAAAGTTGAGAAAATTTTCAATAGCGCAGTTCATGTTCAGTACGCTTCGGCCTATCTGGAACCTGCTATTGCTAATATTCAGGTCCTTTTGGTTAAAATTAAGGTCCAGTGAACTGTTCACTAACTTTAGGTTGCGGGGCAAATAGGTGATGTTTGCGTTTTTGATCAAAACCTTCCCGTGGATCACCGGTTTGGTAAACAGGAAGTTGTCAATATCAGCCTGGCAAAATAAACGCAAATCAGCAGTGCCTTTCTCAAACTTAAAACTTTCCTCCTCAAAAGAATTGTTCAGTTTTGCTAAGTCAAAGGAAGAAGTGACCAGGCCTTGGGCCAAAGGTTTTTCCAAATTGGAAACGGTAAAGGTATCTATCTTAATGGGAGCGTTGTAATAATTGGCCTTTAGTCCATAAAAGCGGATAATGGAATTAGCATCGCCAATGGGCCTGTTGGTGGTATCTCGATTGGAGAAAAAACCAATAAAAGAACAGTCCGTTAAATTGCCCGAAGGAATAGAAACCTTATTATCCTTTACGGTCATTTTCACATTAATCAACGGATCCTTATGCGATTTATCCCCATCATCAATAATACTTCCCGTTACATCTATCGGTTGCTCTATTCCAAATTTTAAAAGTTTCGACGAAATATTAGGTGCCAGTAAATTAGCAATATTTGGGAACAAAATCTGGTCTGCCTTAATGGCAATAGAAAAAGCCGACTTGTTTTCGGCGATGTTAATGTTGGCGCCAATGTGAAAAATATCATTGCCAATTTTTAGGGGCTTTTGATCAATAATAATCACTTCGCCATCACCATCATAATGTGCACGCATTTTTCCAGATAGGCTTTTATCCTTTAAAAAACTACCTTTTCGGGTGTTGAAAGCAAAGCTCCTTACTTGAGTTTTCAGTTTGAAATCGCCATCCCAACGATTGCCAGGATATTTGATTTTGCCTTGCAGTTCATCTACAAAAAAGCTGAAAAGCTTAAAACGCTTTTGGTTGTCTATCACTAAATCAACTTTGTTCAAATCAATGATCCTTATTTGCAAGGAACTTGAACGGTCTTCATTCTCAGCGGCTTTTTTGGGGTTCTTGGTACGGAACATGCTCGTATTGCTGTAGCCGTTTGAGTCGGTATATAAATAGATACTGGCGTTATTGACGGCCACTTTACGGATATTGATGGTGCCTACCAATAAGGATAGTGCATTAAGCGTTACGTCGATATCCTTGGCCTTTAAAAGATCGTGTTTATGTATGTGCCAAAGGCTATCTTGCAACGAAACATTTTTAAGGGATACCGAAACGCCGGGAAAGCCCTTCAATAAAGTAGTTTCCATGTGCGATACCTGAACTTTTCCGTTTACCTTGGTGTTTACCTGGTTAAGGATTTTGGCCAGAATAGCTTTGTTGTTTTTGTGGATGTAGTAGGCGGCACCTACCCAAACTAAAACGAGTACGAGTAGCAGTCCAGCAATTACTTTCAGGGATATTTTGAGCCAACGCGTCATAAATGGTATTTGTTACAAGATAACAAATATTTACAACGGTTGTTTTTGTTGCTAGGAACTGGTAGCTAGGATTAGAGATTAGCGGGCAGTTGCCAGGGATTAGGAATTGGTGGGCAAGTAGCGCAGGTTACTCACGCTTCTTCATTTCGGGCACAGTTTAGAAATCTTTTCCGTACGTAAAGAAAAAACATCTGTAACAGAAATAGCATTAAGCTTTAAGGTTCCCATATATGCGAGAATGACGGTGTAGGAAAGGATGCTGGACTAATAAACAACTAGCCAGTTAAACAATTAGCCGTAAAAACGGTAAAGGAATACACATTGGGCTTGTGGCAAAAAAATTACTGGCAACTAATCAATTGCCCAACTGCTCGGCAAAAATGTTCTTGTGCCAGCTATCCTGCAGGGGCACTTCCCACTTCTGTTCAAAATCTTCTAAGGTTTGTACCAAATTATTAAACACAATGGTATTTAAGCCAATTTTTTTGATGCTAATTAGTGTTTCAAAATCCTCTTTGGTAGCCACATGGACAAGATCATCTATTTTGTAGGCCATATTAAAACGGTCAAAAAGATCCAGCCCAAATTTGCTTTCAATTTCCTTGATTGTCCTTACCGATGCATCGATAGAGCAGCCTGTGGCGTTGGCCATTTCTTGGTCTACCGTGAGTACAATAAAATACTGGTAAAATATTTCTGCCTTGGCTTTTAATTGCTGGCCGTGAGCCGTCCATTGTTCAACAAAGCGATCTAGGATATCCTGTATGGCGGTTGTTTCCTGATCCGTAAACTTTCGGTTGCTCTGGTAGATCCAAACTTTAGATTGTGGAGAAAAAATCATATCCCAAAAATATCAAAATATTTAACTTACCACTTTTAAAACGGAACTCTCATGCAAAAGTTTACATTGGACTTAAAAAAGTCTGTTTTCTTTTTGTTTGGCCTTGCTTTTTTGTTATTCTCCGGCTTTTCGGTAGCGGAGGATAACCGTGCATTTATTCATCAGTGGTTAAATAAATACTACGATAAAAATGGGCAAGCAGAGGCCTTAAAACGCTATGAACTGAACGTTACTAACACCGGCTTTTGCAGATATAGGAAGGTTTATTTGAATGGTAAGGAGGAGTTTTTTGCTTTTAACCTATCGCGCTTCAAATCTATGGACTACTATGGCAACACCAACAGCGGTGAGCTTTGGCTGCGTACCAAAAACGACGATGTGATTGTTCAAACGCGTAATGACAGGCAGGGAGCAGTTGACTCCATGTCTACCTATTTGGTAATCCCCATCAAAAATATTGACGAGGAGCAATTGAATGAGCTGGCCAGTAGGCTTAGGCAATTGGTTCAAAAAGATTTGGTTGCCAATAAGTAACACTAAGCTTTGTGGGTCGCATCATTGCCCATTCGGTTGGTAATTGTAAAGCATTAGTTGTCTTCAGGCTTACCAAGTTTCCGAAACTTCGTAAGCCTTGTAACGTACTTCTTAGATACAGCCGGACAACCCAGTAGTGATAAGTTACAGCCCGTTGGCTCTGGCGGTAATTTCGGCAATATCCAACACTTTAACTTCTTGCTCTTTGTCTTTCAGTTTCACGCCATCATTTAACATAGTCATGCAAAACGGGCAGCCAGCAGCAATAAATTGAGGTTCAGTAGCTAAAGCCTCTTCAATGCGCTCAATATTTACGTCTTTATTTCCTTTCTCAGGTTCCTTAAACATTTGAGCCCCACCAGCACCACAGCAAAGTCCGTTGGCCTTGCAGCGTTTCATCTCAACCAATTGGGCGTCCAAAACCTCAAGGGCTTTTCTGGGAGCTTCGTAAACACCATTTCCACGTCCCAAGTAGCAGGGGTCATGGTAAGTGATTTTTTTGCCCTTAAAGCTTTCGCCCCCTTCTGCTTTTAATTTACCTTCGTTAATGAGGTCTTGTATCAGTTGCGAGTGATGGATCACTTCGTAAGTGCCGCCCAAACCTGGGTATTCGTTTTTAATGGTGTTGAAGCAGTGAGGGCAGCCCGTTACAATTTTTTTGATGTTGTAGGCATTAAGCACCTCAATATTGGTCATGGCCTGCATTTGGAACAAAAATTCGTTCCCGGCCCTTTTGGCAGGGTCGCCGGTACAACTTTCCTCCGTGCCTAAAACGGCGTATTTTAAACCAACATGATGTAAGATTTTGCAGATATCGCGGGTGATCTTCTGCGCTCTCTCATCGTAACTGCCTGCACAGCCTACCCAAAACAATATCTCTGGTTCTTCTCCTGCGGCCATTAACTCGGCCATGGTTGGTACTTTGAATTCCATTTTTTTAGTATCTAGTAATGAGTATCAAGTATCAAGACTTGAATTCATAATCTTTGTTCCTTGTTCTTTGCTCTTTAATCCTAGTTCCTTGCTCTTTAATCCTTGTTCCTAATTCCCTTCAGCCCAGTTAAACCTATCTGCAGGCGAGTATTTCCAAGGGGCTCCGTTGTTTTCTACATTGCCCAACATGGCATTGATACTGGCTGGCGCTACCGATTCTTCCATCACGGCATATCTTCTCAATTCTACGATAATGCCTAGCGGGTCAATATTTACGGGACAAGCTTCGGTACAGGCATTACAGCTGGTACAGGCCCAAATTTCTTCCCTGGTAATGTAATCGTCCAACAATGACTTGCCATCTTGGTGATCTGCACCATGTTTGTCGATGTTTTTACCTACTTCCTCCATACGGTCGCGGGTATCCATCATAATTTTACGAGGCGAAAGTAGCTTTCCAGTCATGTTTGCTGGGCATACAGAAGTACATCGGCCACATTCCGTACAAGTATAAGCATTCAATAAATTTACCCAGGTAAGATCTTGGATATCTTTAGCGCCAAATTTCCCTGGAGCGGTTTCAGCGGGTACAAATGATGGATCAAGCATCGCCTTAACCTCATTGGTTACACTGTCCATGTTGGTAAATTCTCCCTTAGGTTTCAAGTTTGAAAAATAGGTGTTAGGGAAGGCCAACATAATGTGGAAGTGCTTGGAATAGGGTAGGTAGTTTAAAAAACCAAAAATACCTACAATATGAAACCACCAGCAAAAACGCTCCATGAAAATTAATGTATCAATACTATCAGGAAGTAAGCCCTGCAATAGGCCACTTACCGGAAAAGCGCCTGCCTGTTGGTAATGTGCTACGCCTAAAGCCTGTAGTTTGGCATCGGCAGCATTCATCAGCAAAAAAGCCGACATTAATAAAATTTCGGTAATTAAAATATAGTTGGCATCTGATTTTGGCCAGCTTTTCATTTCTACGCCGGAAAAACGTTTTAGTTTTAATAGGTTTCTTCTGATCAGAAAAATGGCACAAGCCAACCAAACTCCTGCGGCCAAAAGCTCAAAACTTCCAATTAAGAAGCTGTAAAAGCCTCCCAAGTCAGCAAATATCCTGTGGGTGCCAAATACACCATCAATTACAATTTCTAAAACTTCGAGATTGATGATCACAAAGCCCAAATAAACCACCAGGTGCAGCAGGAAAGGCACTGGCCTTACCGCCATTTTGGTTTGGCCAAAAGCTACTTTCAACATGGTCATCCATCGTTCCTGTGGCCTGTCGCTGCGGTTGGCGGCTTTGCCCAGTTTAATGTTTCTGATCACCTTGCGAGCATTGTGCGCAAATAGCGCAGAACCTGCAATGACCAATAAGACGAATATTATTTGTGAAACCATACTTTATTAGGGTAATGCTACAACGAAGTTAAAATATTTAGATATAAAACATATTATTATGCATGCATAATTTTCTAAATTTAGAATGGTTATGAATTATGAAGCACTTTGTACAGGAATTAATTGATTGATTTTTAAGATAAAAGGCTGTTTTGATGAAATTAATTGAGATTTTTTTTAAAAAAAATTTTGCCTTTCGAAAAAAGAAACTACATTTGCATTCCCAAACGGAGGTGCCTTAGCTCAGTTGGTAGAGCAAAGGACTGAAAATCCTTGTGTCGCTGGTTCGATCCCAGCAGGCACCACTTCCCAAAGCCTTGTTTTCATAACGGAAATAAGGCTTTTTGCATTATATACGTATTTATGCTTTGAGCGGCAAACCACGTGATTGTCGGCAAAAAGCGATTCAACTACCTGTGGACCATCTGGAAGATGATCAGGTAAATACCAGGTATGCACCTTCAAATCTCAATAGCATCTATTGTTATAGTTGGTGCCGCTCTTTTTTCAAAATATCCGCCTGCTAGCAGATTAATTGCTACCTTTGCGCCCAAATGATCAACCGGATAATCGCCATTGCCATGCTTTTTGCGATGATAAGTACCAACTTATCGCGGTTTCTGATCTATGCACAGTTTAAGGCGAACCAAGAGGAAATTGCCGCCAAGCTATGCGAGAATAGGAATAGGCCCGAACTCAACTGCCGCGGTAAGTGTATCCTAATGAAAAAGTTGAAGGAAGCCGAACAAAAGGAGAAGAAACAGGAACAGGAATCGATGAAAAAGTCGGGAGTTGACGTGTTCGTTGTTACTGAACCGATACTCCTTTCTTTCCGCCGCAACATTCCGCAAAATCACTGGCCGTTGGTAAATGTATTTGAACTCGCCGGTTTCCACATGGATATCCTGCATCCGCCAGCCCAGTTGTCATAGCACATTCTAGGGATAGTTATGCACCATCGGCTTTGATGGTCGCTGTCTTTACTAAAAAAACAGTTATCCATTTATTTTGATTGGCTTGGACTTGTAATGCCCAAACCGGACATATTTGCCATCAATCCATTGCAATAGCAACCAAGGTGGTCAGGGCAGCTATCCTCATTTTAGCTGGCTCAAGGTATGGCAGGTGCAGAAAAGGTTAGGCCACACCTATAGCGGTTAGGTACTGAATCTGATCAACGTTAAATGTGGACGATGCCATGCTGGCGTGCTTTACGGACAGTAGTTGCCATAGCACTGGCCTTGATCACCTACTCGGCGACGATCAGGAACGGGGTTGCAGGCGTTGGTACGGGTAAACCATGGTCCAATGGGCATGGAGGCTTTTAGATTCCCTCACTGAGGAATGTGAAGTTGGCCCTTTGTGCACGATGGTAGGTGTACTGCAATTGACCAGGTACTGGCACATGACCCAACGGGCATTAAATTCTCCGCATTGGTCGGCGAGCAGCTTTACCAGGACAATGGCCAGTTGGGCATTTCACTATTTGCGATAGATAACTAGGCCATAACATCATGTTTGGATGCTCTTACGATAGGGAGCTCACCAGCAATAAAAATTTGCTGACCCCAAAAAATAACCATGAACAGAAGCGTTGCCTTAACACAGCTTCAATAAATTAAAAAGATGAAAAGAACAATTTTATATTTCGTAACCATGATTACGCTAGCGCTGGGTGCATGTTCCAAAAAGGACGATGTGGCTCCTGATTTCAAGGAGGAAAACCTGGCACCCTTTTCCATTGAATTCGACAACATTGTTGGCGACCGTACCTTTTCCCTCAACAATACGGGCAGTCCTTATACCAATGCGGCCGGTGAAAAATTTACCATCTCCCGCCTCCAGTATTTTATTAGCAACATCAAATTGACCACGGTTTCGGGGCAAACCTATACCGTTCCCCAGGACAGCAGCTATTTCATGATCAGGGGGGATGACAGGGCCAGCCGCTTTACCAAGGTTAAGGTTCCCGAGGGAGATTATACCAAAGTAAGCTTTGTCATTGGGGTGGACAGCCTGCGTAGCACCATGCCTGTGGACAAACGCAAAGGAGTACTGGATCCTGCGGCGGGTGATCACCAGACCGATGGCATGTACTGGGGGTGGAACTCTGGCTATATTTTCCTGAAATTTGAGGGTAATTCTCCTGTGGTTTCCGATGATGCCAACGGTGATCCAACGGGCAAAAAGCAGTTCAAATACCATATTGGCTTTTTTGGTGGCTACTCTGCGCCTACCATCAATAACATCAAAACGGTGACCATTGACCTGAATGCCGCAGGTATTGCTAAAGTCCGTAAGAACAGACAAAGCAACGTGCATCTTTTTGTAGATATCATGAAGGTGTTCAACGGTAAAAATAGCTTTAAGATTGCCGAAAACCCAAACGTGATGTTCGGCGCTTTCAGCTCGCTGATTGCTGAGAACTACACCGCCATGTTTACCCATGACCATACTGAAAATTAACGGGAGATGAACAGCAGACATTTGACCGTAATATTTCTATTGGGGCTTTTTATTTTGGCCTGCAAAAAGGATGGTCTGGTTATGGAGAAGGCAGAACGGTGGCTGGGCTTTAAAAAGCCCGCTAACTTTCCAGAGCCAGTTTATAAGCTGGCTAATAATCCGGTGACCAGGGAAGGTTTTGAGCTGGGCAGGGCACTTTTCTATGAGCCCAGACTTTCCAGAGACAACACTATTGCCTGTGGTTCCTGCCACATCCAATCCTCGGCATTTACCCAACATGGGCATGATGTTAGCCACGGTATCGAGGATAGGCTGGGCACGCGGAACTCGCCGCCGATCATGAACCTGGCCTGGAACAAAGCCTTTATGTGGGGCGGAGGGGTTTATGACCTTGACCTGCAACCCATCACGCCAATCACGGCCCATGAGGAGATGGATGAGAGCTTGGCCAATATCTACGCCAAGCTACAGGCGATGCCCAAATACAGGGCGATGTTCAAGGCCGCTTTCGGCTCTGAGGAGATCGGTACCGTGCCTTTCATGAAGGCCCTCTCCCAGTTCATGGTCATGTGTATCAGCAGCAATTCCAAATATGACAAGGTCATGCGAAAGGAAGCTGGAGCAAGCTTTACCGCCTTGGAACAGGAAGGTTATATGCTTTTCAAGGAAAAATGTGCCTCATGCCACTCGGAGCCTTTATTTACCGACGGCTCGTTCCGTAACAACGGTTTGGGCATTGGTCCCATTAATGATCAGGGTCTTTATCCAGCAACGCTGAAAGAAACTGATCTATACCGTTTCAAGGTACCCTCGTTGCGCAATCTGAGCTATACCGGGCCCTACATGCACGATGGCAGGTTCCTGACACTGAACGGTGTGCTGGAACATTACAACGCAGAGGTGCAGGACACGCCAAACTTGGACCCACGGTTAAAACGAGACGGCGTGCTGGGGATCAGGCTGAGCTCGGATGATAAGATGAAACTAACCGCTTTTCTTTCGACCCTCAACGATACAGAATTTATCAATAACAAACTGCTAGCAGAACAGTAAGGAAAATGAAAAAGAGATATGCTATTTTACTTTTGATCTTGGCCAGCTTTTCGGCTGCGAAGGCCTGCGATATCTGCGGATGTGGCGTGGGCAGCTATTACCTGGGGCTTCTGCCAGAATTCAACAAGCGTTTCGGTGGTATTCGTTACCAGCACAAGAGCCTTCAGACACACTTAGGGCCCCAAGGACAGCGAACGCCTATTACGGCCAATGAAACCTATCAGAGCGTTGAACTTTGGGGCGGATGGAATATCGGCAACAAATTTAGGGTACTGGCCTTTGTGCCCTATAACTTCAACCTTAGGGAAAGCCAAACTGGCAACGGGCAAAAAGATGGGCTGGGAGATATCGCCCTGATGGGCTATTACGGTCTTTTTGACCACCGTACATCCCTGGGTCAGCAGTTCTTGGTGCAATCGCTCTGGGTAGGTGCAGGTATCAAGGTTCCTACAGGAAAATATGAAGCCTCGGAGAGGTTGGCTATGACCGAATCACCGAACAATTTCCAACTGGGAACGGCCAGTACCGATTTTACACTGAACGCCATTTATGATGTCAGACTGCAGGATCTGGGACTGAATGTGAACCTGAACTATAAGATCAATACCGAGAATAGCCATGGTTACCGCTATGGCAACAAGTTTACCTCCAACGTACTGGCCTATTATAAATTTAGGTTGGCAAAATCGCTGAGTATAGGGCCCAATGCGGGAGTTTTGTACGAAACTGCCGTAAAAGATGTTGAGGATGATCAATATGAGGTGGCAACTTCTGGCGGACATTCGCTTTCGGCGGTGGCGGGAGTGGAAATGTCACTGAAGAAGTTCTCCGTGGGAGCAAATTATCAGAACGTACGAGCGCAGAACCTGGCCGGTGGCCGTGCCTATGCAGGCAATAGGCTGATGCTGCATACCTCTTTCGCTTTTTAACTGGAATTAGCTAAATTGATATTTACCAGTCAAGGTGCTTGAGCCCGTACATCAGACAAGAATGAAAGAATAAGTTATTATCGAGGACAAAATTTTAGACAATGAAGATACAAATTAAAACGAATGCCGCATGGGCAATAGTTGCCCTGTGTGGCCTGCTTGCTTGCAAAAGCTCACCTGACTACAAAAAGGTTAGACAGGAGGTGATGGATAAGCATGATGAGCTCATGGTTGATAGTGAATTGGCCATCCACAATAAAATGAAGCTGGATACGCTGGCAAAGATCAAGCTCAAAGAGTTTAAGGCGCTTGATGGTTCCCTTGATACCGCTGCCGAAAAGAAGCAGATAGATGATCTTGGAAAATTGCTGGACAAGGCAGATGAGCGCATGATGGATTGGATGCAAGAATTTCAGGCCGATGTGGGAAACAAATCAAACGACGAGGCGATAGCCTACTTCAAGGCTGAGATGGTTAAATTGAAGAATATGGATCAGGCTTTCAAACTGGCACTTTCCAGATCGGATGCCTACCTTAAAAAGTTTGATCCGGCACATCAAAGTGTTTCTTCAAAAGATCACGGACATGCGCATTAGACAGAAAAGGATGTTGACTGTAAAAAGTTGTGTTGCCTGTTGATATGGTACCTTTTTGACCAGTATTGTGGTCGGCTATTCGGAAGAAAAAAGGCCACCTACTGGTCAATCATGTAGAAATTAAAATCTGGAGAAGTGATCCAAAGAGTTATCCTTTTATCAGGATAGCTAAACCTCCTTTGCGGGCTTAAACTGATGTTGAAAATCAGCAGAGGAAAGTTGCTAAGGGAATAGGCTAGACATTGCTTGGATAAAATAATTGTTAGGGCTGCCGGTAATTCCCAGCAATCTTCAGGGCCATTTTTTTGTAGGCCCGTTTTACCGCTACTACATCCAAACGGTGGCAAAATATTTTGCACCCTATCAAAGCCGCACACTTGCAGATCGATAGGATAACAGTAACTAAGGGTTTCAGCGAATGAGTAGCCAGAACTAAGATATGGGCGCTAGCAAGAATATCAACATGAGCTCGGATATCATTTCCTTAAATATTAAATATAAATAGCTAAATTGTTGAACGCCTAACGCTATATAGCTTATGAAGATCCTGGTAGTAGAGGATGAGGAACTGTTGAGGGAAAATATCATAGATTACCTGAAGTCAGAGGGTAACGTGTGCGATATTGCCGCTAATTTTGATGCCGCTGACGAAAAAATAGCGTTATATGACTACGACTGTATCCTGCTGGATCTTACCCTACCGGATGGGGATGGACTGAAACTGTTGCAGTTGCTCAAAAAGCAGGACAGGGGCGAGGGAGTAATCATCATCACGGCCCGGGGTTCGGTTGACCAGCGGATTGAGGGGCTGGCCTTGGGGGCAGATGATTATTTGGTTAAGCCTTTCCATCTCTCTGAGCTCAGTGCAAGGGTAATGGCCGTGGTAAGGCGTAGATGGTTCAGTGGCAATGACCTGGTGGTATTCAATGAACTGAGCATCGACATCAAAAGTAAGATCGTTAAGGTTAATGCTGAGCTGATCAGCCTTACGAAGAAAGAGTTTGACCTGCTGGTCTACTTTATGTCCAATAGGTCAAAGGTAATTTCCAAATCGGCTCTAGTAACCCATATCTGGGGCGACCATGCAGATATGGCCGATAGTTTTGATTTTGTTTACACCCACATGAAGAACCTGCGGCGCAAGCTGGTTGATGCAGGCTGTAAGGACTATTTTCATTCGATATATGGCGTGGGCTATAAATTTGCAGATCTGTGAAACTTTTTACCGCATATAACCGTGTCCTGTTGATTACTGGTAGCTTAGGCCTTTTGGCTATTGGCTACCTGTTTTACCATACTTTGGGCAATTACCTAGACAGGCAGATCGATAATTATTTGGTGGAGGAATTATTGGAGGTAAAGGATTATGCTGCCAAAAAAGAAAATTTTCCCGCACATGTAGCCTTTGAGGACCTGGTTATCGAATATCATCGGATTCCCAAGCTGAAACGAAAACGGCATTTTGGGGATACCGTTTTCTATAACGCTAAAAAAAAACTCAGTGAAACTGGCAGGTATCTGGAAGAAGACCTGGTGATGGCGAGCGAAACCTATCGTGTAAAGATTATTGCGTCGAAGATTGCCCATATCGATCAGGCCAAAAGTATTTTCCTGGTGATTATCCTTCCTGTATTTGGCCTGTTGCTGTTGTTATTGCTGGTTAGCCATTACATGATCAAAAGAATATGGTTGCCATTCAGACAGTTGCTGATCAACCTAAAATCGTTCAACCTTAATCAAGAACAGGACTTTGTGCAGGTACCTACCTCCATTGCTGAATTTAGGGAACTTAACGATGCCATTGTAGACATTTCACAACGGGTAAGGTCAGACTACCGGCAGATTAAGCTGTTTACCGAAAACGCCTCGCACGAGATGATGACGCCTATTGCCGTAATCAATGCCAAATTGGATACCATGTTGCAATCGAGCGATCTGGATGAGGAGCAGAGCAGAAACCTCGCTGACCTATATCGGGCAACGGCCAAATTGACCAAACTAAACCAGTCCCTATTGCTTTTAGTTAAAATTGACAATAACCTGCTTAACGATAGAGCACAGCTGAACTTCAAAGAAATGGTAGCGGAAAAGCTGGTTTACTTTCAGGAGTTTACGCAGCGGAGGAATATCTCCGTTGATACGGAACTGGAAACACACGCCTTGTTGATGAACAGGTACCTGGCGGATATTTTATTGGACAACCTGATTGGCAATGCCGTTAGGCACAATTATGAAGGTGGCAACATTGTGGTGAAATTGGACCGCAAGAGCTTTTCGGTAAGCAATACCGGCATTGAGGGTGCGCTAGATAGTACCGTTGTTTTCGAGCGCTTCTATAAGTCGCCTTCTTCAGAAGGAATGGGGCTTGGTTTGGCCATCGTAAAGCAGATTGTAGAACTCCACCAATTTCGCATTTCCTACGACTATCAGGGCGGACGGCATAATTTTGTAGTTTCGTTTTAAACCAATGACGTTGCAACCTTAATTTAGATTGGGCAGCTAAAGTTTGGTGATGGGATTACTGTGGTCTATCCATTTTTTGGTGGTGGAGCAATGGTTTTTAGCGCTTATAGGCAAGCACGCGATCGGCCAGTTTTATATGATACGCTTAACTTGTTCTTTTTCTTTTCTTGGGAAGAAGATCCTATTGACATTGGTATTTTGTTTTGCCTGGGGCAATTTAAAGGAATTGCTAATCTTATAGTCTTTCTATAAAATAAAAAAGCGAAACAGTTATGTTAGATACCTTCAAAACCCAAGATGTGTATGCTTTTAAGGACAGTTTTGCCCGTCTAAAACTATTTTGTGTAATGAATTAACTTGTTGATTAATTTGCTTTTATGTAGATTTTGGCGGCGTTTGGCACTATTTTTCCTCCTAACTGGCCAATGGGGCAATTCCCAGTCTATGAATGAATAATATATGAAACTAAAAATTACAAAATCTGCACTTCTAATAGCCTTGGTAGGCATTTCAGGTTCAGTGATGGCGCAGGATATGTCATCAACAGACGGAACACGTTTTTCTACGCAACAATTTCGTACCTGGTCGATAGGTGTACACGCTGGTGTAACCACGCCCAGAACGTTGTTTGACGGAAAGTTTAGGGATTTCCAAACCACAAAGGAAAACTTAGGTTATGGTGGTTATGTTAAAAAACAACTTTTACCTTCCTTGGGTATTCAAGCGGAATTTTTAGCGGGTAAAGTTGAAGGTTTAAGAGCTTGGACCGGTGCTACCGATGCCGCCGGGAATCCAATCTATTTGGGCAACTCGGGTTTTGTGAGCCGAATGGAATGGGCTGGTGCTGTAACGGCAGTATATAATATTGCGAACATCAATATCAATAACGAAAACGGCATTTTGATCCCTTATGTAAAAGCCGGTGCGGGCTATATGTCTTCCAATGCATCTACTTATGCAGGTTCAGCTAGCAATTACCAAGGTTATGACCAAAGATGGTACATCCCAACAGGTATTGGTTTCAAACTTGGCTTAACCAAAGGGATTAAC
This sequence comes from Pedobacter nanyangensis, assembly GCF_003313505.1. Classification (GTDB taxonomy): domain Bacteria; phylum Bacteroidota; class Bacteroidia; order Sphingobacteriales; family Sphingobacteriaceae; genus Pedobacter; species Pedobacter nanyangensis. Next base: position 23,460 of record NZ_QMHO01000014.1, on the reverse strand, counting down.
CTTGACTTGGGCTATGATGTCAATTTCGTGAAATCGTCTACATTTGATGGTTTAAACCGGGCCAACAATGATAAATTTGCTTATGCACATGCCGGTCTGGAATTTGCTTTGGGTAGCAAACAAAAACCGCAGTTGCAGAACTACAGTTCATTGGCAGCACTTCGTATCCAATCTAAAGAAGAAAGTGAAGCATTGAGAAGAGCACTATCTACCGCCGAACAGAATGCACAGCGTGATAGGGAACAGTATGCTAAGGATATGGGCGATGATGACAATGATGGCGTAGCAAACAAATTTGATAAATGTCCGGGAACCGCTCCAGGTACCGTGGTTGATGGTTCTGGATGTCCTATCAAGGTACAAAGAGAAGTGGTAAAAGAAACCAAAGTAGTGGTAACCGAAGCCGACCGTAAGGTGGTTGATGAGGCCATTAAAAACTTAGAATTTGACTTGGGCAAAGCCACCATCAGAGCAAAATCTTATGCTACGCTAAATACTGTTGCGGCATTATTGGTTGAAAAGAACTTTAGCTTAAAATTGGCTGGCCATACGGATATTACTGGATCAAGAGAATTGAACTTACGTTTATCTAAAGAGAGAGCAGAATCTGTAAAAGCCTACTTGGTATCTCAAGGCGCAAATGCGTCACGAATTGAGGCTACCGGATATGGCCCTGACCAACCAATTGCCACGAACAAAACTGCTGCGGGCCGTCAACAAAACCGCCGCGTTGAGTTTACATTATTCTAATCTATGGTTTTCTGTTAAACAAAAACTAGGGAAAGGCCCGCCGAATATTCGGTGGGCCTCTTTGTTTCAATAAAATTTCGTTTTCATTTTGCTTTTCAAAAAAAGGAGTTACATTTGCAATCCCAAAACGGGAGGTGCCTTAGCTCAGTTGGTAGAGCAAAGGACTGAAAATCCTTGTGTCGCTGGTTCGATCCCAGCAGGCACCACTTCCAAAAAAGCCTTGTTTTCATAACGAAAACGAGGCTTTTCGCATTTATAACCCTTTATTTTCGTTTATTGTTAGTATCAGCTACGTTCATTTCTGCATGGTTTTTTGTTAAACTGACCGTGAATGTTTTAAAAATGTTTTAAAATTTTAAGAAACAAAAGCGGTCATAATTTAAATTTTATGGCAACTGTAAGAGAAGTGGTTCTTCCCCACACACAAAAGAAGGATGGTACCTGGAATGTCAAGATTAGAGTTAGTTTCAAAAGAAGGTCTTCCTATATTGACACACAGCACTATATCGGACAAAAGCAACTACGAAAGGATTTTACGATCAAGGATGAATTTATATTAACCATATTGAATCCAGTGGTAGATTCCTTCAGAAAACGTATATCGGAGCTAGGTGAAAGTCTAGAACTATATACTTCAAAAAGTCTCGTCGCATATCTAACCATGTGTGAGGAAACCGCAGAAACTATTAATATCATAGCATTCGGTGAAGAGCAGATCAGATTGCTGGATCAGCAGAAAAGGATTGGAAGCAGGAACGACATGAAGAAGGTCGTCAACAGTCTTCGGGATTATTTTAAGGCAGAGTTTATACCTATAACTGAAATAAGGTCAAAAATGCTCGAAAATTATGAAAGATATCTTCGCTCGGAAAGAACAATGTTCAGGCCCGACCAGTTTGGAAATCTTGTGGAGAGAAGGTCCAAAGGATTGACCGATGTAGGACTCCATAATCATATGAGGGACCTCAGAATACTATTCAACGCGGCGGTCAAAAAATTTAACGATCCGGAGCTGGGCGTTACCGTTATCAAGCATTACCCATTTGAGAAATATAAGATCGTATCACCGCCTGATACAAATAAGAGGAAACTGTCAATAGAAGATATCGAAAGGATTAGTAAAATCGAGCTCCCAGCGAATTCCCGTGCTGAGATGGCCAGAGACCTGTTTATGCTGAGTTTCTACCTTTGCGGCATGAATCCTGTAGATCTCTATAGATTACCGGAAGAGATGGATATTGAAGATGGGAGGTTAGAGTATAACCGCTCCAAAACAAAGGATAGAAGAAAAGATAAGGCCTTTATGAGTTTAAGCATACCTGATGTTGCTAAGCCGCTACTTATAAAATATATCAGAACCTTGAAAACTAGATATGCCTCACATGAGAATCTGGACAGTGCGCTGAGTTTCGGTATGAGAAAGATTGGAGCTGCCCTAGAGATCAAGAAACTACAATTCTATGATGCAAGGCATGCCTTTGCCGATCTTGCGCGTAATAAATGTGGATTTCAAAAAGACGATGTAGCGATGGCACTAAATCATAAAGACAGCAGCAATTCTGTTACGGATGTTTACTTGAGCAAAGACTGGACGATTGTTGACAGACTTCAGAAGAGTGTCCTGTCACTATTTGATACACCCGCAAAACTTGGATTCTGCAACTTAACAACATTTTATATCAGCTCTAAGAGCTGCACTTCGTAATCCTGGATATATTCTGAGTGTTGAAAAAAATATTAATTTAAGTAGCATGAAAAATTTAATTCTATTTTTTCTGACTTGCATTATTGCGACAGGCGCATTTTTGTCAGGTCTAAATATGAAAAACCCATTTCTGGCATTTGTTGTGGGTTTTGGCGTTTGGATACTTTTTATTTACAGGATGTCCCGTAAATAGACTTCTTGTTACCTTGGCGTTTTATGTCTCCCAGGTGAAGAATAGTCAAAAATTGGCACTTTTTTTTCAAAGTGCCAATTTTTGTGTAAGTGTTCATGTCATTTAGGTGTAAAGTGTTCGTTTTATTGATTTTGAGGGGCTAAGGTGTGTGGCCTAATTTGATAATTCCTCTTTATAGTAATTCAAATCTTTTGCCTAAAACTAAAATAACCCTGACTGCTTGAGAAAAGAGCTTTTTTTTTGAATTGGTACTTGCATTATAAGTAATTATGAGTTCGATATCAACCTTTGTTTAGCAAAAGAAAGGCTTGATAGCTCGTTAATATCAAACTACGCAAAGTCTAATTTCAAAAAATTGGGAAGATGGGACAGTGTTAAGCACACTATGAGAATTGTTGTGTTTGAAAGGAATTAGATTGGCTACTATCGTCGGAATGCACATCAATACCAAAGCATAATTTTTTTGGTTGCATGATCTTTTTTTTGATTTTAATGGTCGCTTTTAAAAAGAAAAAAATTGAAGGACAATTTTACTTGTACTATCTATCCTAATGAAGGCTTTAATATATAAGCTTGTAGAACTCTTTAGTATCGGGTAAGGAAAAGAGGTGGTTGTCATGTTTTAAAGGCTATAAACCTATTGGTTTTTACGGTTTTAATCCAGCTTTTGTTCTCTCAAATACTAATTTATTATATTGTAAACATAGGAGGTGGTGGCAATACGGCGGTGGAAATAATATTTTCAATGTTTTATTCGCTAATCGCCTTCAGTTCGAGCTGACGCAATACTAATCTGCAGCAGAATTAACGATGAACTTTCGTAACTTTATTCCGCAGCGGTGCTATTTTGCCGGCAGACGAATAAAATTTCATTGACACTTAATTGTTTATCCAAAAACTGTAAAGTTATAGACAGATAAGACCCCAATTGGTTTCTATGAGGACTTTCGTGAAAGGTGAATTTTCTAAGGATTTGTGTCATGAAGGACAAAACTTTGTTGAAAATGGTCAAAAACATCCGATTTTCTATTTTGTAACGTAATGTTTTAGAGTTTTTTATACGCTTTTTGAGGGTTTTAAGAAAAATGTTTAGTTTCGTCAATGAAAATGAATAAGTTAGTAATCATTGAAACTAACTACACCATAAAAATCAATGGAGTACGAAAAAATTAAGCCTTGCAGAGAATTAGAACCCTTCATTCATTTCTATTGGGAACTAAAAGGAAACAAACTCGAAACACAATGGGAACGGGTTTTTCCAGACGGTTGTGCTGGCGTTTTAATGAACCTGGGTGGTAATTGTCTGACTGACAACGGATCTGCTATAATGGAATTTGGAAGCACATACGTAGTTGGGGCAATGACTTCATTTAAAGACAGCTTTATCGATAACGATACATATTTAATAGGCGTTTGTTTAAAGCCCGCAACTTTCGCAAATTTTTATAGTTATACTTCACAAAATGAGCTAACAAATCATACCGTTGAATTGGAAAAAACGAATTCATTTGATATTGATAAGACGCTTCAAAATCCATTCAATTATTTTAACCATTTCTATTCCGAAAGGATAAAAAACAAAACCAACCCTTTACAATCCGTAATTAACGATATACAATCAACAAACGGGCAAATTAATATATACGAACTATCAAAAAAAAATTTCATAACGGTAAGACAGTTAGAGCGAAATTTTAAAAGACTAGTTGGACTGTCGCCAAAAGAATATTCAAACATTATCCGCTTCCAAAATGCTTTGAGTTTAATCAAAAAATCAAGGCAAAATCGTAGCTTACTAGATATCTCCTTTGAATGTGGCTTTTACGACCATTCACATCTTAGCAATGAAATCAAGCGATATACTGGACTTCCACCATCATTAGTTTAATTTGTCGCATTTTTACAAGGTACAAGTGATTGCCGAAAGGTAACTTTGGTGAAACTTTAAAATTAAACCGATGCGAAAAATATGCCTTTTTATAGCAACAAGTTTAGACGGCTATATTGCCAAACCTAACGACGACCTTAGTTTCTTAAAATTAGTTGAAAAGGACGGCGAAGACTATGGTTATGCAGAATTTACCGACACAATCGATACCTTAATTATTGGTAGAAAAACCTATGATTATGTGCTGAACGAAATTGGCTCATCTCATTACGACAACGGAAAACGAGATGTTTATGTTATAACAAGAGCCGAAAGACCACAGGTGGGCAGAACAATTTTCTACACAGGAAGCATAGCCGAATTGGTCAAACAACTAAAATCTAAAAATGGAAAAAATATTTATTGTGACGGTGGCGCAGAAGTGATAAATGAACTATTGAAACACGAATTTATAGACGAATTTATAATTTCGATAATACCAGTTTTATTAGGAAATGGAACAAGACTTTTTAAAGACGGAAGACCAGAACAAAAACTTAGCTTTATTGAAGCAAAAACATTTGAAACGGGATTGACACAACTGCATTACGAGCAGCAAAATAAACAACAACAAACATAAAAAGGTCGCTAAATAAGTAAATGTTAAAAGTTATAAAAAAATATTAGACAAATCACTGCAAAAGACCTTAATCGCAAGACGAGTTAAAGCACTTAAAATTTCACTTGAACCAATAGACAATGTACTTCTGAAATTAATGACTTATGGACAACAAGAAAAACGAACCGCTAACAAAGTATTGCCAAAAGTGGGGATGGAATGGCTTCGATTGGACGTTTGTACAAGGTTCAAGTATCGTCCTTCATTGAACTTTTGTGCTGAAAACCCCGCCTTCGTGAATATCAACCCCGTTAACGGTCAGGCAAAGAACTGCACTGCCAGCATCGAGCAACAAGGATAAAAATGAACAAAACCAAAAGTAATTGACAAAATGATTTTGATTACTCAACTGATTTACATTATTGATGGACAAGAAAAAGTTTTTGAGGAGTTTGAAAGTATTGCTATTCCCATAATTTTAAAACATAGCGGGAGACTTTTGTTGCGGATTAGACCGACAGAAGACAGCGTTATAGAAAGCCATATTGATAAACCTTATGAAATTCATCTCGTAGAATTTCAAACGCCACAAGATTTTGACTGCTTTGTGAAAGATGAGGAGCGAAAGAAATTTTTACATTTGAAAGAAAAATCTGTCAAGAATACAATTTTAATTCAAGAGGTGAACTATGACAACAAATTTCCGAAGAGGCTACGGACGGCAGACAAAAAATACACAGATTAACAAAGCAGTTTTTTAAGGAAATATTTGAACATGGTCATCACTATAATCAAAAGTTGTTTGACATTTTTTCGGACAATCTAGCTAAGTCTTCTGACAAATCCCTGAAATTGTCTAATCATATTTTGGAGGCTCACCACTTTGAGGACACGGAATTGACCCACAGAAACGGACATTTTGTGAACAATATTTATGATGGTCTGACCGTGTATTTTCAAACCAAACCATCAGGAAATAGGATTTGTCTATTCTGCGATAGACATTCGGTTGCCTTAATGTAGAGGGTATCGTAAAAGTTATGGATAGTGAAAATAGAAACTAAATCGAATTCAAGCAATTGAATTACGACTTTTAGGACATGTCGTTGGTTATAAGATGGCAAGTTTCATTTAGTCGGCACTAAACACGTGCTAACAATGATTATTTGTAAATTCTTATACAGATCTGCGCATCGAAATTGATGCGATATCTCGAAGTTCCTGCAGGTTCAGCTCTGGATGATCTACCGTTCCCAGATCTTTTAGTGCTATGTCCTCCATAGCATCTGTCATCAGTACACGTTTTCTGGCATGTAACGGATCTTCCGCGAGGTACCTATACGATCATACTTTCTTCGGTAGGAAGAAACAGTGTCCATAAGCTGATCAAGCTATAAGGGACAGTTAATGAAATACGAATTCCCATGCAAATAGTGCATGGGAATTTTCCCATAACCGTAATCCTGCTAAACTCTTAACTCCTTTTTTAGAGGCAGATCGCAGTACTCATTGGGAATGCTTTCGTCCCATGTCATCATCGCTATGCTCGACCATCGACCTATTAATCTCTACCTAAGATTTCTTCTAAGTTAACTGAAGGTTAAGCATAGGGCTGAATCCAGTGCCCACCGATAAAAGGTTAGGTATATTGGCCCATCTGGCTAATGGATGTGGAAGAGCTGTGTGATTTTGAGGTACATTGTAAATAGCATGACCAATATTCCCAATGTCCACAACAAAATCTTCGCCCTGAAAGTTAGATAGCGGTCGTTTCTGTTGCGCCTATTTTCTGTGAGATAGGGCTTGCGGTCCCTACGTTTCTTGCTGACTGGCATTTTTTACGTTATGATCTGGTTTAATGTGGTACCTGGGTAGGCGTGGCTACATGGATGGGCGCAGGAACTATATGCCAAAGTGGAAAAGAATGTAAGGTCAAAACGTATGGCTTAAAGTCGCCGAAATGCCTCCTTTGCTATAGTATGGCATCACAACTGGGCCTTTTCCGTTTTTGGAAAATATACCCTTGATCTTTGGATATAGCCAATAGGCTGCCTGGGTGGAGAGTATCCCAACACCTGCCCCGGCAACTACATCGCTGAACCAATGCTTGTTGTTGTACATTCTGAAAAGACCTACAGAACTTGCCACGGTATAACTGGTAATCGTATACCAAACGGATCTATCACCGTATTCGCGCCTCATGAATTCAGCAGATGCAAAGGCCTCGGCGGCATGTCCAGATGGAAAGGCATTGGAGGTCCCGTCCGGTCTGGTGATATCTGTAGCATTCTTTACTCCTTGGGTAAACGAGTTGAGTATGATATTCGAAACCAGGTATATTCCCGCCTGGTCAATGGTTTTATTCCTGCCCTTCACTCCTGAAATACTAAGACCAAGGGTAACGGCACCAGGGGCAAACTGCATGTAATCGTCTATCCTGATCCTCTTGTGGGGATGCTCGAGAAAAAACTCGTGCCGTCCGGCTTCATCGAGGTTCCTTAAAGGGGTAGCCCCCAGTGTTGCAAATCCGTAGGCCAAAGCGGCAGCGGGAATGATGGTGGACCTCCATTTGAAACGTCCTTCTTTTGACGGTCCGACCGCGGATGCTGTATCGGTGTTCTTCGCCAACTGAGCCTGCGAGCTGAAATAGAAAAGGCAGATAATGATAATCAATGTATTTTTCATTGGTTTTTTTGTTTTTTTAGTTTCAGTCCCTCGTTCTTGTATAGATAGAATGCCGATTGATAGTAGGCTATGGCACGTTCTATAGCTGATTTTGGCAGCTTTTTGGGAGACTGTTCGTTTGTAATTGGGTTATAGATAAATGTTTCTGGATTCTTTTTGGGACTGAGGATGACCAGCGAGTCCCTTTGCAGAAGTGCGAGCTTTTGGTAGGTTCCAAGCAGGGCCCTTGGGCTATAGTTTATGTCAAGAACGTTCATGCCGTAAGTATTGTCAACGTAGCTCCAGCCCAATTTAGGAAATAGAGTGGGATAGAGGTCGACCTGGGAGCATAATGGCGTGATCACTTCCGGATTGGTTTCCCTAAGGTTGTAGATCATCGCTGGTATCCTGTACTTGGCGATATCTATCTCGTTTTTTCCCGCGCTGGAAGCACAGTGGTCGGCAATGAAGATAAATATCGTGTTGGCAAACCAAGCTTTCTTTCTAGCTTCACCTAGAAATTTTCCGATGGCATAGTCGGTATATTTCACCGCTCCATCACGGCCCGTGCCCGAAGGAATATCTATGCCGCCAGCGGGATAGGTGAAGGGGCGATGGTTTGATGTAGTCATCACGAAGTGATAAAAAGGTTTGCCCTTGGCGGCCATGATGTCCGAATTACGGATGACCGAACGATAAAGGTCTTCGTCACTGATGCCCCAGGCATTTTCAAAACTGACTTCACCGTCGGGTATCCTGCTCCTTTTTCCCATATAGGAATCTCCCATCGTAAATTTCCTTCCCCGATCTATAATGTCAAAACCATTACTGCCAAAGTATTGGTTCATGTTGTCGAAATACCCATCACCGCCATAGAAAAAGGTCGTTTGGTATCCCTTATCTCGAAAAATACTACCGATGGTCGTCAGGCCTGCATTGTCCTTTCGTCTCACAATGCTATTACCTGGGGTTGGAGGGATTGCCAGGGTAAGGGCTTCCATTCCCCTGACAGTCCGCGTTCCGGTCGCATACATGTTACGAAAGAGTAGGCTGCGCGAGGCGATCGAATCCAGGTTAGGTGTCAGGCCCCTGTTATTTCCGAACGTGCCCATAAAATCTGCGCTGAAACTTTCCAGTACCACCATGATCACATTTGGACGTTCTTCATTCCGGTCACTCGAAATATTCCTTTCTATAGAGCTCCAGTGTTCCCTAAATTCGGCTTTAGGCCCCTTCAGCTGTTGTCGAATGATTGCCATCGATTTTTTCTCAGTGATGAGGGGATAAAATTGGTTGTAGTTCAGTTCGTTGCTCCTGAATGCTGCCACGAAGGAGTATATGCCCGCCTTGGATAGTTCGTTCTGGTAACGATTGGAACTGCTTTCAGACCAGGTATTGCTGGTAGACCACAAGAGTAAAGAACAAACGAAAATGATTGAAAGGGTCATTGTCAGCCTGAAACCCAGCGCTGTCCTACTTTTGATGCTCTTGGAAATGGCTCTGGAATGAAGTCTTGTAATGACCGATGCGGCCAGTGTGACACAGCCGATCAGTATCGGCAATGGATAGGATTGATTGATATTGGCGACCACTTCATAGGTGTAGATAAGATAGTCTACCGCAATAAAATTGAAGCGGCTCTCGAATTCCGACCAGAACGTATATTCGGCGAAGAAAGAGAATACGGCAATAAACGACATCAGAAAGATGAAAAGATAGCTCATGGCCTTTCCGACCCGAGAACCTAGTACCTTATTTCCAAACAATAGCCAAACAGCATAGGGTATGGTAAAGCAGATAGCGACGGTAAGGTCGTATACTGCCCCCTTTGTCAACGTGACCAAAACTTGGGCTAAGCTCAGTCCCGACTCGGTGGATGAAATGGCCATCAATAGGATCCGTAGACCTAGGGATGCAATCACGAAAAATAATATGAACAGCCTGAGTGCACTGTAACGTGTCAGGCTGTTTGATCTGTTGTGGTAAATCATAATCAAGCGATCGAAATTGGGATAGATTAGCCTTCAAGGTTTAAAAACCACTCCTCGGCCTGGGCAATGGCCTGGCGGATCAGATGAGGGTCGGACTGTCTTCCATCACGTATTAATTTGTTGGCTATCTCGATAGCCTTTTGCCTGACCTTTGGCTGCAGGTCGTCCATTTCCAATGGGAAATATTCCATTGTCCATTCCATAGAAATATATAGAGGTTTTGTCCACTAAGGGTACAGATAAAAAGAAGCCTTTTACCATTCTCGGTTATGCTCCCTAAATTGGGCAGACACAACTGGCATGGTACAGGGATTGACTAAATAGCAGCTACCGATTGTAAAAAACAATAGCAATAAAATTCAGCCTACAGCTTGGGGGGCTGCCAAATGCCGATACTTGCCTGTAACGTGGGATCACAGGTTTGCTCGTTATGGAATGTATTTTGATCAGTAATAATCAAGGGGGCGTTCAGCGTAGTAAAATACGTCAGGGAAGGTGTGGAACAGCAGGCACATTGGCAGAATGGACTGCATTCGTCAAATTTTACGAAACCCTCATCGGCAGATGAAGATGCCATCAGCGATTGGCTGTCCATCGGATAGTCCGGCTCGGCCGCAAGCAGATCCTGGCACGGCCAGGATAACTGTAGCAACAAGATGGAAAGAAATAGCAAAACGGCGGCCTTCATATCGGTACAAAAGTATAAATATTTATAGTATCATTCCCATCTACAAATCGTTCATGTTAACGCCAAAACGCACAATTTATTTTTTATGACATTTTAAAGATGTACGATTTTATAAAAATATTTGGTTTTTTAAAATAATGTTTAGATTTGTGCCATATGAAATATATCGCATTCATAATGGTAATCTATCTGGCGGGCATGATGATGCTTCCGTGCAGTGATGCCTATAATGAATGTAAGTCAGCACAACAGAGGCAAACAAGGGTTGAAATTGCCGATGACCATAGTCATAGGTCAGATGTAAATGATAATTGTAGCCCCTTCTGTAACTGTAGCTGTTGTCATACGACTATCGATAGCAAATTCCTAGCAAATAAAGAGGAAGATCCCAAACCTGTATACGAGGAACTGAAATTCCTTTTCACAGATCAACGTTTTGTTTCCAATTATTATGGAAGCATCTGGCAGCCGCCCAAGCTTAATAGCTAATTATTACTTTTTTCGGAAATGAAGTCCGCATATGCCACTTTTTGTGGCCATTTCTGCGTATACTTTATTTTTCGACCGCATCCATTCATTATTTATTTGGATTGCGGGAAGTCCTATTAGTTATTAATCAGAACAATAATGTTAGATAAGATCATTTATTTCAGTATAAAGAACAAGATCATTATCGGTCTAATGACCTTGGTTCTTATAATTTGGGGCGGTTGGAGTGCAACCAAACTGCCGATAGATGCCGTACCGGACATCACTAACAATCAGGTACAGATATTTACCACCTGTCCAACGCTGGCAGGCCAGGAAGTGGAACAGCTTGTGACCTTTCCAATAGAACAGAGTATTGCCAATGTACCTAGAATTGAAGAGATACGTAGTATTTCGCGTTTCGGTCTTTCGGTGATCACTGTGGTCTTCGACGAGAAGACAGACATCTATTTTGCCCGTCAGCTCATCAATGAGCGATTGAAAGAGGCCGTAGATAAAATCCCACAGGGTGTGGGAACGCCAGAGATGGCACCCGTGAGCACCGGGCTTGGGGAGGTGTACCAGTACATCATACACCCCAAAAAGGGAAGTGAAAAGAAATATAATGCCAAGGATCTGCGTACAATGCAGGACTGGATCGTAGCCAGACAACTATATGGAACCCCAGGTATTGCCGAGGTGAATAGTTTCGGCGGACAGTTGAAACAGTATGAGGTAGGCGTTAATCCGGACAGGCTCAGGGCTATGGGGGTAAGTATCCCAGAAATCTTTACCGCACTGGAAAAGAATAACCAGAACACTGGTGGCGCCTATATCGATAAAAAACCGAATGCCTATTTTATCAGGGGTATCGGTCTGGTAAATTCCCTGAATGATGTGAAAAAGATTGTGGTCAAAAACTCGGGAACCGTTCCTATCTATATCAATGATGTAGCTGATGTAAGGTTCGGAAGTGCTGTGAGGTACGGTGCCCTCACCTATAATGGGGAGGTGGATGCCGTAGGTGGCGTTGTGATGATGCTCAAGGGGGAGAACAGTAACGAAGTTGTAAAGAGGATCAAACAAAAATTGCCGACCATACAAGCTTCCCTGCCCGATGATGTGGTTATCGAACCATATTTAGATCGTACCGATCTGGTGGGAAGGGCTATAGCTACTGTTGAGAAAAACCTGATCGAGGGGGCATTGATCGTAATCTTCGTACTGGTGATCTTCCTTGGTAACCTGAGGGCTGGTCTGATCGTTGCCTCGGCGATTCCTTTGGCATTACTTTTTGCCTTGGGCATGATGAACGTATTTGGGGTAAGCGCCAATCTGATGAGTTTGGGTGCCATCGATTTCGGTCTTATTGTCGATGGGGCGGTAATTGTTGTGGAAGCAACGATGCACCATTTGGGACTGCGAAAATCTATGAACAAACTGACCCAGGGTGAGATGGATGAAGAGGTGTTTACCTCGGCCTCAAAAATCCGTACCAGTGCAGCATTTGGAGAGATCATTATACTGATCGTGTATATCCCGATCCTAACATTGGTTGGTGTGGAAGGTAAGATGTTCGGACCGATGGCGCAGACTGTAGGTTTCGCTATTTTTGGTGCGCTTATCCTTTCGTTGACCTATATTCCTATGATGTGTGCACTTTTCCTTTCGAAAAAGCCAAGCCATAAAAAGAATTTCAGTGATAAGATGATGGAGAAACTCCAAGCGGTCTACAGACCGATGCTGGAGAAGGTAATTAAGATCAAATATTACGTAGTTGGGGCGACAGTGGTGCTGTTTGCTGTTTCCATATTCTTCTTTAGCCGAATGGGCGGCGAGTTCATTCCGCAGTTACAGGAGGGGGATTTTGCATTTCATTGTATCCTGCCACAGGGAAGTTCCCTGAACCAGAGTATCGAGACCTCGATGCAGGCCTCCCGCATCATCAAAAAGTTCGACGAGGTGAAAATGGTAGTTGGAAAGACCGGTGCCGCAGAAGTGCCTACCGATCCTATGCCGCCGGAGGCTACCGATCTGATGGTGGTGCTCAAACCAATGAAAGAATGGAAAACGGAAAGGAGCTATGAAGAACTGGCTGAGGCCATCATGGAGAAACTCGAAGTGATACCGGGCGTTTTCTTTGAGAAGAACCAGCCGATACAGATGCGTTTCAACGAACTGATGACTGGTATCAGACAGGATGTGGCAGTGAAGATCTTCGGTGAGAACATAGATACGCTCGCGAATTATGCCAAGGAGGTAAGCGAAGTAATCCAGAGCGTACCGGGGGCAACCTCTCCGCAAGTAGAACGTGTGGGCGGTCTTCCGCAGATCAATATTGAGTATGATCGTGCCCGTATCGCCAATTACGGACTTGCTATTCAGGATGTCAATGACGTAGTTAGTACGGCCTTTGCCGGAAAAAGTACTGGGCAGGTTTATGAAAATGAAAGACGTTTTGACCTGGTAGTGCGTTTGGACAGTGCACACAGGAGTGGTATAGAAGATGTGAGCAACCTAATGATCCCTACCAGTAAGGGGCTTCAGATCCCTTTGTCTCAGGTAGCAACCATAGCGTATAAGTTGGGACCCGCACAGATCAGCCGTGAAGCGGGGAAACGCCGTATCGTAATCGGTTTCAATGTCGACGGACGTGACGTGCAGAGTGTGGTGACCGATATCCAGCAACAGTTGGCACAAAAGATCAAGCTGCCATCTGGCTACTACTTTACCTATGGAGGTCAGTTCGAAAACCTACAAAAGGCGAGCGCACGTTTGATGATCGCGGTACCCGTTTCATTACTTCTGATCTTTATGCTGCTCTATTTTACGTTTCGTTCGTTCAAACAGGCCATATTGATATTCACGGCTATTCCGATGAGTGCTATTGGAGGTGTCTTTGCGCTCATGTTGCGAGGTATGCCTTTTAGTATCAGTGCGGGGATCGGATTTATCGCGCTCTTTGGCGTAGCGGTACTCAACGGTATCGTATTGATAGGAACCTTTAACCAATTGAAAAAAGAGGGAATGGAAGATATATTAAAAAGGGTAAAAGAGGGGGCTATTACCCGTCTTCGCCCAGTGCTGATGACCGCCACGGTGGCCTCTCTTGGATTTTTGCCAATGGCCATCAGCTCCAGTGCAGGTGCCGAGGTACAAAGACCTTTGGCCACTGTAGTAATAGGTGGTCTGATCACCGCTACTTTCCTAACCCTATTCGTTCTGCCGTTGCTCTATATCATTTTTGATAGTGGTATGAAAATTAAGGGCAGATTGGGCAGGAAAACTGTTGTTGCGACAATGGTCTTGTTCTTGATCGGTGCGTCTTCAGCAAATGCCCAACAACGGATTTCGGTAGAAAATGCTGTTGGTACCGCTTTGAAGAGCAACCAACAGCTTGGTGTCAACGAGGCCGAGGTCAAAAGCGCAAGACTGAATACGAAAACAGCTTATGAGATACCGAAGACGGGCATATTTGCAGAGAACGAAGATTATCGTCCTTCCGATAAAGTGGGTATCCTAAAGATCGGGGTTTCGCAGGCTATCGCATGGCCTGGTCTATATGCCGCTAGGAAGAACTATCTGAACGCACAGTTGAAATACGCGGAGCTTAATGGTGAGGTCATCAACGCCGCAATTAGGAGGGATGTCCGTACGGCCTATTACCAATTGTGGTTCCTACAGGATAGACAGATGCTCTATAAACGTCTGGACAGTGTTTACACCATGCTGTTCAAGACCACAGAAGTACGCGTAAAGACGGGAGATGTGGCACGTTTGGACAGGGTTGCCGCCGAAGCGAAGATGAGGGAGATACAGGCGCAGCTTTTGCAGAATACAAAGGAGATGACCATCCAGCAGCAGCAATTGATGATGTTGCTGAACCTCAACGAATGGATGTTGCCCGTTGCCCAACCGCTAGGTAAGGTTGGCGTGGAGACTACAGCTACTGCTGCCTCACATCCCTTATTGGCCCTACAGGAACAGAATGTGAATATCGCCAGTTCCAATATTTCGGTTCAGAAGAATACCAACAGGCCCGAGTTTTCTGGAAGGTTCTTCAGCCAGCGCCTATGGGGTGCCAATGATCCCTTTACCGGATTTTCGGTAACTGCAGCAATTCCACTGTTTGGGGGAGGCGCCTATCGCAATAAGGTCAAGGTGGCCAATGCCGAAAGAGAGGTACAGGAAAAGACCTTGGCATACCAGACCCTACAGCTACAGACCCAACGCGCCAATGCGGTTGCCGATATAGAGAAGAGCCGTTCGCTGCTTGAATTTTATGAGACCTCTGGCCTGAAACAGGCCGAAGAGATCATTTCTGCAGCGACCCTCAGCTACAGGTCGGGCGAAATCAGTTTCGCCGAGCTAGGGCAGTTCCTTAGCCAAGCCATTGGTATCCGTCAGGGGTATCTTGACGTACTTAACCAATACAATCAATCAGCTATCCAATTCAATTACTACAATAATAAATAAGATGAAACTTGTTTTTAGAATATTATTCTTCGCCGTGACAGTAATCACACTGAACAGTTGTGGAGGAAAACAGACAGAAGGTGAAGGGAGCAAACCTGGCAAGGAAGCCGAAAAGCCCGCAGCTGCGAAAGAGGAAGGACATGGTGAAGAGGGGTCTTCGACGATTGCCTCCCTTACCCCGGAACAGATCAAATCGGTCGGTATCACAGTGGGGACCATTGAACTCAAGAACCTGACCGCTACCATCAAGGCAAACGGTGCCTTAAGGGTGCCGAATAACAACAAGGCCAATGCGACTTCGCTCTACGGTGGAGTGGTAAAAACCTTGAGGGTCCAGCTGGGAGATTATGTCCGTAAGGGACAGGTGATTGCTACGATCGAGAATCCACAGTTTGTCCAATTGCAGGAAGAATATCTGACCATTGGCAGCAGGATTACATTGGCCGAACAGGAACTCCAACGCCAGCGTGAACTTAATGCAGGAAATGCGGGAGCTTTAAAGAACCTACAGAATGCTACGTCCGAACTTAACGCCCTAAAGGCGAGAAAGGCATCACTGTACAAACAGGTGCAGTTAATGGGGATCAACCCTACTTCGATCTCTGCAGCTACCCTGACCTCGGCGTTATCTGTAACCAGTCCGGTAAGCGGAACGGTAAGTGCGGAGTTTGCAAAGATCGGAAGCTACGTGGACGTTTCTTCGCCAGTAGTGGAAATCGTAGATAACGGTCTGATACATTTGGATCTGCAGGTGTTCGAAAGGGACCTTCCTTTCATTAAGGTAGGCCAACTGGTGAATTTTACGGTAACCAATAATCCACAGATAACCTACACGGCAAAGGTGTTCAATATCGGATCTTCCTTCGAGAATGAGAGCAAGACCATTGCGGTCCACTGTACGGTCACAGGAAATAAGGCCGGCCTTATTGATGGGATGAATATTACCGGTATGGTGAGCGTAGACAAGGCAATGACGCCAACTGTACCTAATGAGGCGATAGTGGAGGCAGATGGTAAGTTCTATATTTTCATACATACCGATAAACAGCCCGAAGCCGAAGGCGAAGGACAGGGAAAGACGGACGCGCATAAGGAAGGAGAGGAACATGACCATTTTGCGGAAAATAAAGGCCATAGTGCTAATATGAACTTTGAAAAAATTGAGGTTGCCAAAGGTGTTTCGGAGTTGGGCTATACTGCGATTACACCGGTGGGCCAATTGCCTAAAAATGTAAAGGTAGTAACCAAGGGCGCTTTCTTCATCAATGCCAAATTAAGCAATGCTGGGGGGCACGAACATTAGTGTTAGGTGCGAAGGGGGAAGGTGCCTTGTGCATCCTCCCCTAAATCGCTAATAAATTGATTTAATGGTGTGAACAGAACATGTATAATATAAAGTTGTTATCAGTAAGGTCTAGAAGTGGTAATCGGTAAATTGAAGATATAAAACTATAATTTATGTTATTGAACAAGAAAATATCGATCTGGTATTTCGTTAAAGGTATCGGCTCACAGCTAGCTCTGATCGTTGTATTTGCGGTCTCCATTGGCCTGTTGGATCTTCATCCAACATTCCAGAAAATAAGTCTTCCCCTGAGCATTCCCGCTTTGGTGGGGACAGCGGTTTCGCTTCTGCTCGCTTTCAGGACTGCGCAATCCTATGAACGCTGGTGGGAGGCCAGGACGGTATGGGGCGCGATAGTTAATGATTCACGCACGTTGATCAGGCAGGTACAACAGTTTGTTCCCGATAAACAGAAAGTAATCACAAAGGAATTTGTTCAGACACAGATTGTTTGGGTATATGCCCTTGGTGAGGCTTTGCGGAGACAAGAATTCTCTCCAAAAGTGAAAAGCTATCTGAATGCCCACCAGATCAGTGCCGTGAACATCCCCAATGCTTTATTGGACCAGCATTCCGAAAAGATCAGGGAGATGGCGGCCGAATCTATGATATCGGACTTCAAGCAGATACAACTCAATGAAACCGTGGCCAGGCTCTGTGATAGCATGGGGAAATGTGAACGTATCAAGAATACTGTATTTCCAAGGTCATATAGCGTGCTGGTACATACGCTGATCTATGTATTTGCTGCCATCTTGCCTTTTGGACTGGAAGATTCGCAACTCGCTGTTGAGATATTGCTGACCATATTGGTGCCTTTGCTCTTTATCATGATCGAAAAGACAGCTATTATCATGCAGGATCCGTTCGAAAATACGCCGGTTGATACGCCCATGACCTCATTAGCACAGACCATAGAAATCAATCTGCTGGAAATGATCGGAGACAGGGACGTACCTGCGAAACCAAAGAATTACCAATATTTTGAAATGTAGTCAATAAAGGACCGATGGATATTGAATTTGAGCTGTTGCTTTCGGGCAAGATGTTTTTGGCCCTAATTCTTGGAGGGATTGTAGGGATTGAAAGGGAGAGGGAGCACCAGTATACAGGTATCAGGACATTTGCCTGTATCTGCGTGGCTGCCTGCCTTTTTGTTTCGGTAGCTGCCCATCTTACAGAGGATAAATCGGCTATTTCAAGGATGTTGGCGGCCATCGCCACAGGCTTGGGGTTTATCGGTGCAGGTATCATCTTTCGGGATGAGAGAAATACACCAAAGGGCCTGACTACAGCTGCTGGACTTTGGTCCACTTCGGCAATAGGGGTGGCTATTGCATTGAATATGTTTGTCATTGCTGTCGCATCCACATTGATCATCCTGTTGATCTTTGCTATCAATAAATTTTCTTGGTATCAGCGCTTTTTGAAAGTCCTTTTCAAGAGCAAACAGAACGATGAAAACACTGAGTTATAAATCATAAAAACTAAATCACATGGAACATAAGCATAAGTATGATGCACAGGGCAAACAGCTCTGCTGCAACCAGACAGAAAAAATCTATGATAATGCGGGTGCAAAGGATTTATTAAAAGATAAGCACCACGATGGTGATGGGCATGATCACGCTCATGAACATAGTGATGACGATGGTCACAACCACGATGTAACCGATAAAAGTACATTCCAACTTTTCCTGCCGTCTATCATTTCGTTAGCCTTGCTGCTGATCGGTATCGCCCTAGATAATTTTATTCCGCAGCCTTGGTTTACCGGGTTGGTGCGGGTTGCACTTTACGTAGCTGCCTATGCGCCTGTTGGACTACCTGTCATCAAAGATGCTATTGGTAGTATCAGCAAGGGAGAAGTATTTTCGGAATTCTTTCTAATGAGTATTGCTACCTTAGGCGCATTTATCATCAAGGAATATCCTGAAGGCGTAGCGGTGATGTTGTTCTATGCCGTAGGGGAAGTTTTCCAGACGCTCGCTGTTTCTAGGGCAAAGAGTAACATCAAGGCCCTTTTGGATCAACGTCCGGATGAAGTGACAATATTGGAGGATGGAAAGCCCCGCCTGGTTAAAGCAGAGCAGGTCGAGATAGGAGCCATAATACAGCTTAAGCCTGGGGAAAAGCTTGGATTGGACGGAGAGCTTATCTCGGAGTCCGCATCTTTCAATACAGCCGCCCTGACGGGGGAGAGTAAACCTGACACCAAAAATAAGGGTGAAACGGTACTTGCCGGTATGATCAATCTAAATACCGTTAGCCAAGTAAAGGTAGATACTGCCTACACAGACAGTAAGTTAAGCAAGATTCTTGAGCTGGTGCAGAATGCAACTGCACAAAAAGCTCCAACTGAACTTTTTATCCGCAAGTTTGCGAAAATCTATACCCCAATCGTGGTACTTCTTGCCATAGGGATCTGTGTGCTTCCCTATTTCTTTGTTGAAGGTTATGTGTTCAGGGATTGGCTATATAGGGCGTTGATATTCCTGGTAATTTCCTGTCCATGTGCACTGGTAATCTCTATACCTTTGGGATACTTTGGAGGAATTGGAGCTGCCAGTCGAAACGGTATTCTTTTCAAGGGCAGTAATTTCCTGGATATCCTTGCTACAGTAAAAAATGTGGTGATGGACAAGACCGGAACAATGACCGAGGGCGTTTTCAAGGTACAACAGGTAACCATTGAAGAGGGTTTTGATCAACAGGAAGTACTTAAGCTGGTGAATGCATTGGAAAGCCAAAGTACGCATCCCGTAGCCACGGCAATTCATAACCATGTTGGCGAAGTGGACAGTTCGGTAAAGCTGACCAATGTGGAGGAGATTGCCGGACATGGTCTTAAAGCCACAGTTGACGGAAAGGATCTTTTGGTCGGGAACTTCAAATTGATGGATAAATTCCAGATCAGGTACAGTTTAGATCCTTCTAAAATCGTGTATACCGTCATCGCCGTGGCCTACGGTGGGCAATTTGCGGGCTACGTTACTATTGCCGACAGCATTAAGTCGGATTCTAAGCGGACTATAGAAAGACTGCATGAACTGGGTGTCAAGGCTACGATGCTGAGCGGGGATAAGAGTTCCGTAGTAGCCTACGTCGCTAAGCAGTTGGGCATAGATAATGCCTTCGGAGACCTTTTGCCCGAAGATAAGGTGAACAAGGTCAAAGAATTAAAAGCAAGAAACGAGAGCGTAGCTTTCGTAGGTGACGGAGTGAATGATGCACCGGTAGTCGCCCTGAGTGATGTTGGTATGGCGATGGGTGGTCTCGGTAGTGATGCGACGATAGAAACCGCTGACGTGGTTATACAGGATGATATGCCAAGCAAGATTCCAATGGCTATCAATATTGGCAAACAGACTAAAAAGATTGTCTGGCAGAATATTATACTTGCGTTTTCCGTGAAAGCTGTAGTTCTGGTACTCGGTGCTGGTGGACTAGCGACAATGTGGGAAGCGGTTTTTGCTGATGTGGGCGTAGCTCTGATTGCCATCCTAAATGCGGTGAGGATACAGAGGATGAAATTTGGATAGGTGGGATGAAGAAACGGAACAAGCGATATAAGGGAGGTTCAGAATTCGACCACCCACTGTTCAGGGCGCCAGGGACCAGAAATGAGAAAATGCCTGTCAAAAAATATCGGCTATGGAAAATCCTGTTAATGATGATAGCTGGACTGATTCTGCTTCTAGCGGTAATTTCAACAGCCAAACATTATTACAGGCACGTAAGTGGTGATTTGCAGCACAAGTCACATTGAGGCCGAGACTATGCTCAGGCAGTATATGTTAGGCTACTGCCTGAGCCTTTTATAGTGTTTGGGGTTAACCGTACAGGTGACAATGACTAAAGAAGAACTGAACCGATTGTTAGTCGGCATTGGAAAATTCTCTTCCAATGATGTCGATCTATTCAGAACAGAGGTGAGAACAAGGAATTTCAAAAAAGGGGACTGTCTTTTGGAAGTTGGGGATGTATGTCGGTCAATGTACTATGTCGTTTCCGGAAGTATCTGCGAATTTGGATTGTTGGAGGACAGAGAATTTATCCAAGGTTTTTATCTCGAAGGGGAATGGTGCCTGTGTCGTGCAAGCTTCAGTTTGACCAGTCCCTCCCTTACAACGATAAAGGCGCTTTCTGACCTGATAGTATGGGAACTTTCCAACGAATCCATTAGAAAGCTGATTGGCCTTTCTCCCGCTTTTTGTCAATTGGGGAAAATATTGCGAGCCTAATCCTGTATGAAGAGAATACTCGTTGTAGATGATTATGAGGATATCCATTCGATATTTTCATTTATTTTCCAGGATGACAATGTCGAACTCGGGTTCCTGTCCGATCCTGCGGGGCTCGATGAACTGTTGATGGAATGGAATCCCGATCTACTAATGTTAGATGTCAGGCTTGGGAGTGTTGATGGCCGCGATATATGCAGACTGATCAAGGCTGACCAACGCTTTGTTCCCTTAAAGGTCGTTCTCATGTCGGCACTGTCCATCGATTGGAAAGATGATCTCAGCGGTGCAGATCTGATGATATGTAAGCCGTTTGATATTTTCGCTGTACGCAGGGATGTACTATATCTAATTAAAACCAATGGTAGTTTAGAAAAGTAGTGGAAGAAAATTTTAAATCAATTCGAAGAAATGAATTCTACAGCAAAAATCGTCAATGGTCTGAAAAGTGGTACCCGTTTGGGGATTTGTGGGGCGACTGCAGTCTGTAGTGGCCTTATCATCGGTATTACACAACCTGTCGCGGCAAGCAGCATGGCTGCGTGGGTTATATTTGCTATACTTTATTTGTCCCTATGTTGGATCACCGCCCTAACCTGCGAACCCCATGAAATCAATAAGATTGCCGACAAACAGGATGCCGGCAGGGCTACGGTCACCATCTTTATCCTTATTGCGGCGGCAGCAAGCCTGGTAGCTGTGGTGCTCCTGTATTCTTCGGCCAAAACCAAAACTGGACTGGACCTTATCCTACACATACTTTTCAGTCTACTCTCGGTTGCAGCCTCTTGGGTGCTGGTGCACACTACGCTGGCCTTCAAGTATGCACATCTGTATTATAGTAGACATGATACACCCCTGGAATTTCCCCGCACTGCCAAACCGGACTATATGGATTTTATGTACTTCTCTTTTGTGATTGGGTGCACCTTTCAGGTCTCGGATGTACAGATAGCTTCCAGACACGTCAGGAGGATCGCCATGTTGCACAGTGTTTTCTCATTTGCGTTCAATACATTGATCGTAGCACTTACGGTCAATATCGTATCTGGCCTGATCGACAACTAGCTATAGGTCTTTGTTTTGTCCGTCATTCATTTATTGGGACGGGAGTACAGTAGGAACAGGGCGACAAGTGCTAGGATTGCCCCTATTGCGGCTAATATATTTTTCAATAGTTTCATATGGGAACAGGCTGTATTAACTTCTGTTGTTGATATTTCATTTCGATAAAAATTCGCTTACGAAAATTAGATAGGCAATCCAAAGAAGACTTAAGAGGATGGCTTCAGTTCTATGTGAGAGGATAAATCCTTTCCAGGTTTTTTTATCTGGTCTATTATACGGTTCTTTGTTTTCTGACATTGTCAATGGTGATATTGCTGACATGGACGTGTTTGGATCTTGTTGCAAAATGAATGAGTACGATAATGCCAATGAAACCAAGGAGAAAAAACAAACCGTTAATATAATAACGGACTTTTTCTACTCGATGTCTTTGTTTTGCGGAATTTACCTTCTTAAGTCCGCTCTTTATTTTTTGCATATGTTCTGATGATCCCGCCAATGACAGGGATGGAATTTTGTCGGTTTAATAAAGTATTAAATGTATAGATCAGAAAAGGGCTTTCCATTCCGATTTATCATAGTCATTTATGGGAAATTTTGGCCCGGGGAACTTTTATGCCATTCCGCTTCATACCAGTGGACTTATAGATAGTTTTTCGTGGATATCGACGGTAAGTTGTATAGGAAGACGGTCTCCTCCTCCGATAAATTGGAAAAGAACGGTTCCAATGGGAACACAGAAATGGCTCGGCCTTTTATGAAATTGCGGGAGGGCCCCGGAGTTGATCTTGGTATCGGTAGTGATGATCGAATGGTCGTTTCTCACCGTTAGAATACCTGGCAGCGGATTTTCTGAATTGTTTGATGACCGATGATAGTGAGGGCATTACCGTAGGTAATGCGTCAGCCTTCTTGATTAGGAGATTGCTGTTGTTTCCCGTACCTATATAGCTGTCAAGTCCCTGTCCATGGTCGAAATTGGAGAAAAGGAAACCTAAGATATCTTCCTCGAATTTTTGTTTCTGATTATCGTGATGATGGTTGTGGGCAAGGGCAGTCGCGGAACTGTGATTGTAGTGATGATGGTGATCGGCCAACGATGGTCCAAGTGTCAGTACCTTGGCCAGTAGTAGCAATATGGTTATGTAAATCCTCATCTGTTATCCAAAGATAGGGAAAGTTAGTATTGATCGTAAATCCAGAGAGGTTTCAAGATTAGATTTAACAAAATGATAATATGAAAGGACAGGGTTTTATGCCCTGTCCTTTCATTAGACTACTTTTTGTTTTTGTCGTGATGTTCATTTTCATCGTGATGCTCAGACTCTGGATGTAGATTTCGTTGAAAGTAACCACTGCCTTTCGTTCCAAGCTGGTCACCC
>NZ_QMHO01000013.1 GCF_003313505.1 Pedobacter nanyangensis | reverse complement strand
AAGTGGCCACTTTGAAGAAAAAAAAGGTGGCCACTTTTGGAATATCCCCCACCCAATCGACATACTTGCCCCAAAAGGAGCAATATGAATTCATTAATCGAGATCCCTAGAAGCCTAACGCCGGAAAAAGTAATGGAGGACTTCCGTAAACATGGTGTTGAGCTTGATTACGAGCAGGCGGTACAATATCTCGACCTGATCTATTTTTTAGCAAGTGTGGTAGTGGACCAAAATTTTAAATAATGAAAACAGCTGATTTATATCTAAGGGTAAGCACCGATGAACAGGCGGACAGGGGCTATTCGCTACGCAACCAGGAAGAAGTATTAAAAAGATACTGTGACCAGAACAGGATCGCCATAAGGCATATCATCATAGAGGACTTTTCGGCAAAGACCTTTATCAGACCAGAATGGCAAAGATTTCTTGCAACGCTGAAACGTGACAAAAATCAGGGCACTTTATTACTGTTCACAAAATGGGACAGATTTAGCAGAAATGCTCCTGACGCCTATCAGATGATCAACGAATTAAAGCGCTATTCCGTGGAGCCGCAAGCCATCGAACAACCTTTGGACATGTCCGTTCCAGAGAACAAAATGATGCTCGCGATTTACTTAACAGCACCAGAAATAGAAAACGACCGCCGGGCATTGAATACCCTGTTCGGAATGCGACGCGCGAAAAAAGAGGGAAGATGGATGGGACAGGCGCCAATTGGCTACATCAACCTGACCAGTCCAAATGGAAAAAGACATATCGCCCCGAACGGCTTACAGGCAAAACTCATGGCCTGGGCATTCAACCAGATTGCCCTAGCCCAATTTTCAACGGAGCAGATATTCAATAAAGCAAAGGAAATGGGGCTACAATGTAACAAGAACCGTTTTCTCGTTGCAGTCAGAGACCCCGTTTATTGCGGCAAGATACGGATTGCCGCTTACGGTGAAGAAAAGAAACATACCGTTGCTGGTCAGCATGCGCCTATTATCACCGAACAACTATTTTTGATTGCTCAAAAAGCACTAGATGATAGAAAACGTACCATCAAAACGACCATCTCTTCTCATGAAATGATACCGTTGAGGGGATTTCTCCAATGCTCCAAGTGCTCGAGGACCTTGACGGCAAGTGGCTCAAAAGGCAGGAACAACTACTATTACTACTACCACTGCTCTACAAAGTGCGGGTACAGGATAAAGGCCGCTGAAGCTAATGAAATCTTCTTTGAAGAGTTGTGCAATTTCGTCTTGAATGTTGTTTCAGCAGAACATTTCAAGAACGCCATATTAGATGGACATGACGCGGTAAACAAGGGAACACAAATGACACGCGTCAAGTTCACTAACGAAATCGGCGTCTTGAACAAACGAATTGCGTCTTGTAGGGAACTCTTACTTTCAGGGGATTTCGACGCCAATGATTTCAGGAGTATTAAGCAAGAAGCCGAGCATAAGATCGAAGAAATACAAAAAAACCTAGCGGTACTACCAGCAAGCTCAGTAGGAAAAAACGAAATCAAAACAGCACTGGAAAGTGCCACAGATAAGCTTATGAGGCTTGACAGCATATACTTTAATGCTAAGACTGAAGTGCAAAGAAAAATAATTGGTTCGATGTACCCCGAAAAATTCACGTTTGAAAATCTAAAACATCGAACCGCTAAACGCAGTTACATCTTCTCACTTATCTATCAGATTAACAGCAAATTACAAAGCAAAAAAAATGGGCAAGCGACCGATTTTTTGTGCTTGCCCACTATGGCTCCCTCTGCTGGGCTCGAACCAGCGACCCTCTGATTAACAGTCAGATGCTCTAACCAGCTGAGCTAAGAAGGAATGATTTTTTCACGAGGAAAAATACTGGTATTAAACTTTTCAAATAAAAAGCCCTACTAAAGTAAGGCTTGTGCTCCCTCTGCTGGGCTCGAACCAGCGACCCTCTGATTAACAGTCAGATGCTCTAACCAGCTGAGCTAAGAAGGAGTGCTGGCATTGCCCAAAACGCTTTAAAATATCCTTTTCAATTTGAACACCCTCGTTCGTTTTGGGAATGCAATATTAGGGCTTTTAAATTATTTATGCAATATTTGTAACGAAAAAAAAGACAAAAATTACAAGTTACAACGTATGAGCCTGATAATCATCGGTACTGTGGCCTTCGACGCCATCGAAACGCCCTTCGGAAAAACAGATAAAATTGTAGGCGGAGCCGCAACTTTCGCCAGTTTGGCCGCTTCTTACTTCTATAATCGCACAAAAATTGTTGCAGTAGTTGGCGACGATTTCAAAAAAGAAGATATAGAAAAACTTAACCAACATGGTATTGATACCGAAGGTTTACAGATAAAAGAAGGAGAAAAATCGTTCTTTTGGAGTGGCAAATATCATAATGACATGAACAGCCGCGATACTTTGATCACTGAACTGAATGTGTTGGAAAACTTTGACCCCATCATTCCGGAAAGTTATCAAGATTGCGAGTATCTGCTGTTGGGCAACCTTACGCCCCAAATACAACAAACGGTGATCAAAAGGTTAAAAAACCGCCCAAAACTAATTGTTTTGGACACCATGAACTTTTGGATGGATATTATGATGGACGACTTGCTGGAAACCATTAAAATGGTTGACGTGTTGACCATCAATGATTCGGAGGCCCGCCAATTGTCTGGCGAATATTCGTTGGTAAAAGCTGCCAACAAAATTTTAACCATGGGACCCAAATATTTGATCATTAAAAAAGGCGAGCACGGTGCACTATTGTTCCACGAAGACAAAATCTTTTCTGCACCGGCACTACCTTTAGCTGATGTATTTGATCCAACCGGCGCCGGCGATACTTTTGCAGGTGGTTTCATTGGCTACTTGGCCAAAGTTGGCACCATCAATTTCAACAACATGAAAAACGCCCTGATCTATGGGTCGGCATTGGCTTCTTTCTGTGTAGAGAAATTTGGCACCGAAAAACTATTGTCGCTAAGCCAACAAGAAATTGCCAACCGTTTGCAACAGTTTGTGAGCTTAAGCAGTTTCGAAATTACCCAAAACTAAGTTTTAGCAGCGCAATTGCACTGCAACTAGGTCAAGATAGTCCCGTTTTACGCTGTACCTGCGGTGCCGCTACAACCGGGGCTATTTTTGTGACCAAGCTACAAAAAACAATCATTCCTGTCCACACTATAAAAGGAATTGCTATTTTTAAGCATGCCCTACCCCAGCCACATTCACGGTCTGGTTCCTAACGCACACACTTGCCCATTTAATATCCCTTCCATTAAAACATTCCGTTAACCTGGAGCCCCCACAAATAAACCATGGCTTTTTGATGCGGGCAGAAAGCTTTTTCAATTTTGCAGACTATCGACAGAAAACCCAAATGTTTATTTGCGGCATTCGTTCAACGGAGCTTAGTTATGCCAGCACACCTACCTGCGTCAATTTTTCAAAAACCACTTCGGTATGGGGCGCATCAGCCAGTTCATCTGTAAGGTCCTGCCCTGCCCAATGCTCATAATGTTTACCATTTTTCCATAAACGGCTCTCGGTTACATCATAAATAACACCTTTATAGGCCACCCATATTTGTGGCTTATCCTGCCCATTGCGCAAAGCAAGTTGTTGCTTGGTATAAGATGGCAGTTGCATTAGGCTGCTCTCCTGCTTTTAAAAAACTCGAACATGTAAATGCTAACTAGCAAGGCTGCAAGCGACATAAAAAACACTTCTACGGGAATTTTGGCAATGTTCAATCCCGAAATGCCACCAGCTGCCGTTATTACAACATTGTTGCATGCCATAATACCGTAAACCACAAACAACAGCAATAACATGCCTGCAAAAGTACGGTACGCCCGGTACATGAATCGCAATTTGCCCACATATTCAATAAGCAACAGCGTTAACAAAAGTGTAGCGAAAGTAAGCATAGTGTACCATTTGGGATAAGCGAAAAACAAAAAAGCCACACCAAGTCCCAACAACAAATTGCTAAGGGCCAAGCTATACTTTTGCAGATGGTTTTTGGGGAACCGTAAGTTGAGGTATTGATAAAGGGAAATTGCTGTAAAATTTAAACTGAAATGAAGCAAGTATTGCTCCAATGGAACATCCTTAAAACTAACCGCTAGCGTATATTTAGCATCATAACTGATCAAACCAAGTAGGTATAGCACCACGTTAATGGCCGAAAACAAAATAGTGGCTACCAAACTGGCGCCAATCGATGCCCTTAAATTACCTTCTTTAAAGATCTGTTTATCAACTTGAAAAATCAATGGCAGCAATAAGGGGGTAAGTGCTAAGGTCAGAAAAAGAAACTTCATCATGTTGTGGTGTTGTTCCCCAAAAGTATGATTTTATATTGGCTGTTAATAGATAGTTGTTTACAAAATGGCAGCACTTTTCCGTTTACAACGGTTAGGCACGGCAAGGTTCAGCGCAATAATTTAACGGCCATAAGCACCGAAGAACCTGGGGCCATCTCAAATTCATAAATGCCATTCTGGTTTCCTATAAGCGTAACGGTTCCAGTTTTCGTCCACTCCAGCCCTTGCGGCATATTAGGTTTTATCTTTATTCGCCCTCCCTTTTCACTTTTGATGGTAACACCAGTGTTTACTCCGGCTTGGCGGGTGCCAGAGATCAGAAAGGCTCCATCTACCCTGAAATTTTCAAAAGACACCTCGTTCCAATCCGAGGGGATCGCAGGAAAGACCCTAACTACATTGTTCCAAAACTGTAGGCACAGTTCCTGTATGCTGGTCATGGCCGATAAGGGTGTTTCAATTACCGGCCCCGATTCTGCATAAAGTGTATTGGGTTTTACAAATTTTGTCAACAAGGTATTTAGTGCATCCCTTGCCGCATTTCCATCGCCCAACATTGCTTTCATTGAGGCGAAACCCGTAAAGGAATATCCTTGCAAGGCAGCCGGCATACTTTGCCAGTGGTTAATGGATTGGTTAATCAGATCCAGATTTGCAGCTTGTTCCTTATTGATCTCATAAAAGGACTATCGGATTGCCATCAGGAACTTACAAATCAAAGCGATTAGGCGGATTGGTCCTTTGGTATTTTCCATGAATTGCTTCCTATCGTGCTTTCATTGCCATCGCGAATAGCTTTGTAATGTGGCGACATAATTTCTACACCAGCTGCATCAAAGGCATCGTGTATGTTCTTATGCAATTCAGAATAAATACGGCCCATTTTTTCGGGCTTCGTAGTATAGGCATTGATCTGGTAAGTAATATACCAGTCATCAAGGCTTTTCTGAAATACATAAGGTTGCTTTTCTTTAATAATATCTTCGGTAGCCAATGCAGCATCAATAAGCAGTTTATGGATAGTTTGCCACGAAATGTCGTAGCCTAAGGTAATTTCAGAATGGAGTACAAGGCCATCTTTTTTACTAAGACTTGAATAGTTTATGGTATTTCCGTTAAGTATAGCGCTGTTAGGTATGGTAACCACTTCATTTTTAACGGTAACTAGCCTGGTCACCAATAACGATTTTTCCAAAACATTGCCTTCTACTTCTCCAATCCTAACGATATCGCCAATGGCAAAGGGCCTCATATAGGTGATCACCATGCCCGCAACGCCATTACTGATGGCCGAAGAAGATCCAAAAGAGATCAACAAGCCTAAAAATACCGAAACACCTTTAAATATATCGGAATCAGAACCCGGAATAGATGGCCAGATGACGACCAGCATAAAGGCATCTAATACAATTCTTACGATGTTATAGGTGGGTTTGGCCCAATCGGGATAAAATCCTGTTATTTTTAACTTTTCCGTTTCTATTTCATGTGAAAGGAACTTTATTCCTCTTTTAAGGTATCTGAAAACAAAGAAAACAACCAGGATTTTCACAAAATTGGGAAAAAAACCTACCATAGCGCCGAACATACTTTTAAGCGGGACAAGTACAAAGCCAAGCAAACTATCGCTCCAGGATTTAGTCCAAGGGAAAAGCTGAAAGATCAACGGAAGCGCCATGTAAACCAGCACAACCATAAGAAAAAGCTTCAGCAAGCCCAAAAGCCTGTTAATGAGGAGCAATTCGTTTTTCTTGTTAATCAACTCATAGTCCTTGATTTTGATACTGCCTAGTTTTTTTTCCGCTTTGATACTAATCCATTTGGCGAACCGATTAAAATACTTGTTCAGATAAAAAATACAAACGATCAGCACCAAAAGAATTAGCAGTCCCATTGCTGCTCTTTTCAACAGTTCTGTAAGGTCGGTTTCCTTCTTGTACTGTTCTACATTTCTAATGATAATTTGCCGGTAGGTTTGGGCCAACACCTTTCTATCCAAGCCCACAGCAGCTGCATCTGCATTGGATAAGCTAATCAGTATATTGCCTTTATATGCTACATCAGTGACAATGGTATCACTCTTGATTTTAACCGAATCGGGAATAAAAAGGAGGCCTTCCGATAATCGTTCTATTTTTTCGGAACTTCTCTGCGCTCGCTCTGCCGCGGGCAGGGAACCGAGCTTATTTTTAATGTGGAAGAGCGTGTCTTTGTGAGCGATAACAGGAAACCCCTTATCGTCAACGGGTTTCTTTTGCGCATAAACGGCCTCTAACGTGCCGAAAAGCAGCAGGAGTGAAAAAATTAGTTTCATAGGAATGATATTTACTTAAAGTAATAATAAGCAAATTTTATAATAGTTGCATGTTCCGAACATAAAAAAAGCCCCGCATGTGCGGGGCTCCTATAAGATTATCCTCTGTCAGCAGAGTAGTTTTTAAGATATTTTTTCAGTTGCCCTCTGGCTACGTGTATTCTGGTTTTTACCGTACCAATTGGGATATTCAGTTCTTCGGCAATTTCATGGTATTTGAATCCTTCGAAATATTTGATAAACGGGATATAGTATTCAGGAGCTAGAGACTCTAGGGCCTTATTAATGTCTTTCAGTACAAATTTGCTTTCAACGGCGTTGTTGGTTGCGCTGTAGTGCAGGTTAGCGTAGGTAATGTCGTCGCTTTGGGTAATTAATGCATTGGTTTTTACCAGGCGCCTGTAGTTATTAATGAAAGTGTTGCGCATGATGGTAAACAACCAGCCTTTTAAATTAGTGCCTTCCTTAAATTTACTATAGTATGTTACAGCCTTGAGCATCGTATCCTGCACCAAATCATTCGCATCTTCCAGATCTTTGGTAAAATTTAAGGCAAATGATTTCAATGAAGTAGAGTAATCGTTTAGTTGTTCGTTAAATTGCAGCTGTGTCATATTCTTAGTTTTTAGTTAATAAAAAAGAACAGATGCGAGATGGGATTGCAACTGTCATAGTTATGTAACTCATTACAACTATGATACCAAAAACGGCAAAAACGATGTACTAAAAGTTTAAAAAAAAGAAAAATGTGGGTTGGGGCGCACCAGGCTAAAAAATATTTACTTCTCTTTCTAAAAGCACTCCAAATTTTTCCTGTACAGTTTCGATAATCTTTTCCGAAAATCTGTACACTTCCTGTCCTGTTGCCCCGCCATGATTAACCAGTACCAGGGCCTGATTTTTCCAAGTTCCGGTATGTCCATCAACCAAACCTTTAAAACCGCATTGCTCAATAAGCCAGCCGGCAGCTAATTTCACCCGTCCGTTGGGGGCTGGATAGTGTGGGGTGTCTGGAAAACGCGACAGCAGCTCATCAAATGCCTGTTGGCTTATCACAGGATTTTTAAAGAAACTGCCGGCATTGCCAATGGTTGACGGATCGGGCAGTTTGCTTACCCTAATGGCCGCCACTACCTCCGAAATATCTGAAATACTAGGCCGCTCAATCCCTCTCCTGTCAAGCTCCGAATTGATTGCCCCATAGTGGGTTTGCACGTTCGGGATGTTAGATAAGCGATAAGTTACCGAAGTGATGATGTATTTACCTTTCAGTTTTCCCTTGAACACACTTTCGCGGTAACCAAATTCACAATCGGCCTTACTAAAGGTTCTGAGCTGGCCCGTGGCAATCTCAAAAGCGGTACAACTTTCAAAAACATCTTTGATTTCTACCCCATAAGCCCCAATATTTTGGATAGGTGAGGCGCCCACGGTTCCGGGAATGAGCGTGAGGTTCTCCAAACCAGCATAGCCCTTGGCTACACAATATTTCACCAAGTGGTCCCATATCTCTCCTGCTCCGGCGGTTACCAAGATATCGGTACCTTGCTGGGCCACCTCAATGCCTTTAATGCTTATTTTAAGCACAATCCCGTCATAATCTTTGGTAAACAGCATATTACTGCCTCCGCCCAATACCAATAGTTTGTTCTCTTTGATCAAAGGGCTGCCAAAAGCTTCCGTTAAATCTTCTTCTGATGAAATGTTGACATACCATTTTGCATTTACATCAATTCCAAAAGTGTTTAGGTTTTTAAGGGAGTAGTTGGCGATAAAGGGCATAAAGTATTTTTATTGCAAATGTACTAATGATTTAGCATTTAAGATTGATGATTTGACGATAGTTGGCTTACTGGAACTGGATTTGTCGTTCAAATGCAATTTGCGGCAATGGTAAAAAAAATTCTTGTCGGAAACTTTAAGATTAAAAAAAGTTTCCATAGTTTTGCAGCGGATTTTTGAAAGGGGATTAAATTGGAAATAAAAGATTATATCATTAACGGTGCCGATAACCTTTTTTGTCAATATGGTTTTAAAAGTGTAACCATGGACGATATCGCCAAGCATTTGGGCATATCCAAGAAAACTATTTACCAGAACTTTAAGGACAAGAACGAACTCATCAACATTCTGATTCACGATAGGATTGTAAACCAGGATCTGCAGATGAACAAATGCTCCCAAGAGTCGGAGAATGCAGTGGAGGAAGTTTTTTTCAGCATGCAGGACATGGACTTTTTTTTGGAAACGATGAACCCTATGCTTTTTTACGACCTGCAGAAATACCATCAGGAAGCTTGGCTGAACTTTATGTCGTTCAAGGAAAAGGAAATTGGCAAAAAGGTGATGGAAAATCTGGAAAGGGGTATTGCCGAAGGTTTGTACCGTAAGGACCTGAACCTGGAAATCATTACCAGAATGAGACTGGACCAGGTAGATGTTGTTTTTACGCAAAATGGGCATTACGACACCAAAAAACATAGCCTGGCTAGTATTATGGTTGAAATAACCCGACATTTTTTATACGGAATTTGTAACAATGAAGGACTTAAATTAATCCATAAATACGATCAAGCGTTAGCTGCCAAAAAAGAAATGGCCAAAAACAATTAATAAATATAAAATTCACCCAAAAAAATAAATAATTCAACTATGCTAAGAATAAAAACGGTAAAACTGATGTTACTGCTTGCGGTCAGTTTCGGTTTACCAGCATTAACCGTTGCACAGCAACCCATCACATTAAAGGATGCACTGAAATATGCACTCGACAATAATGTAAAAGTTCGCAAGGCTAGATTAGACATTGAAGGAGGAAAATACAAGGTACAGGAAGTGCGGGCCCAGGCCCTGCCCCAAATTACCGGTACCGCAGGCCTCACCTACAACCCTATCATCGGGCAATTAGTGGCCAACTTTGGCGGCCAAACACAAGCCATTAAGATGGGACAAAACTGGAACTCTAGTGCTGGTGTTCAGCTTTCGCAACAATTGTTTAACCAAACGGTATTTACAGGTTTGCAAGCAGCTAGGTCTAGCGAAGAATTTTATAACCTCACCGCTCAGCTTACCGAAGAGCAAATTATAGAGTTGGTGGCCAATACCTATTATCAAGTATTGGTAAACAAGCAACAGCTTGGAGTGGTTGAAACCAACATTAAAAATGTTAAAGTGGTAGAAAAAGTTACTGCAAGTCAGTTTGAAAATGGTTTGGCAAAAAAAATCGATGTAGATCGTATTAAAGTGAAGTTGACCAATTTGGAAAGCAAACGCATACAAACCATTAACGCCATAACCCAACAAGAAAACCAATTAAAATTTGCGATGGGGATGTCGGTAGCAAATCCGATTACCCTACCAAACAGCGAATTAACCGAGGTTAGACAATTACCTGTATTTACAGACACTGTTGGTTTGGCCAACAGAACGGAGATTAAGCTTTTGAACAACCAGGACAAGCTGTACGCCTTACAGCGCAAAGCTTATTTGGCTGAATATTACCCCAGCTTATCCTTAACCGGTAACTACACCTATTCCAGCCAAAGCGACAGTTTCGACTTTTTGAATTCCAACAGAGCAGCAATTGGCTTTGGTGCATCGGCAGTTGGGCTATCGCTTAAAATCCCCATTTTCAATGGCTTCCTCACTCGGTCAAAAGTACGCCAGGCCAATGTTGATATCGACAAGCTGAAACAAGATAGGATTGAAAAAACCAATGAGCTGAACCTGGCTTACGAGAATGCTAAAATTGAGCTGAAGAACAGCTTAAGTACGATTAATTACCAACGCAAAAATGCCGAATTGGCACAGGAAATTTACCAGAGCACACAAAACAACTACAATAATGGGCTTGCTACCCTAACCGATCTACTGGAAACAGAAGATTCACTTACTGAGGCCCAAAATAGTTATACAGAAGCTTTGTTGAAATATAAAATTGCCGAAATACAGTTGATTAAAGCCAAGGGAGATCTTAGAACCTTAGTACAATAAACCAAAATACAGAAGAAATAATATCAGATAAAATGAAAAGAGTAATAACCATCATTGTCGTATTAGTTGTAGCAATAGGCGCTATTGCTTTTATACTATCCAGCAATAAGAAGAAAAATCAGGAAAAAACCGATTTTATTGCAAAAGGTAATGGCGCTATCGCCGTAAATATCGCAGAGGTTAAAAAAACAGTTCCAGAGTTGGACTTTAATGCCAATGGAACTTTTGCTCCAAATCAAGAGCTAATGTTCTCGGCAGAAAACAGCGGACGTGTAAGCAAAATATACGTAGAAGAAGGAAGCAGGGTAAGTGTAGGTACAGTTTTGGCACGCATTGATGCCGAAATTTTAAACACCGATAAGGAAACGGCCGAAGCCACCTACCAAAATGCGCTGAAAGATTTGGCCCGCCATGAAAGTTCTTTTAAAACTGGCGGTGTAACCCAACAAAAGCTTGACGAAGTTAGGCTTGCCGCAGAAAATGCCAAGTTACGCTTACAACAACAACAGCGCAAGTTTAATGATGCCAACATCAGATCGTCTATTAATGGCGTGGTTAACAAAAAGCTAATTGAAGTAGGTGCCGTAGTTGCTCCGGGAACACAATTGTTTGAACTGGTTGATATCTCAAAACTGAAACTGAAGGTGAATATCAACGAAAACCAGGTGGCCAACTTAAAAATTGGCGACAAAGTGGCCATCCGTTCTTCTGTTTTCCCTGATGATAAATTTTCGGGAAAAATATCTTTTATTGCCGCTAAAGCTGATGCATCGTTAAATTTCCCTATCGAAATTGAAGTAACCAACAACATTAAAAACTCGCTTAAAGCGGGAATGTACGGAACTGCTGTTTTTGATTTCCCTACTCAAGCTGCAAGCATCTTGGTTCCTCGTACCTCGTTTGTAGGTAGTGTAAACAGCAATCAAGTGTTTATGTACGACAAGCAAAGCAACAAAGCTAAAATCAGGAACGTGGTTGCCGGACGTATTTTGGGCGACCAAGTAGAGATTTTAAGCGGATTGAACGAAGGTGAAACCGTAATTACCAGTGGACAAATCAACCTGGTTGATGGCACGCCAGTAAGTGTTATTAAATAATTCCCTTTTCAAAAGCAGAAGAATATAAAATGAAAATAGCAGAAATATCAATCAAAAGACCCTCATTGGTAATTGTGGTGTTTACCGCACTTACATTATTGGGCTTGCTTAGTTATTTCTCATTAGGCTACGAATTAATTCCAAAATTCTCTTCCAATGTAGTTTCCGTACAAACGGTTTACCCCGGAGCGTCGCCAAGTGAGGTAGAAAACACAGTTACGAAAAAAATTGAGGATGCAGTATCCTCGATGGAAAATGTCAAGAAAATCAACTCCACATCTTTGGAAGGGGTATCTATCGTTACCATCACCTTAACGGCCACGGCAAACGTAGATTACTCGTTAAATGATGCACAGCGTAAGGTAAACGCCATTTTATCTGATTTACCGGAGGATGTAAAAACGCCGTCATTGAGCAAGTTCTCCTTAGACGATATGCCCATTATCACCATATCTTCAACGGCAAACTTATCAGATATCGATTTATACGACTTAATTGACCAAAAAATCTCTCCAGACATTTCCCGTGTGGCGGGTGTGGCCCAAGTGAATATCATCGGGGGGTCTGAACGCGAAGTAAAAGTAGGTGTTGATGCAACTAAATTAAAAGGCTACAACCTTAGTATATTGCAGATACAGCAGGCTATCATGGCTTCAAATCTAGATTTTCCTACGGGCAGTGTAAAATCTAAGGGACAGGATATCTTGGTACGTTTATCAGGTAAATTCAAGAACCTTGACGAGCTTAGAAACCTGGTACTAACCACCACTGGCACAGGCACACAGGTACGTTTATCAGATGTTGCCGATGTACAGGAAACCTCCAAAGAAGCGGAGAAAATTGCTCGTATCGACCGCTCTACCGCTTTAACCTTAAGCGTGGTAAAACAAAGTGATGCCAATGCCGTAACGGTAAGTGAAGGCATCCAAAAGAACATTGCCAAAGTAAATGCGGAATATGAAAAAATAAACGGCCTGCATTTGAAGATCGTGAACGACAACTCGGTTTACACCCTGGATTCGGCCGATGCCGTAATACACGATTTGATGATTGCCGTAGTGTTGGTAGCTTTTGTGATGTTGTTCTTTTTGCATAGCCTAAGAAATGCCATCTTCGTAATGGTATCCATTCCGGCATCGCTAATCGCAACTTTTATTGGTATCGAACTGTTTGGTTTTACGCTAAACTTAATGTCGTTACTGGGCTTGTCGTTGGTAGTGGGCATCCTGGTGGATGACGCCATTGTTGTGATCGAAAACATCCAGCGCCACATGGAAATGGGCAAAAACAAAGTACGGGCGGCTTTTGATGCTACCCAGGAAATTGGCTTTACGGTAATTTCCATCACGTTTGTAATTGTGGTGGTATTTTTCCCTATTTCTGTAAGTACAGGCTTGGTATCTGATATTTTGCGCCAGTTCTGTATCGTAGTAATTATTGCCACGCTCCTATCATTGGTTGCTTCCTTTACCATTGTGCCTTTATTATTCTCCCGTTTCGGTAAGCTAGAACGTATCGAAGGTAAAAATGCTTTCGGCCGTTTCATTTTATGGTTCGAAAAACAATTGGCCAGTTTCACCCGCTGGATTACGGGCATCCTCAATTGGGCACTTAACCATAAAGCCATTACCTTAATTGGGGTATTCATGCTTTTGATCAGTTCTTGTGGGCTATTTGCCGGCAAATACATCGGTTTTGAATTTTTCCCTAAATCAGATAAGGGTGAGTTTTTGGTTCAGATTGAGCTTCCCAAAGATGCTTCGCTGGAACTAACCAACCAGTATGCTTTGCGTGCGGAGAACTATTTGAGCAAAAAACCTGAAATTGAGCAAATGATTACTACCGTTGGCCAGGCATCTGGTGATATGGGTAGTACACAGGCTACTGCCTATAAAGCAGAGATCAATGTAAAACTGGTAGACAGGAAGTTGAGGCCTGGCACAGAAACAGATTATCTTTCTAAAACCTATTCCAGGGAATTGACCAAGCTGTTGGTTGGAGCCAACATTAAAACCATCAACATTTCCATTATGGGTACCGCTGAAAATGCCAATATCCAAATGGTGGTAATGGGTCCTGAGCTGGATAGCGCCATGTATTATGCAGAAAAAGCAAAAGCTATTTTAGATAAAATTCCAGGGGCAGCGGAAACTAAATTATCTGTAGAAAAAGGTACGCCAGAAATCAACGTAAAAGTTGACCGCGATAAAATGGCCGCCCTGGGCCTAAACCTACAAACCGTAGGTGCTACCATGCAATATGCTTTTGCTGGTAATACCGATGCCCAATATCGAAAAGGACAGTACGAATATGACATCAACGTTCAATTCCAAGATTTTGACAAAAAGGACATTGACGACGTACGCAACTTGACTTTTACCAACGACAAGGGCCAACAGATTAAACTGATGCAGTTTGCCGAAATTACCGAAGGCTCTGGGCCATCGCAGTTGGAACGCTTAAACAGAACTACCTCGGTTACGCTTAAGGCACAGTCCATTGGCCGCCCTACGGGTACTATTGTTGATGATTTTAAAGCTCAGCTGATCAAGCAGGAAGAAGAAGGAAAACTACATCGTCCGCTTGGCGTAAGCTACACCTGGGCCGGCGACCAAGAAAACCAGGACGAAGGTTTCGGTACCCTTGGTATAGCCTTGCTCGCTTCGATTATTTTGGTGTACCTCATTATGGTAGCCCTATACGATAGCTTTGTATATCCATTTGTGGTAATGTTCTCTATTCCTTTAGCGGTAATTGGAGCATTCCTTGCACTGGCCCTAACCAATAACAACTTAGGTATTTTCACCATTTTAGGTTTAATTATGTTGATTGGTTTGGTAGCCAAAAATGCAATCATCCTGGTTGACTTTACCAACCAGATGAAAGCCGAAGGCAAATCAACCCGCGAGGCTCTAGTACTTGCCAACCATGCCCGTTTACGCCCAATTTTGATGACAACTATTGCCATGGTAATTGGTATGCTCCCTATCGCAATTGCCAGTGGCGCAGGTGCCGAATGGAAAAATGGCTTGGCTTGGGTAATTATTGGGGGCTTGATCAGTTCGCTATTCTTAACCTTAATTATTGTACCGGTAATGTACCTTTGGGTAGATAATATCCTGCACAAATTTGGCCTTGATAAAAAAGGAAAGCCTATTGAAGAATTGATGGTTGAAGCTTATGACCATAAGGATGTACACGAGTACGATATGCATCATTAGAATTTTTCCCAACACACAATAAACCCAGCCCCTTTAGTTTTACCAATTAAAGGGGCTTCTTTATGGCAACAAAATTCGCAGTTTGCCGCTGGCATTAAAAGTTCCCGGGGGGCCAAAGCAGCGCCTACAAAGCAACTTGAAAAGCAAAGAAGTTAAACCTAACAATTGTAACGCCATTGGGCTTGCTACGTGCCAATGTGGTTCATTCCGTTTTTTTAGGAAAGACAAGGA
Organism: Pedobacter nanyangensis; assembly: GCF_003313505.1. GTDB lineage: Bacteria > Bacteroidota > Bacteroidia > Sphingobacteriales > Sphingobacteriaceae > Pedobacter > Pedobacter nanyangensis. The sequence continues at coordinate 117,994 of NZ_QMHO01000013.1, read as the reverse complement.
CGACATGATTATAAAAAAACCAGGCAATGATATATTTCTTTACACCAAATATTATGAGGTATTTTTTTTAAACTAAAATGATGTCAGATAGTAAATATAAACTTTAACATGTCAATCTTAAATAGATATATTTGTAAAAAGAATAGTATATCACAAGAATATAATGGAATTAAGAAAATTAGAGATTACCAATTTTAGGGGAATTAAACACCTTGAAATTGACGATTTGAAATTGGTAAACGTTTTCCTTGGTAAGAACAATGCAGGCAAAACATCTATTTTAGAAGCTATCTTTATTTCCTTAGGTTCTCAAAACCCGAGGATTCCCGTTATATTAGATAATTTTAGAAACCTGCTTCATACTGAAGCAGATGATTTTAGATTTTTATTTTATGAATTGAATTATAATAATGAAGTAAATATAAAAACCTACTATGATGATATTGAGAAAGGCTTAATTATAACTCCTAATTCATCAAAAGTTTATAATTCAAATTCTCAAACCCAATTAATCGAAAAATTAAATTCGTCATCTACTACTACTGACTATGATAAGATACCTATAAGTGGTCTAAAATTGACTTACGATTTAAAGAAGAAACATGCAAAAAGAGAAACATCGGCAGCTACAATAGAATTGGAAGCTTTAAATCAGTATAGGCTTACACCATCAAAAACTCCAGAAGTTAATAAGGGTATAATTGTAACAGGAAATACCCAAATGACTTCTTTAGTGCCTAAACTTGACAGACTTATTGTAAACAAACAAGAGAATAAAGTTATTGACGTTCTAAAATTAGTTGACTCTTCAATAAAAGGTATTACCCTAGGTGCAAATGGAATCATTTTGTGTGATACTGGATTTGGAAAGAGATATCCTTTAAACCTATTGGGCGAAGGTGTTATTAAACTTCTAGCAATTCTTTTAGCGATACTTGATGCAGATGGTGGCGTTGTATTAATTGATGAATTTTCTAATGGACTCCACTTTACAGCACTAAAAAATTTATGGAAAGCTATTTTGCTTTCGGCAACGGAAAAAAACGTACAAGTGTTTTTGACAACCCATCACTATGAATCTTTAGAGTACTTACAACAAGTATTACAAGAAGATGATTTTGTCAAATTTCAAAATGAAATAAGAAGTTATACTATTAGAAAACTGCCAGATTGCAATTTGAAGAGCTACATTTATGACTATGATAAATTAAATAACGCCATTCAACAAGAAGTTGAAATAAGATAATGGTTATGACTATTTTCACTGAAGGTCGGTGGGACAAACCGTTCGTGGCAGAGCTTATAAAACGGCATTTTGGAGAAGAGCAGCTTAATAAAATCGAACTCTTAGATACTAATGGCTATACCTCCTTGGAATTAAACCTACCTAAGTTTCAAGAAAACAATGACCTTGGAAAATTAAATCTTGTCATTTTTGATGCTGATAGTGCGGACAATAATGGAGGATTTCAAACAAGATTTGATTTTTTAGTTGCAGAGAAGGCTAGATTGGGGATTGAATTTGAGTTTTTTTTATTCCCAAACCATCTAGATGATGGGATGTTTGAAAATCTACTTGAAAGTATAGTTAATCCAAATCATGCAGATGTAATAGAATGTTTTAACAGCTATTTGGAATGCATAAGAAACAAGGGTGAGGACAAAGGTGTTATATATACATTACCTGCTCAAAAAGCTAAAATATTTGCATATGCTGAGGCGGTGCTAACTCCTAAAGAATTTAAAAACGCACATAAAAGAAAAGAATGGGGTTATTCAAAAGATGATATTTGGGATTTTAATTCAGCTCAATTAAACCCTTTAATTGAGTTTTTAAAATTACATATCCAAGTTTAGAAAATTATTTTTTCGGTGGTGGTACTTTCATTAACGCACCCAATAAATAGAAAATAAAATTACTATCTTGTGGTATATTAATAACGCAATCCCCAAATATAACTATGAGAACTTATTGTTTGACTTATGATGCTGTAGACAGCGAGAAATATAAAAAAGACCCGAATTATTTTCGTGAGAAAATTGTTAATGCTCTAAAGGGGTTAGAATGTGAAAATTTTCATATGCCTGTAGCAACGACAATTATTTTTGACCACCCATTTTCTGACATAGACTCTCTAAGCCTTCGTTTTAGAATAGCCATGAATAGTGAAATATATTTTTTCCTTTGCCTTATAGGTCAGAGTGAAAAAAGACCTTTTTTAAATCAATGGATTAATCAAAAACTGTCAGATGAATTTGATGAATTTGTGAGTAATACTTAATTGTTAAATTTTAAATTTCTATTTCGTCTATTGGTTGATAGTATTTTCCATATACTTGATATTTTATCCTATAATAAACTATCAGTAGTCTAAGCCATAAGTGAATAATCTGTATTGATTTCATATCTATAAATATTTCTTTTCTAGAAAAATAGATTATAACTCTTTATTTGTAAACCTTATTTTCTTTAAACTCACAACAAAACTTTTATTAAAATGGAAGAAGAACAATTCGATGAAATAATCAGCTCACTTGGCATGATTGAAACCAATACAGCTTGGATTACAATTACTCATAACGAACTTGAACAAGTCAATCAGAGATTACACAACCTTGAAATGGTAATGTTAGATAATAATAAACTTTTGAAGAGATTAGTGGAACTATTGGAAAAGAAAAACAAATAAGATTAAGGCTATGACTGATGAAGAATGCAGAGAGCTGGGCATCATGACCGAAAAGGAAATGGATGAAATGAATAAACGACTTGAAAGAGTTGAGGAAGCAGGCATAGCTGATACTCAAAAATATTTCGATAGAATACATGACAAGTTGTTTGCTCTAAATAGTTTATTAATCGCAGGATATTTTGCAGTTATAGCAATCAGGAAAGATGTTCCCAGCTGGAGCATCATAGTGCCATTAATAAATTCGGGTTTTCTACTTCTTATTGATTACCGTATGATGGTCAGAGCGAGAATACAAGCTTCTATTACAACAGTTAATGAAAAACAACGAGATAGATACGGAAGCATTATTAATAATACAAATCTATTTTCTCTCTTATCAATCTGGTCTACTATAGCCGTGGTGGTAGTATTTGTATATTTTATATTATCATAAAGTAAAGCCCTTGATAAATACATCAAGGGCAATTATATATTCTTCATATTACAAAGCAACTAATTTCAACTAAACAAATTATTTTTTGCCGATTTTTCCCATTTGGGTAAACAATCTCGGATTCAAAGTAATGTGCTTTTTCTTTTCTTCTTCAACTTTTTTCAAGTAATTTAAACCTTCTAATAATTGATTAGCAAATATCTCATGTTCTTTTTTTCCTGGTAAGACTTTAGAGAAATCTCCTAATCGAGTTTTAGGTTTATCAGGTACTTGAGTAAATGCTGAAGCTATAACTGATTTAATTTCATTCCACATTTCATCAGTCATTACTTTTGGATTTTCCATCTTTAAAAATTTGGATGCTAAAGATGCAATCCTTGGCGATGTTTTTTCGTTCTCTGCCATATTTTTACATGTAGTTTGTTTTATACTACAAATACAAATCTAATTGATTTACAAAACATTAAAGATGGTGTATTTTTCCACATATCCAATGTTTTAAACACTTCTGTTACCCTATAAAAGTAAAGCCCTTGGTTCATCGCCAAGGGCAGTCATAAATTAATCGAGAACCATTATCTAAACTAGTTTAATTTAGAACAATGTGAACATTTGGGTTTACCACCAGTCCCTGTTCTTAAATTCTCCTTTTCGATGTTGTTACCTTCTGTACATTTGTTGTTGTCATGGTAAACATTCTGTTTAATCGAATGAAATGCAGCTACTTTTGCCATAATGATTTTGTTTTAATAAATGAGATGTAAAAAAATCATTTAATTATTTCAATTCGTTACGGTTAACCATAAATGGGGTTGATATTTTAAAATACTAGATTATATTTGGTTTAGGAATGATTACTGGTGTAAAGTAATATATCATTGCCAAAAACCAATCACTCATCTCCCAACTACTGCTAAGTTATCTAATTGCGCTGATTTTCCTGACCAGTAAACTGATTAAAATACCAAAACAGCCCACCACCGCAAACGAGTAGCGCAAACTAAACAGCTCCGAAATGTAGCCAATTAACGGTGGCCCCATTAAAAATCCAAAATAGCCAATACTTGAAACCATGGCAATGGCCAAGCTAGAAGGAATTTTATCGTTATTGCCCGCAATAGTATAAGTCATAGGAATAATGACCGAAACACCAATACCCACCATCATGAATCCAAAGGTTGCCACCATCAGCTGAGGAAAGGCTACCGATAAAAACATGCCCGCTGAAATAACCACTCCACAAATTTGCAACATGGTTTTTCTGCCAAAGGAAGCAATAAATTTATCGCCTACAAACCTTCCTATGGTCATCATGGCCGAGTAAGAGGCATATCCCAAGATGATCCATTTTACAGGGGCATGCACAATTTCCTTAAAATAAACACCGCTCCAATCCATCATGGCCCCTTCGGTAGCCATGCTACAAAAGGCAATTACGCCCAACTGTACCAAAACGCCCTGCGGCCTCGTCAAAAATTTAGGCTTTTCTTTTTGTGCCGTTTTTCCAACGAGTAAAAATCGGTGATTGATGAAAATATGTGTCCAACCTATGGCCGCAATGATCCAAAAATGCCCGGTGGTGGTCAAATGTAGGTTCATCATTAACAACCCCACCAATGCGCCCGTGAAAAGGCCTAAGCTCCAGGAACCATGAAACGAAGACATGATAGGCTTACCATAATGCCCTTCGGCCGTAACGGCCTGGGTATTTAACGCAATATTACAGAGGTTTCCAGAAATACCAAATAGCAATAGAAATAACGCTAACTGCCAACCATGTGCTGCCAGCGCCAAATTGGTTAAACAAAGTGCGTAAAGCGGCGTGGCCATCGTTAAAATTTTCTTGCTCCCGAAGATAGCCACCAAACGTCCGGAAAGGGGCATGGTAATTAGCTGGCCAATGGGCAATGCCAATAAGATACTTCCCAAAGCTGCATCCGAAAGGTTTAAAGCCGCTTTTAAATCGGGGATACGACTGGCCCAACTGGCAAACACCAATCCTTGGCCAAAGTAAAATAATGATACCGCTAAACGAATGGTCTTTTTACTATACTTGCTACTTTCTTTAACGGATAAATCAGCACTATCGGCAATTGTTGACATGGAGGAAGGGGGATATTATTTTCTGCAAAGGTCTGCAAAAACATAGAGAAACGCTCCCATTTACAACCTATTGTTTTACTTTTTAACATTGAAATTACTTTGCTCAAAATAGGCCAATTGCCACTCCCAAGGAAACGCCGTTAAAATGTTTACGGGCATTCAAATTCCCGTAATAAGAACAGCCCACTCCCACTCCTTTCATGACCATTAAACTGTATCTTACCTCATAGGGCAGTCCTACGGTAGTGCTTTTTTTGAACTTTTCATCCTCCCAAGGCGCTTTATTCTGATTAAAAATGACATCGGGGTCTGTTTTGGTTACTATTGAAAAACCTGAAGACAGACTGATTTGTTGTCGCCTAAAAAATTTATAGACTTTGCCATATTCGAAATTTATGGCATGAATACCTCTAACCTCTACCTCACAGTCGCAGTTTCTGTGCGATTTATGAAACTGCTTCTGCGTTTCACTTTGCCCATCTGTACCGTCCGCAATGCTAAATCGGAAATAATGTTTTTCATATTGCACAAACACACCAGCTTGCACAAACAGGTCATAATCCTTGATTGCCCCTACCTGTGCAAAAAAATAAAAATTATCGAAACTTAGTTCCCTATTTTTTTGAGCCGAGACATGTAGAAAAGGGCACCATAGTAACCCTAATAAAATCGTGGTTTTTTTCATTTTTTTAATGATTGGTATGCTCAAAAATATATAACCAAAAACCATCAAATAATTTTAAAAAGATACAATAATGGCAAATAAATAATCTTTTAAATTATTTTATGAATTAAAAATTTTAAAAAAATCCTAAAAAAATACAAAACGATAAACCTTACCGTTAAAAATCATTCTTTTACTACTATATTTACTGATAGAATAATTTTTAACAATGAAAGAGCAAGCCAATTTTTTCGAACGCATCAAACAAACGCTACCCAACTATCAAAATTTGGCACAAAGCGTAGCCGATACTTTAGGTATCAGCACCAACGAGGCCTATAAAAAGATACGCGGCACCAGTCTGTTAAACATCAAGCAAATCACCAAACTATCTGATGGTTTTGGCGTATCTTTCCAATACCAGCCCAGCCAATTACCTACGGTTACGTTTAATTATGTAAGCCACAGCGACCAGGCCGAACACATGACGGAATATTTAAAGGAAATGTTGGCCACCATGAAACAAATTCAAAAAAGCAAGCAAAAACACATCACGGTAACCAGTGATGACGTGCCTATTTTCCACTTCTTCAAATACCCTACGTTAACGGCTTTCAAATTGTTTTACTGGGCAAACAACCCTCGCATACAGCAATTTGATTTGGATAAATTACCTAAAAACATTTTGGAGATTGCGCTGGAACTCCATCAGGTTTATCTGGAAATCCCCAGCACCGAAATATGGGCAAAAGACACCATACATGGCACGATTGAGCAAATAAGGTATAGTTTTGAAGCGGGGCTTATTGCCAACAAAACAGAAGCTATTGCCATGGTTGAACAGTTGCGCTATTGCCTAACCGACATTAGCATGTACGCCATTGGCAGTAAAAAGACCATTGATGCCGCACACTCTTTTAACTGGTACCATTGCGATGTTTTGGGAGGCATTACCTATTTGGTTGATCTTGAGCAGTCGATGTTATGCTATAACCGATTTAACACGTACAACTACCTGAAAACGGAAGACCAAGCCTTTTGCCGCCAAACCAAGGACTGGATCAAGGGGCTGATCAACAAATCAATGGCTTTTAGCGGACAAGGTGAAAAACATCGAAACAAATACCTTTACCAGGCTTTTGCCGAATGCGACAAACTGATAGACGAGATTAACAAGGCTTGAGTTTAGTGCGTTGTGAAATTCGCTTGATCAATACCATACAAGCCCTGCCGTTATGGTAAGGGCATTTCCAAAACCCCGCTTTCACTTCGCCCATTGGCTTTAGATTTTCGTCAACACCCCAAAACCACTCGCCATTTGCCTGATCTTTGAGGTATTTTCTCACAAACGCCCAACTATTTAGCGATTGCTCCAGGTATTGCTCCTTGTTTGCTAATTGCCAAGCGTTGAAAAACCCAACCATGGCTTCAGCTTGGGGCCACCAATGGTATTCTTTGATCCAATGAGCTGTTGCCGCATCATATTCATACAACAATCCGCCGTTTTCAGCTAAACCTTTACCAGCGGCATCAGCCATTTTTAAAGCCAGTTGTTTAAAATAGGCCATTTGCGTTTGATCGTTAATGATTTCCGCAGCCTCATACAACAACCAAGCGGCCTCAATATCGTGCCCAAAGGAAATTAAGGAGGATTTCACTTGCCAGTCCTCCGTAAAAAACAAGTGTAAATGGAAGTTCTTAGCATCTACAATATGCTCCCGAAAATTGTCCAATAGCTGGACAATGGCATTTTTCAACGCCCCATTGGGCCAAACACTATACAAGTTGGCATAAGCTTCTATCACATGCAAATGCGTGTTCATCGATTTTTTTTCGTTTTGGTCCTTCTCACTCAAACGCAAATCAGCTATAACACCCCACGCTTGGTTATGCGCTTCAATATAGCCCGTATACACTTCATCGTAGCTATATTTTTCAAGCAATTGATAAGTGGCTTTTGCCAGTTCAAGGGCCTGTTGATCTTGAGTAACTTTATAGTATTCACTTAAGGCGTAAATGGCGAAAGCTTGCCCGTAAACCTGCTTTTTGCCGTCCAGCATTGTACCGTTTGGGCTCAAAGACCAAAAAAAACCTCCGTTGGATTCATCATAAAAAAAATTGAGCAGGTAATGGTAAGCTCGTTGGGCCATCGCCAAATACTGTTTTTTTTGCGTCAACAGGTAGCCCGATGAAAAAGTATAGAGTATGCGGGCATTCAACACCAATCCTTTGGCTACGGGTTCAGCTTGGTTCAAATGGTTAACCTGCCCATAAAAACCACCCTGCTGTTCATCCACGGTATATGCCGACCACCATTGCAATAGGTGATTTAATTCTGTTGCTAATTCTTCTTGATATTGTTCAATGGTAATGGACCCCATGCCTACAAACTTACCTTTCCATGCAAATTTACCAGCACCTTTTTTGCTTCGTCGATTTTTTGGTTATTGTCTATGAGCTTGATGATGGATTGAACAGAAGTTGCCGATCGTAAACCATCTTCTGGGTTGTGGGTTACATAATCCAGCAATTGTGCTATACTTGTGGTAGCCACGTGCATTCTGGTATCCGACGAAGCGTAATAAATATATACCGTTCCATCATCATCCAATATCCAACCATTGGCAAAAACCACATTAGATACATCGCCCACTCTTTCTATCCCTTCAGGCGCAATGAAATAGCCCGCGGGCTTATGTATTACCTTGGTCAGATCGTTTAAATCAGTCATGAACATATACAGCACATACCTTAAACCCGCAGCGGTATTTCGCACGCCGTGTGCCAAGTGCAGCCATCCTTTCGTGGTTTTAATTGGCGCCGGGCCCTGGCCATTTTTGGCTTCGTAAACGGTGTGATATTGCTTTTTATCGATCACTTTTTCTTCCCTTACTTGTGCGTTTTCAATGGTATCCGACAAACCAAAGCCAATTCCGCCGCCATTGCCAGCTTCAATGAAACTATCTTGCGGACGGGTGTAGAAAGCATATTTTTCATTTACAAACTCGGGGTGCAACACCACATTTCGCTGTTGCGCCGAATTGGTTTTTAAATCGGCCAATCGTTCCCAAGTTTCAAGATCTTTGGTACGGGCAATGCCGCATTGCGCTATCGCGGCAGATTGATCACCTTGATTGGCTTTGGGATCCCTTCTTTCCGTGCAGAACAAGCCATAAATCCAACCATCTTCATGAGCTGTTAACCTAATGTCGTAAATATTGGTATCGGGATCATCCGTTTCGGGCATTACCACCGGCCTATCCCAAAACTTAAACTGATCTACACCATTTGGGCTTTCGGCAATAGCGAAAAAGGACTTCCGGTCGTTGCCTTCTACCCTTGCCATAAGCAGATATTTTCCATCAAATTTGATTGCACCAGCGTTAAGCACGGCATTCACGCCAAAGCGTTCAATCAAAAATGGGTTGGTTGCGGGGTTAAAATCAAATCTCCAATTCAGGGGGATATGCCGAGCCGTTAACACGGGATTTTGATATCGATGATAGATGCCATTCTCTGTTGCCAGCTTTATATTTGGCTCTTTTATCAATTGTTGATGAGCCTTTCTCATCTGTAAAATACGCTCTTCGAAATTTGTCTTCATGTTTAATCTTCTAATCTATTCCACCAGGTTCTTTTTAAAATAACTACGATAAGGGCCAAAACAGCCAAGTTCACTGCCAACTGCACATACATCCCAGTAATCAGGTACATCGGGAATATGGTTAGGCAAAGCTGGGCCACAATCCCTAAAACCACGTTGAACATATCTAGCTTAAAATTTTTATTTGCCTTGAAATTAGGATCTTCGGCTGCCACCAGTTCATGAATGGGCTGCCAAAAACCCCAAGGTTTCACATTTTTATAAAACGATTTTAACACATGGATATCTGTTGGCGGTGCGGCATAAGTACCTATCACACAACCAACAAGGGAAAGCACAAAAAGCACAGGCCACCAAAACAAGGGCAATCCTGTGGTTACGTAAGGCATCAGCAATGCTGCGCCAACACCTACCGCCATTCCCCAAAAGAAACCATTGGCATTAAAGCGCCACCAGTACCATTTTAGGCAATTTGCGGCTACATAGCCGCCGTACAAACCTCCTACAATCCATTGTAGGATATCATTTACATCTTTGGCCAAGAAACCAAAAAACACGCCAGCAGCGACTACTACTACTCCTACGATATAGTTCATGGAGATGATTTTTTTAGTAGGGGCCGCAGGGTTGATATATTTCAAATAGATGTCATTAACGATGTAAGCCTGTGCCGCATTTAACGTTCCGCTGAAAGTTCCCATGAATGCTCCCAGCAAGCCTGTGAGTACCAAACCAAGCACGCCAACCGGCAAAAAATTGTTAATGGTTGCCGGCAAAATCTTCTCAAAATCGGTAATTCCATTGGCGTCTTTGAGATAGATTTGGTTGTAGTACAAAAGTGCCAACACCGTTAACCCGGTAACCATGGTGTATCTGATTGGCAATAAAACGATGCTTACAAAACCCGTCATTTTACTGGCTTCCTTAGGGCTTCGGGTACTCAATATTTTTTGCATATCATAATTAGGTGCCGGCCCCGCCAACGAGGCAAAAACACCTTTCAGCAACATCATCGTAAAGAAAAGCCCAAAAAGGCTAAAGCCATCATCAGCAATCTTCTGATTGGCCTCTGCCGCAATTTTACTCCAGTCGAGATCAAGCTTCCATCCAAAGAAAGGATTGTTCCAGCCCTGAGGAACATTTAAATTTTGAGTGGACAAATGCTGTACGGCAATTACGCCGATGGCCAAACAAGCCATGGTCATGATGATGTACTTGATGGCATCGCCCAAAACAATGCTATGCATTCCTCCCAAAATGGAGTAGAACATGGCAAACAGCGTGAACACAATTCCATAGAAATGTGGCACGTACTTATCAGCGATATGAAAAGGCACGTATTCCCTTAAGTAATCCCAGGGCACAAAAACTTGGATAAATTTGCCCAAGCCAATAAATCCGTAGGCCAAAAATCCGAGGCAGCTAATGAGCGCAAAGGCAATGACAATGGCATGCGAACCATTTACGCCCTTTCCCACCAATCCAAATCGCGTTTTTAGCCATTCGGCACCTGTAGTTGCATTAGATCTTCTTAACCATTTGGACAAGAACATCATCATAAAAACCTGGTTAAATACCGGCCACAACCAAGGAATCCAAATACTTTTGAAACCGTAAACAAAACATAGGGCTACCATCCACATGGTGCCGCTGATATCGAACATATCGCTGGCATCGCTAAGCCCCAGCATGTACCAAGGCAGCTTTTTCCCGCCCATGAGATAACTTTCCTTGTCTTGTTTGGCTTTATTTTTCATGTAAAAACCAATCAGCACCATGGTGGCGAGATAAATGATGAGGATAGCGAGATCGATGAATTGTAACTTCATTAGCTTGGTTAGTTTGTTTGGTTTTGGTATATCTTTTTGGTGCGGAGTTTTTTCTCCAACCACACTCTTGGATTTTGGGAAAAACGTTTAAAATCTTTGGCCGAGCGGCCTCCTTTATGGGGCGCATAGTAGTGCATCTTCTTTGAAGAAGGCATGTAGCCGGCATTGCGCCAAACCAGCACATACGAAAGTGGGTAATCTTTAATGGCTGGCCACAGTGTACCTGTCCACCAATTTGGATCGGGTATATTTTCGAAGCCTGTTTCGGCAAATGCAGCCAACTTATTTTTTTCGGCAGCCAGCCTGGTAACTATTTCCGATTGCCTTTTAATTTCAGAGATAAAACGGTCTTTATTTTTGAGGTCAAATTGATAGGTATCAAAACTCAGCACATCTACATATTCATCGCCTGGGTAGCTGCGCAAAAAATCTGCGGAGGTCTTAAAATCATTCGTATTATACACCATGATCAAATGATCGATTTTTTTGGTTTTCCTTAAATAATCAGCAGTAAATCGCCAAATTTCTTTCATTTCCTCAGGGCTGGTGCTGCGGCTACCCCACCAAAACCAGTGCCCTGTAAGCTCATGAAAGGGCCTAAACAACACCGGAATATATTCTCCTTTAGCGCCTTTTAGGCTGAGCAGAAAATTTGCCGCCCTATCGAGCCATTGCAAGTACAACTGATGCTTTTCGCCCATTGGCAAAATAGCCCTTACGGTGTTACGGGTGGTATCCCATGAGGAGCCGCCTGTTAACGGATTATCAAAATGCCAGCTAATGGTGATGACTGCTCCCCTTTCATAGCCTGCTTTAATATAATCCCTCATTTTATCAAAAGGTACCCCGTCGATGTTATTTGGGGCAGCATGTTCGATCTTGCCGATGTCCCAACCATATACTGCCGGATATTCACCTGCGGTTTCTTTCACATCGCTTCTTCCCTCCTGATATTTCCATCCAACGCCGTAAGCCAGGTCATCTTGATGGCCAAACAAAATGGCCTTCGTGCTTAACATTTGTAAGTTTTGGTACAATGCCCTCGTTTCCGCGGTAGGATTGGGGTGGCTTAATTTTTGGGCAACTACCTTTTGCAGGCCTATGATGGTGAAAGCAAAAGAAAACAGGATGATTTTTTTGAGCATAAACAATTAGGGATTAGTAGAAACCAACATCATCGATATATATTTGGGAAGCATTATTGCTAAATTCCTGGAAATCGAGATACTCAATTAATGCCGGCGAACCGATGTTGATCAACGGTATCTGAAAATCGGTCCATTTTCCCTCCCTGATCAAAATATCATAAGTGGTAGATTTAACCGATCCGTTAGTTGACGATACCCTTATCTTTTTACCATCAGTACCCGTACCACCAAAAATAGAGATTTTGATAGTGGTATAGCCTGTAGTATTAAACTTGGCGACAAGCCTGTAACGCACCGCTCCCCACCCCTTATAATTTACGAACATGGCCGAGGTACCGCGTCTGACTGTAGTTAAATTTGCCAAATCCAATACATTGTAGCTGTAGGAAGAACTTGTGCTCCAAGCATTTTTAAGCCCATCGTCGTATATGGTGTATTTTAATCCGAAAGTTTTGGCGGCCGTTACCGAGCCCACCGGCGTAGTGATTACCACGGGGCCATAAGTTACTCCGGCTGGCACTTTCACTTTAATTTGCGTTTGGGAGCTTGAAACAATGGCTGCGTTTACTCCATTAATGGTAACTCCGCTAACTCCCTTAAAGTAATTTCCCGCAATGGTAATTTCGTCATCGGGCACTCCGGCACCTGGCGAAAAATCTTCTACCAAAGGGGCAGGTTGCCTAATTTTAAAATTCAAAGTTGCCGTACCATATTTGGTAGTCACGGTAATGGGATTGTTGATCGGGTCTGTTAAATTCGCTGGAATTTTAACGGTAATGCTGTTATCTTCGGCATAAGTAAGAGAATCAGCGGCAAGTGTGCCATTAAAATCAACCTTTTGCGTAGTTTTTAAATTGGCCCCTTTGATCATGATCCAATCGCCATAGTCAACGGCCTGTAGCTCGGCACTCCTATTGGTTAAATTGGTAACGGCCGTTAGTGTGGGTGGCGCTGTATTTTCTTCTTTATCTTTTTTACAGCCAAAGAGCACCATCATTGCTGCGGCGATGAAGTAAGTGCCAAAATATTTTGCTATAGTTTTCATGTGCTTAATGATTTAATCATGTCTATATTTACCAACCTGGATTGTTAATTCCCTTAAGAGCCGTATTTGAATTGAGCTCGCCCAGCGGGATAGGGTACAAGAGATTTTTAGTACTTCTGAGCTTGGAGATGTTATTTTGCCCGGTTCCTATTTTATTCATTACTTGCAGGTAAACGCCCCAGCGCATCAAGTCAAAACGCCTGATACCTTCCAAGTTAAACTCCCTGGCCCGTTCTGCCAATACATAGCTTCTAAACTGTTCGGAGGTCATAGCTGTTGGCGCATAAGCCTCTGCCACTGGTACGGCAGGCGTACCTGTTTTGATATAAGCTCTCAGCCTTACTTCATTTAAGGCGTTATAGGCTAAAGTGGTGGCTCCGTTCACTTCATTTTCGGCTTCGGCGTACATCAGGTAAACTTCCGCATAGCGCAACAAGGGCACAAAAGCGTCACTTTTTACTACCGTAGGTTCAGTTACACTGTATTTAATGGTATAGGCCCGCTCGGCCGTAGTAGACCCGGTATTGTTATAAGTTATGCCATTAACCGTTTTGTACTTAGCCGATTGCCATGACGGATAAAAGATATTTGTTCCCTGCAAGGTGGTATAGTTATGGGTAATCCCATCTAATACCCTGGTATCGGTTTCGTCGTAATCTTTGTAATGGTTGTTGGTCATGAAAACCGCTCCTTGCCCAAAGGTTGAACGGGCAGAAAAGTAATTGCCAATTTCGTTGATAAAACTGGTACCCGATAGTGATTGCAGCTCCCACATATGCTCTTTGTTGTTCCTTCCGGCAATGCTCCACAAATCTTTCCAGTTTGCGGTAAGCGCATAGGGTCCACCGGGCACCAATAGTTCTGCGGCCTTATCTCTGGCGAGCAGGAAATAAGCTTTCGAGTCTACGCCTTCCAATCCGGCCACTACATTTTTGGTATAAGTATAAAAACCATTATCCGTTCCGCCCCTTACCGTCACATTTCCCGTTGCCGCTCCCGAGCCAATGGTTAAATAAGTTTTTGCCAGAAACGCTTTAGCCACCCCTTGATTTACACGGCCTACTTCTCCCGCTTTGGCATGTCCCGCAGGAAACAAATTGGCTTCTGCCGACTTGAAATCGGAAATGACCAGGTCATAAGTAGCCTTTACCGTAGCTCTAGGTATGTTGGTTTCTGGGTTTTGTACAGAAATGGTTTTCAAGTGAATGGGAACCCCTCCGTATAATTGCACCAATTGGAAATAGGCCCAGCCTCTTAAAAAGTAAGCTTCTCCCAAAATTCGCTTTTTAACATCTGAGTCAATGTCCGTAATGTTCACTACATTTTCCAATACAGAATTAGCCCTCGAAATAATGGTATAGCAGCCTACCCATGGCCCATCAACGCCCCAGTAGGATTGCGGGTTTCCTGCCCCGGTAGTACCCAAATACCAATCAGCCCCTGAAACGTGGTCATCATCTAAAATAGTCATGTTCCAAAATGGCTGTTGATACATTTCCCAGGTATACAAGGCTGCATAAACGCCATTGATGGCTGCTTTTGCATCGCTTTCGTTGTTATAAAAATATTCTGGAGAATAAAATGAATATGGTTTTTCTTCCAATGCCTTTTTGCATGAAATGGTGCTTAACAAAGCCAAACCAATAACCGATACCGTTAAATATTTTGAAATCGTTTTCATGTTGTGAAGGTTTAAAAGTTGCAACGTAGTGAGAGGTTGTAAGTTCTGGAATTAGGATATCCGCCCAAGTCTACACCAAATAGTGCTGGGTTATCGCCATAGCTATTGATTTCTGGATCATAGCCGGAATAGTTGGTGAATGTAAGCAGGTTGTTAACGCCCACCGATACCCGCATAGCCGATATGGTTTTAGATTTTAAAGGCACTTGATAGCCAAGCGTAATGTTTTTAACCCTTACAAAACTGCCGTCCTCAACAAACCTTCTGGAAAACAATATGGTTCTGAAAAACTGGCGCATTATCTTTGGCCCCGTGGCATTGCTATTGTCTTGTCCGGCCGCCCATGCCCCATCGGCCATTTCCTTTGTGATATTTTTATTGCTACCTAAGTTGGCATTGAAACGCGTATTCATATTGATGATGTCATTTCCCTGTACGCCATTGATGAACACGCTCAGATCAAAACGTTTGTACTTGAAATTATTGGTAAAACCGAAGGTATAATCTGGATTTACATCGCCAATAAAAGTTCTATCGCTTTGCGTGATGGCTGTGGGATCATTATCCAAGTTCTTGTACTTGATCTCGCCAATGGTCCTTAAAATGATAGAATTACCTTGATTGGTATAGGCAGGATCATTCCTTACTTCGGCCTCATTGTCGTAGTAACCGTCCTCTACATAACCATATAAAGCTCCAATGGGCTTGCCTACGGTTTGGATAAACGGGGCATCGCCGGTAGAGATGTTGCGGGCATATTGCTCTCGCACATCGGCACTGAGGCTTAAAATTTTGTTGCGGTTAAAGGCAAGGTTGAAGTTTGATTTCCATTCAAAGTTCTTGTTTTTCATTACCGTGCCGCCAAGCGTTACCTCCAAACCTTTATTTTGGATAGACCCCGAGTTCACCAGTTTAGTTTCAAATCCTGAAGACGATGGAATAACCAGGTTCTGCAACAAATCATCGGTAATTTTCTTGTACACCTCCACCTGTAGGTTTAAACGGTTATTGAACATGGCCACGTCAAGCCCCAAATTATAGGCGCTGGTAGTTTCCCATTTTAGCTTTTCGTTGGCTGGGCCGGCAAATACATCGTTGGCCAAACCTGTTTGAATGGCACCGCCGAACACGTAGTTATATACACTCAGCTTTGAAAGAGAGGCGTACGAGCCAATCCCTTGATTTCCGGTTTGTCCGTAACTAAAGCGCAACTTCAAATCATTTACAAACTTCACTCCCTTCATAAACTCCTCGCCAGATACCTTCCAGGCCACTGCCGCCGAAGGGAAACCAGCCCATTTATTGTCTTTACCAAACTTGCTAGAACCATCCTGACGATAGGATACCGTTAAAAGGTAACGGTCATCAAAACTATAGTTGGCTCTTCCCAAAAATGAAATGAGGGTAGATTGGTACCTCGACGTTACCACTGGCATCACCACTTCACCTGCCGCCAGGTTCTCATTCTGCAGGTCATCATTAGGGAAAGTTTTGGCTTCGGCTCTTTTGCTTTGTCCATTGGTACGCTCGTAAGTGCCAGCCGTCATTATATTTAAATTGTGTTTGTTAATGGCTTTGTTGTAAGTCAAAATACTTTCGGCTACGCCACTGCTCCAAATATTATCGGCCTTTAGGCCCCAGCCTCTCATGGAGAAACCTTCATAAACCGTACGGGGATAATATTGGTCCCTGTTGCTACTGGAATAGTTGAAACCTACATTTTGCCTGAATTTGAAATCTTTCAGGAAAGTAGCCTCAACATAGTTGGACGAAAAGATATTCAATCCTTTTACGGTATTCAGAATATCGTTTACGTAGATATAAGGATTAGTGATAAAAGCATCGCCAACACCATCATAGGCGATGGGATCTGAAATGGTGGATGGAAAAGTTAAGGCTGACCTGATCACCCCGGCGCTTGCTGCATCTGATTTGTCTGTTCCTGTTTTTACACCATTGGTTCGGGTACTGGCAATAGAAGTACTGGTCCCTATCTTAAAGGTTTTGCTGATATTCCTGTTCAAATTTAAGCCCAAGCCCAAACGGTTATATTTAGAGTTGAGCACGGTGCCTTCCTGATCGAGGTAATTGAAAGTAACGCTATGCGTTCCTGCATCGGTACCACCAGAAACATTTAATGAATATTTTTGATACAGGCCGTTCCTGAAGATACGGTCCTGCCAATTATTGGTATCGCCCACATAATCCTGTGGTCCTTTGGAGTAATAAGTATTTCCTGGATTTGCGGGATCGGGAACGTTGGTGCCCGGAAAAGGCACAGTATAGGCCGTTCCTGTGTATTTATTGGCGTTTAAATAGGCCAAATTTTGATAAGCGGCATATTCCGAAGCATTCAGCACGTCAATTTTTTTGGATACCGAAGCCAAGCCTGCATTAAAGTTGGCTTCTATTTTGTCTTTTCCGCTCTTGCCTTTTCTGGTGGTAATGAGCACCACGCCATTGGCACCCCTTGAGCCATAAATAGCCGTAGCCGATGCATCTTTTAAAATATCTATGCTTTCAATATCATCCGGATTAAGGAAAGACATGGCATTTAGCGTTTGCTTTTCATCTTCCCCTAACGACATTGGCGTTGCCCCGCTACTGGAATTGTTGAAAGGCACCCCATCTATCACATACAAAGGTTCTGTACCGCCCAAAAAAGAGTTTGAGCCACGCACCCTGATGCTTAGTCCGGCACCCGGAGCGCCATCATTTTGGGTAACGTTTACCCCTGCAACTTTGCCTTGCATGGCCTGCAATACATTAGTAGGTACATCCCTGGTTAAATCTTCTCGGTCAATGCGGGCTACCGAGCCTGTTAAATCAGATTTTTTAACGGTACCGTACCCAATAATTACCACATCAGAAAGGGTTGTACTGGCAGATTGAAGCTTGACATTGAAAGTGGTTCTGTTGCCAATGGCAAGCTCTTGCTGTACTTTACCTAAATAAGAAAAGGTAATGGTTTGGGCAGTTGATGGAGCATCAATAAGGAAACTACCATTTTCATTGGTAGTGGTTGAAATTTTAGCACCTTTTATACTTACAGAAACTCCCGCCAGCGGAAGTCCATTTTCATCCATTACCTTTCCAGACAATTTCTTGTCCTGCGCAAACGCTTCGGCAACAAACAACACACATACAAGTAATGCTAATAAATAGGCGGTTAGTTGATTACGCATAAATAGTCATATTTGGTTAGTTCAAAAGTAGCACCCTTCATAGCCCATTAATAATACTTTATTATCCATTTATAGTATTTTTATCTCTAAAGATTGTTTTAAAGCAAAAATTTATGGTTTATTGCACTGCAATACAAATCATTAAACATAATTATATTATTATATCTATTGCAGCAATATATGATATTATTTTATCCGCTTGATTTGTATTTATTTATCTTTTAGTTATGATAAAAGAAATTACCCCACTCACCACAGGTGATTGTTTCACTATTTTTGAGCGAAGAAAAAAGGATTTTGACTTCCCTTTACATTACCATGAAGAAATGGAACTTAACTTTATTTCAAATGCCAGTGGGGCCCGGCGTGTGGTTGGCGACCATATTGAGGAAATTGGCGATATCGAGCTGGTGCTGATTGGCTCCAACCTCCCACATGTATGGGAAACGCACAAACTGAACGGAAAAGAAATACACGAAGTAACCATCCAGTTCCATAAAGATTTGTTTGATGAGAAATTTCTGCGCAGGCACCAGCTGAGGGTTATTAGGGATATGCTTGAAAAAGCCAAATGCGGCATCTTATTTTCTGGCGATACGGCCAAAGCCATCGGCCCCCGCCTCATCAGGCTCAACAAACAACATGGCTTTGATTCGGTACTGGAACTGATGTCGATTTTGCATGACCTGTCCACGTCCAGAAATATGCGAACCCTTTCCGACTCAACCTTTAGCCAGGCTGAGTTTTCATACACCAGCCGTAGGATAGAAAAAGTAATGGAGTACATCAATCTTAATTTCGACAAGCCCGTTTCCCTTTCGGAAGTGGCCAAAATAGCGAACATGACCGAAGTGTCCTTCAGCCGATTTTTCAAGAACAGAACGGGAGCCAGCTTTATAGACAGCCTGATAGAAATCCGCTTGGGGCACGTCATTGATACCTCCGAAACCATTTCAGAGGTGGCCTACAACTGCGGGTTCAACAACATTTCCAACTTTAACAGGATCTTTAAAAAGAAGAAAGGTTGCACCCCAACCGAGTTTAGAGACAACCTTTCTGGCCATCGTATTTTTGTTTAAATTTTATGAAATATAAAATCGTATTGCTTTTCGTAGCACTTCTCCATATCCAAACTTGGGCTGCCAAAACAACTTTCTACCCTGCCAACCACCCAGATATCCAGTACATCGGTCGGGGCGATTTCTCCAATCCCCAGCAACCCAAATTCTGGGCATCAGGAGCGTATGTGCTCATCAACTTTAGTGGCAGTTCATTTACGGCACATATTAACGATGAAATGTTGTGGGGAAACATTTTGAACTATTTGGAAGTGAGAATAGACAACCAGCCCGCCTTTCGGATACGTTTAAAGGGCAAGGAAAATAAGCTGTTACTGGCCCAAAATCTCCCAAAGGGCAACCACAAAATACTGATCTGTAAAAACTCGGAATCCGAAAATGGCTATATTTCATTTACAGGTTTCGATTGCGAAAAGCTCCTTCCTCCAACAGCGCCTCAGAAAAGGAAAATGGAATTTATTGGCGACTCTATTACCTGTGGCGCAGGAAGCGACGAAAGCGAAATTAAATGCGAAACAAAAGGCTCTTCATGGCACGACCAGCACAACGCCTATTTCGCTTACGGGCCTAGCACGGCAAGAAACCTGAATGCGCAATGGCATCTTACTTCCGTATCAGGCATTGGGCTCATGCACAGTTGTTGCGGTAAAAAAATCATCATGCCGCCTGTTTACAATAAAATCAATCCAGCCAAAGACACCCTCACCTGGGACTTTGCCAAATACCAGCCCGATGTGGTTACCGTATGCCTTGGACAAAATGATGGCATTCAGGACTCAACCCAGTTCACTGGCGCTTACGTCAACTTCATGAAACAATTACGTGGCTATTATCCAAAGGCTAAATTGGTGATGCTCACCAGCCCCATGGCAAGCCCACAGCTTAAAGCGGCATTGGCAAAATACATCAGCGCCGTTAAAAAAAGGCTTAACCAAAGTGGAGAGCACAATATTGCCAGTTACTTTTTCGAAATCAGGGCCAATGGCGGTTGTGGAAAGCATCCATCATTAGCAGAACACCAGCAAATTGCAAGCGAGTTAAGTGCCTTCCTCAAAAAAGAAATGGACTGGTAAAGTTGGCTAATAAGGTCAGCTTTGGATAATCGTTTTGTGATTTTTCATGATCTCCAGCCCCAGCAAAACCTCTTCGTTCTACTAAAATCGGCCTTCTTCGTTTTACTGGCCCTGAAATAAATTCAGGGTGAGGTTAGATGGGCGGTCCGTCATGCTGACCACGAAGTAGCTGCGAAGCAAATTTATTTCAGCATCAGTTTTACGTGTTGTTTTGACAAATTTAACAATCGAAATAAGGCCAGAAAGTATTTTCTTAGTCCAAACTCACCTTAATCAACGAATAGACCTTCCCACCTGTTGCACAAAACTGTGGAAGTTCAGTTTCTTTTGCCTGTCGCCCAAACGTACCATGATAACTTTATTTTGCGGGTTCACATACACCGATTGGTGGAACATGCCCTGCGCTTTATAATCGTACACTTTTTTGGCATAAAAGTACCTGCCATCAGGATTTTTCTCTATCGGGTAATCCAAGCCCTCTTTACCCAAGGAACTTACTGCACTTACCGAATCTTTGAAAAACTTGAAATCCCTGGTAGCCCAAAACTGGTTCTTATACCGCAGCTTAGTTAACGAATCGGGATTGGTGGTTATGTCTATCCATTTTTTGGAAACAATTTGCTTTCCTTCCCAATTCCCTTCGTTCAAATAAAGCCGTCCAATTTTAGCAAAATCAAGCGCTGTAGCATTTAAGCAACAAAAAGCCTTGATATTCCCTTCATCATCCATACTCCAAAGCGCATCACTTTCTGCGCCCAAAGGCTGCCATAAACGTTCCTGCATTTGTGTTTGTAAGCTTTTACCCACTGCTTTCTCCAAAATAAAGGCCAGCACCTGCGTATTGATGCTTTGGTATTCGAAAACCTTACCAGGTTCATTTTTCATCTTCAATTTGCCTACCATCTTTTTCAAATCGGCACCGTAATAGCTGCGCACAATTTTCGAAAACGGATTAAAAGATCTTTCCGAAAAATCAAATCCGCTGCGCATGTCCAGCACGTGCTGTATCGTCAAACGATTAAAACGCTCATCGTTCTTGGCCAATTCAGGCAGGTATTTAATCACCAATTC
The DNA here is from genome assembly GCF_003313505.1 of Pedobacter nanyangensis. Classification (GTDB taxonomy): domain Bacteria; phylum Bacteroidota; class Bacteroidia; order Sphingobacteriales; family Sphingobacteriaceae; genus Pedobacter; species Pedobacter nanyangensis. The sequence continues at coordinate 96,386 of NZ_QMHO01000013.1, read as the reverse complement.
AGTGGTCGATTTAATTTCGCCCTTATCTATCGCAATGCCCATCAAAGTCCCTACAAATGATTTAGCTACCGAAAAGCTCGGCTGCTTAATGGTCAATGCATCCTGTTCAGAAAGATATTGATAAATGATGCTGTCGTTTTTAATCACCAAAAAAACGTTGGTCTTGGTATTCGTTAAGGAAGTATCCAAATGCAGCTTTAGTTTTTCATAAGCCTTATTGGGATAGTTATGCTTAAAATAAAATGGCGTAGCCGATTTTTGAATAATCACGTTTTCAAACTTGGCGCTATCGCCCAAATCGGGGATCAGATACTTAACAGACCTTAAAGGCACGCAGGCCGCTAGAAACAATAAAATGGCCGCTAAAGAAAAGGTAATTCTCATTGTTGCTAAAATACATATCTAAAAATAAAACCATTAAGGAATTAAGGAAATTAAGATGGGCAGGAGAAAGATTTAATGATGGCTTAACGCTTAAAAGGATCTGGAAGCACATAATTTTGCTCCTCGGAAGACAATGTTGAATCTCCATAAACCAAACCTCCCAAAAACAAAAAATCCCACGGCAACCACCGCAGGATTTATATCATGTTTTAGCAAGGATCAACTAACCACTGTCAACTAATCCCTAACCACTAAATATGAATCGCTCTATTTTCAGTAGCCGCCAAAGCAGCCTCCTTTAAAGCTTCCGTATAAGTTGGGTGTGCATGACAAATTCTAGCCACATCCTCAGCCGAAGCGCGGAATTCCATCGCTACCACTGCTTCAGCAATCATATCCGCAGCACGAGGGCCAATCATGTGAACACCTAAAATTTCGTCTGTTTTTTCATCAGCCAGCACCTTTACAAAACCATCCGTATCCATACTTGCTTTAGCACGTCCACTGGCTTTGAAAGGGAACGAACCTGCTTTGTATTTCACGCCGGCAGCTTTCAGCTGCTCCTCAGTTTGCCCTACAGAAGCCACCTCTGGCCAAGTGTAAACTACCCCAGGAATTAAGTTATAATTGATATGAGGCTTTTGTCCGGCAATCGTTTCCGCAACATAAATACCTTCATCTTCCGCTTTATGCGCCAACATCGCTCCCTTAATCACATCACCAATGGCATAAACACCTTTAACGGCAGTTTCTAAGTGGTCGTTAACAGGAATTTTATTGCCTCTTTCTTCCGGCGTAATACCAATTTTCTCTAATCCCAAACCTTGCGTATAGGCCGTTCTACCAACCGCTACAATGCAATAATCAGCCTCCAAGCTCACGGCTTCACCTTTAGCATTATCGGCAGTTACCGTTACCACTTTGCCTTTAACCGATGCGCCAGTTACTTTGTGGCTGGTTAAAAACTCCATACCCAACGATTTTTTCAACACACGCTGCAGCTCTTTGCCCAAACCAGCATCCATAGTGCTGATAATTGACGGTGCAAACTCAACCACGGTAACCTTAGTACCCAAACGAGCATAAACTGAACCTAACTCTAAACCAATTACCCCACCACCAATCACTACCATGGTTTTAGGCACTTCTTTCAAAGTTAAAGCCTCGGTCGAAGTGATGATACGTTTTTTATCAACTGGCAAAAATGGCAAAGCCGTAGGTTTTGATCCTGTAGCGATAATGACGTTTTTAGTGGTTAATTTCTCAGTACTGCCATCAGCTTTAGTCACCAAAATGGTGTTTTTATCTTCAAAAGAAGCCACACCTTCAAAAGCATCGATTTTATTTTTCTTAAACAGATAAGTAATACCAGCAGTGTTTTGAGCAACCACATCGTCCTTACGGGCAATCATTTGCTTCATATCAACCTTCAAATCTTTCAGGTTAATACCATGCGTAGTAAAAGTATGAGCCGCGTTATGGTAATGCTCCGAAGAATCTAACAAGGCCTTAGACGGGATACAGCCCACATTCAGGCAAGTACCACCATAAGTTTTATATTTTTCTACTACCGCTGTTTTTAAACCTAATTGTGCACAACGGATGGCACCTACATAACCGCCCGGACCCGAGCCTATAACAACTACGTCGTATTGCATAATCTTTTAAGAATTTTTGTTAGGGCAAATGTACACTTTACCACCTAAACCCCAAAAGTTACAATGTTTTAATGTTGTAAAAACTTGCTCGTCTTCCTCTTTTTGGAGGCCGAAGTCTACTTTTAATGTGCAAAGACCAACAGATTCTTCACTGATGCTCAGCATAACAAGAAAAACAAATAAAAAAGCGGCTTACAGGCAATGCCTGTAAGCCGCTTTTTTATTAATGATATAATTCAGCTTGTTATTTTATTTAGTGAATATGTTCGTTCCACTTTTTCTTCATCTCCTCACTTTGTTTACCGAGCATGAGCAAGTAGGCAACCCTTTGGTTTTTATCTAAAACCGAGTTAATTTTAGTATCAAGATCATCTCTATTTTTGATCCTCTTTCGCGCTATAATAACAATATCTTCAGTTTTAGCCTTTTCCATAATTTCCTTTTGGGTTTTGTCGTAATCCGAGAAAATTTTGACCAGTTTGATTTTTTGATCCTTCCTAAGCTTAAGTTCTTTGTCTAGTTCTTTCACTTTAGCTTCGGGGCTTTCATCCTTGAGGTCTTTCACCTTGTTTTCAGCCTTTTCTTTAAGTTGTGCCTGCGCAAATGTTGCTGCACCGAGCAAAAGCCCGCAGATAATCATTAGTTTTTTCATGTTGGTTAATGTTATTTTTTTCAATATACAAATTTTAACAAAAATCGCTTCGTTTTCGCAACCGTGCCACTTAGAACTTTATCAAAACTTTCATTTAATTTTCCGCTAAAAAAATATACCACTTATATTTGAGTATGATTAAATTAAGAAACATCCCATTTTTTGTGGTAGGCCTAGCCGCATTACTTTTAGGTGCATTGGCATTTAGAAATGATTGTCCTACAGTTTGGTACATCATCGCTTTGGTATATTTTATTTTAGGTTTTGCCTTTCGCAAACCTGTTGATACAGCCGACGGCGGTCATTAGTATTTAATGTCATTTCGAGTGGCATATAATACGGAACCCTTGAGGAGAAATCTTTGAATTGGCCAAAACCCATCCAAAGATTTCTCGGCTTCGTTTTACGCCGCTCGAAATGACGATTTTATTTACGTTTCTTCTATGAAAGCAAAGCTCCTTAAGCTTTCTCCCTTCAATCCTCTTAAACCAACCAAAAATGAAACGGATACTCCTAACTCTCCTACTCCTTTCTCGTTTTTTTTGCCAAATCACCTTGGCGCAAGAAACAGACTCTGCCTACGTACGTAATCATTACACCAAAATAGAACGACTTATTCCCATGCGAGATGGTGTAAAGCTATTTACCGCCATTTACATTCCAAAGGATATTGCTGCGAACAAAAAATATCCTTTTTTAATTAACCGTACCCCGTACACGGTGAGACCATACGGTGAAAATGAATACAAAACCAGTTTGGGAGGCTATCCGGCAGTAATGCGTGAAGGTTTTATTTTTGTTTACCAAGATGTGCGTGGTCGGTGGATGAGCGAGGGAGAGTTTGAGGACATTAGACCAACCAATTTAGGCAAGGGCAAAAAGGACATTGATGAAAGTACCGACACCTACGACACCATCGACTGGTTGGTAAAGAATATTAAAAACAACAATGGCAAAGCGGGTTTGTATGGCATTTCCTATCCTGGCTTTTATTCCACAGTTTCCTTAGTGAAATCGCATGCGGCATTAAAAGCAGTTTCGCCACAAGCTCCCGTTACCGATTGGTTTATTGGCGACGACTTCCACCACGGCGGTGCACTATTTTTAATGGATGCCTTTAAATTCATGACTTCTTTTGGCGTACCCCGTCCAAAACCAATTACGCCAGATAAAGGCCCTAAACCGTTTCAGTTCCCCATAAAAGACAATTATCGTTTCTATTTAGAAGCTGGCTCGGTAAAAAACCTGAAGGATAAATACATGGGCGACAGCATCAAGTTTTGGAACAACTTATTCAAACATCCCAACCTCGATACCTTTTGGCAGGCACGTCAAATTGTAAGACATTTAAAAGATGTAAAACCCGCAGTAATGGTTGTAGGTGGCTTTTTTGATGCCGAAGACGCTTATGGTGCTTTTGAAACCTACAAATCAATTGAAGCGCAAAACCCTAAAGCCAACAATATTTTAGTGGCAGGTCCGTGGTATCACGGCGGTTGGGTTCGCGGCAAGGGCGACAGCTTTGGAGACATCAATTTTGGCACCCCTACCAGCACTTATTACCAAGAAAACTTGGAGTTACCGTTCTTCAAATATTATCTCAAAGGAGAAGGTACTTTTAACGGTGCGGAAGCCAATATCTTCTTGACAGGAAGCAATCAATGGAAAAAATTCAATACTTGGCCACCTCAAGATGTGGAACTGAAATCATTATACTTCCATCCAAATGGCAAGCTATCGTTTACCAAACCTGGTGGCAATAACAGTTATGACGAGTACATGAGCGACCCCAATGCTCCCGTACCTTATCAAGATGGCATCCAAGCCAATCGAACTAGAGAATATATGGTAGATGACCAACGTTTTGCTTCAAGAAGACCCGATGTAAAGACTTATCAAACTGATATTTTAACGGAAGACATTACCTTAACTGGCCCCGTATTGGCCAATTTACTGGTAAGCACGTCAGGCACCGACGCCGACTATGTAGTGAAATTGATTGACGTATATCCAGAAGATACCAAGGAAGTTTCACCTGCCAATAAAGATAAAATGATGGCCGGCTACCAAATGATGGTAAGAGGCGAAATATTGAGAGGCAAATACAGAAATAGCTTTGAAAAACCCGAAGCGTTTATACCTAACCAAGCCACCCAGGTGAAATATGCCTTGCCTGATGTGGGCCATACCTTCAAAAAAGGTCACCGCATTATGGTACAAATACAACACTCGTGGTTTCCATTGGCTGATAGGAACCCTCAAAAATTCATGAACATTTACGAAGCACAACCTAGCGATTTCCAAAAGGCTACGCACAGAATTTATCATGACCAAACCAACAGCTCTTTCTTATCTTTACCTGTATTAAAACCATAACATAAATAAATCGTCATTGCTAGGCACGATGCAAAATCCTACAACAGTCGCTATACTATCGCTTTAAGACTGCTTCGTACCACGCAATAACGAAAAACTAAAACATATAGATACACTTAGACATATAGCCTTACATTATCTATGTGGTTAAAATATAAACCCATGAAAAAAACACTAATTGCACTGGCTTTTGCCAGCATTTCATCAGCTGCCTTTGCACAAAACATGCTTGGCAGTAACGAGAAAGAAGAAAGAGCAAAATTTTTGAGAGGTGCTTTAACAGATTTAAGAACCTGCTACGACATCAACTACTACCATTTAGATGTGAAAATTGATATCGATAACAAATCGGTAAGTGGCAGCAATGAATTTGCCTTTACCGCTACCAAAGATTTTGAAGACCTACAATTTGATTTGTTCGAAAATTTAAAAGTAGAAAAGGTGGTTTTTAAAGGGAAAGAGCTTCCATTTACCAGAGAATTTGCGGCAGTTTTTGTCAAATTCCCAAAAATCAAAAAAGGCAGCAAAGAACGATTTACCGTTTTTTATAGCGGCAATCCACGAGTTGCAAAAACACCACCTTGGGATGGTGGTTTTATTTTCAGAAAAGATAAATCTGGCAACCCATTTGTATCTGTAGCTTGCCAGGGTTTAGGTGCTAGTGTTTGGTGGCCAAATAAAGACCATCAAAGTGATGAAGTGGACAGCATGCTGATCAGCATCAGCGCAGTAAAAGATCTGGATTGTATTGCCAATGGCCGTTACAGAGGTAAAACGCAAGGTAGCGATGGCTATACCAAGCACCATTGGTTTGTGGGCAATCCCATCAATAATTACAACGTTGCTTTTTACATTGGCAAATATGCCCATTGGAGTGATTCGTACGATGGCGAAGACGGCAAACTAAGCTTAGACTTTTATGCCTTGAAGGAAGATAGCGCCAAAGCTCGTCCACATTGGGAGGCCGATGTAAAACCGATGCTGAAATCTTTTGAATACTGGTTTGGCCCCTATCCCTGGTATAAAGACGGCTACAAATTGGTACAAGCACCGCATTTGGGCATGGAGCATCAAAGTGCCGTAGCGTACGGTAATCAGTATAAAAAGGGATATCTGGGCCGTGATTTGTCAGGAACTGGCGTTGGCTTAAAATGGGACTTTATCACCATTCACGAAACTGGGCACGAATGGTTTGGCAATAACATCACCACTAAAGACATTGCCGATATGTGGGTGCATGAAGGTTTCACCACCTACTCAGAGGTCTTATTTACCGAAAGCACACAGAGCAAAACCGCCGCCAGCGATTACATTGTTGGATTGCGTAAAAACATCGAGAACAAAGCGCCTATGATTGGGAAATATAACGCCAATACCGAAGGCAGTGGAGATATGTACTACAAGGGCGCTAACCTCATCCACACCATCCGCCAGTTAATTAACAACGACGAAAAGTTCAGGCAAATCCTAAGAGGATTGAATAAAACTTTCTATCATTCTACCACCACCTCCGCAGAGGTAGAAGCCTATATTAGCAAACAAAGTGGTTTAAAACTCAACAAAGTATTTGACCAATACCTACGCCATGCGAACATTCCCACCTTGGAATATAAAATTGAAAAAGGCACGTTACAATACCGATGGATTAGCGACGTAACAGGCTTTGACATGCCCGTAAAAGTAAGCTTAAACGCAGGAGAATATACTTTGATCAAGCCAAGCAACAATTGGCAATCTGTAAAAACAGATGCATCTATCACACCCGAAAACTTTAAGGTAGAACGAAATTTTTACGTAAACACCAAGCATGCGAAATAAGTTGCCATGTGATGCAACCTTTTCTTAATTAAAGCGTCTTCATTACCGGGTGCAGGAGAGTTTCCTGTACCCTTAACCATTTAACACCAAACATGAAGACAACCTCAATTTTTACCCTTTTCATTTTATTTGCCGCACAAATTGCTTTTGCGCAAAAAAGAACGCCCATTATTAAGGCTACCTCTACACAAGTTGACATTAGAGATGACCGTAAACTGAACAAAAATGCTTGGCGTATTGTGCCAGAAGAGAAGCTGGATGTTTACGTGACTTCTGGCAAAAAGGTAACCTTTTATACAGACATAGACTCTATCTCTTTTAAAATCGATCCTAAGGTTGGGCAGTATGATTTTATCATCTTGTTAAATGGCAAGGATACCGCCAGAACACAAATTAAATACCAAGAGAGCAGGTTAGCACAGCTTAAAAAAGCAGGAAAGTATAATTATAGCGATGACCGCTTGATTCCAAAATTTAGTTATCAGCATCAAGACGATGCAAATTTACAACGAGTAAGAAAAGACTTGAAACTTGATTCCGTTGCTGGAAAAGGGAATGAACTATCGCAAATTTTTAACCTTATGCACTGGGTCCATAACTTAATCAGGCATGATGGCAGCAGCAACAATCCTACTTTAAAAAATGCAATTGATTTGATCAAGGTATGTAAAGAAGAAAACCGTGGCGTGAATTGCCGAATGCTGGCAACTATTCTTAACGAATGCTATTTGGCCATGGGTATTACTTCTAGATATGTAACCTGTATGCCTAAAGAATTAAAATTTGACGATTGCCATGTCATCAATATGGTTTATTCAAAAGACCTGAACAAGTGGATTTGGATGGACCCTACCTTTGATGCTTATGTAATGGATGATAAAGGGAATTTACTTGGCATTCAAGAAGTACGTGAACGACTTGTTAAAGGCTTACCCTTGGTGTTAAATGCAGATGCCAATTGGAACAGGACCAATTTGCAAACCAAAGAAGAATATTTAGAAAAATATATGGCCAAAAACCTATACCGTCTTCAAAGCCAGCAAGTAAGCGAATACAATACCGAAACTTCGATAAGTGGTAAAAAAATAACCTATATAGAGCTTCTTCCCTTGGATGGCTTAGAGCAAACTCCTCAAAAAAGAGAATCAACCAATGAAAAAACTGGCGTAACCGTTACTTTTTACAAAACCAATAATCCCGATTTATTTTGGACAAAACCATGATAAATAAAAGAACTACTGTAAATTTACGTTAGCATATTAATACTAAAATGAATTTCTAATCGGCGCAACGTTTTCAAATTAAACAACGTCTATTAAGAAAGTAAAAACAAACCATGAGTAAAAAATATATTTCCATTGGCTTGATGTTAGCCGCCGCCATCGCAACTGCCCACCCTGTACAATCAGAGCTGCCCGTTAACATCAGTATTTCAAAATCGAAATTGAAAACTAGGGATATTGACGTGAAAAATTTCAGTGCAGTGGCTGCAGGTGGCCCCCTGCAAGTAATTGTAACCTTAGGCACTACGGAAGGTGTTAGGTTTGAAGGTGATGAAGAAGCCATTGCCTCACTGGTAGCAGAAGTGAAAGGCAGCACCTTAATTATCCGTCCTCAAATGAGCTGGACAAGTTGGACGCACAAATACAAGGACAAGAAGATAACCGCCCATGTAACGGCAAAAGCCATTAAAGCCCTAACCATGAGTGGCGATGGTTCTCTTTCCGTAAAAGGTACTATTCATCAAAATTCACTGGTTACTACGGTGAGCGGTTCAGGTGTAATTAACGCCAATATAGATGTACAGGATTACACCGCCACCATTAGCGGCTCAGGAAAATTGAACATCACTGGTGAAGCTGGTGAAACCAGTGCAAACATTAGCGGCTCTGGTGTATTAAGCAAAAAGGGCGCCTTGAAAGTAGCTAGCCTCTCTGTCCGTATCAGTGGTTCAGGTTCAGCTTATGTGCATACCGATGGAGAAATCAGTGCGTTGATTAGCGGTTCAGGCAGTGTTTATTACACTGGCAATGCCGATATTAGCCAAAAGAGCATCGGTTCAGGAAAAGTAAGAAAGATAAATTAAAAACATGAATCATAAAAAAGTCCCCTTCCGGGGACTTTTTTTATGAAACGATCGATCTAAAATCTCGTATATAATGCCAACTGAACGGCATTATTCATGGTATTCGCTGATGCGCCTTTGATGGTTTGGTTTAAGTAACCAGCTTCCACATCAAATGCTTTTGAAATGCGATAACCTACCGCTAAATAAGCTCTATTCTGGTCAAAAGTGCTTCCATTCAGTTCGTCCTTGTTTTGCAGGTTCAAGAAAAATTCATTCTGTAAAGCCACAAACATTCCTTTTTCAAAAGCTCCCGCCTGTTTTTGCAAGGGCTGTACCAACCTAAAGAAATAACGGAAACGTTGCGAGAACAGATCATCGGTTTGACGCTCAATAAAACGTTGCTCTAACCTAAACCTGTGGCTTAAGGTTGCCCCTTTCCAAGGTTGATGGTTATAAATGTATTGTTGCCAGATGCGATGTTCCGTTAAAGTTGTTTTAAGTCTACCTCCGCCTACAAGGATATCATCTTGCAAAAAAGTGGGGGTATACAAATAGCCTAAAGTAGCATTTGATTTTTTGTTGATGTAGTAGGTTATTCCTGGTCTAATTAACAAATGCCGTACTCCATCCCAATTATCATGCGTCCGAACCTGCAAATCAAAATGCATACCCCATTTATCGTTAAACTTGGTACTGTTTAGGAACATGAACCAACCCGTATTCTGCTGATTGGTTTGCGCATAGAGCATTGTGCTGAAAACACTGAATAAAGCAACAAGTGTAATTTTTCTCATTTGGTTTTAATTTGTGTGATAACGAAAATATCAAAATAACTGAACAATGGGGAAAAAGTAACAGAAAGTAGACAAATGAATAATCAATCTGTCATTTCGACTGAAGCGCAGTCCCGAACTTTCGGGAGAGAAATCTTAATAAAATAAAGTCATTCCAAAATCTCTGTGCGAAGGTGTAGATGAAACCCCTGCACGTCATTGCGAGGCACGAAGCAATCTCCTTTTTATTTGTAAGATATACGCTTTAAGATTGCTTCGTACCTCGCAATGACGAATCGTTTTAGGATTAGCTTCGCTGAGCATTTCGTGGCTCCCACCTACGCGGGAATAACGAACTCCATAACGTAAAAAAGCCTTGCTCATTTTCATGAACAAGGCTTTGTATTTTAAAAGATGCTGAAATAAATTCAGCATGACGAAAGGTGTCTACACGCCTAACAACAATCTAGCTGGATCTTCTAATAATTGTTTAACACGTACCAAGAAACCTACAGATTCGCGTCCGTCGATAATTCTATGGTCGTATGATAAAGCAATGTACATCATCGGACGGATTACCACTTCTTTATTTTCCGCAATTGGACGCTCGATAATGTTGTGCATGCCTAAAATTGCAGATTGAGGGGCATTGATAATTGGTGTAGACATCATTGAACCAAAAACACCACCGTTGGTAATGGTAAAGGTACCGCCAGTCATTTCTTCAATGGTCAATTTGCTGTCTCTAGCTTTAGTAGCCAACTCAATTACTGTTTTTTCAATTTGAGCTAAGCTCATGCTCTCCGCATTTCTAATGATTGGCACTACCAAACCTTTAGGCGCAGATACCGCAATGGATACATCCACGAAATCATTGTAGATGATCTGGTCGCCTTCAATACGAGCATTTACGGCAGGGAAATCTTTAGCTGCCTCACATACCGCTTTAGTGAAGAAACTCATGAAGCCTAGGCCAACACCATGTTTCTCTTTAAACTGGTCTTTATATTTGGCACGCAAATCCATAATTGGCTTCATGTTAACTTCGTTGAAAGTAGTCAACATAGCCGTTTCGTTTTTAACTGCTACCAAACGTTTTGCTACGGTTTTACGTAATGGCGACATTTTTTCAGCACGCTCATTTCTTGAACCAGCAACTGGTGCCGCAGCGGGAGCAGCTTTTGGGGCCTCAGCTTTAGCAGCTGGTTTACCTGCTTGTGCGTTGTTTGCATCATCTTTGGTAATTCTTCCATCAACACCACTACCTTTTACGCTAGCAGCATCAACACCTTTTTCAGCTAAAATTTTAGCTGCCGCAGGTGAAGGAGTACCTGTTGCATAGCTTTCGCCAGAAGATTTTTCTGCAACTGGAGCCGCAGCTTTATCTGCCGCTGGTGCTTCAGCTTTTGGAGCTTCTGCTTTTGTCTCTTTTGCCGGTGCAGCGCCACCTGCTTCAATGGTACAAACTACCGCACCAATTTCTAGGGTATCGCCTTCGCTAGCTACTACCTTTAAAGTTCCTGATTGCTCCGCAGTAAGTTCGAAAGTTGCTTTATCTGATTCCAGCTCAGCAATAATTTCGTCCATTTCTACAAAATCACCATCGTTTTTAACCCAACGAGATAATACTACCTCGGTAATCGATTCGCCTACTGGCGGAACTTTGATTTCTAAACTCATATTTTTATGTATGTTGTAAGGTTGAAATGTTCTAAAGTTGAAATGTTGCGAGTGAACAAAATCTCAAATCTCACATCTCAGTTCTCAAATCTAATTAATCTGCTTTAATAACGTTCTTTGCTGCTTTTTTAACTGGCTCTTTTGCTGCCGCCATCGAAATTTCGAAAGTTTTGGCCACAATGTAAGCCTGTTGGTTGGCATGTTGTTTCATATAACCAGTTGCAGGGCTACTGCTCTCTTTTCTCGAAATTACATCAATGTTGCTCAACTTTGTTTTTCTCAGCCTGCGTAGCAGATACGGCCAGGCGCCTTGGTTTTCTGGCTCCTCTTGTACCCAAAGTACGTCGTCCGCATTTTTATACTTTGCTACAATAGCTTCCATTTGATCTACCGGAGTTGGATATAACTGTTCCACACGAACTAAGGCAACATGTTTACCATCGTTATTTTTCTGTGCATCCAACAAATCGTAATATACCTTACCCGAGCAGAACACCACCCTTTTCACGTCAGCAACTTTTACGTTAACATCATCAATCACCTCTTTAAAACCTCCAGAAGTAAAATCTTCCAATGGGCTTACACAAAGTGGATGACGTAACAAGCTCTTAGGACTAAAATTCACCAAAGGCTTACGGAAATCGCGTTTAAACTGACGACGCAACGCATGGAAGAAGTTAGCTGGCGTAGTGCAGTTGGTTACCTGCATGTTGTACTCTGCACACAACTCCAAGAAACGCTCGATACGTGCCGAAGAGTGCTCGGGGCCTTGGCCTTCGTAACCGTGAGGCAACAACATTACCAAACCATTTGCTCTTTGCCACTTGGTTTCTGCACTGGCAATGTATTGGTCAATTACAATTTGCGCTCCGTTAAAGAAGTCTCCAAACTGTGCTTCCCAAATGGTTAATGCATTAGGGTTTGCCATGGCGTAACCATATTCGAAACCTAAAACACCATACTCTGATAAGTGTGAGTTGTAGATATCAAAAGTAGCCTGTTGCTCTGAAATATTTAAAAGTGGTGTGTATTCCTCTTCCGAATCCTCCAGCGTTAATACCGCATGGCGATGGGAAAAAGTACCGCGTTTCACATCCTGACCACTTAAACGAACTCTTTTACCTTCGGCCAATAAAGTGCCGTAAGCTAACTGTTCGCCCATGGCCCAGTCGAAAATGTGGGTATCGGTAGCCATTTTCAAACGCTCTTCAAATAATTTCTCAATCTTTTTGAAGAACTTTTTATCTTTCGGCAAGGTGCTGATTCTCTTAGCAACCTCTAAGAAAGTACTCTTTTTAACACCGGTTTCCGGAGAAGTTTCGAAATCTTTTTCGGTAGCTAAACGCATATCTGCCCATGCGCCACCAAATTTAACTTCGGCCAATGCCGCATTATATTCCTTCGCTTCGTTCAATGAAGTTTGCAGGTGAGCTTTAAATTCTTTCTCCATTTCTTTAGCTCCAGCCTCATCCAGCTTGCCTTCTTTAATCAATTCAGCAACATAGATTTTTAACGGGTTATCGTGCTTTTCAATGGCTTTGTACAATAACGGCTGCGTGAATTTAGGTTCATCCGACTCGTTATGTCCAAATCTACGGTAGCAAAGAATATCAATGAATACATCATTACGATATTTTTGACGATACTCCATCGCTAAGTTAATGGCGTAAACCAATGCTTCCGCATCGTCGCCATTTACGTGGAAAACTGGCGACAAGGTTACCTTTGCAATGTCTGTACAGTAAGTACTAGAACGGGCATCTTTATAGTTGGTGGTAAAACCAATTTGGTTGTTAATTACCAAGTGGATGGTACCGCCAGTTTTGTAGCCATCTAAACCAGCCATCTGAATCACCTCATACACAATGCCCTGACCTGCTACAGAAGCATCGCCATGAATCAATATTGGTGCTAAACGACCATTATCGCCATTGTATTTAAAATCGATTTTCGAACGGCTCATGCCTTCCACGATAGCATCTACCGTTTCTAAATGGGATGGGTTTGGGCACAGGCTTAAGTGTACGTTTTTACCTTTATTAGTGGTTACATCGGTTGAGTAACCTAAGTGATATTTTACGTCGCCACCAAAAGGAGTTTCCGGATTGTAGCTTCTTCCTTCAAATTCGGTAAAAATATCTTTATAGCTTTTTTGCATAATGTTGGCCAAAACGTTCAAACGACCGCGGTGTGCCATACCCAATACAAATTCTTCAATACCTAAATCAGCTCCTTTTTCAATTACCGAATCAAGTGCAGGAATTAATGCCTCGGCACCCTCCAGCGAGAAACGCTTTTGGCCCAAGAACTTGGTACCCAAAAAGTTTTCGAAAACCACTGCTTCGTTCAACTTTTTAACCACTCTCATTTTCTCATCGTTAGATAGTTTTGGAGTATTGCGTTCGCCCTCCATTTTGCTTTCTAACCACTGCAATACCTCAGGGGTACGCACATATTTGTACTCTACACCAATAGGGCCACAGTAAGTTTGCTCTAAAAAGGCAACAATATCTTTCAGCTTTGCTGGGCCAATGCCCAACTCTACACTTGAGTTAAAAACGGTTTCTAAATCGGTAGTGCTCAAGCCAAAATTTTCAATGTTTAAAGTAGGCAAGTGTTTACGGCGCTCTCTAACTGGATTGGTTTTGGTAAACAAGTGGCCACGCTGACGGTAACCGTTGATGAGGTTCAGCACATTGATTTCCTTCAAAAAATGCTCTGGAGCATCTCCTCCACTCACATTGGCAGCATCTGCGCCTCTTCCGAAATCAAAACCTTCAAAAAATTTCTGCCATCCAAACTCTACAGAACTAGGGTCTTCTTTATAACTCTGGTATAGGGATTCTACATATTCGGCGTTGGTGCCGTTGAGATAAGATAAATTATCCATTGGTATTTTTAACTATTACGATAAGTATTGCAAAATTAGGATTTTACCTTTAGAAAAGGCAATAAAATCGCATTTAAATAAATTTAAAAATTGTCATTAAAACATAGACGGTTTTTTAGGCTCGAACGACCTGTGCGAAAGTACCTTTTGGGTCTAAAAATTTCAGCAGCTTCTCAAAATCAAAGCTATTTGACAGTTTTTGGTCATTGCCAACACCCGCTATCGCAGCCCAGTTACCCCAGTTACTTGCCGGACAATAATCTATCAGTTGTTCTTCAAAATATGCTGCTCCCAACACCCAGTTTAAGCCCAGTTCTTTGACCAGGTAAGTAGCTACCAATTGTCTTGCAATTTGATTGATATACCCCGTGGTGTTCAGCTCCTGCATACAGGTATCAACCAAGGGCTGCCCGGTTTGTCCATCTTTCCAATGCTGTAAAGCTTCGGTATTTTCCAGGCGCAACGAAAACCCGTCTTTTTTAAACCCCTGAGGTTTGAAGAAAGTATTGCCATATTTCTTGAACATGAAACGATAATAATCTCTCCAAAGCAAGCCTAACACAATTTGGTTGAAATAAGGTCTTACACCATAATTGGCCTCGGCCTCTTTCATTTTCCAGTATACCTCACGCGGTGAAAGGCAACCTAGTGCCAGCCAGGCGGAAAGCTTAGAAACGATTTCGTGCTTTTTAAGTGTGGCATTGGCCAACACCATTCCTTCTCCAGCATGCAGGTAATCGTGCAGATGCGCCAAAGCTTCCTGCTCGCCGCCTTTAAAATCGGTTTTGATTTTAAGCATGCCCGCCGCCGGATTTTGCAACAGTTCGGCAAGTTCCGGAATTTCGCCCCAGTTTTCTAAATTTACAAAAGTAATGGCTGTTGGCGTGGTGAAACATGGCTTCACTACCGCATCACGTTCTGTTTTCTTTTTAAACTGTGTAAAAACATCCGGAATATCCTTGATAGGAAAAGGTAAATCTTCTTTATTGTAAAGCGTATGCCCAATAAAATGTTTCAGGTTCACTTTCAGTTTCCAAAGTGCATCTTCAACCTTTACACTTACAGCTGTTTCTTCACTAGCTACTTCTCTATGGTGATAAACCTCCGTAAGTTCATATTTTTCAACCAATTCTGGCAATATCTCTTCGGGATGTCCTTGTAAAACCAAAAGATTGCCGCCCATTTGCTTTAACACTTGCTGCAACGACGATACGCTTTCGATCAAAAATTTTGCCCGGGTAGCTCCAGTTTTAAAAGAGTGGTAATGGGTTTGCTCAAAATGGCGGGGATCGAATATGTAGACTGGTAAAATTTCGTCAGCCTTGGAAACAGCTTCAACCAGCACTTCATTATCGTGCAAGCGAAGGTCATTCCTAAACCAGACTAAAATTTTTTTGCCCATATCCGTAGCCATTCAAACTAAGAGCCCGCAATTTGCGAAAATTTAGCTCAAAAGTGCTGAAACCGGCTTCAATTTTACATATTTATAACATAGGCAGGTTTTAGGTAAAGTTTGTGTTGCAAAGCACGCCGTTAGCCGATTATTCCATGGGCAAATTGGCTTTAGGATTTTATCCGTTAACATCCCAATTCAGTCATTACAGTAAAGAAGCAAAACTATCTGCAAATCCAGTTATATTAGCGGCTAATGTCCAACTTACTTTTTAAACATATCCAAAAATTTGCAACGGTAAGCGAAAGTGATTTTGCTGATATTCTGAATTTCTTTGAGCCTATTTCGGCCAAGAAGAAGGAAATTTTGTTAAGTGAGGGACAAATTTGCAGGCGACACTTTTTTGTGCTCAAGGGCTGTTTAAGATTATTTTACGTAAAGGAAACAGGGGCCGAACAAACCACTCAATTTGGTATTGAAAGTTGGTGGATGACCGACAACTTGGCTTTTTTGGAGCAGAAACCTAGCGCCTTCAGTATCCAAGCGGTAGAACAATCGGAAGTTTTGAGCATTAACTACGACGCACAAGAGAAAATGCTGGCCAAACACCCTCAAATGGAGCGATATTTCAGAAGGGTGTTTGAAAAATCCTTTGCGGCTGCCCAGCTAAGGATCAAATACATCAACGAATACTCCAGTGAGGAGCTTTACTTTCACTTTGCCCACAGCCAACCCGCATTTTTGCAAAGGGTACCACAATACTTATTGGCTTCTTACCTTGGCTTCACGCCCGAATATCTTAGCGAAATCAAGAAAAAGCATTTTGGGAAGTAAGCAAAATGAGATAATGTGATGATAAGATAATGTGATGATGAGATAATGTGATGATGAGATAATGTGCCGCATTTTGCTTTCTTAAACCAGTTTAAGTTTCTTGCCAACAGCCCGCTTTAACTTTGTATCGTTAATCAAAAAGAATAATTTTTAACACTTGATACAATGAAAAGAATAGATTTATTAAGCCTAGAGCCTAACGCCTACAAAGCAATGTTTGGACTAGAGACCTACCTGCAAAACACCTCATTACAAAAATCCCACTACGAGCTGATCAAAATCAGGGCTTCACAAATAAATGGCTGTGCTTTTTGCTTAGACATGCACACTAAAGATGCCCTAAAAATTGGCGAAACTCAACAGCGCATCTTTTTATTGAATGCTTGGCGTGAAACAAGCTTGTTTACTCAAGAGGAAAAAATATTACTGGAACTTACCGAAAAAATCACACTCATTCAGCAGGGCGGTATTAGCGACGAGCTTTATGAAAAAGCTGTGAATACTTTTGGGGAAAACTACCTTGCACAGATCATTATGGCAACTGTAGCGATTAACGGCTGGAATAGGATTGCAATTAGCACGCATAAAGACGTTGCCAGGTAACTCCCTCCGACTTGCGAAGTTTTTGGAACTTCGCAAGTCTTCTACAACTACCGCCATTTCAGCCGCAGGCAGAATCGAAAATCAACGAAGTTAAACCTAACGACATGAATTTAAGAACGACCAAAAAAGAAAGGTACGCATTTAGAGCTCCGTTAACTCCTGATAAATAGCTAACATCCGTTTAGCGTTCACGTTAATTTCATGGTGCTTTTCGGCTGTTTTTCGGGCATTTTTACCTATTTCCTGCCATTTATTAGGTTGCGTAATGCACTTAAGGATGCAACGATAGAACTCGTCGGCCGTATCGGCAATCAGAATATCCCTCCCATGCTTGCAATCAATCCCATCAGCTGCCATGGTAGTGGCAATAATGCACTTTTGCATAGCCATGCCTTCAATAATTTTCACCCGCATGCCGCTCCCCGAAAGCAACGGCACAATCATGATGGCTTTGCTGTTAATGAAATCCACGGCATCAAAAACTTCGCCTTCCACAATCAGGTTGTCTGAGTCGTATTCAAAAAACTGCTTCTGCATGTTCTTTCCGGCAATATAAAATCGCAGCTCGCCACTCAGCTCTTCAATATCAGGCCAAATCTCGTCCAAAAACCACTCTAGGCCTTCCTTATTTGGCCGCCAGTCCATGGCACCTAAATGAAACAAAGTAGGAAAACTCGTTTTACTGGTATCAATTTTATATTTCTCAAAATCTAAAGCTACCGGAAAAACATCCAATCTGGTTTGGCAGCCCATCAACAACAGCTTTTGTCTATCAGGGTTACTAATGGCAAACACTTGGTGAAAACGGTTGATCTGCTCTGTTTCATAAGCCTTTAATCTGCGGGACAGGAACTCTAAATAGGTTCGTCGGGGCGTAAAACGTTCGCCCAGTGCCAAACGTCCCCATACATCGTGCTCAATATGGTGCGCCCTATAAACCAGTTTCGCCTTGCTATGGGCTTTCACCGTATCCAAATAAGGCACCACAAAAAGCCCCTCAAACTGTATTATATCAAACTCCTGCTCACGCAAAACATTCTCCAATACCTTTTCCGCATCATGATCATGGTAACGGGAAACATTGTACGACTGGTTGGAAAAGATATTGGCAAAGGCATCCCAGGCGTTCACCTCAATATCAACGGTAAACGAATGAAAGTTGATTTTCTCGAAAACAGGATCGTAAATATCGTCTACATCCACATATTGCTTAGAGTTGTTGAGGCTAAACAGCGTAAGTTCCACGCCAAGGCCCAGCAGTCCTTTAATGGTATTATAAACCACTATGGGGTAGCCGCTATTTGGCGGAAAAGGGACTCTATAGCTCAGCAGAAGTACTTTCAAGTTTAAATTCTATGGTCAGCTGTGGGCTGGTTACATTAAATGTTTTACGGTGATATGGAGACGGCCCCATGTTGATTACCGCATTTCGATGCGCAATAGTTGGATAACCTTTATTCTTTTTCCAATCATATTGCGGATAATCTGCATCCAATGCCGCCATATACTCGTCTCTGTGTGTTTTTGCCAAAATAGACGCCGCAGCAATGTTCTGGTACTTGCCATCGCCTTTTACAATGCAGGCATGCTTAACATCTTGGTAGGCCTTAAATCGGTTACCATCAATCACCAAATACTCTGGACGAAGGGCAAGTTGGTCCAAGGCACGGTGCATGGCCAAAAAAGAAGCATTTAAAATGTTGATACGGTCAATTTCTTCGTGATCAACCATAGCCACGGCCCATGCCAAGGCTTTTTCCTCAATAATTGGTCGCAGCTCGTCACGCTGTTTGTGCGTTAGCTGCTTCGAATCCGTTAAACCTTCCAAATAAAAATCCCGGGGCAAAATTACCGCAGCAGCCACCACAGGGCCAGCCAAGCAGCCACGTCCAGCCTCATCGCAGCCAGCTTCAATTAACTCTATTTGATAGCAGTTTAACAGCATATTACAAAAATAACACTTCTGGAGGCTTACTTACAATAATGACGAAAATTATATCGCCAAAAAGGTCTTTTGAAAAGCAGGCATAGTGCTCATCACCAAATTAGCCCCGCTTTTCATTTCAAGTCCGCTCTCGTTGCCTGCCTTCCGCAGGCACTCGCTTACGGGCTTTCCATTCAATCGGGTTTATTACCGTTAGCCTTGTGCAGCTTACGGATGACCTGCCTTTCGCCACAGCAAACACATCAAATTGTACAGCAAGCACTTACGTTCAGCTGCAAGATTTTATGCGCAGCTGCTTTGCGTTCTTCGCTACGCATGAACCATAGGTAGCGCCAAAATTTTAAACACTGGCATTTTGGCTCTTTACATCAAAAGCATCACGCAGGCCAATAGCAACTAAATTGAAGGCATACACCGTTAACATAATGGCCAAACCCGGCAATACGGCCAAATAAGCAGCATCCATAATAATGTAGCCATAATGCTCCTTAATCATCGTACCCCAGCTTGGCATAGGCGGTTGCGCACCGAAACCTAGAAAGCTTAGCCCGGTTTCCAGCAAAATGGCCGAGGCAAAATTAGCCGAGGCCACCACCAAAATAGGCCCGGCAATGTTGGGCAGTATATGTTTAACGATGATCCGTCCATTGGAAAAACCTAGCGCCTTAGCAGCCTCTACAAACTCAACCTGCTTTAGGGCCATCACCTGGCCGCGCACCAAGCGGGCTACATCAACCCAAGTGGAAAGCCCCACTGCGATAAAAATTTGCCAAAAGCCCTTGCCCAGCGCAAATGAAATGGCAATAACCAACAGCAATGAGGGCAACGACCAAATAACGTTCATAAACCAACTGATGGAGGCATCTATTTTACCGCCAAAATAACCTGCAACGGCACCTAAGCCCACCCCAATAAACATGGAAATGAGCACGGCCATTAAACCTACCGACAAGGACACCCTTACCCCAAGAATTAAACGGCTTAACAAGTCCCGCCCATACATGTCGGTGCCCAGATAATAGGTTTTTTCATAGGTGTTTTTGCCCGAAACAAGCGGGTAGGCTTCTTCTTCGGCCTGTTCATCATCGCCAATATACTCACGGGCCAAAACTTTATGGCCTATTACCCGATAAGAAGTGATCGGGATGCTTTTGATATTGGCCTCCTGTCCAAAAAGCATTTTTTCAAAAACACCTACCTGCTTAATGTTTGGGTTACGGCTAATGATAAGGAACTGAAAGCTGCGCCCTGGTTTTTTATTGCTGAGCTGCAGGTACATGGTATTGGCATAGGGTGTTTGGTCAGGCGTAATAAGATAGCCCAAAACGCCAGCCATCATCATTAAACCAATAAAAACAAGGCCAGCCAGGGCAAGTTTATTACGCTTAAATTTTTTCCAAACTTTGGAGGATTGAGTAGTATCTGCCATGTTATTTTACCATTCGGCCTTTCCAGTTATATTTCCCTGAGTTTCCAGCTATGCCAATATAAATAAAGTAGATGACATGTAAAATATTGAGTGCAGGCAGCCACCAAAGTAGTGCCCTTCTTTTAAAAAAATTGGTCATTTGAACGAGGAAAATGAGCTCAATCAACATTTTTGCGGCTAATTGAAAAACCAAAAATGGAAGTGAAGCGGCAAAGAAAATGCCCAGTAAAGCATTTAACACAATACTAACATTAAACAACCAAATGCTTACGCCCAAAATAATCACCGATTTGTCTTTATAGCGGGTACTTTTAGAAGCCCAGCGCCTGCGTTGCTGAATAAACTCGGCAAGGGTTGGTTTGGCATGGGTATAAACCACAGCATCACTGTTTTTAAGGAATCCTATTTTATCTCCGTAAATAGCGGCAATTTTATGCAATAAAAGCTCATCGTCGCCCGAGGCCAAATCATCGATACCCTTAAAGCCTCCAACTTCAATAAACGCCTTTTTTTCGTAAGCTAAATTGGCCCCGTTGCAAGTGCTTGGGTTTTTGTTGCCTATGGTTGATGCTCCCAACCCAATGAGGTAACTAAACTCAAGGGACTGTAAGTCTTCGAAAATGGTTTTCTCCTCAAAATAAGCCACTGGCGATGAAATCATTTTGTAGCCCTCGGTTTCGTAACAATTTACAATAGTTAGCAACCACTGCGAGCCCATTCGGCAATCGGCATCGGTAGTCAAAATTAAAGTGCCCTTTGCCTCGTCGATAGCCGTTTGGATAGCCTTTTTCTTGTATGAGTTAAGAGCCCTATCTTCATTTAGCCTAATCAGCTTTACGCCATTTGCGGCATAGCTGATAACAATTTCCGCCGTGCGATCGGTTGAATGGTCATCAATTACAATCAACTCAAACAATTCCCTGGGATACTGTTGCGCCAATACATCATCAATGGTTTTGGCAATTTTATCCTCTTCGTTACGGGCAGCAATAATAATAGACACATAAGTTTTAGGCAACGACTTATTTTTCTGAAAGGGCCTAATTCTTTTCCACCCTACAATAAAAGTAGCCACCACAAATACATAAATGAGTGTTAAAAATGCCGAGAAGTAGTTAATTGCGTCGAGTATTTCCAAAGATGTTGAGTTTAAATACGAAATAAGAACCTAAGATAGCAGGAATTATAATATTGATGAGCCAAATACTGGCAATACAGGCCACCACTACAATATTTTGATGGGTAATGTATTTAAAGAAAAACAGGGCCGTTACACTTCTAATTCCAATATCCAATAAATCCAACGAGGGCAAGGTAGACTGTACAAAAAACAGGATAGGCACCAACATCAGCACGTCTACCAGGTGCAGCTCGGGGATAAGCCAAAGGAACATGATCAAATATTGGGTGGTAAACACCGCGTACCTGCCCAGGCAGAACAACAAAATCTGAAGTAATTCCTTTTTTTGGTAACGTCCCAAAACGGCATAAAACTTAGCGTATTTGCGAGTGAACTTAACGGATAGCAAAAGTCCGTTAAGCCATTTGATGTTGAAATAAAAAATCAGGAAAAACAGGGCAAACACCAACGAAATCCCACAAATTGCGGCAAAAAGAATTGGTTCCAACGGAATAAAGCGGTATACAAAAATACAGGCGGCAATGGCCCCAAAAACATTGGTAAGTACCAATTGGCCAATGTTTCCAACGGTCATAACCACCACGCCTACTACACGTCGCTTGGGCGACAGGAAAAAAACCCTCCCACCATATTCGCCCAATCTGTTGGGGGTAAAAACGGCCCATGTTAAACCACAAAACACCGATTCAATAGCTCGCCATAAACTAATTTGCTCAACCCTTTCAATTAAGCGCTTCCATTTTACAGCCTCCAGGCCCCAGTTAAACAGCATGAGCAAAAACACAAAGCCCAGCACCGTATAAATCTGCAAAGCTGGAATATCCCGCAGCAGGGCAACAAACTCCTTTAGATCATTATGATTGGTGATTTTTTGATAAATGAACCAAAAAGCAAGAGCCACTACGGCTATTTTGATCAGGTTGGATAGTATTTTTTTATAACGGGAGGTCAAACTAATGCTTTTTGTGTGTGCAAATATGCTTAATAAACTTGAGTTGATGTCTATCATCGGGCTATTTTTTAGATGAAAAAGAGACTGAAAAAAACCAATTACGTATTTGAAAAACACAGCCACAGATACACAGATAAAAGTTAAAAAGTGATATTTTTTCCTTTACTGAAACCGGTATTGAATGAAATATTATAGATTGATTGATTGAAAGAGAACAAAAGCTGTCCATCTGTGGCTAAATGTAAAAGGTTGGATAATAAGTTCTATTTTTGTACCATGTTGGTTGAAAAAAAGGAGCGTATTATTTTGGGGGTAGATCCAGGAACAGCAATTATGGGCTACGGAGTGATTTTGGAAAAGGGCAGTAAAATAGAGCTACTAAGCCTAGGGGTTATACGTCTTGACTACCTGGACGACCATTTCCTAAAGCTTCAGCGTATTTTCGAAAAAACCATTGGCCTTATTGACAATTATAAACCTGATGCCTTGGCCATAGAGGCTCCCTTTTACGGCAAAAACGTACAGGTTATGTTAAAACTGGGCCGGGCCCAAGGGGTAACCATGGCTGCGGCCTTGTCCAGAAATATTTCGGTAACGGAATATGCCCCAAGGAAAATCAAACAATCTATTACGGGCAAAGGTACCGCAAGCAAAGAACAGGTTGCGGCCATGCTGCAACGCTTGCTCAATTTTAATGAAACTCCTGAGTTTTTGGATGCTACCGACGGCTTAGCGGTAGCGGTTTGTCATTCTTTTCAAAAAATAGCTACTTCTGGCAAAAGCAAAACCTATTCCGGTTGGGAAGCTTTTGTAAGCGACAATAAGAAACGGGTGAAATGATTTAATAGATTATTATGATCACCTAAAACACCTTAGTACATTTTAGTTACGCTTTCTGCGCTTCTTTCTTCTTAGGAAATGCTAAACTAGCAATAATGCTCAGTGCCAAAATACCTACAATGATAATCAATGAATGTTCGGTAGTGAAGCCCCATACCTTTAAGTAGCCGTGGCCAAGCATTTTTATTCCGATAAAAGTTAGCAAAACCGCCAAACCAGTTTTCAAATAATGGAATTTGTGGATAATGTTTACCAAAAGGAAGAACATGGAACGCAAACCCATAATGGCAAAAATATTAGAGAAAAATACGATATAGGCATCTTTGGTTACCGCAAAAATTGCCGGGATGGAGTCTACCGCAAAAATCAAATCGGTGAACTCCACAATTAGCAGTACCAAGAACAAAGGAGTGACAAGCTTCTTTCCATTGATTTTGTGAAAAAACTTTTTGCCTTCATATTTGGGATGGATCTTGAAAAAGCGTGACGCAAACTTCACGACCGGATGGTTTTCTGGATCGATTTTATCGTCTTCCTCCTTAGAGAAAAACATTTTTATACCCGTAAAAACCAAAAAGGCTCCAAACACATATAAAATCCATTCAAACTGGTTAATTAAGGCCGCACCTACGAAGATAAAGATAAACCTCATGATGATGGCTCCTAAAATACCCCAGAACAGTACACGGTGGTAGTATTTTTCTGGCACTGCAAAAGCCGAAAAAATGAGCACGATCACGAAGATATTATCTACCGAAAGGGCATATTCAACTACGTAGCCCGTTAAAAACTCAATCCCTAAGTTTTGCTTGTAGAGCTGTAAACTGGCTTCGAAATTGCCGGGAACAATGCTTATCGGGTGCTTATGGGACTTAATTACCTGTTCTAGCTTGTCCATACTATCAATGCCATGCAGATAATCGCCTTTTAAAATAAGCAGCAGGTAAAAACTGAGGGCTAATACCACCATCACAAAGCTCATGATACCGGCCTGCTTTAAACTTACTACATGTTCTCTTCTGCTGAAAAGACCTAAATCAAGGGCAAGGATAAATACAATAAAGAGTAAAAATCCGCCAATAAACAATAGCTCGTGCGACATTATTTCTTACGTTCAGTGGTATATCTAACCAATTGTTCAAGACCAGTTCTGGCATCGCCCTCTGGGAAGGAATGCAAAATTTCAAAAGCCTTGTTCTGGTATGCTAACATTTTTTGGTTGGCGTAGTGTACGCCTTCATTGTCATTTACAAAATCAATGATCTGTTGGATCTTTTTCGGATCGTCGTGATGGTTTTTCACCAAATTGATGATGCGCTTGCGTTCAGGCTTATCCACGCGGTTTAACGCATAAATCAATGGCAGGGTTACCTTTTTTTCCTTAATATCAATCCCCAACGGCTTACCTACATCGTCTGTTCCAAAATCAAAGGTATCATCTTTAATTTGAAAGGCAATTCCCACCAATTCGCCAAATAGCCGCATTTTTTCGATCATTTCATCCGATGCGCCACTTGAAGCCGCCCCACATGCGCAGCACGAAGCAATTAACGAAGCCGTTTTTTGACGGATTACGTTAAAGTAAAGCTCCTCGCTGATGTCCATCCTACGCACCTTCTCGATCTGCAGCAACTCCCCTTCACTCATCTGCTCTACCGCTTCAGATACAATCTTCAACAAATGAAAATCATTGTTGTTTACCGAAAGCAGTAATCCTTTGGAAAGCAGATAATCGCCCACCAAAACGGCAATCTTGTTTTTCCAAAGGGCATTGATGGAAAAGAAACCGCGACGCTCGTAGGCATTGTCCACCACATCATCGTGCACCAAGGTTGCGGTATGCAACAACTCTACCAAAGCAGCACCTCTATGCGTAGATTCGACAATGCCGCCACAAAGCTTGGCCGCAAAAAACACGAACATCGGGCGCATCTGCTTCCCTTTTCGCTTAACGATATAGTGGGTTATTCTATTGAGCAGGGGCGCATTACTATGCATCGATTCCTTGAATTTCACCTCAAAGGCATCAATTTCTGCTGCAATAGGCTGCTTAATTTGATCTATTCCGGGCATCTGGCAAAAATGTGTTTGCAAACTTAGTTGAATTTCTATTAAAAGCGTATTTTTAATGAAACTATTCGCATGAAGATTTTTTTTAGAACCATACTAATCGTTATCGCCACCTTCGGAATTGTTTATCTTGTAGGGCCAAAAGTACCCACGCCCGTTTACAGCACGGCATTACCAAAAGCAATTGCTATTGACTCGGCAACAGCCTATGTGGCCCAATTGGAAAAACAGCACCTGCTAAAACCCAATAACCAAGCCGAAATTATCTGGGCAGACAGCACCCATCAACAAACCGAATACGCAGTAGTTTACTTGCATGGCTTTTCGGCATCGAGCGAAGAAGGCAATCCGGTACACCGTAATTTTGCCAAATCTATTCACGCTAATCTTTATTTAAGCCGCCTAGCCGATCACGGCATTGACACCGTTGCCCCGATGCAATATTTCACTGCCGACAGGCTTTGGGAAAGTGCCAAACAAGCCTTGGCTATAGGCAAAACTTTAGGCAAAAAAGTGATATTAATAGGCACATCCACCGGCGGTACCCTGGCTTTACAACTGGCGGCAACTTATCCAGAAATACACAGTTTGGTATTGTTATCACCTAATATTGCCATTAATGACGATAAGGTATGGATCTTGACACATCCGTGGGGTTTACAAATTGCCCGCTTGTTTACTGGCGGCAAGGAACGTATTGTAGAAGGCAAAAATCCGCTTTATAAAAAATATTGGTACACGAACTACCGTTTAGAATCGGTGGTACAGCTACAAAAATTATTAGAAAGCAGCATGAACAACGTTGTTTTCGGGAAAGTAAAACAGCCCACACTATTGCTTTACTACTATAAAAACGAAAAAGAACAGGACCCTGTGGTGAGCGTTGCGGCAATGTTAAAGATGTTTGATGAACTTGGAAGTATCCAAAAGGAAAAACGGGCTTTACCCCATACCGGAAATCACGTGATGGGGTCTGCTATCACCTCAAAAGATATTCCTGGAGTAGAAAAAGCAGTGGCCCAATTTGCATCAAAATATATTAGCCAATAAGCATGACAAAGAAAAAGATACAATTAGTTTTGGGAAGCGGCGGGGCTAGGGGCTTAGCTCATATTGGAGTGATCGAAAGCCTGGAACGCGATGGATATGAGATTTGTGAAGTGATAGGCTGCTCCATGGGCGCTGTGGTTGGCGGCTTATATTGCGCAGGCTTTTTAGGAGAATACAAAGATTGGCTGGCAACCTTAACTAGAAGCAACGTATTTAGTTTGGTTGATTTTACGTTCAACAGTCGGGGCTTTGTGCGTGGAGAAAAAATATGGACGCTTATTGCCAAAATTACCGGCAACCAGCAAATCGAAAGCCTCAAAATTCCATTTACTGCAGTAGCTACTGATATGCTCAACATGCAGGAAGTGCATTACCAATCAGGCGATTTGTTTACGGCCCTACGTTCAACCATCTCCATTCCGGGAGTGTTTACGCCTGTAATAGACCATGATACCGTGCTAGTAGATGGCGGTGTGCTTAACCCCCTGCCCATTAGTGCCGTTAAAAAAAGGGAAGATTGCGCCATAGTAGCAGTAAATATCAATGGCCGAAACGAACCTTTGGTAGTGCAGGAAGAAGCCAAACAGAAAAGCAGAAACTGGCTACAACGGTATTGGAACAACAGCAATAAGAACAATACGCCCAAGATATCTTTTTTTGACCTGATGAATACCTCGTATGATTTCACCCAAGACCGTTTGGTACAACTTACCATTGAGCACTACCAGCCAGATTTAGTGGTAGAAATTCCTAGAAATGCCTGTGGAACTTTCGATTTCCACAAATCAGCACAGCTTATAGCGCTGGGGCAAAAGGCTTACGAAAAAGCCAAACAAACCAAACCAAGTTCCTTACAAAAAGCCTCATAAAGTCATAAACATGGAGACCAAAAACACCCCCTGTGTAGAAACCCAAATGTTGATTAGAAAACCTGCGGCCGAAGTATTCAATGCTTTTATTGATCCTGCGGTGACCTCCAATTTTTGGTTCACCAGGTCTAGCGGCAAACTCGAAGCAGGAAAAACCATTACCTGGCACTGGGAAATGTATGGCGTATCTGCCGAAGTGCTCGTGAAAGAAATAGTACCCAACCAAAAAATTATTGCAGAGTGGGATAATCCGGCCACCACCATTGACTTTAGTTTTACCCCCGTTAACGATCAATGCACCTACGTGGTGATCAAAAATTATGGCTTCCATCAAACTGGCGATGATTTAATTGCCGCCATTAAAGACTCCACCGGCGGATTCACCACTGTTTTAGATGCCTGCAAGGCTTATCTTGAACATGGGATTCAACTTAATCTGGTAGGCGATAAGTTTCTTTCTACATAGGCCCCAACTGTTTGAAATTTTACTTAACATCGCAGAAAAATATTCATCAAAATAATGGGACTTTTTTCAAACTTAATGGGCAATGCCTCAACCGTTAGCCAGGAAGATCTTTTAAAGAATTACGGACAGCTACTTATCGATAACGAAAAAATAGAGCTCGGATTTAAATTGTTCAGAGATACCTTTATGTTTACGAACAAACGATTGATCATTGTTGACATCCAGGGCTTAACAGGGAGCAAAACTGAATACCTTTCTATTACCTATAAAAGCATTTCGAGGTTTAGCGTGGAAACTGCCGGAACCTTCGATTTAGATGCAGAACTAAAAATCTGGATTTCCAGCGAAATCCTGCCAAGCATCAAAAAGAAATTCAATAAATCGGTAAATGTTTACGAAGTACAAAAAGTACTGGCCACTTATGTAATTGGATAGCGATGATGGAATGGAGCAAATTGTTGTCTGCAAAGCGTTGGGGACATGAGCAAAAACCTATTAGGGATACAGATGAAGCCAGATCACAATTTCAGATTGACTACGACAGACTGATTTTTTCATCGCCTTTTAGACGATTGCAGAACAAAACCCAAGTGTTCCCTTTGCCAGGAAGTGTTTTTGTGCACAATCGTTTAACGCACAGCTTAGAAGTGGCCAGCGTTGGGCGCTCTTTAGGGCGTATTTTTTATAACCAGACCAAAAAGGACCGCCCAAATATTGATACGGAAGTACCTTTAATGAGCGAAGTGGGCAATATTGTAGCCGCGGCGGCCTTGGCACATGACCTGGGCAATCCGGCTTTTGGACACTCGGGAGAAGCTGCCATTTCCAGGTATTTCACCAATGGAGAGGGCAAAGTTTACTTAGACCAACTTACTGCGGAGCAAAAAAAGGATTTCACCCATTTTGAAGGGAATGCCAATGCCATCCGTATTTTAACGCATCCTTTTGAAGGAAAAGGGAATGGTGCCTATGCCTTAACTTATGCCACTTTAGCTGCTATTGGCAAATACCCATGCGAATCTATCCTTGGCCATCAAAAACCTTTGCTACACCGCAAAAAATATGGTTTCTTCCAATCGGAGAAAGAAATTTTTAGGACCATTGCCGCCGAACTTGGCATGATTGCCGATAGCGAAAGCCCTTTAGGATATTTCCGCCATCCGTTGAGTTTTTTAGTAGAAGCAGCTGACGATATTTGCTACGGCATTATCGATCTGGAGGATGCACATCGTTTGCAGATTTTGAGCTTTGACGAAGTGAAAAATCTACTGTTGCCCCTCTGCAAGGGCGATAATTTACTGGAAAGGCTAGAAAACGACTTAGAGGACGATGATGCCAAAGTTAGTTTATTGAGGGCCAAGGCCATTAGTACGCTGATTTACGAGTGCTCCCACATTTTTTACGAGGAGCAGGAAGCCATTTTAAGTGGCACTTTCAACAAGAGCTTAACCGATTCTATTCCTGAGCAATATTCAGCTGCCTGGAAAGCCATTGAGAAAATTTCGATTGAGAAAATATACAACTACCAATCGGTAATCCAAAAAGAAGTTTCTGGATACAAAGTAATGGCAGGCTTACTCGAAGAGTTTGTACCTGCATTGGTACATAATGACACGCACTATTACAAAAAACTGGTAAAGCTTATCCCAAAACAGTTTCATACCGAAAAACAAGACCTTTATTCGAGAGTGCAAAGTGTATTGGACTTTGTGTCGGGCATGACCGACCTATACGCGGTAGAGCTTTATGGAAAAATCAAAGGGATATCGTTCCCATCGGTAACTTAAAAAGCAAAAAGCAGTTTATACGCATTGTAGCAGTACATAACAAAAAGGTCGATATTAAAAATATCGACCTTTTAATTTTTTACGCTCTATTTACCTTGGCCCATGCCACCCCCCATGCCACCGCCTTGTTGTTGGTCTTGTTTTACGTCATCATTTTTGATTTTCTTTTTCTCCGTAAATTTCAACTTACCAAATTTGTAGCTAAAGTTTATACCAAATGAGCGCAACGGGTAGTAGATATCTTGTGTTTGGCCCAATAAACCGCCTGATTTGGAAACAGTTTTGATATGGAGGTCTCTATTGAATGGATTCAAAACATTTAAGCCAATTGAACCTTGTTTTTTCATGATATCTTTTTTGATAGCGCCGCCATAGAAGAACATTGGATCTGTTTTGCTCTGATAAGTGTATCTCGGTGAGTTTACCACGCCAAACAACTCCACATTCCACCCACCCTTAAAGGCTGTTGCCGAACGTAAGAAGAAGTTATAGTTCAAATAAGTTCCTTCGTTCATTCCCTCTGCTGCGCCCGCAGTTTTTTTCACCTCGTAAGTATTTGCACCTACGTTGGTCATCAAAGTCCATTTTGGAGTAGGGTTATACGAAGCAAATACGTTTGCGCCATAACTCTGGGTGGTACCTACGTTAATAAAAGTAGTTAGCGTAGTTCCAGGGTTATTACCACCTAGCAGGAAACTTTCAATTACGTTCTTGGTATTTCTATAGAACAATGAAGCGTTGATCATTGAGCCTTTAATAAACGTTGAATAACCAAGTTCTATGTTATGGCTTAGCTCTGGGTCCAAATCTGGATTACCTTGAAAAGGGTTTACCACATTTGATTCGTTGTGGAACGGATTTAAGTAAGCCAAACTAGGACGTTGAACTCTTTTGTTATAGGCTAATTTAATGGTTGTTTTTCCGTTGATGGTTTGAGATAAAATTGCGCTTGGAAATAAATTGAAGTAATCATTTTTTATCGGATTTCCATTCACATCCTTAAAACTGATTTCCGTGTACTCTCCACGCACCCCTCCTTTGAATTTAATTTTTTTGGTTAAATCAAAAGCTATGGTAGAATAGGCGGCACCCACATTTTGGTCATAATCGAAAATTTTTCCGGAGCCCTTGCCATATTCACTTCTGATGTTCCTCAAAATACCTTTACCACCTACCTCAAAAATTACCGTTTTAGAGAAAGGATAAACATAGTCCGACTGGAAAGTGTACTCTCTATTTTTACCTAAGTTGTTACTGGCTAAATACCTAAGGGGATTTCCAGCACCATCACGTTCATCATTTAAAAACTCATTTGTATTTCTGCCTTGTGTTAACTGGCCAGAAACGGAAAATTCCTCTCCTTGTTTTTTGCTGGTGCGCCTATAATCTAAGTTCCAATCCAAATTGCTGTTGGTCATATCGGTATTACTTACGATTTTACCAACATCAGTGCCATTGACACTGCTAGTTGTAATTTGCGAATTACCTGGTCCACCATTATAAAACCTATTGTATTTTGCATTGGTACTGATATTATTGTAGGCGTTAAAATCATAATCCATTCCCAAGCTTCCGTTGTACATTTCACGTTTCCAGTCCGAAAGGCCTTCCTGCAATATGTCGATACCTTGAACCTGATTAAAAAAAACAACCTTAGATTCCTGCGGATAAGCATACATCCCACCAAAAGCGGCGTTAGTACTAAAACGGCCAGTTTTAGCGGTAACGTTAAAGTTTCCTGTATTTTGACGGGTACCCGCCGAAGCATTTACCGAGCCGCTTACACCTTCTGCATTGCTCTTTTTGGTAATGATGTTGATGATACCGCCTGAGCCCTCTGCATCATATTTGGCAGATGGGTTGGTAATTACTTCCACGTTTTTGATCTGATCAGCAGGGATCATCTTCAAAGCATCGGCCACACTGTTGGCCATGGTTCCTGAAGGCTTACCGTTGATCAATACCCTTACAGCACTTCCACGCAACTGTACGTTGCCATTAATATCCACCGACAACATGGGCACTTTACGCATAACGTCCGTAGCATCGCCCCCGGCATTGGTGGCATCCGCTTCGGCGTTATAAACCATACGGTCAATCTTATTTTCGATGACATTTTTCTTGCCCTCAATAGTAACCTCGCTTAAAGTATTAGAGCTCCCCGCCAAAAACACGTTCCCGATATTGTTATCAGGTTTTTCAGGAGTGGTTTTTACCGCCAGCGTTTTAGTGGCATAACCAATAAAGCCCACCACAAGTTTATAGTCGCCAGGGGCGATATTCTGGATAGACACCTTACCTTTTGCATCAGTAAGGCCACCGTTAACTGCTTTGGCTGTTTTGGCGTTAATCAATGAAACCGTAGCATATTCTACGGGTTGTTTACTTACCGAATCTAAAATAGTAGCCGAAACGCGTCCCGTCACTTTTGGAGCTGCATTGCCCCCGCCCATCATCGGGAACTGGGCATTTGCATTCATCACCATCAATAAAGCGGCACAAATTAGTAGTAGTAGTTTTTTCATATTATTTTGTTGTTTGTACGTATTAGTCTTTCAAAGATATTTTTTGTTACAGGGCTGCAAAAGCATTTTTTTATCACTGGTAGGAAACTATCGGCGAATGGTATTTTTTAAGCGGCGAATGGTTTTGAGGCAAAAAGAAAAATCCCAAAAAAGCTCTAAACTCATTTGGGATCTATATTGTAGGATTTTTCTTTAACGCTTCGTCATGCTGAATTTATTTTCGTTTTTTATGATACATCACAGAGCCCGAAATAAATTCAGAATGGCGGCGAGTAGAAAAACGCTTAAACCACAATATTTACGATTTTCCCTTTTACAAAAATGATTTTCTTAGGAACTGCGCCATTTAAAAATCCTTGAACCTGTTCGTTGGCCAAAACGGCTTCTTCAGCTGCTTTAGCTTCAAGTGTTAAACTTAAATTCAGGTTCATCTTCATTTTTCCGTTGATGGAAATGGGGTAGGCAAACTCGTCTTCTACCAAATATTCAGGATTGAAAATTGGATATTGGGCGGTGGATAGATCTTTATTGCCCAATAACGACCATAATTCTTCACAAATGTGCGGTGCATAAGGCGCTAATACTACCACTAAATCCTGCAATATCGCTCGCTTATTACATTTCAGATCCGTTAATTCGTTCACGGCAATCATAAAGCTTGATACCGAAGTGTTGAACGAGAAACGCTCAATGTCTTCCTGTACCTTTTTAATGATTTTATGCAACGATTTCAGTTCCGCTTTGCTAGGGGCTTCGTTGCTCACGGCAAACTCCCAGGCTTCGTTATGGAACAAACGCCAGAATTTGCGCAAGAATTTGAAAACCCCCTCAATACCGTTGGTATTCCAAGGCTTGCTTTGCTCCAAAGGGCCCAAAAACATTTCGTACATCCTTAAGGTATCAGCACCGTATTGCGCAATCAACACATCTGGATTAACCACGTTGAATTTAGATTTCGACATCTTCTCCACTTCAACGCCGCAAATGTACTTGCCGTTTTCCAACACAAACTCAGCATTGGCAAACTCATCTCGCCATACCTTGAACTTCTCGATATTTAAAACATCGTTCTCCACAATGTTTACATCCACATGTAAGGCAATGGTTTTATAGTCTTTTCGAAGGTTATAAGAAACCAACTTGTTGGTGCCCCTGCCCTCTTCATCCACCACTCGATATACAAAATTGCTTCTACCTTGGATCATTCCCTGGTTAATCAATTTCTTGAAAGGTTCTTCTTCTTTGGCAAAACCCAGATCTTTCAAAAATTTGTTCCAAAAACGGCTGTACAACAAATGCCCCGTAGCATGCTCAGAACCGCCGATGTACAAGTCCACATCTTTCCAATATTCGATAGCCTTTTGATCTGCAAAAACTTGATCATTTTGTGCATCCATGTAACGGTACCAGTACCAGCTACTGCCCGCCCAACCTGGCATGGTCGAAAGTTCGTACTCGTATTTACCTTCATATTTCCAACCTTCGGCCCTGCCTAGTGGCGGTTCACCTGTTTCCGTTGGCAAATATTTATCAATTTCTGGCAACAACAATGGCAACTCTTCCTCTTTCAACAGGTAAGGCAGCCCCTCTTTAAAATATACCGGAATGGGTTCGCCCCAATAGCGTTGGCGGCCAAAAATAGCATCACGCTGACGGTAATTGGTTTTGGCTTTGCCCACACCTTGGTCTTCTAACCATTGGTTTAGGAAAGCAACCGCCTCCTTATATTCCATGCCGTTAATGAAACCAGAATTGATGTATTTCCCCTCCTTGGTAGGATCGGCCTGTACATCAATTTCCTTTTGGCTATCCAAAATCTGTACGATAGGCAAGTTGAAATGCGTGGCAAACAACCAGTCGCGTTGGTCGCCGCTTGGCACGCCCATTACCGCACCAGTTCCATAGCCGGCCAATACATAATCGGCAATCCATAGCGGAACACGCTCGCCACTCACTGGGTTAACTACGTAAGTTCCAGTAAAAGCACCGGAAACGGTTTTGGCATCAGCCATGCGGTCCAATTCCGATTTCTTTTTGGTTTGGGCAATATAATCTTCAATGGCAGCTTTTTGTTCAGGAGTGGTCAACTGAGCCACCCATTCGTGTTCAGGTGCCAACACCAAATAAGAAACCCCAAAAATCGTGTCTACCCTTGTAGTGAACACTTCTATCTGTAGGTCACTGTTTTCAACTTTAAACTTTACCGATGCTCCCGAGCTTTTGCCGATCCAGTTGCGTTGCATTTCCTTCATCGGCTCGGGCCAGTCAATGGTATCCAAACCTTGTAGCAAACGCTCAGCATAGGCGGTAATGCGCATGCTCCACTGCATCATTTTCTTTTGCTCTACCGGATATCCCCCGCGTTCCGAAAAACCGTCTTTCACTTCATCATTGGCCAAAACGGTACCTAAAGCAGGGCACCAGTTTACGGTACTTTCTTTCAAATAGGTCAAGCGGTATTTTAATAGCTCTTCCTGCTTTTCTGCTTCCGAGAAATTTGCCCAATCACTTGGCAAAAAGGTTCTGGTATCCTCATCGCAGGCAGCCTTAATATCCGCACTGCCAGCGGTATTAAATTTTTCAATTAAGGTAGAGATATGTTCTGCTTTGTCAGCCTCCAAATTATACCAAGAGTTGAACAATTGCATGAAAATCCATTGCGTCCATTTATAGTAAGATGGCTCACTGGTACGCACCTCCCTACTCCAGTCAAATGAAAAACCAATTTGGTCCAACTGACGGCGGTAAGTATTGATGTTGGTTTCGGTAGTTACCGCCGGATGTTGCCCAGTTTGGATGGCGTATTGCTCTGCAGGCAGGCCAAACGAATCGTAGCCCATAGGGTGCAACACGTTAAAACCTTTTAAACGTTTGTATCTGGCAAAGATATCAGAAGCGATATAGCCCAGTGGATGTCCTACGTGCAAACCTGCTCCCGAAGGATACGGAAACATGTCTAAAACATAGTATTTCGGTTTGTCTGAATTGGCTTCGGCTTTAAATGATTGGTGATCGGCCCAGTATTTCTGCCACTTTTGCTCTATGGCTGCAAATTGATAATCCATTAATATGCTGTTTCTAAATAGTTTGCAAAAGTAAGGAAATTAAGCCTGTTTTGGTAAAGCTTTAAACAAAAAACACCGCTACGGGAAATAGCGGTGCTTCATCAACTTATTTTTGGTTTTATCGATATAAATAGTAGGTTTCTGTTACTTTGGGATTTGAGCCCGTAACCGTACCCGTAAATTGGGCTCTGCTATCGGTGATTTGGTCCATTTGACAAACCAAGCTTTTGCCAAAAATGGTTAGGTACAACGTTTGGTCAACAGTGGTGGTAAAAGTGCCTAAACTGGTATTGGCTCCCAATTTCACCTCAACGTCATTGTTTTCGCTTTTCCTGAAGTCCATGTAATCTGATGCCTGATAATTTTGAGTGGCAGATTGAGTGCCTGTTCCTGTTTGCGTGGTGGTAACCACTTTCTCTACCGACCATCGGCCAAAAAGCTTTTCAGAAAGTGGTTTGGTGGCCTCGTCCTGTTTCTTACAGCTGCCGAAAATAACCATGGCAATTAAGATAGCGCCTAGCAATACAACTTGTTTTCTCATTTGTTTTAAGGGTTAGGGTTATTTAACTGCGCAACTTAGATGACATTCCGTTAACAATACGTGTGCCACTCGTATTCTGTTGAGCAAAAAACATGATTTGCGAAGGCTAAAATCGGTGGTTAACCGTTCATAAAAACTTAGTTAAGGAATGTTAAAATACATGAAACCAAAACATTTTTTCGCAACTTTGGATCTACAAAAAAGTTGTTTACACAAAACAATAAGCGCATAATTTAAGTTTTAGCTTATCTTTACTTATTTTCGCAGAAACAATTGAGTACATATGGAAGAATTTGAAGTAAGCCAAGCCGCAAAAAAAACCAAAACAGTATACGTTTCTACTATTTTTAGTATCGCTTTAGTGTTGTTAATGTTGGGCATGCTTGGTTTAATCTTGGTACACGCCAAAAACTTGTCTAACTATGTAAAAGAAAACATTGTACTTAACATCATTGTAGATGAAGGTGCCAAAGAAACCGAAGTACTGGCTTTTAAGAAAACTTTGGACAACAATATTGCCGTTAAGCAAACACAGTATGTGAATAAAGAAGTGGCACAGCACAACCTTACCAAAGATTTAGGGGAAGATTTTGTGAATTTTTTGGGCTATAATCCCTTACTTTCAAGCATTGACGTGTATTTAAAAGCTGATTATGCCAACAACCAAAACATTGATGCGCTAAGAAAGAACATCGAGAAAAATCCTATCGTGAAGGAAGTGGTTTATCAAAGTTCCTTAATTGATATGGTGAACAAAAATATCAACACCATTAGTTTAGTAGTACTTGGCTTTGCGGTAATCCTTTTGATTATTGCCGTTGCTTTGATCAACAACACCATTCGTTTGGCCATTTTCTCGCAACGTTTCCTCATCAAAAGCATGCAATTGGTAGGTGCTACCAAAAATTTTATCAGACAACCTTTTATCCTGGTGGCCGCACTGCACGGTATCATTGCTTCTTTTATTGCAATTATTATCCTTTTGGGATTGCTATATTATGCTCAGCAAGAGCTGCCAGAAATTATCATCCTGAGAAACTTTACCGAGTTTGGTGTGGTATTTATCAGCATGATTGCCATTGGCATTTTCATTACCGCAATTAGCACCTGGTTTGCGGTAAGCAAATATTTACGTTTAAAAATTTACGATTTATACAGATAATGGCAGATCAAAAATCTACTTCTGCAACGCAGAAACAAAAAGAAGAATTAGTGTTCAGCAAGAAGAACTATCAATTATTATTAATCAGTATCGCCATTGTAGTGCTTGGCTTTATTTTGATGATGGGTGCCGACGGCGACATTTACGATACCAGAAGAACTTTGATTGCTCCTTTAGTGGTTTTGTTCGGTTTCGCATTTGGCGTGTATGCGGTATTGAAAAAATAACCCATTTTCCCTGATATTGCCGTCGAAATTCTAAAATCGTAAATTCCTAAATGAATTACTTACAAGCCCTCATCCTTGCCATTATTGAAGGACTGACCGAGTTTTTGCCTGTTTCATCAACCGGACATATGGTGATTGCCAGTGCTATTATGGGCATCGCTACCGATGATTTCGTAAAGCTTTTTACCATTGCCATACAACTTGGAGCTATCCTTGCCGTAGTAGTGGTTTACTGGAAAAAGTTTGTTAACCTCAACAGTTTTGCCTTTTATGCTAAACTGGCCATTGCGGTAATACCGGCGCTGCTTTTCGGTTATTTACTGAACGATTTTATCGACAGTAAACTGGGCAACCCCATTTTCATCGCCGTGATTTTATTGGTGGGCGGGATTATCCTGCTATTTATCGATAAAATATTTAAAAATCCTACGATAACCAACGAGAACCACATCACCAATGCCACTGCTTTCAAGATTGGCTTGTACCAAGTATTGGCCGTGTGTTTTCCTGGTTTGAGCAGGAGCGCCGCTACCATTATTGGCGGTATGCAGCAAAAGCTTACCAAAAGCGTTGCCGCAGAGTTCTCATTTTTCCTTGCTGTACCTACCATGGTGGCCGCAACCGGATATAAGCTGCTAAAAGGTTATGAACTTTTAAATGCCGACAACATCAAGATATTGCTTTTCGGGAATGTAGTAGCCTTCATTGTTGCCATCATTGCCATTAAATCTTTCATCAGTTTCTTAACAAAACACGGCTTCCGTATCTTTGGGTGGTATAGAATTGCAATAGGCATCCTTATTTTAGGATTGTACTTTGCCGGGATTGAAATTACGATACTTTAATGCTTAAGGAAGAAAACTCGAACGCTGAATTTCCAGAATTTAATTTCCCTGAGGGAGAACTCCTGCTCATCAACAAACCTTATGAGTGGACTTCATTTGACGTGGTTGGAAAAATCAGGAACACCCTAAAACCGCTGAAACTGAAGGTGGGCCATGCTGGTACTTTAGATCCTTTGGCTACCGGCTTATTGATTATCTGTACAGGTAAGCTTACCAAGCAGATTGATACTTTCCAAGCAGAGGAAAAAGAATATACCGGAACGTTGGTTTTAGGGGCCACTACGCCTTCTTTTGACCTGGAAACCGAGATAGATGCCAGGTTCGATATTTCCAACATTACCCATGAACAGCTTTACGAAGCCACCAAACCTTTTATTGGTGATATTTCGCAATACCCCCCGGCCCACTCGGCCGTAAAAGTAAACGGCGAGCGGCTTTACGTAAAAGCTCGTTTGGGCGAAGAAGTTGAGCTTAAAAAACGTTTTGTAACCGTTAGCGAGTTCGAAATCACCCGGGTAGCCTTGCCCGAAATAGATTTCAGGGTAGTTTGTAGCAAAGGCACCTACATCAGGTCATTGGTTTCTGATTTTGGGAAAGCCCTGGGCAATGGTGCCTATCTGTCTAAATTAACCCGCACCAGGAGCGGTAATTTTTTATTGAGCAATGCTTTTGAGCTCAAAGAGTTGATTGCTTATCTTCGTACCAAGAAAGAAGAGAATAAAAACAACGCTAATCAACCTTAGTGATGCAAAAAACCAGCAAGGCAGAAAAAATACGCTCGGCAAAAGAAATCCTCTTTATGTGCCTTGGCGTTATCTCGGCATGTTTTGGCCTAAAAAGTTTTTTAATGCCCGAACATTTTATCGATGGTGGGGTTACGGGCATTTCGCTTTTGGTAAGTACCCTTACCGGATGGAAGCTATCCTACCTGATTATCCTGATCAATATCCCTTTTATTATTTTGGGGTATAAACAGATTGGAAAAGTTTTTGCATTTAAAACCGCCATTGCCATTACCGCACTTTCAATTGGCCTAATTTTTATCCCCTTTCAGCCCATTACACATGAAAAGGTTTTGGTAGCCTTTTTTGGCGGGTTCTTTTTGGGCGGAGGAATTGGCCTGGCTATGCGTGGCGGCTGCGTAATTGATGGCACCGAAGTACTTGCACTTTACATTAGCCGAAACAGCCAGCTTACCGTAGGCAACATCATCTTCATGCTCAACATCGTCATCTTCCTTTTTGCCGCTTATTTCATCAATATCGATACAGCCTTATATGCCATATTAACTTACCTTTCAGCAACCAACACCATTGATTTTATCGTTAACCGCTTGGAGGCCTACACGGGAGTCACCATTATATCCGAAGAAAATGAAATCATCAAATCATTTATCATCAACGACATGAAACGCGGTGTAACTATTTACAAAGGCGAAGGCGGCTATTTGCAGAAAAAAGATATTGATATCATCTACACCGTAGTGACCAAACTGGAATTAAGCAAACTACAGGATAAGATTGACGAAATAGACCCTAACGCTTTTGTAGTTCAACAACAAATTGCCGATTTGAAAGGTGGCGTCGTAAAACGTCAGGCTTTCCATTAAGATTTTAGCTACCAAGAGAGGAGCATCAATACATAGAACCTTTGCTAATGGCCAAAAAACTAGCTATTATGCGGTTAAACCTAAAAAAGATTTAAATATTTTGAAGAGATATACCCAACTTTCGGATTTTAAGAAATTAGACAATGCCATAGTAACCATTGGCACTTTTGATGGGGTTCATTTTGGCCATCAGAAAATCATCAAACGGCTTTGTGAACTGGCAAAATCATCCGGAGGAGAAAGTGTATTGCTTACTTTTTTCCCGCACCCGCGGATGATTATCGACCCCGAAAACCAAGCGCTGAAAATGATCAACACCATTGAGGAGAAAGCCCAAATATTAGCAGGGCTAGGCGTTGACCATTTGATCATTACCCCATTCACCAGAGATTTCTCTAACCTGAGTGCCACCGACTACATCAAGAATATTTTGGTGGATGCCATTGGAACTAAAAAAATCATCATCGGCTACGACCACCGTTTTGGCAAAGACAGGCTGGGAAACATTAACACATTGATGCAAAATGCCAGCAATTATGGCTACCTGGTAGAGGAAATACCCGAACAAGATATTAACGATGTTGCGGTAAGCTCAACCAAAATACGAAAAGCATTATTAGATGGCGACGTAGCTTTGGCCAACAAATATCTGGGCTACGCTTTTTCTATTTATGGTCCTGTAATTAAAGGTGATAAAATTGGACGGACGATTGGCTTTCCTACCGCAAACATCTTTGTCCCAGAAACCTACAAACTAATCCCTGGCGACGGTATTTATGCCGTTACCGTAGAAATGGGCGAAGAGAAAAACCCCGAAGTATACCGTGGCATGGCCTATATCGGGCAACGCCCTACCATCAACGGCATGACACGCAACATTGAAGTAAATATTTTTGATTTCAACCGCGAAATCTACGGCCAAAATATCAAGATGAACTTTTTGGCTTTTTTAAGGGAAGATGTGAAGTTTACCGGATTGGAGGCCTTAACCAAACAACTGCAAAAAGACAAAGAAGATACGTTGGCCTTTTTTGCAGGAAAATAACAGCGAAGTGTCTTTTTAGCGGCTGGCACCTATTTTATAGTTCAAAAACCCAATATTTTTTAGTATTTTGTGGGCTATGAGATTGATGTTACTCTTTTGCGGATGCTTAATGGTTTGTTGCTTTTCGTTATCTGCCGGCGAAACCATATCCCCTACCCCAAAAGATCTATCAAGCTATATTTCATTTAGCCCTGATTTTCACAAAAATAAAAAAACAGTTTTTGTAAAAATTAAGCTTCTTCTGCAAAAAGCCCGAACCGCAATAGCCGAATACGCTTTACCCAAAATTGCCGAGAAAGAAACGGCGCTTCCCCTACCTAATGATTTTAAGCCGAGGGGTTCATTTTTTAAATATCTCGATTATAAATCTGTTTTCAACTACCTATATCCTAAACATGCGTTTTGGTAATACCATTTTGCCCTTGCAAACAAAATAGTAAACAACTCAACAACACATTTTTTAGCATAGATGACACACTTACCGGTACTCATTGCAGACTTAGGATTAATACTTGCCGCAGGTGGTATCACCACCATTATTTTCAAAAAAATTAAACAACCCCTGGTTTTAGGCTATATCATTGCAGGACTTTTAGTTGGTCCGCATT
This sequence comes from Pedobacter nanyangensis, assembly GCF_003313505.1. Taxonomy (GTDB): domain Bacteria; phylum Bacteroidota; class Bacteroidia; order Sphingobacteriales; family Sphingobacteriaceae; genus Pedobacter; species Pedobacter nanyangensis. The sequence goes on along the minus strand of NZ_QMHO01000013.1, from coordinate 55,081 downwards.
TTAAATTTATCCCAACCGTTTCAGATAATGCCAACATTACCATTTGGGCCGAAATTGGGGTTATTTTCTTGCTCTTTAGTTTGGGATTAGAATTTAGCTTTAAGAAACTGGTAAAAGTTGGGGGCTCCTCCTCAATTACCGCATTGGTAGAAATTATTGGCATGTGTTTGATTGGCTATTTTGCAGGAAAGCTCATGGGCTGGAAAACCATGGACAGTATTTTCTTGGGGGCAGTCCTGTCCGTTTCCTCAACCACCATCATCATTAGGGCCTTTGATGAACTTGGCGTAAAGCATAAAAAGTTTGCAAACTTGGTTTTTGGGGCACTTATTGTAGAAGATTTGGCGGCTATTTTAATTATGGTATTACTTACCACCGTAGCCGTGAGTCAGCAGTTTGCCGGTGCAGACATGCTTATTTCCATACTTAAACTAAGCTTCTTCCTCATTCTCTGGTTTTTGGGCGGTATTTTCATCATCCCAACATTTTTAAAGCTCACCAAAAAACTCATGAACGATGAAATGCTTTTGGTGGTGTCCTTAGCTTTATGCCTGGTGATGGTGATTTTAGCCGTTAAAGTTGGCTTTTCTCCTGCCTTGGGCGCCTTTATCATGGGTTCTATTTTAGCAGAAACCACCCAAGCAGAAAAAATAGAACATCTTACTAAATCCGTTAAAGATTTGTTTGGGGCAATCTTCTTTGTATCGGTAGGCATGCTGATCGATCCTAAGATATTATTGGCCTACTGGCAACCAATTTTAATCATTACAGGCGTAACTATTGTAGGTAAGCTAATTACCACCGGGAGCGGCGCTTTACTATCGGGACAGCCTTTAAAAACATCGGTACAAACCGGATTAAGTTTAACCCAAATCGGAGAATTCTCTTTCATTATTGCCACACTTGGTTTGAGCTTAAAGGTTACCAGCGATTTCCTGTACCCAATTACCGTAGCAGTATCGGCAATTACCACCTTTACCACCCCATATCTCATCAAATACTCCGAAGGCTTTTATCATTTTCTGGCGAAGATCCTTCCGCAGAGATGGCTGGATGCCATTAGCCGTTACAGCAATAGTACCGAAGGCATTACCACCCTGAGCGACTGGAAAGTGCTACTGAGATCGTATATCATCAACACCATCATCCACTCGGTAATCATCATTGCCATCGTGTTTTTGGCTTCGCGCTATTTGCACCCATTTATTGAAAATAACATCACCAATGGCAAAAACGGAGTAATCATTAGTGTAGTTATTTCTTTCCTGACCATGGCGCCGTTTTTATGGGCCCTGTCGGTAAAAAGGATTGAAAAAACGGCATACGCGCATTTGTGGCTTAATAAAAGATATACCCGGGGGCCTTTAATTGCCATTGAGATTTTTAGAATTGCCTTGGGAATCTTCTTTGTGGGCTTCCTGATGTATGAATTTTTTGATACCTGGATTGCCGCTGGCATTGCACTTGGATTGATCATTTTGGTGATGGTCATTTTCTCCCGTAAACTGCAAAGCTTTTACGAACGTATGGAAAACCGGTTTTTCTACAACCTCAATGCCAGGGAAGCCGCCAAAAAACAACCTGAAATTTTACCCTGGGACACCCACTTGTTGGAGCTTACCGTAGCTCCCGAATCGAAATTGGTAGGACAAACCTTGGTGGACTTGGCCGTGAGGGAGAAATACGGGATTAACATTGCCATGATTGAGCGTGGCAAGATCATGATCCCTACACCAAAACGGGATGAACGCTTATACCCTAATGATAAGGTTTTGGTTATAGGTACCGATGATCAGTTGGCAAGTGTAAAGCACCTATTTGAAGGCGACCATACGGAAATGAGCGAAGAAGAAACTTTCCCTAAACAGGACATGTCCCTGCAAAAAATTGTGATCAACAGTAAATCGCCCGTTTTTGGGCAAACCATTAGAGACAGCGGCATTAGAGAAAAAACCCAAGGATTGGTTGTAGGCATAGAACGAAATGGCCAACGTATCCTGAACCCAGATTCGAACCTGGTATTTGAAAACGAGGATATCGTATGGATTGTGGGCAACAACAAACGTATCCCCGAGTTATTGAAATAAGGCCAGAAAAACTATATTTATGCTCCCGATGTTATTAAAAACATTGGGGCATTTCCATGAAAAAGATAGATCGTGACCATAGCGAGTTTTTAGATGAGATGCTGGATTACTGGCAATCTGAGAAACTGCTAACTGATGCCGAGGCACAACAACTAAAAAACAGCTATGAACCAAAAGCTTTTGACTGGAGGCGACTGGCACAATATTCCTTCTGGATTGCCATGGGCTGTGGCGTGGTAGCGCTTAGCGCTTTATTGGTAGATAAATCTTTGCTCGATTATCTTAAAAACCTGTACAACACTCCCAACATCATCATCAGTATCGTTTCGGCACTTTTGGCAGCAGCTTGTTATGTTTTTGGCATCCGCCGAAAAAAGTACAGGCCCCAACAGGTATTCAGTAACGAAGCGATAATTTTTTCAGGCGTGATGCTTACCGCAAATGCAGTAGCCTATTTGGGCAAGGCGCTCAACAGCAGCAGCAACCATTTTTCATTGCTCATTCTTTTTTCAGTGATCATTTACCTCAGCCTGGCCTATTTTTTTAAATCGAGATTGATTTGGGCTTTTGCACTTTTGGCTTTGGGAGCTTGGTTTGGCACCGAAACAGGCTACCTATCAAAGGGGAATTGGTATTTTTTGGGCCTCAACTACCCACTAAGGTTTGTTGTTTTTGGCTTAGCACTTACCCTGGTATCCATATTTATGCACAAGCGCCAAAAGTTATCCTATTTTTTTGACATCACCTACTTTGGCGGACTGCTTTACCTATTCACTTCTTTACTGCTGCTTTCCGTTTTTGGGAATTACGGCAGTTTGGAAGAGTGGTACAGCATCAAACAATTATCCCTATTTTATTGGGCAATTATTTCGGCTGTGGTTTGTGTGGTGGCCATTGTAATTGGCCTCAAGAAAAACGATGCCATGCTCAGGGAATTTGGCATCATCTTTTTATTTATCAATCTATACACCAGGTATTTCGAATACTTTTGGGACAACTGGCACAAAGCCATATTCTTTAGCGTATTAGGGATATCCTTTGTATTGATTGGACGCAAGGCAGAAAAAATATGGAGCTTGGAGTTTATGAAAAAATAGATCTTAAACCGTTTAACCCTCACATTTTTTAGGGGTTTTAACCACAAGAGTTACTGATAAGCACATGCAAGGTTCATTCTTTAAGAAGTTTTTGAAACGCCCTAAAGTATATTAAACCGAACACAATATTTTGATAACGGTTAAGCAATTACATGACCTGTATCAGAAAAAATGCAGGCAGATAAGCCGTATCTTTGTATCACAAAGAAATAAAAAATGGCATCGGAAGATATAAGCAACCTACAGGACATTCAATTATTGGTCAACACCTTCTATTCAAGAGTAAGGGAAAACGAACTTTTAGGCCCAATATTCAATGACATCCTAAAAAATAGGTGGCCCGAGCACCTGGAAAAGATGTACCGTTTTTGGCAAACGATTTTGCTTGAGGTTCCAACCTATTCGGGAAGCCCATTTCCGCCACACGCTAAACTACCCGTAAGCCAGCTTCATTTTGATACCTGGTTACAGCTTTGGCACGGCACTTTAGATGAGTTTTTTGTAGGCGAAAAAGCGGAAGAAGCCAAATGGCGTGGCAGCCGAATGGCCGAAATGTTTATGTTCAAAATTGATTACTACCGTAATAATAATGCACAGCCTTTATTATAACCGTTTTTAATTAACAATTGACCTAAACACAATACCAAAGAAATCAAAAGTAGAGCAACCTGTAGCATTCATCTGCGCTTTTACCTGGATAGGTTTTATTTGTGCCGTTAGCTTTATGGAAGCATGGCTAAAATTTAGCGCTCCCGGGGTTACGCTACCTATTGGTTTGGGCATTGGCCGATTGGTTTTTGCAGCGGCCCTTTTCTACAGTTTTTGCAATCCACCACACCTTCCATCTTTATTACATAATCCACTAAGAAATAGCATCGTACAATAGGGCTACAGCACCATAAAGTAAGCAAATACGCCTTTCAAATAAAATTTTTATGCCCAATAGGTAATAACCTGCTTCACGATAAGATAAAGCGCCAGGCAATAAAGAAAAATGGCAATACATTTGTTGATAAGGCAGCTGCTTAAAGTAAATTTCTCCTGAATATACTTTGCAAAATAAGCATACGCATACAAGGCCAAAGCCGAGCCTGCCCCTGAGCCTATACTGAAAATTACCAGCGAAAGATAATCAGTGGTAACCCACTCGTGCAAAATAATATAGTTGCCAAAAAACAGCCAAAATGGGATTTGAACAGGGTTGAGCACTCCCAAAACCAAGCCATAGATGACGCTGCCCCGCCTGCTTTCTTCTTGTGCTTTTGGCTGGTGCACCTTATCGCGGTTTTTCCAGGCCAAGGTTGCCATTACCAATAGCAGCACGATCATGAAAACATCTACGAGGAAACTAAGCTTAAAGGTGCCCACCTTAATGGCTTCAATATCAACATCGCTAGAAACCCAACGGGCAAAACGCATCATACCGAAGGTAAAAAACACCTCTACACACGAGAAAGCAAGGATAAAGCCCCAAGCCTGGCGCATTCCCCTGTTAATGGTTAAACGGGCTAAGGTAAGGTTAATGTTTCCGGGGGGGATGTATCCCATCGCATTAAGAGCTACGCCAATTAGAAATTCGAGCAAAAGCATATTTTACGAAGTTACTATTTAAGGTGTGCTTTTAAAAACTGTCCGGTGTATGAATTTTCTACACGAATTAGGTCTTCTGGCTTGCCTTCAAAAACGACATTTCCGCCCTTGTCGCCACCTTCCGGACCAATATCAATCACCCAGTCTGCACTCTTAATCATATCCATATTATGCTCTATCACTATTACCGTACTGCCCTGCTCTATCAGTGTATTTAATGCTTTCAATAATTTTTTAATATCGTGGAAATGCAATCCCGTTGTTGGCTCATCAAAAATAAAAACCGCTTTTTGAGCATTGTTACCTTTAATCAGGAATGAAGCCAGCTTAATACGCTGAGCTTCGCCCCCCGAAAGGGTATTTGAGGATTGCCCTAAATGCACATAGCCCAAGCCTACCTCAACTAAAGGCTGTAGTTTTGCCATAATCTTGGGTTCTTTGGCGAAAAAAAATACGGCCTCGTCAATGGTCATATCCAACACATCAGACACATTTTTGTCCTGATATGTTACATCCAATACCTGTTGCTTAAATCTTTTTCCATTACAGGCTTCGCAAGGCAGATAAATATCAGCCATGAACTGCATTTCTATCTTCACTTCACCCTCACCCTGGCAAACATCGCAGCGACCGCCTTCTACGTTGAAAGAAAAGGCCGATGGTTTTAGGCCTGCGGCCTTAGCAGATGCTTGCGAAGCATATAAGGTACGGATATCATCCCAAGCTTTTACATAAGTTACAGGGTTGGAGCGCGAAGATCTGCCAATGGGATTTTGATCCACCATTTCCACCTGGTGTACCAAATCAATATTCCCAAAAATGCCATCATAAGCACCGGTTTGTTCACCGGCATAGTTACCTATGGCCTTTTGCAAAGCGGGGTATAAAATTCGCTTCACCAAACTTGTTTTGCCCGATCCCGAAACACCGCTTACACAGGTGAACACGCCCAATGGGAATTTTACTTGGATATTTTTGAGATTATTTTCTCTGGCGCCTTTGATCAGGATATGGTCGTGCCAGTTCCTACGCTTTTTAGGGACCTCAATACTTTCCTCCCCAGATAAATACTTTCCTGTTAGAGATTTTTTATCTTTAATGATTTGATTGTAGGTACCACTGAACACTAAATTACCCCCTTGGGTTCCTGCTTCGGGCCCAATATCAATCAAATGATCGGCAGCTTTCATCACTTCTTCCTCGTGCTCCACCACCAAAACGGTGTTACCCACGTTCCTTAACGATTCAAGTACGCCAATTAACCGGTGCGTATCGCGGGGGTGTAAACCAATGCTAGGTTCGTCCAGCACATACACCGAGCCTACCAAACTACTTCCCAAAGAAGTAGCCAGATTGATGCGCTGGCTCTCGCCGCCCGAAAGGGTGTTTGACAAACGGTTGAGGGTTAAATATCCTAAACCAACATTATTGAGGTATAAAATGCGGCTGCTGATTTCCGAAAGCAAACGCTTACTTATTTTTTGCTCGTTTTCAGTCAAATCAAGGCCCTCAAAGAAAGGCAAAATGCTTGAAAGCGGCATTAAAACCAACTCCAGAATAGACTTTCCGCCTACTTTTACATAGGACGCGTCTTTGCGCAAACGTGTACCCCTGCAATCAGGGCAATTGGTTTTGCCACGGTAGCGTGATAACATTACCCTGTACTGTATTTTATAGGTTTGTTCCTCCAGTTCTTTAAAAAACTCATCTAAACCTCTAACATATTTATTGCCGGTCCACAGTAATTGTTGTTGCGCTTCAGTAAGTTCGCTATATGATCTGTGGATTGGAAAATCGAATTTATCGGCATTTTTAACGAATTGCTTTAGCCAATCGCCCATTTTTTCGCCACGCCAGGGGGCAATGGCATTATCGTAAATGCTTTTGCTTTTATCTGGAATGACCAAATCTTCATCAATACCAATGATGTTTCCATAACCTTCGCAACGTTTACAGGCACCGTATGGATTATTGAAACTGAAAAAATTTGGCGTAGGCTCTTCAAATTTCAGCCCATCCAGCTCAAACCTATCACAAAAAAAGTGCTGTTTCCCGGCATGTTCTACATAGCAATCGCCCTTTCCTTCAAAGAAAGCGGTTTGCGCCGAGTCCGCAATACGGCTCAGGGTTTCATCATCGTGGGCTACCACAATACGGTCAATCAAAATAAAAACCTGATCTTGTTCCGTCAGTTCTATATCCTTAATCGAATCGTCTTCTAAAATGTCTTCAATTTTTTTAACTGCTCCTTGATAAGAAACTCTCAGAAAGCCTTTTTGTAGCAGGATGGCTAATTCTTCCTTAATGGTTCTTTTATTTTGGGGATGCAGCGGACAAAATATCGTGACCACTTCCTCATCGGCCAATGCCGATACAAAATCAACAACCGTACTCACGGTATCCTTTTTCACCTCATTGCCCGAGATTGGGGAGTACGTTCTGCCGATACGTGAATAAAGAAGCTTGAGGTAATCATATATCTCAGTAGAAGTTCCAACGGTTGACCTAGGGTTGGAGGTAATCACTTTTTGCTCAATGGCAATAGCCGGTGCAATGCCCTTGATATAATCCACATCGGGCTTGTTCATACGTCCCATAAATTGGCGGGCATAGGCCGAAAGGCTCTCCACATACCGCCGTTGCCCTTCGGCATACAGCGTGTCAAATGCTAATGACGACTTGCCCGAGCCAGACATTCCTGTAATGACTACAAATTTGTTTTTTGGAATGGCAACGTCAACATTTTTTAAATTATGTACCCTTGCCCCTTTAATTAATATATGTTGATGTGGATCTTTCTCTAGTTCCTTGCTCATGGATTACCTCTTCGCTGTAATTTACAAAGATAACTTATTAAGTTGAAAATTGTTGGCCGAAAGTGGAAAGTAGGCATTCGAAAAAGTAGTAGGGCCCTCAATAGCTTTTATCGTTTAAACTGCTTTGGCCCTTGTAAAAACAGAAATTTGGATGGTGATGCCAGGACCTGCCTTTTTCAGCTACTCTGGCAGCAGCATACCACCTGGAACATTTTGGTCCTCCGTTTTTAACAACTGATCAAAAACAGCTGTATGGCCAGGACATACCTTGGCCCGATGCCAAGAATCTTCTGGATGCTTTTCCTGGAATTTAAAACAGCTCACTATATTTGGTATAAAATTTGACAGCATAACGAAAGTCTCTTTAGGACATTTAAAGGAGGCAAATGAAATTAACGATTATCAAAAGACATAAGATTTTAGCGTTTATTCGGCATTTTTACAATTTTTAACAATTTAATTCTTTGAATCTCACAAAAAAATGTTTCTTTTGAAATTGTAACACATTAACATTCATTATTCACCAACCAAAAACTAAAAGGAGAAAAGCTATAGATTAAAACTTTTACGTGTTTATTGTTTAATAAAGATGGGTTTAATCAAACACACTCCTATGAGGTTACAACAGGTTAGTGATCAGGACTTGGTGAAGTTATATATCGGCGGTGACGAAGCTGTTATAGAAGAACTTTTACGTAGGCACAAATCCAAAATTTTCACTTCTATTTATTTATTGGTAAAAGATCAGTATTTGGCTGAAGATATTTTCCAAGATGCTTTTATTAAAGTAATTAATACCCTACGATCAGGCAGATACAATGAAGAAGGCAAATTTTTACCCTGGGTAATGCGCATTGCCCATAACTTGGTAATTGACTACTTCAGGAAAGAAAAACGTACGCCAACCATTACCAGTTCTGACGGAACCGACGTGCTTAATTTGATCCAAATTCATGAAGAAAGTGCCGAAGAGCGCATGCTCAGGGAACAAACACATACTGATTTGCGTAAAATGATCCATCATTTGCCCGACGAGCAGAAAGAAGTACTCATTATGCGCCATTATGCGGATTTGAGCTTTAAAGAAATTGCCGAACTTACCGATGTGAGTATCAATACAGCGTTGGGACGTATGCGTTACGCATTGAGCAATTTGCGAAAAATGATGAACATTAAGGAAGTAAGCGTTAGCCGAAACTAAGCAACAACAATGTTACAAGCGGCTTGATAGAGGAACAAATACCTCCACTATCATTTTAACAGAGGTTTAGCCTTATTTCGATTGGCTTTTTTAAATTATTTTAATTTTAATATCATCAGTATAAAATAAAGGTTATTGGCCGGCGTTTAATTTCTAAACAAAAAGATATAAATGCGTATGACAAAAACCTTTACTCAAACTTCATTAAAAAATTTATCGAAGCCCACTTTGGAACAGGCCGATAGCCCCGACCAAAAATTGTATGAAGCCCTTAAGCCTAAATTAGACGAGCTGTACAGAGAACCCTCAGCGGAAACGATAGCCAAGATTTTAAAATACGCTAAAAAGCGTTAGTAAAAGGCCAGCATTGCTGGCCTTTCTTATGAATAGGATAATTAACCCTAAGCTGACAAAATCCTATCATAAAAACGGCTACCTTTGCTTAGTGTAAACAAAACACTAAGCATATGCTTGTTAACAAAAAACTCATTCCCCTTACATTTGGTGGCTTAGGAATAGGCATTACAGAATTTGTGATGATGGGACTATTGCCTGATATTGCCAAAGACCTATCAATTACCATTCCTCAAGCAGGACATCTGATTTCGGCCTACGCCCTAGGTGTAGTGATTGGCGCACCTTTGTTAGCCATTATTGCAGGCAAATATCCCCCAAAATATATCCTAATTGCTTTAATGGGCTTATTTACGGTATTCAATGCCTTATCTGCTTTTGCACCAAGTTATACCACTTTATTTATCGCCCGACTGTTTTCGGGCTTACCCCATGGAGCCTTTTTTGGCGTAGGCTCGGTAGTGGCCAGCCGCATTGCTCCAAAGGGAAAAGAGGCACAGGCAGTTTCCCTGATGTTTGCCGGACTTACCATTGCCAATTTGTTTGGCGTACCACTGGGCACTTACATTGGCCATAATTTTTCATGGCGGTATTCTTTTGCTATTGTTGCCGCAGTGGGTATCATTACCTTGGTGAGCTTAAGATACTGGTTGCCATTTTTACCACCAGTTAAAAATCGCGACATCAAAAGTGAGCTTAGTTTTTTTGCTAAACGTGAAGCATGGATCATCATCTTAATGATTTCCATAGGCACAGGCGGTTTGTTTTGCTGGATCAGCTATATCAATCCTTTAATGACCGACGTAGCAGGTTTCGCCGAAGGCAGTGTAACCTACATCCTCATGCTGGCAGGACTGGGCATGCTTTTAGGCAATTTTTTTGGCGGCTATTTGGCCGACAAGTTTTCGCCAGCCAAAGCCTGCGTTTCGCTACTGCTTGCCATGTGCTCCATTTTGGTGATTGTTTTCTTCGTTTCATCCAGCCCAACGTTAGCCTTAATTACTACTTTTTTAACTGGCGCAATTGCTTTTGCTTCTGCAGCACCTATTCAAATGTTGATGATTAAAACCGCCAAGGGTTCTGAAATGATTGCTGCCTCAGCCAGCCAAGCCAGTTTTAACATAGGTAACGCCTTAGGCGCCCTATTTGGAGGTTTCCCATTAGTTTATGGCTTGAGCTACAACTATCCTTCTTTAGTTGGAGCTGGCATGGCGCTATGCGGATCTTTTTTTGCTTATGGGCTAATCAGAAGATTTTCGAAAACGAAAGCTTCGGAAAAAGTGGCAAGTAAAATAGAAATTGAAGAGGCAATAACGGAAGCCGTTTAATTTTTATCAGCTTACACATTTAACCGTAATTGTGAGGGACAAAAGCATCCAATTACACGATGCAACTAATGCTTTAGGATTGCTTCGTCATTCTTCCTCGCAATGGCGAATAGAAATAAAAAAGCGGCGCAAACTTTAAACGTTTACTCCGCTTTCTTTTTTAAATATTGCCAAATTTTACGACGATGTCTTTCTATTGCTCTTTTTTATCCGGAACAAACGTCATGGAAAGGGAATTTACGCAATGGCGTGTATTTTTGGCAGTTAAAAATTCTCCTACAAATACGTGGCCCAAATGTGCCTCACAATTGGCGCAAACAATTTCTGTACGCTGCCCATCAGGGTCTGGGATTCGCTTTACGGCTCCTTTAATTTCGTCGTCAAAGGCTGGCCAGCCGCAATGAGCATCAAATTTCGAATCTGATCTGTACAAAGGCGCATTACATCTTTTGCAGATATAAGTTCCCTTTTCAAAAAACTTATCGTATTTGCCCGTGCCAGGGTATTCGGTTCCCTTGTTTACAATAATTCTCTCTTCTTCGGGTGTTAACTTATTCCATTCCATTTTTTTTGTAGTTTTTGATGGGGTTGCTTTCTTTTCTTCCTTTTGTTGGGCGCAAGCTACAAAACTGCTGCTCAGCGCAAGTAACCCAATTAGTGTGATACGATTAAAAATTGATTTCATGGCGGGTTTACAATTGGTAATGGGCTTATGCCTTTAAACAAAAATAAACATTAATCGTTTGTTGATTTTCATACCGAAGTAAGTTTTGCATTCCCTGTAAAAAGAAAAAGCGCCCCAAAAGTTGGGACGCTTTTAAAAAATATATTTGTCGAGACTATTTTTTCAACAAAGCCGCCATTGCAGCACCAATTTCCGCAGGGCTTTCTACTACGGTGATACCACACTCACGCATAATTTTCATTTTTGCAGCAGCGGTATCATCAGCGCCGCCAACAATTGCACCGGCATGGCCCATTCTACGTCCAGCAGGCGCAGTTTGACCAGCGATAAAACCTACTACTGGCTTAGTACCGTTTTCTTTGATCCAACGAGCAGCTTCGGCTTCCATGCCACCGCCAATTTCACCAATCATGATGATACCTTCAGTTTCTGGATCGTTCATCAATAACTCTACCGCTTCTTTAGTAGGAGTACCAATAATGGGGTCACCACCGATACCAATTGCGGTAGTGATACCTAAACCAGCTTTAACCACCTGATCAACTGCCTCGTAGGTTAAAGTACCAGATTTAGAAACTACCCCAACATTACCTTTTTTGAAGATAAAACCTGGCATAATACCGATTTTAGCTTCGTCAGCAGTGATTACACCTGGGCAGTTAGGACCAATTAAACGGCTATCTTTATCAGAAAGGTAAGATTTCACCGCAATCATGTCTTTGGTTGGGATGCCTTCAGTAATACAAACGATCACTTTAATGCCTGCTTCTGCAGCTTCCATAATGGCATCAGCTGCAAACGGAGGAGGTACGAAAATAATAGATACATCAGCGCCAGCTTTATCAACCGCATCTTTAACCGTGTTAAAAACAGGCCTGCCTAAATGTTCCTGACCGCCTTTGCCAGGGGTTACCCCACCAACAACGTTTGTACCGTAAGCTATCATTTGTTCAGCATGGTAAGTACCTTCATTTCCGGTAAAACCCTGAACAATTACTTTAGAATCTTTATTTACTAAAACACTCATTGTATCTATTTTTTTGTGCAAACTTAAGTTAAATGCTACGGAATGTCAACTCTAAAAGTATATTATTTCTCATCTACTTATTTCTTTACAAATCATACAGGTATGATCTTGATATCTGATCAAAAACGATCTATTTTTAAGCATTATTTCTCACATGGAAAAAAACTTTGCCAGCCAAGTCATTGCTTTCAATCGTCAACTGCATTACCATGGGGCACTCCCTAATGATTTTCAGGTATTGAACCCCTATATGAACCATCCAGAAACCATGGAGGTTATGCAGCAGTTTTATCATAAATATTACAGTGATTTTGGCCCTCGAAAATTTATAGTTGGCATTAATCCAAGCCGCCACGGCGCCGGGGTAACAGGCGTTCCCTTTACGGATACCAAACGGTTGGAAAGTGTTTGCGGGATCAAAATGCAATCGGCCCGTACGCATGAAATCTCTTCGGTTTTTATGTATGACATGATTTCGGCCTATGGTGGGGCGGCCACCTTTTATCAGGATTTCTATATCAACTCGCCCTTTCCTTTGGCCATTATCCGAAGGGCGAAAGATGGCAAATGGCTTAACGCCAATTATTACGATGACGCCAAGCTATTTGAGATGGTGAAAGATTTTATGGTTTTATCTTTAAAAAAACACATCAGCTTAGGGTTAGACACTTCTGAGGTTTTTATTTTAGGCAAGAAAAACGCAAATTTTATCCAAAAAATTAACCATACGGAAAAATTATTTGAAAAACTGAGCATACTGGAACACCCACGATTTATCCAACAATACAAATCCCGAGAAAAACAATTATATATTGACAAATACCTGCTGGCATTAAAAAACAAAGACAACTGAAAACAGTTTTTCAGCTCTTTTTTCACCTGTTTTACCAACAACAAGGCAATATTTTATAAAATTCCCACAATAAATTCGCCCAGAAAAGAAATTTAACGATATTTACTTACAAGTTCTCGAGCTGAAACTAACTATACTAAACATTAAAAATGATAGACTCGCTGTTGAGCTACGATCATGCCTGGAAACCTTATTCCACCGGACAATCGCTAGATACAGACAAAACGCACGTATTCAGGATTGATATCAACAATCATTTCCAGAAAATCAAGAAAGAACTGGCCGACGTGCTCTCTGAACGGGAACAAGAAAAGGCCAGCAGAATGTTCACCCAAAAAGACAAAGAACGTTACGTGGTGAGTAAATTTTGTTTGCGCAGCATCTTATCCTTGTGCTTAAATACCACTCCGCAGGCCATTGAATTTATTTTCCATGAATTTAGAAAACCAACGGTAAAGGGCATAGAGTTTAACATTAGCCATACCGGCGATTATGTACTTATTGCCATTAGCCCCAAAGCGGTAGGTATTGATATTGAGTTTTTAAATGGGGAATTTGATTTCAAATCCATTTTGGACATTACTTTTTCTAAAAACGAAATTGCCTTTATTGGAGAAAAACGTGTAGACCCTAAAAATTTTTACGTTATGTGGACCCGAAAGGAGGCTTTATTAAAAGCTAGTGGTGAAGGAGTTAGCGACAACCTCCATTTAATAGAATGCTTAAATGAACAGTTGCGTTGGGACGAGGAAATTTTTAAAATGCGAACCTTTACCATTGGCGAAAACTATGTGGCCAGTATTGCCACTGCTATAGACCAAAAGGAGTTAACATTATGGAATTGGGTTTAGCCAACCAAATTGCTAAACCCATTTTATTTATTTCAGTTTTATTACGGTTATATCGTCGAACAGTAGCTTATTTGCTGCATTAAAGCAAATGGTAAGTTGGTAGCTGTCGGCATCAATGATATCAAAATCTAAGATGTACTCTTTCCATTCCTGATGTTCTACCTTGCCAATGAACGGTGTACCCGCAATATTAGAACTACTGTTTTTACCCGCAGCGTTGCTGTCTTTTTTATGTAGCGCAACAAAACGGATATCGCCACTTCCTTTCAAGAATAATTTAACTTGGTGCTTGCCAGCCTCCAAATTAAAGGGCTGCGCAAAAAACCGACGGTTATCAAATTCTTTTTGAGGTTCAAAAGTGGCTTGTATGGCAAATTTTCCAGAATGCGCTTCGGTTGACCGGGAGAAAATCCCTTCCTTTTCTATCGTATAAAATGTACCCCATTGTTTTGGAAATTGTTTACCCGCATTCCAAATTTCCATATCTCCATTGGGGATAATCGGTGTATTTTGCGCATTCGCACTGAGGTAAGCTAAAGCTCCCAAAGCAGCAAAAATCAGTTTCTTTTTCATTGATTAAATTGTTATTGTTTATAAAATTGGAAATTATCGACACTACTGTAGATGTTGTTGCCTCGGGTGTACATGCCAATAATGCACTGCCCGTTGCTCACATTGATGTTCTCTATCCTTAGCTTGGTCCAGGTTGAGCCCGGGCTGATGGCTACTTTCATTTGGGCTCCTCCAAAATCACGTGCGAAAAGGTAATTTTCCAGCAATCCAGTACCACTTCTTACCCAAGCTTGCAACGTGTACATGCCGTTGGTTAAACCTGTTATGGTTTGATTGGTTTCTACATTATAACCGCTATTTTTAAAATGTGTTAACCGATAACTTCCGGTATGCGGATTGCCCTCCAAGTAGTTTGCATCGGGATTACTGCCCGCGGTTTGCCATTGTGCCGGCGATGCCGCAGCTGCTTCATCCACTTCAAATCCCGGATTTCTTACCAGGGAGAAGCCATCTAGTCCGATTGTTGGGCTTTTTGTAGTGGCATCAAAAGTACTTTTGTTAATTGGCGGCCGATGATAATACTGAGGTTCCCAATAATAAACCCCCAAGCCTTTTTGGTTGGCTAAAGCATGTACGCCGTCTAACAGTCTAAAAATCATTTCCCGTGTGCGTTTAGGGTCATTTTGATAATAGCCACATTCTACCACCATTACCTCTTTGTTATAAGTGGCTACTAAATCCGCTAGATTGTCCAAACTGTCTTCTATATTGGCATGATAAGTTTCGAGCACCGGATAAACCGAAATCCCTACAACATCAAAAGTTGCGGCATTGGCAATTAAACCATTTAAAACCGCTTTGCAGTTAGCATTATCATAACCTTTAGAAAACTGCACCATTACTTTAATAGAGGGATCAATCGCCTTTACCGCATCATAGCCAGCTTTATGCAAAGCTGCATAGTTAACCATATTGCCAGCAATCCTGATATCGGCCATTGGCCACAACATACCATAATCGGTTTCATTGCCAATTTGCACATATTTTGGAGTAATGCCATTGGCCTTAAGGGCATTTAAACAATCTGTGGTATGGCTGGCCAACGCAGTTTTCATTTGGGCCAAGGTATAGCTGGTCCAAGCGGCCGGAATATTTTGCTGGGAAGGATCAGCCCAGCTATCACTATAATGAAACGACAATAAGATAGATAGTCCTGCAGCTTTTGCACGCAGTGCTTTGGCAACCACATCGGCAATGCTGCTGTAAAAATATGGCCCTGCCGGATTAACCCAAACCCTCAACCTGATGCTGTTTAGGCCTCGTTGCTTTAACAGTAGAAATAAATCCTGCTGATCGGTAGTGTTAAAGAACAATCGATTTTGCTGTTCCATCATCGTAACATGACTAATATCGGCTCCTTTTAGGAATTCAAAATTATTAACCGATCTAACTCCTACCGTTTGTATTAAGTTAGGTTTGGGCAATTCCTTTTCTGGGTTTACGGGCTGTTCTGCGGCTTTCTTTTTGCAAGAAGCTAGGCCAATGCCCAAAAAAGTTAGGGCAATACAAATCCTGATGATGCTGTTTTTACAAATCATGTGAGTGGTTCCTTTCTTTATTTGAGGGCTACCAGTTATCGGTTCGGAACGGTGCTACTGGCAAGCCATTTAGATTATATAGGTTACTTCCTTCGGGGTTGTTTGCCCAGGCATAGCGTACTGCCACGGGCTGCTTCACTTGGCTACTCCAAACTTCTACCTTACCATTTTTGATGGTTGCTTTGGCCCAGTAAAACTTTTTGTCGGCACCAGCAATGGCAAACTGTTTTAATTCACCATTTTTTGCCTGTAGCCCATGGCCTAAATTTTTAAATGAAATGATGATTTTATCGCCTTCCACTTTCATGGAATCATATTGTGTAACTGGATCAATGACATTTTTATCTCCATAAGCCACTTTGTAGGCGCTTAAGGCAAGCCGGTAGCCTACATCTTTTTTATTTAGGGGGTGAATATCATTTGCCTCCCCAATATCGATGGCCAAAGCTAAGCCAGCATGGGGCACCGTATTGGCCACAAAGGCCTGTGCTTCGCGTAGCCTTGGCCAGCCACCGTCTTGAGGTTCAGTAGGAGGTGCCAAATAATTGGCCAATTGCACAATCAGAAAAGGGAATTCTCCCTGTCCCCATAAGTTACGCCAATCTTTGATCATGGCCGGCAACAGTGTTCTATACTCATTAGGGTTACCGGTGTTGGCCTCTCCCTGATACCAGGCTACGCCTTTAATGGTATAGCCCGCAATAGGTAGCAGTTTGCTAAAATATTGGATCCCGGGCATGTACTCCAGCCTTAAAAAGGTTTTTACTGGCATAGCTGGCATTTGGTGGCCAATTTGATAAAGCCAGTCGCCAGTTAAATCGATATATTTTTCTGCGTTGCCCAATCGATATTGCTTACCAGGGATGATACCACCCCTACCTTCTTTATCCACAACTCTTACGGCAATGACATTTTCCCCCGCTTTTAGTAAACCATTTGGGATTTGGTAGCGTCTTTCCAAATATCGGTTATTCTTTGTTCCAAGGGCAACGCCATTTAAATAAGTGGTATCAATATCATCTATCAAACCCAGTTCGAGGTAATTGGGTTTGTCAAGCATTTCACGGGGCACATTTACTTGTTTGCGCATCCAAACTACACCATCAACATCCACTCCCTGATCTTCCCATGCGCCCGGCACTTTAATTTTTTTCCACTCGGCAACATTGATATTAGGCTTTGACCATATCGGTGTTCTACCATTCAATCCTTTATCATTTTTATTAAGTTCCACAAACCATTGATCATGAGTTTGTTTGTCTTTTTGCAATGCGGCCTGTGCAAAGGCTTCATCTTTATATGGAGCGGCTTTTTTCAGATAATGTGGGTATTGTTGCAATGCTTCGTCGCTCATCCAGGCCTCTGCCGGGGAGCCGGGGTAGCTTGAGTGGATAATGCCAATGGGCACTTTATATTTTTGGTAAAGGTTAAGGGCAAAGAAGTAACCAACGGCGCTAAAGCCCAAAACATTTTGCGGATTGGCACTTTTCCATGAACCTTCATCAATGTCTTGTCGTAAAACATAGCTATATCTGTTCTTCACTGAAAATTCCCTGATTTGATTGTTCGTAGAACTGGCAATTTCGTTCCTGTAAAGCTCCTTGGATTTAGAGAGCAGGAATTCCATATTGGATTGTCCAGAGCATAGCCAAACATCACCTAACAAAATATCTTTTAGCACCATCGTGTTATTTCCTTTTATGGTCATTTGATAGGGACCCCCTGCTTTCATTGCAGGTAAAAAGGCTTGCCATTTTTGGTCTTGCCCGGCAATGGTTTTAACGGTATGTCCATTAAATTCGATGGTAATTTCTTCGTTAGGAGAGGCCCAGCCCCAGAGTTTTACTTTTTGGTCTCGTTGTAGTATCATGCCATTGCTCACAAGCTTTGGCAGGGTTACATCTCCATGGGCCGAGCATATCCATAAGCTCAGAAAGAATAGTAAATAAGCTGCTTTTTTCATTTCTCAAAGGATTTGCATTAGTTCTCGAGCGGTTTTAAATTGGCTTTAGTTGATTCATTTTTATCGGGAGAGGTAAATAAGACCCGAATGTTTTTTTTGCTGTTGGCGGGGAGCTTAAATTCGAAGCCCAATAGAATGGTTCCTGGGTTTGGCGCATCGTAACTTTTTGGCGGATCGGTAGTCCAGGTTTGCAGTTTTACTTCAGCCAAACCTTCCACATGAACTTTCAATTGCTTGCCCTTACTGCTTAAAAGTGCGGTGCCATTTGTTAAACTTTCTATTTTTGCCTGGGTAAGCATGGCCCATCTTACGGTCACTTCCTTATCGCCTGCGGTGAGTTCATCCTGCAAGGCCACTCGTGTTTTATTAATGATGGAAATTTCCCTTTGGGCTTGGCTCAAATCGGGCCAAAACACCGTAGAAAGATCAAAAACCGCGGCGGTAAAATTGGGATCCGTTGTTTTGGAAACCAGTTTAGCATTGCCAGCCATATTGTGTAGCTTACCGTTAACGGTTAAGGTATTGTGGGAATGGTTATTTAAGCGGAAAACCTGCCAGCGTTGTGATTTCTGGCTCATGTCCCAAATGCTCAAACCGGCAGATTCAAGCGAATTATATTGTTGCATGCCAAGTTCCGAAGCCCATCTTACCCCATCCATATCCAGCACAAAAGATCCGGCATCCATGTGGGCATGCCCCACCGAAGCGGTTCCGCCCTTGAAACCTACATAAATATCTTTTCCTTTTGTCCAGCCGCTTCTTAGCACCGCAATTTCATTTTCAGCTTTACCAAACCAAAGGTTTGTAGTGGGAGTGGCAATATCATTTATTTTAACGCCTTTTGCCCAAATCATGGCGGCAGGCAACAAGCGGTTTGATTTGACATTGTATTTTGAAGTAAGCAGGTATTCTTTTTCGATAAAGAGCAGCGATTGATCTTTTAGTTTATCGGCAAACCAAAACATTGCTGGCTGCAACCCTTCTATTCCGCCTGCATCGCCATAGTTAAAGGCTAGGCCTGAGGTACCAACCAGATTTTCGTAAAAAGCTGCAGTTTGCAGAAACCCTGGTTGTGCCGACAAGCCAAAATCGGTACCGAAAAGTTTTTCGAGCGCACTGATAAAAAACACGTTAAACGAAGTTCCGTAGGCCCAATAGCTGTAGCCTTCCATATAATTTCCTTCGGGTGCATAAGCGGCCATAGGCAATTTGATACTTTGGATAGCTTTTTGGATGATTTGCGTAGATATTTCAGGCTGTTGCTCAAAAACGGCAAGCGCCCCGTAGCTAATTCCCGTATTGCATACTTGGTTCCAGTTGTTCTTCCCTCTTTGCCAACCATTGTATTTCGGATCAAGGGCTGGAGTTAAGCCTTTTTCAATAATTGCCCTGCTGATCATGTCTCTGGAGTTTTTTGATAACTTCGGATACAACCAATCGTAACCGATGGATACGGCCATAGTCATTTCGGCCACGTCCAAAAAGTGACTGGGATTCCAATCTTCGAAACCGGAAACCGCTAATAGTTCTTCTTCACATTTTTTAAAATACTCGTCACTGCCTGTCATCCGCCATGCGTAGGAAAGATAGAATACGCGGCGCAATGCTTCCCTGGAAACCTGAAGCAAACGGCGACCAATCAACTTTCTTTCCATGGGCGCAAGTTTTAAGATGGCCTTACTTTCTTCTATAATGGCATAGTTCACGTCAGCCCAAGCTTTCTCTTTTTTGATTTCGGTTTTAATGTGTTCTTCGTCGCCTTGCAGAAGCAATAAACGGGGATGTGCCTTGATTTTAGCAACATCTATTTGCTGTGCATAGGTGGCACTTGCAAAAAACAGACTGACCAGCAGGGTTAAAAATTTCATCTCATTTAAAAACTAGGCTGCCGATAATATTTTCCTGTATCTATTCAAAGCTTCAAGATAATAATAATCTGCGTAAACTAAAGGCACATCTATCTCTACACCATGGGCTATGCTGCCCACGCTATGCCTCAACAAAAACCCACCGTTGGTACCATATTTTGCAAAATAGGCCGAACCGCTTAGGCTTTTAAGAATTTTTACTCCGGCATCGCGATATTTTTTGGCGTTTATACCACTAAAAGTACTTAATTCCAGCAGGGCTGATGCTGTAACGGCGGCTGCCGAGGCATCGCGATAATTGGTGGGCGTATCTTTGGCTTTTGAGCGTATTGATGGAGTGTATCCGTTTTGGTTAGCGTTAAAATCCCAGTAGGCCACAAAATCAGAAGGTAAATCGCTGTGATCAATATAATAATCAGCCATTTTTGAGGCAACTTTCAAATATCTAGGATCCTGCGTTTCCCGATAGGTCATGGTAAATCCATAAATGCCCCACGACTGCCCCCTGGCCCAGGTAGAATTATTGGCGTAGCCCTGGGCCGTTTCCCTCGAAAGTACTTTTCCATTTTGCGGATCGTAACATACCACATGATAGGAACTGTAATCATCACGTATTTGGTTTTGCATGGTCTTTTCGGCATGGCTCAACGCAATTTCCCGATAGCTTTGGTTGCCGGTAACCTTTGAAGCAAAAAATAACAGTTCAAGGTTCATCATGTTATCGATAATTACCGGAAAATCATAGCGGCCTTTCCCATCCCAAGAGCCAAACTTGTCCCATGATTTAATTACACCGGTTTTTTCACTAAAACGTGTACTTAACGACTGGGCTGCCTGCACCAAAATATCTTTATATTTTTCGTTTTTAGTCATGCGATAGGCATTGCCGTAGCTACAATAAACCATGAAACCTAAATCGTGATGCTCGGTAAAGCTTTTTAGAGGTTCTAACTTTTCGGTCCATTTAATGGCTTGGGCTTTAAGCTGAGGGTTTCCGGTACCTTCATAGCCGTACCACAAACTACCTGCAAAAAAGCCAGAGGTCCATTCATACATATTGGTGAATATTACCTTACCGCATTGATCAATTGTTCTGGGGTAGAGCGTGTCCACCCGGTTGGCGGTATCTAATAATTTACCGAGCTGTTTTTCGGAAGCAGAAAAATGCTGTTTCACAAAAGACATTTCGTTTGGATCGGCTACAAAGGCCAGCAAGGTGCTGAGGGCAAGAAATAGTATCGGCAAGATCGCTTTAGGTTTCATGGTTTATGGCTTAGTTAATGATTTTAATTTTGACTTCTTTTACGGTGGTTACCGCTTGATCATATTTGGAATTTGTGGCGACAAAGCTTACGGTAAAAGTTCCTACTTTATTGTAAATGAATTGGTATTCTTTTAAACGATCATCGTTATATGCCTTAATTCCCTGCCCCAAATCGGGAGAGATGGAAGTAAGGTCAATTGCCGTGGTGACGGCCCAATCGTTACTGGCCAAAGTACTGTTGTAGCCAATGCTGATCCTGTCGTCGCTTGAAGCATTCCTGAAATCCCAAATGCGGTTAGCCGCCGCCCCACCCGTGGCCAGATAAGGGTCTTCGGTTGGCCTTGCGTTGAAATCAAAAGCTGTCCATCCGGCGTTTCCTGTTCTCATAATATCATAATCGGTGCCGTCGGCTTGGTTGGCTACCCTAAAATTCCGCACCTGATAGCGAGGGAAGTCGGTATTCACTGGCCTATCGTATTTAAAGGCAACATATAAAGGTTTACTCGCATACGCAGTTAAATCAATTTTAGGAGATAGCTGTGTAGTTTGTGTGGTTGGGAGATTACATTGATCGGTAATATCAGTCCAAGTGGCCTTGGTAATATTTTCGGCATCCTTTACACGATCTTTGGTAAAGCCCGCAAAATCAGACGAGAGTAGCACATGGAAAAAGCCAGAGGGCATATTTCCATTTTCTATCTGTGTGTTAAACTGTAGGTAGGGCAATCCTTGTATTTTAGTTCTATCGCGGTGCTGGTACATCATTCCTGGTTCTCCGGAATAAAAAGTTACCATATCAACGGCACCGCTAAAATTAAACCTTACACTGCTTCCCACTTTAAAAACGGGAATGCCATCATCGGTTTGCACTGCATTTTCAGTGGCTACGCTTACACTAAATTCGGGTGTAGCTAAATCATTGTTTTTACATGATGCAAAAACAATGATAACGCCAACCAATAAGATCAATTTCTTTATTATCATATCTACCAAAATCTATTTTGTTTCATTTGATTGTTAAGGTTCAGTTCTTTTTGCGGGATAGGGAACAGCCTGTATTTTTCGGTCATCTTACTTGCTATTGCCGCCATAATGGTACGCTGTGAAGCATTTGCAGTACGTCCGTTTCCGTTATTTGCTGAAAGGAACGGTTCGGCAGCGGCCTGTTGCATGGCTTGTTCAAATATGCCCCAACGTATTAAATCATGCTTTCTAATTCCCTCAAAACATAGTTCTCTGGCTCTTTCGTCCCTAATTACTTGTCGCAGGTCATCCGTGTTCGTAATGGTGATTACCGTACTACCTGTAGAAGTGGCGTAAGGTTTTACCCCGGCTCTTGCCCTCACCTCGTTAATGGCTTCCAATGCAACATTGGTTATGCCATGCAATTCATTCTCCGCTTCTGCAATCATTAAAAGCACATCTGAATATCTGATGATGGGGAAATTAGTTTCGTTGTTGTTTTTCACTTTTGGCTTCAGCGTTTCCTCCTCCCTGCGCCATTTTGCCGAACACCTATCTGCAATAGCAGTAAAAGTGGTTAGCTTTTGATTATAAGGCCCTGGGCTGGTCACGTTGTAACGGTGCGGGGCAATGCTGCGATACTTGCGCTTGTCGGTATCCTCAAACAAATCCCAAAGTTTTAGCCTTACCCTGATATAACCGTAGGAATAGCCTAAAGCATCGGACTCATCATAACAAATAATGCCATTGGTGACCCCAACCCAGCTATATTTATCATCTTTCCCCGGATCGGTGGTTGGGTTTCCAGTAAAATCAGCTTCCCACATGCTCTCACGATATTGCGTTTCGTAAATGTTTTTAGAGTGGTTGGTAAAGATTTCATCATAGTTTGGATTGAGTTTGTGCAACCCACTTTCTTTGACTTTAGTAGCCCAAAAAAGGGCCTTTTCATACATGCCTGCCATTTTTAGGGGCTCGCCTGCCATTTTAAGATAAATACGTGCGAGTATGGCCTGTGCTACCGTAATGCTCACTCTGCTGGTATGGCTATAAGCGGTGGCAGGCTCCAAGGTGTTGGCATTGATCACATCTTCCATTTCGGCAACTACCATTTGCAATACCTCACTTGATGCTGTTTGTGGTATATTTACATGGGTAACGCTTGCATTTGATTTTAAGCGTACCGGAATATCGCCCCACAAATCGGTGAGCAGGTAATGGTAATAGGCTCTTAAAAATCTGGTTTCGCCAATGTATTTAACGCGTACCGCATTGTCCATTTCAGCCTTATCAATATTTTCCAAAAGCACGTTTGCCCGTTCAATGCCTTCGTACAGGCGTTGCCACATCATCATAATTTGTGGCTGCGCAGCGGTGTAGTTCCAGCCTGAAAGGCGATCAATCAGGTTTACTTCGGCCTGGTTCCAATAGCCTAAATCGTCCATTGCGCCGTCAATTACCATGTACCTACCGTAGGTAAAGTGACTGCCGAGAGTTACATAGATACCAGCTAAAGCACTTTTCACTTCGGCTTCGTTACGGAAATAATTTTCTGGGGAGAGGAAATCTTTGGGCGTAGTTTCTAAAAATTTCTTGCAAGAGCTGCTCAATAGCAACACGCTGAACAAGCTGATGAATAGGATGTTATTTTTCATGTTTGGATGCTATTTTAAATTCATATTTAAACCAAATGTGATGGTATTGGATCTTGGGTAAGCCGAGAAATCAAAACCAGGGGTTAGTGCTCCGGGCCTCGTTGAAACTTCCGGGTCCATCCCTGTATAGTTGGTCCAGGTCCATAAGTTTTGCGCCGAAACATACATTCTCAAGCTTTGGACAAATGATTTACCTAACAGTTTTGCTGGCAGGTTGTAGCCCAAGGCAACGGTTTTTAAGCGCAAATAGGAACCATCTTCAATACCGTAAGATGAATAGTAACTGCCCGAACCTTCATTAACCCTCGGAATATTACTGTTCGGATTTTCGGGCGTCCACCTGTTGGCATAAGAAGCATACATGTTAGAATGTGGCATATAATAACGCTCAAACATATATTTGTTGGCATTCAGGATGTCGTTTCCATAACTCCATTGGAAAAACACGCTTAAATCGAAATTCTTATAGCTAAAAGTATTGTTCAAGCCGCCAGTGTGCAGCGGAAATCCGTTGCCAATCACTGTTCGGTCGTTAGCGTCAATAATCCCATCGCCATTAATGTCGCGATATTTCATATCACCTGGTCTGACGTTTGCCCTAGAGCCTGGATAGGCAATGTTGTCTTTTAAATAATAGGTACTTCCAGTTTGGGTAAACTCGCTTGGCTTGTAGGTGCCGTCGTAAACAAATCCGAACATTAAACCTACCGGTTCGCCTTTTCTGGCAATGTAGGCTGGTTGCGTATCACGGCTATATTCCCACCACACCGAAGTAGCTAGGGTTTCTTGATTTTCGGTTAGCGAAATCACTTTATTTCTATTGAAAGCGATGTTGAAACTGGAAGTCCACATGAAATCCCGTTTTTTCATGTTAATGGTGTTGAGCGTAATTTCCAATCCACGGTTTTCTACTTCCCCAATATTTTTAAAGGAACTGAGGTATCCCGATGATCCTGGCAATTGTGCATTTAACAAAAGGTCTTTCGTTCTTTTCTGATACACTTCAACGGTAAGGTTTAGCCGTTTTTTCAGCATGCTTAAATCAAGCCCAATGTTTGTCATTACGGTACTTTCCCACTTCAACTCGGGATTGCCCATTACCGTTTTGGCGCTGCCAATAATCAGCTCGCCACCAAAATAATAGCGATCGGGCCTTAGTGCGGTAATTTGCGGAAGAGAAGCATATTCACCTACCCGGTTATTGCCTGTAGTTCCCCAGCTTAGGCGAAGTTTGGCGTCGTCCACAAACTTGAATGATTTCATGAATTTTTCGCTGCTAAAACGCCACATCAGGGACGCAGAAGGAAAATAGCCCCAGCGGTTTTGCGGCGAAAATTTGGAAGAACCGTCGGCCCGCATGGTACCCGTAAAATAGTATTTACCGGCGTAGTTGTAGTTTATACGGCTATAGTACGACATGAGGGTCCAATCGTTGCGATAAGTGTTCATGGAGTAGAAACTGCCCTGATCCATGCCGCTCATGCCCAAGGTTTCATAAGGGATTTGCTGCATGCGGGTATAGTTGTACAAATGGTCTTCGTACTGTAACGAAAAACCGCCCATGGCCTCGAAAGCATGTTTACGTTTTTTTAGGTTATAGGTTAGGGTGTTTTCGTTCAGCCAGTTTGATTTTTCATCATACATTTGCCCGGCATTAACGCCTAAAGTTGTGGTAAGTGGGTTGCCACTACGGCTTTTCGAGTTGTTAAAAATATCGTTGCGGATGTTATTTTTGGAGTAGCCAACAATGGTCCTAAATTTTAGATTACGTAGGATATTAACATCCACATAGCCATTGGCCATCATAAATGTAAAGACATTGTCGTTTTGCTCATTTTTAACTGCAACTACTGGGTTAATCCTGTAATTATCATTGGAATTAAGGATGGGGTCGAAAAGATCATTTTCCAGATCAAAATTACTAGAGCCCGTCACTGGCCTGTAGGCCCAAGTATTTTGCATGATATTATAAGTAGCTGTACCATCAGAAAGGAAAGTGCCGCTATACTTACTTCTGGAGTAGGTTAGTTTTGCACCTAGCTTTAACCACTTCCTAACATCTTGATCTAAAGAAAAACGTCCCTGAACGCGATCAAAACCAGTATTGAGCACTACGCCATCTTGCCCGGTGTAGGAAAAGGAAAGATTGTATTTAGTGCCTGCGTTGCCCGAAAGGATAGAAAGTCCATGTTTTTGCATAGGTGCCGTTCTAAACATATCATCCTGGAAGTCTTTTCCTGTTCCACGGTAACTTTCCAAAGTTCGTCCACCAAAAAAGTAGTAGTCTTCCATGGTTTGAGTTCCAAAAACTTCGCCTTGCAACTTCACAAACTCATAACCATCCATCATTTCCATTTTTTTCAGTACCGACTGGACACCGTAAAAGCCATCATAACTAATGGTTGGTTTAGCGTCCTTTCCAGTTTTGGTAGTAATCATTACAACCCCATTGGCGCCTCTTGCTCCATAAATGGCTGTTGCCGATGCATCCTTCAAAATTTCTATGGACTCGATATCTTTTGGATCAATGGCGTTACTCATCGACGTTTCTACAGGGAAACCATCAATCACATACAAAGGGTTGTTATTTTGGGTTAACGAGTTTGCACCTCTGATCACGATATCAGCCTCAGCCCCGGGCCTACCTTCGCCTGATACCACGTTTACTCCGGCCACACGGCCTGCCAAACTTTGGTCGAAGCCCAACACCGAGGCCTTTTGCATTTCTTTGATATCAGCCTTATCTACCGCTCCAGTTAAATCACGTTTGGCTACGGTTCCATAACCAATCACCACTACTTCGCTCAGGTCATTAATTTCGCGTACAAGCTTAATGTTAAGTAATGTTCTTTGGTTTACGATGATTTCCTGGCGCTGAAAACCCAACATCGAAAAAACCAGTACAGGATTACCATTGCCTGCCGGGATGTTGATGCTGTAATTGCCCAAACTATCAGACAAAGCCACCGTTGCTGTACCTTTTAGGGAAATACTTACACCTGGCATGCCCAGGTTCTCATCATCGGTAATTTTACCTTTTACGTTTTGGGCACTTGCCGCTAAGGCACAACACATTACACTAAGCACAGCTAAAACTAACTTGGTGAAAAATGGCTGTTTTAATTTATTGGTTTTTAGTTGCATATCTGGTTTGATCGTTTGGGAAATTAGTTTCTACAGTTCATCTCAGAAACTATCGTGTGGCAATTGCCCTAAAGTTTAAATTAAGATTTGGGGTTTCCTGAGCATTTAAGAATTGCACCATGAAAGTGGTATTGGCCCTGGCCAATAATTGCTCAATAATTACAGTTAGCGGTAAGGCTAATACTTGTAGTACCAACTTCGTCATAAAGCTTAATATTTGGTTAAAGGTTAGGTTTCATCCGCAGCGGTTGGCATGCCGGAATGGCAACAACATTCAACAAATTTAGCGCGGTAATTTGGCCTGAGGGTGATAATATCATCCAAAGATTTTGACAAAATCATCCAGCGAAAGCTATTTTAGGAATATCCGTGATACTTTTTGCGATATTCCTGCGGCGCATAGCCATACAATTCCTTAAAGCATTTATTAAAATATCTTGGGCTGCTGAAACCCAGGTGATAAGCAATTTGGCTAATGTTCAGTTCATGTGAATGTTGCAACATATCAGCAGCCTTTTTTAAACGGATATTGGAAATGAAAGTATTGGGTGTAAGTCCTGTAACACCTTTTAATTTACTGAACAGCGACGATCTGCTGAGGCCCATTCCCGCAGCAAGCAGGTTCACATCTATTTCGCCGTGCAAATGGTTTTCGACAATTGCCGTGGCTTGGTCAATAAATTTTCGATCCATTTCGGTGGTAGCCACTTCCTGTTGTTGCGCCAATCCGGGTTGGTTAAAATACTTGGCTTTTAGTACTTGCCTTGCATTAACCAAATTACTGCAACGTTGTATAAGCAGTTTGGTATGAAATGGTTTGGTAATATAGTCGTCGGCTCCGGTACGCAGGCCTTCCAATTGATGTTCCACTGCTGATTTAGCCGTTAACAGCACTACAGGAATGTGGCAAGTATCAAAATTGCTTTTAATTTTGGCACAAAGCTCCGTGCCCGACATCCCAGGCATCATCACATCACTGATGAGCAAATCGGGCTGTTCTTTTCTGGCCAATTCTAAACCTGTTTCACCATTATTGGCCGTAATTACCCTAAACAAAGGTTTTAAAATTTCGCCTACAAATGCTCTCAATTCGTCATTATCCTCTACCAACAACAGTTTTCTTTTTTCAATTTCCTGTGCCAAGTTAGGATCCAACATTGTTTCGCTGGTTTCTTCCGTATTTGCGGCTTCTGCCCCATCAAGCAAAAACCTATGTTGCGGTACAGAGGCCAAAACCTCCCGCTTCATCCTTACCACGAACGTACTTCCCCCGCCTTCCTTAGATGAAACCTGAATACTTCCCCCATGCAGTTCCACGATACTTTTTGAAATTGCCAAACCTATTCCCGTGCCGGGGTTTGCTGAAGGATCAACCTGATAAAATGCGTCAAAAACATGGATGAGCTGGTCCTGTGCAATGCCTTTTCCGGTATCTGCTACGCTTATCAGTACTTCCTGATCCTCTGTTTCCACTTTAACGGTAATCGTATCACCTGGCTTGCACGCCTTAAAGGCATTGGAGAGTAAATTGTTGACCACTTTTTCCATCTGCTTCCTGTCCAAGTGTAACCTTATTTCTTCTGGAGGATGTTGGTACTTCAAATGGATATGCTGTTGTTGGGCAAGCGCAAAAAAACCATTCAAAAATTCATGCAGCAAAGCCACAAGATCGGTAGTTTCTAGTTTTAGGTTTACATGGCCCTGTTCCTGTTTCCTGAAATCAAGTAATTCGTTAATCAATGCACCCAAACTCGAGGCATTTTTATGTATTCCCGCCAACTTTTGCTGTAAACTAGGTTGCAGGCTGCTCACGTTCATCAAATTTTCGGTTTGGCCAAGAATAAGAGTTACCGGTGTCCTGATTTCGTGCGAAACATTGGTGAAAAAACTCAGCTTAGCTTGCGCCAATTCCTCGGTGCGTTGCTTTTCTTTCTTTTCAAAAGCGAGTGAACTTTCTAGATAAGCCCTCATTTTGGTTTGGCGCATCCACCAATAAACCAATCCGCAAACTACGGCAAGGTAAAGCAGGTAGGCATACCAGGTTTTATAAAATGCGGGCTTAATGATCAGTGCAATTGACCTTTCGTCCAATACTTCGTTATTGTTCCCTATCGCTTTTACGTGAAAAAAATATTTCCCCGGCGCCAGGTTGGTATAATTTGCCGTATTTTCTGCCGATGGCCCCACCCAGTTTTTGTCAAGCCCATCTAATTTCCAAATAAATTTTCGTTCTACGGCCTGACTAAAATTAACGGTGGTAAATGTTAGCGAAAAGGAATGCTGATGATGTTGTAGGGTAATGAACGAAGTATTATCGAGCGGTTGCGCCAAAGGCGAATCTTTTTCTCCAGCCTTAACTTCTTTATTAAACAAATTGAAATTTAGGAATACGATATTTTCTGAATAGCTTGGTGTACTAATGGTTTTTGGATGGAAAGAAATAAAACCTTTGGTACCGCCAAAGAAAATTTCTCCCGAACTGCTCCTCATCCTTGCGGTTTGAAAAAAGCTCATGTTCAGGGGCATCAGCTTTTTAGGATAGTTTTTCACCGCCAGAGTTTTGGTGTTCACGGCGGCAATTTTGTCTTTAAAGGCTACCCAAAGTTGCGCATCACCATCAGGCACCAAACTGTAGGCTATTTCCTGCGCACTACGGTGATAGGTGTTCACATATTGCAGTTTGCCCTTTTTGTTTTGGTAGCGTAGCAAGCCCCCACCGTAGGTAGCTAGCCATAAAGTACTATCACCCTGCAAATAAACATCGCAAACATATTTACTTTTTAATGCTTTGGTGATGGGATGCTCTTGTACC
Organism: Pedobacter nanyangensis; assembly: GCF_003313505.1. Classification (GTDB taxonomy): domain Bacteria; phylum Bacteroidota; class Bacteroidia; order Sphingobacteriales; family Sphingobacteriaceae; genus Pedobacter; species Pedobacter nanyangensis. Next base: position 25,412 of record NZ_QMHO01000013.1, on the reverse strand, counting down.
TTAAGCGTTTGTGGCGCTATTTCAAAAAGCCCAACTTCGGTGGCAGCCAAAATATGGCCTTTTAAATTTTTGGTCAAATGATTAACCTGGCTCAAGGCAATATGGCTAAACTGCTGTGTTTTGAGATCAAGCTTACTGCTGGGCCCCTTTTTCCCGCCTAGCCAAAGGTTCCCATCCTGATCTTCGGTAATGCTGTAAATGAAATTAGTGCCGATACCGTTGGCTTGGTTATTCTTCTTCACATAATGGGCCAAAATACTGCCCTGTTCATTAAGCACATAAACCCCGGCCCCATAAGTACCTACCCAAATACGGCCATCTTTAGCCTGGTAAATAGAAAGGATATAGACCGAATTAAGCAGAAAACTCACAACGCCATTAGTTGCATTTTTTAACGATAAACCTCCGTTGGTACCAAACCACAGGTTTTTACGGCGGTCCTGCATTAAGCAAGTAACCACGTCCTTTGCAATTAAATTGGGTTTATCATCATGTCTAAATTCCACATGAAACCCATTTAACGGCGTTTCCATTAGGTTTATTCCGCCGTTGGTGGCAATCCACATTCGGTTATCCTTGTCCTTAAAAATATCGTAAATGGCGTCGCCACTTAAATGCTCCACGGTTTCGTATTGGCTATATTTGCCAACCACGCTTTTCTTTAGCTTATCTATTAAAAAAACTCCTGCCCCATCTGTACCAACCACCAGTGTACGGCTATTGGATTCGGCAATACACATGATCATGGCTTGATTGGCTGAAGACAACGCGATCGATTCCAATTTCTTTGAGGGCAGATGATAGCTCAACAATCTACCTCCTACTGTTCCAATCCATAACGTTTGCAGGGCTTTGTCCCAATGTGCAGTCTCTATCTGCAAATTGCCTAAGCTTTGCCGCAACGGTTGGTCAAAAAAATGGCTAAGTTTTAAGTTATTTTCACTAAGCCAAAACAATCCATAATCCGCTACGATAATTTTTTGGTTGGCGCCGTATTCGATAATGTCTTTTACTAAAAGCCCTTTGAGCGGCGGTGGCGCCAGCAGGTTGGTCACTTTTCCATCTTTAAAGAGGCCAAAACGGCCGTTGGTTCCAAACCAGATGTCACCATCGGAATCAATACTCAAGGTTCTTACATAAAAATTAAGGTTAGTGAGCAATTGGAAAGTATCCGCAGCGGCATGGTATTGATAAATCCCTCCGTTACTGGTATAGGCAAAAACCTGCTTTTTATTGTTAGACAGCACGTTGATGTACCTCACAGGATTGGCATTGGCCAGCATTGGAATTTCGTAATGCTTTACATGGTAGCCATCGTACCGATCAATACCAAAGCGGTTCGAAATCCAGATGAAACCTTTTTGGTCCTGCGTAATCTTAAGTGTTTGCTCCGCCATCAAATCCCGATGTTGGAGTGTAGCAATTGTTTTCTGCGCAGTGGCCACAGGGGATGAAACGAAGAGCAGCAACAACCAAAACAGGTATCTCATGAAACTATGGCTTATAAATTGGTTACGGAAAAGTAGAAAGCAAGATAGGAATTTCCTATTTGGAATAAAATAGCTCGTCTGCCCCAACAGACTATTTTATCAAATGATTTGGACAATATTGCCACTCCCACCACAAACACCTTAAATAGATTTGGAATAGTATAACCAAATTTAAATTTTGCATGAAAGGCGTTTTAGCCTGTAAGTAGTGCCGTTTTTTGATTTGGTGTGATGCAAACCACCAAAATAAACAGTATGAAAAAACAATTACTCATGATTTTGCTTTGTGCACTTGCCTTAAAGGCTTCAGCACAATTTACCGCCAACAGATTAGCGGTGTACCGCATTGGCGATGGCACTGCACTTACCAACAACAGAACCTCTGCGGTATTTTTAGACGAATACCTGACCTCGGGCGCCAATCAAACTGCGGCTTATACTGTACCTGTTACCGATGGGAACAACAGGTTTACAGGAATCATCCGAACAAGCAATACCGTTTTCCAGCTAGAGGGCATGTCTGGCCTATCACCCGATGGGAACCACCTGGCCATTATCGGGTACGACCAAACCACCAACGGTACCGTAGACGACAATACCGTTAAGGTAGTTGGACTGATCAATGCACAAGGTGTGGTCAATACCTCCACTACGCTTACTGGCCGATCTCCAGCCAGAGCTGCCATTGCACTGCCTGGAGGTAATGCCGTTTACAGCTCCATTTTACAGGGAGGAATCAGATATTCTATAGTTGGCACCTCTACTTCTGTGGAGGTAAACACCAATGTGAGCAATGCACGTAGTTTTACCATTTTCAACAATACGTTGTACTGCGCCAACAACTCCACACAGGTTCCTTATTTGAATAACTTGCCCACCGCATCAGGAACGCCTACTTCCGGAAACATCAATTTGACGGGTATCAGCAACGTTAACCAAATTGCGTTGTTCGATTCTGATGGAGATGGGACTCCCAACATCATTTACGCAGCTAATGATGGGGCTAACCTAGCTGATGCGGGACTTCATAAATTTGTATTGGAGGGCAATATCTGGACCGCAAAAGGCTTTATTAAAATTGCGGGCATTACCGATGGTTTAAAAAGTGTTACGGGAAAAGTATCTGGTGCCGACATTGAACTTTATGCTACTACTTTAGGGAATTTAGGCAGCCCAAAAGTAGCTTCCCAATTACTGAAAATTACGGATGCAAACGCTGCAAGCAGCATGATCAACAATACCGATAACGTACCCTTGGTATTGGCTACGGCAGCCAATAATACTATTTTCAGAAGCGTAACCTTTACACCCGGCACTGCACCAGAAACTACGCTCCCGGTGAAGCTCGTTTCCTTTAAAGGCCAAAAGAAATTGAACGGAATTAGCTTAAATTGGAATACAGCTGCCGAAACCAACAATGCTTATTTTGAAATATGGAGAAGTAAGGACTCCGAGCACTTTTCAAAAATAGGGCAACTTAAGGGCAAGGGCAATAGCACCACCAACCAGTTTTATACTTTCATGGACCATAGTCCGCAAAGCGGCACTAACTACTATCAACTTGAACAGGTAGATTTTGATGGCAAGCGTGAGAAATCAAATGTAATAGCCATAAATTTCGATTTACAGCAAACCCAGCTGAAAGTATGGGCCGCTAACCCGCAAACCTTAAACTTATCGTTCAACAGTTCGCAACATGGCGCTGCACAAATACTTATTGCTGATTTGAACGGCAAAAAAATCTATCACGGAAAAACGATTGTGTCCCTTGGCACAAATGAAATTTCGCTGCCCTTTGCACCACCACAACAAGGCCTGTACATGATCAGTATTACAACCAGCAATGAAGTTTTGAATGCCAAGTTTTTAAAATAACCACAAAAATGAAGGGGTAATTTGGCTTACTCCTTCATAATATTCTCTTCTTCAGACATTTCAATAGCTGCCGGGCTGGTTGCACGCAGATATTTTGCCTCGTCAAATTCGTTTTCGCTTTTGGCAATTACGATAGAAGCAATACCGTTTCCAATCATGTTGGTAATGGCTCTTGCCTCGCTCATAAACCGATCTACGCCAAGCAAAATGGCAATGTGCTCCACAGGCATAATCTTTAAAGCTGTAAGTGTACTGGCCAGCACAATAAAACCGCTTCCGGTAACACCTGCGGCCCCCTTGCTGGTTACCATCAGCACCATCATAATAGAAACCTGTTCGCCAATGGTTAAATCAATACCAAAAACCTGGGTCAGGAAAATAACGGCCATGGCCAGATAAATAGAAGTTCCGTCGAGGTTAAAAGAATACCCAGTGGGGATAACCAAACCCACTACTGATTTGTTACAGCCAATATCTTCCATTTTCTTCATCATACTCGGTAAAACCGATTCTGACGAAGAGGTACCCAATACGATCAAAATTTCCTGACGGATGAATTTCAGATATTTCCACAAACTGAATTTGTAGTAACGGCAAATGGCATTAAGCACCACAAAAATGAACAGAAAGCAGGTTAAATAAACCGCTCCCATCAGTTTGGCCATGGGCAGCAGCGTATGCAAACCAAACTTGCCCACACTATAAGCCATTCCACCAAAAGCTCCCAAAGGTGCTAAACGCATGATCACCTTCATCATATTAAATAACACTTTGGCAATTTTATCAAATGAAACCAATAGCGACTGTCCCGTTTGCCCCATTTTACTTAGGCCGTAACCAAACAAAATGGCAAACACCAATATTTGCAAGATTTCGCCTTTTGAAAATGCTTCGAAGATATTTTTAGGGAAGATATGTGCAATAAACTCCAACCAGTTGATAGAACCCGCTTGCTTGGCATAGGCATCCATTTTGGCCACATCGCCAGCAGGCACTTCTACACCTACGCCAGGCTTTAATATATTAGCCACTACCAAGCCAATTACAATGGCAATGGTGGTTACAATTTCAAAATAAAGAAGGGCCTTTCCTCCAACAATCCCCACTTTTTTCATATCGCCCATGTGGGCAATACCAAGCACAATGGTAAAAAAAATGATTGGGGCAATCAACATGCTGATCATGTTAATAAAGCTCTTGCTGATCAGTTCGGCATGTGGGGCAAAACCGGGATAAACTACCCCCACTAAAATACCTAACGATATGGCTACAAGAACCTGAAAAGTTAGGTTTGAAATAATTTTCTTCATGTATAGTATTGGTTTGAAGCAGGAAAGATAATAACAATTTTGAACATGTATCAATACTCCTTTATCCATTTAATACGCTCCATTAACCCTATTAAAAGCTTTAGTTTTGTATATTTGCCATAAATAAAAAGGCAATGCGTAAACTAAAGTTTGTTTTGATGGGTTTGCTTACGGTTGGAGCAATAGGTTATGCCTGCAAAAAGGAACCCGTAGATAGCAAACTTTTTGTAGAGCGCTACCTCATAGGCAAGTGGCCGTTAAGAATGGAAATCAGCAGCACGATCACCAACGGTACAGCGAGCCCTCGAGATACCACCACCTTTAACCCCACAGATACCACTTCATTTACAAGTGAGCTTAAGTTTACCAGAAGAGCCACAACAGTGGATTTTACTGTTGATGCCGCTGGCGAAAACATCAAATTTTCTACCAGTCCTGATAGTACTTGGCATATCGAATACCTGAGAACAGGATATTTTAAGCTGGTTTACACCCGAAAAGAAACTGTTGGCAACAATGTGGTTTCACACATTATCGAAAGAGATTTCAGGAAATAAAATGCCTTAGTCTTTTGCGATACCTACCGAAGAAAACTGCAAATCGTATAAACGTTTATAGTAGCCGTCTAATTTCAGCAATTGCTGGTGGGTGCCCTTTTCCTTAATTTCTCCCTTATCCAACACGATAATCAGGTCGGCTTTTTGGATGGTTGACAAGCGGTGGGCAATAACGATGGAGGTCCTGTCCTGCATCAGTTTATCGATGGCATTTTGGATCAATAGTTCTGTTTCGGTATCTACCGAGGAAGTGGCCTCATCCAATACTAAAATGGCCGGTTTATAAACCAAGGCCCTGATAAAAGAAATTAACTGGGCCTGCCCTGCCGATAAGGTAGCGCCTCTTTCCATCACATTATAGTGATAGCCACCGGGCAAGCGCTCAATAAAATCATGTGCGCCCACTTTTTTAGCGGCCGCTATTACTTCCTGGTAATCAATATCCGCATTATTTAAAGTGATGTTGTTGAAAACAGTATCCGAAAAGAGAAAAACATCCTGCAAAACGGTGGCAATGTTTCGGCGCAAATAAGACAGATCATAATCTTGGATGTTATTTCCATCGATTGTGATGCTACCTTTTTGGATTTCGTAAAAGCGGTTCAGGATGTTGATGGTAGATGATTTACCAGCTCCGGTAGCCCCTACCAAAGCAATAGTTTGTCCAGATTTTACTTCAAAGGAAATGTCCTTCAGCACATATTTTGGGTTTTCCTCTCCGTCTTGATCGTAGCTGAACCAAACATTTTTGAAAGTAATATTGCCATCCAGTTTTTTTGGAGCCAATTTTCCAGAGTTTACCGTGATTTCTTGGGTGTCCAATACTTTAAAAACACGCTCAGCACCTACCATTCCCATTTGCAGGGTATTAAATTTATCTGCCAGCTCCCTAATGGGCCTAAACAACATGTTGATGAACATGATAAATGTAGTGATGATTCCCGGATCCAGATCGGGCTTGGCCAACACCGTTTTTGCGCCATACCAAATTAGCAGCCCTAACGACATGGCCGAAATCAACTCCACTACGGGGAAGAAAATAGAGTAATACCAATTGGATCGGATATTGGCATCGCGGTAGCGCGAATTGATTTTTTCAAACTTTTGATACTCTTGGTCTTCCCTTGCAAAATATTGGATAATAGCGATACCGCTGATATGTTCCTGTAAAAAGGTATTTAGATTGGATACTTCGGCCCTTACTTCCTGAAAAGCCACTTTTATGGCCTTCTGGAAAATACGGGTAGCGATGATCAAAAACGGCATGGGGATTAATACTGCCAGGGTAAGCTTCCAATCCATCCAAAACATGATGCTCATCAGTACAATCACCTGCAACATATCGCCAATCATGGCAATTAATCCTTCAGAGAAGATATCAGCAATGGTTTCCAGGTCAGACACCGTGCGGGTAATGAGCTGGCCAATGGGCGTTTTATCAAAAAATTTAAGCCTTAACTTACTGATATGGTTAAAAACGTTGATCCGCAGGTCCCTTATGGCCGATTGCCCAAGCTTATTGGTGAGCAGCGTGTGCACATATTGGAAAATAGTTTGTAATACCAGCAACACCAGCATTAAAATGGTGATGTTAAGCAAGCCATAATAGTCGCCTTTAAGGATATGCTTATCCAGCGTGTAGCCCACCAGCAGCGGCCTAGCCGGAGCAATGGCCGCCAGTAAAATGGTAAGTGCAACCGACCAAATAAAGATAGCCCGATAGGGCCGCACATAGGCCATTACCCTTTTTAACAAGCTAAAATTAAATGCGTCTCCGGTTACTTTTGACATTCTACAATTAGTTAATTTGACCATTAGCTAATTAGCTAATCATCATTTTTAATATATGGATATTCCACCGCCACCAAATAAAGTCCGCAAGCAGGTACGGATTGACCTGCGTTACCCCGGTTTTTACTTTCTACAATTGTTGAAACGTCCTGCGCTTCAATATCGCCACGGCCCACCATTACCAAGGTACCCATGATAGCCCGCACCATATTGCGCAAAAACCTATCGGCCTTGATGGTAAAAATAATTCCGTTTGGCTGTAATTCAAACATTGCGTGGCTAATTTTACAGTTATTGGTAAATGTTTGCGTATTCGATTTACTGAAACAAGAAAAATCAATGTACTGCAGTAGCAATTGCGCCGCTTGGTTCATCTTCTCGACATCCAATTCACCTTTATATAACCATGAACGATCCAACTTGAAAGGATCTTTTTGGAAATGAATATAGTATTTGTATTCTCTAGCCGTCGCGTCAAAACGGGCGTGAGCATTTGCCGCCACTTCAAAAATGCGATGCACGGCAATGCTATAGGGCAAAAGCGCATTTATTCCAGTGGTTGCATTGGCCAGTTGCTTAGGGCTTACATCAGCCAAATCAACATGCGCATAAAACTGCGTGGCATGTACACCAGTATCCGTACGCCCGCATCCCAAAGAAACGATTTCCTGCCTGAAATAGGTGCTTAGCGCCTTATCCAAACATTCCTGAACAGTAATCCCGTTAGGTTGTATTTGCCAGCCATGGAAGGGGGTACCATCATAGCTAAGTTCGACGAAATAACGTTTTGTTTCCAAGCTGCAAAAATAAAGGAAAGAACAAGGAATAAAGAATAACGAATAAAGATTATAGCAGAAAACAAATTGCATAGGTAATTTAGGATAGTGTTAGTCTTTGCTCTTTGATCCTTGTTCTTTTATCTCCAAAAAAGTTAAGTTTGTAAAAAATTTCATCTCATTATGATTCAGAGAATTCAATCTATTTGGTTTTTACTTGCCGCGATTACTATTTTTTGTTTATTGTTTATCCCAATTGTTGGCCTTGGATCAGGCAACGTTTATCAGGTGCTGTACGGCTCTGGGCTTAAAACAACTGGAGCAGGCACTTCAGCTACCAACTTTCCTTTGCTGATCAGCACTGTTTTTGCTGGGCTTATTAGCGTGGTGAACATTTTTAATTTTAGAAACAGGAAACTCCAGATACGCATTGCCTTATTGAACGTGGTTTTGATTTTGGCGTTGTCGGTTTGGTTTTTTCAAATTGTAAAAAGCGTAAGTGGGCTAACCCAAATTGACGTTGAGCCGGGGATATTTCTTCCGTTAATAGCCGTTATTTTTACCCTATTAGCTGTTAGGGGCATTAAAAAGGACGAAAAATTAATTCGTTCGGCTGATAGGCTACGTTAAATTTACATTAAAAAATACATTTTCAATCGCTTAATTATTAGGTTTTTACTATTTTCAAGGATAATTTACTTACCCCCCCTTTTATGAAAAAACTTTTACTCGGATTATCATTATTTCTTGGTATAGCTGTTAATTCCTCGGGTCAATCTATCAGCTTAACTCAAGCGGGAGTAGCTTATACCCAAAATTTCGACCTTCTATCAAACACAGCAGGAAGTACAACCAACAATTTAACAATACCTGGCTGGTTCTTGACTGAGACAGGTGGAGGTGCCAGAGACAATGAACAATATGCGGTAGATGCTGGAAGTAGTACTACTGGAGACACCTATAGTTATGGGTCAGCGGCTTCTACAGATAGAGCTATCGGTAGCTTGAGATCTGGAACTTTAATTTCTGTATTCGGAGCATTTTTCACGAATAATACGGGCGCACCGGTTACAAGCATACAGATATCTTACACCGGCGAACAGTGGAGACTTGGAACTGTTGGAAGAACAGATCAATTGGCATTTTCATACAGCACCGATGCTACCTCACTTACCACTGGAACTTGGACTAGTGTGAGTGCTTTGGACTTTATAAGCCCTACAACTGCTACTGCAGGTGCTAGAGATGGAAATGACGCAACTTATAGAACCGCCATCAGTTCAGTAATAACAGGACTAAACATTCCAGTAGGAGGAACTATTTTCATTAGATGGGATGATGTTGATGCCTCAGGAGCGGATGACGGCCTAGCTGTTGATGATTTCAGTTTAACGCCTAATCATGCGCCACTGCCAGTTTCCTTAACTTCTTTCACCGCAAAAGCCAATTTGCAAAACATTGATTTAGCATGGAACACCGCTTCAGAAAAAGACAATTCCCATTTCGACATTTTACGTTCTGGGGATGGAAAAACATTTTCAAAAATTGGCGAGGTAAAAGGTGCGGGCAATAGCAGTACGGCAAAAAACTATGCCTTTACCGATAAAGATGCTTTACCAGGGGTAAGTTATTACCAGCTAAAACAGTTTGATGTGGACGGCAAAAGCTCCGATTCGGAAATTATAGCCATAAAATCAAACGTGGCGGCCAGCAACTTTAGGGTATTTGCCAACAAACAGGAAGGCACGGTTAAACTCACTATTTTTGCTGCCAATGAAGGCAAAGGTTCACTTAGGATTTACGATTTAAACGGCCGTAAATTAACGGAGCTGCAACTGAGCTTGAATAAGGGCTACACCAATGTTTCGGTGCCTTTTAATGGTGCCAATGGCTTACACGTGGCCTCATTAACTACAGCAACCGAAACCGTTACACAAAAATTTATTCAATAAAAACCCTTTGAGGTACCCGCTGTAAAAGCTTTGCGGGCTCATAAAAAAGCCGGTTCATTACGCGAACTGGCTTTTTTTTATTTACGCCTTACCTCAAACGATCCTAGTGGTGTGAGGCCGCTGCCTAATAGCCCCGATTGAAGCGAAAATACTTTTTGTTGTAGGCCGCGGAAAAGCCTCGCAGGTTTTAAAAACCTGTGAGGCTTAAGCACTAACAGCCACAAAAAGATTGCAGCGAAAAGCGGGACTTTCCGCAGTGCGAGGCAGTACAAATGCGCTCCAAAACCTGTAAAAGGGCATAAAGCAAAGCAGATCTTATTTAACTTTCTTATTTACAATTTATTAAGAAAAAAACTAATTCATGTTAACACTATAAATTACGGATTATTAAGCGTACCTTTGCGCCTTAATTTAAAAATGTTATAATGATAAACCCATTTAGTAAATTGGGGATAAGTGATGACGTTGTTAATGCCGTTAAAGAGCTAGGATTTGAAAATCCTACGCCTATTCAGGAGCAAGCCATTCCTGTACTGTTAGAGGGTAGTAACGACTTTGTTGGTTTGGCCCAAACAGGAACAGGAAAAACAGCCGCATTTGGTTTGCCGTTGTTAGAATTAATCGACTTTAAGAGCAATAAGCCACAGGCACTTATATTGTGCCCTACTCGTGAGCTTTGTTTGCAGATTGCAAACGACATCAAAAATTTCTCAAAAAACAAGCCTGGTGCTAGCGTGGTTGCCGTTTACGGTGGCGCTAACATTATGCAGCAACTCCGCGAAATTAGAAACGGAGTGCAGATTGTTGTGGCCACGCCCGGCCGTATGTTGGATATTATTGGCCGTAAAGCCATTGATTTTTCTAATGTGAACTATGTAGTTTTAGATGAGGCGGATGAAATGTTGAACATGGGCTTCCAAGAAGACATCAACGACATCCTTTCTACTACTCCGGAGGACAAAAAAACTTGGTTGTTTTCTGCTACGATGCCACCAGAGGTGCGCCGCATAGCAAAAAACTATATGGAAAACCCTATTGAGTTAACCATGGGCACCAAGAATACTGGCAACGCTAATATTGAACATGAGTACTACGTAGTGCGTGCCCGTGACAAATATGCGGCCCTAAAACGTATTGTTGATTATAATCCAGATATTTTTGGTGTGGTTTTCTGCAAGACCAAGATGGACACCCAGGATGTTGCGGAGCATTTGATTAAGGATGGCTACAATGCCGATGCTTTACATGGCGACCTTTCTCAGCAGCAACGCGATAAGGTGATGAAACGTTTCCGCGAAAGAAGTATGCAGCTATTGATTGCTACTGATGTTGCGGCCCGTGGTATTGACGTGAACGACGTTACCCACGTGATCAACTTCGCTTTGCCTGATGAGATTGAAAGTTATACGCACAGAAGCGGCCGTACGGCCAGGGCTGGTAAAACCGGTACTTCTATCTGTATCATCAACTCGAAAGAGCTGGGCAAAATCCGCCAGATTGAAAAAATTATTGGCAAGAAATTTACCAAGGCTGATTTACCTACTGGCTTTGATGTTTGCGAAAAGCAATTGTTTGGCTTGATCCACCGCGTGCACAACGTGGAGGTTAACGAAGAGCAAATCGACAAATATATGTCTCGTATCAACGATGAGTTTGCCGACTTGAGCAAAGAGGAAGTGATCAAGAAATTTGCGTCGTTAGAGTTTAACCGCTTCTTAGAATACTACCAGAATGCTCCAGATCTTAATATCAGTGCTGATGAACGTGAACGTGGCGAACGTGGCGAAAGAAGAGAACGTGGAGAACGTGGAGAACGCGGAGGCAGAGGTGCAGAAGCGGGATATGCCCGTTTGTTCATCAATGTTGGCTCGGTAGATGATTTCACCAGAGGTGATTTATTGAGCTTTGTTTGCAACCACGGCCGTATTAGCGGGAAAGCTGTTGGTAAAATTGACCTGAAAGGTGTTTTCTCTTTTGTTGAAGTGGAAAGCGCTACTGCCGAAACACTTTTGGCCAACTTTAAGGATGTTCAATACAATGGTAGAGAGGTTAGGATTGAAGTGAGTGGCGAGCCTGCCCGCAGCGGCAGCCGTGATGGCCGACGTAGTGGAGACCGAGGTGGTTTTGGCGGCGATAGAAGACGCGAAGGCGGTGGCTACAGAGGTGGCGACAGAAGAAGCAGTGGCGGAAGCGGAAGACGTTCTAATGGCGGAAGCGAAGGCGGTTTCAGGGATTTCTCTGGACGTAGCCGCGAAGAGAGAAGCAGTGGAAGAAGAGAAGGCGGAAGCGACAGAAGACGTAGATCTTAGTTTTCAGTTTACACAACTAATAAAAAAGAGTCCCGCATTGCGGGACTTTTTTTATTTACGTTACAGCTGAACGATTAATCATTGAAAACTGCTCGCTGGAAATTGAAAACTACTGAACGGGTTTATTCCTAATTTGGCTGGCTTTTAAATAAATTTTTGCTCCTTTTTTGTTCACGTAATATTTACGGTTTTTACCATCAATGTAAACATTGGAACCATCAGGTGCCATTTTGCCTTTATAGGTCTGATCTACCACCTTAGCGCTGCCTTTAACCGCTACCTCGGCGGTTTTGTTGCCCACGGCATTAGCGCCTTTCTCTACAGCCTTGCCTGTTTTTTGGAGGGCTTTTCCTACTTCTGTTTTTTTCTCTTTTTTTTCTTGAGCGTTAGTATTTAATGAAAACAGGCTAAATGCTGCTACAGCAAATAAGCCTATGATATATCCCTTTTTCATTTCCTTTTGGTTTTTATGAGGACAGAACAAATGAGGGAACAATTTGGTTTTGAACGGATACCTATTACTCAATAGGAATAGAGGAGAACCAACTTAGCCATCTGTCCCACAAACCAAATCTTTAGATTTCTCTCTAAAGGAATAACAATACGTGCACAAACAGGAGTCTTAATCGAAAATCCGAAGGATTTCAATCGTTATAGCAAAAGCACACATACAAAAGCATACGACTCCTACAGAGTCGCACTGATATTAGTCAGCTATGCGATAGAGATTTGACCTCTCCGAGGTCTTAAAAGACATGTGATAAAGGACAAAGTTTTTAGATTTCTCTCCCGAAAACTCGGGATCGAAATGACGGGGACATTCCGTCCGTCGATATAAAAAAAGGAGTTAAACCGTTTTGATTAAGGGTTAGCTTAGCTTCTCCGTCAATGCTTTCATTTCCAAATGAGCAGATTTTCTTTCGTAAAGGATTTGGTAAACCGCTTCGGAAATGGGCATGTCCACGCCATATTTTTTATTGATGTGGTGCATGGAGTTTGCTGCATAATACCCTTCGGCAATCATGGCCATTTCCAATTGTGCCGATTTTACCGTGTAGCCCTTCCCTATCATATTGCCAAAAGTACGGTTTCGGCTAAATTGCGAATAAGCAGTTACCATCAAATCGCCTAAATAAGCCGATTCCTTGATGTCACGCTCAATCGGGTGAACTACGTCTACAAAACGTTCTATTTCGCGGATGGCATTTGAAATGAGCACCGCTTGAAAGTTATCCCCATAGCCTACCGCATGGCAAATACCACTGGCTACTGCATAGATGTTTTTCAACACCGCAGCATATTCGGTACCAAAAATGTCATCGGAGATATTGGTTTTGATATACCTTGTATTTAAATGCTGCGCAAAGCTTTGGGCCAGGGCAACATCTGTGGAAGCAATGGTAAGGTAGGAAAGTTTCTCCAAGGCCACTTCTTCCGCATGGCAAGGCCCGCTAATCACTACGATATCTTGGTAGGGCACTTCAAATTTTTGGTGTAGGAAATCACCGATGATCAAGTTTTCTTCGGGCACGATACCTTTGATGGCAGAAATCAGTTTTTTGCCCTTCAACTGTGCGGGGCTGATATCTTTTAACGTATCGTTTAGGAAAGCTGCAGGTACATTTAGGATCACATAATCGGCCTGCGAAATGATATACTCGATATCTGACGAAACGTTTTCGGACTTCAGCTTAATTTCAACGGCACTCAGGTAACTGGGATTATGCTTGTAGTTTCTGATATGGTCAATCGCTTCTTCATTACGCATCCACCAAAAAATCTCCTTTTCGGATTCGTTATCGGAAAGCATTTTAATAATAGCTGTTGCCCAGCTTCCACCGCCAATCATGGCTATTTTCGGTCTGCTCATATCAGTTGTTAGTTCTGCTGTATTACCGTTAAACATCGGCTAAAAACAAAAGGTTTAAAAAAATGCGGTGTGCACTTCCTTAAACCTTTACAAAAATAACTAAATATTATGATTTGCTACGACTACTTTTTACTTCCGGCAGTAAACAATTTATCCTTAGTGGTTTGCTCCACTTTGGTTCCATCTTTCAGCTTGTTTTGGATAGCCGAATAAGGCCCTGAAACAATTTGCTCGCCTGCTTTTAAACCTTTTTTAACGATAATATACTGATCATTCTGGATACCTGTGCTCACTTCTGCCTTTTTAACGGTTGATGTTTTGGCATCAAAAAGATATACATATTGTTTAATCTGCTTGTCGTTCAGTTTGTTTTTCTGTTTTTCGGCATCATCGCCGCCGCTACCGCTATCATTTTTGTTATCGGTAAAAATAGCCTGGATAGGTACGGCCAAACCTTTTACGGTTTCGCTCTCAATATCCACCGTAGCTGAAAGCCCCGGCCTGAAAGGAGACGGCAAATCTTTGGCCCCACCTTTAACAGTGCTGTATGATTCGGCCAGCAATCTCACTTTTACAGAGAAGTTGGTTACCTGATCTACAGATGCTGTGGTGGTTGCACCAACGTTAGTAGAGGAACTGGCAATTTCAGTTACCACTCCCCTAAATTTCTTACCAGAAAAAGCATCTACTTCTACAGTAGCGCTATCGCCCAAAGTTACGCGGTTAATGTCGTTCTCGTTTACATCAACGTTAACCTCCATATTGCTCAGGTTAGATATGCGCATAATTTCTGTACCTGCCATTTGCGAAGTACCCAAAATACGGTCGCCAAGCTCAATAGAAAGTTTAGAAACTACGCCATCAACTGGTGCATAAATAGTCGTCCGGGCCAAGTTGGCTCCGGCCTCTTTTACGTTAGCTGCCGACTGCTCCAGTCCAAATTTTGCACCGGTTACGTTTTCCTTGGAGCTTTCCAAAGTTGATTTTGCGGTTAGATAAGCTGCTTTTGCGTTATCAAACTCGGCTGCCGAGATCACTTTTTTATTATAAAGCTCTACATTACGTTTATAGGTAGCTTCGGCGTTTACAAAGTTAGCTTGCGACTGTACTAGCTGTTGTTGTGATGCTGCTACACTAGCTTTTTGCGAGTTATAAGAAGCTACTGCTCTCTCATAACCTGATTGCAAAATATCGGGACGTACCTTACAAAGCAATTGTCCTTTCTTCACCACGTCACCTTCTTTTACCAAAAGTTCAGTTACCTCTCCTGATACCTCGGAGCTTAATTTCACTTCGGTTTCGGGCTGTATCTTACCACTGGCGGTTACGGTTTCAATCACTGTTCTTTCCCCAGCTTTCTCTACAGTTACCTTTTCAATCTGTTCCTTACCAATTACCCCTGTTAATTTCAATACAATCAGTAATGCGATAATTGCTCCAGCGCCTATTAAAATGTGTTTTAACTTCATAATTTATTTCAAATATGCTTTTGATAGCTTGTTTTTAATCTTTTTTAAAATGCAATTTGCTTGCCTAAATAATAATCAATCACTTTTGATTTGAACAACAGATCATACTTGGCTTGTATCATATCTATTTCTGCCTTGTTTTTATTCGTTAAGGCAGTACTGTACTCTACCGAATTGGCCAAACCAACATTGTAACGCTGTTCGATTACATAAAATGCATCTTTCTGAGCATCAAAAGCATTTTGGGCAGATTGATATTTACTTTCTGCGGCTCTCAAATCCGCAACAGCCTGATAGATTACTTTGTTAAGGTTATTTTTAGCCAGTTGCTCTTGTGTTTGCGTTTGCATCAAGTTGATCTTAGCTCTTTTAACACCCGTTTTGGCCGACAACCCATTAAATATTGGGATAGTTAAGCTCAAACCAATGCCCTTCGAGATATTGTCTTTCAACTGCTTTTCAAAAGAGTCATTAACAATCAAAGGGTTTTCACTGTAAAAGTAAGTTGTACCTATATTTCCATTGAACGACAAACGCGGATAAAGGTTTCCTTTGGCCACCTCAACACCCAGTTCGGCCGCACGTGTATTGGCACTGGACAACTTAATATCCGGAAACTGTTTCAATGCGGTTTGATAAACATCTTCTGCATTATATTTTGCTGATGGTTGCTTGAAACTATCTATCAAAGGTGCCTGCACTTGGTAAACTGTAGCCGAAGGAATATCCATCAATTGTGCCAAAGTTAAATAAGAGATCGCTAGTGCATTTTCTGCATCAGTAACGCTCAACTCTGCAGACGCTACCTGTGATTTTGCTTGAGAGACATCCGCCAATGTTTTATTTCCTACCTCCAGGAGTTGCGCCTGCTGATTCAACTGTTGCTTTGCTACTTCCAATTGTTGTTGTGCAGCCTTCAGGAAATCCTTATTGAAAAGAATTTGCATGTAAGAGGTAATTACAGAAAGGATTAAATCGTTTTTTATTTTCTCTGTATTGGTCTTTCCAGCTTCTATCAGCGCTTTATTTTGTTTAATCTGGTTTATTTTAGAAAAACCATTAAACAAATCGAGGTTGGTACTGGCACCAGCGGTTGTTCTATAGTTTTGGGTATTTTGAAATAAACCTGATGCTACCTGGTTACGTCCCCAACCAATATCTTGGCTAATACTTGCGTTTAAAGTAGGATATAAAGCAGCCCTTGATTGTTGTAAATTAACATCATTAAGGCTTTCGCTAAACTGCGACTGCTTAACCTGTAGGTTATTTTTAAGGGTTTTGTCGATGGCGTCTTGAATAGTAATCACTTCCTGTGCAAAAACTACCTGACCGCCAACAGTTGTGGACAGTACCACTCCAAACAATAAACCTAGGCTATAAATTTTCTTCATAAATTAAGTTTCACAATTATAAATAAACAAGGGGTTGCTTTCTGTAATTTTTTAACTACAGCCTTTAATGTTTACATTTACAGCATGTACACCGTTAGGCCGCCCTTTTTTCTCAAATGGTATTATCGCAATAATTTAATTTGGAATAAAGATAGCACAGAAAAATTTGTTTACCTCACATTTGACGATGGCCCCATCCCAAATGTTACAAGCTTTGTGTTAAATACCCTAAAAAGTTTTAATGTTAAAGCTACTTTTTTTTGCATTGGCGACAATATCAACAAGCATCCACAGGTGTTTGAACAAATCAAAGCTGATGGACATGCCGTTGGCAACCATACCTACAACCACTTAAAAGGCTGGAAAACCAACAACAAAACCTATGTTGACAATTTCTGGAAATGCCAAGAACTGACTGGCACCAATTTGTTTAGGCCGCCTTATGGCAGGATTAAAAAATCTCAGATAAAGGAATTAGTTACAAGTTACAAGTTAAAGGTTTCGGGCAACTTACCACCCATAAGCCATAACCCACAACTCAATATTATAATGTGGGACGTCCTCAGTGGAGATTTTGACCTAAAGCTTTCTCCCGAAAAGTGCTATCAAAACGTGATCAAACATACCAGAAACGGCTCTATCATTGTTTTTCATGACAGTTTAAAGGCATGGGATCGATTAGCATATGCGCTACCCAAAAGCATCGAATATCTATTACAACAAGGCTACCAATTTAAAACCTTGTAAGCTGATTTTATCAAATCTATTTGCATACAACCATCATTGCCGATCAAATATTTGACAATCTAGATTTTCCATATTTTAAAGTGAATAATTTACATCATTTGTGGATTTATGCATTCTTCTTCATCTTAGCATTAAAATCACAACAAAAAACTAGCTTAGCCATCTAAATCGTAAACATGAACAAATTTTACAAAGTCGCATTATCATTTATTTGCGTATTATCGGTATCCATTAGCCAAGCCCAGGAAAAGGAGCTTAGCATTAGTAGCAAAACAAATTCCGACAAAAGTGTAACCCTCACCGCCGAAAAAACCTCGCCTGGCACCTACACGGTGGTGTTAAATTTTAGAGATCTCAACAATTCGAGCATTGCAAGCAACCCAGTTTATGAAATAAGGCACAGCAACGATAATTTTTTAACCTTAACCCCTATCAATAAAGACCAAGGCATTGGCTATTCATATAGTTACAGCTACATTAGAGGTAAACTTAATCCTAAATACAGTCCGCTTTTTTTGTATGCCTTGCCTTATGCTCAGGGTAAAAAAGTAAGGGCCGTAGAATCTACTTTCCTTAATGCCACTTATTTTGGGTCTACCACTCCCGACGATTGGAAAGCTTACCGCTTTTACACCGAGAATGCCGATACTGTTACGGCCATTAGAAAAGGCATTGTAGTAAATGTAAGCGATATATATGATGAAGACACCAAAGATTTAAAATATACCAGTAAAGTAAATACCGTAATTGTAGAACACGCAGACGGTACCTTGGCCACCTATAAAGGCTTTAAAAAAGGAGTTTTGGTGAAAGAAGGACAAACGGTATTTCCTGGCACTGCCTTGGGCATTAACAGCATGACCAACGAAAGATATGGCATTTCATTGTTGATTACCTATCTTAAATCAGCAGAAATCGGCGCTGCCAAAAAGAATCCAAAGGAAACCAAAAGCCTATATGGTTTTATCACACCATATTTCTGTACCACCGAAAATGCTAATGGGGTATTAACCAACCAAAAATATTACACCTCAGTAATTACACCCGAAATTATCCAGAAGGAAATGACCAAAAAGGAGATTAAGAACCTGACGAAGAAATAACCTGGACAACCACAAGCAAGTTTTGTTATTATCCAAAGCGTAGCACAAAAAATCTCAAGTATTTTAAAACCTATCGGGCTTAACGGTGAGAAGGCAACTGGCAACTTATGGCAATCAAGTCAAATTCTAATGCGATATCTCTTTTTATTTTTGCTGACATATTTAGTTGCCTGCACACCATCTATGGAGAAAGATTTCAAGCAAATACCAGCGGAACTAAACGATACAGAAAGTCTTATTAAACATATTAGCCCTGCAAACAAAAATGTTTATTGGGAATGTGTTTTTAAAGATTATCAACAAAAATCATCAAGAACAATTGTTATTTTAGGAGATAGCTCAAGCCTCAAAAACCTTAAATATCAAGTTCCTAAAACAGGTTTCATAAATAAAAAATGGACAGGATACTATTACATTGCATATCATGACGGAAACGAACTAAGATATGTATATGATGCCAAAAGTCTTCAAAAATTCATCGGAAAAGTAGATAAGTTAGCGGAAGCTCTAATCATAGCTCAAACATTGAACTTCTGCGTTGATTCAAAAAGAAAAATTACAGGTGCCTATCGAAAAACAATAAACGGTTTTGATTTGCACCTGGCTAAATTTCATCTCTGCCCAATGCAAACAGAAGCTTTCAAAGTTCACATTGACACACTAGGAAACGTAAGAACCAAAAGCCTAAATTATTTTTACGATGTAGACAAAAATATCTGTGCTGATTAAAAGAGGTAGATGTTTTAATCAAATTAGTCTTTAGTTTTTTTACAGAAAGATTATTATAGAAAAATATGCAGCGCCATAAAATATTTTACAAAAAAACAAACAAAACACTGAAAAACAGATGATTAAAAATTAAAACCCACAATTTCACGTCCTTGGGTTTCAGCATAAATTCAAATCATCTAATGAGCTGCTTTAATTGCATTTAAAGGTTGTTTTTGCTATTTTTGCTTTGACCAAAAATTTGAGTTTTCTTGGTCAATAAACACAAATTTAATATACAAAATAGTGTTTCTTTCGCAGAAAGTAAGTGCACACCCTGTAGCGCTAGCCTTTAGTAAGAAAACACCCCATCAAAGATGAGTATTTATAACGATTATATCCAGGAGATTGAAGAAAGAAAAGCCCAAGACCTTCATCCCAAACCTATTGACAGCGCTGAATTATTAAGCGAAATCATCGAACAAATTAAAAATGTAAATAATTTTAACAGACAGGACGCTGTTAATTTTTTTATATATAACACCCTACCGGGTACCACGGGTGCCGCTGGCGTAAAAGCACAATTTTTAAAAGAAATCATTTTGGGTGAAACCATCGTGTCTGAAATCACCCCCGATTTTGCTTTCGAATTGTTGTCGCACATGAAAGGCGGTCCATCCATTAAAGTATTGTTAGACATCGCTTTGGCTGATAACGGCGATAAAGCCAAAAAAGCAGCTGAAGTGCTTAAAACACAGGTTTTCTTGTACGACGCAGATACCGACCGTTTAAAAGAAGCTTACCATAACGGCAATGAGATTGCCAAACAAATACTAGAAAGCTATGCTCAGGCTGAGTTTTTCACCAAACTTCCCGAAGTAGCGGAAGAAATCAAGGTGGTAACGTTTATTGCGGGCATTGGCGATATTTCTACGGATTTATTGTCGCCAGGCAACCAGGCGCACTCCCGTTCAGATCGTGAACTGCATGGCAAATGTATGATCACTCCCGAGGCACAGCAAGCCATCAGAGATTTACAAGCACAACACCCCGACAAAAGCGTTATGCTGGTAGCCGAAAAAGGTACCATGGGCGTAGGATCTTCACGGATGTCGGGCGTAAACAATGTAGCACTTTGGACAGGAAAACAAGCCAGTCCTTATGTTCCGTTTGTAAACATTGCGCCAATTGTAGGAGGCACCAATGGTATTTCTCCAATCTTCTTAACTACAGTTGACGTAACTGGCGGTATTGGTATCGATCTTAAAAACTGGGTAAAGAAAACTGACGAAAACGGCAACGTAGTGCGTAACGAGAACGACGAACCAGTTTTAGAAGAAGTATATTCCGTAGCGACAGGAACTGTACTTACCATTAACACCAAAACAAAAAAACTATACAACGGCAACCAAGAGTTAATTGACATTTCGAAAGCTTTAACGCCACAGAAAATGGAATTTATCAAAGCGGGAGGTTCTTACGCCATCGTATTTGGTAAAAAAATCCAAACTTTTGCGGCCAAAACTTTAGAGGTTGAAGCCCCTGTAGTGTTTGCCCCGGCCAAAGAAGTATCCATTGAAGGCCAAGGCTTAACTGCGGTAGAAAAAATATTCAACAGAAATGCAGTAGGTATTGCGCAAGGCAAGGTTTTACATGCAGGTTCCGATGTACGTGTTGAAGTAAACATTATTGGTTCTCAGGACACTACCGGCTTAATGACCGCCCAGGAACTAGAGGCCATGGCAGCAACGGTTATTTCTCCAATTGTTGATGGCGCTTACCAGTCGGGATGCCATACCGCATCCGTTTGGGACAAAAAAGCACAGGCAAACATTCCAAAACTGATGAAGTTCATGAACGACTTTGGCGTTATCACGGCTCGTGACCCTAAAGGCGTTTATCATTCCATGACCGACGTAATCCACAAAGTATTGAATGACATCACCATCGACGAATGGGCAATCATCATTGGTGGCGACTCGCATACTCGCATGTCAAAAGGAGTAGCTTTCGGTGCCGATTCTGGTACAGTAGCACTAGCTTTGGCAACAGGCGAGGCTTCTATGCCAATCCCTGAGTCGGTAAAAGTGACTTTCAAAGGTCAAATGAAAGAGCACATGGATTTCCGTGATGTGGTTCATGCAACACAACTGCAAATGCTACAACAGTTTGATGGTGAAAACGTATTCCAAGGCAGAATTATTGAGGTTCACATTGGTACTTTACTAGCAGACCAAGCCTTTACTTTTACCGATTGGACCGCAGAAATGAAAGCAAAAGCTTCGATCTGTATTTCGCAGGACGACACACTAATCCAATCATTAGAGATTGCCAAAAACCGTATTCAAATCATGATAGAAAAAGGTATGGACAACCATAACCAAGTGCTACAAGGTTTGATCAACAAGGCCAACAAACGTATCGAGGAAATTAAAACCGGCATCAAACCAGCATTAACACCTGATGACAATGCTAAATACTATGCAGAGGTAGTGATTGATCTGGATGTGATCAACGAACCAATGATTGCCGATCCAGACGTGAACAATGCGGACGTTTCCAAACGTTATACACATGATACCATTAGAGACCTGACTTACTACGGTGGCGACAAAAAAGTGGACCTTGGTTTCGTAGGTTCGTGCATGGTGCATAAAGACGATTTGAAAATTGTTTCGCAAATGCTGAAAAACGTAGAAACCCAAACCGGCACCGTAGAATTTAAAGCACCATTGGTAGTTGCGGCCCCAACCTATAACATCATTGATGAGCTGAAAGCCGAAGGCGACTGGGAATATTTGCAAAAATACTCTGGCTTCGAATTTAGCGATGCCCTACCTAAAAGCACAGCACGTACTGAGTACCAAAACATCATGTACCTAGAGCGTCCAGGCTGTAACTTGTGCATGGGAAACCAAGAAAAGGCCGCCAAAGGCGATACGGTAATGGCCACGTCTACCCGTTTGTTCCAAGGCCGTGTAGTAGAAGACAAAGACGGCAAAAAAGGAGAATCTTTATTGGCATCTACGCCAGTGGTGGTTCTTTCCGCAATTTTAGGCCGCATTCCAAGCATCGAAGAATATAAATTGGCCGTAGAAGGCATCAACTTAACCAAGTTCACCCCAATTTCTACAAAACAATAAGAACAAATCAGCAAATCATTTGTTAAAAACAGGAGGCTATCCAATCAATTGGATAGCCTTTTTTGCTTATAAAACACATTGTATAGAATGGTTTTAAATAACATAATTTGACAAATCTCAAAAATAAGTCTGTCAAAAAATATCTAATTTTAGATAATGTCATTATTGACAATAATTTTAAACAAAATAAAGTATGGCTTTTGATATAGAAATGATCAAAAAGGTATATGCAACTTTTGGCGAACGCGTAGATGCCGCTCGTGAATTAGTAGGCAGGCCTTTAACCCTTTCAGAAAAGATATTATACGCTCACCTTTGGGACGGAAAATCCAACAGAGCATTTAATCGTGGTGTAGACTACGTGGATTTTGCTCCAGATAGAGTAGCAATGCAGGACGCAACGGCTCAAATGGCCCTTTTGCAGTTTATGCAAGCTGGCCGACCGAAAGTAGCAGTGCCTTCTTCTGTACACTGTGATCACCTCATCACTGCCAAATTAGGTGCCGAAATTGACTTGCCTCATGCCAAAACCGAGAGTGCGGAAGTCTTCGACTTCCTTTCATCGGTTTCCAACAAATATGGTATCGGTTTCTGGAAACCAGGCGCAGGAATTATCCACCAAGTGATTTTGGAAAACTATGCTTTCCCTGGCGGGATGATGATTGGTACCGATAGCCACACCGTAAATGCAGGTGGTTTAGGCATGCTGGCCATTGGCGTTGGCGGTGCCGATGCCTGCGATGTGATGGCTGGTTTACCCTGGGAGCTTAAATTTCCTAAACTAATCGGAATCAAGCTAACCGGAAAATTAAGCGGTTGGACTTCGGCCAAAGATGTAATCCTGAAAGTAGCGGGTATTTTAACCGTAAAAGGTGGTACCGGTGCTATTGTAGAATATTTTGGCGATGGCGCCACAAACTTAAGCTGTACCGGCAAAGGCACAATCTGTAACATGGGCGCCGAAATTGGTGCTACTACCTCCACTTTTGGTTATGACCATAGCATGGAACGTTACCTGCGTGCTACTAACCGTGCCGATGTTGCCGATGCAGCCAACACAGTTGCCGCACACTTAACCGGTGATCCCGAGGTTTATGCCGAACCTGAAAAATATTTCGACCAATTAATCGAAATTAACCTTGATGAACTGGAGCCCTACCTGAACGGTCCATTCACCCCTGATTTGGCTACCCCAATTTCACAAATGAAAGACGTTGCCGCAGCAAATGGCTGGCCCACCAAGGTAGAGTGGGGACTGATCGGTTCTTGTACCAACTCCTCATACGAGGATTTATCCCGCGCTGCTTCGGTAGCAAGGCAAGCTATAGCTAAAGGCTTGGGCAAAAAAGCCGAGTTTGGGATTAACCCAGGCTCTGAACAGGTTCGCTACACTGCCGATAGAGACGGCCTGCTAAGCACTTTCACTAACCTGGATGCCACCATCTTCACCAACGCCTGCGGCCCCTGTATTGGAATGTGGGACAGAACCGGTGCCGAGAAAGCAGAGAAAAATACCATTGTACACTCGTTTAACCGTAACTTCGCTAAACGTGCCGACGGTAACCCCAACACCTACGCTTTTGTAACCTCTCCAGAAATCGTAGCCGCATTGGCTATCGCAGGCGATTTAGGCTTTAACCCTCTTACCGATACCTTAACCAACGATAAAGGAGAACAGGTAAAACTAGACGAACCAACCGGCTGGGAACTGCCTGAAAAAGGTTATGCCGTTGACGACGCTGGGTACCAAGCTCCTGCCGAAGACGGTTCTAGCGTAGAAGTTAAGGTTTCTCCCACTTCGCACCGCTTGCAATTATTAGATCCCTTTGCCCCCTGGGAAGGCACTGACCTTAAAGGCCTAAAGCTACTCATCAAAGCTAAAGGCAAATGTACCACCGACCACATCTCCATGGCTGGGCCTTGGTTGAAATTCCGCGGCCACTTGGACAACATTTCCAATAACTTGCTAATTGGTGCCGTTAACTTCTTTAACGATAAAACCGATACCGTTAAAAACCAATTGACTGGCGAGTACGGCCCGGTACCAGCTACCCAACGCGCTTATAAAGCCGATGGCATTGGTTCAATTGTAGTAGGTGATGAAAACTATGGTGAAGGTTCATCTCGTGAGCATGCGGCTATGGAGCCTCGTCATTTGGGTGTACGTGCGGTATTGGTAAAATCTTTTGCCCGTATCCACGAAACCAACCTGAAAAAACAAGGCATGCTGGGCTTAACCTTCGCCAATAAAGAAGATTATAACAAAATCCAGGAAGATGACACCATCGATATCCTAGGTTTAACAGAATTTGCCCCAAACAAACCGTTAACCCTGGTACTACACCATGCAGATGGCACTACTGAGCAATTTGACGTTAACCACAGCTATAACGAGCAACAAATTGAATGGTTCAAAGCAGGCGGTGCCTTAAATATTATCAGAAAAGAAGCAGCCGCTAAAGCGGCGCAAGCTTAATAGTCCGCAAGTTTAAAAAAACGGAAAGACAACCAAATCCCAATCAGTGTAAAAAGCTGGTTGGGATTTTTTGATGTACCGTAAGCTAGCCATTTATTTTTAGAAGAGCAGTTTCATTGCTACTATCTCCCGCAAGCCTGGCTGTACACTACAACTCCTCGCCCGCGCTACGCTTGGCTGTGGGGTTTCCGTTTCCATCCAGTCTATTTCAATACATACATTGCAAATATCAAACAACAGCCCGTTGGCGGGGACGCCAACTACAGCAACCTATAAAGCTAAAGCCAGCAGTTGGCGGGGACGGCAACTACAGCCAACCTATAAGCTAAAGATGCATTCAAGAAAGGACAGAACAAAAGCAAACATCAGCCCGCTCCCTCTTCGCACAACACGGCCAATCGGCATAGCCTGTTAGCCATTGCCGGGTTTGGCAACATGCCATAGT
>NZ_QMHO01000012.1 GCF_003313505.1 Pedobacter nanyangensis | reverse complement strand
TACTGAACAGTTTGGAACGTACAGGGATGGATAGTATTTCCGAAATACACAGTTTACACCAGTTTACCTTACCAAGGATTTCTGGGATTACTTTGCTTCAGTGATTGAGAAGAATAAACATGTTGACGACTTGGATGAGGATCAAAGGAAATGGCACCAGAAGGATGTAAATATCGTGACAAGGCAACGGAAGTATCTGATGCCTGTCTTTAATAGGCACGGTGTTGGTGTCTTCAGTTTTCTGGTAGATAACGTGAGCTTCGTGGAACCTTCGTTGATGGTAAGTGTGCGCAAGAAGGATGTCAGGCTTGCTACCTATCAGGAGGAGGAGGACAGGAAAAAAACACAGACCAAATGGGTGACTTTGATTAATCTATTTTTTCTTTTCTTCGCGTCTTATTTAATTTATAGCTACAGTACTTCTGTGGTAATGGCCGTGTCGCTGATGTTGGTCAATATATTCGGTGCCTACCTTTTGGCCCTGGGGATATATAAGTCTTTCGTTTGGACCAAGAATACACTGAACTAAATCGTTACGCTACCAGCGAGGATTCATATTGGTGTTGCAAAAGTGAAGATAAATTAACGATCATGGAAAAGATTAAAGAGACCGATCAGGTCATTGCCGAGTTAAAAACTTTGATTAATAGCCAAGGTTACATCTATGCCCTGTGCATGATACTCTTCGAAGATTTTCATCATGACCTAAACAAGATCCATTTGGTCGATCCAAGGTCCAAGCTCAGCGTGAAGGAATGTTCCCTGATCCTTGGCTTCCTGCTCCATAATGAAATGAATTTCCACTATCCTGAATCTCCGGAAAAAGTGATCGAAATGAAGGAAAAGACTTATGGGGTGATGGAGGAACTGCACTATTCATTCAATGCAAGGCAGTTTGAGAAATTCCGGGAAATGTTCGAAAAGCAGGCCAATGGGGAACAGATGGAAGATTCGCTTGAGGATAGAATGGATTTCTTCGTTAAGGTTTCGGGGATGGTAGAGCCGATGTTCTACGCTGGTGACGGAGTTTATGATTTTCAGTACCTGGAATATCTGGAGCGTAAGTATAGGTATGATCAAGTTTGGTTAAGGGAACACAGGAATTTTGAATTCCAGGAGGCAGTCGAAGTTGTTGGGAAAATTAAGGCCTTCTTTCACCAGAAGGCCGAATTGATCCATTTGTTGGATTTAAAGGAGGTATTTCCAGAAGTCGCCAAAAAGGCAAGGAAAAAACTGAAGAAGAAATACAGCAGGGAAGAGCTGGATAAAGTAGAGCGCGAACAGTTCATCTCGGCGAGCTTTTATCAGTATAGGGCACTGTTTCCCGATCCAGATAGTAGGCAGGTGGAACTGGCAGAAGATTGGAGACAATTCTATGATAACCTTGTCAATATGTTCATTGTTTCACCTCAAAATTTGGGAGCTGATGGTGCAGTAAGTAGTTTCCTTGACAATTTCTCAGTGAGACCTGGCGGTAATCATGCATACAATGGCCCTGGATATTTTAATCAGCTGAACTCAACACCAATCATAAAGCTTAGCGAAGAAAGATATTTCGTTCCGATCGGTTACCTGATTCCTGAGGCCGTTTACGAAAGTCCTTTTTACTGGATGTGGGAAGATAAAGCTTATCGGCCCAAACTGGCAAAGCATCGTGGAGATGTTGGTGAGGAGATCGCCTATGATTTTCTGGTGAAGGTTTTCGGAAAGGAGCATACGTTTCGTTCCGTACTAGTCAAGTCCTCTAAAGGGGAAACTGTTACCGATGTCGATGTATTGTGCCTATTGGGCAATAAGGCGCTCTGTGTTCAGGTGAAATCCAAAAAACTGACCATGATGGCTAGGCGTGGGAATTTTGAACAGTTATCGACTGATTTTAAGGGCGCAGTCCAGGATGCCTATGATCAGGGCCTAATATCCAGGACAAGTATTTTGGAGGGAAAGTTCACCTTTCTGGACGAAAATGGAAAGGAACTCAGCCGCCTGAAGAATACATCCATTTCGGAGATATATATTCTGGGACTGACTACCGAAAACTACCCAGCCTTGGTACACCAGGTACATATGATGCTGAAAAAAGAGGAGAAAGATCCATTTCCCTTATTTGTTTCCGCATTTGATTTGGAGCTGATGGTGCATTATCTGCCGGATCCCTATGATTTCCTTTATTATATTCGCCAGCGTATTAACCTGTTGGACTACTTTCATGCAGATGAGGAATTGGTGTATTTAGGCTACCACCTCAGCCAGAAGTTATGCAGGCTGGAGGGATATGACGGAGGGATGTTGGATACCAGTTACGGGGCCAATATCGACCGTAACTATTATCCTTTCAAAACTGGGCAGCAGCATCTCCTGCCGGAGAAAGATGACCCCATCCACAATAGGTGGAAGGATCCAAATTTCGACGAATTTATCAGGAATTTAAAGGCGAGTGGTCATTCACAGCTTACCGATATTGTTTTCCATTTGCTCGACTGGTCGGGTAAATCTAGAGAGGACATTGTTTCTGCGATGATACGTACAAAAACCGGGTCCATTAGGGAAAACACTATTCGGTCTATTGCGACGGCTTCAAAACCTGATTTCGGGGTCAGTTATATTGTCCTGAACAGAGTTGATCCGCAAGAGCTTGATGAACGTGTAAATGTTTACGCTGAATTAAGGAAGTATGCTTCCGGATGTAATGCCTGGCTGGGAATGGGTGCTTTTTCTGGTAGTAATAAACTGATAGATTTTCTGGTCTATTTGGATGAACCTTGGACATTTGATCCAAAAATGGAAACTGCAACTGAAGAAATCCGGGCTCTCCAGAGGAGCAATACCATTCCGCTAGGAAAGAACATGAGAAAAATAGGCAGGAATGAGCCTTGTTTCTGTAATAGCGGTTTAAAGTATAAGAAGTGTTGTGGCAGTAAATAATCCAATAAAAAGGTGACAAATGTCGCATTTTTATTGAATTAGTCGTTAGGGTTAAAATCAGATTTTTTTATTTTCATGACTTATCAAATAATTAACATTTACTTTCAATGCGTATAACAGATTTAATCAATGACCCGCTATTCCGTATTCCTAACCAACGGATTGAAAAAGATTATTTAACGGAGATCAAACGTAATTTCGCGGAGATGACTTCAAAAATGCTCTCTTTAGATACTTCTAGCCATATTAACAGGAGCTGATTACGAGAAAGGATGAAATTCTGAAAATTACATCAGGGTTGCTTGAAACTGTAGAGCTGTATCTCTCGGGAAATCTGATCAAAAGCTTGGCTGTTTTCAAAACCACGATCGAATGGCTTGATGATTACTATCTTAAACATTTTCATCATACTGACCTTAGCGAGTTTCCCCATGTTTTTTCTGCAGCACCTAGATTCTATAGATGTAGGAAGGATATATTGGCTGGTGACGCAGACTTGAAACAAATTCTACATGTACCCTTCGAGAAACGTTCTATTGCGGCTACCGGCAGATTTAATCTGGCAGGGATGCCTTGTTTATATCTTGGCAAGTCCGTACATGCATGTTGGGAAGAGCTGAACAAGCCAGCTTTTGAAACGATCAAGGCTTCCCGGTTCAAGATTAAGGAGGGTGCCGATTACAAGATTTATCAGCTTTCGGACTCATTGGTAGCCGTTTTGCATTTTTTCGAAACAATGCTATATATGAGCGTTATGCAATTTACTAAATTCAGCAGGGATAGAAAGCTGTTACTTCAGGATCGTTTAGAAGAGATAGCAACGACATGTGAGGAAAGTATTGGATATGCTGAATTTTCGGAACGCCAGATACCAGAGTTATTAACCCAAAACGCACTTAATAAGAATGTCATCCAGAATTTTTTTGAGAGAAAGGGCATATTGGCAGAGGAACTTTTAGACTATTTTCTTTTTGGAGAAGAAATACTTTCGCTCTTCGACGAAAAGGATGGCCATCTCGGTGGTATAAAGTCAACCAGAGGATATCTGCAGACAGCATACGCCACCTTAATTAACAACATCGTCATCCATCCATTCAAATACATTCTCTCTGTTAAAACTACTAATACGTCTGATAGCTTTAAGCCGGAATACATTATCCCCCAATTTTTCATGCAGTATATCTTTGAAAAAAACAATAGCTCGGAAACCCCATTTGGAGTTTCCTTCATATCTTCCCGAACGCCATCACTTAATCAAAACCGCTCGGTTGACGCAAATATGTACAGGAATTATGTATTTCCCACCAATCCAGGTGTGAATGGTTACTGTGAAAAAATCACAAAGAATTTCGAGCTCACTGATGTCGTAGATATGGAAAGTGAACTAGCTGTTAGGGAAGATAGTCCTAATCAGCATGCCAATGTCTATTCCTACAGTAAAACCGGCTTCTATTACAAGGAGACTTTTTTGTATGAGATTGAATCAATGTTGGAATCCCTACCTTTCAAGCCCATTACTTGATTTTTTACAGATACCTCATAGTGGCGGCCCTGATAAATTTTTTACAAAGAAAAGTTAGCTATCGGCTGCCTTTTCTTTATTTCAACTGGTCGCTGACCTCCCAACATTCCGTATGCTTTTGCTATTCTCTTTATTTGACAACCTTCGTCAGGATAAAGCAAACATGGCAACGCAAGTAGCTGGTTGCATGTCTGTTCTTTATCCAGATCTAGAATGTTTCGATCTGCTTTATGCTCCAATTTTATGTCTTTTGGCTTAGTAGACTTTCAATAATTTTATCTATGCAGATCATCCTCAGCTTGGGAGGTATGCATTCCCCATTTGCCCATGAACTTACTGTTGATGGATCCGCGCCAAGCAAACTGCCCAATTGTTTAAAACTAAGTCCATTTTTCCACCGTAGAGCTGAAACCCGACCCGAGAATGTAGATTCATCAAAAGACACAGTTGTATAACCTAAAAAATTATGAATTGCGGGATAATGAAAAATTTGTGGTTTGTTCTTATTATCCTCCCAAATAGAAATTGTTTCTTGATGTACTCCCAAAATTTTGGCTACATCTGTTTGTTTCAGTTTCAAATTCAGCCTCCTTTTTTTGAGATGGTCACCGATAGTAGTGGGTTTAATTGGGTATTTCTTAGGTAGAGGCAGTTTCACCTTTCGTTTTATACGCAAACTAGGTAACGCGTCCATGCCCCTGTGGCTTTTACAATCATCCTGAAAAGGAATGTGTATGCGCACCAGGAGTAGTGCAAAAATATTTGAGCAAAATATCGGGGCCTTTGCTGGATAGGATAGACCTGCATGTGGAGGTTACACCGGTAAACTTTTCGCAGCTGTCGTCAGCTCGTTTAGCTGAGAAAAGCAATTTGATCAGGGAAAGGGTAATGAAGGCAAGAACGATACAGGACGCTCGGTTTGCGACATTGGAAGAAGTTCATGCCAACGCCCAGATGAGTGCCAATATGGTGAGGCAAATTTGCCAAATAAATGAGCAGGGACGTTCGTTGATTAAACAGGCCATGGAAAAACTGGGCTTATCTGCCAGGGCCTATGATCGGATCCTGAAAGTTGCCCGTACTATTGCTGATTTAGCGGATAGTGAAAATATCGAAATTGAGCATCTGGCAGAGGCGATCCATTATCGCAGTTTGGATAGGGACAGTTGGGCAGGGTAAGCACTTCGTCATTTCGACCTTGTGGAGAATTGAAAATCAACGAAGTTAAATCTTTGCATATGCAATTGGGATAGGTAAATGAAAAATTATGAGAGTTAACAAAATTCAAAGATCTCTCCACAGGGTCGAGATGACGACATAGGGTAGGCATTCATAAAACAAAAAAAGAACATGGTAAGGGGCGGCTGTATTTATATCATGACTAATTATCAAAGGAGCACGTTATATATCGGTGTTACTTCTAATTTACAAAATAGGCTGTATGAACATCGAACCAAAATTTATCCCGCTTCATTTACAGCAAAGTATGAATTGATTTTTTGTATTTATTACGAGGTATATACAACCATTGAAGAGGCAATTGCAAGAGAGAAGCAATTAAAAAAATGGAATAGGACTAAAAAGGAAATGTTGATTAATCAAGTCAATAGGGAGTGGAAAGATTTAAGCCCTGAGATATTGGAATGGTAGTTTATTCGTCATTTCGACCTTGTGGAGAAATCTTTGAAGATGTAAATGAAAAACCGTGCTTTTTAAGGGGCCAAAGACCTTTCTGTCTCGTTACTGATAAATCTTAAACTCAATTAAGTAAATCTTTGAATGTGTATAACAAAGTTCAAAGATCTCTCCGCAAGGTCGAGATGACGGGGTAGGGTCGGTAATTCTCTGCTAAGCTCGAAATGACAGAGTAGGGTTGGCAATTCGGGCAAGCCGAAATGAGGAAAGGACGTTACTTCAGTAAATATCGGTCTATCACGGCGCCAATATCTTCTACTTCGTCGTTTTCCTCTGGCACAGGAAGATCTGTTTTGTAGTCAATGCGCATCCATTTATGGTTGCTGTTCTTTAAAATCTGTAGATACTCAGCGCCCTTTTTAAAAATGGTATAGGTATGGTCTTCCTCAGGAATAACCTCGTAAATGGCACCGCGGAGTTTAAAATGAAAAGATTCTTCCATCACTAAAATTCCGCTTCGTTATCCTCATCTTCGTCCTCTTCGGGGTTCTCTTTATAGGCCGCAATAAGTTTGCCCAAAGCATTCACTTCTTCATCGGGTTCAAATACAGGAGTGCCTGTCTCCTTATCAAATTTGATCCACTGCTCGCCATCATCTTTCTGGATTTGCAGGTATTCTTTCCCGTCTTTGTAGATCGTATAGGTTTCGTTGCCTTCTGGAAAAACGGCGTAATCGGTATTGTTAAATATTAAATCGAAAGGCTGCATTTTTAAATAAAAAGTTTAAAGTCAAAGGTAAAAAACAAATCAGCTAAGTGCTGCTACTAGGCCAAAAGTTCCTGGATATCTTCCTTGCTTAGCGATTTAAAGAAGCTTTCTTCGGTAGTAATCAACGAACTGGCCAATGATTTTTTACGCTGTTGCAAGGCCAATATTTTTTCTTCCACCGTGTCTTTGGAAATGAATTTATAAATGAACACTTTTTTATCCTGACCAATACGATGGGTACGGTCAATGGCCTGTTGTTCAATGGCCGGGTTCCACCACGGATCCAGGATAAACACATAATCTGCTTGGGTAAGGTTTAAGCCAACACCACCTGCTTTGATCGAGATCAGGAATACTTTAATCTCTTCGTTCTGTTGGAAATCGGCTACAATCTCTCCGCGGTTCTTGGTGCCTCCATCCAAATAGCTATAGTTAATGTGCCGTTTCTCCAAATGTTTCCTGAAAATTTCCAAATGCTTGACAAACTGCGAAAAGATAAGCACTTTATGCCCGCCCACCAGCACATTGTCCAAAGTGTGCATCACGTTCTCAAACTTGCCCGAATCAGAAGTATAGGCCTCATCAATCATCACGGGGTGATTGGCCAATTGGCGCAGTGCGGTTAAGCCCTGTAAAATCTGGATCTGTTTTTTGGCATAAGTGCCATTGTCCATATTGCTCAGCAAGTCGTTACGATAGGCCGATTTTGTTTTTTCGTAGTAAGTAGCCTGATCCTCGCTCATATCACAATAAAAGATATGCTCGGTTTTAGGAGGTAATTCAGCCGCAACTTGCTCCTTGGTACGTCGCAAAACAAAAGGTTTGATAATGGCCTGTAGCTTTTTGGCTTTATCTTCATCCTTACGTTTTTCGATGGCTTGCACGTACTCCTCGTTAAAAAACGATTGTGTGCCCAACAAACCTGGGTTCAAGAAAGTAAGTTGTGTCCAAAGATCGCTTACCGAGTTTTCTATCGGCGTACCGCTCAATACCAACTTATGCCTTGATTTCAACGTTCTTACCGCTTTAAACGATTTCGAAGAAGGATTTTTAATGTTCTGGCTTTCATCTAAAATGATGTAGTTGAAATAAAATCCCTGCAGTAAATCCACATCCACTCGGGTAACGCCATATGTGGTAATCACCACATCATATTTATCCAAATGGGCAAGGTCTTTATTCCGATTGGTACCCGTATGGGATAATATTTTTAACGAAGGCGTGAATTTCTTAGCTTCGTTAAGCCAGTTATAAATTAAGGAAGTAGGCATGATAATGAGCGAAGTACTGTGCTTGCCTGCCAATAGATCTTCTTCCTTTATTTTTTGCAGCATGGCCAAGGTTTGGATGGTTTTACCCAAGCCCATGTCATCGGCCAAACAGCCGCCAAAGTTGTATTCACGTAAAAAACTAAACCAATTGTAGCCCGCTTTTTGATAATGGCGCAAATCGCCCTTGAAGTTTTCGGGCATCGAAAAATCATCAATTTGCTCAAAATCGTTCAGTTTTTGCAGCTTACGGTCAAGCGTTACATTGGCAATGCTATCTTCTGCCAAATCGTTGATCAGGCCAATATGGAATTTCTTAAGTTTAAGCTGTTTGCCGCCATCGGCCAAACTAAACAAGCTGCTGTACTGCGTAAACCACTTCTCCGGAATAATCGCAATATCGCCATCAGGCAAAATAAACTCCCTTTTTTTATGCAGGATATGCTGTTTTAAGGAAATGAACGGAATGGGGTGAATGCCAAAATAAACAATGGCATTAATGTCAAACCAGTCATTATCCTCCTTAATCTCGAAATCAATTTTATTGCTGCCCAACACAAATCGTTTGGCGCTGCTGGCCTGTTCTATCTCAAAACCTTTTTCATTTAGGGCATCAATATGCTCGTTTACCCAGCTGATAATGGCATAGGAGGCATTATGGTTTTCGTTGAGGTTGGGCAACTCCAAATGGTGGAAAAGCGCACTCACTTTTTTCAAGCCCAGGCTCGTCAAGAAATCAAACTGTTGTTTTTCCCATGCAATGTTTCGCTTAATGCGGATAAAAGTATAGTTGTCGCCATCCTTTTGCAGCCTCACCGTTACTTTGTGCTCATTGCCCATGGCAAAAGAATAACTTCCATATTTGAAATAAAGCTGTATCTGGGAAACACCGTTTTCTACATAAATCACCTTAATGGTTGCTTTTGGCTCGTGTTTTTCGGTTTTAATTTCAAAGCCTTCGGCATACACGTGGTATTTTTCAATCAGCGGTGCAACAAACTTTTCAAAATAGGTTTCCTCGGTAGCTTTAGGGATGGTGATGTAACGCTTGTTCAAAAAGGGCGTCAGTTTTTTCCCTTCAAAATCCTGCTCAAAAAAGTACAGTACATCATTAAGCAATAGCCAGGCGGGCTGGTTGCAAATCACCTGCGCATCCTTAAACATAAAATCAATGCGCATGCCCTGGTATTTAATGGTGGGGAAATAGCGGGTTTCTACCTCGTTTCGCCTAAAGTGGAACAAAATGGTCGAAGCCTCGGTGGCCAGTTCAATTTTTCGTTCGGCAGGCCAACCGTCCTTGTCCATCAGGTAAAGGCCGCCTTTGGTTTTAAGGATTTCCAGTACCTCGGTCAGTTTCTTTTCAATTTTGGGACGTACCGAGTCGTAAAACTTTTGGTCGTAAAACTTGCTGAAAAACTCGAAGGGCCTAATGGCTTTTTTGTAATATTTTTTGATAATGAAATCCTGTTCGGTTTCATCAAGGATTTTGATCAGTTTAAAATCCAGCTCAGTTAAATGTTTAGCAAATTCTTGCGCCGTATGCGTAAATAAACGTTGGTAGGTTAACGAAAAATCGCCCTGCGGGTTAAGCTGAACAATATGTGGTTCAATTAAATAGCCCAGATAATCGTGTTTGCATAAAGAATACACAATTTGACAGGGTGCTGAACTATTTACTCGTAACATTAATTAAAGGCTAAAACAATTAAAAGGTAAGCTGTTAAAAAATTTTAAACTTACAGCAAATACTTGTTTTTTCAAAGCAATGCCTAAAAATTATGTTACAATGGGAATGGGTAAGTATAAACCTACGAGGGTATGTTGGTTAAACATTTATTTGAAAAGCAATTTACTGCTACTATTTAAGTTTGGCCCCGCTGACCTGTCCCGATATTTCGGGATTCACTCCAAATCCGCACTCGCTGTGCTCGCTTGCGGGTTTTCCGCTGCTGTCGGGTTTAGCTGGCAGGTGTACTGCACAGGCTGGAGTATGCTAAACCCGATTGGCGTGAAAATCCTTTTTGGTTGGCTGATTTATAGGACAAATAATACTTTGCGCATACTTCAAATCTTTGCGGTTAAATTTTAACGCAAAGGAAAAGGAAAGTGACGCTAGGAAAGCGAAGCCTGGTATTACTCCAAAAGGAATCTACCCATCTTAATTACTTCAGGCGAGGCCCCAGATTTTAAAAAAAATACAGGGCGTTCGTCGAAAAATTACAGGCGTTGGTCTAAGGTTAATTGCCTGTGGTATAAAACAACAAATAGGCGTGCAACCTTTTGGCGTTCAGCATGTCTTATTACCGAAAGCTTTCCAAAATGGATGGCGCCAAAAAAAGAAATTAAAGATATTAAAATAAGAACATCATGAAAACTTCTATTAAAAATTTATTCGCAGCTGTATTAGGTTTAGTCGTAATGAGCAGCTCAGCTTTCGCAACCGAAAGTGGTAAAAACAACAACAACAATAACACTAAAGAAAAAAGCTTCACCATTTTAAACGAGGTAAAAAACATCAACAAAATTGTAGCATCAGGTAACGTTGAAGTGTTTGTGGTACAGGCGCCAGCCGAAAGTGTAAAAGTGTACGACAGCTACTATTCTAAAAATGCGTTGGTACAACAAAAAGATGGCGTGTTGCGCATCAGCTCTTTCGAAAAAGAGCCACTATCGGTAACGGTTTATGTGCGCAACCTAACCGCTATTGAGGCTGGTGACAATGCAACGGTAAAAACTTTCGGAAAAGTAAGCTTCTTGACTTTAGACGTAGTGTTAAAAGATAAAGCATCGGCTGATATCAATGCAAAAACAATCAGCTTAAACACTTCGGTAACCGATAACGCCAGCTTGAAATTAAGCGGCTCCACTGAAGAGCACTTTGCCTTAATGGGTACTTCGGCAAAAATGAGCACTGGACAATTTATGGCAAGTATTTCAGATATCAAATCTATTGCGCCCAAATATGTGGCACAAGCTAAAGTTGTAGCGCCTACTTTGGAAAGCATCGCTGACATTGAACTGGCAAAATAAAATCCGCTCCCGCCAAGGGCTCTATATACATGTAAAAGGGCAGTTCAATCATTGAACTGCCCTTTTTATTTTTAATTCTATAAAATTACAAATCAAATTTAATTCCCTGTGCCAATGGCAAGGTGTCGGAGTAGTTGATGGTATTGGTTTGTCTGCGCATGTAAGCTTTCCAAGCATCAGAGCCACTTTCCCTACCACCGCCAGTTTCCTTTTCGCCACCAAAGGCACCACCAATTTCAGCTCCAGAAGTACCGATGTTTACATTGGCAATGCCGCAGTCGGAGCCCTGTGCCGAAAGGAAAAGCTCTGCTTCCCTTAAGTTTAAGGTCATAATGGCGGATGACAGGCCTTGGGGAACACCGTTTTGCAAAGCAATCGCCTCTTCCAAATCGGTATATTTAATTAAGTAAAGTATCGGTGCAAAAGTTTCGTGCTGTACAATCTCGTAGTGGTTTTCCACTTCGGCAATGCAAGGTTTTACGTAGCAGCCAGAGTGGTAGGCATCGCCTTCCAATACGCCGCCTTCAACCACAAAATTGCCGCCTTCTGCTTTGCATTTTTCAATGGCAGCAAGGTATGCCCGCACGGCATCTTTATCAATCAGCGGACCCACATGGTTGTTTTGGTCCAAAGGATTACCGATGCGCAATTGGCCATAAGCTTTTACCAATTTCGCCTTAAAAGTTTCGTAAACACTTTCGTGGATAATTAATCTGCGGGTAGTGGTGCAGCGTTGGCCTGCCGTACCTACAGCGCCAAAAACAGCCCCAATAAGGGACATGTCTAAATCGGCATCTTTAGAGATGATGATGGAGTTATTACCACCCAATTCCAAAATGCTTTTCCCTAAACGGTTAGCTACCGACATGGCTACTGATTTGCCCATCCTGGTTGAGCCGGTGGCCGAAATTAAAGGAACCCTGGTGTCGTTGCTTAGTAACTCTCCAATTTCCCGGTCGCCAATAATTAAACAGGAAACACCCTCTGGAATGTCGTTGGCCGCAAAAACGTCTTCTACAATGCGTTGGCAGGCAATGGCTGTAATCGGTGTTTTTTCGGAAGGTTTCCAAACGCACACGTTTCCGCAAACCCATGCCAATGCTGCATTCCAGCTCCATACCGCTACGGGGAAATTAAAGGCCGAAATGATGCCCACTACCCCTAGTGGATGCCACTGTTCGTACATGCGATGGTTGGGCCTTTCGCTATGCATGGTTAAGCCATATAGCTGGCGTGAAAGTCCTACCGCAAAATCGCAGATATCGATCATTTCTTGCACCTCGCCTAATCCTTCTTGTAAGCTTTTGCCCATTTCGTACGAAACCAAGGTGCCCAAAGCAGTTTTTTGTTTCCTTAAGGCATCGCCCAGTTGGCGCACAATTTCCCCGCGTTTTGGGGCAGGTACTTTGCTCCAGTATTTGTAGGCTTCTTGCGCAGTAGTAATCACATGGTCGTACTCTTTCATGGATGCTGCAAAAACCGAAGCAATTTTTTCACCGTCTACTGGCGACATGCTGTGGATATGTGGCCCGTCTGCCGCATGGCTCCATTTACTTCCGGTACTGTATGATGGATTAAATCCAGCGATGCCCAATTGGGCTAAGATTGAACTGATATCTGGTTTCATATATGCTGTTTTTGATAAGGATAAATACAAATCAACAAAAAATAAGAGAGATAATTGAGGCTTTATTGAATTTGCCGCAAATGCACAGATGATTTATGAGGCAAATAAGATCTATGTAACTGTGGCTACTAAAACTGTGGCTAGTTACAATGGTCTTTTCGTCTGGTATCTATCAGGTAAACAATCTTCCAATCATTGCCATACTTTACCAATTGAAAAGAGTTTACGCCACAGTGGCTAAATTTATCGCCGATGTAAAATTGATAATCGGTCCACACACTGGCCAATTCGCCATCTATTAAGATCTTGGTAAAAACAATCCGCTCGTCGTAAACCAAAGGATGGGGCTTTGCAATACTTTGAACGAAAAGATTTAAGTCCGTGCTTCTTACTTCGGTAGCCCCCACTTTGGTTTTTACAATGGTTTGTAAAATGGCGCCTTGGTTAAAAGCACTTCTCATTAAGGTGCTGTCTGACCTGCGCATGCCGTCAAATAAAGCATTGATGGCCTTTTTTATGCTTTCTTCTTCATGGGCCTTTTGTCCGTAGGTAACATGGGGCAAGATAAATAGCGCTAAAATAAACGCAATACGTAGTTGTTTCATGACTTTAGTTTTACTATTCTAAAACTAAATATATCGAAATTTGTAATCATAAAGACAGAACCTTTCTGAGGTTGCAAAGACATCCACATCTTAAATTGCCTAAATCTTTTATTTATAAACATTTGAGCTGCATATTGTGTGTATGTTGATAATTATTTTGTTGCCCTGTTTAATAAATAGTGTAAACTTATAATGTAATGCTAAACAAACAGGGACTGTTCTTTTAAATATTCAAAGATATGGAAGAGGAATTTGAATTTGAATTTAATGAAGATGCGCAAAACTCAGTAGAACGTTATGAAGAAATGATCCGGAATGAGGATCAGTATTTTTTTGATGCGCAAGCTTTTGAATATATCATTGACAACTACATTGAGAAGAATGATCCCGTAAAGGCGCTGCAAGTGATTGATTATGCTTTGAATCAGCATCCTTATGCGGCGGTTTTTCTGGTGAAACAAGCTCAATTACTATTGTTTACCAATCAGGTGGACCGTGCTTTTGCGGCACTTGAAAAGGCAGAGATGCTGGAACCATCCGAAGCGGATATTTATGTGCTAAGGGGAAATATCTACCAAAATATGGACCGCCACTCAGAGGCCCTGGAGAATTATGAAAAGGCACTTACCTTGGCCGAAACCACCGATGAAATTTTATTGCAGATTGCATATGTGTACCAAAATATGCACGATTACGAAAATGCGATTGTTTACATTAAGCGTAGCTTAGAGCAAAATATGGAGAACAAGGACGGGCTTTATGAGCTTGCATTTTGTTATGATATTTTGGACAAGCAAGAAGAAAGTATCCAGTTTTACCAGGAATACATCGATAACGATCCGTATTCCTATGCGGCCTGGTATAACTTGGCCAATTCTTTCCATAAGTTAGAGCTGTTTGAAAAAGCCATTGACGCTTATGACTATGCCATCTTGATCAAGGAGAACTTTGCTTCGGCCTATTTTAACAAGGGAAATGCCTTAGTGCAGTTGGATAAATATGAAGAGGCCATTGAAGTTTACAAACAGACTTTTGAGTACGAACCACCTAATGCCGATACCTATTGTGCCATTGGCGAGTGTTATGAGAAATTGGAGCAAATGGGCGAGGCAAGAGCGTACTATAAAAAATCCGTGAAAATGGATCCCAAAATGGCCGATGCCTGGTTTGGCATAGGGGTTACCCTAAACTCTGAAGAACGTTATTTCGAATCGCTGCACTTCTATAAAAAAGCATTGGACCTTGACGAGGAGAATGCAGATTTTTGGTTTGCCATGGCCGATGCGCACTATAAGCTTGGTCAAATTGACGAATCGATAGAGGCTTATTACAAGGTGGTGGAGTTTAACCCTGTGGATGTAGAAGCCTGGCTGGATTTTTCGACCGTACTTTATGAACAGGGCAAGCTTGTAGAGGCCTCGGAAACTATGGCTGAGGCGATCAAGAATAACCCAGACGCTGCTGAACTTTACTACAGGATGGTGGCTTATATGTTTGCTTTGGGCAAAAGCCAAGAGGGTATTGATTACCTGGAAAATGCTTTGCAAATAGATCCGGCTAAGCACTACATTTTGTTCGAATACCTGCCGCAATTGTCAAATAATAGCACAATTGTTACCATTATCAGTAAATACATCAAATAAAAACAAAAACTTAAACTTGGTGTGTGCCTAAAAAAAGGCAGAGTTTTTTAACTTTGCAGCCAATTGAATATGCAATAAATCATCGCATTGTTGCGTATTCAATGAAAGCGCCATCTCGCCGATGGGATACACAACACAGATTAGATGAATTATACTTTAAACAACATTCCTGAACGTACCAGCAAACCACGCCAAAAAGGATTAACCATGGTGATGGACAAAGGCTTAAGTTTAAGGCAGGTTGAAGATTTTATTGAAGTTTC
The DNA here is from genome assembly GCF_003313505.1 of Pedobacter nanyangensis. Taxonomy (GTDB): domain Bacteria; phylum Bacteroidota; class Bacteroidia; order Sphingobacteriales; family Sphingobacteriaceae; genus Pedobacter; species Pedobacter nanyangensis. The sequence continues at coordinate 135,251 of NZ_QMHO01000012.1, read as the reverse complement.
AGGTGTACATACCGATATTGTGAAGCTTGGATGGGCAACTTCTTTTGTTACCCCAAACCTGAAGGAAAAATTAGCCCTTTATCGCAGTGCTGGCATTCCAGTTTATTTTGGCGGAACCCTTTTTGAAGCTTTTGCCGTTAGAAACCAGTTTGAAGATTATCAACGTGTACTTGACCAGTATGGCATGGAATATGCCGAGGTGTCTGACGGTTCCATGGATATTGTACACGAAGAGAAGTGCGAATATATAGCTAAACTGGCCAAACAAGTTACCGTGATTTCCGAGGTAGGCTCCAAAGATGCTACCAAGATTTTTGCGCCATACAAATGGATCCAGTTGATGAAGGCAGAAATTGAGGCCGGTTCGTGGAAGGTTATTGCCGAAGCCAGGGAAGGCGGAAATGTAGGCATTTACCGCGGAACGGGCGAAGTGAGGGAAGGCTTGGTAGATGAGATATTAACCCAAATACCCGACGAGCGAATTATATGGGAAGCCCCTCAAAAAGAACAGCAGGTATGGTTTATCAAGCTAATTGGCACCAATGTTAACTTGGGGAATATTGCTCCAGCAGAAGTAATTCCTCTGGAAACTATCCGTTTAGGCCTACGTGGCGATACTTTTGATTATTTCTTGAATAAATAATAAATGCTTTTTTGGCGGAGGTGGCGTTGAGATCATGTAACCTCTCTCCATCAAGAAAGCACAATACAAACTTCTATGAGAACTTTTGGTTTAATAGGTTTTCCGCTGTCTGCATCATTTTCCAAGCAGTTTTTTGCGGATAAATTTAAAGCCGAGGGAATTACGGATTGCAGATATGAACTACATCCCATTCCCCAAGCAAAAGAAATACTGGATTTAATTGAAGCCGATCCTTTGCTCTGCGGCTTAAACGTAACCATTCCACATAAAGTGAGTGTAATGCCTTTTATGACGGAGTTGGACGATGCGGCCGAAAAAATTGGAGCGGTGAACTGCATCTCTATTGACCAATCGGGGGATAAGCCACATTTAAAGGGCTACAATACCGATGTTTATGGTTTCGAAGAATCCTTGAAACCTTTGTTAAAGTCCCATCATAAAAAAGCCCTGATATTTGGCGATGGCGGGGCGGCAATGGCGGTGAAATACGTTTTCAATAAACTGCAAATCCCATTTATTTCGGTAGTCCGTAACCTACAAGACAATGCCGTGCTATATTCTAGCGTAACCAAGGAGGTGTTGGAAGAATATACCATTTTGGTAAACACCACCCCTTTGGGCATGTTCCCCAATATCGATTCGTTTCCACCCATTCCCTACCAGCACCTCAATGAGCAACACTTAGCCTACGATTTGGTTTACAACCCGGAAGAAACTCAATTTTTAACCAAAGCCAAAGCCCAAGGTGCTGCTATAAAGAACGGTTTAGAAATGCTACATTTACAGGCAGAGCGTTCTTGGGATATTTGGAATGCAGAAATTTGATAATTAGCAGATGTGAAGATGGGCTAATGTGGGATTAGGCAAAATACCTTTCATCATCACATTCTCGTATTGTCACATGATCACATGAATATGAGTATATCGATTCGAAATTTTTGTCTGACCGTATTGTTGGCTAGCTTATTTGCCTGCAATGGCGAAAAGGTAGCTACGCCTAAACCCAAAGGCTATTTTCGGATTCATTTTCCTGAAAGAAAATATCAGGTTTTTAACGATGGATGTGCTTATAGCTTCAGTTATCCAACCTATGCCAAACTAACGGATGATAGGGATAAAAATGCTCAGCCTTGTTGGAAAAATTTGAATTTTACCCCTTTTAACGGCGTGCTGCATATCACCTATTACGATGTTTTTTCACCAGAAACCTATAATGAGATGACAGAAAATGCCCGTAGTTTGGCAATGAAGCATACCATTAAGGCCGACGCCATTGATCAACGCATCATTAACTATCCCGATAAAAAAGTTTACGGCATTTATTACAGTATAGAAGGAAATACGGCTTCGTCTGTACAGTTTTTTCTTACCGATAGCGTGAACCATTACCTGCGTGGGGCGTTATATTTTAACGAGCGCCCGCAATACGATTCCATCCAGCCGGTAGTTAAATTTATCAAACAGGATATCGATAGCTTAATTGCGAGCTTTAGGTGGAAGAAATGAAAGTTGCAGGTTTTGCGTTATAGGTTTTAAGTCTGTATCTAACCTATAAACTGTAGAACTTGTAATGAGCTTAAGAGCTAGCTTTGACATTCGCTGACGTATGACTTAATTATTTAAAACTTATAGCCAAATGATCAATATCCAGCAATTTACTTTTAATCCTTACCAGGAAAATACCTACGTTTTATTTGATGAAACCCGTGCGTGTGTCATCATCGATCCGGGGATGTACGAAGGCAGCGAACAGAACGAGCTGGTTCGTTTCATCAACGATAACGGGTTAAGGCCTGTACTGCTATTAAATACCCATTGCCATATAGATCATGTATTAGGCAATAAGTTTGTGTTTGACCAATGGGGACTAAAACCGCAATTTCATAAAGGCGAATTGCCTTTGTTACACCGGGTAGTAAGCTATGCGCCACAAATGGGATTTCAATATGAAGTTTCGCCGGAGCCCGAGATTTTTTTAGAGGAAGCCGGCACTGTAACCTTTGGCAATAGCCAGCTGGACCTGATTTTTGCTCCCGGACACTCGCCGGCACATTTGTGCTTTTATGCAAAGGCCGAAAATTTCCTCATTGGCGGCGATGTGCTGTTTTTAAGGAGCATTGGCCGTACCGATTTGCCAGGAGGGAACCATCAGCAGCTTATCGAAAGCATCAAAAACAACGTGTTTGTATTGCCAGATGATTGCCAAGTGCACCCTGGGCACGGGCCTAGCACCACTATTGGATATGAAAAATTAAACAATCCGTTTTTGGTGTAGTACTTTATTACCGTTAAACTTATCTTTACCAGGTGAACACTGCACTTTATATTGCCCGTAGGTATCTTTTTGCTAAAAAATCTACCAATGCCATTAACATTATCTCGGCCATTTCAATGGTAGGTGTGTTGGTAGGCAGTGCAGCTTTGATCATTATCCTGTCGGTATTTAACGGCTTTGAGGAAATGGTTTTGAAGATGTTCAACAGCATTACCCCGCAAGTGGTGGTTGCCCCTGCCAAAGGGAAAACATTTAATCCCAATACCGCTTATTTCAACCAGCTTAGGAAAGACAAAAAAATATATTCTTTTACCGAGGTGCTTTCTGAAAATGTTTTGGTAAGATACGACAGTAAGCAAACCCCAGCCATGATTAAAGGGGTAAGCGCCGATTTTCTCAAAAACAAGAGCTTGGATACCATCATGGTAGAAGGGACTTTTGTATTGGAAAATAGGGTAGGGCAGCCACAAGCAGTATTGGGCTCAGCCTTGCAGGCATTTTTAAGTGTAAATCCGGCCGATCCTTTTGAGCAGCTTCAGGTTTATTCGCCCAAAAAAGGAGCGCAGGGAAATAGCATTAACCCTTTGGATGATTTTGCGATGTTGGGAATCTCGCCAGCTGGCATTTTTGAGGTACAGCAGGACTTTGATAACCTGCTGATTGTTCCCCTAAGCTTTGCTCGGGAGCTGCTTGGCGAATCCACCGCGGTGTCGGCTATTGAGATTAACGTAAACGTAGGGGTAGATGCCGAAGCCTTTAAGAAAAAGGTGGAAAGCGATTTGGGCAGCGCTTATGTGGTGAAAAACCGAATAGAGCAAAACCAGGCGCTTTATAATGTACTGGGTTCAGAAAAATGGATGGTATACATTATACTAACCTTTATTTTAATCATCGCAATTTTTAATATCATTGGCTCGTTAACCATGTTGGTGATTGATAAGCAAAAAGATATATCGGTGTTGAGCAGCCTTGGCGCGGGGAAGAAGCTGATAAAGCGAATTTTTTTAGCGGAAGGTATGATGATAACACTTACAGGTTGTATCTTTGGGGTGTTAATAGGATTAATATTTTGCTTGCTTCAACAGCGTTTTGGCTGGGTTAAAATGGGAGATGCAAATTTTATGTTTTCTAATGCTTACCCTATAGCCCTAAAGTGGAAAGATTTTGTGCTGGTTATTGCCACAGTAAGTTTTTTTTCTTTTATAGCCGCAGGTTTGGCATCAAATTTAAGTGTAAAAAAGATAGATCGTATTAACCAAGATCTCTAGCGTATGTGTACCAGGAAAAAGTTAGTTTGTGCAGTGTTGTTGGCCGTGGGTTTTTTATGGGCTTGTAGCAACAATAAAGGTTCAGAGCAGGAAAAAGGTAAGTCTTTAACTTTAAAAGGCCTGTATAGCTATGGCCCAGAAGTAAAGTCGTTTACAGATTGTGACGAGGGACGTGAATATTGGGTTGCAGATAGTGCGAAGAACTTGGAACTGGAATATGTTAATTTGGGCTTTGAAAAACCGTACACGCCAGTGTATATAGAAGTGGAATGCCATTTGGTAAAATCAGACACTACTACCGTTACCGGTGGCTATGATTCAACGATGGTGGTTACTAAAGTGCTCAAGATGAGCAAGGAAATACCCGAGGGCCCCTGTAACCAATAATTAGTGGTTAGCGCTAGTTGCTAGGATTTGGTTTTGTAGACCACGCAGTACCTTTTTTTATCGCAAATCAGTTGTTTTTTGTGAGCTTTTAGGCGCAGTCATAGATCTTGTCGTCATCTAAAATCTGAAGAAGATTGCTTCGTGCCCCGCAATGAGGCTGGATGAACAAGAACTTAGTTTCAGGAATTTACATACAATCCCTTTTCAATTGTCGGGATCACTTCGTTTTTGGTGGCGATATCGAACAAGGTATCAATCGCTTTGCGGCCTTCGGTGCCTAAATCTACCGAGTATTGGTTCACATACAGTTCAATATGCTTGTACATCACTTCCTCATCCATGGCCTGCGCATGCTCACGGATAAACTCAATGCCCGATTTGGGATTTTCGAAAGCGTACTCTACTGATTTTCTTACCAATCGGTTAACCTTCTCCTGAATATCTAAAGGTAAATTTCTGTTCACTACAATACCCCCTAATGGAATGGCACAACCCGAAAATTCTTCCCAATAGGCACCTAGGTCAATCACTTTATGTAGCCCTTTGGCTTGGTAGGTAAAACGGTTTTCATGAATAATCAAACCAAGGTCTATCTCATCATTTAATAAAGCATCTTCAATTTCCGAAAATACCATTTCTCGTTTATTGGTAAGCTGTGGATAGGCCACGCCCAATAAGAAATTTGCTGTAGTGTATTTGCCCGGAATGGCAGTTTTTAATTCAAAACTTCCGTTCTTCAGTTGGTTTGCTATGCGCTCGGCATTTTCTTTTTTGCAAATTAACAACGGGCCAACGCCAAAACCTAAAGCGCTACCTGCATCTAGCAAGGCGTATTGCTGTGCAACATAGGCAAAGGCGTGGAAACTCAATTTGGTAATGTCCAATTCTCCCTTTAAAGCCTTTTGGTTTAAGGTTTCTACATCGTCAAAAAATACTTTAAAGCTTAAGCCTCCAGTGTCTATTTTGCCGTGAATTAGGGCGTCAAAAATGAATGTATCGTTGGGGCAGGGCGAAAAACCAAGGGTAAGTTCCATGCAGTAAATTTACGGGATGAAATAAATTTATGCGTCATTTGAGCTTCAATTATTTTTGCCATGTGTTTATGTGGTTATATTTCCTTTCATAAATACAAGCACATAGATGCATAGGGGCATTGTTTTTCAATTACAGTGAACAGTTCTTAAGCAGTAATAGGGCTAATCACGTCTACAATCACTACGTTTGGAGGTTGGTCGGTAAGCAGTTTTAGTTTATCTACTTTGATCATCGGGCTGAGCTCATTTTGGTTGGCCATGGTGCTTAGTTACCAGACTTATTGATGAAACCGATTAACCAATCATTCAAGTTTTTAACGGCTAACCCAATTTTCCAGCTTTCTCTGTTGCGAGGTTCTACGTAATTAGAAATGCTGCGAACCTGTAAAGTAGGAATGTTCAATTGCTGGCAAGCGTAAAATACAGCGGCGCCTTCCATGCTTTCTGTTTGGGGTTGATATAACTGAATGGTTTTTTGGATACTTTTAGCATTGCCATGCACCTTGTTCACCGTAATTCCTTTCACTTTTTTCAAGTTCAATGTTGTTTCGGTTGAGGAAGAAAAAGCATTTTCGCCAAAGCCCAATTGTGGTAAAGTGATGAAATTTTCATGGTCTTCGGCGCCTAGTTCGGCAAAAATATCGTGGGTAATATTTAGGACCTCGCCCAAAGCAATTTCACGGTCGAAACTGCCGGCAATGCCTACGTTAAGTACAAGTGCATAGGATTGGTTGAGCTTTTGCCCCAAGGAAAAAGCCGTAGCTACCATGCCTACACCTGTAATGAGTATGTCAAAGTTTTTGGTTTCGATAAAGTTGTTTTCTGCAATGCCAAAATGTTCCAATGTTGGAGCTATTTCGGCCTGTGTTGCTGCTACTACCAAAATTTTCATGTCACTAAGTAACGATTATTTTTGGTTTGTTTGTTGGTTTTTTAACCCATGAGCAGTGTATTTTGTAAGTTAAACCCGATTGTAGTGAAAATACTTTTGCAATCAATGTCCTTTGTGTAGTAGGCTGACAGAAGTTGGGGCAAAAGATTGTAACGGAAAGCGGGATTAACATTGCGATGAAAGACAGGCATTGTTTTTCAAATCGTAAGCGCATTTTCAAATTTTAACTTCGGGCCGATATCGACGGCAGGCTATTGACTTTATCTGTATATTTGCGTCTTATTTTTTAAAGATGATTTATATTACACGTAGGGAGAGCTTTAACGCTGCGCATAAACTTGCCCGCCCTGATTGGAGCGAAGACGAGAATACAGCAGTGTTTGGCAAATGTGCAAACCCGAACTGGCATGGACACAACTACCAATTGTTTGTAACGGTTAAAGGCGAGGTAAATCGGGAAACTGGTTTTTTGGTAGATTTGAAATGGTTGAAACAAGTGATCAACAAGCATGTGATTGATAAGGTAGACCATAAAAACCTAAACTTGGACGTGGATTTCATGAAAGGCAAACTAGCCTCTACGGAGAATTTGGCTATTGCCATTTGGGACATATTGGCGCCCCATGTTAGCGAAAGTGGCGCTCAGCTTCATTGCATCAAAATTTACGAAACAGATAACAATTACGTCGAATATTTCGGCTAACATCTTATTTATGGCACACGAACACGACCACGAACAGGAGCTATTATTGGGCTACCAAAAAATAGACCGATATGATGAGGATAAAATTAATGCGGTAGCGGTACATTATAAAGATATTTTGGAACGTTTGGGTGAAGACCCGGCACGTGAAGGCTTGGTGAAAACCCCTGAGCGTGTAGCTAAAGCACTGCAATATTTAACCCATGGTTATGATATTAAACCTGAGCAGATTCTGAAATCGGCCATGTTCAGGGAAGATTACAGTCAGATGGTGGTGGTAAAGGACATTGAGGTATTTTCGATGTGCGAGCACCACATGCTGCCTTTTTTTGGCAAAGCGCATATTGCCTATATCCCAAATGGACATATTGTTGGGCTGAGCAAAATTCCAAGAGTGGTTGATGCTTTTGCCCGTCGGTTGCAGGTACAGGAGCGTTTAACCAACGAAATCAGGGATTGTATCCAAAACACGTTGGCCCCTGCGGGGGTGGCAGTGGTTATGGAGTGTAAACACTTGTGTATGGCCATGCGTGGCGTACAGAAACAAAACTCGGTAACTACTACCTCGGCATTTACGGGCGAGTTTATGAAAAACGATAAAACCAGGGCAGAGTTTTTAAGGTTGATTACCGCAAGTTTAGACTAATTTGCGATTTCAGCTTTACGGCAAAGAACACAAAGAGTTTTTAGTTGTAATCATTTGAAATCTTTTCTCCTTGATAACAATTTAACAATAACAATCAAACATTTAAAAGTGGTATGAGTGTGTGGCAGAGGTTAAGTCCCACGGCTCATATCTCCAATCTAAAAAAATGAAGGCATATATTTTTCCGGGGCAAGGTGCCCAATTTGTGGGCATGGGCAAAGATTTGTACGAAAACAGCCCATTGGCTAAAGAACTTTTTGAAAAGGCAAACAACATTATTGGTTTCCGCATTAGCGATATTATGTTTGGTGGAACCGATGAGGAGCTTAAGCAAACTAATGTAACTCAGCCTGCAATTTTTTTGCACTCGGTAATATTGGCTAAAGTTTTAGGCGCTGATTTTAAGCCAAATATGGTTGCCGGGCACTCTTTGGGCGAATTTTCGGCCCTGGTTGCGGCCAATGCTTTGTCGTTTGAAGATGGTTTGAAACTGGTAATTGCTCGTGCCAATGCAATGCAAAAGGCTTGTGAGCTTCAACCTTCGACCATGGCCGCCATTTTGGGCCTTGCCGATGAGGTGGTAGAACAGATTTGTGCTGAAGTAGATGAGGTGGTGGTGCCGGCAAATTATAACTGCCCGGGGCAATTGGTCATTTCTGGAACCATTGGGGGAATAGATGAGGCTTGTGAAAAGCTAACTGCCGCAGGAGCAAAAAGAGCTTTAAAACTCAATGTAGGTGGCGCATTCCACTCGCCGCTCATGGAGCCCGCCAAAGTGGAGTTGCAGGCCGCTATTGAAGCCACCACAATTAACGCCCCAGTTTGCCCAATATATCAGAACGTAAATGCGCTGCCAACCAGTGATCCGGCGGTAATTAAGGAAAACCTAATTGCCCAACTTACGGGAGCCGTTAGATGGACCCAAACGGCTGCCAATATGATTGCTGATGGGGCTAACGATTTTGTAGAAGTAGGCCCTGGTAACGTGTTGCAAGGTTTGGTGAAAAAAGTGAGCAGAGAGGTGCAAACCAGCAGTGCAAACATCGCTTAAATAATAAACGCTAATGGGCTGCCGCATGCAGCCCCAAATATCACCGGGGAAAAGTTATTCTTGAAACAACAAGAGTAACTTTTTCTGTGTTTATACGTTGGGAATAAAGATTTTGCTTTTTAGACAGCCCCATTTCTGTATATTTATATTTTAAAGCTGCCGAATTTGAATACAGGACTAAAAATTAGGTTATTGATGTTGTTATTAGGGTTTTGCTGTTTTATAACGGCAATATCTCTGCGCAACTCAATTACCCGACAGGACCTGTTACATCATGAAGCCAATGAACTGCAAGAAAACTTATTGGAAAGGGAACGGATCGTTTACGATTACCTCACCCTGCCCCTAAAACTGGAAGAACTCAAAAAATTAACGGTTGATGAAGGTTTAGCCAATAACTTTATTGCCACTTACCGATTGAGCGGTATCAATGTTTTCGTTTATAAAAACCAGCAGCTAGAATACTGGAGTACCTACAAGGCTTTGCCCTCAAACATACAGAAAGTAAAAGAGGGGGCCTCTTTTGTTTTGCTGTCCAATGGTTATTACGAGCTAATTAAAAAAACAGTTGGCCAATATGTATTTGTTTTTATGATTACCGTAAAAGCACATTACGCTATTGAAAACCAATATCTGAAAAACGAAATTTGGCCAGGCCTTTATGATAAGAAAACTTTAGAAATAGCCTCGTTTACGGATAAAGAAACCACCGAAATTTTTAGCCTTAACAAGGATTATCTTTTTACGGTTAAGCTAAGCAATAACTATACGGACAATATTTACACCAGCTCTGAACTGTGGTTGTGGATCATTGGGGTAATTTTTGTTAGTCTTTTTATAAACTCCTGCGGATTGGCCTTGGCCCGAAGCGGAAAGCTGTTATGGGGTACTTTTCTCATTGTTGTTTATTTTATCGCCTTAAGGTTAACCGATTTGAAGTTTTTTTGGTTCAACCATCAGTTTGACCTTAAAATATTTGATCCGAGTATTTATGCCGAAAGCGATTTCCTGCCCTCACTCGGCGATTTGCTTTTAAACGTTTTGGCACTTACCTGTATATGGGTGTTTATATACGCCCATAGAAAAGAGTATAGGTTGCCGAAATGGCTGGCCCGCAATAAATTTGCCAATTATTTTTTGCTAACACTGCTTTTGGGGGCGCTGGGCGGCATAGGTTTTTTAACCGAAGACCTGTTTTTTGGTGTAGTCTATTATTCTAAAATAGATTTCAATATCAGTAACATTATCAATTTAGGGTGGATAAGCTGGCTCAGTATCTTTATCCTATGTTTAGTGTGGCTTAACATTTATCTGATGGTGAGTGCTGTGGTGGCACTTTGTGGCCATTTTGTAATTAGCACCCGCCAAAAGCTGTACACTTTCCTTGTTTTATTGCTGGGCTATACCATTTACATGTTGGTTACAGACTATACCGTTTTTTACATGATATACGCCCTGCTGATATTTATGATCGCTTATCATCAGTATATCCAAAAAAACAGGTTGTCGGTTTCGGTGATGGCGGTTATATTTTTATGTATGGCTACCATTACTTCTATCAAGTACATCAAGTTTGAAGACATCAAAGAAAGGACTACCCGCACGGGCATTGCCAGGAAGCTGATGAATGAGGATGACCCGAAAGTGATGAATGCCATTGAGCTTCTGGAACATGGCCTAACCATAGATTCGCAGGTGGTAAGCTATTTTAAGCAGCCTTTGTTGATACAGACCTCTAATTTCCATAACTATATCTCTAAGAACTACCTCGACGGGTACCTGTCGAGATTTGAGTACAAAATCTTTGAATACAACAGCAATGATCAGTCTCTTAAAAGCGCCGAGAGCTTACCGATCAACAAGTACAAAAATCTGGTGAAGTTTGGAGCGGTAAAAACGCAACAGGCAAATTATTTTTATCGGGTTAACGACACTTTTGGCTTTCAGAATTATTTTGGGATTATTCCTGTTTTTGATGGAGATAGTTTCTTGGGGACCATGGTGGTGGAGCTTACCTCGAGGCCTTATGATTATAGTAGCTTTTTTCCTGACCTACTGATTGACGGAAAACTGAAAAGCGATGAAGACCTGAGCAATTATTCGCTGGCATTTTATAAGCAAAACCAACTTTTTGGGCAATCCGGAAAATACGTTTACCCGATGTTCAACTCCGTATTTAAAGGTGAAAGGGATAACATTGAGTTTGTAAACGAATATACAAATGCGGGCTCCTACAGCCATGCGGTGTACAAGCCGGCCAATAATCGCTTAATTGTCATCAGTATCGAAAAAGTAAATTTTACCGTTCGCTTGGCTACGCTATCCTTCTTTTTCCTTATTTTTATCTTTTTTGGCGTACTTATTTACATCATCACCTGGTTGGCGGTAAACATTAGCGATAGCCGTGGAGGCCTGTTTAACCTGAACAGGTATTTGATGATCAATGCCAATAAAATCCTCTATAAAACACGTATCCAGTTCTCCATCGTACTATCGGTAGTGGCTACGCTAATTATAGTGGGCTGGACAACCTTTTTCAACATCAGGCACCAATACCTGGAACAGCAAACGGAGCAAGTTAGGGAAAAGCTGAGAAAAGTACAGCTGGCGTATGAAAAGCATATTGCGCTGCCCGGAACCATCAGCAATAACAGCGAATCGCAGTTTGAATTTAATCAGTTTGCAGATGTTAATGGCGTTTACCTTAACCTTTTTGATATTGAAGGCAACCTGTACCTGACATCGTTGCCAAAACTTTACGACTTGGGAATTATTAGCCGTAAAATGGGGCCAACGGCCTATATGCAATTGGCCGTGCAACAAAAATCGGAATTTATCAACCCCGCTGAAAAAATTGGCGATTTTACCTATGCGGCGGCGTACGCCCCCATTAGAAATGCCAATAACCAAACCGTAGGTTACTTAAGCGTGCCCTACTACTCAAACGAAGAAGACTATCAGGCGAAAATTGGCCTGTTTATCAATACCCTGATCAATATTTACGCCTTAGTATTTGTGCTTATTGGTGTGCTGGCGGTTTTCCTGGCCAACCAAATTACCAGTCCTTTAACCTTTATCCAAGAAAATATCAGGCGTACAAAACTGGGACAAACTAACCAGCCTATTGTTTGGCACAGGCAGGATGAGATAGGGGTGCTGATTAAGGAATACAATAAAATGATTGCCGAACTGGAAATTAGCGCCAACAAGCTGGCCCGAAGTGAAAGGGAAAGTGCATGGCGTGAAATGGCCAAACAAGTGGCCCATGAAATTAAAAACCCTTTAACGCCACTAAAACTAGGCGTACAGCTTCTGGAAAAATCATGGAAGGAAAACGACCCTAATTTTGAAAAGAAATTTGCTAGTTTCAATAAATCTTTCGTAGAACAGATTGATAGCTTGGCCACCATTGCATCGGAATTTTCCAATTTTGCAAAAATGCCCGATACCAAATTGGAGGATATTGCACTGGTTCCCATCATTGAACAAGCCAAGGAAGTTTTCAGTTCGGTTGATCACGTAGAGATCCATGTGCTCAATAGGAGCAATAAAGAAATACAGGTTTTGGGCGATAAAGACCAGTTGTTGCGTTCGTTCAATAACTTATTTAAAAATGCGATAGAAGCTGCGGATGGAAAGGAGAAATGTGTCATTAAAGTACATATTGCCAATGATGAAAAGCAGGCTTTTGTAGAAGTGGAAGATAATGGCAAGGGCATTGATCCAAGTTTGCATAGTAGTATATTCCGAGCCAACTTTACCACCAAATCATCCGGAACCGGGTTGGGCTTGGCTTTCGTTAAACAGGCGATAGAAAATGCCGGAGGAAAAGTAGAATTTACCTCTGTGCTGAACAATGGTACCATCTTCTACCTTACCTTCCCCTTGGTTTAAAATGCTTAGATGGGCTTTCATATCGCTTTTGGTGATTTTGATTGGGACTGATTTAAAAGCGCAGCTCAGCACCAACCGGCGATCTAAAAAAATAACCAGCTCCCGTACGGTTATCTTGCTGGATAGCTTAAGCATTGTGCCTCAGTCATTCGCCGTGAAATATCCAGAGGATATAGCTGCCGATACCTCACTTTATACCGTTGATTACGCCAAAGCTACTTTTTTATGGAAGGGCGCCGAAGGTATATCCTTAAACCTGCATTACAAGGTTTTCCCCATGTTGTTCTCCAAAACCTATCGGCACAAGGATATTAAAAGGCTGGAGCAATCAGTAATTAGTGGCAGTGATACCTACGTTTATAAGCCCCAAACGGTAGAAAATACGCTGTTTTCTATGAAAGGCCTGCACAAAAGCGGCAGTATTTCCAGAGGAATTATGTTTGGCAACAATCAAAATCTTTCGGTTAACTCCAATATGGTGCTGCAAATGTCGGGCAAAATTGCCAATGATATTGAAATTTTGGCGGCAATTTCTGATGATAACCTGCCCATTCAGCCCGAAGGGAATACCCAGCAATTGAACGAATTTGACCGGGTGTTTGTGCAGATCAAGAAGGACAGCACGGTACTTACTGCCGGAGATTACGAACTGAAGCGGCCTGATAGTTATTTCATGAACTTTTATAAACGAACGCAGGGCGCAATGATTAACCATCAGTTTAAAACGGAAAATGGTATTCGCTTTAGCACCACGGTAGCCGCTGCGGTGGCCAAAGGCCGTTCTGCCCGTAACCAGATTATGGGCCAGGAGGGCAACCAAGGTCCTTATCGCCTAACAGGAAACAACGGCGAAACCTATATTGTGGTGATTGCCGGAACCGAGCGTGTTTATATTGATGGCGTACCTTTGTTGCGTGGCCAAGACAATGACTATGTGATTGATTATAATACCGCCGAAATTACCTTTACCGCAAAACAGCTCATTAATCTCAACACCCGTATTTCGGTGGAGTTTGAATATTCTGATAAGAATTACTCACGTTCGTTAACCTATCTAAACCAGCGGATCGAAAAAGGGCAGCTTGCCTTTCGGCTAAATTATTATAATGAAAAAGACAATCGAAATCAGCCTTTTTTGCAAACTCTAACAGATGCCCAAAAGCAATTTATGGCAAGTTTGGGTCAAAATATATCCCAGGCGTACTATCCAAACGTAACGGAGGTACCCTTTAATGAGAACGAGATTTTGTATGAGCGATTACTTTCTACGGGAGGTATTGAATATTATCGATATTCTACTGATCCGGCCGTAGCCAAATACAGGGTAGGCTTTTCTTATGTTGGCGATGGAAAAGGTAATTACCGCATCAACCACCAGTCGGCGGCAAACGGAAAGGTTTATGAGTTTGTAGAACCCGTAGGAGGTGTTTTGCAGGGAAATTATGAACCTATTACATTGCTGGTTACTCCCAAACAGCAGCAGCTTATTACCGTTGCAGCCGATTATAAACCCCAAAAACAAAGTGTTTTTAGCAGCGAATTTGCTATTAGCAATAACAATGTGAATTTATTTGCGGATAAACGCATGGCCAACGTTACTGGACAAGGCCTTAAACTAGATGCCCTGCACCCCTTTGAACTTAACCAAAAGGGGCTAAAACTTAATACCTCGGCCAATTACGAGTACGTAAGCAAAACTTTTAAGCCCATAGAAAGGTACCGAATGGTGGAGTTCAATCGGGATTTTAACCTTGATGCGCTCACTACTCCCGCAACGGAACACCTTTTTTCGGTGGGGGCGCAATTGTACAATAATCCACTGCAAAATATCTCTTACACACTAAGCACCTTCAGCAGGGAAACTCAATATCAAGGCTATTTGCATAAGGTAAATGGCCTGTATAAGCAGGGCAGATATGGCCTAAAGTACGACGGCAGTTTGCTTAAATCTGATGCTACGGTAAGCCGCGGCACTTTTTTTAAGCATTATCTGGAGGTGAATAGAGAGATCTTTGGCCTGCTTGCAGGATTCGTGTTTGAGCAGCAGCATAACCTTACCAGCGATAAGCAAACAGATGTTTTAACAGGGAGTAGCTTTTCGTACCACCTCTATAAATGGTATTTGCAAAGTAAGGCTGGTCAAAGCAACCGGTACAAATTGGATTATAGTTATAGACAAGATCAGCTACCGAGAGGTACTCAATTGCTAAATAGCTCACATTCGCAGAGTGTAAATTTAGGAGTAGATTTAACCAAAAATGCCAATTCGGTATTGAGCCTAACATCTGGTTACCGTAAAACAGATTATACCAACGGTTTTGCCTCCGTGAGCAATGATGAAAGTTTAGTGGGCAGATTGGATTACAGCCTGAATGCCTTCAAAGGCTTCATCAATAGTTCATTGTACTATGAGGTAGGTAATGGCCAAGAGCCCCGAAGAGAAATCACCTATCTGGAAGTACTGCCAGGACAGGGTGTTTACGCTTGGAACGATTATAACGGAAATGGCATTAAGGAACTGAACGAATTTGAAATTTCCCGCTTTCCAGATCAGGCCAAATACATCCGTGTTTTTACCGCAGGTACGGAATATGTACGTACCAATTTCACTGGAATTAACCAAAGTATCAGGCTAACGCCTAGCGCCATTTTAAAAGGCGCCAAAGGCTGGCAGAAATTACTGCGCAAATTCACTAACCAGCTATCTTATAAAATAGATAGAAAGATCTTGGCCAGTAAAGGCTTGGAAGTGTATAATCCATTCAATACCGGAATTGATGGCGAAAACCTGGTTTCGTTAAGCTCTTTTTTGCGGAATACCTTGTTTTTTGACCGCAACAATCCAAAATTTGGAGTAGATTTTAATTATTTGACAGATGGCGGAAAAAGCTTTTTGAGCAACGGTTTTGACAGCCGTAAACGCCATGAAACGGGATTGCGCATCAGAACTACTCCTGCTAGAAGTGCCAACCTTAATTTGACCGTTAATCATGGGCGTAAAAAATATCAATCAGAGCTATTTTCGCAACGCAATTATCAAATCACTTATCTGGATCTGTTGCCAGAGTTTAACTACCAGTTTAATACTGATTTTAGACTTACCTTTTTAGGCGTGTATGGCAGCCAGCATAATATGGAGGCATTAGGCGGAGAAAAAAACACCAATATCACTTTCACTACCGAAACACGATATAATGTTTTGAAAAGGGGAGTGCTCACGGGAAAGGTTAGTTTTATCAACAATAAGTTTAAGGGCAACGGCAATAGCACTATAGGATATGAGATGCTTTCGGGGCTGCAGGTAGGTAACAACTACACTTGGGGCTTGGCCTTGCAACGAACTATAGGAAACGGTATACAGCTAAACATTAGTTACGAAGGGCGTAAATCGCCGGCGGTAAATACCGTACATACCGGAAACATGCAGGTAAGAGCTTATTTTTAGCTGCGGTAGCCGTATAATTTCGAGCGCCCAGCCCTATCGCGGGGAAGGCGCTCGAAGTGCCGATGGCATGAGGGTTACTTTTGCTGCTTGTTATAGCTCATCATCCAGTTAATGCCAAATTTATCGGTTAGCATACCGAAATAATCTCCCCAAAAGGTATCCATGAGTGGCATGGTAATTTGCCCATCGGTACCTAGGAAGTTAAAAATGCGGTCTGCTTCTTCTTTGCTGTGGGCCGAAATTGATACCGCAAAATTGTTGCCCTGTTTAAAGGTGGGAGCCCAATCGCCACCTACATCGCTGCCCATTAAAATAGAACTGCCTATAGGCAAGGACACGTGCATTATTTTGTTTTTATCGGTTTCTGGAACGATATAATCTTCACTTGAAGGCATCTCGCCAAAGCGGCCAAGGTAATTAAATTCGCCCCCAAATACAGATTTGTAAAAGTTAAAAGCTTCTTCGCAGTTACCATTAAAATTTAAATAGGTGTTGGTTGTTGTCATAAGATTTAATTTTGGTTACCTAAACTTAGGCAATTAAATCATTAAAAATTTAACGTAGGTCTAAATTTCAATCAATATCTTGGTCATCACCGTTAGCCGCTTTGTTTTATTTGGTAGGTAAGCCAAGGTTGGTATAATCCCAAGCCCTATCGCCCGAAATTTGCCACTCACTATCTGCAACGGTTGTTCCTTTGGCTTTTGCCCAATCTGTAGTAGGGTTGTGAACGGTTGCTTTTCTGAAAAAAGTTCTGTTGCGTGTATCCGCAACCTCGCCTGCTATGGTCCACATAAAATTATTGCGGGCACTGCTTGAACCTGTGCTGGTTACCCTAGCTACTTGCGGACTGCCAAATACATCAATAATTTTGTAGGTATTTCCACTAAGCGTAATGGTGCCTGCGGCATCCTTTTTCAGCAAGGCAATGGCGCTATTTCCACTTAATTGTAAGGGTACGCTGGCATTGGCACTTGTAGTGCTGGTGGTTCCCCAGGTAACATCGCTTTTGATTACTGTGGGATCAGCTTGAGGTGAAGCAATCACGTAACATTTACCTTTTGCAAGCGAAGTGGTTAGTAGGAAAAAATTTCCAACAGGGAAAGCCCAGTTCACTAAGGTATTTGCATCGGTACTGGCCATATAGCCAATGGCATAGTTGGTTAAATCTACGCTGGCACTGGTGCCATTGTAAATTTCTACGTAATGAGGGCGTGTACCTGCCGCATTTGCATCGGTATTGATGGCTGTAGAGATCTCAGAAATCAATAAATCTGAATTATCATTGCTTGGCGGGGGCGCAACTGGTGTAAATTCGATTTCAGAAGAGCAGCCACAAAAAATAGTAATGATGAAAAGTATAATTGGAAAATATGTTTTCATGTTATGTTTCTTTAATAATGAGAAATAGGATAATTGATAGCTTATAAAAGAATTTGAACGGCTAAATTGTTGATCCATTTTTTCGAGCTAAAAGTAGGCGAGCTGTTCTCAATGTAATTGGTATTGATGCCAATTCTTAACGCATTGTTTTTAATGAATTTATTGATGCCAAAGCTGGCCCATTTTTGGTCGGTAATTTTTGAACCAGCAATGTCAAACTCAGGCTTTACTATTGCATATCTGCCATCTACAGCCCATCCAGATTTAAACACATAAGATGATTGGATGTTGAACGCACTGCCAATGTTGTAATAAGAACTGGCTACTTCGGCAGTTAATTGGTTAGTGGCCGCAACGTTGGTAAATAAATCTTTGCCTGTTACCGTGCTCACTACATATTCGCCAATTAAGGCAAATCCAGAAGTTTTAAAGGCGAAGTCTGCCACTAGCTTTCGGTAGTTAGCAAATTTAGCCACTCCAACATTGTCGTAAATGCCCGTAATCAATCCCGTTTCACTGCCCATTGGGCTACTCGCTTTTTGGTTATAGCTTGCGGCTACACCAATGGCCAATTTTGGTTTTGCTTCGCGATAAATATCATGGCCGATGTAAGCATTGTTCTTCGTAAAATCTCCCAAAGGCATAATGTCTAACCTGCCACCATATTTAAAACCCATGTTTCCTTGTGAGGTGAAAAAGTTTTGTCCCTCGCCAGTGGTGATAGAAAGAGAAGGGTAAATTCTCATTTTGTTGAGGCTAAAATTCGTTTCTACAAACAAACCTCCTTCACGAGTAGCACCTACAAAGTTTTGCATCAAGCCTCCGTATGCAATGCCATCGTTAGATTTTCCTGCAATGGTTTGTCCCATGGTTTGGGCGTAACGTTCATCGCCCATGGCCAAGCGGTTGTTGGTATGGGTTTGTTTCTGCCCTAAAACTAGCTTGATCCTTTTGTTAAAGTCATAGGCAATCCAACCTTCCAAGATGGGTGATGTTCCCGTAAAATCGGTCACCATACCTGCCGATACGCCGTACCTTGTATTGGTAGCCGTTAAGTATATCCTGGCCAAGTTTAGGCTCATTTTGCTATTGTTGGTTTTTTTGGATAAAGAATCAAGGCGGCCATATTGCACTCCTGATTGAAGTGCACCCAATAAATTGATCACCGTGCCTTCGCCCTTACCCAATTTGATAAAAGTACCCTCGCCATTCACGTAGGTAAATGTCGAGTCGGGCTGTACCAGTTGCCCCATTGCATCAATATGGATGAGTGATAGTGCAAGGCAAAAGAAAAATAATATTTTTTTCATGTCTCAGAATAATTTAGAGTTATAGTTGAATGGTAAATTGTAGTTGGCTGTAGTAATTGCCGGTTTGTGTACTTGTTTTCAGGGCTTCTTTCAGTTGGCTATAGCCCAGCTCAAACTGTATTTTTAAGGCATGGCCCGATAAATATTTGGTGGTCACGAAAGTGTAGCTCCTGTCGTAGTCAGAAAAAGATGCCGTGACATTATTTTCGTTTAGGGTAGAGTATCGTGCACCAACGGCCCAATTTACAGGGAACAGATAGCCAGCTTGTACATTAAAGCCCTTACCTAAGTTTAACCTAGATAACACTTTATCTTTAATTTGTTGAGCTGTTTGCGATGGGGAGTAGGCATTAAAGGTGCCATCTAACCTAAATTCGCCGGCAATGTTCGATGGAACTTTGGCTTGGGTGAGCACAAAACCTCCCATCGAATACCATCCATTGTATTTAAAAAGGTAATCTGCACCAAATTTGCTATAACTTGGCAATAATATATGCTGGTTGGCATCGCCGTATAACCAACGACCGCCATTAGTTCCTTTGGCAGAAGTTGCCCCATCGTTATAACTGTAAACTACGCCCACCACCAGCTTTGGTTTTTCTTCTCTATATAAATCATCCATGTAAAATTCGCCACCACGAGAAAACTTGTCGAATGGCAGGTAATCTAATCGGATACCATATTTAAAGCCACCGTAGTTTTTTTGTAAGGCGCTTCTGCCATCGCCAGTAGTGAACGATAAGTAAGGTTTCAGCAAATGCTTTCCGCCCAGCCTGTAATTCCCCTTGTAGCGGATCCCGAAATCAAAAATGGCATCAAAGGCATCAGACAAAAGACTTCGGTCAATAAAGCCAATACTTTCTCCTTCTATCCTTGTTTCCCTGCCATCAATATAATCGGCCCTTAAGCCAAAATTAAACACGTGTGTCCGATTGGGACGATACTCGATATTCGCTTCTTGAAGCACGGTGTTAAACGACCGGTTGCCCGTAGTAACGCTATTGTAGTTGGCAGCAAAATTTAGCCTGGCCGATAAGCTAACCTTGTTGTCGAACAGGTTGGAAAATACATTTAACCTCGCTCTGTTAATGGCAAAAGTGGAACTTGGCGACGATAGGTTTTTATTGGTGGTGTTCACCGCGTAAAGGGTTTGCAGGGAAGGACTAAGGTTAAAATTTCCCTTTCCCGAAATAAAGGTAATCCCATCGCCTAGAAGATAGCCTTTTTTTAACCTCAACAGACTTACGTTCCCTGAGGTTTCACTGAAGGTATAGGTCGAATCTCTGGTGTAGAGGTCATCGCTTTGCGCAAAAGCAAATTGTGCCATGCAAAAACAAAGACAAATCCCTATCAGTGTGGTGAGTTTGGTTTGTTTGGTCATATTTGGTTATTGTTGGATGTTCATCAAGAAATTAGCAAAGGCAAACTTTCCCATGTTGCCATTGTCGTGGCCCACATTAGGAACAAATATCTCCGTCCAGTTTAAAGGGAGTTTCATTTCTTCGGCTTTGGCCTTTACCGCTTTGTAGTAGTACTGCCCACGCTCAAAACGGGTTTTCCCCTGCGCCTCTGCTTCATCGGTAGTATTGTATGATTTCTCGTCGGTTGAGGTATCGTCCATGCCGAGCAGCACATAAACTTTCGTTGCAAAAAAACGGGCAAGCTGCGCTTGGTCTACAGGAGAATTTTTAATGCCAAAAGGGAATTCGGTAGTCCTATCCGGAAGGGTGTACCAACCTGCATTGGCAAAGGCGGCTTTAATAACACGGGTTTGGTCCACAAACATTAAAAAGCGATGTACAAACTGTGCACCTCCAGAGTGACCGTATAGATAATAACCCTTGTTGTTGCTTTTAATTTGCGTTACCACGTGGTCAAACAAGGGCTCAATTAAGGAGAAACTCCATTTTTCGGGGCTTAAAAAGATTTTTTTATTCTTTTCGTAAACATTGCCCAGGTTATATTTTTCGGCTCCGCGATAATCTTCTTGATCAAATTCTGGTGCGATGATCCTGCAACCAAAAACCGTTGCGGCATTTACCAAATCGTCCATATAAGCTGATGCATCTCGGTTTGCGCCATGTAACATCACTACAATAGGCATATCGGGATTGTTGGCCTTAGGGCTAAAGTAAAACACCTTAATTGGGCTCTTAAGCTTTCCCTTATTGTCAAAATAAAACATTTGCTTGCCAACCGTGCCGCTGTTGATTTGCGCAAATGAAGAGGCGATATTAGATAAGGCGATAAATGCTGCACACAAAAAATATTTCATAACTTTTATTTTTAAAGGATAAAAATAACCAATGGTTTTATGCCGGTTCTACTTTCTCCACAATGAGTCGGTATTGTTGCATATCAATTTCTTTTTCGCTTTTGGAGATGATTACGGTGGCTGCGGTGTTTCCTATTACATTGATAATGGCCCTGCCTTCGCTCATAAAGCGGTCTACACCAACCAACAAGGCCATGCCTTCCAACGGGATGATATTAAGGATGGTTAAGGTAGAGGTAAGCACCAAAAAACCACTTCCAGTAACGCCTGCAGCACCTTTACTGGTTAGAAGTAAGATGCCTATCACGGTAAGTTCTTGTCCCAAGGTTAAATTAACGCCAAATACCTGCGCCAAGAAAATGATGGCCAAACTTAAATAGATACTGGTTCCATCTAAATTAAAGCTATATCCAGAAGGGATGATTAAACCCACCACATTACGGCTGCAGCCTGCTTTTTCAAGTTTCTCCATGATATTGGGCAACACGGCTTCGCTACTGCTAGAACCTAATACAATCAATAATTCTGCTTTGATGTAGCCCAATAATTTCCAAAGGCTAAAGCCATTAAATTTTAAGATGAGGTAAAGGATCACGAAAATGAAAAGGAAACCTGTGATGTAGAAAGTGATGAGCAATTTACCTAATACGAACAGGGTAGAGAAACCAAACTTCCCGATGGTATAGGCCATGCCGCCAAAAGCGCCAATAGGTGAAATTTTAATCACCATGTGCAAGATGTTGAACAATATTTTATTGATTTTCTCAAAACCTGCAATCACCGAGCTGCCTTTTTCACCCATTTTGGCTAGGGCCACGGCAAATAAGATCCCGAAAAATAGTACTTGGATGATATCACCCTTGGCAAAAGCGGCTATGGCGTTATCTGGCACAATATGTTTGATGAATTCCGTCCAATCTATACCCGTAGCAGATGCTGCTTTGGCGGCAGGTTCTGCATTTACTGCAGAGCTTTGAACACCGCTGCCAGGTTTAATCACATTTCCTACAATTAAACCGATAACAATAGCGGCAGTAGTAACGATTTCGAAATAAATCAGGCCTTTTACGCCAACTCTACCTACCTTTTTTAAATCGCCAGCTCCTGCAATGCCCAATACAATACTGATGAAAATCACAGGGGCAATAATCATCTTGATCATATTAATGAACATATCGGCCAGCAGTTTGGCGGTTACAGAAAAGCCTGGGAAAAAATGTCCGACGATTACGCCTAATACAATGGCGATTAAGACCTGTACATACAAGATTTTAAGATACTTCAATGGAGTTCTTTTTTTAGGTTAATATTTGGTTTTGACCGCCAAGCTAAGAGCAATTTGAACACTGTTTTAGCCAGTTGGTTTTAAACTAAAGTTAGAGAAGTGGCAGCCTGTTTGGCCATAAAATTGGTTTTAGAAAATTTATTTTTGATTTCGGAAAATCACTGCAAATTTTCCGAAATTTTTATATCTGTTTGATGGATAGTGTTTTGTGTTGTTTTTTGTAAGGATTTTGTTATTGTTAATTTGCGCTTTTTATTGATATCTTTAAGGTTCAATAACCAAGCTGGAAATTGAACACGGGTTGATTTGCTCACGTGTTTAATGTTTGAATAGAAGAATAATCAGGTATGGCACTAAAATCTGGGAAGGATGAGGTTGAGTATTTACTGCGGCAAGTTTTTAAGAAGTACGAACTAGAGACAGGAAATAAGCTGAACTTAAATACCAATCGTAGGAACTATGAGGACATCGCCAGGATGTTGAGTGGGATTAGCAATCAATTACCTTATACTTCGGAGGAGTTTGGACATAGCCCATATCCAGAGGACCGTAATGCCAAAGCAACCGAATATCCTTATTTAAAGTATGACATCACTGGCGGGCAAATTAAAGATGCGTTTAATGGATTGGTGGCAAAGCCTCGTCCTTTTTTGGTAGATGCCTGTTATATTTATTTGTACGGGGTTGCCCGCAATAGGTTTGAGAAAAATATATTAGACCCTAATTTAATTGCCACTGAGCCAGATGATTTAGCCGACAACGCTAAAACCTCTGGTCGCCGAAGAAAAAGCAGCTTCTCCCTTATTCTTATTTTATTGGTGTTGCTTGGCGTAGCTATTTTCAAATGGATAGATACGAGTAATAAAATGTCATCCTTAAAAGAAGATTTAGTGATTACTCCCTATCAGCCTAGCCAAGCGGAGATAGATAGTTTGGAAGGGATTTGGATGGTGTACATTGGTTCTCCACAAGCCCGTAAGTCTGACAAGAACCGCTACCACAAGTTTGTAAGGAACATCATGAACGTAAAATATAAGGATGGATATTTCGTGTTTACCAGATACGGTGCTGGATTTGACCACTATGGTTACATGCAATATGAAAGTCCGCAAGTAGTTTCTATTCGTTCGTATGTGAAGGGCAGCGAAAATAAAATAGAAGCACCACGACTTTCGTTAATGCGGTTGTCTCAAAATAAAGATAAAATCATGGTGGTTTCTGCCTCATGGAATTTTGATGCCGGCGAAAATAATGATATTATAGGCATACGTGAGGTTTACATTAAACAGGGGCGTGGCGGGGAAATTAAGGAGGTGATTAATACCATGGACAACCATGCCTGCAATTGCAAGATTGTGCAATGGAAAAACGGTAAGGGCGATAGAACTTTTTACCTCAGAAATGAACTGCTTGATACCATCAAAGATGAAACCTTGAAAAAACTAATCGATGAAAGTAGTATCTTGTTAAGGTATCCAGATAGTGTGACCATCTTGAAAAACTAAAAACTCGCGTTTGATTGTTGTTTTGCTTGATGTTAATGAGCTCACTAAATATTTCGCTTTAAGAAGGCTTCATTCTTCGCAATGACGCTCTTTTTTCGTCTTTGCGAGGAGGAATGACGAAGCAATCTCACACTAGGCGGTATAAATGCAGGATGATTAATGAATTCGAACTAAAAAGCCTTTCGAAATTTCGAAAGGCCAGTCTTTTTATTTGTGCTCACTTGTAGCATGGAAATCGATATCTGGATAGTCTCGTTTGGTCATATCCAACATAAAGTCGTTGTCTGATAAGAGCACCGGATTGCCTTCTTTGTCGGTGCCGATATGTTGTTGCTTGCGCTTCACAAACTCGTCTAATTTCTTCTTGTCATCAGCAGTAACCCAGCGTGAGCGGGTATAGGTAAGGGTGCGGAAACGGCATTTGGCGCCATACTCGTGCTCCAAACGGAAGTTGATCACCTCAAATTGCAGTTCGCCAACTGCGCCAATTACCTTGCGGTTACCTGGCTGCATCACAAAAAGTTGTGCTACGCCTTCATCAGTCAATTGCTCAATGCCCTTCTCCAGCTGTTTGGTGCGCATGGGGTCCATGTTCTCCACTTCTTTAAAAATAGCGGGCGAGAAACTGGGAATGCCTTTGAAATGTAGTTTTTCACCTTCAGTAAGCGTGTCGCCAATTTTAAAGTTGCCACTGTCATATAAACCTACCACGTCACCAGGCCAAGCCTCTTCCACCAAGCTTTTTTCGTTGGCCATAAAGTCCATTGGGTTGGCAAATTTCATTTTCTTGTCCTGGCGGGTGTGGTAATAGAACTTGTTACGTTCAAACTTACCCGAGCAAATACGTAAAAATGCAATTCTATCGCGGTGTTTGGGGTCGAGGTTGGCATGGATTTTAAATACAAAGCCGCTAAAATTTTTCTCTTCCACCAACACATCACGCTCTTCCGCTTCACGATGTTTGGGGCTTGGCGCAATTTCAATAAACGTATCCAAAAGCTCTTTAATACCAAAGTTGTTAATGGCCGAACCAAAAAATACCGGCGCCAACAAACCTTCTTTGTACAGGGAAATATCCAGATCACCGTAAACACCGTTCACCAACTCGGTTTCGTCTTTTAAGGTATTTACTTCTTTTTCTTGCAGATAATCGAGCAATGCAGCGTCATTCAAATCATTCACCTTTACCACTGAGTCGGTTACTTTGGTTTTATCCGAGTGGAAAAGGTTCAATTGGTTATGGTAAATGCTGTAAACACCTTTAAAAGTATGCCCTTGTCCAATAGGCCATGATTGCGGGCACAAGCTGATGTTCAATTTCTCCTCAATTTCATCCAATAAATCAAATGCTTCCTTGCCCTCGCGGTCCATTTTGTTGATGAAAATGATTACCGGTGTGTTGCGCATCCTACAAACCGACATCAGTTTTTCGGTCTGTTCCTCCACACCTTTTACGCAGTCAACCACCAATACCACACTGTCAACCGCCGAAAGGGTACGGTACGTATCTTCCGCAAAATCCTTATGGCCTGGGGTATCTAAAATATTGATGCGTTTGCCACTATACTCAAAACCCATTACCGAGGTAGCTACAGAAATACCACGTTGGCGCTCAATTTCCATAAAATCGGAAGTGTTGCTTTGGTTGGCCTTATTCCTTTTTACGGCACCGGCGGTGTTAATGGCGCCTCCAAAAAGCAGGAACTTTTCTGTAAGGGTGGTTTTACCCGCATCGGGGTGACTAATAATAGCAAATGTTTTTCTTTTCTCTATCTCTGGGTGAAGCATACAAATTTTAGTATTGTAGAAACAAAATGGCAAGCAGCAGATTTATAAAAATCTGAAAGCGGTGAAATCGAATAATATAGTTGCGCAAAGTTTCATTGAGCCGCAAAGATACAATAGATTTACGTATTAGAAAAGCAGTTACAGAATTACTTCGGTTCCGAAAGTCCCGCTTTCCGTTCAATCTTTTTGTTGGCCACCTCCCCAAACCTCATAGGTTTATCGGCATGATGCAAAGTAAACCTATGAGGTTTATCCCAACAACAAAAAGGATTTCACTTCAATCGGGTTTAGTTTACAAACGGTTGTGCATAAAACATAAATCCTCCCGCTGCCTTTCCAAAGGGGGACAAGCTCCGATTAAAGTCATCTCAATAGGGAGATCTAGCAACTCGAGAATGTAATCGTTTAGGTAAAAACCTTGCAAGCTCCGCAAACCTCCTAGTTTTATCGATGTGATACGATGAAACCTATGTGGTTTGTTCTCAGGCCTGTGTTAAGTAGCCCTGATTGCAGCGGCATCCTTTTTTGTGTTCCTGAGCTCGTCGAAGGACAAAAAAGATAAAGCGGAAAGCAGGACTGTCCGTAAATCATTTTGCTGTACTTGCGCTTCGAATTATATTTATACAAGTTCAATGTGACAACTTCCATGGTTTGACAACAATAAAAAAGTCCCTTAACATTACGCTAAGGGACTTTATCTTTGCTTTTTTATCCTTGAGCTATTTCGACAAATACATTGATTTATCTTTCACCAGTTGTAAGAAGTAAGGATCTTCCAAATCTTTGATGAAACGGATCGCTTCACCGGTAGATTTCATTTCGGGGCCTAGTTCTTTCGCCACCTCGGGGAATTTATTGTAAGAGAACACAGGCTCTTTAATGGCGTATCCCTGTAGCTTGCGCTCGATGTTAAAATCTTTCAATTTGTTTACACCTAGCATAATTCTGGCTGCAATATTGATATAAGGAACATCGTAAGCTTTTGCGATGAACGGCACCGTGCGAGAAGCACGTGGGTTGGCCTCAATTACATATACTTTATCGTCTTTAACTGCAAACTGGATGTTCAATAAACCAATTACATTCAGTGCTTTGGCAATTTTCTTCGAGTAATTTTCCATGTCGGCAATGACCTTGTCAGATAAACTGAACGGAGGTAATACTGCGCTCGAATCTCCAGAGTGGATACCGGCAGGCTCAATATGTTCCATTAAACCTACAATATGTACGTCTTCACCATCGCAGATCGAGTCAGATTCGGTTTCTTCTGCTCTGTCCAAGAAGTGGTCAATCAGTACACGGTTACCTGGTAAATCACCTAACAATTTAACTACAGCGCTTTCCAGGTCCTCGTCGTTAATTACAATGCTCATGCCTTGTCCACCCAATACATAACTTGGGCGAACCAATACCGGGTAACCTACCTCGTTTGCAACTTTAATGGCTTCCTCCGCATTTTCAGCAACACCGTATTTTGGATAGGGGATATCTAATTCTTTCAATAAATCAGAGAAACTGCCACGATCTTCGGCAATATCCATGTCTTCATAAGAAGTACCGATAATGCGGATGTTGTTTTCGTGCAGTTTTTGGGCCATTTTTAGGGCAGTTTGGCCGCCCAACTGAACAATTACCCCAATTGGATTCTCTAAATCGATGATTTCACGTACATGCTCCCAGAAAACAGGCTCGAAGTAAAGCTTGTTGGCCATGTTAAAATCTGTACTTACCGTTTCTGGGTTACAGTTGATCATGATGGCCTCGAAGTTGTTTTCTTTTGCCGCTAATAATCCGTGAACGCAAGAGTAATCAAACTCGATCCCTTGACCGATACGGTTAGGGCCAGAGCCCAAAACAATTACTTTCTTCTTGTCAGAAACAATTGATTCGTTGGTGCCCAGTTCATCTCCGTCAGATAGAATCTCTCCAGTTACCAGAGAAATTTGTTGTGGAGCCTCTTCAAAAGTAGAGTAGAAATAAGGGGTTTGTGCAGCAAACTCGGCAGCACAGGTATCTACCATTTTATAAGCTCTTCTGATGTTCAGTTCCTTGCGGCGGTTGTAAACATCATCCTCAGT
Source organism: Pedobacter nanyangensis (assembly GCF_003313505.1). Taxonomy (GTDB): domain Bacteria; phylum Bacteroidota; class Bacteroidia; order Sphingobacteriales; family Sphingobacteriaceae; genus Pedobacter; species Pedobacter nanyangensis. Next base: position 107,389 of record NZ_QMHO01000012.1, on the reverse strand, counting down.
TACATTACCTAAAATGAAGGCAATTTGGATATCAGAGAAACCTTTTTGTTTAAGGTTGAAGAAGAAATCCCTGGGGATGTTATTTAAAGAGTAGCGTTTTAGTTCAGTTTCTAACGTTACCAACTCTTGTATTTGGTTTAAGAACCATTTGTCAATCTTAGTTGCTTTGCGAATAGACTCTAATGGTACGCCCATGCTCATCGCATCCTTAATTAAGAATACGCGGTTCCAGCTTGGATGTTGTAAACCATGCATGATTTCTTCGATATCGCGTTTCTGACGGCCATCTGAACCGATACCAGCACGGCCAATCTCTAAACTTTGACAAGCTTTTTGTAAAGCCTCGTTAAAACTGCGGCCAATACCCATTACCTCACCTACAGCCTTCATCTGCAAGCCAAGCTCCATGTTGGCACCTTTAAATTTATCGAAGTTAAAGCGAGGGATTTTTACGATTACGTAATCTAAAGTCGGCTCAAAGTAGGCTGAAGTCGTTTTCGTGATTTGGTTTTCAATTTCGTCTAAGTTGTAACCGATAGCCAATTTAGCCGCAATCTTTGCAATTGGATAACCGGTAGCTTTACTTGCTAGCGCTGATGAACGAGATACGCGTGGGTTGATTTCGATCGCGATAATTTCATCGTTATCTGGGTTTACCGAGAATTGTACGTTACAACCACCAGCGAAGTTGCCAATGGCACGCATCATTTTGATGGCTTGGTTACGCATTTCTTGGTAACAACGATCTGATAAGGTCATTGCAGGGGCAACGGTAATCGAATCTCCAGTGTGGATACCCATTGGGTCAAAGTTCTCGATAGAGCAGATGATGATAACGTTATCATTGCTATCTCTCAATAACTCCAACTCGTATTCTTTCCAGCCTAAAACCGCTTGCTCTACCAAAACCTCGTGGGTTGGCGAAGCTTCTAAACCGCGTTTAAGGGCTGCGTCAAATTCTTCTTTTTTGTGTACAAAGCCACCGCCGTAGCCACCCAAGGTATAAGAAGGGCGAATTACCAGTGGAAAGCCAATTTCTTGTGCTGCTTCTTTACCTTCTAAAAACGAATTGGCAATTTTTGAAGTAGCAACACCAACGCCTATATCAACCATTAATTGGCGGAAAGACTCTCTGTTTTCAGTTTTGTCAATGGCAGCAACATCAACACCAATAATTCTAACGTTGTGTTTTTTCCATAAACCTCTTTCCTCGGCATCTACGCAAAGGTTTAGTGCAGTTTGTCCGCCCATAGTAGGCAAAACCGCATCAATAGTAGGCAAATTAGGATTGTTTTTGTGTTCTGTTAAAATCTCGTCAATCGATTCGAGTGTAAGAGGTTTTAAATAAACATGGTCACCAATTACCTTGTCGGTCATGATGGTAGCCGGATTAGAGTTAATGATCGAAACTTTAACTCCTTCTTCTTTCAAAGAAAGTGCGGCTTGAGAACCAGAGTAGTCAAATTCGCAGGCTTGTCCAATAATAATAGGTCCAGATCCGATAATCAATACTGAATTGATGGAAGTGTCTTTAGGCATGTGGGATTTTTAAAAAAGTCTAAAGTGATAGTCTAACTGACCGATAGCTGGGAGAATTCCTCTGCTATGAAACGAAAATCCCAACATCTCTGTCGGGATGCAAAGATACAATTTGCTAATCAAATTTTTGGCGATTATTTTAAAATATATTGGGCTGTTATATTGATACAAATCAGGCCATTTTATAACGGGTTTTTTAATGTTAATTACAGGTAAGTTAGCGGTATGGCTAAGGTTTTAAGTGTTTTGATACAGGGCATTGGTAATCGGGTCTGCTTTTCTGGCGTTGTTAGCTGCTTACCGAAACAACTTTACAACTCAACTGTTTAAATAGACAGTGCTAAAAATAATGATATGAGAAAATTCCTGCCCATTTTAATCTTTCCTGCCTTCCTACTTGTAGCTTGTAACAGTTCAAATCAAAAGGCTGAAACGGCCGATACCGTACCCGCGGAAACAGATGTGGATACCCTGAAACTTCCCGCTCCGGATACTACTGCATCAAAAAATAATTTCAGCAAAGTAATTGGCTGGCCTGCCAATAAAACTCCGCAGGCACCTGAAGGTTTTGTAGTCACTAAATTTGCTGATCAGATGAAAAGCCCGAGAAATATTGTAATTGCACCTAATGGAGATATCTTGGTGGCTTTGTCCAATTCTGAGCGCAGCGTAGCAGAACAGGTGGTCAATAAAATCTCGGGAAAGGCTAAATCTGAGGTTTCTGGGAAGAGTGTAAATACTATCCTGCTATTTAGAGATAGCAACCAAGATGGGGTTCCTGAGGTTAGGACCACATTTTTATCTGGATTAAACCAGCCATACGGCATGGCATTCGTTGGAGATGCTTTTTACGTAGCCAATACTGATGGTTTGTGGATGTTCCCCTATAAGGCAGGTGATACCAAAATTGCCGATGCCGGTAAAAAGATCGTAAGCCTACCTGCGGGTGGTTATAATAATCACTGGACAAGAAATCTTTTAGTAAGCAAGGATAAGAGCAAAATCTATGTTTCCGTTGGATCTGGTAGCAACGTGGGCGAAAACGGGATGGAGCACGAAGTAAGAAGAGCTGCCATTTTGGAGGTAAATCCTGACGGTACGGGTGAACGTATTTTTGCCAGTGGCTTGCGTAATCCTGTAGGCATGGATTGGGCACCTACCACCAATATGTTGTGGACTGCCGTTAATGAACGCGATGGTTTGGGCGACGATTTGGTGCCTGATTATATCACCAGTGTAAAACAAGGAGCATTTTATGGCTGGCCCTATGCGTATTTTGGTCAACATGAAGATCCCAGGTTAAAGGGCGCCAATCCTGAATTGGTTAAGAAAACCATTGCGCCCGATGTTGCCGTAGGCTCGCATACGGCCTCGCTGGGTTTGGTGTTTTATACCAACAATAAATTTCCCATGAAATATCAGGGAGGTGCATTTATTGGCCAGCATGGCTCGTGGAACCGTTCGCAATTTAGCGGATATAAGGTTGCATTTGTACCATTTAAAGATGGCAAACCAACTGGGCGCCCGCAGGACTTTTTAACTGGTTTTATTGCCGATGCCAACAAAAGTGAGGTTTACGGCCGGCCGGTAGGTGTAGCGGTTACTCCCGATGGAGCGCTTCTGGTGGCTGATGATGTAAGTGGCATTATTTGGCGTGTGGCAGTAAAATAGTGGTATAGCGCTGTATGTTTTATGCTACACTGTCTGTTTTATAGGGCTATGTGTCAGGTCATGAAAAATAGACAATGTAAAAACGTCAGCCGCCGAAAACTGATCTTTTTAATATTTTAAAAAAATAAAAAATGCGATAGTGTGCTTTAAACACCATGTGCCTTGCCTGAAGGTCATGTTAGCGTCATGAAATAGGCAATTTTTAAAGATTGGCAAAAATGTTGTAATAAAAGGAAACAAATGGAGTTTTATAATTGTTGTTGAAACAGATTGATGATAGAGACAACATTTGAAATTGAAAATTTGATCTAAAGCATCCTCGCAAGAGGGTATTCTTCATAAATAGTTTGTTTGGTTTATTTTCCGGTAGGGGTTGTTCCCTACCGGAATTCTTTTTTATAGACCTTTTGGTTAGCCAGAGATATACAGCATTCTTCTCTCTGATAATTGATACGGGTATTTGTTCACTTCAATTCGATTATTATTTAGTTGATTTTAGTGGAATGAACTCAATGTTGTTTTGCTGCCCCTGAAATAAATTACCTTCGGTGAGCTCGCTAAGGCTCGGTTTATTGCATCGCTTTCCGCTTCGCTACAGGTCAGGGTGGCGTCAAATGGGCAGTTCGTTATGCTGGCCACAAAGTAGCTGCAACGCAAATTTATTTCAGCATCAGTTTTACGGGATATTTTGACAGATATAATCAACTGAGGTGATTAGGCCAGCCAGAATGTGCAAGAAAAAATCTGTGTATCTGTGGCTAAAAGAAAAATACAGTCTATATTTGATCAATGTTAATCCTCGAGGCCGGTTTTTGGCAGCAATTACTTCAGCAATTTCAACACACCTCATGGCTCGAATGGTTGGGCTTTATAAGTACCATTGCTTGTATATACTTAGCAGCCAAGGAAAATATATGGAATTGGCCAGTCTCTATCCTAAGTATTGTGATTAGTGCAATACTTTTTTTCGAAAGCCATTTGTTTGGTGACTTTGCCTTACAGTTTTACTTTCTTTTCACAGCGTTTTATGGCTGGTGGTTTTGGTTGAAGAAGAAAAAAGAGGATACAAAACCGGTGGTAAGCATTGGGCTTGAGCATTGGATTTATGCCATTTTGGCTATAGCAGCTTTAACGGCCATGTTGGGCTATTTCCTAGATCGTTTTACGCCCACAAATGTCCCTTATGAAGATGGTTTTTGTACGGCCATGAGTTTTGTAGCCCAAATCATGCTTACTCGCAAAATCTTGGAAAATTGGATATTGTGGATTGTGGTTGATATTTGTTACGTGCCCTTGTTAATTTATAAAGAGCTAAATCTGTATGCTGTGCTATATGCCATTTTAGTAATGATCGCTTTAAACGGGTATTTAGATTGGAGAAAGACTTATCGTGAACAAGCAAATTAAAAAAGTAGCCATTGTTGGCCCCGAAAGTACAGGGAAGTCTACCATTTCTATGCAATTGGCCAAATATTACCAAGTGCCATGGGTGCCGGAGTACGCACGCTATTATTGTGAAGCGTTAACGGAGCCCTGTACATTGCAAGATGAAGTAAATATGTTTCACGGACAGCTGGCCCTGGAAGAATCTGTTTTGGCAATGACGGAAACAGATTTTGTGATCTGTGATACAACCTTTTTAACGGTGAAGATTTGGAGTGATGCTTTTTTTGGCCACACACCGCAAATAGTATTAGATGCGCTCCAAGATCGTCCTTACGATTTTTATGTTTTATTAGATATTGACTTACCTTGGCAAGATGATCCCTTGAGAGATTTTCCAAATCAGCGGGAGCATTTTATGGAAGTTTGGCACAAAGAACTTGAGGCTTTAAGGGCTAAATACACGGTGGTATCTGGCATGGGAGAGGAGCGTTTTAGGCATGCCGTTGAAGCAATCGACGAGTTTTTGTTGAGTGCCGTTTAAACTGTTTTCGTCATTGCGAGGCACGAAGCAATCTTACAACTATCGCTTTAGGATTGCTTCGTGCCTCGCAATGACGTGATGTGTAAAAAGAAAAAGGCGGCTATCCAATAGCCGCCTTTTTTATATCGTCGTATGCTGTTAGATAAACAGACTTAAAATGTAGTAGATAATTGCTGCCAAAGCTGCCGACACTGGAATGGTTAATACCCATGCCCAAACTAATTTCACGGTAACTCCCCATTTTACTGCAGATGTACCTTTGGTTAAACCAGAACCAATGATGGAGCCGGTAATAGTGTGGGTAGTACTTACCGGAACCTTTAAATGCTCCGTGAAATATAAGGTTAATGCACCAGCGGTTTCGGCCGTTACGCCTTCAAATGGGGTAACTTTGGTGATTTTAGACCCCATGGTTTTCACGATTTTCCAGCCCCCGCTTAATGTTCCCACAGCAATAGCACTATAACAAGCTAGCGGAATCCATGCTGGCATATGGCCCGGAATGTCATCGCCCATGGCATCTTTAGAAGGCAACACCACTTGTAGCCACTCTGGCATATCGCTTAAGCCGGCTCCCGTTTGGTGGATGTACACCACTACTGCGGCGGCAATAATTCCCATTACCTTTTGAGAGTCGTTACCACCGTGGCCCAAACTGAAGGCCGCAGATGATAAAAGCTGCATTTTTTTTAACCATTTGGTAGATTGGTGGTGGCTTAAAAAGCTGAATATTAAGCAGAAAGAGCTGATGGTGAGCACAATAAATGCTACTAAAAACCATTTGATGTTATGGGCCTCGAAAGCTACGCTCCAAAAATGGGATTCAAAACGAGGCTTGTGTATCTTATCATAAGGGATCATTTGAAAGTACACAAAAACAATGGTGCCGATCATTAGCGCCAAAGTAAATAGCTTTGGCCCAATGCTTTTTTTAGCCGAGTGTAGCAGCCAAACCGAAATACAGTAGGAAACAATGGCTCCAATTAAAGGTGCCAGTACAATAAAGCCTATAATTACAAGTACTCCCGTTGGTAATTCTCCTGCTTTTCCCTCTTTATACCAGTTTACAACGTCTAAGCCGGCATGAGCAATGGCTGCACCCGCAAAGCCCCCTATTAAAGTGTGCGAGGAACTGGAAGGGATACCGAACCACCAGGTTAATAAGTTCCAGATGATCGCGGCAATTACGCCCGCCAAAATTACGGTCAGGTTAATTTCCATGGTATTGGCCGTTTTGGCAACAGTATCGGCAACGCCAAAACCAAATACCCAATAAGCCAAAAAGTTGAAAAAAGCAGCCCATACCACCGCCTGGAAAGGTGTAAGCACCTTGGTGGCTACGATGGTTGCAATTGCATTAGCCGCATCATGAAAACCATTGATGTAATCGAAGATGAGGGCTAAAACAATAATTGTTAAAAGTATCGTCATGATGATGTTATGCGTTTTTAACCAAGATAGATTCTAGCACGTTGGCCGCATCTTCACATTTATCGGTAGCAATTTCAAGGGTTTGCAGCACCTCTTTTTGTCTTATCAGCTCAATAGCATTGGTTTCAAACTCAAACAGACGAGCAATGGCCAAGTTGCAGGTATAGTCAGCTTGGTTTTCTGCACTGTTGATTCTTACGCAGGCATCAGCAATAACTCTGATATTTTTAAAGCTTCTCAATTCTTTGATGGCCTTTTCAAGGTCGGTGCACATTTCAACAAGCAATTCAGCTAGTTTAACCATTGGCTCACCAATATTTTGGACATTGTAAAGTTCAATGTTTCCCGCCGATGCGTGGATGTAGTCCGCAATATCATCAATGGCACTCGCCAATGAGTGAATGTCTTCTCTATCAAAAGGCGTGATGAAATTTTTGCTCAACTCAATAAAGATGGTGTGCGTAATGTCGTCACCTACGTGCTCTAAACGCTCCACCTCTTTAATGGCTTCCTTTCTTTTTTCAAGATGGTCTGCGGTTACTACCTGCAAAAGTGCTTCTGCAATTTTCCTAACGTTACTGCCTGCTTGTTCAAATAAAGGCTGGAATTTTTTGTCTTTAGGGGTAAAGAAGCTAAATATATTGCTCATACTCGTATTTAAATATGATGCAAAAGTAAAACCGCAATGTTAAGTTAATGTTAACTATAGCTACAATTTTACTTGATGGTTAAGCGATAATAGATTGTTAGCTAGTAAAATGCCTTCTGCTGCCTAGAAACGGGGAATGTACCTGCATTATTTTTTACCGTAACCCAACAAAGGTTCATTGCTTTTATGGAGCGTGAAGGCAAAAGTAGTTCCAATGTTGGGCGTACTACGTACTGAAATGGTTTGTTGGTGGGCCTCCAAGATGTGTTTTACGATAGCCAAGCCCAAACCCGTTCCGCCTTCTTTTCTAGAGCGGTGGGAGTCGATTCTGTAAAAACGTTCAAATAGGCGTGGCAAATGCTTTTCTTCAATGCCCATTCCATCATCGGTTACTTCTATTAAATATTGATCATGTAGCTCGAAAATTTTTACGGACGTAGAACCACTTTCTTTGCCATATTTAATGGAGTTTTGAATAAGGTTAATTAACACCTGCCTAATTTTCTCCCTATCGGCATACACCATGGTAGGATTGGTGTATTTGTCCTTAAAGATGAATTTGGTTTTATTATCGGCTGCCTTGTCTTCTAAAATATCAAGTACTTCCTTAATCAAGGGAACAATATCAAAGCGGACGTAGTCAATTGGGATTTCTCCCGTTTCTAATTTGGAGATAGAATCTAAGTCTTTAATCAGGTAGCTTAAACGCTCAATATTGTTTTCGGCTTTCTTCAAAAACTTCATCGCCATTTCCGGATCATCAGAAATGCAGTCCTGTAAGGTCTCGATGTAGCCCTGTATGGCAAATAGTGGCGTTTTAAACTCGTGAGATACATTGGACAAGAACTCTCTTCTGAATTGTTCCTGCTTTTTTAGCAACTCAATTTCTTTCTTTTTGGCGCCTGCCCATTCCTCTACTTCTTGTTGTACATCGTTGATAGGGTCGGAACTTACATACTCTCCAAGGGCCTCTTTTAAATCTTTCCCCAGTTTTAGGTTGTGGATTAACTTATAGATAAGCTTGATTTTGCTGTAGATGTATTTTTCGAGCAAATAGTAGAAAACCAAAAAACTGGTTCCGAAGGAAATTCCGAACGAAATCAGCAGGTAGTACCAGCTTCCCTGAAAATGGTAGTTCACTAAACCGATAGACAAGCCCACGGCCAAAGCTGTAATTAAAACCAGTACACTAAATTTCATGTAGCTAAATTACAGCTAATAAGTTAAGATAATGTTAACACGCTGGCTATAATTTTTCTGTCAAGTATTTCCAATACCGTTTGGGGACATGTTGGGTATGTAGCTTGGTGTTTTTTCGGGCTACGATATTGGTGCTTTTGAAATAATTTTTCCATAAATCTGCGTATAAATTTTCCTTTTCATCCAGCAGGTTTTGGCTCGTTTTTTTCAGGAGGCTAATGTCTGTGCCCATTTCAATTTCTTCCACCGTTTGGAGATCGTAAAAAAGGCCATAGTGTCTTTTCAAATCGTAAATGATCCATTGCTGATCGGCGTAACGGTTTTTAAAATGATTAACCAATAAAGGAATTACGTTAAAGTCGGGGTCTATGCCGCAATAAAATATTCCATCAGCAGTTTTCTGAAAACGGATAAATGCCTCCATCCTATGTTTTTCCCGCTCAACCTTTCTGGCGGTTTGCGTAATGCTCAATACCTGCGGATGTCCATAATTTTGTGCTGCACCATGGGGATTTTGGAAAATGTAGATGATGAACTGAAAAAGATCGTGATGGATTTGAGGCAGCTCGGAAAGATAAGCGCAATAAGCCCTGCGCATCCAAGCCCTATCCAGTTTTTGGGCCAGGCCCCGCCATACTCGGTCTGCTTTTTCCCTATCGGATTGCACCTCAAAGCTGGGCATAAACGCATCTGGCTGATGTGTTCCCTTGGATTTGAGGGTTGCCACTCCAGGTTTTCTCTCAAACCATTCGAATACCGCAGTGAGTAAGCCTTCTAAAGTCCCATCAAAAATGTAAATCATCATTATAAACCATTAAGAAATTAAGATCACTAAGGCTGGCCTTACAAAAGTTTAATGCCTTAATGTTGAAAAAGCCTTAAAAAAGCAAAAGTTGCTCGTGAGGGGTCTTTAGATATTTGCTTTGGCTTTCGGCTAAAATAAACCCTTTGATTTGGTGCGATTGAAAATCCTTCAATTGAAAGGGAGTATCGGCGCAGGTGATAAAATGCTTAGCCCTGTTGTAGGCAATGCCGATTTTCTTTAGCTGATGGACATACAGTTTTCCAAATTTGCGAGCTTGGATAATTTTTTGTGCTGAGCCTATACCTATGCCTGGAATACGTAAAATCAGTTGGTAGTCGGCGGTATTAATGTCGATAGGGAACAAGTGCATGTTTCGTAAGGCCCAACTTAATTTAGGATCAATGTCTGTATCTAAATGCGGATTGTTATCATTGAGCAGCTCTTTCACATCAAAACCATAAAAACGCATCAGCCAATCTGTTTGGTATAGCCTATTTTCACGTAGTAATGGTGGTTGAGTGCCCAAAATCGGCATTCTGCTATCATTGCTAATAGGGATATAGCCAGAATAATAAACCCGTTTTAAGGAAAAACTCTTGTAAAAACTGGCAGCGGTGTACATGATATCCTTATCCGTTTCTGGAGTAGCGCCCACCACCATTTGAGTGCTTTGTCCAGCAGGAACAAATTTGGGCACGCTCTTGATCAATTTCTTTTCCTCTTTAAACTGGACAATTTGATTTTTGACAAAACCTAGGGGCTTAATCACGTCTTGGTGGCTTTTTTCGGGGGCCAAAAGTTTCAGTCCAGCTTCAGTAGGCATTTCGAGGTTAATGCTCATACGGTCTACATAAAGCCCGGCTTCGGTAATTAGCTCATCACTCGCTCCCGGGATGGTTTTTAAATGGATGTAGCCATTGTAATTTTCCTCAAGCCTTAATTTTTTTACTGCCCTGAGCAATCGCTCCATCGTAAAATCGGCACTTTTGAAAATCCCCGAGCTTAAAAATAACCCTTCAATGTAATTTCTGCGATAGAAATTCATGGTCAACTCTACCACTTCGTCTACGGTAAAAGCCGCACGTTCAATATCATTGCTGCGTCTTGAAACGCAATAGGCGCAATCGAATATACAATGATTGGTAAGGAGTATTTTTAGCAGAGATACACAGCGCCCGTCTTCGGTATAAGTGTGGCAAATGCCTGATTGGTGCCCGTTGCCAAGGCCTTTGTTGGTGTTTTTTCGGTCGCTGCCGCTTGATGAACAAGACACATCATACTTTGCGGCGTCGGCGAGTATATTGAGTTTTTGGATTAACCTTTCAGACATGGTCAGCTATTTTACTAACAAATATAGCAAAATAGCTAATATTTTTAGTTATTTTTTACCTTCCCATTCCGCATAAAACTGTTCTAGGTAGGCAACCATAAACTGGTGCCTTTGTTCTGCCATTGCTTTGCCCGTTTTCGTCTTCATCAAATCTTTCAGCAAAAGGAGCTTTTCATAAAAATGGTTGATCGTTGGAGAGGTTGTATTTTTGTATTGCTCCTTATTCATTTGTAGGTTGGGTTTGATTTCGGGATTGTACAATACCCTGTTTTTAAAACCACCATAGGTAAATGCCCTGGCTATACCAATGGCGCCAATGGCATCTAGCCTGTCGGCATCTTGCACCACGTCTAGTTCTTTAGAGAAGTAGGTAATTTCGCCAAAACTTGCCTTAAAAGAAAGGTTTTTAATAATCAACTTTACTTCTTCGATGATTTTGGCCTCCAGGCCAATGCTGGCTAAGAAATCGCCAGCTTTTTGGGGACCAATTTCTTCGTCTCCACCATTAAATTTACTGTCCGCAATGTCGTGTAAAAGTGCCGCTAGCGAAACAATCAATTCATCTGCCTTCTCCGTATCGTTAATGTGTTTTGCAGTTTTGTAAACACGTTCAATGTGAAACCAATCATGGCCTGCTTCGGCATCGGCAAGGGTATTCTTAACAAAGTCGATGGTGAGGTTTAAAATCTTTTGCATATGTGCTAAAGTAACAGAAAGGTTTTAGCTTTTTGGGGTTAAATCTGTGAAAAAAAATCACATAATGGTAAAGGGCTGTCTTTTAAACAAAAAGAACTGCTCAATATCACATTGAGCAGTTCTTTTTGTTTCAGCAAATTGCTAGTAATAGTAACTACGTTTAGATCTTAATAGTTCTACGGTGTCTACATCAAGCAATTTGGCAATGAGGAAAAGTCGATCTAGGCTGATTTTACTATATCCCAATTCAATTTTGCTGTAGGCGTTTTGGGAAATTCCGATTTTGGAAGCTAGGTCTTGTTGCGACATTTTTTTGTACTCGCGAACTTTTCTGATTCTTTTGGCGATGCGATGCATCTCCTTTTTGTATTTTTCAATCATGGGGCAGATAGTTAGTTGGGCTAAAACTATGCAAATAATTTTTAAATTGCAAGCTTAAGTCCTAATAATCATCTGTTTACAACTTTTTTGAGTATAATGAGTTGGCTAGTTTTGTCTTTTTGGGCGCTCGTTTTCAGGTCGCTTGCTGCCGTCGTATAGCTCGTATTCCAACATCCTGCAATCTAATTTCCCATTATAAAATTCTATCTTCCTATCGGCCTTGAGGCCAATTTTTTTGGCCAGATCAGGATTTCCGGTGAAAATATAGCCGTAATAGCCCTTACAGTTAGTTTTCATAAAATCGCCCATGCGCTTGTAGGTAAGTTCCAGTTTGCTGTGCGTTCCTAATCTTTCGCCATATTCCGGATTAAAAACAACTACACCTTTGCCGCTTTCCGGCACAGATGTTTCGGCAAAATCGCCTACCTCAAACTGGATCAGTTGGTCAACGCCTGCGGTTTTTGCATTTTTTTTGCTTACCTCTACCGCATCCTCAGAAAGATCAGAAGCGATGATCTGTAGGCCTACATTTTTGATTACCTGGTCCTTCAAGTTCCTTCTTTCCTGAAAAAAGATTTCTTCATCATAGCCCATAATGTGCATAAAACCATAGTTCATTCGATATAAACCGGGGCGGCGGTTGGTGGCTAGCAATGCCGCTTCAATGGCCAGCGTTCCTGAACCGCACATTGGATTAATGAAAGGAGATTTCCGGTCCCATTTGGTAGCCATTACCACGCTGGTGGCCAAAGCTTCCAGCATAGGGGCCTTTCCGGGGATTTTCCTATAGCCATGCTTGCTCAGCGTTTCACCACTGGTATCGATAAATATGGTAGCCTCTTGGTCTTTCCAGTACAAATGAACCACTGCTTTATTGGCATCGGCACCACTATTCGGGCGAATGCCCTTTTTGGCTTTAATGCGGTCAACAATAGCATCTTTCACTTTCAGGTTTGCAAAAAGCGACGTAGTGATGTAAGGATTATCAACATTTGAGGTTACCGAGAAATAACCCGAAAAATCGATCAGTTCTTCCCAGGCAATCTCTACTAATGTTTGGTAAAGTTGCTCAGGATTTTTTGCCTCGAAATTTTTTAGACTGTACAATATTTGACTTGCGCAGCGAAGATTGAGGTTAAGTTTTATGCACTCATTGAGGGTAATGTTAAGTTCAACGCCAGTAGGGAAGGCTCTCTCGATGGTATACCCCAGTTCCTCAACTTCCGTTTGGAGGTAGGACGATAGTCTTTTGTTGCAGGTGATAATTACCTTGCTCTTGGTGTGGAAAACTTGTGTCATATGATTTGCGAAGTTATCAATAAAAATATAGAGATTTGGATGGAAGAGAAATATATTAGTATTGATATGGAAATTAAAGGGAAGGTACATGAAATTGGTGCCATACAGCAGGTGAGCGAAACGTTTAAAAAACGTGATTTAATTGTAGAATACGCAGAAAATCCGACTTATCCTGAGTATATTAGATTTGAGGCTTTACAAGATAAAACAGCTTTGTTTGATAGCCTAAAACCTGGAGATGAAATTGAAGTTTCATTTAATTTGCGTGGTCGTCCGTGGACTAATAAAGAAGGCGTTACTTCTTACTTTAACAGCTTGGTGGTGTGGCGTTTAACCGCCTTAACAGGCACTGCTCCGGCAGCGGGTGCTGCGCCGCAATATGCCGCCCCAGTTGATGTAAATACTACCGCCGGCGAAGATGATGACTTGCCTTTTTAGTATCGCTTTTTAAGAAAACAATGATAATTAGGAAGCCGCTTGGAATAACCAAGTGGCTTTTTTAATGCCGTTTTAGCACTTAAAGTTGTGTCACAGGTTGGCGTTTCGTAAGTTCAACTGGCGTTTTGAAACCGTTAATCACTGAAAATGAGCTTTTACACAGGCTAATTGTACTGTTAAAAAGTGTTAAAGGGTAGTTGTGTTTCCTAAAGTGTTCGTTAACTTTGGATTGAAACGGCATGAAAAAGAGGAGCCTTTGGATAATTACCGCACTAATGACCTTTGCGTTGTTGGGAGTTTTTGTAATGCAAATGTATTACATCAGGGAGTCTTATAACCTTAAATCGCAGCTTTTTGAACAAGATGTAAACCAAGCGTTGAGCACGGTGGTGAATAAGATACAGAAGAAAAATGTTATTGGGCATATCAATAGGAAAGATGTAGAATTTCAGGAGCAAAAAAGCAAGAACATCAGGATGCAAACGGATAGTATTGTAGCCTTTAAAGTGCGCTTTAAGGAGAGTGAGGTTGTTAGGAAGATAAAACAGCGGCAACAGATTTTCGACTACATTGGCTTGCAGGATAGCTTGATCAGGGATAACTTTACTTCGCCGGTAATCATCACAGAAGAAGATTATGCTAATCTTTCGAACCCTAATCCAAACGATAAGAATACTTTAAGGCTAAATGTGAACGATATAAAGGGGCCTAATGGGATATTGCTAAGCCGTAGTGTTACGCCTTCATTTTTTAGAAAGCGAGCGGTAATTAACCCTAACAAACTGCCGGACACTATCAGGTATTTGGCTTTCCATCCAATGACCGGCATCCCACAGTTTATTTCTTTCCCAAGCGTTGATCCTGAACTTAAGACCAAATTCAAGTTGGAGGACGCCAAAGCTACCTATAAATATAAGGTTGAATTGGAAAAACTGTATGCTGATACGGTAGCATTATTGAACGCAGGCAACGTAAGTTTGGTGCAGGATGTGGCTAAGGAAATGGCCAACAAGGATATTCCCCTGGAGCAGCGAATACCAAGCCAGGAAATTTTGGATACCCTTATAAAACGCGAACTGTTGAGCAAAAATATCGACCTGGATTACCATTATTGGGTTACGCCATCCAAAAATACAGGTAAGGTTATTTATCGCAATGTGGCATTGCAAGCGGGAGAAGTGCTGCCCAAAAATACCTTTAGTAAAATCATTTTCAGCAATGATTTAATGATCAAGGACCCCGGAATGTTGTATGTGAGTTTTCCCAATAAAAACTCCCTGATATTTAGCAACATGTTTGTGACGCTCATTTCTTCGGTGGGCTTATTGCTGGTATTGGTTTTCATTTTTGCCTATACCATTTACGCGATCATCCGGCAGAAAAAGCTTACCGAAATGAAAACTGATTTTATCAATAACATGACCCACGAGTTTAAAACTCCTGTGGCTACCATTATGATTGCCAGCGAAGCGTTAAAAGATCCTGATTTGAATGCGGATAAGGCTAGGATCAACAGATTGGCAGGTATCATTTACGACGAGAACGTACGGCTGGGCAACCATATTGAACGGGTGTTGAACGTGGCGAAATTGGAAAAGAAAGAGCTGAAATTGGAACGCCAACCGGTAGCCGTTAATGAACTGATCTCTTTGGTGGTTGATAGTATGAGCCTTCAGTTGCAGAAAAAGGATGCCGAAGTTACTTTGGCCTTGGATGCAGAGAATGATGTATTGATTGGTGACGAATTGCATTTGTCCAATGTTATATATAACCTGATTGACAATGCGAATAAATACAGCCCGTTAAACCCAAAAATTGCCATTAAAACCAAAAACCACGGCAATGGCATTGATATAGAAATAAGCGACGCAGGCATTGGAATGACCAAAGAGCAGACCAAACGTATCTTTGATCAGTTTTACAGAGTACCTACAGGCAATTTACATGATGTAAAGGGTTTTGGATTGGGCTTAAGCTATGTGAACGATATTATAGCACAAATGAATGGCGATATCAAGGTAAGCAGCGAAAAAGATAAAGGGACTACATTTACCATTCATTTGCCATTTAAATTAAACAATTGATATGAAGAAGATACTTTTGGTTGAGGACGACCCAAACCTTGGATTACTATTGCAGGACTACCTGCAAATTAAAGCTAATTTTGAAGTGGTGCTTTGCACAGATGGAGAGGAGGGGATGAAGGCGTTTGCAAAAGATAGCTTTGATCTTTGTATACTCGATGTAATGATGCCCAAAAAAGATGGCTTTACCCTGGGCAAAGAAATTAGAAAGATAAATGAGCATGTGCCTATTATTTTTGCAACGGCCAAATCCATGATGGAAGACAAATCACTGGCCTATGACTTGGGCGGTGATGATTACATTACCAAGCCTTTTAGGATAGAGGAACTCTTGCTTCGGATCAATGCACTGTTGAAACGTGCGTCTGCCGTTCAAAATCAGGTGCAGGAAGAAGTGCCCAGCCAGTTTGAGATTGGTAATTATCGATTTGACTATACCACCCAGATTATACATTTTAATGGCGGACAGCAAAAATTATCTACCAAGGAAGCCGAGCTACTGCGTTTGTTATGCCTGAAGAAAAATGGCGTACTTACCCGGGAAGAAGCGCTCCTTAGTATTTGGCATGATGATAACTATTTCAATGGGCGTAGCATGGATGTTTTCCTAAGTAAGCTACGCAAATATCTGAGAGAAGACCCAAAGGTAGAAATTATCAATGTTCATGGTAAAGGCTATAAATTGGTGGTAAACTAATCGTATACCACGGTTGGGGATGTACTTGGCTGCTTGCTTTAGTTAAACGTACAGCAAAAAAAAAATCGGTTAACCGTTGCTTGTGAACAGTTAACCGATTTTTTAGTTTAAGCCATTCGGTAATCTCTACATCATTGCCCATTTAAAGGTTTGATAGGCTGATTTTCCCCAACTCTTTAATGCCCCCTTCAAAATATCGTATAACTGTTTTTGGTTAACGGGCTTGCCTTTGGTAGGTATTTTTATCTTGTCAGGGCTTACTGACTCGTCAGACACCGAAGTGGCAAACCAGGTTACATGATCATGCGGCAGCGCCAATCCCAAAATCATTCCCGGTAAACCGCTAAACGATTCTGGCCCGCCGCTAACGGCTATTTCTTCACTGTAAAATGCCACTACATATACCGAATCCATCACAAGCGCATTTGCCCTGCGGCAATTATAGCCAGCAATGTTCCTAAATTCGTCGGTAATTTTCCAGTTGATTTTTCGGATGCTGTCGCTCAACAGATAAGTTTCCTCATAGATCTTTTTTTGTGTTTTGCTGGTGCCTGCATTCAAATCACTTAAAATACTGTTAGCCTGCTGAAATTCGATCATGTTTGCGAACCAGTTGTTAGATACGGGTGTATTTTCTTCGATAGGCAAAAATGCAGTAGTTTGATGATTAAACAACAGCTTGCTTTTTTGCACTTTAAACTGCGGATTGTTCTTTTGGTAGCTTTCCAGTGCCTGGGTGCTGAAACTGTTGTCTTCTCCCCATGATTTAAGCTGTTGCTTGATCAAAGCATAGGCGTTTACACGTTTTTCATATTCAATAGTGCCCTGCGTAACAAAACGGGCATGTTGTGCGCTGCCGCTTAGCGCAAAAAAGGTAAGGGAAGCGGCAAGGATATATTTTAGCATTTTCATGTGTCTGTAGGTTAATTAGTTTGTTTTTGGAGCTCCACCCATTTTATTAAAATCCCATATCAAGGAGAACATAAAATATCTACCGATATTGTTGTAGCTGGTTTGGGTAATCGAGTTTAATGCCGCAAATCTTCTGAAACCAACATTTTGGTTTAAAATATCATTTGCACTGAGCATCACTTTTAAACTTTCCTGCTTAAAAAATGCCTTGGTAAGCGAGCCGTTGATCACCAAACGGTCAAAGCTATTGTTGAAGGAGTCAGAACTCGGCTGATAGGTGTATTCTGAGCTAGAGGCCAAAGTTATTTTCTTTGGAAGTTTCAAATTCAAATCCATATATCCGTTGTAGCCCCAGCCTTTGTTCGATTGTTGCGATGCTAAAGAAGATACTTGTGAATTGTAACTTGGGCCAAAAGAGAGGTAAAAGCTATTTTTATCGTTGTATTTGCTCAGGTTAATGGCGGGACTGGCCGAAACGCTGTTGGTTTTATTCAGCACATTGTTTGCATAGTTGTATTGCGCCGAGCCACTTAAGTTTAGGTTCAAGCCAGCGTTTATATCGCCCAAGAACGATAATTTCCTCGAAAATCCCGTATAAGCATAATAGTTATAAGGAAGCTTGCCATCTAAGTTTACCGCTGTAAAAACTGTTTTGTTGCCTATGGTAGTGTTATTGTTTACAATCTGATTACTTGTAAAATTAAAACCACCGCTTACATAAAAGTTTTGGTTGGTAATGATTTTATAGGTGTTATACCTGAAGCTGATCCTATTGGTGTAAGACGGGCCTAATTGGTCATTTCCTTGATATTCGTTTTGAGGGTCATCATTGGTTCGCACTGGTTGCAACTGGGTAACTGTTGGTTGAGTGGTTGTCCCGTTATAATTTATACTGATAGATTTTTGTGCAGAGAATTTATACTGATAAGAAGCTTGTGGGATCCAGTTGATGAAATTTCGTTTGAAACTTTGGTTGCTGAGAACCTCTTTTTGATCAAAATTTACAAAACTGGTTTTGGTTCCAAAGTTGATGACCGTTTTTCCTTTTTTATAGTTGAAAATGGCCCCAACTTGATTAATTAGCTGGTCGGCTTCAAAATCATTACTAAAGGTTGTGTTCAGCCTGTCGTACGCACCTGTAGGTGAAATGTCGTAGGTTCTCCTGTCGGCATTGTTCATGGTGTATGTTAGCCCGTAGTTGGCAATCAACGTAAAAAACTTACTAAGCGGCTCATTATAGGTAAAGTTCGACGACAGTCTATTGGTTATAATATTGTTGTCTTTGAATTGATCTGTAATTTCCCGTCTTTCAAATGCCCCGTCTTTAAAAAGTTCGTTATCTGCATACAAGTAGCCATCGGAGTTGGTTTTGTTGTATGCCTGACTTAAGTTTATCGAATAATTACGTCCGGCTTTTTTTAGTTTTTTGGTGTAAAACGCACTGAGGTTAAATAGTTGTTGTTTACTGTCGCTACTGGTATTCCTAAAGGAGTTATATTCGGATATGTTTTCTCCACTCTTTCTAATGGCGTTGGTCACTACATCGCTTTGCGAGTTTTTTAAAGTGCCGTCTATTACCACCTTTAAATTAGAAGTTGTATCTATCTTGATGTTGTAAGTAGCATCAATTTTTTGCCTGAACATATCATTGTCTGTAAGGGTATGGGTGTTGGTATTAAGTATCCTGTCAGAAAAGTTGGTTTGTTCTAAAATGCGTTTATCAATCTTCACATTAAGGAAGCCCGCCTTATAGTTGGTATTGATGCTTTCCTTGTCGTTGTTCCACTTGTTTTCATAGTGTACACCACCGTTGTGGGCAACAGGAATACCCTCGCCCCAATATCTGCCGCCGCCATCAAGTTCATCGCTGCTCGACATAAATATCATTCCATCGTCGGTGATTTCCATGTTGCCGGTACTGCCATATTTGTTGGCATCTTCCCATCCCAATCCCGTTTTTCCGGTATTACTAGAGGTGAAGTATCCAGCTATTTTCTCTTTTTTCTTGAATTTATTGAACATGGCCTGTACCTGATAAAAATCATCAGTACCATAACCTGCATCAATTTTACCAAAGTAGCCCTGTTTTTTATCTTCTTTCAGTACAATGTTTAGGGTCTGTTTCTTTTGGCCGTCATCAACGCCTGTAAAAGCTGCTTGGTCGCTTGATTTTTCAAACAACTGTACCTTATCTACCATGTCGGCCCGTAGGTTTTTGGTCACCAAAGTAGGGTCGTCACCAAAAAATTCCTCGCCATCCACCAATACCTTTTCCACTGTTTTGCCCTGGGCGGTAATTTTGCCTTGGGCATCAACCGTTACGCCGGGGAATTTTTTTAATAAATCCTCTACGCGGTCGTTGGGCTGTATCTTATAGGCCGAAGCATTAAACTCCGTGGTATCGCCTTTAATCTTAATGGCGGCTGCCTGCCCTTTAATGATCACCTCATTTAATAATTTGGCTTTGGTTTTCATATCTATCACCTTAAAGTCGATAAACTTTTGGGTCGAATCTAAGCTGAACTTATTTACGAAATCAGCATATTCTGGGTAGGTAATCAGTAGGATAAAATTCCCATTTTTCATGTTCTGAAAACTGAAATTGCCCTCTGCGTTGGCTCTGGTGAACTTGTACAGGGTTGAATCCTTTGCGTTTAAAACACTAATGGTTGCGTTGTGGAGCTTTGCATTGGAGGAAAGATCGGCTGCAACACCTTTAATGGAGTTTGTTTGGGAACGAGCTACGGAAAAAATCAGTACCAGCGTTAATAGGAGTAACGTTCTCTTCATCTTAATAGTTTGGTAGCGCTAAAATATAAACTAAAAAATTAGTTTACAACTTGTAGCTCTATTTTTAACATTTTTTAAGATAGTTGCAGGAGTTAGCTATCTTAGAGTGAGTTATTTAAATTCTTGAGCTCATGAAATTACCTTCAGTAATTATGCTTTGGCAAAACCTTAAAACGGTTGTTGCCCGTTTCCCGTTACAAGTTTTGATAGCCCTGCTGGCAACCGGGCTGTGGTGCTATCTGGTGGGGCCTGGGGTAAAAATGGAACCAAACGAACACCTGGTTAAGTTATTGCTCCTTTGCAATTTGGGGCTAACCTTGTTATTGGCATCAGATACTTATGCGGAGAGCAGTTCCCTAAGCACTACGTCCAAATGGTTACTGCGGCTGTTGGCATTGGCATTGCTAACCACGCTATACTTCCTGATAGATCCTTTCAAATATTTGATAGACGTTTTTAGGGTTGTTCTTTTTGCTTTCGCTTTCCATTTGTTGGTGGCTTTTGCCCCTTTCATCAAGCGGGGCAGCCTGAATGGTTTTTGGCAATATAACAAAACCTTGTTTTTGAGGATTCTGATATCTGCTTTTTATGCAGCAGTGCTTTTTGCAGGCTTAGCCATTGCGTTGTTCGCAATTGATGGGCTGTTTAATATGACCTTTAAATCAGATGTATATCTCAGACTTTTTATTACGCTGAGCACCGGCTTTGTAACGATTTTCTTTTTGGCCGGAGTACCATCAAACTTCCAATCAATAGCGGAAGAACAGCGCTATCCAAAAGGATTAAAAATATTTACCCAATATGTACTGATTCCGTTGATGACTATTTACCTGGCCATATTATTGGTGTACGAAATTAAGATAGCTATCAATTGGGAGTTGCCTAAAGGCCTGGTATCTACACTGATCCTAGGTTATGCCGTGTTCGGTGTTTTGTCGCTGCTTTTAGTTTATCCAATTAAGGAAAAAGATGGTAACGGTTGGATTAAACTGTTTTCCCGTTTTTTTTATGTGATGATGATCCCTTTAATTGTACTGCTAATTTTGGCCGTAATTAAGCGGGTAGGTAATTATGGAATTACAGAATCGAGATATATTTTAATCATTTTGGCCGCTTGGCTTACCGGTATTACGGCCTACTTTCTGTTCAGCAACAAACAAAACATCAAGCTTATACCCATTAGTTTATTTGTTTTGGCGATACTCGCTATTTACGGACCACAAAGTGCATTTTCGATTTCGAGAAATTCCCAAACTGCCCGACTTAAAAAATTGATGACCAGTAAAGATGCTCCAAGCAGGAAAGAGATTCCGGAAGTTGTGCGTTACTTGGTGGATAGGCATGGCCTTGCCTCATTGCAGAGCTTTACTGCTGCAAACCTTACTGAAATCGAAAAAAAGATATATGCCAATGCAAAGAAGAATAGCTTAATGAGCTATGAGGCAAAAAGCAAGGAAATTGATACCGCATTTGCGCTTCTTAAAGTGAAAGATATGGATAATTCGGTTTTCGCAAAGTATATAACCTTTACCAACACAAGCGGCGTAATTGACGTACGGGGATATGATGGCTTGATAGATTTGAACGACTATTCAGCGTTGGCAAATGTTTTCAATGGGGATAAAATTGAATTTGAAAAAGGGCAAAGGGAAGAGCGGAAGCAACATCGCCGGAAGAAGGCTGAGCGGTTGCTGGTAAAAATTAACGGGCTAGAGGCAGCAGTGTTTAATGTGGATAGCCTGGCCAGGGACTTGCTGATGAAAAATGAACAGAAAGGCTTTGAAAAGCATGGTCATGAAACTTTTGCGGTACCTTCGGCTTTGTTACAGCTCAAAAAGCAAACGCCAAAATATAATCTTACTTTTGTAGCCAGGAATCTCAGTGGAAATTACCAAAAGAACGAGCGGATTTTCAACTGGCTAAATTTTGACGGCTACCTATTGATAAAAAAGAACTGATTTGGAAGCAAACGAACATCTACAACAACCTGCCGAACTTGCCGCTAGATTTATTAACCATACTTCTAGGCATATTTTTCTCACGGGAAAAGCAGGTACCGGAAAAACAACATTCCTGAGGAACATTATAGCCAAAACGCACAAACGGGCGGTAATTGTAGCCCCCACGGGTATTGCAGCCATCAATGCTTCGGGGGTAACTATTCATTCGCTTTTTCAGTTGCCTTTCGGAGCTTTTGTGCCACGTATCGTGCCTGGCCAGCATCTGCCGTCGGGGGTGCCCTACAATACGCCCAAAAGTTTGGTGAGGCATTTGAGCATGAACGCCATCAAGCGGCGCATTTTGTTGGACATGGAGCTTTTGGTGATTGATGAAGTGAGCATGTTGCGTGCCGATTTGTTGGATGCCATTGATTTTGTGCTGCGCTTTGTAAGGAAGAACAACCATCACTTTGGTGGGGTTCAGGTTCTTTTTATCGGCGATTTATACCAACTTCCACCAGTAGTTAAAAATCAGGAACAGGAGCTGTTAAGCAAATTTTACCAGAGTCCTTTTTTCTTTGATGCACTGTGTTTAAAGCCCAATCCACCAATTTATATCGAGCTGGAAAAGATCTATCGACAATCTGACCAGGTTTTTGTGGATTTGCTGAACAGCCTGCGCAATAATATCACCACCGAGCAGGACATCGCTTTGCTAAAGCGGCATTATCGGGCCAATTTTAAGCCTGATCTAAACGATAATTACATTACGCTTACTACCCATAACAGCAAGGCCGATACCATGAACCGCAACAGTTTGAACGAGCTGGAAGGCAAATCGTATTTCTATAAAGCTACTATTGACAAGGAATTTGCAGAAAGTGCTTATCCTATTGAAAAAACGCTGGAACTGAAAGTAGGTGCGCAGGTGATGTTCGTTAAAAATGATCCAAAGGGCGAGCAACGTTTTTTTAACGGAAAACTTGCGGTAGTGAGCAAACTAGGCAATGATTTCATTGAGGTACTTCCTGAGGGGAACAAATATCCAATAATGATCGAGCAATACGTTTGGAAAAATATTAGATACACCACCAACAAGCATACCAACGAAATAGAAGAAGAGGAAATTGGAACCTTTACGCAATACCCTTTAAAGCTTGCCTGGGCCATTACCGTACATAAAAGTCAAGGTTTAACTTTCGACAGGGCCATTGTTGATATTGGCGATGCTTTTGCCCCGGGGCAAATTTACGTAGCGCTATCGCGACTGCGCTCCCTGGACGGATTGATCCTGACCTCCCACCTCAACAGCAGGGGCCTAAAGGCTGATCAGAACGTGGCCTACTATTCCCGCACTAAAGACCAACAGGAAAGCCTCCAGAGCCAAATTACCAAAGAGGCGGAGCTGTTTTTGAAACAATTGCTGGTACAAGCTTTTGATTTTACCCTGTTGGATAACTTTGTTTATGAGCACGTGTTCAGCTATAGTAAGGATGAAAAACGCTCCATCAAACAAACGCATTTACCTTGGGCGGTAAAATTGCAGCAAGAGCTGATGGCCGCTAAAGTACATGCCGATAAATTTCTGAAACAGATTGATAAATGGGCACAATTGGGGCAAACACCTGATTTAAACCACATGATTGCACGTGCCGCTGCAGCTGGCAATTATTTTTGCCCCATATTGGTTTCGCAAAGCGATGCTATTTTTGCGCACATAGAAACTGTAAAGGAGCAAAAGCAAACCAAGGAATATTTGTACGAACTGATTGACTTGGAGGCGATGTTTTATGAACAGTTTAAGAAAATAGTGCGGGCAAACGCCATGCTTAAGGCTAAAGCCAACAATCAAGATATTGGAAAAGAAGAGCTAAACGGGTTATATGGCTTGGCCAAACGGGAAGAGCAGATGCGCAAAACCTATAGTTTGCCTAACAAAGAGGAGCTGGAACGAGTAGGAGACGAACAAAAACCTCGCAGCAAGAAAAAAGCAGTTAAAGAGAAGCAGCCAAAAGTAGATACGAAGGAGGTAACCTTGGCTTTATTTAAGGAAGGTAAAACGCCAACTGAAATTGCGCTACAACGAAAAATGACCCGAGGAACTATCGAAGGTCATTTGGCTCATTATATTGTTAGGCAGGAAATCAGTGCGGATAAAGTGATTTCCAAACAAAAATTAGAAGTTTTATTGAAGGCCATTAGAGATTTAAAAAGTGTAAAACTTAACGAAATCCGTGACCACGTGGGCAAAACTTATGATTTTGGCGAGATTAAAATTGCCATTGCCGCTTTTATGGCCGAAGGGGAGTAGTCTTAACCGTCATTTCTAGGCATAGCCAACTCCGGTTTTTAATTGCAACATGTCATTTCGACGATAGGAGAATTGAAAATCAACGTAGTTAAATCTATCAAAATGTAATAATATAGTTTTTAGATTTCTCCACTCGCTTCGCTGCGGTCGAAATGACGAGACCCCGTAAAGACTTACGAAGTTTTTAAAACTTCGTAAGTCTGACTGAATGTAAGTCTAGCAAATCCAAAGATTTCTCTATTACGCTGCGCTTCAATCGAAATGACGTGGTGCCTAGAGAAACGTATATAATCAAAAAAGTCCCGAATGTTCGGGACTTTAAATTATAAAATAGGATGTATTTGCGCTTACTCTTTCCAGCCGCCACCAAGTGCACGGTACAAATTCACAATAGATTGTAGCTTTTGTAACCTGTCGTTAACGCCGCTCAATTGAGCCGCCAACAAACTTTGCTCCGAAGTTAATACATCGGTATAGTTGGTTGCAGAACTGTATTTTAACAATTCCTTGGTATAATCCACTGCTTTTTCCAATGAGGCAATTTGCTTTGCTCTAGAAGTTTCTTTTTCTACCGCTGCCTGATAGGCATAAAGCGCATTGGAAACTTCCGAGCCTGCGGTCAACATCGTCTTTTGGAAAGTGTAGAAAGATTCTTGTTGTGCTGCCTTTGCAGAAGTTAATCTTGCTTTGTTTTGGCCCCTGTTAAAGATAGGTTGCGTTAAGCCTGCCGCAAAATTGTAAAAGATAGAGTTGGTGAAAAGGTTCTCTATGGTTAACGATGAAATACCGCCATTAGCTGTTAAAGTTAACTGCGGATAAAAATAAGTTTTAGCCAAATTGGTGTTTTCAAAAGCCACTTTAAAAGCAAACTCTGCTTGTTCCACATCAGGTCTGTTTTTAAGTAATAAAGATGGAATGCCTACCTTTAAATCTTTATAGTCTTGTTGTGCTTCTAAAGTACCTCTGTTTACCGCACCTGGACCTTTGCCCAAAAGAACATTGAGGGCATTTTCGGTTTCCCTAATGCTTCTTTTCAAATCAGGGATGGTCACCTCGGCAGCATATCTGTTGGCCTCACTTTGTACCACTGCGGCGCCATTAACAATACCAGCTTCTTTTAAAGATTTAATGGCCTCCACATTCTTGATGCGGCTCTCTAAAGTTTGCTCGGTGATTTTCAATTGCAGATCAAGTGCTAATAAAGCATAGTAATTGTTGGCAATAGAACTTACTAGCTGTGTTTGCACCGCACGCTTTGCAGCATCAGTTTGTAAAAAAGAAGCTACTGCCGACCTTTTGGCACTACCTAATTTGCCCCATACATCAATTTCCCAAGAAGCACTTAATTGTGCCCTATATAATTGGGTTTCTGTATTAATATTGATGCCTGGAGGAAAGTTCAACGCCGCTCTAGATTGCTTGTTGTCGGCAGCCGAGAGGTCTGCACTTAGGCTAGGCAAAAATGCCGCCTTACTCAACCTTAAATTTGCTTCGGCACTCTTCATGCGTTCGATGGCGCTTTTAAGGTCAAGGTTGTTTTCAATGCCTTCTTTAATTAAAGCCTGTAATTGAGGGTCGGTAAACAAGGTTGAGGTTGGCAAATCTGCGATGCTGGTGGTGTCGGAGCTATTCGCATCCCTATACAAGCCTTCCGTTTTTAGTTCGGCAGGCCTCTCATATTTTTGGGTAACACAGGCCCCTAAACTTAAAAGTAGGGAACCTGTGATAAATATTGATATTTTCTGATTTCGTGTCATGGTGATAAACTGAATTATGCTTCAGGATCTTTTAGTTGTTCAAAATTCAGGTGTGTTTGTTGTTCCAACACACTTGGGTCAAAAGGAGACTTGCTGCTCACTTTCTCTTGTAAAGTTTGGAAAACAATGAAAAGTACTGGAATAACGAAAACCCCAAATATGGTTCCGAATAACATACCACCTACAGCGCCTGTACCAATAGAGTTGTTACCTGCGGCACCTACACCAAAAGATAACATTAAAGGTAAAATACCTAAGATAAAGGCAAATGAGGTCATCAGGATTGGTCTTAACCTTGCTGTTGCTCCTTCAAGTGCTGCTTGTAATATGGTCATTCCTTTTCTTCTTCGTTCTACTGCAAATTCCACAATCAAAATGGCGTTCTTGGCCAAAAGTCCAATCAACATGATTAAGGTAATTTGGGTGTAGATATTATTATCGATACCGAAAATCTTATCGAAAATGAATACCCCTGCCAAACCAACTGGAAGTGATAAAATTACCGCCAAAGGCAACACATAACTTTCGTATTGGGCACAAAGCAGGAAGTAAACAAATATCAAACATAGTAAGAAGATATATACGGTTTGGTTTCCGCTCGACTGCTCCTCCCTCGATAAACCAGAGAACTCATAGCCGTAACCTTGAGGTAGTATTTTGGCAGCTTCTTCCTGTACTGCTTTTAAGGCGTCACCAGAACTGTAGCCTGGCTTAGGGTTTCCAGTAACAGCAATAGAAGTGTAAAGGTTAAACCTCGAAATGGCCTGGGGCCCGTAAACCCTTTCCGTGGAAATAAAACCTGTGATAGGCGCCATGGTGCCGCTAGGCGTACGTACATATACCTTGTTCAAGCTTTCCAGGTCAGCACGATATGCTGGATCGGCTTGGTAAACTACCCTATATTGCTTGCCAAATTTGTTGAAATTGGAAGCATATACACCGCCGTAATAACCTTGCATTACACTCATTACATCGTTTACGTTTAAGCCAGCCTGCTTAATTTTTGCCACATTAGCCGTAATTAGATATTGAGGGAAGTTGGGGTTAAATGACGTTGCTGCATATTGTATTTCTGGGCGCTGATTAAGCGCTGCTAAAAACTGATTGGCAATTTGCGAGAAGTTATTGATGGTACCACCAGTTTTGTCCTGTAGTTGGAATTCGAAACCGCCACCAGTACCAAAACCTTGGATGGTTGGTGGCGCAAAGAAGATAATTTTAGCTTCTTTCATGTTCGATGTTTTCGCAAATAATTCTCCAATAATGGTTTTAACATCACGCTTACGTTCGTTCCAAGGTTTTAAACGGCTAATTACCATCCCGTATGAACTGCCCGAACCACTGATCATGGCTCTGCCGGTCACTTTAAGTGTAAGCCTAACTTCTGGTACGGTTCTTACAATACTGTCAATTTTATTCAGGACCTCGTCGGTACGCTCTTGAGAAGTCCCGGGAGGCAGGGAAATATCAGACATAATGGAGCCTAAATCCTCATTAGGGACGAAACCTTTTGGCGTAGTGTTAAAAGCCCAAACAAAGGCAAGAATAAAAGCTAATAAGCCTAAACCAGCAACCCATTTTTTCTTGGATAAGAAATAAACGGAACCTTTGTATTTACGGGTCATGGTCTCGAATGAAGCATTAAAAGCCGCATAAAAGCGTTTCATGAAGCCCTTTTTCTCCTGGTGGTCATCCTGGTGTGGTTTCAATAACAAGGCACATAAAGCTGGACTTAACGTTAAGGCGTTAATTGCCGATAGAATGATAGAAATGGCCAGCGTTAAACCAAACTGTTTAAAGAAAACGCCCGATGAACCACTGATAAAACTTACGGGAACGAACACCGCTGCCATTACCAAAGTAATAGAGATAATGGCCCCAGTAATCTCGTCCATCGCATCAAGTGTTGCCTTTCTGGCTGATTTGTAGCCCTTGTCGAGCTTGGCATGGACGGCCTCCACCACCACAATCGCATCATCCACCACAATACCAATGGCCAGCACCAGGGCAAAAAGGGTAAGCAAGTTAATGGTGAAACCAAATAAACTGAGGAAGAAGAAAGTCCCTACAATAGCTACGGGCACTGAAATGGCCGGAATCAACGTAGATTTAAAATCCTGAAGGAAAATAAACACTACGATAAATACAAGAATAAACGCTTCCACCAAAGTATGCAGTACTTTTTCAATTGACGCATCAAGGAAATCATTAACGTTGGTTAAAATTTCATAATTGATTCCTTTAGGGAAATCAGCTTTAGCGGTTTCCAAAGCTTTTAAAGCGCCATCAATGACTTCTTTTGCATTTGAGCCTGCGGTTTGGTTTACCGCAAAACCCAAGGCTTCCTTGCCGTTCATTTTTACGGAAGCGGCATAACTTTGAGCGCCTAGTTCAATACGGGCAACATCTTTTAGTTTTAATATCTGCCCGTTTTCAGCAGTTCTAATAATGATGTCTCCAAATTGGGTCTCGTCTTTTAGTCTTCCGGTATATTTTAAAGTATATTGGAAAGATTGTTGAGCCTTTTCACCTAGTTGTCCTGGAGCTGCTTCAATATTTTGATCGGCTAGAGCCGCATTAATGTCGCTAGGAACTAAGCCATAGGCCGCCATCACGTCTGGTTTTAACCACAAACGCATGGTGTAAATAGATTGACCAAATGCGTTCACATCGCCCACACCAGTTACCCTTTTAATTTGGGGCACGATATTGATTTCGGCGTAGTTTTGCAAAAACTTTTGGTCATAAGCAGGGTCATCACTGTACAAACCAAAAATCAGTACGTTACTGGATTGTCTTTTGGCAGTAATTACCCCCGCACGGGTTACCTCGGCAGGTAATAAACTGGTGGCACGAGCTACACGGTTTTGTACGTTTACAGCAGCCAAGTCGGGGTTGGTGCCTAATTTAAAGTTAACGGTAATGGTTGCCGAACCATCATTACCGGCAGAAGAAGTCATATAGGTCATGTCTTCTACGCCGTTAATCTGTTCTTCTAGCGGAACCACCACACTGCTCATTACCACATCGGCGTTGGCACCTTGGTAAGAGGCAGAAACCTGCACCGTTGGAGGTGCAATTTCCGGATATTGCGAAATAGGCAGCGTTACAATACCTAAAACCCCTAAAATTAAGATAATGATAGAGACTACGGTAGAAAGTACGGGCCTTTCGATAAATTTCTTAAACATGAGATTTTGTTGGGATGTTTGAATGTTGTAAAGTTGAAACGTTGAGGGACTTGCAACACTTTAACTTTACAACAAAAAATAACTTATTTATTTTTGGCATCAGCAAATACAGAATCGGCCGGCTTAGGAGCTGGTTTTACCTTGTCTCCATCTTTCAGAGACGCAAAGCCTTCCAAAATGAACTTGTCGCCTGCTTTTAGGCCTTTAGTAACCACGTAGAAATTACCTTTAGTTAATTCCATGATTTCGATATTGGTACTTTTTACACCGCCAGTATCATTCACCAAATAAACGAACTTTTTACCCTGTATATCTGTAGTTGATTTTTGTGGTACCAACAAAGCGTTCTGTAAATGTTGTGGAATACGAACAGAGGCGCTAGATCCTGAACGTAACAAACCATTTGGGTTAGGGAACGTTGCCCTTAAACTAGATGAACCCGTTTGCGTATTGATTTGTCCGCTGATGGTTTCAATTTTACCTAGCTCCGGATAAATAGAACCGTCTGCTAATACTAAAGTCACGGCTGGAATTTGCTTAATTTTGTCTTCCAGGGTACGGCCTTTGGTATCTCTTGAAATTTGTAGCAACTGCTTTTCGTTTAATGAAAAATAAGCATACACCTTGCTAATACTGGAAACGGTAGTTAAGGCTTGTTGACTGGTGCTGCTAACTAAAGCACCAACTTTGTAAGGAATGGTTCCAATTACCCCATTTGCTGGGCTATTTACCACGGTGTAGCCCAAATTAACCTTTGCGTTTACCAATGCCGCTTTGGCCTGTGCCAAAGCTGCTTTTCTAGAGGTTAGGGTTAAGGCGGCATTTTCTAAATCAAATTTGCTGATGATGTCCTTTTCTACCAATGGCTTGGTTTTGTTGTACTGTAGCTGTGCGGCGTTTACGTCAGCTTCGGCACTTTTAATGGCTGCTTCGGCAGTTCTAACCGCCTGTTCGTATTGGGGCGCATTGATTTTGAAAAGAGGCTGGCCCAATTTTACCGTGGCGCCTTCATCTACGTATATTTTTTCGATGAAGCCATCAATTTTTGGTCTGATATCTACGTTTTGTTGCCCTTCCAAGGTAGCAGGGTAATCGCTTTCCAGAGTAGTATTGAATTCATTGATTTCCACCACTGGGTAGGCTTGCGGACCGGTAGGTTTGCCCGCTGCAGCTTTAGGGTCTTTGCCACCTGAGCTGCATGATGCTATAAATAGGCCTGTAATGCCCATTAGCGAGAATAAAAGTGAGGATTGTTTCATTATATGTTGAGATTGAAGGTTTTTAATTAAAAATTTTTTCTAAAATCAATTGCTTTCTTTCGGCAATCAGGGTTTGGTATTTTTCTTTGGAGATATCCAGTAGCTTCTGGTAAAGCGGTGTCATAATTACTGGGAACGACATTAGTGCCAAAAGGTCAAATACGAAATGTATCGGATCTCCTTTTTTGAGGGTGCCTTTTTCCATTTCTTCTGCAATTTCTTTGAGGAAATGGGCTAGTGCAGCACTTTTTTTCTTTTCCTTAAGGGCAAAGTTTTTACTGCATATTTCGGTAATGAGGAACGACTCCCGATAGGGGTATTTCAGTAGTTCCTTCATGTAAACATCTATAAAAATACCTAATTTTTCCTTGAAAGGAGTATTGTCGTACAGTACTTTATCCAGCTGAGATTTCAAACTTTCTACCGCTTCACGGTACACCGTTTGAAAAAGCAAGTCCCTGGATCGGAAATAGTAATTGATAAGCGAACGGTTCACGCCTGCAGCATCGGCAATTTCTTGCGTAGTAGCATGCAAGCATCCTTTGCTAAAGAATAAGTCCTTTGCCGTCTGTTTAATGAGTTCTTCTTTGCTTAAAGCCACCGGTTAACTTTTATGTTTAACAATTTTGTCAACAAAAGTAGAATCGGAATGTCTTTTTAAAGTCAGCGAAATCTCATTTAATCATTTGATTAATTTTTGTTACAAATAATGCAGTGCAGCATTTGCGGCTAATAACTGCTGTGAAAAATTACAAGTGGTCTATCTCGCCCTCAAAAACTTTCTCTGCTGGTCCGCATAAAAATACCTCGGTAAACTTATGGCCATCATAATTAAAGTTGATCTGTAGGTTGCCACCTAATACTTTAATAGGCGTTTCAATTTTACCAATCTGATTTTGCTTTTTGGCCATGGCCATGGCTACCGCAGTAACACCTGTTCCGCAGGCATAGGTTTCGTCTTCTACACCACGTTCAAAAGTGCGCACAAACAAATGATCGGGCATTTGCTCTATGAAATTAACGTTAATGCCTTCGTTTTTGTAGGTGTCGTTATTGCGAATGTTGTAACCTTGGGTATAAACGTCAAGCTGTTCCAGGTTGCTTACTTCTTTTACATAATGTGGCGAGCCGGTGTTCAGTACAAAAGCTTCCTCGTCTTGCTGAATATGGTCTACGTCAATCATCTGTAACTCTACCCAGTTGCCTTCGACTGAAATTTTGGCATAATGTGCGCCATCCACTGCCAAAAAATTAGTTTCACTGTCAATCACGCCCAAGTGCTTTGCAAAAGCCACAATGCACCTGCCGCCATTGCCGCACATGCTGCCCACATTGCCATCAGCATTATGGTAAACCATTTCAAAATCATAGTCTGGATGGCTTAAAAGAAACATCAAACCATCAGCCCCAATACCAAATCTACGGTCGCAAAGCTTGGCCACAAGCTTGGTATCAATGTTTTTTAAGGGACTTTCCCTGTGGTCAATCAATACAAAATCGTTTCCGGCACCTTGGTATTTATAGAACTTAATTTTCATGATGAAATACAATAAATTTGTAACAATAGCTGAGCAAAAAACGTCAACATGCTGCTGTAATGGCTTTTAACATTTTTTAACATGTCTTTAGACGTGATTATGATACAAATATCGTTCATATGGTATTAAATTTGAAATGTATTTCAAGTATAATACACACATACAATAACCTTGAAACCGCTTGGAATTTGCGTAGAGCGGTTTCACCTAAAAAAATAAATAATTATGCAAATGAAAAAAATAGGATTGATTGTTTTGGCTGCCTCTTTTTTGGGCGGTGCATTAGCAATTGGCGCCTATAAATTATTAGAGCGCCCAAGTGATAACTTAACGCTGGCCGATAAGCAAAACACCATGTTTGCAAGTAATATGGTGAGGGCATCTTCGGCTGGGGCTCCTGATTTTGTACAGGCTGCGGCGGTGGTATCTCCAGCGGTAGTACATATCAAAACTACTTACGACAATAAATCAAGCAGGAGTGGTGGGGGAGTGGAAGATATGTTTGAACAGTTCTTTGGCTTTGGCGGTGGCATGCAACGTGTCCCACGTCAACCACAGGCCGCTTCGGGTTCGGGAGTAATTTTAACGCCGGATGGATACATTGTAACCAATAACCACGTAGTAGATAAGGCCGATAAAATTGAGGTGATTTTAGCTAACAGACGTAAGGTAACTGCAAAAGTGATTGGTAAAGATGCCAATACAGACTTAGCTTTAATTAAAGTAGAAGCGAATGACTTGCCTTACGTGAAAATGGGTAATTCAGACAACGTGCAGGTAGGCGAGTGGGTTTTGGCCGTAGGTTTCCCTCTGGATTTACAAACCACCGTTACTGCGGGTATTGTAAGTGCTAAGGCTCGTAATATTGGAATATTAAACCGCGAAAGCGGAATGATGACCGAAGAAGAGTACGACGAATTCAGAAGAACAGGACAAAGACCGACACGTACCAATAACTCTATCGAATCTTTTATCCAAACCGATGCTGCCATTAACCCTGGTAACAGCGGCGGTGCTTTGGTAAATGCTAACGGAGAGTTGATAGGGATCAATGCAGCCATTGCTTCTCAAACTGGTAGAAATGAAGGCTATGGTTTTGCTATTCCAGTGAACTTGGCGAAAAAGATTTTAGAAGACTTTAAGAAATTTGGTTCGGTAAAACGTGGTTATATTGGCGTTAACTTTGTAGCCCTAGATGCTGATGTTGCCGAAGAACTTAAAGTGAAAGAAAACTCAGGCCTATACGTTAAAGATGTATTGGAAAATGGTGCAGCGGCTGCTGCGGGCATCAAATCTGGTGATATTATCAAAAAAGTAAACGGACTGGCCATTTACGATTCACCGGATTTACAAGAGCGTATCGGCCGTATGAGCCCTGGCGATAAAGTAGCATTAACGGTTTTGAAAGCAGATGGTTCTACTAAAAATGTTAATGTAACTTTAAAAGGCGAAAGCTCTGTAGCTTTAGCAGCTAAGGCTGAAAATAAAAATACCGGAGCTAGCATTAGTAAATTAGGTGCAAGCTTTGCGCCAGCATCGGACGCTTTGAAAGCCAAATATGGCTTGAAAAACGGGGTGGTAGTAACAGGTGTAACTCCAGGTCAATTGTTTGATTATTGGGGCGTGAAAAAAGGCTTGGTGATCACTAAAGTAAATGGTGTGGCCGTAAGTAGTGCTGCAGATATTGAAAAAGCACTTCCTACTTCTAGAGATGGTAGAACTACTATTTCGGGCGTAAGCGAAGAAGGTGCTATTACTTTCTCGTTCAACGGAAACTAATCACAACACATAGATGATTTTGTTAGAGGATGCTCGTAATGGGTATCCTCTTTTTTTTGTTATTAGGTTTTGTTAGTCGTCTTGCTGAGTTTATTGAAGCATATTTCTGAGTGCCATTATCCTTCGACAAGCTCAGGATGATACAGTCCGCTACATGCGGTTTTCCTTCGCATTCTTTGCGAATTCTTAAAAAATCTTTGCGTTAAAAAAACTACCGCAAAGGAAAAAAGGAGTTACGCAAAGAATGCAAAGAGGGGGGTAAATATATACTTCATAAAAACAAAAGAGCACCCAAAATATTGGATGCTCTTTCTATTATAGTTAACCTATTTATGCTGTGCCTGCCCTCCGTGGATAGCCCACTCACAGGACTTTTTTATCGATCTTGTTTTCGTATAACAAGCTAGCGAAAAATTGGTTTCGTTCTGTCAAGATTTTATTAACAAATCAACAAATGTGTGTATTACTTTTTGGTATCGGCATAGCCAAATACCTTTTGCAGCAAGCCAGTTGATCGGGCGGCTACATTTTCCCTGATTTTTAGTTCCTCCTGGGCCACCTGAACAAACATGCCCTCAATGGCTTTTTCAGTTACATAAGCTGTTAAATTGGTGTTTACTGGTTTTACCAAAGGGATTTTATTGTAGGCAGAAGCGGCATCAGTCCAGTACTTAGTGGCGCCAACCTTGCTTAAACTATTGGCAATTACCGGCGAAAATTTTTCTGTCAGCTGTGCAGTGGTTACTCTTTTGAAATATTGTGTGGCCGCATCTTTAGTATTGCCAAGCAAAATGTTGGTAGCATCGGCAATGGTCATTTGCTTAATTGCATTTACAAAAATAGGCTTGGCCTCCTTTGCAGCATCTTCGGCGGCACGGTTCAAGCTCAAGATCACATTATCGGCCAATGAATTTAAACCTAGGCTGCGCAAACCCTTTTCTACCTTTTGTGCTTCGGTAGGGAACAGGATTTTAATGGCCATGTTGCCAAAAAAACCATCTTTAGCCGATAGCTTATCTGCTCCGGCAGCAGTGCCTATTTCCAAGGCTTGTTTTAAGGCATTGCCTATTTCTAAATTGGTGGGTGTGCCCGTGGCACCAGTGGCTACTTGATTGATGATATTGCCCAGTTTGCTTTGGCTTTGTGCATCGCAACTATTTAAAGTTAACGCCGATGCAGCGAGTAGGAATAATCCGATTTTTTTCATCTAAATGTTATTTTAGGGGTAGCGATTATTTCTCGCTACCTGCCTTAGCAAAATTACGTAAATCTTTTGCCATTAATTGTGCACTTTTTGCCAATTTAATATATTCTGCTCTATAGCCTTCTTTATCTGAACCTTTTGCACCTTCAGCTAGGGCAATGCTTTGTTCAAAACTACTCTCTTGTACAAATTCCGATTGGCGTAATAACATCCCTAACATCGCTATCGAAGCCGAAAACCTAAAGTTATCACTGGTTTTGCTCAGCTTGTCTTGATAGCTGTCTAGTACTGCCTGTTGCAATAGCTTGCTTTTATTTCCTTCGGGGTCTTTATAACGAAGTTTAACCGTCAGCATTTCATTAGCGTAATCAGATGACGGGGAGCCCTTCAGATATTTGAGCTCGTCGGTTTTTTTGATAAAATTGCTTTTAACACCAACAGGAATAATTTCATAAAGAGCAGTAACGGTGTGGCCAGCACCCATTTCTCCGGCATCTTTTTGGTCGTCATTAAAATCTTCATTATTTAGTAAACGATTTTCGTAACCAATTAAACGGTAGGCCTGTACTTTTTTAGGGTTAAATTCAATTTGCAGTTTTACATCCTTGGCTACAGTAAAGAGCGTGCCGCCAAATTCGTTGATGAGTACTTTTCTCGCTTCGTTGATGTTGTCGATATAAGCGTAATTTCCATTGCCTTTGTTGGCAAGTACCTCCATTTTGCTGTCCTTGTAGTTGCCCATTCCAAAGCCCAGCACGGTTAAAAACACCCCACTCTTACGTTTTTCTTCAATGAGTGTTTGCATGTCTGCATCGCTGCTGGCACCTACATTGAAGTCGCCGTCAGTAGCCAAAATGATTCTGTTATTGCCACCTTTGATGAAGTTTTCTGCGGCTACTTTGTAGGCCAGTTTGATTCCTGCCCCACCAGCGGTGGAGCCGCCCGCACTTAACTTATTTAAGGCATCTTTAATGGCCTGTTTGTTTTGGCCGGAAGTAGCTGGTAATACCAAGCCCGAGTTGCCGGCATAAACCACAATGGCCACTTTGTCCTTTTCACGTAAGTTATCCGTAAGTAGACGTAGGGAACTCACTAATAATGGCAATTTGTTGAAGTCTGTCATTGATCCTGATACATCAATCAAAAAAACCAAATTTGAGGCGGGTAAATTTTGGTTGGGGATGGTTTTGGCCTGGAGGCCAATGTGTACCAATCGGTGTTGCGGATTCCAAGGGGCGGTGCCAATTTCCGTTACGATATTTACCGGGTCCGGGCCTTTAGGCTGTTCATAATTATAATCGAAATAATTGATCATTTCTTCAATTCTGATGGCGTCTTTCGGGGGTAAATTACCACTGTTGATAAACCTGCGCAGGTTACTATAGGCAGCGGCATCAACATCTATGGAAAAGGTAGAAAGCGGATTGTCATGAGTCTTTTTAAAGACATTTTCAGTAATGTGCGCATAGTTTTCGGTGTTTTGAGCGTATGGATGGTAGGTATTCCGATCGTGAATGCTCATGCCGGCTATCCGGCCACTTAATGCAGGTGGGGCCATGTACATCGAAGATGTAGCTTCTTTTTTCATTTCCGCGGCATACCCCACTACGACAACTTCTTGAAGGGCATTAATGTTTCCTTCCAGTTTAACGTTAATAACGGTTTGTTTGCCCAGTTTAACGTTCTGGGTTTTAAAACCAATGGAACTGATGAGCAAATGCGTGTCGGTTTTGGGCGCTTTTAAACTGTATTTGCCGTTGGCATCGGTAACTGTACTGGTTTTACTGGGTAAGCTTTTGACCATTACATTGGTTACGGGCAACCCATCTGCGGTGCTGATTATTGTACCGGTGATTTGTCGGGTAGGGGCCGTTTGGTATCCTAAAAATAGGATCGAAATAACGAGGGATATCAGTAAAGGTTTCATTTCACATCATTTTTGTTTAAGGATAAATGAGATGTGCTTTTGTTAAAGTGGTTCCGATCTTAATTGCAAGGATACCTTGTTAACGATTAGCTCATTTCACGTTGGGCGTTTAAAGGCTAGATGTGCAATGGCATAATTTTCCATACCCTTCTCGAAAAATATTTTTATACTTGAAAGAAATTTAGGGATTACTACGCATTTGAAGTTTATAAAAAATACATCTAGAATGGAGGAGCAGGATGATGCTTCGCTGGTTGTCGCTTATCAAAAAAGTGGCGATTTAAAGATGTTGGGCGAACTTTACAACAAATATATGCACTTGGTATATGGGGTTTGTTTCAATTATTTTAAAGATGAGGAACAAAGTAAGGATGCGGTAATGCAGATTTTTGAAGAGCTGGTTTCAAAACTGCGGATCCATCAGGTGCAAAATTTTAAAAGCTGGCTGCACGTGCTTACCCGTAACCATTGTTTGATGGCACTGCGGAAATCGTCCAGAAATCCAACGGTAACCATGGAGGATAATTTTGTGGAAAATAGCGACTTTGTGCATCTAGATATCGACGACACAAAAGAAACACAGTTAACCATCATGGAAAAATGTATGGAAACCCTTTCAGAAGAACAGAGAAGAAGCGTAGATTTATTCTATCTTCAAGAGAAATGCTATAAAGAAGTTGCCGATATTACTGGATATGATATGCTTAAAGTAAAAAGCTATATCCAAAACGGTAAGCGGAATTTGAAAATTTGTATTGAGAAAAACAGTGGGCAATAACGAATGGTTAGATATTGAAATACTGGACGATTACCTTGAAGGTAAGTTGGATGCCAGTATGATGCATAAGGTAGAGCGTATCTCGCTCGAAGATCCTTTTGTAGCCCAAGCTTTGGCTGGTTTAACCGAAGCTAAAAAGCGCACCCAAACGTTTTCTATTTTACAAAGACAGCTGCAAGAGCGCATTGCAGAAAAACCTGTTGAGCGTAAAATGTGGCGCATGGCCTCGCATCGGTTAAGTATTGCGGCAACTGCTGCGGTATTGTTTTTAACGGTGAGCGTACTGTTTTGGATGCGCGAAAACCAACGCCAACAGCAGGCAGAATTAGCTGCCAACAAGGCAAAAAACATAGAGATTGACCTGAAACCCGAAGTGTCTGCAACTGTTCCAACGGCTGATAGCGCTGTAGCACCGGCAACTGTGGCTACAATTGATAAACAAAAAGTAGAACAGGTTTTAAATAAGACTTTAAGCAAAGAAAGTCCGGTTATTGCCAGTAACCGTGCCAAAAGTGTAGCGGCAACCCAAAGCAGTCCAGTTTTGTTGGATAGGCAGCCTGCTACTGCAAGGTTTAAAAGTGAGCATGCCAACGAAAATCAACTGTCGGTAATTGGCCCTCCTAAAGCGGCTCCAAGCCCGCCAGTGCAGGCTTTGGCAAGTGCGGCCGAGGGAGTTAGGCCCCAAATGGGCTACGCTACCGTGAGAGGTAAAGTAGTGGATTATTTAGGCCGACCTATTTCTGGAGCCTACGTGCAAATGGTGGGGGAAGATGCCAGGACCATTACCAATGGTAGCGGTGAATTTGTATTGCCTACCAACAAAAAAGCAGATAAAGTTTCCATAGAAGTAGCGTCCATTGGCTACAATGGAAAAAATATAGAGGCAAAAGCCGATCAGAATTTGAACATCAGATTAGATGAAATCCAAAATTCTTTAAGTGAGGTAGGGGTGGCAAGTTCTGGCAATTTAAAGAAACCATTGACCTTGAGCCCTGTTAATGCACCAGCAGATGGATGGACAGCTTATGAAGTATACCTTCAAAAGAATAACAAGCTTACTGGCGATGGAACACGGTTGGTAGAGCTCGGTTTTACCGTTAGCGAAGAAGGTGTGCCTACCAATGTTAAAGTGCTAAAGGGCCAAAACAAAGCAATGGACGACGAAGCTGTTCGCTTGTTGCAAAATGGTCCTAAATGGAACTACAATCCAAAATCAGACAATCAAGTCACTGTTAAGATTAAGTTTTAGGCCGTGTATAAGGTTGGTCATTTTTTAGAAAAAGACAAGGCTAAGCTCATTGCTTTTATGCAAGCACATCCGTTTGCGGTATTAATTGGCGCAAATGATAATGTCCCATCTGCTACCCAAGTTCCATTTCAGGTAAAAATTGTGGATGATGAAATTAGGTTGATTGGCCATGTCATGAAAAAAACCGACCATCATCAGGCTTTTTTGGCAAATGAAAATGTATTGGTGTTGTTTCAGGGTGCGCATGCTTATGTAAGCGCTTCGGTTTATGAAAATCCTGCCTCAGCTTCTACTTGGAATTACAGTAGTGTGCAAGCTAGGGGTACGGTTAAATTGTTGGATGATGCTGGTACCAGAAAGGCCATCGAAGATTTAACTGATCACTATGAGGGGACGCATAGTCCTGCTTCATTTCATCAGATGTCGGATGAGTATATTGCGCAACATTTAATGGCAATTGTTGGTGTTGAAATTACGGTAACCGAGCTGGAAGGTGTTTTTAAATTGAGCCAAAATCATTCAGAAAGGAACAAGACGAGGA
Organism: Pedobacter nanyangensis; assembly: GCF_003313505.1. Taxonomy (GTDB): domain Bacteria; phylum Bacteroidota; class Bacteroidia; order Sphingobacteriales; family Sphingobacteriaceae; genus Pedobacter; species Pedobacter nanyangensis. Next base: position 68,066 of record NZ_QMHO01000012.1, on the reverse strand, counting down.
TTGTAGACTATTTGTTGCAGCGCAAAGATGTGCAAGCGAATAAGGTTGCTGAGCAGATGAAGAAAGGGATGTGATTGTTCCGTTATTTCTAAGGTGTTAATTATTCCTGTTGATAGCGGAGATTTTTTCCGCAGATTTTAGCAAATATCTTTTCTAGGCACTTTTCTCTGCCCTTTAGGAGAACCGAAGTTTGGCGAGCCCATTGATGCCAAAATGTAATAAATCACGATCAATAGATTCCACAGGCAGATAGGGTTTATACTTGATTTTTAATTACTCCTATGTAGTTAGGTTTTCCCGCTGATTCGCCTACATCCTCTCCTAGCATTCTGGCAAACTGATTGGTACTTTTGTAGCCAGGCCACCATCAGAAGTTTCCTTGTATTTGGCGTTCATATCCAAGGCGGTTTCCCACATGGTATTTACCACGGCATCTAAACTTACTTTTGCTTTATCTGGGTTGCTTTGCAAAGCCAGCTGGCTTGCGGTAATGGCCTTAATGGCACCCATGGTATTACGCTCAATGCAAGGGATTTGTACCAAGCCGCCAATAGGATCGCAGGTAAGCCCCAAATGGTGTTCCATGGCAATTTCTGCCGCCATCAGCACCTGTCGTTGTGAGCCGCCCAAACACTCGGTTAATGCAGCAGCCGCCATTGCAGAGGATACGCCAATCTCGGCCTGGCACCCGCCCATGGCTGCTGAAATGGTTGCGCCTTTTTTAAAAATGCTGCCTATTTCGCTGGCACAGGCAATAAACTGGATGATCTTTTCTTCGGTGTAGCCATTGCAAAAGGTGATGAAATATTGTAGTACCGCAGGGATCACACCCGATGCGCCATTGGTAGGAGCGGTAACTACTCTGCCAAAAGCGGCGTTTTCTTCGTTCACTGCCAGGGCAAAACAGCTTACCCAATCCAAAATATAGTTAAAGCCCATACCGCCGTTGCGGATTGCGGTAATCCAGCTATCGTAGTCGCTATAAGTTTGTTCACCAATTAAACGTTGGTTGAGTTTGGCAGCCCTGCGGGCCACTTCCAAGCCACCCGGCAAAAAACCCGAAGTATGGCAACCTCTATAAATGCACTCTTTAATTACTTTGAAGTGTTGCAGAATACCTTTTTTGGTTTCAGCCTCTGGCCGCCAGGCCGCCTCGTTTTCCATCACGATCTCGCTTACCTTTAGTCCAGTGGTTAGGCACCAATGTAAAAGCTCGCTCGCTTTTTCTATGGGAAATGGCAGTTCAACCAGCTCTTTTTCGTTACTATCCTGTCCCTCCTTTACCACAAAGCCACCACCAATGCTATAATAGGTTTCAGAAATGGCTTTACCATTGGATAAGAAGGCTTGGAAGGTCACTGCATTTGGGTGAAAGGGCAAACTTTCGGAGAAAAGGAAAATCAGGTCGTCCTGATAGGAGAAATCAATTTCGAAACTTCCGGCAAGTGCTAACTTTTTTTCTCCCTTAATTTGGGCTACGGTACTATCAATGGCATTAACATCAAAAGTTACGGGATCACCACCAGCCAAGCCCAGTAAAATTGCAATATCAGTGCCATGGCCTTTACCTGTTTTGGCTAAAGAACCATAAAGCAGGATCTTAATTTGTACCACATTGGCTAATAAGCCTTGCGCAGCCAAACTGTTGGTGAATTGCTGCGCAGCCCGCCAAGGGCCAAGCGTATGCGAACTGGAAGGTCCAATTCCTATCTTAAAGATGTCAAAAACTGATATTTGTTCATTTGGCATGTACAAAGCTACGATTGTTTTGTGATATTGTGTTAAAAAGTAGGTGCAGTGGTTATGTAAATTGAGATCAAAATTTTAAATTGCTTTTAAACCTTCCCTGCCTGTATTTTTTTGGCAGGCATTAACAATTAGATATGAAGCTGCTATTTTTTATATTCCTTTGCCTGCCTTTTCATGTGGTAACTGCTCAAGAAAAAATAGATACGGTGTACCTTTCGCGGCAGGGCCTGGTAGTAAGCCATTTGGACAGTGCCTACCTCGTCCGTAAAATAACTAAACCTGCTTACGGCAAAACGCTTTACATTGAAGATCATTACCGGGCAAATGCCAAAATGGCCAGGAAAATTGAAATGGAGGAGGTGTTTCTCACTTATTCTTTTGACAGAGCTTTCGGGCAACTGAACAACGTTCCAGATTTCAACTATCATTCCGTAAAACTCAACTATCAGGCTGATACTGCCGGCGCTACGCAAGTGGAAAATGGCAACGGCTATTTGGTAGAAACCTTAAATTATTTAGGAGAAGATTTTACCGAGGAAGGCCAATATGTTGGTGGCAGAAAATCAGGTGTTTGGAAAGGGAAAAATGCCCTGGGTACCAAATTTTTTGAGGAGGTTTACCATCATGGCGTTTTGAAACGGGGTTTTGCCACTTTTAAGGGAGCTACAACAAAATATACTACACTATTTACTGCGCCCGATTACAAGTATACCAACAACCACATTGCCCAACTGTATTTAGAGGATATAGGCTTTTACAAAAAGTACGTTCCCCATTACAGGAAAAGGGACAGGGGAGATTATTGGATTTTGGCTACATTGGTGGTTAACGAAAACGGCTACGTAGCTGAAGTGGATTTTGATAAGCCAATAGCCAACCAAAAGGTAGCAGAAGATATCAGAACAACTTTGCTGAACATGCCAAAGTGGAAGCCTGCAAGGCTACGGGGCATAAACACCAAAGCAAAATACGCCTGTGCAATACCTTTTTTTAAAACAATGGAATAGTGCGGCTTTTCGTTTAAATCATATTTCGGGTAATTTTTCCTTTAATCAGATAAAGGGAAATGATTTCCTTTTTGTTCAGGACAGTATCACCTTTAAAGTTTGGGTTTGAAGATCGTAGGATGATCTTATTTGGATCGGGATGTTCGTGTAAAATCTTGATGGTCCTTAAGCTGTTGGAGCTTTCGGTGGTTATGATCACGTAAGCTTCGCCCCATTGTATGATATCGTGGTTGGTGATTTCCTTAACGGCAACAATTTCTCCAGAGGCGTATTTGGGATACATGCTATCGCCGTAAACGGGCAAGTAGGCCGTGCAATCGTTAAAAGGGCGATAGTTCACAAAATATTCTGGTTTCTCTTCCATTGCCACCATGCGACTGATGTCGATATCGTTAGCGTCTATGTTGTAATAAGGAACCCTGTTGGTAATATCCTTGATGTCTTCATCATCGGCGGGAATAATTCCCAAACGGTCTTTAAGTGGAACGATATCCGTTTCATATTCACTACCAAAACCAGTTAATATCCAGTTCATATTCGCAGTTTTGAATTTACTGGCAAAATCTATTAAAATATCAACAGAAGGTTTCGCATTTTGGTCTCTTTCTAGCCGATAAAGCTTTTCGGGGCTTTTATAGCCTAGATGTTTTGACAAGTCATTGGCATTTTTGCACCCTGATTTAGTTGCCAAAATCATCATTCTTTCAAATATGGTAGAACTGTTTTTCAATGTAATTTGAATTTTTGCAAAATTGTTTGTATAATTGTTTGCTGTTTTTGCTGTTCCTCCCAATATAAGCATTACCTAATTCTATCCATAATTTAATCCTATCTTATGAAAAATATGAAACAGGGAGGGATCCCCAATCTGACTGCACGCTATGCCGCTAAATATGATGAAGCAAAGCTGAAAGCAGTGGTGTTTGACCACTACACAGATCCTTATATGGTTTTCAGTGATTTTTTTGCGGTGTCGAATATTAAAGAGCATTTATTGGGGCTTAAAAAGATGTACAAATGTGCTACGGCTTTAATGCGCATAAAAACGGCTCCAGCAAATGTGATTTATGGTAGGGAGCTTTTTAGCGTTGTGTTAAACGCTACTTGGGTGATTGACCAAACGGGCGTGAAATTTTCGCAGCTTGAGGCAAGGGAACTTTACCGGGGGCGAAGTGGGGGAGTGTTGAGCAATGAAAAAGCCGCAGATTATTTAACTGATGCCGAAATTAACGACCCTTATTTGGGAATTAAAAATGTGTTTAAGAAAACAGACTTGCATCAATGCCACGTTGCCCTAAACGAGTGGCTTAAAATGGCCTTATGTAAAAATGAATTTGAAGCGGATTATAAGGGCAGGCGAAAGCTATACAAGTGTATTGCCAAGGTGCTTATTTGCTGTTGGTTGATTTACGAAAGGGAGATTGTTTCACCAGAGGTTTAATGTGGGATTATATGGAAAGAGCATCTTTTTTAGCTTCGCCTAGTAAAATAGGCTATACCAAATATTGGATTTGATGACCTGTGTAATGCCTAACGGGATTATTTTTTAATGCTGGCCAAAAGGCTGATTATTTGATTTAACGGTGATATTAACGGAACATTGCACTTGCAACGAACAGGTTTTTAAATGGGGCAACGGTTTAAAAATCAAATTCTAAGATGCTGCTATCTTGCAGCATGGCCTCCACAAAGTTGTGGTGGTTAGCTGGGCTTCCCACGGCATCCCAAGTGCCTGTAATGATACCGTTGGCCAGTTGGTGCTTGCCACGGCTGGGCTTTAGCTTGTGCTGTTTAAAGATCAGCTCATAATTATCTAAATCTTTGTTTTGGTACCTTTTGGCAATGCGGTAGGTGCGCTTGGTAAAACGGCGCTCGGCAATGTTCTCTACATACGGAAATACCAGTAACGAGATAAGCACTACGCCGGTTACGCCAATGGCCTGTATAAAATAGCCCGAACCTACGGCCATGCCAATGGCTGCCACAATCCAGATAACGCAGGCAGTGGTTAGGCCTTTTACACGGTTTTCTTCCTTAAAAATTACTCCGGCTCCCAAAAAGCCAATGCCGGTTACAATGTTGGAGGCAATTCTGTCGTGACTAACATCGCCTATTTTAATGGAGAGTACGGTAAATAGGGCAGAACCCAGGCCAATCATGATCATGGTTTTTAAACCTGCCGATTTGCTGCGGTACTCACGTTCGGCGCCAATAATGCCACATAGCAAAATGGTCAATAAAAATTTGTTGACTTCTGCAATGCTTAAAAATTGGTTTCTATCGCCTAGTATTTCCCACATGGGTTAAATGTAGAAAGTTTTTTGGTACTCCGCAAGAGGAGGGAGGTCTTAAGTCCGCAAGTCGGAAAAGTGTTTTAGTCCGTAAATTGGGGTTGGTGGGAAGTTGGGAGACGAAAGAGTTTAGGTATTAAGTTGTTTTTCGATTGGAAACCTCGCAGGTTTTAAAAACCTGCGAGGTTTAAATAAGGCGCAAGGGTTGGTAGTGTTTTGCAATGTTTTTGGTTAACTAGCCCTGATTGTAGCGGAAATATTTTTTGACCAGGGGGAAAACCTCATAGGTTTAATAGACATTATTCATAGTAAACCTATGAGGTTTGTGTAGAGGAACAAAAAGATTGGAGCGGAAAGCAGGACTGGAGGGAGATAGTAGCAATAGATTAGCGCTTCGAATGATTTATAGAGATTGCTTCCTCGTTCCTCCTCGCAATGACGTATCGCAAATAAAAATCCCCCAGAACTTTCGCTCTGAGGGATTTTTGTATAGCTGATGCTGAAATGAATTCAGCATGACGTACTATTTACGGATGCTTGACTACATCATGCCGCCCATGCCACCGCCCATTGGAGGGTGTGCGTGTGCACCAGCGCCTGCTTCTTCCGGCTCGTCTGCCAATACTACCTCGGTAGTTAATAGCATTGCCGCAATTGAAGCTGCATTTTCCAAAGCTACACGAGATACTTTAGTTGGGTCGATTACACCAGCGCCAATTAAGTTCTCATAAGCATCGGTACGTGCATTGTAACCGAAATCGGCTTTGCCTTCTTTAACTTTTTGTACCACGATAGAACCCTCGATACCTGCGTTTTCGCAGATTTGGCGCAAAGGCTCTTCGATAGCACGTTTCACGATGGCAATACCAGTAGTTTCGTCGTCGTTATCGCCTTTTAGGTTCGCTAAAGCTTCTACCGCACGGATGAAAGCAACACCACCACCAGCAACAATGCCTTCTTCTACCGCTGCACGAGTGGCGTGTAAAGCATCGTCAACACGGTCTTTTTTCTCTTTCATTTCAACTTCCGAAGCAGCACCTACGTAAAGTACGGCCACACCACCAGAAAGTTTAGCTAAACGCTCTTGTAGTTTTTCTTTATCGTAGTCTGAAGTAGTCGTCTCGATTTGTGCTTTAATTTGGCCCACACGAGCTTTGATATCCTCAGTTTTACCAGAACCGTTGATTACAGTGGTATTGTCTTTATCAATTACTACTTTCTCTGCAGTACCCAGGTAAGTTAAATCAGCATTTTCTAATTTGTAGCCTCTTTCTTCAGAAATTACGATACCGCCAGTTAGGATAGCGATGTCTTCTAACATTGCTTTTCTTCTGTCGCCAAAGCCAGGAGCCTTAACCGCAGCAACTTTCAGCGAGCCACGGATTTTGTTTACTACCAAAGTAGCTAAAGCTTCGCCGTCTAAATCTTCGGCAATGATTAAAAGCGGTTTACCAGTTTGAACTGTTTTTTCCAATACTGGCAACAACTCTTTCATGTTGCTGATTTTTTTGTCGTAGATCAAAATGAAAGGCGCATCTAGTTCAGCTTCCATTTTATCGGCATTGGTTACAAAGTATGGAGAAAGGTAACCTCTGTCGAATTGCATACCTTCTACCGTTTTAACTTCGGTTTCAGTACCTTTTGCTTCTTCAACCGTAATTACACCGTCTTTACCTACTTTTTGCATGGCTTCGGCAATTAACGAACCGATTACCTCGTCGTTGTTGGCAGAAATTGAAGCCACTTGTTTGATTTTGTTGTTGTCTTCGCCAACGGTTTGTGATTGAGTTTTCAGGTTCTCTACCACAGCAGCCACCGCTTTGTCGATACCACGTTTCAAATCCATTGGATTTGCACCAGCAGCCACGTTTTTAATGCCAGCGGTAACAATTGCCTGCGCCAAAACAGTAGCGGTAGTAGTTCCATCACCTGCAATATCAGCAGTTTTAGAAGCTACTTCTTTTACCATTTGAGCACCCATGTTTTCAATTGGGTCTTTTAAATCAATTTCTTTCGCTACCGAAACACCATCTTTAGTGATGGCCGGTGAACCGAATTTTTTATCGATAATTACATTACGTCCTTTTGGACCCAAAGTTACTTTTACTGCGTTTGCTAAAGTGTCAACACCTTTTTTCAGTGCGTCACGAGCTTCAACGTTATATCTTACTTGTTTTGCCATTGCTTAATTTTGTTTGAAAGTTTTAATGTTTTAAAGTTGAAAGGTTTTTCAACTACTAATCAATTAACATTGCAACATTTTAACGTTACAACATTTCAATTTTTTATCCAATTACCGCGTAAATATCGCTTTCACGCATAATTAAATACTCTTTTCCTTCGTGAGATACTTCGGTGCCAGCAAATTTGCCATAAAGTACTACGTCGCCAACTTTTACAGTCATTGGTTCATCTTTTTTACCAGCGCCAACAGCAACTACCGTTCCTTGTTGAGGTTTTTCTTTTGCAGTATCAGGGATATAGATACCAGAAGCCGTTTTTTCTTCAGCAGGTGCAGCTTCTACCACAATCCTGTCTCCAATTGGTTTTAAATTTAAAGCCATAACTCTAATAATATTATTTTGATTTAAAATGTTTAATTTGATAGTTTACCTGTCATCAGTTTTTGTGCCAAGAGGTTTTAGGTTGACAAAATTTCACGGCTTTGACAGTTGAGGTAAATATAGCTTGTTTTTTGGGTGTCAGAGTGACAGGATGTTTTTTTTAGCTACAGTGTTTGTTCTTCGGAAGCGCTAGAGCAGTGGCCATCTTTTTGGCAAGTCCCGCTATCCGCTTTACTACGCCTGCGGCTTCGTGCCCGCTACTATCGGGGCTATTTAACGCAGGTTTTTGCAAGTAATGAGGGCAGGGGTTGCTTCGTCAATGCTATCCTTATGTCTTTGCGTTCTTAGCGTCCACCTTCCTTACTTTGCGTTTTAAAAAAAACTTTAACGCAAAGGTTCTATAAGTATTCGCAAAGGTGCGCAAAGAAGAATGAAATTATTCATTCCAACGATGGGAGGAATCTCTAAAGATTTAATAAAACGTGTGAAATAATTACAAAATACTTTAGCTAAAAACGGAAACCCATTCCCACATAGGTCATCGTGCTTTCTTTCGAGGTACCTACTACAGCTTGTAATAACAGAAGATCGGCAGGGGAGAAAAATATCCCACCACCATAGCCGTTGTGCCACGTGTTGGATTGAACACCTTTAGACCAAACCCGTCCAATATCATGGAAACCAATCAGGCCAAGCTTGCCGGGGAAAAGGTAGGAGTTGAAATCAAGCACTTTTAACCTTAGCTCAAGGTTGTTGAAAGCTAATGAAGTGCCCGTAAAGCGACCTCTGTAAAATCCTCTTAAGTTCACGGAACCGCCCAATTTAACCATCTGGAAAAATGCGGGATCGCCTGCGCTTGCAGCTACACCACTACGATTGGCCATCACAAAACTGCCGTGACCGTCAGGATTAAGGTATGCGGTAAAGTCGGTATGGAAGGTGCCCGAACGTAAATGGTTTTCGTTCAATTGTTGAAGCCCCCTAAGCGTAGCTTGCCAGTAAAGTCCTTTGGTAGGCATTAATGGATTGTTCCTGGTATCATAAACGGCCATAAATTTTAGTCCAGTGTACCATTTGGTGCCAAACACATTTTCGCCAGGGAATGTACTTTGGTAAAGCCCCAAAAATTTATTGGCATTATTGGAGTAGGCACTGTTGTAAAATTGGTTACTGATCCCGGCGCTTAACTCAAAATTGCCAAAGCGGCGTTTTAAGCTCACATCGGCATCTACCAGGTCATATCTGTTACGGAAAAAAGGTATTTTATCATCCTGGTCGTTGTCAAATTCGCCATCATCATCAGGTAGGTAAGCCATAAATTGGGAGTTGTTGCCTACGCCAAAAAAGTTGCCCACGTTATTGGGGCCCTGCGAGGAAGCTTTAATGTTGAGATCGTAATTGCCGATAAGTTTCTTCCAGTCGGCCTCATAACCTATCGAGAACGATTTGCGGGGAATGGAGTAATTGGCAATCAGTTCATGTTTAAAAGCATAAGGTTCTTTTCTAAACCCATGCTTGGTATCTCTGAATCCAAAATTAACAGATACTCCATTGTCGTTGTTGTATTCGGGAAGTACTACTATTTCAAACCTGTCGTAAGCAAAGCTTTTTCTATTGTAATTGTAAACAGCCGTGTCGTTTGATAACCTAAGCGTTGCCAGCTTTTTGTTGGGCAAGTTGTTTTTACTTCCTTTATCGTCATATATCAACAGCTTGTTGGCATTTGCAAAATCGTTGTCAATTTGATAGGAATCCGAATCTTGTCCACCTATTAAGCGCACCTTAATATTTGATTTTTGTTGTCCTTTCACTTCAAAGGCATTATTTCCACCATAACCATACAGCCTAATTTCCTTGGTCACCTGTGGAACGAATGTGCGTTGGTAAATAATCCCTTCTACATTGCCTTCTTTTTTGGTTTTATAAATGGTTACCGCTATTTCTCCATTTTCGCGATAGTCCAAAACCAGCTTTTCATGTTTGTCACTGGCAGGAATATCAACGTAAATTGAAATGAATTGATAATAATCTATTGCTTGTTTAGCTAAGCGATTTCGTCTTTGGATAAAGGTTTCGGCCAGTTGCTTGCCCGAAATTTCGTAAACGGATGGTGGCATCCTTTTCATGGCACGATAAACGAGCGAATCGGGGAGGTGCTGTTGTACATAGGCAATTTGCTCTTCCCAATCCTGCTGGCTAAGGGCATTTAAAAACGAACGGTCAAAATATCTTGCATTAAAATTCCAGCCGTTAATATCCCTTATCTCATCCTTGTAAGGTTGAAATTTAGATTTTAGCCATTGGTGCGATACAATCCAAGGGAAAATGCCCGACGTTTGATAATAAACTTGGTCGCGGTCTCGGGGAATGGGGGTGTATAGCACCTGTTTGCCCGTTTTGGTTTTGTCCCATCGCCATTGATCTTCGTGCCTGTCCCAATCGCCCAACAGCATGTCCAATAAGCGTGCCCTTAAAACAATCTTTTGATCAATCAGTTCATCATTATCCTTTTGCAGGTTTTTAATCAGCTTATCGGTATTGACGCTTTTTTCACTTTCATCAGGAATTCGTTCTTCGAACAGGAAAACCTGGTTGGCAAAATCTTTTCGGTATTCGCCCAGCCCTGGATCATCGGCTACGTATACCGCCTCAGGGTTCATGTGCGGAATGTTAAGCGCATTGGCCAATGGAGGAACGGTAAGTGCGGCAAATGGATTAGCTGTGGTCACTTGGTCCTGTAAAATATCTTTAGCAATGGTTTCCTTAAGGTTTGCTGGAAGAGCCCTTTCTGGATATTTTTGTAAGGTGCGCAGTACATACTGGCGCCCGGCATTATCTTCTAACCGTAGGGAACGGGTTTGCATGCCGCCGCCCAGCTTCACAATTTTAAGCCCGCCTTTTTCCTGCTGGATATTGAATACTCTTATTTTAACTGGAGCTGCCCAGGTTTTGCGATAGTTTTCGCCAAATAAAAAGCGATGGAACTTGCCTACATTATTATAGTTTGGGGCAACGGCAACTTGTATGCTATCGGCCTTATGTTGTGCGTTTGCTAAGTTGGAAAAAAGCAAACAACCAAAAACCATGAGGAGTGATCTTTTCAAGAAAATTAAATGACTTGCTCAAATATAGAAAATAAATACTGCTTGACAATTGCTGGTAAAGATGGCGCTAAATTGAAAACCGCATGGAAATAAAAAAAACTCCTTGGCGGTTAACCAAGGAGCTTACATTTATATTTCGTTTTATAGAAATCTATTTTTTGGTGGTGTCAGTAGCTTTAGGTGCTGCTGCTGGATCCGCTTGTTTGGTAGGCAATCCGCTGCCAATTGGAGATGGCGTAGCTGCTTTATTGATATGCTCATCAATTTTTGAACCAGTACCTGAGGTTGTTCCTGATTTGCTCATTGCAGTAATTGCTAAAGAGAACACTACAATTAGGGCCAATAAAACCCAAGTTCCTTTTTCTAACACATCGCCAGTGCGTTGTACACCAAACATGTTGCTACTTGCGCCACCAGTAGCCAAACCACCACCTTTAGGGTTTTGTATCAATACAAATAGACCTAGTGCTACGCATACAATGACCAATAAAACAATAAATAAGATTAACATATCGTATAATAATTTTAAATTTTCTTTTCCAAAGACTGTATAAGGTCGGCAAAGTAACGGCTTTTTTCTGGAAATTTCAAACTTAATTTTTGATAAGTATCTATTGCCTTGTGATAAAGCATTTGCTCGATATAGATTTGGGCCAAAGTTTCAGATACCATGTCGTAATTGTCCTCGGCACTTCGTTTAGCTTTGTTTTCGTTGTTGATTTGATGTGGCTTTAATGCCTTTATTTGCGGATCGTTTTTAATGAACGAATCAATGATGTGGCTTTCCTTTGTGGGTTTTTCAGTGGTTGGAACTTCTGCTTCCTTTCCGGGTTCAAAAGGTGCCTGTATATGGAAAATATTTTCCACGTATTGTTGTTGCAGATCCTGTGTTGCTGTACTTGATTTTGCTGGCGAAGCAAAAGGCCTAAAAACCTGTTCATAGTTTTTGCGGGTTTTGGCCAGCCACCATAAAAAGGTAAAAGGAAGCTTGTCGTCATCGTATTTGCTCACCACATTTTCAGGGGTATGCACCTCGTCATTTGGGCTTTCCTTTTGAATTTGCACGGGCGTTTGTTCCGTTTCGGTGTGCACCTCTTTTTCTTGTTCCACAACAAATTCGGTTTCAAAGCTGGGCTCAAAGGCAAAGAAGTTGGCATTGGCCAAACTCTCGTCAATTGGTTCACCGGTTTCATTGCCGAGGGGCTCATCTTGCTGCTCGAAGGCCATTTCTAGGTCGGTAGGTTCCTGTTGCTGTGCTACTTCGGGTATGGTTTCTTCCGTTTCGGGTTTCGATAGATGTTCTTCGGTAAGTGCAACTTCGCCAATTTCCTCGAAAGTTTCCTGCTCATCGGTTTCCTTAAGCTGTTGGGAGGGAATATGGTTTGTGATTGCTGGAGTTGGTTCACAAACTTTGATGACTTCGTTTTGCAAGGGCTCCAGGTTTTCAATCTCTGGCACAACAAAATCCTGCGGGGTAGTTGCCGCGGATCCGTTTTCCTCAGCCACAATTTTTTCTCCTTCGGGATCATGATCTACCGCAATCACTTCATGGTGCAGTGGTTCCAGGTTTTCAATTTCTGGGGCTATAATCTCTTGGGGAGCAGTTTTTTCGGTTAATGGTTCCTCGTTGCGTACAGGTTCGGGTACCGCTGTTTCGTGAGAAGATTGCTCCTGATTTTCCATTTCGGGAACCTCGGCAGTTGTTGTTGATTGGTTAGCTACGGTAGGCGCTGCGGGGGCTACTTCAACCGTTTTAGCAGTGATGCTGATCTGTAGGTTGTTTTTCCAGGCCGGATTGGTAACCACCTCTATTTCTTCAACCATTTGCAAGTGCTGTGGTTCATGCAGTATGCGGTGCAAAATGCCACCATTGGTGTAAAGTGCCGCTTTGGTCAGTATGTTTTGCTGATTATCATGGGCGCCGTTTGCTTTGGCAAGCAATAGGTGCAGGGGCTGGAAATAGGGATAATCGTCGATGAGATTTTGCAAAAAGGGGATGTGCTCTTGTGTGGCCAAAGTTGGCTTAGCAAGTAGTTTTTCAAGTTGTTGCGTTTTCTCTATATTCAACTCCATTGCGCTAAGTTAACAATTGAAAATACATTTTTATTTACCATTGCGCAAAAGCACGGTTAAAAATGTTTTCGGTAAGTTGTGTGGTTACCTTTTTAATGAGGGCTTGTTCTTGGGACTGAAAGTTTTGGCTTGCTGGAAATTCTGTAAAAGCGCTAAATGTTTCCTCGAAGCTGGTTTTTACTTTTCCAGTATCGAGATTGTTGGTGTATTTTACAAATACGGAAATGGTTAGCCGGTTGGCGCCAGCAGTAGGTTGCCTGTTATCGGTAAAGGCTACAGGTTTAATTTCATAACTGGTAATTCGGCCTTCCATAACGGCATCGGCATCATTTTGGGTAATGCTCAGCCTGCTTTGCGTACGAATGCGCTCCTTTAAGTCTTCGGTGAAAGATTGTGCCAAAGTAGGGATTACCAAGGGGGCGTTGTTTTCAAAAAAACGCACGTTAAGCGTTTTCATTGCCGGAGGGATAGAAGCGCCGTTAAATTTATAACTGCAACCTGCTACCATCACAATGGCTAAAAAAAACAATAATTTTTTCATTTGTTATAGATTTAGCTCTTTTATTTTTCTGTAGAGTGTACGTTCAGATATGCCAAGCTCCTGTGCTGCAAATTTGCGTTTACCTTTATGCTTTTTCAATGCCTTTTTGATCAAATCCGATTCTTTGTCAACCAGAGATAGAGATTCTTCCACTTCTTCGGCATCATGCGCAAAATTAAAGTCGTTAGGGATATTCTGCGAAGGATGCTTAATGGTTAACGTTGGTTCGGTTGAATGATTGTTCAGGTCTACATCTTGGTAAAGCTGGTTAATATACTGTGGGTTATCGGCAATAACGTGTGCCAGGTTGTTGCCTCCGTTCTGGATAATCTCTGCCACTAATTTTTTCAGTTCTACCATATCCTTCTTCATGTCGAACAATACTTTGTAAAGAATGTCCCGCTCTGAAAAGTCTTCTTTACTGCTGCTGCTTACCGCCATCGGCAAATTACTGTTTTGCTCGTTAGGGATATAGTTCAGCAAAGCGGTAGCAGTTACATTGCGGTCTTTTTCAAGCACACAAATCTGTTCTGCAATATTTTTCAATTGCCTAACATTACCAGGCCAACTGTAATTGCTGAGTATTTGTACGGCTTCGTTATCCAGTTGTATGCCGGGCGTGCGGTATTTGTTGCTAAAGTCCGAAACAAATTTTCTGAATAGCAGGTAAATGTCATCCTTACGCTCTCTCAAAGGCGGAATACGCAGGGGAACGGTGTTTAAGCGGTAATATAAATCTTCACGGAATTTGCCTTTGCGTACGCTTTCGTAAACATCTACATTGGTGGCGGCAATAATCCTTACATCGGTTTTTTGCACTTTAGATGAGCCTACGCGTAAATACTCGCCACTTTCCAATACACGGAGTAAACGGGCCTGGGTACCTAAAGGCAGTTCGGCCACTTCATCTAAAAATATGGTACCGCCATTTGCCACTTCAAAATAACCTTTTCGGGCTTCGTGGGCCCCGGTAAAAGAGCCTTTCTCATGGCCAAATAGTTCCGAGTCAATGGTGCCTTCGGGAATGGCGCCGCAGTTTACCGCAATAAAAGTACCATGCTTGCGGGTGCTCAACTGATGAATGATGTGCGAAAAAACCTCTTTACCGCTTCCGCTTTCGCCAGTAATTAAAACCGACATGTCTGTAGGGGCAACTTGGCTGGCCGTATCTATCGCTCGGTTCAATAAAGGCGAGTTGCCAATAATGCCGAAACGTTGTTTAATGCTTTGTGTATCCATTATTCTAGATTTACGAATTTAGATTTTAGAATTACGATTGCCGTAACGTCCGGTGAATCTAAAATCGTCAATTAACTGATGTGTTTAGGTCTATCTTTTCGCATTATGGTCTTTATTGGCATCGGTTCAATCTAAAAATCAAACCACTTTGCCTATTAATGTTGCAATGGTGCAGCGCTCTACTAAAACATTTGCGTACTCGCCAGGTTTTACGGTGTCTGTTACTGGGAAAACCACCATTACGTTCTCGTCGTTTCGGCCTCTATATTCTTTGTCGGATTTTTTGGAGAAGCCCTCAACAAGCACCTTTACGGTTTTGCCCACAAAATTTTTGATGTAGGCATGTGACCCTTCCTGCTGTTTTTGGATCACTTCGTTTAGGCGGCGCAATTTTACTTCCTCCGGAATATCGTCTTTGTACCTGCGTGCGGCCAAAGTTCCCGGACGCTCAGAGTAGGCAAATTGGTAGGCAAAGCTGTAAACCACATGGTCCATCATGCTCAAAGTATCCTGATGTTCTTCCTCGGTTTCCGTACAAAAACCAGTGATGATATCTGTTGATATGGCACAGCCTGGAATAATCCGTTTAATGGCATCTACACGGTCCATATACCACTCACGGTCATAGGTACGGTTCATGAGTTTTAAAATCCGGCTGTTGCCGCTTTGTACCGGCAAGTGGATATAGTTGCAAATGTTGTCATATTTGGCAATGGTATGTAGTACCTCATCGGTAATGTCCTTAGGGTGCGAGGTAGAGAAACGAACCCTTAGCTCGGGACTTATTTCGGCCACCATGGCCATTAATTGTGCAAAGTTTACGCTGCCTTCAATAGCATCGTGGCTATGGTCGCCACGTTTTTCGGGCAGGTCGGTTTTATTCACCAGCGCTTCCAACAGGGCGTCGCCGGTTAGGGTGTTCATGTCGTCTTGCAGGTCATCTGCTTTGCTTTTTACTTCCTGGCCATCTTTCCAGTGATAAGAATCTACGTTTTGGCCCAATAAGGTTACTTCGCGGTAGCCTTGCTCAAAAAGCTGGACGGCTTCATTCACAATTGTTTTAGGATCTCTGCTACGCTCGCGGCCACGGGTAAAAGGTACTACGCAGAAAGAGCACATGTTATCGCAACCACGGGTAATGGAAATAAAAGCACTGATGCCGTTGCCTGTTAAACGAACAGGGCTGATATCAGCGTAAGTTTCTTCGCGGGATAAAATCACGTTTACCGCTTTACGGCCATCTTCTACCTCGTTAATCAGTTTGGGTAGGTCACGGTAGGCGTCAGGACCAACCACTACGTCTACCAATTTTTCCTCTTCTAAAAATTTGGATTTCAGGCGCTCAGCCATACAGCCTAAAACGCCCACTACCAGTTTGGGGTTTCTACGTTTTTCTACCCCAAACTGCGACAGCCTGTTGCGCACACGCTGTTCGGCATTTTCGCGGATGGAGCAGGTATTGATGAAAATAACATCTGCCGTTTGATAGTCGGAAGTAGTTTCAAAACCGGTTTCGGAAAGAATGGAGGCTACAATTTCACTGTCTGCGAAATTCATTTGGCAACCGTAGCTTTCTATGTAAAGCTTTTTTCCATCACCTTTTTTATCTAATACCAACGCTTCTCCTTGGCGAGATTCATCATGCGTTTTATCCTGAAGCTTGAAATCGATCATTCAACAATTGTTTTTATGGGCTTCAAAAGTACAAAAATTTAATCACAAATGACAGAATGGCAGTAATTTTACAATCCACTTATGATCAGCAAACAATAGTCCGTTGGTTTTTGTCTTAAAAGGATACAAACAAAAAGGTGATGAGCACAACTACATTCTATCGTAAACGTAAATTCTGGTATTGGGCCGGTGGTATTGTTGGGGCAATTGTTGTTTTGCTAGGCATTGCAGCATTAGTTTTAAGTGCCAAATGGAAGCCAACTTTAACTGCCAAAATCAAAGATGGGGTAAAGGAAGCCTCCCAGGGACTATATCGAATTGATTTTAAAGACATCCGGCTTAATTTAATTACCGGAACGGCTGTTTTGGATAGCATCAGCCTGGTGCCAGATACTTCGGTTTTCAATCAGTTAAGGGCCAATAGGGCCGCACCTGCACATCTTTTCAGGATAAAGCTGGCACATTTGAAAATATCAAGGTTGGGCGTGTTAACGGCTTACTTTAAAAAGAAAGTGGCACTAAAAGCCATTATCTTGGACCAACCGTCTATTGATATGATTTATCATAAAGTACCTAAACGTAAGGTTCCTGCAAAAGAGGAACAGACTTTATATCAGTTGATTTCTAAGTCGTTAAAATCCATTTCGGTAGGACAGATAAAGGTGCAGGATGCCAATTTCGACTATTATCATGGCAAGCAAAAATTAAATGAAGTAAAGCATCTTTCGATTAGCGTAAAAGACATCCTGATTGACTCGTTATCCCAATTTGATACTACCAGGGTTTTCCATAGCAGGAATATCGGGTTTGAACTGTTGGGATATCAATCGGTAACGAAAGATAAAATGTACACCTTAAAGCTGGACACTTTGCGGGGATCAATTACTGGGAGAGATCTAGAAGTAAGAGGTTTTAAAATGGTTCCTATGTATCCAAAGCTTACTTTCAGTAGAAAATACAGCACGCAAAAGGATAGATACGATTTGGATTTTCGAAAGATTAGTTTGGCAGGGATAGATTATGTAGGCCTAAATAATAATGGTGAACTGTACGTAAAAGAAGTGAATTTAGGCCCGGCCAGCGTAGATGTTTTCATGAACCGTGAATTGCCACCGCCCAATATCGATAAAGCTAGGAATTTCCCGCATGTAGCATTGCGCAGATTGCCCGTTCCAACCATTGTTGAACGTTTGAAAATTGCCAAAATAGATGTGGCCTATGGTGAGTATAATCCAAAAACCAAAGAAATTGGGACGGTAAAATTAAATGGCCTAAACGGTACCATTAGCAACTTAAGTAATGATAGTGCTAGGCTATCTTTGCGAAACCATGCGTATGCAGACCTGACCGCCTACGTGATGGGGACCGCTGAAATGAACGTTAAAATAGATTTTAACCTCACAGCTAAAAATGCAGCATTTCAATACAAAGGTACCGTAAAGGCTTTTGACTTAAAGGCCTTGAATGCCATTTCGAAGCCCTTGGGACAAATAGCCATAGAAAGTGGAAAAGTGACCGGTGCCTATTTTGACGTTTCGGCAAATAACAGTGGTTCAAGGGGTGTGGTCAGTTTTTTCTATACCGATTTAAAAATCAAAATGCTTGGTGAAGATGAAAATGGAAAGGAAAAAAAGAAAGGCCTATTGTCGTTTTTAGCCAATACCATGCTAATTAAGGATGATAATATTCCGGGTGAAAAAGCCAGGAAGGTGACCGTTACACATGAGCGAGTGCCCCAGGCTTCTTTCTTTAACTTAATGTGGAAAACCGTATTTAAGGGTATGAGGGAAGCCGTGGGCATCGGCATTGTTCCCATGAAGAAAATGCCAGAACCAAAGAAAAAGTAAAATTTAGTGCCAATTTGGGCTCCACCACAATATCTGGTGTGCCTGGTTGGCCATGCAACGATATATCCTCTGTGGAGAGAACAGGCAAGGAGAGTTTAAACGATCTGTGTAAAAATAAATTCCGTATCTTGGGTTGTTAACCCCATTTAGGCCCATGACGCTAAAGAAGATCATCAGAAGCAGAAAATTTAAGTACATTACCTTTATTTTACTGTTTTTAGTGGCCTCAGCGCTTGGCCTTTCCTGGTATGTTGCCGGAAAAATAAAACCGCTTGTACAGCAGCAGCTTGCCGCTATTGTAAAAAAGGCCACCAACGGGCTTTACGATATCCAGTTTGATCAGGTACGTGTAAATGCCTTTATGGGAAATGCCTCTTTAACCAAAGTGAGGCTAGTGCCCGATACCCTTGCTTATCAAAAGCTGATTGCAGCGCAAAAGGCGCCCAATAATCTGTATTTTATTCATCTTGAAAAATTGAGCATCAAGAATTTCCACCCCTTTAAAATTTATTTCAACAAGCGGCTGGATATTGACCTGCTGCTCTTTGACCAACCTCATATTACGATGGTGAACAGGTCTTTCCCTTTTAACGAAAATAGCCCGCCAACACCTGAAAAATCACCATACGACTATATCAAATCCATTTTTAGGGCGTTGCATATCAAAACCATCGATTTCAAAAATGCAAGTTTTAAGTATGTAAATAAAAACGATTCAATAGCAGAATCAGATACGGTCTCTAACCTTACCATCACGCTAAAAGATTGGTTGATCGATTCGACTTCGGCAGCGGATAAAAATAGGTTTTACCTGTTAAAGGATGCCTATGTGTATCTTAACAATTATACCTACGCCACGCCAGATAGCATGTACTATATCAAGGCTAGCCAGTTTGAATTTAGCGCCGCCGCAAAAAGGCTGAATATCAAAGAATTTGCGTTGACGCCTCGTTATGCTGAACAGGATTTTGCTAAAGTTAGCGGCTATGCCAGAGACCGATACTCTTTGCAGCTCAACAATATCGACCTATATGGGATCAATTTGGCCTCCTACATTAAAAAGGGCGAAATTTTGGCTGATGAAATGCAGGTTGCCAATGGTTTTTTATCGGTGTTTAACGATAATTCGTATCCCAAACTGATCCGGGATAAAACGGGAAGGTTCCCCCATCAGCTGTTGCAGAAAATCAAAATCCCGATCATGTTAAAGAAAATCCTGCTCCATAAATTAGACATCAGCTATGCGGAGTTTGACGCAAAAAGCAAGCAAAAAGGACGGATCAGTTTTAACAATACCTCTGGGATGATCAGCAATGTAACCAATCAAATGAAGTACAAAAAGGTAGATCCCATGATTGAAGCAAACCTTGTAAGCTATTTAATGGAGCAGGGAAAACTGAGTGTTAACTTCAAATTTAACACCATGGCACCTCAGGCCGATTTTTCCTACAAAGGCCAGCTACAGGAGATGGACGGTAGGCAGTTGAACTACATCACTAAGCCATTGGCCATGGTGCAAATAAAAAGCTGCATGATCCGTAAATTGGCTTTTGATATTAAGGCCAATGAAGATATAGCCACCGGAAGGCTGAAATTTGTGTACAACGATTTGTCCCTGGGCTTGATGAAACAGCACGAGGGCGGGCAGCGGTTAAAACGTTTGGGGCTTTTATCTTTATTGGCCAATGCAATCATCATTTATTCAGATAACCCCGCTGACGATGGGAGATTTGCCCTGGCAACCATCAACTACAAGCGCAAACCTACAGGTTCATTCTTCAATTTTATTTGGAAAACCCTGTTTCAGGGAGTGAAATACAGTGTGGGATTTACTCCGGAAAAAATTGCGGAAATCAAAAGCTATGTCTCCAAATTTGAAAATATGAAAGACGAACGGGAGAAACGGAGGGCCAGGAGGGAGCTGCGCAAATCTGAACGTTTAAAAAACCGATAAACTAAGCGCTGAATTTTTTATTCAGACATAAATATTTATTATTGCGACCTAACTAACCAAATGGATCATCAGCTAGCTCATCAATTGTTATGGGAAAGAATTTGCATGGGCGACCGTGACGCATTCTTCGATTTATACAAGGCGCTCTATTACCGTCTGGTTAATTTTGGCCTAAGAGTTTGCGGAAACACAGATCTGTCGAGCCAGGCAACCGATGATGTGTTTACTTCCATTTGGGAAAAAAGAGAGAACCTCGCCAGGGTAGAAAATGTAGAAGCCTACCTTAGGACCTTCCTTAAAAGAAAACTCTTGCGCTTGTTGGAAAAGGAGCGTAAAATCCACGAAGCACTTTTTAAAGCCGGCGACGAAGGTGAATGGATGGAAATGAGCTACGAAGAGTTTATTGTAAAAGTGCAAAGCGATGAAATTGTGCGCTACCAACTTAAGCAGGCCCTGGCCAAACTCACCTTTAGGCAAAAGCAGCTTATCCATTTGAAATTTTTTGAGGGACTTAGCTATGAGCAGATTGCCGAGCAAACCAATCAGACCATCAAAACCGCCTACAATACCATTTACGATGCCTTAAAGGTATTGCGCAAGGAGTTGAATAGCTTCTAAAATAACCAGTGTTTTTTGGGGTGTTAAAAAAAAAGTTAAAAAATCTTTAGGAAAAATCTCCGATTTGTGGCACTGTCTTTAAAAGGTGCAAATACAAATGATAGATAGGAGCAAATTCGAAGCCGAGGACTTTTTAATTGATGCGACATTTCAGCACTATTGTGCAGGTACTGACCAGTTGTCTATTGATTATTGGACCAAGTACATTTCGCAACATCCTGAACAACAGCCAACCATTGCTGAGGCTGAAAAACTTTATCGGCTTTTAAGCGGCAACAAAGCAAAGCTGAATGAGCGGATACTGGCATTCCAGCAATCGTTTGAACAAGTGAAAGTGGTGCCATTAAAATCAAGACGGATTTGGTGGTCGGTTGCAGCGGCAGTGTTGCTGGTGATAGGCTTGGGGTCTATTTTCTTTACCGAACAAAAACCTGTGCCAGCCGTTTATACCCAAATATACCAAACTAAAGCGGGAGAGCGTAAAAAAGTGACGCTTCCGGATGGCTCAACCGTTTGGTTAAATTCGAAAAGCACACTTAAGCTAGATAAACGCTTTAATGAAAGCAATCGTTTAGTTTCCTTACAAGGTGAAGGCTTTTTTGATGTAACCCACAGTAAAAAGCCTTTTAAAGTTGAAACTTCAGAATTTGAAATCAACGTATTGGGAACAGCATTCAATGTAAAATCCTATCCAGATGAAATTACTTCCGAAGCTACCTTGATTCGTGGTTTAATTACCATGCAACCTATCAATGGCGGCGGTATCATTACC
Organism: Pedobacter nanyangensis; assembly: GCF_003313505.1. GTDB lineage: Bacteria > Bacteroidota > Bacteroidia > Sphingobacteriales > Sphingobacteriaceae > Pedobacter > Pedobacter nanyangensis. Next base: position 46,633 of record NZ_QMHO01000012.1, on the reverse strand, counting down.
CTAAAACCAAGCCAAAAAATCACGCTGTATAAAAAGGCTGTAGCTGCTACAATGCTATCTCCACAAAAAAGACAAATGAAAATATCGCATCCAGAAATCACCATAGATCACTATCAACTAGCAAGAGATAGCACTGTGGTAGAAACCGCCTGGACGCAAAACAAAATAGAAATCCTTGACCAAGATTTTGGAGAAATTAAATCCACGTTAGAAAAATGGTACAATGTAAAGATTACGTTTACCAGCCCTGAACTAGAAAAATATCGTTTCACGGCTACTTTTAGTAACGAAACCATCAAGGACGTATTAGACGCTTTACAACAAGTAGAAAAATTTAGTTATGAAATAAAAGGAGATCAAATTAAGATATCAAAATAAAACGAAAGGACGATGTTGGAGCATCGCCCTTTGCAAATTTTTGATGTATTTATGGCAGTGTTCGCGAAAACACTGGCTGCCACAAACCGCAACCAAAACACAAACATAATGATTAATTATTACTTACGGCAAGAGCGTTTTAGGTACAGACGCCTCTTTAAATTTATCATCCTAATGAAACTGTCTTTTTTAGTGGTGTTCATTACCTGTTTAAACGTTTCTGCATCGGTTTTCTCGCAGGAGAAAATTTCGCTTGATGTGAAGAAAGCCAAGCTTTCAAAGGTGCTGAAGCTCATTGAGGAGCAGAGCAAGTACCGTTTCGTTTACAGCTCAAACTATGTTCCGGTAAACAAAGATGTAAGCATCAAGGTAACCAATACTCCGGTAACCGATGTGCTGAGCGAGATCTTGGAGCACACCAAACTAAACTATTCGGTTTCCGACCTAGGGCTAATTGTCATTAGCCGGGTAAAAGATTCGCCCATAAAGGGGAGCGTTAAAGATGGAAAGGGACTTCCTTTGCCTGGAGCCAGCATTAGGGTTAAAGGTACAAGTAGAGGTACTTCCGCAGATGTTAACGGAGAATTTTCAATTATTGTCCCGGAGAATAGCGTTTTGGTCGTGTCGTACGAGGGATTTTCATCTCAAGAAATTGCTGTAGGAGGTAAAAAAACTTTAGAAGTTGTTTTGCAAGAAGATTCCAAGCAATTGGGCGAGGTAGTGGTGACTGCCTTAGGCATCAAACGTGAAAAAAGAGCATTGGGATATGCAGTTAGCGAAGTGAGAGGGGAAGAATTGACGAAAGCAAGAGAACTTAATGTGATGAGCTCATTGTCTGGCAAAGTACCGGGACTAGATGTCAGTAGTACCGCTGGAGGTGCTGGTGCCGCAATCAGTGTGACTATTCGTGGTGTATCAAGTTTAAGCCAAAGCAACCAGCCATTGTACGTGATTAACGGCATACCCATGGAAAACAAACCTGTGGGTTTAAATAACCAAAACCCTAATGGGAACAAGGGCAGCCAATGGGATAATGCCCCAGATTTGGGAGATGCCATAGGAAACATTAACCCAGATGATATTGAAAGCATTTCGGTGTTAAAAGGAGCTGCGGCCTCTGCATTATATGGTTATCGTGCAAAAGGAGGAGTGATCTTAATTACCACCAAAAGTGGTAAAGGAAGCGGTATTGAGTTCAATAGCAATTATGTTGCCGAGCAAGTGATAGACCGTACCAACTGGCAATATGTTTATGGTCAAGGAGCCAATGGCAGAAAACCAACTACCGCTGCGGGAGCTGCTCAAGTAGGTGGTTCAAGTTGGGGAGCCAAGCTAGATGGCAGTGATGTAATCCAATTTGATGGCGTGAGCAGGCCATATCGTGCACAAAAAGATAATATCGAAGATTTTTACAAAACAGGAGGTACCTGGACCAATACCTTGGCGCTGAATAAAAGCTTTGATGGCGGTAGTATACGTTTATCAGGAAGTGACGTGAATAACAACTCTATTGTGCCTAATTCGGGCTTAAATAGGCAGTCGTTTAACTTCGCAGGGATTTTTACGCCGATCAAACGCTTAAGTATTGATGCTCGTGCAAATTATATTTTAGAGCAGGTGAAAAATAGACCAATGGTTTCAGATGGTGCTGGTAACGCCAATTATAACGCTATCTTTTTGCCAACCAGTGTTAATATTAATAGTTTGAAACCTTGGCGTAATGCAGATCAAAGTGAAAAATTATATAATACGGGTAATGTATATGCCACCAACCCTTGGTTTGCGGCATATGAATTTGTGAACAACACCAAACGTAATCGTTTGATCTCTTCGGTAACGGCAAAATATACCTTAGATAACGGCTTGTTTATACAAGCAAGAGCAGGTCAAGACAGTTACAACGATACCTATAAAAATGTGGTGCCCTCTGGTACTGGTTACTATGCCAACGGTAAAATTGCCGAACAAGCAACCAAGTTTTCTGACATTAACGCCGATGTGTTGGTTGGAAAAACATTTACATTGAGTGACGACTTTTTCTTAACGCCTAATTTGGGAGCAAGTTATCGTAAAACGGATGTATCCCAAATGACTAATAACGGAACTGATTTTGCAATTTTTGGGGTTTATAATATTAAAAATGCTCTAAATAAAGCAGTAGAATATAGCGAAAACCATTCTGAAACTCAATCTGCTTATGGCACTTTAGAATTTACTTATAAGGATTGGTTTTACCTGACTGGAAGTGCTCGCTCTGATTGGTTCAGTACTTTGGCAACACCGCTTAAGGACAATAAATTATATATCATTTATCCTTCGGTTAATGCCTCTTTTGTATTCTCCGAACTTTGGAAGCCGTCTGTATTAAACTTCGGTAAAATTAGAGCGGGTTATGCCGTAGTAGGACAGGCAACAGATCCTTATCAAACAGCATTAATCTACGACTTTATGAGCCAAAACTTGAATAATTCACCATTAGGAATTATTAAAAATGGCAATATCCCTAATTCATCGTTAGTGGCTTCAGAAGCGTCTGAATTGGAATTTGGTACAGAATTGCGTTTTCTGAACAGTAGGTTGAATCTGGATTTAACTTGGTACAAAAAACGTTCTAAGAATGAGATTTCATTTGTAACCACTTCCAGCACTACAGGTTATGCTGGTGCGGTTTTAAATGCTGGCGAAATAGAAAATAAAGGTTGGGAAATGTTGCTATCTGGACAGCCACTAAAAACCCGAGATTTTATATGGACTTCTTCTTTAAATGCCACCTACAATAATAATAAGGTAATTTCTCTAGCAGAGGGTGTAGATAACCAGTTGATTGCTACTTCTCGTTCTGGTGTAGGTTTCTTACAAAATATCCCTGGTAAAGCTGCCTCTCAAGTGATGGCTTATGATTACAAGTATGATGCTAATGGTAAAATTGTAGAAGATGCAAACGGGCCTGCAAGGGGAGATTTAAAAGCCTACGGATCGGCCTACAACAAGTGGTTTGCAGGATGGAACAACGAGCTCAACTATAAAGGAATCAATCTTTCTATTTTAATTGATGGTAAATGGGGCGGTAAAATCTTTTCTGCTACTGATTACTATGGTTATATCTTTGGTTTGCATCAATCTACTTTAGCAAACAGAGAGGCTTTAGATGCCCCAGGAAATGTAACTGCGGCTAAGTTTTACGAAAATACCGCTAATAATACATCCTTTCGTTTTGTACAAGATGCCAGCTTTATTAAGTTGAGACAGATTGTGTTAGGGTATAATTTTCCAGCTAAAATGTTCAACAACAAAATTCAAGGGCTTAACGTGAGTTTCGTAGCAAGAAACTTGGCTATTCTGATGAAAAAGACCGATAATATCGATCCCGAATCTAGCTACAACGCAACTTTTCCTGGTCTTGAATTGGGAGGTGTTCCCCCAGTTAGAACCTTTGGATTAAACCTAAACGTTAAGTTTTAAAACCTAAAAACGATTGACATGAAAACAAATATTCTGAATAAATATAGTTTGCTAGCGATCTTTGTATTGTTTCTTGGCGCAGGTTGTACCAAGGATTTCAAGGATATCAATACTGATCCGGTAGCATATGGGCCAAGTAGTTTCGACCCAAATTACATGCTGTCTACAGCACAATTAACTTACACAGGCAGTATCGATTTTTCTTATGATACTTGGAGAGGAAATCTGATTTATTGTTCTACCATGATGCAGGGCATGTCTACCGTAGTAAGCTACTGGGCGGGAGATAAATATATGTTAAATGAAGGGTATACGGCCGCCTATTGGGGTAATGGAGCTGTTGGAGCATATATAGAGCAAGTACGTCCAATTGTAGATGCCGTAGAGTTTGCCAAAGGCAAGGCGAAATACAGCAATTTATATAATGTAGCCCGTATTTGGAAAGCCGTGATTTTCGCTCGATTAACAGATTTATATGGTGACGTACCTTATTCGCAAGCAGGGCAAGGTTATTATACCAGTAACTATACGCCAAAATACGATAAGCAACAAGCCATATACATGGATTTATTGAAAGAAGTAGATGAAGCTACCAATGCATTAAATCCAGCTGGAGATAAAGTAGTCGGGGATGTCATTTATAAAGGTGATATTGAAAAATGGAAACGCTTTGGCAATTCGTTTTTGTTGCGCTTAGCGATGCGCTTAGTAAAGATAGATGAAAACACCGCAAAAACTTATGCCACTAAAACGATAGGTAAAACACTTATTTCCAGTGCAGATGATGCTATTGTTGCTCATGATGATAGAGGAGCGAGAGTAACCCAGAACAGAAACAGCCAAGTACTTTTAGGTGATGGCGGGCAGGAACATTATTATGTAAAATGGTCTAAAACCTTCATCGATTTGTTGAAGACTACGGCAGATCCCCGCTTGGGTAAAGTTGCGGTGACTAAATTGTATTTAAGCGATGGTTCTAAAACCCAAAATGCAAATTTTGACGCCAATCCGCTGGTGCAAAAAGGCATGCCCAACGGTAAGGATTTAAGTGCAGTGCCTAGTCAAAATATCAGCTCTGATCCGTTTTATACTACCATGCCAGATTATTCGTCTCCGCATCCAAATATGCTAAAGAGAAATGGCGTCACCTTCATTCTGTCATACGCCCAAACCGAATTGCTGTTGGCAGAAGCCGCTCAACGTTGGGGAATAGGCGGAAGCGCTGCTACACATTATAATGCGGGTGTAAAAGCTGGAATTACTGGACTTAGCCCATATGATGCAAGTATGGCCATTGCGGGAACTGCAGCAGATACCTATTTATTGGCAAATGCCTATAATGCTGGAACAGGTTTGCAGCAAATTAATACGCAATATTGGCTAGCAAGCAATATCCAGCTTGATTTTTATGAAACCTGGAGTAACTGGAGAAGAACTGGTTTCCCTGTGCTAACACCAGTGGTTTTCCCGGGTAATGCGACTAATGGAACTATTCCCCGCCGTTTTCCATATCCAGTAGAGGAAGCGGCCAAAAATGGAGCGAATTATCGCGAAGCTGCTGCGGCAGTTACCGGAGGAGATAATTTGACCGGTAGAGTTTGGTGGGATAAACAATAGCGCTCGATATTAAATGAAAAAGGCCTCGCATTGCGGGGCCTTTTGTTTTTTAAGAAGAAAAAGGGATTAAGAAATCACCCAATTCCAACCAAAAGTATCTGGAGCTAAACCATATTTAATATCATTCAGCTTTTTAGCAATACTGTTAGAAACGTTTCTGGTAGCCGGATCAGTTAAGGTGTAATCTTTTCCTTGGTAGTTGATTTCGCCAATATGGGTTACTGTGGCAGCAGTTCCAGCGGCAAAAGCCTCGGTTAATCTACCGCTTTCAATACCTTCAATAATTTCTTTTACAGAAACCCTTCTTTCTTCTACTTCAACACCTTCAGCTTTTGCCAATTGAATAATCGTATCTCTGGTTACCCCATCTAATACCGTAGTTCTTACCGCTGGGGTCACTAATTTGCCATCCATAACAAACATGAGGTTGGCCGTACCCGCTTCTTCAATAAACTCATGAGTTTGAGCATCGGTCCAAATCAGCTGGTCAAAGCCTTCTTGTTTGGCTACCTCAAATGGATATAATGAACGGGCATAGTTGCCAGCAGTTTTGGCAAAACCTACACCGCCATCATCGGCACGGGTAAATTCTGTTTCTACTTTTACTCTTAATGCTTTGTTGTAATACTTGCCGGTAGGCGTTGTTAAAATACCAAACGTATAAGAATCAGAAGCTTTAACGCCTAAATAAGGGTCTGTTGCATACATTACAGGCCTAATGTAAAGTGCATAATCTTCTTGCGCAGGCACCCACTTCTCATCAATATTAATTAGCGTAGCCATTCCCTGCATGAAAATTTCTTCGGGAACTTCGGCCATCGCCATTCTTTTTGCCGATTTATTGAAACGCAGGAAGTTCTTATCCGCTCTAAAAATGCTGATTTTGCCATCAGGCAGTCGATAGGCTTTAATACCTTCGAAAATAGCCTGTCCGTAATGCAGGGCAGAAATGGCAGGGCTCATCGGGATTGGACCATAGGGAACTACTCTGGGATTTTTCCATTCACCATCCTGATAGTCGCACAAAAACATGTGGTCGGTAAATACTTTACCGAATGGCAATTGCGAAAAATCAGTAACGGTAAGGCGAGTTTGCTCAACCTTTGTTACTTTGATGTCTAATGTTTCGGTCATTTTATAACATTTTTTAAGGTAGCTTTCATTGGGTCGTCATTTCGGGCCACAGCGGTATCGCAGATAAATCCTTTAGAAATTCTTTCCGCTTTGCTGCTCTTGAAATTGACGGTCGTTTTAGCGACCTGAGTTTATTTGCTGCAAAAGTACTAAAAATCAAGCGTTTTTTAAGGCTTTACAAAGATTTAATGTTTGTTTTTTAGTGTCTGCAGCACACTAAGTACCCATCCTTTTCCCCATTCATCTTTCTGTTCATCAGTCCACAAAAACGGATAGAAAATTCTTTTTTGAAAACGGGGAGGCAAGTACTTTTGCCAATTGGTTCCTCCGGTTGCAGCAATGTCTACCGGATCTTTTTCCAAGTACCTTACCGCCGATTTATAGTGGGACAAAGGCCACTCCACGTTTACGTAAAGGTCTAGTTTGCGCAGCTCTTCCGCTAATTCGCTTACATCCTCTCCTTTTGTTTCCAGCTGTTTGTATAGCGAAGCGAAATTGCGGTGTTCTCTTTCTTTGGCCAAAGCTAAAAATTGAGCGGCATATTTGTTGATGAACTGTTTTAGCGTTAAAGTCTGTTTGCCCGTGGCCAGTTCGGTAGCGCCAAATTTCCAATAGATGTATTCAAATTTTTCTTCGATGTTGGCTTCTGCTAGTGCTTCCCTTTTGCTTTTGTCTACCAATTGGGTAAAATCTGTGGCTGATATTTCAATCATGCGGTATTGACCACTTTGAAAGCCACTGGCGGGTAACAACGACATGCGGAATTTCAAAAACTGCTCTTTTTCCATGCCATTCACCATTACCTCAAAAGAGGTGGTGAGCGCATTGAAATAGGCATTTATTCTCTTTACACGCTCGGTGAAAAATGGAGCGGTTAAATTTTCATGTGTGGCAATTTGCCTGCATTCATGCAACGAAAGCTTGAAATACAGCTCGGTAATTTGGTGGTACATGATGAAGATTTCCTCATCAGGGAAAGGCGTTTTTGGACTTTGCAGGCTCAGCAAAGTATCCAGATGAATGTAGTCCCAATAGGTGAGAAAATCGGCATATAAAAGGCCATCAAGATACGAGACCATATCCTGCCCCATGGCTTCGTATTTTTCCTGAAGCAGGGCCAGTTTTTCCTTAATCTGTGGAGTAAGTTCCATTTGTTTTGTCTTTATCAGTTAACGATGTTTGTTTGTGCTAACGCACTATTTTCGTCATGCCGAATTTAGTTCAGCATCTGTTAGAAAAGACAATAACTAGCTGGGCCTATCTATGATAAGGCTGAAATTGAAAATCCGTATCCACGATGAAGATAACATGGGCACTGCTTTTTTAGGCGTAATGACAGTATAGTTAGTTAAATACCACTTTTTTCAACTATTCCAGCTTTGACCATCTCTTAAAGATGGTCAAAGTGTAATGCTGTGGCCTAAAGTTAATACAATACCCTGAACTTTATGGTATGTTCAATTTTTTTCAATGATTTGAACAATTGCTTGTCGTACTCGGTATTGATATCGGTAATGGCATAGCCGATGGTGCTATTGGTCATTAAAAATTGCCCCACAATGTTGATATTGTGCTTGGCAAAAATGGTGTTGATTTTTGCCATAATGCCTGGTACATTTTTGTGGATGTGGATCAATCGGTGCGACCTATCAATAGCCGGCAATTGCAAATTGGGGAAGTTGCAGCTCAAATAAGTGGTGCCTTTATTCATGAAATCGGCTACACGTTTGGGGATAAACAAGGCATTTCTTGGATTTGCTTTGGCATCATCAAAAATCACAATGCCCATTTCATTGCAAATTTGAAAGGAGAGCTTGTTTTTAGCATTGCCCAAATAGCCAATGGTTTTAAGTTTTACTGCTCTTTTGAGTTTCTCGTCTTCAATTTTTTCGCCATTGGCCAAAATCATCATGCCCACATCAGCCACATATTTCTCTTCAAATTCAGTCTTATGGCGAATGGAGAAACCATCCTTTTTGAGGAAATTGATGGTATCGGCAGGCACCTCGCCAATCACCAGGCACAAAATCCTGTTTTTGGGATAAGATATCGCCCTTGGCAAATTATTTACGTACAAAAACTCATCAAAACTTGGCGTCACGTGATCTGCTTTGTTAACAATACTTTCCCGGGCAATATTCTCGGTAAAGGCATAGAATTTTTTGATGAGGCCACTTTCGCGAAGCTGAAAATCAGAATAACCATCGCCAATGCCATACAAATTACCCTGTAAGTTCAATTGCTGCATCAGTTTCACCTTCCCGCCCTCTTCGCTCAACGGGTTGGCATGATCGTAGTCTATAATTTTGCCGTCACCGGTAGTTACAAAGGTATTGGCATAGATATTTTCTTTTTTGATGTGGTACTGGCTTACCACAGGCGTAATAAATTCCTTAAACCCACCCGAAACAATGAGTACCTCATCAGCATGTTTTTTAAAAAAATCCGCATTGCGGGAAAAAGATTTCGATACTTTCTTTTTTAGATGTTTGATGAGTTTTTGCAGGTGCTCTTCATTGGCTTCTAGCAGTTTCACCCGTTGGGCCAAGCTTTCCGAAAACGATAGCTTTCCTTCCATGGCTAAGTTGGTGTAGTCCTCTATCTTTTGGTAAATGGCTTCACGCTCGGGGTGTTTGGCAAGGGAAATACGGGCGAGTTCGTCTAAGGCTTCAACTTGGGTAAATGTGCTGTCAAAATCAATGATGTAAAAGTTCTGCTGTTTCATCTGGAGTTTATTTCAAGGCATTGCATACCTCGGCAATGCTTTGGTGTAGGGGTTTAAATTCGAAGTTTAGGGTGTCTTTTATTTTTTGGTTGCTGTAATAGCTGAGGTTAAAGCTGCTGCGGGCGGCATCTTTGGTGAGGCTGGGAGCCTTTCCGGTAAAAACCGAAGCCAGTTTGGCGGCTCTCCAAGCAATGCCCAGCATCCAGGGTTTGGCCTCTACAGATGGAGCTTTGATGCCAAAGCCTTGTGCAATCTGTGCAAAAAAGTCCTTGTAATGTAGGTTTTCGGCACTTAAGGTAAAACGTTCGGCGGTAATTTCACTATCCATGAGCAAGATCATGGCTTTGGCTACATCTTCTACATCCACAAGGCCGGTAGCACCGTCGGTATAAAACTTCAAGCCGTCTTTTACCAGTTTGAAAATTGCGCCGCTACCGTTGTAGCCAGCGTTTTTGCCAATAATTACGGCTGGATTTACAATCACGGCGTCCAATCCTTCGGCTATGCCACGCCAAACTTCCATTTCGCCTTCGTATTTTGAAATGGCATAGTTGTGCGCTTTGGGATCGTACTCCCAAAAATGCTTTTCGGTGATGAGCTGGCCTTCCTTGGCAATGCCCAATGCCGCTATGGAGCTTACGTGAAGCAAACGCACCTGGTTCTCCGTGCAAAGGTTAACGATGTTGGCCGTACCCTCAATGTTAATCTTAAAAAGCTGGGCCTTATCTTTAGGGTTAAAGGATACTGTAGCGGCACAGTGATAAACCTGGCTAATGCCTTCAAAAGCATCGGCAAGGCTTTCGGTTTCGCTTACATCGGCCAAGTGCCAGGTAACCAGCGGATTGTTTTGTAGCGGGGCAGGAATGGCTGAGCCATTTCTTTTGATGGCCCTCACTGCCAAATTTTTGTTGGTCAGTTGCTTTACCAATTCTGCTCCTAAAAACCCCGTAGCGCCTGTAACAAGTATCATTTCATTTTTTTAAAGAATGTTGGAGCCTGCCTTTTAACGAAACAAGCTATATTTAAAACATAAATTTTAAACAGGCTCTTAATATATGCGCCCAAAAATAGATATTTGGGGGCAACATTTAAATAGCTTTATGACTTTGTCTGATTTTTTTTCGCCCATAGACCCAGAAAAATTTACGCCTAAGAAAGGTTTCTTTACCAGTCAGTTGGGAATGAAGGTTGAATTTTTTACGGATACCTTCCCCGAATTGGAAGAAGGCAAGTACGATCTGGCTATTTTTGGGGTAAAAGATGATAGGGGCGCAGTGCATAACAATGGTTGCTCTTTGGCGCCTGATTATTTCCGCGAACAGTTTTACCTGCTTAACGAAGGACAGGCAAACACCAAGATGGTGGACTTGGGAAATATCATTGCAGGACAAGAAGTTTCAGACACCTATTTTGCCGTAAAAACGGTAGTTGCCGAATTGGTAAAACTCAACGTTGTGCCCGTGATTATTGGTGGAGGGCAAGACCTTACCTATGCACAATATATGGGCTACGAGCATTTGGAGCAAAAGGTAGATTTGCTGGTGGTCGACAATCGGTTTGATATTGACGAGGATGATTCCGAAGGCGTGGCCACTACCTCGCAGAGCTATCTGAGCAAGATTTTTCTGCATCAGCCCAATTATCTGTTCAACTACAGCAACATGGGCTACCAAACTTATTTTGTAAGTCAGGATAGTTTACGGGTAATGGACAAGCTATATTTTGACGTGCACCGTTTGGGCGAGTTTGTTTCCGATCTGTCTGTTTCCGAGCCCGTGATCCGCAATGCTAACATGGTGAGTTTTGATATGGGGGCTATCCGCTCCAGTGATGCCTGTGGCAATATGAACATGGTGCCTAATGGCTTTTATGGGGAGGATGCTTGCCGCATTGCCAGATATGCCGGTATGAGCGACAAGCTGACTTCGATTGGCTTTTACGAATTTAATCCAGCTTTTGATAAGGGAAGCCAAACGGCCATGCTGCTGTCCCAAATGGTTTGGTATTTTGTAGATGGATATTATGCCAGAAAGAAAGATTTTCCGTTAACTCCCAAATCGCAATATATTATTTACCGGGCTACGGTAAACGACGGAGCTACCGAAGTAAACTTTGTGAAAAGCAAGAAATCAGATCGGTGGTGGATGCAGGTGCCTTATCCTGCAAATGGCTCAAAAAACGAACGCTTTCATCTGGTACCTTGCCGTTACGATGATTACAATACCGCCGTTAAGGGTGAAATGCCCGACTTGTGGTGGCGTACTTATCAAAAACTCCTCTAAGAAAAACAACCAACCAAACTTAGATATTCGTATATTTGATTAACAACTTATTATACTAAACAGATAAGCTTTTTACGAAGCTTTATTTCACTAACACTTTAAACAATGAAAAAAATAATCCTTTCTGCCTTATTGCTAGCTCCTGTAGCATTAATGGCTCAATCAGATTTTACCCTAAAAGGAACGGCAAAATCTGTAGCAAATGGTAACAAGGTATATCTTGTGTATCCTGAAAACGGCCAAAGAGTAACTGATTCAGCTATTGTAAATAATGGCTCGTTTGAATTTAAAGGCAAGGTTACTACACCGGTAATGGGCAATTTGTTCAATAACATAAACCCATATAAAAAAGGGGCTAACACCCGTAACATGGATTATATGGCCTTATATATTGAACCGGGAAACATTACGGTAACCAGTGCCGATAGCTTAAGGTCTTCAGTTGCTGGCGGTTCCCCTGTAAATATTGACAATGCAAAATTAGCTGCTTTGTTGAAACCTTTTACCGAAAAAGAAAAAGTACTTAACGAGGAGTATTCAAAGTTTACCAAAGAGCAACGAGAAGATGAGGCGGTGATGGATGCTTTTATGGAAAAATACAATGCTGTTAGGGATCAAAAAACTCCGGTTTATTTAAGCTTCGTTAAAAACAACCCAAAATCATATATCAGTTTGGTTCAATTAGGCTCTTTGGCCTCAAATGACAAGGTGGTTGGCGAAGTTGAAAAATTGTATGCTACGCTTTCTCCTGAGTTGAAGGCAACCAAAACCGGACAGGGCATTCCCAAAATTATTGAAGCTACTAAAAAAACCGCAGTAGGTGTACTGGCAATGGATTTTACACAGAATGATCCTAATGGCAAGGCGGTAAAACTATCAGACTTTAAAGGTAAATATGTATTGATCGATTTCTGGGCATCGTGGTGCGGTCCTTGTCGTAACGAAAATCCAAATGTAGTAGAGGCCTTTAATAAATTCAAAGACAAGAACTTTACGATCTTAGGTGTTTCTTTGGATGGTGGCAACACTAGAACTACTAAAGAACAATGGTTGAAAGCGGTGGAAGACGATAAATTAGCCTGGACACAGGTGTCTGACATGCAAGGTTGGAATAACGAAGTGTCTACGGCTTGGGGAATCAGAAGCATTCCAGCTAATTTCTTGGTTGACCCTAGCGGTAAAATTATCGCAAAAGACCTAAGAGGTGGAGCATTGCACAAAAAACTTGCCGAGGTTTTGGATAAAAAAACAAAATAAGATCTTTCGAAAGATTTCAATAAATGGGGCTTCTACTTAAAAGTGGAAGCCCTTTTTTATGATCCGCTTTAATGCAATTGGATTTGCGATGTGCCTGTGTGGTTCAATTTAGGTTGCTTTTCGGTTTTAAAGATGATAAAGCGTTTTAACATCCAACATTAAAATACGGCCACATAGGCACATGGGGTCATGGTTAAATAATCTGATAATTTTTAAAGGGTGATCTGCCCAAATATGTTTTTAATGCAATTGGGCTTGCTAGGGGTCTATGTGATTCAATTAAAAATATAGGCACATGAGACAGGTAGCGTATTATTTCTAGCGATTATAACGATAGTAGGTTGTGTTTATATAATAATTCCCAGGGCTATAAAAACCACTCCCACAAATGAAATCAGGAAGGCTGGTTTGCCAAAGAGAAGACCAAGAACCACCCCCGCAATAATCAGGAAAACACCAATCCAGATGTAGCTGGTGGCATTGGTTTGTCCATCGGGCGAAAGTTGGGGCGTGTCTCTACTGCTGTTGGTTTGTATGGTTGCGTTATCCTCCGGTTTTGTCGTTTTTTCTATTTCGGCACTGGTGCCTAAAGTATTGGCGGTAGTAATTGGTGCTGGGGGAGCAACTTCTTTGTCAATCTTTTTGTTTTCCTTTTGTTGCCCGGGCTGGGCCTTCACTACAGTTTCTTTTTTTGGGGTCGGGGGAGCTATGGCTACAGGTTTTGCGGTATTTTGGTTTTTGGGTACAGCTTTGGCTATGATGTTTTCCTTGGCCACGCTTTTGCTTTTAGGCGTTGGGGCACTAATTGCTTTAGGGCTTGGCTCGGCAAGTGCTTTTGCGGATGTTGTTTGTGTAGCGGGCTTAGTTTTTGGTTTCGCCGTAATATGGGTATGCAACTTTTTCTTTAAAGTAGCCTTTGGTTTGCCGCTAACTATTGATGGGACATTGTTGGCAGGTAGCTGTACTAATTTTTGAGGAGTAATTTCCTTGGCGGTAACTACTACTGTAACTCTTTTAGGTTGCTCTTGTTGCGAAAAACCTAACAGGGGGAGCGTTAGCAATCCTAATACGAGGAGAGCGTAGTAAAACGGTTTATTTAGATTGTTGGTCAAGCTACAGTTATAATTGTTCTGTTTGTGTAACAAAAAAAATGTGCCAATTAGCCAAATAGATAGCTGTAGTGAAAAAAAATCCCGACCAGTGCTATTGCGATAGACCTAATCGGGATGTGGATAATCGCACCTTGTAACTACAAGTTTACGAATAAATGTTGATAAGTGAGAAATTTTTACCTCAAATTGAGATTATATGAGGTCAAAACCAATGTCCTCTCTAAAGTATTTGCCATCAAAATATATTCTGGCGGCATCGGCAGTGGCACTTTGCAGGGCCTCAAATGGAGTATCCTTTACGCTGCTAATGGCCAAAACCCTGCCACCGTTTGTTTTAACTAGGCCGCCGTCCAAGATGGTGCCCGCATGGAAAGCATAGGAATCTCTGATGTTTTCGAGTCCCGAAATAGGTTTGCCTTTCTCATATTCGCCCGGATATCCCCCGGCCACAATCACTACGGTAGCGGCATTTTTGGGGCTAATCTTGATCTGGTAGTTCCCCAGTTCTTTTTTGCTGCTCGCAATAAAAAGTTCAAGCAGGTCATTTTCAATCCTTGGGATTACGCTTTCCGTTTCCGGGTCGCCCATACGGCAATTGTATTCAATTACGTAAGGCTCATCGCCCACTTTAATCAATCCGAAAAAGATAAAGCCTGTATAATCTATCCCTTCGCTGGCCAGGCCGTTTACGGTAGGTTTAATGATCTGTTCTTCAATTTTATTTAAAAACACCGCATCTGCAAAAGGAACCGGTGAAACGGAACCCATGCCGCCGGTGTTTAGGCCGGTGTCACCTTGGCCAATACGTTTGTAGTCTTTCGCCTCTGGTAAAGTCACGTAGTTTTTCCCGTCAGTTAATACAAACACCGATAATTCAATGCCCGTTAAAAATTCCTCTACCACTACGGTGGAGCCCGCCTTGCCAAATTTGCCATCCAGCATCAGCCTCAGTTCATCCTGCGCTTCTTGGTGGTTGTCGATAATCAATACTCCTTTACCTGCGGCAAGTCCATCAGCCTTTAGCACAATAGGAAGGCTGTGCTGCGCCAGATAGGCTAGGCCCTCATCTAAATTTGCGTTGGTAAATGATTTTGATTTTGCCGTTGGGATATGGTGGCGCTCCATAAACTGTTTAGAGAAATCCTTGCTTCCTTCTAGCACGGCACCCTCTTTTTTAGGGCCAATTACCGGAATATGGGCCAGTTCTTCATCGTTCACAAAAAAATCATGGATACCTAATACCAAAGGTTCTTCGGGGCCAACCACAAGCATGTCAATCTGTTCTTTTAGCGCAAGTGCTTTTACCGCTTCAAAATCATTAGGATTGATGTTTACGTTTTTTCCGTAGTTGGCGGTGCCTGCATTGCCCGGGGCAATGATCAATTTGTCGCAATTTTCCGATTGGCTTAATTTCCAGGCAAAAGCACTTTCTCTTCCGCCAGAACCTATTAGTAAGATATTCATAGCGCAAAGATATTGCTTTCTGCTTACGAGGGGCATAAAAAGTTAAAAGTGAAGATAAATTTAGTAGATTTTAATGGTGTTAAGGAGGTGGTATAGCCCCGAGCGGGGAAATTGAGCCTTAAGCTTGGATGTTCAGCCTTTTAAGTTGTTTTAGCTAGAGAGCACGGAATTACCTGGGCAGTAACAAGGCAAGTAATTGAGCTAAACAGGCGGCTTAAATGGATAACTAAATTGCTGTTAAACCTCATCGCAAAGCGCCCTTGCCCAAATCAAATTTCTGATTATAAAAGAATAAAACTAGATTTGCCGCAATAATGAGGCATCTTGTCACCATATCTCTTGTGTTTTTCAGCCTTTCGCACCTGGCCAAAGCCGATCGTGTGGAGGGGACCCGCTATTTAACCGAGCGGTATTGTGCCAGGCAGCAAACCACTTCTGAGCAAACGTCTATCCGCTCGATACAGGACCTGCAGCACCTGCCACACTTTATCCTATCCAACAACCAGCTGAGCGCTATAGGCGTGATTTCTAGCGATAACTGCATTAAATATAATGTCCGCAACCAGCCTATCGCCTATTCGGTTACACTTGAAAACCCAAGGAACAATAGCCCATAGCGCTTGTTAAAGCCAAACACGATATCCGTTAATCGCAGAAAACACTGCGGCTGTCAAGTTGACCTGTATTATGGGTGTGGCTTGGTTGTTGTGTGCTGATTTGCGATTTGACCTGCCTACGGTAGGCAGGCATTAACGGAATACGATTGCCGATACAAAGTGATTGCTGGTTTTCGAAACAATTAACCAATTAAACAGTTAACGCATTTCAGCAATTAACCAACTGAACAATAATACCATTTAACAATAAAATAGATCATGTTAGGATTTTTAGCCAAAATTTTTGGAAGCAAATCAGAAAGAGATATAAAAGCGCTACAGCCAATTGTAGCACAAATTAATGAGGAATATGCCAAGTTATCTTCATTAAGCAACGACGAAATTAGAAATAAGACCATTGAGTTTAAAGCGGTTATTGCATCAGCATTGGCCAGTATCGACGAAAAAATCAATGGTTTAAGAACCCAAGCCGAAAGCCCGGAGCTTTCATTGCAGGAAAAAACCAATTTGTACGATGAGATTGATGCCCTAGGTAAAGAGCGCAATGTTGAGCTGGAAAAGGTTTTGCAACAGCTATTGCCCCAGGCTTTTGCTGTAGTTAAAGAAACTTCACGTCGTTTAAGTGAAAACGAAACTTTGGAAGTTACCGCTACGGAATTTGACAGGGAACTGGCCACCAAGAAGAACAATGTAAAAATTGTTGGTGACAAGGCTTTATGGGCCAATAAATGGGAAGCTGCGGGCAACCAAGTAGCTTGGAACATGGTGCACTACGACGTACAGTTAATTGGCGGTATGGTGCTGCACAGCGGTAAAATTGCCGAGATGGCTACCGGTGAGGGTAAAACCCTGGTAAGTACCTTGCCAGCCTATCTAAATGCACTTGCCGGGCAAGGTGTACACATCGTAACCGTGAACGATTACCTTGCCCGTCGTGATAGTGAGTGGAACGGCCCATTGTTCGAGTTTCATGGTTTAAGTGTTGATTGTATTGATAAACACCAGCCAAATTCAGAAGAAAGAAGAAAGGCCTATTTAGCGGATATTACCTACGGAACCAACAACGAGTTCGGGTTCGATTACCTGCGTGACAATATGTCGCAAACACCAGAACAGTTGGTACAGCGCAAATTGCATTTTGCCATGGTGGATGAGGTCGATTCAGTATTAATTGACGATGCCCGTACACCATTGATCATTTCGGGCCCGGTTCCGTTTGGTGATCAACATGAATTCCACGAATTGAAACCTCGCATTGAGCGTTTGGTAAATGCACAAAAGGCTTATGTACAATCGGCTTTAAACGCTGCTAAAACCTTAATAAACAGTGGTAATGTTGGTACAGAAGAAGGCGAAGGTGGTTTGGCATTATTACGTGCACACCGCGGTTTGCCTAAAAATAAAGCTTTAATTAAGTTTTTAAGCGAAGGCAACAACAAACAAACCTTGCTTAAAACAGAAAACTACTACATGGCAGACCAATCTAAAAACATGCCTAAAGTAGATGCCGAGCTATATTTCCATATTGATGAGAAAAACAATCAGGTAGAATTAACCGAAAAAGGTATCGAATTAATTACCCAACAAGGGGAAGATCCAAGCTTTTTCGTATTGCCTGATGTAGGTACAGAAATTGCCGAGATCGAAAAATCGAACTTGAGCAATGAAGATAAAATTGCCCAAAAGGATGCCTTAATGCGTGATTATGCGGTTAAAGCAGAGCGTGTTCACTCCATCAACCAGTTGTTAAAAGCCTATACTTTATTTGAAAAAGATACTGAATATATCCTTGATGAAGGTAAGGTGAAAATTGTAGACGAGCAAACTGGCCGTATCATGGAGGGCCGTCGTTACTCTGATGGGTTGCACCAGGCAATTGAAGCAAAAGAAAACGTAAAGGTAGAGGACGCTTCGCAAACCTATGCCACCATCACCCTGCAAAACTACTTCCGTATGTACCATAAACTTTGTGGTATGACCGGTACCGCAACTACCGAAGCTGGCGAGTTTTGGTCGATCTATAAATTAGACGTGGTAGAAATCCCAACCAACAGAACCATCTCCAGAAAAGATGCCCAAGATTACGTTTACCGTACGGTGAGGGAAAAATATAACGCGGTAGCAGAAGAAATTGTAAAACTAACGGAAGCAGGCCGACCAGTATTGGTAGGTACTACCTCGGTAGAGATTTCGGAATTATTGAGCCGTATGCTGAAATTGAGGGGCATTAAGCACAACGTATTGAATGCCAAAATGCACCAAAGGGAGGCTGATATTGTGGCCGAAGCAGGCCAGCCAGGCCAGGTGACTATTGCTACCAACATGGCCGGCCGTGGTACCGATATTAAGTTGGGACCAGGTGTAAAAGAAGCCGGAGGTTTGGCCATCATCGGTACAGAGCGCCACGAGTCTCGTCGTGTTGACAGACAGTTGCGCGGTCGTTCTGGCCGTCAAGGTGACCCAGGTACTTCGCAGTTCTTTGTATCGTTAGAAGATAATTTGATGCGCCTGTTCGGTTCAGAACGTATCTCTAACATTATGGTGCGTATGGGAATCGAAGAAGGAGAGGTGATCCAGCACTCGATGATCACCAATTCGATCGAAAGAGCCCAGAAAAAAGTAGAAGAAAACAACTTCGGTGTACGTAAGCGTTTGTTAGAGTACGATGATGTAATGAACTCGCAACGTTCGGTAATTTACGCTAAACGTCGTAACGCCCTGTTTGGCGAGCGTTTGGACGTGGACATGAACAACATGATTTTTGATGTTGCCGAAGATATCGTAACCGAATACAAAGAAGAATCAAACTACGAAGGCTTCAAGCTGGAAGTCATCAAAAACTTCTCGGTAGATACTGAAATTACTGAACAAGAATTTAGCAGCAAAAAAATCCATGATCTAACGGATAAATTGTTTGCGGAAGTAACCGCTTTTTATATCCGTAAATCAGAGGCGGTGGTAAACCAGGCCATGCCGGTGCTACGCCAGTTTTATGCAGAAAGGGGAGACATGATCGAACAGATCGTAGTTCCTTTCTCGGATGGGATGCGCCAAATCCAAGTTCCGGTTGAGCTTAAAAAAGCTATCGAGAATAACGGTAAGGAAATTACCAAATCATTTGAGAAAACCATTGTATTGGCTTTAATTGATGATAGCTGGAAAGAGCACTTACGTGAAATGGATGAGCTGAAACAGTCGGTGCAAAATGCTGTTTACGAACAAAAAGACCCATTGATTATCTACAAAATGGAAGCGTTCAACTTGTTTAAGGGCATGCTCAACGTGGTAAACAAAGAAGTGGTTAGTTTCTTGTTTAAGGGCGGTATTCCTATGCAGCAGGAGCCAGAGCAGGTAAGGGAGGCAGCAGCCCCTAAGCCCCAGCCTAAGTTAAATGCCACCAAACAAGAATATGGCGATCCGTCTGATTTAGACTTGGTAGGTGATACCCGCGAGCCTCAACCTTTGCAGCCCATTAGGAAAGAAGCAACGGTTGGCCGTAACGAGCCCTGCCCTTGCGGAAGTGGTAAAAAGTTTAAGAACTGCCACGGTGCAAATCTTTAATGATTAAACTACGGACTTACGAGGTTTTAGAGCCTTGTAAGTCTTGAAAAATAAAAGCCCAAGTGTTAAAACGCTTGGGCTTTTTGGTTTGTCATTGCGCTCTTGGCCGAGAGAGCAGGCAGCTTGGTCTTTCAATCATATTTTAGGGCCTTCATTGAAGTCAGATCTTGATAACATAGATGGCCAATTGGTAATACTGAGTTGTCTGCATTTTTGTACGTTAGTGCCATAACCATTAAAATACTTCGGGTTTAGTCCAAACCTTCCGAAACATTTCCCTGTGCATCTTGATAGGAAAATCTCTCAAGGCTATCCATCAAATAATATTGGCCCACCACGGGAGCTCATATAGAGGAATCAAGTATTTTCTGATGAATCTCAGCCAAATATTGCCCAATTGGCACTAATGAGATTTGTATTAGCGGTTTAGAATGCCGATTTTTGCAACAAGTTCAGCATTTTGATGCGTCGTTTCCTGAGGCTAATTAAAAAAAGCAAAGGAAAATCACCCAAAAAATATGAAAATTGTAGTTTTATTTTTCTTACTGTTTGCTTGCCATTTTTCTTTTGCACAAAATAAAGGCGAAGTTATTGTAGTTAAAGACCCGTTGATTGATAGCTTAATCGCCAAACGTATAGAGCTCAACAAAGCTAAGCCAACTACCACAAATCCATCTGGTACCGCCATTGTTTCTTCCATGGGATATCGTGTGCAAATTTATTACGGCAGCGATAGGCGTGAGGTATTTTCGGAGCAGGCAAAATTCAAGGCAAACTATCCCAAGTTAAATACCTATATCACCTATAAAGAACCCAACTACTATTTGCGGGTGGGCGATTACCGCACCAGGCTTGAAGCACAGAAATTCCTAAATGAGCTACGGCCTAGTTATCCAACCCTGTTTATTTTTAGGGAAAAGATAAACGCTCCAATTTTAGAAGTAGATAAATAGTTAACGGCTGACAGTTTTCAGTTAGCCAAGTGCATGACTAAAAAACAAACCAACAAACCACCTAAAAACTAATCAAGAATGAAACAGAAAATACAAGAACTATCCGCACAAATTTTTAATGAAGTGGTCGGTTTTCGTCAACATATACACGCCAATCCAGAGCTTTCCTTTCATGAATATGAAACCTCAAGATATGTAAAAGATAAACTGGCCAGCTGGGGAATTCCGTTTACTGAAATGGCCAACACCGGTGTAGTAGGTTTAATTACTGGAGCCAAGCCTTCTAACCAGGTCATCGCTTTGCGTGCCGATATGGATGCGCTGCCCATTGCCGAAGCAAATGACAAGCCTTATAAATCTAAAAACGAAGGCGTGATGCATGCCTGTGGACATGATGTGCACACCTCATCGTTATTAGGCACCGCTTACATCCTTAACCAAATGAAAGATGATTTTGCGGGTACCGTGAAATTGGTTTTTCAACCTGCGGAAGAGCTGTTGCCCGGTGGTGCAAGTATCATGATCAAAGAAGGTGTGTTGGAAAATCCAAAGCCGCAAGCTATCATTGGACAGCATGTGATGCCCTTGATAGAAACCGGAAAAGTTGGCTTCCGCTCAGGGATTTACATGGCCTCAACCGATGAATTATATGTAACTGTAACTGGTAAAGGGGGGCATGGCGCACAGCCGCACCAAAATATCGACCCTGTAGTGATTACCGCCCACATTATTGTAGCGCTACAACAAATCGTAAGTAGAAATGCCGATCCGCGTTTGCCATCGGTGCTTTCTTTTGGCAAGGTAAATGCCAATGGAGCTACCAATGTTATTCCAAACGAAGTGAAATTGGAAGGTACCTTCAGAACCTTGAATGAAGAATGGAGAAACGAAGCACACCGCCTGATGACGAAAATGGCCGAAGGAATTGCCGAAAGCATGGGTGGAAGTTGCCATTTTGATATTCATAGAGGCTATCCATTTTTGATCAACGAAGAGAAATTAACCGATAACGCCCGAGCTAACGCCCAAGATTACCTGGGAAGAGAGCATGTGATTGATTTGGATATTTGGATGGCCGCCGAGGATTTTGCCTATTATTCGCAGGTAACTGATGCCTGCTTTTATCGTTTGGGCACCGGAAACGCAGCCAAAGGAACAACCTACTCGGTACACACGCCAAATTTTGACATTGATGAAGAAGCCTTAAAAACCTCTACAGGGTTAATGGCCTATTTAGCCTTGAAACAACTGGGCAATTAACTCGTCAAATATAGGTTAGGCATATAAATTGCTAAAGTAAAGGGTATTTGCCTTTACTTTAGCTATAATTTTAATCATGAAGAGATATTATTTCGTTATTCTTTCGCTATTTTGCTTTGTTGAAACCAAAGCACAGCAAATTCCTCGTTTTAATCCCGATACCATCAAAACCATTACGCTTGACTCTGTGGTAAATATCAGGGCAAAGCGATTGAACATCGAAACCTTTATCGATGCCATCATCAATGATACCAGTTTCTATCAGGCTTTCCGCAACATGAAGAAATATACGTTCATTGCCGAGAATAGAGTGTTTACCTACGATAAAAAAAATCAGGTAGACGGCCGCATTTACCGGAAGATACGCCACAACAACGATGGGCCATACAGAATGGAATATTTGGTTAAGGAAGACAACGGAAAGGTGTATAAAAAGAATGGCAAATATCAGTTGTATACGGTAGAAATGTTCGATTACATCTTCATGAATGCCTACAACACAGATTTTGTGCCTAACTCGGCCCCAAGTACCGGGAAAGGTAAAAAAAGTACTAACGAAGGCTATAAGGATAAACTGAAAACCCTCATATTCAATCCCGGAAGGCCTATCAAGGGTATCCCGTTCATTGGCAGCAAAACGGAGATATTTACGGCAAATATGCGCCAGTATTACGATTACACCTTCCATAGTGGCACCTATCTGGATTCTATCCCGGTTTATCGTTTTAAAGTTTCTGTAAAGCCTGATCTCTCCAAATGGACTAAGGACGGTATCATGATCAAAGAGCTGGTAACCATTTTCGATAAGCGTAATTTTGAAATCCTGGGCCGTTACGTGGATATGAAATACAGCAACATGCTATTTGATTTCGACGTGCAGATGAACATAGAAATGAGCTACTTCGATGAAGTGAAATTGCCAACTAAAATCACCTACCAGGGCAACTGGGATTACCCATTTAAAAAAGAAGAAAGAGCCAGCTTTTTAGTGCTACATAAAGATTACCGCTTAGGCAAAGGGAAATAGCACTTAAGGTTTTAATGAGGCATCATTAACCACGTATTTGGCTAACTTTTGCGAGATATTGGCGTAGTCTATCTTTTCTTTTTTGGCATCTAGCTTTAGCTCGGCACCGTGAATTACACTGTGTAAAATCATGCTAAGGCTTACTACTGCCGCAGTTCCGCCTATCCCAACCAATACAGCAACATTGGCATCATCAATAGATTGGGCTGCGGCAATGGTGCCAGCTGCCAAAGCGCCGGTAGCAATTGCATACCCCACATCGCTACGGTGTTTATAAACTTTAATACGGCTTATCTTTTGGTACGCAATTGGGTGTGACACATCTTTTCTATCCACCAAAATCAGCTCTGTTTGGTTAATGGACGTAATTTTACCATGGATTTTCTGGCTTCCTTCCACAAAAACTATTGCCGTATAAGGAGCTCTTTTCTTCTGGGCAAAACTAATCTGGTTAAAAAATAGCGTTAATAAAACAGCAAGTAAAGATTTGGCCAATAATTTCATGCGGGGCGGGTCGAAAAATTTAACCAAAGATAGAGAAACTCTTTAAAATAGCATGTATATTTTAACAGTATGGTTTGAATGAATATTTTGATGCCCGAAAACGCCCGCCTTATGTTTCCACCAATTGAAACTTGATAATTTTGGAAAACAAATGCCCATGTTGTTATTTACAGTCAAACAATTAACTTTAGTGCATAAAAAAAACTAAATGAAAACTGCTTTAAAACTATCCTTAATGGCCTGTGCCATTTTTCTGCTGATTGCTATGAAATCTAATCGTAAACGTGTGGTGTTTTTTGGTGACTCTATTACCCAAGCCGGGGTTAAAGGAAATGGCTACATCAATGTGTTAAAAAAACAGGTAGATACCACTAAATTTGAGCTTATGGGCGCAGGTATTAGCGGCAATAAAGTTTATGATCTTTATTTGCGCCTGGAAGAAGATGTGTTGGCCAAAAAACCGGATTTGGTATTTATTTACGTTGGGATCAATGATGTTTGGCACAAGCAAAGCTCAAGAACGGGCACAGACTATCCGAAATATATCAAGTTTTACCAAGCATTGATCAACAAAATTAAAGCTGCGGGCAGTAAAATAGTACTATGTACACCCTCAGTAATTGGCGAGAAAAAAATGGGTGCCAATGAACTGGATGCCGAATTGGATAAATACGCTGAAGGCATTAGAGAACTTGCGGCTAAAAATAATCTTCCGCTGTGCGATTTAAGAAAAGCCTTTGCCGCCTACGAAGAAAAGAACAATGCACAGGATTTGGAAAAGGGCCTGCTAACTACCGATAGGGTGCATTTGAACGATCAGGGCAATTTATTTGTAGCAGAGCAGATGCTGCCTTTCGTTAAATAACCGTTTATCCCCAGAGCGGGATATAGCGTATATCGAATTATTTATTGCTAAATTTGAAGCCCATTTAGGAAAGGGCAGCAGGAAATGATTACAGCAGAAACCATAGAGAAAATTAAGGAAACGGCACGGATAGAGGAAGTGGTGGGGGATTTCGTGCACCTTAAAAAACGTGGTTCCAGCTTAATTGGCAATTGCCCTTTCCATGGCGAAAAAACACCCTCGTTTCACGTTTCGGTAAACAAGGGCATTTACAAGTGTTTCGGCTGTGGTGTAGCCGGTGATTCGGTTCGTTTTGTAATGGACCACGAGAAGTACACTTACCCGGAGGCCCTAAAATACCTCGCCAACAAATACAATATCGAGGTTGAGGAAACCGTAGAAAGCAAGGAGCAGCTGGAGCTGAACAGCGCCAGAGAAAGCCTTTACATTGTTTCGCAATTTGCGGCCAATTTTTTCGAAGAACAGCTCTGGAACAGCGATGATGGCAGGGCCATTGGCCTCAGCTATTTTAAGGAGCGTGGTTTTAGGGAAGATATCATTAAGAAATTCAACCTGGGCTATTCGCCCGATGTTTGGGATGCCCTTACCCAAGAGGCGGCTAAAAACCAACATGCCGAAGAATACCTGGAAAAAACAGGCCTTTCCATTAGAAATGACAAAGGAAAACTGTACGATAGGTTCCGTGGCCGGGTCATGTTCCCGATACACAATTTTACGGGCAGGGTAATTGGTTTTGGCGGACGTACGCTTAAAACAGATAAAAACGTACCCAAATATGTCAACTCGCCAGAGAGCGATATCTATCATAAATCAAATGTACTTTATGGCCTGTACCACGCCAAAAAGGCCATCCGTGATCAGGATAATTGCTATTTGGTAGAAGGCTACGCCGATGTTCTGGCCGTTCATCAGGCCTATATCGAAAACGTAGTAGCCTCCTCTGGTACCTCGCTCACCATCGAACAAATCAAGCTGATCAGCAGGTTTACCCAAAACGTTACCATTTTATATGATGGTGATGCCGCCGGGATCAAGGCTTCTTTGCGGGGACTGGATATGATCTTGGAGGAGGGACTGAACGTAAAGGTTGTTTCTTTCCCAGATGGCGACGACCCCGATTCGTATATGCACAAAGTTGGTGCAGGTGCATTTAAAACCTACATTGAAGAGCAACGACAGGATTTTATCCTTTACAAAGCCAATATCTTGCTGGCCGAGGCCGGAAAAGATCCCATCAAACGGGCAGGAATCATTAGGGATATCGTAGAAAGTATTGCCAAAATTCCTGATAACATCAAAGCCTCGGTGTTTGTAAGGGAATGCAGCCATCTTTTGGAAATTGAAGAAAGGGTGCTGCTTACCGAGCTGAATGCCATTAAACTGGCTAAGAGCAAAAAGACCGCAGCTGCTACGGCACCAAAGCCATCAAGCTTTGGCCACCCTGATATGCCGCCCGACGACCTTTTTGCAGAAGACGGCCCAGCAGCAGTGCCTATGCCCAGTGCTGCCGAACAAATCAGTTCTGATATCCTGCAGGAAAATGAAATCATAAGGTTGTTGCTTACTTTTGGGCATGAGCTGGCCACTTGGGAGCAAACAGACAATATGTATGTAGGCTCGTTCATTATCCAAAACCTTAGCGATGTAACCTTTGAGGATAGTTTGTGCAACCGGGTAATCGATTATTATCGTAACGAACTTGAAAAGGGCGAACTGCCTACCATTAACCAGTTTTTGAGAAGCGAAGATGGAGAAATAGCCAATTTGGCCATTACCTTAACAACATCACCCTATAGTTTGAGCGAAAACTGGCTGAATAAGCATCAAATTTACGTTAAGGATGAAAGCCAGAACATCAAAGCCGCGGTGCTTGGTGGCTTATATCACCTCAAAAAACGTAAAGTAGATAAAATGCTCACCGACCTGATGAACCAGATCAAGGAAGAAAAAGACGTAACCAATCAAGATATTTTAATGGGCCGCTATGCCCAGGTGAAAAACGTTGAGCGCACGATCTCAAAGTTCTTGGGATCGGTAATCGTTAAATAGTTGCGTATGGTGTGATTTCGAGTGATGAGTCATGAACTGCAACTCGTAACTTGCAACTTTCTACCTAATAACTTAATATGGCAGTTCACAATGATACGGGAAAAGCCGGCGAAAAAGCAGCGGTACAATTTCTACAGCAAAAAGGCTATGAAATTTTGGAGGAGAACTGGACTTTTGGCAAAGCCGAAGTTGATATTGTTGCGCTTCACTCAAATACCATTATCTTTATAGAAGTTAAAACACGCAGTTCGGTAGCTTTTGGGATGCCCCAAGATTTCGTAAGCCCGGCCAAGGAAAGGCAATTGGAGTTGGCGGCGCAGGCCTATATCGAAATTATGGACCACCAGGGCGAGATCAGATTTGATATAATTGCTGTACTTTTAACCAAAAATATTACGTTTAACATCACCCATATCGAAGATGCTTTTTGGCCCTATACGTAAAATATCCCTCCTTTTGTTAGGATGTGCTTCTCTTTTTCAGTTTGCCTGCAACAATAAGGTAGCTAATTATATCACCTTTAGAAATCCTTTGCAGGGCGAGAGTTTTCATGCGGGGAAACCAGTTAAAGTTGAGTTGGATGTCCCCGAAAAAACAGAAGTTCAAAACATCCGCTATTTGATAGATGGCAAGCCGTTTGCCGAAAAAGGCACTAAGGAATTTGTTTGGCTGGATACACAGCACCTGCCATTGGGCTACCGGATGCTTACGGCCATTGTGAAAACCGGCAACCAAATAGATACCATTACCAATAACATTATTTTAACCACAGATAAAAAACCGCAGAAGCTGAAATATACTTTGGTGAACACCTTTCCGCATGATACCTCTTCCTACACACAAGGCTTAAGCTTTGTAGATGGAAAATTGCTGGAAAGCACCGGGCGTAAAGGTTTTTCTCAATTGCGCTGGGTAGATCTGGCCACAGGAAAAGCCCTCAGCGCTGTGCCCTTAAAGCCTGAATATTTTGGCGAAGGCTCCGTTAAGGTAGGCAATAAGATCATTGTGCTAACCTGGCAGGAAAACGTAGGTTTGGTGTATGATGCCGCTTCTTTAAAGGAAATTACTACTTTCCCTTACCAAAGCAGTGCCGAAGGTTGGGGCCTTACCTATGATGGCAAACAATTGTTGCGTAGCGACGGCTCTAACCGCATTTGGAAAATGAATGCCCAAAACTACAAGGAAGAAGGTTTTATAGAGGTTTATGACCATAAAGGCCCGGTAGAACGTTTAAATGAATTGGAATATATTGATGGGAAACTATATGCCAACGTTTACGGCTCCAATAAAATTGTTGTAGTTGATTTGAAAACAGGCCTAGTAGAAGCAGAGCTTGATCTTTCTAAATTGGTGCCTAAAAACTATTTCAAAACAGAGGAAGAAATTGGTAATAATGTACTAAACGGCATTGCTTATGACGAGTCCAATAAGCGCCTTTTTGTAACGGGTAAAAAATGGCCACAGCTGTTTGAGATAAAGCTGGGCCAAAAATAATTGATAAACGTTAAATGTAGGTAACTACTTTACTTACTTACGTTTTCTTTCAAATACCCCTGATAGGTAACGGACTGTTTGTTGTTGCTGTTCAGCGAAAGTGTAACATAACCATTATCGCTAATGTTAAAGGTCAAACGGTAGTTTTCCTTGGCATCTTTGGTTTCAATTACAGTATTCCATCCATGTTTTTTGCCTTTTTGCGATTTGTATTCAAATTTTTTAGAATTGAATTTCACCCCTGTGTCATCTTGGTTAATTGGCGCAGTAAAAGATCTTCCGTAGTAAGGTAAAAAAGCCACCACACTGTCTGGTGTCACTTTTACTTCGTAGTAAGTTTCGGTCAAATTAATGACGCCGCCCTGAACAGCCCCAGTCATTTTACTCATGACCTTGCTAATGTCCTGAGTATTTAAAGGTGTTACCGATCTGGCTACAAAGGTGTAGGCTTTGGCCTCTACAATTTTTGCAGTAGTGGCCTTGTCTGTTTGGGCAACTGCATTTAGGCCACTAAAGGCTAATGCAGTAATCAATAATGTTCTTAACTTATTCATCTTTATGCTTTTTGATCAATGTATAACCATGATGAGCAAAATAAGTAAAATCCATAAATGTTTTATCACCCGTTTGGGGTGATTATTTCCAGCTTTTGTACTGGTTGATCAGGCCGTTGGTAGATGAGTCGTGCGAACTCACTATTTCGTTGCCTATCAGTTCGGGCTGTATCTTTTGGGCAAGTTGCTTGCCAAGTTCTACGCCCCATTGGTCAAAACTGAAGATGTTCCAGATAACGCCCTGCACAAATATTTTATGTTCGTAAACGGCAATTAAGCTACCCAGGCTGTAAGGGGTTACTTTTTTCAATAAAATAGAATTGGTAGGCCTGTTGCCTTCAAAAACCTTAAATGGTGCGAGCTTGGTAATTTGCTCATGTGTTTTGCCGGTTTTGGTCAGTTCTGCTACTACTTCTTCCTCGTCTTTGCCGTTCATTAGTGCCTCGGTTTGCGCAAAAAAGTTCGATAGCAAAATAGGATGATGATTGCCCAATGGATTTAAACTTTGCGCTGGTGCAATAAAATCAGCAGGGACCAACTTGGTCCCCTGATGAATTAGTTGGTAAAAAGCATGTTGCCCATTGGTGCCAGGTTCGCCCCAAATTACCGGGCCGGTTTCGTACATCACAATGTCGCCATTGCGATCTACATATTTGCCGTTGCTTTCCATATCACCCTGTTGAAAATAGGCCGCAAAGCGATGCAGGTATTGATCGTAAGGCAATATCGCTTGGGTTTCGGCGCCAAAAAAATTAATGTACCAAATGCCTAGCATCGCTAAAATTACAGGCACATTTTCTTCAAAAGGAGCGGTAGAAAAATGCTTGTCGGTAGCATGCGCACCGGCCAGCAATTGCTTAAAATTGTCGAAACCAATACCCAGGCTGATGGAAAGTCCAATAGCGCTCCAAAGCGAGTAGCGGCCACCAACCCAGTCCCAAAACTCGAACATGTTCTCGGTATCAATGCCAAAAGCGGCAACATCCCTAGCATTGGTTGATAGTGCCGCAAAATGCTTGGCAATATCAGCTTCGGTAGCACCTTGGCTAAGGAACCAGTTTCTGGCCGTGTGGGCATTGCTCATGGTTTCTTGCGTGGTAAATGTTTTGGAGGCCACTAAAAACAGAGTAGTTTCCGGGTTTACAGTTTTCAATGTTTCCGCAATGTGTGTACCATCAACATTAGAAACAAAGTGCAGGTTTAATCTTGTTTTATAATGCTTTAAAGCTTCGGTTACCATTACCGGCCCTAAATCAGAGCCGCCAATACCAATATTCACTACATCGGTAATTTGCTTGCCGGTGTAGCCTTTCCACTCGCCCGAGATCATTGCCTTGCTGAATTTTTCCATCTTGGCCAAAACGGCATTCACCTCAGGCATCACATCTTTGCCATCTGCTAAAATGGGCGTATTGCTTTGGTTGCGCAAAGCGATATGAAGTACTTCACGGCCTTCGGTTTCGTTAATTTTCTCGCCGCTGAACATCGCCCTGATCGCTTCGTCCAATTTACATTCCTTAGCCAGTTGGATAAGTAATGCCATGGTTTCGTCGTTAATCCTATTCTTCGAGTAATCAAATAAAATATCTTCAAACAATACGGAGAATTTTTGGAAACGGTCAGGATCTTCGGCAAATAGCGCTTTCATGTCCGTTTGGTTGATGTTGATATAATGATCGGCCAGGTACTGGTAGGCCTTAGTGGTCGTGAAATTGATTTTTGGCAACATATAATGGGTTTTTAATCTTGTAAAAATACAAATCTGTAAGTTAAATGTTGGTTAATAATGGCACAGAAATACAGATATTTTATCTTTGGACGATGATCTGGAAACTTTGGCTAAACCAATGCCGAAGAAAAACAATGCTCATTTTCAATATTTTAGCTATATTGGTTAGGATTTAAAATTTACACCTATGTTAGAAAATCTAGAACAATTAGTGAGGGATAATTCCCAAGCATTGGTAATTGACAATGCTCAAGTGCCAAATGAACAAAACGAGCAGGTTATTCAGGCTGCATCGGGTTCCATTGTAGAAGTGCTGAAAGATAAGATCGGATCAGGCAACATCACCGATTTCATCAGTTCCTTTACCCAGGGTGGTGGCCCGGGCGGAAATATGATGGAACAGGCAACCGCTAGTTTTACAGATAAGTTGGGCGGTTTGGGGATCAATGCTGAAACCGCAAAAAATATCGGATCTTCCTTAATCCCGATGGTGCTGTCTAAGTTTTTGAATAAGGCCGCCGATCCTAACGATAGTTCATTTAACCTGCAGGATATTTTAGGCCAGTTTGGTGGCGCCGATGGGAAGTTCGATTTCAACGATGTGAAAGATCTGCTGGGCGGAGAAAAAAACGAGAATGGTGGAGGAGGCCTATTGGACAAACTGAAAGGACTGTTTTAATACGGCGTTTGTAGCACTTGTTGTGGCGGTATGGTTAGGTATTTTGTTAGTACCTGAAGTTGATTTAGGCTATGGCAACTATTTGCAGTGGTTAAAAATTGCTATCTTGTATGCAAACCTAAACGAAGATGAAGAGATTTTTACTTTTAACCGCGGCATTACCCTTATTTGCTGCAGCCCAAAACAATACGCTAAAAACAGACGCCGCCAAACGAGCCGAAGCCATCACCCAAAAAGTGATTGATTGGCGCAGGGATTTCCACCAACATCCCGAACTGGGCAATCAAGAAACACGTACCGCAGAAATTATCGCCAAGCATTTGCAGGCTTTAGGTTTGGAGGTGAAAACGGGGGTAGCAAAAACCGGCGTAGTAGGAGTGCTAAAAGGCGGAAAGCCTGGACCAGTGGTAGCTTTACGTGCAGATATGGATGGTTTGCCGGTAACCGAGCGTGTAAACTTGCCATTTGCTTCTAAAGTACGTACAACCTATAACGGGCAGGAAGTTGGAACCATGCACGCTTGTGGCCATGATTCGCATGTAGCTATTTTAATGGGCGTAGCCGAAGTGCTCACCGGAATGAAAAAAGATCTGGCTGGGACGGTCAAGTTTATTTTCCAGCCCGCAGAAGAAGGTGCTCCCGTGGGCGAAGAGGGCGGTGCCGAACTGATGGTGAAAGAAGGGGTGTTGGAAAACCCAAAAGTAGAAGTGATTTTTGGCCTGCACATTAACTCGCAAACCCCCGTAGGGCAACTTACCTACAAACCAGGAGGAACCATGGCCGCCGTAAACGATATGAAAATTACCGTAACCGGCAGGCAGGCGCATGGCGCATATCCCTGGAGCAGCATTGATCCCATTGTGGTGTCGGCGCAAATTGTGAGTAACCTACAAACCATCGTAAGCCGAAACTTAAATGTTACCGAAAATCCTGGAGTGGTTACCATTGGAAGTATCCAAGGTGGCGTGCGGTCCAACATCATTCCCGAAAAAGTAGAAATGCTAGGTACGGTGCGTAACTTTACCAAAGAAGATGAAGCGATGTTTATTGAGCGCATTAAAACCATTGCAACCAAAACCGCTGAAGCTGCCGGGGCAAAAGCCGAAGTGCTGATCCCCTATAGTGCACATTATCCCGTAACGTTTAACGATATTGCCTTAACCGAAAAAATGTTGCCTACTTTGCAATATACCGCTGGCGCAGACAACGTAAAACTGAAACCACCCGTAACAGGTGCCGAAGATTTTTCTTTTTATCAGGAAAAAGTGCCTGGCTTGTTCTTCTTTTTGGGAGCAATGCCCAAAGGGCAAGACCCGCTAAAAGCCCCATCCCATCATACACCCGATTTTTTTATTGATGAAAGCAGTTTCAATTTAGGGGTAAAAGCTTTGTGTAATTTAACGCTGGATTATATGGGGATGAAGAAAAAATAATGTTTAAGTATTTATCGCCAGCTTAAGCTTTTACAACATTTTAGCTTTGAAC
Organism: Pedobacter nanyangensis; assembly: GCF_003313505.1. Taxonomy (GTDB): domain Bacteria; phylum Bacteroidota; class Bacteroidia; order Sphingobacteriales; family Sphingobacteriaceae; genus Pedobacter; species Pedobacter nanyangensis. The sequence goes on along the minus strand of NZ_QMHO01000012.1, from coordinate 14,425 downwards.
CATGAAGGAGCTAAGGGGCATGAAGTTTTCCAATCATCTTAATTTCTCAACGGTTTATAAAATGTCTTAGCAGGTAAAATTCCTATATTTGCCCTTATGACTAAAGAACAGTTGCAGGATTTAAGAGATAGACTAGCTTCTCTGAGGAGGCATCTTTGACGTTGATGAACTTTTATACCAAATAAGCGAGGAGGAAAAAGTTACCCTCGACCCTAACTTTTGGGACAACCCTAAAAAAGCAGAACAGCTATTAGCCCAAATTAGCACTAAAAAGAAATGGACCGAGGGATTTGCACAGGCTAATGCAGCGTACGAGGATACTGCTGTGCTCTATGATTTCCAACAAAGCGGCGATGCCACGGAAGAAGAAGTAGAAGCCCAATACCAGCAAGCTTTAAAAACGGTAGAGGAACTTGAGCTGAAAAACATGCTGAACAGCAAGGAAGATCAGCTAAATGCCGTATTGCAGATTACTGCAGGCGCTGGCGGTACCGAAAGTTGCGACTGGGCCAGTATGCTCATGCGGATGTACATTATGTGGGCCGAAAAAAATGGCTACAAGGTTAGTGAGCAGGATTATCAAGAAGGAGATGTTGCCGGCGTTAAAACCGTAACCTTGGAAATTAGCGGCGAATTTGCCTACGGTTATTTAAAGGGCGAAAATGGCGTACATCGTTTGGTACGGATCTCCCCGTTCGATTCCAATGCACGCCGCCACACTTCTTTTGCCTCGGTGTATGTTTATCCCCTGGTAGATGATACCATCGAAATAGAAATTAACCCTGCCGATATTGAATTTGAAACTTTCAGATCGGGTGGAGCCGGTGGACAGAACGTAAATAAAGTGGAAACCGCTGTGCGCTTATACCACAAACCATCGGGCATTATCATTAAAAACCAAGAATCCAGGTCGCAATTACAGAATAAAGAAAACGCTATCCGTTTATTGAAATCGCAGTTGTACGAAATAGAAATGCGTAAACGCATGGAAGCTACAGCGGCCATTGAAGGAAGCAAAAAGAAAATCGAGTGGGGTTCGCAAATTAGAAGCTACGTACTGGATGATCGGCGAGTGAAAGACCATCGGACCAATTACCAAACTTCTAATCCAGATGCCGTGCTAAACGGCGATATCAACGAGTTTTTAAAAGCTTATTTGATGGAATTTTAACAGGAATTACGATATTAGATTTACGGGTGCAATTTTGTCCTGACCAATTTAACTCATAAACAAATAACAATGACCATATCTTCCACGTTTCGGAATTTCGGACTATTAACATTTTTGCTATTTGTAGCAACTAATTCGAATGCCCAACAGGCAATTTCATTATATGGAGGCGCTATCCCGGGCGCAAAACCTACCCCGGCCGATTATGTAGAGGAAACCACTACCCGCGAAGACAAGGTTGTGAGAACCAGTAAGGTGTCCAAACCTGAACTATATGTTTATCAGCCTGCATCACCAACGGGCACCGCAGTGATTATTTGTCCAGGCGGTGGTTATGGCATTTTGGCTATCGACAAGGAAGGACACGACGTGGCCAGGAAATTTCAAGAAATGGGGGTAACCGCTTTTGTACTGAAATACCGCCTGCCAAGCGATTTGATTATGAAGGATAAAAGCATGGGACCTTTGCAAGATGCCCTGCAAGCCATTTACCTGGTCCGGAAAAATGCAGCACTATGGAGCATTGATCCCAATAAAGTAGGTATCATGGGCTTTTCGGCCGGCGGCCATTTGGCCTCTGCCGCAAGCACCCATTTTGCCGATATGAAAATTGACAACCAAGAGAACATCAGTTTAAGGCCCAGTTTCTCTATCTTAATTTATCCGGTAATTACTTTTGGCACAAACACCCATGCCGGCTCGGTAAAAAACTTGTTGGGAGAAAAACCCACAGAAGAACAAAAAAAATACTTTTCTTCAGAAAGGCAAGTTACAGCCCAAACACCTCCAGCTTTTTTGATACATGCCAATAGCGACAAAACGGTTCCCGTACAAAACAGCTTGCGGTACAACGAAGCCTTGGTAAAAAATAACGTTCCCGCCGAAATGCATATTTACCAAGCAGGGGGGCATGGCTTTGGGCTGTACAATAAAACAACCAACGACGACTGGTTTGAGCGCTTGAAAAACTGGATGCAGGCCAACAAGCTCTAAGCTTTTGGGTAGGCAAAGTTTTTCTTCCAAATCTGTATCAAATTTCTATTTTTGACACTTAGTTTAAAATTAAAATAACCTTAATGAACAATTGGTTAAACAAAAACGGTATTCATATTGCCATTCTAGCAGCATTTGTAGTTATCTGCTTTATCTATTTCAGTCCTGTTTTACAAGGTAAGGCACCAGCGCAAAGCGATGTCATCCAATCAAAGGCCATGCAAAAAGAAATCATGGAGTATAAAGAGAAAGATGGCAAGGGACCACTTTGGACCAACCAAATGTTTGGCGGTATGCCAGCTTATCAAATTTGGGTGCAATATGCCTACAACGGAGCTACCTATGGTATTGCCTTAATTACCAAGGCACTGCCAAATCCGGTAGGTACCGTATTACTTTTATTGGTTGGGGCTTATTTCCTTTTTATTACGTTAAAAGTAAATCCATGGTTGGCAGCAGCAGGGGCCATAGCCTTTGCTTTTACCACTTACAACTTTGTATTAATTGCTACAGGGCACAGTAATAAAGCCTTGGCAATTGGCTTTTTTGCGCCTATTATTGCCAGTATCTTCATGACCCTGCGTGGCCGCTATTTGTTGGGCGCCAGCTTAACGGCCCTGTTTTTGGCTTTGGAAATTAGGGCAAACCACGTTCAAATGACTTATTATCTGTTCCTTTCTTTGCTGATTTTGGTAGGAATAGAGCTATATCAAGCTTATAAAAACAAAACCCTGCCAGCTTTTGGCAAGGCCATTGGCTACCTGGCTGGCTCGGTGGTTTTAGCGGTAATGATTAATGCCAGCTTGTTGTGGACTACCTCGGAGTATGCCGCAGAAACCAACAGAGGCAAATCTAACCTTACCGATACCTCTGCAACCAAGGAAAAAGCGGGCATGAGTAAAGATTATGCTTACATGTGGAGCCAGGGCGTGGGCGAAAGCTTTACTTTCCTGATCCCTAACCTTTATGGCGGCGCATCGGGTATTGACGAACTGGTAAAGCCAGAAAGCAACATGTACAAAGCGGTGGCGGCTGATTTTTCCGGTGGCGACCCAACACAAACTACACAAATCATCCAGCAATTAGCAGGTGGATTTAACATGCAGGAATATTGGGGCGAAAAGCCAGGAACTTCTGGAGGGTATTACTTTGGAGCCATTGTATGCTTTTTATACATCTTTGGCCTGTTCATTGTACGTAGCCGCATCAAATGGTGGATTTTAGCGACCACCGTATTGTTCATGCTGCTATCCTTTGGTAAAAACTTCCCATTGGTGTCCGACCTGTTTTTCAATTACTTCCCACTTTATAACAAGTTCAGGGCAGTTGAATCAATTTTGGCCGTGGTAGGGCTAATGGTGCCTATTTTGGCTTTCCTTGCCTTAAAGGAAGCGCAAGAAAGCAAATTGGAACAAAAGGAACTGGTGAAAAAACTAACCTGGTCGGCCGCAATTACTGGAGGCTTTGCCCTAATTGTAGCCATTGTACCAACGTTGTTCTTCAGCTTTAAAACAAGCAACCATGCTGATATTGTAAAAGCTTTAACACAAGCCTTGCAAAACAATGCCACCGCAGCGCAAAAGTTGGCCAATGCACTTGTAATGGATAGGATTGCCATTGCCAGGGCTGATGCCATAAGAGCCTTTTTGTTTGTGGCAATTGGCTATGGCATTGTTTGGGCCTTTATCACTAAAAAATTAAATACACAGCTGGCCTTTGGTTTGCTGGCCTTTGCTGTTTTAATTGATATGTGGCAAGTTGACCGCAAGTATTTGAACAACAAAAACTTCGAAAGCAAATCAACGCTGGCTAATTATTTCCAACCTAAGGATATTGACCTTTTAATTACCGGGGATAAGGATCCCAACTACCGCGTTTTTGACCAAACCATCAATACTTTCAACGATGCAAGCACTTCTAACTTCCATAAAACCATTGGAGGATACCATGCAGCCAAATTGAAGAGATACGATGAATTGATCCAGCACCAGTTTAGCAAAAGCGTGAACCAGGATGTGCTGGATATGCTGAATGCCAGATACTTCATTACCCAAGACCCTGAAAATGGATCATACCGCATGACCAGAAATACCACTGCCCTAGGTAATGCCTGGCTGGTAAAAAGTGTGCAGTTCGTGAAAAATGCTGATGAGGAAATGAAAGCTATCAGCAGTTTTGATCCTAAGGTTGAAGCAATTGTGGATCAGCAGTACAAAAAATTATTGGACACAACCCGTTTGGGGGCTGATCCAAGTGCGTTCATTAAAATGGAGAAATACCACCCTGATCATATCGAATATAGCTACAGTGCCCCACGGGATGTAATTGCCGTATTTTCAGAAATTTATTACGATAAAGGTTGGAATATGTATGTAGATGGCGTACAAAAACCTTATTTTAGGGCCGATTATGTGCTGCGTGCCGCACAGTTGGAGGCAGGCAACCACAAAGTGGAATTTAAATTTGAGCCTAAATCCTATTACGTAGGGGAGAAAATTTCATTGGCAGGTACTGTTTTATTGATCCTCTGCCTTGGTTTTGCGGGTTATACCGAAAACAAAAGGAAAAAGGCCGCTTAAGATACTGGTGCTTTATGCACCATCGGGATGTAGCGCAGTCCGGTAGCGTACTAGCATGGGGTGCTAGTGGTCGCTGGTTCGAATCCAGTCATCCCGACATTAACCTAAAATGCCTTCAATAGATCTTTGGAGGCATTTTTATTTCTATATTTTTTTTGGAAAAACAAGTTGCTGTAAACCAATTTTTTTGAGTTGGCATTCTGTGTCATCTCCGCTGTGTAACCAACTAAAGATTATTCATAGGAATTAGATGTATGCCTTTCGGGATCAAGAATTATACAAGCTTCCTTGAAAAGCTAGAACTACCTGATGAAAAATATCGGCACGTTTGGTGCGGGGAGGCCGATTAAAACAAACAAATGGTGCCGTTTTGGTATTACGGTCTTTTTATTGCCTCGATGTTTAACAGTTCCAACTGGTGCACCTAAACAAATCCCGGTTGAGAGGTGTTAGCTTAATACCTTAATCATATAGTACATGAAAACAAAAAGAATTTGGGCTAACCTGGCGGTGCAGGACGTAGAACGTACCAGAACTTTTTATGCCCAATTAGGCTTTAGGCCCAATGGTCACAATAACGCGGCAGATTTGGCCAGCTTTCTGTTTGGCGATGACAATTTTATCATCCATTTTTTTCAAAAGGATGTGCTGTTGGCCAACATGCAGGGAACATTTGCCTTGGCAAAGGAGGGCAACGAGGTGATTTTTAGCCTTGCGGCGGATAGCGACGAGGAAGTAGACGACTGGGCCGAAGTTGCCCGCAAGGCAGGGGCCGATATTTTTCAGGAACCAGGAAGGTACGGAGGTTATTATTTTTGTGCTTTTGCCGACCCTGATGGGCACAAGTTCAATATACTGTCTTTGCAAGGGATGTAAGGCTTGGACTAATGCTGGTATTTTGGGGAATGTAAAATTTTGTTAAACTTGGCTGCAATAGCGGTACGGTTGGGCAATAAATCCTATATTTAGCACTCGTAGCACTAAGCAAACCGTTTATTAATGAAAGTAGTTAAAATATTGGTGTTGTTGTTTTGCCTTAGCACCACATGGGCATACGCCCAGCAAGATACCGCCACTCTTAATACCATTATCAATAAAACCAAACGCCTTAACGAGGAGCAGCCGCTTGAAAAAGTGTACCTGCATTTTGATAAGCCCTATTATGCCGTGGCCGATACTATTTGGTTTAAGGCTTATGTGACGGCACAGGGCACGCTGCCATCGCCATTGAGCAAAATTGTTTACGTGGAGCTGTACAATGCGGTTGATTCGTTGGTGCAATCGGTAAAGCTGCCCGTAAAAAACAGTGTGGCCTATGGCAATATCCCGCTGCCAATGAATACCTACAAACAGGGCAATTATTATGTGAGGGCTTATACGTTATGGATGCTCAATTTTGATGCGGATTATTTTTTCTCCAAAAATATTTTGATAGGCGAGGCTATTGACAAGCAGCTGCTGACCAATATTAGCTATACCAATGCGCCTGCGGATAAGGGCATTAAAACTACGGCACGTATACAGTTTAAGGACACGAGCAAAAAGCCACTGGCCAATAGAACGGTTAATTGGCGCCTTTTCCATAACTATGATGTGTTTAGCAGTGGCCGCGGTACTACTGACGCCAATGGATATCTTACGGTAACGGTAACGAGCAAAGCGGGAGATCCCATTAAGAAGGGCACCTTGGTGGCCGATGTGACCATGGCCGATAAGGAATTGGCGAGCGCTAGTTTCAATATCAGGCAAAATGATAATGGGATTGATTTTCAGCTGTTCCCCGAGGGCGGCGAGCTTATTTTGGGCATCCCAAACCAGGTGGGCTTTAAGGCGGTGCTGCCAAACGGCCTGGGAACCGATGTAAAGGGCAGTATTTTGGACGAACAGAATAACGAAGTGGGTACTTTTGCCGCTACTTTTGCCGGCATTGGAAGTTTCTTTGTATCGCCGGAGGCTGGCAAGAGCTATAAGGTGAAATATACCAGTAAAGACGGCATGAGCAAGATGGTAGAAATGCCTAAGGCTGTTGATGGCATTACTTTACAGGTAAGTAGCCCGGCTGCTACAGATATGATTAACCTCCGTATTTTGGCCAGTACGGCATTTTTTGAAGCTAATAAAGAGAAAACGTTTTACCTGGTGGGCCAAAATAGCAATAGCGTGGCCTACGGGGCGCAAATGAACCTGAAAAGCCAGGTGATTACGGTTAAAATTCCGAAACAGAATTTTCCTTCGGGGATTGCGCAGCTTACGCTTTTTAACGAAAGAAGCGAACCGATTAGCGAGCGTTTAGTGTTTGTACTGCATCCCGATGCAATCAACCTGGCCCTCAAAACAGATTTGCCAGCTTATAAACCTAGGCAAAAGGTGAAGGTTAGTTTGGACGCCAAAAGTAAGGGACAGCCTGTGGTGGGGGATTTTTCGGTAAGCGTAACCGACGAGAGCAAGGTGCCCAGCGACGAGAACAATGAAACAACTATACTGAGCTCGCTATTGCTTACTTCGGATTTGAAGGGCTACGTGGAAAAACCCAACTACTATTTCAATAAAACAGACGAAAAGAAATTGGGCGAACTGGACAAGCTGATGTTGACCCAGGGCTACCGCAAGTTTGCCTATAAGGAAATATTGGCTGGGCGCTATCCCAAAATATTTTTACTGCCAGAGCAGGGCATCAGCATTTCGGGTACTTTAAGAGACCTTACCGGGATGCCCATTAAAAAAGGTGCTATGCGAATGATGGTAACGGGAAAACCTATTTCGGCCCAAACCACTACCAGTAACGTGGGCGTGTTTAACTTTAAGGACCTGGTATTTCCCGACTCGTCGCAGGTGGTGATCAGCGCACGCTATAATCCCAACTATAATAATTTGATGATCATGCTGGACGGCGTGCCAAGTGCCGCCAGGGGAACCAATTTGCATGCACCTGATGAGGTCGAGAATATCGATACCGCAATGTCTTCGTACCTGAGCAACAGCCAAAGACAATACCGTTTCATGCGCACCCTCAAAACCGTGGAAATTAAAGGTGGAGCAATTAAGCGGCCTAGCCATGCGGATCATCCGGCGCTATCGGGCTTGAGCCAAGTCCCTGATCGTTTTATTGAAGGGGCCCGCCTGGAAGGGTGTAATATGTTGCTGGAGTGCTTGAAAACTCAGATCCCTAGTTTAACCTACGATTTTCAGGAACAAAAATTTTATATCACCAGGGATTATAATGCGGGTACCCGAGTGGCCGTGGCTATTTTCTTGAATGGTATGTTTGTGGATGCCAATGCCATCAATACGGTTAATGCGCCTGATGTTGAATCGATAGAGGTTTTCCTGAACGACCCGCTTGGTACCGTAGACCGCATGTACGGAACCCGTGGCGTGCTGGTGATCAATACCAAAAAAGCACCTAAAGGTGAAAAGATTTCGAAGCAGGATTTTTTGGAGATGATTCCGAAAAAGTATGAAATAAAATATAACCCACAGGGGTATAGCAAAGAACGAGAGTTTTATTCGCCAAAGTACGGCCCAAATGCCCCAGTAACCAGTAACGATTTAAGAACTACCATTTATTGGAACCCTAAACTTGTGACCGACGAGAAAGGAAATATCAGTTTTGAATTTAACAACGCTGATGGTAAGGGTAACTACAAAGTGGTGGTTGAAGGGATAGATAAAAACGGGAACGTAGGCCGCCATGTGATTAGGTACGTAGTGAAATAGTTTTATGTTAAACCCCTAACGCTGGTATCAAAAACCATTAAGGAATTAAGAGCATTAAAACGAGGCCTCTAAAAGCTTCATATCTCTTCATGCCTTAATGGTTCAAAAGCTAAGATAGTTTCCTATTGCTTTTAATTTACCGCACTTTTAACCTCCCGCACCAGCTTATCAAAAAAATCAAAGCCTTTTTGGTCATTCTTTGCATTTAAAAATTCCATTTCCAGTTTTCCTGGGTTAAAGCGCAGGTAAAAAACAGCTCCGTTGGCCAGGCTCAATTCTTTTCCAGTGCCAAGATTTTTATTCAGCAGCAAGGTATCTTGATCTTTAAAGGAATCCTTTAGTGCCAACAGTACACTTGCCGTTTTTCGTTCCGGATATATGGCTGTCATTTCGTAACGTGTAGCTGTTTTACTTACTTTAACAGATGTACGGCCTTGGTTGCAGGCATAAATTAAGGTTGCCAAAACCATGAATAACATTATTTTTTTCATTGCTAATATGTTAAATTTTCTTTTATCCGCCGGTACGGCCTTTGATGTCGTCAAGTGCTGTTTTTCGGTTCCGGGCTGATTTTACCTGTTGGTTGCCAAAACTGTAGTTGACACTAAGGGTAGCCCTGCGGTTAACATAGTGGTTGGTGATATACATATCCACATTTTGATATTTCATTTGGCCTTCCCAATAGTTGGTATTCAGGATATCATCTACACCTAAACGTAGTTTCAAACGGTTTTGCATCAAGCTTTTTTGTAATCCCAAATTGAGCGCATACTGTGCAATGGTGGTTTCTTCTACGCCCCTTATCCTAGGCGAGTCGTACCAGAAGCTCAACTCGGCCCTAAATGTTTTGGAAAATGTAAACGACTGTGAAGTGTTGAAATTGAAGGAAACCTTAGATTTTTGAAATTGTGCACCTGTTAGCGTTCCATCTTCATAATCCTGATAAATGGCCGAGAAGTTACTTTGCATGCTCCATTGCTTGGTGAATTTGATGGGCACAAACAAATTGGCATTGTACAAGTTGGCATGGCCGAAGTTTTGGCGCTGAACCTCTATTTGTTTGGTGAGGTCATTTTGTCGGCTCACTTGCGTAATCATCCCCTTTACATTGGCGTAGTTAAACGAAAGCGAAAATTCCTTGAAATTGTAGGCAAACTCAATGTTATGGGTAAACTGAGCATTGAGGTAAGGATTTCCGCTGTCGAGGGTGAAAGGATCCAGGTATTGTACAAAGGGGTTCAGTTGCTGATAGCTTGGGCGGTCAATTCGGCGGCTGTAGGAATAATTAAAGCTATGGTTTTTGTTGAGTTCCTGTTTAATAAAGATGGAAGGGAATAAGGATACATAGTTGCGGTCAACAATTTTATTGCTGGTCACCGAATGACCCTTACTATGGGTATGTTCAGCCCTGAGGCCAAGCTGTACTTGCCATTTTTTCCAGTTTTGCGAAAGATTTGTATAAGCCGCATTGATATTTTCTTTGTAGATAAAAAGGTTTGAGCGGCCCAACTGATCAGCCCAAACACCATTGTTCAGTTGTTCGGAAACGAAATCGTTATTCGTATTTACGAAACTGCTTTTTAGCCCCGCTTCCAGTTTCAAGCTTTTGGAAAAAGGCCATGAGAAATCGGTTTTAGCGGCAACAACATTTATTTTGGCGTCAATGATATTGCGCAAACTGGCGTTGTCTGTTTCTTCCAGGGCTACATTAAGGTAGCGGGTGTCAAAGTTGTCATTTCGGTCTAGGCTATAGTTGGCGTAATCAAGGTCGAAGGTAATGTTGGCATCAGCCTTGGGCAAATCATGTTTGATGTTGAAGTTGGCAGTTAAATTCTGCATTTTATTTTTGTTGCCATTTTGCTGTTTAGTATAGCTTAGGGTATGTGTGTTGGCTTGGTATTCATTAACATCTGCATTGCTTAAACCGTTGGTTTCGTTTTTGGCATCAAAGAAATCAACCATTAAGCCCATTACGGTTTTTTTGGAGGCATAATAATCGGCGCCAACTTTGGCCGAGTAGCCCGGGCTTTTTTGCTTGCGATTAAAAGATTGGTCGAAAGTGGTACGCATTGCAGGCGTATTAGCGGTTCTAGCGAGCAAGGTTTGGTTAAAGCCGGTGCGGGTATTATAAGTAGAATTGCCAAAAATGTTCCACTGTTCAGTCCTGTGGTTTAAATTAAGGTTGGCGCTGTGACGGTACAGGTTATTGGGGCCATTTTTAACGGTTCCCCATCCGGTATTTAGTACTGCGCTGCCGTTGGTGCCCAAATTCTTGTTTCTTTTTAGTTTGATGTTGATGATGCCCGCATTGCCTGCCGCATCATATTTAGAAGAAGGATTGGTAATCAGTTCAATACTCCCCACCTGATCACTGGTCATGTTGCTCAATACCGTGGTAATGTCGGCTCCAGAAAGATAATTGGTTTTGCCATCTATCATAATGGTAATGCCTGCTTTGTTATTCAGCTTAATTTGGTCATTCTGGCGGTCTATGGTAATGCCGGGCGCTTTTTCCAAAAGTTCCAAAACACTATTGCCGGCCGCAGTAATATTATTTTCTACGTTTAAAACAGTTTTGTCTGCCCTGCGCTCTACAAAAGGTTTTTGGCCCACTACACTCACCTCTTTCAGCTGCTTGCTGGTGCTTTGCATTTTAACTGCCGGAAGTTGCAGGTCAGTTCCCGTGAAATTGAATTTTTGGCTGCTATAGGTTTGGTAGCCTACCATCTTTACCCTTAGCCAATATTGGCCTTCACCAATGTTTTGGAATTGGTAAAGACCATCCAGGTTTGCCGATGCTTCAAGCTGCTTGTTGCTATCTGTTACCGCGATCAGTTTGATCAAGCAGTAGGGCAGTGCCTCATTGGTTTCAGTAACAATTTTGCCACTGATATTTCCTTTTTTTTGGGCAAAGGAAGCTCCCCACGCCATTAGGCATGTCATTAGTAGTAATATTTTTTTCATGATTTTTTCTCTTTAGGGATCAATGGCTTATAGATGCTTTTGCCATTGCTAGTATCCGGTCATTTTTTAAGCAATACGGTATCCGTCCCCCTTTTTTGGGGGTATTTTACGGGGATAAAATTTTGGTTATAAATTGTTTAGGTATCAGTAAACTCCAGCGTTTTTTTGTTTACTGATACCTGACTATGTTTATGGTTTTTTGGTTTCTTCAGGGTGCTCAAGATCGTAGCTGCACTTCAAGCCTTCTTCGGTCATGATAGATTCGCGATAAGGTTCGTTGTAATCTCCACGGTTATCGCGGCACCAGTAGTACTGATAAAAACTCCAATACCTGTGCGTGTTCTCATTGATGAGTACTCGGCTGCCTACCGGTATTTTTAACAACAGATGTACACGTTGGCTACGCCAAGGCATGTTTTTCTTAAACTGTATGTTGGGGCTAAATACTAATGACGAGTCTTTTTGCACAAATTTGTAGTTGATGTTTTGAACGTGGTTCAATGCAGTTTGGAAATCCCTGCCCTGAGCTTCGTAGGTGGCGGTAATAGAAGCCTTATTATCGTGACTTTTGGCAATTTCGAAACTAACGCTCCTCGGATCTCTAAACATGCCACCGTCATAGCTGTCTACAATAATCCTGTTGCCCATGTTCATTTCCTGTAAATGGTAGCGGATACTGTCTTCCCGGTTAAAAACCATGCTTTTATCCACATCAATAACATAGGTTTGGTACTGTTTAAGCTCTGTTTGCTGCACAAGCTCTGCTTCGTCCTTAAATTCGCCCAAAATTTTGGCAATGTAGTAGGCCGATGAGCCAGTGCCTATCAACCATAAAACCAACAAGGCAAACCACATGTACTTGCTGATTTCGATTCGGTTATTGATCACTTTTAGTGCAAAAAGCACCAAAGCCAAAATAGGGATGAAAAAGGTAAGGAAGGCATTAATGATCACGCCTTCTCTAAAAGGGGTGTTGATCACACTTAGCGGAAAGGCTTGGTAAGCGCTATCGTCCCAAAAGCCAAGTAGCATCCCCAATAAAATAATTAGGCCAATTAAGCAGCCAAAGCCAAATACGATGATAAAAATGGCAATACCCTTTCCGCAGATCTTAAAAATGCCCCTGATCAATCGGCCAAACATTTTGATGATGTTGCTAATGAAGTTGCCCGATTTTTTGACCACCGGTGCTAAATGGTCATTGGCTGATTTCATGTTGGCCTTTAAAGCGGCAAGCTCTTCGTCAAAGCTCTTTTTATAGCCATATAAATTGGTGGCTTCGCCTTTCATTTCCATTCGCTCTGAGCGGGTTGCGGCTCTTGGAATGGCAATCCAGAGGATCAGGTAAACCAAAATTCCTGTACCAGCTACAAAAGTAAGTAGAAAAAAAGCTAGGCGCAGCCAGCGTGCTTCCATATTAAGGTAATGGGATAGCCCGGCACATACCCCGGCAATCACACCCTCGTCGGTATCACGGTATAGTTTTTTGGGGCTGTGGTAGTTGCCAAACTGGCTGTCAACTTTCACTTCCTCCTCCTCTTCGCCAACAAAATCCTGTACACTGCCCATTTGTGCAATTACACCTTGTACATCGGCAACGTCAATTACTTGTTTTTGTGCTTTTTGCAATATTTCTGCAAACATTTCCGCAATGCGGTTTTCAATGTCCTTAACAATTTCAAAATCGTCGGCACTTTTGGCAAAATGCTGTTTAATTTCGTTAAGATAAACCATTAATATTTCATAAGCTTCTTCCTCAATGTGGATGATGGAGTTGCCTATGTTAATGATGATTGTTTTGTTCATGGTCTTATTCTTTATAGTGGCGGGCCACTGGCGTTTGTTTTTTGTTTATTGTTGTGTTGTTGGGTTAGCTCCTTGCTGCGAGGTGGTAATGGCGTAAACCAGTTCCTGCCAGGTGGTATCTAGTTGGGTTAATATTTGGCGGCCTTCTGGTGTAAGCACATAATATTTACGTGGTGGCCCCGAGGTTGATTCGACCCAGTTATAGCTCAGTAAACCATTGTTTTTTAAACGAGTTAGGAGAGGATATAAGGTACCCTCCACTACCAGTAGTTTTGCCCGCTTCAGCTCGGCAATTATATCGGACGCATAAATCTCTCCTCGGGAGATGATTAAAAGCACACAGTATTCGAGTATGCCTTTGCGCATTTGGGTTTGCGTATTCTCTGCTATCATAATACAAAGATATATGTTTAATAATGTACTATGCAATACATAGTACTATAAATTATTTTTCAATACATATTAAGTAGTTGATTTTCAGTTAAATAATTTTTATTTGAGAAATGAAAATTTTATGAATGTTTTCGAAAAGTTGGAAAATACTACTTGAATTTTCAGAAAAACGTATCAGTTTTGAGTGAAATGGACTGGGCGATTTTAAATTTTCTTCTTTGCGTTCTTAGCGGAACTTTTCCTTTTCTTTGCGATAACAGATTATTTAACCGCAAAGGTTTTACAAGTATTCGCAAAGAATGCGAAGACTGGGTGCTTTGATGTTTTTATGAGCCAGTAGGTCGTTAACTAAAGCCGATAGTAACGGAAAGCCCACAGTGAGCCTAGCGAACGAGGACTTGTAATGAGCGGGACTAATGCTGCGATGAAAAGCTGACGAACATTGCTTCTCAAAAATAGAATTTGATGTTTTTATAATGACGATCAGTAGATGAGCTTATGGCTTGTACTGTCATCATCCATTACAAAATTAAACTAGCACCCTGTATTATCACCCACCATTAGAGAAGCGAAAATCCGAAGGATTTCAATCCTTATAGAGAAATATGTACGCGAAATCATGCGACTCCGTAGGAGTCGTACACAAAGAGGCCTATTTTTATAAATATTTGACCTCTTCGAGGTCTTAAACCTGAATTTATGGACAAGGTTTATACTTTTTGCTCATGGAAACCAGGTTTATTAAACCCGATTGTAATGGAAAGCCCACAGCCGAGTAAAGCGAGGCAAGGACTTGTAATGA
>NZ_QMHO01000011.1 GCF_003313505.1 Pedobacter nanyangensis | reverse complement strand
GATGTGGCCAGTTTGCAAAAAAAGCAGTGGCCAGTTTTGGAATAATCTACATCTAGGAAGCGTGTTACCGTATTTTGTCATAATTGTCTTAACGATAGGGTGCATAGGAATCGAAACCTGTGTTCCCGTTTTCTGAGTTCTAATCTTAATCATGCTCTTACCACTTGGATCTGTTGAAATATGTTCATTAGTAAGTTGACTAAAATCAGAAAACCTTAGACCTGTATAACATCCAATTAAGAAAAGGTCTCGAGTCCTAGAAAGATATCCTTGTTCGAGTTCTAATAAGTAAAGCTTTTTTAATTCATCTTCATTAAGGTATATATGGTCTCCATCTTCTTTGTCTACTTTAAAGCGTTTACTTTTAAAGTCTTTAGGCACATTTATACCCCTTTCTTCTGCCTCTCGTAAAAAAGCTTTTAATGTTTTAATGTATTTGCCAATTGTGTTATTGGTAAAACCTTTTTTCAAAAGAAACTCTTTAAAATCGAGATAAAAATCAATGGTGATTGAGTCGAAATCAATCTTTTTCCTTTTTTTCTCCGCATAAGTATTTAAGTGACTCAATGTTGTGTTGTAAACACTTATTGTTCCAAGCTGTTTGTTGTCTTTAGACTGTTCTATGAAATCTTTAATAAAAGATGTTAAAGTAACTTTGACATTTACTTCTTTGTCTATATGTAAATCTTTTAGGAGCTCTTTTTTTAAGCTTTCGGGAGTAATAGTTTGTCCGTCGTTTTTTAAACGCCTATATGCATTGTTAACTGCTGTTTCAATATTATTTAGACGGGTATTAAATTCTGAATGTTCAATAAATGTCTTTATGCTCTTAGCCCTCTGTTTATCTACATTCCAGTTTTTAGGATGTATCTTTTCACCAGTAGACCACTTGAGCTTTTTATAGTCAAAATGATATTGTAGATAAACTAGTGTTTCTTTATCGCTTTTTGGTTCTTTAAGTATAAATTTTGCTTCTGGCATGCCCTCATTGTTGATATATTAAAGATAAATATAATTTGAGTAGGGGACGAATGAGGGGACGAAATATTTTTATTTGTTTTAATTTGGCTTTACTTCTATTTGCCTAAAAGTTTGTATATTGCTATTTAAAGAGGTATTTTAAATATGAAGAGATTAAAGAGAAGAAAATATAATCAGTCCCGTCCGGACCGCAAGAAAGCTTCAACAGAAATGTTGGAGCTTTTTGCTTTTATGGACTTTCACCAGCCGCATTTGCGCATTAGTTATCGCCTAAAATTCGTTTTGCTATAAAACTTAAAGGCCATCAATTGTTTTATCCTATATTTGATTAAACAAGCGCTTACATGCTGCAGCAACAAACCATCTGGATTTTAATCGCCGAAATTGCCTACCTCCTCATTTTGGGCATTACCTGTTTTCGTATTGTTTACGATACCCGTTCAGGGAGTAAAACCCTGGCCTATCTGTTGTTTGCCATATTTGTACCGGTTATTGGCATCGTCTTTTATTTCTCCTTTGGCGTAAATTACCGCAAGCGGAAAATGTACGATAGAAAGCTGAACGTGGATGAACAATTCAAGAAAGAAGTACATCGGTTGTTTCAGGCGCATAATCTCGAGGAAGCCATCCATAGCGATGAGGTACTGCTCAAATCTGAACGTTTGATTAAGCTACTGGCCAATAGGAAATCAAACCGGGCCTTTCTGTTACCTAATAACAATTTCCAACTGTTATTTAATGGAGAAGAAAAATTTCCAGCCCTTATTGCTGATCTACAAGGGGCCAAACACCACATCCATATCGAATATTACATCTATGAAAATGATGAAATAGGCAATACCATTAAGGAAATATTGATTGCAAAAGCCCAACAGGGGGTTAAGGTGAGGGTAATTTACGATGATTTTGGCAGTAAGGGCATCCGTAGAAATATTGTCAGAGAACTTAAGCGCAATGGAGCAGAAGCTTATCCCTTTAACAAAGTGCGCTTGTTGCTATTGGCCAATAGGCTCAACTACCGCAATCACCGTAAAATTGTTATTATTGATGGTATTGTGGCCTACACCGGCGGTATTAACGTGAGCGACAAGTACATTAACGCTTCCCGTAACCGAACCTATTGGCGAGATACGCACCTTCGTATTAAAGGAACAGGCGCCATGGCCCTGCAACAAGTTTTTGTGTCAGATTGGAACTTTTGTAGCGATGAACATCTGTCGGTTTCCGGAGATCAGTACTTCCCTTTTAACCAGATGGAGGTGCACGGACAGGGCAAGTTGCAGGTGATTTCGAGCGGACCCGATTCAGACCTGCCCAATATTCTGTTTGCAACCTTGCAGGCCGTTCATACCGCCAAGTCGGAAATATTGCTCACTACGCCATATTTTATCCCCGACGAAACTTTACAGCAAAGCTTGCTCATGGCGGCCATGGGGGGCATTGATGTGAAGCTTTTAGTGCCCGAAAAAGGCGACTCGAGAATTGTGGACAGTGTGTCGCGGATTTACTTTGAGGAGCTGTTACAGGCTGGCGTAAAAATTTACCTTTATAAACGGGGTTTTATCCATGCCAAAACTTTTGTGGTTGATGGGGTGCTGGCATCGGTGGGCACGGCAAATCTCGATTTGAGGAGCTTTGACCTGAATTTTGAAGTATCTACGCTCATTTACGATACCCAGATTGCCGAGCAGTTGCGTAACGCATTTTATGAGGATTTGAAGCATAGCGAGCAACTGTTTTATACTCGCTGGATTAAGCGTTCCTTATGGATCAAGGGCTTGGAAAGGGTACTGCGGTTGGTTTCTCCCTTTATGTAGCTAGTGCTTTTCTTGTCGCTTGTTCGTCTCTTTTTGTTGGGGTCTTCTGCTTTGTGTCACCCTTTCAGGGGCCATCGCATTGTTCCTGCATTTGCTATCATAATATCACCATTTCGTGGTTTCACTTGTTGGTGCTTCGGATGAATATGGTTGTTGGCTGGGCTACCTGGATATTATGCTTTTTGCTGATGGATTTGGAAGGTTAGGTCAGAAGGACAGCCATTATTAAAGGATATTGGATTGGCGCACAACCACGAAGTAGTGACACCATAAACCATGCATCTTTGCTGGAACTGCTAAGCAGATGTGAACAATTAGCTCTCTGCCAATTTGGTGGGTGCATAGCCAAACAGCTTCTTAAAAGCAAAGGAAAAATGCGACAAATCCTCGAAGCCCAAATCCAAGTAAATATCCGAAGGCTTTTGCTGTTTCTTGCTGATGAGGAAATGCGCCTCCTTTAACCGTTTTTGGATGAGCCATCGGCTAGGCGTTTCAGCAAATATCTTCAGGAAATCTCTCTTGAAAGATGACAAGCTACGCCCTGTGAGGTAAGCAAAACGCTCAATCCCAACGTTAAACTTATAGTTTTTGTTCATAAAAGCTTCCAGATCTATTTTAGCCGGAATACCAAAATCAAATAGTACATTGGCCAAATCAGGATTGGTTTGTAGTAAAACAAGCAGGAGCTCCTCTCGTTTTACCATATCAAAAGCACCCTCTATTTGATGCCCATCTTGATAGTAGGGCATGAGCGAACTTACAAAATGAGGGACTAAAGGTGTTTTCTGGAGTTCATAAAAAGCACCTTTGGCTACCGTTCCCGTTTTCCTAACGCCATGTTTTTGCTGGAACTGTTTCAGGAAAGCTTCGTCAAACACTACCACAACCTTTTCAAAAGCTCCGTTATCTTCCGTTTTGGTATAGCGGGCCAGATAGTTCTTTCTAATCAAACAATACTCCCCGCTTTTAATGGTGTATTTTTTATCGCCATCATAACCGGTGGCATTGCCTTTGGCCAAAAACATAAAGATATGCTCCGGAATAAATTGCTCTGGCGAAATTTCGGGACCTATGTAACAAGAGGTAATTTCTGCAGTAGCCATTATTTAACTCCTTTCCACCATTGTTTAAATGCTTGCGTATTATTGTCAAGCTCAACTTTTTCTCCAATCATAGGCGTTACCAAAGGCAGTTTCCCTTCCGCTAATCGGCTAATATCGTTGAGTGGCTCGTCCCATTGGTGCATGGCCAAGGTGAACTTAGAAGAGTGCACTGGAAACAATCGCTTTGCCTTTAAATCTTTGGCCGCTTGTAAAGTCTCGTGTGGTAAAGTGTGGATGGCCTGCCAGGCTACATTGTATTGGCCGTTCTCTAAAATGGCGAGATCCATAGGGCCAAACTTCTCTCCAATTTGTTTAAAGTGCGTATCGTAACCACTATCGCCGCCAATAAAAATCTTAGCTTTTGGCGTTTCTAAAATATAGGAAGTCCAAAGCGTGTTGTTGCGTGTAAAACCACGGCCAGAGAAATGTCGCCCAGGCACCGTATGAAGCTTGAATCCGTCGCCTAGGTTAATTTCTTCGTACCAATCCCTTTCCATAAGCTGGGCAGGAGAATAGCCCCAGTATTCAAAGTGTTCGCCCACGCCAAGTCCGCAAATTACGGTATTCACTTTTGATTTTAGGGCGATAATGGTTTCATAATCCAAATGATCGTAATGATCGTGACTGATTACCAAGTAGTCGATGTTGGGCAAATCATCTGTACTGTAAATTTCTGTACCTTTAAATGATCTGGTAGTGCCCGGCAGGGGCGAAGCATTTCCGCTGAATACGGGGTCTACCAAGAAACGCTTGCCATTCACTTGCATAAAATAAGAAGAATGGCCAAACCATACCAACACATTTTCATTGGCGGGCAAGTTTTGCAAATCCGTTTTTACCGAAGGCAAACGATCCACGGGCTTGCGGCGAGGGTGGTTTTTGAATAACATATCGAACATCACGCCCAACATCGAATAGCCCTCCGTTAAGCTGGGAGTGTGGTGCAAATTTTGGAATTTGCCGTCCTTATAGTTGGGAGATTGCAGCATACGCTCTAAACGTTTACCGCTGGGTGCCTTGCCAAATTTGGGCGAGCGCATATAAAAATAGGTGCTAATGGCCAATAGCAAGGCCAAGCTTAACAATACGATCATAGTGTATTTAAATATTTTAAGTGTTTTTTTCATGGATACCTGAGCGCTAATGTTTGGCTAACTGTTTTATATCCGAAACTTCTAAAATCTGTTTTGGATATCCTATGGCAATGCTATTGATCATTGCTTGGCCAACCTCTTGCATCGTGCTTACGTTGTTGGGCAACAACCATTTAAAAAGCCCATACATTTTTCCAATAACCTTGTAATAGCCTTTAACGTTTTGTTGGCCTTTGGTGGGTTTCATAAATCCCGGCCTGAAATGATATAATGTTTTGAAATCCATTTCAGCAAGGGCGTTTTCGGTTTTTCCTTTTACCCTTGCCCACATGATTCTACCTCGCTCTGTGCTATCGGTATGACTGCCAGAAATGAAGCAGAAAGCCAGGTTTGGATTAATTTCAAGCAAAGTATCGGCAAAAGCCAAAGTTGTATCGTAAGTGATGTAGCGATAATCCTGTTCGTGCATTCCGGCAGAACTGATTCCTGCACAATAAAAACAGGCATCGTAGCCTTTTAACTGGCTTTTTATCTCGTTAAGCCCAAAAAAGTTGGGTACCAATAGCTCTTTAAGCTTGGGATGGGTTTTGCCGCAGGCTTTCCGGCCAACTACCAATACTTCGGCAATTTGGGGCCTGGTGAGGCATTCCAACAAAACACCTTCTCCCACCAATCCGGTAGCACCAGTAAGGATAACTTTTTTAGCAGTGTTATTCAATGCGTTATGAATTGTTTATTTCTCTCTATGATAAATTTACGATACAAAAGTCAGCATAAAAAACAAATAACGCTTTGTTAAAAAGTTCAATTTTGTTTTGTTGAAAAGTTCAATTCAATTGGGTTGCCTGGCGAGGTAAGTGAAGCTATCTGTATTTGCGGAAAAAAATACCTGCTGTAAGGTCCCAAAACCAGCGGTTGGTATCTACTTTGGCTTCTCCGCAGTCAATTACAGCACTTCTAAAGGCAGCAAACCTAGCCAGTTTTGTTATTGGCCAAACCCTAAAATGCTTTTGAATGCCCAAGGAGATCCGGTAGGCAATTAAATGTCCCCAAATTTCGGCCACTAACGAAGCCCTATTGATGTTAAGCGCACGGCCATAGTGTGCCTGGTAGTCTCGTTTGATGTCATCTACTAAAATTTCGCAATGTTTGTACAGCAGGTTAAGGGTCTGTTTCTGCTTGTAAGGCCTAAAATCCAAACTTACCACTTTTGGCCTAAAGCTTACTTCAAGTGTCAAAGATTTAATAAAATATGTTTTAAGGGTACTATTCATTTAAAATATAAAACAAGAGATATCATATCAAACGTTTGCGCATCATTCATGGTTGTCAATATTTCTAATTAGCCTCAGTTTTTTCCTACCTTGAGCCTAAATTTCACCAAGTATATTAACCTAATACAACCAATACAAATAAACCGATTTAAATGGAAAGAAGAGATTTTATCAAAAACGGCGCTTTGGCTACTGCAGGAATGACCATATTGCCTACAGGTTCTTTATTTGCAAAAGATACCGGGAAAGTACGTTTGGGCTATATCGGCGTGGGTGCCCGCGGCATGAACCATATCAAGGAAGGATTGTTGCGGGACGATGTAGAAATTGTGGCCATTTGTGATACCCAGGAAAGCTCCCTGAAGATTTGTAGGGCCGCTATTGCCAAAGCCGGTAGAGCAGCAGCAAAAGAATATACAGGCGGTTTGGATGCCTACAAGGCACTGGCCGACCGAAAAGATATTGATGCGATCATTATTTCTACGCCTTGGCAGTTCCACCATGCACAGGCCGTTTATGCCATGAACGCCGGTAAGTATGTAGGCTGTGAAGTAATTGCCGGATTAACTGTTGACGAACATTGGGATATCGTGAAAACCTCTGAAAAAACCGGAATGCCCTACATGACCTTGGAAAACGTATGTTACCGCAGGGATGTTTTGGCAGCCTTGAATATGGTAAGAAACAAAGTATTTGGCGAACTGGTGCATTTGGAAGGAGGCTACCAGCATGATCTAAGAGAAGTACTGTTTAACAATGGAAAGCAATACTATGGTGGAGGTGTGGAGTTTGGCCCCAATGCGCTAAGCGAAGCCCAGTGGCGCACCCAGTTTAACATTGATGTGGATGGCGATTTGTATCCAACTCATGGGGTAGGGCCTATCATGCAGTGCATCGATATCAACCGTGGCAACCGTTTTACCAATTTGGTTTCTTTCAGTTCAAAAGCTTTAGGTTTGGCAGATTACGTAGAGAAAAAATCACCAGGACATCCAAATGCCAAAATCAAATATAAAAACGGCGATGTAACCACCACCCTACTAAACTGTGCTAATGGCGAAACCGTAATGCTTACCCATGATACGCATTTGCCAAGGCCTTATTCTTTGGGGTTCCGCATTCAGGGAACCAACGGCCTGTGGATGGATGTGAATAAATCTGTACATATCGAAGGTGTCTCAAGGCCACACAGTTGGGACAAAGCCGAAGAATGGTTTAAAAAATATGACCATCCACTTTGGAAAAAATACGAAGACAAAGCCATGGGGGCTGGCCATGGGGGCATGGACTGGTTTGTGTTTAACGCCTTCGTTATTGCCGTAAAAGAAAAGAAACAAACACCTATTGATGTTTACGACTCGGTAACCATGAGTGTAATTACACCACTTTCAACCAAGTCCCTCAAAGAAGGGAATAAGCCACAAGCTTTCCCTGATTTCACCAAAGGGAAATGGGCTAGCCGCAAAAATACTTTTGCATTAGATGACAGTGGCTATTAAAAATACCGGACTAACTTTGGCAACCTAAGCTTAACCGTAAAGATTGTCAAAGTTAGTTTCCTTTTGTACGCTCAATAAGTTCAGCTTCGATCACTGTTTTATAAAAGGCCTGTTCCTCTTCCCCGTCTTTATTGGCAATAAGGTCAAGCAAGGTATCAATAGCTTTCTGGCCCTGTATCGCCGGAAACTGCTCTATCGAAGCCAACGGCGGATAGGCCATATAATCGGTAATGGGTGCATTGGCAAAACTTACCAATTCAATATCCTCATTTACCTTTACTCCTTTTTGGAGCGCATGTTTAACGGCAAAGGCCGAAACATAATCATTAAAGGTAACAATGGCGGTAGGCTTGCGTTTATGGTTAAGCAAGGTTTCCATGGCCCAAATAGTACCTTCTTCGGTCAAATCGCAATTAATCACCAGGCTTGGATCAAACTTCAGCCTGTTTTTCTGTAAAGCTTTAATGTAACCTTCTTTTCGCTGTCCACTGGCCAGCAGAGAAGTGGGCCCATTAATCAGGCCGATATTCCGATGGCCACGTTTCAGTAAAAAGTTAACTGCTTCAATACTGCCATTTTCTATGTTACAGGCCACATAGTGGATGTTTTTGAGTGGCGGTATGCGGTCAAAGAAAACCGTTGGGATACGAGATTTCTTCAATTGCTCAAAGTGCTCGAAATTGGACGTATTTTTGGCTACAGAAACCAAAAGCCCATCAATGCGGTGCGTTTTTAGTTTTTCCACCAAAAGCTTTTCCCGTTCTTCATCATCGTGCGATTGTGCCAACAAAATGGTATAGTTCCGCTTGTAGGCAATGTCTTCGATAGCACTCATTGCTACTGCAAAGAACGCTTCCGCCAGTTCCGGTAAAATAACACCAATGGTAAAAGTTTTGCCTTTTTGGAAGAAAATAGCGGTTTGATTGGGTTCATAGCCCATTTCGGTAGCCATTTGCTTTACTCGCTGCTGTGTAGCCAAGCTAATGCTGGGGTGCGCATGCAATGCCCTTGAAACCGTGGAGAACGATAAGTCTAGCTTTTTCGCAATTTCTTTAATAGTTACTGGTTTCTTCATTGATGATTGCACGCTTTAACGCAAATATATGTTTTTCCAGTATAATTAATATCAAGCGTTTGCGTAAAGGTTTTGCAGATACTAAAAGAGCTTTTTCTAATGAAAAAGCTCTTGTTCGTCTCGGTCGGCAGTATTAATGCGCTTGAGGAAGTCTGCAAAGGCAGCGCCATCATTATCAGAATAGGCCCCGTAGGCATCTAAAATGTAGCCCATGTTCTTGTCGCTATCCTCAATCATATACAGTACCGAATTATCTGCAGGGTCCGACATCCCTTCAAACCTATAGGTTTTCACAATGGTGAGATCATCTGGCGTATATATTTTGTTGAGCGCTTTTGATTGCATCTTACCGTGGTCGGTCATTTTAAGTTCGTTGTCTATGCCCTTTTTCCTTAGTTTTTCAAGGATTTGGCTAAGGGTATTCATCTCTATTGGCTGTTCCATAACTTTTAAAATTGATCTACCTTAAAAACATCCCAAGTTTGGAATAGTTTTGCTTTTTATTTGCAGTAAAACCACACCTATACAAACCAAAAGTGCTGGCGGTTGTTGTGCTAAAGTGTTTTAAGTCCTTAAACCATGAGGTAAACTAATTAGTAACAACTTAAACCAATATTATGAAACATTATTTTTTATGCTTTGCTCTTGCTGTTTGTACCACATTTATGGGGTGTGCAAATAAGGAAAGAGAGGTGGCTTCGGCCAATTTAAATTCAACCGCTAATAACCAGGCTATAGGTACTGCCAAGTTTTATCAAATGGACAATGGCAAGATCAGGATGGATTTGGAAATAAACATGCCCGAAAGAGCAGATAGTACCGTGGCGGTGCATTTTCATGAGCACGGAGATTGCGGCAATATGGGCGAAAATACACATGGTCACTGGAACCCAACCAACGAACCACATGGCAAGTGGGATTCTGATTCATTCCATTCCGGAGACATCGGCAACATTGCGCTTGATGGTAAAGGCCATGCTAAAATTTCGTTGAGCACCACCAGATGGAGTATCGCAGATGGTGATGCGAAAAATATTATCGGAAGAGGAATTATTGTTCATGGCGGGACCGATGACTACCAGACACAGCCTACGGGAAACTCTGGCCCGAGGATAGGGTGTGGGGTGATAGCTGCCGTTAAGTAATTAAAAGGGTGATTAAATTTTAATCGCCCTTTTTTATGCAAATAAAGCAAAATGGTCATCATCCTAAAAACCGAACAAAGATGGCAACACTTAACGTTCCTCAAAGCGGCAAGGCCGTAAAAGGAAGCACTCGCAGACCGATTCCAGAGGTAGACTTAACCGCAATGGTTGATTTGGCATTTCTGCTTATCACCTTTTTTATGCTCACGACCTCCTTAAGTAAAATGAATGTAATGGACATTGCTAAGCCAGTACCAGTAACGCATCCCGAGCACTTAGCGCCTTGGCCAGCTTCAAAAACCCTAACTATTTTGCTAGGTAAAGACAATAAAGCCGTTTACTATCTTGGTAGAGCCACCGATGGCCAGATGCATGTTGTCGACGTTGCTCAGATCCAAAAGGCAATTTTAGAAAATAGACAAATTGTAGCAAGCACACACCAAGAAGCAAAAGACAAGGAAATGTATGTGATCATCAAACCTACCGCCACGTCTGTTTTCCGCAACTTTGTAGATTTAGTTGATGAAATGCACCTCAATAAGGTGAATACTTACGCGATTGATGATAAATATGTGCTGGCAGAGGAAGCCAGCTTTATGAAAGCTAAAGGGATATAGCTAAACTAAAAACCACATAGAACCATAGATGTATCAAGAAAGATTAACCTATGTTTCTATGTGGTTAAAAAATTATAAACCGAAAGCAGCTTTTACTTGATCAACGTAATCTAGTTTTTCCCAAGTAAACAACTCAACGCTAACTGTTTTTTCCTCACCATTTGGCGATTTGAAAACTTTAGTTACCGTTTCCGGTTGACGGCCCATGTGCCCATAGGCAGCAGTTTCACTGTAAATTGGGTTTCTTAATTTCAAGCGTTGCTCAATAAAGTAAGGGCGCATATCGAAAATAGATTCTACCTTTTTGCTAATTTCCCCATCGGTTAAGGCCACTTTGGAAGTTCCATAGGTAACCACATTGATAGAGGTAGGCTTTGCAACACCAATAGCATAAGAAACCTGCACTAAAACTTCATCGCACAAACCAGCCGCAACCAAGTTTTTGGCAATGTGTCGAGTAGCATAAGCAGCACTTCTATCTACTTTACTTGGATCTTTTCCCGAGAAAGCCCCACCACCGTGCGCTCCTTTGCCACCATAAGTATCTACAATGATTTTTCTGCCGGTTAAACCAGTATCGCCATGCGGCCCACCAATTACAAAAACGCCAGTTGGGTTAATATGGTAAGTAATATCATCATTAAATAAATGAGCGTATTGAGGATATTTAGCTTTAATTCTTGGAATCAAGATAGAGATTAAATCATTTTTGATTTTAACCAACATTTCCTCGTTTGCGGCATTCTTGTCTTCTTTCGAATCAGATTTAGGCTGCACAAAGTCATCATGCTGTGTAGAAATTACAATGGCATCAATTCTTTGGGGCTGGTTGTCGTCTGAATACTCGAGGGTAACCTGTGATTTTGCGTCAGGGCGTAAATAAGTAATCTCGGCATTCTCTCTCCTTAGCGTAGCCAACTCCCTTAATAGGGCATGCGATAAATCAAGTGCCAATGGCATATAATTTTCGGTTTCGTTGGTTGCATAGCCAAACATCATTCCTTGGTCGCCGGCACCCTGCTCTTCTTTAGTGCTTCTGTCAACGCCTTGGTTAATATCTTGAGATTGTTCGTGGATAGCAGACAAGACACCGCATGAATTGGCTTCGAACATGTACTCGCTTTTGGTGTAACCAATTTTCTTGATCACATCTCTCGCAATTTGTTGTACATCTAAATAGGTTTTAGATTTTACCTCGCCCGCCAAAATTACTTGTCCTGTAGTAACCAATGTTTCACAAGCTACTTTTGACTCGGCATCAAAAGCCAAAAAATTATCAATTAACGCGTCCGAAATTTGGTCGGCAATTTTATCCGGGTGACCTTCAGATACAGATTCTGATGTAAATAAATAAGACATCTAATTTTTTAATTAATTAAACAAACAATAAAAAAATAAAGTGTTTGATGCCCCCGATAGGCTGTAAATAGAAGTGTAGCAACAGAATTAGCACTTTTTTTTACGTGGTTGCAATCAGTCCCGAAACTTTCGGCATTAGCAAATCAGTCCACTTTAATGCTGCAAAACTACTACAATAAATTTTAATACTCAAAAATTATCAATTATTTTGTGCGCTAATTATTTATGTCGCAAAACAAGTCTAATATCCTTTTCATCATTAATCCTATTTCGGGAGGCAAAAAGAAGACCGATCTGCCAGCTTTGATCGATCAGTTTTTGGACAAGGATAAGTATGCGCCTATATATGCCTTCACCGAGTACGTTGGCCATGCAGCTGAGCTGGCTGAAGAAGCAGAGAAGAAGGAGTACGATGTTATTGTTGCCGTGGGCGGCGATGGTACCATCAACGAAGTTGCCAGCAAATTGGTGCACAGCGATAAATCGTTGGCTATTGTTCCTTTTGGCTCGGGCAATGGCTTGGCACGTTTCTTAAATATCCCGCTGAGCGCAAAAAAAGCCATCGCCCTAATCAATACGGCCAAACCACGGGTCATAGACACTGCCGAATTAAATGGCAGAAAGTTTTTTAACATGGCAGGGATGGGATTCGATGCCCATTTAAGTTCGGTTTTTGCCGGCAACAAAAAGCGGGGACTAAAAAGTTACGTAGAGCTTGGGTTTAAAGAAATTACCACTTATAAGGCGCAGCCCTATCATATTGAGATTGATGGGGAGGCATATGATAACTCGGCCTTTGCCATTAGTATTGCCAATTCATCGCAATATGGTAACAATGTTTACATCTCCCCCAAATCATCTTTAACAGACGGTTACTTAGATGTTTGCATCATACATCCCATTTCTTTGGTGAAATTGCCCGTTTTGGCGTTTCAAATGATTACCGCAAAAACACATCGATCAAGTTTAGTCAAAATCATCAGAGGAAAGCATATTAAAATAAAACGTATGGCGGCTGATGCCGTGCACCTGGATGGCGAACCTTTGAAACTTGGCGAAGAGCTTGAAATAAAGATAATCCCAGCATCGTTAAAGATACTAAGCAACTAATTTTAACGAATCCATGTACACTGTACTGGCACTATCCACTAATCCCTAACCACCAGTTCCTAATACCATGAGCAAGCAAAAGAAAAATACCTTTAATGATTTCAGCGGAATCATGTTTTCTACCGATCCTGATTTTGTTTATGAAAATCAGCAAACGGAAGAGCAGCAAACACTGCCCAATGCTCAACAAGATTTGAGGGTGATGTTAGACCGGAAAAACAGGGGCGGGAAAACAGTGACCCTGGTTACGGGTTTTATTGGTACGGAGGCCGATTTGGAGAAGCTGACCAAAACCCTTAAAACCAAATGTGGAGTTGGCGGAAGCGCCAAAGACGGCGAGATTATCCTGCAGGGCGATTTTAAAGAAAAAGTGTTTTTACATCTTCAAAAAGAGGGCTATAAAGTGAAGAAGTCTGGAGGATAGATTTTATTTGTAAGTTGCTGAAAAACAATTGTTTATTCCTTAGTGTAATTGCCACAATAAGTAAAAAAATTATCTAAATAT
This sequence comes from Pedobacter nanyangensis, assembly GCF_003313505.1. Taxonomy (GTDB): domain Bacteria; phylum Bacteroidota; class Bacteroidia; order Sphingobacteriales; family Sphingobacteriaceae; genus Pedobacter; species Pedobacter nanyangensis. The sequence continues at coordinate 149,597 of NZ_QMHO01000011.1, read as the reverse complement.
GGCATTTTTTGCATAAATATCTACTTAGCTTTGCGGGATATTTAAACCAAAAATATGACCAAATATAGTATCCAAAAGCCTCAGCTAGATTATCTGGGTTTGGCTTCGCTGCAGTTTAAATATCAGCTGAGCGTGCCAGAACTAGTAGAGGAGGCAATCAAAAACGGGGAAGGTTCCCTAGCCGATTCAGGCGCATTAGCCATCGACACGGGTAAATTTAAGGGCCGCTCACCAAAAGACAGATTTATTGTTAGTGATGATGTTACCAATGACACCGTATGGTGGGGCGACATTAATATTAAAATAAGCACGCAATACTTTGATTTGCTTTACCAAAAAATGCTTGCGTATCTGCAGCATAAGCAGGTTTATGTAAGAGATGCTTATGCCTGTGCCGATAAGGATTATAGCATCAGTATCAGGGTAATTACTGAATATGCCTTCCAGAACATATTTGCCAACAACCTTTTTTTGAGATATGGGAACCAGGAGCTACCGGCGCAGCCAGAGTGGACCATTATTGCCATTCCATCTTTTTTAGCTAACCCGCAAACGGATGGGACCAGGCAGGAAAATTTCTCTATCCTTAATTTTTCAAAAAAAATCATCTTAATAGGAGGTACAGCCTATACCGGAGAAATTAAAAAAGGGATTTTTTCGGTATTGAACTATATACTGCCGGAGCAACGGAATACCTTATCGATGCACTGCTCCGCAAATGTGGGCAAGAATGGTGATTCTGCCGTTTTCTTCGGCCTGTCCGGAACCGGGAAAACAACACTTTCCGCAGATCCCCATAGAGCTTTGGTAGGGGATGATGAGCATGGCTGGGGCGAAGACAGTATCTTTAATTTTGAAGGCGGCTGCTACGCCAAATGTGTTGATTTAACCGCCGAGAAAGAACCACAAATTTTTAATGCGATCAAATTTGGGGCATTGTTGGAGAACATCAACTATTTCCCAGCTACCCGGACAGTTGATTTTTCTAATATCGAGAAAACCGAAAATACCCGGGTGGCCTATCCAATGCATCATATCGATAATGCCTTGGAAACATCTATAGCGCCAATCCCAAAAAATATTTTCTTTTTAACGGCTGATGCTTTTGGCGTACTGCCTCCCATATCTAAATTAACACCAGGACAGGCCATGTTCCATTTTATTTCAGGATACACCGCAAAAGTGGCCGGCACTGAAACAGGAGTAACCGAGCCGCAATTGACTTTTTCAGCTTGTTTTGGTAAAGCTTTCTTGCCCCTACATCCAACCGCCTATGCCAAACTGCTGGGCGAAAAAATGAAAAAACATCAGGTAAATGTATGGTTGGTAAATACCGGCTGGAGTGGTGGCCCTTTTGGCGTTGGCAACAGAATGAAGCTGTCTTATACCCGTGCCATGATTACTGCTGCGCTGAACGGCGAACTGGAAAATGTCGGATTCAGCCATCATCCCATCTTTGGCCTAGCAATGCCCAATACATGTAGTCACGTGCCTTCGGAGGTATTGAACCCCAAAAATACTTGGAGCAATCCGCAACACTATGATACAAAGGCTAATGAACTGGCACAGGCATTTCTGAGCAACTTCAAAGATTTTGAGGAATTTGCAGATGACGAAATGAAAAAAGGGATGCCGAAACTTGCGGAAATTATTGCCTAATACGTTTTTTTTTCTTGCAAAAATTTGCATTTGATTAAATTTTTAGTTTTAATTGCGGAAAGATTGCCTCAAAGGCAATCTTTTTTAGTTATGCGCATTTCCCAATGCGGCGTAAGTAACGAATTAATTGTGTAATGAATATTTAATTTGTAATTTAAATCAAAATTATAAATTTGCTTCCGCAACAATTCGGCCTACGCTGCGTTGAGTGTATTAACTTATTTATTTAATTAGAAATTTAAAAAACAAGTACTAAAACTAAAAATTAAAAAAATGGCAAACGCACCAAAACCTACACCAGCTAAAAAAGAGAGCAGCGCAACAGCGTCTAACTTATTTGCTACCCTAGTTATCCCAATCTGTATTCTCATTGGTGTAACGCTTTTTATCTTCGTATTAGGTAAACCATCTAACTTTAACATTCCAGAAGACGTAGCTAAAGCTAATAGCCAATTATCCCTAGCTTTCTACAATGACGATACTCACGCCTATCTTCCTCACCCAGGTAACTATGGCGGTATGGCTTTCAAAGGCGGTTTTATTGTGCCTATCTTAATGGGTATGCTTTTAATGGTATTCGTTTTCTCAATTGAGCGTTTAATCGTTATTGGTAAGGCAACTGGTAAAGGAAGCTTAGAATCATTTATCAAAAAAATCCAATCGTTCTTGAGCTCAGGAAACATCCAAGCAGCAGTAGCAGAGTGTGATAAACAACAAGGGTCTGTGGCCAATGTAATTAAATCAGGTCTTAAAAAATATAGCGAAGTAGAAGTTGACACCAACTTAGACGTAGAGCAGTCAATTGTAGCTATTCAAAAAGATATTGAAGAAGCAACCGCTTTAGAAATGCCTATGTTGGAGCAAAACCTAACCATTATTGCTACATTGGTTTCTGTAGGTACATTAACAGGTCTATTAGGTACTGTAACAGGTATGATCAAGGCGTTTGGTGGTTTAGCTAACTCAGGTGCTCCTGACCAAGCGGCTCTTGCAACAGGTATTTCTGAGGCACTTATCAATACAGCAACTGGTATCGGTACTTCAACCTTAGCGATCATCATGTACAACATCCTTACATCTAAAATTGATAAATTAACTTATGCTATTGATGAAGCTGGTTTCAGCATAATCCAAACTTACGCAAGTACACATAAATAAAATTATTTTATTTTCTTTTGCCGGCTTTATGGAAAACCGGAACAAATAGCATCATTAGTTAAAATATTAATAATTTAGATTATGGGTAAAGCAAAAGTTAAAAGGAGTAGTACCTCGATCGATATGACAGCCATGTGCGACGTGTCGTTCCTGTTGCTTACTTTCTTTATCTTAACAGCCACTGCTCGTCAGCCAGATCCCCTAGAGATCACTACGCCATCTTCTTCAGTGCAGTTTAAAATGCCTGATAAAGACATCTCTATCGTAAGTATAGGTAAAGGCAAGGTGTTCTTGGAAATCATCGGCCAAGATGTGAAAAAAGCAACACTTGCGAGAATGGCAAACCTTTATGGCCAAACGTTTTCCGAAGAAGAGGCTAAAAAGTTTGCAGTAGTTTCCGCTTTCGGTGTACCAATGGGTAATATGAAGCAGTTTTTGGCTATGAACGGCGAGCAGCGCTCCAAGTCAGGCATACAGTCAGGTATTCCAATGGACTCAACCACCAACAATGAGTTGTTCAACTGGATCAAGGAAGCTAGATATGCTACTTCTGAACTACACGGCATAGATATGCGTTTGAGCATTAAAGGTAATGCCAACGAAGAATATCCAACCGTTAGAAAAGTTGTTGACTTACTGCAAAAGCAAAAAATTAACAAATTTAGTTTAATTACATCGTCAGAAGGCGGTGCACAATAGAGATTAAGCAATGGCAGAATTAGATACCTCCGGTAAGGACGGCGGTAAAGGTGGAAAGGTAAGAAGCAAGAAGGCCTCTACTAAAGTCGATTTAACGGCGATGGTAGACTTAGCGTTCCTTTTGATTACTTTCTTCATGTTAACCACGTCTTTATCTAAACCTCAGGCAATGGATATTGCAAAGCCTGACAAGGACGCAAAGGATGAGAACAGGCTTGAACTTAGAGAGTCGCAGACGATGACCATTTTATTAGGTAAAAACGATAGGATTGCTTGGTATATGGGCGAGGCTGGTAAATCGGCTCCAACAATTGAAGGATATAATGATATTAGAGCTTCATTGTTAAAGAACAAGAAGGACGTAAAAGATGCAAGTGGTAGAGATATTGTGATTATTGTTAAGCCTACCGATGGAGCTACTTACAAAAACTTTGTAGACATCATGGACGAGATCAATATCACTAAAACAAATATCAACGCTCCAGCTGTTGACGACGATCCTAAGCATCTTTTAGATAGCGAAAGAGATTTTATGAAATCCAAAGGGATTTTATAACGAGTTGATAACAAATAAAAAATTGAGCAATGTCTAAAATAGATTTATTTAATAAGGAATGGATTGACGTTGTGTTCGCCAAAAAGAACAAGGCCTACGGAGCTTACGAGCTTCGCCAGACCAATGCTTGGAATACAACCAAATCACTGTTTATTGCTTCGGCAATATTCATCTTCCTTTTCCTGGCTCCAAAGCTATATGCCTTGTTGAAAGGAATGGTTCCTGAACCTCCAAAAGAGACAGTGACCGAGGTGGTAATGCAACCACCCCCACCAATTAACCCAGAGGTGAAAACTCCGCCACCGGTAGAGCCACCTCCACCAAAGCAAGACCAGGTGAAATTCCCGCCGCCAATCGTTAAACCAGATAACGAAGTGCGTGACGAAAAACCACCAACCGTTGAGGATTTGAAAAAAGCCGACCCCGGACAAAGAACCATTGAAGGTGACCCAACTGCAGACGTAGTGCAAATTACCGCCGCAGGTGAAGGCCCTAAACAAGCGGTAGTAGTAGAAGATAATACCGTTTACAGCTTTGTAAGTATGGAAAACCCTCCAATGTTTCCAGGCGGTATCGAGAAGTTCTATAAATTCTTGAGCGATAATATCAAGTATCCTCCAATGGCTGCGGAGAACAATATTCAAGGTAACGTGTTCGTTTCTTTCACCGTAGAAAAAGATGGATCGCTAACGGATATCAAAATTGATAGAAAACTTGGATATGGAACCGATGAAGAAGCAGTTCGTGTATTGAAACTGAGTAAACGTTGGAACCCAGGTATGCAAAACGGTAAACCGGTGCGTGTTAAATATAACATCCCAATTAAATTTAGCTTGCAACAATAGTTAAGCATGTTTAATTTAGATACTTTCAAACAGAAATCGCCTCAACAGCGATTTCTGTTTATTTTAGGGGTTGCGATGATTTTTATCTTCTGCGCTTTGGCCGTTGTGGTAATGTTTTGGGGTGAGCTTTTGAATTTAGATCCACTGAAATTTCCTCAAAAGTACCGTATCGCCTTTGGCATTGTATTGATTGTTTACGCAACGATTAGATTTTTTAGAATAATTAGAGATCACAGAACAGAATGAGAAAAGCATCAGCTTTAGCGCTCGCATTACTTTTAACATTTGCCTGTCTTTCCTGCAAGAGAAAAACAAACAAAGATACGGTTGGCGATTCGCGGACTTCTGGAAAAACAACGATATTGGTTGATGAAACCTATGCCCAAATTTTGGATGATCAGATAGCTGTTTTCAAATCTGACTATCCTTCGGCAACGATAGCTGTTGTTGCCGGAAACGAAAATGAGATTATCCCAAGGTTTAGAAAGGGCGAAATCAAGATGCTTGTGCTTTCAAGAATGTTAAAACCCGGAGAGGATAATTTTTATAAACAAAAACAAAGTCGTATCTATACAGATCGGTTTGCTATAGATGGATTGGCACTGATTGTCAAGAAGAACGATGCCGACAGCACTATTACAGCCGAGCAGGCCTATGATATCATGAAGGGAATTTCTAAAACCGGTAAGAAATTGGTTTTTGACAATGCCTACTCTAGCACAATTAGATATTTTATCGACTCGGCTAAAATAAAGCAGTTGCCAAAAGAAGGAGTTTACACCCTGAAAACAACGAATGACGTGATTAAATATGTGGCAGAAAATGAAGGCTACATTGGCGTAATTGGCGTAAACTGGTTGTTAAAAAATGTTAAAGTTTCTTCTCCTTTTTTATCAGGTGTTAAGGCCTTAGCAGTTAAAAACTTAGCCGGTAAAAATGGGTCGGATGCCTATTATAAGCCTACCCAAGAAAATTTGATCAACGGAAAATATCCCTTTTTGAGAAACGTTTACCTGATCAATGCAGAAGGAACAAATGGTTTAGGCACGGGTTTTGCAACTTGGTTATCAAGCCCTCGTGGACAATTAATAGTACTTAAATCGGGTCTAGGACCTCATAAAGTAGCAGAAAGAGAATTTAACTTTAAAACTAATAACAAAAAATAATTTATTTTAATCAACTTAGGGAAATAGAGAACACTGTACATAAGCAGTTAACAGTTATTTCTAATTTTAACAAATAGAGACAATGAAAATGATTAAGAAGAACATAGCCTTGGCCACAGGCTTATTATTGATGGGTAGCACTGCCTCATTTGCTCAAAGTTTAGCTGATGCAAAAAAGGCTATCGATGCCGAGCAATATCAGAAAGCCACATCAATGCTTAAAACTTTGGTGGCAAATCAGCCGAAAGAAGGAGATAACTACTTTAACTTAGGGAAAGTATATTTATTGACAGACAATATTGATTCTGCTAGGGCAGCATTTACTAATGGTACTACTGCGGATCCTAAAAATGCTTTGAACTTTGTAGGTTTAGGCCAGGCAGATTTGTCACAAGGTAATGCAACTAACGCAAAAACCAACTTTGACAAAGCAATAGGCTTAAAAGCTAAAGATTACGCTACCTATTTAGCAATCGGTAGAGCATATATTGATCAAGTAGATAAAAAAAATATCGACTACGCACAGGCATTGCCTAATTTGCAAAAAGCAGACGAGCTAGATTCTAAAGATAAAGATCCAGAGACCTTTTTGGCCTTAGCAGATTTTTATGCGATGCAAAGAAAAAATACTGAGGCTTATCCTCAATATTTGAGAGCTTTGGATATTAACCCTAACTTGTACAGAGCTAACGTGCAGATTGGAAAAATGTACAAAGACGCATTTGCTTTCCCGGAAGCAGAAGCTGAAATTAAAAAAGTAATCGCTGCTGATCCAAATTATGGTCCAGCTTACAGAGAGCTTGCAGAAACCCAAAACCAATGGTCTTTTGCTGATCCAAAAAATGGCGCTGCAAAAAAAGCGGAATCTTTAGAGAACATGAGAAAATATCTAGATTTAACCGATAAATCTTTTGATTCTCGTTTGCGTTATGCACAGTTCTTGTTCTATGCGAGTGACTTTGCAACATTGGAGAAAGAAGTGAGTACATTAAATGCTCCAGATCCTAAAGATCCTAAGAACTTTATCGTAGCTAGGATGAGAGGCTATTCTGCAATTGAGAACAAAAACTTCGAGCAAGGTTTGAAATACATGAATGAGCTTTTTGGTAGAACACAAGATGCTTCTCGTATTATAAGCTCAGATTATTTGTACTTGGGAAAAGCGCAATTAGCTACAGGTCAAGATAGCCTTGCGGTAATTAATGTGACGAAAGGTGTGGAGCTAGACTCAACAAAAGTTGAAGAATTGGCTAGCATCGGTTTGAAATATTTTAATGACAAGAACTTTCCTAAAGCAGCGAAGGTTTATGACAAAGTAGTTAAGGTTAATTCAAAAAACCCTTCTTTGGCAATGGCTTACTTTTATTTAGGAACTTCTAATTATGTAAGTTCTAAAGGAACAGATATGGCACTTTTAAGAGCTGCAGATTCATCTTTCGTTAAGTTGTTAGAATTGGCACCAGAGTACGAAGCAGCACAATTATATAGAGCACGTACTTATAAATTGCTAGATGATCCAAAAGAACCTAAAGGCCTTGCGGTACCTCATTTTGAAAAATATATTCAAATGGTAACGGTTGATAAACCAGAGAAAGCAAGTACACCTCAAAATCAAAGAGGCTTAGTTGATGCTTATAACTATTTAGGAGCTATTACTGCAGCTACGGATAAGGAAAAAGCTAAAGAGTATTTTAACAAAACTTTAGCTATTGATCCTCAAAATGCGTTAGCTATAGACAATTTGAAGTTTTTGGCGGGTCCATCTACTCCAGCTAAAAAAACGCCAATTAAAAAGTAATTTTTAATGTCATAAAGGAAAGGCAGGATTTGTAATCCTGCCTTTTTATTTTAATTTTGCCTCCAAATCCATTGTTATTATGCAAGCACAAAGTACCGCACAAGATTTCATTCCTATTATATTTCAGGTTATTGTTGCTTTAGGTTTTGTGGTAGTAACCTTGTTTGCTACACACCTTTTAGGCCCCAAAAGAAAAACCAATGATAAGTTGACCACCTTCGAGTCGGGTATTAAGGTGATTGGAAATGCTCGTCAGCCCTTTTCTATCAAATATTTTTTGGTAGCCATTTTGTTTGTGCTATTTGATGTGGAGGTAATTTTTATGTACCCTTGGGCTGTTAACTTTAGAGAGTTGGGCTGGAACGGCGTGATAGAGATGTTTGTTTTTATGGGAACGTTGCTTTTGGGCTTTATCTATATCCTTAAAAAGAAAGCATTAGATTGGCATTAGAAGCCCGTATTCAAGTTATTTAGATTGTTTCTAAATGATGATGATGCGACCCAAATCCTACTAAATGTTGTAAATTTGCTGCTTGTCCTTGTTGTTATTGGACAAGCTTTTTTGTTTATAAACATGAGTGAAATCAAAATAGTTGAGGCGCCTCCAGGCATAGAAGGGAATGGCTTTTTCGCCACTTCTCTAGACAAGGCAATTGGCTTGGCCCGTTCACATTCGTTGTGGCCGTTGCCTTTTGCAACCTCTTGCTGTGGTATTGAGTTTATGGCAACCATGGGCTCGCATTACGATTTTGGACGTTTCGGTTCAGAAAGGTTAAGTTTTTCTCCTCGTCAAGCCGACGTTTTAATGGTAATGGGCACTATTGCCAAAAAAATGGGGCCGGTATTGAAACAGGTTTATCTTCAAATGGCTGAGCCTCGTTGGGTGATGGCAGTGGGTGCTTGTGCATCAAGCGGAGGTATTTTTGATACTTATTCGGTGCTGCAAGGTATTGACGAGATCATTCCGGTAGATGTTTATGTGCCGGGATGTCCGCCCAGACCAGAAGCTATTTTAGATGGCTTCCAGCGTATCCAGGATTTAGTAAAAAACGAATCGGGCAGAAGAAGACATTCTCCTGAATATAAAGAACTGTTAGCGAGTTACGGAATACAATAATGGCTAAAGCAACAAATACTGAACTGATTGACCTGCTAGGTGAAAAATTTGGCGAGCAGCTTTTTGATGTTTCCGAGCCTTATGGCTTATTGACTTTTTCCACTACAAAGGATAAAGTAATTGATGTGCTATCTTTCCTAAAAGAAAACGGCCGGATCAATTTTAACTTCCTTACGGATATTACCGCAGTGCACTACCCCGAAAAGGAGCAGATTGCTGTGGTTTATCATTTGCATAGCATGGTAAGTGGCATTAGGGTAAGACTGAAAGTGTTTTTGCACGAAAACGATCCAAAAATTGCTTCGGCAACTGTTTTATGGAATGGTGCAAACTGGATGGAAAGAGAAACCTATGATTTCTTTGGGGTTAAATTCGAAGGACATCCTGACTTAAGAAGAATATTAAACATGGACGACTTAGGTGTGCATCCCATGTTGAAACAATACCCGTTGGAAGATCCTAACAGGGTAGATAAAAAAGATGAATATTTTGGTAGATAACTATGAGTAACAATCAACCAGTATATACAGACAACGATCCTCAAAGTGAGTTGGTAACCCTAAACTTAGGCCCTACTCACCCCGCAACACATGGCGTTTTCCAAAACGTGTTGCAAATGGATGGGGAGCGCATAGTAAGTGGAGTTTCTACCATTGGGTATATCCATCGGGCATTTGAGAAAATTGCGGAACACCGCCCTTTTTATCAGATTACACCGCTAACCGACCGTTTGAACTACTGCTCGTCGCCTATTAACAACATGGGCTGGCACATGACGGTAGAAAAGCTCTTGAATATCCAAATTCCGAAGAGAGTGGATTATTTGAGGGTAATTATCATGGAACTTTCGCGTATTGCCGATCATATCATTTGCAATACCATTATTGCCCAAGATACAGGTGCCACTACTACTTTCCTTTATCTTTTCCAATACAGAGAGCATATCTACGAAATTTTTGAGGAGATATGTGGTGCCCGTTTAACCACTAACATTGGCCGTATAGGCGGATTGGAAAGAGATTTTAACGAGGTAGCATTTGCGAAAATCAATAAATTCTTAAAAGAGTTCCCGGCGGCATTAAAAGAGTTTGAAAGCTTGCTTAATCGTAACCGTATTTTTATCGATCGTACCAAAGGGGTGGCCGAGGTAACCGCGGATACCGCTTTAAGCTACAGTTGGACGGGTCCGTTATTACGGGCGACGGGTATCGATTACGATGTTCGCGTAAGTGAGCCTTATTCTTCTTACCAAGATTTCGATTTTGAAATTCCAGTAGGTACAAGTGGGGACATTTTTGATAGGTATTTGGTGCGTAACGAGGAAATGTGGCAAAGTGTACGCATCATTGAACAGGCGATGGAGAAATTAAAATCAGAGCCTAAAGGCATTTTCCATGCTGATGTTCCTGATTTTTACTTGCCTGGAAAGGAACAAGTGTATAACAATATGGAGGCATTGATCTATCACTTTAAAATTGTGATGGGAGAAATTGATGCGCCAAAAGCGGAAGTTTACCACGCGGTAGAAGGTGGAAACGGAGAGCTTGGCTTTTATTTGATCAATGATGGCGGTAGAAGTCCTTATCGTTTGCACTTTAGAAGACCAAGTTTTATTAACTACCAAATGTATGCGAAAATGAGCGAGGGCATGTTATTGTCTGATGCCATCATCAACATGAGTAGTATGAACATTATTGCAGGAGAATTAGATGCTTAAAGTAGAAGAAACACAGCCTGTAGAATTTTCATCAGCTTTGCTAGCCAAGTTTGATGAAATAGTGAAGCGTTATCCAGAAGGAAAGCAAAAATCAGCTTTGCTGCCATTATTACATTTGGTGCAAGCCGAGTATGGTTGGACAAGTGTGCCTGCAATGGATAAAGTTGCTGAATTCTTGAAAATTCAGCCTATAGAAGTATATGAGGTGGCCAGTTTCTACACCATGTACTTTTTGCAGCCAAAAGGAAAATATGTTTTGGAGGTTTGTCGTACTGGGCCTTGTTGCCTAGTTGGCGCCGAAAAAATTATGAATCATATCGAACAAAAGTTAGGGGTTAAAGAAGGCGAAGTTACGGCTGACGGTTTATTCAGCTGGAGAGGCGTTGAATGCTTGGCGGCTTGTGGGTTTGGTCCGGTTTTACAAATTGGTCCGGAATATACTTTCTACGAAAACTTGACCGAACAATCGGTAGATCAATTAATTGACGATTTAAAAAATAAAGATTTGCGACAATAGATTTGAGTATTGAGAGATAGACTTATAGTCTCATATCTCACATCTCACATCTCATATCTAACAAAATGGGACGTAAACTATTATTAGAACATATCAATGTGCCTGGCATCAACACGCTAGCCGTTTACCGCGAAAAAGGCGGTTACCGTGCGGTTGAAAAAGCCTTAAAGACCCTAACTCCTGATGATGTAGTTGAGGAAGTGAAGAAATCGGGTTTGAGAGGTCGTGGAGGTGCAGGTTTCCCTACGGGAATGAAGTGGAGCTTTTTGGCCAAGCCAGAAGGCGTGCCTCGTTACTTGGTCTGCAACGGTGACGAATCTGAACCAGGTACTTTTAAGGATAGATATTTAATGACACACATTCCTCATGCGTTAATTGAAGGAATGATTGTTTCAAGTTATGCCTTGGGTGCAAATACCTCTTACATTTACGTGAGAGGCGAAATGATGCCCCAGATCAGAATATTAGAAAGAGCCATCGAGGAAGCCAAAGCCGCAGGTTGGTTAGGTAAAAATATCTTGGGAACAGGATATGATTTAGAACTTTACGTTCAACCAGGTGGCGGTGCTTATATCTGCGGCGAAGAAACTGCACTTTTAGAATCCCTAGAAGGAAAAAGAGGTAACCCGCGTATTAAACCACCATTCCCAGCCATTGCGGGTTTGTATGGTTGTCCAACAGTAGTAAACAATGTGGAGTCAATTGCGGCCGTAGTTCCAATTGTAAATGATGGTGGCGATGAATATGCTAAAATCGGTATTGGACGAAGTACAGGTACAAAGTTAATCTCTGCTTCTGGAAACTTGGTAAAACCAGGAGTTTACGAGATCGAGTTAGGCATACCGGTAGAGGAATTTATCTATTCGGATGAGTATTGCGGCGGTATTGCTAACGGAAAAAGATTGAAAGCAACGGTTGCCGGTGGTTCTTCGGTGCCAATTTTGCCCGCTAACTTAACTTTAAAATATGCCAATGGCGAGCCTCGCTTGATGAGTTACGAGTCGTTATCCGAAGGTGGTTTTGCTACTGGTACCATGTTAGGCTCAGGCGGTTTTATCGCGTTTGATGAAGACCAATGTATCGTGCGTAATACTTGGAATTTCTCTCGTTTCTACCATCATGAAAGCTGTGGACAATGTTCACCTTGTAGAGAGGGAACCGGATGGATGGAGAAAATCCTTCACAAAATAGAGCACGGTCATGGTACCATGGAAGATATTGATCTTTTATGGGACGTACAGCGTAAAATTGAAGGAAATACCATTTGCCCATTGGGTGATGCAGCAGCTTGGCCGGTAGCCAGCGCCATCAGACACTTTAGAGATGAGTTTGAATGGCACGTGAAAGAGCCAATGAAAAGCCAAAGCACCAATTACGGATTAGCGAATTATGCTAATCCGATTGAGAAAAAGCCTGAGGAAGTAAAAGAGTCTTAGACTGCTATTTGCGGTTTAAGACTAGCCGATACGTCATTGCGAGGAACGAAGCAATCCTAAAGCGATAGACGAATAAATAAAATGAGATTGCTTCGTGCCTCGCAATGACGGCATAAAGCTTAATAAAGAATAGATTAAAAACCACCGTAGGTTTTTGATTTTTGAATTTTCACTTTTGACTTAAAGAATGAGTGATTTAGTTAAAGTAACCATAGACGGAATAACAGTAGAGGTAGAGCCAGGAACTACTATTTTAAACGCTGCCCGACAAATTGGAGGAGACATTGTGCCTCCTGCCATGTGCTATTATTCCAAGTTGAAGGGCAGTGGGGGTAAATGCCGTACCTGCATTGTAAAAGTGAGCAAGGGTTCTGAAAAAGACCCTCGGCCAATGCCTAAATTGGTGGCTTCTTGCCGTACTACCGTAATGGATGGGATGGAGGTGTTGAACATTACTTCACCAGAAGTTTTGGAAGCTCGTGCAGGCGTGGTAGAGATTTTGCTCATCAACCACCCTTTGGATTGTCCCGTTTGCGACCAAGCCGGCGAATGTGATTTGCAGAACTTGGGCTACGAACATGGCTTACAGAAAACCAGATATGAATTTGAGCGTCGTACTTTCGATAGGATAGATATTGGCGATAAGATCCAGTTGCACATGAACCGTTGCATTTTATGCTACCGTTGCGTGTTTACTGCCGATCAAATTACCGATAAACGCGTTCACGGAATTTTAAATCGTGGTGATCACTCAGAGATTTCCACTTACATCCAGGCAGCTGTTGATAACGATTTCTCTGGAAACGTAATTGATGTTTGTCCAGTTGGTGCTTTAACCGATAAAACCTTCCGTTTTAAAAACCGTGTATGGTTTACCAAACCTGTTGATGCACACCGGAACTGCTCACACGAAAAGTGTAATGGCAAGGTAACCCTTTGGTACAAAGGCGATGATGTATTGCGTGTTACCGCAAGGAAAGACCAATTTGGAGAAGTAGAGGAGTTTATCTGCAACGAATGCCGTTTCGATAGGAAGAAAACTTCTGATTGGACTTTGGAGCACCCAACGCACATCTCTGATACTTCAGTGATTTCATCAAACCACTACGAAACATTTAAACCGCTTCCGGTAATTAAGGAAAACCTGGCATTGCAAGAGGCAAATCAACGTGAACTAGAAAAAACCTTTAAAATCTAATGGGAATCGATTTCGTTATAGAGAAGTTTATACTCGTTATTGCACTATTTGCAATCAGTTTGCTGATAGCGATGTATTCAACCTATGCAGAGCGTAAGGTTGCCGCTTTTTTACAAGATAGGCTTGGTCCGGATAGAGCTGGTCCCTTTGGGATTTTACAACCATTGGCCGATGGGGTAAAAATGTTCATGAAAGAGGAAATCATTCCAGCCAACGCCAATAAATGGCTATTCATGGTTGGCCCTGGCTTAGCTATGCTGTGTGCCTGTATTGGTACCGCGGTTATTCCTTGGGGACAGGATATGATGGTGGGCGATAGATTGGTAAAACTACAGGTAACCGATATCAACGTAGGCTTGCTATATATCTTTGGCGTTATTTCCCTAGGCGTTTACGGCGTGATGATTGGGGGGTGGGCATCTAACAACAAATATTCGTTGTTAAGCGCTATCCGTGCGGCCTCTCAAAACATCAGTTACGAAATTGCAATGGGCTTATCCATCATCGCTTTGCTTTTGGTAACCAACTCGCTTAGTTTAAGAGAAATTGTAGCCCAACAACATGGCTGGCACTGGAATGTGATTTACCAACCACTGGGCTTTATCATCTTCATGGTTTGTGCTTTTGCCGAAACCAATCGTGCCCCATTCGATTTACCAGAGTGCGAAGCTGAGCTGAATGGTGGATATCACATGGAATACTCATCGATGAAATTAGGTTTTTACCTGTTTGCGGAGTATATCAACATGTTTGTGTCTTCAACAGTGATGGCGGCATTATACTTTGGAGGTTACAACTATCCAGGAATGGATTACATGGCTACCGTTTTAGGCCCAACTTGGGCACCTCTTTTCGGTACGTTAATCTTCTTCCTTAAAATATTTGCATTCATTTTCTTCTTCATGTGGGTGCGCTGGACCATACCTCGTTTCCGTTATGACCAGCTGATGAATTTAGGATGGAAAGGTTTAATCCCTTTAGCTATTGCAAATATTGTGATTACAGGTATTGTTATTGCTATTGTAAATAAATTTTAGAGAGACATGGAATCATTAAGCAATAAGAAAAAAGTATTGGTTTCGAAGCCATTAAGTTTGGCCGAGCGAATGTACCTTCCAGCTATCGCAAGTGGTTTGAGTACTACAATAGGTCACTTCTTCAAGAAACCGGCTACGGTTAAATATCCAGAGCAGGAGCGTGAGTTCTCGATTAACTGGAGAGGAATGCACTCTTTGAAAAGAGATGAGCAAGGTAGAGAGCGTTGCACGGCATGTGGCTTATGTGCTTTGTCTTGTCCTGCGGAGGCAATCACCATGATTGCTGCTGAACGTAAGAATGACGAGAAGCACTTGTATCGCGAGGAGAAATATGCATCGGTTTACGAAATTAACATGTTGCGTTGCATTTTCTGCGGTTTATGTGAGGAAGCTTGCCCTAAAGAGGCCATTTATCTAGATGGGCCAATTGTTCCAGCTGATTATTTACGTAAAGATTTTATTTACGGTAAAGATAAATTGGTAGAAGCTCCTTTGGAGAGCGTTTTGGAGGTAAAATAGTATGTCATTCAGAGCGTAGCGATGAATCTCCAGATTGCTTCGTACCTCGCAATGACGGTAAAATTGAAACAACTAAATAAAAATTAATGGGTACATCGGTATTCTATTTTGTAGCAACATTAAGCGTAGTTTTTGCGCTGATGGTGGTTTTTGCAAAAAATCCCATCCACAGTGTGCTATACCTAATCCTGACGTTCTTTACGTTTACGGTTCATTACGTGCTATTAAATGCACAATTTTTAGCGGTAGTTAACTTTATTGTGTACATGGGTGCTATCATGGTACTTTTCCTTTTTGTGCTCATGCTCCTCAACCTCAATAAAGACAACGAGCCCAATAAATCGGCCCTGCTGAAAATAGTAGGCATTATTGCTGGCGGATGTTTGGTGGTTACACTAATAGGATCCTTGAAATCGGTAGCTATTGCCAATCCATTGGTGCTAAAAAATCCAAACTTGGGATTGGTAGAAAACTTGGGCAAAGAGCTGTTTGGTCCGTTTATGTTGCCATTCGAATTATCGTCGTTGTTATTGTTGAGTGCAATGGTTGGTGCGGTACTTTTAACCAAAAAGGAGGAAAAAGCAAATGGGTAGTTTATTCGAAAATATGCAAGCTGTACCATTGAACCATTACATTTGGTTCTGTGCCATTATCTTCACTATTGGGGTTGTTGGCGTATTGGTACGTAGAAATGCCATCGTAATTTTTATGTCGGTAGAGTTGATGTTAAATGCAGTTAACCTGCTTTTGGCGGCATTTTCAGTGCACCACAATGATCCTTCCGGGCAAGTGTTCGTATTCTTCATCATGGCTTTGGCCGCTGCCGAAGTAGCGGTAGGGTTGAGTATCATCGTGATGGTTTACCGCAACACACAATCAATAGATATTAATGTATTAAATCGCCTTAAGTGGTAATTCTAATAAAATAAGATGATTACAAGTTTACTTTGGTTAATTCCAGTTCTTCCGCTTTTAGGCTTTGTGATTAATGGCTTAGGCCGTAATACATTGAGCAAAGGTGCTGTAGGCTTCATTGGAAGCGGAGTGGTTTTAGCTTCATTTATGCTTAGCGTTTGTTTCTTTTTTGAGTTAAGCTCAAGCGTAGAAAAGCAATTTACCGTTAACTTTTTCGATTGGATTAGTGTTGGCGATTTAAAAATTCCTTTATCGTTTTTATATGATCCTTTGAGCGCTATCATGCTCTTGATCATTACTGGAATTGGTTTCCTTATCCATATTTACTCTACGGCTTATATGCACGAAGATGCTGGCTTTGGCAAATTCTTCGCTTACTTGAACCTTTTCATCTTCTTCATGTTGATTTTGGTTTTAGGGTCAAATTACATCGTGATGTTTATTGGATGGGAAGGCGTAGGATTATGTTCATATCTATTAATTGGATTTTGGTTCACAAACAACAGTTATGCCAGTGCCGCTAAAAAGGCATTTGTAATGAACCGTATTGGCGATTTAGGTTTCCTTTTAGGCGTATTCTTGATGTTCCAGGTTTTTGGAAGCTTGGAGTTCGCAAAAGTGTTCCCTCAAGCGGCCAACATGTTGCCTGGCGATAATACCATGGCTATCATCGGCATATTGTTATTCATCGGAGCCTGTGGTAAATCGGCGCAGTTGCCTTTGTTTACTTGGTTGCCTGATGCGATGGCTGGTCCAACCCCAGTTTCGGCATTAATCCACGCAGCTACCATGGTAACGGCAGGTATTTACATGATTGCCCGTTCAAGCGTGGTGTTTGATCTGGCACCATTTACACAAAATATTATTGCCATTGTTGGTGCCGCAACGGCATTAATTGCGGCATTAATTGCGTTAACACAAACCGATATCAAAAAAGTATTGGCCTATTCAACCGTATCGCAATTAGGCTATATGTTTTTAGGTTTAGGTGTGGGTGCTTATACTGGTTCATTCTTCCATGTACTGACCCATGCTTTCTTTAAAGCTTTATTATTCTTGGGAGCTGGTGCGGTTATCCACTCTTTACACCACGAGCAGGATATGCGCCACATGGGTGGATTGAAAGCGAAATTGAAAACTACTTTTGCCACCATGATGATTGGTACCATTGCCATTGCAGGTATCCCGCCATTTTCTGGCTTCTTTTCTAAAGATGAAATTTTAGCGCATGCTTACCAACATAGCCCGGTTCTTTGGGGAGTAGGGGTATTAACCGCATTTTTAACGGCGTTCTATATGTTCCGTATGATGTTCCTGACTTTTTACGGAAAATTCAGGGGCTCCCACCACACCGAAGAGCATATCCACGAGTCGCCAAAAGCCATGACTATTCCATTGGTGGTATTGGCCATTTTAGCAGCAGTTGGAGGTTTGTTAAACATTCCACATGTATTTGGCGGAAATGAATGGTTGGCACACTGGTTAACGGGTGCAAAGGTTACTCAAAGCCATTTGGAGTTAGATCACACTACAGAGTTTACTTTGATGGGCGTTTCAGTATTGGCAGCGGTGGTAGCTATTCTTTTAGCTTACAGCAAGTATGTTAAAAAAGCAGAAGTACCTGTAGCTGATGAAGCACCTAGAACAGCTTTGGAGAAACTGTCTTATCACAAGTTCTATTTGGATGAGATCTACGATGCCATCATCAGAAAACCTTTGGACGCTTTTTCTACTTTCTTCTATAAAATTATCGACAACAAAGTAATAGATGGTTTGGTGAACGGCCTGGGCTGGACTGCCAACGAAGGAAGTAAAAGTTTGCGCTTATTGCAGTCGGGTAACGTAGGTTATTACATCATGATGATGGTTATCGGTATCGTAGCACTATTGCTGTACACTTATTTGTCTATCGCTTAATTTGGTTCAAACATTATAAATGGAACTTTTAATACTCATATTTCTACCCTTAGTTGGCGCAATTGCCACCGCTTTATTTGCCAAGCAAAACACGGCTAAGGTAGCAGCATTAGCATTTTCAATTTTCTCATTGGCAGTAGCCATAGGTTTATTGTGCAAATTCACTCCAGATGCGAGTACACAGTTTTCGGTTAACTATCAGTGGATTAGGCAGCTGGGCATTAATTTTCATGTTGGTATCGATGGAATTAGTATGATCACGGTGTTATTAACTAACGTTTTAACTCCTTTGATTATCCTTGCAAGCTATAAGCACGAATATAAAAATGCCAATGCCTTTTATGCACTAATTTTATTCATGCAGGCTGGTCTACTCTTAGTATTCACTGCTTTGGATGCTTTCTTGTTCTATATCGGATGGGAAGCCGCTTTAATTCCAATTTACTTCATTTGTGCTACTTGGGGCGGTAAAGACCGTATCAAAGTAAACATGAAGTTCTTTGTGTATACCATTGCAGGTTCATTGTTCATGCTGTTGGGGATCATTTACTTATACCTACAAAATCCAGCGAACAATTTTGAACTGGCTGAGTTTTATAAATTAGAATTAGATTCTACACAACAAGGCTGGATTTTCTGGGCGTTCTTTATCGCTTTTGCCATCAAGATGCCGATTTTCCCATTTCATACTTGGCAGCCAGATACCTATACCACAGCACCAACTCCAGGAACCATGTTGCTATCAGGTATCATGTTAAAAATGGGTATCTATGGGGTCATCAGATGGTTATTGCCTGTGGTACCTCACGGCGTACAAGATTGGAGCTGTGTAGTGATGTTATTGGCCGTTATTGGCGTGGTTTACGCTGCCATTATTGCCTTCATGCAAAAAGATGCTAAACGTTTGGTGGCTTACTCTTCTATTAGTCACGTAGGTTTAATTGCGGCGGGTATCTTCACTTTAAGCCACCAAGGTTTACAAGGAAGTATGGTTCAAATGTTGAGCCACGGTATCAACGTAATTGGTTTGTTTTTCGTGTTGGATATCGTCCAATCACGTTTGGGAACCAACAAAGTTGATGAATTGGGTGGCTTAGCGAAAGTTGCTCCTCAATTGGCCATTACTTTCCTCATCATTTTACTGGGAACGGTAGCTTTACCAGGTACTAACGGTTTTATTGGCGAGTTTTTATTGCTGATGAGCGTTTACAACTACCATGCCTGGTTGGGAGCGGTAGCAGGCTTAACCATCATTTTTGGAGCGGTATATATGTTTAGAAGCTACCAAAAAATTATGCTGGGCGAAACGAACGCACTTACAGCAAGTTTTAAAGACATTAACGGAACGGAAAAAGTAGTGTTGTACACCATTTGTGCATTGATTATCGTAATTGGGGTTTATCCAAAACCTTTATTGCAAATTTCAGATGCCTCGGTACAGCATTTATTGGAACAGATTAATCATAAATTAACAGGGGTTAACTAAGCAAATGAATATTATTATCACCATTGCCGTAACGGCTTTAGTAGTACTTTATGCAGGATTGTTTAAGGCAAAAAAGGCATTGCTGCCTTTAACTTTGCTTGGCCTTTTGGTTTCTTTGGGCTTTGCCATTTGCTCATGGAACCAACCAACTGTTCATTTTGGAATGATGCAGATTGATAATTTTGCATTGGCCTTTGCAGGTATTTCCATTATTGGTACGTTCTTGATTTTTCTGCTCACACAGCGTTATTTTGCAGAAAACAGTCCAAATGTAGCCGAATACTTTACCCTGATCCTATTTGCGTTGTGTGGTATTGTAATCATGGTTTCCTACAAAAACCTTTCGATGTTGTTTATCGGGGTTGAGATCATGTCGGTATGTTTATACATTTTAGCAGGAATTAGAAAGCTTAATTTTGCTTCTAACGAGGCTTCGTTGAAGTATTTCTTAATGGGTGCTTTTTCTACAGGTTTCTTGCTATTTGGTATTGCTTTGATTTACGGAGCTACTGGCTCTTTTGATATTGATGTTATTCAAAATGTATTGGTGAATAACGTAAGCAATGTTTCGCCATTATTCTATCCAGGCATTATTTTGATGATGGTTGGACTTTGCTTCAAAGTTGGCGCTGCCCCTTTCCACTTCTGGACACCAGACGTGTACGAAGGAGCACCTTCATTGATCACCGCCTTCATGTCAACCGTAGTTAAAACGGCTGGTTTTGCGGCTTTCCTACGATTGTTTGCAGGTGCTTTTGAGCCTTTGCACGATTTCTGGATGCCCGCATTAATGGTGATTGTCATCATCACCCTGTGCTTAGGCAACATTACCGCCTTGTATCAAAAGAACTTCAAGCGAATGCTAGCCTACTCTAGTATCTCTCATGCAGGTTATCTGTTGTTTTCATTAGTGGTATTAACCGCAAGTTCGGCAAGTAATGTTTTGGTTTATGCAGCGGCTTACACCTTTGCCAGTATTGTGGCTTTTGCGGTGCTTATTAACGTAAAACAAAAAACAGGCAGCGACGATATCGAAAGCTTTAACGGCCTGGCAAAACGCAATCCTTTAGCGGCACTGGCGTTGACTATTGCTATGCTATCGTTGGCAGGTATTCCGTTAACAGCAGGCTTTATAGGTAAATATGTCATGTTCCTAAACGTATTAGAGAACTATCAGATCATCCTAGTGGTCATCGCGATATTAAACGCCCTAGTTGGCTTCTATTATTATTTCAGGGTAATCATTGCCGTTTACTTTAAAGAGGGCAAAGAAATAGAATTAGATACCCCAATGCAGTACAAAGTAGTTTTAGTCGTTTCTACGATAGTAATCTTGCTTTTAGGCGTTTATCCTTCGCTTATTTTAAACCTGATATAACTAGCGATGTAGAATATTATTTGTAGTTTTACAAATAATTGTAACTATGGAGCAATTTTGGAACCACCTACAGCATCTTATAGATCCTGAAAAACTGCTGCGCGAAGGTGGTTTCTACTTGGTTGTTTTCGTTATTTTTGCTGAAACAGGCCTCTTTTTCGGCTTCTTTTTGCCAGGCGATTATCTCCTTTTTTTAGCAGGAATGTTTGTGGCCACGGGTAAATTAGACGTAAACATTTATGTGCTGGTATTTTCGCTGATTATTGCCGCCATTTCCGGGAATTTCACTGGATATTGGTTCGGCAGAAAGACCGGGCCGGTGCTCCACACCAGAAAAGATACCTTTTTCTTCAAGAAAAAATTCCTTAAAACAGCAGAAGATTATTATCGTAAGCAAGGCGCTTTCGCCTTAATTATGGGACGCTTTGTTCCTATTGTAAGAACCTTTGCGCCAATTGTAGCGGGTATTATCCGAATGGATTTCAAGAAATTTGTACTCTACAATGTTTCAGGTGCACTTTTATGGATTTGTTCCTTAACTTTGTTGGGCTATTTTTTGGGCAAGAGTTTCTCCAAACAAATAGAAGAATATTTGGGTTACATCATCATGGGTTTTATTGTAATTACAACAATTCCATTGGTGATTACCTTTATAAAAAATAAAATATCAAAGAATACTAGTAATTTAGAAGACACAGAGATTTAAAGAAAAAGATGATCAAAGACGAAACCCATCCGTGGCACAGCGTATCTCCTGGCGAAAATTTGCCAGAAACAGTAAATGCAATTATCGAAATCCCAAAAGGATCAAAAGCAAAATATGAAATAGACAAAGATTCTAACCTGATAAAGTTAGATAGGGTATTGTTCTCCTCAGTAATGTATCCGGCCAATTATGGCTTTATCCCACAAACTTATTGCGACGACAAGGACCCATTGGATATTTTGGTGTTATGCTCCGTAGATGTTTACCCAATGACCATTATCGAAGCCAAGGTAATTGGTGTAATGCACATGATCGACAATGGCGAACAAGATGATAAAATTATAGCGGTTGCTAAAAATGATCCATCAGTTAACTACATTAACGATTTGGGCGAATTGCCCCCGCATACCATGAAAGAAATTGTAAAGTTCTTTCAAGATTATAAAGCATTAGAGAACAAACAAGTTACCATTGAGCATTTATTAGGTGTAAGATATGCACATAAGGTGATCAATGAGAGTATTGAGCTCTATAATAATACATTTAGATAATTCTTAATGATATACTCCGTCTGTACGCCCCTAGTGGCTTTTTTAACAAATATCCCAACATCAATACTGGCAGTGGTAACTCCTGCCGACTCGGATGGTGGGTCAATAGGGTGGCGCCTATTGTTTGCGCTGTTTTTAGTTTTTTTAAATGGTTTTTTTGTGGCTGCCGAATTTGCAATTGTAAAAGTAAGGGCCTCGCAAATTGAAATCAAAGCCAAGTCTGGCAGCAGATTGGGCAAAATGGCTAAAAATATTGTTCACAATTTAGACGGATATTTAGCAGCTACGCAGCTGGGAATTACCTTGGCCTCACTGGGTTTGGGTTGGGTAGGTGAAGGTGTAATGCACACTATTTTCCTGAACATGTTTAACAGCCTGGATATTGCTGTTAGCGATGCATTCCTACACTCGGCAGCTACGGTGGTTGCTTTTTCAATCATTACGGTAATGCACATCGTGTTTGGAGAGCTGGCGCCAAAATCGCTGGCTATCCAAAGACCAGTGGCTACCACTTTATTTGTTTCGGCCCCTTTACAGGGCTTTTATATCCTTTTCAGGCCATTTATTTGGGCATTGAACGGATTAGCGACCATCATCCTAAAACCTTTCGGCATTAATACTTCTGGGGGCCATGATTCGATACACAGTAACGAGGAGTTACAATATCTTTTGGATCAGGGTAAGGAAAGCGGTGCCCTGGAAGATAACGAACACGAGCTGATCAAGAATGTGTTTGATTTTAACGAGCGTGTAGTAAAAAACATCATGGTGCCCCGTACCAAGATATCAGGGATAGAATTGGAAACATCCAAAGATGAAGTGGTAGAAAAAATCATTTCCGAAGGCTATTCTCGTATGCCCGTGTACGACGACATTATCGATAAAATCATTGGGATTATCCATGCCAAAGATGTATTGCCACTGTTAGCGAGCAATAAGGAATGGACTTTGGCCGATATTATTAGGAAACCATATTTTGTTCCTGAGACGAAAAAAATCAACGATCTTTTAAGCGAGCTACAGCAGAAGCGCATCCAAATTGCCATTGTTTTGGACGAGTTTGGCGGTACCGCAGGTATGGTAACGTTAGAAGATATTGTGGAAGAAATTGTTGGCGAGATCCAAGATGAGTACGATGAGGAAAAGCCCATTGTGGAGAAAATCAGCGATACGGAATTCGTGGTAAACGCCTATGCTACGGTTTATGATGTAAACGAACATTTGCCTCATGATTTGCCCGAAGATGAAGACTTTGATACCGTTGGTGGCTTGGTTTCGCACGCTTTTGGTAAAATCCCGGAAGTAGGGGATAGCGAAGAATGTTACGGCTATTTGTTTACCATCCTTAAAAAAACCGAGCAAAATATCGAAACGGTAAAACTCGAGATCGTCATCAACAAAAGTGACATGGTAGATTTGCATTAATAAGTTTAGCGTTTGGCGTATTGCGCCAATTCGCTTATCGCTTAACCTTATGTTCGGCTAAATCATGTATTTATTTTATACACCAGATATTACCTCAGATACCTATACCCTAAACGAGGAAGAAAGCAACCATTGTAACAAGGTTTTGCGTCTTAAACAAGGTGATACGGTTCATTTGATTGATGGTGTTGGCGGATTGTATGTAGCACAAATTGCCGAAACAGCTAAAAGGGCCGTACTTTTAAACATTATTGACAAGCAACAAGGTTTTGGTAAGCGTAACCACTACCTCCATATCGCTATTGCCCCTACCAAGAACATTGATAGGATAGAGTGGTTTTTAGAAAAAGCTACAGAAATTGGCATTGATGAAGTAACCCCTGTAATTTGCGAACGCTCTGAACGTAAAATCGTGAAAGAAGAGCGCTTGGAAAAGGTGGTTACCTCGGCGGTTAAACAATCGTTAACGGCATATCATCCCAAAGTAAACACAGCGATTGCCTTTAAGGACTTTATTAAACAGAGCAATGCCGAGGTTAAAATGATTGCGCATTGCATGGATGAAGATAGTAGACGGGCCATTTCGCAGCTGATTAAACCTCATCAAAAATACCTGATTTTAATTGGCCCTGAAGGAGATTTTACGCCGAAAGAAATTGAGCTTGCTTTGCAGAACGGATATAAACCAGTAACTTTAGGCAACACCCGCCTGCGTACAGAAACTGCTGGTTTGGCGGCTTGCTTTGAAATCAATTTTTTAAATAGGGATTAATGAACAAAGAACGAGGATTAAAGGCTATACGATCTTTTGGTCGAAGAATAAAGGTTCGCCCTTATTCCTTTATCCTTATTCTTTTATCTTTTACCTTTCTACTTTTTACGGCCTTCACCTTTCCCCCAACCTATAAAATAGGTAAATTAAAATATGCTGGTGGTGGCGATTGGTATGCTAACCGGACAGCACTGCCCAACCTAATGGCTTTCTGTAACCGGAACATTGCCACAAATTTTGCTTCAGATGAAGGTATTGTAGAAGTGGGCAGTGCCGAACTGTTCAATTACCCTTTTATATATATGACTGGGCACGGAAATGTGACCTTCAATGCTCAAGAGGTGGCAAATTTGAGGAAATACCTCATTGGCGGAGGTTTTCTTCATATAGACGATAACTACGGTTTGGATAAGTTTATCCGCCCACAAATGAAGAAAGTTTTTCCAGAGCTTGATTTTGTGGAACTGCCAGCAAACCACAAAATCTATAACCAGAAATTTAGGTTTCCCAATGGCTTGCCAAAAATCCACGAGCATGACAACAAACGCCCGCAAGGATTTGCGCTTATTTATAAAGGCAGGGTAGTTTGCTTTTACACGTACGAGTGCGATTTGGGCAATGGCTGGGAAGACTTTGGAACTTATCCTTCCGACACTCAAGAAAGTAGAAATAACGCCCTAAAAATGGGCGCAAATTTAATACAGTACGCCTTAACCAACTAACTTATGAATAAAGTAACCGTAAATAGCCATTATCAGTTTGATATGGATTTTATCCAAGATGTTTTACAGGTCAATGATCAACCTACTGATTTTGATTTATTGAAAATAGGCCCACAATCTAGCCACATCATTCACGACAATAAATCTTATGCTGTCGAAGTGGTAGCTTTTGATAAGGCCGAAAAGCTGGCCCATATCAAAGTAAATGGGAACGTTTACCAGGTGCAGGTAACGACTCCATTGGATTTGCTTTTGAAACAACTGGGAATGGATAATCTTTCCAGCAACAAGATACTGCAAATTAAAGCCCCAATGCCTGGGCTGGTGCTTAATGTGTTGGTAAGCGAAGGAACAGAGGTGAAAAAAGGTGATAATCTTTTGGTACTCGAGGCCATGAAAATGGAAAACATGATCAAATCGCCAACTGATGGCATCATTAAAAAAATAGCAGTTAAACAAGGAGATAAGGTGGAGAAGAATGAATTATTGGTGGTTTTTAGTTAGTCAATAATTACGCGAATTCATTTTATTTAGGAGTGATGTAAAACAAAAAAAGTCCCATAGGCATATTGCTTATGGGACTTTTTTTGAAGCGAAACGCTTGTTACTTCACCTTAAATGGTTTAGTGCCTTTGTTTTTGAACTGAGGTTTGCCTGCCGACCTAACTTCTGGCGCCCCAAGCATGGTCATTGCACAGCGGAAACCAATATCAGCAGTCGATTCGTCTTCCTGTAAAAATCTTCTAGCCGCAGGATTTAGCCACATGGCCTGGTCATTCCATGAACCACCTTTGTAAACCCTAGATTTGTCATTGTATAAGGTAAGTAATTCGCCATTTGGCAAATCTTTTTCCGCATCCTTGTAACCGCGTTGGTCTGCTTTGTAAGTCGAATCTACATATTGTGATTGTAGTTGCGCCCAAGTTTGTTTTACACCGGTTCCCGCAGGTTTCATCACAGGACGGCCTTTGCCATCTATTTTGATCACACTATTTTGCGGGTCTCTTTCTTTATCAGCATAAACATTGCCCCTAAAAGGATTTAAACCTTCGGTAGCTTCAAAAGTGTTAGGACGATAAACGTCTTGTACCCACTCGTTCACGTTCCCTGCCATATTGTAAAGGCCAAAGTCGTTAGGAGTAAAGCTACGTACAGATTGAGTGATACTACCTTTATCGTTCAGTGAACCACCTACACCCATATAGTCTCCTTTGCCACGTTTAAAGTTGGCCAGGATCATCCCTCTGGTTGATTTTTTGGGCGATGTAATGCCCAAACCGTTCCAAGGATAAACTTTCTTTTCATTGATGTTGGCATATTGGGTATTTCCTATCAAGCCCATTGCGGCATATTCCCATTCGGCTTCTGTGGGCAAGCGATAGGGCTGGAAAATTTCACCATCTTCCAACCTAACGTTTCTTTGAGCTTTATTTTTGCCGGTAGTAGGGGCGGCATTGGCGCTTAAATCTAATGGTGCTTTTTTACCAATATCTTTGATTTGTCCATTCAGATACACATCGGTGTTAAAGATGGTGTCTGATTTCTTTACGGGCGTTCCGCCTTTTGCGGTAGGTTTATTAAGGTCTTTAAAGGTGGTCATAAAGCCTTTTTCTCTTAAAATCAGCTCATTAACCCTGTCGGTACGCCATACGCAATAATCTGCAGCTTGCTGCCAGGTTACGCCTACAACCGGATAGTCTCCATAGGCGGGATGCCTTAAATAATTGTTTACGTAAGGTTCGTTGTAGGACAAAGGCCTTCTCCAAACCAAAGTGTCGGGCAAGGCGGTGTAATAGTATTCCGCAAGTTCTGGCTTACCTCTAAAAGTTGTTCTGATCCAATGCAGATATTCGAGCCAGTCGGTGTTCGAAACTTCGGTCTCGTCCATGTAGAAAGAGCTTACGGTCACCTGACGTTTATAGTTGTAGGAGGTCATGTCCTGGCCTGGAATTTCAATGGCACTGCCGCCCATGATAAACTCCCCACCTTCAATTTCCATTAAACCTGGGCCAGGTCCTCTCTTATAGTTCTTTTTTACTTCAAAACCGCCGTTTTCACGCTTATTGTAAGCATAGCCGGTTTTTTCAGATACCGCAGATCCGCCTTTAGGTCCACAGGAGCTTAATGCTCCAACACCGAATAAGGATACCACTGCGTAAAAGTAAATTTTATTCATATATCGTAAATTGCACTTTAGTTGTTAAAAATACACAAAAAAAGAGCTAGAAATAAAAAATCTTTTTTATTTGCCCTTTTTCCCTAAAAAAGTTGCCGCCTAAAATGCTTAAAAGCAATATGGAACAATCTCTATTTTAGCAACTAAACGTTGAAAACCATAGGATATTG
This sequence comes from Pedobacter nanyangensis, assembly GCF_003313505.1. Classification (GTDB taxonomy): domain Bacteria; phylum Bacteroidota; class Bacteroidia; order Sphingobacteriales; family Sphingobacteriaceae; genus Pedobacter; species Pedobacter nanyangensis. The sequence goes on along the minus strand of NZ_QMHO01000011.1, from coordinate 121,957 downwards.
TTAGTATCTTTTTGAAAAAATAAATTAAGGAAAATTTTCCCCAAATTGTGGGGTTTGCTGTGGCTAAATGCGATCTTTTTGGTCGGGTTTCGACTAAGCGCAGTAACTTTTGATGGCAGCAGCTTAGCGGCCTGCTTGCTGTTTTTTCTATTTCGGTGAAATGAGAACAATATTGCCCGCTATAAAACGTTTAGTTGTGAGAATGCAATTAGCGTAGCGATAAGGCTTTGAAATTAACGAACTCTATACTAAATTGCGCAAATATTAGATATAAAATGAGATTAAACCGCCTAAGTAGCGCTTTGTTGCTTTTATCGTTTTTAGTTGGAAAGAATGCGCTTGCTCAGCAATCTACTGGTAGTAGTGTAACGCAAACCAATGGTGTTTATCCTGATGTACCGTTTTTATTGATTACTCCTGATGCACGTGCAGGCGCCATGGGCGAAGCTGGTGTTGCGGTAATGCCAGACGGTAACGCTATGAGCATTAACCCCGCCAAGCTTGCTTTTTTGGAAAAGCCTTACGGAGTGAGTTTATCCTATAGCCCTTGGCTTAAAAATTTGGTTCCTGATATCAATTTGGCGTATTTGAGTGGCTATTACCAGCTTGATGATAGAACTGTGCTTGGGGCTTCGTTAAGATATTTTTCATTGGGAGAAATTACCTTGGTAGATGAATTTAGAAATAACCAGGGAACCTTTAGCCCAAATGAGTTTGCCATTGATGCGACCTATTCCCGTCGTTTTGGTGATAACTTTTCCTTGGGAACTACTGCACGTTTTATCCGCTCAAATTTAACTACCGGACAAATAGGGGGCAGCCAGCAAAAAGCAGGAAGTGCCGTGGCAGTGGATGTTTCGGCATTCTTTAAAAAACCAACCGTACTTTTTGGCAAAGATGCGATTTTATCGGCAGGTTTGAACCTTTCCAATATTGGTACAAAGATGAGCTTTGCGGAAACGCAAAACAGAAGATTTTTACCAGCCAACATGAAATTGGGCGGAGCTTCAACTTTTATCATCGACGATTATAACCAGTTTACCATAGCACTTGATTTCAATAAATTGATGGTTCCTACCGATCCAATTAGGGATACAGATGGAAATATCATTTCAGGAAAAGATCCATATCGATCAGTACCTTCGGGAATTATAGGCTCTTTTGGCGATGCACCAGGAGGCTTTAAGGAAGAACTCAAAGAAGTAGCTATTTCCACAGGCCTTGAATATACTTACAACCAACAGTTCGCCGTAAGGGCTGGATATTTCTACGAAAATCCTCAAAAAGGTGATAGAAGATATTTTACCTTAGGTGCTGGTTTGAAATACAATATGTTTAATCTGGATTTTTCTTACCTTGTAGCTAATGCTCAAAATAGCCCTTTGGCTAACACCTTAAGGTTTAGCTTGTCATGGAATATCGATAAAGTAAGTAAATAATGCGTATTAAAGTTGGGTTTGGTTTTGATGTCCATCAGTTAAAGGACAATCATCCATTTGTGGTAGGAGGTGTAAATTTAGATCATCACCGGGGTGCGTTTGGGCATTCGGATGCGGATGTGTTATTACATGCCATTTGCGATGCGCTACTTGGCGCTGCTAATTTGAGAGATATCGGCTTTCATTTTAAAAATACCGATCCCAGATGGAAAGGTATTAGTAGCCTGATTTTGTTGCAGGAAACGGTTAAACTACTCAAGGGAAAAGGTTTTGAGGTTGGGAATATCGACGCCATGCTGTGTTTGGAAGCGCCTAAAATCAATCCACATATTCCGCAGATGCAAGAGAATATTGCAAAAGCAATGGGCATTTCTATCGAAGATATTTCAATTAAGGCCACTACGAATGAACAAATGGGTTTTATTGGTAGGGAAGAAGGTGTAGTAGCTTACGCTGTTTGTTTGATCGAGAAAGTTTAAGAGTTACAAGTTATGTGACTAATCTCCTAACACTTCATCAATAAAAACGGAGAAATCTAACATCATAGATTTCTCCGTTTTTTTTATGCTTTAGTCGAAATGAGGATATGGGAACACTCATTGAGATTTGAACAAAATCCGAAGGATTTCAATCTTTATAGTATAACGGTTCCAAGGGCATACGACTCCGTAAGAGTCGCATCTATGTTAGTCGATTGTTTTTATAAAGATTGGACCTCGTCGAGGTCTTGAAAGAAGATAGGATGAAGCTCCAAGGTCTTCGCAACCGAGGTATTGGTGTACAGGTTGCATACATCTTAATCTCATAACCCGAAACATGTCACCTACTCTTCCAAATAGCCAAATTTTCCTGTATTGTAATCCTCAATGGCTTGCTGTAATTCTTCCGGTTTGTTCATCAGGAAAGGGCCATATTGAGCGATAGGCTCATTAATTGGATCACCAGAAAGATATAATACCACGGCATCTTCACTCGCTTCTATGGTGATGGCATTTCCTTCATGGGCAAAATGGACCAGTTGATTGGTCGTTGCTTTTTCATTCCCATTCACCGCAATGCTTCCTTCAATCACCAACAGTGCAGTGTTAAAATGCGCTGGTGTTTCCAGATGAGCTTTGGCACCTGCTTTAAGACGTAAGTTATATAGCTCTATTTCTGTAAAGGTGGATGCACTTCCTTTTACCCCATTGTAATTTCCCGCAATCACTTCAATTTTTCCCTCATGATTGGGAAGCTCGAAGCTGGCCATCTCGCGATGCGTAACCGACTGATATTTGGGGGCTGTCATTTTATGTTTAGCCGGCAGGTTTACCCAAAGTTGTACCATTTGGAAAGGTCCACCTTTTTTACTGTAGTTTTCCTCATGGTATTCCTTGTGCAATATACCACTGGCAGCAGTCATCCATTGTACATCGCCCGGATAAATGACACCGCTATTGCCTGCACTGTCATGATGCGCCACGGCACCGTGATAGGCAATGGTTACGGTTTCAAATCCGCGATGGGGGTGTACGCCTACACCTCTTGGGGTGTTACTTGGCGAGAACTCGAGTTTAGCATTGTAATCGAGTAAATAAAACGGATCCATTTTGATTTTATATCCGCTTGGGAAGAAGTTGTGCACCCTAAATCCATCGCCAACCATGTGTGGGGCTGTAGGATTTAGAATAGCAGCAACTTTTTTGAATGTTGTAGGCATGTTTGCCTCCTTTCTATATTAAAACTAAGCTTGTTTTACAAACTGTAGCTCGCCTAAGATTTTTACTTCTTCGCTAACCATTACACCGCCAGTTTCTAAGGCAGCATTCCAGGTAAGACCAAATTCTGTACGGTTAATTTTACCGCTTAGGGTAAATCCAGCTTTGGTGTTTCCCCATGGATCGGTTGCAATACCTCCAAATTCGGCGTTCAATTTTACCGCTTTTGTTACGTCTTTAATGGTCAAATCACCTTTTACGGTATAATCATCGCCATCTTTCTCTACGCTGGTAGATTTGAAAGTAATTGCAGGGTATTTTTCAGCTTCAAAGAAATCACCACTTTTTAGGTGACCATCTCTATCGCCGTTACCTGTGTCAATAGAGTTGATGTCTCCTGAAAATGAAATCGCTGCATTGGTAAAATCGTCGCCGTCAGATTCTAATTCAGCTTGGAAAGATTTGATGCTACCAGTAACGGTAGTAATCATCAAGTGTTTTACCTTAAACTGTAGTTCGCTGTGGGTGGGGTCTAAAGCCCATTTTGTTGTTGCCATAATATTTTAATTTTTAGATTGTTAAATTTTATGCAACAAATTTACGGCGACAATGTTGGCCGGACATTGATGTATGTTAAGTAATTAGCTAATGATCAAATTGGAAAATTAGCTAATTTATTTGAAATGTTTTTTCGCAAGGTCTTTACGTACGCGGCTCAATGATTCGGGAGTAATGCCCAAATAGGAGGCAATCATCCACTGCGGAACCCTTAAAGTTAGGTTGGGGTAAAGTTTGATGAAGTCCAGATAGCGTTCTTCGGCGGTTGCGCTCAATAACATGTTAATGCGTTTTTGCATAAACCTGATGGAGTTATGCAACATCCGGATATTCAATTCTAAAATATGCGGAAGGAGTTTTTGAATATCAACGAAGAAATGGCTAGGTACAATAAGCACTTCGGTATTTTCTATGGCATCGATATAAAAAACAGATGGTTCGTTAAAAACAGAACTGTTCCGATCTGAAAGCAGCCAGTTTTCCGGAGCGAATTGTATGATGTGCTCTTTGCCTTTCTCGTCAATAGAAAAATAACGTAACAAACCTTCGTTAATGAAATAGTTGTCTGACCTTAAATCGCCAGGACTTAATAAAATCGCTCCTTTTTTAATGGTTTTGGTCTTCAAACAGCTCGTAGCTTCCTTGGCTTGCTCATCGGTAATGGCAAGTCGCTCTTTTAAATAGGCCTGGAATTTTTCTAACATCTACTTGGTGTTGGTGTCAGGTATTTTACTGAAATCAGCCCCACATTTGCCACAGCCTGTTGCGCATGAACCTTTTTTAGGGGTAATGCTACGATAAATGACCCTGCCCACATAAATCAGGGCAGCAACAAAAAGCGCAATCATCAAGATAAACTGAATATCCATGCTTACAAAGTTAGGATTATTTGATACTCGCAGTTCAGTATAATGTAAAATTTGGTTTTGAACGCTAAAGTCCAAAACCAAAACCAGGTATTAAGCGTGTTGCTTTTCGTGAATGCCCTCGGCAAATTCCTCCACCATTTTATCATTAAAGGCGGGCAAGTCTTGCGGACTACGGCTGGTTACCAAACCTTGGTCCACCACTACTTCTTCATCTACCCAAGTTGCCCCGGCATTTACCAAATCCTTTTTGATGGATTTGTAGGAAGTCATTTTTCTGCCTTCTACTACTTCAGCATTGATCAGGGTTTGTGGCCCGTGGCATATTGCCGCTACAGGCTTCCCTTTTCTGAAAAAATCTTTCACAAAGGCTACGGCATTATCATTGGCTCTTAACGCATCAGGATTGATCACGCCACCAGGCAATACCAGTCCATCAAAATCATTTACGTTTACTTCCTCTACCGCATTGTCCACTTCAATCTCTTTGCTCCATTGGTGGTCTTTCATTCCTTTAATAACACCTTTTTTGCTGGAAATGATGCGTACGCTGGCGCCTTCTTCTTTTAGCCTATTTAGTGGTTCAAACAATTCAGATTCTTCGAAGCCATTCTCTGATAGGATGGCGATGTTTTTATTGCTCAACTTTCCCATTTTCTTTATGTATTTAATAAAACAATCTTATTTAATACAAGAAGTTTGGAAGGATTGTTTTTAGAAAACTAGAATTGCCATTTGGCGAGATAGGATCGAAACAATAAATACGGTTTTAATCATTGGTCCGTCTATGTTTTAGAAAATAGAATACCAGGTTAAAAGCAATTACAATATGATTAATGAGGTTTGAAAAGAAACCATAATAATGGCTAAAAATATGGAAGCGTTCTTTTAAACTTTCGCGATGCTTTTTCTTGCTCATGCCGCCCACTAAGTATTTGGCAACGTATAAATGGGTATTGACAATGCTGGAGGCCTTTTTGGCGATTTTAATGATCCAATCAATATCTGCACTGTACTTGTACTGCAAGTTGTAAGGTTCTGTTAGGCTACGTTTGATGTAAATGGCCTGATGACTGATGCTCATTCCATATTTGAAGCTTTCCCAAGTGAAATGCTCAGGTGCTTGATGCCTACGCCTGCCTAAACTGTTCCAATTTTCGTCGTACATCTCAGTTTCGCCGTAATAAATATCAGCGTTGGGAGCAGAGGCAAAAATCTTTTCAACGGTTTCTGGTTCATAAATTTCATCGCCTGAGTTCATGAACAACACGTAATCGCCCGTGGCTATTGCTAGGCCTTTGTTCATGGCATCGTAAATACCTTTGTCTTTTTCCGAAATCAGTGTTGCGATACTGTCTTCGTATTTCTTGATGACTTCCAAGGTGCCATCATTAGAGGCGCCGTCGATCACAATGTATTCTATATTGGGATAAGTTTGGTTCAGGATGGAAAGCATGGTGCGTTCAATGTCCTTTACATTGTTGTACACGATGGTGATGATAGACAGTTTGGGAAGCATGGTACAAGTTTAAGGATTTAGTCCGTTATTTTGAGTGTGGATTTTTGGTTGAAGTTTCTTTTTTAAGAAGGCAGGACCAAGCTGTTTTTTGCAATGACGGGAATAGGTGCGTCATTGCAAGGAGGTACGACGAAGCAATCTCTGCATATTAACGCTTTCGTGTTTTGTTGATTAGCTAGGTTGGAGACTGCTTCGTTCCTCGCAGTGACGGGAATAGGTGCGTCATTGCGAGGAACGAAGCAATCTCTATCGGATAATGATTAAATATTTATCTCATCGTATAAATCTTTCCATTGAGGATTTAAACTTTCTATCAATTTTATTTTGGCTAGTCTGCTACCTGCTTTAATACGTTTTTCCGCATCGATGGCTTCTTCGATGGTGGGATAGAAACAATAATAAACTAATTTTTCACAGTTATATTTTGAGGTGAAACTATTTGGATAAACATGATTTTTATGCTGCCAGATTCTATAAGCAATATCAGAAGTTACTCCCGTATATAAAACGGCGTTAGATTTATTGGTTAAGATGTAAACTAGCCCACCTCTTTCCATGTTTTTTTATTGATTAAATTGATTTTGCAGCCTTTTCTTCTAATAGGTTATAGATTGCTTCGTTCCTCGCAATGACGCACCTATTCTCGTCACTGCGAGGCACGAAACAATCCCTATTGGACAATGCCATAATATTTGTTTGGCTGTCACGAATTATTAAGATACTAAATTAGTGCTTTTTCAATATTTTTTGTCAATTGCTTAGGTCGGAGACTGCTTCGTCGTACCTCCTCGCAGTGACGAGAATAGGTGCTTCATTGCGAGGCACAAGCAATCTCTGTATATTAACGCTTTCGTGTTTTGTTGATTAGCTAGGTTGGAGACTGCTTCGTCGTACCTCCTCGCAGTGACGGGAATAGCAACGTCATTGCGAGGAGGTACGACGAAGCAATCTATATTAGTTATTTTTGGTTTAACTCACTTTCCACTTATTTCGGCATGTCATCCAGCAACTTTAAATAAAGCAAGGCATGTTGTTCGGCAATTACAGGCGGAGCAAAAGTGCTCAGCACCGTTCTGCGAGCTTCCTTTTGGATTTCCTCCTTTTGCTCATGCAGAAATAGCCATTCGATACCATCCGCCAGGTCAGAAGCATCTTCATATTTAGCTAAATAGCCATTTTGGAGGTGTTTCACCATATCGGGAATACCACCAGTGGTAAAAGCAATCACAGGTGTAGCGCAGGCCAAACTTTCCATCACGGTGTTGGGTAGGTTGTCTTCCAGAGAAGGAGTGATGAAAGCATCAGCTGCAGCATAGCATTTAGCTAGATGTTCATCCTTATTGATGGTTCCCAAAAAGGTGGTTTTGAAAGGGAACTTAGGAATATTTTCTTCGTTCTTATTACCAAAAATAACCAGTTCTATTTGCTCGTTAGGGATTTCTGGTCGACGGGAAAGTTCAAACAGGGCATCAATAAGGTATTGAGTGCCTTTATGCTTATCATTTTTAGAGGGCATAAAGCCGCTCATCAGTACAAATTTTTCAGGGGCTATCTTAAGGATTTTCTTGGCTTCGGCCTTTACGTAAGGTTTAAAAACATCCACCTCAATGGTATTTGGAATCACCGAAGTATGTCTTAATCCCAATAAACTACTTTCTTTTACCGATTGGGCCATCCATCTACTTGGAGCCACCACATGGAAATTTACTTCCGAGTAAGCTTTCTGTTTGCGTTTCCACGTTTGGTGGGAAATGTCTTTCGGCCCACTCATTTTCAGCAAGGGGCAATTGCCGCATTGCCTGTGAAAATTTTCACAACTGTAACGCACGTGACATCCACCTGTAAAAGCATTACTGTCATGGAAAGTCCAAACAATAGGTTTTTCCAGTTCATCAAGCTGCGCTAAAAATTTAGGGCTTAAAAAGCCGTGATTAATCCAGTGGATGTGAATAACATCAGCCTCTTTTACCAGCTTATTTTTAAGAACGCTTTTGCCAAACCACTGTAAGGAAAAAGGCGTTTTTACCTCTTTTTTTGAAAATAATTTGGCCAAGTATCGTTCGGCCATGATGTTAAAAACGGCCTTGGCTTTAGCAAAAGGACTTTTGCTTAAATTGTAGATGCCCGGATTGTTGCCAAATTGATAATAGACCAATACCTTCGAATCAATACCTGCTTGGTTCAGCGCATCGCTTAAACGTAAACACGCCCTACCAGCGCCGCCGTTGCCATCGTATGTGTTGAGGTGTACTACTTTCAAAGCAATCAAAAATACATTTTATTGTTTAGGTTTGTAAAACCGTTACTCAAATTAACTAAACTTATCATTATAAAAATGAAGAATAAAAACCTATTCAGCAAGCTTGCGTTCGCATTTTTGTCGTTACCGTTAATGGTAAAAGCCCAAAACCAAACTTATTTTGCCAGTTGTCCAGCCTTATCTCCAGACGCACAAACCGTGGTATTTAGTTACGATGGCGATATTTGGAAAGTGCCCGTTAAAGGTGGCTTAGCCTCAAGAATTACCGCGATGCAGGGCGATGAAATCAATCCTAAAATCTCGCCAGATGGCAAGTGGTTGGCTTTTTCGTCCAATCAATATGGCAATTTTGACGTTTATGTAATGCCAATGACCGGTGGCGAAATCAAACAGTTAACCTTTAATGATGGTACCGATGAAGTGGATAACTGGAGCTGGGACTCGAAAACCATTTATTTTACTTCTAGCCGTTATAACAACTTTTCGAGCTATAAGGTAGGCATCAACGGCGGTACTGCGGTACGTTTGTTTGAAAACTATTTTAATACTACGCACCATATTGCCGAGGCTCCAGATGGCAGCTTGTTTTTTAGCGATACTTGGGAAAGCAGGAACTTTGCTAACCGCAAGCGCTACAAAGGTGCTTTTAATCCTGATATCCAATCGTACAATCCTAAAACCAAAACGTATAAACGTTACACCGATTATATTGGCAAAGACTTTTGGACTTCTGTTGACCAAAAAGGGAATATCTACTTTGTTTCGGACGAAGCCAATGAGGAGTACAACCTTTACACTTTTGTAGGTGGTAAAAAAACAGCACTTACCAAGTTTGATACTTCTATTAAACGCCCATTTGTAGCGGCTAATGGCAATACCGTTGTTTTTGAGAAAGACTATCAGTTGTATGTGTATGACGTAGCTTCTAAAAAAGCTGAAAAAATCAATATCAGTTCTTTTAGAAATCAAGTGCTGACCAAAGAACAAGAGTATGAGGTAAAAGCCAATATCTTCAATTTCGATGTATCGCCAGATGGTAAAAAAATGGCTTTCATTTCACGAGGAGAGTTGTTTGTGAGTGATGTAGATGGAAAGTTTATCCGCCAGATTAGCAATAGCGGTGAGCGTGCGATGGAACTGAAATGGTTGGCAGATAACAAAACCATCCTTTTCAATCAAACCGTTAATGGTTACCAAAACTGGTTTACGGTAGTTGGTGATGGAAAATCGGCCCCAAAACAACTGACCAATGACAAGGCAAATAATAGGGCCATTGCTTTTAACAAAAGCAAAACCCAGGCGGTTTATTTAAGCGGGAGGAATGAATTGCGGTTGATGGACCTGAAAACCTTACAAAGCAAAACAGTGCTAAAGGATGAGTTCTGGGCTATCCAGGAATCTTCGCCTAGCTTCTCGCCAAATGAGCAATACTTGCTTTTTACGGTCTACCGTAATTTTGAGCAGGACATTTTGGTGCATGATCTTAAGGCCAACCAAACCACTAATTTAACCAATACAGGCGTAACCGAGTCCAGTCCAATTTGGTCGCCAGACGGAAAATACATCTATTTTACCAGTAACCGCACCAAGCCTTCTTATCCTTTCGGGATGCAAGATGCGCATGTGTATCGTATGGCATTGGATTACTACGATGCACCTTACCGTGCCGATAAGTTTGATGAGCTGTTCAAGGAAAATCCACCAGCAGCTCCAAAAGAAACTGCACCAACAAAGGATGCCAAAAAAACTGCCGATACTGCGAAGAAGAAAGCAGAGACTAAGCCAACAGCAAAACTGATTACCATTAACACTGACCGTATTTTAGACAGGATAGAGTTGGTAAGCCCGGCTTTTGGCACCCAATATTTAACGGAAGTTTTAGCCAAGGGCGATAAAACCTATGTGTTTTACACTTCAAGCCACGAAGGAATGCCGATGAGCACCTATAGAACGGTTATTGAACCTTTTGAAAACAACAAAACAGAAAAGGTAGCACCTGGCGGTTTTGGCATTGCCGAAGCTGCGGGCAAGCACTTTGTATTGGCTAGGGGAGTGCTTAATAAGTACAACATCGACATGAACAAACTGGATGCGATGGACTATAGCTACAAATTCAGCAAAAATTTGAATGCCGAGTTTAACCAGATGTTTTATGAAACATGGGTAGGTTTGGACGAAAACTTTTACGATGATGATTTTCATGGGGTTGATTGGCCGAAAATGAAAACTCGCTATGCGGCCTATTTGCCATACGTGAACAACCGTTCAGACTTACGTATTTTGTTAAATGACATGCTGGGCGAACTCAATTCTTCCCACATGGGCTTTAACAGCTTTGGCGCCGAGGAACGTAAAAACATGAACTATTTTACCAATGAAACAGGAATCATCTTTAATAATGAAAAACCTTATCAGGTAGATAGGATTGTAGCCAAAAGTAGTGCGGCATTGCTGGGAGGTAAAGTTGCCAGCGGCGATATTCTGACGCATGTAAACGGCGTAAAAGTTGATGAAGCAATGGACAGGGACTACTATTTCAGCAAGCCCTCTATTGATAGGGAAATGAACCTGACTTTCTCCCGTAATGGCAAGCCTGTAAATGTAAACGTACACCCGCAAAACACCGCAAGCTTAAAATCGAATTTGTACGACGAATGGATTGCCAATAATCGCAAAAATGTAGACAACTGGGGCAAAAACCGTATCGCTTATTCGTACATGAAAAACATGGGCGCCGGCGAACTGCAAACCTTTTTGTTGGATATGGTAGAACAGGAAAATAACAAGGATGCAATTATCTTAGATTTACGATATAACACTGGCGGAAATGTTCACGACGAAGTATTGCGCTTTTTATCGCAACGCCCGTACCTAAAATGGAAATATCGTGGTGGTAAGCTAACTACCCAAAGTAATTTCGGCCCTGCCGTAAAACCTATTGTGTTGTTAATTAACGAGCAATCTTTAAGTGATGCCGAGATGACCGCTGCTGGATTTAAGCAATTGAAGCTGGGCAAAATCATCGGTACAGAAACCTATCGTTGGATCATTTTTACCTCTGCTAAGGGCTTGGTTGATGGGTCTTCTTATCGCTTACCATCATGGGGCTGCTATACCATGGATGGAAAGAATTTAGAGAAAGAAGGTGTTGCACCAGATATTACGGTGAAAAACACTTTCGAGGATAGATTGGCAGGTAGAGACCCTCAATTGGAAAGAGCCGTGGCCGAAATCATGAAAGAACTGAAATAATATCCAAACACTAAAAAACTTACGAAGTTTTTAACAATAATGCACTTGAAAACTACAGGCAATTAAAGTTAAACTTCGTAAGTTTACTGCTACAAAATGGCAAACTTACTTACCGACAGAGATTTTTGGGTGAAATATTGGGAAAGCAAAACAGATCTTGCCGTAACCATCCCAGAAAATTATTTATTCCATCAGCAGCTAAAGGAAATCGTTAAACGAAATCAGGTGAAAACTGCCATCGAGCTTGGCGGCTTCCCGGGATATTACGCTGTTTTTTTAAAAAAGTATTTGAAGCTGGATGTTACTTTGCTCGATTACTTTGTACATGAGCCTATTACGCATCAACTTTTACAAGCTAACGGGCTAGGTAAAGACGATATTCACATCATTGAGACCGACTTATTTAATTATGAGCCAGCACAGCGATATGATTTGGTGTTAAGCTGCGGATTGATTGAGCATTTTAACGATACCGAGGACATTATCCGCAGGCACATATCATTTTTAAACCCAGGAGGGACCCTCTTTATTACCCTGCCCAATTTTAAGGCGGTTAATGGTTGGTTCCAAAAAAACTTTGATAAGGAAAATTACGATAAGCATAACATCAACTGCATGGATCCTCAGCTGTTAAAGCAGATCGTAGAAAATGCAGGGCTCAAAGTTTTAAAAGCCAATTATTTTGGTAAATTTAGTATTTGGTTAGAGAACGAGAAGGAAAAATCAGCGGCAGTAAGAATCTTTAAGAAAACCTCTTGGTTGGTTGGCAAGGTTTTTACCAAGATATTTCCCTTTGATTCGAGGCAATTATCGCCTTACATCGTAATCGAAGCCAAAAAAGCAGACTAAAAAAATTAAGGCTCATGAGTATCAGTTGGGGATATTCTCCCAAGGTTGAAAAATTTATTCCCTTAGCTGATTTTCCATCAGATAAGTATTTGATTATTGTTAAACAGGCTTTCGAAAATCTCGGTTGGAAGTTGAGCCATGTCTCCGAATCGGGTATTATTGCCTATACCCCACTTTCATTTCAGTCTTACAGCGAAGAAGTAACCGTGCGTATTCACGGCAACTTTGCCGTGGTGAAGAGCGAATGTGTGGGCATGCAACTGCTGTTTAATGATTATGGGAAAAACGAAGCCAATTTAGAAAAGCTGTTTCACGAATTTGAGTATGTACAGTACCATTTGAGTGAGCAATGGGAAGAACAGGTGCGTGCTTTTCATGAATTTGCTGAACAACAAGACGACCACTATTTTGAAAAGGCACCTTTAGCGGTAAAGGATAAAATCAAGAACATTTTTTACCTGTTTGTTCCCAGAAAGGGATATGTTGCTGCGCCAATTCTTTTGCTGTTTAATATATGCTGTTTCCTCGCTTGGATTGCGCTGCTAGTTGCTGCGCCCATGTTTTTGGCAGCCCGGCAAGTACCGCCAGAGGAAATCACCAATATATTCATGAAGCTTAGCTCACTGGGCTCACTCAACAGAAAACTGGTGCTGGAAGGGGATTATTGGCGCTTAATTAGCTATCAGTTTTTACATGGTTCGTTCAGGCATCTTTTTTTCAACATGTATGCCTTTGTTTATTTGGGGCTGATGTTGGAAAATAAGATTGGTTGGAAGAACTTTTTGCTGATTTACCTATTAAGTGGCATTTGTGCCGGTTTAACCAGCATTGCCTACCATGAGGATATTTATACCGTAGGTGCATCAGGCGCTATTATGGGGCTTTTTGGCGCCATGATGGCTTTATTGCTGAACAAATTTTTTGAGAGGAATGCGAACAAGGCTTTATTGGTGAGCACCGTTTTTGTACTGGGCATTATGTTAATGAACGGCAGCATCAGTGAAAGAGTTGATAACGCCTGCCACCTGGGTGGTTTGATTTCTGGCTTTGTGATTACTTACCTCTTGGTTTTCGATCATCGATGGGAGGTGAAGAAAGTTTATCCTGCCATAAAATATGCAGTGGTAATAGTGGTTTTTGGAGCATTTAGTTATGTCGTTTTAGCTTTTACTACGGTTTATCAGCATGAGGAATTTTTAAAATTAAAAAAGCAATTTGACATCAATGCGTTTGTTTTTAATAGAGTACTGTGGATGAAGGCCGACTATTCTAGAGACCAAAAGATTCAATATGTTAATTTGTTTGGAATTAGGCCCAGCAAAGCAAATTTGGAAGTGGTAGAAAAAATGGGGAAGCTCAAACTGAATGATCATTTCACCCTCGATAGAAAACTAAGGACAGCAATTGCCAAGGAAACCTACGAAGCCGCAGAACTTTTGATGAAAGATGTTAAAAGCGGTCATCAATACAAGAAAGCGGTGTCCGAAAAAATTACCAACCTCATGAAAATGCAGGCTAAGTTTAGGGATAGTTTGGGGCGCATCTCATCGCCTTTACCCCAATAAAAAGAGACCTATTTCGCTCAATGTAATAGCGGCTGGGCACTTGTTGATCTTTACTCGTATCAACCGCGAGGAGACAGGCTTGTCTAATTTAATTAAACGCTTAGCGCCAATGCTTTCTCCTTGTGCTATTTGCTGCCACTTGCCGTCTATCATTGCTTCAATGTGATACTGTTCAATCCGTTGGCCCAGTGGAATATATTCCTGAAGGCTGATAATGTCAAAAGTGATTGGCGTTTTAAAACTCAGGGAAATGGTGGCACTTTTTACATCATCGTTTGTTGCCCAATAGGTACTCTTATTGTTGTCTTTTAGATGGCTAGTTTTAAAATTTGAACCTCTGATGTTGCTAGCTATTATGGTTGCTTTAGTGGCTAAATTATTTGAAAAGGTTTTGGTGAGCCTAGTTCCGAATTTATTTAGGGCAGCCACATCATCCTCATGTAAAATACCTCTTTGATCAGGAGCAAGTCCCAAATCTAAACCTGCGCCTCTGCCCACACTTTTCAAATACAAATCAAAGAGTTCTTCGGGAGTTTTGGGCCGCTCATTGGCGTGGAAAAACCAGCCTTTTCTTAATGGTACATCACATTCGGCGGGCATCCAATATTTTCCATTTCTGATCCCCGTTGGGCTTTGGGGATAATTCGCCTGGCCTGGTACGGCAACATTTTTTCCCTGTGGCGGCATAGGCGTAAAAGTAGCCCAGCTAGTTGCCGCTGCAATACCTTTTTCATTGCCTACCCAACGTACATCAGGGCCAACGTCGCTAAAAATATTTGCGCTGGGTTGTAGCTTTCTGGTAATTTTCCAAGTGTTTTCCCAATCGTAATAAGTGGTGTTGTCAATTGCACGGTTTTCCTTAGCGCCTCCATAGTAGCCATCGCCACCATTGGCGCCATCATGCCAGCTCATAAAAAGAGGGCCATAATTGGTGTAAAGTTCTCTGAGTTGTTCCTGATAAATTGGGAGGTATTTTTCCGTACCATAATATGGGTTGTTTCGGTCCCAGGGCGAACAATAAACCCCAAATTTAAGCCCATGTTTTCTGGCTGCGGTTTCAAACTCCTTTACCATATCGGCTTTGCCATTTTTATAAGGACTTTTAGAGATATTATAAGAAGTAGTTTTAGTGGGCCACAACGCAAAACCGTCATGGTGCTTAGCTACCAAAATAATGGCTCTTAAACCTCCGGCTTTTGCTGCCAGAACAATCTGTTCAGCATTAAATTCCCTCGGATTAAATTTCAAAGGGTCAGCATCGCCGTATCCCCATTCCTTGTCTTCAAAAGTTGTAGGGGTGAAGTGTATTAAGCCATAAAGTTCAACGTTATGCCATGCTAATTGTCGCGCAGAAGGTATGGCACCATGAGGTTTAGGAGTTGTGTTTTGTGCAAATAAGGTAGTACAAAACACCAAATTCAGGTAGGCGAAAGTAAGCAGTTTCATGAGAGATTATTTTCGGTTAGGTAATTTTAAGGCAAATCGGGGGAAACGGCAGGTTATGTTATCCCTAAGATAGTAAAAGAGTAACTAAAATTTCTAGAGAAGGGCTTAATGAAGTTGGTGATGATTTATTTGTCCCAAGTTTTTGCTAATGTTGTTATTTGGCTTTTAAGGCCGATGCTGAACTAAATTCAGCATGACGGGACGTTGATTTAGCGTTACCCTGACCTGTAGCGAAGCGGAAAGCTACAGTAAATTTAGTTCGGGGTCAGCCTACATGAACAATAGTTAAACAACTATAAGCTAATGGTATAATATTCAGGTTATTTAATCAATTTTTCTCTAACGTAGCGTTTAATCCTGGTCCACAGGCTACCTTTTCTGCCCGCCAGGAAATTTTTAATGGCTGTGTAGGCTTTTTTGTCTTCTGCAATTTGTGTTGGGAAAACAGTAATTGGTTTAGGGTTGATGATGACGTTGTAGATATCGTTAATGCCCGAGTGTACGCCTGTGCCATCGTGACCAATATTGTTCACTAGAGATTGAGATGGGTTCAAGGTTAATCCTCCTTTTAGAAAGATAGAGGCATACCAGCGAATGGCCCAGGAGTTGTTTCTGCCACGTTTAAAATCCTGCATCTGTTTCCAGAAATTCATGGTGCCATCTATCGAAAACTCGTGAATTTTACGTGCATTAAATTGGGTTAGTAAGGTATCGATATTAGGTTCGAAATGTTGCCAAGCCCTTTGCCAAGTTGCCCAACCCCAGCTGGTAGCTGCTCTGTAAAAGAAACTTTCAGGCAGGTTTTCTTCTTTTAAATGATACATATAAGCCCCAATGTGCATCACTTGATCTTCATTTCTGTAAATATTGAGGGCTTCGTTAAAATACGTTAGGGTATGTGGCGAAGTAATCAGGTCATCTTCAAAAACAATCACCTGCCCATAATTTTGATTGAGCATAGTAACCCCTTCAATGATGGAATTGGCCAAGCCCTTGTTGGTTTTGCTTTCCACCACCTTTACTGATTTAAAACCTTCTATGGTTTTGATGAAGGTTCTTACTTCGTTTACTTTTTCCTCATCGTTTGGCGTTTTCGGCCCATCAGAGAAGATATATAAACGGCTATCGGCTGCCAGCTTATTCTGTTGTAAAAACTTTACGGTACGCTCGGTATGCTGCGGACGGTTGTAAACAAATAAAGCGATAGGGGCCAGATTTTGCATAAATCAAATTAATTCTACTTTTAGGCTTATATAGCTAAACAGTTGGATGCTTTGTAAAAAACAGAAGTTGCTTTATTATAAAACAATCCAGGAGAAATACCGGAGAAAGACAGCTCCTTAAAACCTTCTGCTTTTAAAAATGTTCTTGCTTCTTCGTAAACTTCACGTTCCGAATCGTCTAAAACCAATACACCATTTTCGGTTAGCGCACTGATGCTATGCTTGCAACAGTTTACCCGGTCTCTACCATCTACAATAATCACCTCAAACTTTTCGCCCAGTAGTTTGGCCTTTTGGCTGTATTCTCCGTTGGTTTCCAGTTTGGTGAAGATCATTTCGGCGTTTGGCGCCTTCTGGTTCACAATTTTTTGGTACCAAGCCTCGTCGTGCTCTACAGAAACTACTCGTTTTACATGCTTCGCATAAAATAAAGTGGAGTTGCCAGAGCCATATTCAAATACCGATAGGTTTTTGTTCAATCTGTCTTTGATAAAATCGATGAACGAATAGGTTACCCAGGGAATAGGTTGGTTGTGCGCATCTACCGCTTGGCGGTTGTCAAAAGCCGTAAACCATCCAATGCTGGCTAAATAGCCTTTGTGGCCATAGGACAAAAGGGCAGCCAAACGCTTTGGTTTGGATAGAAGTGTTGCTAGTGCTTTTAGTTTGTTCAACGTTTAAAAATTTTCTGAAATAAAGAAACCAAAAATAATGATTTTAACATCATTAAACCTTGTCGATGTGTTTTTGGGATAGCCAGGATGAAGAATGTTGCCACAAAATAGGCCGCAAGTGTAGCAATTGCGGCGCCCATAATCCCAAATTTTGGGATGAGATAAATATTCAGTGCGATATTTACCGCCGCTCCAACGCCAGTTCTAATTAACGAAATTTTGGTGTAGCCCTCTGCAATGAGATATTGGCCGCTTGCCGAGCCCAGAAATACAAAAATTCCGGCCCATACGTGCACGGAAAGTACATGTGCGCCGCTCCAAAATTCTTCTTTATAAATTATCCGATAAGCCAAAGGCGATATAAAAGTGGTGACGATGGCAATACTTAAGCTCATCCAAACCATGAGGTCATACAGGTTTTGCAGCCTCTTTTGATATCTTTCTTGATCATCACGTTTGGCATTCATAATTGCCGGGAAAACCGATGTAACAATGGCCACGGGGATAAAATACCAACTCTCACTTAGTTGGACAACAGTGGAGTAGATGCCCAGTTGTCCGGAACCCAGATAATTGTCTACCATGAGTTGGTCTATTTTCATGTATAACGACACAAGGATAGCCGAAAATGCCAAAGGCCAAGAATTGGAAAGCAGGTGTTTGGCGATACTTTTTTCGTATTTCCATTTGAACAAACTACCAGCCCTTTTGCGATAAAAATACAAATAGCCAAAAGCCAAAATGACGGTATCGAAAAATATGGCCCAAATGAACCAAATCAATGCAGCATGGTTTAAAATCAATAGCAATTTGACCAGGGCAGAAATGATATTGCCAAATATTTGTGTGAACGTAACGTATTTGGCCTGTACCGTAGCTTGGAAATAACTATCGGTAATGTAAAAAGCTTGTGTAATACCGCTTAAGCCAATAATGAGGATGTAACTTAATGGCGTTTGTGTGGGCGTAAAAAAGTGTTGGTTAACGAGGTAGCCGATATAGATCAGCGGCATAGCTAACAGGCCGCCAATTATTTTCAAACGTAGTGCGGTCCCTAAAAGTTCGTTCTTTTTTTCGGGGTGTTTTAGCAATTCCCTTGTGGTAAAACCATCTAAACCTAAGGCCGCCGCAGCTATGAAAAAGGCGATGAAGGCTTGGGGATAATTTAATAAGCCATTTTGGTCTTTGCCCAGGTAATTGGCAATGGCAAATCCAACCACAACTTTGATCAGCAAACTGCCAACACGAGCAAGGATTAGCCAGCCTGTATTTTTAAAATACTTGTGCAGGGCATCTGGGTCAAAGCCTTTAATGTGTGGCAACTTCATTGCTCAAAGATGCAAATTTAGCTTTGTTGCTTAAAACTATTTTCGATACGTTTCAATTGTGCCAGGTGATGCTTAAGGTGTATCTCGATAAAACGAAGCCAGTGTTTGGCATTCAAATAACCTATGATGGGATGTTTAACCTTAATTTTTGGATTGGCATTTTTGATTTTTGGATGCGCCAAAGCCAGCTGTAGCTCAAAATCGGTAATGAACTGTTGTGCAGCTGCGGGGGTAATTTTTTTCACTCTCTCGGCCATTTTAGGCGGAGCTTTGTATTTTTTGCCCGGTGGCAACATGCCTAGCCATAAAATGAACTTTACCACTGGGGCTGTGGGCTTAATTTGTCCATTTCCCTTAATGCAGTTGTTCATCGCTAGCAGCGACAGCAAACTCGAATCGAAAATATGTGCATATACCTCGCTATAGCTCCATCCGCCCATGGGCGGTTCTTGCTGAAAATCAGCTGGCCCAAAACGGTGGAGCATCTGTTGATAGGCATCAACGGTTTTCAAGATAGATTGATATACTTTTTCGATCCTCATTCAGTTAATCTAGTGCTATTTCTGGTTGTTAATGAAATCCAATAACGCTTGTTTGTTACTTAGAAATCTAAATTTATCCGCAACGGTATAATAATTCTCTTTGTCAAAGGTAATCCTGAATGCCCATTTGGCAAAATCCAAACCTTTGTCTTCAAAACTAAAGCAAGCAATCAGTTCTTTCACCTGCTCGCTGGTAAGTTTTATATTTATTAACGCAACTTTGGCCAATTCAGTTTTATGGTCGTCAAAAGCTTCACTCTTAAATTGTTTATAAAAGGCGGCAAAATCAGCTTGCGACATTGGCCTGTTGCGGTTTTGCCCGGTCTTTTGCCCATCCAAAAATTTCATGAATTCGTCTTTGGTGCTCATAAAAGTAAAGGCATCCTTAAGTAAATAAAATTGATGCGGATCCGATATATATTGGAATTCCTGTTTGGCTAGAAGTAGCTTGCTGTCGTCCTTAAAAAACAGAGGGAAAAGTTGTGCAATTTGTTTGGTGCTAAGCGCCGTATAGTTGGAGTAGGCACTAATCACTTTCAGCTTCTGGTCGTCAAAAGCTTCTTGTTTTACACGGGCAACTAATGCATCAAAATCATTGCGGTTTTGTGGAGATGTTGGTCTATCTGGAGGAACTATTCCCGTGTTGTAAGCTCCGGCATACTCGTCAAAATCATCCAAGGCATACACATTGTTTCGGTAGATGTTTAGTTCTTTGATAAGGCTTAAACCTCCTCTCCTTGAAAAATTGAAGATAAGCCTTGTATTGGGAACGGCAGTAATTTCTCTCGAAAAGATCTTTTCTGAGCCCGCAAGAATAGTGAGTACGGGGCGGGTATTGTAAACGTCATAGAAACGAAATCTTCCGCTGGCTGAGCCAATCAACTCCTCGTCTAAATAAACTTTAAAGTTGCCGCGGTCGGCAATTTGGATAAAAACTTCGGCTTTGCCGCGGTTCCTTTGCGCAAAGCTTAGGTTAATGGCCAGCAATGCCATTAAACTCAGTAGGATTAACTTCTTCATGTGAATTCATTTGTGTGTGATTGCCTAATGCCAAAATTAATCCAATAAATGTTAAGGGAAGTTAAAAATGGTTGAGCAGTTCCTCCAAATGATGGATTTGCTGTGCTACATCATTAGGTTTCTCGGCTTTAAGTGGGTTAAAGAAGATAGCTTTCATGCCAAAATTTTGTGCGCCATAAACGTCTGCTTCCAGGCTATCGCCAATCATGATGCTTTCGTGCTTTTCGGCTTGCGCTAAATTTAGGGCATATTCGAAGATGGCTTGGTCTGGTTTGTTGACACCTACATCCTCAGAAATGACCACGTTTTTAAAATAGGGATTGAGGTTGGAAACCTTCATTTTGGTAAGTACGGCTTCTTTAAAACCATTGGAAATGATGTGCAAGGGATATTTTTGTTGCAAATAACCAAGCACCTTTTCCGCGCTTTCAAAAAGATTGGTTTTGGTGGGGCCTAGTCGCACATAATCTTTCTCAAAATTTTCGGGAACAAGGTCGGCACTTACGCCAAGGTCGATAAATGTTTTTCTAAATCTTTCTTCCCTTAAGGCCTGTTTAGTGATTTTACCAACGTGGTATTGTGCCCAAAGTTGGTGGTTATTTACGGTGTAAGTACTGATGAAATCTTCTGCCGAGGCGAGCCCGAGTTCTTGGAGCTTGTAGGCGTCATATAGCTCTAATAAAGTTTCATGAGCGTTGCGGTCAAAATCCCAAATGGTATGGTCAAGGTCAAAGAAAATGTGCTTAATCATGTATCGAAGTTTGAGCGCAAAGTTACGAATTATAAATAAGCCACTAGTTTGGTTTTAGGCTGCTACCGGTTCATCATCCCTGTATTGATATTCGTTTTAGATGTTTAAAAGGAATGTTTTACTGCTTTATCCCGTAAGCCAAATCGCCAGCATCACCTAAACCGGGTACAATGTAGCTTTTGCTGGTCATTTCACTGTCAATGGCGCCCAGCCACAAACTTGCTTTGGGTAAATTTGCTCTTACATGGGCCACGCCTTCGGTACTGGCAATGGCGGCAACAATATGCAGTTTTTCAATTTTGTAGGAATTGATGAGTTCTTTGGCACAAAGCACGATGCTTAAGCCTGTGGCCAACATGGGGTCGGCCAATATCACGGTTTTACCTTCCAAATCAGGTGCCGAAATATGTTCCATTTGAATTACGAAATCGCCGTTTTTCTTCGTTTTGCGATAAGCGGTGATAAATGCAGATTCCGCTTGGTCAAAAACACTCAACATGCCTTGGTGCATAGGGATGCCTGCCCGCAAAATAGTAGCCAAAACCGGGTGCTGTTCTAATACTTGGCTTTTGGCGATACCTAGTGGCGTTTGGGTCTCTATTTCCTTGTATTTTAAGGTTCGGCTTATTTCGTAGGCAAAAAACGCACCTAAGCGCTCCATGTTTTTGCGGAAACGCATGGCGTCTTTTTGTACCCGTTCGTCTCTTAACTCGGCAATAAAGGTATTGGCAATGCAGTTGTTTTTGCTCAGGTCGTATATCATGTGATAAATATAACCAAATACCCCCTAAATTGTTACGGGTTTTTGGAGAATGCCAGCATTTTTTCATACACCTGTTTCCAGCCTTTCCAATGTCCTGTTTCCGAAAGGCTTTCGTTGTGCCACAAGCTATAAAAGATGCCATCCACAATCTTCACGCTTTCTATGAGCTCTATAACCAGTTGTATTGCGTGCTTGGGGTTCATTTTCAGGTATTTGCGTAAGGTGCTGTCCATTACTGCAAAAGGATGAACTTTGAGATGGGATTGCTTGTCGAGCTGCAAATCGTACCAAAAAAAGGGAGTACAAGTTCCTGCTCTAAAGCCTACCTGGGAGGCGTAGCCCATGGTATAATCGTGGTTAATGCCTACTTTGATGAGTTGTAGATAGGTTTTGGGCAGATGCAGCTTAAGGTAATGTTGCCTGGAGCTGTCAATCCCTTTGTGTAAAATCGATTCCAGCTGTTCCTTTTCTTCTCTCAACTTAATTACGTTGCTGTTAGAGGCATAAGAGGGATGTATGCCAATTTTAGCTTGCTTGGCAGTGTTTTCAATCAGCTGTTGTAGCAATGCGTCATTGGGATGGATATTTACGTCGTGTGTCCGGTCGCCTTTGTAGGAGAGTAGGAAAAAAAAGATAGGATTAAGTCCGTATTGTTGGTGTATTTGGTGGAGGAATTGATAAGTATCAAAAGGGTCCTTTTGCCTACCCAATCCGGTGCGGATAATATTGCCAAATTTTTCGGCATCGCCTTTGGCCAGCGCTCTCACCAAACGGGCGGCGTTTTTAATGATGCCGCTCGATTTGAAATGGTAAGCTCGGTCAATGTCAATCGTTGGGATAAATTCAAACTTTCTGCTCCCGAAATGCAATTTCGAAAGCTTATTGATCAGCAGGTTTTTTAAGATAATTCCCCAGTGGTCAATTACGGGGATTTTTAAAAGGCCCAGCTGAAACTGCAAGCTCAGCTTGGCGGGAAATCTTAGGTGCTCATCGGGCTCAAAAGGGAGATATTCTTCATACCTGCTCAAGAAATAGAATGATGCCGCAAAAATATCGAAGGGCAAGGCGCTTCCTTTAACGGCAAAAGGTACTCGCTCGTTTCCAAAGTCGGTAATATCGATTTTTAAAGGTTCGATGTTGTTTTTGGAAAGCAGGCCATGGGCCTTAAAAAAAAGTTCGTTGGCCAAAGGGCTTTCTGCGTAGGTAAACTTGGGACCGTTGTAATCCGTAAACTGTTGTGCTACGCTGGTAAAATCGAAATCGCAACGCAAAACCTCCCTAAAAATGAAATTGAAAATGTATTTGGTACGTGGGCTAACCTGCGGAGAGTAAATGAGCAATTGCATACTTACTAAGATAGCGAATTAGCAATTTTAAATGGAAATTTTAAGAGGTTTTTTGTTTAGGGATCCATATTTATGCAGTACAGGCATTAGATGGGGCCTGCCGAAACGTTTGTTGGAAAGTGCAATTGCGCAGCTCAAGCCTAAAAAATAATCGCTCAGCATGATAATTAACCTAGCGGGTTCTTAAAAAGCATTGAAAAACTCAAACAAGTTCACACTTCCGTTGATGTTCAGCTTTTTCCTTAAGCGATACCGGCCAATTTCCACGCCACGTGGCGAAATTTTCATCAATTTAGCAATTTCCTTGGTAGAAAGGTTCATCTTAAGGTAAGCGGAAAGGCGTAACTCATTGCTGCTAATAGATGGATAGGCGTCTTTCAAATGCTTCAGGAAATCAACGTGCACCTTGTCGAAATGAACGGTGAACTGTTCCCAACTTTCGTCCGATTTTTCTTCGGCGTTGAGCAGCCTGATGATTTTGTTGAAATCGGCAGCCTGCGTATCGTCCTTAAGCTCCTTTTTCAGTTTAAAAAGCTCTGTTTTAATTTTCGACATGAGGTCTGCCTTTTGCACCAAGTGCATGGTGTTGGAAGCAAGTTCCGAGTTTTTGGTTTCTATTTCCAGTTCAAGTTTCTCGTTTTTTAACTTGATGATTTCCTTGTCTGATTTGTCCATTTCTAATTGGTGCATATATTTCACATGCTCTTGTTCCCTTTGAAAGGCAATGCGCTGAGCCGTAATTTTACGCTGCTGCCTTTTGTAAACAAGGTAAATGATCCCGAGGAAAATCAACACATATGCAATATAGGCTACAATGCTTTGGTACCAAGGTGGTAAAATGGTAAACTCATAAGTAGCCACGGGCGATTCATTACCCAAATTGTCCTGCGTTTTAACCATAAAAGTATAATGGCCAGCAGGCAGGTTGGTGTAGTCCTTTTCGGTTTTTTTGTCCAAGGCCGACCAATCTTCATCAAAACCTTTTAGGTAGCAAGTGTAAAATGTATTGGCCTTGTTTTTGGTAAAGGTTGAAGAATATTCGAAATGGAAAGAATTAAGGCTGTGCGGTATGCGATGTTTGATTTTTTGGCTGGTGTTTGCGTTTACGTCGCCAAAATAGCCGCCAAACAATAGACTATCTTTTTTGCCCGATGCTTTGACCAGGCTAATGCGGACCTGCTGCTTCCCATATCTGCCCAAGTATTTCTCAAAATTAAGATGATAGAACCCTTTCTGGGCCCCAATGATAATGTTGTTTTTATCGATGCAGTTAATGTGCTCAAACCCGCCCAGTGTTTTGCCGTTGAGCTCGGGAATATAAAGCAATCTGTAGTTTTTGCCATCAAATTGGGCTACGCCTAGTTTCTTTTCTTCAATAAACCAAATGTTGCCCTGAGGGTCTTCTTTAAGGTAGCGCACATACCGTTCACCAAAAATGGGGGTGAAAAAGTTAGAGGGTTCAAAGCGGTCTGATTTTGGGTTGTACTCATAAATACCTTTTTCCGTACCTACAGCGATACGGTTTTTAACACGGTAAATGTGATTGTTAAAGGTAGAGGGCAAACCCTTTTGATTGGTGTAAAGCGATACGCCAGTAGTTTTCAATCCCGATAGGGCAATTTTGTAAACCCCTTTGTAGGGATGTGACACCCAAATGTTGTTGCCCTCGGGAATGACAAAACGAGCAGATTCGCTAAAATTTTCGATATTGCCGATAACCTTAAATTGATTATCCTGGTAGCTGAATATCGAAATGCCATTGTAGTTTCCCGATAGGATTAATGGATTGGAAGAGCCAGCTGTAGGAAAATCTACAAAGTTCCAATAGCCTTTTCCAGTGGCAATGGGTATCGCTTGGTTGTTCAGCTCCTCAAAAGCACCTTCGTGCCTGCCCAACAGTAGTTTGTTGTGCAGTACATTCGTTCCCCAGGCTTGGCCCCCAGCATTGGCAATAGGCGTAAAATTGGCTTGCGCCAAACTAATGTCAGCGTTTTGCGCTAGCGGAAGTTTATAAATTCCATTAGATAGGCCCACGTAAAGGTTGTTTTGGTAGATGATGGAAGTGTGCCCGCCGGCGTTATCAAAAATGGGCGGGTTGATATGTTTAAGCGCATTACCGCTGGCAATAAAACTTATGCCATCGGCAAGGCCCAGCCATATATTATTGTTATTGTCCTTAAATAGGCTTAATACCGAATTGTTTTGAAGACTAGAGCTTTTGGACAGATGGTATAGCTGTTTGCCGTTTTTCTCCATGAGAAAAAAGCCGTTGTTTAAGGTTGCAATGGCAAGGGTACTTTCGTTCACACGGCAGGTATTGGTGATATTGGGAATGGTTGAAGCTTCTTTTATCGGGTTCATTTCACCAGCACTGATCACTTGCAGCCCGTGTGATAAGGAGCTAACCAATATGCTCCCATTTTCATATTGGCACATAGAACTGATGGTGAACGAAGCCGAAACAGGTGTTTTGAGCAGTGGGACCCAGCTGTTGCCAACTAATTTCACCAGGCCTTTGGCTTTATCGTGTGCAATGATTTCGTTGTTGGCCATTCCAAGGTATAGCCATTTAGAGGCTGTACCGAAAACGGTGATTTTATTGTCCTGCCATCTGAATATGGCATTTTCAGTTCTAAAAAAAACAGCTTTTCCTGCGTACTGGATATTCCAGATGTCTGCAAATGAGCTATAGCTTTTGGGGATTTTTGGCTTTAAACTATTGAATGTGAGCTTACCGTTATCGTCGGGCGCAAAATAGCCAAAGTCACCTTGGCCACCTGCATATATTTTATGGTCGGCTGCAATTTTGATTGACCTTACAATGGTTTTATTAGGCAGCGGGTAAATTTTCCATCTACTGCCATCAAAAGTTAGGAGGCCTTCGTCATTGGCAAAATAGAGCACGCCATTCTTATCTTGTTGGATATCCCAGTTGTGGGTACCCCCGCCATAGGTGGTATTATCGTAGTTAAAAATATCGGGCATCCCTATGGGATTTTGCGCAAAACCCAATAAGCAATGGAACAAAAACAGAAGAAGTAATATTTGGCGTTTCATTAACAAACTTAAAAATAGATAAAATCTGTGTTTCTTCAAATGTTGTAGGTGAAAACCTTTTTATTGATGCTTTTTAAGCGGTTTTGATGTAGTTTTGATGGGGCTGGAAATTTGGAGCTTAGTGGTCATCGGTAATACATTTGTGTCAATTAACCCGATAACCAAATAATAAAAATCGTATGAACTACAAGTCATTTGTAAGGCATCATTGTCTTTTGTTGTTGGCTTGTCTTACTCTTTTAAATTTCAGTTGTAAAGATGAAGACTATGCCAGTAAATTAGGAACTCCTGCTAAGGCTGCTTTCAAAGTCACCAAAGTACAGGGCAAAGTAAACACCTATCTATTAGAAAGCACTTCCGAAAATGCTTTCCGTTACCAATGGGATTTTGGATTGAATGAAGGACCTAAATCTGCGGGCGCTTCTACCGAAGCCTATTTCATTTCCAAGGGCACTTATAATGTAAAACTTTATGCTTATGGCCAAGGAGGCTATGACATCGCTACCCAGGCAATTGTAGTGGACCAGGATGATTTTACCCCAACGTTGAACAATCCCATTTTTCAGCAGCTAACGGCGCATGCCTGGAAATTAGACCCGGTATCAGCGGCACCAATTACGGTAGGAACAGAAAACAACCCCGCTGAATACTTTGGTGGTGGAGCTTTGGCCAATTGCCAAGTAGATGATGATTATACTTTCAGCTTTGCTAACAACGCCTTTAAGCTGAGCTACAAGGCCAATGGACAAACCTTTAATGCGGGGAACATCGCACCAAACTACACTTGCGCAACAGACAGGTCTTATGATTCTGCTTTTACGTTTAGCACCACGGTTCAGGGCGCAGGTATTGCTACCATTACCATCCCAGGCAATGTTCCAGATAGGTTTATTGGCGTAACCGATGTTTCATCAAACAACTACCGAATCATCTCTATTTCTGCTAACGAAATGGTATTGCGTTCTGGAAAATCAAATGAAACAGTGCACCAAATGCGTTTTGTAAAAAAATAGTGCACCATAATGGTATTGTGAAATTAAAAGACCAAATATAAATATGAAAAAAATTCGACTATTAATCGTATTGCTAATTTGTTCGTTCGCACTGCAGAGCGCATTCGCACAGAACCTTACTGTTTCTGGTGTGGTGAAAGACAGGTTGGGCAAAGAAGTTCCGGGGGTTTCGGTAATCATTAAAGGCACCACCAACGGAGTTTCTACCGGGACAGACGGCAAGTATTCCATTACTGTCCCTAAAGCTGGTACTACCTTGGTATTTTCCTTTATCGGAATGACCACTCAAGAGTTCTTGATCACCAAGTCGGAAACCATCAATGTGGTGTTAGATGAAAGTGCCAACTCTCTTAACGACGTGGTGATTGTAGGTTTTGGTACTCAAAAAAGAAGCAACGTAACAGGCTCGGTATCTACCGTAAATAATAAGCAGCTCGTACAAACTCCCGTTGGTGATTTGAGCAATGCCCTTGCGGGTCGTACCCCTGGGGTAATTACCAAACAACCTTCGGGTGAGCCAGGAGCCGATGGTACCCAAATCTACATCAGAGGTAACTCTACTTTTGGTGGTGGTAGTATGGAGCCGTTGTTCGTTATTGATGGTGTAGTGCGCTCTGGCCGTGATTTTGGCCAAATGGATCCCAATGAAATTGAAAGCGTAAGTATTTTAAAAGACGCATCTTCTGCGGCAATTTTTGGGGTAAAGGGTGCTAATGGTGTGGTTTTGGTTACTACTAAAAGGGGTAAAGCAGGACAATTGTCGGCGAACTACTCGTTTAACTATGGGTTCTCCAAGGTAACCAGATTGCCAGATGCACTAGGTTCTTACGAGTACGCCGTATTGTATAACGAAGCGAAATTGAATGACAACCCAAATGCAACGCCAGAGTTTTCTTTGGAGCGTTTGGAGGCCTTTAAAAACGGAACTGACCCAGATGCCAATCCTAATACCGATTGGATGGATTTAGTACTTGGCGGAACTGCACCAAGAATGCAGCACAACCTATCACTAGCAGGTGGTAGCGAAAAAATCAAATATTTCACCTCTTTCGGTTACTTGAACGAAGATGGTTTATACAGTTCTTTAAACTATAAGAGATATAACGTGAGAAGTAATGTCGATATCCAGGCAACTTCAACCACAAAAATCTCTATCGATTTATCTGGAAGAATGGAAAATAAACAATCTCCCCCAGCAAGCATCGATAACATTTTTGAGCACACCATGCGTAATCCGCCAGTGCAGCCTGCCAGATTTTCCAATGGCTTGTTGGCGGCTCCAGGGGTATATCCAAATCCGCTGGCCTTAATTAGTGAAGAAAGTGGCTACAACAGAAATTCTGCGAGTTATTTCATGAGTAATTTTCAAGTAGTACAGCAAATACCGGGGGTAGAAGGTCTTTCGATCAAAGGTGTTTTAGCTTTCGACAGGAACTTCAATCAAAATAAAACCTGGAACCAATGGGTGCCGCTTTATGTGAGAAACAACGATGGAACCTACACCGTTAACTCCCAATCAAAATCATCACTTTCTAAATCATATGGCGAAGGACAAAGTACCGAGTTGCAAGGCCATATCAACTATGACAGAAGATTTGGCAAACACGGGATCTCTGCTTTGGCTTTGGTATTGCAAAAACAAAATCAAGGCACGGGAATTTACGGCGCTAGAAACTCTTACGAAAGTTCTGCTTTGCAGATTTTAAATTTCGGCCCAGCCTTAAATGAAGTTTTGAGCGATGGTGAAGATAAAACTGCATTAAGAAGTGCTGCAGTGCGTGTGAACTACGACTACGATGGCAAATATCTTTTCCAAGCAAGTTTAAGACGAGATGAATCGGAAAACTTTGCTCCGAAGGAAAGAACAGGTTATTTCCCTGCCTTCTCTGCAGGTTGGTTAATCACCAGGGAAAACTTCATGCAAAATGTGAAGTTCATCGATTTCTTAAAACTGAAAGCTTCTTACGGTACTTTGGGCAGTGATCGTATCCCTAGCCGTTTTGGTTACTACAACCGTTACAACCTGGTGCCTAATGTGTATCCATTTGGCGGTAACTTCGTAACAGGTTTAACGCCGGGCGCTATCGCCAACGAAAATTTAACTTGGGAAACCTCCGTAAAAATGGATGCTGGTATCGAAGCTAAATTCTTCAAAAGCCAGTTAAGTATTGATTTCACTGTATTTAAAGAAAGAAGAAAAGACATTTTAGCAACAAGGTCACTATCTGTTCCGTTAAGTTTTGGAGCTGCTTTGCCTGCTGAAAACTTCGGTATCGTTGATAATAAAGGTTTTGAGTTAGTGCTTAACCACACTAAACAGTTAACCAATGATTTGTCGTACTTTATTGGTGGTAACTTTACTTACGCAAAAAACAAGATTGTAGAAGCGGCAGAAGCCTCTAACATTCCTGAACACAGACGCATCACTGGCAGGCCAAATGGCGGCATTTACGGCTACAAAGCCATCGGGATTTTTAAAGATGCGGCAGATTATGCGGCCTCGCCAAAACACAGCGCATATTTAAGCTCAACCGGGCCTGGCGATATCAAATATCAAGATATTAACGGCGATGGTATCATCAATGATGATGACATCACCTATTTAGGCAATGGCTCGTTACCACAAATACTTTACGGTATTAATGGCGGGGTTAATTTCAAGGGCTTTGAATTGAACTTCTTGCTGCAGGGAGCAGCACAATCTCAACAGTTGTTCACCCAAAATGCGGCGTGGGCTTTCCATAACGGCGGACGTGTAAATGCGGAATGGCTGGACAGATGGACACCTGCCCGCCCAGATGCGCCTCTACCTCGCTTAACCTTAAATACCAACGGTAATAACTATTTAAACAGTAGTTTCTGGGTGCAAAACTCCAGTTACATAAGGTTAAAAAATGTGGAGCTTGCCTACACCCTTAAAAACAAATTGTTGTCGAGAATTGGAGCCAGCGGCCTAAGAATTTATGCCCAGGGCCAGAACTTGTTTACCATCACCGATTTGATCAATCTCGATCCTGAGAACACCAACGGTATTGGTAGATACTACCCGCAACAAAAGACTTACACTTTTGGGGTTAACATCCAGTTCTAATTACCAATCGTAGATATGATTAATATTAAAAGAAAAGAAATGAACAAAAGATATAAATGGTTGGTCGGCGTAATGGTAGTTACGTTTACAACTTTCTCCTGTAAAAAAAATCTATTGGATATTAAACCAATTGATTTCGTATCTGATGCGGCCGTTTTTCAAGATATCACCCTAACCAATCAGTTTGTTAACGATATCTACGGCTCCTTGCTAAGCGGTTTTGAACGTAGAGACTTTGGGTACGACCAAGATTGGGCACGTGGTTTCTCTAACTTGGATATGATGACAGACGATATTGAAGGCCACAATGATTTGCCAATGAACCGAGTACAGGCTGGAGATTTAAACTCCCACTTTTCTGAAGGCACACAACTATGGGCGGTTAACTACAGTTTAATTAGAAAGGCAAATACCCTCATTGCACGGGTTGACGGTGTGCCTACCACCAACACCGCTTTGAAAAATCGTTTAAAGGCCGAAACTAGATTTTTAAGGGCCTTTGCTTACGCAGATTTGGTGAAATCGTTTGGCGGGGTACCGTTGATTACTACCGAACAGAATGTGAACGATGATTTGGAAGTGCCTAGAAACAGCTATGACGAATGTGTGGCATTTATTGTGAAGGAATGTGACGAAGCTGCAGCGGTATTATTGCCAAGTTATCCAGATGCGGAGTTGGGCAGAGCTACAAAAGGCGCAGCGCTAGCTTTAAAAGCGAGAGTATTGCTTTACCATGCCAGCCCATTAAATAACCCAAACAATATCGCTTCTAGATGGGACGACGCCGCAAAGGCCGCACAACAAGTGATGGCTTTAGCCCCTGCAACTTATGATCTTTATCCTGATTATTATCAGTTATTCATGACCAAAGCGGGCAACAAGGAGGTAATTTTTGCAAAAAAATTCGGACGTCCAAACCGTACGCACCAAAGCGCATGGATGTTGCACATGAGCTTCACGCCAACAGGCTGGGGCGGTTGGGGCGCTTTCCACGCCACACAAAACTTGGTAGATTGTTTTGAAATGAGAACTACTGGCCTACGCCCCGATGAACCAGGTTCCGGATATGACCCACAAAACCCTTATGCAAATCGCGATACCCGTTTAGATAAGGCCATGCTAATGAATGGTTCACAATTTAAGGGCATTACGGTAGAAACTTTCCAAAGTGCCGACCTTGCGGTGTTCCCTGACGGTAATGCCAATAGCCGTACCAACGGCGATAGAACTAAAACCGGTTATGGTTTGCGCAAGTTCATCGACGAAAAAAACATGACTGCTGATGCAGTGTATCAAGGCGGAGATAACGATTGGATTTACATGCGCTATGCCGAAGTATTGTTAAACTACGCAGAAGCCAAAAACGAATTTAGCGGGCCAGATGGTAGCGTGTACGATGCCTTGGATAAAGTACGCTCAAGAGGTGGCTTGCCGGCATTGACTAGAAATTTTTCGCAAGCAACTTTACGGGAAAAAATCCGTAATGAGCGTAGGGTAGAACTTTGTTTTGAAGAGCAGCGTGTTTACGATGTGCGTCGTTGGAAAACCGGAATGACCTATTTTAACGGCCCGGTTTACCGCATGAACGTGATCAAAAACACCAATGGTTCCATTACTTATACCAAGGCCGTGCTAGAAAACAGGGTATATAAAGAAAGCTATAATTTATTTCCAATCCCTCAGATCGAGATGGAAAGAAACAGAAAACTAACCCCCAATCCGTAAAAATTTAAAAGAAATGGCATTCTATTTCCCCCAGCAATGGGGGAAATTTTAATGTACAGGTTTAATCCTGATGATATGCAGAAAATACTTTATAGCACTATTTTGATGTGTGCAACCATCTGTAGTAACCTCTTTGCTGCCGAAAAATTACCGCACAGCAAACCACTTCAACCTTTAAAAGTTGAAGTGAAAAAAACGGAAAAAGGTTTTGAGTTGCTCAGAGACGGCAAACCATATTTTATCAAGGGAGCAGGCGGTACTTCCTATTATTACAAAGTAGCCGCTTACGGCGGAAATTCTGTTCGTACCTGGAGCACTAATGGAGCCCAGAGCATCTTGGATTCGGCCCAAAAAAATGGCTTGACCGTGATGATGGGCTTGCCCGTTACCCCAGAGCGGCATGGCTTTAACTACGATGACCCTATTGCCGTAAAAAAGCAGTTTGAGCGGGTAAAAGCAGAGGTTTTGAAATATAAAGACCATCCTGCGTTATTAACCTGGGGCATTGGAAATGAGCTTAACCTGTCCTATAAGAACCCAAAAGTATGGGAAGCCGTTAACGATATCGCCAAAATGATCAAAGAAGTTGATCCCAATCATTTGGTCACTACCGTGTTGGCAGGTGTTAACAAAAAGGAAATAGAGCACATTAAAGCTAGTGCGCCCGCCATTGAGCTTTTGGCCATAAATACTTACGGTGGCTTGGCCGAACTGCCTGCCAAAATTAAAGCGGCCGGATGGAACGGCCCTTATATGGTGACCGAATGGGGACCTACGGGCCACTGGGAAGGCCTACAAACAGACTGGAATGCACCAGTAGAAGAAACCAGTACCGAAAAAGCTGCGGTTTATCAAAACCGTTACCAGTATGGTATCGAAAGAGATAAGGCAAATTGCTTGGGCTCCTATGTGTTTTTATGGGGCCAAAAACAAGAAAGAACCCCAACCTGGTATGGCCTTTTTACGGCCAAAGGCGAAGAAAGCGAAGTAGTGGATATGATGCACTACCTTTGGAAAGGAACTTTTCCCAAAAACAAAGCACCACATTTGTATGGCTTCCTGTTGAACAACCAAAAAGCTAACCAAAGTGTGTACTTAAAACCCGGATTAAGTTACGAAGCGCAGGTGATTGCCATCGATCCAGACCATGACCAACTGAGCTATCGTTGGGAGCTACTGCCCGAAGCCACCAAAGTAGGAGAGGGCGGAGACCACGAAGATAAGCCAGCGGCCATACCTATGGCACACACCAATAAAGGGAACGGGAAAATTAGTATTACTGCACCCAAAGCAGACGGAGCGTATCGTTTATTCGTGTACGTAGAAGATGGAAAAAATAAAGTAGCTACCGCAAATATTCCGTTTTTCGTAAAAAAGTAATTGCCTAAATTGTTCATATAAAGAAGCTGAAAAGATGAAAGTAGATACAAATTTGTTTAGAAATTGGTTGCTCATTGGATTGATGCTCACCATAAGCCTGAGCTGCAAAAAAGAAGCCAAGGCAGTGGAGCCAAGTAACCTTAAGTTAGTAGCTAACGTGAGTACTGATGGCTCGGGCAGAGTTGATTTTGTGGCAACGGCTACTAACGCAGATCGTTACTACTTTAGCTTTGGCCAGGGTAGCAATGAGAGTATCAGGTCTAATGACGGAAAGGCTTTTACCATTTATACCCAAGGAGGAACTTACACCGTGAAGGTAACCGCCTATTCATCAAGCGACAAATCGATTGAGCTTACCCAAAAAGTTACCGTGGATATAGATGAGGTAATTGATAACACGGGCTACATCTCTCCTGAAAGCTACCCTGGAATGACCCTCGTGTGGCGGGATGAATTTAATGGCGATGCTTTAGATACCAAATCTTGGAATTTCGAGGAAGGTAATGGTGTTGACGGATGGGGCAACTGGGAGTTGCAATACTATCGTAAAGAGAACACCAGGGTGCACAATGGCTATTTGACCATTACTGCAAAAAAAGAATCCTACGGAGGTAAGGAATACACCTCATCAAGATTAACTACGCAAGACAAGAAGGAATTTATGTATGGACGCATCGACTTTAGGGCGAAATTGCCTAAAGGACAAGGAATATGGCCAGCATTTTGGGCTTTGGGAGCTAATATTCGTACCTCGCCATGGCCTTTCTCCGGAGAAATTGACATCATGGAGATGGTAGGCGGTGGCCCAGGAAAGGACAATACGGTTCACGGCACCGTGCATTATGAAGATGGTGGACACAAGTATATCGGAGGCTCAACCACTTTAACCTCTGGAGACTTTTACGATAAATTCCATGTGTTCTCCTTGGTATGGACAGCCACTTCTCTGAAATGGTATGTGGACAATGTAGAGTTCTACACCTTTGATACCACAGGAGCAAACAAAGATGAGTTCAGACGTTCTTACTTCTTGCTGATTAACCTTGCCGTTGGCGGAAACTGGCCAGGTGCTCCAAATGCGAATACCGTGTTTCCTCAAAAGTACATTGTAGACTATGTTAGAGTTTTTCAATAGAAAAATCATCCGTTAATAGTTAATATTGTTTGTGAAGTCCCGCATCTGCGGGACTTTGTTTTTTGCGGTATCTATTAATACCAACGGTGAGGTGTCGGGGGGATAAAATAAGAGAACAGGTAGTAAAACCAGCAACTCTAAAACGAAACACTCATCTTCCTTTCTGGAAAACTTGCCTTAGTACTTTTTCTATTGCCATTTTTATCAACGTGCAAAATATTCATTTGGTCCTCAAACAAATCATATAAAACGCCATTGTCAACACTCAGGGTTTTAAAAGAAGGCGAGTTGCCAATTTCAAGATAAACATTGGTAGCTTCGTGGTCATTTTCGAAACCTACATAATTATACTTAACCGATTTTCCATCAATCACAAATTTCAAATTGGCCGCTAAATAACTCTTTACAAAAGCATTCATTTCCTTTTCTTGACTTTTGGCATACAGGTCAATTTTATTTTTAAATCGCTTGCTCAATACGTTTTCAAGGTCGTCCGTAAAAATTCTACACGTAATTTCTAAGGATTTATTTTTAGTGTTGTAAGAAACTTCGGTGTTGCTTACGTGAAACGGATGCCTTTTTACTTCCTCTTTTGAATAAAAGCCAAAAGGAAGTAGTAAAACAAGTAACAATTTTGAAAATATTGGGTTCATTTTTTAAACTAAGCCTTAAAAGTAACAGAAAGAACCTAACTTAGGTTTAATTAACTAGCTAAAATTAATATAATACATGTCCTTTTCCGATTTTCTATTCTATTTTGAGCTAGGTTGGTCGCATATCGTAAGTTTAGATGCTTTAGATCATCAACTATTCATCTTGGCCCTTGTTGCTGTTTATACCTCTAAACAGTTTAAACAAATATTGATATTGGTTACTGCCTTTACCGTTGGGCACTCCGTTACATTGGCCTTAAGTACCTTTGATATTATCCGCTTTGATAGTAAATGGGTGGAGTTTTTAATTCCATGTACCATTTTTATCACGGCAGTTGCCAACCTGTTTAAAAACGGTAAAAAGAAAAAAAGCATATCGCTAAATTATTATTTGGCACTTTTTTTTGGTTTAATTCACGGAATGGGCTTTGCAAATACGGTCCGTATGATGCTGGCAAAAGACCAGTATATAGGTTGGGGCTTATTTGGCTTTAACTTAGGGCTAGAAGTTGGACAAATTGTTTTTGTTGCTCTAATCATGTTGATATCGGGCATCCTCCTGTATTTCTTCAAAATAAGACAACGAGATTGGATCATATTTATATCATCCGCAGTTTTTGCCTTAGCTTTACAAATGGCTTTGCAGCGAGTACCTTTTTAAAATAACATCAGATGAAAAGATTTTACGGTTTTTGTTTAAGTGCTACTTTACTGGTTTCGGCCACTATGGCACAAAACATCCAAAACAATCCAGGAAGCAACCACGGGAACAAATTTGAGCAGTTGGGCACCATACTGCCTACACCAAATGAACAACGTACCGCTAGCGGGGCCCCAGGTGTAAAGTACTGGCAACAGCGTGCCGATTACGACATTAAGTGCGAACTGGATGAAAACACGCAAACCTTAAAGGGAAGCGAAACCATTACTTATCACAACAATTCGCCCGATCCATTAACCTATATTTGGATCCAGTTGGATGAGAACCAGCACAACAACCTTAAAAATGCCAATTATCAAAGCGCCACCAAAATGCCGCAAAGCGCTACCGATAAGCAGCTGGAAAATTTTGCGCTTAAAACAGACGATAACGGCTTTGGGTTTAACATCCTGAAAATTACCGATGCACAAGGCAAGAACCTTAAATATACCATCAACAAAACCATGATGCGAATTGAAACACCTGTGCTAAAATCTGGTGATAAATTCGTTTTCAATATTGATTGGAACTATAAAATTGTAGATAGGATTGCTAAAGGCGGTAGAGGTGGCTATGAATATTTCCCCGGTGATGGCAATTACCTATTTACCATGGCGCAATGGTATCCTCGCCTTTGTGTTTACAGCGATTTTCAGGGATGGCAAAATCACCAATTTACGGGCAGGGGCGAGTTTGCTTTAACCTTCGGCGATTTTAAAGTACAAATGACCGTGCCGGCAGATCATTTGGTAGGTTCTACAGGCGAGTGCCAAAACTACGCTCAGGTACTTACACCTGCTCAATTATCAAGGTTTAATACTGCAAAAACAGCCACTGCTCCCGTTGAAATTGTAACCTTGGCCGAAGCCAAAGCCGCTGAAACAAAGAAATCAACTGCTAAAAAAACTTGGATTTTTCACGCTAAAGATGTGCGGGATTTCGCTTGGACATCCTCCCGTAAATACATTTGGGATGCCATGAACCAAAAGATACAAGACAAGGATGTGCTTTGCATGAGTTTCTACGGAAAAGAAGCCTACAACCTTTACAGCAGGTATTCTACCAGGGTAGTGGCGCACAGCATCAAAACCTATTCAGATTTCACCATTCCCTACCCGTATCCAGTGGCCCAAAGTATTGAAGCCGCCAATGGCATGGAGTATCCAATGATTTGTTTCAATTATGGAAGAACCAACGAAGACGGCACTTACAGCGAAACCGTAAAAAACGGGATGATTGGCGTAGTCATCCACGAAGTGGGACATAACTTTTTCCCAATGATCATCAATAGCGACGAGCGCCAGTGGTCGTGGATGGATGAAGGCTTGAACACGTTTACACAGTTCTTGACCGAATCATCTTGGGACAATAAATTTCCAAGCAAACGCGGGCCAGCTTATGCCATCGTGCCTTACATGCAATTGCCAAAAGACCAATTGGAGCCTATCATGTCCAATTCGGAAAACATTGTGCAATTTGGTCCAAATGCTTATGCCAAGCCTGCTACAGGTTTAAATATTCTTCGGGAAACCATCATGGGCCGCGAACTTTTTGATTATGCTTTTAAAGAATATTCGAGAAGATGGGCCTTTAAACACCCAACACCAGCCGATTTCTTCAGAACGATGGAAGATGCCAGCGGCGAAGATTTGGATTGGTTTTGGAGAGGTTGGTTTTACAGTACCGATGTTTGCGACATCTCTTTAGATGAAGTGAAATATGCCAAAGCTGATTTTCCTCAGCCAGCAAAAACCAAAACAGAAAAACCTACGGTAGGCAAACCTATTTTAACCGATGACGACATTAGCAAACAAAGAAACAGGGAAGACAAGCGCATCAAGTTTTATACCGACCAAGACTTAGAAGCCCGGGATTTTTATTGGAAATATGCCAGAGGCTTGGTGCAGGTAGACAGTAGCAAAGTAAAAACAAAGGAAATAAAATTGCCCGCCCAAGAATTTACAGCAGAAGAAAAAGCGAAATACGGTAACAAGCATTTTTACGAACTCAACTTTAGCAATAAAGGTGGTTTGGTGATGCCAATTATTGTAGAGTTTACTTTTAAGGACGGCACCAAAACCGTAGATAGAATCCCAGCTCAGATATGGAGGCTCAACGAATTGAAAACCGCTAAATTTTATGCCTTAGACAAAGAAGTGGCAGCCATTAAAGTGGATCCTTTCCGTGAAACGGCCGATATCAACGAAAGTAACAATACTTGGGGAGCAGTTGAAGCGGCGCCGTCCAAATTCCAGCTGTTTAAAGCCGCTCAGGGAGCTGCAGGCAGAGGACAATCGGAAGGTGTGAACCCCATGCAGCTCCAATTGAAAAAAAGCAAATAATCATTCTCGGACAATACCTCAAGCCCCGCACCTGCGGGGCTTTTTTTGCTCAATCAACGTGTTTTTAGTGAAGATAGAAAGCGCCAATAAGCGATGTTTTGCATTTTGCAAAATGCAAAATGAATGATATCTTTACCGTTGTGATAAGAAGAAAACATAGCGGAATAAGGCCCCAGGATATCGTAATCCTGCTCAAAATTTTGATTTTAAAATCAGAGAACTGGTATATACAAGATTTGGTGCATAGCCTGAAAATAAGCTTGTCCGAAGTGTCCGAATCGCTTGAAAGAAGCAGATTCTCGGGTTTGTTAGACCAGACCAAAAAAAGGGTGAACAGGCAAGGGTTAAGTGATTTGTTGACATACAGCATTCAATATATATTTCCTGTAAATCCTGGGCCATTGGTTAAAGGATTTCCTACGGGCCATTCATTTGCCGAATTCCAAGAAGAATTTAACAGCAATGTACAATTTGTATGGAAGGATGATGCAGGCACAATAATTGGCCAGGAAATAGAACCATTGTATAAAAATCAGATTTTTGCAATCAAACAAGACCAAGTGCTACATAAAACTTTAGCATTGGTAGATTTGTTAAGAGTTGGTAAAAAAAGAGAAAGGAATTTTGCTTCAGAAAAACTAATCTCATTTATCAAAGAAGACAAATTGCTATGAACCAGCATCATACCAATGTTGTTAGGCTTAAAGCAGT
Source organism: Pedobacter nanyangensis (assembly GCF_003313505.1). Classification (GTDB taxonomy): domain Bacteria; phylum Bacteroidota; class Bacteroidia; order Sphingobacteriales; family Sphingobacteriaceae; genus Pedobacter; species Pedobacter nanyangensis. Next base: position 83,052 of record NZ_QMHO01000011.1, on the reverse strand, counting down.
GAGGAACGCACTGGACGCACTTTATGAGGAAGTGGTATTTGTAGGCGGAGCTGTCTTATCTTTGTATGCAGATAAACCTATTATTGATATCCGAAATACCAATGATATCGATGTGATTATTGATATATTAAGCTATTCTCATCGAGTAACGATTGAAGAGAAATTAAGAAATATTGGCTTTCAAAATGATATGACATCTGGTATCGTATGCCGATATAAAATTCGGGGTCTTGTGGTTGATATTATGCCTACCAATGATCCAAGTATTGAGTTCCATAACAAGAAGCCTTTAACAAGGCGATTAAGATAGCATTGGATGAAAAAATAAGTATTAAAATTCCTACCGCTCCACATTTTATAGCTACAAAATTTGAGGCATTTAAAAGTCGCGGACAATATGATGGCTATAGCAGCCACGATTTTGAAGATATCGTATTTGTACTTCAAAATAGAAGTACAATTTGGGAGGAAATGAGCAACATAACCGGGGAACTAGCGCTTTATCTTTTAAAATCATTTGATGATTTATTAAACCAACCATTGATTTTTGATTGGATAGAAGGCAATGTTGACCATACTTTAGAAAGCAATGCCACAGAAAATATAATAAAGGGATTAAAGAATTTTACAAAAAACAATAAGGAATGAAGTTTAAGCTAATTTCTGACTATAAACCCACTGGTGATCAACCTGGCGCAATTGCCCAGCTGGTTGAAGGCGTAAATGCTGGCGACCACTATCAAACCCTTTTGGGAGTGACGGGTTCTGGTAAAACATTTACGGTGGCCAATGTGATTGAACAAACCCAACGGCCAACGTTGATCCTTAGCCATAACAAGACTTTGGCGGCGCAGCTATATGGCGAAATGAAGCAGTTCTTCCCTGAAAATGCGGTAAACTATTTCGTGTCGTACTACGATTATTATCAGCCAGAGGCTTACATGCCTACCACCAATACTTATATTGAAAAGGATTTACAGATCAATGAGGAAATAGAAAAATTAAGATTAAGATCAACCTCCTCTTTGATCTCGGGACGTAGAGATGTGATCATCGTTTCTTCCATTTCTTGTATCTATGGTATGGGGAACCCCGATGATTTTTCGAAATCGGTGTATCGGTTCGGAGTAGGTACGAGAGTGAGCAGAAATGCCTTTTTACATCATCTGGTAGAAATTTTATATGCCCGTACCATCAATGATTTTAAACGTGGCACTTTCCGCGTAAAAGGAGATACCGTAGATATTTATCCCGCTTATATGGACTACGCCTATCGCATTTCTTTTTTTGGAGATGACATTGAAGAACTTTCGGCTATTGATCCCGTAACCGGAAAAACCATTGAAAAACTGGAGGACATTGCGATCTATCCAGCAAACCTTTTCGTTACGCCGAAAGATCGGTTCAATCAATCTATTTGGGGAATACAGGAAGAACTGGAAGTTCGCAAAAATCAACTGTTAAATGATGGACTGTTGTTGGAAGCCAAAAGATTGGAGGAAAGGGTAAATTTTGATATCGAAATGATGAAAGAGCTGGGTTACTGCTCTGGAATTGAGAACTATTCCCGTTTCTTTGACGGTCGTACGCCAGGCATGCGTCCCTTCTGTTTGTTAGATTATTTCCCCGACGATTACTTGATGGTAATTGATGAAAGCCACGTGACCGTACCGCAAATTAGGGCCATGTACGGTGGCGATAGGTCCCGCAAGTTATCATTGGTTGAATATGGTTTCCGTTTACCTTCAGCTTTGGACAACCGCCCCTTGAATTTTGAAGAATTTGAAAGACTGGCCCCGCAAACCATTTACGTAAGTGCCACCCCTGCCGATTACGAACTCCAAAAATCAGACGGCGTGGTAATTGAGCAGGTGATCAGGCCAACGGGCTTGTTGGATCCTTTGATTGAAATCCGTCCCGCTATTAACCAGGTAGATGACTTGTTGGACGAAATTGATAAAACCATCAAACAGGGCGACCGGGTTTTGGTAACTACCTTGACCAAGCGCATGGCCGAAGAACTGACCAAATACATGGATAGGTTGAATATCAAATGCCGTTACATCCACTCCGAAGTTAAAACTTTGGAAAGGGTTGAGATTTTACGAGGCTTGCGTTTGGGCGAGTTTGATGTTCTGGTAGGGATCAACCTTTTGAGAGAAGGATTAGATTTGCCGGAAGTAAGTTTGGTAGCCATTTTAGATGCCGATAAAGAAGGTTTTTTACGTTCTGACAGGGCCTTGATCCAAACCATTGGTCGTGCAGCCCGTAACGATAGGGGGCGTGTGATCATGTATGCCGATGACATCACTGAATCCATGGAACGTACCATCACCGAAACCAACCGACGTAGAGAAAAACAAATTGCCTATAACTTAGCGCATGGCATTACGCCTAAAACCGTAGGTAAATCGAAAGCTGAAATTATGGAGCAAACCTCTGTATTGGAAGTTTCCGAAAAGCAGAAAGCAAGAGCAAAAGCTTACGTAGAAGTGGATGAGGTAAGTGTGGCTGCGGATCCAGTGGTACAATACATGACCAAGCCAGAGATGCAAAAAGCGATCGATAAATCTCGTAAGGATATGCAAAAAGCAGCCAAGGATATGGACTTCCTGTTGGCCGCCCGTTTACGCGACGAGATGTTTGCACTCGAAAAAGTTTTTGAAGAAAGATTCAACAAATAAGATTAGACTACTTCGTGCCTCGCAGTGGCGCTCCTGTTCCCGTCTTTGCGAGGTACGAAGCAATCTATAGACCAATATTTTATCTGAAGTTTAAACAGTTCTATGAATAAGAAATTATTGAGCATTGTGTTGCTCTGCATAAGTAACTTACTTTATGCCCAAAACGAACCTCGAATTGTGGTGCCCATGGGTGGTAATGCCTATACTAACGTGGATAACGACAAAACCATTACTCGCAATGGAATTGTGAACTGGAACAGTAGTGACATTGTTTATAAAGTGTACGTTCGTTTAACCCAACCTGGAGAACTGAAAGTAGCTTTTGATAAAATAACCAAGGTCGAGGGAAATAGCCAGCTTAGCGTGGGAATCAACAACAAATTCCAAACGGTTGAGGTGGCAGAAAGTAAAGACACCTCCAAAGAAATAGGTTCTTGGCAAATAAAGGATACAGGCTACGTAGCCATTACCATTAAGGGACTGAAAAAGACAGGGACGAAATTTCCTGATATTGGAGGGCTGGTTTTGTGGGGAAGCGCCATTACCGCACAAACATCCTATGTGAAAAACAATGAAGGCAATTTTTTCCATTGGGGAAGAAGAGGACCATCCGTGCACCTGAATTATCAACTGCCTGCTCAAATGGAGGCCGAATGGTTTTACAACGAATTAACGGTGCCCAAGGGCGAAGATGTCATTGGATCTTATTTTATGGCCAATGGATTTGGCGAAGGCTATTTTGGTATCCAAGTAAACTCCGCTACCGAAAGAAGGGTGTTGTTTTCGGTTTGGAGCCCATTTACTACCGATAATCCAAAAGATATTCCCGATAGCCATAAGATTTTGATGCTGAAAAAAGGAAAAGAAGTACATACGGGCGAGTTTGGCAATGAAGGCTCAGGCGGACAGAGCTATCTTAAATATAACTGGAAAGCTGGCAATACCTATAAGTTTCTGTTGCGAGTTAAGCCAAGCGAAAATATTAAAGATAGCACCACCACTTATACCGCCTATTTTTTTGCCCCAGAGCTTAACCAGTGGCAATTGGTTGCCTCTTTTAAACGGCCAAAAACCCAAACCTACTTAAGGCGGCCTCATTCTTTTTTGGAGAATTTTATCCCAGCTTACGGTGCTCATTCCCGAAAGGTTTTGTTCAATAACCAACGGGTATGCGATACCAAAGGCAACTGGATTTCACTCGGCACCGCACGTTTTACGGTCGACAACACTGGCAACGTAAACTATCGTAAAGATTATGCCGGAGGCCTAGATGGCGATAGTTTTTATTTAATGAACGGAGGTTTCTTTAATCATTTTACACCTGCAAAAACCGTGTTCAGCAGGAAAGTAGCCAACAAAAAACCTCAAATTGATTTTAGCAAACTTCCATAACAATTGGTTGTGAGTTTAATATTGTACACGAAATGCAAGGACAGAACAGAAAAGATATTTACCCAGGATTAGAAGTGGGGATTATTCTTAAAAAAGATCAAAGAAGCGGAAATGTGACTTACGGGATAGTTAAAAATTTATTGACTTCTGCAGCATTCCATTCGAGGGGGATAAAAGTGCGTTTGGAAGATGGACAGATAGGCAGAGTTTGCGAAATTGTAGACGAAGACTGATCATAAGTTTGATGGTAAGAAGAGCATAATACATGTCCTTTAGCGTGTAAAAGTTAAACAATTAACTTCGAATTGTAATGAAATTGCAATGAAAAGCGTTATTTGAAACAAAAAACTGTAGGCAAAGTCTATATTTGTAATAAGAGTAAAAAAATGGGATATATATTAAATTTTCTTTTAATAGCGATAATTGTTTTATGGGTAATCAGGTTACTGGTAAGAATGATATTTCCTGCTGTAATTAGAAATGCCTTTGGCAATATGCAAAACCAAGCTCAACAGCAGCAAAGACCTCGTCGTCCAGAAGGAACCATTTCTATAGATTACATGCCTCAGAAAGAAAAGAAAAAAGGCAATGCCGATAAATTAGGAGACTTCGTAGACTACGAAGAGGTGAAGTAAACCTGTTATATTCGTAAGCTCAATAAATCTCTGATAGCAGTGGCGGCGGTTAGATATTGGAATCTAAAACCGCTATCTTCCAATATTTTCGGATAAACACCCAAACCAAATTTAACCAAGTTGAGTAAACGCGGAAAAGCTCCATCGGCCCTGCCGAAAACAATTCCCATGCTAAGTGCAACCTGACGGTTGGCGTATTTGCAAAACCATTCACTATTGACTTACCTAGATTGATGTTGATTAATTTCTCGGCATATTCTTCGGAGACAACCATTTTCTAATCGGCAAATCATAAAACTTCATGGCTAAGTAAGCCACTACTAACTGCATGGCCATGAGCGATGGAATAACCCAGGCCAATGTTTGTGCGGTAGGCTGCACCTGTCCGTAGTAGTTCCCGAAAGACCAAAGCACAAAATAATGGGTGATGTAAAGCGGATAGGAAATTTGTCCAGAAAACCTGCAAATGCCCTGCTGGGCTGGATTTAATGCGGCTCCTGCTCCCAAAGCTACCAATAAAGGAAAATAAAGCACAATAATTAATGGTTCCGTAATCCAGTTCCATTCATCTCTAAAAGGAACAAAAAAACTGGCGGCAAGCAGCAAAGCCAATATCGGGAATCCCAAGTTATTTTTGATAATCAGCTGATAACGGAAAATGCACATGCCTGCTATAAAGGAAAAGGCAACTCTAGCGCCACCATGCCAAAAATTATCTTTTGACCAGCCTCCGCTAATATTCCCGGCAGTATTTGCCACATAGAAAATGCCAATTGCCGCTAACACGGCAAGCAATAATAACCAAACTCTTTTAAGGCGTTGCAATACCAAGGCATAGGCAATATTGGCTACGTATTCCCAGAAAAGGGTCCAAGCCGGAGCATTCAGGCCAAAATTATTAAAGGCCCTTTCGCCAATGATAGGGTAAGGGATCATTAATACAGAAGCAAAAAAGAGCCCTAACATTTTCCAGCCACTATAAGTTTCCCACTGGCTGCCAAAGGGATCAAAAATGAACGCCAGCACACCCAATATGGTGCCCAATACAACCAACGGATGCAACCTGATTAACCTTTGTTTAAAAAACGTTTTCAACCCCATTTGCGGCAATCTATCATCATAGGCATAGGCCACAACAAATCCAGAAAGGCAAAAGAAAAAATCTACAGCTAGATAAGCATGGGCAATTAAATCTTCAGGATGGGGCGTGTACATTTCAATAAAATGGAATACCACCACGCCAACAGCGGCAATGCCACGCAGGCCATCTAAAATTTCGAAATGTGTTTTGGTTGTTAAGGTCGGTTGTTGGGCAAATGCACTCATTTTGGTTCGGTTGAAATTCAATATTAAGTATTCCTATTGGCATGGGCAAAATTTTGATGTATGTACGTTGTTACATGAAACTTAGAGGCCATTTAAACAAACCTCATAGGTTTAATAGTGCAGTGTATAGTAAACCTATGAGGTTTTGGCTATAAAAAACATAACGGTGTGTTAACAATCAGTTAATCAGTGTGCTGCAATTTTGTATCAGATCATATTCTCAAAAGATGCTTGAACTATTTCTATTGGTATGCGTAATTGTTTTTGTGGCGTTTTTCTTTAGTCCATACGAATTGACCGTGGGCGAAGATGAAGATTAATTACTGTTCCCAAAATAATTTATGGAGAAAAGGAATGTAGAAATTGTGGTTATTTCTGATGTGCATTTGGGTACCTATGGCTGCCACGCTAAAGAATTGCTGAAGTACCTAAAAAGCATTAGGCCCAAAACGCTGATTTTAAACGGCGATATCATCGATATTTGGCAGTTCAGCAAGCGCTACTGGCCTGAAACCCACATGAAAATTTTGCGCAAACTGATGAAGTTTGTGGTAGAAGGTGTAGATGTTTATTATCTGACGGGAAACCATGACGAGCTGTTGCGCAAGTTTGCCGACATGAGTTTGGGCTCCTTTTACCTACAAAACAAGCTTATTTTGGAAATAGACGGGAAAAAGGCCTGGTTTTTTCATGGTGATATTTTTGACGTAACCATGCAGCACTCGAAATGGTTGGCTAAACTTGGTGCCATTGGCTACGACAGCTTGATTTTACTGAACAGTGTAGTGAATTGGGGCTTGAATTTGTTGGGGCGGGAAAAAATGAGCTTCTCTAAAAAAATCAAGGCCAAGTTTAAGGATGCCGTAAAGTTTATCAATAGTTTTGAGGACACGGCCGCAGAACTAGCCATTGAAAATGGTTATCATTACGTAGTTTGTGGGCATATCCACCAGCCTGAAAAAAGAAACATTGTTATGCAAGATGGGGAGGTGATGTATTTGAATAGCGGCGATTGGGTAGAAAACCTTACTGCTTTGGAATACAACCACGGACAATGGGAAATCTTTAGGTACGAAGCCAAAAACTTTGTAAAAGACGAAGTGGAATTGGGCGAACTCTCGGACGGGGATGACCTACATGGAAAACTTGACGTGAATATTTTATTGCAGAAAATTAAACTCGGAATTGGCTAACGCCTAAAAAATATGGATATTAGGAGCCAATGAGGATACTTTACGCGATACAGGGAACCGGTAATGGGCATGTGAGCAGGGCGAGGGAAATTGTCCCTCTTTTACAACAGCATGGCGAGGTAGATCTGTTGATTTCGGGCACGCAAGTGGATGTGAAATTGGTCCAGGAAATTAAGTATCGATTTCATGGTTTCAGTTTTATTTTTGGGAAAAAAGGCGGTGTAGATCATTACAAGACCTGGAAAAACATGGATCTATTCCAGTTCAGAAAAGACATGAAAGCCATTCCACTGCGTGACTACAATCTGATCCTGAACGATTTTGAGCCCATTTCTGCATGGGCCTGTAAGCTACAGGGCATTGAAAGTGTATCATTAAGCCACCAAGCATCATTTAAGTCCAAAAAAGTACCGCGTCCCAAAACCATTGATTGGGGAAAGCTTATCTTGAGCAGGTACGCACCAACTACGCATCATATTGGTTTTCATTTTGACAGGTATGATGATTTTATTTACAAACCTGTCATCAGGAGTGAAATTAGGCAGCTGCAACCGTCCAATTTGGGGCATTATACGGTTTACCTTCCAGCTATCGACGATAAGGACTTGGTAAACGTGCTGAAACAAATCCCACAGGTGCGTTGGGAAGTTTTCTCCAAACATGCCAAAATAGCCTACCATGATGCAAATGTGTTTGTAGAGCCCGTTAACAACGAAAAATTTAACGCAAGCATGGCCAGTTGCGCAGGTGTTTTTACCGGCGGAGGTTTTGAAGGGCCCGCCGAAGCCCTGCACCTGGGCAAGAAATTATTGGTGGCGCCAATGCGTTTCCAATACGAGCAGCAGTGCAACGCCTATGCTCTAAAACAGTTCGGGTTGCCTGTAATTTGGGGCAGTAACCGGCATTGGGTGCCTATTCTTCAAGAGTTTGTTGCCAATCCGCAGGAGCATCAATTTGATTTCCCCGATGAAACAGCTGCAATTATTGCCCATGCGGTAAACACTTTTGCCAGATAAATTTCTTTACTTTGCCTTCGTAATTTGGCATGATCAATCAGTTTAGAAGCTTACACCCCATTAACCTGTTATTGTTGGTTGCTTATACCGTTTTAATGCGGCTGGCTATCCTTTTTAATTTACCTGCCGAGCTTGATTTTGAAATACTGGAATCTTATACCAAGCTCTTCATCAACATTCCGGACAATGCACTCTCTCCCGAAGCCAATGTTTTTTTCGCTGCGGTGGTGGTATTGGTACAGGCACTCATTTTTAACAGAATCATCAACAACCACGGCCTTTTAAACAAGCCAAGCTATCTTCCAGCCTTGATGTACATCTCTGGCACAAGCTTATTTCTACAGTTTTTAGTGCTAAGCCCAGCGCTTATCTGTAATTTTCTGATGATTGTAGTGATCGATAAGTTTTTAAGACTCGCTAAAACGACAAATGCCATGAGCATTATGTTTGATTCGGGCATGGTCATCGCCATTGGAACCCTCATCTATTTTCCATTTATTATGCTATTGCTCATGTTATGGCTCAGCCTGCTTTTATATAGGCCTTTTAACTGGCGGGAATGGATTTCTGGGATCATCGGTTTTCTGACCATTTTTATGTTTGTGGCCGTGTTTTATTATTGGAACGATAACATCGATCGGTTTTTTGACATCTGGCAGCCGCTAACCAATAAATTCCCGGTCAACCTGCAAATCAATTACAACGATTATCTGGTGCTTATTCCGGTAGTCCTGATCATGATCATGGCCGTAATCCAGCTGCGGGATAATTTTTTCAGGAGCTTTATCAGTACACGTAAAGCTTTTCAAATGCTGTTTTTCATGTTTGTGGTTAGCATTGTGAGTTTTTACACCAAAAGGGGCGTTACCGTGGCACATTTTTTACTTTGCGTACCTTCAGGAGCGATACTGCTGGCCTACTATTTTTCCAACGCAAAAAAAAGGTGGTTTTACGAAACTCTTTTCGTAATCCTGGTGGCTTGTATCCAATACTTTTTGTTCGTTTAAACACGGCCACAAATGCACAAAATGAAGTAGGGTTTATGGGTAGTTTGGAAGGCATATCCCGGATGTATGCCTTAAAAGGGAAACCTGAAAATCCGTAGCCGTGGTTAACAAATGATCTGCAAATAATTAGGTTTAACCTTTTTTAACAAATTGATACCTCGAAACTTGCCAAAGATGGTTAGATTTGTGGCATGAAACGGTTGACAATGTTTCTTTCTATTCTTAACTCGTTGTTGGTAATGTAAATATTTGATGAATAATCTAGTCATAGATATTGGCAACACCTATAGCAAACTAGCAATATTTGAGCAAAAAGAACTCCTCTATTTCGAGCAGCTTGAAAAAATAGAAGAGGCTAATCTCTTAAAACTAATTGCCGAGTATAAGATTGTAAGTTCAACGGTTTCGAGTGTAGGAAATGAGATTGATGATTTGGAAAAACTGCTAAAACAGCACACAACGTATGTGCGATTTAGCACCCAGATTGTTGGCGGTATAAAGAGCTATTATGAAAGTCCGCAAACTTTAGGGCTGGACAGGTGGGCAAAGGTAATTGCCGCCCATTGCTTGTACCCCGGCCAAAACACCCTGATGATTGATGCAGGGACTTGCATTACCTACGATGTACTTACCGCAAATAATGAATACTTTGGAGGAAGTATAAGCTTGGGATTGAATATGCGGTTTAAAGCATTAAACCACTACACCGGCCGTTTGCCCCTGGTTACTTGGGATAAAAGCCAAGAAATAATTGCCGAAGGGAGCAATACCCAAAATGCCATCAAAAGAGGGGTGTTGCAGGGAGCGGTGAACGAAATAGCGGGCTTTATTGCCCTGGAACAAAAAAGAAACCCCAATTTACAGGTGGTTTTAACGGGGGGTGATTCGCTTTTTTTGAACAAGCAATTAAAAAATAGCATATTTGCCGCCCAGATTACCCATGAACCATATTTGGTTTTAAAAGGATTGAATGAAGTTATCACATTATAAAATGAACAAAAAAATGAAGCATGTGTATGTTGCTTGCCTGCTAATGGTTTCTCTAGGAGCTTATGCGCAATCAACCGTGCAGTCGCCATATTCTAAGTTTGGTTTAGGAAACCTTAGAGGTTCTGTTTTACCTAACCAAAGGGCTATGGGTGGTATTTCTACAGGTGTTTTTAAGTCAAGCTATATTAGCAACATCAACATGCAAAACCCAGCCTCCTATGCAGGTATTAATTTAACTACCTTGGATATTGGCATGTCGGGAAGTTTTACCAGCTTAAAAACCAATAGCTTAAATGAGCAGAGCTTCAACGCTTCATTAAGCCATTTGGCGATGGCCTTCCCAGTATCATCAAAATCGGCACTTAGTGTTGGTATTTTACCTTACTCAGAACTGGGATATGATTTCAGCAACCGCATGACCGTGGGCAACACTACCGAAAATACCAAAACAGTAGATTATTTATACAGTGGCGAAGGTGGTTTATCCAAAGCTTATATCGGCTATGGTATCCAATTCGGTGACCATTTTAGAATTGGGGCCAATGCCGAATATCTTTTTGGTAACTTGATCCAAAACCGTTCAACCGAATATGTAAATGATGCGGGAGCCATCAATTCACGCGACCAGTTGAAAAACAGTGTATTTGGTTTTAACTTCAGCTACGGAGCTCAATATGATTTCCGCCTAGGTAATAAAACCTCGTTGGTATTGGGCTACTCTGGTTCTGCTGCTTCAAAACTGAATTCAGAAAAAAGCCAGTACATCACCATTTATCAAAAAGATTCACAGGGCAACGAATTGTCGGCTTTGGATACCCTGTACGCCATTGAAAATGGGAAAACTAATTTGAAATTACCGCTGGTGCACAATTTTGGGTTTTCCTTGCACAAAGAAAATAAATGGCTGATCGGGGCTGATTATCGTATGGGCAAATGGTCGGAAATGTCCATCGACAATGTGAATCAGAACCTGAAAGATACGTATGGGTTTTCCGTTGGGGGGCAATTTACGCCCGATATTTCGGCTATTAACGGCTATTTCAAAAGGGTAGATTACCGTTTGGGCTTCTCCTACGACAAGACTTATATCCAAATGAATAACCAAGATGTGAAGCAAATGGCTTTAACTTTCGGTTTGGGGCTACCACTGCAAGCGGCCTATGCCAGATCATCATTCTATAAAATGAACGTTTCTGCAGAAATTGGAAGAAGGGGTAAAGTGAGCAATGGACTTATCCAGGAGCGTTATGTGAACATTCATCTAGGATTTATGCTAAACGACAGATGGTTCCAAAGATTTAGGTTCGATTAATCTGTCGGCTGTTGCAGCATTTCATTTAATAGGTCATGAACAGGTTTTTTCTTCTCTCGCTTGGCGCTATCTGCTTGTCGTTATTGGCCTGCGAAGGTGATGACCTAAAAAAGGTTTCGGCCATTGCCGCCAATAAAATTACGCTTAGCAAAGATCGTACTTACGGCGTGGAGATTATCTACAGTGATTCGGCCAAGGTAAAAGCCAAGGGCTACGCTCCCATTTTGGATAAAGTAACTCCATCTGCGGGAGCAATTTACAGTGAGATGCCCAAAGGCGTGAAAATTTATTTTTACGATGATTTTATGAAAACCAAAGGCAGTATCACTTCTGGCTATGCCATCAACAAAGAAACAGAACGAATTACCATTTTCAGGAAAAACGTGGTTGTGGTAACAGATGATATGACCTTCACCACCGAAGAACTCACCTGGAACGAAAACACCAAAATGTACAACTCACCAGCGGGTACGGTAACCACCAAAGATGGCAATGTACTAAGGGGAACCAGTTTTTCGGCCCCTCAGGATTTCAGTACCTATAGCATTACCCTGCCTTCGGCGGATGCTTATATCGAGAACGGAAAACTGCCTTAAAACAACAGGAAATTTGGGCCATATCTGCCTAATTTTCAAGTTAAAAAACAATTGAAATTTAATATTTTCTAATTTGGCGCAAATTTGTATCTTGCGCCCTCTTAAAATTTACTAACAAAATAAAGATTTATAAAGAATAGTATGGGTTTAATGACTTTCATGCGTACCAAAATGGGCTACTTTTTAGTGGGTGGTATTGCAGTGGTGCTGGCGTTATTTGTTTTAGAGCCTTTGTTGCAGCAAGGTACAGCAATATTTGGAGCAGCATCAAGAACAGTTGTAGGAAGCATTGATGGCGAAGAAGTGAAATACGATGCGTTCAACGCAAAAGTAGAGCAAACTTCTGCACAGTTTAAACAACAGTATGGTGGTGTAATGAACGCCCAAATGCAGTCAATGGCTGTGGACCAGGCTTGGCAATCGGAAATTGCAAATGTTGTGTTGGGCAAAGAGTTTGAAAGAGTTGGTTTAACCGTTTCTTCTGATGAGCTTTTTGATTTGGTGCAGGGTAAAAACCCAAGCCCTTTGATTACCCAATATTTTGGAAATCCGCAAACAGGCCAATTTGATAGAACCGCCGTAATGACTTCATTGAAAAGCAGGGACAAGAACCCTCAGCTAGCTCAGCAGTGGTTAATTTTGGAAAGTGAAATCGAAAAACAAGCGCTCCAGCAGAAATACAATAAGTTGGTCAGTAACTCTGTTTACGTAACCAACCTGGAAGCAAATGATGAGTACACCAACCGTAACAAGCTGGTGAACTTTAAATATGTAAACCTTGATTATAGCGCTATTTTAGACGCCAACGTTAAGCTGGACGATGCAGATTATAAGGCGTACTACGAAGAAAACAAAAAACGTTTTGATAATCCTCAGGAAAGAAGAGATTTCAAATATGTTTCTTTCAGTATTTTGCCTACTGCAGCGGATAGTGCCATCGTAAAAGCTCAAATTGAGAAATTGGCCGCTGATTTCAAGACTACTCCTAATGATTCTTTATTCTCTGCAAACAACTCGGATGTTAAAATCCCATATACCTACCTCTCAAAAGGCAAATTGGATCCAGCGGTTGATTCGGTAATCTTCAACTATCCGGTAGGAAGTTTCTACGGGCCAAAATTCTCTGGAAACTCTTACAAATTGGTTAAAGTAGTGGATAGCCGTTTCTCTCCAGATTCAGTTAAGGCAGCGCACATTTTGATTAATCCGGCGCAAGTTGGTGGCGAAGAAAAAGCCTTCAAACTGGCCGACTCTTTAAAAGCCCTGGCGCAAGGTGGAAGTAACTTTGCAGATCTGGCCAAAAAATTCAGCGTTGATGGTTCAAAAGACCAAGGCGGAGATTTAGGTACTTTTGCTCGTGGTGCAATGGTGCCAGAGTTTGAAAATGCTTCTTTCAATGGCAAAGCTGGTGATATCAAAGTAGTGAAATCTCAGTTTGGTGTTCACGTGATCAAAATCGAAAAACAAGTAGGTTCATCCAAAGTAGTGAAGTTGGCTTACATCGAGAAAAACTTGGCACCTAGCCAAAAAACCAGAGATGCGGCCTACAAAAAAGCAACTGCTTTCCTAAACGAAGTAAAATCTGATAATTTTAGTGCCTTGGCCCAAAAACAGGGCTATACCGTTGGAGTAGCTGACGGAATTACCGCTACCCAGGGATATGCACCTGGTCTGGATAACCCTCGCCAACTGATCAGGGAAGGTTATGAAGCAGATAAAGGAGAGGTATTGCCACAGGTTTACACTATGGACAACGCCTATGTAGTTGCCCAATTAACCGGCATTAAACCAAAAGGCCAACTATCTTTAGAAGACGTGAAAAAGCAAATTGAACCTCAGGTGCTAAACGCTAAGAAAGCTAAAATGTTGACAGAGAAATTTGACAAAGCTTTAGCTGGCACTTCTACTATTGAAGCAGTAGCCCAAAAAGTGGGTAAAACAGCTACTCCAGTGCAAAACATGGTGTTCGCCAACCCTATTATCCCTGGTTTATCACAGGAAAACAAAGTGGTGGGAACAGTGTTCGGCTCGCAAGTAGGAAAACTTTCTAAGGCAGTTAGCGGCGATAGAGGCGTATATGTTTTTGTGGTAGAAGGTTTCACTAATCCAGCGCCTTTAGCAAACACATTCAAGCAAAAACAAGGAATGATGATGAATATTAGCCAACGTGCGCTAGGCGGTGCATTCCAAGCATTGCAAGAAAAAGCCAACATAAAAGACAATAGGGTGAAATTCTATTAATCTTAATTACTTAATTTTGTAACCGTCTCGACTTTACATCGAGGCGGTTTTTTGTTTTAAAGAGAAGCTCAATAGACTTTTAGCGCTTTTAACTTTACACTTTTGACTTAGCAAAATGGACATTCAAGAAAACATCGTTAATAAAGTTGCAGCTAGCGGACTAATCACGTTTAACCTGGAAGACTATCTGGAGAACGGCGAGCGTGTGCTGTATGATATCAAGGACAACCTTTTTCACGGATTGATGTTGAGGGAAAAGGACTTCCGCGACTTTGTAAAGGAACATGATTGGCAACAATACCAGGATAAGAATATCGCCATAACCTGTACCGCCGATGCCATTGTGCCAACTTGGGCATATATGCTACTGGCTAATAAAATGAGGCCATTTGCAAACCAAGTGGTGTTTGGTAGCCTCGAAACATTGGAAACGGTTTTGTTTTCGAAGGCCTTGGCTCAAATCAATCTGGAAGACTATGCCGGACAAAGGGTAGTGGTTAAAGGCTGTGCCAACCCGCAAATCCCAATTTCGGCCTATGTAGAAGTTACGGCGCTGTTAACGCCCGTAGTAAAAAGCCTCATGTACGGCGAGCCTTGTTCAACCGTGCCACTGTACAAGAGAAAAGACTAGCAAATTATTTTTGCGAAAGCGTATATTTGCCTTTATTTTATTCTTTTGCCGCTGCGTTTTAACAAATGTTAACATCTGTTCCCTCACATATTCTAAAAATTGGATTACTTTTTGTTTTAACCAGGGCATGAGAAAATTAGCGTTGATATTAGCGATAGTTGCTTGCGGGAATCTTGTACATGCTCAAGAACTGCCCATTAAGAAAGAAGCCGCCTTTAAAGAAGGCGAGGTACTTACCTACAGGTTGAAATACGGTTTTATCACGGCCGCCGAAGCAACCATTAAAGTGGAAGCCTCCGACATGAAGTTTGACGGAAACCCCACCTATCGTTTGGTGGTTGATGCACGTACATCGGGCACTTTCGATATCTTCTATAAAATCAGGGACCATTACGATTCGTATATCCATAAAACAGAACTGACCCCTTATTTTTACCAAGAAGACATCAGGGAAGCAAGTTATCGTAGGCAGGACAAAGCCAGGTTTTACCAGGATAACAAAAAGGTAGTAGCGAACAGAGGCACCTTTAGTACACCAACTACGCAAACTTTTGATTTGGTTTCGGCTTACTATTTCGCCCGTAGCCTGGATATTTCCAAGCTGAAAATAAACGATACCTTTAAGCTGAATTATTTTTTGGGCGATGAGATCTCGTCGCTCGAGATACAGTATGTTGGTAAGGAAACCATTAAATCTAAACTGGGTAAAATCAACTGTCTTAAGTTTAGCCCTTCCATTAAGCCGGGGCGTATTTTTAGAAAAGACAGTAAATTGTACCTTTGGATTACCGATGATGGAAACCGCGTTCCCGTAAAAGCTCAAGTTGAAATACTGGTGGGGTCCGTAACACTCGAAATAAAATCAGCCGAAGGCTTAAAATACCCAATAGGAAAATAACAAAAACTAATTGGTTAACTTTGGAAACGGTACAACGCAAACAATTGGCCAATTTATACAAATAAACAGCAACCGTAACAATGATAGAAGTTCAAAGTACCTTATTGCACGAAGACCTGATCAAAGAGGATTTTGTGTGCAATTTAGGCAAGTGTAAAGGAATTTGTTGTATAGAGGGAGATGCAGGTGCCCCACTTGAACAATCAGAAAAGGCAATTTTAGCGGAAATATACCCTAAGATAAAGCATTTACTGGCACCCAAAGGGATAGCGGCCATTGAGCAATATGGAACTTCGGTAATAGATTTGGACGGAGATTTGACCACCCCTTGTGTAGATGGACATAAGGAGTGCGCCTATGTGACTTTCGAAAATGGCATCACCAAATGTGCCATCGAAAAAGCTTATGAACAAGGTTTGATAGACTGGAAAAAGCCTATTTCGTGCCATCTATATCCCATCAGGATTACCCAATACCCTGAATTTGACGTGCTGAACTATGACAGGTGGCACATCTGTAAAGATGCTTGCACTTTTGGAAGGGAGCTGAAAGTACCGGTTTATAAATTCCTTAAAGATCCTTTAATCAGAAAGTATGGTGAGGATTGGTATGCCGAACTCGAAGAAAACTTGGCGGATCAAAGCTAAATTCCTTAATTGTTTTAATTTTAGATAAATAGAGACTTTCTTATATTTTTGTAAGAAACAAGATACATATTGCTTTGAAGAAAATATTAATCACAGGTGGTGCAGGTTTTATCGGCTCTCACGTAGTTCGTCGGTTTGTAAACAATTATCCCGATTATCAAATCGTAAATTTGGATAAATTGACCTATGCGGGTAATTTGGCGAACCTAACAGATGTAGAAAATCGGCCCAATTACAGATTTGTCAAAATCGATATCACAGATGCCCAGGCAATTAATGAACTGTTTGCGGAGGAAAACTTCGATGCAGTGGTTCATTTGGCCGCAGAAAGCCACGTTGACCGTTCTATTGTTGATCCTACGGCTTTTGTAATGACCAACGTAATTGGAACGGTTAACCTGTTAAACGCGGCCAGAGAGTATTGGAAAAACGACTATAAGCAAAAACGTTTTTACCATATCAGTACTGATGAAGTGTATGGTGCTTTAGGAGAAACAGGGATGTTCACAGAAACTACTGCCTACGATCCGCACAGCCCTTACTCGGCTTCAAAAGCAAGCTCTGATCACTTTGTTAGAGCCTACCATGATACCTACGGTATGGACTGTGTAATCTCAAATTGCTCCAACAATTACGGCTCGCACCATTTCCCGGAAAAGCTAATTCCTTTGGCCATTAACAATATTAAAAACAATAAGCCCGTACCTGTTTACGGTAAAGGTGAAAACGTAAGGGATTGGCTTTGGGTAGAAGATCATGCCAGAGCAATTGATGTGATTTTCCATCAAGCAAAAACCGGCCAGACCTACAACATTGGCGGGCATAACGAATGGAAAAACATTGATTTGATCCACTTGCTCTGCAAAATCATGGACAAGAAACTAGGCCGTAAAGACGGAGAATCTGCACAACTGATTACGTTTGTTACGGACAGGGCTGGCCACGATTTGCGATATGCCATTGATTCGACCAAGCTACAAAAAGAACTCAACTGGGTGCCTAGCCTGCAATTTGAAGAAGGTTTGGAGAAAACCGTAGATTGGTATTTAGCTAACGAAGAATGGTTGAATAATGTGACTTCTGGGAATTATCAGTCTTATTACGAAAAGCAGTACAAAAACAGATAATGGGCAATATTGTAGTCATAGGAGCTGGAGGACAATTAGGCCAATGCATTAAAAAAATAGCAGGTTTAAGAGTAATCGAAAATGTAGTTTTTCCCGATGAAAATACAGCTAATATTTTAGATGTATCGGCATTAAATCTCCTTTTTGATCAAACCAAGCCATCTTATGTGGTTAATTGTGCCGCATACACAGCCGTTGACAAGGCAGAAGACGAAGCGGATATTGCCAAGGCGGTAAATGAAACTGGGGCTAAAAATTTAGCCCAGCTTTGTAAAAAATATCAAGCTACGCTCATCCATATTTCCACAGATTTTGTATTTGAAGGCAAGGAAGTAAAGCTGCTAAAAGAGGATGACAAAGCCAATCCAATTAGCGTTTACGGCGCAACAAAGTTGGATGGTGAATTGGCAATCATCAACGAATTGGATACTCATGTCATTATTCGTACCAGTTGGTTATATTCTGAGTTTGCCAATAACTTTGTGAAAACCATGCTGAAACTTGGTGCCGAGCGTGATGAGCTGAATGTTATTGCGGATCAAGTAGGGACACCTACTTATGCCGTTGACCTAGCCAATATTATTTTTGATATCATTCAAAATCCCCAAAAAAAATATGGTATTTATCATTTTAGTAATGAGGGCGTAACCTCATGGTATGATTTTGCAAAGGCAATATTCGACCTGAGTGGTACAAAAGTGAACGTAAATCCAATACCAACAAGCGCTTATCCAACCAAAGCCAAAAGGCCTCCTTTTTCGGTAATGGATAAAACAAAAATAAAAGCCGACTACAGCGTTCAAGTGCCTTATTGGCTAGATAGTTTAAAGGTTTGCATGGAGGCGCTTAAATCTAATCATTAACCAAAAAACTGAACCATATGAAAGGGATAATATTAGCCGGCGGTAGCGGCACCAGATTGCACCCGTTAACTTTAGCTTGCAGCAAGCAAATGATGCCGGTTTATGATAAGCCAATGATCTACTATCCATTGTCGACCTTGATGCTGGCGGGGATCCATGAAATCCTGATCATTTCAACGCCTCGTGATTTGCCTAATTTTCAAAAGCTACTTGGCGATGGAACTTCTTTAGGTTGTAAGTTTAGCTATGCGGTACAACCGGAACCCAATGGATTGGCGCAAGCCTTTGTTATCGGAGAGGAGTTTATCGGTAAAGATAAAGTGGCCTTGGTATTGGGCGATAATATTTTTTATGGCGATGGAATAGCCAAACTGCTACAGAACAGTGCTGATCCTAATGGAGGTGTTGTTTTTGCCTACCAGGTATCAGACCCAGAGCGCTACGGTGTAGTAGAATTTGATAAGGACAACAAAGTGATTTCCATTGAAGAAAAACCTGCACAGCCTAAGTCAGATTATGCGGTGCCAGGTTTATATTTCTACGATAACGAGGTCATCGAGATTGCCAAAAATATCCAACCTTCTGCCCGTGGGGAATATGAAATAACCGACGTTAACAAGGTTTATTTAGAAAGAGGAAAACTGAAGGTAGGCGTATTGAGCCGTGGTACAGCCTGGCTAGATACCGGAACCTTTGCGTCGTTGATGCAAGCGGGACAATTTGTGCAGATTATCGAAGAAAGACAGGGCCTAAAGATTGGATGTATTGAAGAAATTGCCTATCGTATGGGATTTATCACCGCAGATCAATTAAAAGAAATTGCTAAACCCTTGGTGAAAAGTGGTTACGGCGAATACCTCTTAAAGATTGTAAAGTAAACAATGAAGGCCGCGAATATTCGTGGCCTTCATTGTTTGTTATCCGTCAATTCGAATTGCAGCTTGTCATTCCGAGGAACTGCCTGCCCCGATACATCGGGGAGGAATCTGCTGCTAAAATAGGAATTGATTCTTCGCTTTGCCCAGCATGACAAATCGTTCATTACCTCTCTCCAACTTGCTGTCTCCACATGGCGTAGTACAGTCCTTTTTCTTCCAATAAGTCTTCGTGTTTGCCTTGCTCGGTAATTTGGCCTTTCTCCAAAACATAAATCCTATCGGCATGGCGAATGGTAGACAAACGGTGAGCAATTAAAATGGTAATCTGTTCACTCAATTTAGATACATCTTTAATCGTTGCGGTAATCTCCTCTTCGGTAATAGAATCCAGAGAAGAAGTAGCCTCATCGAACACCAAAATATCCGGGTTACGCAATAAAGCTCTAGCAATGGATAATCGTTGTTTTTCTCCACCCGAAACTTTAACCCCTCCTTCGCCAATAACGCTGTCTAAACCTTTGTCGGCTCTGGCCAATAAAGTATGGCAAGCCGCTTGACGAAGTACCTTTAGGCATTCCTCATCGCTGGCATTGGGTTTCACAAACTGTAGGTTTTCTCTAATCGTTCCGGAAAACAATTGGGTATCTTGAGTAACGAAGCCAATTTTTTCTCTCAATTGATCAAGATTGATTTCCCTGCCGGAGATATTATTGTAGAACACATTGCCTTCTACAGGCTGATAAAGGCCAACCAATAATTTCACCAACGTTGTTTTGCCAGAGCCTGATGGACCGACAAAGGCGATAGTTTCTCCTTTATTTACACTGAAGTTAATATGGTTTAAGGCATTGGTCTTGCCTGTAAGATGCTTAAAGCTGATACCATCGAACGTAAGCTGTTCAATTTTATGCAAAGGTTTCGGATTGTCTGGTTTTTGATCAATGGGAGTGCTCAGGATTGCTTTAAACCTGCCCAACGATACTTCGGCTTCCCTCCAGGCTAAAATGACGTTTCCGAGCTCCTGTAATGGCCCAAACAAAAAGAAAGAGTAAAACAGGAACGAGAAATATTGTCCAGGGGAAATGGTGTTCTCAAAAATCAAGATCAATAATACCACAATCATGATACTGCGCACCAAATTCACCGTGGTACCCTGCACAAAGCTCATGCCCCGTACAAACTTTACTTTCTTGAGCTCTAAACCCAAAATCTTGTAGGTGGTTTTGTTCAACCTTTCAATCTCTTGGTTGGCCAAGCCCAAGCTTTTTACCAGTTCAATATTGCGAAGGGATTCGGTGGTTGAGCCTGCCAAAGCTGTAGTTTCTGCTACAATAGAGCGTTGTATGGTCTTGATTTTTCTGCTCAGGAACCAACTGATAAATGCGATAACCGGAATAGATGCGGCATAAATTAACGTTACCTTGTAGCTTACTGTTAGGGAGTAAACGATCACGAAAACCATTCCGATCAAACTCACGAAAAGAATGCTGATAAAAGAAGTGATAAATTTCTCGCAATCTATCCTTACTTTCTGCAAAACGCCCAAAGTTTCGCCGCTGCGTTGATCTTCAAAAACCTGGTAGGGGAGTTCCAGGGAATGCTTTAAACCATCGGCATACATTTTGGCACCTACTTTTTGTACAATAATATTGGTGAAATAGTCTTGGAAATTCTTCGCAATCCTGGAAACCATTGCGGCGCCTATAGCAAGGCCAACCAATCCTAATACACCCCATATATATTCAGAGCGCCCAAGAATATCTTTTTTTTCGATGAATCGGTCTACAATTTGGCCAGTAAAATATGGGTCCATAAGAGAGAAGCCAATGTTTACCGCAGCTAAAAATAGTGCAAGTACTACCACCCACTTATATGCTTTGAGGTAATCGAGTAATAAATTCATTTTTGTTTTGTGATTGGGATGCAAAAATAAAAAAAGGGAATGTAGCTGAGTTACATTCCCTTTTATATTACAATTTAACGATATTGTTAGAAACTGTTTAAGAACAACTGGTGGGTTTATAGGTTTGTTTTGGCGTGTATGCCAAAGCCCAGTTTCTTAAACGGTCATGATATCTTTTTCTTTCACTTCAGCGTGCTTGTCTACCTTTACAATATAGCTGTCGGTAATTTTCTGCACTTCTGCTTCGCCGGCCTTGATTTCGTCGTCAGATACGCTGTCGGCTTTCAATTTCTTGATTTTTTCATTGGCATCTTTACGAATGTTGCGGATAGCGATTTTCCCTTTCTCCGCTTCTTCCTTTACTTTTTTCACGAGCTCTTTCCTACGTTCCTCAGTTAGGGGCGGTACAACCAAACGGATGATAGAACCATCATTTTGAGGATTGATGCCAATGTTAGCTTCCATAATTGCTCTTTCAATAGGAATTAACATGTTTTTTTCCCAAGGTTGAATTACGATGGTACGGGCATCGGGCGTATTAATTGCGCCTACCTGCGCCAATGGCGTTGGGTTGCCATAATACTCTACCATAATCCCATCTAGCATACCAGCTGAAGCTTTTCCGGCTCTAATTTTTGTCAGTTCAGCTTCACAGTGTGTAATGGCCTTCTCCATAGTGGCCTGTGCGTCTGTTAGCTGTTTCTTTATGAGGTCATTCATTGTTCTGAGTGATTTATATGCAAAAATATAAAATAATGGCCATAAATTAACCTTGCACCAAAGTGCCAATTTCTTCGCCTTTGGCAATTTTCATGAAGTTTCCGGCTTTGTTCATGTCAAAAACGATAATTGGAAGATCGTTTTCTTCGCACAGGGTGAAAGCCGTCATATCCATCACGTTAAGATCCTTATCATACACTTCTTTAAAGGATAATGTTTGATATTTGGTAGCAGTGGGATCTTTTTCAGGATCGGCCGTATAAATGCCGTCTACGCGAGTCCCTTTAAGCACTACATCTGCATTGATTTCGATGGCTCTTAGTGCGGCGGCAGAGTCTGTAGTGAAGTAAGGGTTTCCGGTACCTGCACCGAAAATAACCACACGTCCTTTTTCCAAGTGCCTAACCGCTCTTCTACGTACAAAAGGCTCGCAGATTTGCTCCATTTTAATGGCCGAAAGTAAACGGGTTTTTAAACCTACTTTTTCTAGGGCGTCTTGTAGTGCCATGCTGTTGATTACCGTAGCTAACATCCCCATGTAGTCAGCCTGTGCCCTGTCCATTCCAGATTTTTCAGCACTTAAACCTCTAAAAATATTGCCCCCGCCTATTACAATCGCTATTTCTAGTCCTTCGTCGTGAACCGCTTTGATATCTTCTGCGTACTGTTTAACTCTTTCGTTATCAATGCCGTATTGCTTTTCGCCCATTAGCGATTCGCCACTCAGTTTAAGTAAAATCCGTTTATATTTCATAAAAGGCAAAATTATCAAGTTTTTTTAATTTGCTGGTGCCTAATTCAGTTTAATTTCGGCTCCTCTGAAAAATACTTGTTGCAATTCCAATTTTTCGTTTATCCTGACTAGGTTTGCTTGGGTATTAACAGCAAGTTGCCCAATTTCGTTTTCTTTTTTGATCAGCTTTGCTGGATTGAAGGTGGCCATGTTAATGGCATCTAATAATGAAATACCGCAATGCTCCACACAATTTTTGACCGATTGTAGCATGGTCATGGCCGAGCCAGATAAAGTGCCGTCGGGCATGACAAACTTGCCATTTACCGCATGATGTTGGTATGGGCCCGAATTGCATTCCGTAACGGCATCAGTAATGAGGAATAGGCGCTCCCTCAGCATCTTTGCAGCTATTTTTACCACTTCAAAATCTACATGCAATCCATCTGCGATAATGCTGGCCATGGCCGTTGGATGATTAAATACCGCTGCTGGAATGCCTGGCGCTCGGTGTTGTAATGCCGACATGGCATTGAACAGGTGTGTGGTGGTTGGTATGCCCTTATCATAAGCAGCGGTTGCCTGCTCAAAAGTGGCACTGCTATGCCCCAAAGATACCACCACGTTCTGATCTAATAAATACTGAATAACTTCGTCATCTTGTAGCTCTGGGGCAAGTGTCATCATTTTAATGGTGCCATCACCAAAATCTAACAGCTGTTTGATTTCATCCAAGCTCGCTTTGCGAATATATTCTTTAACATGGGCACCTCTTTTTTCGGGATTGATAAAAGGACCTTCCAAGTGTAAGCCCATGCAATTTCTGGCATCTTTTCTGTATTCTTTAATTACCGAAATACATTGGTTAAAAACGTCTGGTGTATTGGTGGCCAAGCAGATCAGAAAACCAGTAGTACCTTCTTGCAATAATTGATCCTCTATGGTACGAATACTATCTAAGTTTGGTTCGGCAGAGAATAACTTGCCAGCCGCCCCATAAATTTGCAGGTCAATAAAACCCGGGATCAGGTAAGTGTTTTCTGTATTCGATTGATTGGAATTTAGTTTGATTTCCTTAATCAAACCATTTTCAAATGAAATATCTTGTTGAGTTTGTAATCCCGTTGGGAGATATAGATTTTGATTTTGTAGCGATTGCATATTACAAGTTTACCAAAAAATACAGCGCTTATTAAACAAAAAAGTCCCGACATTAAGGCGGGACTTTTTATATTTTTTTGCTTAAAAATTAAGCACCTAATTGTACGCGTTTGAAAGCAGTAACGGTTAAACCCTTAGCCGTGTTGTCTAAGAATTTACGAACGTCGATAGAACCATCTTTAACAAACTCTTGGTTTAATAAAGTGCTGTCTTTGTAGAATTTGTTCAATTTACCAGCAGCAATTTTTTCTACCATTTCCTCTGGTTTGCCTTCTTGACGGATCACGTCTTTAGCGATCTCAATCTCACGCTCAACAGTTGCAGGATCAACGCCATCTTTATCCACGGCAATTGGGTTCATTGCAGCAATTTGCATGGCAACATCTTTACCAGCTTCAGTAATATCAGCACCGTTGGCACCTTTAAATACTACTAAAACACCCATTTTACCGTTAGAGTGGATATAAGAAACGATTTTCTCACCAGAAATATTTGCATATTCTTGGATAACGATTTTCTCGCCGATTTTACCAGTTAGTTCAGTAATGGTTTCAGCAACCGTACGGCCGTCTTCTAAGGCAATTGCCAACAATTCTTCTGTAGAAGCTGGATTATTGGCCACCGCAGCCGCTAAAATAACCTGAGCCAGGTTACGGAAATCTTCAACTTTAGAAACTGGTTCAGTTTCGCAAGCCAAAGCAACTAATTTACCATTTGTACCATCTGCCGAAACATTGATTAATACTAAACCTTCAGAAGTAGCATTACCAGAACGGGCAGCCGATACTTTTTGACCTTTTTTGCGCAATAAATCAACAGCAGCTTCGAAATCGCCATTGGCTTCTACTAATGCTTTTTTGCAATCCATCATGCCGGCACCTGTTTGTTGACGTAATTTGTTTACATCTGCCGCAGAAATTTGTACTGTAGACATCTCTTTTAAATATTTTGAATTTCTATAAAATGTTATAAGTTGCAAGTTATAGGTTATAAGGCTGTTTAAAACCTAATAACTTACAACCCACAACTTACAACTTCAATTAAGCTTCTGTATTATCTTCTGATGAAGTTTCTGCTTCAGCAGTTTCTTTTTTAGCTTTTTTAGCCGGAGCCTCAGGAGCATCAGCAGCAGCTTTAGCCGCTACAGCTTCTTTCTCAGCTTCTTCGTCTTTCTCACGTTTACGCTCATCTAAGCCTTCTTCGATAGCTTTAACGATGATGTCAGTAATCAAAGAGATTGATTTGGTTGCATCATCATTAGCCGGAATAGGGAAATCGATGTTCGAAGGATCAGAGTTGGTATCAACCATTGCAAAAGTAGGAATGTTTAGTTTCAAAGCCTCAGCAACAGCGATGTGCTCTTTCTTCACGTCGATTAAGAAGATAGCCGCAGGTAAACGGTTCAAATCAGCGATACCACCTAAAAGGTTTTCTAATTTGATACGCTCACGTTGGATCATCAAACGCTCTTTTTTAGAAAGGATCGCATAAGTACCGTCTTTGGTCATCTTGTCGATGTTAGCCATCTTCTTGATCGACTTGCGTACGGTAGTGAAGTTCGTTAACATACCACCCAACCAACGCTCGGTCACGAAAGGCATGTTTACTTTCTTAGCTTGTTCTGCAACAATTTCCTTAGCTTGTTTCTTGGTTGCTACAAATAAGATCTTACGACCTGATTTTACGATTTGTTTGATCGCTGCGGCAGCTTCTTCAGTTTTAGCTAAAGTTTTGTTTAAATCTATAATGTGGATACCATTGCGCTCCATGAAAATGTAAGGAGCCATTTTTGGATTCCATTTGCGGGTAAGGTGACCAAAGTGTACACCTGCATCCAATAAGTCTTGATATGTTGTTCTTGCCATTGTATTGTCTCCTTAAGATTAACGTTTACTGAATTGGAATCTCTTACGAGCTTTCGCACGTCCTGGTTTCTTACGTTCAACCATACGCATGTCGCGGGTCATTAAACCTTTAGCACGTAGCGCAGATTTTTTCTCAGCATCTAATTCAACAATAGCTTTAGCAATTGCTAAACGAACAGCCTCAGCTTGTCCTTTAACACCACCACCAGCTACATTTACTTGTACATCATATTTACCGGCAACTTCCGCAACTTCGAAAGATTGGTTA
Organism: Pedobacter nanyangensis; assembly: GCF_003313505.1. GTDB lineage: Bacteria > Bacteroidota > Bacteroidia > Sphingobacteriales > Sphingobacteriaceae > Pedobacter > Pedobacter nanyangensis. Next base: position 56,966 of record NZ_QMHO01000011.1, on the reverse strand, counting down.
ACAATGTATTGTAAAGGTAGGGTTGGGAAATATACTTTATAATCTTTACCGTTTACGGTAATAGCGCCGTTGCCATCTTTCAAATAGATACGGGCAACTGCTGTTTTTCTTCTACCAGAAGTATTTGTTGTTGACATTTCTTTTCTCTTTTAATTAAAGTTTAATGGTTTTAGGCGCTTGTGCAGCGTGTGGGTGCTCAGAACCAGCATAAACAAATAAATTAGTGTATAATTTTTTGCCCAACTTGGTTTTAGGCAACATACCACGAACCGCTTTCTCAACAACACGCTCAGGGTGTTTAGCCAATAACTCTTTTGGAGAAATGAAACGTTGACCACCTGGATAACCAGTGTAACGCACATAGGTCTTATCAACCATTTTGCTTCCTGTCAACTTAACTTTGTCTGCATTGATAACAATAACGTTATCACCACAGTCTACGTGTGGGGTGTACTCAGGCTTGTTTTTACCTCTAATAATCATCGCGATCTTAGAAGACAAGCGCCCCAAAATCTCTCCTTCAGCATCAACTACAACCCATTGTTTGTTAACGGTTTTAGCATTCGCAGAGACAGTTTTGTAACTTAACGTATTCACTTGCTTTTATTTAATTGTTAAAAAATTTATTATTCCCCAGTTTTTTAGGGACTGCAAAGATACGGAGATTTGTTTAATTACCAAATAGTTGGCGTAGAATTTTTTGGTTTTAAGTTGTAAGTTACTCGTGATATGTATAAAGTTGATCATTTGAAAAGCAAATACAGTAGCGTTTTTGTACCGAAAGTCCCGCTTTTCGTTGCAATCTTTTGCTGTGGTCGTCATTGCCCGGAACGAAGCAACCTCAAGCAAAAGTATTTCCACTTCAATCGGGTTTGAAAACGCAACGCCTGTTTACAAAACCAAAGTTGCATAAAGCTTATAACTCATCGGGCTTAAATCCAATTCGCTTTCTCGGCGCTGCCTTCTCTTGAATGAGTTGATCCAAGTAAGTAAAAACCAATTCAATGTTCTTGTCGTGGTTGTGCAGGTGCCTTTTAATTTCTGCGATCTCCAATTTCAATTCGTTATGGTGATCCAGTAGTTTGCGTAAACGAGAAAAAATCCTAACAATTTGAATATTTACTTGTATCGCTTGAGGGCTATTAAGGACGCTTGATAGCATTAAAACGCCGTGCTCGGTAAAAGCAAAAGGAGGTTTTCTAAGTCCCAACTTCTCACGATTGGATATCACAATTTGTGACTTCCAATTTTCTAATTCTTTTGAATTGAGTTGAAACATGAAATCTTCAGGAAAACGGTTGATGTTACGTTTCACCGCCTGATTTAAAACTCTTGTTTCCACACCATAAAGTTCTGCCAAATCACGATCTAGCATTACTTTTTGATTTCTTATCTCGTAAATTTTGTTCACCACAATATCATCAGATATAGAGGTGAAAAGTGGTTTGGCTGTCATAGGCGAACCAAATATAATCAATATATTTTAGGTTTGATGTCGCAATTGCGACATCAAAAACGATAATGTTAAGCGCAAAAAAAGCGCTGACATTAACTGCCAACGCTTCCAGTATCGTTTAACGCTAAATTACTTTCTTACCAACTTAATCGACATGGTTTTTGTTTCCTTGCCATCTTTAGTATCGTACATTTCCATTAGTTGGTTGTTGTCATCAACAATAGTGAATGTTTCTCTGAACCGAATTTGTTTGCCAGACGCGGCATCGGTAGCATTACCTCTAAAAGTCATTACCTTACGATCCTTATCAAAGGTACCTTCCGCATACATCAATCCTGTACCCATATTATCTATCCAAGTGCTGATGTAAACTTTTCTGGCATTATCATAAGCCATGGTGTTCATTCCTTCGAATGGCATGCCGTCCATCATCCCTTTATAGTTAGATTGTAGGTAACGCCCTCCCAAAACCATTTTAGTTTCGGCCTTAATGCCGGGACTGGTAGACATGATGGATCCATCTGGCTTGTAGAAAGAACACTCGGCTTCCCAATTACCCGCCGATTTGGCCATCCACTGATGTTCGCTTCCTGGTGCCATATAAGCTTCCCAGGCTTTCATCATCTCGGCGGAGTCGACTGGTTTAGAAGTATCGTTGTTTTTGGTGGTAGAAGTATCAGTTGTAGTACTATCTGTTGTAATACTTTTTTTCTCGCTATTGCAGGCTGTGGCAAACAATAACATGAGGCTGGCGGCCATCATTAAATTTTTCATTTGAGCTCAAATTAGTTTGATATTCAGTTGATTGTATTGTGATTAACAAGATAAGATAAACTTTGTTTTGAACGAAAAATTTCTAGAGAAATAATGAGTATGAGATCATTCAGACAGAATTTAATTCATCTATTTTCTGCTGTGCTTTTACACTGATTTTAGTATCCTGAATTTGATCAGCTACGGTAATATCCGCATCTCTATCTTTATCCGAAAGATGGACCTGCACTTTCTCTGCATTTTCAATGGCATGGTCGTATGAACCTCGAGCGCTCATCAGCTTTACAAAAACGGGTAAACATTCAAAGAAAATGAAAAGCAGCCCAATAAACGTTACCGCAAGTGAAGTGTTAAAATCTTTGGACCCATCTGGATTAAAGCTCAATTGTCCCAACGCCCAATTCCTATCCGCAAAGCCAGCAATGTTTGCCAAGCTATCTAGCTGTTTAGAGGTGAAGAGCTTCTCGCTCATCAATCCATCAAACTGCTTACGTCCGTCAACAAACTTTTCCATTTGTCTAACATCGGCGTTAAGCGTATCAAGGTTTTGCTCACGCTGTTTCAGTTCGGCTTCCTTGCGTTTGGCGTAGGGCCCATAGCCCATTACCCCGGAGGTTTCAGTGGTCTTGTTGCCGAAAATCTCATAGTTGAGTTTTTGCCTATCGCTTTTAATCGCTGCTGCCAGTGAATCGCGTTGCGCTTTCAACTCGTTCAGCTTTCCAAGCTCAATGGTATATTTTTTATCAAAAGCCTTATTTAAAGTGTCAATTTTCGAACGTTGCCCATTCAGGTAGCTCACTTTCAGCTTTTCTTTAATCTCTTTATCAAAAATCTTCAACTCCAATGGGCGTGAAATCACGATACCGATCATGATGGCCAGCAAAATACGGGGTGTTGCCTGTAATAGTTGTTTGTTGCTGCTTGCGTTTTTATCCAAACTGCCCACAATATAACGGTCCATGTTAAAAATGGCCAAGCCCCAAATCAAACCAAAAAATATTGAAAAAAGCCAAGCGAAGTCGCTGCCCTTAAATACGAAGTACATGGCATAGCCGCCAGAAAGGGCCGCAAACAAACCTGTAAAAAAGATTGTGGCACCAATACCTATATATTTATTGTGATCTGTAGGATGTTTTTCGAGCGTAGCAATGTGAGCTCCAGAGCAAAACCAAAGGAAGCGGGAAACGCGGTTCATAGTAACCAAAATTAAAATTCTATAGTTAAACGACTGGCCATCTCAATTGTTACAGTTCTTCGAGAAATAAATTCTCTATTTGTTTCAAGGTAGGAGAAAAGTAAAAATACCGTTTGAGTTTTGCGATGGAAGTAATTAATCACGTAATTCGTATCTTTGATTAAAACACGAAAAAATGAAAGAAGTTACAGTTCAAGACTTAAAACAAAAAATAGATAACAATGAGCCTTTCCAACTAATTGATGTTAGAGAGACTTTTGAATATGAAACCTCTAACCTTGACGGTTTAAATATCCCTTTGGGCGGTATTTTAATTGAGGCTGATAAAATTGACAGAGATAAACCTGTAATTGTGCAATGCCGCAGTGGGAAACGTAGTGCAGCCGCCATTATGCAATTGGAGCAGGTTCACGGTTTTGATAACCTTTACAACCTTAAAGGTGGGATTTTAGCTTGGCAAGAAGCTTTTGACCCAAACATGCCGGTGTACTAATTTTGAAATACTGATTTGATACGATCGACGTGTCATTCATCCTGTATTCAAACCCGAAGGTCATCGTAGATAATCCAATCATTTTATGAAAAAGAAAATATTCTTAAATGCTTTTTACAACCTGGCATTAATTCTTTGTATCCTAGGAGCCTTTTGGGCTTTTGAGAACAAGAGCCCTTTAATTGCCATATTTTTAGTGGCGGCCTTAGCTGCTTTCCTTTTCTTCAAGATAAAATTGATTAAGGAGCTAAACAAGGAATTTAGACAGGGACCACCCCGAAAGTAAAACAAAAAAGCCATCACAATATCCTGATGGCTTTTTTGTTTAAACGTGCTTAACTGCCTTTGGCAGATCTGGTCATTTGCTCTAGCATATCCCACATTTCTGATGGGATGGCTTCCAATCCGTTCATTTGTCCAGCGCCCTGTAACCATTCACCGCCATCAATGGTAATTATTTCTCCGTTGATGTAGCTAGAGAAATCGCTCACTAAAAATGCGGCTAGGTTTGCCAGTTCCTGATGGTCGCCTACACGTTTCAATGGTACCCTGTTCTTAAAATCAAACTTTTCGGCCAAATCACCAGGTAGCAATCTGTCCCAGGCACCTTTGGTTGGAAATGGACCAGGGGCAATGGCGTTACTTCTAATTCCATATTTGCCCCATTCTACTGCTAAGGATCGAGTTAGCGCTAACACACCACCTTTAGCACATGCCGAAGGAACTACATAAGCCGAACCTGTAAAGGCATAAGTGGTAACAATGTTTAGTACGCTTGCGGCCTGCTTTTGCTTGATCCAATGCTTGCCAAAAGCCAAGGTGCAGTTAACAGTGCCTTTAAGTACAATATCTATGATGCTAGAAAAGGCATTCGCCGATAAACGTTCGGTAGGGGAGATAAAGTTTCCCGCAGCATTGTTTACCAATACATCTACATTGCCAAACCTGGAAAGGGTTTCTGCCAGTACATTTTCTACTTGTTCATATTCTCTAACATCGCATTGTACAGCCAAAACCTTGCCTCCAGTTTGTTCTTCCATTTCTTGGGCGGTTTTTCGCAATACGTCTATCTTTCTGCTGGTGATGACCAAGTTGGCTCCCAGTTTTAGAAAATAGGTGGCCATGGCCTTGCCGAGGCCCGTGCCTCCACCAGTAACAACAATGGTTTTACCTTTTAGGGCATCGTCCTTTAGCATGGGTTGGTTGTACATTTCCTAGTATTTAATGGTTAGTATTTAGATATGTCGCTAAACGAAAGCGATCACTTTTTCTGTAGGCTATCTACCAATGATTTTAAAATGGCCCGGGTAGCCGGCGACCACCATTGTTTGAGCATAATTTCCAGATCGGCGCTTTGGTCGGCGCTGGTTGCAGCTACCAAGTCTTTTCGCAGGTTGAGTTTGCTCTGTTGCCAGGTGTTGGCTTCAAAGGCCATATATTTTCTGGCTTTCCTTTCTGCGGCGGTCAAAATACTTTCTGGTTTTACTATTTCGTCTACTAAACCTACAGATAAGGCTTCTTCAGGAGAAAACAGTTTGCCTTCCAATAAGTTCCGATAGGCATTTGCCTTGCCTAGCCAAAAGCTATAAAGTTTAAAGATGCTATCGGGAACTATAATGCCCACGGGAACTTCATTTAATCCAATGATATATTTTCCTTCAGCCATTACTCTGGCATCGCAGGCCAGGGCAATTACGCAGCCTCCCGCAGGGCTATGGCCATTAATTGCAGCTACTAAAGGTTTCTTGAAAGCGGTAATTTTAGCTGTAAAATCTAGGAACAGATGCCAAAAACTGCGGGCTTCCTGTTCGTTGTAGTGGTAAAGTTCTATCAAATCCAATCCGGCAGAAAAGAAATTCTCCCTTCCGGTTATCACTACGCCACCAATGTTTTCGTCGTTTTCAACGTTGTGCAGCATATCCTGAAGTTCGGTTACCATTTCTCGGTTCAACGAATTGGATTTGCCTCGGTTTAGTGTAATAACGGCAAGTCTGTCTTTTACGGTGGTTGCAATAGTATTCATTCCTCTTAGCTTTACATTTATATTTTTATAAAGCTAAGAGGTTCGAATTTATTATGCAAGCATAAAATTATTTTACTTCGTAAGTCAATACTTTTCTGGCCAGGCTTCCATTCACATCTATACCTTCAATTACAATGCGGTAAGCGCCGGGTACATCGGTGTTGAAATAGGAGATGTTGGCGATGCCATTTTTATCGGTAATTAGGTTTGGTTCCCAGAAAACGGTGGTTCTATGGTCGGGTTTGTTATCTTCTTTAACATATTTTGGTGAATAAAACTCACGATTATAGGAGTAGCCTACTGCGGCATAATTAACTATGCCGTGTGGGACAAAGGGCAGGGCAAATGGATCATGTTTTTTAGAGGTGATTACAATAACGCCATCACTGCCTTGTCCACCGTAAGCAGATGTATAACCTGCACTTTTTAAGATTTCTACCATTTCAATATTACGGGTAGGTATAGAAAGGCTTGCATTGGTTTGTATTTTTCCATCTATAACAATTAGCATGGGCCTTGATGACCCGCGTAAATAGGCCTGATTGCCATTAACTGTTATGCCTGCAAATCTTCCCATTAAAAATGTATTTAAACTTACTGCAGTTTCTAACACTTTCGCAGTAATTACCCTATCTGCGTGCCCCCTACCATTAATGTTTTGAGATTCAGGGTAAACCTGGCGTTTGCCTTTGATGGTTACCTGCTTTAGAAGGTTTGTTTTGGTCAACGTGCCTAATTTTTCTTGGTCTTCAAAATGTTTTTCACTTTGATCAAGATACCCTATTAGCTTGCTATTTATGTTGACTTCTATGTCCCCATTATTAGGATTTTTGGTGATTAACTGATCGGGTGTTTGATCTAGGGCGATGTCTACAAGTTTTCCATCTTTACTGGTGCGAGCCTGAACGATAAACGTTAGGCTATCTGAAAACTCGATATTGTCAAAGCAGAAACGTCCCTTATCATCTGTCAACGTATCAATCATAAAAAAACCTTGGGTTGTTGAAACCAAAGAAACTTTTCCCTTAACCACGGGTTTACCCGCTTTACTAACGGTACCGCTAATTTTTAAATTTTTTTCGGGCGGAAATGTATTTATGGTTTCTTTATGTTCGGCAAGATCTTTCCAGTTTATTTTCCTCCAGCCCTGGGTGAGCAATAAATTGTCCAGATCGTATGTCGCATTTTTGTGGTGATTGAAATAGTAATTTGGGCTTTCAACATAACCCGCTAAATCAGCCGTGAGCAATAATTTAACAAGGATATTGCTTTCGTTGTTCTCATCAGGTTTTACGGCTAAAGTATTTGTAACAGCTACTGAAAAGCTGCCCTGTAGTGGAACATCGCCGTTGCTGGCAGTAAGTGGGAACTCTACTGGAGATTTTTTCGCATAATTGCTCTGTAGTTTTTCGGATGTGATATTAATTTTATCATGTAAATTGTTTACAAAAACGATACGCTCATTTAAAGGTTTAAAACTTGATGACAACAGCGATACTTGAAAAATTCCAGAGGGCAGATTTTCTTTGGGAACGGTGAATGTAACGGTTCCATTGTTCACGGGAACTTCGGTGTAATAATGAATGCTTCCATTTTTTTGTACCACTAGAAAATGAGGGCCAGTAGAGGCCTTGTCCGAAGAAAAGTACAACCTTATTCTCATTTTTAGGCTGTCTAGATTGTCTACGGCAAGTGCTGTTCCGCTACTATAAGCTTGAGGTAGGTTTATTGTTAATGTTTTGTTTTTGGGCTGCGTTATTTTTGCGCTATAGTTGCGCCCTTTAGTAGGGTTAATGTAAAACGAACCCATACCCAGTTGGTTGGTTTCGAAATTGGTAATCTTATTTCCCAAATCGTCTTCAATAACTCCATTTAAATAAGTGCCTTGTCCAGTTTCTTTTATTGCTTTAATTGCCATTCGATTGGGAAACCCTTCAAGCATTATTCCGCCTTCCGGAAAGAATTGTACATCTGTGTTTTGGGAAACGGTTTTAAGTTGAAGCCGTTTTTTTACGACCTGCTTATTAGGCAAGGTAATATTTGCAGAAACAACTCTTTCTATATCTAAAGTTTTGTGGTTATCAATTGCTATTTCCCCTTTTTCGTTGGTTAGGCCTTGCCCTTTTTGCAAAATTTTATTATCAGATGATTTTACTTCGTAATCTACTTTGCTGTTGGCATAAGGGCTATGGTTTTTCTCTGTAAATTGAAGAATTGTGCTTGAGTTTTGCCCACTTGCTGATTCGTATGATTTGATGAATACGCGGTTGGTCCAAGAGTTCCCGATTTTGATCGTTTTATCGAAAAAGAAATCAGGTCCTGCATTGCGCATCCACTGGGTATATGCCCTTATTCTATAATTTCCCTCTTGCAGTGTATCGGCCAAACTAAAGTCGCCCCATGATGTGCCCAATTTCACAGGAAGTTTAAGTTTTTTGGTCAATAAGCCCTCTTCGTTAATCAACTCAACATATAATATGCCGCTTATTGCCGATGGTTTTCCAGTTTTTGCGTTTAATATGTAAGCTTTAAACCAAATATTGTCGCCTACCGCATAATAAGGTTTATCTAGATGTAGGTAAACTTTTTCTTGAGCGTAGCGACTGCCATATTGCTCAACTTTCTGTAGAAAATCAGTTAGTAAATTATTTTGGGCAATGACAAACTGTGACGCACATATTAATATACCCGTAAAGAAAATCCTTCGTAGTATTTGCATCAGGAATTATTTTACTTCGTAAGTCAATACTTTTCTGGCCAGGCTTCCATTCACATCTATACCTTCAATTACAATGCGGTAAGTGCCGGGTACATCGGTGTTGAAATAGGAAAGTTTGGCTTTGCCGTTGGCATCGCTTACCATTTGTGGCTCCCAAAAAACAGTAGTTCTTAGGTCAGGTCGGTTGTCTGGTTTCACATCATATTTCGGAGAATAAAACTCTCTCACCGCGGCATAGCCTTTTGGTGTGAAGTTGATAAGGCCGGGGGTATAAGAATTTACAGATCTTACTCCTTCGCCGCGTTTTGTATTGATTACAATTACACCCGATCCGCCTTGCATACCATAGATAGCCGTGGTAGCAATGCTTTTTAAAATTTCTACAGTTTCTATATCCTGAACCACAATATTGTCTAGGTTAAAGTCTTCGCCTCCCAAATTCATTCCATCAACAATAATTGCCATTGGTGCTTGGCCACCGCGGGCATATGCCTGGCCGTCTCTAATTTGTATGCCTGCTATCCTGCCCTGCAAGTATTGGGAAAGGGAAATGGCCGTTTCCAGGTCTTTGGCGGTAATTACGGCATCGGCATTGCCGGCGCCACCTAAATTGGAAGAATTATAGGTGGGTTTGCGTTTTTCAACGATGGTCACCTCGTCTAGCAAAATTGTTCGGTTCAGTAGGCCCCTTTTGGTTTGGTCATCAAAATATTTGCCGCTTTCTTGTAGGTAGGCCGATAACGATTGGTTTACATTTACCTCGATATCTCCCGTATTAGGGTTTTTGTTAATTGTTTGGCCAGGAACCACGTCCATCGCAATATCCACAAACTTCCTGTCTTTTTCGGTTCTGGCCTGCACTACAAATTTGGTGCTATCCAAAAATTCGATCTTGTCGAAGTTAAAACGGCCCTTTTCATCTGTTAAGGTGTCTGTCATGAAAAAACCGCCAGAGAACGATACCAACGAAACTTTGCCCTTAACAACGGGTTTTCCGCCCTTGGTAACCGTTCCGCTAATTTGCAGCTTTTTTTCGGCTGGGAATTTGGCAATAGGCGCTGTGCCATTTGCTACTTCCTTCCAATTGATTTTTCTCCAACCTTGGGTAAGCAGAAGATTGTCAAGCTCATATCTGGTATTTCTGTCGTTACGGAGGAAATAATGGTTCGGTTTTTCTATATACCCTGTCAAGTCGGCCGTGAGCAGAAGCTTTGTAAGGATATTGGTTTCATTTTCTGGATCGGGCTTTACCGCTGATGTATTAGTTACCGCAACTGAAAAACTTCCCTGAACGGGCTTGTTGTTATTTGTGGCGGCTAGGGATAAATCCACTTTTGCTCGTTTGCCGTAGGTAGGATTTAAGTTTTCGGGAGCCAGTTCGATTTTATCTTTCAAATTGTTAACGAACACAATGCGTTCGTTTAACGGGGCAAAGCTAGAAGACAGCAACGAGATTTGTACAATTCCTGATGGAAGGCTGTCTTTCGGGACCGTTAATGCAACCACCTGCTTAGAAGAAGCAATTTTACTGGAGAAATAGGTAACGCCGTTATGCTGTGCAATGAGGTTATATTCATCTTTGTTAAGCAAATCTTCAGAGATGTAAACTTTTACCGACATTTTTGTGCTGTCGATATTAGAAACGGATAGTACTAGGCCGCTTTTTTCCGCTGTGGGAAGGTTAACTGTCTTTTTTGTCCCGTCGGCAAAGGTAAGGTTGGCCCTATAGCCTTGTCCGGCAACTGGATTAAGAAAGAAAGAGCCCATGCCCAGCTTATTGGTCTCAAATTGGGATATTTCGGTGCCGTCGTTGGTTGTAATTACCCCTGTTGCAAATTCGCCCAAACCATTGCTGTTAATTGCTTTAATACCAACTTTGTTGGGCAGGTTTTCAACTAACTTGCCTCCTTCCGGGAAAAACTGCACATCAATATCCCGTGAAGTAGTTTTCAACGGAATTTCTTTGCCGATTACCTGTTTGTTGGGCAAGGTGATATTGGCAATTATTGAGCCGCTTTTCAAGGTGCCCGGCTGCTTGTTGATGGCATTTATAACAATTTCACCTTGGCTGTTGGTAATACTTTTGCCCCTTTCAATGGTTTTTTGGCCAAGCTTTACTTCATAGTTTACCTGGCAGTTTGTGTAGGGAACATTCTGCTTGTCGGTAAATTGTATGGTAGTGCTTATTTTTTCCTGGTTGTTTTCAATACTCAGTACATTGCTGGATTTGGTGAACACCTTGTTTGCCCATAAGTTTCCAATTTTGATGGTTTTGTCGAAGAAAAATTCCGCTCCTGCGTTTCTCATCCACTGCGTGTAAGCCCTGATACGATAATTGCCCTCGCTAAGAGAGTCTGTGAGCCTAAAATCACCCCAGGTAATACCACTTCTCATAGGGAGTTTCAGCTGTTTGGTTACCGAGTCCTTTTCATTGATCAACTCAACATATAATAGCCCGCTAATGGTAGAAGGTAGCCCGGTTTTTGCATTGATGGTATAGGCCTTAAACCAGATGTTATCGCCCACGGCGTAATAAGGTTTATCTAAGTGTAGATATACTTTTTCCTGTGCTTGCTTATCGGTAATTTCATCTAGTTTTTTTAGGAAACTGCCTAGGTTGGCATCTTGTGCCCAAAGAGAGGAGGTGCTAATGATACTTAAAAGGGCTGCACCCAGCGTTATGAGTTTAATTTTCATTGGAGTATTCAAATTTAATGTAAAGACCAGTAAAGATTCTTTACGCTATACGGCGGTTCATTCGTGTCAAGTTTCCTCTTTAAGATTGATTTATCGGGGTTTATCGCCATTCAAGATACAAAAAAAATAGCCTTGTTGCGTTTTTTAGACTATTATTTTAGTGACAAGGTTCAAAAGGCAGCTAGAAATTATTTTTCCACATCATGCTTTCCACGGGGCGAGTGGTTTTGTTGTTGTATTTTGCGTTGTTTTTGGTGTTGTACATATTTTCTATTTGCCCCTCTACAATAAAATAAATGAGTTGGCCAATGGGCATGCCGGCATAAACTCTCACAGGTTGTACACATGAAATCTCTAGTGTCCAAGTATTGCAAAAGCCAACATCGCCCTTACCGGCCGTGGCATGTATGTCAATGCCCAATCGGCCAGTGCTGCTCTTTCCTTCCAAAAACGGGACATGCCCATGGGTTTCTGTATATTCAACGGTTACTCCTAAGTATAAAGTTCCTGGTTGTAGCACAAAACCTTCTTTAGGGATTTCAAAATGTTCTATTTTATTGTGGGCCTTCGCATCTAATACACGGTCTTTGTAGGTTGCCAAATACTTTCCTAAATGTACGTCGTATGAATTGGTGCCCAAGCATTCAGGCTTAAAAGGTTCAATAATAATGGTTCCTTTGTCTATCTCCTCAAGTATCCGTTTGTCTGATAATATCATTTTTAAGTTTTTTGGTCTAAATTATGATTAATTTAAGATACTTTTGTATTGATTTTCTAAATAGAGGATGCCCGTAGTTTTTGATTTAAAAATTGATGCCCATACCGAACTAGCCGTATGGAAAATTGAAGAAAGCCATGATCAATTGATGGCAGGTCTGCAGCTTAAACAACACGAACTCGATATTATTGACTCCTTTAAAAGTGACAAGAGGGCCCTGCAATGGTTAAGTACGCGGTTGCTGCTGAGAACTATGCTCGATACCAGGGAATACATCGACTGCCAGATGGATGATCAGGGGAAGCCCTATTTGGTAAACTACGACTATCATATCTCGTTAAGCCATTCTTACGACTATGCTGCCGTAATGATTAGTAGGGATCCAGCAAAAAAAGTTGGACTGGATATGGAGATGATCAAACATAAGATTAAACTGGTCAGGCATAAATTTTTGTCGGATGTAGAACTGGCCCAAAAGCAAATTGGCGATAATATCAACGGGCTGTACGTGTGCTGGTGTGCAAAAGAGGCCATCTATAAATGGCACGGCCGTAAAGAATTGGAGTTTAAGCGGGATATCCATATCAAACCTTTCAAATTAAGGGACGATGGAGAACTTACCGCGGTGGTTGATTTGCCGCAGGGGCAAAAGGAACTAAATGTAAATTATTTTAAAACAGATGACGGCTACATGCTGGGCTACGTGATAGGATAAAATGAAATTTTTGATCGAGTAATGCTGGCGTGGTCGAATTGGCGTCAGGTCATCGGGTTTTCAAACGCTAAAACTTTTCGGACTAAAAAAAATGAACAAGGAAGTTAAATTTGTGGATTGGGGCTTAACAGATTATCAGGAGGCCTGGCATAAACAGGAACAGATTTTTGAGCAAACGGTGGCCTTAAAGGTAAAGAACCGTACTGAAAACAAGCAGGAGCCTACGCCAAACTACCTGGTTTTTTGTGAACATCCGCATGTATATACGCTGGGGAAAAGCGGCCATCCGGAGAATTTGCTGCTGGATGACCAGGGGCTCAAGGAAAAACAAGCCACTTACTATAAAATCAACAGAGGAGGAGATATCACCTATCATGGCCCGGGGCAATTGGTGGGCTATCCGATATTGGATCTGGATAATTTTTTTACCGATATACATCTGTACCTGCGCACTTTGGAAGAAGCCGTTATTTTAACGTTGGCCGATTACGGCATTGTTGCCGGCCGTTATGAGGGCTATACAGGTGTTTGGCTAGATGCGGACAATGAGAAAGCCCGTAAAATTTGTGCCATGGGCGTGCGTTGCAGCCGCTGGGTAACCATGCATGGTTTCGCCTTTAATGTAAATGCCAACTTGGCTTATTTCAAAAATATTGTTCCTTGCGGAATTGATGATAAAGACGTTACTTCTATGCAGCGTGAACTGGGCCGAGAGCTGAATATGGACGAAGTAAAAGAAAAATTAAAAGGCCATATTGCCAAGCTTTTTGAGATGCAGTTGAAATGACACTCGCCAGGAGGGCCGATTTTTAACATCGAACCTAATGGGCCAAATGCTTTGAACTAAAAGTGAGCTATTTTATTACGGTTTTTCATGGCCTTCAATTATCTTTACAGGATGCTGGTTCCAGCATATAAAGTAAAAAATTGGCATGACAGCACTTTCTTATTTGGCCCTTGGCGATTCTTATACCATAGGTGAAGCCGTGGAAACACACGAATCTTTCCCTTATCAATTGATAAAGGTTTTAAACACGGAGCATTTTGATTTTGCGGTGCCTAAAATTATCGCAAAAACAGGCTGGACTACCGATGAGCTGCGCCAGGCGATACAGCAAGAACAACTTACCGAAACCTTTGACCTGGTAACCCTCCTGATTGGGGTAAACAATCAATACAGGGGCTATTCGCAGGAAACCTATCGGAAGGAGTTTGTAGAACTGTTGGAAATGGCCATCGGCTTTGCCAAAGGAAATAAAGCCATGGTGTACGTAGTGTCTATCCCTGATTGGGGAGTGACCCAATTTGCAAAGCAGAGTGGCCGGGATTTAAAAAACATCAGCAATGAAATAGATGCTTTTAACCAAATCAACAGGCAAGAAACCGAGGCCAGGCAAATAAGTTATGTAGATATTACCCCCGGCTCTAGGCAGGCACTGAAAAAGCAAACGCTGATAGCCCCGGATGGTTTACATCCCTCGGGTAAAATGTATGCAGAGTGGGCCAGGCAAATAGCCGAAAAGTTTTTGGAAAAAGCTTAGCTGATAAGGTCTTCGTTCTGCATGGCCCATTTTAATAAAGCATTGTTTTCGTCCTTTAAATTCAATTTAGTGCAAATGCGATGCCTATAGTTTTTAATGGTGTACGGGCTTAAAAACAGTGTTTCGGCAATTTGTTTGGTGGTTTGCTGCTTTAAAATCAGGCGCACAATCTGTAGCTCTATGGCATTGATTGGTAATGTATTGCTTAATTCTTGTCCAAATTTTAAATGCGAAATAACGGCATTCTCTACAAGTTTAATAGCGGTATAAACCTTGGTTTCATCAACTGGTTTAATGATATAGTTTAGCGGTTTGGTATTTAAGGCCCGTTCTATAATTGCTTTAGATTGATAGGAAGTGATGTAAATGATGCCAAAGGCATATTGGCTTTGTAGCTGTTCAATTAAGTGGATACCATCATGTTCCTCGTTTAAATTAATATCGCATAAAATGAGATGAGGCAACAACTTTGGAACAAGCATTCTTACTTCTTCAAAGTTGAGGGCAATGGCAGTTGTACAGTTAAAATTAGCTTTAACCTGTTGCTCAATAAACCTGGCAATGATAATTTCGTCCTCAATGATCAATACCCGCATCTATATCAAATTGGAAAATTAAAAAGATAGGTTAGTCCATGGTTGTTCGCTGTTTCCACGGAGCCTTTTAACTGGCGGGTAAGATCCCTGATAAGCGTTAGTCCAAAGGAATTTTCTTTGGCCAGATGTATTCCGCTGCCGTTGTCACGATATTGCATTTCCCACTGTCTGTTTTTTAATGAAATACTGATATGAATGGCTGGTTCGGGCTGGGTTGCGAAGGCATGTTTATAGGAATTGGTGATCAGCTCCGAAACGATGAGGCCCAGTGATAAGCCTACTTTTGAATCAAGTACCAGTTTTTCGTCAATATTTAAGGTGATTTTTGTAGGGCTTTCCGGTACAAACATCCGTTTGGAGTGTGCCGCAATTTCGGCTATAAATTCATTTAGCGAGGCCGTTTTTTCACTGGCGTTATGGCTTGGATTTAAGCTGTCATTCACCAGCATCATCGCCTTTATTCTAGCAATATTGTCTTTAAGTAGATGTGTAGTTGAAGCTTCGGCCACTGAGGGCAGTTGGAGGCTGTTCAAACTGTAAAGCAATTGGAGGTTGTTTTTTACCCGATGATTAAGCTCGTTCATTAAGGTTTCGATCCGCTGGTTGCGCTGGCTAAGTTCAGAGGTTCTTAAGGCTACGCTTTCTTCCAACAACTCGTTTTGATACTTTTGGAGCTGGTTCAGTTCATCGAGATAGCGTAATTTATCTAGCTCATTTTGCCTTAGCCTAGCATTTAAACCAGTAAAGAACAACAACACTACTGTAATGGAAATGATTTTAGTTGCAATTGGGGTAATTAGGTAAAGTTGTTCGCCCCACAAAGTAATGGTAATGTTAAAGAAAATAGTAGCCGTAACATACAGGGCTAGCCCGTAAACCAGATAGCGCTCCTGCTTGTCTAATTGGTGCCAAAGTACTATAGGCGTATAAATCGCATAGGCCAAAAATATCAGCGAAAAGCAGATGTTAATTTGGGTTGAAAGTTTATAATTGGAACTGGTGAAGTTAATTAGGAATGAAATTACAGCAATGACAAAGATGCAGGCAATCACCATTTTTCCGTAGCGATAAAGCCTCATGTTCTTATCTCTGATTTTCCAGGAATCAATCAGCAGCAGAAATAGCCCTACTAAGCCCAATTGCAGAAAATGTTGTACAAATAGCCAGCCATATTGGGGCGCGTTTGGCAAAAGCCAGTCTATAAAGTATCTATTTAGTGAAATGTCATACAAATGAAAACCTAGAGCAAAAAGCATCAGGAAAATAAAAGGCCGATATTTTGTGGTAAGCCACGAGAAAAAGATGTAGATAATCAATAAACTTGAAGCTCCCTGTAGCCACAAGTCCAATAATTCACTGTTGGTCTTCTTTTCGATAAAATTGCCTTGATTGCTAAGTTCAAAGTCGAAAACTGGTTGGTATTTTTTAGTGTGCTTGCTCTTAAGCAATAATTTATATGGTAGATGTTGTTCCAAATCAATAGAGAAATGGAATCTGCTATCACCGTTTTTGATTTCATTTAAAGGCCTAAACGCACCAGCTTTTTGTGATAAGATGGGGGCATTGGGGGTATCGGCCTGTAAATATAGTTCTGCATGGGTTAAATGCCGGAAGGTAACCACCGCCGCAGTACTTGTATCAACTTTAAAGGGAACAAACAGCCAAAAAACATCGTCCATTCGTTGAACCTTGAAATTTTTAATCGCTTGGAAAGCAGAAGTGTTTTTCAGTAAGTCAGCAGCCTGGTATTGATTGCTACGGTCCTCTAAAATGCTAAAATGAGGTTTTAGTGGGATCTGATTTGGGCCGCTTAACCGGAAGCTGTGCTGCGAACGAGCCATAGTACACCATAAACATAGTAGCAAAGCGGTTATCAGGAAAGTACATTGGTTGTGGCGCATTAACGAGAGTGTTCATCAAAATAAGTTCCCGTTTTCCTAAGGTAGCATGGTAAAGGTCGGTATTTATGGAGAAAACTCCTAAAAAAACTCTTAATAGGACCTGAAAATAGAACCCTGGGGTCTATTTACTGGCGTTAACCTATGGGGTAATTTTGGCAAGCTATGAGGCGCATATTCCTCAAGAGCTCTTCAACGCTTAATCAAAAACTATAAATCATGGTGAAATCTTTACTTAAATCAAATGGTAAATCAACTATCGTACTTACGCTGTTGCTGTTCTTTTTTACAAGTGTTAATGCACAAAAATATAATTGGACGTTTTTAAAAGGCTATGCTGGCGCACCCATTTATAGCGCTTTTGGAACAAAAGGCGTAGCAAATAATTTTGCCACTCCTAACGGAAGATACGGGGTAGCTACTTGGGAGCTTAATGGCAAGTTTTATTTTTTTGGTGGCGAAGGGTATCCTGTGCCGTTAATTATAGGCTTTTCGGGTTTTCCTGTCAGTACAAATGACTTATGGTGCTACGATCCTGCCACTAAGCAGTGGACTTGGCTTAGTGGCTTAGACAATACCTATACAGCACAGGGAATTTATGGTACTATCCGTGTTGAAAATGAGAACAATATGCCAGGATCGAGATCGGGTGCGGTAACGTGGACCCTAAACGGTAAGCTATATCTTTTTGGAGGAACCGGCTTAGGGGCATCTAGTTCCTCCGGAAGTTTAAACGACCTATGGAGCTATGATCCTGCTACTAATAAATGGACTTGGATAAAAGGGGCAAATACCGTTAATCAATTGGGTACTTATGGAACCAGAGGAAATGCGGCTGCTGCAAATACACCTGGTGCAAGGCAATACGCTTTGGGAGGTGTAATTGACGGGAAACTTTATCTTTTTGGTGGAGAAGGATACGGGGCTTCAGGCTCATCATCAGGAAGTTTGAATGATCTTTGGAGCTATGATCCGGTTACGGGCAATTGGACTTGGCTAAAGGGAGCAAATGCCATTAATCAAACCGCCACTTATGGCTCAATTGGACAAGGAGCCAACGCCAATACACCTGGTGCAAGGAAACAGTCCGTTGCTTGGATAGACAACGGAAAGTTTTATCTTTTTGGTGGAAATGGCTATAACGCCAGCGCAGCCGGCAAACTGAATGATTTGTGGAGTTATGATCCTTCCACTGGATTTTGGACATGGGTAAAAGGCCCCTCAGGCATAAATCAAGCTGGCGTTTATGGCGTTAAACAAGTTGCTGCAAACAATAACGTGCCAGGGGCAAGAGTCGGCGCCGTGGGTTGGGCGCTTGATCATAAATTATATTTGTTTGGCGGAAGCGCAACAGGGGGTGCTGTAAATGATATATGGTCTTTTGATATTGGCACGGGGTTATGGACATGGCTTGGCGGGCCCGATACCCCAGACGGCAAAGGAAACTACGGGGTTAAGGGACAGGCTCACCCGGAAGCGGTGCCAGGTGCCAGAAATGTAGCTTCATCTCTGGTCTATAACAATAAACTTTACCTGTTACATGGGCAGGGGTATGGAAAAATTAGGATCGGCTTTTTGAATGATATTTGGAGTTTTAGCCCAGCCACTACACAATGGACATGGGAAGATGGCTTTGATTATTTCGAGCCTGTAGGTAACTACGGCACCAGTGAAATACCTGCGGCCTCTAACAATCCCGGGGGTAGAATAAAGCCGCTTAGTTGGGAAAACAATGGTAAGCTTTACCTGTTTGGCGGCCAAGGTTATGGTGTTGTTAAGAGCAACAACAATGCAGGGGCACTGAATGATCTTTGGCGTTATGACTCTGATACGAATGAATGGGTTTGGCTAAAGGGAAGTAATGATACACATCAGGCTGGGACCTATGGCACGATAAATATTCCGGCAGATGCTAATACTCCGGGAGCAAGATTGGGTGCTGTAGGTTGGCTGTTAAATGGAAAGTACTATCTGTTCGGTGGCTCTGGTTATGGTGCCACGTCATCCGTGGGCCGATTAAACGACTTATGGAGCTATGATTTGGCTACCAACAGATGGACTTGGATAAAAGGACCAAATACAGTTAACCAAGTAGGTACTTATGGAACTATTAATGTGGCGCATGCCAATAATTTACCTGGCCCTCGAAATGATGGCGTTGGTTGGGTGCATGGTGGAAAACTATATCTTTTTGGTGGAGAGGGGCTTGCCGCTAATTCAACTTTTGGCCGATTAAACGATCTTTGGTGCTTTGACCCCGCTACAGGTAACTGGACTTGGATAAAAGGCTCCAATGTGGTCAATCCGGTCAACGTACACGGTACAAAGCAGGTTGAAAATTCAGCAAATACCCCGGGCGGCAGGGTTTACGGAACAAGCTGGATTGACCAAGATAAATTGTACATTTTTGGCGGAATGAGTATTACTTCGGGATCTAGCATTGCAAGCTATAACGACTTGTGGGCATTTGATGTTAATACCCGAAATTGGACCTGGCTGAACGGTAGCAATACTGCTAATGCGGGAGGTGTTTACAGTGGGCCCAATGCCGTGCCGGGTTCCGTTTATGGTGCCTCGGGCATCACAGTAAAGGGGAAATTTTATCTCTTTGGTGGCCAAAACGCTAATACTAATGCCTACCTCAGCGAACTTTGGGTATATCAGCCAAACACCAATGAATGGGTTTTCATTAAAGGCGAGTCTGGCAAAACAAGTACTTACGAAGCCATAGGTGTGGCTGCGGTAAACAACGCCATCAGCGGTAGAATTAATGCTGCCACTTGGGTGCAAAATGACCATTTGTATGTGTTTGGGGGGAGAGGAATGGGCGTGGATAGAGCGGATGAAATGAGGGCTGATTTATGGCGGTTCTCGTTACCGTCAAGTAATGCGAAGCTTGCAAATATTGAGCTAAATAATGGTCAGATATCGCCCAACTTTGATCAGGACCTGAAAGTATACGCCGCAGTAGTTGGCAACTCGGTTGGTAATATTAAAGTTAAACCTACTTCAGCAAGCGGAACGGCGCAAATAAAGGTTAACCATGTCGACGTTGCCGATGGGAGCGAATCAGGTGAAATTGCGCTGAACGTTGGTGAAAACATCATCACGATCGAAGTGGTTGCAGAAGATGGACAAAGTACCGACAGTTATACCTTAAATGTGAATAGGGAGGAGGTGCTGCCAGTTAAGGTATCTTCGTTTACTGCTAAAGCGGCACATCACCTGGCTGAGATAAAATGGACTACTATTTCCGAGCAAAACAACCAAGAATTTATCCTTAGCCGATCGGTAGATGGGAAAACTTTTTCGGAATTGGGCAAGGTAAAGGGAGCGGGAAATTCATCTACCCCTAAAAGCTATTTTTATTATGACCGCAAGCCATTAAATGGTGCCAATTATTACCAATTGGAGCAAATGGATGCTGATGGTAAAATTAATTTGGTAGGCACAGCGGTGGTTAATTTTAAATTTGCTGTCACCACTATTTCGGTATATCCTAACCCAACTGGCAAGGAAATCAACTTAATGTTGCCAAATCAACTCAATACAACGCTTGCGGTAACCATAGTAACTATGTTGGGAAACGTGGTACACACAGAAAGATTGCCGGTAGTGCCCGGACAAACACAATACAAATTAAACAATAAAGAGCTTCCGGCGGGTCAGTATGTACTTCAGTTAAGTAACGCTGAAATTAGGGAAAGCTTTAAGGTTTTAGTCAATTAATGTGCTCCAAATGAAGTTTTAAATTCATTTGATTTGGATGAGGATGTCGATATTTCGTACATCCTCATTTTTTAAATGAGCTCCAGCATTTCTACCGCTTCATCAATGTTGTTGATATTATCGAAGGAAATCCGTAAGCTATCTTTTACTTCCTTTAAATTACATAGGCGGGGATGTAGCTGCGCAAAGGCCAATATGCGGTTAAAAGTTTCCGAGTCGAAAAACTTCGATTGTTTGTCGCTCAGGAAATAGCCACGCAGGATATTTTTCTTATAGCTCACCTTTTCAAACCCAAGTGTTTTGGCAATCCATTGAAGGCGTACCACCTTTAACATCGCCAAAACCTGTGCCGGTACGGGGCCAAATCTGTCCCGCAAACGTTTCTCAAAACTGCTGATCTGCTGCTCGGTTTCCAGCTTGGATATTTCGGTATAGAGGTTATAACGCTCGGTAATGTTGGTTACGTAACTGTCAGGAATGTGCATTTCCAAATCAGTATCTACTTGGGTGAAGCTCACAAAAGGGCGCTCCGGCTGGTCTTTGAACAGATCCTTGAATTCATCATCTTTCAGTTCCTGAATGGCCTCGTCCAAAATTTTGTTGTACATCTCAAACCCAATTTCGGCAATAAAGCCACTTTGCTCGCCTCCCAGCAGGTTGCCGCTGCCACGGATATCCAGATCACGCATTGCGATGTTGAAACCGCTGCCCAGATCTGAAAATTCCTCAATGGCACTTAGGCGTTTGCGGGCTTCATCAGTTAGGGTAGATAATGGTAAAGAAAGCAAATAACAGAACGCCTTTTTGTTGGAACGGCCTACACGGCCCCGCATTTGGTGCAAATCGCTTAAACCAAACATGTGCGCATGGTTAATGATGATGGTATTGGCGTTAGGTACGTCCAAGCCGGTTTCAATAATGGTGGTAGCTACCAAAACATCCTTTTCACCGTTAATAAAATCGAGCATCACATCTTCCAATGCATCGCCATCCAACTGACCATGGGCAATGCCAATACGTGCCGTTGGTACCAAGGTTTGGATCAGGCCGGCCAGTTGTTGTAAATCCTGCACACGGTTATGGACAAAGAAAACCTGCCCACCTCTATCAAGCTCAAATTGTATGGCCTCTTGCAGTAGTTTATCGTTAAAAACGTGTAGCTCTGTAGTTACAGGCTGTCTATTTGGCGGTGGTGTATTAATGATGGATAAATCTCTGGCGCCCATCAACGAAAAGTGGAGCGTACGCGGAATAGGAGTTGCCGTTAGGGTTAAAGTATCTACGCTTACCCGTAGGGCACGTAGTTTTTCCTTGGCAGCTACCCCAAACTTTTGTTCCTCATCAATAACCATTAAG
This sequence comes from Pedobacter nanyangensis, assembly GCF_003313505.1. Lineage (GTDB taxonomy): Bacteria > Bacteroidota > Bacteroidia > Sphingobacteriales > Sphingobacteriaceae > Pedobacter > Pedobacter nanyangensis. The sequence continues at coordinate 35,056 of NZ_QMHO01000011.1, read as the reverse complement.
CCCAAGTCCTTAAACTTTACGTCTTTGCTTAACAGGCGATGAGTTCCAATAATGATGTCTATTTTGCCTTGAGCTAATTTTTCCAGGCTTTCTTTGATTTGTTTGCTCGTTTTAAAGCGGTTGATGTAATCTACCGTACATGGAAAATCTCTCAACCTCGAAGAAAATGTTTTGAAATGCTGTAGGGCTAAAATGGTGGTGGGCACTAAAACGGCCACTTGTTTACCGTTTGCAACGGCTTTGAAAGCTGCACGAAGCGCTACTTCAGTTTTGCCAAAACCTACGTCGCCACAAACCAGCCGATCCATCGGATGTGGAGCTTCCATGTCCTTTTTCACATCGGTGGTGGCCTTCATTTGGTCTGGGGTATCTTCATAAATGAAAGAAGCCTCCAGCTCAGTATCCAAATAACTGTCAGGAGCAAAAGCAGTACCTACTTGTGCTTTACGTAAGGCATAAAGCTTAATCAGGTCGCGAGCTATGTCCTTAACTTTTTTTTTAGTGCTTTTTTTTAGCTTGTCCCAGGCTTCGGTGCCCAGTTTGTTCATTTTCGGCGGCGTGCCATCTTTGCCGCTGTATTTCGCAATGCGGTTTAGGGAGTTGATGTTTACATACAATAGATCATTGTCTGCATACACCAAACGAATCATCTCCTGCATTTTGCCATTGGTTTCTACTTTTTCTAAGCCCGCATATTTCCCAATACCGTGGTCTATGTGCGTTACAAAATCGCCTGGCTTTAAATCTCTTAGCTCTTTTAAGGTAATGGCCTGGCTGCGCTGATAACCTTTTTTAAGTTGGTATTTATAGAAACGGTCGAAAATTTGATGGTCGGTATAAAAAGCTACCTTTTGCGTAAAATCAACAAAGCCCTCACGCAGTGGAATATGGATTGGAATAAATTTTACGCTTTTATCAATGTCGTCTAAAATGGCGTACAAACGCTCCACCTGTTTGGCCGAGTTGGTAAAAATAAAATTATTAACGCCTTGCTTTTCGTTTTCCTTAAAGTTGTGGATCAGCAAGTTGAAATCTTTGTTGAAAGAAGGCTGCGGTTTAGTGTCGAAATTAAAAACATGGTCCGTTTGGTAGAAAAACTGCTTCCCAAACTCCACAAGCGTAAAATCATGCAGTAAATCAGCAATCATTTTTTCATCAGAGAAAGCGAATTTAGGATCTAGCCAATTTGGATTTTGCTGTTTCTCTGTTGCGGGCAATGCTTTCCAGAGCTCATTGGCTTTTTTGTAGCCAGTTTTTATAACGTCCAACGCAAAAGCGACATCCTTGAACCAAAGTTGCGTGTCTTTTTCAATATAATCTAGCAGGCTGATGTTGTTTTCGGTAAGGAACTTAGCCTGCACGTTGGGCACAATGGTCAAGGTTTTTACCTCGTCTACTGATAACTGGCTTTCGATCTCGAAAGTTCTGATACTTTCTACGGTATCACCAAAAAACTCGATGCGGTAGGGAAGGTCGTGAGAAAAAGAAAAAATATCGACAATACCACCACGGATCGAAAATTGACCGGGTTCATAAACAAATTCTGCACGCTCAAAATCATACTCAAACAAAAATTCGTTGATGAAATCTATGCCAAGTGTTGCACCTACGGTAATTTCCAAGGTGTTTTTTTCTAATACAGTACGGTCAATCACTTTTTCGGCCAAGGCTTCGGGGTAGGTTACCACAATTTGCCCGTATTCAGACTGGTGGTTCAGCTCATTGAGCACTTCGGCACGGGCCAGTACATTAGCGGTATCCACCTGTGTAAATTCAAAGGGCTTGCGGAACGAAGAAGGGAACAGTAAAATTTCCTTTCCCAAAATACTTTCAAGGTCAGAAGAAAAATAAGCAGCCTCTTCCCTGTTGGGTAGTATAAAAAGTTGTGGTTTGTGCTGTAAAAAATAGGTGGTTAACGCAATTACGGCATCGGAAGAACCCACCAATCCCTTGATTTGAGTTTTGCTCTTGCTGTTGTTCAGCGATTTTGCAATGGCAAGAACTCTTTGGTCGGTTTTAAATCTATTAATTAAGTCTCTAACGTTCACTATCCAAAGATACGCATTGTATTATTGTTGTATTGTTAAATTGTTAAATAGTCTTTAAAGCCGACAGGCAGGGAGTTGGGAAGTTTTTTGATATAGCGCTCATTTGCTAATAATCAAATCATCATATTCAATTTAGGTTTGGTCGGGATTTATTTCCAGTTTGTCGAAATTGGTTTCATAACACGTAACATAAAGCTTATTATTGTTTCTTAATATTACAAAATGCGGAACAAATGATAAGTAATAAAGGAAAATATGCAGAAATTGTGTTTTGGGTTTTAGCACTAACGTTACTGGCCACTGCTAATCCTCACGAGCATCATTTCACCTTATGTCCTTTGGCAAATCTAGGTTTCGATTGGTGTCCGGGGTGTGGTTTGGGAAGATCAATCACGGCCATTTTTAACGCTGATTTTGAAGCGAGTTTCAGGCATCATTGGTTTGGCATTCCGGCCTTGCTAATTATCCTCTACCGCATTTATCAGTTAGGTAAACAATTAATTATTAAACAAAACAAGCATTTAAAATATAAGGAGATTTAGCCATGTTCGATCAAAATTTCATGTCATTGCCAGGCATCACCCCACAAGAATATTCATACTTACAATCTGCCACACAAGGTTTAAACGAGCAACAATTGCGCACTTTCTTGATGATTTACTCTGGAAAGCGTAAAAATCCAAGCGATATGTTGTTGTTCTGTATCATTGGGTTGTTTTTGGTGCCCGGTTTACAACGCTTTATCATTGGCCAAATTGGCATGGGCATTTTGTACCTGCTTACTGCTGGACTTTGTTTTATCGGTTCGATCATCGACATTGTTAACCATAAAACCTTAGCCTTTGAACATAACCAACGCATGGTTTTCGAAAGCATGCAAATGGTTAGAATGAGCAACTTTTAGGCTTCATCTACATCAATATAACAGCCCATTAGCTTTAAACTAATGGGCTGTTCTGTTTTTAATAACTCGATTTCGATTATTATATAGCCGGCAATTGTTTGACGTATGGCTGACCCTGAAATAAATTCAGGGTGACGCTAAATAAACGCTTCGTCATGCTGAATTTATTTCAGCATCAGTTTTGCGGATTAACTACCACACCAACGTAGCGGCTGCGTTAGGGGCTAGGGAATAAGGAGTTCTTTCATTTTTAAGTGCAACTGAAAACGCCTTTTGCGCTTTTCCGGTATTCAGTACAATCAGAACCGTTTTACCTTCTGGCGTTTTAAAAGCCACGTTGGCCAATCCATCAATTTCATTCGAAGCAATCCTAACCGAACCGGGTCTTACAAACTTTGCGGCCTGTGCAATAATGTAGTAGGCTGGATTTCTGGTCACTTTATTGCCTTCAATGGTGATGGCTCCCAGGCACCTGTCGCAACCACCGGGCGTATGTGGTTTGTAGTTCCCATCTGCCGCCAGGTTCCATTCCAATACGGTTTTTGCCCAGTTTCTGGTGGCGCCAATTATGAGGTGCTTCACATGAAATGGAAAATCACCGGCCATGTTCCCCGGGGCACCTACCCATTGCTCGGTAAAATAAATATTCTTGTCAGGATGTGCTTCATGCACCTTGCTTAAAGCTTCAATTTTACCGCCGTATAAGTGAAAAGCGGAACCATCGATGTAAGGCTTAGCTTCAGGATCATCCAAAATACTGATCGGATAGTCGGGCCTATCGGCATTGTGATCGTAAATGATGATTTTGGTATTGATTTTATGCTGCTTGAAGGCAGGACCTAAATGCTTTTTCACAAAAATGGCCTGGTCTGCGGCAAGCATTAGCAAACTTGGATTGTTACCTGGATGCAAGGGCTCGTTTTGTACGGTGATGGCATCAATGGTGATCCCATTTGCTTTCATCGCTTGGATATATTTAACAAAATACAAAGCATAGGCATCATAAAATTCGGGTTTTAGGCTGCCACCTTTGGTTGCGTTGTTGGTTTTCATCCAAGCTGGTGGCGACCAAGGTGATCCCATGAGCTTGATTTTTGGGTTAATGGCCAGGATTTCCTTCAATACTGGAACAATGTCCTTTTTATCGGGCCCCAAGTCAAACTTGTTCATCAATAAATCGGTTTCACCTTCTGGTAAATCGTTGTACGAAAACACCCGCTCATTAAGGTCAGATGCGCCAATGCTCAAACGAAGGTAACTGGTGCCGATATTATTTTTGTCGGTCGCAAATAGCTCGGTTAAAATCGCTTTGCGGGCCAATTTTTCCATGGCAAGTAAATGTTGCGCACTTCCGCCGGTAAGCGTATAGCCAAAACCATCTATACGCTGGTAAGTTTTACTGGGATCTATGCTAATGGTATGCTCGCCAGTGGCTACGTGCTCTGGTGCGTTAGTTTGCTGTACAAACAGAATGTTTTGCTGCACATCGGTAAGCCAAACTTGGGGTTGCTTTTGAGCCTGTAAGCTGCCCCAGCAAAGGCAGCTCAAGGTCAAGATAAAGGATTTCTTCATCGGGGTGTTCAAATAGTGCGTTAATTAATTGACAATAAAAGTGCTGATAGAATGTGGCTGGCTTTGTGTTTTAGCCACTTCTCCGTTTAACCATAGTTGATAGTCGAGCTTTTTATCGCTCGTATTCATTACCACCACCACAATTTTGCCATCAGGATTAAGGAAACCCGAAGTTTGTAAAATATCTCTGGTAGAGGAAGTGATGATGCGTTTAGCGCCGGGCTTAATGAATTTAGAGAAATGCCCCAGGTAGTAATAAGCATTGGTGTAAATCAACTTTCCCGTGCGGGTGTCGGCATGAATAGGCGCAAAGCAATAATTCTGCACATGGTTTGGGCCTCCTTTTTCATCTAAAAGGATGTTCCAGTCGGTCCATGCAGCAGTTCCGTTGTTAAAATCATTAATCATCGAATGGCCATATCGCTCGCCTAAAGACCAATTATTGATGCTGTCTAGGCTAAATTTTTCTTTACAGCCTTCGGTGAAAATCAATTGCTTATCTGGAAAGCTTTCATTCACTTTTCGTAGATTATCGAATTGCATTTTACTGCCTGTCCAAGTTTCATACCAGTGGAAACCAATGCCCCAAACATATTTTGCGGCCTGTGGATCGTTCAAAATAGTGCTGGCTCTGTGATAGATCAAATCTCGGTTGTGGTCCCAAGCAATGAGCTTTTTGTTGGCCATGCCCGATTTATGCAGCGTTGGGCCTAAGTAATTTTTAATGAAATCCCTTTCTTCCTCTGCCGTATATATACACGATTCCCATCTTTGCTTAGCCATGGGTTCATTTTGCATGGTCAGCCCCCAGATAGGAATATTCCTTTTCTCGTATTCCTGGATGAATTTGAGGTAATAATTGGCCCAGGCCTGCTGGTATTCGGCTTTTAGTTTACCGCCTTGTAACATGCTGTTGTTGGTTTTCATAAAAGCTGGTGGCGACCAAGGGCTCACGTAGGTCGTTAGTTTTCCGCCTGCGGCAGCAATGGCCTTTTTAATCAAAGGAATTTTGAACTGCTCATCAGGAGCGATGTTGAAAGTCTTTAATTCTTTATCGCCTTCTTTCACATAAGTGTAACTGCTTGAAGAAAAATCGCAGCTGTTGATGTTGGTGCGCAATAAATTGTAGCCAATACCTTTTTCTTTGTCATAGTAAGCCATTAAAAATTCTTTTTGCTGCTCCACAGGTAGTTTGGCAAAAACTTCGGCAGAAGCATCCGTAATGGCTCCGCCTATGCCTACCATGGTTTGAAAAGTTTTATTGGTGTTGATGAATACCGTAGGCTCGGTTTCCAACGGTTGGCTGTAAGGGGTAAAATTGAGCTTGCCCTCATTGCTGATCCGCAGATTGGTGTGCTCTGCGGTGGTGAACTTCTCCGCTTGTTTGGTGCTGTTCCTTGGCTGATCTGTACAAACGAGTAGAAAAGCGAGTACTAAGGTAAATAGGTTGGCTTGATACATATTTTACTAATGATGGAATATTTGGTGTTTTTTGGATTTTGCCGCATGCCCGTAAATCATGATTTAAGTTTTACGGACAAGGGCGTATTTAGGGTTTGTATTTGGTTAGATTAATGTTGCTTTTGAAGGCTTTTTTTTGCCATTGCTTGATGCAAAGTAGAATAAACTATCGCTAAAAACCAAGTATTTTGGTTTTAAATTTTTAATTAAATAACTGTAATACAGATTGTTGTGTTGGTTTTGATACGTTTTGATGCCGAAAGCTCAGCAAATGAAATTCCTTGCCAAAGCTGGTGCTAAGCAAGTTTTTTGGCCAAAATGCGTAAAGGTGGTTGATACGTTTGAGTACCTAAGTGATTTTTTTCGAATTTTAGCTAATAACGAGCCTGCTCCAGCCCATGTCGCCTGCATTTTTCAGCTCTTTTTTCCGGCTTTCCATCACTTTTTTGATTTTGTGGCCATAGTTTAAGCAAGTGTTTTGCCTAATGCCCAAAATTTCGGAAAGCTTGTGCGAAGAAATTTTCCCTTGGGAAGAATAGATGAGAAAAACCATATAGAAGGATTTGGTAATGGAGATGCGGCTATTTTGAAAGATGGTATCAATCAGTACCGACTCTTCATAACCACATTTTTTACAACGCCGGCTATGGGAGGTATGACCAGGAATATAATCGCTGGTGCCACATTTTTTACATTGATAGCCGTTACTCCATTTTAAGGTGGCCAAAAATGCAAAACAGCTTTCCTTGTCGGGATAAATTTTACTGAACTCCTCAAAGCCTACTTGGGTCGACATCACCCGTGCTCGGGTCACCTTTTCAATATCCACTTTAAGCTCCTGGTTGTCGTTGGCGAGCAGCGCATTCATCTTACTAATTTCTTCTGCCTGTTGGGCCAAACGACGATTCGATTCCGTAAGCTGTATGTTTTGGGCCTCAATTACCGCCGATTTTTCAAATACCTCCCTGGTTCGCTCGGCAACTTTTCTCTCCAGTTCCTTATTAAGATTGTCCTTAAGCTCAGCGTTAATGCCCATCTGTTTAATGGTTTCCTGCTGTGCCAAGTCCTTTTGCTGCTTTAACCATCGCACCTTATCGCCAATGGCTAAAGAAAGAAACATCATTTCCAATACAAAACTGATGCTTAGCCCATAATAGCTTAAGGCACTAACGTTGAACCAGTCGAAACCAACCGAAATGAGAAATTTGAGCAAGAAACCGCAAAATAAAAAGCTATAGCCCAACACAAAATACCTTGCAGGCTTGTAGCCTTTTAAATAGATGTAAATGCCGGTTCCGTAGGCAAGCGTTAACGGAATAATTTCAAGAACTTTGTATTTGAACAGATCTTGGTTAAAGAAGAATGAAATTATAAACAAAGCAATCCTTAAAATAATTACCAGATTAATAAGGCGATGTAAGGAAGGAGCTTTCTCTTTTACCTGCAAAAGCCGTTGCGAAAACAACAGTGCAAAAACACTGGCGGCACACAGGGCAACCGCATAGGCAATTTGATTCCAATGTGGACTATTGGGCCAAAAAAACTGGTAGGCTATGCCATCGGCACTCATCTCGTAAATGGCTATGCTAATGTTGTAGAAAACGTAATACAGATACTGCCGTTGCCTGATGTAAACAAACATTAGCAGGTTGTAAAAGCTGAAAATGGCGATCATGCCATAAAACACACCAAAAGAGAAATATTCGGTGGTGGCATATTGGATAAACCAAGGTACAGAACGCAAAACCAATATCACATCAGCGCTTTGCTGCGATTGTATTCTAAAATAGAAGGTTCTTTTTTGGTTGGGAATATTTTCGAGCAGAATTTCAAAATTTTTGTGCAGCAAGGGCCGCTGGTCAAACGAATAACGATCACCTAAGGACAAACTGTGGTAGCCGCCCTGCTGATTGGGGATATAGGCCACAATATCGTCAATCGTCTGGTCAAAAAACTCTAACAAAAAGCTCTTATTAAGTGGCTCTTTTTGATCGATGGAAATTCTGTACCAATGCACCGCGGCTTTGTTGGTTTTTTTAGGCGTGCTCGAAACGCTTGGCTTAAAGGAATGTACATGCTGTGGTAATAAAACGTCCTCGAAAGTTAGCTTGCCAGTAGGGTCTTCGAGCTGTTCAATTTCCTTAAAGGAGAAGATATGCTGTTTGGTGTTTTCTGTGATCCACACAGTTTTTTGGGCAAAAGCGTTTCCAAAAGCAGTAAAAAAGGCCGCTTGCAAAAGAAACAGTTTGAGGTGGAACAGAATTGAATTTCTCATTAATTTGGTTTGGTGTAACAAGCGTGAGCATGATGAACATGCGAAAACTTATCTCCTTAGTGTCAAAGATACAATTTGCTCGCTCAAAATAAATTTATGTATTGAGATGGCTTAGTCGCACCTATTTCTATTCCTCGGCAAAGCAATCTTTAACTACTATGCCCCATGTGTCTGTGTGATTTTATGTTCCTGTTGAACCACATAGACATACAGCTTTTGACGAACAACCTCAATTATTAGAGGAAGCGGATATGTTTTAATTAAAAGCTTATGGTTAACTTTAACCAATGAAATTAAAGAATCTAATTGAAAGTTTAGAACAATGGGCGCCGCTCAACTACCAGGAAGACTACGACAACTCTGGTTTGATTGTGGGAAGCCCGGATGATGAAATCCACGCCGCTTTGGTTTCGCTGGACTGTACCGAGAAGATTGTTGACGAAGCCATAGAAAAGAACTGCAATCTGATCATTTCCCATCATCCCATCGTGTTTAAAGGACTGAAGAAACTGAATGGCAAAAACTATGTGGAACGGGTGGTGATGAAGGCCATCAAAAACAACATTGCCCTATATGCCGCACATACCAATTTAGATAGCGTTTCGAATGGTGTGAACGCCAAAATCTGTGAACGCTTGGGCGTGGAGAACGCCAAAATTTTGGTGCCCAAATCGGGCCTCCTGAAAAAACTGGTTACGTTTTGCGAGCATAAAGATGCCGAACAACTGCGTAATGCCCTGTTTGCCGCAGGTGGGGGCAATATCAGTCATTACAGCGATTGCAGTTTTAACCTAGAAGGCGTGGGTACGTTTAAGGGCGACGAGCAATCGAACCCAACCTTAGGTACGGCTGGCGTGAGGGAATATGCCCATGAAACCCGTATCGAAGTCATCTTTAAGGTACAAGACGAACGCAGGTTGTTGTCGGCTTTGTTTGAAAATCATCCTTACGAAGAAGTAGCTTACGATATTTATGCTTTGGATAACCAACTGCAAAATGTAGGTTCGGGTATGGTTGGGGACTTGCCCGAAGAAATGGACGGTGCAGAATTTCTGCGTTTGGTGAAAACCCAAATGGATGCCAGGGTATTGAGGCACACTGGCCTATTGCCCCAAAAAATAAGGCGTGTTGCTGTATGTGGTGGTTCGGGAAGTTTTCTGTTGAAAAATGCCATTGCGGCAGGGGCCGATGCTTTTGTAACGGCCGACTTTAAGTACCATGAATTTTTTGACGCCGAAGACAAAATCGTGATTGTGGACATCGGACATTTTGAAAGTGAACAATTTACATCTAATTTGTTGATAGATAATATTCAAGAAAAATTTCCTAACTTTGCAATCCGTTTAACGGAGCATAACACAAACCCCATAAATTATTTCATTTAATGGAACAAACAGTAGAGCAGAAGCTAAAGGCTTTATACGAATTACAAAACATACATACCAAGATTGATAAAATACGCCAAATTAGAGGTGAATTGCCAATTGAGGTTGCCGATTTGGAAGATGAGGTAGCTGGTTTGGAAACCCGTATCCAAAAGATCAAAGCAGAGTTGGATGATACGGAAGATGCTATTGTAAATCGTAAAAACATGATCAAGGAAGCTCAAAACTTGATCAAAAAATACGATACACAACTTAAGGATGTAAAAAACAACCGCGAGTACGATGCCTTGACCAAAGAGGTTGAAATCCAAAACTTAGATATTCAGGTAAGTGAGAAAAAGATCAGGGAGTTTGGTTTCGAGATTAACAATAAGACTGAAATTTACGAGAAAGCCAAGGCCAACCTTGACTTAAGAAAAGGTGATTTAGAAGCCAAGAAAACTGAACTGGAAACCATCACGGCTGAAACGGAAAAAGAAGAGCAAGCTTTGTTGAAAAAGGCTGAAAAAGCCCAAGAAAACATCGAAGAACGTTTGTTGTTTGCTTACAACAGATTGAGAAAAAATGCCGTGAACGGTTTAGCGGTAGTAACTATCGATAGAGATTCTTGCTCAGGTTGCTTCAACAAAATCCCACCTCAACGCCAGTTAGATATCCGTCAGCGCAAAAAAGTAATCGTTTGCGAGCACTGCGGCCGTATCTTGGTTGATGAGGCTTTAACGCACGAATTGGCAGAAGCTTAATTAGTATCCAACCAACCAAATATAAAATTAGCCCCGCAATTGCGGGGCTTTTTGTTTGATACGGTATTGAAACCGTTGTAACTTCTATTAAGTTCTTGCTTTTTTCTTGTGATTATGCTTATCACTATACCACGCAAAGAGTTAGCTGATTGTTGATCACACCAACCTTAGGCGAGATCTTATCGTTAATTATAGATTAGAATAATGAGAGAAAGGATCACATATATTATTAATCCTGTTGGTAATCTTCAATTTTTTGATGTCTTTTTTTGGGGTTTTGTTTTCCATGGTTGAATGCTTTATATCCCGAGCCTATGAGGACTTATGCTCAAAGAGGAGTGGAAGGGCTAAAGCAATCGTATTATAAATTGAATGTATAAGTGCCACGGCGATAAAAGCATAGCCCTTGTTGTTTTCTTTACAGGCAATGTACATGTAGTTTAAAATAATTCCCGTAACAAAGGCAAAGCCAACGTAAAATATAGAGAAACTATGGCTTATTGCAAATGCCAATGAAGGTAAGGTAATTCTTACTAACATACTTTTCACTTTTAGCCTGCTCATAATTAAAAAAGGTAATTTTTGGAACAGATAGGCCTCTAAAAGTGGAGCTATTAAAATCCCTATAATTATTCTGAATGCCAGGGATTCTTTTTCAAGGATAGGATTGGGTTGTATATTTGAAGTGCAGAAGTACTCTAATGCACTAAATAATTGTGCTATTTAACATAATCGCCACTAAGCAGTAAAGAAAGAGGCGGATGGCTTGAAGGTGGTTATTTAATGCGATCAACATGGCATAGTTTTGATTTTGCAATTTCCAGGTTGCTTATTACCGTCTACATTATTTTAACTCCGAATGTCACAGCAGATCTTGTCAAATCGTAATCATGTGTGGGACTTTTTTCTAAAGCATTGTTTAAACCTAAACGATAAGATAGTTCGGGTACAGCTGTAAAATGCTTAAACTTGATGGCATAGCCTGCGCCAGCCAAAGCTAAAATGTTGTTCTTTTGGAGTTTGAGTTCTTCCTTTTGCTTGCTTGCTACATATAAATACTCTATTCCACTAAGTAGGGATAGCTCTTCATATAATTTTAACCTTAGCTTAAGGGGAGCGGCAATATTTACATCTTTTAATTTTAGGCTAAAATTATTGGCCTTATCTGCTAAGGTGTGTTTTTCTACATTAACATGTGCCTCTATGTCTACACCAACTAATTTACTGAAATTTATTGCATAGAAATTGCCTAGCCCCCAACCTATATCTGATTTTGCATCTACGGCCGATTTGTTCGTCTGAAAGAAGTTGACATTGCTTTTCAGCAAAAATCCCCACCTGTTTTTTTCAGTGCTACTGGTGGTTTGGGCGAAGCAATTTAGGGTAACACTGAGACAAATAAGCAATGCTGTTTTTTTTGAAAAATTCATAAGTTTTAGTTAAATAATGTTAAGAAGCACAATACTGATATTGTGCTTTTAAAAAATTAATCCTTTTAAGCAACGAGTATTGCTCCAACAACGGCAACAACTGCCATCCCTATTTCAACAAAGTTCTCCAGAACCAACTACCTCTAACAGTTTGTTTCATTTCCATGGTATCCAACTCCTGAACACCAAGATTTTTCTTGTGGTTGGTGATAACACCAACCAGAGGTTAAAAAAGAGCTATCCGATTGGTAATCATACCTGCCTGAGGGTGAATTAAATTATTTTCCTGCGTTAAAACCATCCTTAAAGCCTGTCACAACATCGCTCCAATTTAGTACTAGGCTAATGATGAAAATAACTAATAGCACCAATAATAATATTTTAAAGTAATTGGTTTTCATAATTGTAGTTTAATGGTTTAACAATTTATATTAAAAAGACGACACTTATCAAATTTCTAATGGCGTGAACAATAAAAACTGCGAGAAAAGGCCATTTGCTATAAGTTTTAAAATAATGGTACATGAAGCACAAATGGCAGCCTATAACAAAGGTGACTAGTTGGTATTCAACACTAAAATCATGCACTAAGCCAAATGTACCTCCTGAAATTAAAACGATGAGATATATTCTTTTTCTAAAAAAGGAGAACGCTGTTAACTGCTCATACACCAGCCATTGGAAAATAAATGTTTCTATTATGGGCGAAAGTAAAACTGCAAAAAGAATGAAAACATTTCTTTCTTTTCCGTCTTCTTTTAGCACGCTTAAATCTCGCCCGAACGTAGGGTCCTCACTTTGTAAAAAAGGTGCCAATAAAAAGACGGCTAAATAGCTTAATATCAAGAAAATAAAAACTTGTGAAATAAAGTTCTTCTTCTTTATTTTCTCATGTAACAAGGTGATTAACTTCATAGTTGAGTGATGTAGGGTGTTATGGTGCATAACTTTCTGCATCATTTTGGGGCTTATTTTATCATTGCTTCTGCATGTGCTATGTAAGCTCTCCTTATAGCATTGGATGTTCCTTGGACATGACTCCATTTATCCACTATTTTTTTTCAAAAACGTACTTAAGAAGCTCGCCTTGCCACCCCCAACTTCCCCATCAACCTCTTTCATTTCCATGGCATCCAACTCCTGAACACCAAGATTTTCTAAATTCAATGTTTTCATTTTTAGAAATTTAAAATTATACCTACTCTGTTTAAGGCTTTTCGGTTTGCGCCTTTTTGTTGCAACAAGCTAAAGTTAAAAGCGGTTGCTATAGAAAAATTATAGTTTGGGAAAAATATTTAAATAGTGCGCTTTTTCGTTCTTCCCTAAATTGTCGCCAATTGGCGAGATATAAAGCTGAGGATAAGTTGGGCTTGTCCAAATCTAACGCTCGTATTTCGGAAGCTCGCTGCGCATCCCTTAACCAGGGCATGAGATTTTTTTTACGTTTCAATAGGGTATTTTCCTGTTGTTGCAGCGATATTTTATCAAAGGTAAGGAGGATTGCTCCCTTTGTGGTTCTTTTATTATCTTCTGCCGAAACGCTTTTGATCCGGCCTGTTATGGGTGCAAATATTTCGGTTTTTTCCAAGTTGCTCCTTAACGTACCTTGACTTTTAACACTCATCGTTACATGTAGAAAGGGCAGCAATGCTATCGCGATTAATACGAGGCAGATGGTAAAACAGTAGATAATTTGGCTGGAAATCCTGATTCGATGAATTAGGGTAACTGTATTTTCTTTTTGATTGGTGTTGTTAAGGGTTGTCATATTGTTCATTAGTAGTGTATTATAAAATTCGAGATATTATTTTATAACTCCAACAACCTATATCTCTATTTTCAAATAATTGAAAAATAGTAGGTTAATGCTTTGGATTAAAATAACGCTGGTATTTTTAAAACAAGGAACCGTTTGATGCGTTATATAGCTTTATTTTTATTTAAATTGTACCTATATATTACAAGCCATTGAAATTTACTCGCCACCTGATTTTTGTTGTAACCGCTTGCTTTTCCCCATTTTTGGCTTCGGCCAATTTTGATTTTAATCCAAATTGTGTAAAAGCGTACCAGAATATTTTTGAACTGAAACTTACCACTGCTAAGCAATTAATTGCTGCAGAGAAGAAAGTAAGGCCCAATAATTCTATTATCCCATTATTGGAAAACTATGTAGATTATTTTTATCTGCTCACAACCGAAAGCAAAGCGGAATTTGAGAAACTGGAATCAAATAAAAACAGTCGTTTAAACCAAATTAGTAAAGACGATAAAAGCTCGCCTTATTATTTGTATGCACAGGCCGAGATCAATTTGCAATGGGCATTAATCAGAAGCCGATACGGCGCCTATTTTGCAGCCTCACGTGAAATTAACAAGGCTAATGGCTTGCTGAAGGACAATCAGAAAAAATTCCCAGCGTTTCATTTAAATGATAAAGGCTTGGGTTTGATTAACGTAGTAATTGGCGCATTGCCCGACGGTTTCATGAAGTCGGCCCTGTCTACTTTTGGCATTAAGGGCGATGTACAAACAGGACTGGCCCAATTGGACCGTTTGGCAGAGAACTTACCGAAATCTACTTATGAGCCTTTTTATGAAGAGGTAATTTTTTACTACGCCTATTTACTGTCCGACGTGGCTAAAAGCCCACAGGCCTATGCCAAAACCATGAAATATACTGCCCGTATTGCCGATAGCAGCCTGCTGAAAAGCTATATGCGGGCCTACGTATGCGCCCGAAATGGTAAAAGTGAGCAGGCCATCGAAATATTAGAGGGCAGACCAAAAGGCAACCTTTATCAGCCTTTTGCCTATTTGGATTACCTGTTGGGCGTAGTGCGTTTAAATAAATTGGATGTTGGAGCAGCTTCAAATTTCAACCAGTTTTTGCAGCACAACCAGGGAGATAATTATATTAAGGATAGCTATTTGCACATGGCTTGGATTTCCTTGCTGAAAGAAGATACTGCAGGTTTTAACAACCTAATTGGCCAGGCAAAAGGTAAAGGAAATACTTATGCGGAGAAAGACAAACAGGCGTTGAATGAAGCCAACTCGCCCAGACCGCAGTTGGTGTTGCTAAAAGCCCGTTTATTGTATGATGGAGGGTATTTGAGCAGGGCCATGGAAGTATTAAGCTCCAGCAAAATAGATGACTTTAAAAGCAACAAGGACAAAACGGAATTTGCGTATAGGCTAGCTCGTGTAAATGATGATTTAGGGAAAGACGATGCTGCGCTCGTTCAATACCAAAATGCGATTAACCTAGGTAAAGGCTTGAAATACTACTTTGCCGCAAAATCTGCGGTACTTGCAGGGAATATCTACGAAAGGAAAAAGAATCTCGCCAAGGCAAAGGCCTGTTTCCGCTTAGCGATAGATATGAAAGGCCATGAATACGAAAATAGTATCGAAAACGAAGCGAAACAGGGCTTGAAGAGAATAGGGGAATAAGTAAAGATAAAAGAGCAAGGGTTGGGTAAAGCCCTTACTCCTTGCTCCTTATTTTTACTGCCCTAAAATTTGTAAACGATGGCGTTGATGTGCATACCTGCACCTACAGATGCAAATACAGCATAATCGCCCTCCTTAATTTTATAGCCATCCATCTTATTTTTTAATACCAGATCAATTAAAGTGGGTACCGTAGCTACCGAACTATTGCCCAACCAAGAAATGGTCATGGGAACTAATTTTTCGGGGATGTTGTCTTCTCCATATAGTTTAAATAAACGTTTCATGATAGCATGGTCCATTTTGCCATTGGCCTGGTGAATGAATACCATTTTAATTTGCTTTACATCAACACCAGCCTTATCTATGGCCTGTTTCACCAACTGGGGAACGGTAATTACAGCAAATTCATACAGTTTACGGCCTTTCATTTTAATATAGGCATTGCCACTTTGGTCGGTAGGGTTGTTACTGCCACCCATAATGAGCATATCGGCATGGCTGGCATGGGTTTGCGCTTTGTGGGCTAAAATACCTTTGGAGTCATCATTGGTGGCTGCGCTCAAAATAGTTGCGCCGGCACCGTCGGCAAATATCATGCTGTCGCGGTCGTGCGGGTCAACAATTCTGGATAACGTTTCTGAGCCAATAACCAATACATGTTTTGCATCTCCGGAACGGATGAGGTAATCAGCTTGTATCATTCCCTGAACCCAGCCCGGACAGCCAAAAATCAAATCAAAGGCCACGCAGTCCGGATTGCTAATGCCCAATTGAAGTTTTACTTTTGCGGCCAAGGCTGGAAGCATATCTACCCGATTGCTGCCGTGCTTGATGTCACCAAAGTTGTGACAGAATATGATGTAATCTAAGCTTTCTTTATCGATTTTGGCATCTTCTATTGCTCGTTGAGCAGCAATTAGGCCAATGTCGTGGTTTAGTTGATCATCATTGATATAACGTCGTTCGTTGATTTCGGTGATGTCACTGAATTTTTGGATAATTTCTTCGTTCTCTTTGTCAATCTTTGCACCCCCATCAAAAAAGGTATGTTCTAGGAAATGTTTGCCAGAGATAGCATTTTCAGGAATATAACTGCCCGTACCGGTAATCACCGATCGAATTTTGCTCATAGTTATTAATTTACACTTTAAACCAATTTGGTATTTAGTATAAATTTAATACTATTGAACCATTAAACAAAATTGTTTAGCTGAAATCGTCAATTAGAAACACAAAAAGCTCTTTGGGGCCATGCGCACCTAACACCAATGTTTTTTCAATATCAGCCGTTCGGCTGGGACCTGTAATGGTACTGATCATTGAGGGGATTTGATGCCCGTATTTGGTTTTCAGCAGTTGGAAAGCATCTTTTAGATCTAAAACCAGCTGACCCGTTCTGGCAATTACAATATGGTGATGAGGAAAAATGCTTAACCTGCGGCCCGCAGCATTTTGATTGCTCACCATTACCGAGCCATTTCTGGCAATCAGTGCTTCGCACATGGTAATGCCTACTTCGGCCTGGTGAAAATCCTTGTCGGTTTGGTAAAAGGGAAATTCATAGGTGCTCAATAAAGCTTGTAGTTCGGGTTCCCAACAATAAATTTTTCGCCATTTGTATTGATCGGCAAGCCCAAGGATGTTCTCTATAAAATCAACGCCGTTTTCACAAAAAATAAAATTGCCCGCAACGGCACTCAACTGCTCCGCAAACAAAATTTCCAATTCCTCTTCATTTTGTTGGTACAACGGGGTTTCTTCCAGATAAGGGTAAGGATTATCTCGTTTTTCGAGCAAAGCCTTCCTAATCTTTTTAAGCATCAGTTCCTTGGGGGTAATATTGTCTTTCATCAGCGTACTGGCTTTTAAAAACAAAAATAGGCAAGCTAGTGATAAGAGCCTGCCTATTTTTGATTAAAAATTAAAATCTATTTGCTTTCTTCAGCGGGGTTAATGGTTGTAGCGCTTTCATCGGTTTGTTCCGTATGGTTCACTACAATTTCTTCAGGTTTAGGTTCAATCCCCTTGGCTCCATTTACAAATTCGTCATAAGTGGTACGGGTATCAAATGGACGTTTGCCCAAAAGCTCTTCTAAATCTGTTTGGAAAAGGATTTCTTTTTCCAGTAGTTTTTGGGCTAATTTCTCTAAACCTTCTTGATTGGCGATGAGCAATTGCTTGGTGCGTTCGTAAACTTCATTGGTTAGGTTACGCACTTCAATATCGATCATTTCTGCTGTTCTATCCGAATACGGTTTATCAAAATTGTATTCATTATGCGGATCGTAGAAAGATACATTACCTACATTTTTGTTCATCCCATAGATTTTAACCATGCCGTAGGCAATGCGGGTAATATGCTCCAAATCGCTAAGTGCACCCGTTGAAATTTTGTTGAAGATGATATCTTCTGCAACTCTACCACCCATGGTCATGCACATATCGTCCATCAATTGCTCGGTGGTGTATAAAAACTGCTCTTTTGGCAGGTATTGCGCATAGCCTAAGGCCGCAACACCACGGGGAACGATAGAAACCTTTACCAATGGATTGGCATGCTCTAGGAACCAACCAGCAATGGCGTGGCCAGCTTCGTGGTAGGCCACAATTTTTTTCTCTTCGGGAGAGATGATTTTGTTTTTCTTCTCTAAACCTCCAATCACACGGTCAATCGCGTCTTGGAAATCTTGCATGTCTACCATCTCTTTGTTGCGGCGGGCAGCAATTAATGCCGCTTCGTTACATACGTTGGCAATTTCTGCACCGGCAAAGCCTGGAGTTTGAGCCGATAATTTTTTGGCCTCTACGTCAGGAGCAGTTTTAATAGGTTTTAAATGTACCTTGAAAATTTGCTCGCGGCCCACCAGGTCAGGTTTGTCAATAGAAATTTGTCTGTCAAAACGACCAGGACGCATTAAAGCCGAGTCCAATACATCAGGGCGGTTGGTTGCAGCCAGGATAATGATTCCTGAATCAGTACCAAAGCCATCCATTTCTACTAATAATTGGTTAAGGGTGTTTTCACGCTCATCATTACCGCCCATTACACTGCCTTTACCACGGGCACGTCCAATCGCATCAATCTCATCAATGAAAATAATACAAGGCGCTTTATCTTTGGCTTGTTTAAATAAGTCACGTACCCTTGAAGCGCCAACACCCACAAACATTTCCACAAAATCAGAACCTGATAAAGAGAAGAATGGGACCTGTGCTTCGCCAGCTACGGCTTTGGCCAATAAGGTTTTACCCGTTCCTGGCGAACCTACCAACAAGGCGCCCTTAGGGATTTTACCTCCTAAATTGGTGTATTTTTTAGGGTTTTTAAGGAAATCTACAATTTCCATCACCTCCGTTTTGGCTTCTTCTAAACCCGCAACATCGTTAAAAGTGATATTTACTTGGCTCTCTTTGTCAAATAGGGTAGCTTTTGATTTGCCGATGTTGAAAATTTGGCCGCCACCGCCGCCACCGCCACCGCTCATGCGGCGCATCATGAAAATCCAAAGACCAGCGAACAGTAGTAATGGTAAAATCACTTGCACGAAAATACCTGTCCATGCGCTAGATTTAGAGATGGTTTCTACAGGGATTTGGTTTTCGGCAGGGATATTTGCCTGTGATTTCTCCAATTGCTTGCTTAAAATTTCGGGAGAAGGGGCATTGAAGGTCACCATAGGTCCGGTATCACGGCCAAAACCACTTCTGTTTTTGTATTTTTTATATTTGGGGTCTTCTTTTTTGCTGTCCTTGATGTAAACTTCTGCCTTTACAATGTCGTCAGATTTATAAGTAACGATCTTCTGTACATCTCCGGGGATGAGCATTTCTTGCTCAAAAGTTTTATAAGAAATTTGTTGCGCATTGTCTGAGCTAAACAAAAACTGAATAGCCAAAAGGCCGATAATAATAGCCGCATACACCCAAAATATATTAAATTTTGGAGTTTTTTGAGGGCGTTTAGGGATGTTAGGCATTCGCTTTACAGGTTTGTTGGGCTTATCGTTTGAATTATTTTCTTGTTTCATGCTAGTTAAAATATTTTAGGGTTATGCGCTTTTATACGTAGTTGCTTCGGCGTCTCCCCATAAGTCTTCTATTCCGTAAAAATCACGTTTTTCGGTTCTAAATATATGAACAACAATGTCCAGGTAGTCTAAAATAATCCACTCGGCATTGTCTTGCCCTTCTTTTTTCCAAGGGTGGGTTTGGGTTAGTTTATAGATTTCATCTTCTACACTATCAGCAATTGCTTTGACTTGGGTAGAAGAATCTGCATTGCAGATGACAAAATAGTCGGAAACTGAACTGCTCAGCTCCCTTAAATCCAATCGCACAATATCGTTCCCTTTTTTTTCTTGAATGCCTTGTACGGCTATTTCAGACAGGTATGTAGAAAGGTTCGCATTTTTCTTTTTTACCATTAAAAAAAATTAATTTTGGTCTTCAACAAAATATAAAATCAACACTTGCAAAATAACACTTTTTCAACATTATTTGTTGGTCAAAATCTTATCAAATTATCAGCGGTTGATTCTACTAATAATTATCTGAAAAAATTAGCTTCAAATTCCGAGCCATTGCCCGAAGGAACTGTAATAATGGCAGACCATCAATATGCGGGCAGAGGGATGCAGGGCAATGTTTGGATGGCCGAGGCAGGCAAAAGCCTTACGTTTAGTTTGTTGTTAAGGCCAACTTTTATTTCTGCTGAGCAACAGTTTGAGCTAAATATGTTGGTTTCAGTGGCCATAAACAATGTTTTGTCTAAATATTTGAGTGATGATTTGAGCATTAAGTGGCCAAATGACGTTTATGTTGGCAATCGGAAAATTGGTGGGGTGTTAATTGAGAATGTCATTACTGGCAGTCATCTCAAACAAAGCATAATTGGCATAGGATTAAATGTTAACCAAGGGGAATTTGAAGCAGAATTGGCCGGAAGGCCAGTGTCGTTAGCACAAATTTTACAACAAGATGTGAATCTATTTGTGCTTTTAAGTGAACTTTGTTCGCAAATTGAGCAACTTTATCTAAAAATGAAGTTCGGAAAAAGTACAAACCTGAGGGAATTGTACGTTAGTAGGCTTTATCGTCTTCATAAAATAGCTACCTACAGCAAAAATGGCGAGCTGTTTGAAGGGGTTATAGAAGGAATTAGCCACACAGGCTTGCTAAAAATCAAACCTTTGGATGGAGAAACCCAGGAGTTTGGGTTTAAAGAAGTTGCTTTTATTTAGAATGTTAAATAAATATGCTAATATTGAATGTTAAACATAACTTATAAAAAACAAATGAAAAAAATCACCCTAATTTTAGCGATGGTTGTAATGGCAACCATTAGCGCATTTGCTCAATTAGAGAACCCCGTGAATTGGCAGTATGCTGCTAAAAAGATTAACAAAAATGAGGCAGTGCTTTATATCAAGGCAACCATTGACCCAAATTGGCACCTTTATTCTCAAAATATCAAACCTGGAGGGCCAAATAAAACGGAATTTACCTTTGTTGCTTCTAAAGATTTCACTTTAGTGGGTAAAACTACCGAACCTAAGCCCATTACCAAATACGAAAAAGTGTTTAAAATGGATGTGAGCTATTTTGAGGACCAGGTTGTTTTTCAGCAAAAAATAAAACTGAATAAAGCAACCACTACGGTTAAAGGTAAGGTAGAGTTTATGGTTTGCGATGACAAACAGTGTTTGCCGCCTAGTGAAGTTAGTTTTAGCATTCCAGTAAAATAAATGAATTGAATAAGGAATACCAGCGGTGTTCCTTATTTTTTTATGTAGTGCTATAATGAGAACACGATTGCTCCTTTTCCTTTTGTTAAGCGGTTTTTTTGCTCATGCCCAGTTGCTCGAGCCCGTTAAATGGTCTTATCTGTCTAAAAAGCTCAAAAACAACGAGGCCGAAGTTTATATTAAGGCCAGTATGGCTCCCGGATGGCACATTTATGCGATGCAATTTAATGAGCCGCCAATGAGTACAAGTTTTCGTTTTACGCCATCTCCATCCTATACTTTAATAGGTAAAGTTAAAGAGCCTAAATCTGTAGCCAAGTACGATAAGAATTTCAAAAAGAACCTCTACTTTTTTGAAAAAGAAGTGGTTTTTACGCAGAAAATAAAATTGCTTAAAGCTAAGGGCGCTGTTAATGGCGTTTTGGAGTTTATGGCCTGCAACGATAAAAGCTGTCTTCCAGCGAAGGAGGTTTCTTTTCAGATTCCTGTTTCCCGTTAAGTCCTTATACCCTATGCGTTGACGTGATAAGTAGAAAATTATCGCTAACTTCACCACCACAACACAAACACACAAATGAAAAAAACTAACTTATTAGGAGTGCTTTTAATAGCACTTTTTACCGCCTTCTATTCCATTGATGGCTATGCCCAGCAAGCCCAGGAAGACACCACTTCAGCCAGTGCAGATATTGGCGATCTTGAATTTACCACTATCGGCTCAAAAGAAGATAGTATAGCTAACAACATCAAGCCTGATTCTTCAGCTGCGGTAACCACCACAGCAGATACCACCAAGAAAGCAGTTGAAGCAGCTCCAGTTACTTCGCAAAACAAAGAGAAAACACTTTGGCAAACATTTATTGAAGGACTTTTTGGAGGTTTCCTGGCCTTTTTAATGCCATGTATTTTTCCAATGGTTCCGTTAACGGTAAGTTATTTTACCAAGAGAGCCGGCAGTAAACAAAAAGGAATTGCCCAAGCCATTATTTATGGTTTGTCTATCATCGTTATTTATGTTGCAGTAGGTTTGTTGATTACCATTTTATTCGGTTCGTCGAAATTAAACGAATTGAGTAGTAGCGGTATTTTTAATATCCTTTTCTTCCTTTTGCTAGTGGTTTTTGCCATGTCATTTTTTGGAGCTTTCGAAATTACCCTTCCAAGTTCCTTTGTCAATAAAATTGATCAAAAGGCAGACAATAGCCGAGGATTGGGTGGTATTTTCTTTATGGCCGCTTCTTTGGCATTGGTATCATTTTCATGTACAGGGCCCATTATTGGAACCTTGTTGGTGCAAGCGAGTTCTAAAGGTGAAATTTTAGCCCCAGCAGTTGGTATGTTCGGTTTTGCTTTAGCATTAGCCTTACCATTTACCTTATCGGCCATTTTTCCAGGGTTTTTAAACAGTATGCCAAAATCAGGCGGTTGGTTAAACAGCGTAAAAGTTTGTTTGGGCTTTTTAGAATTAGCCTTGGCACTTAAGTTTTTATCATCAGCAGATTTAGTTTGGCACTGGGAGTGGTTTGATAGAGAGATATTCTTGGTATTGTGGATCGTGATATTTGCCATGATGGGCTTCTACCTGCTCGGTAAACTCAGATTTTCTCACGACAGTAAATTAGAATACATCAGCGTGCCTAGATTGGTGCTGGCTATTGTATCGATTTCTTTTGCCGTTTATATGGTGCCCGGACTTTGGGGTGCGCCTTTGAAAGTATTAAGTGGCTTGGCGCCGCCAATGCATACCCAAGATTTTATCCTTACGAATAACGATCATGCTGCAGGACCAGCAGTATCATCCGACTTCCCAAGTAAAGTAAAATATGCAGAAGTACTTCCTGCGCCTCATGGTTTCAAAGTGTTTTTTGATTTGGATGAAGGTGTAGAATATGCTAAAAAGGTAGGTAAACCGATTATGCTCGACTTTACAGGATGGACTTGTGTGAACTGTAGAAAAATGGAAGATGATATTTGGGTAGACCCAACCGTAGGAAACATCATCCGTGATCAATATGTCCTGATCCAGCTTTATGTGGATGAAAGAAAAGTGAAAATGCCTGCTGATAAAGTACATTATTCAAAATACCTGAAAGGTGATACAGATAATTTAGGCAGGTGGAACCAAGATTTCCAAGCCACTAAATATGGTGCTAATTCTCAACCGTATTATGTGCTTGTAGATCATCAATTAAACCCATTGGTGCCAGCACAGGGCGCTATTTTCAATGCAAAGGAATACGCTTCTTTCTTGCAAAGTGGCGTAGATAAGTTTAACTTAGCCAAATGAGTAAGATACAAAATATAGGCGTGCTGACTTCTGGTGGCGATGCTCCCGGAATGAATGCCGCAATTAGAGCCGTAGTTAGAGGTAGTTTATATTATAAGTTAAAGGTTACTGGCATTTTAAGAGGCTACGATGGCTTGATCAATGCCGATTTTATGCCCATGGACGGTAAATCCGTGGCCAATATTATACAGCGTGGTGGCACTATTTTAAAAACTGCTCGTTGCGATGATTTTAGAACAGCAGAAGGAAGGGCAAAAGCCCATCAGAACTTGGTTGATAATGGTATTGATGCTTTGGTGGTGATTGGTGGCGATGGTACTTTTACCGGTGCCGATATCTTCTCGCAGGAATTTGATTTCCCGATTATTGGCTTGCCGGGAACCATAGATAATGATTTAGAAGGAACTGACTTAACCATTGGCTACGATACGGCCATCAATACGGTAGTGAATGCCGTAGATAAAATCAGAGATACTGCTGAGTCACATGACAGGTTGTTCATTGTAGAGGTAATGGGACGCGACTCTGGACTGATAGCCTTAAGAAGTGGCATTGGTGTAGGGGCTGAAGCGATTTTAATTCCGGAAGCCAAAACCACCACCGCTGATTTGATTTATCGCATCGAGCACGGACGTAAGGATAAAGCATCTAAAATTATTGTAGTAGCCGAAGGCGATGAAGCAGGCGGAGCTTACAATGTTGGCGAAATCCTCAAGGATAAGTTTCCTCATCACGACATTCGTGTATCGGTACTTGGCCATATCCAACGCGGAGGCAAGCCTAGTTGTATGGATAGGGTATTGGCCAGCCGTTTAGGTGTAGCCGCGGTAGAAGGATTGCTGGAAGGAAAATCAAAGGTAATGGTGGGACAAATCAACAAGGAAATTGTATTCACGCCATTTGCTAAAGCCATTAAACATATTGATGCTGCCCAAATTACGCCAGGTTGGTTACGTTTGGCAGAGATTTTATCTCTATAGTTCCTTTTAGAGAAAAATGTTTTAAAGCCCCGTACATGCGGGGCTTTTTTGTTTGTTGTGCCCAATGGCTTAATGTACAGTGGTTTGCGAAATTGGCCCAGGTTTTATAACTTACCGTTGAAAAACATTTATCTATGCTTATAAAAACCTATGGAAGCGCCGTTTACGGTGTAGATGCCATTACCATCACTATTGAAGTAAATGTAAGTGCTGGAAACAAATACTACATGGTGGGCCTGCCCGATAATGCCGTTAAAGAAAGCCTATTTAGAGTAGAAAGTGCCATCCGAGTGGCCGGTTATCATATGCCGCGCCAAAAGATACTTGTTAATTTAGCTCCTGCTGATATCAGAAAAGAAGGTTCCGCCTATGATTTGCCCATAGCTATTGGAATTTTGGCCGCTTCGGGACAGGTTGATGCCGCAATATTGGAAAAATACGTGGTGATGGGTGAGCTGTCATTGGATGGCGGAGTACAGTGTATTAAAGGAGCCTTGCCCATTGCCATACAGGCCAGAAAAGAGGGTTTTACAGGGCTGATATTGCCCGCGGCCAACGCCAATGAAGCTGCTATTGTAAACGATCTGGAAGTGTACGGGATGGAAAACCTGTTGGATGTGATTCACTTCTTCAGCGGAAAGGAAAAACCAAAACCTGTATTTGTTGATACTAGAAAGGAATTTTTCAAGCAGATCAATAATTATGAACATGATTTTGCCGACGTTAAAGGGCAGGAAAATATTAAGAGGGCTTTGGAAATTGCGGCTGCGGGTGGGCACAATGTGATTTTGATTGGCCCACCCGGAGCAGGGAAAACCATGCTGGCTAAACGCTTACCAACCATATTGCCCCCCTTGAACCTCAATGAGGCCTTGGAGAGTACCAAAATTTATTCGGTTGCCGGCCGTTTGTTAGGCAATAATGCACTGATGACGGAAAGACCGTTCCGATCGCCCCATCACACTATTTCTGATGTAGCTTTGGTTGGCGGTGGGATTAATCCGCAACCCGGTGAAATTTCATTGGCACATAATGGGGTGCTTTTTTTGGATGAATTGCCAGAATTTAAAAGAACTGTATTGGAAGTGATGCGCCAACCCCTTGAAGATCGGCGGGTGAGTATCTCGAGGGCAAAGTTTTCGGTAGAATATCCGGCCAGTTTTATGTTGGTGGCCTCCATGAACCCGTGAAACCACGTTTGTTTGTTTGCCTATTGTCCAAAAAAAAAGAAACAGAGATCTTTATCGTATCATCCTCAACTATAATGTAATCCGTCACAGTTTCAATAATCCCACGTTTTTGAGAAATTTCCATTTGAGACCATTCCTCATATAAAGCCCTCGCTTGACTAAGCACATAGTCACTTGAATTCAATTGTACTTTTATATAATCAATTTCCCCCTCTAGCTTTGGTATATAATCTTTGAGCTGAGCTACCTCCTGTGACAATGGCTTATACAAATTCATATAATGCTCCTGATCAATTCCACTATTAAGCCTAAGATTAACCAGATCGTCCATTTTTTTCAAATGTTGGTTTCTTTTCTTAACTGATGAGGATAGCAATGCTTCCTTTTCTTTTATTTGTCGGTTCAACTCATCGATAAATATTTGTGTGTTCATCCCACCAAGATATTCCTTCAGATGAGCTTGATAGGTATTGTTTATTAACTGTTCATCAATGAACTTTTTACACTTTTGGCACGTAAACTTTCTAGCTGTACTGAGTTTGTACATGGGTGCACCACAGCCACATCTTATCAAACCAGCCAACAAAAATTCGGAAGTCCTACCGGGTTTTTTAAGTTTCTCAGCTTGCTTGTCTAGGATAATATTACACTTCTGCCAAGTTTCCTCATCTATAACTCTTGGACATTCCAGCTCAACCCATTCCTCTTTTGGTTTTATAATCCATCCTCCTTCTGGGGTTGTTTTAGTATAATTCGCAATTCGAATACCTTTTGCACTGGTATCCCGAAGGAGCCGTTGGACGGTTGTGCCGGAGAATTTTGCTCCATTTCTCGTTCGGTGCCCTAGTTGATTGAGCTTATCTGCAGTCGTTTGGATTCTTTGGCACTCTAAAAAAATCTGATAGACTAGCTTACGAATAGGAGCCTCCTTTTCATCGATCATCAATTGCTTGTTTTCCCATTTGTAACCAAAGCTAGCCTGTCCACCCAAAGGTTTGCCCATCTGAGCGCGGATAGGTATTGAGGCAGCAACCCTACTGGAAATCTCTTCTCTCTCCCATTGAGCCATAGCAGAAATAATTGTGAAGAACAATCTTCCCGCTGGTGTACTTGTATCAATCTGTTCGGCCAAGGAAATAAGATCCGCACCTTCCTTTCTGAAAATCTCCGCAAATTCCAATAGTTCTTTTGTATTACGTGCGAGCCTAGCAAGTTTTGAAAATACCAACCCTGTAATACGGCCTGTTCTGATAT
This sequence comes from Pedobacter nanyangensis, assembly GCF_003313505.1. GTDB lineage: Bacteria > Bacteroidota > Bacteroidia > Sphingobacteriales > Sphingobacteriaceae > Pedobacter > Pedobacter nanyangensis. The sequence continues at coordinate 8,324 of NZ_QMHO01000011.1, read as the reverse complement.
CGTTCAACATGCGCTGGGTCTCTGGATGCTCCATTACTGTTTTTCCTGAAATCGCATCCAGGCGATAGACCTCAACTACATCCCAGTCCCTTGATTTTGCGTAATACCTAGCCCGCTGTTCATGGTGCTCGGGACTCTCATCCCGAACCTGATAATCTGTTGACACCCTGATCCAAATGCCAATTTGTTTGTGTTCCATATCAATGTTTTTTACTAGTTAAGTGAATTAAAACCTCATGGTCTAATCTAATCTATTTGCGTCCAAAATCATTCCTGAATTGCTCAAAACGCAGTTTTATTTCATATTTCCCTGCTGGTTCTATGCCGATTTTTTTGAGAAAAGCCGTTTGATGCCAAAAGCCCTCTTTCCCAGTTCAAGTGCTGAAAGTATAGCGCTAGATTTTGCAAGTCCCATCCCCTTGAACTTTGCCAGCTCTGTATGGCTGATCGTTGCCAGTTTTTGAAGATCGTTGTCTACAGACCTCAAGATTTTTTCGCCGAGCTCAACGGCGTTGCTATCCGTAGTTCCAGAGCCGATCAACATTGCAAGCAGTTCGGCCAAGGTCAATTCACCTGGCCCATCTTCCAGAAATTTCTCCCGTGGACGCTTTTCAGGATCCCAAGACTTGATACCGCTTCCTCTGTTATCCTTACCCTGGTTGAACAAATCCAATACGGTAACCTCTTTTTCCCCAGCGTAAGCTGCCGTTTGGAAAAGAGAGGCAAATGCTGAAATCCAAAGCTCGAAATCTTCTTGCCAGATGTACATTCTAGCTTTCTTTGTACTACCGTCTTCATACTTTACCAAATTGGTGATACGCATGTAGTTACTCTTATTTCTGGCCAGTTTGAAGTCCAGAAAGAAGAAGCTCTTTCTTCCCGAAGAAAATGCTTCTGATGCAATGGTGTTATCTTTCATAACTTATTTATATTTAAAACCTTACCCAAATCTCCTTATTGAAATTCAATTACTCGGTTGTATATTAGCCAATCCGATTTAAGCGCTTTTAAATCGGTTAAGTTATTGGAATACAGGAGGATTAATTTTTATGGAGTCTGTAGTTAATGATGAAACAGAACGCATCTGCGCCTATTCTGGATGCAAACGATTATTCGACGGGCGGAAAGACAAGATGTATTGTAGCGATCAATGTAGGAATGCAGCTGGCCGCGAGAAGAAAAAGGTTGCAAAATGGGAGGAGCCAGAACATTTTGGTCAGATTAATCGGATCATCATGCGCAATTACCAAATTTTAAAACGGCTTTACAATGGAACGCTAACTCCGGTTAAAAACTGGCAGCTTAGCGACGAAGGATTTGAGTTCAAATTTATGACAGGAATATATCGACTGGATGAAGGCATTGATATTTATATGTGCTATGAATATGGATGGTATCAGCTTTCAGATAATAAAATACGAATTTATTCCGTGCCTCCTCTGTTCCTAACTGGAATGGCCAAAGTAACAAAGGATGGATAATATCAATCTCATCCTAAAACGGACGTTAATTCCATAGCAAAAGTAATGTATTAGTGTTTCGCGATTGAAAAACCCTTAGATAATAACATTATTTCGCATTCTAACAATTGTCTTGTTAGAATGCTTTTTTTTGTTGTTATCTTTTCAGGGGTCGAGCTTTTTTTATTGCTGGAAATCCGTAATACCAATGTTCTCTGGTGTTTTTTCGATTATAACGGCTCCTGTCCGTTCACAAAATTCGAATGTCTTAGGATTAGGGAAAGGGTCGACAGCGTAAACCTCTCCTCGAAAGTTGTTTAATATAATGTTATTAATTTCACTGTCGCCACAGCCATAACCTATCAATATCAATTTCTTTGATGTTTGAAGGTTTTCTTCAAATAACTTAAATATGGTTTCGTAGTAGACAGGATCTTGGTACCTTAAAATTTTCGAAGTAGTCCCAGTTAAAAAATCCGGAAAATAATTCACAAAATCATTTACATACTTAAGTTCACCATTATCATCAATAACCTCTTTATAGAAATCGGTAACACCAATGCCTTTTTTGTTTTTGACATAACCTTCAATTTGTCCATCTTTTCCATGAAATGGATATTGATCCAAACTGCCATGAAGCTTATATAACCTATAATTTGTGTTGTAATTTCCTGTAAAATGCGATAGGCGGACTTTACCATAATCATCCAACTGCCCGTAATAAGGCGAGCCCAATTCTGTGAAGCCAGTTGACAAATCACCATGCATTGCATCAGTATGATTTAGCGATTCCAAAAATAAGTCGTGGTTTAGCGTATGTAAATTCAGTACATTATCTCTACCCCAATACTGTAAGCATCCCAAAAAACCATTGTAACCGGGATACGGCCCTCCATGATGGATTTTTGGATAGAATTTTGTTCCTTCGCCATCCACAAGTAATGCTGAAACTAACTGGTTAAAGATGCTATTATGCGCTCGTATTAAATTATGGTTATCATCTTCTAAGTTGTATTTAGCGCGGAATTCATCGCAAAAGTTCTCGAAGCGTTCATCTCGATGATTTGGATTATTGACGTTTATATAAAAGTCAAAAAATTCCTCATAATTAAAACCACCACTTATCGAAACAAAAAATGCAATTAATTCAATAGTAAAAAGTTTCTGTGTATGATATGACGTGTAAACAAACGGATCTTTCTCGCCAGGCTTTAACCAACAAACGGATCCTTCTTGGGCCACAGTAAACTGATTTTCTGAAAGCTCGGTTATTTTTCTATTCAACTGATTTGCGGTAGGATAACCTTTATTCACCGAAAAACCAGCTCCTAACAAAAAGGATATTTCTGCCATGATTCACATTTTGTATATAAACATGAAATTAGTGTTTTTAAATATAAGACCTGTCCGGATTTCCAACTTTGTCGAAATGTTGATAATTAATAGCTAGTTTTGCACCTATTTTTGATACTTTTAATTTTAAGCAGATTCCGGCTACAATGCTCAACGATAGTTTTTACAATTTTCTCGCAACCTTAAGTTTTACCGAAACTGATCTGGCGGTAGGGATGGTTGATGAAAATACATTTAATTATCAGGTTGATGAAGCTACCGGCATATCGGTTAAATATATTCTAACACCAGAAAAGGAAGACATATTTTTCGCGCATAGGTTGCTTTGGAATAAGAATCAAGATAATGTGTTCGTAGCAGTCTCAAAATCTCAGACATATATAATCAATGCAAAGGAGAAGCCGAATTCCAGCAATCCCTTAAAGGGTAGCATATGTTTAAAAACATTTGAATATGGGACAAACACAAAAGGTTTCGAGAATATCAAACCCACAGAAATCTCAAAACAGTATATTGACTCCGCTTTTTTCTTTGATTTTGTAAGTAAATATCAGAAAAAAAGGCAAGAGGTAGACAAGGATTTGCTGTTAAATCTGTTGGCTCTTAAAAATGACCTTGTAACCGGTCCAAATGAAGAAACGATTCATTTACTTATCCTAAGGTGTATTTTTATAAAATATCTAGAAGACAGAGGGATATTTGAGAAGGAATATCTTTTAGACATTTTAAAAACCCACAAACCCGAAAATTTGTTAGCGGCTTTTGATGAAATCCGGAAGATTAATGGCGACGTTTTCAAGTACGATAGCGACTTTACCGTAGAGGATATCAAGCCCGACTATTTAAGACAGTTGTCATTATTTTTCGATAGTGATTATCGAACAAAGCAGAAGTCCTTATTCCCTTACGAATTCAATCAGATCCCAATCCAGCTGATTAGCCATGTTTATGAAGCGTTTTTGAAAGGCGATAGCAAAAAGAGAAATGGCATTTATTACACTCCGCCATTTCTTGTAAAGTTCATGCTTTCTCAAGTTCTCCCAAAAGGACAATCAGGCGAAGTAATATCTGCGAAATGTTTGGATCCAGCAGTTGGATCTGGAGCATTTCTTGTGGAATGTTTTTCGGCGATACAGAACTCTTACGGGCGAAAACTAAATTTTGAGGAGAAAAAAAATATTCTTGAAAATCAACTTTTTGGAATTGATGTAGATAGGAAGGCATTACAAATAACCGCCTTTAGTCTCTATTTGGCCTTATTAGAAACTGAGGATCCAAATTTCATCAAGAATGAAATTAAATTTGCCCATCCAATTCTACCGAGTCTTATTGGCAAAACATTAATTCATGGAAATGCGTTAACTGATGATATTTTTACAGATTTCACTTTTGGCTATATCGTATCAAATCCGCCGTGGGGATCAGTGCCCGTTGCAACAGAGGCTAATAACGATTTCGAGCGCTTGCAGATAGAAAATGAAAGAAAAGCCATTTCCAATAAAGGCAAAGGGTTTTCTGAATATAGCACAGTATCTGACTTTGAAAGATCGCAAGCATTCTTATTACGTTTCTCAAAATGGTCGAACATTCAAACGAAGATTGTCGCTGTAGTCAAAAACTCTATTTTTCTAAATGACAATGCACTTAGTTTCAGAAAAAATCTCCTTACAAGTTACAATGTCGATACATTCTACGAATTATCGCATTACAATAAAATACTTTTTAAGAAACGTGTAATTGGTGAGATCAACAACCAAAAAATTGAACTAGGTGCTAGTGAACCGTGTGCGGTAATTGTCATGAGCGCTTTTGAAGATCATGATGGACAACTTACGTACATCGCTCCAAAAATGTCTACCTTTTCGGAGACTTTTGAGGTTATTCAATTTTCTGATAGAGATGTCTTTGAGATTCATAAATCTGAATTACAGGACAATGATCTATACTGGAAGGTTTTAGTAAACAGCGATATCGAAGCTGTGAAGCTTATCGAAAAGCTGCTAGACCTTAAAGACATTACTATTGAAGCACGCGCAGGCTTCCAGCCTAAAAGAGATATGGTAGCTCTTGGGGAACCTATATGGAAGAAATTCATTGAACCTCAAGATTTTGAGCAGTTTGAAAACATTGATATTAGATCCTTGGACAAATTCAACTGGAATCAAAATCTCCATAGAAAAAGAGACGAAGAAATTTTTAACAACGATAGATTGATATTGCCAGTAAGACCTCTAAAAAAAGATAAATTCCTATTTAGAGCTACATACATCAACTCAGAAGCAGTTCATAAACATAATATTCTTACTGTCAAACTCAAGGATGGTAGTCGTTATGTTGAAGATTATCTTCCGTACTTAGGCATTTTCAACTCCCAGTTAATTGGTTTTATTTTTTATCAGCTTTCAGTACAATGGGGAAAAGGTGATGGAAAAAGAGATACATTAAGAAATATAGACGTCGAAAATCTACCGATCAAGAAGATTAGTGATCAAGTTGTCATAACTAATTTACGAGATTTGGTTTTAGAAATTCAGCGCTTGATCTCAAATGGAGAACCATATGAAGCTCAGGCAAATGCTCTCAACGAAATGGTCTTTGATCATTATGGTCTACTGGACTATGAGCGCCAAATAGTCAAAGAATTTTATCAGATAAACGTTGAACGCGAAGAAAAAACGAAGCAACTGGTAACCAATAGAGATATCTGTAAATATTTTGATGCATTTAAATCTACATTTTCGCTGATCCTATCACAGGACAACACTTTGAACGGTACCTGTTATATTTCCCCGTACTTAGGTGCAATAATCTGTATATCGATCGTACAAGAAAGTGAAAAAATGGATTTTTCTGCTCAAACAGATAAGAACCTACTAAACTTTGTTAAAAGTGGTCAGCTCAAAAAAGTCCAAGCGCTAAAAATTTTGGAAGAGAACAAGATAAAGCTTTACGAGGGCAACAAATTTTATATTATCAAAAGCAACCATTTCAAAGATTGGACTATACGACAAGCCATAAGTGATGCAAAGGAAGAGATCGTAGAGTTTATCAAACACCTATCAGAATAATCAATGCTCTCACAAAACGACTTTATACAAATCAACCTTAAGGCCCTTGGCTTTACATCAAAAAGAGATTTGGTTGAGAATCTCTTTTTGAAATCGTTGATTGAGTCGTACCAAAGAATTGCACATACAATCTCCACTGAAAATGAAATCAGAGACAGATTTATGCAGGATCTTTATAATACAGAATCCCAGCTTAAAAAATGGCTTCAGGCCAGCATCATCTATTTAGATTGGGAAAATTGGAAATTTACTCCGGAAAACAAATTGGCCCGAGCGGATATTTCTTTCAAACTTACGGGATGTGAGTTTATCGTTGAATGCAAAAGACTAAAGTCGGCAGATAAATTATACTTCGATGAAGGCCTCCTTCGATTCCTTACATTACATTATAGCAAAGGCCATGAATATGCTGGAATGATTGGCTTCGTTATAAACGATAAGGACGGCGACATACTAAGTGGCCTCAAAAGCAAGGTAGTCAATTATGACTATCTTAGCACCGATTTCGTAAACTCATCGTTCCCATTGTTGCCTGCTAGTTTTTTAAGCTCTCATAAAAGAACCGACAGCTCAACCATAAATATTTTTCATTTGTTATTTTCATTCGCACAAATGGCAGCGCAAGAGGAGGGAATGGTTGCCGAAGTTTAAGCGAATTTATTTTACTGTAAGCTTTTTTACCTTGAATTTTTCGTCACATTGAAGCAGGTCTAAACTTTGGTAGTGATCCATAAAGAGCACACAGGCATTCCTTCCCCTATCTTTGGAAGATGGGTAGATAATTCCATCTATGGGCTTTTTATCACTTGTGTAAAATTTGTATCTGAAGTACTCGGTAATTACTTGCGTAGGTACGTATTCTATATGTTCTGTCCCATCATGGCAAACAGGCTTCGCAAAATCATCTAAGAATTTAAAAAGGAATTCAACCTTATCATACAAATCCCAATTCTCTTGGTCAAATGGACTTACATAAGGAATTTTGCTTAGATCTATCAATTTCAAATCTATTTTAGGAAAAAAAGTCGCTATCGTATAATAAACTTTCGAACTATCTAATCTGTTCAAGGTCTCCAATTTGGCCGTACGGACATCCAAAGCTCCATAAAACATCGAAATTCCAGCAGAGCTCATGCGGTTTGGAAAGGTAGCATGCTCAATGGGTGGTGAGCAAATATCTCTGGGGTATTTAACTTCGTTTTTAGAGGCGTGCTGCCTGCACCGATAAATTGGCGTTCCCGCTTTAATTACGGTAATCATTCGTTGACGTTTAATATCACCAGCCAATTCTTTCAAAAAACTCTCTGCACTTATCGCTTTATCACCAAGCCTCATTTCTTTTCTAGGACTAAACAGATATCTAGATTGATGTTTAACAAGGTGTCGGAACTGGAGCCAACCTTCATATTTAAAATCGGAGGCGGCACTCCCTTCATCTGCCCAAGCACTTGTATGATCAAAACTATTGACCATGTCTTCGTAAAGCCCTTCGTCCTCGACTGTTAATCCTAAACCCTCCAACTGTTCCAAGGGTCCATCGAAATCACCCAGGTATCCTCCCTCAGCTGAAACATAAGACATAAAATTCGCCGGGTCTGTAAAAAAATGCATCAACGCATCTGTGAGAAATTCCATTAGCATGTCAAGATCGATTACTAATCGCGACTTTTTGCAATAATCACAAGTTCCCATCTCGCCGTTTCTTTTGATAAACAAACGAACTGCATAGTCATCTATATGCGAGGAGCAAACACTTTTATCGGGAACACTTGATAGCCCACGCTCCCAAGCGGCCATTGCCGCCTCCATTACCATACTCATAAAATATAATCTTTTTGCTAAATGCTTATTTTGATGCTTCTAATATTGCACGACTCATTGTTCGCTCCATTTTTGAAAACATTTCCATAAGGTTTTTATCAAGCTCCATATGCACCTGGTAATATTTTCTGGGACTGTTTTCATTTAATCTATTAAGCCGCTGAAAGTCTGCTTTTGCGGCATATAACATCTCCTCGGCCGAAGGCAATTTTTTTAAAGCCACTTGTAACCAGTAGCGTTTTGGAATCTTTTTTTTAAAATCCTGAAATCGGTAATGTTCTATGTTTTTTTCGATATCCATTTTGTAGAGCTCAAGATATCCAGATGCAACAACAACCTCTGTAACAGAGTTATCGAACTCAGGAAAATCTCTGATAAAATCCTCGACCTGTGCTATACTTTGAATGTCTTTTCCTGTCAAATCCCTTACATTCCCTAATATCTTATTTGTAGCTTCAATTTGTGCGTCTAGAACTTCGCTTCTCTCTCTTGCATATTTTATTTGTGCTTTTGAACCCTTTCGCAAAACGTTTTTGATCACAGTAACTTTTTCTGAATTTAGTAAATCTGCTGTAGATTATTCCAAAACTGGCCACTGCTTTTTTTGCAAACTGGCCACATC
>NZ_QMHO01000010.1 GCF_003313505.1 Pedobacter nanyangensis | reverse complement strand
TACTGAACAGTTTGGAACGTACAGGGATGGATAGTATTTCCGAAATACACACAATAGGTGTAAACTATAACCAGATTGTAAAGCTGCTGTACCGCCATTTTTCGGAGAAAAAAGCCGCAGCATTTCTTTACAAACTGGAAAAACAGACGGCTGAAATGGCAATGTTGTGTCAAAAAATCATTCAGATAACCGAAGAGTTTGAAGCCAAACACCTCAAAAAACAGCCGTAGAAATGATAGCTAAAATCGGAAGAAGTGAAAATTTATACGGTGCGTTGGCGTATAACAACCTGAAAATCGAAAAGGAAAACGGGCAAATTTTGTTCGTTAATAAGATTATTGAAACCGCAAACGGACAATATACCGTCGCACAATTAGCCCAATCTTTCGCTCCCTATCTGCTGGCAAACCGCAATACGGAAAAACATACGCTGCATATTTCGCTCAATCCCGACCCGAATGATACCGTTAGTGATGATAAATTTCGGGAAATGGCACAGCAGTATATGCGTGAAATGGGCTACGGCGAACAGCCTTTTATCGTATTCAAGCATACCGATATTGACCGTAGCCACATTCATATTGTTTCGGTTTGCGTGGACGAAAACGGCAAAAAGATTTCGGACAAGTTCGAGAAAATGCGATCTATGAATGTTTGCCGTGAACTCGAAAAGCAACACCATTTAATACCTGCTACGGACAAGGAACGTCAGCACAATGACAAGGTTTTTCGTCCTGTAAATTACAAGGCTGGCGATGTCAAAAGCCAAATCGCTTCAGTAGTCCGCCATCTGCCAAACTATTATCAGTTCCAGACTTTGGGCGAATACAATGCCTTGCTTTCCCTGTTTAATACTACTACTGAAAAAGTGGAGGGAGAGTTACACGGCAAGGCACAGCAGGGTTTGTTGTACATTCCATTGAATGAAAAAGGAGAAAGAGCCGGACATCCGTTCAAGGCTTCTTTGTTTGGAAAAAGTGCAGGACTGGCAGGTTTGGAATTGCATTTTGCGAAATGCAAAACAGCTTTGAAAGACCACCCAACTAAGCAGACTTTAAAATCAGCCGTTACCATTGCCTTGCAAACCACAAGTGATGAACAGGCTTTTAAAAAACAATTAGGCGAACAGGGAATTAATGTAGTGGTACGCAGAAACGATACCGGACGGATCTACGGTATGACATTCATCGACCACAATTCTAAAACGGTATGGAACGGCTCACGGCTGGCAAAAGAACTTTCTGCCAACATATTTAATGATTATTGGAACAACAACATAAAACCGGAATTAAAAGAGCCTGCCGAGGCGCAATCCAAAATATCACAGTCAAACGATACGAACGATTTACCTGCCGAAAAACCTCATCAGTTATTTGACTTCTTAAATACCGATAAACCCGAAGACAGTTTGGTTGAAGCATTGGGCGGTTTGCTAATTCCCGAAGCACAGGAAGAGGATTACGAGGAACAGGATTTTGCTAACAGAATGAAAAAGAAGCGTAAACGCAAGCGAGGTCAGTAATAGCTTTTTCGGCGTAGGTTATGAAGAAACTTTAAACCCCAAAGCATAACTCCACTGCAAAATCTCAGGTGCAGTAGGTGTTTTGAACTGATAAATATTGTAGATGTATAATGCAGAAAGGACGAACGCTCCCCAGCTTAACCCGATAAACAAGATACTTTCCCGTTCAGTAATACTGAACATTCCGGCTACTATTGATTTTATGATAAATGCAGGAACTATACAGCATAGCAGCACACAGATTGCCCAGGGCAATACCCATACCTTCCGGTTCTTTCTCCGTAACCCGATAACAACTCCTTTTAAAAAGTAAACGATGCAAAAAATAAAGTAGGCAAATAAGATGGAGAAGCCCCAAACTTTAAAGTGATCAGTTTCTTTGCCCCACAATTTTTGTGAGAGTAAAAATCCGGCATAAAAGAACACACCGAAAATTGCCCCAATTTTCAGGACGAAAAGAAAAAACTTTATGATCCCCGACATTAATCCGGTAGCAGCTTGGCTTTCTCCGCTTTTCCGAATTTCATATTCTTCTTCAGTTTCTCCGGGATACGCATCTGGAATGTTCCAATTCATAGCATTCCACTTTAAAATCTTGCTTTCAAATAAAGAGAAAAGCAAAATGACTTTCACAATTTTAAATTTAAAAAAAATGATTGGATTATCTGCAAAGGATTAGAGCCACTTACAGCCAAACACTGCCATTTAATGCCACTGACTGCCACCTTCTTATAACCGCACTATACAGCCCATAAATTCACGCCCGAACATTTAAAATTTTATAAAAATGCAGGGAGAAGACGATTTAAGAGGCTTAGCCAAAATAATGGCTTTTATGCGTGCAGTAAGTATCATCATAGTGTTGATGCACTTGTATTGGTTCTGTTACGGGTTCTTTATAGAACGTGGCTGGACATTAGAATTAATCAACAAAATATTGGGCAATTTTCAGCGAACAGCAGGGCTGTTTTCGCATACCCTTTATACCAAAGCCTTTGCATTAGTATTGCTGGCGTTGAGCTGTTTGGGAACTAAGGGCGTTAAAGATGAAAAAATTACGTGGAGCAAAATCTATGTGGCTTTGGGGATTGGTTTTGTATTGTTCTTTCTCAACACGCCATTGCTAAAACTATCCCCGGCAACAGGCACATTCCTGTATATGCTGACTATATCGTCAGGCTATATCGCCTTACTGATGGCTGGTGTATGGATGAGCCGATTGCTGCGCACTAACCTGATGGACGACGTTTTCAATAATGAAAACGAGAGCTTCCAGCAGGAAACCAAATTGATGGAAAATGAATACTCCGTCAACCTGCCCACCAAATTTTACTACAAAGGCAAATGGAACAACGGTTGGATAAACATTGTAAATCCTTTCAGGGCATCCATCGTGTTGGGTACTCCGGGTTCCGGTAAATCGTATGCCATCGTAAACAACTATATCAAGCAGCAGATTGAGAAAGGCTTTAGTATGTACATCTACGATTTCAAATTCGACGACCTTTCTACCATCGCTTACAATCATTTGCTGAAGCACAGGGATAAATACAAAGTTCAGCCAAAATTTTACGTGATAAATTTTGACGACCCACGCAAGAGCCACCGTTGCAATCCACTCAATCCCGATTTTATGACGGATATATCCGATGCCTACGAAGCGGCTTATACCATAATGCTGAACCTCAACAGGTCGTGGATACAGAAGCAAGGCGATTTTTTCGTGGAAAGCCCGATTATCCTGCTTGCTGCCATTATTTGGTTTTTGAAAATTTATGATAATGGCAAGCATTGCACTTTCCCTCACGCTATTGAATTGCTGAATAAAAAATACGCAGACGTATTTACAATATTGACATCATATCCTGAACTGGAAAATTATTTATCGCCCTTTATGGATGCGTGGCAGGGCGGCGCACAAGACCAATTACAGGGACAGATTGCATCGGCAAAAATTCCGTTATCAAGAATGATTAGCCCACAATTGTATTGGGTTATGACAGGCGATGATTTTTCATTAGACATCAATAACCCGGCAGCGCCTAAAATTTTGTGCGTGGGTAATAATCCCGACCGCCAAAACATTTACTCCGCAGCATTGGGTTTGTACAATTCAAGAATTGTAAAGCTCATTAATAAAAAAGGGCAATTAAAGAGTTCCGTTATCATAGACGAATTGCCCACGATTTATTTCAGGGGACTGGACAATCTTATCGCAACGGCGAGAAGTAATAAGGTGGCTGTATGTTTGGGCTTTCAGGATTTTAGTCAATTAATACGGGATTATGGCGATAAAGAAGCTAAGGTTATTCAGAACACGGTCGGTAATATTTTTAGCGGGCAGGTTGTGGGCGAAACTGCAAAGAGCCTATCTGAACGCTTTGGAAAAGTATTGCAGAAAAGGCAGAGTATGACGATCAACCGTAATGATAAATCCACCTCTATTTCTACACAGTTAGACAGCCTTATTCCGGCTTCCAAAATTTCAACCTTAACGCAGGGTATGTTTGTAGGTTCTGTATCAGATAACTTTGAGGAACGCATTGAGCAAAAGATTTTCCACGCCGAAATTGTAGTGGATAATGAAAAGGTAGCTGCCGAAACTAAAGCCTATCAGCAAATACCACAAATCCTATCTTTTGTAGATGAACAGGGCGAGGATAAAATGAAACAGCAAATTGAAAGCAATTACAAACAGATAAAATCAGACATCCTGACTATTGTTGTAAGTGAAATGGAACGCATCAAGAACGACCCGAACTTGCAGCATTTGGTGCAAGAGGGATAAAATCATTCATTTTGTAACAAAAGTTACCGTATATAGCAAGCAGATTGTGTAAATTTGCAGGTTGCGTATTTCAATATGGTAATTAGCAGATATATAACCGTATTATGAATAAGTAAGCCTTAAAAATTTGCAGATGGAACCATTGGAACAGATAACAGAATTTAAATCCTCTCCTGAATTGGTGGGGAAACTCTATGAAAACAGCATACGAAAAGAATATGAAGCAGGAAGCGTTATTCTGAATGAAAATTCATCCATTCGTTCTATTCCTATTGTTACTAAAGGAACCCTTAAAGTTATCCGAACAGAAGAAGACGGCAGGGAGATTTTGCTGTATTACATCAAAGCCGGAGAAAGCTGCATTATGTCATTTTTGGGTGGGATGCACAATGAAACAAGCAAGGTCAAAGCCGAAGTGGAAGAGGATGCAGAAATCCTTTTTTTGCCAATGGATAAAGTAGCCTTGTTCATCAAAGAGTACCCCCAATGGCTGGACTATATCTTCCGTTTGTACCACAAGCGTTTCGAGGAACTTTTAGAAATAGTCAATGCCATCACTTTTAAAAAGATAGATGAACGCTTATTGGCTCTGCTGCGCAAGAAGCAGGAACTTACCGGAAATAATATCCTGAACATTACCCACGAACAATTAGCCAATGAATTGGGTACTGCCCGTGTAGTCGTGTCGAGGCTGCTGAAACAGTTGGAAGAAATGGGGACGGTTCGATTGGGCAGGAACAAAATCACCCTTATGTAACAAATGTAACTGTACAGGTTTTTGGATTGGTGCAAATTTGTAGTATCAATTCAGAAATCTATGGATATAGCAGGGTATTCGGCATCAATTTTTATTGGTATTTCTTTAGGGCTAATCGGTGGCGGTGGCAGTATTCTGACTGTTCCTGTACTGGTTTACCTGTTTAGCCTTGATGCAGTATTGGCTACCGCTTACTCCCTTTTCATCGTTGGCTCAACGAGCGTTGTCGGTTCATTCTCTTATTTCAAAAAAGGATTGGTCAGTATCAAAACAGCACTTGTTTTCGGTATTCCGTCCATTGCATCTATTTTTTTGACAAGGGAATATGTACTTCCGGCTATCCCGCAAGAGGTCTTCACTATCGGGAACTACACCATAACCAAGAATATGCTGTTGATGCTGCTCTTTGCCATACTGATGATTGCAGCATCTTACAGTATGATAAAAAAAATCAGAAAGGAAGATGATGAAGCATTACAAAAGCAACAATTCAATTATCTGCAAATTCTATTACAGGGAATTTTTATCGGCGTGATAACCGGACTGATTGGCGCAGGCGGTGGCTTCCTGATAATCCCTGCTTTGGTAAACCTGCTGAAATTGCCGATGAAAACAGCCGTAGGCACATCATTGGTCATTATTTCCATCAACTCTTTAATGGGCTTCCTATTTTCCCTGCCCCATACTTCCGTACAATGGGGCTTTCTATTAAGCATCGCTTCCATTGCCATCATCGGCATACTGATAGGCAGTTACCTTTCTACAAAAATAAAGGCTTCCAAGTTGAAGCCCGCTTTCGGATGGTTTGTGCTGGTAATGGGCATCTACATCATCGTTAAGGAAACATTGTTACACTAAAATCATTGTCATATGGAAAAGCATTTTCAAATACTCATTATTGGCGGAGGTACGGGAGGTATTATGGTTGCTGCTCAATTAAAGAACAAGCAACCCGGTTTATCCATTGCCATTATTGAACCGTCCGAAAAGCACTACTATCAGCCCGCTTTTACATTGGTAGGTGCAGGCACTTACAAAATGGAGAAGACCATCAGGGAAGAAGCATCGCTCATTCCCTCCGGCGTGGAATGGATTAAAGACAAGGCAACGATACTCCGCCCCGAAGAAAACAAGGTGGAAACAGAAAAATGCGGCAGCATCGGTTATGATTACTTAATCGTAGCTGCGGGGCTTGTGTACGACCTTTCATTGATAGCTGGCTTGGAAGAAGCCCTTGCCAAAGGCGTAGTTTGCAGCAACTACATAGACCCTGAATATACGTGGAAATGCTTGCAGGGCTTCAAAGGAGGCAACGCCATTTTTACACAGCCCACCACACCCATTAAATGTGGTGGCGCACCACAGAAGATTATGTATCTGGCGGCAGATTATTTCAAAAGGAAAGGACTGGATAAAAAAACAAATGTGGTGTTTGCCACGCCGGGTTCAGTCATTTTCGGCGTAAAGGTTATTGCCGAAACACTCATGAAAGTTATCCATCGGTATAACGTTCATTTCAAACCATTCTATGCCCCGGTAAAGATTGACCCCGACAAGAAAATTGCCTATTTCCAGAACATCGCACCCGATGAAAACAAGTGTGTGGTCAACGAGGGCAATGTTTTAGGAGAACGGGTACAGGGGCAATCCGTCATTGAAATACCGTTTGATTTCCTGCATTTGGCTCCCCCGCAGGTTGCTCCCGGATTTCTGATAAAATCAGGTTTGTGCAATGAGGCAGGATGGCTGAATGTGGATATAAACAGCCTGCAACACAAGACATACCCTAACATTTTCGGATTGGGCGACGTAGCGGCATTGCCAACGGCGAAAACAGGTGCAGCCATTCGCAAGCAGGCTCCCGTAGTGGTGGATAATATCCTGAAACTACTTGCCCATAAGCCCGCAGACAATAAATCTTATGACGGGTATTCGTCCTGCCCATTGGTTACAGGGTACGGCAAAATGACACTCGCAGAGTTTAATTATAAGAATGAGTTTACACCCGACCCTATGCTGAAATTTATGCTGGTGTTCAACAGCTACAAAGAGCATTGGCGGTTGTGGCTGCTAAAGAAATATATGCTCCCCTATATGTACTGGAATAAAATGATGAAAGGGAAAATGTAGTCTTCCTGTCCTTATGTAACTAAAGTAGCTGTACAGGAAAAATAAGTAACGGAAATTTGCAGTAGTAAAAAGAATGATAACGATAAAAATAAATCAGTATGTTTTTTCAACACGTTTATGATAAAAGTTTGGCACAGGGCAGTTATGTAATAGGCTGTCAGGCTACGGGCGAGGCAATCGTAATAGATGCCCAAAGGGATATTGATGTATATCTCGAAATCGCAAAGCAGAATAATATCCGCATCACGCACATTGCCGAAACCCACATACACGCAGACTTTCTTTGCGGTTCAAGGGAACTGGCGGCAGTAACCGGGGCAACGATGTACCTTTCGGACGAGGGAGGCGAAAACTGGCAATATCAATTCCCGCACAAAGGGCTGAAAGACGGCAATATGGTTAGAGTGGGCAACCTCACATTGGAGGTAATGCACACACCTGGTCACACGCCCGAAAGCATCAGCTTTTTACTGACCGACCATCCGGCAACGGACAAGCCCGTTATGGTATTCACAGGCGATTTTGTATTTGTCGGCGATATTGGTCGTCCTGATTTGTTAGAGAAAGCCGCAGGACTTATCGGAACAAAAGAAGCCGGAGCCAAACAGATGTTCCAATCGTTGAAAAAGTTTGCTGCGCTTCCCGAATACGTTCAGGTATGGTCGGCACACGGGGCAGGCTCCGCTTGTGGTAAGTCTTTGGGAGCGGTGCATAGCTCTACCGTAGGGTACGAAAAAATCCGCAATTGGGCGTTCCAGTATAGCGAAGATGAAAACGGATTTACCGAATACCTGTTAGCCGACCAGCCGGAGCCGCCGAAGTATTTTGCAACGATGAAGCATTTGAACAAAGTTTATCGTCCACTCTTGATAGAAGTTCCGAAACACCCGAAGCTATCCAAAGAACAATTTGTTTCTGCCTATGAAAAAGGCATCAGGGTAATAGATACCCGCAATAAGGCAGATTTCGCTAAAGGCTTTATTCCCGGTAGCCTGAACATTCAGGGAAATAACTCTTTTTCTACGTGGTGCGGTTGGTTGCTGAACTATCAGGAGCAGTTTATTTTGGTAGCTGATGACAGCCAGATGGAAGATTTGACCCGTAAGCTGATGCGTATCGGTTTGGACAACATCTACGGTTACATTTCGGATGTAAACGATATGGGCATTGCACTCCAGAGCGCAGACGTGATTGCTTTGGACGAATTTAAGACCTACATCGGGCAGGATAATGTGCAGATAGTCGATGTTCGGGGAGCAACCGAATATGAGGCAGGACACATAGACGGTGCGGATAATGTTTTTGTCGGAACCCTGCCGGACAACCTCGATAAAATCAGTAAAGACAAACAGGTGGTCATCCATTGTCAGGCGGGCGACCGTTCGGCAATCGCTTATTCCATACTGGCTAAAAACGGCTTTGAAAACGTAAAGAATTTTTCCGGCGGTATGAAAGAATGGTTAGCAGTAGAGGGTAAAACAGTCGGGTGCAAAGAAGCATCGTGTACGAACGCTTAAAATTTAAACCTATGGGATTTTTTTCAGCCCTATTGGGCAAAACAGATAACAGCCAGCTTACCGAAGCTATAAAAGACGGGGCTTTCTTGGTAGATGTCCGTACACCTGCCGAATTTGCAAATGGTAGTGTAAAGGGTGCGGTAAACATTCCGTTGGATAAAGTGCCGACAGAATTATCAAAATTCAAGGGAAAGGAAAATATCGTTGTCTTTTGCCGTAGTGGAAACAGAAGCGGACAGGCGAAAAGCATCTTGGAGCAGAACGGCTTTAAGGGTGTAATCAACGGTGGAACGTGGCAAAATGTAAATCATGTGATGAATGGATAAAAAGAAAAAAGACCTACAATGCTGCTTGACACGGTGCGAAACGCCACTTGACCAATCGTATTGGAACACCCGTTGGGAAAACAGCGAAACAGGCTGGGACATTGGTCAGGCTTCGCCCGCCATTACGGAATATATGGGACAACACCCGGATAAAAATGCGGCTATCCTTATTCCGGGCTGTGGGAATGGGTATGAAGCGGAATATCTCGTTTCAACCGAATTTACGGACATTACCCTGATAGACATCGCACCTAAAGCCGTTGAAACGTTGAAAGAAAAATTTTCCGGTACGCCACAGGTAAAGGTGCTGTGCGGGGATTTTTTTGGTCATGAGGGCAATTACGATTTAATCATCGAGCAAACATTTTTTTGTGCCATCCCGCCGGGCAGGCGAAAGGAGTATGCAGAGAAAACGGCTTCCCTGCTAAACGAAAATGGCAAAATAATAGGCGTACTGTTCGACAAACAATTTAACCAACCGTTTCCACCGTTTGGAGGTTGCCCTTGCGAATACAAACCCATCTTTGAGCCACATTTTACCATTAAGACAATGGATGGCTGTTACAACAGTATTCCGTCAAGAACCAAATCGGAAGTGTTTATCAACCTGATAAAAAAACAGAAAAGATGAAAAAGAATATGGGAACAGCGGACAAAACCATCCGCATCGGGATAGCCGTTGTTATTGCGGTATTGTATTTCACCAACGTTATTTCGGGAACGTGGGCAATCCTATTGGGCATTTTGGCAATCGCCTTTATACTTACATCGTTTATCAGCTTTTGCCCTCTTTACTTCCCGTTTGGTATAAACACTTTTAAAAAGAAGAAAAGATGAAGCAAAGCATTTTAAACGGTTGGAATTTGATGCGTATAGTGCGCTTGGCATTGGGCCTCCTCGTTATGGTGCAGGGCTTTCAGGCAAATGAGTGGCTGCTCGTTGCATTGGGCGCACTGTTTTCATTAATGCCCTTGTTCAACATAGGCTGTTGCGGTGCTTCGGGCTGCAATACACCCGTTTCACGGCGAAGCAGTAAAAAAATAGAAGATACAACGTATGAAGAAGTTCGCTAAAAAACATTTGTTTACCCTAATCGGTATGGCTATCGGGGCAGTCGCAGGTTATTTCTATTGGAGATTTATCGGTTGCAGTACGGGAAGTTGCGCCATTACTTCCAACCCGGTCAACAGTACCCTTTACGGCGCAGCTATGGGCGGGCTACTGTCATCAACATTTAAAAAAGACAAAAAAGAGTATGACGTTTCAGGAGATAATAAACAGCGATAAGCCCATATTGGTAGATTTCTTTGCCGAATGGTGCGGACCCTGTAAAATGATGTCGCCCATTCTGGAAGACTTAAAGCAGCGTGTAGGCGATGATGCCAGCATTATCAAAATTGATGTGGACAAGAACCCCCAGGTGGCAGCAGCTTATCAGGTGCGGGGTGTGCCTACCCTCATTATATTTAAAAAGGGAGAAATACGCTGGCGGCAGTCCGGTATTTTCCCGGCGAATGAACTGGAAAGATTAATTAACGAAAACAGATAAAATCATAAATGTTAGAATTCTTGAAACAGCCCTGGGCTTGGTACGTTGCAGGTCCATTAATTGGACTAACCGTTCCTGCACTTTTAATTATTGGCAACAAATCATTTGGCATCAGTTCCTCGCTACGGCATATATGTGCATCCTGTATGCCTGCCAATATTCCATTCTTTAAATACGATTGGAAAAAAGAAGTGTGGAACCTGTTTTTTGTGTTCGGGATATTTTTGGGCGGAGCTATTGCCGTTAGCCTGTTATCAAATCCGGCTCCCGTTGAGGTCAATCCAAAACTGGCACAGGAATTAGCGGGCTACGGCATTACCAACTATAACAATCTAATCCCTGAAGATATTATCAACTGGCAATCCTTACTGACCCTAAAGGGTTTTATCCTGATGGTAGTAGGAGGATTTTTAGTAGGCTTCGGCACACGTTATGCGGGTGGCTGTACCAGCGGACACGCCATTATGGGATTGTCTAATTTACAGTTGCCCTCGCTGATTGCCACCATCTGTTTTATGATTGGCGGTTTCATTATGGCGAACCTCATTTTACCGTTTATACTTTCATTATAACCCTGACAAGAAATGCAACAAAACAGAGATATAGAAAAAGATTTACAACTTCGTGAACTGGATGCGATGTGTGTCAACGAAAGCCGTTTGGAACACAAATGGTATCATAACATCAAATACCTGATAATCGGCATACTGTTCGGTATCGTATTCGTAAAATCGGAAGTCGTAAGCTGGTTCCGCATACAGGAAATGTTCCGACTGCAATCGTTCCATATGTACGGCATTATCGGGAGTGCGGTCTTAACGGGTATGATCTCCGTTTTCCTGATAAAGAAATTCAATATCAAAACCATTTACGGCGAACCTATTAAAATTGCTCCCAAAACATTCAATAAAGGGCAAATCTATGGTGGTCTGATTTTTGGTTTGGGCTGGGCAATAACCGGAGCCTGTCCGGGTCCCTTGTTTGCACAAATCGGAACGGGGGCTACCGTTATTGCCGTTACCCTGTTGAGTGCCATTACAGGTACTTGGGTGTATGGCTTGCTAAGGGAAAAACTGCCTCATTAATACCGTTTATGTATCGGTTTAAACGATTGCTGGCAACAGCAATGTGGGTTTTTATTGCCCAAACTTTACAGGCACAAAAACATTACAACGCTTGGTTTCGCAGTACGTTAAGCGTTCCTGTCGGCGAAAAATTCAAAGTAGATAATGAGTTTCAGCACAGGCGACAGAGCGGATTTCAAAACGGGAATATGCTGGATAACGACCTGATGTTTACATTCAGGAATTGGGTACACTACCAGCATAACCCCAACCTAAAGTTTTCCGTTTCGCCGTTTGCCTATTTTTCCCATTACCGCATTATTCAGGATAAGCCAGATAAAGAAGCTGCACCTAATAGTGAGGTACGGTTTTCAGTAGCAGAAGAATTACAGCACAAAATATACAAGCGTATTTACCTTGTGAACAGGAGCTTGGAGCAAAAAAGCTTTATGCTTCTATTCAAAAGTTTTCCCGATTGCCTGACGATTTGGAGATATGGGCAGGACACGGAGCAGGTTCATTCTGTGGCAAGAGCCTAAGCACCATTCCACATTCTACCTTAAAAGAAGAAAAGCAGAACAGCAAAGCCTTTCAATTTAAAAATGATGAAAAAGGTTTTGTAAAATACATTTTGGACGGACAGCCGACCCCGCCCAACTATTTTGCCGTGATGAAGCAACTCAACAAGGTGGAACGTCCGTTGCTTCTTCAAGTTCCTGTTCATCCAAAACTCAACCAGCCAGCATTTCAAAAAGCCATTGACAACAAATTGCTGGTTATTGATACCCGCAGCAAAAACGAGGTTGTCAAAGGTCACATTCCGGGCAGCCTGCATATCGAAAACGGAAAATCATTTTCCACTTGGGTAGGTTCTTTGGTAGATTATCAACCTCAAATCGTATTGATAACCGATGAAAGCCACACGGAAGACCTGACCCGTAAGCTGATGCGTATCGGGATGGATAATATCTACGGTTTTGTGACCGACTTGGATAAGATGAATGTGGCACTGGAAAAATCCGACCTCGTTAGTATCGGGGAACTGAAAAAGCACCTGGATAAAAAAGACGTTCAAATCATAGATGTGCGAACCGAGAGCGAATACCATAACGGACACATCAAAGGCGTGGAAAATATGGTGCTGACCTCATTGGAAAACAACTTGGACAAAATCAGCAAAGACAAACCTGTTATCGTGCATTGTCAAAGCGGGGTACGGGCAGCAATGGCATATTCCATACTGAAAAGGAACGGCGTAAAAAATCTTAAAATGTATTCGGGAGGTATCAACGAATGGACGGAACAAAAAAACGAGTTAGTGAAATAACGGTTTCTTCAGATAGTGTAAAATCATACAAGGGGTGCGTGGCAACACTTCTTTTCCTAACGATAGTAAAAGCATATATAAGCAAACTGCATCGTATTTCACTGCTTTTCGTGTTAAAAAAGCATAAAACAGGCGTAATTGTTTGCGACCTTAATCAAATAAAACTATTTTTGTAAATTGATGAACAGGACTATACCAAATATTTTAACGAATTGCAAGCGATACTTTTTAGTATTCGCCACGTTCTTGTTGGTATTGCTTACATCCTGCTCGATCAAAAGCAGCATTAAAATTTTTGTAGGTCTGCCAACACAGACAGAAAGTGGTTTTCCTAAAACTCATCAGAGTTTCCCGACAAGCTCTCTGGAAAAATGTAGCAAGATTGAAACTGCCGACAACCAGATTGTCCAAAACTTTAATTTTAAGGCGAACGATTTTCTACCCGTTCTTCTTTTTACGGCTTCCTTTCTTTTCCTTATCGGCTTCTGCCCATTAAACAAAGAAAACAAACATCCACTTTATAGCGGTAGCAACAAAATCCGAAGTTCTATTCCTATCTTTTTGGAATACCGGAAGCTCATCATCCACTTTGCCCGCTAATTCTCTTTTCCTATTGACTGCGATGCGGTTTCAATAGGCTTTCTATTGTTTTCATTTTAAAATAATCTTAGGTCGTTTTAACCGACCTCTCCAAAATTGTATCGTAATATGATAAAACATATTATGGCAACCACATTATTATGGTTAGCCATTGTTGCTGCGCTTCCACTATATGCGCAGCAACAACAGGACTATACTTTAGGCAGCTTGTGGTCTAAAGTCGAAGAAAATTATCCCGGAGTTGGAGCCAAAATGTCGGCGATTGATGCTGCAAAGTATAACCAACGGGCGGTAAAAGGCAATATGCTGCCGCAGGTAAACGCACAGGCACAGAATACCTACGGTACTTACGAGGGAAGCGCAGGCGGATTTTTCCCACAGCCCGGCTTTTTCAATGTAAATGGTTCAGTGCCGTTAGACGGCAGTACCACCGCAGCTAATACCTTTGGCTCCGCCATTGTCAATTGGGAATTGTTCTCTTTCGGAAAGCTCCGTAAGCAAAACGAGGCTGCCGGAGCGTTGTATAATAAATCAGTGAGTGATAAAGATGCGTATGTCCTCAACCTTAAAAAGATATTATCTGAAAGATACATTACCCTTTTGTACAACAATGCCAAGTTGCAGTGGACAAAGAACAACGCCGAACGCCTGAACGATATTCGCAAAATCACTTCCGGTTTATCAGCATCAGGTCTTAGACCTGCTGCAGACAGCCTGCTTGCTTCATCGTCTTATGTACAGGCAATGGGCGAATACGATAAATGGAATGGCTTTAAAAATGCCGCTTACATCAAGCTGTTAGAACTGTACGGCGATGACACCGTTAATTATACAGCATCCGCTAACCGTTTCGACAATCCCGCCGAAAATAGCTTGAACAAGGTAAACACCATCAATCCCTCGCACCCCATTTTAGATGCTTTGGATAAACAGTCCGAGTATTACACGTTGAGCGGCGAGGCACAAAAAAGGTCTTCTTTGCCCTCTATCAATCTGTTGGGCGGTTATGCCTACCGGGGTACGGGCATCAGTCCCAACGGAAAGGTATCGGGAGCGTGGAAAGACGGGTTCAGGAATACCACCAATAATTTTTTGGCGGGTATCGGCATCACGTGGAATTTGACGAGCCTGCATACCAACCGGATGAAAGGCGAGCAACTTTTTAAAGAAGCCGAAAGTACCAAATTACTCCATTCGCAATACGAGCAGGCAATGCAGGCAGATTTGTCCGCTTCGCAGGCAAAAATCGTTCAGCAGTACCAGCAGCTTCAGAAAACGAAACTTGCCGTACAGCAGTCGCAGGATGCTTACAATATGTACCTCGCAAGGTATAAAAGCGGTTTGATCACGTTAAGCGAACTGTTACAGATACGCATTTTGCTGGAACAGGCAGAGAACGCCCACATCGAGGCTTCCCGTGAGTATTGGGTATTGCTGGCTTATGAAGCGGAGCTGACTGCCGATTTCGACTTTTTGTTTAACAACCTTTAAATAATCGTATATGAACATTATAAGATTTGCGTTAAGGAAACCTATTGCGATTATGGTTGTCGTACTGGCGATAGCTTTCTTTTCCTACAATACCATTAAAAAAATAAACGTAGATATATTCCCCGAAGTGGAATTACCTGCGATGTATGTGGCTATGCCTTACGGTGGTTTGTCCCCCGCCTATATGGACGGGTTTATGGCAAACGAGTTCCAAAAGGTACTCCTGTTTGTCAGTGGTGTAAAGAACATTGATTTTAAAAGTGTACAGGGTTTGACCCTGATGAAGCTGACCTTTTATCCCGGAACCGATATGTCGCAGGCTGCCGGAGAGGTATCTACTTCCGTTTCACGGGCAATGGGCTTCCTGCCGCCCGGAGCCGTCCCGCCGATGGTGGTACGCTTTGACGGTAGTTCGCTTCCGGTAGGAAACCTTGTGTTTGAAAGCGACCAGCGTTCCGTAAATGAAATACAGACATTGGCATTGACCAAAATACGCCCGATGTTCGTACAAATTCCGGGCATCACTTCTCCTGCGCCTTTTGGCGGTAACATCCGTTCCATTGTCATTAACATTGACCCCGAAGCAATGCAGGCGAACGGGTTAAGCCCCGAAGATATTACGGTAGCCATTACCAAAAACAGTCTTCCGTCGCCTGCTGGAAATATCCGCATTGGCGATGAAAACCTGATGGCTCCGATTAATTCTATTGCCAAAGGACCTCAAGAATTGTTGAAAACCCCTGTAAAAACAAGCGATAACCGTACAGTATATGTTGGCGATGTTGCCCGTGTAGAAGACGGCGCAGACCAGACCGTAGGCTACGCTTTGGTTAACGGCAAACGTTCGGTTTACCTGCCTATTATCAAGAAAGCAGATGCTTCCACATTGGATGCCGTGGAGAACCTAAAGGCAGCCATTCCGATGCTGAAAGACCAATTGCCGGAAGATGTAAAGGTCAGCTATGAATTTGACCAATCGAATTATATAGAGCGTTCTCTTTCCAACCTGATACACGAGGGTATTTTGGGAGCGGTATTTACAGGATTGATGATATTATTGTTCCTGGGCGATACCCGTGGAGCAATCATTGTGGTACTGACCATTCCGATTGCCATTCTTGCAGCAGTTACCACATTGTACCTTTTCGGACAGACCATTAATATTATGACATTGAGCGGGCTGGCTTTGTCCATTGGTATTCTCGTCGATGAAGCCACGGTAACGATAGAGAACATACACCAGCATATGGAAATGGGCAAGCCCAAACAGCGGGCGATTATAGATGCCCTGCTTGAAATCTCTATCCCCAAATTGCTGATTTTGCTGTGTATTCTTGCGGTATTGACACCTGCCTTTATTATGACAGGCATTCCAAAAGATATGTTTATGCCTTTGTCAATGGCAGTTGCCTTTGCGATGATAGCTTCCTTTTTGGCTTCGCAGACCTTTGTGCCTATACTGGCAAACTGGATGATGAAGAATAAGCACAACACGGAAGCCAACACACCGAGAAAGCGGGCTTTCTTCGATAAGTTCCGTGTAAACTATTCATTCAAGATGCGCAAATGGTCAACTAAAGCCATACCGCTTTTTGTGGTTTATGTATTGGTTGCAGGTGCTATTTCAGGCTTATTATTGACTGTTGTAGGTACGGATGTAATGCCCGTTTCCAATAACGGCGATTTTCAGATACGCATAGATGCTCCGTCAGGAAGCAGGCTCGAAAAGACCGAGCAGATTGTCAAAGATATTACCAATGATATTAAAGCAGAACTTCCCGAAAACGGATTGAATATTACTTCCGCATTTGTGGGGATGCACCCCGCAGGTTCGCCTATCAACCCGATATTCCTTTTCAGTAATTCATCAAACGAAGCGGTGTTGCAAATATCCGTCAATAAGGAAGTGTACGGCGGTTCGATGGAAGATTTTAAAGAGAAAGTCCGTAAAAAGATTATAGAAAAGCATCCCGAAGTCGCATTCAATTTTGAACCGATGGAACTGACCGAAAAGATTATGGGTCAGGGTGCGATGACACCTATCGAGGTTAAAGTCGGAGCAGGTCAGGTAAAAGGAGCTTATGCCCACGCATCAAAGATTGAGGCAAACCTGAAAAATGTTCCGTACCTGCGTGATGTACGCATTGCCGAACCTGTTGCTTACCCAAGTATGGAGATTGAAGTAAACCGTGACCTTGCCGGGCAGTTCGGTTTGACGATGCAGGATATTACCCGCAGCCTTATTACGGCTACTTCATCCACCCGTTTTACAGATAAAAACCTTTGGATTGACCCGAAATCGGGATTGGTATTCCAAACTCAGGTACAGATACCGGAGGGTATTATGTCGGAGGAAAGATTGCGCTCGCTTCCGTTGAAAGCCGGAAGTCTTCGCCCCGTATTGGAAGATGTGGCAACCATACGCAGGGTTACGGCTCCTGCACAGGTAAACCGTAAGGGACCGAACCGTTATGTTACCATTGTTGCCAATCTGTATGACAAGGATTTGGGTACGGCATCAAGGGCAGTAAAGCAGGCGATTAAAGATGCGGGCGAAGCACCTCGTGGTACTGTGGTATGGACAGAGGGAACATTACAGTTATTGGATGATACATTGGGCAGTCTTTTGGCAGGTTTAGGAGTAGCTATTATTGCCATATTCCTGATGCTTTCGGCTTATTACCAGTCGTTCAAAGTGCCTTTGATTATCCTTTCAGTATTGCCTGCCGTGATTGCGGGCAGCCTTATCATTTTATTCCTGACAGGCAGTACACTTAACCTGCAATCCTATATGGGTATTATTATGTCGCTTGGGGTATCGGTTTCCAATGCGGTGTTATTGGTCAATCAGGCAGAATATTACCGTACAAAAATGGCGCTAAGACCTGTTAATGCCGCAAGGCTGGCAGCTTCGTCAAGGTTAAGACCTGTATTAATGACCGCCGCAGCGATGCTTGCCGGGATGTTGCCAATGGCATTGGGCTTAGGCGATGGTGCAGAGCAGGTAGCACCATTGGGCAGGGCTGTTATTGGTGGCTTGATTGCCTCTACTGTAACCATCCTGTTATTGGTTCCGCATTTCTTTTCATCTATGATGTCAAGGACGAAAGTCATAAGCCCGTCATTAGACCCTGACGATTGCGAGAGCAGGTATTATGCAGAACAATCCGGTAAACAAACGATATAATAAACTTTAAAACAATCATTACAATGTATCACAGCATTTCAATAAATAGAAAATCAACAGTAGTATTGGCATTGGCTACCTCGCTGGTATTGCTGCTTTCCGCTTGTTCCCAAAAAGAAAAGGAAAAAGAGCAGGCTAAAGCCGAACAGCCCAAAGCAGTGAGTTATAAGACGGCTCCTGTACAGTTCATCAATCCCGAATACGAAATTTCGGTTCCGGCAGAACTGAAACCCTACGAGCAGGTAGCCGTATTCGCAAAGGTTACGGGCTTTGTGCAAAAAATGTACGTTGACCGTGGCGACAGGGTTCGCAAAGGGCAGCTTTTGGCAGTTTTGGAAGCTCCCGAAATGCAGCAGCAATATCTTTCGAGCAAATCATCGGAGCAAAAAGTATATAGTGATTATCTGTATGCTAAACAGGCTTATGACCGATTGGTTACGGCTTCCAAAACAACGGGAGCCGTAGCGGATATTGAACTCGACAGGGCTAAAAGTGCGATGGAAAGTGCCAAATCCGCTTATGATGCTTCGAGAGCAGGCACAGCGCATTCTTCGCAGTTGCAGCAGTATTTACGCATTACAGCACCTTTCGACGGGATTATTACACAAAGAAATGTTTCCGTTGGTGCTTTGGCGGGTACAGGAAGCAATACGCCTTTGTTTATGATGGCGCAGGGCAATAAGCTACGCCTAACATTATCCCTACCGGAAAAACACGCAGCATCCGTAAAACAGGGTATGACCGCAACGTTTACCGTTAGCTCGCAGCCGGGCAAAACATTCGATGCCAAACTTTCCCGTACATCGGGATTGCTTGACCAGCAAGACCGCTCGCTTACATTGGAGTTTGACGTGAACAATCCGTCTGGCGAATTGCAGGGTGGCGATTACGCCCAGGTTAAGCTCAAATTACAGCGTAAAGCCCCGTCCTATTGGGTTAAGAGTAAGTCCGTCCTGAATACACAGTCGGGTATGTATGTTTTAACGATGAACAACGACGAAGTAAAACGGGTAGCCGTAAATGAGGGCATCCGTTTAGATACGCTGACAGAGGTTTTCGGCAACCTTTCTCCAGAAGACAAAATCATTATCAAACCTTCGGAAGAAATCAAAGAGGGTAAAATAAATAAATAGGATTATGAGCGCATACAGCAAAAGAATTGCCTTGCTCCCGCTAATGGTCATTACGGGATGGGCATACGCATCAATGAACGGAAACGGCATTGACGGAAAGATGACCGTAAATCAAGGCACTAATGGCGAACGCCAATTAGTGTCCGATGAACAGCAAACACCTGATTTGAAGTTCAAGGACGAAAACGGTAAAACCGTTTCGTTACACTCGTTAAAAGGAAAGGTTGTCTTTATCAATCTTTGGGCAACTTGGTGTCCGCCCTGCATCCACGAAATGCCCTCCATCAATGAACTGCGGAAGACCTTTAAGGACAATAAGGATTTGGTATTCCTGATGGTCGATGTGGACGGGAATATAGAAAAGTCAAAAGAGTGGATGAAGAAGAAAAAATTTGACCTCCCTGTACACGTTCCCGATAGTGAAATACCTCGTGAACTATTTGCAGGTTCTATCCCAACCACCATTATAGTAGATAAGCAAAACAACATCATCGGTAGGCAGGTGGGCGGTGCTGACTATTCTTCAAAAGAAGTCATTAACCTATTGACAAAACTTTTAAACGAAAAATAGTTGGCAATAGATAAGAAAAATATTCAGTAACAATTAAATGGTAATACAATGAAAAAGACAATATTTTTTGTGGCACTCTTATTTATAAGTGCCGCATCATTCGGACAAATACTAAAGCCTGTAAAATGGTCTTATGCTTCAAAGAAAATCAACGACAAAGAGGCGGTGCTGCTTTTAAAGGCAACCATAGATGACGGCTGGCATATCTATTCGCAGACAGTTCCTAAAAATGGTCCGCAACCGACAAGTTTTTCGTTCCAATCGTCGAAAGCCTACCAATTGAGCGGAAAGGTAATAGCAGCTAAACCTATTGTCAAACACGACCCTACTTTTGATATGGAAGTGGGCTACTACAAAAAATCTGTGGTGTTCCAGCAAAAGATAAAATTAACGGGCAATGCGCCTACGGTAAAAGGGACACTTACCTATATGGTTTGTAACGACAAGCAATGCTTACCGCCTGAAGAATTGACGTTCAGCATTGCTGTGAAATAAAGTATATCTTATGAAATTAATAGCGAAAATAATAACGATACTATTCATCAGCGGGCTGATGTCTGTTACTGCAAATGCGCAGACGGACAGCCTTGTTTCGTATGATGAGGTGGAGTTTACGGAAATAACGGGACAGCAAACCGTTCAGCAGGACAGTATCGCACCATCCGCAGATCCGAAGACTTCGGTAAGCGAGGGAAAAGAAGCTACATTACAAAAGAATGAAACCACAACAGATACAGGTTCATTATGGGCAATCTTTATTGCGGGCTTCATTGGTGGCTTTGCGGCATTGCTGATGCCCTGCATCTTCCCGATGTTGCCCTTAACCGTAAGTTTCTTTACCAAGAGCGGACACACCAAAGGCAGGGCGGTAATGCAGGCAATGATATATGGCTTATCCATTATACTCATTTATGTGCTATTGGGCATTCTCATTACCGTAATATTCGGTGCTGATGCGCTTAACAGCCTTTCCACAAACGGGATTTTTAATTTCGCATTCTTTGCCCTTTTGGTCGTATTCGCTTTTTCCTTTTTCGGGGCGTTCGAGCTTTCGCTCCCTGCTTCGCTTGCAAATAAATTAGACCGTAAGGCAGACCGTGGTGGTTTGTTGGGGCTTTTCTTTATGGCAGCAACATTGGCGGTCGTATCGTTTTCCTGCACAGGTCCGATTATCGGAACGTTACTGGTACAGGCTGCCACAATGGGCGAGCTTTTAGGTCCCGCTATCGGGATGCTGGGCTTTGCGTTGGCTTTGGCAATACCGTTTACACTTTTCGCAATGTTCCCAAGCCTTTTAAAAAGTCTTCCGTCTTCGGGTGGCTGGCTAAACAGTGTAAAGATTACGCTCGGCTTTTTGGAGCTGGCACTTGCTTTGAAATTTTTGAGCAATGTTGACCTTGTCTATCATTGGAACTGGTTTGACAGGGAAGTCTTTTTGGCACTCTGGATTATTATTTTCGGGTATTTGGGCTTTTATTTATTGGGCAAGCTCCGGTTTCCCGGCGACAGCCCTGCTGTAAATATAAGCCTGCCAAGAATGGTGCTTTCAATGGTGGTGCTTGCCTTTACCCTGTATATGGTTCCGGGATTGTGGGGCGCACCCTTAAAATCCATTTCGGCATTTTTACCGCCACAGGCAACGCAGGATTTTGACCTGTACACGCCCTCATTGAGTGGAACACAGGCAAGCCATTCAACGGGCAGTAAAGCTCATAAATATTCAGACATATTCCACGCTCCGTTAAACCTGAACGTATTTTTTGATTATGACGAGGGAATGGAATATGCGAAAAAAGCGGGTAAGCCAGTGATGCTCGATTTTACAGGGCACGCCTGCGTGAACTGCCGTAAAATGGAAGCATCGGTATGGTCTGATAAAGATGTACTCCGGCTTTTGAATGAAGAGTTGGTTATTATACAGCTTTATGTGGACGACAAGACCGCCTTGCCAC
The DNA here is from genome assembly GCF_003313505.1 of Pedobacter nanyangensis. Lineage (GTDB taxonomy): Bacteria > Bacteroidota > Bacteroidia > Sphingobacteriales > Sphingobacteriaceae > Pedobacter > Pedobacter nanyangensis. The sequence continues at coordinate 150,307 of NZ_QMHO01000010.1, read as the reverse complement.
AGGCAGAGCAATCTGTATCATCGTTCAGTGGCAAAAATATCCGTACCATAGGCAATAAATGGAGCGATTTTCAGGCGAGTAGATACAACGCCAATTCGCAACCCTTTTATGTGCTTTTAAACCCCGCCAACGAAGAAATTTTGGTAAACCCTATCGGAGCAGACTATGACCCGAAAAGCTATCACAGCTTTCTCCAATCGGCAATAGACCGATACAAGAGTAAGAATTAAAAGAATTAGACAACAGTAAAATTATTCAATATGAAAATGCAATTTAAAAATTTGGTAGTTCGTTCCGGGATTTTCATCATCACAGCCATTTCGCTGGCAGCTTGTGGAAATACGGATAAGGGCAAAGAAAACGCATCAGATAGAGGGAACGCTCCAATGGAGGAAGTAGCGGAAGCGGAAGCTCCGGTTTCGACAACTTCGGGTATTTCCTTTAAGGATGAAAGCGGAAAAACCGTAGCCTTAAACTCATTAAAAGGTAAAGTTGTATTCATCAACTTTTGGGCTACGTGGTGTCCGCCCTGCATCCACGAAATGCCGTCCATCAACAAGCTAAAGCAGACTTATAAAGACAAGGATATTGTGTTCCTGATGGTGGACGTGGATAACAATATGGAAAGATCCGCTGCTTTTATGAAAGACAACAAGTATGATCTGCCTGTGTATGTTCCTGTGGACAATATTCCACCTGATTATTTAGGCAGTGCTATCCCGACTACGGTTATACTGGATAAAAGTGGCGATATGATAGCCCGTATGGAGGGTGGCAGGGATTATACAAGCCCCGAAATTACCAAAGCGCTGAATGAATTGGTCGAAAGCAACTAACAGATAAAAACAGGAACTATGTTGAAAAATAAAGAAGTTTCAGAAGAAAAAAAGCCATCTGGAAATAAGTTTTCACGCTTCATCAGAAAAAATGCTCAATATATCGTATTGGTAATCGCCGTTATTATACTGGTAAACCCCGATGCAAAATCATTCGTGCTTCGTCAGTTAATGGCAACAGGGCTTTTTAATGCGAGTATAGATAAAAAGGGCGATGGCACGGTAAGCCAGGCGAACACAGATTTTGATTTTGCTGATGAAAAAGGAAATATTCAAAATACCGCATCACTACGTGGCAAAGTTGTATTTATAAACTTTTGGGCTTCGTGGTGTCCGCCTTGCAGGGCTGAATTTCCCTCTATCGAAACGCTTTATACCCAATTCAAGGATAACCCTGATATATTCTTTCTGACAATCAACGAGGACAGCGACCCTGCAACTGGTAAGGCATACCTTGAAAAAGAAAAATTTTCAGTCCCGATGTATCAGTCAAATGGCAATGTTCCGGCAGAGATTTACTCCGGTGCATTGCCTACTACCGTTGTATTGGATAAGAACGGAAAAGTCAGATTGCACCATGTGTATTTCGGTAAATGTAGCCACCCCATTCCGTTACAAACTGTCCAGTTAAACTAGGCCAGTTGTTGCTCGACCAATAGAGCGAACTTTCAATCGGAAACTATTTTCCATCTCCAGACCGAAAAGGCAGTACCGTTTCCCGGATTGCTTTTGCTACGCAAAAGAAGCTATTAGACCAATTTTTCATCACAGAAAAGCATCCGAGTTCCGACAAAAGACAACGCAATAAAACATGGTGCTCAACCCACTTTTTTAAAGTCTACAAAGCAACATCAGGCACAAGGTAGAGGTCAACATCAACAAGAGATACAACAAGACTTAAAAAGCCTTAAAATCAGCCGACTGGACACTTTTAAGCGAAATATACTGGACACTTTGCTCCGTAAAAAGTGGCCACTTTGGAAAAAAACAGGTGGCCACTTTTAGGATAACCTCCAGTTTAATACCTTTGCACTTTCTTTATATCCGGTTGCTCTTTCGGTCTTTTGATCCCATTTTTCCAGATCCCACTTTTCATTAATCGAGGTCTCTTTTGGTTTTCCGTCCACGGTAATACGAACGTAGATCATTCTGATGTTGTTCGGTTTTTTTGGGGTCTTCAGAAAGAAGGTCATCCCGTAGCTGTTCTCCAACATAATCTTCAATTTTTAGGTTAATAAATTTCGGATTATATCGCTTTTAAGTCAAGATGTAAACATGTTTAACATGTTGATTTACAGATTTTTAAAGTGGTTTTTGTGGCGCTTTTTCATTTTTTTTCAATGTGCCACAAAAGTGCCACAAAAATTTTGAGCATTTCTGAAAATATTGTGTGTAGGAGTGGGAAACAAAAAAGTCTGTAATTTCGAAAAATTACAGACTTCATGCCGTTTAGGAGATTTTCAGTAGTATCAAAATTACTACTCTGCGGAGAAAGAGGGAATAGAACTATTGCCCTAGAGCCCTTTTAAACACTGATTTCGATATTTTTTGAAAGGTGTTGTGCCACGAATGTGCCATAAAAAACTCCGTTTACCAAAAATGCCATCGGTTAAGACGGCATTTCCCTTGCAAAATAAAATTTGGTTACCTGGTGGAGCTGAAGGGAGTCGAACCCTTGTCCAGTTGTGTGATAAATTATGCTTTCTACGTGCTTATTTTCCACTTGGTTTTCGAGAGGAGCCGGGCTGGAAACCGACCTTGACAACCTCCTTAGGTACTTTATTTAACCTCTGTATCGTACCTTACAAAGGCTAGCATGGTTATTTCGATGCCTCTGATGCTAACCTAACTATGCGGCAGTTAGCGAGACAAAAGCTTGCGTAATTCTAAATTAGGCAGCTAAGGCGTAGTTATTTTCGCCAATTATTGTTTTGAACGTTCTCTTTAAAGTGCTCACCGTACAACGCACTGCATGCTTACATACTTAGCGCCACCCTGTCAAATCCAGGAACAGCCCCATTTTTAGTAGTTAGTAACCAGTTGATTAGTAATTACAGTTACCAAGGTACAAATGTACAAATAAAATGTGAAATATTAGGACTTCGGGATTAGTAGTTAGCGACTAGGCGTTAGGTGTTAATGTTTTTTCTAGCTACTGATTACTCACCACTGGCCACCAGTCCTTAACCCAACTTTCTTCCTGTATTAATCACATTTACCCCATTGAAACGGGTAGTTGGGCTGCCATGGGACACTGCGCTTGATTGACTTGGTTGCCCCTTGCCGTCGGAAAAGGTACCGCCCAAGCGATAGTCACTTTGATCGCAGCGTTGTACACAGGAGTTCCAAAACTCTTGGGTGTTGGCCTGATAGGCGGCATCCTTAAACATGCCCACAATTTTTCCATCCTTAATTTCATAGGCCAATTGCGCACTGAACTGGAAATTGTAGCGCTGCTGATCTATGGAATAAGAATTTCTGCCAAACATATAAATGCCTTTCTCTACTTTTTTTACCATATCGGCGGCTGATAAGGGGACATTTCCGGGTTGTAAGGAAACGTTGGGCATTCTTTGGAATTGGATGCTGTCCCAGCTATCCGCATAACAACAGCCTTGCGAAGCTTTAAGGCCAAGAATGTGGGCTTGGTCCCTAATGGTTTGATAGTTCACTAAAATGCCATCTTTAATAATGTCCCACTGGCCACATTTCACCCCCTCATCATCATAACCTACGGCCCCTAATGATCCTGGCTCCAATTTATCGGCCACAATCTGCACTTCTTTACTGCCAAAATTAAATTTCCTGCTTTCCCATTTATCCAAAGTAAGGAAACTGGTGCCCGCATAGTTCGCTTCGTAGCCCAGCACACGGTCAAGTTCAGTAGGATGCCCCACGGATTCATGAATGGTGAGGAACAGGTGCGAAGGATCCAGCACCAAATCGTATTTGCCGGGTGCAATGGGTTTGGCTTTCAGCTTTTCGTCCACATGTACGGCGGCCTCCCGTACGTCTTCCAGCATGTCGTATCGTTTTTTATATAAGGTAACTGGGCCACCTTTGATCTTTTCACTATCTAGCGGTTGCATGTACTCAAAACCCATTCCCATTGGGGCGCTTAAAGCATTACGGCTTTCAAACTTTCCGGCAGAGGCATCTATTTTTGTGAGGGTAAAAGTAGGCCAAATGCGGTGGATATCCTGATCAATATATGAGCCCTCGGTAGAAGCAAAATATTTTTGTTCGTTTACCATAAACAGGTTGCTGTTGATATATTTTGCACCTCCTTTAAGGGCCTCGCTATTCACATGGAGCAGCAGGTCTACCTTATCGGCAATAGGTACTTCAAAGGCATTGGTTTGGATAGGGGTTTTCCAGGAAATCTCGCCATAGCCTTTTTGTGGCGCTAGCCGTACCGGATCCCCCATAATTTTAGCGTTGCCTTTTGCAATGGCCGCCGCCATTTTAGCCGCTTTGGCAATGCTATCCTGATCTAGATTATTGGTTGCCGCAAAGCCCCATGCGCCATTGGCCAAAACCCTAATGCCCATGCCGTATGATTCGGTATTGGCAATGTTATCAACCCTTTTTTCGCGAGTGGCGATTACCTGGTTAAGGTAACGGCCAATACGTACATCAGCATAACTGGCCCCATTTGTTTTGGCAGCGTTTAGGGCTACATCTGCCAATCGTTTTTTTAGGGTTACATCAACAGGGGTTAGGGCTTCCTCTACGGAAATCATTCGGCCAAATACCGGAACGCTAGCAGCCATAGAAGCACCAGCGCTAATGCCTGTAAGGTATAAAAAGTCTCTTCTTTTCAAGATTTATGTTTTTTTACTGATAGGAGAGGCCGTTGAAATATGGTAGGAACCGTTATCGAAATGAGGAGTGTAATTCTTATTCAACGGCCTCTTTTTAAAAATTAAATGGCGTCAGACAATGAAGAGAAGGTAAAGTCTCTGATCTTCATTGGCGGGATAAGTCCGCTGCCAGTGCGTACCGGCTTGCCCAATGCTTCTACATTATTTAACATGATGACCGGGCTTTCATTAAATCTGAAGTTTTTGATTGGGAACTTAATCTCTCCATTTTCGATAAAGAAAGTGCCATCGCGGGTAAGTCCGGTGAGTAATAAGGTTTGTGGATCTACCATGCGGATATACCAGAAACGGGTTACCAAAATGCCTTTTTCGGTACTCTTGATCAAATCCTCCAAAGATTGATTTCCACCTTCCATCACAATGCTACGGCTAAACGGTAGGGGCTGTACATTTTTTTGAGCCGCCCAATATCTTGAATAAGATAGATTTTTTACCACGCCGTTTTGCACCCATTGAGTTTTGGTGATGGGCAAACCATCGCCACTCCAGGTAGAACCTGGTATTTCTGGGTTAAGCGGATCCGAATAGATGTTCACATTTTCAGAGAACAATTGTTCGCCTAGGCGAGTGCCACCACCTTTTTTGCTCATAAAGCTACGACCTTCATCGGCGCTGCGGGCATCAAAACCTCTGAACATATTGCCCAACATATCGCTGGCTGCCAAAGGTTCTAAAATTACGGTGTATTTTCCAGGTTCAATGGCTTTGGCACCAGCGGATCCGTTCGCTTTGCTCGCCGCAATTTTAGTTAGGGCAAGCGTATCCATTTTGCTCAAGTTGTTAAAATCCTGGTCTACGTAGCCTGAGCCTGTGCCTTGTTTGTTACGCATGGTTACCGAAAAAGACACGTTAGTGCTTTTATTGTAGGCAAACAAACCTTTGGAGTTCATAATGGAGCTGAAACGGGTGCTATTCTCCAAGAAACCAGCAGCTTCTAAACCTCCAGCTTTGGATACACCAAGGCTTTTGGCTACCATGTCGGCCCTGGTTTCAGGTGTCATGGCTGCGGTATTGGCATTGTAGGTTAGGGATTCGGCAAAGGTTTGCGGGCCCAAAGGCGGCATATATTCTGGATTTTCAGGAGCTAGCATGGCTAGTTCTTCGGCTCTTTTCACTACTTTTTGTAGCGAGGCATCGTCAAATTCGTTAATGGTGGCGGTACCTGTTTTTTTACCAAAAGTGGCACTTACGCCCAAACTCATCACATCTATTTGTCCTGCGGTAGAAACGGCATTTCTGGCATAGCGGATATTGCCGCCATCAGAGCCATTTAAACTCACTTCACAAGCATCGGCCTTGGCATAGCTCAATACCTTTTTTAAAATTGCTTGTGCTTCTTCTTTACTTAATATGGCCATATTATATTTTTCTTGCTGTATTAATTACGTTAACTCCATTAAAACGGGTGGTGGCGCTGCCATGTGAAACGGCACTGCTTTGCGAAGGCTGTCCCTTGCCATCATTAAATGATCCTCCTAAACGATAATCGCTTTCATCGCAGATATCGGTACACGAGTTCCAAAATTCTTGGGTGTTGGCCTGATAAGCTACATCGTTTAGCATACCCACAATTTTTCCGTTCTTGATTTCATAGAAAATCTGCCCGCCAAATTGGAAATTGTAGCGTTGCTGGTCGATCGAGAAACTGCCATCGCCAATAATATAAATGCCCTTCTCTACATTTTTGATCATGTCGTCAACACTTAATTTCTCTTTGCCGGCCTGTAGGGATACATTTGGCATTCTTTGGAACTGCACATCGTCCCAACCTTGGGCATAACAGCAACCTTGCGATTCGTTTAGGCCGATGATATGTGCTTGATCTCTGATGGCCTGATAATTTACCAGCACTCCATCTTTAATCAGATCCCATTTCTTACATTTTACACCTTCGTCATCATAGCCTACGGCACCTAAGGAACCCACTTGTGTTTTATCTGCAAATAAATTCACTTTATTGCTGCCAAATTTGAAGTTTTTAGATTGCCATTTGTCCAAAGTAAGGAAACTGGTGCCGGCATAGTTAGCTTCATAGCCCAATACCCGGTCAAGCTCGGTAGGATGGCCTACCGATTCGTGAATGGTTAACCACAAGTGAGAAGGATCCAATACCAAATCGTATTTGCCGGGTTCAACCGATTTAGCCGTTACCTTTTCAGAAGCTACTTTAGCAGCGGATTTTACATCCTCCAGCATATCGTAGCGACCTTTGTAGCGGGTAACAATGCCTGCAACTTTATCTTCTGGCCGTGCGTTCATGTACTCATAGCCCATGCCCATTGGTGAGCTAAGGGCATTACGGGTTTTGAATTGTCCAGAAGCCCTGTCAATACGGGTAACGTTAAAGGTTGGGTAAATACGGTGTACATCCTGATCAATGTAGGAGCCATCGGTAGAAGCGAAATACTTTTGCTCGTTTACGGCAAAAATAGCCGAGTTCACAAAAGTAGCACCATTTTGCATGGCAATGTCGTTCACGTTAAGTAGTAAATCTACCTTTTCTTTTACGGGAACTTCAAACGCATTAATTTCAATTGGCGTTTTCCAGCTTACCTCGCCAAAGCCTTTTTGCGGTGCTAGTTGCACTGCTTCTCCTTGTATTTTCGCATTGGCTTTAGCTACAGCTACCGCTTGTTCAGCAGCTTTGGCAATACCATCTTTGGTGACTTTGTTGGTGGCGGCAAACCCCCAACAGCCATTTACAATTACACGGATGCCCACACCGTACGATTCGGTATTGGCAACGCCCTGTACTCTTTTTTCGCGGGTGGCAACAAATTGGTTCAAGTACCTGCCAATGCGTACATCGGCATAGGAGGCTCCTTTTGATTTGGCCGCATTCAGCGCTATGTCGGCTAGTTCTTTTTTAATTTTTAGATCTACTCGGACCAGTGCCTGCTCGGGATCTATCGGCGTTGCATACGCAGATAAATCAGGAAGTACTAAGGCACCCATTCCCATTCCGGATAGATAAAGGAAATCTTTTCTTTTCAAAGTGGTTCGGTTTAGGTGATTAATAACACAAATTAGTCAAATGCCCAAACACTTGCGCTATACAAAGTATAACATTTTAGTTTCAATGCTAATTTTTGTTGTAAAGACGATTTTCAAACCAGAGAAAACCAGCAGCAAACACAAATGCGATAAAAAACCACCACTTTGAAACTATTTTTTGGGTTAAAATTTTGGTTTCGGGCGAATTATTGGTGGGTGTATGTAATGCGGCATGGGCAATATGACGTTCCAATCGTTGATTAGCGCTTAACGCCTGCCAATTTTCTTTGCCAAAAACAAAAAAGTAGTGCTTTTGGCCATTAATGGTGAGGGATTGCCAACCTGGTTGGAATGACCAGTCATGAAACTGCCAACGGTTATCAAACAGCATATTTTGCTTGCTACTCAAACTTTGTTGATGATGATTAATCAAAGGAACTGTTGGTGCCGGCGTAGCTAAAGTGAAATTTAGCCTGTTCCCTGCACCTGGTGCATTGCCCAACGCCTGTAGCAAGTAGGTTGGGTTTTTAGCTCGTGCCGCTGCTTCCAGTAAGGTAGTCCAATATAAGGCGTAGTCATGCTGGTGGCCAGCCAAGCTCCATTGGTAGCTTTGAGGTAGGGTAGTGGCTACGATGTTCCCTTTGCCATAAAGCCTTTGCACAGCTACTATTGATGCCCCGTCGAGTACCAGTGCTTGCTGATCTGCAATATTTCCTATCAAAAAGGGAACTTGTTCAGGTAAGGTGGCTAATTTGGTTTGTTGTAGGGAAAGCTGATTGATCTTTTCCTGCTTTTTACCGGCCGCTAAGTTTAAGCTTTTGATCCATGGTTCAGTACTGTTAGGTTGTTGCGCCAACAGGATTAAGCCCAATCCCTGGCCTACGGCTTGTTTAACCGCTTGCTTTTCTGGAGTACTCAAGTTCTCAAATTCCTGTTGGTCAATAAGCAATACATCTTCTTTTTGGAACAATTGTGTGCTCAACCGGTTAAGTTCAAAGCTGGTTCGGTTCAGGAATTCGATACTGTATTGGGCTTTGCTGATCCGATTTCTTAGCGCTACTTGGTATCTATTTTCATACAGCCATCTTTTGAGAAAGTTGTATTCGAAACCAGGCGATGAACCTAGTATGGTTATTTTTAAGGATGTTTTGGCTATGGTTTGGATGGGGATGAGCTCCTGGTTAAGAGTATCTTTACCTTGTAAGGCCACTAATTTTAAGAGTGCCCGCCCTTTTTGCCTTAATGGGTGTTGTAGGGAAAATTTAGCCGTTGCTTTTGCCGTGATTTGGGCAGAGTCAAGCGTTTGTCCAAAGCCCATGAGTTTAAGGTTTAATGCCTTTGGAGAGCTGTTGTGGTACTGGCCCTGCACCGTTAAAGTTTCACCTTCATGAAGCTGGTCATTCCAATGGCATGCAATAATGCCGCTTGGTTTTTCGGCAGGATGGAATTCCAATGGAATGTTTTCTAGTTTTTTCAGCTCCTCGTCAGGTAATCCATAGCCATATACGCTTACTTTCTTGATTGCCGGGGTGGCCGCCAAATGATAGGCTAAATCAGGGATAAAGTTGGCCTTGCCCTTCAATAATGGCGCCAATGTCTCATCCGTAAAATACCTTTTTTGGGGGAGATGGTCTAGGCTATCGGCATTAAAGCCAGGAGTAAGCAAAATCAAGGTGCTGTTATGTTGCCTGCTTTCGTAGTTAGCCGTGATGGGAATTGCCATCAAGGCCAATGTAACTACAGCCAATAAGGTTGCCGTTAACCTGGCAATAAGCCAATGCTTGTTAGCTCTTTTAACTTCTTGGTAGGCCAACAGGCATAACAACAGGAAACAAGCCGCCAATACGTATAGGTTAAATTCCATTGCCATGCTCAGTTTTTTAAATGATTAAAATAACGATCACTTAGTTGCTTTGCTGTTCCACCTGTTTGGGGTTGAGGTTTTGTGGGTATTGTGCCAATCAATTGATAAATGGCTTTGGCTACCACATCCAAATCTTTAGGGCGAGGAAATTTAGTTTGTGTTAGGCTACGCAAGCTTTTAAGTGCATCAAGATAGCTCTCTGGATGGCTAGAAGCAGCTTTGATCAAATCCCTTTGGGCACTTTGAAGCAAGGCTTTTTCGTTAGTGGCAAAGGCTTTTCCATCTCGATGCAGGTTGAGTAACGACAGTAGGGTACGAAGCTCCTCCCTGCTATCGTCTTTGTTTTCGAGATTTGCGTTTTGCCGAGGTGCTAAAATCTTGTCTTGGTCGCCGGTGAGCCGTTTTTCGTTTTTTAATGCAGCGGTTTTAACCGTGGTTTTAGCTACGTAAGCCCTCGATTTTTGTTGTAAATCTTTGAGCAGGCGCAAGGCCTTGTATTCAAACGGAAGAGCTTCTTGGGCTTTGTAGGTTCTTAACTGAAGCTCTGATTTCCACATTTCATTCAGTACCGCTTTCAGCTGCGCCTTGATATCGGGTTCAAAAAAGGTTGCATCTTCTGCAATATCGTGCTTGTGGGCATAGCGGTCCATTATGGCTTGTACATCGCCAAATTTTTCTTCGCCGTGGTCGTGGCCGTCATGTTCATCGTGGTCTTCATGGTCGCCACCAATAGAAGTTTCATTTTCTTCGCCCAAGAATTTGCCATAGCGCAAGCGCAGGAGTTTTTGATCAATGGCTAAGCCGTTGCTTCTCTTGTTAAAATCTGCGGTACTGATGGATGATCGTTCACCCAGTAGTTTCTCTGTATCTAAAATGATCTGGCGTTGGCTCCTGAAATATTCTGGCACCAGATTTACGCCAGAGGTCATGCCCGCCATACTCATCAGCTCGGCGGTATCCACAATGTTCACCATGTAAACATCCGAACGGCTGAGCTGGCCTTTATTGTCCTGCGCTTGGATGAAGAAATATAATTCGTCCCCTGGTTTCATTCCCAAGCTCCGCAAGTCGATAGGTTTTTGAAGTGCAATGCTTTTACGGTTTGCAAAAGAAATTTCAAATGGCAGTTTTTTTTCCGTAAAACTTACGCTTTCGCCTTTGCCGCTGGCCATGGTGGCAGAAATATAAGCTCCGGCAATGCCATAATCATCATTCAATTGGGCCTTAATGCTGATGTGCATGCGCTCACCAATATCAATGGTATGCTGTGGTTTTGGTTGGATGATGTTGATTTTTACAGGATAATCTGGAATAACCTCGATTTGGTAGAGATCTGATTTTTTGCCATCGAGCTCCAGCTGATAAAAGCCCTGTTTGTCTAACTTTCTAGAAAAATTCCACAAGGTGGAATCTTGATTCAAAGGTTTTAACCGGATTTGTTCTACTTCATTAAAAAATACACGAAAATTACGGATGGCTTTATTGGTACGAATGCTCCAAACTGCTTTGGCATCTAACTCGGCCTTAAGGTAAAGCTGATTTTGTTGCCTGCTAGCCTTGCCCGTGTAAGCTGGCGGCGTAATTTCTACCGTGTAGCTGGCAATTTGCGGCAATACCTTTTCTTCCTTACGGATGTTGGCATGTACCGCATCCTCTTGATCAGTAGCGGAATGGATTGTTCTCGCGGGAATGAAAAGATAGGTGGTTAATCCAACCATCAAACACGCATAGCTGATCCAGTTTTTAAGATTCAAGTCATTGAAAATGTTTTTTTTAGGCAGCAAAGGTTCAATTTTGCCGACTTGCAATTGTTCCAATGTACCCAGTTTTGCTTGCGGTTTTAAAATTAAGCCCGTACTTTCTTCTAATTCGGGGAAATGGCAATCAAGATGTCGTACAATATGCTGCTCATTGATTTTCCACAAAGGATGAAAGCATAAAAATACACCCGCAACTAAAGCAAAAATGGCGAAGTAAAACCAATTGCCGGTACCAAAAATATATTTTGCCAAACTACCTGTTAGTAACGAGATACCCAAGCTTAACGCCAAACCTTGTAGGCTGAGCAGCAGCATTCTTCGGGCTTTTAGTTGTGATATATATGTTTTGCCTCCCATCTTATGCTCGTTTTAAATCAGATGGTTTACGATAGGTCAGCCATCGCTCTGCTAAAAAAACTAAAAAGGCCAGGATCCACAAATATTTGTCTAAGTTGACCCTGGGCGAAATGAGTACCGTGTTATTTTTGGAGCTTTCGAACGAAGCGAACGGTTGCTCGTTCACCTGGGCTATAGTGGGTTGCGTTTCAAAGCCAAATGTTATATTGGTTTGACCATAAAGCAATGGAAAAAGTACCTCCACAAATTGATCTTTCCATACTAAATCGGTCCATTGCGGATTAAACCTGCTGTAAAAGGTATATTCATGTACTTGCTGTTGTTGCTGTAAAGTTAAAAGTGCCTCGCCAAAGCCATCTTCCCATAAAATTTGCCCCCTTGCTTTGCCCGTAGTTCTTTTTAAAATCCTGGCCGATGATGCATCCCCGATTGGGGTATTTCCAAAGCTGATAAAACTATTTTCGGCGATGGTTTTTCCGGGCGCATATTTAAACAATACTGCATTAGTTTTTAGGTTTTTGCTAATGCTGCCTGGAACTTCGGTATTGGCCAGCCAAAAAACAGCATCTAAAGGTTTAAAACTGTTTTGGACAGAGATGTTGATGGGCTGGTCAAGATAATCGCCTATGGCATTAATGGCTGCTTTTACATACTTTGCATCTAAAGGATTGTCAGAATGCAGCAGTACCTGCATGGCTGGGGCCGAAACGTTTTTTTCTCGTTGATAAATTATCGCCTTGCCATTTGCCTGAGCTTTTAAGTTCAGATTTAAGAAAGTTTTAGCATAGGCTGACAAGGTATCTGATGTTGCTGCTTGCCAATGTATCTTCAAATGAAGTTTGGGCAGGGGTTCTTCAAATCCTAAGGTAGTTTTAGGAGCAAAAATCCAAATGGGATATTGGTTGGGAAGTTGATGGTTGGCTTGTTTAAGCAAGGATGTATGGCTCAATGGCGGGAGGCTATCCACAGCTGCATTTGCGGTGTCTTTAAGGGATAGTGGTTTAAAACCAAAGCCTAAATGACGGAACTCAAAACCTTTATTCAATAAGGAATCGATGGTTTTACGATGGTTTCGATAAGTTGTCTTCAGGTTTTGTTGTTCTACTAAAATCCAACCGCCTTGTTTGGTCAATGGTTTGCCTTTTAAGAAGGGTTGGGCCAGCAAAAAGGCCAATATCGCCAATAATAAACAACGTAACAACAACAGCAGCCAATTGCTGATCACAAAACTTTTGGCATTTGAGGCGGCGCTTTCACCCATCAGCGAGATACTGCCTACCTTAAAGGTTTTGCCCTGTTTTATTCGCCATAAGTGAATAATGATAGGGACAAGAAGTGCTGTTAAGGCCAATAAACCGATAGGGGATAGCAAATTCACGTTCAATGGTTTAGCTTATTTCTCTGGTTTAAAAAATCTCTTAATGCCTGATCAAGCGCTTCGTTGGTGTTTAGGGATCTATAATAGATATTCCTGTTCAGCATTTCGGCCCGTGTGCGCTGTAAAAAATCGGCCATCCTTTCCTGATAGGCCCTTTTAGATTTTTTCTGGTCAATTTGGATGATTTTTCCACTTTCCAAATCTTCAAAAGAAGAAAAACCTTTAAAGTCAAGTTCAAGCTCGTTGTTGGAAAGAAGGTGGAACACTAAGATTTCATGTCTCAAGGGCAACAAAGTATCCAAAAGTTTGAACAGCTCTCCATCTTGTTGGTAAAAATCAGTGAAGAAAATCAATAGTTCCCTTTTGCGTGGACCCGCAAATATTTCTTTGTATTGAATAGCTTGCGTGAAATTTCCCGCTGGCTTAATGTTCTCCAATTGATAAAACAAACGGCTCAAATGTTGGTAATCCTGACGGGTGTTCATCGCAAATAGCCCCGTGTTTTTAAACACATACAAACCTATTGCATCACCTTGAAGGTTGGCCAAATAGGCTAACGAAGCTGCGGCATAACGGGCATAATCCATCTTGGTTTGGTGTCCGTCGCTATGGTTCATAGAGGCGCTTGCATCAATAACTAAACGAACCGAAATACTGGTTTCCAATTCAGATTCGCGGATGTAGTAACGGTCAGAACGAGCAAACATCTTCCAGTCTAGCGAGCGCAAATCATCACCAGCCTGGTAACTTCTATATTGGCTAAACTCCATGCCAGCACCTTTAATGGTGCTTTTATTGATCCCGTGCATAAAGCCATCTATGGTAGCTTTTGCCGCCAAGGATAAAGGTTTAATGGCCATTAATGTTTTAGGATCTAGGAGCTTACTCATTAAATGTTGTTTTTGGGCCTTGGTATCGCTTTCAACAGTTCGTCGGTAGCTTTGTCTGCGCTAATATTTTCGGCATCAGCCTTGAAATTCATCAACACCCGATGACGTAACACAGGGTAGGCCATCGTTTGTAAGTCTTCCATCACCACGGCATATCGGCCTTTAAATAGGGCACGGGCTTTGGCTGTTAAAATCAATGCTTGCCCAGCACGAGGTCCAGCACCCCAGCGCACCCATTCTTTGATAAAAGGTACGGTAGTGGTTTCAGGTCTGGTTGCTCTAACCAATTCGCTGGTAAAACCAATCAAATCCTCACTAATACTTACCTCGCGGGTAAGCTGCTGTAGCTGTTTGATTTCTTCGGCACCAATGATGGCGTTCACCCGGGCCTGTTTAGCACCTGTAGTGCTGCTTAAAATCTGGGTTTCTTCTGCGGCGCTTGGGTAACCTATTTTAATGTAAAGTAAAAAACGATCTAATTGAGCTTCTGGCAAGGGATAGGTTCCCGCTTGCTCTATTGGGTTTTGCGTAGCTAAAATAAAGAAAGGCCTATCTAGCGGATAGGTTTGTCCCGCATAGGTCACTTCAAATTCCTGCATGGCTTCCAATAAAGCCGATTGTGTTTTAGGTGGGGTACGGTTTACCTCGTCGGCCAAAATAATATTGGCAAATAGCGGGCCTTTGTTAAATTTAAAGAAACGTTTGCCCGTGGTATGGTCTTCTTCCAAAATTTCAGTGCCAATAATGTCGGTAGGCATTAAATCTGGCGTAAATTGGATGCGCCTAAACGAAAGGTCCAACGCCTGCGCCATCGTTCGCACCATTAAGGTTTTGGCTAGCCCAGGTACGCCTTCCAATAAACAATGTCCACCAGCCATCAGGGCAATCAGCATTTCATCAATAATTTCATCTTGCCCTACAATTACCTTTTGGATTTCAGTTTTTAAGGAAGTGATTTTTTGAACAAGGTTGTTTACGTTCTCAGTTGAAATTTCCACGCAGCAAATCTTTAGTTAAATAGAAATTGATATCTCAATATAGCGCATATGCAATCGAAAAATGAAGCAAATTTTAAAGAATATCAAAAAAATTACAACTTTAGCGCTAAAGAAAATGGCTTTTAGTGAAAAATGGACTTAATTTAGGTTGATGTATCGTTTAAAGTTTACGTTTGCAAGGATAAAATACACCTCAGGCGACTGGGATACGGATCAACGTATGCCTGCCAATGTGCTCAATTCGCTGTTGGAGTATACCACCATTCCCTTAGAACCCGAAGAGAAAATCGTAGAGTTGGGCAGTGCCGATATTTTTAAGTATCCGTTTTGCTACCTAAGCGGGCATAAGCTGGTACAGTTTAACCGGCAGGAAGCCGCTAACTTTAAAACCTATGTCAATAACGGGGGCTTTGTTTTTGTTGATGATTGCAATCACGACATTGACGGGCTTTTTGCACGTTCTTTTGAAACGCAAATGAATAATCTTTTTGGCGTGGCGGCTTTAAGGAAAATACCCAACAGCCATGCTATTTACAATTCATTTTTTAAGTTTGAAAAAGGTCCGCCCGCTACTTCTTTTGAGTTAAATGGCTGGGGCGATGATTTGGTACACGACTACCTTAAGGCAATTACCGTTAACGGACGTATAGGCGTGTTGTACAGCAATAAGGACTATGGCTGCGAATGGGACTATGATTTCAGGAACAAACGCTTTTTAGCCGAAGACAATACCAAATTTGCCGTTAACATTATCATGTACGCCATGGGAGTGAATAGTTAACGAAGCCTTGTAATTCCTGGCCCAGAGAAGAAGCCCTTTGAGCTTAACGGTGTTCAGAAACAAAAAAACTTACGAAGTTTCTAAAACTTCGTAAGTCTCAATCGGTACTAATTTGAATAATAAAGGCTATAATCCCTAGTTAGTTCTTCCCGGATATTGTTGTAAAGCTAATTCCAAACAATCCATTGCGGCATTTAAATCGTCTACGTTAAGTACATAAGCCATGCGTACCTCGTTTTTGCCAGAACCCGGCGACGAGTAAAAACCAGTCGCAGGGGCCATCATCACCGTAGCATTATTGTGTTCAAATTTCTCTAAAATCCACTGGCAGAATTTGTCTGCATCATCAATTGGAAATTTGGCCACTACATAAAAAGCACCTCCCGGATTTGGACAAAAAACACCGTCGATTTTATTCAATCGGTCAACCAAGGTATTTCTACGCAAGGTATATTCCTTATTTACTGCCTCAAAATAGCTGTCAGGAGTGTCTACAGCGGCGGCACCCGCAATTTGTTCAACCATTCCTGGGCTTAAACGTGCTTGCGCAAACTTTAATCCCGAAGCAATAACTGCTTTGTTTTTGGTAATCAAACAGCCCAAACGAGCGCCACAGGCACTATAACGTTTAGAAACGGTGTCCATTACCACTACGTTTTCATCTAATCCGTCAAGGTGCATCGGCGAAATAAACTCACGGCCGTCATAGCAAAACTCGCGGTAAGCCTCATCAGAGAACAAAAACAAATCATATTTTACGCATAGCGCTTTTAAAGCCTCTAACTCTTCTCTTGAATATAGATAACCTGTTGGATTGTTAGGATTACAAATGATGATTGCCTTTGTTTTTTCGGTAATCAACTTTTCGAACTCGGCAATAGGAGGAAGGGCAAAACCATTATCAATATAAGATAAAATGGGTTTTACTACCACGTTGCTCATACAAGCAAAGCCGTTGTAGTTGGCATAAAAAGGTTCTGGGATAATGATTTCATCGCCTTCGTTTACGCAGGTTTGCATGGCAATGGTAATGGCTTCTGAACCCCCTACGGTTACCAAAATATTCTCGGGGCCAATGTTGTAGCCTAATTTGTTATAATACTCGGTTAGCTTTTTTCTATAAGCTAAAGTTCCTTCCGAAGGAGTATAGGCCCAAACATTGAAATCAATATTTTTAACGGCATTTAACATGCCCTCTGGAGTTGCTATATCTGGTTGGCCTATATTAAGGTGGTACACCTTTTTTCCGGCTGCTTTTGCCTGATCGGCGAAAGGGGTAAGTTTTCTAATTGGTGAAGCGGGCATCTGAAGCCCTTTTTCTGATATCTTTGGCATGGAGCAAAAATATAAAAACCTCGTTGTAATAACGAGGTTTTTACTAAAATATTCGTGTAATAAATTACGTCCTATTTGCTTGCGGCAGCTACGCTTTCACCTTTTAAATAAAGTACTTTGGTAGAGGTTCTGGCGTTTGAAGTAACCGTAATTGCTACGTTGAAAGGAGCTGGTGCACCTGATTTTTTTACGGTAACTTTGATGAAACCTTTTTCACCTTTTTTTACCGGTGTTTGCGTGTATTCACCAACGGTACAGCCACAGGTGGGTTCAACTTTAGAAATGATCAATGGCGCATCGCCTTCATTGGTGAAATTGAACGTGTATGAAACGGCTACATCAAGTTTGATTTTGCCTAAATCATGTGTTTCTGCATCAAATTTAAATTCTGCTGGTTTTGTTTGAGCGTTAGCTGCAAACCCTAATCCAACCACGGTAACCAATAACAATAATAGCTTTTTCATGTTCGCTGATTTGAGTTTTTTGTATACACAAATTTAGTGTTTTATAATTTAAAACAAAAAGCATTCCAAATATTATTTGGGCGTTTCCTTAAGGCAGAACAAGAAAGAATTGTATCTTTGCCCCCTAACCAACTTCTTGCTTATGATTTCATCAGGGAAAATTATTACCAATGAGATTGACGCTTCGGAACTCAGTTTTGAAGACTTTAAAGCCATCGTGATAAACGACTACAGAATTGCTGTAGAGAGCCGTCAGGCTAGTTTATTGGGCCGAAAAGAGGTGCTCACCGGCAAAGCCAAATTTGGAATTTTTGGCGATGGTAAGGAAGTGCCACAATTGGCCATGGCCAAGGTTTTTAAGAACGGCGACTGGCGTGCGGGCTATTATAGGGACCAAACTTTTGCCTTTGCTACAGGAATATCTACCCTTAAAGAGTTTTTTGCGCAATTGTACGCCAATCCAGACGTTGATGCTGATCCAGCCTCAGCAGGAAGGCAAATGAACAGCCATTTTTCTACTCGTTCCTTAAATGACGACGGTACCTGGAAAAATCTCACCGAGGTCAAAAATAGTTCGGCAGATATTTCTACTACAGGCGGACAAATGGCCCGTTTGTTGGGTTTGGCCTATGCCTCTAAATTGTTCAAACAAAATAAGGAGCTTGATTACCTGAAAAACTTTTCTGTAAACGGTAACGAGGTGGCTTTTGGCACTATTGGAAATGGCTCTACATCGGAAGGTGTGTTTTTTGAGGCGTTTAATGCCGCGGGTGTATTGCAGGTACCTATGGCTATTTCCGTTTGGGACGATGGTTACGGAATTTCTGTACCTGCAAAATACCAAACCACTAAGGAAGATATTTCTGAAATTCTTAAAGGATTCCAACGAGAAGAAGGAACCAATGGATATGAGATTTTTAAGGTACGTGGATGGGATTATCCGGCCTTATGCGAAACATACCTAAAAGCGATAGAGGTTTGTAGGAACGAGCATGTACCTGTTCTAATTCACGTTACCGAAGTTACCCAGCCGCAGGGACACTCCACTTCTGGCTCGCATGAGCGTTATAAAAGTAAAGAGCGTTTGGAATGGGAGCGGGAACATGATTGTATCGTAAAGATGCGTGAGTGGATGATCCAATCGGCTATTGCCACCAAAGAGGAGCTGGACGAGTTGGAGGATGCCGCTAAAAAACATGTGAAAGAAGTGCAGAAAGAGGCATGGAACGAGTTTCTGGATACCATTAAACAGGAACAGGCCGAGGTAGTTCGTATGATCAACAATTTGGCCAATGGCGATCATGGCTTGTCAAAAATTGCGGCACAATTGGCCTCTACACACGACGCCTTGCGTAAGGAAGTAGTTTCGGCCGCCAGAAAAGCAATAAGACAAAGTGTACATGTGCCTTCGGCCGAGCGTGAAATATTGATCAAATGGTATCAAGATAAAACCTCATTTTATACCGAACTATATAATTCTAAACTGTTTACAGAAGGCATAGAAAGCCCTTTTAATGTAGCCCAAATTGCTGCCCAATACAGTGAAGACGGTAAAATGCTTGACGGACGTGAAATTTTAAACGCTTGTTTTGATGCTAATTTTGCCCGTGATCCGAGGTTACTTGCTTTTGGGGAAGATTTGGGAGCCATTGGTGATGTTAACCAGGGCTTTGCAGGTTTACAGGCAAAGTATGGCGAGTTGAGGGTGAGCGATGCCGGCATTAGGGAGGCCACCATTGTGGGGCAGGGGATAGGCCTAGCGATGAGAGGTTTAAAACCTATTGCCGAAATTCAATACCTGGATTATCTCCTTTATGGGATTACCGTGTTGAGCGATGATTTGGCAACCTTGTCTTATCGTACAAAAGCTGGGCAAAAAGCACCGTTGATTATCAGGAGTAGAGGACATAGACTAGAGGGTATTTGGCACTCGGGTTCCCCAATGAGTATGATTTTAGGGAGCTTACGTGGAATGCACATCTGTGTTCCCCGCAACATGACACAGGCCGCTGGTATGTATAACACCTTGTTCAGGTCTGATGAGCCAGCGTTGGTGATCGAGTGTTTGAACGGTTACCGCTTGAAAGAGAAATTACCGGATAACGTTGGCGAGTTTACGGTTCCTTTGGGCAAAGCCGAAATCATTAAAGAGGGCACTGATATTACGGTAGTGAGTTATGGCTCAACACTTAGATTAGTGGAGGAAGCAGCCGAGGAACTGTCTGCATTTGGTATTTCATTAGAAGTGATCGATGTACAGACTTTATTACCTTTCGATTTAGACCATGCTTGTGGGAAATCTCTTCAAAAAACCAATAAATTATTAGTGGTAGATGAAGACGTTCCTGGTGGTGCTAGTGCCTTCATCCTGAAAAATATTTTGGAGGACCAAAAAGGTTATTACCTGTTAGATGGTAAGCCACAAACTTTAGCGGCAAAAGCCCACAGAGCACCCTATGGCTCTGATGGTGACTATTTTTCTAAACCATCTGTGGATGACATCATTGAAGCGGCTTATGCCATGATGAACGAGGGAAACCCGGATCGCTATCCAAAACTATATTAAATATTGACGGAAATTACCATAAAGGCGATAGCAATATCGCCTTTTTTGTTTTTTGTAAGTAAGTGTGTTGTTGAAATTGTGGAGCCAATAAGTAGGTTATTATCATAGGTTGTCAAAAATGGCGTCATTTCGAGCGAAGTGTAACGTAGCCGAGAAATCTTTGAACTTTGTAATTAAAACACCCCGCCCGTTGGGCACCCCTCTGGGAGAGGGGAATATCGCATAACGCCATTCCCACTGATTTATAAGAAGGTTGCTGAAAGCCCCTAGATGTTCATTAACTAAAACTTCGTCCTGAGTTAATTGCGATGCTTCTTCTCACTAGCGTATTTTTGCTCACCAGCCCTAATCGCTAAAGCCAAATCATTTTCTTCTGGTGGGATAGGGCAACGATAACCATCGCTATAAGCACAATAAGGATTGTAAGCTTTATTGAAATCCAATTCAATGCTTCCATTGATAATGTTGCCACTCTTTAAATCGATATATCTGCCGCCGCCATAAGTTTCCTTATTATTGGTTTGGTCGGTAAAAGGAAGGAAGAGATAATCTTTGTATGCTGGATTGGCCGATAGGGCCACGTTTTTGTATAAAGTTAATTGTGTAGGCTTTCCGTTGAGGTCAAAATCAAGTTTCGCATAACGAATGTATTCGGCAGTGGTTCCCGCATAGGTAGGCATTTTGAAAGCTTTTTCACCTTCCAATAAGGTTACTTTAGCAGTCACTTTGTAATTGCTATCGGCATTATAAAAGCGGAGGTGTTTTAAATCTCCTTCCTTGAGTGGCGAATGTTCGTTGCTAACAAAATCTGCTTTATATTTTTCACGGTGGGTTGCAATTTGTTCGTTAAAGCTTTGAGCAAAAGCACCTAGATTTAAAACAACTAAAGAAGTAAGTAAGATCAATTTAACTTTCATATCATAAAACTAAAAAAAAATCTGTGTATCTGTGGCTAAAAATAATTGCCACAGATGCACAGATAAGTGTGATGATGATATTAAGCTATAGTTTTGCAGTGCGATTTCTTAATAGGTGATCAGCCAAAACAAGCGCTGCCATGGCTTCCACAATAACAACGGCTCTTGGTACTACACAAGGATCATGACGGCCCTTGCCTTTTATTTCGGCAGCTTGGCCGGCAGCATTAATGGTTTGTTGGCTGTGCATAATGGTGGCCACCGGTTTAAAGCCTACTTTAAAGTTGATGTCCATTCCGTTAGAAATGCCCCCTAAAATACCGCCAGCGTGGTTGCTAATGGTTT
The DNA here is from genome assembly GCF_003313505.1 of Pedobacter nanyangensis. GTDB lineage: Bacteria > Bacteroidota > Bacteroidia > Sphingobacteriales > Sphingobacteriaceae > Pedobacter > Pedobacter nanyangensis. The sequence goes on along the minus strand of NZ_QMHO01000010.1, from coordinate 128,938 downwards.
TAAATTGCTGTTCGTCCTTAGCTTTTGGCAATGGAATATCGTTATGTTCAGAGCCTCTTAGCTCGGTCCCATCAAAGCCAGATCCGTATTCAAAACCATGTACCGCATTAATGCTTAGCATGGCTTTTCCTAAATCTGCATGAAGTTTATCAAAAACAGGTTCTCCCAATCCTGCAGGACAGCCCTTAACTACACAGGAAATTTTGCCGCCAACCGTATCGCCATCCTTACGTACACTGTCGATAAATTCGATCATTTCATTAGCCGTAGCGGGATCGGCACAGCGAACAATATTTGCTTCTCTTAATTCAAGTAATTCGGTAATGTCGTTGCTTTCTAAATTGGGAGCATTGATTTTTCCAACCGCAGTGACATGGGCAAAAATATCAATGCCATGATGTTTTAAAAACAGTTTGGCAATAGCGCCAGCGGCTACACGGGCAGCAGTTTCCCTTGCGGATGAACGGCCGCCGCCACGATGATCGCGAATGCCATATTTGGCATCGTACACATAATCGGCATGGCTGGGGCGATAAACATCTACATTGTGGCCATAATCCTTGCTGCGTTGGTCTTCGTTCGGGATTAGCATGGCAATAGGTGTACCGGTACTTTTGCCTTCAAAAATGCCTGAGAGGATTTGTACCGTGTCGCTTTCCTTGCGTTGTGTGGTAATTTTTGATTGGCCAGGTTTTCTTTTGTCTAGCTCCGACTGGATGAAATCCAAATCGATGGTTAAGCCTGCGGGACAACCGTCTAAAATTACGCCAATTGCCGTTCCATGCGATTCGCCAAAGGTGGTGATAGAGAAAATTTGTCCAAATGAGTTGCCTGCCATTTTTATTTTAGATTTACGATTTTAGATTTACGATTTCGCCCATTTAGGCGTTTGTGCTTTGGTCTTTATTCTTTGCTCTTTTATCTTTGTTCCACTACTTCAAATCCCGCTTTCTTCAAGTCCTCCCAAAAATAAGGATAAGATTTTTCAACCACGTTACATTCTTCAATTTCTAGTTCCTCAATCAATAGTGCTAAAGGAGCAAAAGCCATGGCCATGCGGTGGTCTTCGTACGTAGCGATGCTTACTTTCTTGGGGAAATTCAATTTTGAACAATCTAGTGTATAAACCAGGTTGTTTTCAATTAATTTCACGCCAATTTTAGCCAACTCATTTTGTAAAGCCGCAACACGATCGGTTTCTTTTATTTTTAAGGTTTCTAAACCTGTAAAAGCCATGTTTAATCCCAAAGCGGCAGCAATTACCACAATGGTTTGTGCCAGGTCCGGACAGGTTTTTAAATCTAAGACCTTGTCGGTGTCCTTAATTTCTTGATTTTTTTCGAAAGCAATGCCGTTGGAAGTTTTGGTAGTGCTTACGCCAAAAATCTCCATGATGGATTTGATTTGGCTATCGCCCTGCAAACTTTTATCTCTCAAGTGAGGCAAGCTTATTTTTGCATTTTTAGCTAGCGCCACAATGCTGTACCAGTAAGAAGCAGCGCTCCAATCTGGTTCTACAATCAAGGTAGAAGGTTTAAAATCTTGAGGAGCAATGGTAATTAAATTTCCTTTCCATTCATGAGAAATGCCGCATTCTGCCAACATGGCCAAAGTCATTTCTACATAAGGTTTAGAGGTCAGTTCGCCTTCTATTTCCAGGGTTAATCCCTTTGGAAGGGTAGGCGCAACCATTAGCAAAGCCGATAGGTATTGACTGCTTACATCACCTTTGATTTTGATTTGGGCATTGGTTTGCTCCAATGGGCCTTTAATGGAGAGAGGAGGAAAGCCATCTTTCTCAGCATAGCTGATGTTGGCGCCAATTTCTTTCAGGGCTTCGGCCAAAATACCAATGGGACGTTGCTTCATGCGCTCAGTTCCGGTAAGTAGGAAGTTGCCGTTTTTGGCAGATAGGTAGGCCGATAGAAAACGCATGGCGGTTCCAGCAGGACCAACGTCTACGGTCTTAGCAAGGTTGTGGTCGGTATCTACGGTATCTAAATCGGCTAAAATAGCATTTAAGGTAACCGTATCGGCAGCATTAGATAGGTTCTGTACTTTTACCAAATTTTTGCTTAAAGATTTGATAATCAATGCTCGGTTACATTCGCTTTTTGAGCCCGTAAGTTGTATTTCGGTGTTTATGTTTTGCGCCCCCTTAAAGGACACAATTGCATTTTTATGCATAGGTTCGGTCTGATAGTTGGGTTGTTAAGGCTATACTGTTGGAGATTGCTCCGTCGTTCCTCCCCGCAATAACGAAAATTGGAACTTCATTACGGAGTACGGAGCAATCTCTTTTGTTAACAGTTTTATCCTAAAAAATATTCGCTTATGCTTTTACTTCAGCATGTTGCTCAGCAGCAATGCCTTCTTGTGTAGCTTTGCCTTCGTTTAATATTTCAGTTTGTAAACGGATAGATTCGCCGTGTACCAATTCCAAGAATTTTTCGGTAAAGTGCTCATCCAATTTCAATGCTTTCGCAAATGCTGTTCCTTTTTTAAGGATTTCATCCCAACGGTTAACTTGCAAAACAGTTACTTGGTTATCACGTTTGTACTCGCCAATTTTTTCTACGATTTTCATACGCTCGCCCAGTTTTTGCAATAGCAAGTCGTCAATTTTGTCGATTTGCTTACGTAGTTCCGCTAGTTTATCTACAAAAGCTTCGTTTTGAGATTCTGGTTCACGTACCGTTAAGCGCTCCATGAGCTCGTTCACCGCTGCTGGTGTCAATTGTTGCTTAGCATCTGTCCAAGCTACCGAAGGATCCAAGTGCGACTCGATCATTAAACCTTGCATGTCTAAGTCTAAAGCTTTTTGAGAGATGTAAGGGATCAACTCACGGTTGCCGCAAATGTGGCTTGGGTCGTTAATGATTGGCAATTCAGGGCAAAGGGTTTTCAATTGGATGGCCATTTCCCACATTGGCTCGTTACGGAAGGAAGATTTTTCGAACGAAGAGAAACCACGGTGGATTGCACCAATTTTAGTAATTCCGGCTTTGTTGATACGCTCAATCGCACCAATCCACAATTGAAGATCAGGATTTACTGGGTTTTTCACCAATACAGGTACATCATGACCTTTTAAGGCATCAGCAATTTCTTGTACAGTGAAAGGGTTTACGGTTGAACGTGCACCAATCCAAAGGATATCAACACCAGCTGCTAAAGCCTCCTCAACGTGCTTAGCGTTGGCTACCTCAACTGCTGTAGGCAAACCAGTTTCTGCTTTAGCTCGTTTCAACCACTCTAAACCAATGCTACCAATACCTTCAAACTCTCCCGGACGGGTACGAGGTTTCCAAATACCGGCTCTTAATACACTTACTTTGCCAGTAGCAGCCAATAAATGTGCCGTGGTTAATAATTGATCTTCTGTTTCAGCGCTGCAAGGACCTGAAATTAACAATGGCTGGTTCTTAGCGGACAGCCAGTTTTCTAAAGGCTCGATGTTTAAACTTAGTTTCATTTTTTAGGATATTTATGTTGTTTATAATTTTTTAGTATGGAGATTTGGGTATCAGGGATCAAGATTTGATATCCAGCTTTTTAATTTTTTACTTTCTAGTTTTACACTTTATCATTTTTCACGTACTCGCCCATGATGTTGAAGTTGACCGTGAACTTTAATACTTTTCTGATGGCCGCATCATAGTTTTCAATGTTTTTCCATTCAATATCTACATAGAAATAGTACTCGTTGCGGCGGCCCAGTACAGGCATAGATTGGATTTTGGTTAAATTCACATTCAGCTCTGCGAATATTTGCAACACTTGGCTTAACGCCCCAACGTGGTGACCCACCTGAAAACAAATAGAAGCTTTGTTGATGCCTTTTTCTACTTCGGTTTTGTCTTTTCTAAGAATTAAAAAACGGGTAAAGTTCTTTTTGTTCGATTCTATTCTTCGCTCAATAATGTCGAGCCCATAGGTTTCGGCAGCTAAAGCATTGGCAATGGCAACCGTATCTTTTAACTGGCCATCTTTGATTTTCTTTGCACAAGCGGCGGTATCGTTGCCTTCAATAACTTGTATTTGAGGGAATTCTTCAAAAAAATCAACACATTGTCTGATGGCGATAGGGTGTGAGGTCGCTATTTTAATGTCTTCAAATTTTACGCCTGGTAAAGCCAATAAGTGCAATTGAATGGGAAGGTAAACCTCGCCAACTACGGCGAAATTGTATTCGCGAATTAAGGTGTAGTTGGGCAAAAGGCTGCCGGCAATAGAGTTTTCGATAGCCATTACCACAAAATCAGCTTTGCCCTCATCTAAAATGTCGCAAGTTTGTTTGAATGAATTGCATTCAACCGTTTCAATGTCTCTGCCAAAGAATTTGTAAGCTGCCTCTTCGTGGAATGATGCTTTAATGCCTTGTATGGCTACCCTGGTTTTTGTTTTCATAATGTTGTTAAACGAAAAAGGGTCCTGGCTTTTTAGCCAGGACCCTTCATACATTCTTAAATATTTTTATCTATTTTTCTGCATATCAGTCCTGGCTCTTACTAAAGTAGTAAAAGTAACCAAACCAATATGTAGTGTTAAAATTCATTTTTTGCTTTATGTTGCCAAATGTACAGCAACAAATTTAATTTGTCAATACTAAAGTGAAAATATTTTTATCGGAATTTAATTTTGTTGTTTTTGTACCGAATAACGAAATGGTATTTTTTAACCAAAGGTTTTAACGCTATTGCCAACTACTTTGCTTTTATTTTCTTCTTCCTGTAGTTCCCGCTGCATGATTTTGGCGATTTTAGTGCTTCCGTCATGGCTCCATCCCGGCGGATTGATCACATATTTGATCTTATCCCAAAAAGTTGGCGCTTTTTTAACATCTTTCCCCAAAGCTATAAACTCATGGAAGATGATGTTTACAGGTCCAGTGTCTTCTGGTTGGGTAGTTAAGCCATATTTTATTTTGTCCTCTGGTAATTCCTCTTGAAAAGTACCAAACATCCTGTCCCATAAAATAAGTACCATGCCCATATTTTTATCCAGGTAGCGCACATTGCAGGCGTGATGTACCCTGTGGTGCGAAGGTGTTACAAAGATATATTCAAAAACAGGATGGAACTTCATCACGGTTTGCGTGTGTACCAAGTTGCCATAAATTTGGGTAACAAGGTAAGCAAAAAGAATATCCAAGGCATTAAAGCCCATAAAAGCCAGTGGCAAATAAAAGAATACCCTGTACAAAGGTTCAAAAACCGTTGAGCGAAAACCTGTGGTTAAGTTAAAGTGCTCCGAAGAATGATGGGTAACGTGCATGGCCCAAAAGAAACGCACATAATGGCCAACTGTATGTAAAAACCAATAAAGGAAATCCTGCGCCAGCACCAGTACCGTCCAATAAATCCAAGGTGTTTGAATTTCGAACAGTCTGAATTGATAACAGTAATCCAATAGATAAAAGGTGGCGACCTTCATGCTCAGGTTAACTACAATGGCACAAAGCATGAGATAAATGTTGGTCCAAGTATCTCTCTTGGTGTATAATTTTTTATCGTGCCTATAGCTGAAATACATTTCAACAATGGTGAGCACAATCACGAAACCAAATAAGGTGCCTACAGAAATGTCACTTCCGGTAAACTTCATACACTATAAACTATTGTAATAGGTTAAACTGTTAAAAATATCTTCCTTAGTTACTCTGCAATTAAAAACGCACTTGCCAATCTGATCTAATAGGGAGAATAAGATGAAGCCGTCTTCGTTCTTTTTATCGCTTTGCATTAAGGCCATTAAATCATCAAAGCTCTCTGCTTTAATGTGGTATTTAGGGTAAAGAGATAAAATATAACCCGCAATTTCATCAAGTTCAAGGGCAGAAAGGTTACAATATTTGGCAGAGAGGTAAGCTTCGCAAACCATTCCAATGGCAATGGCTTCGCCGTGGGTAAGCGGCTTTTTATCATTTACCAGGGCATAGCCTTCTACTGCATGGCCAATGGTATGTCCAAAATTTAAAATCTTACGCAAACCTTTTTCAAATGGATCGGTCAATACCACTTCGTTTTTGATTTTAACAGAATGGTAAATGGCTTGTGCGCTGATCTGACGATAATCGCTGTTTTTCAGTTCCTGATAATAGGCCGCATCAGCAATCAAACCATGTTTGATCATTTCGGCAAAGCCGGACAGCATTTCCCGTTCTGGCAAGGTAGCCAAGAAACTGTTTTCGATAAACACCGCTTGTGGCAAGGCAAAAGTACCTACCATGTTCTTCACATTATCGATGTCGATTCCTGTTTTACCACCTACGGAAGCATCAACTTGCGAAAGCAGGGTAGTGGGAATGTTGATGAAATCGATGCCACGTTTGTAGGTTGATGCCACAAAACCGCCCATGTCGGTAATTACACCGCCGCCAAGGTTGATCATCAGGCATTTTCTATCGGCTTCAAAATCCAAAAGAGTTTTCCAAATGCCTATACAAAAGTCAATGTTCTTGTTTTCTTCTCCAGCATCTGTTTCAATAATATCGAAATGATCTAAATCTGGCAAAAGGTCCCTGAAAACCGGTATACATACTTCCGCAGTAGTCGAATCGGCAAAAACAAATACCTTACTGTACTTTTTCTTCGTTAAAATATCATTTAATGGAGCCAGGCCACTCTCGAAATGAATAAAATGATCGTTGTTTTTTAGCGCTTCCATTAAATAATTTCAATTATCTTGCCCATAAATTCAACTTTATCGCCAATGCGCACCTTTAAGCGCTTACGATCTTCGGTGGTTCCGTTAACTTTAACCAAACCTTCTTCAACGATGGACTGTGCTTCGCCGCCGCTTTGTACCAGCGAGGCCGCTTTTAGCAATGCAATTAAGGGAATAAATTCTCCTTCGAGTTTAAATTTAATCATGGCGGCGCAAATTTACGATTATTTGAAAGTCTTTCGTGCTTGGATGGCTAGTTATTTATATTTTTGCAGCGTTCTGACTAAATACTTATAAAAATGGATGCTTCCCCCAAGCAAAAAATAGACTTCAATAACACTGAGGTTGCGTTTCGACATAAATCTGATTCCGAATTAAAACAGGCCTACTGGCTGTTTAAAATGATAGGGAGTAACTTTTTAACCAAAGTTGGCCCGCCCATCACCAATTTTATGCTGAATATTGGTTTGCCTATCCAAGGCGCCATTAAAGCCACTATTTTTAAACAATTTTGTGGTGGCGAAACCATTGCCGAGTGTGAACACACCATTGAGCAATTGCACCAAGGCAAAGTTGGTACCATCCTCGATTATTCTGTAGAGGGTGAAGACGAGGAGCAGGTGTTTGATTTTACCTGCGAAGAAATTATCAGGACCATTGTACGTGCCGATGGGGATCCCAGAATCCCGATCACGGTTTTTAAGGTGACGGGAATTGGCCGTTTTGCCCTGTTGGAAAAATTGGATGCCAAGCAGGCGCTTGATGCAGCCGAAACAGAGGAGTTTGAACGCGTAAAGCAACGCTGCGAAAAAATTTGCCGTACCGCATACGAGAGAAGCGTGCCCGTGATGATTGATGCCGAGGAAACCTGGATCCAAGACACCATCGATTTATTGGCCATTGAAATGATGATGAAGTTCAATAAAGATCAACTCATTGTATTTAACACATATCAAATTTACCGCCACGATAAACTGACCAGCTTACAGGCCGACCACCTAATTGCCAGGGAAGCGGGTTTTATTTTGGGTGCCAAATTGGTACGTGGCGCCTATATGGAAAAGGAACGTAAACGTGCCGAAGAAATGGGCTATCTATCCCCGATACAAGTGGACAAGGCGGCTACCGATAAAGATTACAATGAAGCACTGCGTTACTGTGTGGACAATATTGATAAAATCGGTTTTGTATGTGGCACGCACAATGAGGAGAGCAGCCGTTTGCTTACCGAGCTAATTGACGAGAAAGGGATCGCTCATAATCATCCGCACGTTTATTTTGCACAGTTATTGGGAATGAGCGATAACTTAAGTTTTAACCTTTCTCATGTGGGCTATAATGTGGCCAAGTATGTTCCTTATGGGCCTATCAAAGCGGTAATGCCTTATCTGTTCAGAAGGGCGCAGGAAAATACTTCTGTAGCGGGGCAAACAGGCAGGGAGCTTTCTTTGATTAGCAGAGAGAAGCGTAGGAGAGGGATTTAGGAATAAGGAGCAAGGAGTAAGGAGCAAAGAGTAGGGATGTCAATCTTTATTCGTTGCTCTTTGTTCTTTTATCCAATTAATCCAATTTCCTTTTCAACAAATCGTCTTCTAGTTCCTACATCTGCCTTGGGGATTTCAATGAGCTGGTAACCATGGGCTAGATAAGTTTCTTTCATTTTTTCAAAGGTAAATACGGCTTCTTCCCAAGTTTGCTTGCGTTCGTGGTCGGTTTGATAGATTTCTTTCCATGGAGGCAGAATGAAAACTTTAGCTGCATATCGATGGGCAATTGCCACGGCTTTCATTTCTGATGGAATTGGAATGTTTTCCATGTTCATGTAGCCAATGGAGTCTAAAATCCCTCTGTCAAAAAACACCGGTTCTGATAATTGTTTTGCTTTAATAGTTTGATAAACATTAACAGCGGCTTCCAGCATCAGCTTTGCGTAAAGCATTTTGTTTTTCCATGGTAGTGCATCGCCGTTTGCAAGCATTTGCGCCTGGATAATTTTTCTGGCGCTTTCTTCAACTACCGTAAAACCGGCGTTGCTTAATTCGTGGATCAGTGTAGTTTTGCCCACGCCGGGGCCTCCCGTAATCACGAATAGGTTGGTGTGCATGAATTTATGGTTTGGAATGTTAAAAGGGAACAGCAATGAATTGCCGACATTGAATTATGGATAGGTTACTTCACAATGAAATAACCTACAGCTAACCATGCCAATCCCTTTACCAAAAAGAATAGAAAACCCCAAAAGCCAATTTTCTTGACCCATTTTTTTAGCTTTTCTGCTTTTTCTGTGTTCATGATCTTCAATCGTAAAAGGGAATAACGTGGTTAGCCGTGCATTGCTTTGGTTAATGTTCGTGCTCTTCTAACTTTCTTACGGCCATAATCTTGAACTCTTTGATGCCATCGGGCATTTCCCATTGGATCAAATCACCGGTTTGGTAGCCTAGCAATGCAATGCTAATCGGGGCAAAGATAGATACTTTTTGTTGTTTTATGTTGGCATCTTTAGGTAAAACCAGTTTAAAGACAAATTGTTGACTGTTTTCGGTGCTTTCAATCTGCGCTTCGGTGTATAACGATACAACATCGGCAGGTAAAGCTGCATCATCAAAGATTTTGGCATTTTTAATTTCTTGTTTAAGTCGAGATTTATTGTAGTCGCTCATGACAGCTTTTTCTAAATGCTCGCTTAAAAATTTGTGATCGCTTTTAGATAATAAAATTGATTTTGTTTCCATTTCAATAAGTTTAAATGAATAGATAAGCCTCCAGAAATGAAGGCATAAAAAAAATATTTAGAGGTGGTTATCCCCCGAAATCGCTAAGAAGAATTAGAAATCGGGGTTTAGTGAATAAAATCCTTGCTTTGATTAATTGCTGCAGGATTTGAGGGCGTGCAGAAATTTTGCGTTGCAGGTTGAGCATATGGCATAGCAGGGGCCTTCTTCTTCGTAAAGAAAGTACCGCTTGTTTTTGATGTTGCCATTTTGCTCATTTTCACAAAGATGGGTTTGTTCATTTAAAAAAGCAAATTAAAAGGACTTTGTTACAATTAAAGTACTAACATGGTTTGGGAGCCTGGTCCCATTTGGTTTGTTCTGAGTATAAAAATTCTTGGGAGGTTGTTATCGCCCTTAAATGCTAATGAAAATGGTGTTTTGCTGTCACCATATCCCCGCTTGGGGAGGGGCTGGGGGGTAAGTAATTAAACCAAAAATCCCTAGCCCAGCTTCTAAAAAGCAATGGACTAGGGATGATGACTATTTTATTGCTAGATTTTAAGCCAAATCAAAACGATCTAAGTTCATGACTTTATTCCATGCGGCTACAAAGTCCTTCACAAATTTTCCATGAGCGTCTGTACTGGCATACACTTCGGCAATGGCACGAAGCTCGGCATTGGAGCCAAAAACCAAATCGGCACGGGTGGCGTTCCATTTGGTTTGGCCAGTACTGCGGTCGTAACCCTCGTACAATTCCTGATCCTCGCTGGTGGCTTTCCAAGCGGTACGCATATCCAATAGGTTTACAAAGAAATCATTGCTCAGTTGCTCTGGACGATTGGTTAGCACGCCATGGGCAGAACCATCGTAATTGGCATTTAAGGCACGCATACCTCCTATAAGTACGGTCATTTCAGGTGCCGTAAGCGTTAATAATTGTGCTTTGTCAACCAATAATTCTTCTGTTGAAGACAGCGTTCGGCCTTTTTTGTAGTTACGGAAACCATCGGCGATAGGCTCTAGGTAACCGAATGATTCTACATCTGTTTTGTCTTGGCTGGCATCTGTACGTCCAGCAGCAAAAGGTACTTTTATTTGTTGGCCTGCATCTTTAGCGGCTTTTTCTATGGCCGCATTACCGGCAAGTACAATTAAATCGGCCAACGAAACTTTTTTGCCATTGCTTTGTGCACTATTAAACTCCTTTTGGATATTCTCTAAGGTGCTCAACACTTTATCTAACTGCGTAGGGTTGTTGGCTTTCCAATAACGTTGGGGTGCTAAACGAATGCGTGCGCCATTGGCACCGCCACGTTTATCGCCACCACGGAAAGTAGAAGCGGAAGCCCAAGCAGTGCTTACTAATTGCGAAACACTTAATCCCGAAGCCAGGATTTTAGCTTTTAAGCTTTCCAAATCATTTTCGTCTACTAACGGATGATCTACCGCAGGTACAGGATCTTGCCAAATCAATTCTTCGCCTGGCACTTCAGGGCCTAAGTAACGGGAAACTGGCCCCATGTCGCGGTGCGTTAATTTAAACCAAGCACGGGCAAAAGCATCTGCAAAAGCGTCTGGATTTTCTAAAAAACGCCTGGAGATCTTCTCGTATGCGGGATCAAACCTCAAAGAAAGATCTGTGGTGAGCATGGTAGGTTTATGTTTTTTGGTAGGGTCAAAAGCGTCGGGAATAATTTCTTCGTTGGTTTTAGCTACCCATTGGTGCGCACCCCCCGGACTTTTGGTCAACTCCCATTCAAAAGCGAAAAGGTTCTCGAAAAAGTTATTGCTCCATTGGGTTGGGGTAGTGGTCCAAGTTACTTCTAAGCCACTGGTAATGGCATCAGCACCTTTACCACTGCCAAAGTTATTGCTCCAACCAAAGCCTTGGGCTTCCAAGCCAGCAGCTTCGGGCTCTTTGCCTACGTGGTCAGAAGTAGATGCTCCGTGTGTTTTTCCAAAAGTATGTCCGCCCGCAATTAAGGCTACTGTTTCTTCATCATCCATGGCCATACGACCGAAAGTGTCACGGATATCTTTAGCGGCTGCGATAGGATCTGGATTGCCATCAGGGCCTTCGGGATTTACATAAATTAAACCCATGTGTGCCGCAGCCAAGGGTTTTTCCAAATCTCTGGAGTGTTTTCGTCCATCAGCATCTTCATCAGAAGAAACCACTCCATGAGCGGCCACTCCCTCCTGACCTTGGGCGTAGCGTTCTTCGTTACCCAGCCAAGTGGTTTCTGATCCCCAATATACATCCTCGCTAGCCTCCCAAACGTCTTCACGACCACCGGCAAAACCAAAGGTTTTAAAGCCCATCGATTCCAAGGCCACGTTTCCAGCCAAGATCATTAAATCGGCCCAGGAAATGGCCCGGCCATATTTTTGTTTGATAGGCCAAAGTAAACGGCGGGCTTTATCTAAGCTCACGTTGTCTGGCCAGCTATTTAGCGGAGCAAAACGCTGTTGCCCCTGTCCAGCACCACCACGGCCGTCGCCTACACGATAGGTACCGGCACTGTGCCAGGCCATGCGGATAAATAAGCCACCGTAATGGCCAAAATCAGCGGGCCACCAATCTTGCGAATCGGTCATGAGGGCGTGCAAATCATTTTTTAAAGCTTGATAGTCGAGGCTTTTGAAAGCTTCGGCATAATTAAACTCTTCGTCCATGGGATTTGACAGGGAAGAGTACTGGCGGAGGATGTTGAGTTTGAGTTGTTTTGGCCACCAGTCGCGGTTTCGGGTACCACTGCCGCCAACGTTACTTTTCATGCTGCCGTTGTGAAATGGGCATTTGCTGATGTCTGAACCTTTGTTTTCCATGCTTAATCAATTTTTTGTTAATGATGTATTGGTATTTTCCAATGGCTTACTAGCGCCGTTGGAAAGACATTTCGCTGTTTGTTTTGTTTCCATGTCCATACCTTTTTTGAATAATGATAAAGGTAGGGTTATGGCCTGGCCCTGTCAAAGTGCTTTTATCTATGGGCTAATAGGCAAAAGCTATTTTACTTTGAAATTTTGCTTTCCGCTCAGCAAATCCCAAAATAGCATGAAATCGCTGGCTAAGCTATACCCTGGGTACTGGAAGGTGGCAGGTTTGTTCTTTTCAAAAAAGAAATGTCCTACCCAAGCAAAGCCATAGCCCAAAAAGGGGATGACCAGCAAAAAGCGCCAATCATGAAAAAGCACCCCTGTAATGAGCGAAAGTACAACCAATCCTGTGCCTATAAAATGTAGCACCCGGCTGGTGGTATTTTGATGCTCGCTCAGGTAAAAGGGGTAAAACTCTTGTAACGATTTGTACTTTTTGGCTTCCATTTAGCTCTTTTTTTGTTAAGTTAGTAAATATTGCTCAAATATAACCTCATTGTGTATGTTTTTTAAGGTCAATTTTTTGCTATGCTTTTTGTTGTTTTTAGCTCAGCATGGTTTTGCGCAACTTACGGCAATAGGCAGGGTGGTTGATGCCAAAACCGGTAAGCCCATTGAAAATGCCAGTGTATATTTCAACGAAACGCAAATTGGTACTAAAACCAATGCAGCAGGCAAATTTTACATAAGCATTTCTCAAGGCAAGGCCAAATTGGTGGTTTCATGTGTGGGTTATCAAAAAGTGGTGTTGCATAAAATTCCTCAGCAAAACCTTAAAGTAGTGTTAAAGCCCATCCATAATACTTTAAAGGAAGTGATTATTGGCGACCGTGTTGGATGGAAAAAATGGGGACGCTTGTTTACCAGGCTATTAATGTCGGATATAGACGAAGATTACTACTCCAGTAAATATAAAAACGATGTAGTGGTTAACCAAAAGGCGGTGCGTTTTAGTTTCGACCAGTTGACCGGTATTTTAACCGCTGCTACTTATGAGCCTATATGGGTGATGAATGATAAGCTGGGCTATTTGGTAAAGATAGATTTGGATGAGTTTAAGTATGATGTGAATAGCGAAAAGCTGCTTTATAAATCGACCTTGTTTTTTGAACCGACCAAATCAACCAATTCAATAGACAGGTTGCAGTTCAATACCAATCATGCTTATCAAGGTTCAGCTACCCATTTCTATAAGGCTTTGGTAAGTGGTAAACTTAAGGAGGAAGGTTTTTCCATTAACACCTACACCGAAGTGCGGAACCAAGAGAAAGAAAGAATCCTCGATTATATCAATTCGCTTAAAAATCAGGCTTTAAAGCAAAAGCAGTTTGCTTTGGATTTGCATGTCAGGGATTTGATCGCTGATCAGGATACCTTGGCTTATTATGGCGAGGTTTTTAAACAGCCCGATTTGGTATGTAGAACTTTGGATACGGTATGCTTGGACCGCATTCTGGAACACGATAAAGTGAACAGGGTGTATAAACTTAAATTTAAGGATTCTCTGATGGTAACCTACCGTCGGAATTTTCAGAAAATGTCAGCCTATGTAGATACTACAAAAGTGAGGATCAATAAGGAAATGCCTACAAAGATGGAAACGTTGTTGTATATGATGGATGACGAACCTTTTGAACTCTCGGAAGATGGTTTGGAATTGAGCTACAACCTCTATATGTCGGGCTTTATGTCGAAAAGGAGGCTGGCAACCTTTATGCCTGCCGACTATGAGCCGGCTGTTCCACGAAAAGCAACAGCTATTGATGCGCTCAAGAACCATGAAGCGCTTCGGGAGAAAAAGCGGTAGGAAAAACCAAACAGATTATCCCTACCCATATAATGCTACAGAATGTGATGGCTCACCAGGAAATCACGCAAATGCTCTGGGTGTACATTCATTAGCAAGGTGTTTAATCCTGCTTTTTTAGCTCCCTCAATATGTTGCGGGCTATCGTCAATGAACAGGGTTTCTTCGGCTACAAGGTTGTTTTCTTTCAGTACCATTTCAAATATGGCAGGGTTTGGCTTGCGCATGCTGGTATCTTGTGAAAAATAGGCTCTTTCAAAAAAATCATCATAGTTGTTGAAACCAAAGTCTTTTTGTAGATAGGCAATGATCCAATCGTAGTGGATTTTATTGTTGTTGCTTAACAAAAAAGTGCGGTAATTATCTTTTACTTCTAACAGTACCTCGTGGTTGTTGCCTGATACGCCAATTAGCAAACTGTTCCAGGCATCGTCTATTTGTTGGTCGGTAAGTTCTAATTTTTCGGCTACCTTTCTAATGCCATCCCTAAACTGGGCAGGGGTAATGCTTCCGGTTTCAAAATCGTCAAATAGTTGGTTGTGGCCCTTGTGCGCAAAGAATTCGGTTACATTGGGGATACCTAGTTGTGCAAGAGCATTTTGGGTGCGTAAGAAGTCGATAGCAAAAATCACGTTGCCGTAATCGAAGATAATATTTTTAATTTTTTCCATTTATTGTTCCAAAATTCGATGCAAATATGTAACATTGCACTCGCAAAACCTAACAGTGTTTTAGCAGGGCCATTAGCTCAGTTGGTTAGAGTAGAAGACTCATAATTATCTGGACTATAGAATTGAAAACAAGCTTTTTTGAACTTAAATTCTTCCCAAACCTTTGAGGGTCTTTCAAAGGGGAAAAGAATTTGCCAACTCGAAAAATTTTGTCTAAGTTTGTCTCACGCAGACAGCTAAAAATAGTGTAAGGGCCTATAGCTCAGTTGGTTAGAGCGCCGGACTCATAATCCGTCGGTCCCAGGTTCAAGTCCTGGTGGGCCCACTTCAAAACCGTCTTACAAAGAAATTTGAGGACGGTTTTTTTATTTTTTCTGATGCCGATTACCGTCGGCAACTATGCTTCAGGAAGCCCCCTGAAAGCAGGTTTTACATAATTTTTTGTTTAACTCCACGCAAAAACGTTACGAAATGGTTACGAACTTTTTACGTGCTAAATTCAAGGATTATGGCAACCGTTAGCGCCAAGGTGTTCGAACACCACAAAAAAACAGATGGCACCTTCAATGTAAAAATCTGTGTCCATCACAAGGCCCAAAGAAAGTACATCGACACTGTACACTATGTAGTCAAAAAGCAACTGACTACAAAAATGAAGATCAAAGACATTTTTGTTAATGATTTAGTAGAACAACAACTTAGGGGCTATCGAAAGATCATCAGCGAACTAGGAGAAAGGCTAGACTTTTTTACTGCTGAAACATTAAAGAACTACCTCTGCGAAATAGATGACGATGTTGATTTTATCAAATTTTGTGCTGAACACATGGCTCAAACTGTCAAAGAAGGACGAAAGGCGACGGCCCATAACTTCCGCTTAGTCCGCAATAGCCTCATTGATTATTTTAAAAGGGAATCTGTTTCGATAACGGAAATCAATTCCAATATGCTTATTTATTATGAGCGCTTTTTGCGAAGCGAACGTACGATGGAGCGCCCGAATGGACAGAAAAGCATTATTACCAAGAAAACAGCAAAGGGAGTTTCTGACAGCGGACTTCACAACCACATGCGTGATTTACGCACCCTATTCAATGCTGCACGCAATAAATATAATAATGAGGACTTAGGCATATACCGGATCAAGCATTACCCATTCAAAAAATATAAGATTGGTTCTCCACCACTTACTAAAAAAAGGAACAATACTTTAGAGCAGATAAGAATAATTCGAGACTGCAAAAGCGAAATGGGAAGCCGTGCAGAAATGGCAAAGGAGCTTTATATGCTTTCGTTTTATCTGTGTGGAACAAATGCAGTGGATTTTTATCAGCTGACCAAAGAAAATATCAGAAATGGCAGATTAGAATATAACCGTTCCAAAACTAGGGGCAAGCGAAAAGACAGTGCTTTTATAAGCATAAAAATTATAGATGAAGCCAAACCACTGCTCCAAAAATATATAGGAAAACTTTCTACCCGCTATATAAATTCTGATGGTCTAAATAAAGCTCTATCAATGGGAATGAAAAAGCTGAGAATTCTTACAGGCCTTAAAGAACTAACACTTTATTGGGCAAGGCACACTTTTGCAACTATTGCCCGCAATTCCGGTGGAATGAGTAAGGATGATGTGGCACAAGCGTTGAACCATGTAGATAATGAGCATACTACAACTGATATTTACATTGCAAAAGATTGGCGAATTGTCGACCGCGTACAGATAAGTGTTATCAGCCTTTTAAGAAAGTTAGATAAAAAGAAGGTGACCTAGAAAAGAAGATAAAGCAAATAAAAATAGCAGTTTAAATGTTACACCTTCATGGCTTTTATTTCTTAGCCATGAAGGTGTTTTTAATAAATGAAAGTATTAAATTTTAATATCATGAAAAATCTCATTCTATTTTTTTTGACTTGTATTGTTGCTACAGGAGCGTTTCTCTCTGGTCTTACCATGGAAAACCCTTTGCCTGCCTTTATAGTTGGTTTTGTGGTTTGGATGTTTTTTCTTTATAGAATGGCTTGTAAATAGTTTTTTGAAAAAAACTTTAATAGGTTATAGATTTTGTCAAAAGTATCTATCACCTTTCGTCCCAAACTCGCCATCCAGCTAATTTTTCAGCTTTGGAAAACTCATCCCACAGATAAAGCAATATTTATAATTTGAGATCCCAGAAATTTCAGCAGATAACCTTTTCAAACCTAATTACAAAGCTTATCGATGAAGATTTAACTGTTGATATATCCATTTCAAGGTTTATCTTTGTTTCAAGATAATTTTGGTAAATTATAAATGGATCGTATCAATATCAAAAAGTTGGCGGAGGCGCTTAATCTCTCAAAGTCTACAGTGTCTAGGGCTTTTAGGGATCACAGTGATATTAAACCACACACCAAAGAAAGGATATTGGCGAAGGCTCGTGAGCTAAACTACCAACCCAATCATTACGCTAGCAACTTAAGGGAGCAAAAAAGTCGCACTATTGCGATCATTGTTCCAGAGCTGGCCAATAACTATTTTTCGCAAGCCATACATGGTATAGAGCGTATTGCCCGTAAACACGACTACCACATTTTAATTTACGTAACAGATGATGACTACCAAAAAGAGGTAGATTTTATCAGGCACTTGCACAATGGTAGGGCTGATGGCATCATCATGTCTGCCTCTGGTGAAGCTAATGATCATGCATATTTGAACAATTTGGGCCCAAAGCGCTTACCTTTAGTGTTTTTTGATAGAATTTACGAGGATATTGAAGTGCCAAGGGTAATTACAAATGATTATGACAGCAGCTTTAAAGCTACGGAACATTTAATACAGCAGGGTTGCAAAAGAATTGGTTACCTGGTAGTAAACAAAAATCTAAGTATCGGTAAAACACGTATGAGTGGCTACCAAGATGCCTTGGGCAAATACAATATTCCATTTAATGAGAAGTTGGTAGTAGATTGTAGTAACAGTTACGAGGAAAACGCACTAATTATTAAGACAGCGCTGCAAGAATTGAAACCAGATGGGATATTTGCTGCTGTAGAACGCTTGGCGTTCGCTACCTATTATACTTGTTTCGATTTGCAAATACGTATTCCTGAAGATCTCAAAGTAATAGGTTTTTCGAGCCTTGAGATAGCCCCTTTGCTTAATCCATCGTTAACAACAATGACACAACCGGCCACAGAAATAGGTGCGCAGGCGGCACAGTTACTTTTCAATATTTTGGAAGGAGAAGAGGCTGTAGAAACTATCCAAGAAGTGGTGCTCAAGTCAAAGCTTTACAGTCGTAAGTCTACTGCGAAATAATCAAGTTTTTTGCGAAACTTTTTTGAGTTTAATTTTTCAATTTTTTTCTTCACTTAGTGTATTTTAAGAAGAATTATCGTTTTTTTTCGGGAACGTTCCCGAAAAAAGCAATCAAATTATCTCTTAAAAAACGGGAACGTTCCCGTTAATTAGTGTATGAAAATACTAAGTGTTTAAAATACACTTTGTTTTTATTTTATTTATATTAAAATATTGATTATAAGTTATTTATATTTTTTATTTAGGCATTATTTACTTTAATTATTTCTTTGCTAAGTGTGTTTTTTAGGAAAAATAAATAACTGGTTTTGGTAGGTGAAAATTAATTTTAAAATAAATTTTGATTACTACTTTCTACTTGTAAATTAGTGCTTAGTGTATTTTAACTAAAACTCTAACCAAATTTATTAATCAAATTAAGCCAAAGTATGAAAATATTTTACTTGCTAAAACGGGGGCTTTTGATGCTACTGATGCTAGTAGCGTTGCAGGTTCAGGCGCAAACCGGAGTAATTTCTGGAAAGGTGCTTGATAATACGGGTCAGCCTTTGCCCGGTGCCTCTGTTTTTATTAAAGGAACAACAAAAGCAACTTCTACTGATAACGATGGCGTGTTTCAGATTAGTGGCTTAACCAACGGTGATGTGACCTTAGAGGTACGTTCAATCGCCTTCAAAACCTTAGAGCGCGTTGTAAAGGTGTCCGGCAGAACAGAAGTGACTTTGACCTTACAGTCTGACAACCAAATGTTAGACGACGTAGTGATTGTAGGTTACGGCACCCAAACTAAACGTCAGGTTACTGGGGCTATCTCAAAAGTTACTGGAGAAAAAATAACCGCATTGCCAACACCAAGTTTCGAAGCTAGTTTGCAAGGCCAGGCGCCTGGCGTTCAGGTTACTCAGGGTAGTGGTTTAGCAGGTAGCGGCTCGGTAATACGTATCAGGGGTATCGGTTCAATCAGTGCAGGTGGCGATCCGCTTTATGTGCTAGATGGTATTCCAATCACTGCTGATCCGTTCATCGGTGGAAATCGTGGCGCAATGAACCAAAATCCACTAGCCACCATCAATCCAAACGACATTGAATCTATTGAGATCTTAAAGGATGCCGCTGCAGCTGGTATTTACGGATCTAGAGGTGCTAACGGTGTAATTTTAATTACTACAAAAAGAGGAAAAGCGGGCAAAAAGCCAACGGTAACACTTTCTAGTAAATACGGTTTAAGCACGTATGCCAATAAGCCAACTTTTGCCACAGGCGAGGAATGGTTGTCATTACGTCAAGAAGCTTGGACCAACGATGGCAACACTGGCTTAGCACCTTTGCCGGGCGGCTTAACTTGGGACCAAGCTCGCCAAAACAATACAGATTGGTGGGGAATTGTAACTGAAACCGGAAAATCTAACGACCAGTCAATTTCTATAAATCAAGGTTCAGAGAAAATTAGTACTTATTTCTCTGCCAACTACAGCGATAACAATAGCTTCCTAAAAGGAAATTCATATGAGCGTTATGGTTTTAGAGCCAACGTAGATGTAAAACCAACCTCGTATTTTGCTACGAACATTAACCTCGCCTACGATAACGGTACTAACAATCGTGTAAATGCGGCTTGGTCTGGTGGCTTGGGAGAAGCGATGTCTACCGCATTACCAATTTTTCCTGTGTACAATGCTGATGGTAGCTTCTTTTCTAACGGAGCAAATCCGGCAAGAAACCTCGGATTACTAGATTGGAAAACAATCAACAAACGTTTAATCGGTGGTGTAACTTTCGAATTGAAGCCTGTTAAAAACCTTAGCCTAAAAGCTATTGGTAACATGGATAATTTGGACATTCAAGACAACGTATTTTCACCTGCTGAACTTGTAAATAGAACCAGAGGACAGGCCTCTACTTATCCAGTGCAGGTTTTTAATAAAACAGTAACTGGAACGGCAACTTACGATTGGGCGTTAAATACAAACAATAAAATCACCTTCTTAGCGGGTATAGAAACTCAGTTCTCTGATAGACGCTTATACAGAGATGGTATTTTTGGAGATGCAGACGCTAGATTTGATGTGGATAGGGCTAGCTATTATCAGGCCTTAAATGCAGCTGCTGCCAGCAACAGTTTAAATTATTTTAATGGAATTGGTAGAGACAGATTTTCATCTGTGTTTGGCCGTATCAACTATTCATACAAAGATAAATATTACTTACAAGGTGTAATACGTAGAGATGGTTCATCTAAGTTCGGTCCTAACAATAAATACGGTTACTTCCCTTCAGGATCTGCTTCGTGGTATATCAGTCAGGAAGATTTCTTGAAAAATAATAAGGTTATCAGTAATTTGAAATTGAGGGCTAGTTACGGTTTAGTGGGAAGTTCTAACTTTCCAAGTGGTGAGTATTTTCAACAGTTTACAGCAGGTTCGCCATACAACGGCCGCCCTACATTATTTCCAAAAAACGTTCAAAACCCAGATTTGAAATGGGAGGAAGGTCAAAACTTGGACCTTGGTATTGATTTTGGATTATTTAATGGGCGAATTAGCGGTGAGTTTTCATACTACCGTAAAAAAACAACGGATGCATTGCTGAATGGTGCTATTTCTCCATCAACAGGATTTGATGGCGCATGGATTAACGTTGGAGAAATTCTAAATGAAGGTTACGAATTTGCATTAAACACTGTTAATGTTGAAACTAAAGACTTCAAATGGGTTACTCGTTTCAATGCCTCTAAGAATTTCAACGAGGTTTTAAGTTTGGGCGGTTACAGTCCAGATGCTGTTGGCGGTGGTACCAATGATACTCGTATCGCCGTAGGTTATCCAATTGGAACAAACTATCTGGTAAGATACAAAGGTGTTGATCCTAATGACGGCTTGCCAATTTGGTTAGATAAGGATGGCTTTGAAACAAAAACCTTCTCGTTAGATAACCGAGTACCAGTAGGTAAGATACTGCCAGATTATTTGGGTGGTTTAACTAATACATTTAGCTACAAAGGATTTGAATTAAATACCTTATTTACGTTTGCAATTGGAGGTAACCTGTACGACAGTTCGGCAAAACGCCAGTTAGGTGTAGTAACAGATTGGAACATTAGGGAAGATATTGCAGATCGTTGGAGGCAACCAGGAGACGTAGCAAGGTTTCCACGTTTAACTATGAACGCGAGCAATTACCCGGGCTTATCAAGCGAATGGCAATACAACTCTACGATGTTCCTGTACGATGCTTCTTTCGTTCGCTTAAGGGAAATTACATTGTCTTATAGCTTGCCAACCAAAGCCATTAGCAAATTAAGACTTCAGAACTTGAGATTATTTGCAACTGGTATGAATTTGTTGACTTTCACTAAGTATCCAGGTGGCGATCCTGAGATTGCCCGTGATTTCGAAAATCCGCAGGATAGAAACATGAGCCCGAACGTTACTTATTTGACTACACCTCAGCAAAAATCAATCACTTTCGGTTTAACAACATCATTCTAACCAAATAAAGCATTAAAGAAATGAAAATTGAGTATAACAATATATGGAAATCATTCATTGTACTTACTGTGGTGGCAGGTTTTGGTACAGGATGTAAGAAATTTTTAGATGCACCCCCAGTGGATGCGATAACTAAAGAAGTTGCTTTAGCTGATCAAGAAGGATTAGTTAAAGAGATGAATGGAGCGTACCAAATTGTAGGTGGTGCAATGTTTGGCGGTAAAATACAAGTCATGAATGAACTAATTGCCGACCAATTAGACGGCTCGCAACTAAGCGCAGATTTTGGCGAGATCTATGGCAGAAGAAGCTCGGTTTTTGGAGCTTACAAAAATGATTTATATCGAGATATTTATCAATCTATTTATAGAGCTAACGTAGTTCTAGAAAACTTAGCTGTTGCAAATACACTTAAAGATAATCTAGAAGGACAAGCTCGATTTGTAAGAGCAATTAGTCATTTCGAAGCGGCTAAGTTGTGGGCACAACCTTACGGCTATACTGCAGATAATAGTCATTTAGGTGTCCCGTTGAGATTAAAGACAGAAGCAGTGGCAGGTTTCAGGTCTACCGTAAAACAGGTGTATGACCAAATCATTGCCGATTTGAAAATAGCAGAAGTAAAACTACCAGATGAGAATGATGGATATGCTACTAAATGGGCAGCTAAAGCATTGTTAGCAAAGGTGTATTTCCAAATGAACGATTTCACCAATGCATATAAATACGCTAACGAGGCAATCTCTTCTAATAAATTTACATTAGATACCTACGCATCAAGATTTTCAGAAACTGGATCAAAGGAAAGCATTTTCAAAATCATTAGCAGCAGGGGCACGTTTGAGGCGGGTGGCGAGTTGAGAGGCCAATTCCGATCGGATTTTAATTTGCCAACCCTGCGTTTTAATACCGCTTTTTGGAATACGGTAAATACCACAAATGATGTGAGGAAGGCATGGTTCGAAACCGTGAAATATCCAGGTTTTATCGCCATTAAAAAATACAACAGCGATCGTTTTGAAATTCCCGTACTTTATTTAACCGACATGAAGTTGATTAGGGCAGAGTCGGCTGCAGAATTGAACACCAGTTTAAATATAGCTGTTCAAGACATCAATGACATTTTAGCTCGGGCCTATGCAGGCACCAAATCAATTCCAGCTGGTTCATCCGCTAGTTTAATTAGAACCAATGCAAGGTTCGAACGTAGCATTGAAATGGCAGGTGAAGGTAACCGACTATCAGAAATTAAACGTATTGGCGCTAAAGGTGAGAACATCGACAGACGTGGCGCTGTTTGGAACTGTGGCGGTATGATCTTACAGTTTCCTCAAGGTGAAATGGCTGCCAGCGACATTTTCGTCCGTAATCCAGAAGGTGGTTGTAACTAAATTTAGATAAAGATGAAGACATTAAAATATTTTACAGTATTGGCGGTTGTCCTAAGCGTTTTTGGATGCAAGCCAGAAGACTTTGGCCCTATTACAACCAAAGTGGAAGTAGTAAAACAAATGCAGGGAACTTGGGGCTTAACCAAGGTTACACAGGTAGACCAGGACGCAGCTACCAAAGGATTTCCTTATAAGGAGTTGGATATTACCAGCATATATCCTTACAAAGATTTAACCATTGCGCTGCTTGGCGATGCTAGCGGTACACCAACAACCTTTACCATTACCAACGGTAATGCGCCTAAAATTGCAGATTTAACTTCTGGTACTTGGACGGTAGATGATGCAACAGCACCGTCCGCAATTACCCTTAAAAATGGCACAGTAACCAATATATTAAAATTGGGTTCTTATGCTGGTTTAAGCAGCGGTAAGTTTTACTTAACCAAAAATAAATCCATCAATGGTAAAGTAATCATTTCTTACAAATACGAGTTCACTAAAAAGTAACATCATGATGAAAAAGTTTTTATTATCAACCATATTTAGTTTATGTACGCTTTGGGCATTTGCTCAGGTAACTTTTAGTCCGGCGTCGTTTACTGCAGAAGATGAGGTAACCATTACCTTAGATGTTTCTAACACGCCGTTGGCAGGGATGAACGATATTTACATTTGGGCTTTCTCTAATGATGGTGTTGGAGGCGGTAAAGATGCTATCGTAAATGGCCAGTGGGGAAATTCATCTGAAGCGGCCAAGCTTACTAAAATCGCAACCAATAAATTTACCTTTAAGTTTATTGCTACAACATTGTTTGCACAAAGCCCAGCAGAGCTAATTAACTTTGGTTTTTTGGCCAAAACAAAAGACGGTTCCAAACAAACCCAAGATTTTAAGCCTTACAAGTTCGATCCCTTGGTGTTTTCGCCATCGCAGTTCAGAATATTTCCTTCCAAGCTAGATCAGACCGATATGGCTACGGTCTATTTTCATCAAGACTTGGCAACTGATCAGAATTTGCAGCGTATGTTCGATGTGAAAGTGACCATCACTTTCTTCGATGGGGCTGGTAATCAGTTCGCCCAAAGGGCAAACATCACTGCAAAGAAAGAGTCTGATAAATTGTACTCTTATTCTTTTATTCCTGAAAAGCTAATTACGCTTCCTGCAGGAACAACGCTGTCTAAATTTAGCTATCAGTTTTCGGGTAATATTAAAGACGCTACAGGGACTAACGTAGTAACTACTGCACCTGTAGTTGAGGTAGCTTATTTAACCTTTAATTAATATTGATATGAAGAATAAACTATTTTTTTTATTACTGTCAGTATCGGTAATAATTTTTGGATGTAAGAAAATTGATTTCGACGACCAATCTAAGGGCGAGGCCTTAGGTGCTTTTAATTTAACGGCACCTCAAAATAACGCTATATTGGTGTTAAATAGTGCAACCCCTAATGCTCAGGTGCAGATTACTTGGACCGCGGCTAAGCCCGGTGTATCAACTGCCTCAACTTACACATTTATAGCGGCGCTTAAAACAGGTTCTTTAACACAACCCTTGCTAGAAATTCCAGCAGACAATGATGGGAAAACCAATAAACTGACACTAACACAAAAACAGTTAGACGATGCTTTAAAAGCAAAGGGAATTGCTGATGGTGTTAAAACAGATTTGATTTGGAATGTAAGGGCTGATAACGGCACTAAAAAAGAAGTAGCAAGTGCAAACTACAATATCTCCATTACTCGTTTTGGAGATGGTATCAGTAACTTCCTACTTTATGGTCCGGTCTCTTCAGCTAACAACGTAGAGATTAACCCTAACTCTACTACAGATTTGATCACTTTCAAATGGCAAAAGGCTTTCCCTGGAAAATCAACCAGTCCAGTAACCTACAAAATAAAGTTTGCTCGCGAAGGAGAAAGTTTTGATACACCAATTTTCGAAGCGGCATCTAACAATTCGGGAGCTGACTCTACTTTTACCATCAGCTACCAAGCGATGGATCAAATGTTAAGCTCAAAAGGTTTTACAGATCAATCATCGGCTGCTAAATTGCAATGGACAGTAGAAGCAAAATCTGGCACTTATATTAAAAATTCTGATTACGTTAATAACCTAAGCATAGTTAGGGAAGTAAAATTGTTTATGGTGGGTGGCGCAACGCCTATTGGATGGAATCCAGCTCAGGCCATTCAAATGATTGCAGATAAAAATCTGTCGGGAACGTTCTATGCCTACGTGTATTTAACACAAGACGGTATGAAGTTTTTAAGTGAAAACACCGACTGGAGCACACCATCTCAGAAAATTTACGGCAAGGGCGCAGCAGACGGAGAATTATTACAAAGCGGGGGCAGCGGCAATATCGATATACCTGTAGCTGGCTATTATCGCGTTAGCGCCGATTTGAAAAACAACAAATACTACATACAACAAGGTAGGATGGGTGCTGTAGGCGCTGCAACAGTTGCAGGATGGAACCCTCCTAATGTTTTCCCTACCCAAGGCTTAACTTTAATTGGAACCAATAAATTTATGGGCTTCGTAAACTTAACTGCAGGCGAACAGTGGAAATTTGTAGACGGTGCAGCATGGGGCGACGGTACGGCAGCGGGATCGAAAGATTTTGGTAAAGTGAAAAACACCACAGATGGCTCCATTACACAAGGCGATGCCGACAATATGACGGTTCCAGGTGCAACAGGTTTATACCGTTTAATTTGGGACGGTACTAATATCAAAAACCTAAAATATCAAATCACTACTGGAACAGTTTTCTTAATTGGTGCAGCGACAGCTGGCGGTTGGGATAATAATAATGCCGCTTTACCTGCAATGATTTATCAAGGCAGCGGTGTGTGGCGGGTAACCACCAACTTAACCGCAGGCGAATTTAAATTCTTATTGCAAAAAGGAACTTGGGATTATACTTATGGCCCAGGTACAGCAGCAGGTACGATTACCGATGGTGGCGGCAATATGAGCGTGGCAACTTCTGGTAATTACACCGTTACGTTAAATGAGTTCGACAGAACTTATACAATAGTTAAAAATTAATCGATATCAGATACCATTTTCGGCATAAATCTTTGCCGAAGATGGTATTCTTTCTTTTCTTGTTTTTTTTGCCGATATGCACAGATATTTTCTTTCCATATGCTTTCTTTTTATAGCGATAAACCCAACTTTTGCACAACAAAAACCTGTGTTAGCTGCAGGCAGTGTTACCAATACAACTATTGCAGGCCAAAGTGTACGCTTTGTAACCGACAACGCCTTTGGAGAAGTAACTGTTTATTCGCCGAGTGTAATTAGGCTGCGTTTAGATAAAAAGCAATTGGCCAAAGATTTTTCTTACGCTGTCATTGCCCAGCCTCAAAAAACAAACGTAAAAATCAGTGAAGATGCTAATGAGCTTACGCTAGCTACAGATTCGGTTAAAACCATTATTAAAAAGAAACCTTTTTCGGTAGCTTTTTTTACCGTAGATGGTAGGTTGATCAATCAAGATGAGCAAGGTTTGCAAAACTCTTGGGTAGCAGAAGAAGTAACAGCTTATAAGCAGCTGCAACAAGGTGAGCGTTTTGTAGGTTTGGGCGAAAAAACTGGTAACCTCGATAGAAGAGGCAATGGATATACCAATTGGAACTACGATGCTTACGGCTATTCTACCGGTCAGGATCCTTTGTATTCATCAATTCCATTTTACATCGGTATTCATAATAATTTAAACTACGGCATCTTTTTAGACAATACCTATCAAACCGATTTTAATTTTGGTGCAAGTAACAATCGTTTCTCTTCTTTTTCTGCACAAGGTGGCGAGCTAAATTATTATTTCATTTATCACACGCATCTGGCGGATGTTGTAAAATCTTATACCAACCTAACGGGAAGAATGAAAATGCCACCATTATGGAGTTTGGGTTATCAACAAAACCGTTACAGCTATTATCCGGAAACAGAAGTAATGCGTATTGCGCAAACGTTAAGGGAAAAGAAAATCCCTGCAGACGGTATTACGCTTGACATTCATTACATGGATCAGTATAAGCTATTCACTTGGGATCGGCAGCGTTTCCAAAATCCCTTAGCGATGAATAAAAAGCTAAAGGAGATGGGTTTTAGAACTACGGTTATTGTAGACCCGGGTATTAAAGTGGAAAAGGGCTATGAAGCTTTTGAGGACGGCGTGAAACAAAACATTTTCGTGAAATATACCGACAGTAGCAATTTCACGGCACAGGTTTGGCCGGGCTGGTGCCATTTTCCAGATTTCACATCCCCTTTGGGTAGAAACTGGTGGCACGAAAAAATTAAGTTTTTTGCCAATACCGGCGTAGATGGAATTTGGAACGATATGAACGAAATTGCCAGTTGGGGTCAAAAAATGCCATCAAATATCATTTTTAATTACGATGGTGCATTGGCAAGCCACAAGCAGGCACACAACGTTTACGGCATGCAGATGGCTCGTGCAAGTTTCGAAGGCATGACACAGGCCACTAATAAGAGGCAGTTCAATTTAACAAGGGCCGGTTATGCAGGTTTGCAACGTTATACTGCCATTTGGACTGGCGATAACCGATCTGAAGAAGATCACATGTTATTGGGCGTACGTTTAATGAACAGTTTAGGCTTAAGCGGTGTAGCTTTTACCGGGATGGATATTGGCGGGTTCACTGGAAACCCATCAGTGAGTTTGTATGCACGTTGGATACAAATCGGTGCATTTAACCCTTATTTCCGTAACCATGCTGCGGTGAACAGTAAATCTTCGGAGCCATGGACCTACGGCGAAGAAGTAACAGAAATCTCTAGAAACTTCATTAACCTGCGTTATCGATTGTTACCTTATTTATATTCGACCTTTAACGAAGCTACACAAAATGGAATGCCGGTAGTAAGAAGTTTGGCACTGGAAAATGCCCACGAAGCAAAAGTTTTCGACGGCAAATTCCAGAACCAATTTATGTTTGGGCAGGCATTTTTAGTAGCACCTTTCGAAAGCACGAAAGAGTACGGGGCAGTGTTTTTTCCAAAAGGCACCTGGTACAGCCTTTATGACGATGCTGCGCAACTTGGCAATACCGAGAAAATTTTTCGCTTAAGCGTACAGCAATTGCCCGTGTTTGTAAGAGGTGGCAGTATTGTGCCAATGCAATCTTTAGTACAAACAACAGCCGAAAAGCCAACGGATACGTTGGTATTGCACATCTATAAAGGTGACCAAAACAATAGTTTCACGTATTATGAAGACGATGGCGAAACCTATAATTACGAAAAAGGCGATTACTATAAACGTTTAATCAGTTATGATGCAACGCAGCGTAAAATTATATTTAACAAAGTTGAAGGCAATTTCAAGTCTAAATTTAACTTGCTAAAGTTAGTGTTCCACGGGTTTGATGACAAGGATAACATACAAGCATCTGGAAGTTTAAAAGATGATTTTGTGTCCTTAATTGCGCCAATTTCTAGGTTCGATCCGCAAGGTACTGCCAACCCAACTATTGGTTGTAAAGTAAAAAGTTTAACCATTGCTAGCAAAGTTTCACAATTCGAAATCAAATATTAGATGATGAAAAAAGCCTTATTATTCCTGTTTTTGGCTATTCCGTTTGTACTTGTTGCGCAAATGCCAAAACTTGAAAGGGTAGAACCAGCTTTTTGGTGGGCAGGTATGAAAAATCCAAAACTGCAGCTGTTGGTTCACGGTAAAGACATCGGCAAAACAGAAGTAAAAATTGAAAATACTGATGTAACGCTAGAAAAGATAAACCGGGTAGATAATCCCAACTACCTTTTTTTAGACCTATTAATTTCGGCTAATGCCAAAGCCGGAAAGTTTGAGATTTCATTTAGCTATAACGGTAAAAAATACGCTCAATATACTTACGAACTTAAAGTACGGAATGCTGGTCAGCAGCAGTTTCAAGGCGTTACCAATAAAGATTTTATCTACCTTATTATGCCAGATCGCTTTGCAAACGGCGATAGCAAGAATGATGTGGTGAAGGGAATGAACGAAACAGCCCTAAACCGAGATAGCATGTATTATAGGCACGGCGGCGACTTAAAAGGCATTACTTCGAAGCTTGATTACCTGCAGGAACTTGGCGTAACTGCCCTCTGGTTAAATCCGGTGCTAGAAAATAACCAGCCCAAAACCTCGTATCATGGCTATGCCAACACAGAAAATTATAAAATAGATCCGCGTTTTGGCACCAACGAGGATTATAAACAACTCGTGATAGATTGCCACCAACGTGGTATCAAAATGATCAAAGATTTAGTGCACAATCACTTCGGTACCGAACATTTTACCATCAAAGATATGCCTACTAAAGATTGGGTGCACCAATGGCCAAACTATACCAAAACTACTTACAGGGAGCAGGTGCATTTTGATCCGTATGTAGCCAAAAGCGATAAAGACTTGATGCTTAATGGATGGTTCGATAGACATATGCCAGACCTGAACCAAAACAATGAATTTGTAAAAAATTATTTAACGCAAAGCCACATTTGGTGGATAGAATATGCAGATCTAGACGGTTTTAGGCTAGACACCTACGCTTACAACGATGCGAAATTTATGGCCGAATGGGGCGAACGCATCATCGAGGAGTATCCAAAATTTACCTTTTTTGGTGAAACTTGGGTGCATGGGGTGCCTAATCAGGCTTTTTTCACTAAAGGGAACAAAATCAATCAGGGCTTGGATACGCAATTGCAAGGCGTAACCGATTTTCAAACGCTTTGGGGCATTAACGAAGCCTTAAATGGGAAATTCGGTTGGACTGACGGCGTGGTGCGCTTGTACAACACCCTTGCCAACGACTACATGTACGAAGATCCGACACGGAATGTGGTTTTCTTGGACAATCACGATATCAGTAGGTTTTATTCTGTGGTAGGCGAAGATTTTGATAAATACAAGTCTGGCATTGCCTGTTTGCTCACCACCCGTGGTATTCCACAGATGTATTACGGAACTGAAATTCTGATGAAGAACTATGCCAACCCAGATGGTTTGGTGCGAAGCGATTTTGCAGGTGGTTGGCCAAGCGATAAGATGAATAAATTCGTGGCTTCGGGCCGTACCGAAAAGGAAAATGATGCCTTTAATTACGTGAAAAAATTGGCCAACTACCGTAAAAACAACGAGGTGCTGCAAACTGGAAAGCTGATTCAGTTTATACCAGAAGACGGCATTTATGTGTATTTCAGGTATAACGATGCTAAAAAAGTAATGATGTTGATGAATGGAAATACCGAAGCAAAAACATTAAAGACAATACGTTTTAACGAAATGATTTTAGGCAGCAAAAAAGCCAAGAATGTAATCACGGATGAGCTGTTGAACGACATTACTCAAATCAATATCCCAGCAAAAACCACTTTGGTTTTAGAACTACAATAATTACGTAATAACAATACATACACAAAATGAAGATCAAAGCTTGCCTTTTCGATTTAGATGGTGTGCTGGTAGATACGGCAGTTTATCATTTTAAAGCCTGGAAAAAATTGGCCAATACTTTAGGGTTCGATTTCACCGAAGAGCAGAACGAACAACTTAAGGGAATTAGTCGTATCGAGAGTTTAAACAAAATCTTGGACTGGGGAAAACAACAAAAAACGGAAGAAGAGAAAATCAGCCTTGCTACGCAAAAAAATGATTGGTACGTAGCCATGATTAACCAAATGACACCGGCGGAGGTGCTTAATGGAACAGTTGACTTTCTTTCGAAGGTTAAAAACGCAGGCTATTTAATCGGTTTGGGCTCGGCCAGTAAAAATTCCGCAATGATTTTAGATAGAACCAATTTAACACATTTTTTTGATGTCATAGTAGATGGGAACGTGGTAAGCAAATCTAAACCAGACCCAGAGGTATTCCTAAAAGGAGCCGAATTACTCCGGGTTTTGCCCCAAGAAGCATTGGTTTTTGAAGATGCTATTGCTGGAATTGAAGCCGCCAATAGGGCAGGAATGAAAAGTGTAGGTATCGGCCATGCCGAAATATTAACAGAAGCTACTCTGGTAGTGGCAGATTTAAGTAAACTGTCTATTGCGCATTTGCACCAAATGGACGAATTATAAAAAAGTATCAGCAATAAAATGAAGAATTATATCAAAGCGCATGAATGGAACATTATCGAGGAAGGTTTTGATCCACATTTGAACAAGATTTCTGAAAGTATTTTCAGTCTAGGTAATGGACGGATGGGGCAACGAGCCAATTTCGAGGAAAGCTATTCTGGCGAAACACTTCAAGGAAACTATGTTGCTGGTGTTTATTATCCCGATAAAACCCGGGTAGGCTGGTGGAAAAACGGCTACCCTGAATATTTTGCTAAGGTGCTTAATGCCACCAATTGGATTGGTATTTTTATTACCATTGATGGTGTGGAATTAGACTTGGCAAAAGCTGATGTTACCGAGTTTTCGCGTGTGCTACACATGAAAGAAGGTTATTTAGAACGCAATTTTAAAGCAACTCTGCAAAATGGCTATGAGGTAGGGGTGAAGGCCTTACGTTTTTGCAGTATTGCTGATGATGAGGTTGGCGCTATCCATTATCAACTTAAAGCGCTAAATTTTGATGGGCAATTGACCGTAACATCATACCTAGACGGCGACATAAAAAACCAAGACAGTAATTACGACGAAAAATTTTGGGATTTTGTAGCTGATGCAGATGAGCAAAACGCCTGCTATTTGACACTGAGGACAAAGAAAAGTGGTTTCGAGGTTTGTACCGGGGCGCACATCGCAATAGCTAAAAATGGCACAAACCAAGACTGCGAACTTCAAACCATCCGTAGCGAGAAATATATTGGACAGCAATTTAATTTAGCTTTGGCCAAAGGCGATGAAATTACTCTCATTAAAACAGCGGTAATTCTATCTTCACAAAATTACGATACAAGCAAGCTGTTAAACGCAACTAAAAAATCGTTGGAAGCTGCGGTATCTAAAGGTTTCGAACGGCTTTTTCAAGAGCAGCAGCAGGCTTGGGCTAAAAAATGGCAGGAAAGCGATATCGTAATTGAAGGCGATGTAGCAGCCCAACAAGCCATCCGCTTTAATATCTTTCAATTATTTCAAACCTATACCGGTACCGACGATCGTTTGAATATTGGGCCGAAAGGATTTACGGGTGAGAAATATGGTGGCTCTACCTATTGGGATACTGAAGCGTATTGCGTACCGTTCTATCTGGCAACTGCGCCGCAAGAGGTAAGTAAAAATTTGCTAATCTATCGCTACAAACAATTAGACAAAGCCATAGAAAATGCCCAAAAACTAGGCTTTACCGATGGTGCGGCTTTATACCCAATGGTAACCATTAATGGCGAAGAATGCCATAATGAGTGGGAAATTACCTTTGAGGAAATACATAGAAATGGTGCTATAGCTTATGCTATTTTCAATTATATTCGTTACACCGGCGACACTGAATACCTAGCGCAATACGGATTGGAGGTATTAATTGCAATTGCACGTTTCTGGAAACAGCGTATTAACTGGAGCCAAGCTAAAAAGCAATATGTAATGCTTGGTGTTACCGGACCAAATGAGTACGAAAATAACATCAATAACAATTGGTACACTAACTATTTAGCCGTTTGGTGCTTAAAGTATGCCCAAGAGTCTACAAACTGGGTAAAGCTAAATCAGCCGCTACGCCATCAAGAATTGCAGCATAAGCTTCACTTTTCTGATGATGAATTTGCAACCTGGCAGCATATTGTAGAAAATATGTACTATCCT
Organism: Pedobacter nanyangensis; assembly: GCF_003313505.1. Lineage (GTDB taxonomy): Bacteria > Bacteroidota > Bacteroidia > Sphingobacteriales > Sphingobacteriaceae > Pedobacter > Pedobacter nanyangensis. Next base: position 96,217 of record NZ_QMHO01000010.1, on the reverse strand, counting down.
TTCGATGAGGCGGCTGGAGTGTACTTGCAACAAGACGGCTACTTAGATAAAGAACAGGTTTTAGTGAAAGATTTGCCAGCGGAAGATCGCCCATTGAACCAAAAATGGAGCTGGGACAGAATTTTACGTTCGTGTTTCATTAAACAAGCTGATGTTTTGCAAGGCTTTTACTTTTTTGAGGATGATTTTGATTTTGATATGCACAAGCGCAGTTTCGATTTTTACGAACCGCGTACAGTACATGAAAGTTCCTTATCGCCATGCGTGCACAGCATTTTGGCCGCCAAATTGCACGACGAAGCAAGAGCTTACGAGTTTTACCTTCGCACTTCACGCTTAGATTTAGATGATTACAATAACGATACCGAAGATGGTTTGCACATCACCTCTATGGCTGGTACGTGGATGAGTGTGGTAGAAGGCTTTGCAGGTATGCGGGTGCGTAACAACAAACTGATATTCAATCCGTTTGTGCCGAAAAAATGGCAATCTTTCTCTTTTACCGTGGGTTTCAGGGGCGCAACAATCAAAGTCAATATCAGTAAAGAGCAAATTCATATCGTTAATACGTCTAACCAGTCGATAGCCTTACAAGTATTAGATAAAGACTATCAATTGCTAGGTAACGCCGAGTTGCAAATATCAAACGCAGTTTTGGCCTAAAACTTTTAAAATGAATACGAAATTCGGTTTTACTTTAGTTTTTTTAGTTTTATTGATGATATCTTGTATAGAAAATCAACAATTGCAACCTGCGGACAAGAAGGATAATATCATTATTTATCAACTCTTGCCACGCTTATTTGGTAATGCTAATATCACCAACAAGCCTTTTGGTACCATAGCCGAAAACGGTTGTGGCAAGTTTAATGACATTAATGACAAAGCATTTGATGGATTAAAGGAGCTGAATGTAGATTACGTATGGTACACGGGCATAATTGCCCACGCAAGCCTAACCGATTACAGTCAGTTTGGTATTGCTACTGGCGATGCCGATGTAGTTAAAGGCAGAGCTGGATCACCTTATGCGATTAGAGATTATTACGATGTTGATCCTGATTTGGCAGTTGACGTGAACAAGCGCATGCAAGAGTTTGAGGCGTTGATTAAGCGTACGCATGATAAAGGATTAAAGGTATTAATTGATTTTGTGCCCAATCATGTAGACAGAAATTATAAGTCTACCGCTAAGCCAGAAGGTGTAGAAGATTTCGGCGCAAAAGATAATAAGGCTGTTACTTATAGCGCAACTAATGATTTTTACTATCTGCCATCCGAGGATTTTGTAGTTCCTGCAAATTCAAAATCAAGTGGTGCTTTGGCTACATTGCAAGACGGTAAGTTTGCAGAAAGCCCGGCAAAGGCAACGGGCAACAATGTGTTTGCAGCTCAGCCATCAGTAAACGATTGGTACGAAACCGTGAAACTAAACTACGGCGTAGAGTTTAGAAACGGAAAGGAAATCAAACATCTACAGCCAACGCCACCAGTTTGGTTAAAAATGAAAGATATTTTGGTGTATTGGGCAAAAAAAGGAGTAGATGGTTTTAGGTGCGATGTTGCAGAAATGGTGCCGGTAGAATTTTGGAGCTGGGTAATACCTGAAGTAAAAAAGGTAAATTCAAAACTGATATTTATAGGCGAAGCCTACAATCCAAAGGCCTATGCCCAATACGTAAATGAAGGCAAGTTCGATTATTTGTATGATAAAGTGGGCTTGTACGATGGTTTAAAACGTTTCGTTAAAGATGAAGCTTCTGCCAATATTAAAGAAATTCAGCATGTTTGGCAAACGGAAAGCAAGGGTTTCGACAATCAAATGTTACGGTTTTTAGAAAACCACGATGAGGAACGTATTGCATCCAAAGGTTTTGCGGGTGATGCGAAATTGGCCTTTCCGGCAATGGTTATTTCCGCCACATTAGGGAAAGGACCGCTGATGCTGTATTTTGGGCAAGAAGTAGGCGAGCCAGGTGCGGCTGCCGAAGGTTTTGGTGGCGATGATAACCGTACCACTATTTTCGATTATTGGGGTGTTCCCAACCATCAGCGCTGGTTAAACGGAGGTAAATTCGATAGTGCAAAACTTACTGTTCAAGAGCAGCAAATTCGAGAGTTTTATAAGAAGTTAACTACGATTAGGGCAACTAGTGATGCTGTCACGAACGGCGCAATAACCGAATTTCCTTTAACCGAATTTCCAAAAGCTTATGCTTACATTAGGCATAGCAATAAGCAGCGTATTTTAGTAGTAGCAAACTTTAGTCGTACGCAAAATGTAGAGACAGCCATAAATATTCCGGCGCAATTCATCAAAAAAGAAGGAATCGCTAAAGCCAAAGAGTTGTTATCGGGTAACCCAATAATTTTAGAAAAGAATAATATTACTTTGAAAATAGCGCCTTCATCGGCACAAATCATTCAGTTTTAACCGAACTAACCAAATTTTAACCTTTTATGAATCCTAAAAAAGATATCAAACCTGCACTAAGCATTTCTCAAATCATCAACATGAGTGTTGGTTTTTTTGGGATACAGTTTGGATGGGATTTGCAACGTGCCAATATGGGCCGTATTTATGAAAATTTAGGTGCCAATGCCGATGATGTGCCTTTGCTGTTTTTGGCAGCACCGTTAACGGGCTTGATTGTGCAGCCAATTATTGGTTACCTGAGCGATCGCACATGGCATCCTACTTGGGGCCGAAGAAGGCCTTATTTTTTCATAGGGGCGTTGATTAGTTCTGTTGCTTTAATTTTTATGCCACATAGCAGTGCCTTGTGGATGGCTGCAAGTTTATTGTGGATATTAGACGTATTTGGTAACGTGTCAATGGAGCCGTTTAGAGCTTTTGTGGCTGATAAACTTCCGGACAGTCAAATCAATCGTGGTTTTGTGATGCAAAGTATGATGATTGGTTTAGGCGGAAGTATTGCATCGGCCTTACCTTGGATATTTAACAATTGGTTTAAAGTAAGTAACGTTGCTGCCTTTGGTGGCGTTCCTCAAAACGTAAAATATTCTTTTTATCTAGGAGCGTTCTTTTTCTTCTCAGCTGTACTGTACACGGTACTTACCAGTAAAGAGTATCCGCCAACGGAAGAAGAATTAGCTGAAAATAAAAAGGGCGCAGGTTTTTTTGGTGGAATTTCGGAAATGATTGCCGCTGTTGGCAATATGCCGAAGCAAATGAAGGTAATTTCGTTAGTACAGTTTTTCACTTGGCCGGGCTTGTTCTTAATGTGGTTCTACTATACCACCGCCGTAGCCGTAAATGTATTTGGCGGCAAAGATGCTAGTGATCCGGTATACGCTGCTGGCGCCGATTTTGGAAGTCTAACGTTAGCGTTTTACAGCGTAGTTACCTTTTTATTTGCATTGGTACTACCCAAAATTGCTGATGCCTTAGGTAGAAAGGCTACACACTCACTTTGTTTGCTTTGTGGTGCCCTAGGCTTAATAAGCGTAGCTTGGGTGCACGATAAAAATATGCTTTATCTATGTATGACGGGTATCGGAATTGCTTGGGCAAGCATTTTATCTATGCCTTATGCCATGATTAGTGGCCACTTGCCAAAAGCGAAAATTGGAATTTACATGGGCATCTTTAATTTTTTCATTGTGTTGCCAGAGATAATTGCCTCTTTAGGTTTTGGTTGGTTAATGCGCCACGTACTGAACAATGATAGGCTTTTAGCGGTACAGTTGGGCGGCGGATTAATGATTTTTGCAGCCGTAATCTGTTATTTTTTGGTGAAGGATGAACGAAAGGCGAATGACCAATTAGCCGCAGAACTTGCGGTAGAAGAACATCGAAGCGTTTAAGAGTATATATGTTCCATCCCTGATGGAAGCCGAATTAGATGATATGAAAAGATATTTTTTATTACTGTTTTTAAGTGCCTGTTTAAGTTTTTCTTGTAAAAAAAGTAACGTAGGAGAAGAGCCTACACCAACGCCGCCTCCGGTTCTTCCACCTGTTTCAACAGAATTGCCAGCAGGCGCTAAAGAGGGTGTAGTATTTACAAACGGCGGTACATCGGCAATTTTTGTACTGTATGCACCAGGGAAAAACGCAGTGAGCTTAATGGGCGATTTTAATAATTGGTCGGCAACTGCAGCTAAAATGACCAAAACTCCTGATGGTAATTACTTCTGGATTAAGGTTGATAACATAGATCCGAACTTAGAATACAGCTATCAGTTTTTGGTGGATGACAACCTGAGAATTGCAGACCCTTATTGCGAAAAGATTTTAGATCCTGTTAACGACCCCTACATCACAGCAGCCACATATCCCAATTTAAAGGCTTATCCAACAGGTAAAACTACCGGAATTGTCAGCGTTATGCAAGCTAATCAGCCTAGCTATACTTGGAAAAACAATAATTTTGTTCGTCCGGCGAAAAGCGATTTGGTAATTTACGAGTTACTGATTAGAGATTTCACCAATGGACATACTTATAATTCAACTATTCAAAAACTAGATTATCTGGTTGATTTAGGGATTAATGCTATTGAGTTGTTACCCGTTAACGAATTTGAAGGTAATTTGAGCTGGGGTTATAACCCATCCTTTTATTTTGCTCCCGATAAATACTACGGCCCAAAAAATGATTTGAAGAAATTTATTGATGAGTGCCATGGCAGAGGAATTGCCGTGATTTTAGACATAGTGCTTAACCATTCGTTCAGTCAGTCGCCCATGGTACAGCTTTATTTTGATGGCAATAAGCCAACGGTTAACAACCCTTGGTATAATGTTGATGCCAAACATCCGTACAATGTAGGTTACGATTTTAATCACGAAAGTGGTGCTACCAGAGCCTTTTCTAAAAATGTGCTTAAGTTTTGGATGCAAGAATATAAAGTGGATGGCTTTAGGTTCGATTTGGCTAAGGGCTTTACTCAAAAACAGAGCAATGATGATGGAGGTTTCTCTGCATTTGACGCCGGTAGAGTAGCTATCTGGGACGATTATGTAGCAACAATGAAAAACATCGACCCTAATTTTTATATCATCCTAGAATTATTTGCAGATGATTCCGAAGAGCGTGCCTATGCAAACAAAGGTTTAATGATGTGGAACAATCTTAATCATTCCATGAACGAAGCAACGATGGGCTGGCTAACTTCGTCCGATTTTTCTAGAGGGGTGTTTGGCACACACGGTTTTACATCTGCCGACGGCTTAATTAGCTACGCCGAAAGCCATGATGAAGAACGATTAACCTATAAGAATTTGATGTATGGCAATGCAAATGGCAGTTATATCATTAAAAGCAACTTACCAACTTCGCTTAAACGGAACGAGATGGCGGCTGCATTTCTATTTTCGATGCCCGGTCCTAAAATGCTTTGGCAGTTTGGAGAGTTAGGTTACGATGTAAACATAGATTTTAATGGACGTACTGGCGATAAACCCATACGTTGGGAGTATTTTGGCGACAGTAATAGAAAAGCACTTTATAATGCCTTTGCTAGGTTCATTAAGATGAAGCAGAAAAACAGTGTATTTAAAAGTGCCAATTTTACCTACGATTTTTCAAAAGCAATTAAATACATTAAGCTTACAGATGCCAACAACACAGTAGTTGTAGTAGGTAATTTTGATGTAGCCGCACAAACAGCTGTTATTGATTTTGGTGCCGGAAATTGGTATGATATAAAAGGCGGTACATTGAATCTATCGTCAAATACATATAGCCAAACGATAGCCCCAGGAGAATATCATATTTATAGTAGAAATATGCTTCTTCATTAAGAAATCATTTAATTTTTTTCGAGTAAAATCCTTAGGCGGGTGGTGACACACGCCTACAGCGACCCGCTAGAGTTTGGTGTGCTTGAACTTGTTCCGATGTATCGGAAAACTCAACCTGTTAAATATTTATTCCATTTTTAAACGGTTTCTAAAAATGTTTTTATTTGTTAAACTTTAATTAGGTGTAAATGGTAGTTCAGAATTATAAGGAATAATTCGCAATTTGCCGTCTTTCCCTTTTTAAATACTGACGTTTTGCCTGCAATTAACTCTTTGCTACTCTCGTCGGTAACCCAAACATTCCTCGTCGTAAATAGAGCTTACAAAGTAAGGTAAAGCTCGTTTCTTGCTGTTACTAAATGTTTGTCGTCCAAAAGCTAACGTTAGTTTTAAAAAAAAAATACGTCGTCATAATGCTAGTGTCTGTATCAGAAATCACTTGATTTGCTAAGTTTTTATCATCTCCTGCTTTTTTTGATTTGTCCAATTTTCACAAGAGCCTCGCACCACGCTTGCTGCGTTTTATTTACTTCGTCGTAAGTTATGATGCTTTGAGCCCCTTCTTCAAAATAGCCTAGGCCCCAACTATTCTATCACTCGTTTCATTTCTGTTTTAATACTGCTTTTTTGCTCATTGGAGGTGTTTCGTTGGCAGCACAGAATGCTATGCAAATAGTTGTTAGTAATACACATAATTTTTTCATTGTTGTAGCCTACTTTTTAATACGGTGTTCGGCATTTCCGTTTATAGTTAGTAAACATATTTTTTATAGTATTACTATTATTTTTATTTAAAAAAAATATATTAAATTTGTATTTACTATATTTTTTGTTGTTTTACTTAATTGTTATACAGCATATATTTTATTTTTGCAGATGTAAAATAATATTGTTATGGAGTTTTTGTTGAAATTTAGGATAAACGAACATTTGTACTTGCGAAATCCCGAGAGTTCGGAGATAGGAAAGTCTATTATAAAAAATGCCATTAATTTAGTTTATGAGATAGGGTTTGAACAGTTTACTTTTAAGAAATTAGCGCAAAAGGTTGAGTGTACCGAGGCAACCATTTACCGTTATTTTTCTTCTAAACACAAGCTGCTGACTTATATCCTTAATTGGTACTGGAACTATTTAGAATTTGTGGCAAAAATGCGTTTGCAGCAAATAACTGATAGTACTGCAAAACTTAAGCTGATCTTAGAAATTATTACGCACAGTGATGGCTACAGTTCAGAAATACAAGAGTATGATTTACAGAAACTGCATCGTATTGTGATATCAGAAAGCAGTAAATCTTACTTGGTAAAAGAAGTGGATGAAATTAACAAGGAGTTTGTGTTTAATCCGCTTAAGAGTTTGTGCCAATTTATAGGGGAGATCGTTTTGGAAATCAACCCGAAATTTGCTTATCCCAAATCGTTGTCTAGCACGTTGATGGAAACGGCACACGATCAACAGTTTTTTAGTGAACATTTACCTAAACTTACAGACAATAAAAGTAGAACGCAGCATAAAAACTATGTGTTGGCCTATCTAAATGTATTGGCTTTCTCAGTAATTAAATAATATGGCACAAAATCAAGATTATACAAAAAGTAGTAAGGCGTTATTTAAATACATCACCAAAGAAAAGAAAGATGTAACTGCTATTTATGTTTATGCCATATTAAGTGGCTTGGTGCAATTAAGTATCCCCTTGGGCATACAGGCAATTGTAAGCTTTGTAATGGGGGCTACGATGGTTACATCACTGTATTTACTGATTGGTTTTGTGGTGTTAGGTACTTTTTTAGCTGGTTTTTTCAGAATTAAGGTGATGCAGATTATTGAGAAAATTCAGCAGAAAATCTTTGTAGAATACGCTATTGCCTTTGCGGAAAAGCTCCCGAATATCAATTTATCGGCCACTAAAAAATACTATTTGCCAGAGCTGGTGAACCGTTTCTTCGAAGCGCCAAATCTGCAAAAGGGAATTTCAAAGATATTGCTCGAAATTCCAACTGCGCTTATTCAAATTGTTTTTGGAATACTTCTGCTTTCTTTCTATCACCCTTGGTTTTTAGTTTTTGGTGGTATTGTAATCATCATTGTAGTACTTATTTTTCGTTACACAATGGATTCGGGAATTCAGTCGAGCGTAGAAGAAAGTGATAAAAAATATGAGGTTGCTTCTTGGCTGGAAGATATTGCTGGAGCCATCAAAACCTTCAAAATTAATTCGAAAACCGAACTTCACCTTGCTGGTACCGATGAGCGAGTGGTGAAATATTTAGATCATCGTACTTCGCATTTTAAGGTGTTGGAATTTCAATACAAGGCAATTATTGGCTTTAAGGTAATTATGACATTGGTGATGCTTGCCATTGGAACGTATTTGCTTGTTACCCAGCAACTCAATATCGGTGCTTTTATTGCTACAGAAATTGTGGTGCTCACTATGATGACCGCCGTTGAAAAGCTGATCAAAAGCTTAGAAAGTTATTATGATGTCATTGCATCGTTGGTGAAACTGGAAAAGGTGACAGAACTTACCGACGAGCATAACGCAGATATTGTGTTGGAGCAAAAAAGTAGTGGTATGGAAGTGGGTTTTAAAGATGTCAGTTTTTCATTCAACGATAATAAACCAATTTTGTCGGGTTTAAATTTCGACATCCAAGCCAATACTATCACGGTGATATCTGGTAAATTGGGCGCTGGTAAATCACTGCTTCTAAATATGATGGCAGGATTTTACGATCCTACATCTGGTGCAATTCTTTTTGATAAGGTTCCATTAAAAAACCTCGATAAAATATCATTAAGGAACTTGATAGGTCTTTATATGGAAGATATGCAGATTATTAAAGGTACACTGCAAGACAATATTTTATTAGGTAGACACGATGTAAATGCTGAAGATATCCTAGAATTATCAGAATTGATTGGCATAGAACATTTATCAAGTCAATTTACCAATGGATTTTATACTGAACTAAGTGAGACAGATACCGAAATTTCATTTAGTTCGAAAAAGAAAATATTGTTGTTGAGAGCACTTTTGGGCAATCATCGTTTACTACTTTTAGAAGATCCATTAGATGGTATGAATGCTGAATTTAAGTTGAAGATGATCGAATACTTACAAGAAATTAAGAAGAAAGCAACGGTAATTATCGTGTCGGATGCTAGTGAGATTATGAATATAGCAGACCAAGAGCTACATCTTCAAAATGGTAGAGTAACAAGTAATTAAACTTAGAAGAGTAAGAAAATGAAGTTAAAATCTATCGATAACATTTATCATATTAATAGAGACTCACGAGTAAAAAGGTGGTTTTTTATCTTTTTAGGTTTTTGTGTGGTGGTGCTCTTTTTACCTTGGACCCAAAATATCAAGGTAAGGGGAAATGTGAGTACGCTTTACCAAGATCAACGTCCACAGCAACTTAATTCGCCTATTCCGGGTAAGATTATAAAGTGGTACGTGAAAAATGGCGATTACGTTAATAAAGGAGATACCATTTTACAACTGACAGAGGTAAAGGACGATTACCTAGATCCACTTTTGTTAGAGCGCACCCAAGAACAAGTGAAAGCAAAAAGGGGCGTAAGAAGTTACTACGAAGCTAAGGTTGGCGCTACAGATAATCAGTTAACCGCATTAAGTGCAGCAAGAGAACTGAAATTGAGCCAGCTTAAGGTTAAAATCAGTCAGTTAAATAATAAACTAGCAGCAGAAGAAGCAGAACTTTTGGCTGCGGATAATGAACTGAAGTTAAGTGAAGATCAATACAATCGCCAGAAAAAGATGTACGACGATGGTTTGGTGTCGCTTACACAATTTCAACAACGTAACGTGAGTTATCAAAATGCAGTGGCTAAAAAAACTGCGGCACAAAATAAGTTGGCGCAAACCAGGCAGGAAATTGTAGCAACTAACATAGAACAGAACGCTACCATACAAGATTACACCGAAAAATTAAGCAAAACTCAAGGCGAACGTTACCAAAGCATGGGGCAAATTGAAGGCAGCACTGGAGATATTGCCAAGCTCGAAAATCAGGCGGCAAATTACCAAGCTAGGAGAGGTTTGTATTATGTGGTGGCATCACAAGATGGGCAGGTGGTACAGCTCAACAAAGCTGGTATTGGCGAAATTTTGAAAGAAACCGAAAGCATTGGAACCATTGTGCCCAAAAAGGTTGATTACGCAGTAGAGATTTATGTAAAACCTGTGGATTTGCCATTGCTTAAAGAAGGTCAACGGGTAATGTGTATTTTCGATGGTTTCCCTGCCATTGTATTTTCTGGTTGGCCAAATACCAGTTACGGAACTTTTACTGGAAGAGTAGTAGCCATAGAAAATAACATTAGCGTTAATGGTTTATTTAAAGCGTTGGTGGTAGAAGATAAAACGCAAAAACCGTGGCCGCCACAAATAAAAATTGGTGCTGGTGTGCAAGGCATCGCTATTTTAAATGATGTGCCTATTTGGTACGAGCTATGGCGAAACATTAACGGTTTCCCACCTGATTATTACATCGCCAAAACCGAAACAACTACCAAATAGAAATGAAAATGCGATATAGATTTGTCTTAGTTTTCTTAATAATTTGCGTTGTTCAGCCAGTTTTTGGACAAGATACCCTGCGGCTTTCGCATCAGGAGTTTTTAGCTGCCGTTAAAAGCTACCATCCATTAGCGTTCAAATATCGACTGCAAAATGAAATAGCGAGGGCAGAAATCCAAAGAGCTAGAGGTAATTTTGATCCGGTAGTTGAAGGTAAAAAAGGTGAAAAAACTATTGATGGCATCGATTACTACAAAGAAACAAACATTGGCTTGGGTATTCCTACTTGGTATGGCATAGAATTAAATGGCAGTTATAACTATATCGACGGACAAAAGCTGAATAACAGCGATACCCGTGGTGGTCTATACCAATTTGGATTAACGGTTCCGCTAGCTAAAAATCTGGTTTACGATAGACGAAGAGCGTTGCTAGACCAAGCGAGAATTGGCTTGCAGATGACCGAGGCCGAGCAACTTGTACTTACTAATGATTTGCTTCTCGCTGCCGATAATGCCTATTGGAATTGGGTGAAAGAATATGAACTTTTTTTGCTGCAAAGCAGAGCGGTAACCATCAATCAGAATAGATTAGCACTCACCAAAAAAACCTATCAATATGGCGAACGTGCCGCCATTGATACCACAGAGGCACTATCGCAATTGCAGAGCTTCGAGCTAGAACAGAAAGATGCTTACCTACAATTTGTAAAGGCAACGCAAGAGCTGTCTTTATTTTTATGGAAGGAAAACCAGCAGCCTTATGATATTTTGGAAGGCATTATCCCGAGCGAAACCTTAATGAACAATGTGGCGTACCAAGAATATGTGCCACTACTAGGACGGTTAAACGGCCAACCTTTAGGAAATCATGCATCGGTTTTGTATTACCTGCGAAAGCAAGATTTTTTAGAAAGCGAACGCCGACTTAAATTTCAGAGCTTTTTGCCCAAGTTAGATTTAACCTACAATTTCTTTAATAAGGAAAATTACCGATCTGAGTTTTTCCCTTTGTTCCAAAACAATTATCAATATGGTATCAAGTTAGAAATTCCTATCTTTTTAAGGCAGGCCAGAGGCGATTATCGCATTGCGAAAAATAAAGTGCAACAAAACCTTTTAGATATCGATTATAAAAGGCAAGAAATTAACACTAAGTTGAATACCTATAAAAACGAGGTGATTAACTATCGCAACCAGATAGATATCGCTACACAAAATATCGATAACTACGAGCGCTTGGTAAAGGCAGAAGAAGCCAAGTACAACGCTGGAGAAAGTTCTTTGTTCTTGATCAATAGCAGAGAAAACAAACTGATTGATGCACAGGAGAAGATTTTAGAATTGCGTTTGAAGTTCATTAAAGGTTATAATCAGCTCAAGTGGTTAAACGAGAATTTCGTGGTGCAATAGTTCTTGAAGAATTTAATTTAAGTCTTATGTTGTTCTAGTTACAAGCAATTAGGAACATCGGTAAAAAACAAAGTGACAATCAAACTCCATGAAACCCCAGAGCTTCGATTTCTCCTACATATCTTCTCGACCAGCTATTCAATTTAATGTTTCCTGTAAAGAATTAAAAAGATAAAGAAAAGCCTAGCAAACGTAGCATTACTAGCTATCTGGATTAAAGTTGCAGAAGAAAGATTCTATTGCCGTCGATATTTGGTGGATAACCTCTAACTATAATGTAGGTGTAGCTGTGCTATTGATTTAAGTACGAATTGCCGATCCTCAGCCTTTAATAGTATTCTACATTATGGTTATTTAAAATTTGTTATTTACTTTTATGTTTCGAATGGATCCAAAAATTTGGCAAAATATTAGAAATGGTGATGCGCTTGCAATGAAAACATTGTATCAAGAGTGTTTTCAAGAGCTTTTTGCATTTGGATTTAAGATGATCGCTGATAAAGAGAAAGTAAAAGATTGTCTACATGAAATTTTTTGTGATATATGGCAAAAAAGAGCTCAAGTTGGAGAGGTTAATCATGTGAAAGCGTATCTTAAAACTTGTGTTCGCAATAGGCTACTAAAAGAAATCAAATTAGACCAAAAAACAGATCAGATTAGCGGCCAAGAATTTGAGTACTTAACAGAAAATTCTTACGAGCAATTGTTAATTTCTGCAGAAACTGATGCCGACACGAAAGTGAAAATATGGCGAGCTATTAACGAGCTGACGCAGATGCAGCGGGAAATTATCAAGTTGAAATTTTTTGACGAGCTGAATTACGAGGCGATAGCGATGATGCTAAAACTGAAACCCAGAACAGTTTACAACCACATGTATGCAGCGATCTGCAAGCTCAGGGACGAATTGAGTGCCAAATAAAAATATTTTTAATAATTTCTGGTAAAAACTGAAGTTTCCTAACTCTTATAATAAATTACTGACAAGTAATTTGTAATTGTCTGCTCTTACTTACTTAGAATGAACTATAACTATTACCATTCGGAAGATTTTGCGGCTGATGAATCATTCATCGCTTATTACCTTAAAACAGATACAGAGGCAATTGCTTTCTGGTTGGACTGGATTGCCCGGCACCCAGAGAAACTGGATGAAATTTATAACGCAGAGCGAATGTTGGCCAAGCTTAGTTTTAGACTAGATGACGAGGAATTGCATGATGCATTCTCCAAGTTTGATGATTTTCTGGCATTTGACCAAGGGCGCGGGAATATCTAACGGCAGAGTTTTGTTAAGAAACACACCAACACTGAATTATGTAGGCATGCAACGTGGTTTCTTTTATGATCTAAAAGCGGGATCGCTAGAAGATCAGGTGATTGATGTGGTCCACCACAGACAGGAAATGAACGGCTCGCTGGAGCAGGCGGCCTTGATCATAAATTCCAGAAAAGGATACCATAGGTTATTCAATAATGCCTATCCGGGCCAGTCTGGCGGTGCTGACCCATGGAAGATCCAACATGCCATTGCAAGCTACCTACGTTCGCTATCCCCCTTTAGCTCTAGATTTGACCTTTACATGCGAGGCGATCACAAGCAGCTAAGTGCAGATGAGAAAGCTGGATTTAATCTTTTTATGGGAAAGGCCAAGTGCGGGAGTTGCCATTTTGCGCCATTATTCAATGGAACGCAGTCACCACTTTTTATCAAAAGTGAAGCGGAGGTTCTTGGCGTTCCTGCCGATACTGACACTACAGGAACCATGATAGATCCCGATCTTGGGCGGTATGCCCTTTACGCATATCCACAATATAAACATGCCTTCAAAACCGCTACGCTCAGGAATATTACCAAAACTGCACCCTATATGCATAACGGGGTATACAAAAGCTTGGAACAGGTAATGGATTTTTATAACCGTGGGGGTGGTACAGGGCTGGGCCTGAAGGTAGATAACCAAACCCTGTCTTCAGCTCAATTAAATCTTACAAAAGCAGAGATACAGCAGATCATAGCATTCATGGGCGCACTGGAAGATCTCCCATAGCACGTCCATATCCAGCTTTGCCGCCAGGTTAAAATCAATCTTGTGCAGATGTTCGTTTGGTGCGGTAGACCACTGTAGATCCATTAGTTTTTTGTGTTTATGTACAGTCTCGTATAATTGCTGGCCTGTGGTACTTCTGTAATGAATGGTGTATTTTAAGGATTACGGTTTTGCATTGGCTATGATCCCATCTGAGGGCTAAGGGCAAGTAAGCATCAAGGCCCACCAGGTGTCTCTAATAGGCTCCGTGATCATAGGACTAGTATTGTTCATACCAAGTGAACTTATTTTCTATTATCGACCGGGTATTTTTGTTAAGATATTCCAAATAGGCCAAGGAAACTGGTGAATGCTTTTTCCCCTTCAGCCATACAATCCGCCAAGTTGTAGTAATAGGAAGACCTTTTACCGGTATAATCTGCAGTTCCTTGTTCTGCAATTCGTTCCGGATACCGATCAAGGGCATGACCGAGTAGCCCAATCCGGCAAGCAAAGCCTGCTTTACCGCTTCGTTAGAGGAGAGTTCCATCTTTTTTAGCACAGCGATTTCATTCCTGTTAAAAAAAGCTTCCATGGTCTGCCTGGTGCCCGAACCCTTTTCCCTAAAAATGATAGGGAGCTTTTCAAATATCTCCTTTACCGTAGCTTTTTTGCTTAATGTAGGCAAAGAATTACCCACCAGATAAAGTTTGTTATTCAACAAATCCAATTTTTCTACATTTACGGTGGTTGGCAAGATGGAAACCAGGGCAAAATCAACTTCGTTATTCTCTAGGCTTTCAAGCACCTTGTTCTTATTGGTCACATCCATCACAAGCTCTACCCCCTTGTGCTCGTTCATGAAATCCGATAGGAAGTAGGGCATAACATACTTTCCCGTAGAAACTACAGAAATTTTCAACCGGCCAGTTATCTGTCCCTTAAAGGCAGAGGTTTTGTAGTTGATGGCATAGACCTCATTGAGAATATTCTCTGCGGCATGTGCAATCTCCCTGCCAAAATCTGTTACATAAAGCTGACGCCCAACTACTTCTGTCAATGGGATTTCGAACTGGTCCTGCAAATTCTTCAGTTGGATGGAAACCGCAGGTTGGGTCAGATGCAGCTCTTCGGCTGCCTTGGTAATACTTTTGGTCTGGGTGATCTTCAAAAAAACCTGAAGCTGGTGTAGCGTATAATTCATAAATTATTTTTATGTATATCATTACAAACATAAATAAAAATATATAAAAACTTTCCCGGAATATTGTGCCAATCAAAAATACATGATCAATATGACGAGAATAACAGTTGCAAAAGGAGACGGGGTAGGCCCGGAAATCATGGATGCCACTTTGAGGATTTTAAAGCTTGCTGGCGCACAATTGGAAATTGACGAGATTGAAGTGGGAGAGAAAGTCTATCTAGAAGGAAACACTTCGGGCATAGCAGCAGAATCTTGGGAGACAATTCGCAGGAACAGGATTTTCCTGAAAGCGCCCATCACCACACCTCAAGGTGGGGGCTATAAAAGCTTGAATGTAACCATGAGAAAATCGATGGGCCTGTACGCGAACGTTCGCCCATGCACTAGTCTGCACCCATTTGTCGCCACAAAACATCCGGTAATGGATCTGGTGATCATCAGGGAAAACGAGGAGGATTTGTATGCAGGCATTGAACATCAGCAGACAGATGAGGTGATACAGTGCCTAAAGCTGATCAGTAGGCCCGGTTGCGAAAAGATCATCCGTTATGCCTTTGAGTATACCAAACAGCAGGGCAGAAAAAAGCTGACCTGCCTGACCAAGGACAATATCATGAAGCAGACCGACGGATTGTTCCATGAGGTGTTTGATGAGATTGCTTTAGAATATCCAGAAATCAAAACCGATCATTGGATCATTGATATCGGTGCAGCTAAATTGGCGCAGTCTCCCGAAGATTTCGATGTAATCGTAACCATGAACCTTTATGGCGATATCATCTCGGACATTGCTGCGGAAATTGCAGGTTCGGTTGGGCTAGGGGGCTCGGCGAACATTGGCGAGGAATGTGCCATGTTTGAGGCCATACATGGCTCGGCTCCAGATATTGCCGGCAGAAATATCGGTAATCCTTCAGGGCTCATCCAGGCTGCGGTAATGATGCTCACGCACATCGGACAAACGGGCGTTGCACAGAAAATCCAGAATGCCTGGTTGAAAACCATTGAAGAAGGCATACATACTAGTGATATCTTCAAAAGCGGGTTTAGCAAAAAAGAGGTAAGCACCACAGAATTTACCACTCACCTCATTTCAAACTTGGGAGAGCAGCCCTCGTTTTTAAAAGTCAGCGCTCAGTTTACAGATACTGTTTTAAAACTACCCAAATACGTAAGAAAGGCCCCAGCTGCGAAAAAACTTGTAGGTGTAGATCTATTTGTGCACTGGCAAGGTAGCAATCCAAATGAACTGGCTACACAAATTTCTGTACTTGAAAGTGGCGGTGTGCTGCTTTCTATGATTACCAATAGGGGAGTAAAGGTTTGGCCCAACGGTTTCAAGGAAACATTCTGCACCGACCATTGGAGATGCAGATTTACATCAGAGGTAGGAATCGGCATCAGTCAAGAAGATATCATTCAACTCCTAAAACAGGCAAGCGATCTAAATATCGATGTTATCAAAACAGAAAATCTATATGAGTTTAATGGAAAGGCTGCATTTTCATTAGGCCAGGGGCAATAAAACAAAGCGGTATGGTCAATATCATTATTTACCTAGATAAAAAAAATGATGCAGAGGATTTGGTTAAACACCTACTTGAGGCTAAACTCATCGCATCTGCAGTAATTGATATGGATAATATTTCCTATTCCATCAAGGATGGGAATTTTACCAAAGAAGTCTACAATGTAATCACGGCCAAATCCAAATCACTTTTGACCAACCAGATCGTTCATGCGGTTGAAGCGCAGCTAGGGGAAGAAGTATTGATCATCTCCACTCCAATTGTCGGCTCAAACAGCAGTTTTGATGAGATGGTGAAACAAAATACAATTCCGGTATAACTAGGTATTCAACTCTTTCTATCAGCCAATATTAAAATGAAACAAAACAATATCATCGCTTTGCTCAGTTTGATAATGCTATTTTCTCTTGCCGCAGCTTTCATCACTTCTGATGCATTCCTTGGGAAGCTATTATCTTCATTAGGTATCATTTCTGGAGCATTGTGCTCCGGACAATTCATAAAACAAAATCAATCATGAACAACACACAAAAATTCAAGTTTATTGACGGTAATTTTTCCGCAACCGAAAGCCGTGACATCTTAAGAAACGTATTTACCGGAAAGGTACAGTTCCATCAGATCAAGAACTTTAGTTCCCAGGAACGACAAGGCAAGGATGATGAACACTCCGTGCAAAGGATAATAGAACTTAAGCAATCCCTTGCCCAGATCATGCACTTTCTTGAGACGGCACAAAGGGAAGACAAACAACTGGCCATCAGATCGGAAATTGAAATTACCATCCTGTAAGACATGTTTGAGGGAAGGCGTTTACTCATTGCGACCAAGCATCAAAAAGAAAGCGTGATTGCCCCAATCATGCAAAGAGAACTTGGTGTTGACTGTTTTGTCTGCCCAGAATTTGACAGCGATCTGCTAGGAACTTTTACTGGAGAAATGGAAAGGACTGATGATGCCCTGACAACCGTCAAAAACAAGTGCCTACAGGCAATGGCCTTGGCCAAATGCGATCTGGCAATAGCCAGTGAAGGCTCTTTTGGCCCACATCCGATAATATTTTTTGCCAATGCGGACCAAGAAATTCTAATATTTATCGATCAGAAGAATGGATTAGAGATTACCGTGAGTGAGCTGAGCTTGAGTACTAATTTTAATGGAGCTAACGTCAATTCTGAAAACGAACTACAAGCTTTTGCCGCTGATGCAGGCTTCTCATTGCATGGGCTAATCCTTCGAAAGCAAAAAGGGGATTTAGCATTTATGGTTAAAGGGATTACCGATTGGGAAACGCTGTTGTCAAGTTACCATAAGGTTAAACTCGATAACGGGAGTGCCTACGTTGAAACAGATATGAGAGCCATGTTTAATCCCACAAGGATGAAAGTAATTGAAACCGTCACAAAAAAGCTAGCCGACAAGATCAAGTCGCTATGCCCGAGCTGTCAGATGGCTGGTTTTGGAGTAGTAGAAGCAGAGCAGGGTTTGCCCTGTGAGCTTTGCGGATTGCCGACACGATCTACGTTAGCCCATGTCTACCGCTGTGCTCACTGCCATTTTTCATTGGAACGACAATATCCCCATGGCAAAGAAAAAGAAGACCCAATGTATTGTGATTTATGTAACCCCTAATTATGATCAGTGATAATATAGCTTTAGCAGCAGATATGCTAAAACAAGGCTGTCTGGTTGCCATACCTACAGAAACGGTATATGGCTTGGCAGCAAATATCTACAACGAAAATGCAATAAAAGCGATATACGATGCTAAAAATCGTCCCTTGCACACCCCCCTGATCGTGCATATCAAAGGTATCGAATGCTTGGAAACAATAGCCAATACAATACCATCGGTGGCCATAAGACTTGCAGAGAGATATTGGCCAGGTCCATTAACCCTGCTACTCGAAAAAAACCGGAATGTATCCGATCTGGTAACTGCTGGCTATCCTAGGGTGGCAGTAAGGGTGCCAGATCATCCGGTAGCTTTGGCTTTGCTGAACCAAATCGATTTTCCACTGGCAGCACCCAGCACCAACCCATTTGGGGGCATTAGTTCCTCCAGAGCCGAGCACGTAGAAGCACATTTTAAAGACCTTATCGGGATGGTGCTTCAGGTTGGCAGCTGTAAAAGAGGTATCGAATCTAACATCGTGGGATTTGACGGAAACCAGACCATCATTTATAGGTTGGGTTCGCTACCCATTGAAGAGATACAAGAGGTTGTTGAAAAGGTAGTGTTGATCAATAAAGCTGTTCAATCTCCTGTAGCTCCAGGTATGCTAGCTAGACATTACGGTCCGGAAACGCCGCTTATTTTTACTAAGAATATCAGATACGAGGTAAGTAGACTAAAAGATAATAAGGTGGGGCTATTGCTTTTTAATGAAGCTTTAATTGGTTTGCCAGCACAATTCAAACAAAAAGTCCTGTCTGCCAATGGCAATTTAACAGAAGCTGCAACTATACTTTATGAAACGATGCACGAGCTGGATAAGGTGGGTTTGGATTACATTGTCGCCGAGCAGTTTCCCGAAGAAGGCATGGGCATTGTAATCAATGATAAGCTTGGTAGGGGTTCAAACGGTGGTTTCTTGGCATTGGTCTAAGACTTAAGCATTGTATGATCAACATAACTTTCAGGTATTTGTCAATAGAAAATTATATGCATCACATCTTATTTTTAGTCTGTCCTTTTTCCTGCCTGGAGCAGCCGCTCAAACAAAGGTATGGGAAGCAGCACTTATTTTTGACCGCTCCAGCTGCAGTTTTTGGATGGAGCCAGGTAGATCATTTGTTGGCGATACGAGATGTGCTTGTTCAGCAAGAGATCAGGGAAATTTGCGTTGTGGCCGATACGTCCTGTAGATTCATTCATGCTGTGATACAAAAAGACAAACCATTCGGTTTGTCTGCCGAAAAGATATTGATAGAACTATATATCGATAATTACTTCAGATATTTCAAAGATCAGGCGATAGAAAACCAGCGAGATCAATTAGCTAAACTTATTGTACAGCGGCAACTTGATGAGCTTATTGCGGTTCCTTTTATTGGGGGATGTATCCAAGAGAATGCCATTGCTGTAAATGGTTTAGTGAGTTCTTCAAGAAATTTTTTTAAGGCTATTTCTCTAAAACCAACTCAACCTATCAATTATGGATTATAATTTACTGATAGATAATTTGACCAACCCTGCACTTTTGTTCTTTGTGCTTGGTATTTTAGCTGTTTACCTCAAAAGCGATTTGGAGATACCGCCAAACTCTTCGAAGTTCATTTCGCTTTATCTGCTCTTTGCCATCGGCTTTAGAGGTGGGCAGGAACTTTCTCATGAAGCTTTCTCCGCAGAGATTGTATGGGCAATGATTTTCGGGATCTTGATAGCATTGTCTATCCCACTGTATACCTTCTTTATCCTAAAAAGGCGATTGAATGTATATGATGCGGGAGCAATTGCCGCCGCCTACGGATCGGTGAGTGCGGTCACCTTTGTTACAGCAGTTTCTTATCTGGAAAGTCAGCAGCTGGTTCTGCATGGGCACATGGTTGCCATTATGGCATTGATGGAATCGCCGGCTATCATAATGGGGCTGTTGCTGATCTCATTCTTCAATAAGAACAATTTGCACCGGATAAATAAGATGCAGGTGCTCAAACACTCCTTTACCAATGGCAGCGTACTGCTAATCTTGGGTAGCCTTGTTATTGGCTATCTGGCCAGCACCAAACAGGCCGATGGTATCAAGCCTTTCACTAATGATCTTTTTAAAGGTTTTTTAGCCATTTTTTTATTGGATATGGGTATTGCCAGCGGGAAAAAGCTAAAAGCCTTTTTCTCATTTGGATGGTTTCCAGCCCTGTTTGCATTTTTTATACCACTGTTGAACGGAAGCTTGGTTGCACTGTTGAGCTCAAATCTGATTGATGATGATACCAACAGGTTTATTTTTGCTGTACTTGCGGCAAGTGCCTCCTACATCGCTGTTCCGGCAGCCATGAAGATTTCAGTACCAAAGGCAAACCCTGGGCTGTACCTGCCAATGGCCCTGGCAATTACCTTTCCGGTAAATATTACAATTGGTATGCCCATCTATTTTATGATTGTTAAAACGTACTGATGCGCTCTGTAAAGTATTTGATGACCATTAAAGAAGGTAAGCTACAAAGAGATAATAGTAATGTAGATTTAAAAAAAAATAGTAATGCTATAATAAAAATTTGTAATACGTTTATTTGGAATATATTGACTTTTTTGATAATTTTTTTTGCTTTTTTACTCGTAGGGAATAATGTTTTCGCAAAAAGAATACGGTTATGAATGTATCATTGAAGTTTAAGATTAATGAAAGCCTATATCTTAAGGATCCTCAAAGCGAGTAGTCCGCCTGCGAAAATGAATAGATATTGAGCCTTCAATCCCCTGAATTCAACCGTCCTGCCTATGCCTTTGTTTATGTTGTAACTGTTCATAAGACAAAGGTTTATAGAAAGAATGAACGTAGGACTGTAGCCGCAACAATCAAGAAGATACACGCACCAAACCACGAAGCCGCAGTTTTGCTTGTGTCAGGATCGCCCGAACTGAACTTGTTATACACCTTAACGCCTCCGATTAGTCCAACGACCGCACCGATGGCGTAAATGAGTTGGGTAGCGGGGTCGAAATAGGAAGTTACCATTTGGGTAGCTTCGTTAATACCTGCCGAGCCGTTTCCCTGTGCGAACGCACCAATTCCTGACAGTTGAGGGTTTCTTCGGCAGAAAGGTTCAGCTTTTTGTTGGCTTCCTTCTGCAATCCGGTAAGGTCGAACAATAAAGGAGGTTGTTCTGTAACGGTTTTGATTTCTACTGATGTAACTGTTTCCGTTTCGCTTCGCTGAATGGCTTTCAGCCTATCATCGGCAAGTTTTTGGTCTTCCCATTTGGTTTTGGAAAGGTTTTTAAAATCTGTCAGTTCTTTGTGGTGTAATAACTGTATCTGCCAATGTTTCTTTACCGAGAAATTTTTGTTTTTCAAATAGCGTTTGCATATCAAAGCCAGTGTAGGTGTCTGCACTCTTCCGCACGAATAAATGCCGTTGCCTGCGGTAATGCTCAACGCCTGTGTAGCATTGATGCCCACAAGCCAATCGGCACGGCTTCTGCCTTGTGCCGCCTGATACAATCCGTCAAATGCCGCACCTCTTTTAGATTGTCAAAGCCTTGCTTGATGGCTTTTTCGGTAAGCGAGCTTATCCAAAGGCGTTCAAAGGGCTTGTTACATTTCAGGTATTTATAAATGTACCTAAAAATGAGTTCGCCCTCACGTCCTGCATACCCGTAATATTAAGCTCTACCCGTTTAGACCTCCCAATAATAGCAAAAGAATGTGGGGCTGATGCCTATATACTTAAACCTTTTGACACATATATATTCTGTGATCTAATAAGGGATACGTTAAAAAGGAACTTAAAGCGAGGAATGAAATGAGGATATTGATTTTAGCCGTTTCTGTCCACTCAACAATTTTGTCACATAAGAAACGCTGTAAAATCTATTGTCAATATAATTCATAATAAAGAACTAAAACTAAAGTAGTAAATTTATATTAATCAGCTACGACACCGTATTATCGCGCATGGTTACTGCAAGTCTGATGGGTAACGTAGTCTTTTGTGTTTCTTTATCTGGCAATAAATTGAATTTCAATATTAGGCAACTTTAGTCAGTTTCTTGATTTAAGTTTAGATCTACTTTCCTTCTTTTTTCACTCTATCTACTTTTTCATACATTACTTTGCCCAACACGACTTTATCTGTGTTAGTTGGTGTATCGGCGGTAAGTCTAGAGCTTTTATCTATCCTTTTCCTTGTGGGCTTATTTGGTGTTGGAAATTGCATAGTGATATTGGCGATTATGGTTTCGCTATGTCCATTTCTTTAAAGTTCCCGAAAAAAAGTTACCTTGCCGCTATCCGGATGTATTTCCACCAAGACTTTTCTACCAGTTCGGTACTCGTAAATAAACCAGTTTTGATTTTCTGGCTCGTCAGCAGAGTAAGAAATCAGGATATTTTCGCCCTTTTCATCTAAAACACTATCAGGAGATATATTATTCTTAATTGACTGGCCTTATATTTTTAAGTTCAGATTGTAACAAAGATAAAAAAGGATTCAATAGTTTTCCCACTTTTAGTTTTATTGTATTCAATAACTGATTAGCGAAACAACAATAATTGGGAAGCTGTACCTTTTGCTACAAATTGAGTTTTTAAAAGAAAAGCATTGTTTTTATATAGAATATTTTTTTGCGGCTTTCATTAATGAAGTAGTCGAACAAGAGAATAACAACTAAAAGACATAACATCAACGATGTGTATATTGGTTCTAGTTTTCCGCATTTCTATAAGAGTTACAACATACAGTATGTTAAAACACAAAAAAACTAAGTGGCTATTTCGTTTATTTGTTTTTTCTGCGTCTCCTTTTTTCTCCTTTATTGATATAACTAATTTTAAGACAATGTAAGTACTGTTGACAGTTAGCGAAAGAATGAAAAACAGGGATGCATTTTGATAGGAACTAGCAATATGGAAGCCCGAGATAGTGTATAGAGACCAAGTGAAAATTGAAAAAAATAAATAGTAGGTATACTTTTGAGAATAGACTGAACTACAATCGCCTTTAGCTTCCTCGCATCTTAGAATTTTATTGTCATCTAGGTATGCCTTAATCGTAAACCCAATAAAGAAAATTGCAAATAGAAGAGTATTCAAGTCTGTTTTCATCAGGTCATGGAATACTGATATTTTATCACTTGGTTCTTTAATGTGTTTTCTGTAGCTTAACAGGATTGATCCAAGATTAGATACAAATAGGGCATCGTTCATATAACGAATAGCTGTTTTAGAGTTTTTTAAACTGTTATTCTGCCCTTTCGTCTCGATTGGTTTACTAGGGAGAAAGAGTGTTCTTAATTTAGAAAGCATGTTAGAAACATAAGTTACTTAAAGTTAATAAAATAACTATGTAAATTAGATGTATATTCATCTTAACTTTTACGGAGAATTGAAAGACTTGAACCGCTAATTCAATTTCTTATCGAAATTTAGACTTGAAGTTATTTAAATTGGTATTGTTTATATTTGAGTGCTGAGGCCAAACATAAATGAAGAATTGCCACATTGGCTAAAGGTGGTGTTTATTATCTTAATTTTAATTGGGATATTGAATTGGCTCGTATCTCTTTTGGGTTTTGATATTAATGGTTATTTCTTGAAATAGCTACTATACAAACCAATTTTAAGTGTTGTGGAATTTCATGTTTCTTGACAATATTTAAACTCATAAGAAGTTTTCATCTTCCTTTTGCAGTCTTTTTTGTTCTGATTCAGTATTTAGATTTATGTTCTCGAACAACTTGTTAAATAATGTTCCTGGTTTGCGATCAGTTGCGAGTTCAATAAGGTATAATTGATGTGATAGCAATATCGTTGTTTCTTTCGTAGCTAAGTTTCTCAGACGATTTATCTTTATTCCAGTTTTATGTGAAATTATTTCAAAAGTATACTCTTCCAGTGAAAATAAAATCTTACCAATGGATGTAGTTGATGGTTTAATTTTGTTGGAAAGAGGATTATCGCTATTGACAAGTTTCAGATTTGGATAAACTTGTTTAAGTACTACTTCCATTGTATCACCAGTTACTAATGAAATAAGATAGAGTCTTACGGCTGGTATAGAACTAATTTCACCATTTCTCATTCTGCTAAGGTCCGTAGTTGGAATACCTGTCTTATAGTATATTTCGACATTTGACAAGTTGCAGTTTGTTAAGTATCTTCCTAAATAATTCTGTGGTGCTATTTCTTTCACGACTATCTTCTCTTGCTTAAATGTATGCAAGCTGAAACAACGCACCAATTTTTGTTAATTTTGATGTATTTATTGTGAAATAAATTTTTATTAATACAATATTTTGTATATTTACTCATTCAAAAATGGATAATAGAGATTGAAAAAATAATAAAAAAGAATAAGTAGTATATTTTTAACGAGCCTCGCGGTGGAAATCTGGAAAATTTATCAAGCGAGTGTAAGTGTTGCGCTAAAGTCCTACCTTTGTCGGATAGGGCTGGCGCTCGCTTATCCTACTGCATGATAGCCATCCGAAAGGATGGTGAAGTTGAAAGCTGAACCTAGTTCAGTAAGTAGACGGGCCCTCCAGAGCCTCCACTGTAGTTAGGTGCGAGTGACCAGCCCTCTTTTACGAGGATTTGATCCTTGCTCTAAAAAGGTTCGTTACTATGTAACGAACAATGAAAACACTTACCAGAACTGTAATAAATTATGACTTATCCTTTTTTAAAGAGGAGAGGGGCGGTTACATCGTTCTGGCTTTATACAAACTACCAAAATGCCGCAATGGGCATCTTCAATGTTTTGGCTTTTCTTTCCAAACACACAAACCCCATCCGTTTTATTCTTTTAACAGGCTATATGCCCTTAAACCCAAAAATCCAGTTTAGGCTGGTCTATGCCTGCCGCCTATCTTCAAATATTTAGGTTAATTAATTAATGGCGGCAGGTTTAGTTTTTATTTCAACCAACTAACTAAACTTATTAAAATGATATTCAAAAAAATAACGGCTTTTGCCGTAATGGCTGTGCTATGCCTTTTTTTTAAGGTTAATGTGCGGGCACAAACCATACTTATGGGAAAGATAGTTGACGAGCATCAACAGCCCCTGCCCAATGTTACCTTAAAAATAGGGACACAAACAATGGGCGCTTCAAATAATGAGGGAATATTTATAATCCGTGCTAATTTGGCCAAGGGTGTGCTACTGTTCAGTGCAATAGGCTATAAAAAGGGCCAACTACCATTTGAAAAGAGCATGACCAATATTGAAATTGTGCTATATAGCGAAACAGCTAGCTTACAGCAGGTAAACATAGCGAGTACAGGTTTTCAGAATATTCCAAAAGAACGTGCAACAGGAAGTTTTGTGGTAATAGACAGCACTTTATTTAACCGTAAGGTTGGTACTACCGTTCTAGATCGTTTGGACGGGATTACAAGCGGTGTATTATTTAATGGCACAAAATCCCAGAGGACTGTATCAGGCACAGCTACAAGTGTTTTGGGAATTAACATTCGTGGGCAAAGCACCCTTTCCGATGATGTGAGCAAAGATCCCTTGATTATTGTTGACAGCTTTCCCTATATCGGTAGTTTGGAGAACATAAACCCCAACGACGTAGAAAGTATTTCCGTTCTAAAAGATGCCGCAGCAGCAAGTATCTGGGGAGCAAGGAGCGGCAATGGTGTAATCGTTATCACCACCAAAAAGGGACGTTTGAACCAAAAGCCTATAATAGATTTCAATAGTAATATTACCCTTGGAAATAAGATAGACCTCTATGCAAACAAAAAGTTTGTAGATGCCTCTACCTTTATCGATATAGAAAAATACCTGTTTGGGCAAGGCTATTTTACAGCAGATATAGCAAATACAACTACCCGACCAGCTTTGTCGCCGGTGATAGACATATTAGCTGGAAACCTAAGCCAAAGTGAGAAGGACACAAGAATAGACGCTCTGCGCACAATGGACGTGCGCACTGATTACGAAAAGCATTTCTATCAAAAATCCATAAACCAACAAAACTCGCTTAGTATACGTGGAGGTGGAAACCAGATGATTTATGCGCTTTCAATTGGTTACGACAACAATAGAGAAAGTTCGATAGGCAATGGTTACAACAGGATAACAATTAATGCCCAGAATACCTACACCCCAATCAAAAACCTTGATATTACCGCCGCATTAAACTATACCCGTAGTAAAGCATTGAGAAATAATTTAACTGGTTATGGATGGGATGTTGGTGGCAAATATGGCGGTTTGTATCCGTATGCCGATTTAGTTGACGATAACGGAAATGCACTTGTAGTCGTAAAAGGTTATCGTGCAGCTTACGTAAACAGTACAGCTGAACTTGGTTTTCTGGATTGGAAGTACAGGCCTTTGGACGAATTAAGAAATGGAGATGCCAACGATAGAACAAGTAATCTTTTAGCCCGGATTTCAGCAAGGTACAGGTTTACCAAATTTTTAAATGCGGAAGTGCTCTACCAGAACGAAAATCAGAGGATCGATACTTGGGAACATTACAGTAGGGAGACTTATTTTACACGTAACCTGGATATTTCGGCAAAAGTGGCCAGTAAATCCGCGTTTAAACTGACAGGGGATTTCGCTTCAAAGTGACACCCTATTTCGGAGCAAAGTGGCCGTTTTAATGCTTTCAAGCTACTTTTTTATCTATTACATACTACAATCGATTTTCTATTTTAAGCGACAATAAAGCCTTCAGGATTCATTATGAGCTTGAGTGAAGGGCGGTGGGCCGAATCGTGTTTTGGATTGCTTAAATCGTCTTATTTTGAGTCGTTGCCATTTGTTGAATAGCGAGCGCTATTGAAATGGGCTTCTGTGTTCCAAAAATGGACTCAGATGGTGGATGGAGTAGGTTTTGGTGGTTTTGAATCATTAACCAGGAAGCGTCAATCTGGTTTAGGTATATTTGTTCAGGGGAAAGGAACATTATCTACCACTTTTGGCAACCGTTCTGGCGGCCACTTTGCCCCGAAACAAGGGGGCCACTTTTGCCGAAATATCCATCCAATGGTATCAGGGGGTCATTTTACTATGGTTTGTCCAGATTTTCCACCATTGCTCTTAAATCGTTGTCAGTATTCTTCTTGATAGGCGTGATAATTGCATAAGCATTCTGCATCACTAGTAAAACACAAAATAAGATGGAAACAATAGTCCCAAAAATCAGTGTCTTTCCCACAGGGGAAGAAAACACGGCTTACGCAAAATACTTTAGCGGAAAATCCTGGAATGCTCCGCTTACCTCAAACAAAGACTTAAATGTTCCGATGAATAACATTACGTTTGAACCTGGTTGTCGCAACAACTGGCACAAGCACACGGGGGGGCAGATACTAATTGCTGTTGGTGGTGCAGGCTATTATCAGGAACGGGGAAAACAAGCTGTACACATGGAACCCGGTACAGTTATTGAAATTGCCCCAAATGTCGAACATTGGCATGGAGCTGCACCAGCCAGTTGGTTTTCTCATATCGGTATAGCCTGTAACTCCCAAACGAATGAAAATATCTGGCTGGAACCTGTAACCGATGAAGAATATACAGAAGCAACAAGGCAATAAAACTTAAAGGGATGGACAAAAAATTAAAAAAAAATGATATTGTCAATAGATTAACGTATGGAATTAGCAAATGAATTGTCCTGGATTTATTTGTCGTTTAGCAATTGATATGCTTAAATAGGCATTTTTCAAACAAAAAATGAAACAATCTAGTCTAAGTAGATTATAAAAATATTACTTACTGCACAACTTATAAGGCATAATTCTATATTTGCATTATGAGAGTATGGCTAGCCCGTGTTTTTATTGGTCTTGCATTTAGCCTTTTATTGGCCCATAACCTCATTTCGCACCATCACGACGAGCAAGTTATTACATCTTCTCACGATCATCATGATCATGAAGAAGATAATTCTGCCACTCCTTTTGACAATGTGAAACTTGATGGAGACTTCATTCAAAAATTAGATTTTCAACACAACGATATCAGTGTGCCGATAAATCTGATTGTTGTCGAGTATAGCTTTATTCTGGAACCAGTCGTACTTGTTCAGCAGCATGTTCTTCCGCCGCCAGAATATCCCCCTTCACTCTATAATGTCGATGCCTCGTGCTTACGTGGCCCCCCTGCTTATTGTTAATTACCGGAATTATTTGCTTTAAGCAAATGAACAGGGTCGCTTATGCGATCTCTTTTTCTGATTTTTTACAATAAATTTTTAAGATGCTGAATAACATCATAGCGTTTTCTATCAAGAATAAGCTCGTTATTGGTTTGTTTACCCTTGCGTTGATTGCATGGGGTACCTATTCCATTACCAGATTACCCATTGATGCCGTACCTGATATTACAGATAATCAGGTGATGGTCATCACTGTTACACCTACTTTAGCTGCCCAAGAAGCAGAAAGGCTGATTACCTTTCCCGTTGAACAAACCATGGCCAGCATTCCCGGTATCAAACAGATCCGTTCCTTTTCCCGTTTTGGCCTGTCGCTGGTTACGGTCGTCTTTGATGAAGACGTCGACATTTACTGGGCACGCCAGCAGATCAGCGAAAGGCTGAACGATGCCGCAAAACAGATTCCCGAAGGTGTAGGGAAACCCGAAATGGCCCCGGTTACCACAGGGCTTGGAGAAATATACCAATATGTTATCCACCCCAAAAAAGGGTATGAAAAGAAATACAGTGCGATGGAACTGCGTACCATTCAGGACTGGATCGTAAAACGCCAGCTGTTAGGTACGCCGGGCGTGGCCGAGGTCAGTGGATTTGGCGGGTTTGTCAAGCAGTATGAAATCGCCGTAAATCCCGACAGGCTGCGGAGTTTAAACATAAGCATAGCCGATATCTTTAAGGCACTGGAAACCAACAACCAGAATACCGGAGGGGCATACATCAATAAGTCGCCCAATGCCTACTTTATCCGTAGCGAAGGATTGGTGGATGGCCTGGAAGACATTGGTAAGATTGTCATCAAAACCAATAACGGAACCCCGGTACTCATCAGGGACGTAGCTGCCGTACAGTTTGGTAACGGCGTTCGTTATGGTGCCGCAACAAGAAACGGCGAGGGAGAAACCGTTACAGGGATTGTAATGATGCTCAAAGGCGCCAATTCATCAGAAGTGATCAACAATGTTAAGGAAAAAATTGAGCAGATCAAGAAAACCCTGCCCGAGGGCGTAACGATTGAACCCTTTCTGGACCGTAAAAAATTGGTTGATAATGCCATTGGTACCGTATCTAAAAACCTGATCGAAGGTGCATTGATCGTAATCTTTATCCTTATCCTGTTTCTGGGAAACCTGCGTGCAGGACTGGTTGTCGCATCGGTTATTCCACTCGCGATGCTGTTTGCGATCTGTATGATGAACCTGTTCGGGGTTTCAGGAAACCTGATGAGCCTGGGTGCAATTGATTTTGGCCTTATCGTGGATGGGGCCGTAATCATTGTGGAAAGTATAGTCCACCGGATCGCCATTGGTAATTTTGCCATTCAGGGGATTTCAAGGCTGACCCAAAAGCAGATGGATGAAGAAGTTTACCAGGCATCATCCAAGATCAGGACAAGCGCAGCATTTGGTGAGATCATTATCCTCATCGTCTACCTTCCTTTATTGGTATTGGTTGGCATTGAAGGGAAGATGTTCAGGCCAATGGCGCAAACAGTAATGTTTGCCATCCTGGGGGCATTTATCCTCTCCCTTACTTATGTACCGATGATGGCTGCATTGGGCTTAAGCAAAAACACCAGCCATAAGCGTAATTTTTCGGATAAAATGATGGATTACTTTCAGCGCCTGTACAGTCCGCTCATCAAAAAAGCAATTCAGCATAAAGCTGCGGTACTTATTGTTGCTGTTGTACTTTTCGTCTTAAGCATCTTTACTTTCAATCATCTTGGAGGCGAATTTATCCCGCAACTGGACGAAGGAGATTTTGCTGTAGAAACCAGGGTATTGACCGGGAGTTCAATTGACCAGATGATCGAAGTGTCAAGAAAGGCCCAAAAGATTATACTCGGCTTCCCGGAAGTCAAACAGGTGGTCAATAAAATTGGTTCAGGTGAAGTGCCCACCGATCCAATGCCGATTGAGGCGGGTGACATGATGGTGATCCTGAAGGAAAAAAGTGAATGGACAACTGCCAAAACCAGGAAGGAACTGGCCGACACCATGCAAAAAGCACTTTCAGTCATTTCAGGTGCCACCTTTGGTTTTCAGCAGCCCATACAGATGCGTTTCAATGAGCTGATCACTGGCGCCAAACAGGATGTAGTACTGAAAATTTACGGCGAGGACCTGGATGTGCTAACCAGTGAGGCGGCAAAGATCGGTAAGCTGGTCAAGCCGATCGACGGAGTGTACGACCTGTATATAGAAGAGGTTACCGGACTTCCGCAAATACAGATCAGGTTTAACCGGGACAAGATCGCCCAATATGGATTGAACATTGAGGAAGTGAATAGGACAGTGAAAACCGCATTTGCCGGGGAAACCGCAGGACTGGTATATGAGGGAGAAAAACGTTTTGATATGGTCGTTAGACTGGACAAAGATGACCGGCAGGACATTAACAATGTACGCGAACTATACATCTCTACTCCAACAGGACGACAGATTCCTTTACAGGAAGTGGCCAGTGTGGAATTTAAAAATGGTCCTAACCAAATCCAGCGTGATGACACCAAAAGAAGGATCACGGTTGGTTTTAACGTTCGCGACCGTGATGTAGCCAGCATTGTGAAAGAAATCCAGTCAAAGATCGACCAGAAGATTAAACTTCCGGCAGGTTATTATGTGACTTATGGCGGTCAGTTTGAGAACTTACAGGCTGCCAATAAAAGACTGGCCTTTGCCCTTCCTGTAGCGCTGCTGCTCATCCTTTGCTTACTCTATTTCACTTTTAACTCCATGAAACAGACCTTGCTCATTTTTACCGCCATCCCGCTTTCGGCCATTGGTGGCGTTTTTGCCCTGTTGATCAGGGATATGCCATTCAGTATTTCCGCGGGCGTTGGTTTCATTGCACTTTTTGGGGTTGCGGTATTAAACGGTATCGTGCTGATCTCTGAATTTAACCGGCTGAAAGAAGAAGGTATGACCGATATCAACGAAAGGGTACTTACCGGGACAAAGATCAGGCTGCGTCCTGTATTGATGACTGCGGCCGTGGCATCCCTGGGCTTTTTACCAATGGCAATTTCCAATTCGTCGGGTGCAGAGATCCAACGTCCTTTGGCCACGGTGGTGATTGGTGGGTTGCTTACCGCTACCTTACTTACCTTATTGGTATTGCCTGTGCTGTATATCCTTTTTGAGAAGAAGTTTAAAAGGGTTAATACCAACGCTACGCTCAATACGATGGCTGTTTTGGTAGTGTCAACTTTTTTATTCTGGCCTTCAAAAGTACAGGCACAGACGGTTCCACAAGAGAAGTTAAGTCTACAGCAGGCCATTGACCTGGCTTTAAAGAACAATAATGGAATCCGTGCTGCGGGCTTTGAAGTTGACCTTCAAAAAGCCCTAAAAAAAGGGAGTCTGACCCTTGACCGCACGAACGTTGTTTATCAGCAGGGGCAAATTAACAGTAACCAAAGAGACAACCACATCAGTGTCAATCAAAAAATTGAGTTCCCCACAGTCTATTCGGGGCAATCAAAACTGGCTGCCGAAAATGTCAAAAGTGCGCAGGGACAGTTTGATGTGAAAGCCCTGGCTTTAATAGGTAAGGTCAAAGCGGTTTACTATAAGCTGGTTTACCTCGATGAAAAGAAAACACTATTGCGGTTTCAGGATAGCCTGTATACCAATCTGCTCAAAGCAAGCGACCTGCGTTACCGTACCGGAGAAAGCAACAGGCTTGAAAAGGTGACTTCCGAAACCCAGTCTATGGAGCTTAAAAATACCTTAAGACAGGTGGATGCGGATGCGCTGATTGCTGAAAGGGAGCTGCAAACCTTGTTGAATACCAATCAGCAGATTGGTGTAGTTGACCGTAAACTGCAAAGACAGCGTGTTGCCATCTTACAGGATAGCGCAATTCTGGCCCAAAACCCTTACCTGAATTACCTGCAACAGGAACTTAAAGTCAGGGAGCGGGAAACCAATTTGCAAAAGGCGAAAGGACTGCCAGATTTTTCAATCGGTTATTTCAACCAGTCTTTTAAAGGCCCTCAGAATTTTAATGGTACGACAATGACTTATACGGGTGGCGACCGCTTTAGCGGCTTTCAACTGGGGATCGGCATTCCGATTTTACCTGGTGGAAACAGGGCCAAAGTGAATGCAGCCAAAGTAAACCAGCAGATTGCGCAGGCCAATTTACAGGATCAGCAAAGTATGGCCCAAGGTGTTTTCGCACAGCTTTTACAGCAAAACCGTAAACATTCCAGTGCTTTGGATTATTATGAAAATGGTGCGCTGAAGCAGGCAGAACTGATCATCAAAAATGCAGAAGCTGGATTTAAGGGAGGTGAAATTGCTTATCTGCAATACCTGCAAAGCCTTACACTGGCCATTAAAATTAAATCTGATTATCTGGACGAGCTTTTTGCCTACAACCAGAACCTATTGGACATTGAAAATATCACAGGGAAGAAATAAAAAAACAGGATGAAGACACTGAATTATATTGCAGCTTTCACGCTGTCATTTTTAACCCTAACTGCCTGTAACCAGGCAGCTAAGGAAGAACAAAAAGAAGAACCCGCCACTACAAAAGCCAGTGACGAGGTAACACTTTCAAAAGATCAGCATAAGCTTGCCGATCTTCAGACCGGCAAACTGGAAATGCGTACGCTCAGCGACGTGATCAAGGCCAGTGGAGCGATTGACGTGCCACCTGAAAATGTGGTCTCTATTTCCGCACCACTGGGTGGATACATTAAAAGTTCGGGGCTATTGCCAGGTCAGCAAATTCGTAAAGGCCAGGTGATTGCAATTATAGAAAACCCGGTATTTATCGACATTCAGCAGGAATACCTGGAGAGTAAAAGCCGTTTTGAATTTTTGGCGCTGGAGTATAAAAGACAGGAACAGCTAAGAAAGGAAGATGTTAACTCGGCTAAAACTTTTCAGCAGGTCAATTCTGAATACAAGATGATACAGGCCAGAATGAGTGGGCTAGAACAAAAATTATCGATGATCGGTATCAATGCCCGTAATCTGCAATCCGGGAAAATTGCTAAAACAAGCAACCTTTATTCGCCGATCAATGGATATATAACCATAAGCAACGCCACGATAGGAAAGTATGTAAACCCTACGGACGTGATCTTTGAACTGGCCAATAAGGATGAGATGCATCTTTCCTTAAATGTTTACGAAAGGGATGCAGGAAGAATAAAAGTTGGACAGTCCATCAAATTCTCCTTGGCCAATGAGACAGGTTACAACCGTAATGCCAAGGTGTTCCTGATTGGCAAGTCTACCAATAGCGAAGGGACCGTACCTGTGCATTGCCATCTTGAAAATGCGGGAAGTAGCTCACTTTTCCCAGGGATGTATGCCAAGGCGATGATTGAAACAACCGGGCAGTCTGTACCGTCATTGCCAAATGATGCGATCATTCAGGCAGATGGAATGGATTACATTTTTGTTCAGATTGGTGCTGATCAGAACGGATTTACCTTTAAAATGATCCCGGTTAAAAAAGGCATTGAACAGGAAGGCTATACAGAAGTGATTTTACCGGATAACTTCGACCGAAATGCGGCGGTTGTGCTCAAAGGAGCTTATACCTTGCTTTCGGCGATGAAGAATGTAGAGGAATAATGAACAGGGCAACACTCTTATCAGCGTTGAAAGAACCGTTTCGGGCTTTAAAACAAAGAGCATTTGCTACGCTGTATTTTGCGCAGACCATCAGTTTACTTGGGGATGCTTTTACCTGGGTGGGTCTTGCCCTGCTTTCTTATCAGTTCGGTAAAGAAAATTCAGCAGTGATACTGGCATCTGCACTTACCTTAAGAGTGATTGCCTTTATTGTTTTTTCTCCTTTTGCCGGAGTCCTCGCAGACCGCATAGACCGTAAAAAGATACTATACGTGACCCATTTCATACGGATGGGGATCATTTGCTGCCTGCCTTTTGTAAATGCTGAATGGCAGATATATGTATTGGTATTCCTGTTGAATGTGTTCAATGCCTTTTTTACTCCGACTTATAAATCAATTATTCCACAGGTAGTAGACCAGAAGAACTACCGTCAGGCCATCGGGCTTTCTACCGCCACTTTTCAATTGTTAGGTGTGCTAGGGCCCGGGCTTGCTGGGATTATCGCGGTATGGTTTGGACCCAGAGATATCTTTTTTATCGATGGCGTGTCTTTTATATTAGCTGGCATACTGATCCTGATGCTACCCGCCAAATTGATCAGCAGGCCCGTTCAGACAACTTCAGAAAAACCACTATCGGCATGGGCTGATGTAATCAAAGGTGCCAGATTGCTGTTTAGCAATAAATTGATCAGGTTTGCGCTGATCATAGAGTTTATTTCGGCTATAGCAGGTGCACAAATACTTGTTAATACTGTTGGGCACATCAAAAGCGGTCTTGAACTGGACGACAAGCATTATGGCTGGGTAATGGCAGCATTCGGTATCGGAGCCGCTATAGCTGCATTTATTGCCGGAAATCTGGATAAAACCAAAAGCCGCCGTGTTTCTTTAATAGTTGGGGCACTTCTGCTGGGACTTGCCATTTCTAGCGCCAATTATGTCGGTTTTTCGACCTTAATGCTACTGTGGTTGCTGGCAGGATTAGGTCAGAGCTTGGCAGAAATGCCCTCAGAAACGCTTATCGGAGAAAATATCAAAAGTGATGAACAGGGAAAAGTATTTGGTTCGCATTTCGCTTTTTCACATTTATGGTGGGCAATTGCTTATCCTATAGCAGGCTTTACAGGCAGCCGTTTCCCGGGAAATGATTTCCTGTATGGTGGCCTGATCACACTCGGAATGCTGGCTTTAGCATTCCTCTTCACATCAAAAACAAATAAATAATAAATTCTATAAACCATTAATCATTAAAAAATCATGAAAAAAACACTAATTATTGCCGCTCTTGCCTGTGTAGTATTGGGAGCTTGTTCAAGCGAGACGAAACAAGAAACAACTACAGATTCTCCGGCTGTTGAAACAACTGCCACCGCCGATACTACGATGTCAAATGTTGATACCTCATCGGTAGCTAAGGATTCTTTAGCGGTAGATAGTGCAACAAAAGCACATGGTCATTCACACTAATTAAACGCCATCACCTTACCCGATTGAAATTAGGGTAAGGTGGTGGTAAATGGAAGTATAGAAATATGAATTTTAAAAAAATAATTGTACTGGCAATACTGCTAATCTTATGTGGAGCGGGCAGTAATCTTTTCGCACACGGCGTAGATGGCGATACACAAACCTTTTTATCTGGCAACAACGGTGTTGCTTTCGGACCCTTTCTTTATATTGGGGCCAAGCACATGCTTACCGGATACGACCACCTGCTTTTTCTAGTAGGGGTTATATTCTTCTTATACAAACCTAAAGAAGTATTGCTTTATGTGAGTTTTTTCACCATCGGGCATAGTATTACCCTCTTGCTTGGCGTAATGTGTGACGTGGCTATCAATGCCTTTCTGATTGACGCAATTATTGCACTTTCAATTGTGTACAAAGGGTTCGACAATCTTGGTGGTTTCCAGCGCTTCTTTGGCAAACAACCTAACACAAAGGCCGCAGTATTGATCTTTGGTTTGTTTCACGGTTTTGGCCTCGCCAGCAAACTACAGGATTTCAAATTTGGAAAAGATGGTTTATTCACCAATCTTTTGGGCTTTAATTTAGGCGTAGAAATTGGACAATTTATTGCTTTGGCCCTTGTACTCGCATTAATTACTGTTTGGCGGAGATACCCAAGCTTTATGAAGTTCTCAACATTAACAAATACCATGCTCATGGCAGCAGGGTTCCTTTTACTAGGTTTTCAATTAACAGGTTACTTTACATCTTAAAAAAATATACAATGGCAGAAATGAGTCATCAAATCTTAGAAAAAAGCAAAATTATAAAAGCGGTAGTTATCGCAATAGTTGTGGCGGGAGTACTATTGGTTACTGCGGTACTACCAGCTGAATATGGTATCGATCCGCTTGGAACAGGTAAAGCTTTTGGTTTTGCCAAGCTTTATGTCCCTGAACAGGCTGATGGGGAAAATACCGGATTGGTCATGCAAAAAAGCCATCCACCAATCAAGATGGAAAAGGCAGGTTCAGGTCCTGAGGTAAAAAGACCAGCGGAGGCTGATATGCCTGCACCTGCGCAGCAATATGCACTTCGGGAAGACAGCGTAGCTATTCTGGTTCGAGCAGGTAAAGACCTCGAATATAAAATACATATGTTGAAACATGGACAGATGAAATACGAATGGATTACTAATAACGGTGATCTATATTTTGATTTCCACGGTGAACCAAAGGAGTTAAAACCAAGCAAAAATACCTATTTCGACAGCTATACGATTGCCTATTCCAACAATATGGTGGGGACTTTCTTATCGCCGTTTGAAGGTAAACATGGTTGGTATTTCAGGAACAACAGTGATAAAGATATTACCGTTACCCTAAGGCTGAAGGGAGAGTATACACTTTAACTAGTATTTTTGCTTTAATCTTTTAAACCTATTTCAGCCCGTATTTAGCTGAAATAGGGTTTTTCTATTTACCGCGTTTTTAAACTGGTATTTAAACGGTCAGCAACGTTTTCCCAGTTGATGATGCTGAACAGGTTGTCCACAAAATCATTGCGTTTGTTTTTAAATTTAAGGTAGTAAGCATGTTCCCATACATCTAATACAAGTAAAGGAACAACTCCCCATTGCGTCAATTTCTCATGATTCTCGCATTGCAGGATGGTCAGTTTATCCGTATAGGGTTGATAACCTAAAATCCCCCAGCCGTTTCCATCGACATCCTTTGAGGTTTTTGCCAGATAACCTTTCAGTTTTTCATAACTGCCAAAATCTTTTTCTATACGTTTCAGTAATTCCCCTTTTGGGTCTGTTTTTTTGTTATTAAGGTTGGTCCAGAATATGGTATGCAAGATATGCGATGACAAGTGGTATGATAACTTTTTAGTCCAATAATCTATTGTCTCCAGGTTGTTTTCATCCAAAGATTTTTTGATCATTAGCAGGTCCTTATTTGCACCTTTTACGGCGCCCCCATGATGGAAGGTATAATGGAGATTTAGGGTCTCCTCATCCATATAGGGTTCAAGAAAGTTCTGCTGATAAGGTAAAGACAAATGGATAAAATTACCATTCGCATCTACCAGCTTATCCATGCCATTTTCATTCAGGCTGTTACTGAAAACAGAATTTACAGGTAATAAGCTTGCCCCGCCCAGAATGGCTGAGGTCTTCAAAAATTCATTTCTTTTCATTATAAAATTGTTTTAATGATGATTCCAATTATAGCCGAAGCCAATATGAGATGCGGTTCCTTTATTTTTTTGATATAAATTAATGCCAGCATCGAAAACAAGGCGATCAATGCTGTAGGAATATCGGTGATAGAGCGCATGCCAATAACGATTACCGCGCCAACCAATGCTCCAATGACTACGGCAGTAATGCCATCCACAAATGCTTTGATGCTGTTGTTCTTTGCAATCTTTTTAAACGAAGGGGCAAAAGCTACGGTAAAGATATAACAGGGTAAAAAGGTGGCCAGTGCCGCTACACAGGCTCCGGGAAAACCTGCCACCAGATAACCAATAAAGGCAACAGTGATGACAACAGGGCCTGGAGAAACCATAGCGACAGCTACAGAATCTACAAATTGATGTTCATTAAGCCAGCCAAATTCGTTTACCACCCCGCCATGTAGGAAAGGGACAATGGCAAGCCCGCTTCCAAAAACAAAGGTGCCTGCTTTTAGGAAGAACCAGCCCATTTCTTCAAGGGTTTTGCCTTTATATTCCCAGAACCCAATACCTAACAATACCGAAGGAATTACCGTAGGCCGTTTCATCCATCCGGGCGGTGCTTTGACCACCATATAAACCAGGCCACAGGCAACGAATAGCAAAACGTTTTCCTGCTCGGTAACAACCGTCACAACAACCCCTGCAATATAAAATATCCAGAGCAGCCATTTAGAGCGGATGGCAGCCAGGTTCAAGCTACTTACGGATTTGACAGTAAGTCTATAGGCGCTGATGACAATAATGCCAATTACAGCAGCACCCACACCGTAAAACACAGCCTGCATTCCCGGAAGGCCACTATATACTTTATAGGCCATGCCAAGCAGAACAACCATAATAAAGGATGGCAAAACAAAAGCAAGACCAGCGAGGGTAGCCCCCCAAAAGCTGTAATGCACAAAACCCATATAAATACCCAATTGGGCAGCAAGTGGGCCTGGAGCTAGTTGTGCAAGGGCAAGTCCTTCCTTATATTCTTCTTCGCTGATCCATTTTTTATTTTCGACAAGATCACGGTGCATATAGCCTACCAATGCCACCGGCCCGCCAAAGCCCCATGTGCCCAGCTTTAAAAAATACAGGGCCATGTCGCTCGGCTTATAAATAGGTTTTTCTTTTATGATTTCTGCTTCCATGTATGTCTCTCTGTTTGTGCAAATTTTGCCCAGCTGTATAGGGCATCATAAATTTTTAAGCCGATTTCCAGCATTTCAAGGTCATTTGTATAGTTATGAGAAAGCCCTGCCGAGATTGCCCAAAGTCCGGCAGCTTGCGGAGCAAGGTCGAAACGGTCGGTATCTGCGCCGCGTACGATGAGTGCAATCTGTGATAAAGCCGGATCGGTCAAACCGTGCTTCTTTATGATGTAATCAAAAGTACAGTATTCCCCTTCGTGTGTGTATTCGGCGCCTTCTATGTCATAAGGGATAGCATCTAAGGCTTTTGCTTTTTCAAAAACAATCTCTTTCTGTACATAAATAAATTCCGCTTCAGGATCTACGAAATTTTTAATGAGCCAAGGGCAAGCTATACGATCTATTTTAGGCCGTTCACGTGTAATCCATTTCATGATATTCTCTTTAAGTTTAATAATTAGATGCAGGGAGTTACATTTTCATTCCTCCCATAGATTTTCCTTTCTTTTTGCCAAGTACATCCAGGGCGGCCCTAAAACCTTGGGCCAATGTAGCTGCCTGGCCACGCCCGTAATAATGAAGGAAGATCATGTGCGGATCATCGTCAAGCATATGGTTGTGAACGGCTACTATCTCAAGGTTGTTTTTGCGCAGTACTTTAATGACATCATTGACCTCATGCTGCAACATGGCAATATCTCCGGCTATATGCGCATCATCCTGCTTTCCGGCAAAAGATGCCCAACTGTTCAGGCCAATCGCAGCAGTCATTTCCACGCCCATTGCCATGATCTTCAGGTCGCTGCGCCCTATGGTATATTTGTAGGTTGGGCCATTTACTGTGCCGCTATATTTTACAATGGCATCAAGTGCAGCCGTGTCGAAGTTCTCTTTTCCGGTAACCGCTGAAGGAGCAGAAGCCGAAGGCTGATTGGCCGGGAAAATCTTACTGTCACGGATGGTATCGGCATATTTTTTTGCAAGCTCTTCCACGCTGCCCATCCCATGTATGTGCATGTAAAAAATGCGTGGTTCCTCATAAAAGAAATGGTTGTGTATCGCTGCAATTTCCAGGCCATTGGCATGTGCCGCAGATATCAGGGGATTGACCTCTTCCTGGAGCAATACCGTATCGCTCATTACCATTGCAGATTTACCATCTGTAGTTTTCTTGAAAGCCACCCAGCCTCCAAAACCGAAAGGGATTGGAACAGCTTCGCCCTTGATCTTCATTTTAAGGTCGTTTCTGGGCAATGGGGTCAGGTGTGTAAATTCAGCTTCTTTATAAGCTCCTTTTTTACCCAGGGCTGTCTCAATTGAAGCCATTTCGGAGGCTGACAACGGCGGTGTCTTTTCGGCGGTTATAATGCCCATTGCGCTGGCCCTGTCAATTCCGGTCAGCAATGCTGTGCCAAGAACAGCAGTTGCTTTTAAGGCATGTCGGCGGGTGAAATTTGAATTTTCCATGATCTGTAATTGTTATACAAGTTTATTAAAGTTCGATACCAGAAAATAGAACGTATTCTACTTTTGGTATCTTTTTTACCTTTTTGATGTGATAATTGTGCCCTTTATAGCTCATTTAATGAGCGCAGGGATTACCTTAACTTCTGCTTTTAATTCTTCCGTACCTTTTTGAACAAGGGTGTCCCCAGGCTTGATGTCGCCGAAGACCTCAATTTTATCACCCATGTTAAATCCGGGGCGTACATCTATCCATTGGGTCAGTCCGCCTGACACCCTGATGATAAACTTTTTTTCAAGTGTGGTTACTACAGCAGAAGCCGGGACGACCGTTGAAGGCTGCTGCCGCAGGAAAACAAGTTTTGCATCTGCGTAACTTCCCGGCTTAAGCTGATTGCCCGGATTGGGCACTTCAAACTCCCAGACCTCACTGCGGCTATCATGATCAATTCTTCCGGCCTTACGGACCAGTTTTGCTCTGAATTTTTTATCCGGCATGGAGCGTGTGGTCAGTTCGGCTGCATCGTTTAGCAAAATGGCATCCGCGTAGGCTTCAGGCACAGCTACCTGTAGCCTCAGTACACCATTGTCCGCCAGTTCAAACAACGGTTTTTCATTGGGACTGCCTACAAATGATCCGGTCACAACATTTCTTTTGGTAATGATGCCGCTATAGGGTGCCATTATAGCAAGATAATTGCCTACCTGTTTTGCGGAGGCAGCCGATGACTGGTTGGCCCGATATTCCAGGCTGTCTGCCATCATCTGGTTCTTTACCCGCTGAAGCTCGCTGACGGCAATCACCCCATCGGTCTGCGAGGCAGTATGGATACGGTCAAAGTAGTCCTTGCTGGATAAATAACGTGAGCGAGCAGCCCTTGCCTTTTCGTTCAGCTCCTGGATACGGGTATCGAGTTCAGGGGCTTCGATCAATGCCAGGATCTGTCCTTTGGAAACCTTTGAACCAATATCAACATACATTTTGCGGATATAGCCCTGAACTTTGGCCCGTATTTGTGCGTCTTCGTTCGGAAGCAGTTCTCCGGGAAATGTAAGCATCTTTTTTACGGAATCTGTTTTCAGGACGAAGACCTTTACCGAATCGATCTTGTTTTCGCTTTTTTCAGTCGTGGTTACATTCGGCTTTTTCTCGGAACA
Source organism: Pedobacter nanyangensis (assembly GCF_003313505.1). Classification (GTDB taxonomy): domain Bacteria; phylum Bacteroidota; class Bacteroidia; order Sphingobacteriales; family Sphingobacteriaceae; genus Pedobacter; species Pedobacter nanyangensis. Next base: position 54,812 of record NZ_QMHO01000010.1, on the reverse strand, counting down.
TGCCGCTAAAATCAGCAGCAGTAAAATACTTCCGGCAGCATGTCTCATGGGAAAACTATATTTAGATATTGTTGTCATAATATGTCGAGTTTTTATCGTTTGGATCAAGTGATACAGAACTTTGTTGTTCTTTATTTTTTAGTTGGTCATATGCGAGTGGAACCAGCCAAAGGCTGATGACTGTACTGAACAGCAATCCGCCGATTACGGCAATTCCAAGAGGTGCAGTCTGCTGTCCGCTTTCGCCCAGCCCCAGCGACATGGGGATCATCCCCACGATCATAGCTGCACTGGTCATCAGTATTGGTCGGAAACGGTTCAGTGCTGCCTGCACACCCAGGGAACCTGTAGCCAGCCCATTTCTCCTGATTGTTTCGGCACTGGCTACAATCAATATCGAATTGGAGACTGCTACCCCTACAGCCATGATACAGCCCATAAAAGACTGGATATTTATCGTATTGCCCGTAAGCCATAACAAGAGCATGGAACCGGCCAATGCACCAGGGAGTACCGAGAGCACAGAAAGGCTCAGTCGCAGGGACTGAAAATAAGCAGTCAGCATCAGTCCAATCACCAGAATGGCAAGCATCAGGCCGGTAGAAAGTTCAGTGGTTGTCTGGCCCAGCATCTCCGACTGTCCGCGCAGGTATACTTTTACGCCCTGTGGCAGTTCGCCGAGTTTTTTTATTTCTGTGTTGATGTCCCGGATGGCACTTCCCAGGTCTTTGCTGTAAATATTGGCTGTAAGGGTAATAAAACGCTGCTGGTTAATCCGGTCATATTCCCCGATGGTATTGCCCGTTTTCCAGTCTGCCACATCTCTCAGGTAGACCATGTTATCGCCAGATTTACCAACGGGTATCTGGTTCACCTGTTCAGGGTTGCTCATGATAAACTGCGGATATTCTACCTGCACCTGGTAAGCATTCCCTGAAGTTTTGTCCAGCCAGTATACTGGCTGGGTATAGCGGCTGGAGGAAGTACCTTCGGCTACCGACCGACCGGCCTGATCGACGGTCAGTCCCATTTGCCCCAATCGGACACGGTCATAATTGATCTGCATGGTCGGGTAGTCCAATGGCTGCGCCAATTGCAGGTCGCGCAGGTAAGAAATAGCCCCAAGCGATTTTTTTAGTTTATCTGCCAGCTCCCGGCTTTGTGCCAGGTTTTTTCCCTGAACGACCAGTTCAACGGGATTATTTGCACCCATGCTCATCACCTGGTCCACCAGATCTGCCGGTTCAAAGGAAAGCTGCGCACCGGGTATTTTTTTTGCTATATCCGTCCGCAGTTTTTCTTTTAATTCCTCAATGGCAACGCCCGAACCTTTTTTCAGGTTCACTTTTATAACGGCTTCATGAGGCCCGCTGGTATAGAGAAAAATGGGGTTGATGGCAAATGTTGGTGGTTGTAGCCCCACAAAAGATGAGGTAATGGCAATATTGTCCTTCCCGGCCTCATCGGCCAATAGCTGCAAGGTTTTTTTGGTCGCATCTTCTGTGCGTTCGATCCGGGTTCCCGTGGGCATCCTCAACCGTAGCTGGAGCTGCCCGGCATCTACTTTGGGGAATATTTCCGAACCTGCCTGCCTGTAACCGAAAAAGGCAATAACCAACAATACAATAAGTACGGCTGGCACGATCAAATGACCAATGGGCGTTGTTCTGTCAATTATTCTGGATAGGCGTTGTTTTGCTTTTTCCAATCCCGGTTCATGATGCTTTTTGTAGGTCTTTTTAAGCATCCAGTTTGCCAGGACAGGTACCAGGGTTTGCGACAAAAGAAATGAAGCGATCATCGCAAAACCTACAGCCAGTGAAAGCGGAAGGAACATAGAACGCGGTACGCCTGACATCAGTACCGAAGGAACAAATACCGCCAGGATACTCAACAAGATCAGTATTTTGGGCGTAGCTATTTCTACACAGGCATCCCAGATCGCCCGTGGCCTGGATTTGCCCAGTTCCAGGTGATGATGGATATTTTCGATGGTGACCGTCGATTCGTCTACCAATATTCCAACGGCAAGGGCAAGCCCGCCAAGGGTCATGATATTAAGGGTCTGTCCCGTAAGGTAAAGACACAGAACGGAGCTTAACAGTGCCAGCGGGATTGTAATGATGACAATCAGCGCACTGCGCAGATCGCGAAGGAACAGGAGTACCATAAGCCCTGTCAGCAAAGCACCAAGAGCGCCTTCGGTAAGCAGGCTTTTAAGAGAGTTGATGACATATCCCGACTGGTCGAACTCGTAAGAAACTTTAATGTCATCGGGAATGGCGGCCTGCATATCCGGCAGGGCTTTTTTAATGGATTGCACGACATCCCAGGTAGAGGCGTCCGCTCTTTTTGTAACCGGAATATAGACCGAACGCTTACCATTGATCAGCGCATAGCCTGTGGTCACGTCGGCCCCATTATCAACGGTTGCGACATCCCTTACCTGTACGGGCGTACCATTTACTGTTTTTACCGTAACATTTTCCAGCTCCTTAAAATTATCGACCACACTGTTGGTTGCAGTGATCACCGCCTTATCATTGGTGCGGATCGTTCCTGCCGGTAATATTGAATTGTTGCGGGCCACAGCCACTGCAATTTCATCGGGGGTCAGGTTATAGCTTCTGACACGCTCCGGGTCCGCTTTTATCACTACGGTACGCTGGTTCCCCCCGAACGGTGGCGGTGCGGATACGCCTTGCAAAGCTGCAAACATGGGACGAACTTTAAACAGTGCCAGATCCTGGATTTCATTTAGGGAACGGGTGTCGCTTCTGAATACCAGTTGGCCGACCGGAACCGACCCCGCATCATAACGCATCACAAACGGAGGCAGCGTACCTGGGGGCATAAAAGACCTGGCCCTGTTGACATAGGAAATGACCTCGGCCATTGCATTGGCCATATTGGTTCCTTCGTAAAATTGCAGCTTGATCAGGCTCAGTCCCTGAATAGACTTGCTTTCTACCGCTTTTATTCCGGTCACATACAGGAAATGGTATTCATAATAGGAAGTTACATATCCTTCCATTTGTTGTGGTGATAGTCCGCCGTAAGTCTGTGCCACATAGATCGTAGGGGCATTTACTGCCGGAAAGATATCAATCGGTGTTTTCTTTGTTGCCAGTACCGAGAAAATTACAATGCCGATTACCAATACGAGAATAGCAATAGGTCTACGCAATGCCAGTTGAATTAATTTTATCATTTTCCTTACCTGATTTCGTTTAAAAAAATAGTCACGTCACCTTTTACGGCAGCTTCCAGCAGGAGCGCTTTCCAGGCATCCCAATAAGACTGTTTCAGATCCAGCTCCGATTTCAATAGGTTGTACTGCGTTTGGATAAGGTCGGAGAAATTGACCAGTCCCGTATTGTACCTGATCTGCATGGCATGGAAAGCGGTCTGTGCAGATTTGAGCTGGGCATTTGTCTCTGAGGCTACCTGTAAACTATGTGCAAATGTGGTATTGGCAATCTGCTGCTGAACGGATAGTTCCGAGCGCTGGTCTTCCAGACGTGCGGCGGCGGCTTTTGATAAAAAAGCCTGTTGCTGCAACTGCCTTTTTGCTTCTCCATATTTCATGAGGGGAAATACCAATTGCAGCCCTGCGCTATAGTTATACCGGTTGAGCTTCATTCCTTCCCATGTTTCCAAAGTGCCATCCGCCTGAAAACCGGAGCCCCTGGCAAAGCCGGTTCCCCAGATGTTTATTTTTGGGAGATAGGATTTTTTGATCTGCTGCTCCTTTGACTGGCTCAGTGAAAACTGGCTCTGGGCATATTGCATGGATGGATGCAGTGAAAAATCGCTGTTTGCAGGAAAAGGCATTGAAGGCAATTGGAACAGGAACAGGGAATCCTGCGGCAAGGGCAGATGATCCAGAACGATCAAACGGGCCAGTTTCCACTGCAAGGTCTCTAATTGCCTGGAGGCATTGATATATTCTATTTTTGCCTTTGACAATTCTGACTGGAACAGTGCAGTATCTACTCCGGCCTTGATGCCACTATTGGCCAGCACGCGGCTCTGCCGCAGGTTGGCCTCCACCCGCTCAATATTGTGCTGATGGATGCTCAGATTGGCATTAAAGAGCAGTACATCAAGGTAGCAGCTGATAATATTGATGGTGTGCTGGAATCGTTCTTTTTGCAGCCCGGCTTTCTGGACCCCAGCCTCTGACACGGCTACATTTATCCTGGCATTCCTTTCCCCAAAGGTAACAGCCTGCCAGTTCAGCAATACGGCCGCTGCACTTCCCGTACCCGGCTCAAATTTGTTTCCCGATGTCGGTGGACCTGAAATTGGCAGGATGCCAGTCGGATAAAAAGTACCGATCAGGTTATTGGCCGTTGAAACTCCTGCCTGGTAACTGACGTCAAGGCTTGGAAGCCTGCTGTATTTTACCACATTCACGTTGCCTTCTGCTGCCTCGATATTGTATTTCTGGGCCTGGAGCAGGTGGTATCGCTGCTCACCGATGGTTACCGCATCTTTCAGGCGGATCAGAGTATCTGTCTGCTGGGCTGAGACAGTAGCTGATGAAATGGTCAGCAGTAAAACCGGCAGCCATTTCTTTTTTAAAATCGTGTACAATATGTTATGCATTAGTCTTCGAATTTGAATTCTAAGCAAAATTAAATACCGATTTTGGAGACATTTTGGAATGGCCTTTATCCAAATGAAATTTCTACGGTATGCCAGCCATTTTTATAATTATAGGTTACATTATATTGATAAAGCTGGCTGATCTGTTTGACCAAGGCCAGTCCCAAACCAGTTGTTTTTTTCTGGTGCGAGTTCTTTTTGAAACGTTCAAATAATTCTGTCGTGGCAACCAGGAGCGGTTCTCCCGTATTCTCAATTTTCAATACACCGCTTTTGATGGTTATCGCTACTTTCTTTTCATCGTTATTGTGCACAATGGCATTATAGATGAGATTGGAGATCAGGATTTCAACCAGCGAACGATTGGCGGTTACATTAATTTCTTCTTCGATGAAAGTCTCTATCGGGGGGCATTCGTCAAAATAATCCATACAGGATGCGGATATTTTCTGAACAATTTCGCTCACATTCACCGGTTCTGTATCCGGGAACTGGTTGTTCTCTATTTTGGCAAGCAGCAACAGTGTCCTGTTCATCTCGCTCAGGCGGTTTGTTGCATTGCTGATGTCGCCCAGCAAGGTTGCCTCTTTTTCGGTGATGTTTGGCTGGTTAATGAGCAGTTCAAGTTTAGCACGGATAATGGCCAATGGTGTCTGGATTTCGTGGGAGGCATTTTCTACAAAATGTTTTTGCTGGAAGTACGCCTTGTTTACACGCACCGTTAATTTATTGAGGGTGGTATTCAGCCGGTCGAACTCGGTAGTACCCGTTTGCTCGGAAAGCTGTAGCCGGGCGTTTCTGATTACATCAAAATTCTCCGCGGCGTCTATGCTTATAGAAAAAGGCCGCCAAAGCCTGTTCGAGCTTTTTCTGCTGAGAATGATGATTGCGACCAATAATACCAAAAGAATAATGGCTTCAGTCGTAAATACTTTTATGATCAGATGCGAGGTTTCAGTTGATGAAATATACGTAGAAACAAGATAGGCGCGATCTTTCCAGTGAAACCGGCTGGTGAGCACCTGGAACGGAAGTGTTGTGTTTCTGTCCTTAAAAGATAAGATCGTATCCCTGGGGATGTCGAGTGGTACAGATATGGAAGAGGCGCTTTCAATAATGTCATACTCTCCTATAATCTGTTTTTCTAAGGTGCCGGATGTTGATATGAATTTGCTCCATATATTCTTTTGTTTTAACAGAAGGTATTTTTCCTCGGCATGATGCGCATGTTTACGGAGCATGACATAGAATACCCCTGAACAGGCCAATAGAATGACGGGCAGCCATATCAATAACAAATTGGTGTTGCGTTGTAAGAGTGGTTTGCTCATAATGAAATCTTGTATCCTAATCCATAAACCGTTTGAATCAATTCATCGCAGCCGTTTTCTTTCAGTTTACGTTTCAGGTTTTTTACCTGTGAGTAGACAAAATCAAATGACGGCATATTGTCGGTACGGTCGCCGTAAATATGTTCGGCAATGGCTTGCCTGCTGATTACACGATTGGGGTTATTTAACAGGTAGGCCACCAGATCAAATTCACTACGGGTAAGTAATACCTGTTGTCCATTGCAGGTAAGCTGTCTTGATGAGAGGTTAAGCTTCAATGGCCCCATTTCGAGTACATGAACCCCCTGGTTGTATTTTCTGCGGATCAAGGCTTTCACTCTTGCATTAAGCTCTGAAAGGTGAAAAGGTTTCGTAACATAGTCATCTGCTCCCAGGGATAATCCTTCCACTTTATCATCTAATGAATTACGGGCCGAAATTATGATCACGCCGTCCTGCTTTTTGTCTTCGCGAAGATGGTTCAATAGTTTAAGGCCATTGCCATCGGGCAGGTTAATATCGAGAATAACACAATCATAATCAAAGGACTCGATTCTGGCAATCCCTTCCCGGAACGTGGTAACACCTTCACAGCGAAAGTCTTCCTGGGTAAAGTACTCCAGTATACTTTGCAACAGATCCGGTTCATCTTCAACTACCAGTAGTTTCATAACAATTATTTAAAAAACAAAATTACTTATCAATTTTGGAGAAAATTTGGAAACTTGTATTGGGATACTATATCTAAATGCAATGTATCTAAGTTTGTTTTTACAACGATGCTATTTCACCTGGAATAAAGATAGAATTAGTCCTTAGAATTTTTTTTAGTTTTTAAGGTGTTCTTTCTGTATTCAGAGGGCCTTAGACCAGTTTCTTGTCTGAATATTCTCGTGAAATGACTTTGATCGGAAAAGCCTGTCAGATAGGCAATTTCAGATAAAGAATAATCACTTGTTTCCATAAACACAATCGCCTTTTCAATCCTCAGTTTTCTAATGTATTCGCCAAAGGAGAGGTTGTCGAAATATTTGGAAAATTCTCTGGATAGGTAAGCAGAATTTACATTCAACTCGTTTGAGACATCGGCAAGGCTTAGAGCAAGATTTGTATCAATCTGATCCTGAATGATTGTTTTTAATTCTATTGCCCAAGATGGTATTTTACCTGTATTTCCCTTTTTGAGAAATTTGTGATATACATCAACCAGCAATTGTTCTACAGGACTTTCAGTATGTTTTACATTTTGAAGATGTTTAGCCCAGGTATAAAGGGCATCATAAATCACCATTCCCGCCTGCAATAATTCCTGATCATCTTTAATGTTATAGGCCATACCTGCGGCTATTGCCCACAGACCTGATGATTGGCTGGCTACATGGTGGCTATCTGTATCTGCTCCCCTTACGATGGGAGCCATAATATCCAGAGCGGGATCATTCAGCTTATACTTTTTTATAAGTGCATCAAAGGTACACATGCCATGTTGGTGGGTAAGCTCTACACCAAGGACATCAAAAGGAACTGCGTCAAGCTCGGTAGCCTTTTCGATAACCTGATCGAACGGAACATAGTAGAAATGGGCACTTTTATCAATGAAATTTTTGATTAGCCAGGGGCAGGCGATTCGATCTATTTTTGGTCTTTCACGGGTGATCCAGTTCATTTCTTTAATTATTATTGATCAAACTTAATATTAATCAAGTAAACACGTAGGATTTTTTAAACTTAAAGAACCATAGGATACTTTATTTACCATAGACGTTAAATAGGACCAGATATTATTATGGTCAATCTACAGAATATAAAACGTTACAAATACGTTACGGAGCAAAATTTTGAGTTTTAAAAAAAAGTGATTAAATTGCTTCTGTAAGTCAGAAAAGCATATTTATACGTCATAACAGGACGGTTAGGCTAGAAGACTCATAATCTCTTGGTCGCTGGTTCGAGCCCAGCTGGGCCCACTATAAAACCGTCTTACAAAGAAATTTGGAGGCGGTTTTTTTTGTTTTTTCTGATGCTGATTACCGTCAGCAACTATGCCTTTAGAAAGCCCTCTAAGGCAGTTTTACATAATTTTTTGTTTAACTACACGTAAAAACGTTACGAAATAGTTACGGTTTTGCGTGCTAACCCAAAAGAATTATGGCAACCGTTAGCGCCAAGGTGTTCGAGCACCACAAGAAAACAGATGGCACCTATAATGTAAAAATCTGTGTACATCACAAAAGCGACAGAAGGTATCTTGATACCGTTCACTTTGTAGTCAAAAAGCAATTGACTGCCAAAATGAAAATCAAGGACAGTTTTGTCAATGACCTAATCGATGAACAGCTCAAAGGCTACCGCAAGGTCATCAGCGAGCTTGGCGAAAAGCTTAATTTTTTCACAGCTGAAACTTTGAGAGAATACCTGCGTGAAAAAGATGCAGATGTTGATTTTATCAAGTTCTGTGCATTACACATCGCACAAAGTGTAAAAGATGGAAGGAAAGGCACGGCCCACAACCATCGTGTGGTGCGCAACAGCCTGGTCGACTATTTTAAAAGGGAAGCTGTGTCTATTACAGAAATCAATTCAAATATGCTGCTTTCGTATGAACGATTTTTGAGGGGCAAAAGGACAATGGTACGCCCCAGTGGACAAAAAGGCCTAATTAAAGAAACAACAAGCAAAGGACTTTCCGATAGTGGACTTTATAACCACATGCGTGACCTGCGTACACTGTTCAATGCCGCCCGCAATATGTACAACAATGAAGATTTGGGCATTTATCGTATCAAACACTACCCGTTCAAAAAATATAAGATAGGTTCTGCCCCACTGACCAAAAAGAGGAACAATACTTTGGAGCAGATCAGGATCATTCGCGATTGCGTAACCAAACCAGAAAGCCGGGCAGAACTGGCGAAGGAGCTTTATATGCTTTCATTTTATCTGTGTGGCATGAATGCAGTAGATTTTTATCATTTGACAGAAAGTAATGTAAGAAACGGGAGGATTGATTATAACCGCTCTAAAACAAAGAGCCAGAGAAAAGACAATGCTTTTATCAGCATCAAAATTATCGAAGAGGTCAAGCCTTTGCTGAAAAAATACATTGAAAAGTTAGCTATCCGTTATGCCAGTCCTGATAGTCTGAACAAAGCCTTGTTGATGGGAATGAAACAGTTGCGAAAGCTTACGAGCCTATCGGATCTTACCCTTTACTGGGCAAGGCATACTTTTGGTACCATCGCCCGTAATCTTTGCAGAATGAGTAAGGATGATGTAGCACAAGCCTTAAACCATGTGGATAGCGAGCATACTACAACGGATATCTATATCGAAAAGGATTGGAGCATTGTCGATGATGTGCAAATCAAGGTCATTACCTTATTGAGAAGGTTAGATATCAAGATCGCCGCCCAACAAAAGAAATTAGCTGCATTAAAAAATGCCGCATAATACTTATACTTGCATGGTTCAATCACTGGACTATGCAGGTTCATCTAATCAATCGAATAGCTTAAATTTGTTTTATCATGAAAAATCTAATTTTGTTTTTCCTGACCTGCTTCATTGCGACAATGGCCTTTCTAGGTGGTCTATCGATGAAAAACCCTTTGCCTGCATTTCTGGTAGGTTTTGGGGTATGGATGCTTTTTCTTTATAGAATAGCCCGCAAATAATTTTATTGTACTAGCCAAAATTTGTTTTTATCTGTTAACGATAATTTGCATGTCCGTGTTAATTCAGATGAGACTTATATAAAGTCCTTGTTAGATGGATGCTATCAGAATTTTAAATGGTATCGCAAGAACTTTAGCTAATGAAAGTGGCATAGGAAATTATGTACTTTAGAAACAAGAGGTATTTAGTACCACTAAATTTTGGATTCCGTCAATAGTGAGTAGGGGTCAGTAGAATTGGATTTTCCATTTTATGGTAGATTTTATTTTTTTGTATTCATCCAGTTATTATTCTTGGGATGTTAAATCTACTTTTCACTACGGTCTAACCATAATTATTTCAGTTTATCCTTGTCTTTTAAAATCAAAACCCAATCATTTTTATCTCCTTTTGTAGGGCTGGTTAAGCTTGTTGATTGAAACTTGGAATAAGCTTGCCATTTGGTGAATTCTCCATTACGAGGATTATACCAGCGTAATTTTTTGAACTGATGTGCCTTTAGAGTAATAGTTCCGCCTTTGGGCAAATAAATAAGCGAGTGTTTCATCGTAGAAGAAGCCACTATATGCAGACTGTCGATTGCACTGTTCTCTGCCAAAATATAATTGTCGGGTTTTAGTTCATTAAAAGGTATAGTTTTAAATAACTTGATAAGATGCTGTAGCTGTACGGCTCCGGGTCTTTGTAGGCTTTCTTTCCAATCCGTTATACAGGGAATAACAAATGATGAGTTTTTTTCGAACATCTGCCAAACAGCATTATGTCCGTAGGTAAATCCACAGGCACCAGCCAATATATTTCTGTAGGCGGCTAACCTTACATCATAATCTCCGAAAAAGCCCAGTTTAAAATGTGCAGTATCTTTTAGGGAGTTGTCATTATTCAATATAGTTTTGTGAACTTTGAATTCTGTATCGAAATTCATATAATTCCAAAACGCCACGGGAATGTCTTCATAGCAGGGTTCTGCATCTAAAAAGGGTTTTGTGGGTGTCTTATCATAATCTTTTTTCGCAAAATGGTAAACTTCCATGTGTTTTTTTGCATGTCCTGTTTGGTAAATATTAAAATCTAGCCAAGGTTCGTTATGAAAGAAATCAGAAGATGATTGTTCGCCAGCAGGGTGATAGGTAATGAGGTGCCTACCTCCGTCTCCCTCTGTTAAACCTTTCGCCATTGCCCTCCATATTTCTATCGATTCTTCAATAGGGTTTCTATCGCCACCTAAAATCCACACCACATTGTCGTTCTTATATCGTTTACCGAGAAATCTTCCATAGAAATAGGCATTGGTCTTGTTAAATATAATAGGTCCGTTTCCTAAACGATCCGAAATAACCTTATCGCCCCAGGTAGGCAAGATGGCCATTACCAAATTGAGCTTGTTAGCTTTTCTAATTACCTCATCTACATGTCTAAAATAGAGCTCGTTGGGTTTGTTTGGATCTAAATCAATAAAAGGTACATCGCCATTGGCATTAGGTTTTTTAAGACCATCGTCTTCCGCCAATAAGGTGGCCTGTATTACCGAAAAGCCCTGTGCTGCCCTTGTTCTTAGATAATAATCCGAATCATTTATATTTAATTTATGGAACAGTTCCCAAGCAGTATCACCTAGCCAAAAAAAAGGCTTGCCATTTTCATCGGTTAAATACCTTTGATTACTGCTGATTTTTAGATTTTGAGCATATAATACATTGGATAAAACGAGAGAAACCAATACAAAAAGAATATATTTCATTTTTATGATGATGTAATTTAAGCATCAATTTATAATACTTTTTTAGTTTATATGCAAAATAGACAAGTAAACATAAGCTTGGGCTATAAAAGTATAGATTGAGTGGCGTTCAGGGATAATTATCTCCACACTTTGGTTAAAAAAGTATGAGCAGCTTAATGTGGTTTCTAATAAATTTGATATTATCAAACTTCTTTTAAATTGAAATATCTGTATCAGATGAGATATATACTATTCTTTCTTGTTTTTGTTTGTGTTAATGATAGTTCAGCAGGTATTAGACTTCCCAAGCTGTTTGGTAATGGGATGGTGTTACAGAGAGACGAGCCTATAAAAATTTGGGGCTGGGCAAACCCTAACGAAAAAGTAACGGTAAGTTTTAAGTTTCAGCAGAAAACTGTTAAAGCCGCTATAAACGGTACATGGCAATTATTTCTGGCTAAAGAACCTGCCGGTGGCCCCTATCAATTAATAATAAGAGGAGGTAAGGAAGGCATTAGCATAGATGATGTGCTTTTGGGTGATGTTTGGGTATGCTCTGGTCAATCTAACATGGAATTTGCCGTAAGCAGCTCTTTAAATGCAAAAGAGGAAATTGAAAATGCCAGTTTTCCTTTAATAAGACATATAGAAATTCCTAAAGCAATGGCCTATCATCCAAAAGATGATTTGGATAGGACAGTACAATGGAAACAGGCCAATTCGGAAAATGTGGGTAGGTTTACCGCAGTGGGCTATTTTTACGCGAAAGCCTTGCAAGAAAAACTAAATATCCCCATTGGGCTTATCCATACTTCATGGGGAGGTACAGATATAGAAACTTGGATAAGCAGAAGCGCATTGGAAACAAGCAATCTTTTTACAGCCGATAATATGGCTCGCAAAAATGTAGACCTAGAGCAACTGATTAAGCAACGGAAAATTGATATTATCGGAAGTATGCAAAAAAAACAAGACGGCTTTCCTAAGGATGCACTTGTAAAAACATTTCAAAACACTGCTTTTGATGATTCTAAATGGCCACTCATTAAATTGCCAGGGTTGTGGGAACAATCTATAGAAAATTTTGATGGTGTGGTGTGGTTCCGTAAAACAATAATCTTATCGGCAGATTACGTGAGTGGGGCAGGTTTGTTAGAATTGGCTAGGATAGACGATTCTGACGAAACCTATGTAAATGGTATTAAAGTAGGTGGCCTTAAGGATAAATATAGCGATAAGCGTACCTATCCCATATCGGCAGGTATTTTAAAACAGGGCGAAAATGTGATAGCCATTAGGGTAGAAGATACAGGTGGTGGCGGTGGTATATACGGAACGCCAGATGAGATAAAACTTACCATCGGAGATAATATGATATCACTTGCCGGCAACTGGAAATATCAAGTAGAAAGTGTCTTCGAAAATTCGTCTTCTAATACAGGAAATATAGGCAACCCTAACGATTATCCTACACTTTTGTTTAATGCAATGATTTATCCCCTAACTAAGTTTGCTATAAAAGGCGTCATCTGGTATCAGGGAGAAAACAATGCAAATCGGGCCTATCAATATCGTACAACTTTCCCTTTGCTCATTAACGATTGGCGTACACACTGGAATCTTGGAATATTTCCTTTCTACTATGTACAGTTGGCCAGCTGGAGAGGTGCTAACGGAAATAGCAATGCCGGTAGCTCGTGGGCAGAGCTGCGTGAGGCACAATCGCTTACACAATCCACGACAAATACCGGAATGGCAATAACCATTGATATTGGGGAAACAAATGATATCCACCCTAAAAATAAGCAAGACGTAGGAAAACGTTTGGCGGCTATTGCGCTAAACAAAACATACGACAAGAAAAATGTTTTCTCTGGACCTGTACTGGATAACTATACTATTAAAGCAGATAGTGTAATTATTGCCTATAAAAATGTTGAAAATGGCCTACTAATAAAAGATAAGTATGGATATGTTAAAGGATTTGAGTTAGCAGGGTCCGATAAAAAGTTTCATTACGCGATGGCCAATGTAACCCACAACAAAATTATATTATCTAGTAAAAAGGTTAAAAAACCAATAGCCATAAGATATGCATGGGCCGACAACCCTAACGATGCAAACGTATTTAATAAGGAAGGTTTTCCAGCAGTTCCCTTCCGTACGGATGATTGGGAAGTGACTACACGACATGTGAAGTACTCTATCAACTAGTTTTTATAATAACAATAATATGTTTACAGCCTAATTATATATAGACTATCTATATGTTGAAAATTACGGTCTAAAAAAACTACTTATTTTTTAAGTACGGGAAAAACTTCAATACTATACATATCTAAATATTTAATTTACGTTTTTGTACGTGTTTTGGACAAAAAAGTATTATCGCTTATACTAACAAATTCCCAATTTTGATACACAATGTCTTAACGCACTAAGTTTGAAATTGTTTCTGCATTATTCTACAGGTAAAGAAAAGGGCAGGAGATATTGTAAACGAATTAGAAATTTATTCGTGAAAGTAGGATTAGTTTTCTCATCGAATAAAAAATTAAGTATACTAACCAATATATTAAACCAAATTTAAATGAAAGTATGTCGTAACTTTTTTTACCCTTTTCGTTCATTAGAAAGTGGTGAAAAATCGAAATTTTCTAAATGGAGAAGGAATTGTAGAAAGCCTCCATATCTATCAAGGAAAATTCATCTTTTAATTGTGGCCTTATCTTTTTGTTTTCTCGGCGTTAATGCACAAACAGGGATTTCAATAACAGGAACAGTTAAAGATTTCAATAATCAGGTGTTGCCTGGTGTTAGTGTCAAGATAAAGGGCACTAGTACTGCCACAGTTACCGATACAAAAGGAGCATATCAAATTCAAGCTAAAGACTCTGAGAGTATTCTAATATTCGCTTTTCTTGGAATGGATCCAAAAGAAGTGAAGGTCGGTAGTAATAAAGTTATCAATGTATCTCTGAATGAATCAAGATCTTTATTAAACCAGGTCGTGGTTATAGGTTATGGAGAAACAACCAGAAAGGATTTAACGGGCGCCATTGGTCAAGTTAACATTACCGATTTACAAAAAGCACCTGTTAAATCATTTGATGAGGCACTTGCAGGACGTGTTGCAGGTGTATCTGTAGGTACTAATGATGGCCAGCCCGGCTCAAACACCAACATTGTAATAAGAGGAACCGGAACATTAACCCAAAATCCAACACCTTTATATGTAATTGATGGTTTCCCAACCGAAGATGCTAATAGTAATTCTATTAATCCTTCAGACATAGAATCTATGGAGGTATTAAAAGATGCGTCTGCAACAGCTATCTATGGTGCCAGAGGAGCAAATGGTGTGATTATCATCACCACTAAAAAAGGTAAAGCCGGAGCGCCGGTAATTACCTATAACGGCTACGCCGGATTTTCGGAAAATCCAAAACCAATAGCCCTAATGAACGCCTATGAGTTTGTAAAATATCAGGCCGAATTAGAGCCTGTATATGCACAGAATGCTTATCTGAATGCAATGCCATTGGAAGACTACCGCAATGTGCCCACCATTGATATCCAAGACCAGATTTACAAAAGCGCAGCAACCCAAAATCATGAATTTTCATTGAGAGGTGGAAACACAACTACAACCTATGCAGTTTCTGGAAATGTGCTAGATCAAGATGGTATTATTATCAATTCTGGATTTAGACGTTATCAAGGTAGGATTAGTTTAGACCACAAAGTGAACAAATGGGTGCAGGTAGGTACAAACTTAAATTACGCAGCAACAAAAACCTTTGGAACCATTGCTACAGAAACAGCTTATAAATACACTTATAGTAGTTTAGCTTTAATGTATAATGTTTGGGGCTTTAGACCTGTAGCAGGTGCTGGAGAGCAAATAATAGAAGAACTGTTTGATCCATTAGCTGTTGCCGGAGACTTTCGCGTAAACCCTATCATTTCGGCAAAAAATGAACTAAGAGAAACTAAGGTGAACAGTTTGAATGCAAATGCATGGGCACAGTTTAAAATTTTACCAGAATTAACTTTCAGAGTATCTGGCGGAGTTGCTAGTACGATGGTAAATAGAAACATTTTTTTCAATTCGTTAACAGCCCAAGGAAATTTTCGCAGGGTAGAAGGGGTAAATGGCTCTGTTGTATTTAATCCTATCAATACATGGTCAAACGAAAATATCTTAACCTATCAAAAAATATTTAATAAAGCACACAATGTAAATATTGTTGGCGGGTTTACCATGCAGCACCAAACCAATAAATATTATGGTTTAGAAGCACAACAGGTAATTAACGAACAGCTAGGACTAGATGGATTAGACGAGGCATTAACCAATATCAATTTCTCAAATGGCTCACTTTGGTCCATGGCATCTTTTCTTGGGCGTGTGAGGTACAACTATAAATCCAAGTACTATTTTACCGCTTCGTTCCGTAACGATGGTTCTTCCAAATTTGCTCCTGGAAAACGTTGGGCATTTTTTCCTTCGGCAGATGCCTCTTGGAGAATGAAGGAAGAAGACTTTTTTAAAAATATTAATGTCATATCGGATGCCAAGCTTCGTGTGAGCTATGGGGCATCAGGAAACAATAGGGTGTCAGATTTTCCATACATCACTCAGTTGTCGCTTCCGCGTTTTGGTGGTTATTCTTTCAATAATGCCGCCCCTACACGTGGCGCATTGTTAACAGCTTATGGTAATCCAGATTTGAGATGGGAAACTACTGTACAGGCAAATATTGGTTATGACCTATCCTTATTCAAGTCTAGATTGAACATTACTGCAGATGTATATAGAAAAACAACAAAAGACCTATTGATAGAAGCAAACTTGCCATATTCCACCGGATTGTACAATATATACAACAGAGCTACCGCTTTTAAGAATATTGGTAAGTTGAGAAACCAAGGTCTAGAATTGACCATTAACACAGTGAATATCGATAAGCCAAATTTCAAATGGACATCCAATTTTAATATCAGCTTTAACCAGAATAAGATACTGGAACTATATGAAGATATTTCATCTATCACTAGTCAGGTTGCTTTTGATAGCGATTTTAGCAGTGTCCCTTCATATATTTCACCTGTGGGCAAATCTGCGGGTAACATGTATGGCCTAGTTTGGGATGGTGTTTATCAATATTCTGATTTTGACAACATTGCAGGTGTATGGCAATTAAAAAGCCACATAACCACCAACGGGCAAACAAATGTACGGCCTGGAGATATTAAATATAAAGATTTAAATGGCGACCTCAAGATTGATATTGCAGATTTTACCGTAATAGGACGTGGTTTGCCAATTCATACAGGTGGTTTTACCAATAATTTCTCTTACAAAGGATTCGATTTAAACATATTGTTTCAATGGTCTTATGGTAATGATATTATAAATGCAAATCGTTTATTGTTTGAAGGTAATGCTAAGAGATTAAGGGCCTTGAACCAATATGCAACTTATGCAGATAGATGGCAGCCCGATAATCCTAGTAATACACTTTTCGCTACCGGAGGGCAAAGAGATGCATACTTTTCTAGTAGGGTGGTTGAAGATGGTTCGTTCTTAAGATTAAAGACTGTAGCATTGGGCTATAATTTTGAACAAGATTTGGTTAAAAGGCTAAAACTAAAAACCTTAAGGGCTCATTTTTCGGCACAGAACATCTTTACTTGGACCAAGTACTCTGGCTCAAATCCAGATGTTTCGACCAGACATTCTGTACTTACGCCAGGATTTGATTTTGCATCATATCCATTGGCAAGAACAATAATTTTCGGATTAAGCACCTCATTATAAATAGTATACAATGAAAAAGAACTTAATATTATTAGCAGTTGTGTTACTATGTAGTACATCTTGCAAGAAATTTTTAGATACCAAACCCACAAATTTTATCACCCCAGAATACAACACTATAGCCCAATTGGAAACGGGTTTAGCGGGTGTTTATGATGTATTGGGAACTGTTTATCAAGATGTATATCCTTATTGGCTAAATGCTACTTCAGACTTAAGTTTAGAAAGATCTGGATCTTCTAATAGTACAGTTTATGTTTATAGTCCAGCTGATATAAGGATAACTGATCTATGGAGGCAATTATATCAAGGTATATATAGAGCCAATAATATTCTTGCTGTGGTAGATAATCCGGCACTTGACGAAAAATCTAGAAACAGAATAAAAGGTGAAACGCTGTTTTTAAGAGCATATTTCAACTTTTTGTTGGTAAGTAATTATGGTGATATACCACTATTGTTAACATCAAATCCATCAATTACAGAGCTAAATATACCCCAAACTCCCCAAAAAGATGTTTATGATGCGATTGTAAAAGATATGATTACAGCTGAGGGTTATGTAGATGCCGCAGGAACAGGTGTAGCAACATTTGGTGGTAGAGTATCGAAATCTGCAGTACAGGGTATCTTAGCACGTGTATATCTTAAAATGGCGGGCTATCCCTTAAATGGAGGAATACCAATGTATAAAGAAGCATTAAATTGGGGCTTAAAAGTGAAAAGCTCGGGAAGTCATGAGCTGGAAGCAGACTATCGTGAAGTATTTAAACGCTATGCTAGAGATCAATATGATATTAAGGAAAGTATCTGGGAAGTAGAATACTATGGTAACGGTACAGGAGGGTTGCAAGAATATAGTTATGTAACAGGAGGTCGTTTTGGCATTCTTTGTGTAGATCAAAGCAAAGGCAATAGTTCAGGGCTAATTTTTGCTACGAGAAAACTCTATAACCTGTACAAAGAAAGTGCAGAAAGTACACTTCCTATCAAATCTTCTTATGACATTAGACGTGATTGGAACATTGCTCCCTATCATTGGGGTTCGGGAACCACAGCCGTTTATACCGCCAATTCCGACCTTCACAGAAGATATGCAGGCAAATGGAGACGCGAATATGAAACTCTCACTCCCAAAGGAAATAATGTTACTGGTGAGAATTTTCCGTTGTTAAGATATTCGGACGTATTGTTGATGATAGCAGAAGCTGAAAATGCAGTAAATGGTCCAGCAAATGCGGCTCAGTATGTTAACGAGGTAAGAAGAAGAGGATTTGGGATTCTATATGGTAATACCGTTAAATCTATTACAGTTACAAATGGAGGAACAGGCTATACTTCGGTTCCAACAGTAACGGTGGGCGGTACGCAAATAACAGCTACGGCTACAATAGCAGGTGGTGCTGTTACAGCTATAAATATTACTGATTATGGACAGATAACCAAAACAAATGGTTATGCTGCACCCCCAACTATAACCATTACAGGAGGTGGCGGCACTGGTGCAGTTGCGGCAGCAGTTTTAACACAAAATGCAGATGCAGATTTAACTGCTGGAGACATTGCTTCTCCCGGGGCCATGTTAATAGCCATAAAAAATGAGCGTGCTAAAGAGTTATGTTTTGAAAGCTTGCGGAGATCCGATTTAATTAGGTGGGGTAATTTTGTAAATGATATCAAACAGTATGCAATAGATGCTAGAGCTATTGGCGCAATTGATGGAATGGTAGCTTGGACCAATAATGTTACAGCAAGGTCAGTTTTGTTTCCTATTCCTATCTATGATATCACGTTGAACAAAGCATTGGTACAAAACCCAGGATATTAATCAACTAAATAATTATATTCCAATGAAGAAATTATATATCATTTTACTGGCATGTATTGTATTATCATGCAGTAAAGAAATGGAAGTAAATGAGCCTAAATTTGAGGTAACAACTGAAAAACTTACCTATAAAGTAGGAGAGCCTATAAATTTCAATTTTACCGGAAGGGTAGAGAATATTACATTTTATTCTGGTTTGCCCGGGGCCGATTATACCTTTAAAGATAGGACCGAATTGGAAGGAGGTACACCCCAAATCAGTTTAAACACCCAATATGGTGGAGGAGGAACACAAATCAACTCTCTAAAGCTGATGGTTACAACAGAACTTACGGCACTAACTAAAGAAGCTGTAATAGCCGCCGACTGGACTGATATCACATCTAGAGCTACAATTACTACAAATACTACTGTGGTGCCATCGGGAACTATGAATTTATCAGATATTGCCAAGCCTGGTAAGCCCTTATATTTTGCCTTAAAATTTGTAGGAGCACAAGACCCTACAAAAGCAGCAGGTAATTGGATTATTCCTGCATTTAATGCATCCACTCTGTTAACCGATGGAACAATTTTGCCTATCGCCAACCTACAAAATGCTGGCTGGTTAGCTTTTTCTATTAAAAACGATGCCAATAGCTGGACTGCAAGAGGTAACCCTATTGCGGATTTAGTAGTTATAGGAGGTGGTCCAAATGCGCCAGAAAGTGAAGATTGGTTTATTACGAAACCACTTTTCTTTACAAAGGTTGCCCCAGATAAAGGTTTAGCAATCCAATATATTAGCAGTAACACGCTAAGCAGCTACAAGTTTGCAGGATATACACAGCCTGGAAAATATAAAGTAGCTTTTGTGGCATCAAATGCAAATGCCGATGGTCAGAAATCGATTGTGAGGCAAATAGAAATTACAGTAACGCCATAGCTAAAAGTAATAATGGAGCAAAGAAGAAATAGGTATTCTAATTAAGAAGGTATGAAGTTTATGTATGTAAATATGTTTGGTAAATTATTATTGGTTTTCTTTTTAATTGTAACCTCTTGTGGCAAAAAAAAGGAAAATACAGTAGTCGAGACAGTTGCGCCAGACGGTGTACAGCTTAAACCACAACCTTTTGGTACCAACTTATCTGGAGCCGAGTTTGGCGCAAACGTACCAGGGCAGCATCAACAAGATTATAGTTATCCGCTAGTAACAGATTTGGATTATTTTAAATCAAAAAACATGATGTTGGTACGCTTGCCGTTTAAATGGGAACGAGTACAGCCAGTCTTAAATGGGCCGTTAGATCCAGTAGAACTTAAAAGACTTACCGATTTTATAGATGCTGCGGCTGTTCGCGATATACTCATCATACCAGATGTACATAATTTTGCACGTAGGGTAGTTAACGGAAATAGGGAAATAATAGGCACTAGCCTGGTCCCAACAACGGCTTTTACCGATTTTTGGGGGAAACTTGCCGAAGTGCTGAAAACAAAGAAAAACATTTGGGCCTATGGCGTTATGAACGAACCTTTCAATATGCCCTCTAACATTGCGTGGTTTAGCATTGCACAGGCAACTATCAACAAAATTCGTGAAATAGATCAAAAGACAGCTATTTTAGTTGGTGGCGATAGTTACAGTTCTGCCGAAAGATGGCCTCAGGTAAGCGAAAATTTAAAAACATTACGTGATGATACAGATAACCTTATTTTTGAGGCACACGTATATTTTGACGACACTTCTGCTGGGACTTACGATGGTACGTACGACCAAGAAAAAGCAACACCACAAACTGGTGTAAACAGATTGCGCCCTTTTGTGGAATGGCTAAAAACCAATAAAAAAAGAGGTTTTATAGGAGAATATGGTATTCCAGACGATGACCCGCGTTGGCTGGTAGTTTTGGATAATATGTTGAAATACATGAAAGAAAACAATATCAACGGAACTTATTGGTCTGCCGGGCCTAGATGGGGAACTTACAGACTAGCTATCCAACCGCGTAATGGCATAGACAGACCACAAATGCAAATACTTCAAAACTATCAGGCCACCTCGCCTACACAAAAATAAAATGGGTTCAAATAAAATACGCTGGATAATACTCATATTGGTTTTTATAGCCACAGGCCTTAATTTTTTAGATCGCCAAGTGCTTTCCATTACGATCATCAAGATACAAAAGGAATTTCATCTTACCGATGTACAATATGGAATGGTAAATACCAGTTTTCTTATCAGCTATGCGTTGATGTTTACCATTGGTGGCCGTTTAACGGATAAGTTCGGAGCAAAACTAGGTTTGGCTTTTTCGGTGGGTGTGTGGTCTATTGCCAGTTGTTTGCATGGCTTTATGGATACTTTTTACCAATTGATATTGTTCAGGTTTTTGTTGGGCGTTGGCGAGGGCGGGTGTTTTCCAGCAGCAGCTAAAACTGTAAATGAACTATTTGAGAAAAAAGAACGTGGATTTGCTAACGGTATTGCCATTGGTGGTTCGGCAATGGGAGCAGTATTGGCGCCACCCTTAACCATCTGGATAGCAAATCAGATGGGGTGGCGTTGGAGCTTCATTATTCCGGGTATTGTGGGACTTGTTTGGTTAGTGGTATGGGTAATTATACCATGGAACAAAAAAAGAATAGCCCGACAACAAGAAGCATTGCTACAACAGACGGCTTTAGTGTCTAGCAAGCCAATTCCATTTTTAAAGATTCTTACCAACAAGTATGCAATTGTATTCTTGGTCATCAGGTTCTTGCTCGATCCAGTTTTTTATTTCATTATGTTCTGGATTCCAAAATATCTTAACGAAGAAAGAAATGTCTCTTTTGATGAAGTTGGACGCTTGTTATGGATACCGTTTTTGGCATTGGGATTATCTAACATGATTGGTGGCTACTTTTCAGATAAATTATTGAAAGTAGGTTTCTCAATTAATAAGGCGAGAAAAACAGTAATGGGCATAGCTGCATTTTTAACCTTGGGGGCAATGTTTGTACAGGGCGTATCATCGGTAACTTGGGCAATAGGTCTAATGTCGTTGCTCATGTTTGCCCACGGGTTCTGGATTACCAATTACATTACCTCCATATCAGATGTTTTTGGAAACACCGCCACGTCAACAGTAGTGGGACTTAGCGGTACTGCTGGCGCAATTGCTGGAATTATTTTAAACCCATTGATAGGGCTTGTGGTACAAAATTATTCCTACAATCCACTTTGGATAATTTGCGGATTAATGTATCCTTTGGCATTTCTTATTCTAATGGTCTTTATCCCCAAAATAAAACCTATCACAACAGAATAGGCTATATGCTTACAAAATGAGCTAAATTTTTATATACAAAATAGGTTAACGCGTTAAGATGATATTAATTAATTAAGATAGATAATGAGTGAATTAGCAGCAAAAGTTAAAGCGGGTTTTGATAACCAAACAACAATAAGTAATAAGATTAAAAAACGAAACCAAACCAGTCCACGTATAGGTGTATTTGGTGTGGGCTACGCTAAATACTGGCCACAGTTTGAGGGTTTGTACGAGCAAATGCTCGAAAAGCAGGAAATCTTTATTGATAAGGTAAAAAAGAACCATGTAGAAGTGATTGATTTTGGAATGGTTGACGATGTGACTGGAGCCTACGATATTCTTCCAAAATTAAAGTCGGCAAATCTCGATCTTATATTTTGCGATATGCTTACCTATGCAACCTCAAGTACATTTGGTATCATCATTAAGAGTATAGACGTACCTATTGTATTGGTGGCATTACAGCCAGATAAGGCATTAAACTATAAACAGGCGTCAACTTACCAACAATTATACAATGATGATGTATGTTCGTTGCCAGAATTTACAGGTGTGGCGGTACGCATGGGAAAAAAGGCACCCGATGTAATTATCGGCACACTACATGATGATCCGAAAGCAGAAGAGGAGATAGCAGAGTATTGCAATATTGCTAGGGTTCTGCACGATTTAAAAACAGCAAGGATAGGGCATATCGGTCATCCGATAGAAGCTATGTTAGATATGCACTCTGACTCTACTATGCTTACGGCACATTTTGGAGTGCACATTGTACAATGCGAAGCAAATGAAATTGTAACCCAATATGAACGAGCGGAAAGAAGTGCGATAGAATCAGAAAAAGAACGTATCCTAGATTTTTTTGATACGCCAGATCCAGTTTCTGACCCAATTTCGGAGAAATTAAAAGTAGATGATTTAGAAGTTGCGGCAAGAGTTTCGGTAGCTTTAGAGGCATTTGTAGAACAAAAAAAATTAACAGGATTGGCCTATTATTACGAAGGAGAAGATAATAGCGAAACCCGCAGAGTGATGACCAATCTCATTGTTGGCAATTCGTTGCTAACTGGTGCTGGCTTCCCGATGTGTGGCGAATCTGATCTGAAGTGCTGCATCGCCATGCTCATTATGGAAAGATTGGGTATTGGTGGTAGCTTTGCCGAATTTCATCCAGTAGATTTTGCCGAAAACTTTATTTTGGTAGGGCACGATGGCCCGCATAACATTACCATTGCACAGGGCAAACCCGTATTAAGAAGTTTAAAAAAGTATCATGGTAAGCCTGGTTTTGGTGCAGGGGTAGAGTTTAAGATTAAAGAAGGTCCAATTACCATGCTGAGCATCAGTTCTAACTACGAGGGCAAATTCAAATTTGTAATTGCCGAAGGAACATCGGTAGAAGGCCCGATACCACCAACAGGAAATACCAATACTCGGGGGTATTTTAAACCAGATGTACGTACATTCCTTAAAAAATGGGTTAAAGAAGGTCCAACACACCACTTTGCTTTAGGTATTGGCCATCATGCGCAAACCATTAAAAAAATAGGTGAATATTTAAACATAGAAGCTGTAATTGTAGAATAAGGTTTAGTCGCAATAAAACAATAAGCTGGTTAGGAAAGCTTCGAAAAACATTATTGGTCATTAATTTTTTAAGAAGTTAAGCTTGTTTCTAAAAGCAGTTACAAATTGGCTTACAACTTGTCACTTTCATGAAAAAATAAGCCATTTATTAAATAATATGGCTATTTTTCTAAACAAATCGCACACAAATGAAATTAAAATATCTTTTATACTTAATTGCTGCAAGCCTATTAATATATGGTTGCAGTCATCTAAAGCAAAGGCCATTAACCTCGTTAGGTAGTAGTAATCTTAGAGGCGTTCCCTTTCAGAATATAACTTTAGAAGCTTCTTTAAAACCGTTTAAAAAAAATGACAAGGAAGATATTAGAAGGGTGGCAGAGGAGATTTTTACACAGTGGAGTTCTCTGTTGCGCCATGCCGATACTATTTCTATCATGCTTTGGACTTCTGACGGTTCTGAAATTTTAGATTACACAGGCAATTTAAACCAACCTTTGGAGTGGTCTAAGTATATCGGAAACCCAAATACCGAACACGCCATAGGCTCGGGTCCAAAAGAACTTTCATTGCATGAGCGGGCTTACTATTACATGGAAAATCCCCCAAATTATACTTTTAAGGATTTAAGGTTTATCGTTAACACTTTAAAAGAAGTAGGCGCAGCCATTACGGGCAGACCCATAAGAATAGGAGCTACTTTTGATCCAGGTCCGGAGTTTGCAAAATCTGAATTTAAATATAAAAAGCATCCCGAAATACTAGAAGGCAGTGCCATGGGCGAAAAGAGCTTTGTGTTCAGTTATGCTACCTTAAATGAAGATAAAACCAAGTATGCAGGCTTTCCTAATGGTATTCCGGCAAACACCCCATTCGGTACTTTTTTTGGCCGTCAAAGCCAACATTTTTTAAAAGATCTTAATTTCGATTATATCTGGTTTAGCAACGGTTTTGGCTTTGGTATGGAGCCTTGGGCATCAACTGGTGTTATTTTTACAGGAACAGGTTTCAATTCCCACCGTCTAGCCGAAACCAAGGAAAAAATCATCAACTTCTGGAAACTGTTCAGGGCAGAATGTCCAACGTTCAGGATAGAAACCCGGGGCACCAATCTATCTACTGGTATTGATTTAGCTAAGGATGGTGTTGATTTGAGAGCGATATACAATGGTGGCTTTAACCTATTGCCACCGCCAAATTCGCCTTGGGCTGCACTAGATGGAGATTTTGGATTGGAAATGATTGGCTACCTCTCTCGAATGGCCGAACTGCCCGATGACAAATACATCTACCGTTATTATACACATGACCCTTGGTGGTTAAATAGTCCATGGTTAGACAGGTATGGCAGCGAGCCACATGATATTTATCTGCCTATGTCGGCGTCACGCATTAATGCCAAAGGCGAAATCAAACTGCCTACACATCTTAATTTTTTAACCATAGATGATAGTTTCGGCAACATGCCAACACAAGTGCCAAACGAAGTTATCCCGCATATTTTAAAAGCACGATATAACAGCCCAACCGCTGCTGCACCACTGGTATGGGTCTACCCTTTCGATGAATACCATAACTGGGCGTCTAACCAACCCAACAGGCTAAATGAAATTTACTATGGTGATTGGTTCATTAGACAGGCCATTAACAACGGATTACCTTTGAATACGGTAATATCAACTAAATCATTTCCCACGGCAATACAAGAAAAACCAAATTTGTTTAGCCAATCTATTTTATTGGCCGTTGTGCCCGATGCTAATTCGGTTTACGAAAAAACGCTAATCAACTTTGTTAAAAATGGAGGAAAATTAGTAGTCTACGGTCCAGCGGATTATGCTAGCGCTGCTTTTAAAGAATTGTTGAACTTAGAAAATTCGACAAGCCTAATCGGGGAATTTAAAATAGTAAATAACTACCTGTTAGATAACCTTAATAGAAGCTATCGCGATAAAATCACTCATCAATCTCTATTCTCTGGCGGTGGAATAAGCACTGTTATCAACAATAAAAATGATAAAAGCACTAAATCTCTCGTAAAATTCTCTAAGGACGGTCAAATAAGAGATGTGCTTTGGTTTAGGGAATTACCAGAATGGAACGGTGGCAAGATAGCCTACGTAAGGGGAACAAATTCTAGTCATTTTGAAGGCGGCAGGTTGTTAAAGCCAGATGATCCGAATGAATATTTTGTTGGACCGCTCTACCTGCGTTACATTCTTAAAGAATTTGGGCTGGAATACACTGTAGATAAGCAAAATTCTGATGTTAAAAATCCGGTATTAGGCATTGCCCGTAACAACAACGGCTATTTCTTTTCGGGATATGTGCCCAATACATCAGTAAGGCATGGTTTTAAATTTGCGCAGGGTGCACCCATTTTGGTAGGCTATGATGCCGTAATGGAAAACGGAAAGGCCAACTATTCTTTTCCTACGGCTTGGCATAGAGAGGCAAGAGTGTTTGTAGAGCAGAACGACGGTATTGTTTCTTGTAAAGAAATGCACTCTGGAGAACTAGGTATTAGCAGAAGGCTGCAGGTATATGGACTTAAAAATGCTACAGTGCGGGTTTTTCCAAATGATGAAACGACCGAGCAGACCATCCATTTTTATCTGAATAGCACCTACCCGTGGAAAGAAGGGCATCTTAAATTTGCCAAGGGCGAAAAAGAATATGGAAATAACTATGTCGTAAAAAATGTTACTGGCGAATTAGTGGTTTCTTGGTAGATAATGAATAGAATAATGAAGAAATTTAGCGGTATGGTATTGGGTATGCTATTTACCCTTACGGTTAATGCACAAATTGGTAAACTGTCGGATACGGTTAATTACCTTGCTCCAATAAAAAAGCAATTGGAAACCAAGTTCCCCAAAAACCGTACTATAAACTTGGTTTTTCATGGTCATTCCGTACCATCGGGATATTGGACAGGCTCTAAAGTGCACACTTTAGAATCTTACCCGCACCTTTTGTTGGGTAAGTTAAAAACCATTTACCCTTATGCGGTTATCAATGTAATTTTAACCTCCATTGGGGGCGAGTGGGCCGAAAAAGGACAGACACGTTTTACCAACGATGTGCTATCGCATAAACCGGATGTGGTAATTATAGATTATGCACTGAATGATTTGGGCATCGGTCTAGAACGCTCCAAAATTGCATGGAGCAAAATGATAGAAGAAGCCCTGTCCAAAAATATCAAGGTAATTTTGGTTACGCCATCCCCCGATCAACGCGAAGATATTACCGATTCTAATAATAAGCTGGCTCTACATGCGACACAGATTAGGGAACTGGCGGTAAAGTATCAAGTTGGCTTGGGCGACCCGTTTGCTCAGTTTCAAAAAATAGCCAAAGAGAAAGGTTCTATAAAGGAACTGATGTCGCATGTGAACCACCCCAACGAAAATGGACACAATCTTATTGCCGAAGAACTTTTTAGATGGTTCAAATAGCATAAAATAGATATTAACTAGCATATTGCTAATGTAGTGGTACAATTTTGAGTACATGGTCAGAAAAGTATCAATGATGGCAAAAAAAATATGCAAAACTTAGTGCGTTAACTTGGTAAATTAGCTAATAATTAACAGAGTGTACAACTCTTTCCGTTTAACCAAGTATTAAAATCTTTTTGTATGAAAAAAACAGCTACTTTATTTTTATCATTTTTATTATGCTTTGCATTGGGAGCAAAAGCCCAACTATGGGAATTTAAGTTTAATCAACCTCCGGCAACGTCTAATTTGCCCTCATCGTGGTCATCGGTAAATTATACCTTCAGTTATTCGGGTACGGCATTAAATCTTAAAATAAATGCTGCTGGAGCAGCCTATTTGCAATATAATCCAGGAGTTGCTTCTACCATTGCTACAAAAATCTATAAATTACTAAGGGTACGTTTGGCTAACGAAACTGACGGAACAATTGCCAGATTTTATTTTAGAAATGCTAATGCATGGATATATATACCTTTTACTATTGATGCTAATTCTGGTTATAAAGATTATACCATAGACTTAGCCAGCGAGGCATTCTCGGGCAATGGAGTTTCTTTTGGAACAAATAAATGGGAATTTACAGGAGGGGATGCAGATGCTTCACCTGCAGGAGATGGTACCCACAGAAATATGCCGATAATCAGGTTCGATTTGCCTAGCGGACATCCCGGAAGTGGTTCATTGCCGGCAGATTATGCAAATAAAACAATTAGTATAGAATATATTAGGTTTGGCAGCGATTTACAAACACTTCCAGTGAGTTTAGCTAGCTTTACCGCCAAAAAGCAAGCTAACGGCATCCAACTAAATTGGAGTACAGCATCCGAAGAAAATAATTCGCATTTCGATATATTACGTTCGGCAGATGCGGTTAATTTTGAAAAAATTGCTCGCGAAGAGGGAAAAGGCAATTCAAATAGCGCAATTAACTATCAATATACAGATACCAAAGCATTGCCGGGAATCAACTATTACCAGTTAAGTCAAGTAGATTTCGATGGTAAAACCAGAAAATCTGAAGTAGTGGCGGTAAATTCGGGTCTTAAGAACGTCGATTTTAAAGTTTATGCAGGCACTGGAGCTATAAAGATTTCTGCATTTGCAACTAACAATGATAAAGGAAAATTGCTCATTACAGATATTTCTGGAAGGAAAATTATAGAGAACCCTTATACTTTCACTAAAGGGCAAAATGTGCTGGAACTTTCTTCTGTAAAGTTAACTGCGGGTGTATATGTGGCCACTTTAGCTGGTAAAGCGGAAACCACAAGCGTAAAATTTACGGCGAAGTAAAATAATCGAGAATAACAGCCAAGAGCTAATAGAAAGAACAGTTCTTTCACGAAAAAATAAGAATAGAACAACGAAAGGCTTAACGAGAGTAATAGCGTTAAGCCTTGTTTATGAAATACATTAGCTGTTTCCTATTAAGATATTATAGGCAGTAAGCATAGCTAATAATTATACGCTCTGTTAAACAAACCAAATATAAATTAAACCTAAAATGATTAAAAAAATCTGTTTTGTCGGGATATTTTTATGTTGTGTAGCTTATAATGAGCTGTTTGCCAATACGGTTTTATGGAGTTTTAATGCCCCAGTTGCGGCCAATAAGGCCGATGGATGGAATATTGTTGGCTATACTAACGCCGCCACAACTAGCAGTACCCTAAATCTTAGCGTACAGTCTAACTCAAACATTAGGTTTGATGAGTATACCAACCCATACAACCCATCTGTATATAAATATGTAGCTATAAAACTTAAAAATACCACCTCGCAAACCACAGCTAGGTTTTATTGGTGGGGAGTGAATAATAGTACAGCCTATTATATAGAGTTTGCTATCAGTTCAAATGATAATACTTTTAAAGAATACTTAATTAATTTAGGCACCAATAGTAACTGGACAGCTCAAACTGCCGGTATCCGGATCATTAGGTTTGATTTGCCTAGCAATGTACAAGCTGCATCCTTGGGCAAGACTATTAGTGTAGACCATATTAGATTGGCGGCCTCGCCGCCCATACAATTTCCATTGGCGCAACCTTTTGGCGTAAACCTAGCGGGTGCAGAATTTGGTGATATTCCCGGGAACGACTATAGCTATCCAACTATTGCCGAGTTGGATTATTTCAAATCAAAAGGCTTGAAACTATTTAGACTGCCCTTTAAATGGGAGCGCATCCAGCCTACGCTAAATGGAAACCTAGATGTTACCGAATTGGCAAAAATGACAACTTTTGTAGATGCGGCTCGAGCACGTGGTTTGTGGGTGATATTAGACATGCACAATTACGGAAGAAGGAAGATGGACGGAAACACCATTATTATCGGTTCGCCTACACTTTCTGTTGCACACGTAGCTGATGTATGGGAAAAACTGGCACTGGTATTTAGAGATTATGAAAATATATATGGCTATGGAATAATGAACGAGCCCCATGGCATGTTGACTACAGCTCCCTGGTTTAATATTGCACAGGGCATTATCACAAAGATAAGAACGGTTGATGCGGGTACGGCAATTATGGTTGGGGGAGATGACTGGAGTTCTGCCAGTAAATGGCCTACCGCTAGCGATAACCTTAAAAATCTGATAGATGCATCTAACAATCTAATTTATGAAGCTCATATTTATTTCGATAAAAACGCAGGAGGGTTGTATACACAAACTTACGATCTGGAAGAGGCTACGCACAACATAGGTGTGGTAAGGGTTGCGCCATTTGTAAAATGGTTAAAAACAAATAATCTTAGGGGTTTTGTTGGCGAATATGGTGTACCCAATAACGACAGCCGTTGGTTGGTTACCTTAGATAATATGCTCAACTATCTGAAGGAAAACGGCATAAACGGAACCTATTGGGCGGCAGGACCAAGGTGGAATGACTATTTCTTATCTGTAGAACCACAAAATGGTAATGATAGAGTGCAAATGTCGGTTTTGCAAAATTATACTACGGCAAATATATCAAGCACTTCAGCGGTTGTTGATAGTCGTAGCATGATGCACAATTGGGAATTTAATCGCCCGGTTGTAACCAATGCAGTAGAAGGATGGACTATTATCAATTATGCCAATCCAGCTACTTCCGCAGGTATATTAAACTTACAGACTGTAGTAGCCAATAATCACATTAAATATGATGTAACACCACTCGATCCCATTCAAACTACACTGCACAAATATGCTGTTGTCAGACTTAAAAATACAACCAACCAAACACAGGCAAGATTTTATTGGCATGACCATATTGCTTATAGCTATGCCGATTTTAGCATTACGGCCAACGATACCCAATATAAAGAATATGTTGTTGACCTTAGCCAAATTAGCAGTTGGACAAGTAAGAACAGTATAAAGATTATCCGTTTCGATGTGCCTTTTGGCGGTATTACAGGTTCGATAAATAAAACTGTGCATATCGATTATGTTAAACTAGCAACATCAGCACCGATAGTAACATCAGTTTCGGCAAACGTAGAATTTACGCATCTGCAGAAACTGGTGCCCATTAATGCTAATTTAACAAAAGGAAAGATACTGAAGATAGTGCCAAACCCAGTGGATAGCCATGTAGAACTGGTGTTGAATAATGGTAAAGGCATACTAAAAGTGAAATTATTAACCTTAGATGGTCGATTGCTTTTTGAAACAAGAGGAACTTTAGATAAAATAAACGAGCAATTTGGTTTAAAAGTTTCAACTTTTAATTCGGGTACTTATCTGGTAAATGTTGAAGATAACGGTATCTTCTACAGCCAAAAGTTGATTAAGAAGTAGTTTTATGTTATGACAATAAAGATGTCATATCTAATATAGATGAATAAATAGTTTTTAGAGAATACTTAGTATAACACACAAAAGAATGAAAAAAAGAATTGCCTTAATCTGCCTTCTACTGGTAGGAATGATAATGAATGGAGCCTATGCCCAAAGCAGAACCGATTCCTTTTTTAAAACTGGCGACAAGATTAGTTTTATTGGCAACAGTATCACCCACAGTGGCGATTTCCATCACTATATTTTAGTGTATTATGCCACTAGATTTCCAGAACTAAATATCAGCGTTTACAATTTAGGTATCAAAGGCGATAATGCAAATAGTTTTTTGCGCCGTATGGATGCAGATATTATCCCCAAAAAAGCAAACTGGTCTATCATTATGGCTGGTATGAACGATGTAAACCGTAGTCTTTATGCGGCCGAAAGACAGGGAGATACAGATATCCCGAGCAGAAAGGAACGAGCTCTGAGCGATTATAGGAACTACTATGAAACGGTTATCCAGCGGTTATTGAAGACCAAGACCAAAATTATTCTTCAAAAGCCAAGTATCTACGATCAAACAGGCGATTTGCCCGTACCTAATTTAATGGGTGTTAACGATGCTCTTAAAAAATGTACAGGCATTATAGACGAACTTGCCAAAAAATATAAGCTCCAAGTTATTGATTATTGGACTATTATGGCGCAACTCAACAAACAGTTGCAACAAAAAGATCCGAAAGCTACTATAGTAGGTAACGACAGGGTTCACCCTGGTCCAGTCGGAAATTTTGTAATGGCACATCAGTTTCTAAAATATACCAGTGCACCTACATCAGTATCTGCTATAGAAATAGAAAACGGAGCCGTTAAAAACTCAAGTTATGTTGTAGTAAAAGACTTATCGGTAAAAGATGGAACAATAACATTTAAAGCAAAAGAAGAAAGCTTGCCTTTTCCTATGCCACAAGAGGCCGAGCCAGCTTTGGCATTGGTTCCTTTTGCCGAAGAGTTAAACAAACAATCTCTAAAAATAGGAGGGCTAACCGAAGGAAGCTATACACTAACCATTGATGGTACTTTTATTGGAAACTTTACCGCACAAAACTTAGAAAATGGAATTAATCTATCCAACTTTAAAAATACACCACAATATAAACAAGCGGTTAAGGTATTACAACAGGCAATTTTGTACCGCAATACTCAACGTAAAGTAAGAGACCTGAAGTTTGTAGAGTTTAGCTATTTGCCAGAAAATTTATGGAATGGCGACTTTAATGGCATTAAAGCATTTATGGATAACTACCTTAGCTTTATGCAAACTTCCAATGACGCCAGATATCCTAATTTTAAGAAGGTATTTGATGATTATCTGAAAGATAAACCTTCACAAAGAATGTTTGAAAAGCAGATTGACAGTCTTGCTGGTGTTATTTATACTACAAATAGACCAAAAGAACATACTTTTCAAATTAGTAAATCTGATTTAAATATGCCAGATAGAAGCAAAGCTCCTTTTGGCGTAAACTTGGCTGGTGCAGAATTTGCCCATAACAAAATACCCGGCATTTATGCAAAAGATTATATTTACCCAACTATAGACGAATTGGATTACTTCAAATCTAAAGGAATGACCCTCATAAGAATTCCATTTTTATGGGAAAGATTGCAGCACGAGTTGGGTGGCGAATTAGATCAATTGGAACTACAACGCCTGATGACTATAGTAGACGCCGCTAGAGAAAGAAAGCTATGGGTAATTTTAGATATGCACAATTACGGTCGTAGATATGTAAATGGAACTAGAGAAATTATTGATTCTGAAAACCTGCCTATAGCGCACGTAGCCGATGCTTGGAGGAAAATTGCAACAGAATTTAAGGGAAAAGATAATATTTGGGGCTATGGTTTAATGAACGAGCCACATGACATGCTTAAACCTAACTCTTGGTTTAATATTGCGCAAGCCTGTATCAATAAAATTAGAGAAGTAGATCAAAAAACGCCAATTATGGTAGGAGGCGATAGCTGGAGTTCGGCAGAACGATGGATGGAATTTAGTGCCAATCTTAAGAACTTGGTAGACCCATCAAAAGACTTGATTTTCGAAGTGCATATTTATTTCGATGAAGATGCTTCTGGAACTTACAAACGGTCTTATGATGAAGAAAAGGCTGATCCAAATATTGGTATTAAAAGAGCAACCCCTTTTGTGAAATGGTTAAAGGAAAATAATTTTAGAGGCTTTGTTGGCGAATACGGTGTGCCAGATGACGACCCTAGATGGCTAGTGGCGCTGGATAATTTCTTGACCTATTTAACCAAAAACAATCTGAACGGAACCTATTGGGCAGCTGGCCCATGGTGGAACAAGTATCGTTTGGCCATAGAACCTAAAAATGATGTAGATAGGCCACAAATGGTAATCTTAGAAAAATACATCTATACAGAGCAGCCCCGAAAATAATTCCATCATCTCAAATTAATAACTGTTAACCTTATTTGTTAAAAAGTAGAGTTAACAGTTATGCTTCCAAGTAAAATTATTGTCAACCCAGAACTCATCATCTATTACCATGAGAAAGTTAATGCTATGCCCTATTTTTTTTGTGTTGTTGTTTCAAAACACAGTTTTTTCACAACACAGGAATGATTCCTTTTTTAAGGATGGTGATCGTATCAATTTCATTGGCAATAGCATTACACATGGTACGTCTGGCGTTGGGAGGTTCCATAATTTTATACTGCTATACTATGCTACTCGTTTTCCCAATAGTAAGGTTGTTTTCTACAATTCTGGTAAATGGGGCGATAATGCCAATAGCTTTTTACAAAGAATAAATAATGATATATTGAACAAGGGGGCTAATTGGTCTGTAGTAATGGCTGGCATGAATGATGTAAACCGCGAATTATATGCGCCCGAAAGACAGGGAGAGGCAAATATCGAAACGCTAAAACAGAATGCCTTAAATAGTTACAAAGGGTATCTCAGAAATGTTATCGTTAAATTACTAGAGGCGAATACCAAGGTCATTTTACAAAAACCAAGTATCTATGACGACACTGGCGATTTGACGGGTGCAAACAGGCCCGGTGTTAATGCAGCACTACAGAAATGCACATTTATTATCGATGAACTGGCCACTGAGTTTAACCTTAAAACTATCGATTATTGGACCATAATGAACACCATTAATCAGGAGTTGCAGCAAACCAATATCAAGTCTACCATTGTTAGTAACGATCGTATCCATCCGGCTGCTCCGGGCAATTTTGTAATGGCCTATCAGTTCTTAAAATCCACCGATGCTCCCCAATATGTGGCTAACATTGAAATAGAGAATAATTCGGTTGCCAAAAGCGAATTTTGTACCATTACAGATTTAAACGTTATAAACAATGTCCTTACCTTTAAATATAAGGCAGAAAGTTTGCCTTTTCCCCTTGCGGCAGATGCTGAACCAGCTTTAGCACTTGTGCCCTTTAACAATGACCTGAACAACGAAAGACTTAAAATCGCAATGCTTAGTGCGGGTAAATATGCACTAAATATTGATGGTTCATTTATAGGCTCTTTTACAGCGAATGAACTAGCGCAAGGTATAAATCTGGCACAGCTAAAAAACACACCACAATATTTGCAGGCATTACAGGTTAAGGCTAAAACAGATGCTTATAGAGACCAATATGTTTTAAGTAGGGATATAAAGTTTATTGAAATGAACTATTTGCCCCAAGCATTGTGGACAGATTTTGCTGCGGGCCAGGCTCATATCCAAAATTTGATCATCACTAATAGCAGTACCTATACCAACCAAAAAAACAGGTTTGATGCATATTTAATTAACAAGCCCAACGAAGCTATTATAGAGCAGGGCCTTAATACTTTGGCCAATGAAATTTTTACCATAAACAAACCCGTAGAACGCAACATCGAAATTAAGCAGACTGCCCAAACCCATATTTGGGAATTTAATGACCTTGTGGTTAACGATAAGGTAGAAGGATGGTCTATTATCAATTACATCAATGCGCAAACTGCCAATGGAGTATTAAAACTTACCGCCTCAAAAACCAATTGTCTTATCAAGTTTGATTGTCCAGATGGATACATAGATCCCCAATTTAGTAATGCAGCAATCATCAGGCTTAAAAATGAAACATCAAATACTTTGGCCAGATTTTATTGGTGGACGGGTACCGTTAGTGCAGCCTATATAGAATTTCCTATTTCTGCCAACGATACCGATTTTAAGGAATACACCATTTATTTAAGTGACGATCCAAGATGGAGCGGAGATATAAATATCATTAGATTTGATGTGCCCAGTCCTGTTACTGCCGAAAACCTAAATAAAAATGTTGAGATTGATTACGTTGCATTAAGTGCCATACAGCACGAGATGACACCAAAAACCCCAGCGCCATTTGGCGTAAATTTGGCCGGGGCAGAGTTTGGGGAAATAGGAGAACCCCATTATAGTTATCCAACTACAGCAGAGCTCGATTATTTTAAACAGAAAGGATTGAAGTTGTTTCGCCTTCCCTTTAAATGGGAGCGCATACAACCCATATTAAATGGCAATTTAGATAATGAGGAGTTAACTAAAATGAAAACTTTCGTGAGTGCCGCACAAGTAAGAGGACTATTGGTTATACTAGATTTGCATAATTATGGCCGTAGAAAAATAAATGGTACGGAATATATTATCGGCTCTGCCCAGCTATCTGCTGCACACGTAGCCGATGTTTGGACCCAATTAGCCAATGAGTTTAAATCTTATAAAAATATATGGGGATATGGCATCATGAATGAACCACACGATATGTTGGCCACAACACCATGGGCAAGCATAGCGCAAACCATTGTCACAGCCATTAGAAGTGTAGATACAGAAACCAGTATTTTAGTGGGCGGAGACAGTTGGAGCTCGGCGCAGCGTTGGCCTGTTGCCAGTAACAACCTAAAAGATTTGATAGATCCTGCTGGCAAACTGATATTTGAAGCGCATGTATATTTTGATAAAGATGCCAGTGGTAAATACCAAAATAGTTACGAAATAGAAGAAGCTACGCCCAATACTGGAATTAATAGGGTAACACCTTTTATTAATTGGCTAACGTCCAACAATCTTAAAGGTTTTATAGGTGAATATGGTGTGCCAGATAATGACCCCCGTTGGCTAACGGTTTTAGATAATATGTTGGCACACCTACAAAGTAAAAATATTAATGGTACCTATTGGGCAGCCGGACCAAGATGGGGAACTTATACACTTTCTGTAGAGCCGAGAAATGGACAGGATAGACCGCAAATATCCGTGTTAGAGAAGTACAAGGTGGCAACCGATTCTACGCTGCCAGTTTCTCTGCTTTCTTTTACTGGAAAAACACAGTTTAATAGCATTCTATTAAACTGGAAAACAGCTACCGAACTTAATAACTCGCATTTTGATATTTTGCATTCTGCAGATGGAAAGTTGTTTGGAAAATTAGCCACTGTTAAAGCGAACAACGAACCAGACAAGGTTTTTAGCTATAATTTCAAACATCAATATCCCATATTGGGTACAAATTATTATCAGCTTAAACAATTTGATTTCGATGGTAATACGTCTGGCCCAACAATAATATCGGTAAATTTTCAATTGGAAAAGCCATTGTTAAAAGTTTATCAGGGCATTAATAAGGCAATGAATTTCATGTTTGAGGTTACTAACGACACCAACGCCAAGCTTACGATAACTGATTTAGCAGGAAGGAGATTAATAACTCAAGACTACTGGTTACAAAGTGGCAAGAATATACTTGAGATTAAAGACAAACTGGCGTACGGAGTTTATGTGGCAACCTTGACAACAGCTACCGAGAGGTTAAGTGCCAAATTTTTTGTACAAGACTAAATATGAACACAATTTAGTAGCCTAATCGTCACTTTTGTGCCCATATTCAGGGTGTGCACTAATGGCGAATTTATACTTATCACCCCGATAGTAAGAGTGCTCAATTTCTATCACCTTTCCATCATCGGCAAAAACAGCACTGTCAAGAACAAAAATAGCGATGTTGCTGGTTGTGCCAAAATGGTTCTTATTGCTATTGGCTTCTAATATATCTGCGCTGAGCGTTTGCCTTATGTCGTTTATTTTGAGATTATATTGTTGCTCATAAGCTTTAAAATAAGATATTTCTGTGGATAAGGCGTCTATTTTTGGACATAGAGTTAACGAGATATATCTTGTTTCATCTTTCATTAATTCATCATCGGCGTAGCGAAGCTGGTGTACTTTTAGAACAGGCCCTTCAATAATTACGTGCCTTCCCACAATAGCGGCAGAAACGCCCTCATTCAAGATAGTTTTCTCTAAAATAATATTTTTTGGCGTAAGGCCTTCGGCCTTTAAGCTTTCGTTAAACCCTTTACGCGTCGAATCAATGGATCCTAAAGTGCGTACCAGCTGGTGTGTCGCTGTTCTATTTAGTACAAAAGTACCTTTGCCTTTTATTCTCCTTACCCAACCTTTCGATTCTATCTCTAACAATGTTTTCCTCGCTGTGGTATTACTAATTTTATAGTTTTTAATCAGTTCATTTTCAGAAGGGATTTTGTCTCCGGGAATTAATTCCCCCGATTTTATCTTTTCAATAATAGAATCGCTTATAGTTATAAACTTAGGTTTCATTCGTTGAAGTAATGAAGAATTGGTTTTAGTTAGGATAAATATACTGTAAAAATACTAAGTTTTTTATCCTCAGATGGTTTTTATGGCTTATTATTTAAAGGTTGCTGCCTTTAAATATCATATTATACATAAGATAATCTAAAGCGCACAGCAACCTTATATTAATACAATCAAAAAATTATTTTTTACTATTGTTAAATTTGAACTTACCCTGCATCACATCCCTAAAAAATGCACCTTGATCCGTGGGCTCGTAATTCCAGTTTTTAATCATTTGTGGTACCCATACCGGATCGAAAACCCATACAGTAAATGAGATACCCTTCTTGTTAAAATAATTCATAATAGCAGGACCGTATTTGCCATTATCGTTCAGATTTTTGTCTTCGTCATTATCTTTCATATAGCCAATTTCTGTGGCAAAAACAGGATAGTTATCTGCAACGTAACCAAAATCTTTTTCCCACTCGTCAACCCAAGGATATTTTCTTTTTCCTGGATAGGGATGGGTTACATAGGCTATTCCGGGTCTTTCGATTGGTTTGAATTTTACAGGAGTAAGATCATAGGCCCAGTTAAAGCCAGCAACCAACGGTATGGCCTTATCGTTAAGGGAGTAGACTACATCTATCAACTGCTCCATCAGGTTCTTCCATTCGTCCCAAGTAACTCTGCCATATTGCCCATTGTATGTGGTAGGTTCATTAAAGAGTTCATAAAAAGCTACTGTTGGCACATCTTTATAATGGGCAGCAATAGTTCTCCAGAAATTGAATGTTTCCCTTTTCGTGGTATTGTGCATGTCGTGCGCCAAAAGTTCTGTATGTAGATTTCCAATAGAATGCCAATCTATAATCACATACATGCCCAGTTCAGAACACCATTTTACAGCTTCATCTAAGAGTTTGATATACGCCTCAACGCCTCGTTGATGAAACGCAATGGGATGCACTGGGATACGGATAACATTGGTGCCCCAACTTTTAATCACTTCAAAATGTTTTCTGTTCCAATAGCCATCCTTAACTAATTTGTCTGGGTCCGAAATAGAAAGCCCTTTAAATACAACAACTTTTCCGGTTTCGTCTATAAAAGTATTTCCTTTAACCTTTATAAGAGAAAGTTTGTTGATGTTGGGATATTGTTTAATAAAAGGTGTAATTCTGTTAATATACCACCATTCTTTTTTTGTTTCGTTGCTGGCTAAGCCAGGCTGCGCTTTTAACGTCAAACCAACAGTCCAAAATACAATGAAGAGTAGCAAGGAGATTAAATTATAATTTTTCATATCAATACATTTTTTTTAGCCCGAAAAATAAGCTTAGCAATATTTAAATAGTAGCTTATTTTTATCCATATATGATATTGATTTAGCTCTGATATATTTTCCTGCAAATACGAGCTGGCTTATATGAATATTCTATGTCCAGAATAGTTTTCCCGGAGTTCTTTTGGTGTGCAGTGTTTTTTCTTTTTAAACAATCGGTTGAAATTTGATATATTATTGAAACCACATAAATAAGATATTTCTGTAATGGTATGGGTCGTATCAATTAACATTCTAGAAGCATGGCCAAGTCTGATTTCATTTAAAGAATTAATGAATGTGTTACCCGTACGTTTCTTTATAAACCTACTGAACGATTCTTCGGTCATATTGGTCAGCTTGGCTAAATCTTTTAGTGATATTTCTTTATCATAGTTATTATTCATGAATTCGAATGCTTTTTCCAGTCTTCTACTGTTATGTTTAAGGTTGGCAGCATTCATAAAGCTAGAGTTAGATAGAAGAACCATACTTTTAGACATTGAAAGTTCATGAAGAATACTCAATAGTTCCAAAACAGAGTTAAAACCGTTAGAGTCTTTCAGTGCAATGAGCCTAGGCTGTATAGTATTTATCATTTCCGGACTGAAGGAAATTCCACGTAAACTTTTTTCCAGCATATTTTTGATAAGAGTCATCTGATTCCTTTTCAAGAACTTTTCCTCGAAGAGGTCTTTATGCCACTGCATCGTAATCTCAGTTATTTCGGAATTACATTCGTGCGTAAGCCATACATGAGGAAGATTGGGTCCGATCAAAACAAGTTCTAAATCGCCAATGACATCAATATTGTCACCAACAATTCTTTTCGCTCCCTTAGCATTCAAAATTAGGTTCAACTCGTATTCCTCATGGAAATGTATCGGAAAATTAAATTCTTTCTTTACCCTCGAAAAAATTGTAAAACAATCGTTTGGAGTAAGTGGGGTAATTTCTTTAATAATATTATTAATCGATGCCATAGAATAATTGTATATGATATTAGTAGTTTTCTAGACAGTGTAAAGCATTAAAGAAAAACAGAATGAAACTGCTCTTTTATAAATAAATGGACTTTAACGTTTGGTTAAAGGTAAGCTAATTTATTAACTTAACGCACTAAGTTATATGGTTTTTTTTATCATAATTGATACTATCGTGACATCTCTAAAGCCAAATGAGTGCAGATCCTCTAAATCATCGGTAGAAATAGATCTTAATAAGCTTTTCAGCAAGAGAGATAGGAATTATATGTTATTTGGGTAAAAAAGTATTTGTCTTATGCCCATTTTATTAATGAAATTTACCCCATTGAAATTACACATGTAAAGCCGCTTCTAGTTGCTATATGCCGTATAATTATTGTTTAACCGGATAAAAACCTACACAATTGAAACTACAACTAATAGATATTGCGATCGTTATCTCTTACCTAGTAATGATGGTATTGATAGGATGGTACTACAAAAATAAAGCCAGGCAAAATAAAGAAAGTTACTTGATGGGGGGTAAGAAACTGCCCTGGTATATGTTGGGTTTAAGTGATGCCAGTGATATGTTTGATATCAGTGGAACGATGTGGATGATATCACTTTGTTTTGTTTATGGAATGAAGAGTATTTGGATACCTTGGTTATGGCCAGTTTTTAACCAAGTATTCAATATGATGTTTCTTTCCAAGTGGCTACGTCGTTCTAATGCCAATACCGGAGCAGAGTGGTTGGCTACCCGTTTCGGGCTTACAGGAACGGGAGTTAAAGCTTCACATAATATCGTAGTAGCATTTGCCATTATCAGCTGTCTGGGTTTCTTAGCTTATGGTTTTATTGGATTAGGTAAGTTTATAGAGGTTTTTGTGCCATGGGATTTGGTCAGTGGTTACATCCCTTTTGATATTCCACCGCAATATGTTGCACATTTTTATGGTATCATATTTACCCTTTTTGCCATGTTCTACTCCATATTGGGGGGTATGCATAGTATTGTGGTAGGTGATTTTATCAAATATATGATTATGACGATAGGTTGTATAGCTATTGCCGTAATTGCTTATTTACATCTGCAAGACAAAACCCTTAATGTACCGAAGGGTTGGTTCGATCCATTTTTTGGGTGGAAACTGGACTTGGACTGGTCTAATATCCTCCCGTCAGCCAACAAGAAAATAGAAGATGACGGATTTGGATTGTTTGGCATATTCTTTATGATGATGCTCTTCAAAGGTTTTTTTGCGAGCTTGGCTGGGCCTTCGCCAAGTTACGATATGCAGAAGGTATTGTCTACAAAGTCGCCCAAAGAGGCATCTAAAATGACGGGCTTTGTATCACTTGTTCTGCTACCGGTTAGATATTCTATGATTATTGGCTTAACTGTATTGGCCTTGTTATACTTTAATGAAATGGGCATCAGCACACCTCAAGGAACCGATTTTGAACGTATATTGCCTGCGGCTATCAATAACTTTTTGCCTGTTGGGATTTTAGGTCTGGTTCTTACGGGGTTATTAGGTGCCTTTATGGGAACCTTTTCGGGTACTTTAAATGCTGCACAGGCATACATTGTTAATGATGTATACCTAAAATATGTAAACCCTAAGGCTTCGACTAAGAAAATTATCAGTATGAACTACATTGTAGGTGTACTGGTCGTTATTGTAGGTGTTGTGCTTGGCTTTTTCGCTAAAGATGTAAACAGCATTCTGCAATGGATAGTTGGCGCACTATACGGTGGCTACATTGCTTCTAACATGTTAAAGTGGTACTGGTGGCGCTTTAACGCTAATGGCTTTTTCTGGGGAATGGCCTCGGGAATCGCTGCAGCATTAATATTTCCCTTTATATTCGATGGTATTTTACCATTGTACGTATGGCCTTTATTATTTGTAATCTCTTTAATAGGCTCTATTGTGGGTACCTATGCCGCTCCAGCAACAGATGTAGAAATATTAAAAGCTTTTTATTCAAATGTAAAACCATGGGGTTTTTGGAAACCAGTGCATGATTTGGTAATCAAAGAAAATCCGTTTTTTAAGCCAAACAAACGCTTCAAGCTAGATATGTTCAATGTATCGCTGGGTATTATAGCGCAGTGCTGTTTAACGTTGGTACCTATGTATCTGGTGATGTGGATGAAACTTCCATTACTTATAGTGCTGCTCATATTAGCAGTAATCATTATCATCTTAAAAAGAACATGGTGGAATAAATTAGAAGATTAGTAAGATAAAGACACAATTAGATAATATTATGAATTTGTATTTTGATAAGCGGCTGAATGAATTAAGGCAATCTTATTTTGAAAGAATAACAGCACAAAATCAGGTAGAGAAATTGGGTAATGGTGTATTTGAACGCTATCAAAATCCTATTCTTACAGCAGCTCATACCCCTTTAAGTTGGCGCTATGATTTAAATGCCGAAACTAATCCTTTCTTAATGGAGAGGTTTGGTATCAACGCTACCTTTAATGCCGGAGCCATCTTGTTCAATGGTAACTTTGTTTTGGTAGTAAGAGTAGAGGGCCACGACCGCAAATCGTTTTTTGCAGTGGCCGAGAGTTACAACGGTATTGATAATTTTAAATTTTGGGAATACCCAATAATTATCCCCGAAACAGATGAACCCGATACCAACGTATATGATATGCGGTTGGTTAGGCACGAAGACGGCTGGATTTACGGTCTGTTTTGTACCGAAAGAAGAGATAAATCAGCTCCAGAAGGTGACCAGTCTGCCGCAGTTGCACAATGTGGCATAGTAAGAACAAAAGACCTTAAACACTGGGATAGACTGCCAGATTTGAAAACACCATCTCCTCAACAGCGTAATGTTGTATTGCATCCAGAATTTGTAGATGGAAAATATGCATTTTATACCCGTCCGCAAGATAGTTTTATCGAAGCTGGCAAGGGAGGGGGAATAGGATTTGGTGTGTGTGATGATATAGAGAATCCAGTAATATCCGTAGAAAAGGTAATAGATAAAAAGGTTTATCATACCGTTTACGAAGGAAAAAATGGGTT
Source organism: Pedobacter nanyangensis (assembly GCF_003313505.1). Taxonomy (GTDB): domain Bacteria; phylum Bacteroidota; class Bacteroidia; order Sphingobacteriales; family Sphingobacteriaceae; genus Pedobacter; species Pedobacter nanyangensis. The sequence goes on along the minus strand of NZ_QMHO01000010.1, from coordinate 11,640 downwards.
AGGCCCAGCACCAATAAAAACGGAGAAAGGCTGGCTACATTTGGCTCATGGTGTGCGCAATACCGCGGCTGGTTTGCGTTATGTGCTATATATGTTTATGACAGATTTACACGACATTAAAAAAGTGATTTATAAACCTGCTGGATACTTTATGGCACCAGAAGGTGAAGAGCGCATAGGGGATGTTTCTAATGTATTGTTCAGCAACGGCTGGATAGTGGACGAACAAAACAACGTCTACATCTATTATGCATCATCAGATACCAGAATGCACGTAGCCACAAGCTCTATAGAAAGGTTATTAGATTATGTAACCAATACGCCTGAAGATGGTTTACGATCTGCTGAATCAGTAAAAACAATTTCTAAAATAGTGTCGAATAACGCTAATGTTAACATTCAACAGTAAACATAGGCTTGCTTAAGTTTTATAGGTGCTTAATATTTAAGGTATCTAGCTATGATATGTCATTTATTGACAGAAGTTTTCCTTCTAGCCGAGGGAATTAATGAAATAAAGAATATTAAAATATACTGCAATGGCTGTTAAAGAAACGAATTACAATTACGTAAGTTATTTATGGGATGAAGAAGAAGCAGCGAATATGGCTGGCGATGAGGTGGCATTATTGATTTATCGTTCAAACCTATTAGGTGCTGATTTGCGCCTGACCAATTACGGTGGGGGAAATACCTCCTGCAAGGTTAACCAAATTGACCCACTTACTGGGCTGGAAACGGAAGTAATGTGGGTAAAAGGCTCCGGAGGTGACCTTGGCACTCTTAAGAAAAGCGGTCTGGCAGCGTTGTACGTGGATAGGCTGCGCAGCCTAAAAAATATATACAGAGGAGTGGAGCATGAAGACGAAATGGTGGCGCTGTTCAACCATTGCATCTATGATCTTGATTCAAAGGCCCCTTCTATCGATACGCCATTGCACGGTTTCCTGCCGTTTAAACATATTGACCATCTACACCCAGATGCGGCTATTGCCATTGCAGCAGCAAAGGACGGAAAAAAAATTACCGAAGAATTGTTTGGGGGCACTGTGGGTTGGGTAGAATGGAAAAAACCAGGTTTTGAGCTAGGATTGCAACTAAAGGCTTGTCTAGACGCAAATCCGGGTATTCGAGGTATCATGTTGGGTTCCCATGGACTTTTTACTTGGGGCGATACGGCCTACGAAAGCTATGTAAGCACTCTTGATGTAATTGAAAAATGTTCTGAATATCTAAACCAAAACTATGGCAGGAAAGGTCCAATATTTGGTGGTCAGAAAATAGAAAGCCAATCAGAAGAAATTAGAAAAAAACAAGCTGCGGCAATTGCTCCAACCTTAAGAGGGCTATGTTCTACAAAACAGCAGATGATTGGTCATTTTACTGATGATGTTAGGGTATTGGAATTTATCAACTCAAATGACCTTTCACGTTTGGCTCCAATGGGTACAAGCTGTCCAGACCATTTTTTGCGTACTAAAATCAGTCCTTTGGTGCTAGAACTGGATTCGGATGCAGATTTGTCTGACGCAGCTTCCATCAGAGCCTCGTTAACTCCTTCCTTTGAAGCTTATAGGCAAATGTATACAAATTACTATGAAACATGTAAGCATCCGGACAGTCCAACTATTCGAGATACCAATCCGGTAGTAATTCTATACCCTGGAATTGGAATGTTCACTTTTGCCAAAGATAAGCAAACGGCTAGGGTAGCAGCAGAATTTTATATCAATGCCATTAATGTGATGAAAGGTGCGGAGGCAGTTTCAGAATATACTTCACTACCTCATCAAGAAGCTTTTAATATAGAGTATTGGTTGTTGGAAGAAGCCAAACTACAACGTATGCCAAAGCCAAAACCATTAACAGGCAAAATCGCATTGGTTACCGGAAGCGCCGGTGGTATTGGGAAGGCAATTGCGAAGAAGTTTGCCTCAGAAGGTGCTGTTGTAGTATTAAACGATATGAATGCCGACCGATTGGAAGGAACAGTAAGTGAATTTGAAACACAGTTCGGGAAAGATACAGTGGCTTCTGTAACATTGAATGTAACCCACTCTGCTGATATTGAACTGGCTTTTACAAAGGCTGCACTTGCTTTTGGCGGTATTGATATCGTGGTTAACAATGCTGGTATTTCCATATCCAAAACCATTGCAGACCATACCGAAAAAGATTGGGATTTACTGTATGATGTATTGGTAAAGGGACAATTTTTTATTACTCAGGCAGCATCTAATATGATGAAAAAGCAAGGTACAGGTGGCGACATAATTAATGTGGTGAGCAAGAATGCCTTGGTAAGTGGTCCAAATAATGCTGGCTATGGTAGTGCAAAGGCTGCACAGTTACACTTGAGCAGGTTGAACGCTGCAGAACTGGGTGCCGATGGTATCAGAGTGAACGCGGTAAATCCAGATGCGGTGATTAGCGACAGCAACATTTGGGCAGGTGGCTGGGCAGAAGGGAGGGCGAAAGCCTACGGGGTTACAGTGGAGGAACTGCCAGCATATTACGCTAAGCGTACATTGCTTAACCAAATCATATTGCCAGAAGATATAGCCAATGCTTGTTTTGCATTTGTTGGGGGGCTAATGAACAAATCTACTGGGAATATGCTAAATGTAGATGGTGGTGTGGCCATGGCTTTTGTAAGATAATTCTAAGAATTATTCTGTGAGCCTGCCAACATATCTACATGGTTTGTTGGTTTCTTCAAAGCAAACAAGTACACAATTTCGTGGATATTACCTTAATCAATCAAAACCACATGAATATTGAACAAAAACATATTGCACAACATAACGATTCGTTAATATCTGCCCATAATCGAAAGCTAGCGTATCTAAAGGAAGATTTTCCCCAGCATGATTTAGAAAGAGCAATACAGAAACTGGTGGATTTTCAAATTGCTATTCCAAGTTGGGCTCTTGGGACGGGGGGAACGCGTTTTGGGAGATTTTCCATCATCGGCGGCGAGCCAAGAAACATCGAAGAGAAAATTGAAGATGTTGGATTGCTGCACCAGTTGAATGCTTCTAGTGGTGCAATATCACTTCATATCCCTTGGGACATTCCACAGGATGTGGCAAAGATAAAGGAGGTCGCTGGTCGGTTTGGTCTTGCCTTTGATGCCGTGAACTCAAATACGTTCCAAGATCAGCGAGATGCTGCCCACAGCTATAAATTTGGTTCGCTGCAACATGTAGACAAAGCGGTAAGGCAACAAGCTATAGCCCACAACATAGAGGTAATTAAGCAGGGCGATAAATTAGGGTCAAAAGCGTTGACGGTATGGCTGGCAGATGGTTCTTGTTTTCCAGGACAGCTTAATTTTAGAAGAGCCTTTGAAAACACCTTACAGAGCTTGGAAGAAATATATGTACAATTGCCGCCAGACTGGAAAATGTTTGTAGAATATAAGGCCTTCGAACCCAACTTTTATTCCACCACTATTGGAGATTGGGGACAATCCTTATTATTAGCCAGTAAATTGGGTAATCAGGCATATACTTTGGTTGATTTAGGTCATCATTTGCCCAATGCAAACATCGAGCAAATCGTTTCCTTATTGCTAATGGAAGGTAAACTGGGAGGCTTCCACTTTAACGACTCTAAATATGGAGATGATGATTTGACCACGGGCAGCATTAAGCCTTATCAGCTTTTCTTAATCTTTAATGAATTGGTAGAAGGAATGGATGCAAGAGAAATGAACCACGCTAAAGACTTGGGATGGATGATTGATGCCTCCCATAATGTAAAAGACCCTTTAGAAGACTTACTACAATCGGTAGAGGCAATAATGCTTGCTTATGCGCAGGCACTAATGGTGGATAGACCAGCTTTAAATAGTGCCCAGCAACGGAACGATGTGGTACGGGCACAGGAGATACTTCAGCATACTTTCAGAACAGACTTTAGACCCTTAGTTGCCGAGGCAAGATTGCGAGCGAATGCCGCTTTGTCGCCATTGGCACTTTATAGAGATTTGGATTATCGCAATCAATTGATTCGAAAAAGAGGTAAGAATACAACCTCTACAGGACTTTAGCGCATGGCGAACAAAAGGAAAATACCTGTAGTGGCTGTTTTCGATGTAGGTAAGACCAACAAAAAACTGTTTTTATTTGATGAGCACTACCGAGTAGTTTTTGAACGTTCAGCACGCTTTATAGAAACGGTAGATGAAGATGGAGAACCCTGTGAAAACCTCGAAAGTTTAAGGCTTTCGGTCTTTGAATCCCTTAAGGAGATATTCAGTCATCCCTTGTTTGATGTGAAAGCAATCAATTTTGCTTCTTATGGTGCCAGTCTGGTGTATATTAATGAGGAGGGTGAACCCTTAGCGCCGTTATATAACTACCTAAAACCCTATCCAGAGAAACTTAAACAGGAATTTTATCAAAAATATGGTGGAGAAATAGAATTCGCATCACTTACGGCCTCTCCAGTGTTGGGCAGCCTTAACTCTGGGATGCAGTTCTATCGTCTCAAAATGGAAAAGCCAGAGATTTATGCACAGGTACAATATGCCTTGCACCTGCCTCAGTACCTTAGCTATCTGATTAGTGGCGTAGCCTATACCGATAAAACGAGTTTAGGTTGCCATACCAATCTATGGAATTTTGATAAACAAGATTATCATGCTTGGGTAGCTGAAGAAGGAATATTGGAAAAAATGGCTCCAATAGTTTCATCAGATCATGTTACTTCGGCTATTTTTACGGGAAGCAAACATGCCGTTGGAGTGGGGCTGCACGATAGTTCCTCGGCTTTAATACCTTACTTGGTGTCGTTTAAAGAACCTTTTGTACTGCTTTCTACCGGAACTTGGTGTATTAGTTTGAACCCATTTAATCAACAACCTCTCACCACGGATGAGCTGTCTAATGATGTTCTTTGTTACATGCAATATCAGGGTATTCCTGTGAAAGCATCAAGATTGTTCTCGGGATATAATTATGAACAACAGATCAAGCGTATTGCTTTGCATTTTAAAACCGATATTACAGCATTTAGGAATGCTGTTTTTCGTCCAGATTATGTTGCTTTGTTATTGGAAAAATACGGGAATAAAGTTAATATTAATTGGAAGGAGCTTCAATTCGCCAGCAGGAACCTAAGTGCTTATGAAAATGTATGGCTTGCCTATCATCATCTAATGATGGATTTAGTAAGTCAACAATACCACTCTACCCAATTGGTGGTAGTTGGCACCAATGCTAAACGTATTTTTGTCGACGGCGGTTTTAGCCGAAACGTGGTATTTATGAATTTATTAGCCATCACTTTTCCAGAGGTGGAAGTATATGCAGCTTACATGCCTCAAGCTACAGCTATGGGTGCTGCTTTAGCCATACACAAAAGCTGGAATACCCAGCCATTGCCAAATAATATCATAGACCTTAAGCTATACACTCCAGTTCAAATAAAAGTAAATTCATGAATTTAGATTATAACCAATCTTATCCCGGTATAGATGACCTAAGAAACAGAGCCAAAAGTAAGATTCCTCGTTTTGCCTTCGAATATCTAGATGGCGGCTGTAATGAAGATGTGAATTTATATCGCAATACCGCAGAGTTGCGTAATATTCAGCTAAAGCCTATTTATCTTAATGAGTATACCGGGGTAGATATGAGTACAACTTTGTTTGGCAAGACTTATTCTGCTCCATTTGGGGTGGCTCCAGTTGGATTGCAGGGCCTGATTTGGCCTAATTCACCAAATATTTTGGCAAAGGCCGCACATAAGCATAATGTCCCCTTTATACTCAGTACGGTAACCACCAGTGCTATTGAAGATATTGCAAAAATTACCGAAGGCAATTTTTGGTATCAGCTTTACCATCCGGCAGAAGAAAAACTGAGAGATGATATTATCCGAAGGCTAAAAGAAGTAGAATGCGATGTTTTAGTTATTCTATCTGATGTGCCAACATTTGGTTTCAGACCACGAGATATCCGTAATGGATTGGCTATGCCACCGCGTATGACTTTAAACAATATTGTTCAGATTATGGGTCGACCGCATTGGGCCTTGCAGACTTTAATACACGGCACACCTTCTTTTGCTACCATGAAACCTTATATGCCAAAGGGCTTAGATATGAAACAACTAGGGGCTTTTATGGATAGAACATTTTCTGGGAGATTAAATAGAGAGAGAATAGCTGCCATTAGAGACCAATGGAAGGGTAAATTAGTTATTAAAGGAATTGCCAGTGCTGAAGATGCACAGCTTGCTATTGATTTAGGGCTAGATGGTATTATTGTTTCCAACCACGGTGGGAGGCAATTAGACGCGGCGGAATCGGCTATAAAATCGTTAACGGATTTATTGCCATTTAAGGACAAGATAACTATGATGATGGACAGCGGGATTCGTTCTGGAGCAGACATTGGTAGAGCATTGGCTGCTGGAGCAGATTTCACTTTCTTAGGAAGGACATTTATGTATAGTGTTGCTGCACTTGGTAATCAAGGAGGGCAACATGCCATGGCAATTCTAAAAAGTCAATTAAAACAGGTAATGGAGCAAGTTTGCTGTCAACAGGTTTCTGGTCTTACAAATCGGAAAGTTTGAAAACGAAAACTATTACTGACAAGTAATTCTAGGACGAGACAGTAAGGAAAAGCCTGGAAATAGGAGGGGAATCTAAACCACGAAAATGCCGAATAATAACTAGGTCATGGCAAATATTGCAAAGTTTTTAAGTTTAATACTTCCAAAAGATCAGATAAAGACCAACCTAATAGATTTGGTATCTTATGCATCAGATGCAGGCTTTTATTGCTTACGTCCTAAAGCAGTGGTATTGCCGAAATCGGAAGAAGAGATAATCAAGTTATTTGATTTTTCTAGAGAACATCAAATACCCTTGGTATTCCGGGCTGCCGGTACCAGTCTGTCCGGCCAGGCCATTACAGATGGAATACTTGTTGACCTTAGCCAGCACTGGGATAAAATACAGGTAGAAGGCAATGGGGCATTTGTAAGGGTTCAGCCCGGAGCGATCGGATCCGTAGTCAATGCCCATTTGAACAAATATGGCAGAAAAATAGGACCCGATCCCGCTAGTATAAATTCTGCGATGATGGGAGGTATTTTGTCAAACAATGCCAGTGGAATGTGCTGTGGGGTGAGTAATAATTCCTATCATACCATAAAATACATTCGTTTCGTCTTGCCTAATGGTAAAAGCTATAGCACCGAAATTGGTATCGATTATGAGCGTTTTAAGCAGGAATGTTCTATCCTCTATCATCAATTATTAGCGTTAAGATTTCAACTCATAAAAAGGACCGAAATATTCGAAAGGATAAGGAGCAAATATCGTACAAAAAATACTGTAGGGTATTCGATAAATGCTTTTATAGATTTTACGGAACCATTAGATATTCTTGCCCATTTATTGATAGGGGCGGAGGGAACGCTAGGATTTATAGCCGAAGCGGTGATGGAAACAATTCCAGATCATCCAACAAAATCTACGGCGTTATTATATTTTACAGATATTTGTTCGGCCTGCAAAGCTATAGTCCCATTGACTAGATCAGGTGCGGCTGCTGTTGAATTAATGGATAGGGCATCGCTTCGGTCTATCGAGGATATTTCGGGGATACCGGCCATTATCAAAACACTTCCAGAAACAGCGGCCGCATTGCTCATAGAGTATCAGGGGGAAAATTCTTTAGAAACACAAACAAAGATTGATAGCTTCCTTTCGATAGTTGCCCAGTTGGAACTGTTAAACGAAGCTTCGTTTACTTCGATCCCCCACGAGCAAGCATTACTATGGAAAGTACGGAAAGGAATGTTCCCTGCTGTTGGGGCGGTGAGAGCAAGCGGAACAACGGTGATACTGGAAGACGTAGCGTTTCCCGTAGAAAAATTAGGGGATGCAATAATAGATTTACAGGGGCTGTTTGGAAAATATGATTATCAAAAGGCGATTATCTTCGGCCATGCCAAAGATGGAAATATTCATTTCGTCGTTACTCAATCTTTTGACACCAAAGAGGAAGTGCAAAGATATGCCGATTTTTTAGATGAAGTGGTGGAACTGGTTGTAAAGAAATATGACGGGGCTCTAAAAGCTGAACACGGAACAGGGCGCAATATGGCACCATTTGTAGAAACTGAATGGGGCGGCGAGATTTATCAGATCATGAGATCTTTAAAAGAGTTAATAGACCCAGAAAATTTTTTAAATCCTGGTGTGATCATCAATTCAGACAAAAAAGCTCATATTTCAAACCTTAAAGAGCTCCCAAAAGTAGAGGAAGAAGTAGACCGTTGCATGGAGTGTGGTTTTTGTGAACATAAATGTCCCAGCAGAAACCTTACCCTAACGCCTAGAAGAAGAATTGTGATAAGACGAGAACTACAGAAGTTTAAGCGCCAAAATAATAGAAAGGATTATAAGACATTGTTAAACGAGTACCAGTATCATGGACTTGATACCTGCGCTGTAGATGGACTTTGTGCAACGGCATGTCCGGTAGATATAGATACCGGCGATCTGGTAAAACGTCTACGTAGGGAAAATCACTCGGTAATAGCAAATAAGATCGCATTGCAAACAGCGAAACATTTCAAGGCGGTATCAGGAATCATAAGGTTCGCATTGGCCTCTGGTATACTTGCCAATAAAATAATTGGGGGAAAAACCATGTTCCGTTTTACCAAGGGCATAAGGAAAATAGTGCCATCCTTTCCGTTATGGTCAAGCCAGCTAGCGTTGGCAAAGGCCATTCCACAGACAAACGAAAAACAAGGCCTAATGGCTAAGGTTGTGTACTTTCCGACATGTATTTCCAGGATAATGGGCGATGTGGACAGAGATGAAAAAGGAGTGATGCAGTTATTTTTGGATGTTTCAAAAAAGGCAGATATCGCAGTGATTATTCCAATGAGTATACAGACACAATGCTGTGGGCAGATCTATTCGTCAAAAGGGTTTAAAGACGCTTACACATACACCGTCAATAAAACCATCAGTGAATTGTGGGAAACGACACAAGGGGGAAGATATCCTGTAGTGCTGGACATTACTTCCTGTACCCAAACGCTGACCAATTGTCGCCCTGCATTATCATTAGTAAACAAGAAGAAGTTTGATGCGCTAAAGATTATAGATAGTTTAGCTTATTTACATGATTATATCGTGCCCAAAGTCAGGATATCAAAGAAAAAATCCCGTATCGTTTTACATCCTGTATGTTCATTACAAAAAATGGATGGATTGGATAGAAGATTTACGGCAATTGCGAAACATTTTGCGGACGAAGTAATGCTGCCTTTGTTCGCTGGCTGCTGTGGAATGGCAGGTGACCGGGGCTTTATCTATCCCGAATTAACGAAGTCGGCAATGCTTTTGGAGAAGGACGAAGTCTGTTCGTCAAAAGTGTATGAAGGTTACTATTCCTCTTCTAAAACCTGCGAAATGGCACTTTCAGAAGCAATAGGCGAAAATTATCAGTCTATACTAAAGTTAGCTGATGAATGTACACTCTAGGAAAGTTAGCTATTGATAGAGTAGATTGAAAACAGTTTTCGTTTTAGAAAAAGTGATGAAAATGGTGGTGTGCTGATAGTTTGTTAGCTAGGGATAACCTAAGCGGCTATCCCGTTTCACTACTGGTTGTAGGAAATAGAAAAAAGCAACTCTTCGCTTTCCGAGTAACCATTTTGTTCGGAGTAGTTTGCAGACTGTTTTTTGTCCAAATCTAGCAGCTTGCCCCGGTCGCCATTTTCACTTTTTTGTACTGGTTTGGACATTTTGTGCAAAAGGATGGGCTTTCTGTTTTCTAGAAAAACTTTGGTATCTGCGGCGGCATGGCCAATCCACTGTGGGTCTACGCCATCGAGGTAATCGAGTTGGTCTTGGTCAAGTTCGAAATGCTCGCTGATCCATAAGCGGAAGTCTGATCCTGCGGTGTTGGCCTCTAGTTGTAGGTCTTGGTCGGACAATTGGTAAAGAGTGGCGATCAGGTCGGCCGCTCCCTGATCGGTGAATGGGAATTTTTCCATATGTGTATTGATTATAATTGCTGAATGGGACAAGGTTAGGGATTGGTTTTGTAAAGGACAATTTTTGATTGGGGACTGGGTGTTTTGGCTTGGGGAGCGGGGCTTGGGCTTTATTTTTTATATTTTTTTGATTTTAACGTTTTTCGATGGTTAGAGAGGTTGTATATTTCTCCAGGTGGGTGCTTGCTGTTTTGGCTATAGTGGTTTCCCACCATGTGGTGGCTGGAACGCAGGATAAGGGTACTTTGGAGATTATCCGGCAGTTGAACTATTATGTGGCGATGGCCTTCAGCTGGCCCTTTACGTATCTGTTGATGTGGTGGATCCATTTTTGTATCAAGCGGCTGGATGTGGCGGTGCCGTGGCAGGTGTATTGGCAGCGCAGGTTGGTGTTACAGCTTCTGTTGTGTGTGGGGCTGGTGATACTGGTGGACTTATTGGTTGTCCGTTTATATTTTTGGGCCTTTGATAACGATTTTTCGGCCAGTGGCTATATGCGCACAGAGCTGTTGATTATTCTTTGGATGGTGCTGTTCATGAACTCTGGGTATACGGCCTGGTTCTTTTCTAGGAACTATTTCCACGGACTGCGGGTGAACAGACACTTGAAAGAGAACTTGGATAGGATTGTTTTGTCACAGGGGGCATCGCCAATACGTATAGATGCCCGCTTGGGTAATAAGCTGTTACAGGTCTCGCTCGATGAGGTGGCCTGTTTCGAGCGGCATGAGAACATCGGTCATGTTCATCTAAAGACGGGCAAGGTATATGTGGTGGAGATGACGATGCCCGCACTTTTGGAGATGTTGGAGGGAAAGGGTTTCTTTCAGATCAACCGTTCTGTACTGATCTCCCTTTCTGTGGTGTATGGCTTTGAAAAATTTGGTAGGGCACAGGGAATAGTATTGTTGGTGGAAGGGGTGGGATTGGAGGTTTCGCTGGTGGTCAGCAGGTCTAGGATGAATGCCTTTAGGGAGGCTTTGGCAAATTTTGGCAATAGCATTTGATTGGTGCCGTTGGCGTTGTTAATATGACCACTGGACAATCTATCTAGTCTGATCTGTGGAAATAGAGAATAAATTGCGCTTGTCGAATTGTAGCGGAATAACTCTTGATCCCATTTATGCAGTTATCTTCTCTTTTTATATCCTTGGACCATTTGGTTATGCTTGTCCTGCTATTTGCTGGTTGCTTTTACCAATTGGCGGTCTTTTTGTACAGTCCGGGTCAGGTTTGGCGTATCTGGCAAGTGTTGCTATGGGGCGTGTTGATGAGCTATAATGTGGTATCTGTTATATTCCCAAATGAGGAATTGCCTGTTCCACTTTCCCTGCAATATATTTTTCGCTATGGTGTCGGTTTTCTTTTGGGGAGTTGTTTTCCGCTATATTTCTATAAGGCACACGGCATAACGGAATTCGCCATTCATGTGAGGTTCGGTCTTCCGGTCTGTTATGGTCTTCCGTTTCTATTGTTTTTTGTTATCATGTTTCCTCTAGGCAAAGACTTGGAGCTGATCCTCTATTGGGTAATGGCGTTGCCCGTAATATATGTAGATTTCGTTGAAAGTAACCACTGCCTTTCGTTCCAAGCTGGTCACCC
>NZ_QMHO01000009.1 GCF_003313505.1 Pedobacter nanyangensis | reverse complement strand
AAGTGGCCACTTTGAAGAAAAAAAAGGTGGCCACTTTTGGAATATCCCCCAGAGCTAGACTATACACCAACATAACAGACTATTTTACCTTCAGCAAGTATCCTAAAGGCTGGGATCCAGAGGTAAGCCGTACGGGCTACCCTATCACCAAATCAATCGTATTTGGGCTGTCAGTTAAATTATAATGATTATTAATTTTTAATGAAATGAAATTAAGATATTTAGTATCGATATTAGGGATATCAGCATTAACTTCCTGTACTAAGCTAGATTTACATCCCCTATCAGAGGCCTCTAATGAAACTTGGTATACCAACAAAGCTCAAATAGAAATGAGCCTAAATACATTGTTCTTACACCAATTTTGGCCAGTAGTAAAAACAGAAATACCAACAGCTACAGCAGCTTTTGATGAGCTGGCAGATGATTGGACCAATAGAACAACTTTACTCTCTTTTACCAACGGCACTTTCAATAGCCAAACGGCAATGGTTGGGGGCATTTGGTCTTACAGCTATAAGGCCATTAGTCGAGCCAACACCATATTGGCAAATATTGACAGGGCAAAAGCCAACCTTAGCGACCAAGATTATCGCAAATATATAGCTACTGCTCGATTTGTTAGGGCTTGTCAATATTCAAGAATCATTACACTTTTTGGAGATCCGGTATATTTTAATGAGGAACTAGAATTAGAGGAAGCCTTTAAAATGGGCAGAACAGCAAAGGCCGTGGCCCTACAGAAAGTATATGAAGATTTTGATTATGCCATCCAAAACCTTCCTGTTGATTTTAGTGGAAATGAGATACAAAGGGTGTCAAAAGGAGCGGCCTATGCAATGAAAGCAAGAATTGCTTTGTACATGGAAGATTGGGAAACCGCAAAAAATGCCGCCGATGAATGTATCAAGTTGCAGAAATATCGTTTATATCCCTCATACCCGGAACTTTTTTTGTCGAAAACAAAAAATTCAGTTGAATCTGTGTTTATCATTCCGCGTGCCGTGGAGCTAAGTGCCGATTTCAATGCCGCTTTAAGGGGAGGGAATATCACTGCCTACTTGCCAAGAACGGTAGGAGGAACCAGTACAGGTAATCCATCGTGGGATCTTTTCTGTTCCTATCTGTGCACAGATGGCAAACCTATTGATGAATCGCCTCTTTACAATCCACGTAAACCATTTTTAAACAGAGACCCTAGATGTACGGCAACTATTGCAGAGTTTGATAAGCCACATCTAGGTTTCACTTATTCGCCACATCCAGATTCTTCTAAAGTATGGAGCTATACCAGTGGGATCTATATCGCCAATAAAGACTCAAAAGCTGGCGATCAGTATGCTTCCTATAACGGACTGGTATTGAAAAAAGGTATAGATGGCGATTGGACCGATGATTTGCAGGCCGCACCAGATAAAATATTGATGCGATACGCAGATGTACTGCTCATGTATGCCGAAGCTAAAATTGAGCTTAATGACATTGATGCTTCTGTACTGGACGCCATTAACCAGGTAAGGGCAAGAGCCTATGGTGTAAATGTTTCGCAAACTTCAAGTTATCCGGCGGTTACCGTAACGGCACAAGCGGCGCTAAGGAAGCAGCTAAGAATGGAAAGAAGAATGGAAATGGCTTTCGAAGGATTGAGATATTTTGATATAAGACGTTGGAAACTGGCAGAAAAGGTAATGAATAGGCCCAATTATGGATTGTTGGCAGCTAATAGCGATTTGCGTACTAAATTGGTCGTACCTGGTTTATGGTTTTTTCCGGGCACTCCCGACATTGATGACGATGGCACACCAAATTTTGCTACAATGAACCAATCGTTAATAAGAAAGCTATCAACCAGGGTTTTTGATAAGAACAAGCACTATTTGTGGCCTATTCCTGCATCAGATATATTGATCAACCCTAATTTGAAGCAAAATCCTAATTATTAACCTATCAGCCGGAATAGTCATGATGAATACTTTAAAATTTAGCTTGCTGATACTTTTTTGCTGCGGCTTAACCGCCTGCTCTAAAAAGAAAGACCCAGTGGTTGAACCAACAAAGCCACTTCAAACAAATTTAGAGGGCATAGATCTTAAATTGGGAATGAACCTAGTTGGGATCATTACCGATGCAAAAACAAAGCAGCCTCTTAAGGGCGTTGCTGTAAGTGATGGTTACAGCGTAGTACAAACTGATGAAAAGGGCGTTTATCAGCTTAGCCGTTCCGCTAATGCCAGGTTTGTTCACTATGTTATTCCAGCTATAGCAAAAGTGCAGATGAAAGACGGCCTGCCCGATTTTTATGCGAAAATTGATAAGCAGCAAGCTATCTTTAGGCAAGATTTCGCTTTAGAGATGCTGGAAAACGGCATTGAAAAAGATTTCACGCTTTATGCCATTGCCGATCCACAGGTAAGAACTAACACAGATTTGGGACGTTTTCAAAAAGAGTCGATGGCAGATATCAACAACTCGGCAAAAACCCACAGCAACGTTTATGGATTGATGTTGGGCGATATCATCTATGATGCGCCTTCGTTACTGCAGCCCATGAAAACCTCAGTAAAATCAGACCATATCAAACTATTTCCGGTAATTGGCAACCACGATCATCTGCAGACCACCAATAACGACTTTGATGCAATAATGGGTTATGAGGACGTTTTTGGTCCGGTGAATTATTCTTTTGATAGGGGCAATGCGCATATTGTGGTGATGGATGATGTGTTGTACACCGGTCAGCAGAACTATACGGCAGGCTTTACAGAGCAGCAAATTAAATGGTTAAGGGACGATTTGAAATTTGTGGATAAAGAAAAGCTCTTGATTTTGGCGGTACATATTCCTTTACGTAATGGTAGCAGTGTAGCCAGGCTAAAAGATGCACAGGCACTGATGTCAGAATTTAAAGAAGTACACGTCATGTCGGGGCATACGCATTATAATGAAAATGTACTGGTTTCTGCCAATACCTATGAACACGTACATGCTGCTGCTTGTGGCGCTTGGTGGACAGGAACTATCAACGCCGATGGAACGCCAAATGGTTATGGTGTATATCAAATTTCCGATAAAACCATTAGCAATTGGTACTACAAGTCAACCAATTTCGATAAAAACTATCAGATAAGAATGTATCCTGCCTTTTCATTTGGCGATCTTTCTGGCTATGTTACTGCCAATATATGGAATGTAGACGATACATGGAAAGTGGAATTTTTTGAGAACGATGTAAAAACCGGAGATATGAGTAGAATGGAAGATTATGATAAAGCAGCTTATCAGTTTTTTAAAGGACTAGGCAAGACAGAACCAGCAACGCCAAACACTTCAACTACATGGTTTAGAAGACCAGACCATATTTTCCACTACAGACCGCAAAATGCCAGCGCAAAATACATGGTTAAAGCAACAGATCGGTTTGGAAATGTGTACCAGCAAACGCAGATGATTTCGGGTTTAAGCGCATTCCTAAACTATTAACCACCTAATATTAAAGATGAACACTAGCAAGAGATACAAGTGGGAAGTGCTTTTCCTTTTATGGATGGCATTTTTCCTAAATCAGGCAGATAGGCAGATATTCAACGTGGTATTGCCCTCTATCAAGGCCGACATGCACCTAACCGATGTAGAAATTGGATTGATAGCCACGGTATTTAATTTGGTATTTGCATTGTTTGTTCCCATTTCAGGTATTCTTGGAAATCGCTGGAGCAAGAAATGGATCATCGTTTTTAGTATCATTTTATGGAGTGGGGCAACCATGCTTACGGGGATTAGCACCACTTTGTTGATGTTCATCTTGTTTAGAAGTACGGCTACGGGACTGGGCGAAGCCATGTTTGGACCCGCAAACTATTCCCTGTTGGCGGGCTACCATAAAGAAACCAGGGCATTTGCCATGTCTGTTCACCAAACTGCTTACTATGTGGGTATTATTGCCAGTGGCTTTTTAGCTGGCTACATTGCCGAAAATTGGGGCTGGCGAAACGCATTCTATGTTTTTGGGGCTGTGGGGGTTGTGCATGGTATCTATATGATTTTTAGGTTGAAGGATAAACAGCCTGAACCAACAATCGAAGAAGAGAAACCTAAATTGACAGAAGCCATATTAATCCTGTTTAAAACCCCTACAGCACTCATTCTTACCATCGCTTTTAGCGGATTGATATTTGTTCTGGTGGGTTACCTTACTTGGACACCTACTTATCTTTATGAAAATTTTTCCCTATCACTTTCTAAAGCGGGTTTTATGTCGATGTTTTTTACACACATTGCCGCTTTTACGGGCATTTTCTTTGCCGGGAAATTTTCTGATAAACTGGCCCAACAATATCCGCAGAAAAGAATGTTGCTACAGGCAATAGGTTTGTTGGCCGCTATACCGTTCATTTTGTTGGTGGGACAGTCTACCAACTTGCTGCCCGTTTACATCGGTTTAGCAGGTTTTGGTTTTGCAAGGGCATTTTTCGATGCCAATACCTACTCCGTGCTATTCGATGTCATTCCAGAAAAGTACCATTCTTCAGCTTCGGGTATGATGCAGATGATCGGATTTTCCGTAGGCTCGCTGTCACCTCTGGTGCTGGGCTATTTAAAGCCGCACATAGGTTTGGCTTCGGGTATTTCTCTGCTGTCGGTAGTTTGGTTGATTTGCGCTATTATATTGTTTGTAGGATACCGCAGGTTTTATAAAAAGGATTTCGAAAAATTACAATTAACACTGAAAAAATGAGTTTTCGAGATTATTTCAAGGTAGTAGAAGGTGGCAATAAATGGCTTCAGGTTCAGTTTGTGCCCGAAATTGGCGGAAGGATCATGCAAATCAGCCTAGATAGCTATTCATTCTTGTTCAATAATCCATCAAATATCATTGCCGAAAACTATAGCGATAAAGCAGCTGAGGGACAATGGATTAACTATGGCGGTGAAAAGCTTTGGCCTGCCCCACAAGGATGGGGTAATAAAACGCTTTGGCCGGGTCCGCCAGATGTGGTTTTGGATGGAGGCATATTTACCTTAGAGAAAAATGGGAATGAGTTTTATCTGGAAAGTGAGATAGACACCTACACGGGGCTACAGGTTTCAAGAACAGTAGCTATCAATGATCGTAGCACGATTATTCAGGTAGATTGTGTATTTGAGAATAAAAGCGAGGAAGTGAAACAATGGGCCATTTGGCCAGTAGCTCAGTTGCATGCCGAAAATTTTGAAGATAAATCTTACGAACTTGTTTTGCCATTGGCAGAAAAAAGTACTTATCCAGCAGGGTTTCAAGTAATGCACGGGCTAGTTAACAACCCGCAAATAAGAATAGAAAATAAACACCTGAAACTCAATTTCCAATACCTGATTGGAAAGATCGCTGCCGATAGCGACCAGGGATGGGTAGCTTATTTGAACAAGGAAAATGGAAAGATATATGTCAATTTTTTTGAAACGGAATTAGGCCAATCCTATCCATATCACTCAACCGTACAGATATGGACACAGGGCCGGGGAATGATTTACTCTAGGAACACCATCAAAGAGTTTCCAAACGACACCAACCAAAATCCACCTTATCTTGAAATTGAACTCTTATCACCTCTAAAACCTATCCAACCTCGGCAAAAAGCTACTTTCTCATACCAAATTGGGGTGTCTACCATCGCTTTGGGAGACGCCATTCAACAGATCAATAAGGATAAGATTACTTGCTTGCCGCTTACTGTTTCAAGTAAAGAAGGCTTTCTGATAGTAACAGCCTCGTATGGTTTTTTTGAGGAGAAAACCATGGAATTGAATATTGAAGAAACGAGAAATAGCAAAAAGCATTATCGTGAGCAGTTTAAAGCTGATCCTAATAATCCTTTAAAAATAGATCTAAAAATTGATATAGGGACACTTGAATTAAGTGACCTATCGGTAACACTAACAGAAACAAAAGAAAGCAATAAGAAGGCTGATTAAAATATATGTACGAATTTAAAGGTAAAATCGCACTCGTTACGGGTGCATCGCAAGGGCTTGGTAAAGGCATTGCTATAGCGTTGGCCAAAAAAGGGGCAACTATTATAGGCAATTATATTGGCGATGACAAAGTTGCAGAGGAAACACTAAACGAACTGAAAGGACTAGACGTAGAGGCTATTATGATTAACGCCGACGTAAGCAGGGAGGCTGAGGTAGATAGGCTGTTCAAAGAAATTACAGGTCGCTATGGCAAGCTCGATATTCTCATCAATAATGCAGGTACCTCGCAGGCTAAAGACATTTTTGAGCTGGATTTTGAAGAATGGAACCACATGATTGAGGTTAATTTGGGCAGTGGGTTTCTTTGCTCAAAAAAGGCAATGCAAATTTTTAAGACGCAAAAATCGGGCAGGATTGTGTTTGTTTCTTCTTTGGTTGCCCAACAAGGTGCATTGTACGGCCACGCACATTACGCAGCGTCTAAAAGTGGCCAGCTGGGCTTAATGAAAACTTTGGCCAGAACGGGCGTGCCATATCATGTGACTGTTAATGCCGTTGCCCCGGGCATTATCCATACCGAGTTGCTAGAGAAAATACATGGTAAAGCAGGGGTAGAGGAATTGGCGAAAACCGTTCCCTTAGGCTTAGGCTCGGTTGATGATGTGGGCAATGTAGTTGCTTTCTTGTGTGCCGATGAATCTAAATACTTAACGGGAGTTACCATTGACATCAATGGTGGAATGTATATCAGATAGTGATGGGAAAAATGGAAACCTTAAAAGTAATTTGGTTAGGACAGGGTGGCTTTTTGTTCGAATTTGATGGGACAAAGGTGGTTGTAGATCCATATTTGTCAAATAGTTTGGCTGCAAGAGGGATAGAGCGAATGATAGCAATTCCAATTGCTCCAGAAGAATTACAGCCAGATTATGTGCTGTTCACCCACGACCATGCCGATCATTTCGACGAAGAAACAGTGACCGCATTGACGAACCAATATCCAACGTGCAAATTTATAGGGCCAAGCAGTGTAGCAGAACACTACGTTAAGTTAGGTTTTGATCCGAAGCAGTTTCAGGTACTAAATAAAGGCGAAGTATTTTATTCACGCACTTTTAGCGTAAATGCCGTACCCGCTTTTCATACCGATGCATACTCCACTGGTTTTGTTTTCAGTTATCAAAAACATCAGATCTATATTTCTGGTGATACCTTGTTAGATCCTGAACTCATTCCCCTGCTAAAAAAGGAGATGCCAGAAAACCTGTCTTTAATGATGATTTGCATCAACGGAAAATTGGGGAATATGACTGATGTAGAAGCCGTTGAGGTAGTGAAAGCATTAAGTCCAAAAACTGTTGTGCCTATGCACTACGGCATGTTCGAATCGAATACCGTAGCGCCTGATTTTTTCTATCAATCTACCACAGAACTTGGCTTACAGTGCGAGCTGATGAAGCCCGGAACTGCTAAAATATTTAATCTATAATTTAAAATATCACTTTATGAGATTTGCAACAATACTGCTATTACTGATGGGTTCGTTTTCCGGTTTTGCCCAACAGGACAGCCACTCGTTAAATACTTCCTCGGGTAAGCTTAGCTATGCAAAAGGAAAAATCCAACTGAACTTTAACAATGGTTTGCCGGCCACTTCTCCGTCAGATTTGAAATGGAAACTAAAACTGGAAGACCCAGAACAAAATTTCGACACCATCTTGCTGCAAAGCTCAGGACAAGCCCCTACCATTAAAAAAATAGCAGGAGGTTTTATGGTTTGCTATACGCAATTGAAAAAAGCATCCCAAAGCTACCAAATAGCACTTGATATTATTTTCACTACCGAAGGCCAAAAATTTAACCTGTCATCTAAAATACGCAATAACGAAAAAAAACTGGTAGTGGTAGAATTTGACGGCCCTATTTTAAGTGGTATAAACTTAAAAATGGAAGATTATAACCTGATAATGCCCAACGGTGTAGGCCAAGAATTTGTGGCCACGCCAACAGCTAAAATAGCTGCCAGGAAAGTGAGTTTTAAAGGGGGCTTATCATGGATTTCGAACAAGGCTAAGGGGAGCTATGGATTAACGGCACATTATCCATCTCGATTTGCAACTATGCAATGGTGTGCCTTTAAAGGGAAAAATGGCGGAGTTTACTTGGGGAGCCACGATGTTAAGCACGGTTCGAAAATATTCAACGTAAATTATATGGAGGGGCAAAAACAATACGATTTTTCTTTCAGTCATCAGGTTGCTATTCATCCCCAAGGCCAATATGATTTTCCTGCAATGGTTATTTATCCCTTTAAAGGGAGTTGGCACCAGGCAGCAGATGTTTATCGCAAGTGGTTTGATACTTCAATACCTTTGGTAGAAGTGCCAACTTGGGCAAAAAACGCTTCGGGTTGGATGTTGACCATCCTTAAACAGCAAAACAATGAAGTAATGTGGGACTATCCGGCACTAAATGAAATGAACAAACTTTCTGTAGAAAGAGGGCTAGATATCATTGGTTTGTATGGCTGGGCACATGGAGGTCACGATCGCTTTTATCCAGATTATTATCCCGATACTTTAATGGGTGGACACAAAGCACTGGTTAAAGCCTTAGCTGATATCAAAAAGGCGGGTAAACGTTCCATTATTTATGTTAACGGCCAGCTAATGGACCAAAATGGAACCAACTATTGGGATTCTATCGGTAAATCCATCAACATTGTTAAAAAAGATAAGCAGTTAGATTACCAAAAATGGCATAAATATAAAGATGCACCAGCAAGATTTCATGGTTTGGCTTGCTTAAGTGCCGATTTGTGGTACCAGCGGATGCTCCAATTGGCGAAAGAAGCTAATGATTATGGCGCAGATGGTATCATCTACGATCAGCTTGCAGTAACAGCACCCAAATACTGCTATGCTACCAATCATAACCATAAAACACCAGAGGTGATGTACACTGGCGATAGATATGCTTTTTTAAGAAAAATTGCTACAACCATGAAAACCATTAACCCAGATTTTATCGTGATGACTGAAGGACTAAGTGATGTGGTACTCAATGCTGTTGCTTGGTTTCATGGGTACGAAAATGGCGTTTATGTGCCTACACAAAAGGAAATTGAAGATAAGTATGGGAAAACGGCCTACAGTTCGGTATATCCAGAGATGTTCAAGTACACCTTTCCAGAAATGCTGACTACTACCCGAAATCCTTCTCCGGTAAACAACAGGCTTATTTTGAACTATGCTACCGTTTATGGTTTCCGTCAGGAGCTGGAATCAAGATATGCTGCAGATGTGCGTTATTTAAAAGAAAACCGCATTCCGGAACCCGAAGATTATGCAAATGTTATCAGCAAGCCCGATTTGGAACTGGTAACTTCTCAAGATCCAATCGCGATGAAAGCCTATACCAAAGCAATTATAGATTTTCAGCGTGAAAATGCCGACTTACTATGGCACGGCAAATACATAGATGGAAAGAAATTTGATTTTACCGGCACTCAGTTAGTAGCAAAAGCATTTGAGAATGGGAACAGATTGGGCGTACTAATTTGGAACTATGGTGCTAAGGCACAATCGTTTATCTTGAATGTTCCGGGTTACGTACTCGAAACCGTAACAGCGCCGGGCAAAGCCGCAGTGGCGGTAAATGAACCGTTGGCAGCCGAAAGTATCCGATTAATGACATGGAAAAAAGTACCATAAGATGAAGATCACAGGAATTAAAACATTTATTTGCCATTCGTATAGAACCAATTGGGTTTTTGTAAAAGTACTTACCGATGCTGGAATTTACGGAATAGGCGAATCTACCCTAGAAATGAGGGAACTTACCGTGGAAACGGCCATAAAAGAATTGGAGCGATACCTTATTGGCAGAGATCCGCATGATATAGAAGCCATTGTGCACGATATTTACAGAGATGCTTATTGGAGAGGTGGCGTAGTATTGATGAGTGCCCTTGCAGGGGTAGAAATGGCACTTTGGGACATTAAAGGCAAGCATTTTGGCGTACCGGTATATCAGTTGCTGGGCGGTAAGGTAAGAACTTCGGTACCTTGCTATGCGAACGGATGGTTTGCCGGCGCAAAACAACCAGAAGAATTTGCTGAAAAGGCAAAAATAGCGGTTAAAGCCGGCTTTAAAGCACTTAAATGGGACCCTTTTGGTAAAGAATATATGAATATCGATCCTAAAGCCTTAAAAGAAGCCTTGGATTGCATCCGAGCAGTAAAAGATGCGGTAGGAAATCAGGTTCATTTAATTATAGAGGGACATGGCAGGTTCAATGTACCCACTGCTGTAAAAATAGGAAATGCCCTTGCCGAATTTGATATTTTATGGTTCGAGGAACCCATCCCACCAGATGATAAAGCCGGAATTGCCTGGGTTCGTAAAAAAATCAGTACGCCAGTTTCGGGTGGCGAAAGATTGTACAGCAAGTACGATTTTGTAGATTATTTGAGGATGGAATGTGCCGATTACTGGCAGCCAGATGTCTCCCACGCCGGTGGAATGATGGAACTCAAAAAAATCGCATCGATGGCCGAGGCACATCATATCCCAATTTGTCCGCATAATCCAAGTGGGCCAATAGCAAATGCTGCAACCTTGCAGCTGGCGGCCTGTATTCCAAACTTCTATCTGTTAGAAACCATGTCTAACGATATTCCTTACAGAAACGAAATCAGTACAGAAAAAGTCGTTTTTGAAAATGGAGAAATGTTAATTGGCAATGCGCCCGGCTTAGGTATTGATATCCATGAAGAAGCCATTTTGAAATACCCTTACCAGGCCAGAAATCTTCGGCATTACCAAGGAAATTTAACAGACATCAGACCAGCAGACCAAACTCAGTACTTTAAATAATATGTTATGAACCATTTCCGTTTTTTATTTATTGCCGTTTTGGGCTTAATGCTTGTTGCTTTTAAGTTTAAAGAAGAGCCCCACATCTACTTTTTCAAGGGCACCGACAGGTCTATTAATTCAATTGTAGCACTACAAAATAGCATCGTAAAGTTACAAGGAAACGCACTCAATGTGCAAACAAAGCAGGAAGAAGAAGCTCCCGGAATCCAAATTAAAGGAAACTGGGATCTGTCTAAATGCAATCAGCTTGTACTTGAAATTACCAATCATGATTTGTTGGGAGATTTGCCATTGACCGTAGTATTGGAAAATAAAGGAGCAAGTATGGGCAAAAGGCGGGGAGTATTTTTAGAGCGAATATATATAGCCCCTAACCAAACTAATAAAGTGAGTATTGCACTTCCGAATGATTTTTCTAAAGCGATAGATGAACAGTTGGTGGGAATGCGGATGACACCTTTTACCAAATGGGGGCTAATTGCTAACATAGATTTGAAGGAAGTCGTTTCGCTATCGGTGTATGTCAATAAACCTCGGTACAACTGGAACTGGAGTGTCAATTATATCAAAGCCGAAGTTGGAGAAAAACAAGCTAATCCTGCTTGGATGAGTTTGCAAGAAAAAGATTTTTTCCCTTTTATAGACCAGTACGGTCAATTCAAGTACCAAGAATGGCCCGGGAAGATACACAACGACCAGGAGCTTAAAGACCAAGGGCAAAAAGAATTTGCAGATTTAGAAAAATACCCTGGCCCAATCGAAAGGTCAAAATTTGGCGGCTGGAAAAGTGGTCCAAAATTAAAGGCTACGGGTTCCTTTCGCGTAGAAAAAATAGATGGTAAATGGTGGATGGTAGATCCAGAAGGCTACCTGTTTTGGTCGCATGGTGTGGTTAGGGTAACACCACATGCCGGAATTACGCCTTTGGATGGTAGGAAACATTACTTTTCTGGTTTGCCCAAAAAAGATGACGCCTTTGCTGAATTTTATACCACTCACGACGAATTGCTGAAGCCCTATTACACCGCCAGAAATATTGACAGTACCTATGATTTCTCAGCGGCCAATATCAAACGTAAATATGGTGAGCATTGGCGTGAAATTTATGCAGATTTGGCGCATCAGCGCTTAAAAAGCTGGGGACTGAACACTATTGCCAATAGCTCGGATAAGCAGATTTTTATGCAGCGTAAAACGGTTTACACTGATAGAATTGAGTTGAAATCGCCTTATATCGAAGGTAGTAAAGGAATGTGGTGGAAGTTTAACGATCCTTTTGATCCACAATTTACCATCCACTTCAGAAAGCAACTGTTGGAAAGGGAGAAGGAATTGAACGACCCATGGTGTTTAGGTTTTTTTGTAGATAACGAAATCAACTGGGGAGAAGAAGCCACTTTGGCCGAATGGACTTTACAGTCGCCAGCTACACAGGCGGCAAAAATAGCTTTTGTAAAAACACTTAAAACCAAATACAAAACCATACAGCAATTAAATACCGTTTGGAAAACTAATTTTAAAGATTGGCAGTTGCTATTGGAAAGTAGAGAAAAAGCTCCTTTAGGTTCAAAAGTAGATTGCATTGCCTTTAGCAAAGCAATAACCGAAGAATATTTCAAAAAAGTAAGAACCGAGTTTAAAAAAGTGGCACCAAATAAACTTTATCTGGGCTGTCGCTTTGCAAGGTCGAATATTAATGCGGTTACCATAGGCGCTAAATATTGCGATGTGATGAGCTATAACATTTACGCACAAACACTCGATAATTTTAAACTGCCAAACAATCTGGATAAGCCCGTGTTAATTGGCGAATTCCATTTTGGAGCTTTGGATAGAGGGCTTTTTCATCCCAGTTTAATCAAAACTAAAAATCAAGAAGAACGAGGACAGGCCTACTTCAACTATGTGAAATCGGCTTTAAGGCATCCAAGTATCATTGGCACACATTGGCACCAATTTGCAGACCAAGCTACTACTGGCAGGTTTGATGGCGAGAATTTTCAAGTTGGGATGGTGGATATCTGTGATACCCCATATTGGGAAACCATCGCAAAAATAAGGGAAATTGGTTATCGTTTGTATGAAACAAGACAGGGTAAAACAACGCAAAAGAACAAATCGCCGTACACTGATTATATCGATTACTAAATGATGATGACCGTAGGATTATTTGTTCCCTGCTATGTAGATCAGTTTTACCCCAAGGCGGCCATAGCAACATTAGAATTGCTAGAAAAACTAGGGGTGAAAGTAAATTTCCCCGAAAGGCAAACCTGCTGCGGCCAGCCGATGGCAAATTCGGGCTTTGCCCATTTAACGCAAGCTTGCGATGAACTGTTTACTGAAAACTTTGCTGATTTCGATTATATCATTTGCCCATCTGGAAGTTGTGCACTGCACCTGAAAGATCATTTGCACTCATCAAAGTATCCAGAGAAAGCAAAACAAATACAGGCGAAGATATACGAGCTAGTAGAGTTTTTAGTAGACATATTGAAAGTACAGGACTTGAAAGCGAGGTTTCCGCATAAGGTAGGTTTGCATCAAAGTTGCCACGGTTTGAGAGGGTTGAAATTAGCGCAAATGAGCGAATTGGTAGCGCCAGCATTTTCCAAACCTTTACAGCTACTGCATATGGTAGAAGCGCTAGAAATGGTTACACTTTCTCGCAAAGACGAATGTTGCGGCTTTGGCGGTACATTTTGTGTTACAGAAGAAGCCGTTTCTGTAAAAATGGGGAAGGATAGGGTTGCAGATCATATTGCCAACGGAGCTACATACATTACCGGAGTTGATTTGTCTTGTCTCATGCACATGGAGGGGATATTAAAAAGACAGGGAAGTGGAGTGCAGGTCATTCATATCGCAGAAATTTTAAATGCCAGTTAATTAGATAATCAATGAAAGAT
This sequence comes from Pedobacter nanyangensis, assembly GCF_003313505.1. Taxonomy (GTDB): domain Bacteria; phylum Bacteroidota; class Bacteroidia; order Sphingobacteriales; family Sphingobacteriaceae; genus Pedobacter; species Pedobacter nanyangensis. The sequence continues at coordinate 159,822 of NZ_QMHO01000009.1, read as the reverse complement.
CATTCTGAGCTGTCGGCCATTTTCAATGCTGATGAACAGCGGGTAAATTGGCACGATGAAACCCTTTGGTGGATACGTCAAAAGCGTGATAAAGCTGTAAATACATTACCAGAATGGGAGCTGTTACGAGAAAATGCTTCGCAGATTAAGCAGCATACACTCTCTAATTTGAGTGCATACCTAGAACAGTTTGAGGCAAAAGCGCTAGCCAATGGCGTAAAGGTACATTGGGCTGCCAATGCTGCCGAACATAATGAGATTGTTTTGTCAATTTTAAAGGGAAATGGCATTAACCGAATGGTAAAAAGTAAGTCGATGCTTACAGAAGAATGCCATTTGAATACTTTTTTGGAAAATAATGGAATTGAGGTCATCGATTCGGATTTGGGAGAAAGGATTGTGCAGTTGGCAAAGGAACCGCCAAGTCACATTGTCTTGCCTTGTATCCATAAAAAGAAAGAAGAAATAGGGGAACTGTTTCATGAACATTTGGATACGCCTGCTGGTGAGGCAGACCCCCAAGTATTGACCGAAGCCGCTAGGCAAGATTTGAGGAATGTTTTTTTGACTAGAAGGGCAGCTCTAACGGGAGTTAATTTTGCCGTAGCCGAAACTGGAGAGATCATGATTTGCACTAATGAGGGCAATGCAGATATGGGAGCGCACTTGGCAGATATTCACCTTGCATCAATGGGTATCGAAAAAATTATTCCCCAGCGCAGGCATTTGGGAATTTTTTTGAGGTTGTTGGCTCGCAGTGCAACCGGACAGCCTATTACGACATATTCCAGCCATTTCAGGACTCCCCGTTTGGGCCAGCAAATGCACATCATATTGGTTGATAATGGTAGGAGCCAGCAATTGGGGAGGGATCATTTTAGGAACGCTCTAAAATGTATTCGATGCGGAGCCTGTATGAACACTTGTCCCGTTTATAGAAAAAGTGGAGGCCATAGCTACCAATACACTATTTCGGGGCCCATAGGCTCTATTCTGGCGCCCAATCTGGATATGAAAAAACATGCGGATTTGCCTTTTGCTTCCACTTTATGTGGTTCTTGCACTAATGTTTGCCCGGTTAAAATTGATATTCATAACCAGCTTTATCAATGGCGACAGGAATTGGTTGGCGCAGGTTATGTAGATGCGAAGAAAAAATGGGCAATGAAAGCAATGAGCTTTTTGTTCGCCCATCCATCTTTATTTGCTTGGGTAGGTAAAGTAGGACGCAGATTGATGATGATTGGCCCATATCTTTTTAACAATAAATTGAACCCTTGGTATCATCAAAGAGAAATGCCAAGAGCAGCCAAACAATCTTTTAGGGAGTGGTACAAACAAAGAGCAAAAAATAACGGATAATATGGTTACGAGTAAAGCACGCATATTAAGAGCAGTAAAGGCAAATCAGCCTAATTTTATATCATTTGTTGATATCAATATCCCTCAGTCAGCAGAAGATCTTCCAAACAAATTTGCATTGGCACTTGGTAATGTAGGTGGGAAGTTTGTAGAGCTAGATCACCTGCAAGAAGTTCAAAGTTATATCAATGAGAATTTTGGGCAGGGAGGTCGTGTTTTATCCAGTCTAGCCGAATTGTCAAAATTAGAAGGTTTAAACGTTATTGATACCAATCCACACCATTTAGCCAATGTATCGCTGGCAGTGCTAAGCGCTGATATTGCAGTTGCAGAAAATGGTGCCTGTTGGTTGCCAGAGCGAAATATCTTGCAGCGGGTATTGCCATTTATTGCCCAACACCTAATTATATTGGTTTCGGTAAAAGCCTTTGTTGCCACGATGCATCAGGCTTATGAAACAATTGGACAGGATGCATATGGTTATGGTGTTTTTGTAGCAGGGCCCTCAAAAACAGCTGATATAGAACAGTCGCTAGTTTTGGGGGCACATGGCCCAAGATCAATGACCGTATGTTTGATTAACGAATGGAGTGCTTAAATAATTGTTGTGTAATAATAAGGATGTCGGGTTCTTTTACTTGTTGCATAACACGTCAACTTAATGGTTAATCTTAGCATTATCATTTTGTTGATAATCTCTCTTGGCAAGTGCTGGGAGGGATTTTTTGTTGCCTGAGTGGCTTAGGGCATATTTTGCCTGGCATTTGATAGACTAAAAATAAATACTTACATAAGAAAATGATGAATAGAAATGAATACCTAGGTATAAGTAAATGCAGTTTGGCCGAATGGCCGCTCCGGTTTTCATAATAGGAAAGGCCCTATTGGCATACATAAATGTCAAACTATTCAGCAACTCGCTTATGAAAATCAGAGCGCAACTTTGTTGAACGTAACTTGTACACTGAAAACTAAATATCATTTGCCTATCTTAGCTTGAACATAAATTAATGGACAGTATCTCAATGCGTGTTATTTTCAAGCTTGTCTTGTTCCTGAACCTAATACCTTCGTATACGCTCAAGGCACAGTTGCAATCAAAACATAAAGTCAGCACCCTTTCTGTACAAAAGCTAAGCGAACGAGACTCGGTGATGTTTGCCGGTAATTATGCCGAAGCCGTAAAGCTCGGTACCCAGTTACAAGCCAATACCGTCGGCAAGTATCGCGAACTAATCAAATTGACGCAGGGCCGGGAAGATAGCTTTTCGAAAAAGATCCGTTTTGATGCGCTGAACAACATTGCATCCTACTATTGGAAAACGGGCAACTACAATGAGGCCAAGGCCGTTTACAAGGAGGCCATGGCTGAGGCTGAGCTTCAGGGCGATGATAAAAAAAAAGCGATCGTGATGCTCGGGCAGGCGGTAGTTGCAGATTATCAATCAGATTTTGAAACCTCAATCAAATATAATCTGGCAGCGCTGAACTTTTTTGAAAATGTAAATGAGGCTAGGGGTATTTACATCGTGCTGGGTAATCTGGGAAATACGTATATCCGATTGAGGCAGTTTGCGAAGGCTGTAAATGTATTGGAAAAAGGTATTTCGCTCGCCAATACGAATAAGGATGTTTTAGCACAGGCAAATATAACCTCTAGCTTGGCCAGAGCCTACAAGGGGCTTGGCAATAAAGAAAAGGAACTGGAGTTGAAACAAAAGGCTTTCGGTATTTTCAGAAATGCGGGCCATCATCAAGGTATGGCCACCGTAGGCATTAACCTTGGCGTGTTCTACGCAGACAAATCCCAAATCGATAGTGCCAAGAAGTATTATTACATTGCCTTGAAAAGTGCCAGAAAAATCAACAACAAAGGCAATATCGCGTTGTTGTTCAACAATATGGCATCGATGTATATCAAGATCGATCATTTGGACAGTGCCATATACTTTACCGATTCTGCCGATGTGTATGCCAAGCGTAGTGGCGATAGATTGGCGCAAGCAGATGCCTTTGCGAATAGAGCTGATATCTACCGCATGCAGCGTAAGCATCAATTGGCAGAGAATTTTTTTAATGAATATGTAAAATTGAAGGATTCGATCTATGATGAGAAAATGCGGGACAAAGTATCTGAAATGGAGGTTAGATATGAAACTGCCAAAAAGGAAGACCAGATTGCGATATTGAGCAAAGACAACAGTATCAAGCAATTGGAACTACAGCGCAGTAGCTTAGAAATTGAAAAAAGCCAATCGCTAATTGATCATCAGCACCAAACACTTTTAATTAACCAATTACGGTTAAAAAACAGTGCTCAGCAGCTGAGGAACCAGCAGCTAGATGCCAAACAAAAGCAGCAAAACATCAAGACGTTGGAAGAGCGGTCAAAAATACAACAACTGGAAATTGCAAACAGGAATTTGGCTGTACGTCAGCGCAATTATGCCATCTTGGGGATTTTGTTTACCTGCATAGCAATAGGGCTGTTTTCATTTTCCTATTATAAACGACAGAAACTACGACAAGAAAACATCTTGCAGGCCGAAATTTTTAGACAGCAGGAGCTGGCCACTAGGGCCGTTTTCGAGGGCGAACAACAGGAACGTATCCGGATTGCCAGAGACCTCCACGACAGCATAGGGCAGATGTTGTCGGTGGTGAAAATGAACGTTTCGTCTGTTGTAGAGGCCAATAACCCGACATTGCAACTTGTAGATAGGACCATTACCGAAGTGCGCCATATCTCTCATAATCTGATACCTCAACAGCTTAATTTTGGCTTGTTCAATGCCTTGGAAGAGCTATGTGATGGCATCGCATCTGCAGGTGTAACAAAGGTGATCTTTGAAGTGCCGGTTGAAGCCAGAGAAGTGAGCTTAAGTCAGCAGCAGGAACTTTCCATCTATCGTATTGTTCAAGAAGTGTTGGGCAACATGGTAAAGCACGCCAAGGCCACGGAAATAACACTCAAAGTTTTCAGGACCTTTTCTGATATGGTTATCTTTATGGGCGATGATGGAACGGGGTTTGATACCGTAAAAATTAGCGAAAGTACAGGTTTGGGATGGAAGAATATCACCACCAGGGTTCGTATCTTGGGCGGTAGGATGGAAGTGCAGGCCAAACCAATGATGGGCACGAGAATAGAAATTGTTATACCTGTTTAGCATGAAAAACACCACCGTAAACATTATCATTGCTGATGACCATCAGATGGTGATTGATGGCATAAAAAGCATGTTGGGCAACAGCCAAGCATACCGCATCGTCGCCGAAGCCACTAATGGACAGGCCGCTTTAGATTCGATCTCCGCCGCACCTGAAAACATCCAGCTGTTGATTACAGATATCAGTATGCCCTTATTATCAGGTACTGAATTATGTAAAATGGTAAAAACACAGTTTCCACATATTCAGGTGCTGGTATTATCTATGTACAATAATGCTACTGCGGTAAAGGAAGCGGTAATGGCAGAGGCCGATGGCTATATTTTAAAAAATGCCGGCAAGGACGAACTGCTGAACGCGCTACATCGCATTACCAATGGCGGCACGTTTTTTTCACAAGACATTGTGCCCATTATCTATAACCAATACCAAAAACAGAAACAGGATGACCAAGCATTAGCCCAACTATCGCCACGCGAAAAAGAAGTGCTAGTGCTTATCGTTAACGAATTGACTAGTGAAGAAATTGCCGAAAAACTTTTCATCAGCAAGAAAACCGTAGATCATCATCGACAACACCTTTTTGCGAAATGTAAGTGTAAAAGTACGGTTGGCCTGGTCAAATATGCCATCAAACATGGTCTACAATAGGTATATGTACCTATAAGATTTAGCATCTTCACCGATTGTTAGCCTAAAAAAGGTTGAGGAAATTTGGAAGATTAAAATTAATAATCATGAAAAATTTCTTATGTGTTGCCATGATGGCGAGCTGCTTGTACTTTTTGGGTTGTAAAAAGGATGGCGGAACCAAACAAGATGTTACGGGTGCAAAGGTTAATGCCGAACGTTACGGTGTTGATGGCGCAGCTTCGGGCAAGTTTACCTCTACTAAAGCGGGCATAGTTCAAACTACAGTGGCAGGCATAAGCTCGTTTACTATTACTGCCATTAAAGATGGCAGCAACGAATGTATCACCGCAGTAGTACTCCACAAAATTACTGGGCCAGAGCGCATCAATCTCATCTATAACAATGCGGAAGGGTCTGGTATCACCTATTCCAAAGATTATACCAAGCCATCAGATGCCAATCTTAACTACAAAACCACAAATGGCAATGCAACAACAAAAGGGGGAGGCGAGCTTAACATCACCAAGTTTGATGGTAAAAATGTAGAAGGAACGTTTTATTTCGTTGCGGTTAACGGGAGCGGAAAAGAAGCCTGGGCAGAACAGGGCAGCTTCAGTGGTACAATCAAATAGTTGGTCACGTTAAATCATTTTTTTATGGGGAAATATCTACTTTTAATGCTCATTGCTATAAGCTGTGGCAATCTCGTACAGGCACAATCAGGTTCTGGTTGGGAGTGGGCATCCGCTTCAGGTACAACATCTTCGTCGCCAGGCATCGTTTCAAATGACATTGCTACCGACGCCAGTGGGAATGTCTTTGTAGTGGGGCGCTTCTACAGTACGGCAATGTCCATTGGCCCGTTCAGCTTGTCTGCGGCTACTGGATCCGACATCTTCATTGCAAAATACCATGCTTCGGGAAATGTACAATGGCTCAAACGCCACACCCCGCCAACGGGTTACAACGAGGTAAGTAAAGTAATCACCACCGATACGGAGGGCAATATTTACATCGGCGGAACAGACGATACACCTACCTTATCTGGTAGGGCATTTTTAGCAAAGTACGATACCAACGGCAACATGCTATGGAACAAATTTTATTCATTGTTCGAAGTGGGCGGTGTCAATATCGCTGCCGATGGCAACCCGGTAATCATGGAAAGCAATCAAACAGCCAAGAATATACTGAAGGTTAATAAAGCTGACGGGTCTATAATCTGGACAGTACAAAATATCAATGCGGGTTCAAATAGCACATCTGTTTACAAAGATTTTATGGATCAGAATGGCAACATCTATTACACCTGCTTCACTTCTGCGGCGGCAACCGTTAGCATCGCGGGCGAAAGCATCACAACCAATGGCTTGGCCAGTTTTATTGCTTCTGTAGATGCCAATGGACAAAAAAGATGGGTGAAAACCATCAACAATATACAAGTGGTGCTAGGTTACACTATTGACGAGACTGGAAAGAGCTATATTGTTTTTTCAGGTGGCGGTGGCGATACCTTCCAAGGAATTCAGACTACCATATTGACCAATAGGTACTTCGAATTAGATCAAATGGGTTTGGTGACCAAGCACAGTCTGGTTTCGCCCTATGCAGCAACTAGAGCAATGTTTAGGGTGAGGAACAATTATGTTTATGGGTTTTATCTAGACCAGGGCGGCACGGCACATGGGGCTTCTTTTGGCGACTATTTTTATGGAATACCCGCTACATCTACCTTTGCGCTGGGCATCATCGTAAAGTATAGCATTTCAAATGAACAGGTGGTTTGGGCTAACGCTTTCGAGGTCAACGGATCTAGCTATGTTTCTGGTAGTTTTGACGCAATCGGCTTTGCAGGCAACGGAAAAATACTGGTAGCTGGTTCTTATGGTACATCGGTAAAGTTTGGATCCGCAAACTTGACAGCAAATGGCGCAACTTACGCTACAGATTTCTATGTAGCACAATTTAATGGCGACCAGATTGCACCGCCTGCAATGACCAAATGGACAGGGGCAGCAGCGGATGGTAACTGGAGCAATGCGTCTAATTGGGATAATGGTGTTCCAGATGGTACTAAAAAAAGTGTGCTGCCTGGCGGTCTAACATCTTACCCGAATAACATACCGGCCAATGCACAAGGCGGTAAACTAGAGGTTGCCGTTGGAGCAAAGGTACAGCTGCCGCTGAATTTTTCGGCAGTTGGCGGAATAGTCAATAATGGTGCTATAGAAATCAACGAAAGTACTTCTGGGACTTTTATGGGAACTTTTGCCAACAATATCAAACCTACGGGCAGTGGTAAATTGGTATTTAAAAATGATAAGACTACGATATATCTCACGCAGCCGCTAGACCAATCTATCGAGATCAATAGCGCGGCCCCAGTGAGCACCTATGGCGGAACCATCAATGGAGACCTTGTTTTGACCAATGGAAATTTGAATTTCGTTGTCGCAATATATCCACTTACGGTAAACGGAAACATCTCCGGGGGATCTGCTTCAGGTTATGTTTCAGGAGGTGTGCTAAACAGAAAAGTAACAGGGTTGGGCAACTATGTATTTCCGATTGGTACCGCTGATCGTTATGCACCTGTAAACTTGAAGTTGGACAATGTTGTTGGTCCACAAATGATTGCTGCAAGCTATGCCAAAAACATCAACGGATCATCGCCAAACACCAATGCGGGTGGGCAATCGGTAAACGCATTATTGAACGCAGGGATATGGACCATTACGCCAGATGTTGCCTTGGCCAGCGGCAGTTACACCATTACTTTGGAAGGACGGGGCTATACCAATGGAGTGGCCAATGCGGCAAATTATGTGGTGTTGAAAAGGGCAAACTCCTCAGGAGCTTGGGGGTTTTTCGGCGCTAATGGTACGTCAACACAAGTTGGCGGCGTGGTTACTGCAACCGCAGGAAATATCAACGGCTTTTCCGATTTTGCCATAGGTATTGCCGGTGGCCAGGTTCCGGTAGTGTTGCCGGTTAAACTTACCACCTTTACCGTAAAAGTAACCCAATCTTATATCAACTTAAATTGGCAAACACTCAACGAACTTAACAATGATAAGTTCGTGATAGAACGTAGTGTTAATGGGCTTGATTTTATTCCCGTAGGCGAGGTAAATGGAAATGGAACTTCTGGCCATGTAAACCATTATGCCTGGCAAGACCGAAATCCACAGCCAGGAAATAATTATTATAGGCTTAAACAGCTGGACCTTGATGGTGCCACTGAATACAGCGAAGTAAGGCTAGCCAGGTTTACAGTGGCAGAGGGAAAAGTTCAGGTTTTCCCAAATCCTGCGAGCAGTTACATCACCCTTAGTATGGCTGGATCTGCCATTACTAAAGTTGACCTGGTAGATATTTCGGGCCGCACCGTAGCCTGTTTTGTGCATCCTTCGCAAAAAATCGCACTGCCGTCATTGGCAAATGGCACCTATATGGTGATCGTCAACCATGCTGATGGAACACAAACCAGGCATAAGATAGCAGTACAAAATTAAATCGGTTATTAATTAATTCACTAATGAAAAAATAATATTGATCATTTGGTTTGGACTGTTGGGGCAAGCTTATGTCCAAATAGCAGTTCATGAAATGGATCAGGGAGTTGCTGCATTCAAGCGAAAAGATTATCAGCAGGCCACGGCATGGTTTAAAAAAAGCGGCACATTTGGGAAATTAAAACCAGTTTTTTCATGTCTGGCACCAATGTTCGGTTTTAACCTAATGAGCTATAGTTGCGTGCCTTGGTTTACTTAATTTCAACCATATCCTTTTAACTTTGGTTGGCCCTGGTTACCGGTCAAAAGATCAACCTATCAGGCACAAGCCACCTAAAAAGATCAGAATTGTGGGACTATTACGGTATGGTTTTTTCAACGGATTAGAACCACTATTCCATACATCTTTTTCATCAATAAGCTAAGAGATAGCGGTCAATTTTTTTGCCCATGTTGGGCAGGTTTTTTATCTTCGCAGCATGTCAATCGAAGAGCTTGAAGAATGGTTTAGAAATGCCCCAGCGCCAGAAATGCCCGTATATTTGGATGCGGCTACCAAAGTGAATGATTATCAGTATTTCATTAGCTCACATTTTGAAGGGATTAAGGCTGCAAAGCATGAAAACAGCAAAGCGCCCTTATTGGCTAGGCTGCTGAAAATGAAGCTGGCCATCGAATCGAATTTATAAGATTTACAAAGGATACGAATAGGGGTGTGGCATTAAAGTGAACACCTCTTGATAACCCTGGTAGGATTTCTTTTTACCACCACTTTTTCTTCCAGGATAGCCTGGGCCACTGTTTTGCCCATCGCTTCAAAATCGGTAGAGATTACGGTAATCCCGTCTTCCAAGATCTCTTTAACGTCAGAATCGTTGTAGGAGATCAGTCCAATATCCTTACCCAGTTTAAGATTTTTTTTCCTGGCCAATTTGATCAGCATCACGTCGTCTGTATCGTATCTGCTAAACGTTACATAAGCATTGCCCCTTTGGAAATTTTTTTCGTCAATTTCCGATTGTATCAAATAAGGATGTGCTATTTCGGTGCAATAACGTAAAAAACCTTCAATCACCAATTTGGCATGCACTGCTTCGGGGTGGGCCACCAAAATCAATCGGCTATATTTTTTCAGCTCATCTTTTAATTGATGTAGGCTATGGTAAATATCGTGCCCATAATCTTGGTAAATGCTGCTGTAATTGCCCAATAAGCCCGGTTCGTTTAAATCAATGATGATACGTTTCTTATCAGGGATCAGATTTAGCACAGGGGCTACGTCTTCTTTTAAAAATGTGGCAATCACATAATGCGTATAAGCACCCAGGTTCTCCTTAATTAGGTTTTCGAAAACCTGATAATTATGGTGATGAAAATAAATATCGATGTCGGCCCTGTCTTCTAGCCGCGCAAAAAGCGTTCTGTAAAACTGCTCACGTAAAATATTCATCTTATCTAAAAGCAAAAAAACACGATAGCTGTGGTGGATCGCTTTTTTACGCACATAGTAACCCTTTCTGTATACCGATTCGATGATGCCTTTTTCTACCAGCTCGTTTAAGCCTTTCAAAAGGGTTTCTTTACTCATCCCCAAATGTTGCTGTAATTGCTTCAGCGAGGGCAGCTGGTCGCCAATATGAAGCTGGTCCAGTTCAATGAGCGAGGTAATGTGGTCAGCAAGTTGTTGGTATTTCAATTTGCTTTGAATACCTTTTTGAGGCGAATTTTTACCTTGAAAGTTGATCATACAGGTATTGGTTTTGCAACAAATGTAAGGAATAGACCATACAAACCAAACCAGTCTAGCCTTAATTTCCTATAAACACTGCATAAGAGCGCCGTAAGCGCATTTTTGTAAATTTATTTTTTTAATAGAAATAAAATGCTTTATATTTGAATAAGCAAACCAGTCCAGACCAGACTATTTGTTTTTAAACTGTATGAAATAGGATCTCTTTTATCAGTCGGCAACATTTTTTAACCAAGAAAGCGTGCCGATATTGAATAATGCAGGTGTTCTTATCGTAATAAATAAGGGGATTTCCCTGGAAATGATTTTGTATGATTCTACGATTGGTTGAACAGCTACAACCCAATGGAGTAGAAAGATGGAAATGGTGTTGAGGCGCAGATAAGCAAATATGATGAGCCGTAATTGGATAATTAGTGGGGTAACGGTCATCAGAAAAGCAATAGGGACACCAGGCCCATTGCTATAAATAGTAAGCCAAATATAAATTTATATGAAACCAACCCTAATTTTAACTGTGTTTTTGGTTTTGGGAATTCCGCTGGCCATTTGGGCCCAGGCCGTGAAAACCATAACCGGAACTGTTGTAGATGAAAGCGAGGCGCCCTTGCCGGGTGCAAAAATCATGATCCGAGGAAAAACTACTGCAGTTGTGGCCGATCCTCAAGGCAAGTTTAGCCTCCCCAATGCCAAGGAAAGCGATTTGCTGGTGGTATCCATGATTGGTTATACAACCAAAAGTGTAATCGTAACGGCTCAAAACCAATACCTTGTACAATTATTGCCTAGTAGCCAAACACTTAACGATGTGGTTATTATAGGCTACGGAGAGGTTAGGCGCAAAGACCTTACCGGTTCGGTAGGTTCCGTAAATATGAAAGACCTGGAAAAGGCCCCAGTAGTATCTTTTGAAGACGCCTTGGCCGGAAGGATAGCGGGCGTACAGGTAGGCTCTGGCGATGGACAGCCAGGCAGTACCAGCAACATCACCATCCGTGGTGGAAATTCTATTACCCAATCCAATGCTCCTTTGTACGTAATTGATGGATTTCCAATGGAAAATCCGGATAATAACATCATCAATCCAGATGACATCGAGTCGATAGAAATATTGAAAGATGCTTCATCTACGGCTATTTATGGGGCCAGGGGCGCAAATGGGGTCATCATGATCAAAACCAAGCAGGGAAAAACCGGCCCGCCGGTAGTAAGCTATAACAATTGGTTGGGCTATCAATATCCTACCAAGCAAATAGCGGTGATGAGCCCTTACCATTTTGTAAAATACCAGCTAGAGCTTAACAAAACAAGTGCTACCGCTCTGTACCTGCAAAATGGCAGGACCCTGGATTCCTATAAAGATCAGGAAGGAATAAACTGGCAAGACCATGTATTGCAGAATGCCTTTGTGCAAAACCATAATTTTTCTTTGCGAGGCGGTACTGCGGCTACAAAATATTCCTTGAGCAGTTCGTTCCTGGATCAAAACGGCATTGTGATCAACGGGGGGTACAGGCGGTACCAGGGCCGTTTTCAGATTGACCAAAACGTAGGCAAAAATTTCAGGATTGGTTTAAATACCAATTATACTTACGGGATCAAAAGGGGCCAAATTGCAAATTTGACCGGCGATAATCTGAACACAAGCTCTGCCGGAAACGCAAGTTCGTATTTATTGTACAGCGTTTGGGGATACCGCCCAATTACCGGCAGGGGCGATGAGGAAAGCTTCATCGATCAGCCGTTTGACGACGAACAAGTTGCATCAAATACCGATTTAAGGATCAACCCTATCGTAAACTCCAACAATATGTATATGTACGCGTTCAACAGATCGCTGCTGGCTAATGCGTTTGTGGAGTATTCGTTCCTCAAATACTTTAAATTTAGGGTACAGGGCGGTCTTACGGAAACCAATTTAAACTTTGAGCGCTTTAACAATTCAAAAACCGCTGCCGGAAACCCACGTACCCAGTACGGTGCCAATTATGGGATTAATGGTTCGATAGATCATTTAAACATCCGTAACCTGTTGAATGAGAATTTAATCACTTTTAACCGAACGTTTAACAAGAAACACCGCATAGATGCTGTTGGTGGATTTACCATGCAGCGAAGCAGTACCGAAGGCGATGGTTACGTATCTATCCTGCTTCCCAATGAAATGTTGGGAATAAAAGGGTTGGACCAGGGCACAATATTATCCAAAACAATGTCGGGATCTTATGCCACCTTGGTGTCGTTTTTGGGACGCGTAAACTATAGCTTTAATTCCAGGTATCTTTTCACGCTATCCTTCCGTAGCGATGGGTCTTCAAAATTTTCTCCCAGCAACAGGTGGGGATATTTTCCTTCTGGTGCATTTGCCTGGAACCTTGGCGAGGAAAGCTTTATCAAGAAAATCAAGACCATTTCTTCGGCCAAACTTCGGCTGTCGTATGGGGTAACCGGAAATAACCGCGTATCTGATTTTGCCTATTTGAGTGTTTTAGATCAGGAAGTTGGCGCCAATACGGGCAACACCAGAAGTGGTTATTATTTCAACGGAACATATATTAAGGGTACTGTACCTGTTGGTGTGGGCAACGAGAACCTCAAATGGGAGCGCACAGGTAATTTAGATATCGGGCTGGATTTCAGCTTGTTGAACAATAGGTTGAGCTTAACCACCGATTATTACCATAAACGAACTACAGATTTATTGTTGAATGCCTCAATGCCTACTTCAACAGGCTACCTCACTGCCTTTAAAAATATTGGGGTAGTGGTAAACAAAGGCCTTGAATTTACCCTCAATACGGTGAATGTTAAAACAAAGCGATTTAACTGGACCTCAAATTTCAATATCGCCTTCAACACCAATGTGGTAAAGGAACTTAATGGCGACCAGCCAAGCCTGATCACAAGGATTACAAACTGGAACTCCAACTTTAACAACTCATTGCCTTATATTGCGCTACCAGGACGACAAGTGGCCTTGTTTTATGGCTATGTGTACGACGGATTATACCAACTGTCTGATTTTAATGTTTTGCCCGGGGGCGGCTACGAGCTAAAGCTTGATGTGCCTAACAATGGTAGTTCCCCATCCCTCATCAAACCCGGTTTTATCAAGTATAAGGATATCAATGGCGATGGTGTAGTTGATGCCAATGACCAAACCATTATTGGCAATCCTAATCCAAAGCACATTGGAGGCTTTTCCAATAACTTTAGGTATGGCGCATTTGATCTGAACGTGTTTTTGCAATGGTCGTACGGTAATGATATCCTCAATGCTAACCGTATCGTATTTGAAGGTGCCGAGGCCAGGTCAAACCTGAATATGTTTAAAACTTTCGAAAACAGGTGGTCATTGGATAACCAAGATGGCACATTGCCCACAACAGGCGGCTACGGGCCAAATGTATTCTCCAGTAGAAATATCGAAGACGGATCTTTTATCAGGTTGAAAACAGTTTCCCTGGGATATAATTTTTCGGCTTCGTTAATGAAAAAATGGAAAATACAATCCGCACGAGTGCACATCTCGGCGCAAAATTTAGCCACCATTACCAACTATAGCGGCCTGGATCCGGAGGTTTCCGTTAGACATACGGCGCTTACACCAGGTTTCGATTGGAGCCCTTACCCTAGGGCCAGGACCATCACCCTTGGTATGAACCTAACTTTTTAACGATAAATGTTTTTACAATGAAAACAGTTTTATTTTATATCGCAATGGTGCTGGCGCTGGGAGCCACATCATGTTCGAAAATTCTCGACACTACTCCACAGGATTTTGTGTCGCCCGTAAATTATTACAATACCGAAAGCGAGTTGGAATCGGCGTTGGCGGGCGTTTACGACCGTTTGGGCGACAACAGGGTGTATGCCCAGGGAATGGCCTGCTATATGGTTTTTAGCGATGAGTTCTTCATGAAAAACCAAATGTCTGGAATGAATGCCAACATTGTAGATGCTTCGACCCTAGAGCTGAACAGGCACTGGGAAGCACTTTATACAGGTATTGAGCGGGCAAATATGCTGCTTGATAATATTGATAAGGCCGTGCAGGTGAACGAAACCAAACGCAATGAAATCAAGGGCCAGGCACTCTTTTTAAGGGCCTACTATTATTTCCTGCTAACGGATGAATTTGGCGCAGTGCCATTAAAGCTCAAATCAACCAAAACACCTGAGGAAGAGCCGCTCCCAGGTACACCAGTTAAGGATATTTACGAACGTATTGTGGTAGACATGAAGCAGGCGGAAACCTTGGTGAAATCGGTAGCTGATTATGGCTACAACACACGGATCACCAAAACTACCGTACAGGGGATATTGGCCAGGGTGTACCTCACCATGGCGGGCTTTCCGTTAAATGATGTAGCCAAATATGCTGATGCCAGGATTTATGCAGATAAGGTCATCAAATCTGGATTGCACGATCTAAGCCCTGATTTCAGCCTGATCTACATCAACCATGTGAAAGAAGTATTTGATATCAAAGAAAACCTTTGGGAAGTAGAGTTTAAAGGTACCGGGCAAGGAGAAATCCAGGAAGCGGGTACCATAGGAAGTTATAACGGTATTACCTGCGGAATTATTGAAATAGGCTATGGTTACGATTATGTGCATGCTACCGCGAAACTTTACAATGCTTATGGAGCAGGTGACCTTAGAAGAGATTGGACCGTTGCACCATTTCGGTATGTAACCAGCGGACAAACAGCCACCAAGACCAATTGGGCTGCTGATCAGATCTATGAAAGAAGTAACGGTAAATGGAGGCGTGAATATGAACTGGTTTTACCCAGAAACCAAAACATGACCGGAACCAATTGGCCGTTATTGAGGTACTCAGATGTATTGCTGATGTTTGCCGAGGCCGAAAATTATTTGAACGGGCCATCTGCTGATGCCTACGATGCGGTAAATAAGGTAAGAAGAAGAGGTTATGGAAAAAGCATTACCACGCCTGACGCCGTAGCTGACGCTCCCGCAGGGCTGGCTCAGCAGGATTTTAATGAATTGATCAGGAACGAGCGCTTGCGGGAACTGGCTTTTGAAGGGCTGCGCAAGCATGATTTAGTACGTTGGGGCATTTATCCTACAGTAATGCAGGCCCAGGCAAGAGAATACCAAACCAACATGCCTGTTGCCTTAAGAGATGCCGCAGTTGCCCAGGCACAACGTGTAACGGACAGGGCCGTTTTATTCCCTATTCCAAATAGTGAACTAGCTGTTAATCCAAATATTAGACAAAATACAGGATGGTAACTTTAAATTCAATACACATGAATAAGCTATTCATAGCATTTGTGTTGCTCTTATCAATCACTTCTTGCCAAAAAACCTATGATTTGGAACCCCAAGACGATTTCGCAGTAAGCACAGAAAAAACAACTTACAAAGTGGGGGAAACCGTGAGGTTTAACTTTAGCGGAAACGCTGAAAACGTGGTGTTTTGGTCGGGCGAGGTAGGCCGTAAATATGAATTCAGGAAACGAACTTTTGTTGAAGGAAATAAGGTTTCATTAAACTTTAAAACCTTTGCCCAATTTGGACTAATGCCCATAGACCAATCGGTAATCAAATTGTACGTTTCTACCGATTTTAACGGGAAGTATGATGGAATTAGTGTAAAAGCAGCTACCTGGAACGATATCACCAGCCAGGCAACACTTTCTTCTGGTGTAGACCAAACTCCATCGGGAAATATTGACTTGACCAGCTTTGCTTCGCAGAATAAAAAAATGGCGATTGCATTAGTTTACAAAACCACCGTACAAAAGCCCGAAACACAGCAGAACAGATGGGTGATTCGTTCCTTTGATCTTAAACAGGTTAACCAACAGGGCGAGGAAAGCGTATTGGCCACCATGGCCACCGCCGGATGGGTAGCCTTTAATTTCAGTGGCCCAGCCACCAATTGGAGTATTACCTCCGCACAGTTGTTAACCGTAAGAAACAATACAGAGCTTGATGATGATTGGGTGGTAACTAAACAGTTTGATCCAAACAGTACCACTCCTGATAAAGGGGAGGCCATAAAAAACATCTCCCAAAATTTAAGGACATTCAGTAAAGTGTACACTAAAGCAGGTACTTACAAGGTCACCTTTGTGGCTACCAATGCCAATTTGAAAAAGTCGGAAAGCGTAGTGAAAGAATTTGAATTGACGATTACACCATGAGCATTAACCCAAATAAAAATAACTTCAAGATAACCATCCAGTTGCTGTTTTTGGTGGCACTGGTTAGCCATGGCTATGCGCAATTGGCTGTAAAGCCCCAACTAAATAATAGTTCGCTCCGTATTGGCTGGGAAAATACCAATAAAGGGTATCAGCTTAAACAATTGCAGGTCAAGGGAGCCAAAGGTTGGGAAACCATAGGCCATTTAAATGGTGCTTATACCCTGATTTACAGTGCTGAACAGCCTCAAATGGAGAATACGCTGAAAGACGATAATGGAAAGGAGATTTTGTTTCCGGAACCTGAATATCGGTACATCATCCCTACCTGGAAGGCCAATACTTCTGCGGTTTCCTTAAATAAAGAAGGGAATGTGATTTCTTTCTATCCAAATCAATACCAAAAAATTGGTCATAAATATGTGTTTAAACAGCAAACCAATGCAGGGGCAATAGAAGCCTCATGGCAATTAGATCCGGTTTACCAGAACGATGTTCGCGTATCGATCAAGCTAACTGCCAGTAAAGATGGATATTATTCTGTGGCAAGCCCTGAATTGGCGGTAGCCGATAAGGGCGAATTTAAATGGGCTTGTATTCCAGGGGTACTTCAGGGCGGTGCTATCAATACCAATTTTGTGGATGCCTATGCTTATGGCCACGGTGTACCAAACAAGCCAGTGGTGGTAAGAGAGCGAACAGCGGCCGCACTTACTTCGATACTAACCAATAAACAAGGGATTACCATGGCGGTTACCGCAGAGCCAGGAACTGGCCGTGATCCATGGGAATACGATAAATCAACGCAATCCAATTGGAATTTGGGTTTATCGCTGATCAATAGGCAAGAAAATCTCAGCCCAACACTGTACCATCCGGTACTTGGGCAAAAAAAATCCTACCTCAAAAAGGGCGAAAGCATCACTTTTGATTTTAGGTACACGATCAATAAGGCAGATTGGTACCAAGTTTACAAGCACGTGGTTAACGATGTCTATCAATTCGATAAACTGTTGCAATTGAAACAAACTCACCAATCCTTATCAGCCCGAATGCTGCAACTTTTAGATTACGTTAAAAAAGACAGCACCTCCCGCTGGCGCACGTTCAATGCCAACGGCCTTACCATTGGCGCACAGGATTATTTGGGTGGCGTATATGAGTCGGAAAAGGATGCCGTAAAAAACGCCGATTACGGTGCCATGTGGATGTTGGCCAATCTTACCCAGGATTCAGTTTTGATGCACAAAAGATTACAGCATGCCCTGAACTTTAAATTGGCACAGCAAAACACCCACAACGGTTTTTTTAAAGGCGCTGCGGCAGGTCAATATTACCTGTATAACTCCAATCGGTTCACCGAGGAGTGGGGACCTTACACCGAACCTATTGCCACTACCTACTACATGCTGTTGGATATGGGCAATGTTTTTCTGTTCGAAAAAGATAACCAAAAGCTCAAATCGGCCATACGTTTGGCCGCCGATTGGTTGTTGGCAAAAATGAAACCGCAGGGCGATTGGGAAGTGGCCTATCATAACACCACTTACCAGCCTATGTTTACCGATCAGAAGGACTACAGGCCAACTTTTTATGGATTGTTGGTCGCCTATCAAATCCTAAAAGATGAAAAATATTTAAATGCCGCCATTAAAAGTGCCGACTGGTTTATCAAAAATGCGGTAAACAAAGGTTACTTTTTGGGGGTTTGTGGCGATGCCCGTTTTGCGCCTGATTTTGCTACCGGCCAAAGCGCCCAGGCATTGCTTGATCTTTACGACATCACCAAGGCGCCACGCTTTAAGCAGGCCGCCATTAAAACCGCACAATTTTATACCACTTCTATTTATTCGCATCCTATTCCAAACCTTGGCAATAAAAAAAATGGACCAAGACAACTTCAGGAATGGCAGATCAGTCAGGTAGGTTTAAGCTTTGAGCATGGCGGTATCTTAGGTTCGGCCAACAACAGCGGGCCTATTTTGTTGGCCAGTCATGCCGGAATGTTTGTCAGGTTATTTCAATTAACCAAAGACTCGCTTTACCTAAAAATGGCCAGAACTGCTGCGTTAAGCAAAGATGCCTTTGTGGACCCAGCTACAGGGGTGGCTTCTTATTATTGGAGTGCCATGAATAGGGGGGCAGGTCCATTCCCGCACCATGCCTGGTGGCAGGTAGGCTGGATTACCGATTACCTGATGGCCGAACTTTCCTTACGTTCTAACGGTAAAATTGATTTTCCTGCCGGATTTGTAACGCCTAAAGTGGGGCCGCACAAAACTTTTGGATTTGAGAAAGGCAAGATTTTTGACAAAACGGGAGATCTGGTATTGGTCAATCAATTGGTGTCGCTGCCAAATCCAAACATGGATTATGTGTGTGCCGTCAACAAAAAGGATCAAATATTTTATCTTTTTGTACTCAACAATGACAACCAAACCCAGGAAGGTCCGCTGCAACTGGATACCTCACGTTTCATGCAACAATTCCGCTTAAAGCCCGAAACGGTGCAATGTTTTTCGGCCACGGGCGCAAAAATACCTTATGCCGCCAATGATCAGATCAAAATATCGCCCTATGGCTTACAGGTATATACATTTAAGTACCAATAAATTTTAAGCTCATGCATTTGTTCCGAAACCCTTTACGTTTAGTCATTTTTATAAGCCTGTTCTTTAATGTAACTAAGGTCTTTGCCCAAGAGGGGAAATGCTTGGTGCTGGGTACCGATTTCCAATTTAAAGGCAAGTGGTTTACCGAAGCAAACCGAGAGGGGATTAGCGGCAATATCTTAAGGTTTTTAGATGGCGAATTGGACCATACCTCAGATGCTTTAACGGTACTTCGCATTGGAAAACCCGGACGTTATACCGTTTGGATACGCACACCGGATTTCGAAACCTCACCTCGTACTCGTTTATTTCAGCTATCGGTTGATGACACTAAATTCAAAAAAGCGGGCGGACATGGAAAAGTTGGGTATGCTTGGGAGCAGCTGGGTACTATCGACCTTAAAAAGGAGGAGGCTTTATTGAGATTGCACAATTTCAATTATGGGCGATGCGATGCCATTTTATTTACTCAAGATGACTCGGTAGATCCCAATAAGCTCGATAAAAAATTATTGCTTTCTTGGAAAAAACAACCTCTGGAGCAACAGGTATTTACCGAGCAGAAAAAGGCTACGGTTCCGGCCATACGGTTAAATGATAACGATAAAGTAATTGCCGAAATTGAAAACGGTTTAGTGCGGTTGCAGTTTTTGGCCGCGGGCGCTAATCAAAAAGCCATTGCTTGCCGTACCGCTTTCAAAAATCAAGGGAAATGGCAGGAACCCATGGGTACCAAAATGGAAGACCATAGTGTTTTTCTGCTAACCAGCAACCAAACGGCCATCCGTTACAACAAATACTATCCAACTTGGGATTCGCAGACCCCAAAATCATACTTTACTTTTAAGGATGAAAAACATGCCGTGCATAAACCAGGCGATGATTTCAATCCTTTTGAGGCAGGAAACTTGAGTGAAGCCATTCCTGTTTCGGCCCAAAAGATAGACGCTCAAACCATAGAAGTGCAGTATGTGACCCGTAATGGCTCTACCATCAAAGGATTGTGGTCGTTACAACCAGCACAACAGCATATCCGCTTACGTTTGATTTGTAAAACAGCCCAGCCAGGATATTACAGCATGGGAGTTGCCGCCTTTCAACCTATTGGCCAGCAGGAATTGGAGAACGTGTCGATGGCACCGATGTTTCAATATAAGCGTGTTTCCGATGGGCCACAGATGATGCTTACCTCGATGATGCAACAGCCGGCAGCCATTGTCTCTTCAAAAACACCTACTGGAATAGCTTCCAGTTATGTGGCGGCGGGAACAGCATTGTTGGGAAAAGACTGGGGTTCGGTAGATTATGCTCCGGCGGGTTTTACGCTTAAAAACCACAACAATCAACTACAAGCGGTCATGTTTTCGCCAGTAATGGGCATGAAAGATTCTAAATATGCCACAGGCGATTTAATTGACAGAGAATTTGCACTGGGTTTAACCGCTGGCGACTGGAATACAGCGATAGATGAGGTCTCTAAAGAAATATTAGAAGTAAAGGATTACCGCAAGCAAAAACAGGCATCATTAACAGATGCCGTGTTTAACATGATTGATTTGATCAAAGATGACAATGCTGGTGGCTGGGCACCTGAGTTAAAAGGGTTTTATGACATTGAAGGCGATCCTACTACCGCACCCACCGTGGTAAATGCTACGCCTTTGGCCAATATAGCCTTATCCGTCTTGCAAAACGATGAAGATTTTTACCTGAAACGTTCGTTGCCCACCATCGAGTTTACGCTTTCGAGAAGTGGCTACCGCTGGGCTACCGATATTGTGCCTACGGCCTTTAACGCCACCAGAAAAACCTTGGAAATGAATCCTTTCACCTCGCAGTTTACCACTTCCTATTACGTGGGCTTAGATCAACTGCTGGGGAAATTAAATCCTTGGATCAAAGCCATTGCCCTACCAGAAGATAGTTTAAGGATGGCCAAAGGATATTCAACGGATTTCCACGCATGGAACCAATCACTTTGGGCATACCAACTTACAGGCCAATCTAAATGGTTGCAACAAGCAAAAAAAGAAGCTGATCTTTTTATACAATATAAAATATATCACAACACTGATAAAGTACTGAGCCATATTCCTTTCTATAATGCCACTTTTTATGCACCTTGGTGGGATTTGGTGGATTTGTACGAAGTCACTAAAGAACAGAAATATTTAAAAGCAGCCGAATACGGAGCATATTTTACCATCGCTGGCATACGTAGTTATCCTGCAGTAAAGGATAGCCTACAGACCATACATCCTGGCAACAAATATGACGGCGTGACTCGCATTTGGTGGAAAGGCAATGCGCCCTACCGCTTAGGTTTTCCACGTAAAAAAGACGATGTATTGGAAAAGCAAGTGCCTCAGTGGTTGGTTTCTCCAGTAGGCTTAGGTTTGGAGCAGCCAAGTACCTACTTTACCCGGGTGAAAGGACAAACCGTTCACCCCGTGATGATGAGTAGTTGGGCGCCACATTTGTTGCGTTTGTTTCAATATGCGCACAAACCTATCTACGAAATTTATGCCCGCAATGCTGTTATTGGTCGTTTTGCAAATTATCCAGGTTACTACAGCACAGGCTTTACCGATGTGCCGATGTCGGCTGATTTCCCTTACAAAGGTCCTGATGTAAGTTCTATATATTATCACCATATTCCGCCACATTTGGCTTTTAGTCTAGATTACCTCATTACCGAAACCATCCAGCGTGCTAATGGAAATGTAGTGTTCCCATACAGTAAGCAAGAAGGGTTTGTATGGTTCAATAACCGCATTTATGGTGGTGCCAAGGGGAAGGTTTTTGGAGATCATGAAGTGACCTTGCGAATGCGCAAAGATTTGGTAAAAGTTCAGCATCCAGAAATTAACTATGTAACGGCCGTTTCAGCTCAAAACTTCTGGATTTTGCTCTCTTCCGAAGCAGAAAGTGCGCAACAAGTGGCAGTACATTGGAGCGAGGCTGCGAATGCCCAAAAAGAAGGTAAGGCAACCATTTACAGCAATGACGGAAAAGCTGTTCCTGCCGGTTTTAACGGCGCAAAGATTGATGTTAACGTCCCGGCAAAAGGTTTTAAAGCCATTGCCATTCCCTTGGCAACGGCACCAGTCGCGGTTAAATATCAGCCTGTTAAAGATGGGATGAAAACATTTGACCTAGGCGCACCTTGGGGTAAAATCTATCTATTCCGTATCCGTTCCCCATTTGGATGGGATAGCATTTACGGTTTTGCAGAAACAGCGCCTTTAAAAGGTTATTCGGTGACGGTAACCTGTAATCAAAAAACACAACAAATAGCTCAATATCCTTTCGAGTGGAGTTTTAACAAATTAGCCATGGATGAAAATGCAACTGTTGAACTCACCTTTAAAAGCGAGGATGGGAAAGTAAAATCAAAAAAGATAGTGCTCAATGGGAATAAGTAAACATAAAGCAAAAATAATGTCACTCGGATTACTGATGATTGCCAACCTCTTATCTGCCCAGGAAAACGTAGATAGGGACAAAATTGCGGCTTCACAATCAGGAGCCTCGTCTATCTATTTTGAAACAGCTGAAGTAAACATTCCTTTGGTTGGGCCAGGCAGTTTCCATCACGTACAAGAGTGCCAGGTTCGTGGCGGACTACCTCGCTTCATTGCCAAAGCCAAGGCCGGGCAAGAACTTAAAGTTGCCTTTATTGGCGGCAGTATTACCCAAGCAAATTTTGGCTATCGCTTACAAACTGCCAACTACTTGGAACATGCTTATCCAAACGCCAAGTTTAAATGGGTGAATGCAGGTGTATCAGGTACGGGAACCGAATTGGGTGCTTTTAGAATAAAAGAGCAAGTGCTCGACTATCGTCCAGACCTTATTTTCATTGAATTTGCAGTGAACGGCGCTTATGCCGATGGGATGGAGGGCATGATCAGACAGGCCATTACATCTAATCCCCAAGTAGAAATCTGTTTAATCTACACCATTTTAAACGGTCAAACCGCTAGCTATCAAAAAAATGAAATCCCCCAAAACATCATAGGATTAGAAAAAGTAGCGGCACATTACAACTTGCCGTCTATACAGTTGGGCATGGAAGCTGCGAGTTTAGAAGCTTCAGGAAAATTAGTGTGGAAGGGCAATGCCCAATCCGTTGGTCCAGATCAGCTATTATTTTCCGAGGATGGGATACACCCCACTACTGCGGGTGGGAATTTGTACGCTGCGGCCATTGCCAGAGCGCTCGCAAAAATGGAAATGGTAAAAGAACCGCAAAACAGTCCATTGCCCAAACCCTTAATCACTTCGGCTTGGGACAATGCCACCATGGTAGATCCCGCAAAAATGGACCTGGCCAAAAGCGGTTGGCAGCTATTGAACACCGCCGAGCAACCTAACCTTAAAAAGTTTAGCCCTTGGTTTTCCGAAGTGCTTAGCGCAAACCGTCCAGAGGCCAGTTTCAGTTTTCGCTTTAAGGGCGATATGATCGGGCTCTTTGACATTGGCGGTCCAGAAGTGGGGCAGTTGGAATGGCTGATTGATGGTAAGCCCGTAAAATTAAACCGTGAAAAGCAAGGCAGTTTTAGCTATTATCAAACCACTGAATCTACCACGCCTGATGCCTTGAATAGGTTTAATGCCTACTGCAATAATCGCTACCGTGGACAATTTGATGTACTCAAAGTACCTGATGGTATTCATGTAGTTACCGTAAAAGTATCTGCACAAAAAGCCAATAAAACGGAGATTTTACCAGCAGATAAAAGAGCCGATATTCAACAGAACCCTGCCAAATACGATCAAACAGTGATTTATTTAGGTCGAATTTTATTGAGAGGAGAATGGTTAAAATGAACGGTCTCCATCCAACCAACCTTCGTCGATCGTTACTCACCATGTTGCTTTGCTTGCTAGGCTTTGCTAGGGCTCAAAGTGCGGCGCAGCCCTTGTTGATCAAAAGTCCCTCGGGCAAAGTAAGTGTGAGCGTATTTAAAGAAAAAGACAAAGGATTTTTTTATACGATGTCTTTAAATGGGGAGCTGTTGATAAAACCTTCATCATTAGGGTTAAGCATTGCAGGAAAGCCTTTGTTGGATGTAAGCGCAGAACCTGTGCTTTTGAGCAGTAAAACGGTTAAAGAATCCCTTACACTGCTGCGTTACAATGCACAACCTCGACAGGTTACCTACAAAAAGTATCAAATTGGTATCGGCAAAAATAAGATAGAAATTGCCTTGTTCGATCATGCTTGTGCCATACGCTACCAATTACCCAACACCACAGTGCACGTTACAAGTGAGCAAACCAGTTTTGTATTGGACGGAAGCACAAGGGTTTGGTTTTTTGAGCGCAATAACCACTGGAAACTTAAATCTTACGCTGGATTGTGGCTCCAAACCCGAATAGATAGTCTCGATCAGATTTCTAAAACAGGACCAATTCAAGGGAAACCCATTGTGGCGCAATTGGCAGATCAAAGCTACCTTTTTATTACCGAAGCCGCATTGAAAAACTACAGTGGCATGCGGTTAAAAGCCAACAAGAATAGCCTTTCGGTAGATTTTACTGAAGGAAATCAGGGCTTTGTGGTACCCGCAAATGAAAACGCATTTACCCCTTGGCGTGTGATAGGCTTGGCGGCCAATTTGAATGAATTAGCCAACCAAAACGTCGTGGCGGCGCTCAATGAAAAACCAGATCAGTCGCTTTTTGCAAATACCAATTACATCGTACCTGGTAAAAGCGCCTGGAGTTGGATCACTAGAGGTAACGATTATCTGGCACCCGCCACAGAAAGGAAAATCATAGATGCTGCGGCACAGCTCAACTTTAACTATACCTTAATTGATGATGGTTGGGAAGAAAAATGGAAAAATAAATGGGAAACCCTCAAAGACCTAATCGCCTATGGCAAGGCGAAGAAAGTTAAAATATGGGTATGGAAAGACTCCAAATATTTGAGAGATACCCGTTATTGTACGGCTTTTTTAGATACCCTAAGTCGTTTAGGCGTGGCGGGAATTAAAATTGATTTCATGAACAGCGAAGCGAAGGATCTGATAGATTTCGAAATCAACTTCCTGAAAATTGCAGCGCAAAAAAAGTTGATGGTCAATTTTCACGGCTGTCACACTTCCACAGGCGAATACCGTACTTATCCTAACGAAATGACCAGGGAAGGCATCCGTGGCATGGAGCTCAACATCATGAACGAACCCATCCCTGCCTGGCACAATGCGGCACTGCCTTTTACCCGCTTCATGACTGGCCCCGCGGATTACACGCCAGCGTTTTTTTCTAACCGAGCCGCTACTACATTGAGCCATCAATTGGCTTTGCTCTATTTGTTTGATTCGCCATTTCAATGTATTGCCGAAAACCCAATCACCTTGTTGAACGATCCTATCTATCAACCTATTCTTCCTTTGATTAAAGATTTGCCTACTACCTGGAATAACACGCTGGTACTTAATGGCAGTGAAATAGGCGTTTGCGCAATAGTGGCTAAACAGCACGGTAAGGATTGGTATGTGGCTGCCATCAATGGCTTAAACACCGAAAAGAAAGTAATGCTGGACCTGTCTTTTATTAAAAAGCTGTCAGCTTATAAAGCTACGCTTATTGAAGATCAAGGGAATGGTTTTCTTTCAACCGTTAAAGCGTCCTCTCAACTTCATCAGCAACAAATTACCCTTCCGCCAAACGGAGGTTTCGTCATCCAATTAAAATCCTTAGAAAAATAATATGAAAATGACGTTGAACATCATCTATAGCCGATACACAAGCATTTGCTGTTTTTTAATTATCCTTGGTTTGCAGCACACCGTAAATGCACAAACCACCAAAGGCACCACATTTGAGGTAGTTGCCAAAGGTAAAAACTATGCTTTTAAGCCAGATTTTGTCGTGCTTTTTAATGAGAAAGATCCTGAAATTGCGCTAAAGCCCTCTGGATTAAAAAAAGTTCCTTACAATATTCCCACTTGGAAAACGACAGCTAGTAACTTGGCCGATTATAACCAACAAGCAGTAAGTGCCAGCATGGCTGGTGATGGTTTTGATGACAAGATTTTAAGGAGTGCAAAGCAAAACAGGACCGCCAATATTTATCATGCTGGAACCCCGTATTTTATTAGTGCTGTTAAAGCTCAAAAAGTAGGCGACTCCATTGCTTATACTTTTCCAGAGCATCCCATGTTTACCTTAAAAGCATGGCTGGTTCAAAAAAGCGGCTCACCTTATCCCAGCATTCGCTTTTTGTTTGTTCCTAAAAAGGATGGTTTTTACAGTGTGGGTTATGTGGGCGCTCCAGCTTTTAAAAATGAAGAGGTACAGGAATTATGGCAACCACTCATTTGGACAGAAAAGCGCACGCCACCACAACCTTACCTTACGCCAGCCTTTATGGCCACCTTGCCTACCACGTTGGTTAATGACGGCACAAATTCCATTGGTGTTTTGGCAGACGCCAGGTATTTGCCTTTTCAGCCCTTGCCACTTTTTACCAACAGTCAGTTTGGCGTTGCCCTGCTTAACCAAAAACTACAATTGCAGCCACAAGTTTTTGCGCCTATGCCTGGCGGTATCAATTCCAAAATGAAAGCAGGCAACCCTTTTGAGTTTGCTATACATGTGGTGGTTGAGCCTGAAAGCATTACCAAAACCTTCGAAAAAATGGCCACAACAGTATTTGGCTTTAAGGATTACCGAACCAATGCCACCGTTTCCATGAATACCACTTTGGATAACCTCATTGATTATTCGAAAACGAAATATGCTTGGTTCATCGACAGCTTAAAAGGATTTGCCTATTCTACAGATGTACCAGGAGCCGTAAAAAATGTATCGAGTTTAAACCCTTTGGAATTGTCCATCGTGAGGGACGACAAGGAGATGTTCGAGCAAAGAGCTTATCCTTTAATGGAATTTATGCTGTCTCGGGAGAAGTTCCTCTTTGCCATTGACAGCAACCAGAAAATCCAATCTCCCTCAAGAAAATTAAGAGGTCCCATTGCCCCGTTATCTGAATTACAAGTGCTGTATAATGTGTTTGGCCGAAATAATTCCTTTTATGCTGAAATGGCGAAGAAAGAATTCGGTACTGCACGAGTTAGAAACCTAGATGAAGAACAAAAAGGCCGAAACTGGGTAAATGCCATGTATATGTTTAAACTCACTTCAGATTCCGCTTATTTGAAGTTGAGCATTTCACTGGCTGATCAATATTTGAAAGAAAGGGTAGCCAAGAAAATTACCCAATTTGGAGATCCATTGTTCAGTTCCAACTTTTTCTGGCCAACATTTACCAATCATTGGTCGGCGCTATTAGAATTGTATGAACTTACAGGTTATACACGATATTTGCAGGCTGCGCAAGATGGCGCCAGGCATTATACCTTGTTTACTTGGATGGCTCCGCAAGTGCCCAATACCCAAGTAACGGTAAACAAAGGCGGTAAAGCCCCTATGTATTGGTACCTAAAATCAAAAGGTCACCAACAAATGTACTATCCAGAAGAAACGGTACCGGCATGGCGACTTTCTGAAGTGGGACTTACCCCTGAATCGTCTGGAACTTCCACAGGTCATCGTGGCATCTTTATGTCTACCTATGCGCCTTGGTTGCTCAGGATAGGCTATCATACCAACGACCCTTTTTTAATGAATGTGGCCAAAGCCTCCATTGTTGGTCGCTCTGAAAGTTTTCCGGGCTACCACATGAACACCGAAAGAACTACGGCCTACGAAAAAGCAGATTTCCCCTTGCACGAACACAAGGCGCAAAGTGTCAATTCGTTCCATTATAATCATATTTTACCGATGGCCTCGATGTTTATCGACTATCTGGTGTCAGATGCCTACGTGAGAAGTGCTGGGAAAATCAACTTTCCAAATGAATACATTGAAGGATATGCCTATTTGCAGAACAAGTTTTATGGCGCTAAAAAAGGAGCATTCTTTCAAGTTAAAAATGCTCAACTGTGGATGCCATCGCGCTTACTGCAAATTGACGACGTAGCCCTAAACTATGTTAGTGCCAGAAAAGGCGATACTTTGCTCTTGGCTTTCATGAACCAATCTGCTAAAGCAGTAAACACCAAGGTCACGATAGATCCTGCTCGTGTGGCCTTCTCAAACAAAGCCAGCATCAGCAACCTCAATCCTGTAGGAAAATCTACCCCGTTAAAAACAGGCGTATTCCAAGTGAGTGTTCCCGCAGGCGGCATCACGGCCGTCGCTATTTCTGGCATTAACATCCCCAATGGTTTTCAAGATCAGCTTCTTCAATGGAGCAAAGATGCGAGGACAGATTATGCCCATATCCCACAGGGAGATACCAAAGCTTTGTTGTTTAAACTGGGTGCCTATGCCGATAAGTTGTTCGTCTTCCTGCAGGAAGATGACACCAAATGGAAAAAGGCCAGCATCTATTATTCCATCAACGGAAAAGAAGAAAAACGCATTGATAAAAACGAATACCCATTTGAATTTACCATCCCGGTAGAAAAAGGAAAACCTGTGAGCTTTTATTTGGAACTGACAGGCTTGAACGGAAAGTTGGTGAAATCCCCAAAAACAGAATTAGGAAAATAAAGAAGAAATAAATGATACGTAAAGAAGCTGTAGAAAGTAGGCATTTAAAAATTGAGAATTATCAAACAGATTTAGCAATTATTGGCGGCGGGATGTCGGGCGTGTGTGCGGCAATTACTGCGGCAAGACAAGGCATCAAAGTAGTGTTGGTGCAAGACAGGCCTGTATTGGGCGGTAATGCCTCAAGCGAGGTAAGGTTATGGATTTTAGGCGCTACCTCACACATGGGCAACAACAACCGATGGAGTAGGGAAGGTGGTGTAATTGATGAGCTGTTGGTAGAAAATACTTATAGAAATCCAGAGGGGAATCCTGTGATTTTGGACATGATTTTGTTGGATAAGGTAAAGCAGGAACCCAATATTACACTGCTGTTGAACACTGCGGTATATGAAGTGCATAAAAGTAATTCAGATACCATTGAAAGTGTAAAAGCCCTTTGTAGCCAAAACTCCACCACTTACATCATCCATGCGCCATTGTTTTGTGATGCTTCAGGCGATGGGGTCGTCGGCTTTCTTTCGGGTGCAGCATTTAGAATGGGTGCCGAAACACCCGATGAGTTCAATGAGCCTATGGCACCCGATGCAAGTTATGGCGAATTGCTGGGCCACTCGCTTTACTTTTATACCAAGGATGTAGGAAAACCAGTGAAATTTACTGCACCAGCCTTTGCTCTGGATGTGCAAAAAGAAATTCCACGCTATAAAAGCTTTAACGCCAAAGAACATGGTTGCAAGCTTTGGTGGGTTGAACATGGCGGCAGGATGGATACCGTACACGACACCGAGCAAATCAAATGGGAGCTATGGAAAGTCATTTACGGTGTGTGGGATTACATCAAAAACTCTGGCAATTTTCCCGAGGCAGAAAACTATACGCTGGAATGGGTGGGTACCGTGCCAGGTAAAAGAGAAAGCAGAAGATTTGAGGGCGATTATATCCTTTCGCAAGCCGATTTGATTGAACAGAAATTACACGACGATGCCGTTGCTTATGGCGGTTGGTCTATTGACCTGCATCCAGCCGATGGCGTATTTAGCGACCGTTCGCCTTGTAACCAGTGGCATAGCAAAGGCATTTTCCAAATCCCTTACCGAAGCCTTTACAGTAAAAACGTTAAAAACTTATTCTTAGCAGGACGTATCATCAGCGTGAGCCATGTGGCCTTTGGTGGAACCCGTGTGATGGGTACTTGCGCCTACGTAGCGCAGGCAGCTGCAATGGCGGCGGCGTGGTGTGTGAAAAATAATAAACTACCTGCACAACTATATCAAGAAGGCCACATGCCAGCCTTGCAACAGTTGCTGTTCAGAAGCGGCCAGTACATTCCAAATGTAGCTTGGGCAGACCGCGAAGACCTGCTATCCACAGCAAATGTAAACACCAGCTCAAACCTGCAATTTAAAGGCTTTGATAGAACCGATGCGATCTTTAAACCACTCTCCATTGCTGCGGCACAAATGTTGCCTTTAAAACCTGGTCAAATCCCGGCTATTAACGCATTACTTAAAGCAGACGAGCCTACTACCTTAGATGTAGAATTGAGAATTAGCGCCAGAGACGGTGGCTTTACGCCTGATACTACGCTAGCGGCAAAAACCATTGAACTACAAGCTGGCGAACAGGAAATAGATATCGATTTCAATGTCACTATTGATAAAGAGCAATACGTGTTTGTGTGTTTCTTGATCAATGAAAAAGTACAATTGGCTTATGCTCAACAGCGACTTACAGGTTTGCTTTCTGTGTTCAATGGGGTAAACAAAGCCGTTTCCAATAACGGTAAACAAGTGGCTCCCGAAGGCTCGGGCGTAGATACTTTTGAGTTTTGGTGTCCACAACGACGACCAGAAGGCCATAATATCGCTTTGCAGTTTAAACAGCCTATCCATGTGTTCTCGGCAGATCATCTTAAAAATGGGCTAGATAGACCAACGGTACAACCCAATGCTTGGGTAGCCGAGCTTACAGATGCTGCCCCTGTGATTGAAGTCAATTGGAAAGAAGCGCAAACCATCGGGAAAATAGACTTGGTTTTTGATACCGATGCAGATCATCCCATGGAATCGGTGCTAATGACCCATCCCGAAACTGTAATGCCATTTTGCGTAAGAAATTACCATATTGAAGACGAACAGGGGAAAGTGGTTTATCGCAAACGCGATAACTACCAAACCAAGGATGAAGTAGTATTCGAATTGCCAATAAGCACAAAGAAATTAAGAATTATATTGGAACACCCCTCGGTTAATGTGCCAGCTTCGCTATTTTCGTTAAGGTGTTACGCCCTAAATCAAAACTAAACATGATAGATACCGTCGTAGTTGTCGTTTTTTCGGTTTTCATTATGCTGGTGGGCATCAGCTTTTCGAAAACAGGTAGAAATTTAAAATCTTTCTTTGCCGGGGGCGAATCTGTTCCTTGGTTTATTGGAGGTTTATCGCTGTTCATGAGCTTTTTCTCTGCGGGTACCTTTGTGGTTTGGGGCGCTATCGCCTATCAGCACGGGTGGGTTGCCATCACCATTCAATGGACCATGTGCATTGGCGCCTTAATTACAGGCTTTTATTTAGCGCCCAAGTGGAAAGCCACGGGCAACCTTACCGCGGCCGAGTTCATTAAAATGCGCTTGGGCAGCAGTGTGCAAAAAAGCTACATTTATATTTTTACCCTCGTTTCCGTATTTATCAAGGGCTCTGTTTTGTATTCTGTTGCTAAATTGGTTTCTGCGTCGTTGGGCTATCCTTTAACGCCAGTAACGGTAGTGCTGGGTATTTTAATGATTTCCTATACCGCTATTGGAGGCTTATGGGCCGTAATGGTGACCGATATCCTGCAATTTGTGGTACTTACTGCTGCGGTGCTCATCATTCTCCCTTTGGTTTCTAATGAAGTAGATGGCATTCAAGGTTTTTTAGATAAAGCTCCCGACGACTTCTTTAACCTCGTACACGGAGAATATACCTGGGGATTTATCTTCGCCTTTGCCGTTTATCACATTTTTTATATTGGCGGTAACTGGACTTTTGTACAGCGTTACACCAGTGTTGATTCGCCCAAAAGCGCCTCAAAAGTAGCCTATCTGTTTGCGGGCTTATATATCCTAAGTCCTATCCTTTGGATGCTGCCGCCTATGGCCTATCGTGTCATTAACCCCTCGCTTTCAGGTTTAGATGCCGAAAATGCCTATATTATGGTGTGTAAACAAGTACTCCCCACGGGCCTGTTGGGCTTAATGCTCACGGGCATGTATTTCTCCACTTCTGCCTCGGCCAATACGGCACTCAACGTAGTGTCGGCAGTGTTTACCAACGATATTTATAAAAGCACCATCAATCCACATGCTGATGATAAAAAGCTGATGTTCGTTGCTCGAGCGTCCTCATGGTTTTTTGGGATCTTCATGATCTTGATTGCCCTGATTGTACCTTACATTGGCGGTATTGTAGAGTTTACCTTAAGTGTAGGCGCCATTACAGGTGGCCCATTGCTGTTGCCGCCAATATGGGCCTTATTTTCAAAAAAGCTATCTGGAAAGGCCACCATTTACATTACCCTCATTTCCCTCTCGGTCAATTTGCTCTTTAAAATCATCTTGCCATTAACCAACGATTATAAACTGTCGAGGGCCAGCGAAATGCTGTTAGGCGTATTGTTGCCTTTCTTCATGCTGTTGGTTTACGAAATCATGATGCGCAAAAAGGCGGGCGTAAGCAAAGATTACCAAGACTATTTAGCATTTAAGGAAGAGAAAAAGCAACAAGCTTTAGTGGTTGATGAAGAAGAGGCGCTACAGATCAAAAAGCAGAATGTTTTTGGGCTAAAAATGATCAGCTTTTCACTGTTGTTTATGTCGGTATTGCTGTTGATTTTGGCCTTTATTACCGCCAAAGGAAATACGATGGTGATCTCTATTGCTGTTGCCGTGATGTTAGGCGCCATTATTCCATGGAGGGCCGCAAAACGCAAAGCGATGAGCTAAGCCATTTCAAATCTTTTAACACACCCATAGGGCTTGCCCATAATCCCGGTTGTTCCTAACGATCGGGATTTTTTGTGGAACGCTAGCACAGTTCGTGGGTTTAGGTGGCGGCCTGGCATCAGTTATTTGCGCTGCTCCTGTCTGTAGGCTAGGGGAGGCTTTCCCGTTTGCAACTTAAAATATCTGTTAAAGTTGGACAGATTGCTAAAGCCCGATTCTGTACAGATGGAAGTTACGCTATCATTGCCCTCCCTAAGCAACTTGCAGGCATGTTCTATCCGAACTTCTATTAAAAAATCGAAATAGCTCCTGCCGGTACGCGACCTAAAATAATGGCAAAAGGCATTGGGTACCATGTGCACAATGGCAGCAATGTCTTTGAGCTTAATTTCCTTATAAAAATTGTCCATGGTGTACAGGTAAATCATGGTGAGCCGAGTTTCATCTATTTTCTTGAAAGGCTTTTGGTTTTTTCCAGAAGGTTGCTTTGGTGAATGGGTAGGTGCTTCACTTTCGGCAATCTCATTCAACAATTGCAGTAATAGAGGAAGCTGGTTGTAATTAGGGCAAGTTTCTAATTGGTTAAAATATTGGATTACCTGTGGCTTGGTTTGCTCACTAATTATTATTCCTTTTTTAGCTTCTGTCAACAGGTTAATGAGCATCGCGTTTTCCGGTAGCGATAGAAAATCGTTTCCCAATTTATTCAAATTGAAATGAAGAGTGTGTAGCCGCAAAGGGATCGGAGTTTTTCCATGCTTCATTGCATAGTCATAGTAGCGGTTGATTTCAAACTTGAGCATGTGGGGTACATTGGAGCCAATTAAGATCATGGTACCTGAAGAAATCCTTTTAGATTGGTCGTCTATCGAAAAAGTCCCTTCTCCCGAATATATATGTAGCAGTTCCACCTCTTGATGGGTATGGAAACTGTTCAACGCATGATATACTTCGGCCGTTGCCAAGGTGAAAGTAGATCCTTTTACTTTGATATGCTGCCCGAAGTAGTCCATTATTTGTACAATATGAATAACAATTTGCTAAAATTTATATAAAGTTATTAATATAATATTAGTTTGTCTTAATATTTAACAAGTTAATTGCTGTAAAGCTCTCTACCTTAGCTTTAAATTTTAAAAATGATGAACAGAAATAGATTTACAATGGAACTGATCGAAGCCTCAATAGGAGATATTGATCAGGTTGGGGGAAAAAATGCCTCCTTAGGAGAAATGCTGCAGCAACTTACACCGCTAGGCGTTAAAATACCGAACGGCTTTATTCTAACCAGCTATTCCTATTACCAGTTCATCAGTGATAACCAGTTAGCCCAGCAAATCAGGGAGATTTTAGAAGGCGCCGATATCGAAAATCTGCAAGTGCTGGGCAGCTGTGGCCGGCAAATCAGGGAATTGATCCAAAATGGCGTGTTCTCCCAGGAAATGGAGCGGGAAATCTTGGAGGCTTATGAAAAGCTAATTGGCAAGGAAAATATCGATAATTTGGGCGTAGCGGTACGTTCATCGGCTACGGCAGAAGACCTCCCAGATGCTTCTTTTGCCGGACAACAAGATACCTACTTAAATATCAGGGGACAGCAAAATCTACTGTCAGCAATCAAAAACTGTTTTGCTTCCCTGTTCACCGACAGGGCGATCAGCTACAGGGAAGCCTTTGATTTTGGACATTTCAATATCGGCCTTTCCGTGTGTGTACAACAAATGGTCAGGTCTGATCTTGGCGTTTCTGGAGTTGCTTTTTCTATTGATACCGAAAGCGGATTTAAAGATGCCGTGATCATCAACGGTTCCTACGGTTTAGGGGAGATGATTGTGCAAGGTACCATTAATCCCGATGAATTTATTGTACACAAACCGCTGTTAAAAAAGGGATTTGCGTCTATCGTAGAGAAAAAATTGGGCAAAAAACAGCAGATGATGATCTATGGAGTGCAAAAAGGCCAAACCGTTGAAGTGATCGCTACTCCTGAAAAAGAAGCTGGAAAATTCTGTTTGAATGATGAACAAATCCTATTGCTGGCCAATTGGGTAATGATTATCGAAGATTATTATACAAAGCTTAAAGGTAAATGGTGCCCCATGGATGTGGAATGGGCGGTAGATGGATTGAGTGGCCAACTTTATATCGTGCAGGCCAGACCAGAAACCATTCACTCTTTGAAAACTTCCAACAGCATTACTGAATATGAGATTTGCGATGATAGCCGATCAGACAAGGTATTGCTTAAGGGAATTGCTGTAGGGGATAAAATTGCTTCGGGCAGGGTTCGTAACCTTAAAGGAGTAGAAAAGCAAAATATCCATGAAATTGATTTTCTGCCTGGCGATATTATGGTTGCTGAAATGACAGATCCCGACTGGGAGCCGATCATGAAAAAAGCCTCGGCAATCATTACCAATAAAGGCGGCAGAACCTGTCATGCGGCCATTGTAGCCAGAGAGTTGGGCGTGCCAGCAGTGGTGGGCTGCGATGGAGCAACAGAAACCTTGGTTACTGGCGACGAAATTACGGTTTCTTGTGCAGAGGGAGAAACAGGGATGGTTTACAAAGGCCAAATTGCCTTCACCAAAAGCGAACACGAGCTCTCCAACCTGCCAGAAATTACAGTACCTGTGATGATGAACATAGGATCGCCGGACATTGCGTTCCGCTATGCAAGTTATCCAGCTAAAGGCGTTGGCCTTGCCAGAGAGGAGTTTATCATCAACAACTATATTAAAATTCATCCAATGGCATTGTTGAAACACCAAATGCTGAATGATCAGGAGTTGAGCAATTACGTGCAAACGCTTATTTCTGGCTATAAGGACGAAGAAACCTATTTTATCGAAAAGCTTTCGTATGGTATTGCCAAAATTGCTGCGGCTTATTACCCAAACAAAGTGATTGTACGTTTCTCGGATTTTAAAACCAATGAGTATTATAATATGCCAGGAGGTAAATATTTCGAACCTGGCGAAGAAAACCCGATGATTGGTTGGAGAGGAGCCTCAAGATACTATTCAGAAGCTTACCAAGAAGCCTTCGGGATGGAATGTAGGGCCATCAAAAAGGTGCGCGAAACCATGGGGTTAAGCAATGTAGTAGTCATGATTCCTTTTTGCCGAACCGTTGGTGAACTTTCGCAAGTTTATGGGGTGATGGAGCAATTTGGCCTAAAACGTGGCCATAATGGATTGGAAGTTTATCTCATGGCCGAAGTACCTTCGAACGTAATTTTGGCCGATCAATTTGCCCAGCACATTGATGGCTTTTCTATCGGTTCAAACGATTTAACCCAATTGGTGCTAGGCTTAGATAGAGACTCGTCCCTAGTGGCAGGTCTTTATAACGAACGTAACGATGCCGTAAAACTGATGATATCTAACCTGATCAGGTCGGCAAAGAAAGCGGGCGTAAAGGTAGGTATCTGCGGACAGGGACCATCTGATTATCCAGACTTTGCGCAGTTTTTGGTGGAAGAAGGGATAGATTCGATTTCCGTTACGCCAGATTCATTTATGAAGACCGTAAAAGCAATCAAAGAAATAGAAGATAAATTAATGGCCGATGTGGTAGAAATATAAAAGGTATAAACCTATTTAATAACGGATTAAAAACCTGTTTCAACAAAATGGCTGGCTAATAAACCAGCCATTTTTCATTAAAAAATGCCACTTAAAGTTGTTGCCCAATGGTATAAAACTCCACTTATTTATCCCAATTATCCGTACGGAATGACGAAGCTGGAAGCCCGTATTTATTGTATAAATTGCCTTTAACCCAGCCTTTGTAGGCATAGCGTGCAGCTATGGGCTTGGGTACTTTTGGTGAACTAAGTACCATTTTGCCCTTGCTAACACTTACTGTTGCAGGATAAAAAACCTGATCAACGCCAGCAACTTCAAAGGTATTGTTTTCTGGTTCAGTAAGATATAGCCCATCGGCAAACTTAAAGGTTAAGAACAATCGGCTACCTTTTATTTTTAGGTGATGAAATTCAGGTCCCTGAGCTTTTACTTTGGTTTGCCCATAGGTTTGCTGAAGAGCCAAATAAGACAGGCGTTGGCCCACCGTTAGTTTATCGGGCGGATGGATCGTATTTTCCATTCCAATGTCGGTGAGTACCGCCATACCCGCATTTGGAATTTCCTTTAAGCTATTCAATTGTACTTCACGTAGCCAAGCGGCCTTCTGATTGGCACTTTTATAGTCCCACGGGGCAATTTGTGCGTAATAAAAAGCGAAGTTTTGCCCCCATAGGCTGCGCCAGTCCTTTACCATTAAAGGAAAAAGCCTGGCATATAATTTGGGATCGCGTACATTTTGCTCGCCCTGATACCAAATAGCACCTTTGATTCCATAACCGATCAACGGACTAATCATGCCATTAAATAGCCCGGCAGGCGTATTTTTGTCTTCAAAAGCTACATCATTTTCTGGGAGTAGTTTCACTTCTGGAAATGCTTCTAGGCTTTTTGCGCTCATCCACGATTGGATGAATGTCCCTCCCCAAGCTACCTGGATAATTCCCACCGGAATTTTTAGTTTTTGCTGTAGCTCACTAGCAAATGTATAGGCCACGGCACTGAAATTTTTGACCGTAGTTGGATTGGCAGTTTGCCATTTTGTTTGCCTGTATTCTTGCATAGGTTGTGCCCACGAGGTTTGGGGAGCAATAAAAAACCTGATCTGGTTGTTGGTAGCGGCGGCAAGGATACTATCGCTATGTAATACGGGCTCTTTTGCTGATAAACCTTTCATAGGCATAGCCATATTGGATTGGCCTGACGCAAGCCAAACTTCGCCGATAAGCACGTTGCCAAGCGTTATTTTTGATTGGTCATCTTTGATCAGCAATTGATAGGGGCCACCAGCTTTTGGAGTAGCCACGTTAATTTTCCAGGCCCCTTGCTTATCACTATAGGTGGTGTATGTGTTATTGTTCCAGGAAGTAAGTATCTCAACCTTTGTATTGGCCGAAGCTAAGCCCCAAATAGCCGCTGAGCTTTCCCGCTGTAGTACCATGCCATCATTAAATATCGAAGGGAGCTTTAAATTGGCAAGTAAGGATATTGGATAGCCTAACGTAAATATGGAAAGTGCTGCAATAACGATTTTTTTCATTTGCTTTGTCGTAAGGTTTGGATGAACGAAAGGGGGCTTATTTGAGCTTTCTAAATTTTTTAATGCGATGGAAAGTCATGTAATTGCTATTGTGATAATCAGCGGCACCACTTAAACCATCATTAAATGCGGTTCTGGATAGGGCAATGATGTCGTGGCCATCTATTAACCAATTGATGTACTGAAAACCGTGGTGCTTATAGTCGTCATTACGCAAAACAATGTGGTTTACGGTCCAATCCTTTAAGTTGCTTGACGAGCATAAAGCAAGGGTGTTTCGAATACGGTCAAGCTGCATAATACCTTGATATTGTGCGGGCACGTAGTTCACCAGGCTCCAATACTTGCCTGATTTTTGATCGTATTTAATGGTGAATTTCTTGCTACCACCGGGCATGTCAATAAAATCTTGTTTTGGGTTAAACGAAATGCTTTTTCCATCGTCACTTACCCTGGCAATGGCCGCATATTCCTGGTGCTGATCTAGCGTATGTACCCTTAAAATGTTTAGTATTTCGTTGTTTGGTCCAATTACCACGTTGCCTTCCAGCCAACCTAAAAACTGCTGGTTAAGTGCCGTACTGTCATGCTCCAATCTGTTGGTGGCTGTCCAGTTTTTGGCCTCCAGCAAATTAGCATCGGCAGGGATGGAAATGACCATTGTCCGGTATAGGCTAGGCCATTTTTTTGGAGTACTGGAATCTTCTAAAGCCCGCCATAGCCTGCCATGGTGGGCAACTACAGGCGTAGGGGCACAGTGGTACTTTCCTTTTAAGATTAGTCCGTTATGTTCATTGGTAGGATTGGTCCAGGTATAGCCTCCATCTGTGGATTTCCTGATGACAAAATCGCCGTTGGCTTTAATTGGGCCAATAAAATACACCGCATTGTTGTGCACAAAAAGCTCGCTCCAAAATTGTTCAAGTTGGGCAATTTGCTTCCAGGTTTTTCCTTTATCATTTGAGCGGTAAATTATGCTTTGGTTTTCTGTAGTTTGTTTGCCAAAAAAATCATGACTGGCTAAATAACTTCCATTGGGCAGTACACATAAACTTGGTGATCCTACGTACGATTTACTGGAAGATTCTTTAAAGGCCACAATTGTTCCGGGTACTTTTTGTGCAAAGGTAGCTGGGGTAAATAGGGCTAAAAACGATAGACCGGCAAATATGCCTTTGCGTATAATTTGATTAGTTTTCAATGTTGATGGGGATTTGTTTAATGATTGTTGCTTTACCTTTTACAGATTGGTTAATAGCTTTAAAAGTGACCATATATTTGCCTGCTTTGGCGTACGCTTTTTGATAAAGCCTTGGCATTTTATCAGCTACGCTTTTAACTCCAACGGCAAGGTCAGGCCCCATATCGGTTGATGGGCTAATGTTAATTGCTTGGCTTACGGCCCAATCTTCGGTGTACTCTGTAACATAAGCGGCACCAAATCCGTTTCTGAGGGTCAATTGAGTAGCCTCTACTAACGCTCTGCCCGGCATTTTATTGGGCGTCGAAAACAATTCCCATTGACTAGCGCTTGTGTGCTGGAAAAGCGTGGTTTCTCGTACGTCGTTTGAAGCCAGCAATTTAAAGGCTTTAACCCTGTTGATGTTGCCCGTGCCGTAAACGTTTTGATTACGAACGATTTGTTTAATGGCAATATTTATGGTGCTGGGCTTGCTGAGGTCCAGATACTTGGAAATATCGCCAAAGCCACTGTTTACAAATACCCTGTTGTCTGAAGGCTTGGCAAATCTAAAATTACTCGAAATATCAATGGTATCAGCGGCATAAACGCCTGCTAGCGAATTAGTGCTTTTATAGTTTTTGAGGATATAAACACCTACCTGGTTAAGCTGGGTGCCATCTAAGGTTTGAGATTCGAAATTGGCCAGGAAATTGGATGGCATAATCCGTCCGTTAACATGGTCGTAATCATTTCCAATTTCACCGGAGTAGAAAGTAACAATATCTGCATTCCCGGAAAAAGTGAAATCAACGTTCTCGTTAATTTTATAGCTGGTTTTAGAAGTGGTGACACTAAACGCTGGCTCAGACACGTCCTCCAGTTTTTTACAGGCAACATTTAGGCTGGCTATGAAAAGTAAAAACAATAATTTTTTCATCTTTTATCTGTATTAATATCCTGGGTTTTGGGTTAATTTGGGGTTTACGCCAATTTCATAACTCGGTATTGGCCATAACGCATCACGTGCCGAAGCATTTTCATAGGCCGACTGGGCTCTTAGCAAACCCGTAAAAGTGGGGGCTATTTTCGCATCGGCCAAGGTCGATTTCATTTTTTGGACAAAAATTCCCCATCTGACTAAATCGTGTTTGCGCATGTTTTCAAAAGCCAATTCTCTTGTCCTTTCGGCCTGTAGTTGTTCTTTAAAGGTTTGATAGCTAAGGTTACTTAAATCAGAAGCGGTATTGGGCGTATTTTGGTCGAAACCGTAGCCACGCCTACGTACTTTATTGATCGCCTCGTAAGCTTCTGGGGTTGGTGCATGGTTCACTTCGTTGTCCGCTTCGGCAAACATCAGCAATACATCCGAAAAGCGCAGCAGCGGATAATTTTGATTGGTTCGGGCCGATGTTTTTGCGGTAGAAGTTTCTGACTCCCGCCTAAATTTACCTGGGTTCCTGTTGAAAAGGTTTTGTGCCGGCCAATTGCTTTTGGTGGTTACATTGTTTGTAGTGGCGTATTGAAAGGGAGCAATGGCCCAATCTCTCCTTAAATCGCCCGTGCCAAAGCTGTTGTAGGCATAGGCCGTGCAAAGCAGATAATCATAGGCATAACCAACATTCACATCTGTACATCTAATGCCATTGTTAAAGCCTACAAAACCACCCAAATTGGCGTACAGTCCTGAACCATTGCCGTAAAATTCAATTTCGAACAGGCTTTCGCCGATGTCGTATTTGTCGTTGGCGTAGTTTACAAAAACCTGCTGATAGCTGGGATTCAATTTATGGATGGGATTTTCCATCACTTTTTGTGCCCAAACTTTGGCCTCCGCATATTTGCTCGTATCGTTAATGGGAAGGCCAGCCATGTATAAACATACGCGGGCCAGCATACCATAAACCGCCGATTTATTGATACGCCCGCCGTTTCCAACAATGTTGATGTCCTGTACCAATGCCGAAGCTGTTTTCATATCGGCGATAATTTGCTCATAAACTTGTTTATTTGATGCTCGTGGCACCTGTAGTTCGTTAGCATCGGAGGTTTCAATAGATTTTAGGATCAACGGAACTCCGCCAAAGTTGGAAACAAGCTGGAAATAGAAATATGCCCTTAGAAAAAGTGCTTCACCTCTTACGATATCTCGCTTGTTTTGTGGTATTGCGGTGTTTTTGTCAACATTTGCCAAAAGCTTGTTGGCCCTTTCTATGCCAGCGTAGTATTCTCGCCAAAAGCTCAGTATTTTGGTATCGCCTGGCGAAGTGAAATAATCAGCAACCTGGTTTTGCTCCCTCCAGTTGAAGGCCTCATCAGCGTCGAGGCCCATACGGCTCAAGTTGTTTAAAAAAGTGCCGCCTTTAATAAAAGTGGAATAAACCCCTGAAAGCGCTGTTTGTAGCTCGGCTTCATTGCTGTAGTATGATTCTGGGGAAATAGCGTCCTTAGGCGTGATATCCAAAATGCGTTTACAGGCATTTAGCCCTAGCGTAGCAATTGCTATAATGGTTAGTGTAATTTTCTTCATGGTATGGGCAATTAAAAAGTGGTTTTTAGTCCAAAAACAAACATGCTCATTTGGGGATAGGAGGAGTAGTCCAGGCCTGGGGTTAGGGTGCTATTTCGGGTAGAAACTTCGGGGTCCATACCCGAATATTTGGTCCAGGTATATAGGTTTTGTCCTGAGATGTAAACCCCCAAGTTTTCCATTTTCAGCTTTTTGGTTATAGAGGCCGGAAAATTATAGCTCAGCTGCACGGTTTTAAGACGGATATAGGAACCGTTTTCCAGCGTACGGGTACTGTAGAAGTTGCTAAGGCCTTGTCCGCCAGCTCTTGGGATATTGCTGTTCTGGTTTTCGTAGGTC
This sequence comes from Pedobacter nanyangensis, assembly GCF_003313505.1. Classification (GTDB taxonomy): domain Bacteria; phylum Bacteroidota; class Bacteroidia; order Sphingobacteriales; family Sphingobacteriaceae; genus Pedobacter; species Pedobacter nanyangensis. Next base: position 117,866 of record NZ_QMHO01000009.1, on the reverse strand, counting down.
CATCTGTTGGCATAAGTGGCAAACTGATTTAGGGCCGACCTACTGGCATCGTTTCCTTCCAAATAAATCCTATTGGCATTCATGATATCATTTCCGTACGACCACTGGAATAGTACGTTCAGACTGAAATTTTTATAGGAGAAATTATTGTTGAAGCCTCCCGTGTGAATGGGCAAGCCTCTGCCAATAACTACATTGTCTTGTATGTTGATGGTGCCGTCGCCATTAACATCTACATATTTAACATCGCCAGGTTTAATGGTTGAGGCACCGTTTTTGGGAACGTTTGCTTTAAGCGCATAAGTTCTATTGGCATGGGCAATGCTTGGGTCACTGTTGTTTTGCCAAGTAAAATCGCTAATCTGATATAGCCCATCAAACAGCAAGCCGTAAAATTGGCCTACGGGCTTGCCAATTTCGGCAATGTAAAGATTGGTTGAGCCGTAATTCCCCCAGCTTACCGTACTTAGCAGCCTGGTTTCATCATCGGCCAAGGCCAAAACTTTATTTTTGTTGAAACTGATGTTAAAATCAGATTCCCATTTGAAAGCTTTGCCTTTAACATTAACGGTAGAGAGACTAAATTCAAAACCCTGATTGCCTACTTTGCCGATATTTTTGTAAATGTTGGGATAGCCGCTGGAATAGGGTACGTTTGCTCTTAGCAATAAATCTTTGGTTGTTTTTTTATACCAATCGGCGGTGATATTGATCCGCTGTTTTAGCAAAGACAGATCTAGACCGATATCCATTTGTTCTGTGGTTTCCCATTTTAGGCTTTTGTTCCCAAAGGTACTTAGGGTAATGCCTTGGCTTACTTTGTCGCCAAAAGAATAGTAGGCACTATACGGCAAAGTCATTTGCGAGAAAATAGCATAAGGATCTATTCTGTTGTTGCCCGTTAGCCCGTACGAAGTTCTTAATTTGGCCTCATCAACAAAGCTCAGGTTTTTCATGAAGTTTTCATTGGTGATTTTCCATGCAAAGGCTGCCGAGGGGAAATAGCTCCATCTGTTGTTGCGGGCAAATTTGCTCGATCCATCGGCCCTTAATGATGCGGTAAACAGGTATTTGTCTTTCAAGGAATAATTGATTCGGCCCAGGTAGGAGATGAGCATGCTCTCTTGCATGGTGGCAGTGTTTGCACCGGGTGTTCCTTCTTCCAATCCATAAATGTTCAGCGTTTCGTTGGGCAGGTTTTCCCCGGTTAATCCAAAGCGGTCGTATTTGTCGCCCTGTATGGTCCAACCAACCATGGCGTCAAAAGAATGTCCGTTTTTTAGTCGAGGTTTGTAGGTTAAGGTATTTTCGTTTACCCAATTTATGTAATCGGTGTACCTCATGCCGCCATTAACACCTTTGGTATTTGAAGCCAACAGGGAAGTGCCTCTAGAAGTTTTAGAATTGTAGAAGGTCACTTCCTGCAATCTTCGGCTATTTAAGCCTCCCCGTACCCTTAGGGTAAAGTTGTTTGATAGTTTATAGGAAAGATTTCCGCTGGTGTTAAAGTTTTCGTTGATCCTTTCGTTCAGCGAGTTGCTATAATCAATGATGGGGTTAAATCTTTGGTCGTTGCCATCCATATCAATAAGCTCTTCTTCAAGATCAGTAGTGCTTCCGTTGCGGTTAAGCGGTCGGTAGCCCCAAACACGGTATAACAGATAACTGGCATAAGGTTGGCTGGTAGAGGTATTGGACGAAGCCAAATCGCCATAGCTTTTATATTTGGCATAGTTGGCCTGGATGTTGAAACTCAGGTTTTTATTGACATTGTGGTTTAAAAAAGCCCGTCCCTGATAACGGTTAAAGCCTGAATTGATAATAGCTCCTTGATGATTGGAAACGTTGGCCGAAATGGAAAATTTGGTGGTGTTATTGCCACCGTTTACTGATAAATTGTGGTTTTGCGTTAAGCCTTGCCTAAATAATTTATCTTGCCAGTCTATAGTGGGGGTATTGCGGTAACTCTCTACGGTGGCGCCATTGTTTAAAAAGGCGGGCTCGGCATAAATGGGGTCAAATTCGGCCTGGTATTTCACAAACTCATAGGCATTCATCAATTCCATTTTTTTGGTGACGGTTTGTGTACCTACATTGGCATCGTAAGCAATACTTGTTTTACCAACTTTTCCGTCTTTGGTTTCGATCACAATTACCCCATTGGCCCCTCTAGATCCGTAAATTGCCGTTGCCGAAGCATCTTTTAAAATACTGATAGATTTGATGTCCTGGGGGTTGATGGCTAGCGTATTGGCATCTTCCATAGGAAAACCATCAATCACGTAAAGAGGAGTATTGCTTTGGGTTAGGGAATTTCCTCCACGTATCACAATGTTGGCTACACTCCCTGGTTGGCCTTCACTGGTTGAAACCTGTACACCTGCAATCCGACCGGCCAAAGCTTGGTCAAAAGAAGCCACGGGGGATTTTTGCATGTCCTCTATCTTTACCTGGGCTACAGATCCTGTTAAATCTTTCCGATTTACGGCTCCATAGCCAATGATGACGATTTCGTTTAAATCGCCCGATTTTGAGGATAATTTAATGGCTTCCTTCACGTTGCCGGCTGCTACATCCACGGGAGAGTAACCAATATAGCTAAAGCTCAACAGGTCTGATTTGGCTACTCTCACGGAAAAATTTCCGTCCTTATCTGTAATGGTTGATCTGCTCCTGTCGCCTTTTACCATTACAGACACGCCCACTAAAGTCTGGTTGGTTTCAGCGTCAACCACTTTTCCCTTAACCAGCAACATCTCATCTTGTTTAGGTGAGGCCGAAACCGGTTTGCTGTTTAGTACAATAACTTTATCTCTTCGTATCTCGTAAACAATGCTTTTTCCTTTTAAAAGGGTGTTAAGTACCACATTTAAGCTGGTGTTTTTTAAATCGATGCTTGTTTTTTCGCTATCGTTAAGCAGTTGGTTGTTGTAAAATACGGTAAGGCCGGTTTGCTTTTTGATTTGCTGAAAAGCTTGTGCAAGCGTAATATTGGTTCCTGTAACGGTTAGTTTAATTTCAGTGCCCTGGTTTTGCGCATAAGCCGAAGTAAAAAGAATTAAAAGTGTAACAACGATAATGCCCCATCTGGATATTTGGGCAATATGGTTCATACTAAAAGGTTTTGTTAGTCCCATTCAATTAGGTGTTATTGGTTAGTTTAATTAAATACCGTTTGTTAATCAGTTTGGGTGAATAGAATAATGAAGATTTATTTTTGAAGAACACGTTGAACAAGCGGTGTAAAGGCATCCAGCAGCGTTGGTGAAATTTCGACACTGCCCCGTGGTAAACGAGCATCTTGTATCCTTTTGGCAGTTTGTTGCTGCCATTGCTCAGAAAAGACATTGTCGGCCTGTTTTTTATCTTTTTCCAGGTAAGATATCATGTCCAGAGCTATACCTGACAAAGCTGCCAAATGAGTTGATATTATAGAAATTTCATGCAACGAAGGCGATTGATTGATAATGGGCTGCAATAAACGATCGTTATTTTGCCAAAGTAACAATAATGTTTTTAGCTCGATGGCGGTTTCGCCCGTGGGACTGCTCACAAACGTTTTTACGAGTTTTTCAAATTTACGGGCAACTTTGCTGTCGGGTCTTGCGGCATCTGCAATCATGGTGAGCGGAGTGTAGGTATAATAGGTAGTTCCCTGTTTTCGCCTGCTTAAACCTTTCATAGGCTCAATAACATCTGTTAAGGTTTTTAGTGCACTGATATCCCCGCCGTTGGTGAGTCGTTTTAGTAAAACATCACGATTTTTTTGGTGGGATAATCCCAGATACTCCAACTGCGTCTCTATGCTGGCCAAACGCTCGTACATGTCTGCCACGTTATTTACGCTAGCCGCCGACCATAAGCGCTCGGCAATGGCGGCGGTACTGGGCCAAATTCTGGAATCGATGGTTTCTGCGGTAACAAGTTCGGCCCACATGGCGGCTTCACCTCCTAAAATATATTGCTGTTCTTCGGCAGTTAAACCATGATTGGTAGGTAGGGGGTCGTTTAAATAATAGTCCTTGGCCGAATAAAGTAAATCGATGTAATAGCCATGGGAAAGTATTACCGGATAATGTTGTTTGGCCGCCTCAAATAAAGTTTTTTTACCTCGCCACGACTGTATGACTATATCGTTTGACGTTCCAGGTTGGAAAATTTCGTCCCAGCCCATCATCTTTTTACGGTTTTGTACCAGTATTTTACGAACCTCTTGGTTGAAATAGCCCTGCAACTGGTGATTGTTGGCCATATTGTGCTGCTTTTTGAAATCTTGTATCTGCAAATTGCTATTCCATTGCCTGCCATTATTTTCGTCGCCACCAATGTGCATGTACTCATCAGGAAACAAAGCGGCCATTTCGTTAAAGAAAGCCTTTAAAAACGTGTAGGTTTCTTTTTTGGTTGGATCAAAAGTTGGTGCATTGTCCAAACCGGCTAATTTGGTTTCGATAGGATAGGGGCCCGGAGCGCTTGCAAATTGGGGATATCCGGCAAACCAACTGGTCGCATGCCCCGGAATATCAAATTCGGGAACTACGCGTATTCCCCTGTTGGCAGCATAAGCGATAATTTCTTTGATCTGCTCCTGCGTAAAAAATAATCCATCAGCGCCCAATTGGTGTAGTTTGGGATAGGTTTTGCTTTCAATCCTGAAGCCTTGGTCGTCGGTTAAATGCAAATGTAGCACGTTAAGTTTAACCATGGCCATCCCATCAATGTTGCGTTTAATGACATCAATAGGAATAAAGTGCCTGCAAACGTCAATCAATAAACCACGCCAGGGAAAACGAGGCCGGTCGGTAATCTCTACGTGAGGAAAATAATAGCCATCCGTATCGGCCTGCAATAATTGGAGCAAGGTTTCTAATCCACGGATGGCACCTATATCCGTGGTAGCGGCTAACACAATCTGTTTGTCTTTAACCGTAAGTTGATAGCTTTCATCCTCGTGTAAAGCTACTTTTGCTGGTTTGGTGATGTGTATTTTAAATATGGCATTTTTGTCGCCAATTTGCTTTGGGTTTAACACCAATAAGGTTTGTTCGCTCAAACGTTTTAGCCATCTGGCAGAAGCACCGCGAATTCGTTCATCAAAATTTCCGGCAATGGTGAGGTTGAAATGTTGATTTAAGCGGAACTGGCCCTGTTTAAAAACCACCGAAGTGGGCATGGGCATTAGCTTAGGCCTGCTTGCATGTCCATGCAGGCTCAACCCTAATACGAGTAGTAGGCAATAAATTATTTTCATGGAGTTGATATTTATTTTAGTGCAGCGGGTAAATAGGCACTAAAGTTTTCGATACGGCCAAAGGTGATATAGTTAGAATCATGATAGCGGGGAACACCCGGACCATAGGCGGTACGGGATAGGTAAATAATGTGGTTGCCATCAAATTGCCAATCGGGGTATTGGAAACCAGTTAATGCAATAGATTGTTTTTCGCTCAAGTCCAGGTTATCTTTTATCAAGGTTTTGGCATGATACCATTCCCTAAGGTTTTTGGAGGCGTATAGCGATAGTACATTTCGTTGTACTGCTTCCTTACCATTGGTGTTGTTGTTTACCAAGGCCCAATAGATTTTAGTGCTAGCATCTTTTCTGATTACGAATTTACTTTGTCCCCCAGGGAATTTAATGAAATGATCAGGAGTAAAAACAGCTTCTTGACCATTGTTTTTAATTTCGACCATAGCGGCTCTGTCAAAAAAAGGCGTGGAGTTTACCCGCAAAATATTCCAAAGCCTGCCATCAGTTCCCTCCACCATATTACCCTCCAGCCAGCCTGTGGTTGGAAAAGATTTAGGCGGGTCCCAGGCTGCGGCATCAAAAGCTAATTGGTTGCTCATGGTCCATTTCGATGCATCAAGCAGATCATCATTTTCGTTGATAGAAACCACCAAAGCCCTGTAGCCACGCATCCCCCTCAGCGTGTGGTCTTCTACATTTTCAAAGGCCCGATACAAACGGCCACGGTGTTTAACTACTGGTGTTGGAGCACCATGATAGCGTGGAGCGGTGCCATTTTCACCTGCCCTAAACAGTAGACCCGTTTTTTCGTTGGCAGGATTTGTCCAGGTTTTACCGCCATTATCTGTACGTCTAATGGCTATGCTCCCATTGGCCGAGGTTGTTCCCAACAGGTAAATCTTTCCCTTGTGCGCAAACAAATTGGACCAGTACATGCCATCTATATCGGTCAGGTGCTTCCATGTTTTGCCGTCATCTGCCGATTTGTACACACTGGTTCTGTTGGAGCGTCCTAAGCGGTCTTTAGGCCTGTTGGTGCCAAAATAATCTAAGGTAACCAACAGTTCTTTTTTACCTATTCTTAAAATAGAGGGGCTTCCCAAATAGGTTTTAGTGGCAGGGTCTTGGTATTTTACTTCGCTGATCCATAAACGCTTTTTGAGCGAGTCGATATTGTTTTGCGCATATAGGGTTGAAGTGTAGGTAATGAAATTAATCAAAAGGATAACGAGACTGACGTAGGTACGGTTCATTTGTTTAAAAGTTTTATTTGCCATACCGCTTAGGTAGGACAAATGAGGATGGTAATGAGTTAAAATTTAAAAGAATACGCTTGCTTATTGACGAGCACTTGTACCACATAAAACCCGCTCTTGCTTGGAAGGCTCACCGAGTATTTGTTGTAGCCGCTATTAACGGTTATTTTTTGTTTAGCGATGAGCTTTCCGCCCATATCAATAATGGAAAGGTAAGCTGTAGAAGGGTTTTCTTTCCAAAAGAAGTTGATTTCGGCGTTGTTTTCTTTTTGGTAGGCACTTAAGGAATTCTCTTTGGTTTCGGTATTCACCCTTACCACTTTATCAAGGGCGGTTAACTTCCCATCGGCATCTTTTAATGAGAGCTTATAGTAGTTGTTTCCAGCGAAGGGCGTGCGGTCCGTATATTGGTAATCGGTTTGAGAATGGGCATTAGTAGTGCCCACCAATTCAAAATCCTGATGGTCAGTAGAGCGATAAATCATAAACGAAGTTGTTTTAGCATCCTTTGTCTGCCATGCCAATTTAACTTGATTGCCTTCCTTGCTGCCCGTAAAGGAGATGTTTGGAGCAGAAAGCGTGCTCAGCAATTCAGAAGGGATATCGTTGTTGTAGTTTTCGACTACACCAAAGGTGATAAAATTAGAGTCATGTGCCCGGGGTACATCATCGCCGTAGGCTGTTCTGGATAGGTAAATGATGTTGTTGCCATCAAATTGCCAATCAGGATATTGAAAGCCAGTATAAGTGATGGACTCGGCTGCAGTATAATTTTGATCGTCGGCGATTAATGTTTTGGCTAAGTACCAGTTTGTTAAATCTGTAGAAGCGTATAGTGCCAATACGTTTCGCTGATTGGGCTCCACGCCATTGGTATTGTCATTAAGCATGGCCCAATAAACACCCGAAACGGTATCTTTTCTGACCACAAATTTGCAGGATCCGCCGGGGAACGTAAAAAAATTAGACGGACTAAAAGTTGCAGTGCTTCCGCTAGAAGAGATCTCAATTTTGGCTGATCTGTCAAAAAATGGCGTTGAATTTACCCTTAGCATATTCCATATTTTGCCATCGGGGCCTTGCACCATATTTCCTTCCAGCCAACCAGTTGTTGCCGCTGATCCGGGTGGATCCCAGGTGCTGTTAAAAGCAATTTCGTTGGTTTTTGTCCATTTAGAGGCATCCATCAAGTCATCATCTTCATCTATCGAAATGGCGAAAGCCCGGTATCCTCTATAGCCTGATAGGCTCGTATCTTCGATGTTCTCAAAAGCTCTGTACAATCGGCCGTTGGCTTTTAAAACAGGAGTGGGGGCACCATGGTACCTGGGAGCGGCTCCAGATGTACCTTCGTTAAAGAGCAAGCCTGTTGTTGCCGATGTGGGCGCTGTCCAAGTAAGTCCGCCGTCGGTACTTTTCCTGATGGCTATACTGGCCGTTGCGGCGGTAACTCCCAACAGGTACACATTACCCTTATGCTCAAATAAATTGGCCCAATACATTCCCGAAATGTTAGTAAGCAGGCTCCAGCTTAGCCCATTGTCCGTAGATTTATAAATGCTGGTGTAATTGGACCTGCCCTGGCTGTCTGATGGCCTGTTGGGACCAAAATAATCGTTACTTGCAATGATATTTCCGTTGGCCAGTTTGAGTAGGCTAGGGCTGCCCAAATACATGCCACTTGAGGGAGCCTGGTATTTGACAATACTTTTCCATAATGAAGGCGTTTCAAAAGCATTATCGGTAATACTGATATCGTCAAAATCGAGAATGGCATTTGGCGCACCGGAGGGGCAAATGAACTTAAATTTCTGGAGGGCAACGTTGGCCGTGGTGGCCGCACCTTCATTAATCACCTGCTCGTTGCCTACCCAAACATCAAACTTGCTGTGGGCAACCATTGCCTTTTTACCATTTGGGGTGGTATATATTTTAGGAATGGTATCACCAGTATTGTTTACAAAAAGCGTAATGGTTTGTACACCGCTATATTCCTTACCGTTAATGGCAAACTTGGCCGAACTGGCCGATACCAACAGCTTGATGTTAAGTTTGGTGTGTGTACTGGCATTAACTGGCGCAGTTACCTGCGAAGGGTCGGAGAAACCTACATCAGTACCATCACCAATGTATAGGGAGGCGTCGTAACTTTGATTATTGTTTAGTGTAGTGGGTATTGCTACATTCAGTTTAAACTGGAATTTGATGAAATTAGGCGTTGCGGTACCTAGCGATGTGGTACGGACAAAAAATGCCGAAGAAGCCCCATTTTTTGCGAAACGTAAAGCATCACCGGTGATGGTAGATGGGGCGTTGCCAAAATTGCTGATGCCATCAAACTTGTTGGCTGACGAGCCAATGTAGTCTGTTCTGACGGTTGATGTGCTAAACGACTGTGAGAAAATTTGTCCCTGACTTACTTGGCTTAACAAGAGCAGGGGCAATAGGTAGCCTATTTTTTTGAAAGATACAATCATACTAAATTTATGAAATGGTTTCTGCCTAATGATGGTTAATACGCAAATTTGGTGTTGGTTTTACCGGTAGCACTTTGTAAAGTGGCTATGTAAATGCCTTTGCTACGTGGTGCGGGTACATCTGTATCATTATTGCCAGCTGTTAGCCAAAGCCATTTACTGGAAATAATCTTTCCGTTGGTATCAGAGATGGTAAGCTTAGCTTTTCCTGCTTTGCTACCGCTGATGAGAACATTTACAGAATGGTTTGAAGCTGGACTTACCGATAATTGAATAGGCTGCTGGTTAAAGGTAAGCACCACCAAATTTTCATAAGTATGTATGGTTCCATCAAGATCAACCTGTTGCAGTTGGTAGTAAACGTTGCCTGCTAAAGGGTTAAAATCGGTAAATGTATAATTGGTAAATGCAGAGGTATTTTGCCTGCCTTTTACTTCGCCAATTTTCTCAAACTTGCCATTTGCACCAACCCTTAATAGGTTAAAGTGAGCGTTGTTGTTTTCTGACGCAGTTTGCCAATTTAGCAGAGCCGAAGAACCCAGTTTTTTGCCCGTAAAGGAAATAAGGTTTACCGGTAAAACGCTAACATTATCATAGATATTGATGTCATCGATATCGAATTTTACATTGGCATAATTGGAGGGAATTACCACTTTGAACTGGTTATAGGTAGTTTGTTGGTAATTGGCCGAAATAGTTCCTCCAGAGATTACTTTGGTGGTGCCAATCCAAATGTCCTGCCTGCCCGTGGCCAAAGTAGCATTGGCTCCCAATGGATTTTTATAAGTAATACTTGCGCCTGATTTATTGGCGATATAAAGTATATCCTGCCAATCTTCAAAATAGGTTGTAGTTGAACTGATGAAGAATCGGTATTGGGCTGCACTAACTTTTTGAACTCTTAAAAGAAGTGAGCTGAACATGTTCGCATCAGGCACTGCAGATACATTATCGTTATCAAAGGCCGCCGGGAGCGGGCTGCCACCACCTAAGTACAGCGTAGCAATATTATTTGGCGGGGTTGGTTCCTCTATATCCGGAGCGCTTATCCTTAACCTAAACTTAATTACTGCTACGTTTTTGGTAGTACTGGCGTTTAGGTCGGTTCTTTTGGTAATGATCGAAGAAGAAGCCCCTGTTTTACTGAATCTTAGAAAATTGTTCGGGCCTTCGGTTTCAATAGAGCTTGGCGAGTTGGCAAAGCTCGAAAGCCAGTCAAATAAATGGCTTGAAGCATGGAGATAGGTAGATTTATCAGTGCTCGACTGAAAATCCTGTGAAAAAAACTGCCCGTAACTTTTAACGGACATTAAAAAAAATAGTAAAAGTAGCGTTCTTTTCATCGTAAAAAGGTTTTAATGTTTTCTGAAAAAGCCAAACGGCATAAATTCGGTTATTTGGTAGAAATCACGTTGCTGATCATCAAATCATCAAGGTCTACTTTCACATTGGCGTAATCTGCCGGAAAACGTAGCTTAAATTTGCTGAAGCCCGTTTGCGCACCATTTAGGGAACCCGAGCCAATTTGCAGCACGTCGCCTACCCAAATGGCTTGCTTGTTGTTTTGCAGGGTGAAATTTTGCCCATTTGGTGCCAAAAAAGTTATCGGAGCCCCAGTTTTATTGGCCACCCAGGTAATGTTCTGCCAACCGGTGTAGCTGTTCTGCGGAACCGAGCTGATATAAAAACGGTACGCCTTGCTTTCGTCCTTTAAAATCCGAAGGCCTACAAAAGCAAATAGATGATCGTTGGTAACTCCTGCGGTATTGCCGTGTTCAAAGGCATCGGTATCCCCATCGCCCAAGTAAAAGCCAGCCAACTGGTTTGGAGGGGTCTCCGTATTTTCAGGGGCTGATATTCTTACCTTAAATTGGACGAAAGCCAAGTGGTTACTGCCTGCCAAAGGGGTATTTTTCGAAAGAATGATTGATGAGGGGCCTATTTTGTCGAAACGTAGGAAACTGTTGCCATTTTCCGTTTCAATACTGCTTCTGGAGTTTTTAAAATCCGTTATCCCATCAAATTGGTTTGTTCCGCCACCAATATAAGTTCGCTTGTTGTTGGAGCTGCTAAAATTTTGTGAGAAGATTTGCGCATGGGCATAGTTTGCGCATAGCGCAAAAATAATAGGTAATAGTTTCTTCATGATGTATTTAATATTTGGTTACTTACCTTAAATACATCGGCCTGGTTAAAATGGGTGAACTAAATAAAAATTATTTAATGTATAATTTGTTGTTGGCCAGTTTGGTTTCAATATCGCTGGCGCTCTCCAAATCTTTCAAAAAAGCTGCTAATTGTTGTTTTTCCAACATACCCGACAAGCGGAAGTTTGCCAATTGCGGATTTTCGAAAACAACTTCAACATCAAACCATCGGTTAATTACCTTGGCAATTTCTTTTAGCGAATTGTTTTGGAAATAGTAAGTCCCGTTGATCCAGCCCAGGGTTTGGTCTTGGTCAAAGGCAGTTACCGAAAAGCCTTTGCCAGTGCTAAAGTTGCCTTGTTGGCCAGGCATCAGTTTTACTGATTTCTGATCAGAAGTTAAGAGTACCGCTCCTTCCACCAAAGAGGTTTTGGTCAGGTTCTCATCGTAGGTGTTAAGGTTAAACTTGGTGCCCAATACCTTTATAGCTGTTGTTCTGGTGTGCACAATAAAAGGTTTATTGGCGTTTTTGGCCACTTCTAAATAGGCTTCTCCTTCCATATAGATTTCTCTTAATGGCCCAGTAAAGCGAATAGGGAACTGTAGTTTAGAGGCGGAGTTGAGCCAAACTTTGGTTCCATCTGATAAGGTGATGTGGTAATCCTGTTTGGCCGGGACATATAAAGTGGTTTGTGCATCGGCGTTGCCGCCATTTATAGCTTCTATTCCTTTTTCAGAAGTACGGATTTTAACATCATGAACATCAATGAGCCCATTTTTGTCTTGCTTGTTCAGTGTTAATATTTCGCCGTTGTCCAACTGCAATTGAATGGCTTTATGGTCAAGTGGTGGTGTTTTTTGGGTAGCTGTTTCAAGGGAGTTGTTTTTATCATGTGGCAGGTTAATCCATACGGCCGCACCTACGGCCATAAAAATAGCCGCTGCGGCCACATATTTCCACACAGGTAATTTACGGGTAGGCAACTGCTGTTTCAAGGCTTTTAAAGCTGCGGCTTCATCCAAATCAGCAACAAATTGCTCGGCATTAAGTTGTTTGCGCTGTTCATTAAGCGAATTCCAAAACGCCTTATTGACCTCATTTTTGGTGATGAGCTGCTGTAATATCCTGTCATCTGCGGGGCTTATCGTCCCAGCAAGCTTTTCTAGAAATAATTGGCGAATATATTCGTGTTCAGCTATCATTTGTTTTTAATACACCAAAAAGGCGATTACAGGTTAAGAGTTTTCAAAATAAATTTAAAGCTTCACGAAGATTTTTAAGCCCTATCTTCAAATGGGTTTTTAGTGAATTGAGGCTAATGCCCATAATATCAGCGGCTTCCTGGTATTTTTTGTTTTGTAAATATACCAACTTTAGGGCTTCTTTGCGTTGGTTTGGCAATTCGCCTATGGCATGGTCCAGCTTTACATAGGTGTGTTCAATATCTTCATCGGTATCGGAAGCAGCATTTTCCGTGACTTGATAAACCTCCTGTCTTTTTTCCAAGGTCTCTCTTTTCTTCAGGTGGTTTAAACAACGGTTTTGTACCGACCGATATAGATAGCCTTTAATGTCACCGCTCAGGCGCATGTAGATTTGCTTTTCCCACATTTCCAAAAAGAAAGCCTGGACCAAATCTTTGGCTTCCTGTTCATCATGCAGGTAAAAATAGGCGTTCACGCAAAGCAGTTTATAATACTTTAAGAAAATAGCATCATAAGCTCGCGATTCACCTGTTTTTAGCCGTTCTAACAACTGCTCATCAGGTTGATGGTTCATACAATTCAACAATCTTGCCCATTCTAAAATTGGTTAGGGATAGGCTTAGTTTTTACAAATTGGTTATCGACGTGGGTTAATATACAAATATGACGGATGATTAGGGAGAGTTGTTGGCTGTTTTTATCATTTTTATATATGATGTTATCTTATATCGAGCGTTATTTAAAATAAAATTTTCTGCTTTTGCTTGAGCGCTAGAACCAATCAATACGTTTAAACTGTTGTAAAACAGGATGTGGTGGGCCAAAATCGGCACCCGCCCCGTTAATTTTTATTGCTCTTTTTGGTGTGTTCCTAATGATAAAGTAATATCATGTCTAATTGCCTATCAACTTGTTTTCTTTGCCAGGAATAATATCTTTGCTAGGAAGAACAAACCAGATGTACAAGTATGAAAGCCAAAGCAACGAAGAGCTGCTCCATCATTTAAGATTGGGTAGAACCGAGGTAATGGACGAGATATATCGACGCTTTTATGGGCTTTTGTACAGTCACGTTTATAGAAGGCTGCCCGATAGGGAAGAGGTACGCGATATTATACAGGAAGCATTGGTTACCCTTTGGAACAAGCGTACCCAATTGGCAGAAGATACCAATTTATCGTCCTATTTGTACACACTGGTGAGAAATAGGGTACTCAACACCTATCGAAACCAGAAAGTAAGGGAAGCTTATCTGGCGTCTCTACAAACTTTTATGGACCGGGGAGTTAGCCTAACAGATGAAAAGCTTAGGGAAAAGGAATTGATTGCCTTGGTTGAAAAGGAAGTAGCCGCTTTACCTCCCCAAATGAAACTGATTTTTGAAATGAGCCGTAACCTGGAAATGAGCCATCAGCAAATTGCCGACGAGCTCCATATAAGCCCCCACACCGTACGCACCCAGGTACGCAGTGCCCTCCGAATATTGAGGACAAAACTGGGCGCTCACATTTTTTCCATTTTTTTTTAATTCATATACCCTCTGCCCCTAAGTTGCGTGTTTAGTATATAAATAGCCAAATATACTGACCACATCGCATATTAATGTATGAAGAACGCAGAAGAACTGCTAGAGAAATATAATGCCGGACTTGCTACCCCCGAAGAAAAGGCCGTGGTAGAAAGTTGGTATCTTAACTATAAAACACCGCCTTCTGATTTAACCTCTGAGGACTTACTTTATGAGGTAAATATTGGGTTTGCCCAATTGCAGCGTCAACTGGTAGAAAAAAAGACTGTCAAATGGTGGCCTCGAGTGGCGGTAGCCGCTTCATTATTGCTTTGCGTGGGGGTTGGATTGGTATGGTTCAAAAAACAGGAAGCCAAAAATAACACAAATGTAGCTGTAAAAACATCCCATGAGATATTGCCTGGCAGTAATAAGGCCATGCTAACCCTTTCCGACGGCCGAAAGCTTGTGCTGGATAGTGCAGAGAACGGCAATTTAGCAGAACAGCAGGGGGTAAGTATTATTAAGCATGGCGATGGCCAATTGACCTATCTTGATCATGGGGCAACTGGTAACGCTATTTCCACGAATACTTTGGAAACCCCCAGGGGCGGACAATACCAGGTGCAATTGCCAGATGGAACAAAAGTTTGGCTCAATTCTGCTTCCAGTATTAAATATCCATCGCATTTTTCGGGCGATAAGCGAATGGTAGAATTAACGGGAGAGGCTTATTTCGAAGTGGCGTCATTGAACCTTAAAGGCCGGAAAAAAATGCCTTTTATAGTAATCACCAATACTTTAGGGAATGGAAAAGGACAACAGATAGAAGTTTTGGGTACGCATTTTAACATAAAGGCCTATAGCAACGATAGCGAAATAGCAACCACCTTATTAGAGGGCAGTGTTAAGGTAACCCCGTTACATCAACCGTTAAAGGCAATGATCATCAAGCCAGCACAGCAGGCCATTACAAGTCTTCATAACCCTTTAATGATTGAAAAAGTAGATGTAGAGGAAGCCTTAGCATGGAAAAATGGCTATTTCGTATTCGAAAATGAAGATATACAGTCGATCATGAACGTACTCTCACGCTGGTACGATGTAGATGTCAGCTATAGGGGAGAAATAACCAAGCAAAAATTTGGTGGAGCTTTTCCACGTAGTGCTAGCATTAACGATTTGTTGAAACATATGGAAAGCTTCGGTAACGTGAGCTTTAAAGTTGAGGGAAGGAGGATAATCGTGATGCGGTAAAATAAACACCCTTTCGATTACCAGAAAACCAGAGGCGTTGGCCCGCCCCTGATTTTTGTTGCCATATAGAGGCAAAACAGGTAATCGTCCATTTGATAAGAGAACCAAATATTAACTAAACCTGATATTCAAATGTATAAAAAAAATACTGCAAATATTTGCAGCGGTTTTTGTCATGCTTCTTTAAAACCATATCTATTAGCTATGAAGATGATTTTGATTTTAATGTTGGCCGCCTTTATGCAGGTAAGCGCATCAACCTATGCGCAATCTGTCAATATCAAGGCCAATAATATCAGCCTTAAAGCCTTGTTCAAAGAAATTAGGAAACAAACAGGCTATGGCTTTTTATATCAAGAAGATGACCTTAAAGACACCAAAAACGTTAATGTGAATTTTGTAAATGAAACTTTAGAGAATGCACTTAAGCACAGCCTGGGTGGCCAGCCGCTTACTTATAGTATAGACAAGAAAATTGTGGTAATTAAGCCCAAACAACACACGGTTGCAATTAGCTTACAGAAAGAAATTGTAATACAGGGTAAGGTTACCGATGAAAAAGGCAATCCATTTATTGGAGTTGGCGTAAGGCTAAAAGGTACCAGCACGGCTACGGTTACTGATGCCAATGGGGCGTATAAAATTAGAAGTTCTACAAGTAGTGCCGTATTAGTTTTTTCCTATGTGGGCTATGAAACCCAAGAAAGAGCTGTGAGCGCCAATGCTACTTTAAACCTTGCTTTAAAGCCACAGCAAACTGATTTAAACCAGGTGGTAATTATTGGCTATGGCGAAGTAAAAAGAGGGGACCTCACGGGTTCGGTTGCCGAAGTGAAAGTTGCCGACCTACAAAAAGCTCCTGTAACTACTTTCGATCAGGCTTTGGCCGGACGGATTGCTGGGGTACAGGTTAGCTCAAGCGAGGGGCAGCCTGGCGCTGAAATGAATATTGTAATCAGGGGCGGCAATTCGTTAACACAAAGCAATGCCCCTTTGTACGTAATAGATGGATTTCCCATGGAGGATTTTTCCAGCTCCGCTATTAACCCCGAAGAAATTGAAAAAATATCGATCCTGAAAGATGCCTCTGCCACGGCTATTTATGGTTCAAGGGGTGCCAACGGTGTAATTATCATTGAAACCAAGAAAGGCAAAGTGGGGCCGCCACAAATAGCTTACGATGGTTATTTTGGTGTGCAGCACGCCACCAAAAATATGGAGATGATGGATCCCTATGAATTTGTTAAATATCAGTTGGAAATGAGCCCAGAGGGAAGCAAACAGCTTTATTTGGACAAACCAGGAATGACATTGGACAATTATAAAACAGCCAATGATATCGATTGGCAAGCTCTTTTGTTTAGGCAAGCAATCATGCACAACCATAACCTTTCGATAAGAGGTTCAAACGATCTGACCAAATACTCGTTTTCTGGTTCGTATGCCAACCAAAACGGGATTATCATTAACTCGGGTTTTAACAGAATTCAGGGACGAGCAACCGTAGAGCAAACCATCAGCAAAAAACTCAAGGCCAGTATCAATATTAACTACGCAAAGGATAAGAATTATGGCTCCAAGGCGTCGGAAATGAAATCCAGCTCCAATTCGTATGCTTCTTATCTGCTCTATCGGATTTTGGGTTACAGGCCAGTAAGCAGCACCGCTGATATTGTAAATGAACTAATTGATCCAGAAGATGAAAATGCGTTGTTTTTAATGAACCCCCTGATTTCAACCAAAAATGAAATCAGGCAAGAAACCAGGTCAGATTTGTACATCAATTCAAGTTTAAATTATGACATCAGCAAAGACTTTAGCTTTAACGTTAGGGCAGGTTATAACCAGAGGTTTACCAAAAGCCAAACATTTAATAATTCAAGAACATATAAAGGTATTGTATCAAATTGGAACCCCAATGGTGCTAATGGCACCTATGGAGATATCGAGTTGGGCAGCTGGGTAAATGAGAATAGGCTGGCCTACAAAAAAAGAATCAACAAAGACCATTATTTTGATGCCATAGCAGCCTTCACACTGCAAGGAACCAGTATTGAAAGCTTTGGTTTTGAAACAGATAGGGTTACCAATGAAGAATTAGGGATAAGAGCACTTGATTTCGGGATCCCAAAAAGCGTAAAATCAGAACTTTTTAAAAATACCTTAGCGTCTTTTTTAGGAAGGATAAATTATAATTTCAAGTCCAAATATCTGTTTACCGCCTCCCTAAGGACCGATGGTTCTTCCAAATTTTCACCGTCAAATAGATGGGGATTTTTCCCTTCTGCTGCTTTTTCTTGGCAAATGGGCAGAGAAAATTTCCTGAAAAACTTAAAAATGGTTAACGAGGCCAAATTGAGGGTGAGTTATGGCATCACTGGAAACAACCGAATAAGTGATTTTTCGAGATTTCAGACCATTTTGATAGGCGATTATTATTCTTTTGGGAATGAAGAACCCAAATATGCCGCAGTTATTAACAGTATGGGCAACCAAAACCTAAAGTGGGAAACTACCGCCCAACTTGATATTGGCTACGACATTTCTTTGTTCAAAAACAGGATAAACCTAACGGCCGACTATTACAACAAAAAAACCACTGACCTGCTATTGAACGCAAATGTGCCATTAGCTACGGGTTTTGGTACGGTAATGAAAAATGTAGGTGCCGTTAGGAATACCGGATTTGAAATTTCCATTAATACCATCAATATTCAAAACAAGGATTTTTCTTGGGAAACTTCATTCAACATCAGTTTTAACCGAAACAAGATCTTAAAACTTGCCGAAGGACAAACCAATATGCTTTCGTGGGTAGCCTTTACCGGCGATTACAACGGATCGTTTTCCTACATTGCCAACGTAGGCGGGCCTGCGGCAACGTTATACGGGTACAAATGGGACGGAAACTACCAATACAGCGATTTTGACCTCATCGGTACTTCCTATGTGCTAAAGGCAGGTATTCCTACCAATGGCAACACCAGTGTGCAGCCAGGAGATATCAAATACGTTGATTTCAACAAAGATGGCGTAGTAAACGAAAAGGATATGGTGCCCATTGGCAGAGGATTGCCCGTGCATTATGGAGGTTTTAACAACAATATCTCTTATAAAGGATTTAGCTTAAACGTATTCTTTCAATGGAATTATGGTAATGATATTATCAATGCTAACAGATTGGCTTTTGAGGGTAACATGGGCAACCGACTCAATTTAAACCAGTTTGCTTCCTATACCAATAGATGGACACCCCAAAACCCAACAAATGAAAACTACAGGACGGGAGGTTTTGGCCCCAAGGGTAGATATTCGAGCAAAATTATTGAAGACGGTTCTTACCTCAGGTTAAAAACAGTTCAACTATCTTATGCCTTTCCCAAAAAGTGGCGCGGAAAATTAAAGTCGCTTGAAGTTTATGGCGCTGCCCAAAATTTATACACCTGGACCAGCTACACGGGCTACGACCCAGAAGTTTCGGTAAGGAACTCTACGCTTACACCAGGGTTTGACTATTCGTCCTATCCCAGAAACCTCACGGTTACCGCAGGGGTAAAGGCAAATTTTTAATGCTATAAAACTATAGACAGATGAGAAAAACACAAAAGATATTATTGTTGCCATTTTTTGCTTTGGTTTTAACATGTACTTCGTGTAGTAAGTTTTTAGATGTAAAACCAGATGCTTATGTGGTATCAACGGAAAATTATTATAAAAATGCCGAGCAGTTGGATATCGCTCTTAGGGGGGTGTACGCTATTTTGGCCGAAACATATACCTACGGAAACAGTATGCAGGGCAGGATGGGGCTGGAGGCCGACGAAGGTTTTATGCATTTTCCAACCGATAATGGTACCATGTCATATTACGTGGTAAACACTACCGACGACAAGTTGTTGAACCATTGGCGAGCAATATACAGAGGGGTAAGCAGGGCAAATTTATTGCTTAAAAGTATAGATAATTCAGCCATAGACATTGATGAAACCAAAAGAGCCCAGATCAAAGGCCAGGCACTCTTTTTACGCGGGTATTATTTTTTTATGCTCGTTTCCAGATTTGGAGGCGTTCCATTGGTGTTGGATCCGCCCATTTCCAGCGAAAACGAGGTTATTCAATTGCCCCGATCTTCTGCCAGAGAAGTTTATGCACAAATTTTGCTAGACATGGAGCGTGCCGCAGATTTGGTGCCCGACATCACAGCGGCAGGATCTTCCGGACGCATATCCAAATCAACCGTTTGGGGCATCCTGGCTAGGGTAAATTTGTACATGGCGGGCAACCCCTTAAACGAAACCTCCCGTTATGATGAGGCTGCAAAATGGGCCAAAAAGGTAATTGATTTAGGCTATCATCAATTAAATTCTTCCTATGGCCAAGTGTTTATCAATTATGCAGAAGATAAATATGACCTTAAAGAAAGCATTTTTGAAGTGGAGTTTTGGGGAAATGGTACTGGAGTTTACAATACCACGGGTGGCGCCGTAGGTATCCTTAACGGAATAGCCTATTCGGCAACTGGTACGGCAAACTGGGGGTTTTCGCAAGGTATCGTACGCCCGCATCCTTGGCTCTATAGGTTATATGATACCGATGATTTACGTAGAGACTGGGCCATTTCTGCCTACAGATATGCCGATAACGGCAAGGTCGACTTTACTTCTGCCAACTTAATTATCGAGAGGTTTTGCGGGAAATATAGACGAGAATATGAAAAAGTCCAGCCCAAAACCAACACCCAAACACCCATCAATTTTCCACTATTACGCTATTCGGATGTGCTTTTAATGTATGCCGAAGCCATTAATGAAGTAGAAAAAAATCCCAATAACGCCTATAAATATATCAATCAGGTGAGAAGGAGAGCAAAAGGGCTCGACATTAATTCAGTTGGGGCTACTGCAGCAGATTTAAATGGAATGGATTATTTGTCGTTTAAAAACGAAATAAGGAATGAGCGGGCCAGAGAACTATGTTTTGAGTCGTTGCGTAAAAATGACCTGGTACGTTGGGGAATATTTTACGATAGCATGAAAGCCCGATTGACCGAAGCGCCATCAGGTACCAACACCCTGTACGTTTCGATGACCAACTACTATAGAAATGCCACTCAAAGAGATGTAATATGGCCAATTCCAGCGTACGAAATAGGCGTTAATCCAAAATTAATCCAGAACGAAGGTTGGTAGATAGTTCAACAATATTTCAAAATATAAGATGAAAAATTTTAAAACATACATGGCCTTACTTGTGGTTCTTTTGCATGCGGCATGTTCAAAAGATTTGGCCGTAAACGAACCAGAATTTAATGTTTCGGTAACAAAAACTACCGTAAAATTAGGCAATCCAATAATCTTTAGCATGAAAGGAAATCCTGATATGATTACTTTTTATTCTGGCGAATTTGGCAATCACTATGGTTATGCCAACAGGGATAGCATAGTTGCGCTCAGCCAGCTCAATTTGGCTTTCCAAAACCAGGTGCGTAGCCAGGGAGGTACAGCACCGCTTTGTCAGGCTAACCAGTTTAGTGTTATGGTTACCAGTGATTTAGATTTGAATAATTTAACTTCAAAGGCTGATTCGTTGCAAAGGATAAAAACAGCTACCTGGACAGATTTGTCAAGTAAGTTTAGTTGGAGCCCACTAACCTGCACAAGTACCAATCCTTACATATCTTCCGGAACAGTCAATATTGTAAACGAGATCAGGAAGAATAAGCAGTCGTATATTGCTTTTTGTTACACCAATAGGCCAAATAACAACACAGTTGGCAAGTCGTCTATCTGGCGCTTTCAGGCACTAACACTCACTGGTGTATCGCCCAAGGAAAGCCAGTTGCTCATGAGCTCAGCCACTGCTGGTTGGAAATCTATTTATGAAGGAACAGTTAACGAATGGGGAACCAATGCCTTCGATTTGTCCTCTTCAAGTGCCGTTACCATGCGTGGCCCGCTCACCGTTGCCAACGAATACAGGCAATGGTGCATCAGCAAGCCTTTTATTATTACCGATACCAATATTGGTAGAAACCCCGGAGTTGGCATCAAAACATATAGGGACGTACCGTTGAACACCTATAGTTTCACGTATAAGGCTGCTGGCATTTATGAAGTAGTGTTTATTGGCATAAACGCTAATAGTAAAGATAAAAAGGAAGTAATCAGGAAATTGAAAATAGAGGTGCAACCATAAACTTTTATAGGATGAAAAAATTGTTATTGTTATTATGTGCTACCTGTCTTTTGTATTCATTTAGCGCTAGGGCACAAAGTGATTTGCCTCAACCGTTAAAATTTGCCGACACCACCATTGCTGATTTTGGTTTTGGACTGGATCTTGTGCCCATTATCTTGCCAAATAAAAATCTCCTGGTTAATATAGCCCTATTGGGAAATGGTTTTTACGAGTGTAAATATTTAGGGAAAACAGCGGATGGCTCATTGCTGTACGACAAGCCCATAAGAAACGAGGAATTTAGCAATAGATTTAATGCAGGAAAGGCAATATGTGTAAATAGCAGTACACCAATGTACTTTTTTTCGGAGAAGAGCAACAGTCAGTGGGTAAATGTTGAGCTGGCCAGCGGAAGTAACCTGGCCATTGCAAACACCACACCGCTGACTGTTGCTGGTAGTCCTTTAACCGGAGAATTTACTATTTTAAATAATCAAGAAGGTATTTTTTTAGTGAAATACTCTGCCCTAAACGAAGGAAAATCTTATTGGCCGGGAGGCATTAGTCCATGGGGATACCCACCTAACCCAGAAATAGGTTTTAATAAAGGCTATGATGCAAATGGTAATTGGAAGGGCGATAAAACCAGAACGCAATTTAGCTATGCGATATTAAACAACATCAGTACCTGGGAATTTGGTATCTATAAAAAAGTGCAGTATAACAGGGCGGCGTTAACGCTGGAATATTATCAAAGCCCGTCAAAAATAGCTTCGGTAAATTTATTTGGCAGCACCGATTGGCAAGCAATGATTACTTGGGATGTTGATAGACTTGGCTTGTTTGATGTAGGATTGGTAAATGGTAACCTGACTTTTTTTGACAAGACTTTGCCCGCAGGTATCGCCGCAATTACGCAGGAAATCTATAGTGGTGCCTACACCAGTCCCACAAGTCCTATTTATGCCGGCTTAGGCAGCACTAACGGCTTTGTGATGGGTGGTAATCCAGGAATTTTAATAGAGTATTACTTTGATGATCAGAACCAGTTATGGAAACAACGTCCAGTAAAAATCAAAGGGGGCGACCTGCACATCCAAACCTTGGCCGCCCCACAATGGGTAGATTGGGACGGCGACGGCATTGCCGATATCATCGGCGGAGATTCATCGGGTTTTATCTGGTTCTTTAAAAATTTGGGAACTGATGAACAGCCCATTTGGAAACCTGCGGTAAAATTAAAATCAGGTACCAATACCATACATCATCAGGCGGGTTTAACAGGTTCTATTCAAGGACCAAATGAGAAAAGATGGGGCTATGTGCAGCCATTGGTGGTTGATTGGGACAATGACGGCTTATTGGACATTGTTTGTAACGACGTTACGGGAAATTACGTGGTGTACAAAAACGTAGGTACGAACCAACAACCTCAATTGGACCTAGCCATACCGTTGGTTTTTAATGGGCAATCGTTTAAAGCGGCATGGAGAAGCAAGCCAGCTGTGGTGCCGAGATACTTTTTTCAAAATACCACGCAGGCTGAACCTATGTTGGCCATTAGCGGAAATGGCATTTTAAACCGCTACACCAGAAACACCGATCCAAACCAGCTCGTTAGTGAAATTCCACTAAAATGGGCAAACGGAGATTCTATCCGCATTGTTGGTTTTGCAGGAAACGAAGGCAGGGCTACCTTAAGTGTTTGCGATTATAATAAGGATGGTAAATGGGATATACTTTTTGGCCAAGGGGTGCACATGTATTCTTCAAAAGAGGTGATCGAAGCCAAATCTTATGCCACAGCTTACATATTACTAAACGTGGGCACCAACAACGAGCCTTTGTTCAGCCGCCCTAAAACACTTTATCAAGAAAATGGCAACGCCATAAACATGGATAGACATGGCTGTTGGGTGAGCCCTATCCTGTCGCCAGAAGGGTATTTGGTCCACCTACTTGCAGGGGGTGAAGATGGCAGGTTTTACCTGTTCCGTAACCCTCAGGTTTTTGATACACCAGTACCCGAAGAAACTGTTCCTGGTACCACGCAAGGTAATACAGGAAACATTAAGGTAACCTACGGCGGGAACCAGGTTACCTATACCACGGTTAGGGCAAAAGATGGAAACGTATGGCTGCAGCAAAACTTGGGATCATCAAACGTGGCCACCACCAGAACCGATGCTACGGCATGGGGCGATTTATTCCAATGGGGCCGTTGGGATGATGGACACCAGCGGCGTGTAGGAGCAACTACCTCGGCCGTTTCTCCAGCTCCAAACAATCCAAGTGGACTAAATAAAACCGGTACAAATCCATTTTATTATAATACAACAGCGGCCAATAGATGGTGGAGTGCGGGTACAGCTACAGATAAAGCCGAGGCAGAAATACCGGGCGATATTTTAGCGGCCAACGGCTGCGATCCCTGTAAAAAACTACTGGGGCTACAATGGAGATTGCCCACGATAGCCGAATGGGAAGCCGTAAGGATTGCTGAAGGTATCACAGAATATACCACGGCGTTTACCTCTAACCTGAAAATCCCTTCAATTACCTTTAGGGATGGCACTACAGGAAATTTGAACACCAATACCAATACTACTAGGCTATGGTCATCTACGGCAGGTTCTTCTGGAGGCGCATACGTATTCCATCTGGTAAGTAATGCCGCTAGCACAACTAACAACATCAGTAGGGCAAACGGATATCCCATCAGATGCATTAGGGAAGCGCTGGTAACCCTGCCGCTAGGCCTCATCAATTTCAAGGGCAAACGCCAAGGAAATGCAACTGAGCTGGAATGGTCGGTATCTTCTGAACTGAACAATGCCAGGTTTATTGTTGAGCATGCTGTAGATGGAAAGACATTTAAAGCCATCAGTACCGTGGCAAGCAAAGGAAGCATTGCTGGCTCGCACACCTACAGGTATCAATACCAATATCCAATGGTTGGCAATAACTACTATAAACTTAAAGAAGTAAATGTTAACGGTATCGAAAACGAACTTTCAACCATTGTGGTTCCACATACGCTGCCGGGCATGGAAGAAATGACGGTAAGTGCTACAGATCAATCCGTTAAAATACTGCTGGCAGGCTTTAGTCAGAAAGCAAAAAAAGTAATCATTTTATCCATTTTGGGCCAGGTGGTTTACCAAGATCGCGTAGCAGATAATGACATTACGCTACCTTTGGCGCTAAAAAAGGGCTTGTATATCGCCCAAGTTGAATTTGAAACCAATACCGTTAAGGCGGTTAAATTTTTAAGATAAAGGGTTTGTTGCTCCAAATGGTATATTTAAATAACCTAAGGAGACAACTTTCATTGGCCATTAACCCTTTTCGCTACTGAAACTGTAATACAAATAGATGAAAACAAATAGCATGATAATGATGATGTTGGTTGCAATGGTACAACTGGCATGCAAAACCCAAACCAATAAAGTAAATAACCACCCCGAAACTGCATTGGGCTGGAAACTAGGTGCACAGGCTTACACTTTTAAACTGTTTAGCTTTACCCAAGCCTTAGACAAGATTGATAGCTGCGGTTTGCGTTACGTGGAGGCCTACCCGCAACAGGTAATTGGCGGCGGTATTAACGAAAAAATGGACTTCCGCATGTCGGCGGCAAGTAAGGCCTATGTACAACAGCTGCTAAAAGCAAAAGGAATACGTTTGGTCTCTTACGGAGTAATCAAAACTAAGGACAGCAGCGACTGGGAAAAAATATTTGCCTTTGCTAAATCGTTGGGTGCAGAGAACATTACCTGCGAACCAGAGGAAAAAGATATCCCCCTGGTATCCCAACTATGCGATAAATATGAAATGAACGCCGCTATACATAACCATCCCAATCCTTCATTTTATTGGAACCCCCAAACCGTACTCAATACCATTAAAGGGAAAAGTAAACGAATGGGGGCCTGTGCCGATATTGGTCATTGGGTACGTTCAGGCTTAGATCCTGTTAAAGCATTGCAACAGCTCGAAGGCCATGTAATTCAACTGCATGTTAAAGACCTTAACGAATTTGGAAACGTAAAAGCACATGATGTGCATTGGGGAACTGGCTTTAGTAACGTTAAAGGCGTAATCACCGAGTTAAAGCGTCAAAACTTCAAAGGTGTATTGTCCGCAGAATACGAATACAATTGGGAAAATAACATTCCTGATGTAAGCACAAGCGTAAATAATTTTAGAAAAATAGTTAAGGAAATCCAGTAATAATGGAAAGACGTACCGCAATTAGGCACATGGCTTTGCTGTGTGCTTCAGCTATGCTTTTGCCCTCATGTTTCAATCATCAGCAAGAGGCCAGCATACCACTACAGCAAATTGCCATTAGCGCCAAACAAGAGCAGCTACTGGCGGAGCTGGTAGAAACCATTATCCCTAAAACTGATACCCTTGGGGCCAAGGACCTGGGGCTACATCTTTTTGTACTGAAAATGGTTGATGACTGCCTGCCCCAAAAAGAACAGCAACAATTTATGGATGGATTACAAACCTTTGAAGATAAAACCATAGGCGGTACAAAATTTGCCGAGAGCTCCAACCAGCATAAAATCAATCTGTTGAAGGAAATTATGGAGCCCAGATACAAAGAAAGCAACCTGCAGTTCTTTTTAAAAGAAGTGAGGAAACAAACGCTAAAAGGCTACCAGCAATCGGAATATGTGATGACCAAACTAAGGCCCTACATCCTGGTGCCTGGTCATTTTTCGGGCAGTGTAAAAAGAGCGTAGTTTAAAATCAAATACACAAATGAGCAAAAATAAAATAACCAATTTCGACGCCATTGTCATCGGTTCAGGCATTAGTGGTGGCTGGGCCGCAAAGGAACTTACCGGGAAAGGCCTAAAAACATTGGTGATAGAGCGTGGCAGGGACGTGCAGCATATCAAAGATTACCCAACCACTAACCTAAGCCCTTGGGAGTTTGAGCACCGAAATGAACTTACCGAAGAAATTAAACAAGCCAATCCCATTATCAGCAAATGTTATGCGTTTAGGGAAGATGCCATGCACTTTTTTGTAAAAGATGCCGAACATCCATACCTACAGGAAAAACCTTTTGATTGGATAAGAGGTTATCAGTTAGGAGGAAAATCGTTAACCTGGGCCAGGCAAACCCAACGTTGGAGCAACTACGATTTTGAAGGACCAAAACGCGACGGCTTTGCGGTTGATTGGCCTATTCGCTATAACGACTTGGATAAATGGTACAGCTATGTGGAGAAATTCATCGGCGTATCTGGCAATAAGGACCATATCCCCCAGTTACCAGACGGTGATTTTTTACCGCCAATGGAATTAACCAAAGTGGAAAAATTATTGCAACAAAAAATAGCAAGCAATTACCAGGACAGGCAAATGATCATTGGCCGTTGCGCCCACATTAGCCAGCCAAAAGATATTCATTTGGAGCAGGGAAGGTCCAGCTGCCAGTACCGTAATCTTTGCCAACGAGGTTGCCCTTTTGGAGGATATTTTAGTAGCAACGCCTCTACACTGCCTTGGGCAGCCAAAACAGGTAAGCTAACCATCGTTACGGATAGCGTTGCACATAGTATTATATACAACGAAAAACAGCAAAAGGCAACCGGTGTAAAGGTAATTGATGCCAAAACAAAAGCCGAAACCATTTATCATGCTCCCATCATCTTTGTTAACGCAGGCGCACTCAACACTAATTTACTGCTGTTAAACTCAAAAAGTAAAAGGTTCCCCAATGGCCTAGGGAACGATAACGGCCTATTGGGCAAATATTTGGCATTTCATAACTACAGGGGCTCGGTCACTGCGGAGTATCACGCAGAACTGGAATACACCATTGAAGGCCGAAGGCCAACATCAGGCTACATGCCCCGATTTAGGAACGTGTTTAGGCAGGATACCGATTTTTTACGTGGCTATGCCGTGGGGCTTGGTGCCTCACCTAGTGATCAAGCTTCGAAAAACTGGGGCGCCGAGCTGAAAAATGACCTCTTGAACCCCAAACCAGGACCATGGAAAGTTAAGTCTCATATCATGGGCGAAACCATCCCAAAAGAAACCAATAAAGTATGGTTAGATGATCGGGAAAAGGACCAATGGGGCATTCCAAAACTGCGCATCGACATAAGCTACGACGAGAATGATGAAAAGATGCTGGCCGATTATTTTGAGCAGGTTACGGAAATGTTTACCAAGGCCGGATTTACCAATATCAAAACTAAAGACAGTAAACAGGCTCCAGGGCTGGATATTCATGAAATGGGAGGCGTTAGAATGGGGAAAGACCCCAAAACCTCCTTGCTTAACGAGTGGAACCAATTGCATTTATGCAAAAACGTATTTGTAACGGATGGCGCCTGCATGACATCAACCAGCACGCAAAACCCTTCGTTAACCTATATGGCACTTACCGCCAGGGCTTGCCATTATGCCGCAAATCAACTCAAAAACAATAAACTTTAATGCTAAGCTTATGGTACTTCATGTAAATAAAAACCTTGTTACGCTCTTTTCGCTCTTTTCGCTCGCTTTGCTAGCCGGTTTAACCAGTGGCTGCGGTACCAGCGGTGATCAGAAAACCGAACCTGCCGTGATGGAAACCGTTGTACAAGAAGGCAGGAACCTGGTTTCGCAATCAGACTGTTTGGGCTGCCATAAAGAAGATGCCAAATTGGTAGGCCCCTCTTATCTGGAAATAGCTAACTATTACGAAGCCAGCGAAGCAAATATCAAAATGTTGTCTGAAAAGATCATGAAAGGCGGTCAGGGAGCCTGGGGAAGTGTTCCCATGGCGCCACACCCCACCGTTTCCGAGCAGGAGGCGCAAAAAATGGTCAGGTATATCTTATCGCTCAAAAAATAAGATGAGCATAAAAAAAATTGTCGGCCTAGTTTATTGCACCACAGCATGCTGGGCACTAGCAAGCATTTGAAATGAATAATACATTGGTGCCCAACTACTTCTTGCTACAGCCAAACTGCTCAAATAGGGAGATGTTGAATATTGCGAAAACGGCCTATAGCCAAGGTAAACGAACGGTACTTTGTACAGTGCCCGAAGAAAAGATCAGGAGGAAATTGCTAAGATACGTGTCCATAGCAGTGTTTAACGAATTTCAAATGGGCAAAGCCACAAAAGTTACCATTGATGGGCTGCCTAGCGTAAAAACCGCCACGCTCCGACTGTATGGCAGGGGAGTAGAAACCATCATCGTAAAAATGAACAATGGCGGCACCCTGATTTTTGCCGATGAAAACTTCCAGCTTTTAGAGGCCCACCAAAACAAAGCAACTGCGCTAGGCGGAGCCATTACTCCTGAGCTGAAAATGATCATGGAAATGATAAATAACCACACAAAACCGTAAGAGCGCCAATTGCTCCTTGCCTCCTGAATAAAAGCCTCCCATTTAATTTGGGAGGCTTTTTAGGCCCAAACAAACATGGCCTAATAACCTTGGACATTGTTTAAATGTACCCAATTGGGTATATTGTGGCCGTGAAAATGATCCCTAACCTTTATCTGTTTGCCTGCCTGATCTTAAGCATGGGCGGTAGCTATGCACAACAGCAAAAAAAAGACCTTAATATTGTTTTTATAGGAAATAGCATCACCTTTGGTGGCGGTTTAGCAGATCGTGGAAAAGATGCTCCTCCAAACCAAGCCTGTGCCTGGCTAAGTAATCAGGATGGTGTAGGCGAAGTTCGTTTTTCGAACCAGGGCGTGAGCGGGCACACCAGTGTAGACGTATTGCCGCAAACCGGAACTGATTTTCCAAGGATTTTAAAAGCGGCCAAATCATTTGCCAATCCCAATGCCCTACTGGTTTTTTCCATTAAATTGGGGACCAACGATAGTGCGGTAAAGGGGCCTAAAGGCGCACCTGTATCCAAGGATGACTATTATCACAACCTCAAAACCATTACCGACAGCCTAATGTCGGCTTTTCCGGCCTGTAAAATTATTTATCAGCAGCCCATTTGGTATAGCCCAAATACCCATAACCGCTCAACCTATATGCAAGAAGGCCTTAGCAGGCTGCAAACTTACGGCCCGCAACTGCAAAAATTGGTTAAAATGTACCAAAAAAGCCATCCGGATAGGGTATTTATGGGCGATGTTAGGGCGTTTAAGTTTTTTAAGAAACACTATCAGCAATACCTTTCGCCCGAGGAAGGAAAATATGGTACTTTTTATTTACATCCTAATAAAGAAGGAGCCCATTTGTTAGGAGATTTTTGGGGCAAGGCCATTTATAAAGCATTATTTTAAACCTTTGCCAAATATAAGGCACTCGTCATGCTGAATATATTTTACTTCGTAGCCTTCCGGGGCATTCCGTCATGCTAAGTGAATAGTAATGCATTCCGTCATGCTGAATTTATTTCAGCATCCGTTTTAGCTTGCCGCTACAGTTCAGCACGTGCTTTAACGCCCAGCTTGCCGCTTTAAATAATGGGGCTCAGGTTAATAATATGCCGATGCTGAAATAAATTCAGCATGACGAGCGCCCTAACGTCCGGTTTAACAACCTTAGCTTACATGTTTTAAGCCCGAAACAGGCCGTTTAAACTCCATGATGCCGCTTAAATAGCTGATCTGGCTGCTCACCCAAAGCCTGATCGAAATGCTCAGAAATTATTTTGTTAACCCCGCCAATTGCAAGGCAATATCCTTGACTGGCCTTGGATGACAAATAAGGCCAAAACAAACCCAAAAAAATCCCGATAGGATAAACATATTTCAACTGATCAGCCATTTTAAGTGATGAAGCGTTTTGATTTTGTATAATGCTTTGTAATACAGTGTTTTATTTATAATTAAAAATAAAATTTAATTATATGTTGTAATAAATTAATAAAATTTAATTTCTATTTCAATCGGAATGATTACCTTCGTTATTGGCTGTTGTAGCCAATATTTTGGGCAGCAAAAACCCAACTGCTCATCAAATCAAATCAAAATAAAATACGTTTATGGAGTTTTTAAACGGCGTTAATGCGCTCACCTTGGTTTTTGTTGCCTTATTGGTTTTTGCCATAGCTTATCGTTTCTATGGTATTTTTATGGCCAACAAAGTGTTAAAGCTCAATGCCGCCAATGTAACGCCCGCAATAGAGTTTGCCGATGGTAAAGATTATGTGGCTACCAATAAAAATGTGCTTTTTGGGCATCATTTTGCAGCTATTGCAGCAGCAGGACCATTGGTGGGTCCGGTACTGGCCGCCCAGTTTGGCTATTTGCCCGGTACCTTATGGATATTAATTGGTTGTGTGTTGGGCGGAGGAGTACATGATATGGTGGTTTTATTTGCTTCGGTGCGCCATAAAGGTCAAAGTTTAGCTACCATTGCGAGTAAAGAAATAGGCAAAGGTACTGGTGTAATTGCCGGCTTCGCTATTTTGTTTATCCTTATCTTAACCCTAGCGGGATTATCCCTAGCCTGTATCAGTGCCATGCACGAAGCTTCGTGGTCATTATTTACCGTTATTGCCACCATGCCCATTGCTGTAATGATGGGGCTCATCATGCGCTATCGCAAAAACAGCGTAACCTTGGCCAGTATCATTGGTGGGATAATGCTGATAGCAAGCATTATTGGCGGCCATAATCTGATGCAGGTAAAGGAAATTAGCGATATTTTCCACTGGAATATTAAAACCATTTCTATTGCAATCACGGTTTACGGTTTTTTGGCCTCAGTGCTACCCGTTTGGTTGTTGTTGGTGCCAAGAGACTACCTGTCTACTTATTTAAAGATAGGAACCATCCTAATGTTAGCCGTTGGGGTCATCTTTGTGCATCCTACCTTGCAAATGCCCGCCATTACGGATTTTGTAAAAGGCGGCGGCCCAATTATCGGCGGTCCGGTACTGCCGTTCATTTTTATCGTAATTGCCTGTGGGGCCATTTCAGGTTTCCATGCGGTAATAGCTACAGGAACCACCCCAAAAATGTTGAACAATGAAAAGGAAATCCTTTTTGTGGGCTATGGAGCTATGTTGGTTGAGGGCTTTGTAGCCTTAATGGCTTTAATTGCAGCTTGTACCTTGGTGCCAGGTGATTACTTCGCAATCAACACCCCCAAGGAACTTTACGATTCGTTTATTGCCCAAAACCCCGGAATGCAGCCGGTAGATCTGGCTCATTTCAGTGAGAAAATTGGGGTAGATTTATACGGCAGAACGGGTGGGGCCGTATCACTGGCGGTAGGAATGGCACATATCTTCAACAAAATCCCGTTTATGGACAATGTAATGGCCTATTGGTACAATTTTGCCATCATGTTTGAGGCGGTATTTATCCTAACCGCTATTGATGCCGGGACCAGAGTTGGCCGCTTTTTCCTACAAGAAATGTTGGGAAGTGTTATTCCCAAGTTTAACGATAAAAACTGGATGCCCGGTATCATCATCAGTAGTTTGATCTTTACTTTTTCCTGGGGCTATTTAGTATATACAGGAAACGTGAGCAGTATTTGGCCACTATTTGGGATCAGTAACCAGTTATTGGCCGCATGTGGCTTAATTGTATGCACCACCATGCTGATCCGGATGAACCGCAGGAAATATGCCCTGTGCTCGGCCATTCCGGGAGTATTTATGGCGGCCATTACCTTTTGGGCGGGATATGAACAGGTGCTAAACGTGTATCTCCCAAAACAGCAGTACCTGTTGGCATCATTAGCGGCATTGGCCATGGTGTTAATGCTTATCGTATTTGTGAACACCTTCAGAAGATGGAACAAACTTCTAAAAATGGAAGGCGAGCATATCGACCATTATGGTGATCCAGTTAAAGAGCTGGTTGAGCGGTAGCAGCCCGGGCCATCCATTTGATAAACCCCAAATATACAGGCTGTTTTAAGGTGTATTTGTTTTTTTTGCCGTATATGCAGCCAAGGCGTGTTGGAACAGTGCATACTTGGTGTATTCGATTTAATGCTAATCCCGTTGTTTTTAAGAGATAAAATCGCTTTATTTGAACTGATCTAAACTTTGCAACATGGAAAAATATTCGAAATTGGTAGCGGTATTCGACGATGATCAAGACTTACTGAATATTTTTCGTTTTTTGTTTGAAGATGAAGGTTTCGAGGTTCAAACATTTCAAGATTGTGATAACGTGACCGAAAAAGTTAGGGCAATCTCTCCTGATTTGATCTTGATGGACAATTGGATCCCCAGCACCGGGGGAGAAGTTGCTGTTCAACAGCTGAAAAGCCAGGCCGATTTAAAAGATATTCCCGTGATTTACGTCTCGGCAAATAACGATGTGAAGGATATTGCCGCCAGGGCAGGCGCCGATCGCTTTCTGGCCAAGCCTTTTGAGTTTGATGACCTGCTGGCATTGACCAATGAACTATTGCACTTAAAATAATTGATATCCTCCCTAACATTAACATTTGATCATTGTTATACTAAAAAAGTATCTATGTCAATTTTGTCTGTAAACGCTGCCGAACTTGCTTTTCTTCAGGGAGGTGGTATTACAACTGATTTTATTTTAACTCATGATTGGAGTTCTTCTGTGTTGTCATATCCCAATGGCTGGCCTGAAAACCTGAAACAGTCTTTAGCGTTTATATTGCCCAACGGTAGTCCGGCATTGCTGTTTTGGGGAAACAGTAAACTGTTTTTTTGTAACGACGCCTTTAAAGGTACCACAGCTGCTGCAAGCATGCCGGTAATAGGCGAGCCATGTGCCCTGGCGTGGCCAAACTTAACTGCTGATTTGGAGTACGTTTTTAAAGGCGAAACCACCTATTCAAAGCAACTTAACGCCAATTTAAGTCCAATTAGGGATATCAACGGAAATATTAATGGTGTTTTGGGGATCTGCCATGATCAATATCGGGGTGCAAATGTTACGGCAAGCGTATCCTCACAACATTTGCTGCATCAAATTGTGGCCCAAGCACCCTTTCCCATTGGCGTGTACGTGGGACGTGAAATGAGAATTGCACAGGCCAACCAAGCCATTATTGAAGTTTGGGGCAAAGGACCCGATGTAATTGGGAAAACCTATAGCGAAATATTGCCAGAACTTAAAGAACAATTGATTTTTGAGCAGTTGGACAACGTGTTCACCACCGGCAAGGCTTTCCACGTTCGTCATCAGAAATTGGACCTTACCGTTAATGGAAAACCAGATACTTTTTATTTCAATTATAGCTTTACGCCTTTGTACAATGAGCAAGGGAATGTTTATGCCATCATGAATACCGGCGCCGATGTTACCGATTTGGTGACCGCCAAACAGCAGGTAGAGCTAAGTGAAAGGAATTTTAGGAGCATGATTTTGCAAGCGCCGGTGGCCATGTGTTTACTCCTGGGGCCTTCGCATGAAATTATCTCGGCTAATGCCGCTATGTTAAAAATTTGGGGCACCCCAGCAGATGAGGTAATAGGAAAGCCCGTTTTTGAAGCACTGCCCAACGCAAGGGAACCCTGGCTGGAACAGGCCATAGCCAAAGTTTACCTTACCGGCGAGCCGTATCATGCCGTTGAACATCCATTGAAAATGCAGCGCAACGGTAACCCAGAAACCGTATATCAAAATTTTGTATGCCAACCCTACAGGGGAAGCGACGGGAAAGTGATGGGTATTTTGGCTATTTCCATAGATGTTACCGCACAGGTAATTGCCCGTAGAAAGCTGGAAAGGCTTTACAAACAGGTAAGCTTGGCCAAAGAAGCGGCTGAACTTGGTACTTTTGATATGGACCTGGCTACCGGGGAATTGGAATGGGATGCCCGCTGCCGCGAATTATTTGGTATTAAAGATGACAGACCCATAGATTTTGAAAGAGATTTTGTGCAAGGTTTGCATCTGGAGGACAGGGCCAGGGTATTGGCCGCCATAGATGAGGCTGTGGCCAAAAACGGCAATGGCGAATATGATATAATTTACAGGACCTTGGGTGCCGATGACGAAAAGCTGAGGTGGATAAGGGCAAAAGGAAAAGTGTACTACGATGAGCAGGGCAGCGGCGCTCGTTTTATTGGTTCTGTACTGGATGTTACCGATCAGAAATATGCAGAACTGAGATCAAGGATTGTATTTGAAAAGCAAGCCAGGCTGGCCGCAATTGTGGATTCCTCCGACGATATCATCATTAGCAAACAATTAGACGGTACCATTACCAGCTGGAATGCCTCCGCTGAACGTACCTTCGGGTACACCTCCGATGAAGCTATTGGACAGCATATCTCGCTCATTATTCCCCAGAACAGGCTATCAGAAGAAAATTTCATCATTTCCAGAATAAAACAGGGAAATAAGGTTGACCACTTTGACACCACTAGAAAAGCTAAAAACGGCGCCGAAATTTTCTTGTCCATTACCGTATCGCCAATTGTGGATGAACAGGGAAATGTAATTGGAGCTTCCAAAATAGCACGTGATATTAGTGCACAAGTGGAGGCAAAGGAAGCTAGCAGGCGCTATACCCAACGGCTAGAAGTACTCAATATGGTAATTGAGGACATTTCAGAAGAATTGGACCTGAACAATATTTTACAAAAAGTAACAGATGCCACCACCCAATTAACGGGCGCAAAATTTGGGGCCTTCTTTTATAATAAAACCGACGAGCACGGAAACTCTTACCTGCTTTACACACTCTCGGGCGCATCTAAAGAAGCTTTTGAAAAATTTGGGATGCCTAGGGATACGATGGTATTCCATCCTACTTTTTCGGGAGAAGGGGTGGTGCGGCTCGACGACGTAACCAAAGACCCCCGCTATGGTAAAAACCATCCGCACCAGGGCATGCCAAAGGGACACTTGCCTGTGGTAAGTTACCTGGCTGTACCGGTGATATCCAGATCGGGCAGGGTAATTGGCGGATTGTTTTTTGGACATCCCAAGCCTGCCATATTCACGGCTGAGCACGAAAGCTTGGTAACTGCCATTGCTGCACAGGCCGCTATCGGGATTGATAATGCCTTGCTGTACCAAAAGGTGCGTGAACTTAATGATAAAAAAGACGAATTTATTGGCTTGGCCAGTCATGAACTGAAAACACCCCTGGCCAGTATTAACGGCTACCTCCAAATCCTTAACCGTTTGATAAAGGATTTGAATGCGCAGAAATTTTTAGGCAAAGCTTCTATGCAGGTCAGAAAACTAACTTCCTTGGTAAACGATTTGTTGGACGTTTCCAAAATAGAAGCCGGCAAACTAAAGCTGACAATTGCCAATTTCGACCTAAGGGAAGTAGTTGATGAGGCTATCGAATTGATTCGGAATTCAACAGAGTCATACGAAATTATCTTGGCCGAAAGTCCTGAAACCTGTAGGGTAAACGGCGATAGCCAACGGATTGAGCAGGTAGTAATCAATTTATTGAGCAATGCCATTAAATACTCTCCAGGTGCCAACAGGGTTGAAGTAAAAATCACCCAGCAGATGGACAGGGTATTGGTAGCGATCAAAGACCAAGGTTTGGGCATTGCCGAAGATAAAATAGGTAACCTGTTTTCCCGTTTTTATCGAATAGATGAAGCTACCCCAAATATTTCGGGTTTGGGCATTGGACTGTATCTTTCGCACGAAATTATTGCTCGTCATCAGGGAAACATCTGGGTAGAAAGCCAATTGGGCAAAGGCAGTACTTTTTGGTTCTCGCTGCCATTATAGGTAAGCGGGCTATTTAACATTATGAAAGATAGCGGCATTTACCATCTTCTGATCAATTAGGTTCAGTTTTTGGTGCATATATTCATTTTTCTTTTCATAATTGTCCATTTCATCGTAAATACCGATCAGCAGATTGTACATTAAAGTTTGGTGAAGGGCCAACCGGTTTCGTTTAAAGATTTCTAAACATCTTTCGGCACAAATAATAGCCGTGTGGTAATCTTTACTGTTCTTGGCTTCGTAAGCTTTTGATGCTAAATAAACGGTTTGGATATAAGGTGTGGAGTTGCCTATGGAGTGGATTTGGAAAATTTTTATGCTTATTTTCTCGGTTAGGCCTTTTTGCTCGTCTTCCAAATGTGCCAAAGCTCTTATAAAAGCCATTGCGCAAAATAGATAGGCAGAATCGATACTGTCAGAAAACATCATTTTAGGAAAATAACAGGCCATGGCGTTTAATATTCGCAGGGCTTCTGTTGGCGTACCCGTAAAGCTGTTGTGCAACCTGATTAAAATGAACGAGAGCATCTCCCTAAAATCCGGGAGGGTTTCGGCGTTAGCGCCTGATACCTTAATCCCTTGCTTAAAAGCTTCAATTTCTGCATCTAAAAGCTCGTTTTGGTAGCTTTCACCTGTTAGGGCCGCATAAATACTTTTCAGCATCTCCAACGGACTGATGATCCAGTCTTCATCTTTAAAAGACAGGCTCTGCATTGCTTTTATACGTTGCCGGAGCTGTTCTTTGTCAAAGGCAAAACAATCAAAAATAGCCAATATGAGCTGATAGATGTAGGAATATTTGTTGTTTCTGGAGATACTTAATAGCGAAACAACAGCATCCTTATAGCAGGAATCGGCAAAATCGAAATGGATAATATTCTCCATCATCATCTGGTGCAATTCCTCTTCTTCCAGGTAAGCTGCCAACGAAGGTTGTTTGCGTTGCCTGTAGTTTAAATTTTCGGCAATAAAATAGATCAGGTAGGTTTTTTCGTAATTGCTAAGCCTAAGTTTGAGCAGGCTGTTTAATGCAGCAAACTCGCCCTTTATGATCAATAACCTGGCCGACCACTGCAAAATCTGGAATTTGGTTGCCTTGCCCGCATACTTCTCATTAACCTCTTCAAAAAAAGAGCTGTTCATTTGGGTATTTGCAGCATTAAGCAGCTCTACAAACAAAAAATATTCGAAAACATGAGGATGCACAAATCTCACCAAATCAATAACAAAACCGTCATCTTCCTGCTTTTCTTCCATTAATATGCCCTCGGCCAGTAATTCCATATAGGCATTTTTGAAATTAGAAAGATCAGCAATAAACATGGATTTTGGGACAGACTGTTGGCCTTTCCCAAAATCACTTAAATGGATGAGCTTTTTGCAGAAAAGTACTTTTTCTGTAGCATAGGAGGAGTTGTAGATCTTTTCGTGAATAAACCTGTCAACAATTTCGAAAGAAAGAATATTCGTGAAAAAATCGAAATTAGGAAACTCTTCTTTCAGTAGATAATACCATTGGATATAAAATGGGTACTTGAGCTTGGCCTTAAATGAAGGATCAATTTCCTTGGAACGGTTGGGATCTATTTTCTTTAAAATCTCTTCCACTTCTTCGGTAGCCAACGGCGGAATGTTGGATTGGTGCTTAAGGTTAAAATAAGTGCCAGTAAACCATTTTTTCTTGATGAACGACATGCTCTTGATCAGATCGTAAAATCTGTTCCACATCGTAGATCGCATGCTGAAAGCTATTTTGATACAGTTTTCATCTTCAATAAGGGAAATCAGGTTAATTAATTTGTCAAAGATGATGGGTTTGGAAACCTTATTGGTCACCAGGTCCGAAAATCCGTCGATAATGATGACGAGTTTGCTGGCATGTTTTTCATATCTTTCCTTAAAGTAGGCAACTAAACTGGTTCGGCTATTTAATCCAATTTTGGCTTTAATTCTATTTTCAACGTTCGAATATTCATTTTGATCGTCAAATATGTCTCTGGCATTTACGAATAGGATAGTATCCTTGCTATATTTTGCCTCATGTTCTAAAAATAGGTGTTGAACAAGGTGGCTTAGTAAGATACTTTTTCCATATCCAGCTTGGGATACAAAGGCGGTAAAACTATAATTGCTTTCATAAAAGTATTCGAAATCCAAGCGTGCAAAAGACCTGGGGGAAGTGTATTGATAGGGGACGGTGCTCCTGCTTTTGATGGCTTTTAAGGTAGTTAGGCTAATATCGGCGGCATTGGCTTTAATATTGGAAAACTTTTCATTGATGCCCGTGTGATGAAGCAGTTCCCGTTCTACCAGATGATACTCGCCACTTTTTTCCACGTATTCTAAAAGCGCATTAATGGTGTATTTGGAAAATTTATTTTTAACCTCTGCGAAACCGAATAACCGTTTCAACGTGGTTTCACTAATGTTCTTTTGTGTCTCTTTTTGTATCAACAGGGAAATTGAACGACAATCAGAGGGGCTGATCGTTTTTATCCCGGTTTTTAATAAGATGAGGCGCCTAATTTTATCTAAGATGATGGTTTGAGGCATGAGAGAGCTTCTTTTATTGTTATTCACTAAAATAATAAAAAAAACAGACCGATTTTTTTTAAAATAAAAATATTGAACAGGAAAACTATGGTCTGCTGGTATTTTTCCCGCATGCTTAAATGTTCAATCAAGCTATAACATAAGAAGCAGGGTTATGTTTGATCATTTAAAAAACGAACAAAATGAACAGCAATAAAGTCTATCTGAACGGTAGATGAATAAAATGAACAGCCAAAAACGGGATATGCTTAATTAATATTGTTGTGAATTAACATTATCAAATCCCCAGGCTTATGGAAGTAACCTCTACTCAGTCAGCAAGAAGGGCTCAATGGTTGGTCTTTTTCTTGCACTTCTACCTAATAACGCTTTTGGCTAGCTCATCGTATGCACAAACTAAAATTTTTGCCGCTTCTGCAACGGTCATGTCTAGCCAGGTTGACGGCAAGGACAATGCCACACGAGACGACAACGACTATGCTTCGGTAAAATCTTATGGCGGCGCATTATTAGGTATTGGCAGGTACAGTGGTGAGCTGCAATTGAATTTTGCACAAAATGTTCCTGCTAACCGAACCACTTTTATCCGAATAGGCTATGATCAAACCTTATTGAACGCATTGCTTGGAGGTAATTTGGGTTCCAGTTTAGCCAGTGTTTTGGGAAATGTTTTGCTGGGCGATCATTTTTTTACCGTAGGCGCCAGAAATGCAAATGGAGACAATGTACTTACGGGGTCCAGCAACGCTGCCTTTGCCACTACAAATATCAAATTGGTGCGTGATGCACAAGGGAATTATTATTTGGCGGTTACCCCAACGGTAGAATACCGTAGCGTGTTCATTAAGGATGTTACCAATACACTTTTACTCAGTACACCTAATGAAATCAGGGTGTACAACGCTTTCTATGTCTCGGGTACGGGTAATTGCGATCCACCTTTCGCTACCGACTACGAAGGTACCGGGGCAACCTTAAGCTTACTTAGTTTGGGTGCTGCAGGAGTAACCAATATCGAATATGCCATCGACGGAAATCCTGTAACTTCATCCAACATCAGTTTAGGGCTTATTGCCGCGGCAGGTACCATTAGTCAAAATATTTATTTCAATTCTCCATCAAGGGTAGGTGATGAACTTAACATTAGGTTAAGCGTATCACAAGCACTAGCCAACGTAGGTTTACTGGGAAATATCACCGTTGAAGCCTATAATGGCAATACATTGGTTTATACCCGAACAGGAGTGGCCGGCCTACTCAATTTGGATTTACTTGGCCTGTTAAATAGTGGGCAGCCTGTTACCATTCCTTTTTCGCCTAATGTATCTTTCGACAGGGTTAAAATTACACTGTCGGCGCTCTTAAATATTTCTTTAACGCAATCTTTAAATATCCACGAAGTAACCCGTTCGGCACCAAGGCCAACGTTTACTGCCCCATTATCTAATAGTTTAAACGCCTGTTACAATACCACTGCTACTTTGGGAGCTACTACTGCCGCTACCAACGAGTTGTTATGGTACGAAGCTTTGGAAGGTGGTAGTCCTTTAGCAACCACACCTTACAATGGAACTTATACTACGCCGCAACTTACCGCAAATAAAACTTATTATGTAGCTGCTAGGCAAATAGGCTGTGCAGCTGAATCGGTAAGAGTACCTGTAACGGTAACGGTAAACCCTCAAATTACTTTTGCGGCAACCACGTTTGCCAATGCAACGGTTGGTTCAGCTTATAGCAAACAGCTCACTGCCGCTACTGGTGGTACACCAAGTTACACCTATGCACTGGCTGCCGGAAGTACGTTGCCCCCCGGATTGACTTTAAGCGCTGCCGGATTGCTGGGTGGAGTACCTACCCAAGCCGGCACATACAATTTTTCCATCACCGTAACGGATAGCAAGGGGTGTAGCTTAACTGCTGCCCAAACGCTCGTGGTAACTGCCACTTTAACGCTCACAGCTGCAACCTTGCCTGATGGTACGGTAGGTGTAGGATACCCAACACAAGTTATTCCACCTGCTGCAGGAGGTAGTACACCATATACTTATACGGCGGTTAATCTTCCTCCAGGACTTGGTTTTAACCCAACTACACGAGAAATTACCGGAACACCCACGGTAGCAGGACCCTATGTAGTAACCGTAAATGTTAGTGATGCCGATGGTAACACTGCAAGTATGAATTACACCATCAATGTCAAAAATGCACTGGTTTTGCCAAACGCTTCTTTGGCCGATGGTACTGTAGGTATTGCTTATCCAACGCAGTTGATTCCTGCTGCAACAGGCGGCACCCCTGGCTATACTTATATCGCAACTAATTTGCCTCCTGGCTTAAGCTTTAACCCTGCAACACTTGAAATTACAGGTACGCCAACTACTACGGGAACCTTTACAGTTAACGTACAGGTAACTGATGCCGCTGGCGTAACCGCTAATAACAATTACACGGTTAGGGTAGTAGCGCCATTGGCCATTGCAGGCAAAACATTAGCAGACGGCACCGTAGGCGTTGTTTATGCTACCGAAATTTTGCCGGCAGCCACGGGTGGCGTAGGTCCATATACTTATGTAGCTACCAATGTGCCAGCCGGAT
This sequence comes from Pedobacter nanyangensis, assembly GCF_003313505.1. Lineage (GTDB taxonomy): Bacteria > Bacteroidota > Bacteroidia > Sphingobacteriales > Sphingobacteriaceae > Pedobacter > Pedobacter nanyangensis. The sequence goes on along the minus strand of NZ_QMHO01000009.1, from coordinate 76,789 downwards.
TGTCTTTCAATCCAACTACTAGGGCATTAACTGGAACACCCACGGGTGCAGGTAATTTTACCATTACCTTAACGGTAACTGATGCAGAGGGTAGGCAAGTATCAAATACTTATGCTTTGAAAGTAAATGGCGCTTTAACGCTAGCTACAGCAACTTTGCCCGACGGAACGGTAGGTGCAGTATATCCAGTGCAAACTTTGCCGGCAGTAAGTGGCGGTACAGGTCCATACGTATATGAAGCACTAAATTTACCTGCTGGGTTAAGTTTTAACACCACCACAAGGGAGTTAACAGGTACCCCAACCACAGGTGGTAGTTATACTTTTGCAGTTAAAGTAACTGATGCCGCTTCCAATACGGTAACTACTAACTATCAAATTAAGGTAAATGTAGGCGCCCCAGTGGTGGCGGCAGTTACGGTTTGTAGCGGTACAACCGCAACCCTTACGGTAACCAATACACAGGCCGGAGTAACCTACAACTGGTATGGTGCAAGTGGTAGTACGCCATTGGCAACAGGCAATAATGGCAACTTTACTACAGGCAATATTGCGGCAAACACCATTTTTTATGTAGAAGCGGTGTCTGGCACTGCGGTGAGTGCACGTACCGCCGTAAATGTAACCGCCAACCCCGCACCAAATCCAGCGGTAATTTTAACCAATAACCAAACAATTAACGCTAACCAAAGCACTACAGTTAGGGCTTCGGCCGATGCCGGCAATACCATCAACTGGTATTCGCAGCCTACCGGTGGCACAGTTTTGGGAACTGGTACAGATTTTACCACCCCTAGCTTAACGGTAACCACTACTTACTATGCAGAGAGCGTAAGTGCACAAGGATGCGCCAGTACGGTAAGAATGCCAGTGGTAGTTAACGTAATTACGGGTGGCGTTGGTGCAGATTGTAATGCTGCAAATGCACAAGTGAGCGGTACTACTGGCTTATTATGTGCGCTTTGTAATGTAGCTAACCCAGGTGCTTCGGTAGATGCCGATAAAAACAACTTTACCCGTATTACTTTATCCGTTGGGGTAGGTGCTACCGGTTTCCAAAGGTTAATTTTCCCATCCACTGGAGGATTGGCCACTGATAGTATCCGTTTAGATTTAGCCACGCCAACCGGCTTGCTGGATTTGTCGGTTTTAGGTGGCATTACGGTGAATGTCATGAAAAATAACGCTGTAGTGAGAACACTTCAGCTGAACTCCTCATTAGTTTATCTACAATTATTGGGAGGTAATAGATTTGAGGCTACATTTGCGGCAGGAGCTGACTTTGATAGAGTAGAGGTTCGTTTTCAAGCAGTTGTTGCCGCTCTTAGTAGCCTCGATATTTATGGTGCACAAATTGTGTATCCTAGTCCAACAATTACAGGTAATGGTCAAACCATTTGCTATAATACCAATGCCACCATTAGTGCAGTGGCAAATGGCAATACACAAATTGCTTGGTTTGCTAACGCCACTGGCGGAACCGCCTTTGCTACTACATCTTCTTATACCACGCCAAATCTTACGGCTTCAACTACTTATTATATTGAAGTTTCAAGAAACGGATGCGCAAATACAGCCCGCATACCAGTAGTGGTAAATGTAGTACCATTGCTTGATGTGCCTACTTTTGCCGCACCAACCCTTACGGCTTGCGAAGGCTCGCCTGTTACCTTGGCCGTAGAAAATCCTAATCCGGCAGTTACCTATAGGTGGTATGAAGTTTCTACTGGAGGAACAGTAGTTCATACCGGGGCAACTTATACACTTTCAAATGTAACTGCAACTAAAAACTATTATGTAGAGGCTTACCAACAAGGATGTACCAGCTCAGGCAGAGGATCTGTTCAGGTAGTGGTAAATCCTCGCCCAATCCTGCCTCAAGTACAAGCTTCAGTTTCAACCATTAATGCTGGTCAAACTGTAGTGATTACCGCAAGCTCAAGCGAAACTGATGTGACCTTTAACTGGTTTACTTCGCCTACAGCTGCAACTCCTATTCACGCAGGAGCAACTTATGTAACCCCACCACTAAATACAACGACCTCTTATTATGTGGAAGCCAGATCGAATACCACTGGCTGCGTTTCGCCATCAAGGGTGATGATTACCATTACCGTAAATACAGGAGCTCCAAATCCAACCCCATGTGTTTCGCCAGTTAGCGAAGAAAATGGAGTGGTTGGCGTAGCGCTACTTGCTGGGGTTTCGAACCCTGGTTTGGCTGTAGACAATGATACGCAAACGGCCTCTACATTGTCATTACCAGTAGGTGCTTTGGGTGCCTATGTTTATCAACGTTTAAATTTTCAAGGTGAAAGTATTGTAGGTGACACGCTTAGGGTATTGATTAGCTCACCAGGCCGCTTGCTTTCCCTGAACCTGTTAGGTTCTGTACAGCTATCTACCTTAAGAAACGGAACTTCAAACAATGACCTCATCAATCTAAATAACTCGCTCATTAATTTAGAACTGTTAAGCGGCGGCTCTCAGGCGCTATTAACCTTTGTTCCAACACAGATTTTCAACCAAGTAGAGATACGCCTCAATGGCGGTGTAGTTGGTGCGTTGAACTCCATTAATGTAAACTACGCTCAACATGTGGTAACGGTTCCAACAGTAACCAGTGCAAATGTTGTGGCTTGTAGCGGCCAACCAGTAACATTGAGCGTTCAGGACAAAGGTTTAACTTACACTTGGTACAACGAAGGTGGGGCAGTGGTAGGAACTGGTGCAACGATTACCACACCGGCAATTACAGCAGCAACCAAGTTTTACGTTACCGCATCTGCCAACGCATGCGAAAGCTTAAGGGCATTGGTAAATGTAACCTTGGCCCCAATACCCGATGACCCCGAATTGTTGGCCAATAATGTAACTACTTGTACTGGCGGTAGTGTTGTGCTACAAGTGAAAAACCCGGTAGCTGGCCTTACTTATAAATGGTATGACAGCTCAAACACCTATCTTGCTGATGGAACTACTTACACCGTAAACAATGTAACCGGATTAACCACCTACACGGTAAGAGCGGAAAATAGCTGTGGAACACTATCTGCTCCAACTGGCGTACAGGTAAATGCAGGAACTTTAGATGCACCAATTGTGGGCACACCTAACGTAACCATCAGAGCAAATTCAAGAGCATTGCTGTCGGCAACTTCTAGTACACCTAACGCAATCATCAATTGGTATGCTAACATGGCAGATGTTTTGCCTTTGGCCGCTAATAGTCCATCTTATTTAACGCCTACGCTATCGGTTGGAACTTACACCTACTATGTAGAGGCAGAGGTTTTGGGAGGATGTAAATCACTTAGAATTCCGGTAACTGTTACCGTAACTGCCGACGGGAATAGTCCGGTACCGTGTACATCGGCAACGCTAGATCTCGATGCCGGTGTGTCGGGTATAGCCTTGCTTGCAGGTGTATTTAACAGGGGATTAGCCGTTGATAATAATGCAGAAAGTGGATCATCATTGGTGATGCCTGTAGGTGCGGTAGGTTCATACGTTTATCATAGAGTTGGTTTCACTTCTCTATCTCATGTGGGCGACACCGTAAGGGTCCGTATCACTTCACCGGGCAAATTATTGTCGTTGGCTGTAATTCCATCCATCAGTGTGTTAACCTATAATGGCAACACGAGTAACAACGATGTAATGGAGGCCAACAACCCCTTGATTAATTTAGCGCTGCTGAGCGATGGTAGCGCCGCTACGTTAAGTTTTGTGCCAACACAGGCATTTAATGGTGTAGAGCTTCGTTTAAATTCTGGTTTAGTGAGCGCTTTCACCTCGGTAGATCTTAATTATGTTCAAAGGGTAGGTGTGGCACCTCAGGTAGAGGCAGCTACCGCAAACGCCTGTGAAGGTGGTTCAGCTTTACTAAGTGTTAAAAATCCAGTGTCGGGCATTACCTACAAATGGTACTTGGGTAATACTTATCTTGCTGATGGAAATACTTATGCTACACCAATAGCTTTAACTGCGGGCACTTACGTTTATAATGTTAGGGCGGTAGCAGATGGTTGCGAGAGTGTTGGCACTCCGGTTCAGGTAACCATATTACCAACGCCAGCACCTCCAACACCATTGGCTGGTAACCCCACCGAGGTATGCTTTGGAACTGCTGCAACTTTAAGTGTAAATCAAATTGCTGGGGTAACTTATAACTGGTATGCAAATGGAGTTGCGGTAGCGTTGAACAGCGCTACATACACTACTCCGGCAAACCTAACGGTGGGTACCCACACTTTCTTGGTAGAAGCCGTGAATGCAAATTCTTGTGCTAACGGAAATCGTACTCCAATTGTTATAGAAGTTAAAAGAAGGCCTTTGGCATCAGATATTCAAGTATCTGGTAATCCAAATGTTTGTGCCTCTACTACAGCAACCTTAACAGCAAGTAGTACTACAGTGGCTAATCCCACTTTCAAATGGTACTCAGATGCTGCATTGACCGTGCTTGAATGGACTGGGCCAACATTTACTACGCCAACGCTTACCGCAAGCACCACTTATTATGTTACCGTATATGGCGATAATAATAATTGTGAAAACGGTGTTTTAGATGCGAAGCCTGTAACCATCAATATCAATCCACCAGCTACCAATACTGATTTGATGTTGTCTCCATCAACGGAGCGCTGTGGTTCAGGCAATGTTACGCTTACGGCCAGTAGCAGCACGGTAACTAATCCTATATTTACGTGGTATACCGATTCAAACTTAGCCACTCCCGTATTTACAGGACCAAGTTATAGCCCTAACTTAACCTCAACACAAACTTATTATGTAACGGTAAAAGGAGATAACAGATGTGAAAGTCCAGCATCGCAGGCAAAAAGCGTTACGGTAATTGTTAAACCAATTGCAGTAGCTGCAGATGTAACCGTAACTGGAAATAACACAGTTTGTATCAATAACGGTACTTCCCTTACCGCAACAAGCTCAACGGTAAACAATCCAATCTTTACCTGGTATGATGATGCCGCTTTAACCAATGTGGTTTTTATCGGAAATACCTTGGTAACCGGTAATTTAACGGCCAACAAAACCTATTATGTAACTGTAAAAGGCGATAACAGATGTGAAAATCAGGCTGGTGATGTACGTTCGGTAACCGTAACCGTAAACTCAAGACCTACTGCTGCAGATCTAACCGTGTCGTCAACTACAGAGCGCTGTGGCCCTGGAAGCGTAACTTTAACGGCTAGTTCTGCAACGATTACTAATCCAGTATTTACCTGGTACAGCGATGCTAATTTAACTACCCTGGCAGGCACAGGTGCAAGTTTCAGTACACCGATTTTGGCTGCCAGTCAAACCTATTATGTAACGGTAAGGGGAGATGGTAAATGCGAAAGTTTACCAGCTGATGCCAAAGCCGTAAGTGTAGTGGTTAAGCCATACGCTACCGCTGCTGATCTATCGGTTTCAATACCGGCAGAAATATGCGGTTCAGGTAATGTCACCCTTACGGCAAGCAGCACAACGGTAACTAATCCGATATTTACCTGGTATGAAAACTCAAATCTAACTACGGTTGCCCATGTTGGAGCTACATTTGCCACAGGTACACTTAATGCTACCAAAACCTATTATGTAACCGTAAAAGGAGATAATAGGTGTGAAAGCCCTGCGGCTGATGCACGTACCGTAACCGTGGTGGTTAAACCAAGAGCGGTGGCATCTGATGTGACCCTTACCGGAAATATTAATGTTTGCGAAAATAGTACAACAACACTTACTGCCACCAGTACTACAGTAACTAATCCGGTGTTCACTTGGTATGAAAACGCTTCACTAACTACGGTAGCCCATATTGGCCCAATATTTATCACGCCTCAGCTAAGCGCTAACAAAACTTATTATGTAACTGTAAAAGGAGATAATAAGTGCGAAAACAATGCTTCAAGTGTGGCTAGTATCAGCATTGTTGTTACCGCTGCTCCTTTGGCGCCGGTGGTAGATGTTGCTGGCACCAGTATTTGTAATAACAGTAGCACCACACTTACGGTAACCAATCCTCAAGCTGGCGTTATTTACGAGTGGTACAACAACTCGGTGGCAGGTACTTTGTTGCACACCGGAACAACTTATACTACGGGGACATTAAATGCAACAACCGACTACTACGTACAGGCGGTAGGTACTGTGGGTTGCACTAATGCGTCGGCAAGGGTAAAAGTAACCGTAACGGTAACGAATAGGCCAACTACACCAACCGTTGTTTCTGCCAACGTTACAACATGCGGCGGAACGGCAACTTTATCTGTAAGTAATCCAGTAACTGGCGTAACCTACACTTGGTACACCTTGCCAGTGGGAGGCACTTCGGTAGGCTCGGGTGCTATGTTTACCACGCCGGCCTTACTGGCTAATGCCGTGTATTACGTAGAAGCAAGCGTGGGTAGCTGTACTTCAACGGCTAGGGCCCAGGTAAATGTACAGGTAGGTTCTGCACCAAATGCGCCGGCAAATGTTACTGCTGCTAACGGCCAAATTTGCGCTGGAGCCACTACGGCGTTAACGGTAAATAACCCCGATGCTGCCGTAACCTATAAATGGTACACTACACCTAATGGCGGTACCTCACTGTATGAGGGGATCAATTATACCACCGCTGCGCTAACGACTACCACTACTTACTACGTGGAGGCCGTGAGTATTGCAGGTGGATGCGTGAGCGGTACCAGAACCCCGGTAGTGGTAAATGTATTGCCAATCATGGCAACACCGGTGGTAACCGTTGGAACTATTACCACCAACAGTATCCAGTTTAATTGGAATGCCATAGCGGGCGCTACCGGCTATGAAATATCAATAGACGGAGGAAATACTTGGACTGCCGTAACCACCAATACCTATACCGTGATGGGCTTAACACAAGGACAAACGGTAACCATTACCGTTAGGGCTAAGGCCGCATCCGCTTGTCAAACTAGCGCCAACGCCAATGCGGTAACGGCCACTACCAATGATCCGTTTAAAGATGAGCTTTACATCCCCAACACCTTTACCCCTAACAACGACGGTAAGAATGATTATTTCCTAGCTTATGGCAACCATATTGGCAAGTTCAGGATGCGTGTTTACAATCAATGGGGAGAGTTTGTTTTCGAATCACAAAACATTTTACAAGGATGGGATGGTACCTACCGGGGTAGAGCACAGCCAACAGGTGTTTACGTTTATTATATAGATGTAACCTTCAATAGCGGTGCAAGTAAAACCTTTAAAGGAACAATTACACTACTAAGATAAACGCCCATATTAAACTACATGGTTTTATTTAAACAATGGCACCAATGAAAATGAAAAAACTAATAGTTGCAGTAATGGGCATGTTAGCGGTTATTGCAAATAATACATACGCACAGATCGATCCACATTTTTCTCAATATTATGCAAACCCATTGTGGTTAAACCCGGGCTTAACCGGTGTAACCGATGGCGCATACCGTGCAAATATTAATGCTAAACAGCAATGGAGCAATTTAAACGATGGATATTTAACCGTAGGGGCGTCTTTTGATGCCGCCCCTACCAAAAACCTCGCCTTTGGTGGTATGGTCATTAACCAAAGAGCCGGATCAGTAAATTATAACCAATTGAATGCTTTGGCATCGGCTTCATACCGTATCCGTTTTGGCCAGGCAGGCGATAAAATTGTAAATTTCGGATTGCAGGCGGGTATTATTAATAAAAGCATTGATATATCTCGTATTACTTTGGGTAGCCAATACAACCCAACCGTAGGCTATGATGCCGGATTAGGTTTCAACGAAAATTTCGAGGCCCAAAATTTTACCGCACCTGATATCAATGCTGGCGTAATGTTTTTTGATGCCGCTGACTATAAAAGGATCAATGTTTTTGGAGGAGTTTCGGTTTCGCACCTTAATAGGCCCAAGGATAAATTTGTAGGCGGCAACGCAAAAATACCCATGCGCTACACCGCTCACGGTGGGGCAAGGCTAAGGATCAACCAGTTGTTTGATATTACCCCTAACGCCTTGTTCCTCCGACAAGGCAATGCTCAACAGGTGGCCGTTGGAGCCTATGCACAAATGATGCTGAATACCCAAACGGATTTGTTATTTGGCTCCAATTATAGGGTAGACGACGCCGCAATTGCTTTTTTGGGCTTCCATATCAAAAGCATGGTTTTTGGCGTAAGCTACGACTTTAATACTTCGGCACTAAATAGGGCAACAGGCAGCAAGGGAGGTTTGGAGCTTTCTATCTCCTTCAGCAGCAGAAAAGGTATAGTAGGCCCCAATTTCTTTTGTCCCCGACTTTAAAAAATTAAACGATGAAACTTCTAAAAATATTAACCGTTTTTTTGTGTTTGGCTAGCGTAACCAAAGCACAAATGGGTTCAGGTAGTAAGCGCATTGCTGATGTTTATTTCTTGAACAAAGAATATTATGCTGCGGCAGAGTACTATAAACGAATGCTTCAAATATCACCAGATAGTGCTGGTTTTGTAGTGCCTTTTGGCTTTGAACAAAAAATAAAGGAAGCTAGCCCCAGAAAAGACGATTACGAATATGCAGTTTACCAGCTTGCAACTTCCTTAAGATTGTACAAAAACTTTAGGGATGCTGAAAAATGGTATGCGGTTTCCAATAAGTTTAACAATCCAAAATATGCACAAAGCGAATTTTGGTACGCAGAATGTTTGCGGGCCAACCTAAAATACGACGATGCCATTAAAGCCTTTGAAAATTTCATTTCCCGTTACAAGGCTAATGATGACTTATTGTCGAAGGCGAGGCTGGAAATAGCTTCCTGCAAATATGCTTTGGCCGAAATGAAGTATCCGCGATTGTTAAGGGTAAACCGGTTGATGAACAACATTAACCAGGCTGGCTCAAATTATGCTCCAACCATCAGCAATAATGCTGAATTTATTTTTACCTCCTCCAGACCTATAGGTAGCGAAGGTAAAAATCAGATATTGGAGGGAAGTACCTCAAATGTAAAAGTGTACAAAAAACAAACCCCGTACGTAAATACCATTTATGCGGTAGATGGCGAAAATCCAGCAGGCCAAAAGGTAAGTATCCAAAAAATCAATATTGACCTTAAAAAAATGGAAACTGCTGCGGCAACCATTCATCCAAATGGCCAAATGATGTTTTTGACCGCTTGGGCGGCGAATAAGGAAAATGATAAGCGTAACATCTATATCAGTAAAAAAGAAGGTGATACCTGGAGCTCCCCAGTATCCATGGTTGGTGAAATCAATGTAAATGGTTACAATTCGATGCAACCTTCGGTAAGTAGAGACGGGAAATACCTGATTTTCTCGTCTGATAGGCCAGGGGGCATGGGAGGTTATGATTTGTGGTATGCTATTTTAAGGCCTGATGGGTCTGTGGGCAATGCCATTAACATGGGAAGCAAAATCAATACCAGCGAAGACGAACAAGCGGCCTATTATATGCCTGCCAACAAAACATTATTGTTCAGTAGCAATGGCAAAATTGGGTTGGGAGGTTTTGATTTTTACGAAGCTGTGGGTGATTTTACGGATTGGTCTGAGCCGGTTAACCTCGGATATCCATTTAATTCGGCCAAGGATGATATCTATTTTACCGCATTGGACGAAGAAGGCAGGGAGGGCTACATCAGCTCCGACAGAGAATCAGTTTGTTGTTTGGAAGTATTTCATGTGGTACGCGAATATTTGAATGTACGAGGCACCATCATCGATTGCGTTACTCAAAAACCGCTTGCAGGCGCTATAGTTACCGTTACCGGAAACGAAATTTCAGAGCAGGTTTCGCAAACGGATCATAACGGAAACTATCATTTTCAGGTTGGAAGCAACAGGGATTTGAAAATAAATGTAATGCGAGACAAGTACTTTGCAAAAAACATCAGCTACAATTATGCACAGCTGGTACAGGTTGATACCTTGTTGAGCTCAGCGCTGTGTTTGGAACCAATGATTATCAACAAGCCTATTGTACTGGAAAATATTTTTTATGAATTTGATAGCGCCGACCTTACCGAACAATCAAAAGTTACGTTGGATACATTGTATCAAATCATGGTCGACAATCCAAATATTGAAATTGAACTGAGCGCACATACAGATAATATCGGTACTGAGCCGTATAACTTGAATTTATCAGATAGAAGGGCAAAATCATGTGTGGATTATTTGATAAGCAAGGGGATTACTGCTGATCGAATGACCTCAAAAGGCTATGGCTTTAGCAAGCCAGTGGCACCAAATAAACTAGCCGATGGAAAAGATAATCCAGAAGGTAGGGCCTTAAACCGCAGGACCGAATTTAAGGTCACGAAACAGAAAAATTAAGTTGGTTAAATAAATTAAATGCGGAGCGGTGAACGGAAGTTTATCGCTCTTTTTTATGGCATGATGTTAGGCTTATGAAGTTGCCAAAACTTCGTAGAAATTCCATTTCGGTTTAAAAGGTGTGCTTGTAGCTTCGTTGTTTTAAACGCTATAGGCAGGGTGAACCGGGATTTTTTTGGCGCAAAAGATGGGGCCCGGCTCGTTTAATGCGCAGCAATTGCTGGCCGAACCCATATTTTTTATGCAGGGGAATGCAAGGCTTGGTGTTATAACCCGGTTAACCAAAATGCTACGCCAAGGAAATAGTGGTACTTTTTTCTGAAAATCAGTTGCACTACGGCTATCTGCCGAAAGCCCTTCTTTTCCGCTATAGTCCAGGGCGCGTAAACTTGCCCTGGAGCTGCCGCTCCAATAAGGTTTAGCCAGCAATATCCCTGCTACTTGGGGCAGCAGCCCAAAACCTGCGAGCTTGGTTAAATAAACCTGATTGGAACGGGCACGAGCGCAGCGAGTAAAGTGTAAAGCAGGACTATCGGGACCTAAGCATTACTGCATTTGCTTTTCAAGATTTTAAACGCGTTAGATAGTTTTTTTTTAAAGGCCCGGTAACAAGTTTTCCTATCGCTAAACGGCATAAAAAAGAAAGCCCCGAAGACATCCGGGGCTTAGGTTTGTTCACATCGCATGAACCAAACTGATTGAGAGCTAATTCAGTATTAATTATTTTCGGCCGAGGCAAGTAAACTTACATTGGCTTGTTTTCTTCTATAAAGTTCATTCATCATATCTCTATCATTTAGGCCTTTTGCCCAATGGGGTTTTAATTCAAAATATCTTAAGTGCCTTAGAGACTGGTGTTTGCTTGCCCAGGTAAAGCCAAGAGACTCGCCTAATTTGCCAACCTTGTCGTAAAGTACTTCGTGGTCAAGGTATTTAAGCTGTCCAAGGGCCGAGCACTCGTATATGCCCACGCCAAAAGCTAGCCCAAAGTTGTGGTAGGAAAGGCTCAGTGAATCCTTTGTGGTTTCATAGGCGGCAATGAAATCGAAGGCTAGGTCGTTCATCAGGCTTTTGCGGATCACTGTTGATCTGCTCAGGATCTTGATAAAGAAACCATGTTCCTGACAAAGCGTAATAAGTTTGTTTACAAGTGGTATAATCTCTTCGGAGATATTGTATGAATCGCCTTGATGAAAAGAGCTAAAATGTGGATCAACATCCTCTACATCATTGCTCACCTGGTACGAAAAAAATTGGTTCACTTCTTCTCCTTTTTTTTGTTTGAACTTTTGTGGTTTGAGAGTCGCTAATCCGACACTGCTAAATGACAAAAATTGGCTGAAATGAAGTAGGGGGCTTTTGCCTGTACTTGCAAACAGGTAAAATTACGTATGTAACCAGGTGTTTTTACGTGGTTGTTTAAATTGGTTAGCTTGGGAAGTGGTCTGTTTCTATTAATTTATGCTTAAGGGCATATAAAACCAGGCCAGCGGTGTTTCTGCTGCCGGTTTTTAACAGCAGGTTATTCCGATGTCCTTCTACCGTACGATTGCTCAAAAAAAGCTTTTCTGCAATTTCTACACTACTAAATTGTTTACAGATGAGCTGGAGCACCTCTTTTTCCCTTGGGGTAAGCAAGCTCTCTTCTTGATCAAGATTAACCGCTTGAGGTTTTTTGGTTAGCCCTTTTCGCATAATCTCCAACATGGGAAGGGTAAAATAAAAATCGTTTTTATATACTTCTCTAATGGCTTTTTCCACTTCTTCTGGCTCAGCATTTTTAGCCAAATAGCCGTTTGCACCGGCTTGGATGGTGGCTAAGATGTGGTTTTCTGCTTCGTGAATAGTAAGAATAACCACACCAATGCCTGCATGGGTTTCCTTGATGATCTTTAAAGCCTCCAATCCGTTCATTTCTGGCATGGAAAGATCCAACAAAATGATGTCGGTTTTTACCTCATCGGTTGCTAGGCGGTCAACAAGTTGTTTGCCATTTTCTGCTTCAAAAACGATGTGCATATCGTCAAAAGAGTTTACAAGGGCAATCATCCCTTTTCTGAATAATTTTTGATCATCGGCAATCGCAACGTTGATTTTCATCTCAAAATTGTTTTACAAGTATGGTTGTTTAGGTGATTTCCTTAAAAAATACCCAGAAAGTCAGTGGATTTTCTGGTGATTTTAATGAATACATCTCTCTGGTGTACAGAGTTAAAGAAATAATCCCATTTTGAAGCGTTTACAAATATCTTTTTTTTATTAGATTCGACAAAAAAAATAAACTTAAGATGAAGTCAAAAATTAACGTACCAACGATCTCGGTAAACGATGCTGTGGACCGAGTTACACGCTTTCGTGATCAATTACTTAAACAAGTTCCTGAAACTAACATTCCAAGAGCAGTGTTTATTCCAATTAGTGATTTATTAGCTATTGTAAATAGTTTTGATATTTTACGTGCTGACGGAACCACCATTAACGAGCTACAAGGCGTAAGGGCCTATTTTGCGGTGAAAGAATCGGATATGGATCTTGATGATGATGTTACTGCAGTAATTGTACCTGTTGACAAGGACGGTGCCGATATTATCTATAAAAATCAGCTAGGCGGTACAGTTGAAGGTGATGACGACGATGATGACACAGAAATTTACGATTTTACCCAACCTTGTCCTGATAAGTGCGACCCTAAGAGCCCATTATTTGTTTAATGCTATGCACTAGGTGCGATGGCGGAAAAATGAGGTAGAGAGCTTTTTTGCGATTTTACCTTTGCAAACTGCGATCGATATAATTTTTTCGCAAGTTATTTTCGGGCTATCCAGATAGCCCGAAAATAAAAATTTATTAAGGACCATTATCTTAATATCTACACCATATTGTTGTAAGTATAACAAGTACGCTCGCTTTTATACCCCAACATTATCTTTATCGAAGTGACATTGTTAACAACTGGCCCAGTTTAGCCAAAAGCTTGAACGATGGCATTGTAAGCTACTTTGCAATAGCCTTAATCATTTTAACCTCTCTAATTATTTCACTTTTGCCGGTCGTAATACAGAAGCGACACGTCTTATTTGGTAATGCATGCCATTTTTTTCGTGTTAACACTGCTGATTTTTGGCCCTATGCAGAAGCAAACAAAATGATCGAATATAAAAACATAAATGAAAGATATATTAACAGCAGTTTTGGTGCCTTTAAGCATTCTTATTCCAATTGGAATATTTTTATTTAAGTACAAAATAGCTGGAAAGGAAAGCAAAACGCTGTTTTACTACTTGATATTTGCCGGATTGGTAAATGCAGCAGGTATTTATTTAAGTAATAGAGGTATTAGGAATTTGCCTTTGCTGCATCTTTATACCATAGGCGAAACGATATTTTTACTCACTTATTTTTTACTTATTTTCGAAAATAGAGCGATAAGGAAAGTGCTGTTTTGCGCCATTATTTTACTGCCAGTTGCTTTTATTCTCAATTTTCTTTTTTTTCAGAGTATTTATGAGTTTAATACTTACGCCAGACCGGTGGAGGCCATACTGATTACCGCTGTTTGCCTAATATTTTTGTATAATAGTGGTTTTGTGGAAGATTTTTTGAAACAGCCCAAAAGTTGGATCAATATTGGTATATTAATTTATTTTCCAACGGCTACAATCATTTTTATTCTTTCTAATTATTTTGTATTTGTGAGTTCTAATCGTACATTAAACAATATTATCTGGGATATACATTCCATTTTGGTTTTGGGAATGTATCTAGCCTTTGCCAAGGGCTTCTCGCTAATAAAAAAGGAAGATGATAGATAACGTTTATTTGCTGGTTTTTTATGGGGTGTTGCTTTTGTTTATCATTGTTGCAGCGTTCCTGCTGTTCTACATCCGTAATCAGAACATGGTTTGGAAACAGCGAAGGGAGCTGCAGGAAACTCAAATAACGCAGCAAAAGGAGCTTTTAAATGCGGTAATCGATTCGCAGGAAATTGAACGTAAAAGGATTGGCCAAGATTTGCACGACGAGATAGGAGGGACCTTATCGGCCATTAAGCTAATGCTCAATTCTTTAAGGAATAAACTTGATGCAGCGCAAGAAGAGGTACTTGCCGATGCCAAGGAATTGATCGATAAGATGATCGTAGATGTGAGACATATTTCACATGATCTTTCGCCACCTGGTTTGGCAGTTTTTGGTCTTTTTACAACCATCGAAGCTTTTGTGAACCTGATCAATAACACCGATCAGATCAAAATTACTTTGGTGCATGAGAATGATTTGGAAGAGGTTGAACTGCCCGAAAAGACTTCGCTGGCGCTATTTAGGGTACTTACGCAATTGGTTGATAATACCCTTAAACATGCGCAAGCAACTGAAATCAAAATGCTTTTTGGTATCCAAGGAACCAACTTGTTTATTGCTTATCAAGATAATGGAAAAGGTTTTGACATGGAAGTACTTAAACAGCGAAGTGGTATCGGCATGCAGAATATCCAAAGTCGCTTACAAATGATCAATGCTGAATATCAGATTCAGTCTAGTGTTGGCAATGGTTTCCACGTAGAAATCAAATATCCTTTGCATGCCAGCTCTTAAATTACTCCAAACATTCGTGCCGCTTTCTTATACCTCTTTAGGTATAGGTGTTAACGAGGCCGTAAACAAAAATTGGTTGGTCAACTGAGCGCTTTCGCCATAGGACTTTGTTTAGTCCAAAGAGAAAAATGAGGCTGTTCACTTTTGGCTTGTTCCTGTACACTACATATTTTTTACAACTTATAGTTGTGTTTTTATTTTGACTTAGTCTAAATAACGTTATATTTGCGGCAATTTGCTAGATGGCTGTTCGCTCTTCTGTCGGCAATATAAGGTGCAATTTAGTCTAATGGGTATATTTTCAGTGTATTTGTTGCAGTTTAGAGGAAGCTTAAAAATTATTTTGCTTTTTTTTGCGGTTTTTTTGGGTTTTGCAGAAACTTCGCATGCGCAATACACCATATCGGGTAAAGTACTTAACCGACGTAACCAGGAGCCAGTAGAATTTGCCATTGTTTCTGTTCCTGCCAGTGGCCAATGGGCTACTGCCAATGCCAAAGGCAATTTTACCCTTAAAAATATCCCCTCCGGAAAAGTTAAAATCAGCATTCAGTACCTGGGCTTTGTAAAAAAAGAAACGGAATATGTAATGAGCAAAAGCCTTACCGAACTGATTTTCTTGATGGACGAGGACAACCTTACCCTTTCGGAAGTTGAAATTACCGCAAAAAAAGGTACTGATTTGGCAACCTCTTTTGTGATGGACCGTAAAGCACTTGATCATTTACAGATGCAGAATGTAACCGACGTAACGGCGCTGCTTCCGGGAGGTAAAACAGCTGGTCAACTTCATTTGGCCACTACGGTTCGACAGTATTTTCAGATTAATGGAAATGCTGGTGAACGAGGAAACCCTACTTTTGGAGTGGGTTTGGAAGTTGATGGTGTACGTATTACCAATAATGCACTAAGGGGCGCAAACCTTGATTACGATGGCCCCGATACCAAGAATATTTCTACGAGTAATGTCGAATCTATAGAAATTATTACGGGTATTCCCTCTGTAGAGCATGGGGATATGACTAACGGTATGGTGAAAATAAATACCCGTAAGGGCTTGTCACCCTATTTGTTAGAATTTCAAACCAGGCCTAATACCAAACAGGTTGCCTTAAGTAAGGGTATTAACTTGGGCGATAATGTTGGTGTACTTAATTTTAATGTGGAACATACAAAGTCCGTAGCTAGTTTGGCTTCTCCCTACACTACTTATCAGCGTAATGGCTTGTCGCTTAATTATACCAACACATTTAATAAGAAGAATGGCCAGCCTATTACCCTAAATTTTGGTGTTACGGGCAACATAGGCGGATATAATTCAGAAAATGACCCAGATCTGTTTGGCAATACTTACACAAAAGTTAAAGACAATGTTGTTAGGGCAAACTTTTCAGCTAAATGGCTGCTGAATAAACCATGGATTACCAGTTTAGAGGCTTCCGGAAATGTAGGTTACAATGATAAGCTCAGAGAGAACAATGTTCTTAAGTCAACCACGGCCTCTGAGGTATCTATTAGAACTAAACAAGAGGGTTACCATGTAGGCCAGCTTTATGACGTTGATCCAAATGCACCAATTATTCTTATTCCAAGGGGATTTTGGTATGAAAAGGAATATATCGATAACAAATTGGTTAATTATAATGCCCGCTTAAAAGCAAATTGGTTTAAGCAAATGGGAATACTAGGAAATAATTTGTTACTGGGTGCCGATTTTACCGGAAGCGGCAATAATGGAAGGGGCAATTATTACGATGATTTGCGTTATGCGCCAACCTGGCGTGAATATCGTTATGACCAAGAGTCTTTTACCTACAACTACGCCGCTTACGTGGAAGATGCCCTCAACATCCCTATTAACAAATCTAGTTTACAGTTAGTGGCCGGCGTAAGGTCAGAAATTACAGCCATCAATGGTTCTGAATACGGCAATATTATGAACTGGTCTCCCAGGGCAAATGTAAAATATACTTTTTGGGAACGACAAAAACTGCTGGTAGAAGATCTTAGTATTAAAGTAGCTTGGGGTAAAACAGTGAAATTGCCGGGGTTTGATGTCTTATATGCTACACCATCATATAGAGATATTTTGACGTTTCCACCTGCAACCACAGCCAATGGCGATACATTTTATGCCTATTATACGCTGCCTAGAACCAGAATATTTAACCCCGATTTGAAATGGCAAAGTAACACGCAATATGAAATAGCCTTGGGAATAACCATTGCCGGCAACCGATTGTACATCACTGCTGCGCAGGATAAAACAACTAATCCTTATGTTGCCGTTACCAGATACGAGCCTTTTTATTATAATTTTACCACCCAAACCCATTTAGAGGCTTCTACCATTCCCTCGGCAAATAGAATATATTCTGTGGATCAGCAAACCGGAATGATTACCGTAACGGATAAAACCGGTGCACAGCCAGCACAAACACTTTCTTACAATTCAACCTACGCTTTCATGTCTAACGGAATTACCACCAATGGTTCTCCAGTTACCAGAAATAGGATCACATGGACTGTAGATTTTAAACAGATCAAGGCGCTAAAAACCACCTTAAGGGTTGATGGAAACTATTATTATTATAAAGGACTAGAAGAAACGGTATCTGCTTATACACCAAGTTCTAACGTAGCGATGGCAAATGGCCAGCCTTACAAGTACATTGGTTTTTTTATCGGAGGCGCAAGATCAGCCAATGGCGAGATATCTAAATCGATGGACATGAACTTAACCATCAGCACCCATATTCCTAAACTCAGGCTTATTTTTTCGGCTAAACTAGAGGCTTCTTTATATAAATATTCTCAAAACTTGAGTGAGCGGAAAAATGGAAGCAGGGGAATTGTACTAGATAGCAAAGATGCCTATGATCCCTCGGCAAAATCATCAGATATTTATGGTGGAAACCGTTTTGTGGGATTGTATCCAGATTATTATACCAGCCTCGATGATTTATCTGCAAGAATCCCATTTGCAGAAAAATTCCTTTGGGCCAAAACCAACGATCCTGCCTTGTACAACGAATTGGCTAAACTGGTGGTAAAAAGTAACACCAACTACTATTTTAACCGGGCTACACTTTCAAACTACTATTCGGCAAATTTTGCAGTAACTAAGGAAATTGGAAGGTTCGCAACCATTTCTTTCTTCGCAAACAACTTCTTTAATAATATGGCAAAGGTACGATCAACTTGGGCAGGTACCGAAAGCTCGTTGTTTAACAGTTCATATATCCCAAGTTTTAATTACGGAGCTACCTTAAAACTGAAATTGTAAAATATTTACTCACCATATAAAAATCAAGTATTATGAAAAAAATAGCATACTTAATGCTTTGTACCATGATCGTCCTCTTTTCTTGTAAGAAAGAGAAGAACTATAAAGTATATGCGGTAACGGTACAATTAGAATATCCTGTTGGCAGTGCATTATCAGCTGTAGATGGCGTTAAAGTTAAGGCAACCGGCCGTAATACCTCTTTTGAAGCAGTTACAAATAAAGAAGGAAAAGCCGTATTTAATTTACCAGCCGATTTTTATGAAATTTCTGTAACAGATAAGAGAACAACTGGTTTGTCTACGTTTAACTATAATGCGATAAAAAGCAATGTAGGTATTTCAGAAGGCTGGAATAGCGAACAAGTTGTAAAACTAGAGCTAGAGGCATCTGCAATATCTCAGGTTATTGTTAAAGAGCTCTTTACAGGTGGAACTCCTACTGATAATGGTTCGGCAGCGTTTAAGCACGACAGGTATGTGATCCTTTATAACAATTCAAACACCAATGCTAGTTTGGGCAACATCTGTTTGGCTACATCTATGCCGTACAATTCTACAGGTAGCAACAATTATTATGGTGCAGATGGCAGTTTAATTTACCTAAAAGAAAGATGGATGCCCGCAGGACAGGGCTTTTGGTACTTCCAACAAGATGTAGTACTTAAACCAGGTGAGCAAATTGTTATTGCCTTGAATAATGCAGTTAATAATTCGTTAACACATAGTAAATCAATCAACTTCAATAATGCAAGTTACTACTGTACTTTTGATGTTGCTACCACCAGCTATCCAAACGCAGCAACCTATAAAACACCGGCCGAATCTATCCCTACTTCGCACTACCTGAAAGCGATAAGATATGGATCTGGCAACGCTTGGACGCTAAGTAATGTGTCTCCCGGTTTTTTCTTGTTTGAGTTGAAAGACATGACTCCGGCAGCGCTTGGTGCCGATGTGAGCTATAATAGCCTGTACGGTGGTTCAACGGTGTTGGTAGATAAGAAAATCCCTGTTTCCTGGGTTGTTGATGCTGTTGAGGCTTATGAAATTGGAAAAACAAACCAAAAAAGATTTACTGCGGCAGTTGATGCCGGTTATGTTAACTACACTGGCGAATTGGGCTATTCAATTTATCGTAATGTTGACGAGGAAGCAACCAAGGCTATCGCCGGAAATACAGCAAAACTGATTTACAGCTATCAACTTGGCACAACAAACGTAAGTGGTGGTTCTACAGATCCTAGCGGTATCGATGCGGAAGCTTCGATTGCGAACGGTGCACGCATTATCTACAAAGACACCAATAACTCTACCAATGATTTTCACATGCGTAGCAAGGCTTCTTTAAGAACTAACTAAATCTCATGAATGAGTTTTAATAGAATATATCAGGTTATTTTACTTATTGGCGGAGTTTTATGCTCCGCCAATTTGGCTGCACAGCAAATTGATAGCTCATTTTTGGATATCAACTATGTCCGTAAACAAAATGCGTGGATTTCCTCTAAAAATGCGGCTGGTTTAAAATACTTTAAATGGTCAAAGGCATCCAGTGCCGATTTTTTTTTCGACAAGTCAGACGGACAGTTTAAAAACTTTCATCAGTCTGATAACAGCTATGAATACGGTTTAAATGCGTATTCGTTGTATCGATTAAACCCGAAAATGGTATTTGAAGGATCAATATCCTATCATAATTTTAAAGGGAAAAACATGGGCGGCTCGGCTTTTATCGATCCGTATAAAAACCCTTTTGATATTGTGGAACGCGACGACGCAAACAAGGGCACAAAAGTAAAGGAAACCTTTAGCTTAAATGGCGCCCTTAGTGCTCAGCTAAGCTCCAAATTTGCAGTTGGTGGCCGTATCAACTACCAGGCGGCTAACTTTGCAAAAACAAAAGATCTACGGCATATCAATAAACTATTGGATATGGAAGTATCGATGGGGGCTGTGTATCGGGCCAGCAAAGTGGTAGAAATTGGCGCAAATTATAACTATGATAGAAGGATAGAGAGTATTTTATTTAAAACTTATGGTAATGTTGATAAACCCATATCATCACTAATTAGTTTTGGATCATTTTATGGAATGCTGGAAACATTTGGTAGCGATGGTTACACTCGCGATTCGCAAACAAATCCGCTTGTTAACACCAGCCAGGGCTTTTCATTTCAACTAAATCTTTATTTAAGTAAAAAGATGAGCCTACTCAATGAATTTACCTATGGTAGGCCAAAAGGCTATTTTGGTGAAAAGGGAACGATAAGTTTCTTGCTTGCCGAACATGAGGGCGAAAAATATCGCTACAAAGGGGTGATTTCTGTTTTGGGAGATCAAAATGAGCACCAAATTGCCTTTACTGCAAGTTATAACTCCCTATTGAACAATGATAACAGCAGTAAGCGTGAAACCAACCCTGGCGGGGCTTCCTCCGTGTCACGTTTGAGCAAGGAAGTGCTGGATCAACAGAGGCTCCAGGCTGAAATATCTTATATTTTTTTTAAAGATATCAAGAACTTGAACCCGGCATGGGTTTTTGGCGTAGATATGGGTTATTTCCGGCGCCAACAAACTACTAAGTTGTATCCTTTTTATCGTGATCAAACCATCAATAGTTATCAGGTAAAAACCAGCGTAAAACGAAATATTGTTAAAACTGACCAGCTGTATAGCTTGGCCTTAGGCGTAGGTTATGGTGCGGGTAGTGGTTTAGCTAAGGACGATGGTTTTTACATTCCGCCATCTGGCGGCACTGCGCCAATCAACATGGATATGTATTTGAACCAAGAGTTTGAATATTTTACTAAGCCCAGGGCAATGGCTGAGGCAAGTTTGCAGTACACCAAAAAATTAAAACAGCATATTGCTCCTTACGTGAAATTGAACTACAGCTTTACCAAAGCTTTTGATACCCAGGCTTTAGGAAGCAGTTTTGGTGTGGGGGGATTAAGTATAGGCTGTAATTTCTAGGGCCTAAATCAGCAATTTAAACAAAAATATATGACTATTTTAGCAGGGATGAAGAAGATGAAACTTTTTGTGGCAGCTGGGCTATTGGTAGCCTTTAGTTTGCTGCATTTTTCGTTTAGAGAGATAGGCTATACCTCAAGTGGGATTAAGATAGACAGCTTGCGCAATTTGTACGAGCGGCCGGTTGCACAGTGGCCTAAGCCCAATGTGGATAGCGGTGTGAAATGGCAAGAGTTTAAGGCCTTGCCCGATGTAGATAAGAACTATTTTGCGAAGATGGAACAACCAGAAGTGGTGTTGGGCAAAAACCTTTTCTTTGATCCGATTTTATCAGGTTCCAATCAGATTTCATGCAGCAGCTGCCATAATCCACAAACCTCTTGGGCCGATAAATTATCTGTTTCCATTGGGCATGACCACGCATCGGGCAATAGAAATACCCCATCTTTGTTGAACGTAAAAGAACGTAAATCTTTCTTTTGGGATGGTAGGGCAACTACGTTGGAAGACCAAGTGAAAAGCCCTATTGAGGCCCATAACGAAATGGCGATGAACTTGAAGGAATTGCCCAAAAAGTTGAATAGCATTAAAGCCTATAAGGAATTGGTGAAGAAAGCTTACGGAACAGATAACATAACTTTTGATCATGTAGCTAAAGCCTTGGCCAGTTTCCAACGTACCCTAACCAGTAGAAGAAGTCGTTTCGACAGATTTTTGGATGGCGAGTACAAGCAGCTGAATGATCAAGAATTGGAAGGCTTGCATTTGTTCCGTACCAAAGCCAGATGTATCAATTGCCACAACGGGCAGTATTTTACCGACGAAAGTTTTCATAATATTGGCTTAACGTACTATAAGCGCAAATATGAAGATTTGGGTCGCTACAATGTTACCAAGGACCCTAACGATGTAGGGAAGTTCCGTACGCCATCTTTAAGAGACGTGATGAACACCAATCCTTGGATGCACAACGGATTGTTTGACAATATTACAGGCTTGTTGAACCTTTACAACAGTGGGATGCAAATGAATACCGCAACAGCGGCCCAAAAAGCCGCCGACCCCATGCATCCGGTCACAGATCCTTTGATGAAAAAGCTGAACCTTACCAAAGACGAAATACAAGCGGTAATTGCTTTTCTCGAATCAATTACGGCCACGCAATATAAAATGCACAGACCCGAGCAATTGCCTAGGGATCAATAAAAAAGGTCGGGAATTTTCCCGACCTTTTTTATTGATATTTCTCGTCATTTCGACTGAAGCGAGGCAACCCCACAACTAACTATAGAGAGGTATAAAACTCTTTAAGATTGCTTCGTACCTCGCAATGACGTGTGAATTATATCGCTTTCGTCATTTCCTTTAAAAATGCCTTCTCGTCATCATTCAATAAAGGACTTACCTTTTCGTAAACTTCCTGATGGTAGCTGTTCAACCAATTGATATGCGAAGTTTCTAATAACTCTTTCTTTACCAAAGTAGTATCAATAGGAGCAAGGGTTAAGCTTTCAAAAGCATAAAACTCGTTGAACTCATTGGCCGTATCTTTAACGGTTAATACCAAATTCTCAATACGGATACCGTGCTTTCCAATGCGATAGATACCGGGTTCGATAGAAGTAATATTACCTAATTCAATGGCAATTTGCGTTGCTGATGCATTAAAAATATGTGGGCCTTCGTGTACATTTAAATAGTAGCCTACGCCATGGCCCGTTCCGTGTCCGTAGTTTAAGGCATAATCCCACATAGGGCTACGGGTAATGGCATCAATCTGATAACCACAGGTGCCTTTCGGAAAACGGGTTTTGCAACCTTCAATCATTGCTTTAAGTACCAAAGTATAGTCTGTGCTTTCCTCGTCGGTGTTGTTGCCCATTGGAATAACGCGTGTAATGTCGGTAGTTCCATATTGATATTGACCGCCAGAATCCACCAAAAATAAACCGTCTGCTTTAACTTGAACATCGCTTTCTGGAGTAGCAGCATAATGCGGCAAGGCCCCATGGGCTTTGTAACCCGCAATGGTATTGAAACTTTCGCCTACAAAACCCTCTTGTTCTGCTCTAAAACCTCTCAGTTTTTCGGCAGCAGATATTTCAGTGATTTCTACTTTATCCACGTTTTCCTTTACCCATTTAAAGAACTTGGTCATTGCTGCACCGTCTTTAATCATCGTTTTACGGGTGTTTGCAATCTCCACTTCGTTTTTGATGGCTTTTAAGTAGGTAGAAGGATTGGTTTCCAGAACTTTTTGTACTCCTGTAGGAACCTGTTTGTACATGAAAAGACAGTTTCGTTTAGGGTCAATCAAAATAGAACTGTCCGATGGGATTTGTTGTAGGTCGGAAGCTAAAGCGTCATAACTAACTACTTCAACATTTTGTGAAGCTAGCGTATTTAAATCACTTGCCGTTAGTTTATCTTTATCAAGATAGATTTTGACTTGACCCTCACTAATTAAAGCAAAGCTTAATACCACGGGATTAAAGCCAACATCTTGTCCCCGCAAATTAAAAATCCAAGCCATATCATCCAAAGAAGAAACCAAGTGGTAGCTTACACGGTGCTTTTTTAGGGATGCTCTAACGGCTTCGAGTTTGCTCGGTACCGATTGTCCAACCACTTCATCCGCAAGTAAAAAGGCAGGTTCGGCAGGTAGAGCAGGCCTGTCTTTCCATATCTGGCCTACATAATCTTGGTGTTCGAAGTTAATATTATTAAAGGCCAGTTGTTTTTCGAGTTGTAGGCCAAGAAGTACAGAGACAGTTTTTTCATCGAAAGCAATTTTACTTCCCGCAGGCAATTGCTCGCCCAGCCAATCAATGTATTCGGCAGCGCCCTGTGCTTTTAATTTTACCAGTTCAAATCCACTGTTTTTTAATTGTTCCTCTGCCTGAACAAAATACCTGGAATCTGCCCATAAACCGGCAAAGTCTTGAGTAATTACTACCGTACTTACTGAGCCTGTAAAGCCGGTAACGAAAGGAATACTTTTATAAAAATCAGGGAGGTATTCGCTAATATGTGGGTCGGCAGATGGGATGATATAGGCTGCAACACCATCTTTTTTCATCAACTCACGGATAGCGGTTAGTTTTTCTGGATGTGTCATTTTTGCAAATAATATTTAGTTTTCAAAGTAATGGATTATTTAGCAATTAATAGAAGAAACCATCTAAAAAGTAGTACAACCAATGTCAAATGGCAATAAATGAATAAAAAACTGTACATCTTTGGTTCGCTATCCCTAACTTTATTAAAATTAACTATGCCAACATGTATACCGACCATTCGACCACTGAAATAGATACCCTATTAGCAAAATCAGCAGCAGCATTTTTTCAATATAAAAACTTCTCTTTAAAGGAAAGGGCCCATTTCATGCGTGTTATCGCTTCTGAAATAGAAGCGCTCGGAGAAGAGTTGATTGCCACTGCCCATAAGGAAACGCATTTATCGGAAAAACGCTTGTACGCCGAGCGTAAGCGGACTATTTTTCAATGGAATAGCTATGCCGATGCTGCCGAGCAGGGAAATTGGTTGGAGGCCAGAATTGACCTTGGTGACGAGGATAAAACACCAGCTAAACCTGATTTACGTAAAATGCTTGTTCCCCTAGGGCCTGTAGTGGTTTTTGGGGCCAGTAATTTCCCTTTTGCCTATTCAACCGCTGGTGGAGATACCGCTTGTGCATTTGCCGCAGGTTGCCCAGTAATTGTAAAAGCACATCCCGCTCATGTAGAGACTTCAACATTGGTAGCGCAAGCCATTTCAAAAGCTGCCGAAAAATGCAACATGCCTGAGGGGATTTTTACGCACATCTACGGGGCAGATTTTAAAGTGGGAGAATATTTGGTGAAACATGATGAGGTAAAAGCAGTAGGCTTCACTGGGTCGTATGGTGGTGGACGTGCCCTGTTTGATTTGGCAGCCCAGCGTAAAGCACCTATCCCAGTTTTTGCCGAAATGGGAAGTGTTAATCCCGTGTTTTTATTGCCTGATAAGTTACAGCAAAACTATCAATGGGCTGCGGAAAAATTGGCTTATTCTATTACCCAAGATATGGGACAGTTTTGTACCAATCCTGGATTGATGATTGCCATTAAAGGCGATGCGTTGGATAAATATGTTAAGCAACTTTTGATTAACCTGCATGAAGTAATGCCCAGCAAGATGCTTCATAAAGGAATTGCCAGAAATTACATCAACAACATGCAAACGGCCATTACGCAAAGGCATGTAGATGTACTTTATCAAAGCAATAATAAATTGGGGGAGGAAGATGGTATGGTTACCATTGCCAAAGTTCCAGGAAAATATTTTTTAAACAACATTCAATTACATCAAGAAGTATTTGGCCCCTATTCATTATTGGTGGAATGTAGCGATGAGGCTGAAATGTTAAAAATTGCGCAACGTTTGGAAGGACAACTGACCGCAACGTTGATGGCTACAGCTGCGGATATCAACCATAATCCAGCGCTGGTGAACGTGTTGAGGGAAAAATGCGGCCGATTTATCATGAATAGTGTACCTACAGGGGTAGAGGTGGCTTTGGCCATGCAACATGGCGGACCATTTCCTGCCTGTACAGATAGTAGGTTTACGGCCGTAGGAGCAGATGGTATTAAGCGTTTCGCCAGGCCAGTAAGTTATCAAAACTGGACTAACGAGCTTTTGCCTGATGAACTGAAAAACGAAAATCCTTTGGGTATTTGGCGTACTGTAAATAATGAACTTAATCAAGCCGCTATAGATAAAGCTTAACCTTACGCGTCATTGTGAAGCACAGCATTGTTTTGTCTATGCGCCTATGTGATTGAAAATAAATGAGCAAGTAGTGTCAATTATTGCATTCTTACCTCATTTTAACACGTTCATATTGAGTTAATAAATATTTAATCTATAGGAATAGTAGTCTTTTTGAAAAATATTGCTAATTTTGAAGCATTGACGGTTTTTAACCGAAAGCTTTAACATATGCAATTACAAATCAATCAAGCTTTAGCCACTAATCCAACGCATTATCCAACACCGGTTGTGAAAGATGTAGTGCTTTTGCACGGCCTGTTTGGCAATCTTAGCAATTGGCGATTGTTGCATAAGGAACTATCTGCTCAGTACAACGTTTGGACACCAGAACTTCCTCTTTTCAATCATTTTTTAGGAGGTGGGCTTAACAAACTAGTCGACTTTTTGGAAGATTATCTCAATGCTCATCAAATCAATAACCCAATTTTAATTGGTAATTCCCTAGGAGGTCATATAGCCTTGCTATACGTATTAAGGTACCCGCAAAAGGTAACAAGCCTGGTGCTTACGGGCAGCTCAGGTTTATATGAAAACGCTTTTGGGGGTTCTTTTCCCAGGGTGAAGGATTACCAGTACATTAAACAAAAAGTAGAGGATGTATTTGATAGAAAAGAAGTGGTAGATGAAGCAATGGTCAACTATGTATTTGACATTGTACAGCAGAAAACCAAGGCGCTTTCTGTAATTATGCTGGCCAGAGATGCACAAAAACAGAACCTAAAAGAAATGCTCCACTTTATTCAAGTACCCGTACTGTTAATTTGGGGTTTGCAGGATATGGTAACGCCCCCTGCCGTGGCCGAAGAGTTTTATGAGCATTTGCCCAATGCCACATTGCGCTTTATCGACGAATGCGGACATGCCCCGATGATGGAGCAACCTGAATTGTTTAATGAATATGTAAGTCAATTCCTTGCTTCATAACATGGAAAAAATCAATTATTTGGCTTTTGCTATTCCGGCATTTTTCCTTTTTGTGTATTTGGAATATATGTTGGCCGTAAAAAAGAATAAGGCGCATTTGTTTAAATATGAAAGTTCGGTGGCCAATATCAGCATTGGCATTGCGGAGCGCTTGCTGAACTTGTTTATTGCAGCCGGTTTTTATGAGCTTTTTAACTACGTTTACCAACATTATGCCCTATTTGATATTCCAAATACTTGGTGGGTATGGATTTTGTTGATTTTGGCTACCGATTTTGTTTGGTATTGGTACCATAGGCTAGGGCATGAGGTGAATTTTTTATGGGCGGCCCATATTGTGCATCATCAAAGCGAGGAGTTTAATTTAACGGTATCGGCACGTATTACTACACTACAAGCTTTAATAAGAGGTGTTTTTTGGTGTGCCTTACCATTACTGGGCTTTCACCCGCTCATGGTGGTGGTGATTTTAACCGTACATGGAGCGTATTCTTTTTTCACCCATACACAGTTGATTGGCAAATTGGGATGGTTGGAGTATGTGCTGATTACGCCTTCCTTACATGGCGTACATCACGCCAGCGACCAAAAATATCTGGATAAAAACTACGGCGATGTATTTGTGTTTTGGGATAAAATGTTTGGTACTTTTCAAAAGGAAGAGGAACCGCCAACCTACGGGTTAACGCATCCCATTAAGAGCAACAGCTTTTTATGGCAGCATTTTCACTATTATTTGGAAGTGATAGAGGCTTGTAGGAAAACCAACGGGATCTGGAATAAAGTTAAAATCGTTTTTGGTAGTCCTGCATTGCTCGACCAAGAGATTAGGCCACAGCTAGAGCGTCGTTTTTTACAGCATAAATCAACCACTACCGCTAAATTTAAGCTAAAGGGATATATCAATTTGCAATTGGGCTTAAGTGTGGTGATATTAACGTTAACCACTGCTTTTTGGACTTATATCAATGTTGTTGATGCGTTAGCCATTTTGATATTTGTGCTGATTACGCTTATTAATTGTGGTGCCTTGCTGGAGCAGCGCAAGTGGATTTATTACTTGGAGTGCGTAAGATTGATATGGTTGTTTGGCTTTGTGTTTTACCAATTGGATTGGGTGGAGCTGATTTTCCTGCCCACTATTGTGCTCATTATTTTGGAAAGAACTTTTGCTTTGAGTAGTCTTTATAAAAATTACGTATTGCAATACGAAGAAATTTAAAACCTTAACTAACACTAACTAAACTTCTGCCTTGTTTGGTGCCATAGGGTGCTGAACAGGCAGATTTTTCTTTTTGGTGGCAAACCAACCTCACAGGTTTTTAAAACCTGCGAGGTTTAAATATGCACTTTACCCAGTTTGTAAGTATTAAAACGGTATATTGTTAGATTTTTGCAGGCGGTAGAAACGGCGTAGGAAGGGCTACTGCACAGGCTTTGGTAAATTAGCCCCGACAGGAATGGAAAACCCGCAAGCGAGCAAAGCGAGTGCGGATTTGTAATGAATGGCGGGACTATCGGGAGTAACTTGCAGAAATTTGCGCTTCAAAAAATTGGCTTGTTTTAAACTTCGGCTTTATTAGGTACAATCAACACTGGGCAAGCAGATTTTCTGGCCACATGCTCGGCTACACTGCCCATTAAAAAATGGTTGAGCCCTGTACGCCCATGGGTGCCAATCACAATCAAATCGGCATGCCATTCCTCCGATTGTTGTAAGATGCCGTTGGTAGCCGTATCAAGGGCTGAAAGGTAGGTGGTGGCTCGCCCATTGCTGAATTTATCTTCAATCTCCTTCAATAACACATGGCTATTCTCTATGCTGTTATCATAAATATCGATAATGGCAGGAGTAAACCCAAAATCGGGATTGGCAATGGGTGGTGCGGGTTCGACAATGTTCAACAGTGCTACTTCGGCATCGCAAAGAGCCGCCATTTCATAACCAGTTTTTGCAGCTTTTTCAGCACAGGTGCTGTTATCTACCGCAATTAAAATTTTTTTGTAATTCATGGCCTTAAGTTTTTGTTTCTACTAAGTAACAAAAAGTAAAGCATAAAGTTTCCCACAATTGGGCACAAAAATGACTGATATATGTCACTTATTTCCCTTATTTTTAGCGCACTCAGTTTTTATATGATATGGAAATGTACCACGTTTGTCGTGTAGCAGTTGCCCCACTTAGGAAAGAGCCATCAGACCGAAGCGAGATTGTTTCGCAGTTATTATTTGGCGATAGGGTAGTGCTTTTGGAAAAAACCGAAAAATGGTGTTTAGTGAAAACGCATCACGACCAATATGAGGGTTGGATGGACCATAAACAATTACAGCAGCTTACGGCTTTGCAATATCACGATGAGCAGAGCTACCAATATGTAACGGCCGTAAATTTTGATAACCGTTTGGTAGATGATGCTGGAACGGTTTATTACCTAAGTCCGGGAAGCACCTTGCCTTTTTATCAGGATGGTTATTGTTATTTGGGCGAAAATCGGTTTGAGGTAAAAACCGAACCTTTTATTCCAAATGTTGCTGAATTTGCGACCAAGGTTGAGGCTACTGCCAAGTTCTTTTTGAACTCACCTTATTTGTGGGGCGGGCGTAGTTTTTTCGGGATAGACTGCTCGGGATTTGTACAAGCCGTTTATAAATTGCTGGGAATTAGCTTACGCAGAGATGCTTCGCAACAGGTAGAAGAAGGTGAATTGGTAGACTTCCTAGCTTCGGCCAAAATGGGAGATTTAGCTTTTTTTGACAACGAAGAAGGAAAAATTATTCACGTAGGGCTGATGCTGAGCAACGATAAAATTATCCACTCGGCTGGAAAAGTGCGGATTGACCCTATTGATAACCAAGGGATTTATAATTTGGAATTAGATAGGTACAGCCATAAATTAAGAGTGATTAAGAGATTTAGTATTTAGGAATTAGTAGCTAGGAGCTAGGGATTAGTCTTTTTGCTCATTAGTTCACTGGTTCATTAGGAGTTAGTGATTCCGCTACTATTATCTTGTATTGTCCATTCCTACTCCGTCATCTCGACCTTGTGGAGAGATCTTTGGATTGACTAAGGGGATTCATCGCTGCGCTCTGATGACAAATACGGCTTCCTTTTCCGTCATCTCGATCCCGAACTTTCGGGATGGAGACTGCGAAGCAGCTACGAAGTAAATTGAAAATCAACGAAATTAAACCCTTGAACTGGGTTAATAAAGAATAATTGAGATACTTTAAATCATAGCTAATTGCTCCTATTATAGCAATCAAGTTGTTAGATCTCTCCATTCCGTTGCACTCTAGTCGAGATGACGATG
Source organism: Pedobacter nanyangensis (assembly GCF_003313505.1). Taxonomy (GTDB): domain Bacteria; phylum Bacteroidota; class Bacteroidia; order Sphingobacteriales; family Sphingobacteriaceae; genus Pedobacter; species Pedobacter nanyangensis. The sequence continues at coordinate 46,544 of NZ_QMHO01000009.1, read as the reverse complement.
TAGGAAAGGAATGAGCTAGCTATCCCCTAATCACTAGGTCACCAATCCCGAAGATTCGGGACTATGCCTAGGCACTAGCCACTAACCACTAATTCCTAACTCCTGGTTCCTAACCCCTAATTCTTACCCCCTAATAAAGCTCCTTCATTAACTTATCAAAGTTTTCCTTAAGCTCAGCGAGTTCTGCTTCTAACTTAGTTACCCTTTCCTCTAATTGTGAATTTGATTTTGTTGCTGGCTCCTCATTACTGTAATCTTCCTCGTTAAACTCAACGTCACCAGCAAAAAGGTGCATATAGCGTTGCTCTTTTTGTCCAGGACGCTTAGGCAATTGTTTCACATAACCTTCGTTGGCAAGCTTTTCTAAGGTTTGTTGAACTTCTTCCAAGGTTTCAAACTCGTATAAACGGCCAGAGTTGGTATTGATTTCTCCAGGTGTTTGTGGTCCACGTAAAAACAACAAACACATTACCGCCACTTCCGAAGGCAATAATGGGTATACGATAGCAAAATTATGTTTGTATTTAATGTTTCGGATAGAACCTCCAGTAGCGGTAGAAATTAAACCCGCGATTTTTAATGAATTTAAAGCTGCGCCAATAGTTTCTTCGTCGTAATTAACCACAGGTTTTCTGGATGTTTTTTGGTTACACGCCGAAACCAAACCATTCATCGTCATCGGGTAATAATCAGGCGTGGTTTTGGCTTTTTCCATCAAGGCGCCCAAAACCCTAATTTGTTCGGCAGTAAGTACAGGTATTTTTATTTCGTTGTCCATATTTTCGTTAATGTTAAAGGTCATAGCCCAAATATAGAAATTGTGCATTAATCGCCTGCAGGTATTTACTAATATAAAAGGCTATCACTTTATGGAATATCAGTATAGAATGTATCTTTAAATAAACCATTTTTATGAAGATACATTTTACGCTTTTCACTTTAGCCTTATTCGCTTGTCTTAATGCAGTTGCACAGCAGAAATTATCTAACAGCAGAACTTCTGGAGATTATACTTACATCTATCAGCTTACCGACAAGGAGATGTTGGATATTGCGCTGGAAGGCAAATACGCCATTAATGACAGTTATCTTCATACCAAAGTAGACAGCTTTAAAATTGCTACTAAATATACACGCAAGCTTCCCTATGGAAATTATCTATATGCAACGCCTATCAAAAACAGATGGGAGCACACCCTAAAAGATCATAAAAATGTAGAAATCGCTTTTGTAAATGATCAAAGGCATTTTCAGTTCTACGTGAAAGATTTAAAGGGAAATTTGATTAAAGATGCCGAAGTATACATAGGAAGAGGCAAAAAGGCAACTTACGATGAGGCAACGGGTTTGTATAAGAGCAGTTATCAAAAGAAAGATGAAGTCATTAAAGTAAAGTATCAAAATATAAGTAACTTTTTCTCTTTCGAAATCAACGAACGATATGACTACAAACAGGATTGGAGCTTGGCCAAACGCATCGTCTACAGTTCTCCCATTCGCTACACTTGGATGCCTTTCAAAAACCTTTACCGAAAAATAAAGTATTCGCATAAGAAACAGAGACAATATAGAGGGTATATGGTTTTTAGCAAACCTAAATACAAACCTCTGGATACCGTTCAGTTTAAAGCCTATGTGGTGGATAAAAGCGGTAAAGAAATTAAGCCTCAAGATTTAGAGGTGGTTTTGTTTAAAGATTACCAAAGTAGAAAGACCTTGACCACGCTTAAACCTTACCGTAATGGCGCTTATGAATACAGTTTTGTATTGGCCGACTCACTTAACATGACTTTAGATCGTAGATACCAGGTTTGGTTGGTGGAAAAAGGTAAGCAGGCGAACGAAGGTGTAGTGCTAAGTGATGGTTTTATCTACGAAGAATATGAACTGAAAAGCATCGACTTTAAGTTGAGGGCCAGCAAATCCACTTTTGCTAAAAACGATTCTGTTACGTTGTTTATGAAAGCCACCGATGAAAACGAATTGGCGGTTCCCGATGGCAGAGTGAAACTATCCGTAATGACTTCCAATGTTAAAAAATATACCAATCAAGTTGTTTTTGTACCTGATACACTTTGGACCAAGGAAATGAAATTGGAGCCTGTTGGAGAAACAAAATTGGTTATTCCAGCACATGTATTTCCCGATGCCGAAATCAATTTTAGGGTGAATGCACATTTTTTAAATTCCAATAACGAAAGTAGAAATGCCAATGTGAGTTTGACCAGAGAAGATGCGGAAGCCGATTTGATTACCGTTAAATTGGAGAAAGATAGCTTGGCTTTTTATAATGGCGAAGGCAAGGCGTTTAACAAAACTTTTCTACTCAAATCATTTTCATTTAGTGATGAACTTTTAGATTCTGTAACCGTCAATAGTCCCAAAATAAAAGCTGATTATAGGGCCGAGTATTATGAGCTACATTATGCAGGTAAACAGCAGGACTATTACCTTACTGACAATAAGCCACAGCTTTCCATTGCTGCCCAACACACCAAAGATTCGGTAAGGATTCAAATCAATAATGAGCACAAAATTCCTTTTTGGTACATTGTGTTTTCGGGGAATGCCATAAAATTTAAGGGATATGCTACAAAATTAGATACCCTGATAAAACATAGTAACACAAAAGCAGTACACATTAGCATCAGTTATTTTTGGGATAACGAAGAAAGGACCCATCAGGCCAGCACCTTTTATAATCCAAATGAACTAAATGTAAAACTCATTGCGCCAGATATGGTCTATCCAGGCCAAAAAGTAAATATGTTGGTAAAGGTGACCGATGTCGATTCGAAACCCGTAGCAGATGTAGACGTTACAGCTTATGCACACACAGCTAAATTTGGCGAAGTTAGACAGCCTAACTTGCCGAGATTTTCGAAAAACTACTACAGTCGTAAACTAAAGGAAACCGTAGAAGCAAATGAATTAACAGCTTCGGGCAATTTTAAGCTGTTGTGGGCTAAATGGGCACAATCGCTCCGATTGGATACCGTAGAATACTACAAATTTACCAACCACAATGACTTGTACATTACTACCGAAAAAGCTAAAAACAACATTACCCAGTTTGCTCCTTTCGTAATTAACGACGGAGAGATAGAACCTGTAAATGTAGTTTATGTTGATGATATACCTGTTTTTTTTGATAAGGCAGACCAACTTACTTCCTATTCATTTGAAATTACGCCAGGTAAACATAAAATAGGACTTAGAACGGCCAGTAAAAAAGTCGTTTTAAAAGAAGTAGAGATGGTTGCGGGTAAAAAGACCATCTTTAGTGTTTCTTCGCAGTCAAATAACGCTAATATTATGGTTGCCGCCGAAAAAAATGTACTTAGTAGTCTGGAAGCACAGCGATTGGACAAGTACATGATTAGGATCACGAACTTTAATCAACCTTATGAAAAGTTGTTGATGGGCTATGATAGCACCACGGTACTTTTAAATGCCCCGCAAAAAAATGTTGGTGCCGAGTTTTTAGTAGGGCCTTTTAAGGATAATTTATTAACCTATAAAACGGAAGATTTTTCGCATCAGTTCATTCGCGAATCGGGCTACACCTATACCTTTTTCCCAGGTTTGATCAAACAGAAATCATTTCGTGGTCCCTTTGCCTTTGATCAAGGACTTTCTTCAACGCCTAGAATGGGCAACGACAGCTATTTACAACATGTAATCAACAAAATAGAAATTGATAGCATTTGGAATGATTATTTGGATTTAAGGAGCTACACCACGGCACTCTTTCAAAATGAACAGCCAAAAGGCGGGCGTATAGGAAAGCTACGTTTTAAATTGGCCGATAGTTTAATCAAAGCTCCTTATTTAAAAAACATCGTGATCTATCAGCCTGAGCGACCAAGTTTCATGCATATTTACCCAGGTAACACGCAATGGGAAATTTCTTTGGAAGAAGGCCCTTATAAAATCATGTTGTTGCTTAAAGACAATTCTTATTACTTGGTTGAAAACGTAAAAGTTAAACCTAACGGCGTAAATTATTACGAATGGACCTCGCTTAAGACCAAAAAAGCAGATCAAAAAAGCTTAGAGCTTGATAAATATATTAAATCGTTAAAACATGGTGGCAATAAAATTGATGCTAAAATGCTAGAAGTCATCAATGATAAAGAAATCGACGATATTCTTTTTAATAATCTCGTTACCGGAAGAGTTTTGGCAAAAAGTGATAAAACGCCATTGCCTGGTGTGGCCATTAAAGTAATAGGAACAAAACAAATCGTAAGCACTAACCAAAACGGGTATTTTAAGATAGATGCACCTAAACGAGGAAAACTAAGTATCATGAGTGTCGGCTATAATACCGTTGAGAAAGACATTGATCAGGGAAATTTGGGAGATATTTATCTGGAAGAAACTACGAACCACCTTCAGGAAGTAGTCGTAACAGGTTATGGCACCATGCTGAAAAGTGCGTTAACAAGTTCCGTTTCTACTGTTAGTTTGGAGAATGCATTGGCGGGAAGAGTCGCTGGGGTGTCGATTAGTGGAGGTGATAAAATTATGATTAGGGGAGCTGCATCCATTAATGCCAACGAACAGCCTTTGGTAATTATCGATAGTGTACCTTTTGCTGGCGATGTGGCAAACCTTAGTAAAGATGATCTGGCAGACATTACCATTCTTAAAGATGCTAGTGCAACAGCCATTTATGGGGCTAGGGCAGCCAATGGGGTGATTATTATTAAAACCAAAAAAGGAAACACTACCATCAATGCATCAGGGCAGCTGGTGGCACAACAACAAACCATGCGTACCAATTTCTCTGATGTAGGTTTTTGGAAACCTAAACTAAATACCAATCAAGATGGTGACGCCACATTTACCGTAAAATTTCCAGATGATATTACCAGTTGGAATGCCAATGTAATTGCCATGAACGGAAAAAAACAATCGGGAACCACTACCTCAAAAATTAAATCTTTTAAATCATTAAGTGCCAATTTAACCGTTCCTCAATTTGCGATTAAAGGCGATAGCATCAACGTTATTGGAAAACTGATGAACTATTCGCCAATGGAGGAAAAAGTACTCAGGAAAATGAGCTACAACCAACAGCTGCGCTTGAACAGCACAGTTACCATCAAAAACTCATTGATCGATACTATTCCGGTAAAAGCTACGGCTGAAAAAGACAGCTTGTATTTTGAGTATACGCTTACGCAGGACAATGGTTATTTTGATGGCGAAATTAGAAAAGTGCCAGTATTCGAAAAAGGGGTGAAAGAAACCAAGGGCTACTTTGATGCCCTGCATAACGATACCACCATCAATTATAACTTCGACAAGCGTTTGGGCAAGGTGACAGTAAGGGCCGAAGCCTCATTGTTCCCTGTGCTGTTAGATGAAATGGAGCAGCTACATCGATACGAGTATTTATGCAATGAACAAATGGCTTCAAAGTTAAAAGGACTTCTCCTTCAAAAACAACTGAAAAGTTATTTAAAGCAAGACTTTAAGTATGAGAAGGAAATTAAAAACCTGATTAGAAAGCTAAGTGCTACCCAGAAAAGCCAGGGAACTTGGGGCTGGTGGCAAGATGGTGATGAAGAAATTTGGATCAGCTTACATGTGGTAGAGGCACTACTATTATCTGAAAAAGAAGGCTATCAGGTAAAGCTTAATAAAGATAAAATTTATAATTACCTGCGTAAACAGGTGGTAAGTCAGCAAGACTACAGCAAGTTGAAAGTAGTGGAGCTGCTGAAATTACTCAATAGTAAAGAGGTCACTAAAGATTGGTTACAAGCCATCGAAAAGAGCAAAACTTTATACTACGTACCCACATTGTATGACAAATTGAGCTTAATGCGCTTGAAACAAGAAGCAGGAGTGAAGGTAAACATCGATAGCTTATTGAAGATCAAAAAGAACACCATGTTTGGCAACAGTTATTGGGGCGAAAACAAGGCAGGCTTTTGGGATAACCACATCCAAAACACACTATTGGCTTACAAAATATTGAAAGCATCAGGTAGCTATCAGCAAGAACAACAAAAAATCATTAACTATTTCTTGGAACAAAGAAGAGATGGTAAATGGCGGAACACTTACGAGTCTTCGTTGATATTGGAAACGATCTTGCCAGAGTTGTTGAAAAGAAATGCAGTTCAAAAACCAGCAGAATTGGTGTTAAACGGTAACGTAGTTAAGCAATTCCCTTATCAGCAGGAGTTGGATAAAAACGATCAGCTATCGCTACAAAAGAAAGGAGAAATGCCTATTTACTTCACCGCCTATCAGCAGTTCCAAAATGTGAATCCAACAAAAGTGGATAAAGAGTTTGTGGTGCGTACTTCTATTGCTCAAAAAGGAAAAACCAGTCAAATATTAAAAGCGGGAGAAGTAGCAACATTGAAAATTGAAGTGGAGGTTAAGGCAGATGCTGATTATGTGATGATAGAAGTGCCTATTCCCGCCGGATGTTCTTATGACAACAAATCTCAGGGATATTGGAGGTTAGAAACCCATCGCGAATATTTTAAGGAAAAGACATCCATCTTCTGTACTAAACTGAAACAAGGTAAATATACTTTCGAAATTACCTTAATGCCTCGCTATAATGGACAATATACTTTAAATCCGGCCAAGGCCGAAATGATGTATTTTCCGGTATTTTTTGGACGTGAAGATTTAAAAAATATCAGCATCAATTAACCTCGACAGCCTATTGCAATAAAAAAATAACATTATACAACGATAAAATCTGGGGAACTAAATGCCTTACGTTCTCGGGAACGATTGCGCAAATATTTGCGTTCAAATAAGGATTTTACTAGCATAAATTATGTAGAATTGTTTCGACCAAATGCTAGTAACGGTACATTATGTCTCTTTGCTAGCTCAAAAAACAAGTTGAAAAGCAGTATATAGAGAGATGATTTTATCCAAAGATAATCTGAAAATGATAGCCGCTGAAAATGTGGTAGTGCCAAGCCCGCAGATCTTTGACTTACCAGAGAAGGTTTTGCAGTTTGGAACCGGCGTATTGTTGCGGGGCTTACCAGATTACTTTATCGATAAAGCAAACCGAGAGGGCATTTTTAACGGTCGTATTGCGGTGGTTAAATCAACCGGTGCAAATACTGCCGAGTTTGATCGTCAGGATGCCTTATATACCCTTTGTGTGCGTGGCATCGAAAACGGAAGCCCTGTTTCAGAAAATATCATTTCATCCGCCATCAGTAGGGTCATTGCGGCCGAAAAAGATTGGCAGTTGATTTTAGAGATTGCCAGATCCAAAGATTTACAAATCGTTATTTCCAATACTACCGAAGTGGGAATCCAATATATAGAGGAAAACATTCAGTTGAATCCACCCGGTTCATTCCCGGCAAAATTATTAGCGGTACTTTACGAGCGCTATCAAACCTTTAATGGCCAGCCTGATAAAGGTTTGGTAATTGTGGCAACGGAGCTTATTCCGGATAATGGAAAAAAACTGGGCGAAATTGTGCTGAAATTGGCTCATTACAACCAATTGGAAGCAAGTTTTATGGCTTGGTTGGTTCAGGCTAACCACTTCTGTAATTCTTTGGTGGATAGGATTGTACCCGGTAAACCAGATGCTGAAACCTATGCGGTTTTGCAAGAAGAACTAGGTTACGAAGATACTTTGCTTTCTATGACGGAACCTTACTGTTTGTGGGCCATTGAAGGTGGCAAGCACGTAGCGGAAATACTTTCTTTTGCTACGGTAGATCAAGGAGTGGTTATTGCCGAAGACATTGAAATATACAGAGAGCTAAAAGTACGCTTACTCAATGGCACGCATACCCTAAGCTCGGGCATTGCCTTTTTGTTGGGGATTGATACCGTTAAAAATGCGATGGGTAACGAGCTGATGACGGCTTATATCGAAACCTTAATGGCCAGTGAAATAGCCCCGGCAATTCCTTATAAAGTGGATAAAAAGCAAACCGATGCCTTTGCCAGCAGTGTTAAAGATCGTTTTGCAAACCCTTCCATTGAGCATTTGTGGACAAGCATTGCATTTCAGTACAGCATGAAGATGAAAATCAGGATACTACCATTGTTACTGAATTACTATAAAATATTTAACCAGGTTCCAACGCATATTGCCCTAGGCTTTGCGGCTTACTTGGCCTTTTCTCGTGCACAGAGAAAAGAGAACGATCTATATTTTGGTTTGGATAATGGTGCGAGTTATCGGTTAAACGATGACTCTGCACCTTATTTATTTGAAAAATACAGCCAAAATCCAAAAAACTTTGTAGAAGAAGTTTTAACAGACCAAGCTTTTTGGGGAGCAAACCTAAGCCAATTATCTGGTTTTATTTCAACCGTGAAAGCACAATACCAAGCGATATTAGAAGAGGGGATAGAAGCCGTGTTGACCAAGCAAATGTCGGCGCAGCTTAAAGCAATATAAATGAAACAACAAGTATTAAAAGTACATCCAAAAGACAACGTTTTGGTAGCCCTTACTAACCTAAAGGCTGGCCAAATTGTTGGTTATAGGGGTGCCAATTACCAATTGGTTGATGATGTGGATGCCAAGCATAAATTCTACATCCAGGATATGCAAGCTGGCGATGAAGTGTACATGTACGGTACTTTGGTAGGTAAAATTCAATTTCCAGTAAAACTGGGTACCCGAATGACGACCGATAACCTTAAGCACGCTGCTGCACCCTACGAGTATAGGCCTTATCACTACCAGTGGCAGGCACCAGATGTTTCAAAATTTGAGGGCAGAACCTTTAATGGTTATCACCGTTCAGATGGCAAAGTGGGAACGGCCAACTATTGGTTGTTTATTCCAACCGTTTTTTGCGAAAACAGAAACTTGGATGTTATCAAAGAAGCTTTGCACAACGAGTTAGGCTATGCCATCACGGCAAAGTATAAAAACTACACCCGTCATTTAGTGGAAGCCTATCAAAATGGCACCGCTATTTCATCGCTAGATGCGCCACTTTCTTTTGGAGAAGCCCAACATAACCGGCTTTTCAAAAATATTGATGGCATTAAGTTCCTGAACCATCAAGGTGGATGTGGAGGTATCAGACAGGACGCCGAGGTGCTAAGTAAGCTTTTGGCGGCTTACGCCGATCATCCGAACGTGGCAGGGATAACCGTATTGAGCCTGGGATGCCAAAATTTGCAGCTTAGTGATTTTACCGCCGATTTAAAAGAGCGCAATCCAAATTTTGATAAGCCACTTTTTATTTTCGAACAACAGCAATCGCAAAGCGAAGAAAACATGATTGCCCTGGCCATCAAAAAAACGTTTGAAGGCTTAGTGGAAGCCAATAAAATAGAAAGAAAGCCAGCTCCTTTAAACAAAATGAATTTAGGGGTAAAATGTGGCGGTAGCGATGGCTTCAGTGGTATTTCCGCCAATCCAGCGGTAGGCTACTGTGCCGATTTGCTAGTGGCCTTGGGCGGTACGGTACTGCTGGCTGAATTTCCAGAACTGTGCGGTGCCGAGCAAAATATAATTGACAGGACCATGGAAGAAGCCTCGGCCAGAAAGTTCATGAAGCTGATGAGCGCTTATAGCCAAGCCGCTGAAAATGCAGGCTCTGGTTTTCACATGAATCCGTCTCCAGGCAACATTAAAGACGGTTTAATTACTGATGCCATTAAAAGCAATGGTGCAGCCAAAAAAGGCGGAACATCGCCCATTGTGGATGTACTTGATTATACAGAACCCGTTACCAAACCAGGTTTAAACTTGGTTTGTACCCCAGGTAACGATGTAGAAGCTACTACGGGAAAGGCCGCAAGCGGTGCTACCCTAATTTTGTTTACCACAGGCTTGGGAACACCTACAGGTAACCCCATTTGTCCAGTAATCAAAGTAGCCTCCAACAATGCCTTAACCCAACGCATGGGCGATATTATTGACATCAATACAGGGCCGGTGATTGAAGGCGAAAAAACCATTGAAGAAATGGGCGAAGACATTTTGGAATATTGTATTAAAGCTGCCAGTGGCGAAGTAATTCCCAAAGCAGTATTGCTTAACCAAGATGATTTTATTCCATGGAAAAGAGGGGTATCTTTATAAGCGAAAGGCGTATGCCGTTTAGCGGTGATAGGAGAGGCGCTTATCGCCATACGCCAAACTAAAAAAAGCCAAAAACCATCTGTCATTAAAATGAGGACCAAACCAAAACCTCTAATGATGGAACAAAATATAGAAAATGAAACAAATACAAGCAGTACACTCAGAAGATTTCAAGAGTTACGACACCGAAAAAATCAGAGAAAGATTTTTGTTGGACGACTTGAAAGCGACAGACAAAGCGAATTTTGTCTATTCACACTACGACCGAATGATTACTGGACTAATTACACCAGTAAACAGCGTGGTCGATTTAGGTAACTATGATATTTTACGTGCCGAGTATTTTTTGGAAAGAAGAGAATTGGGCGTAATTAACGTAGGTGGCGAAGGAACTATTATTGCCGATGGAACAAGCTATGATTTAGGGAAGAAAGATTGTTTATATCTAGGTAAAGGCGTTAAAGAAGTGAAGTTTAGCAGTAAAGATGGCAGCAATCCTGCTGTTTTTTATGCCCTTTCGGCGCCTGCCCATACGAGCTATCCTACCACTTTTGCAAGCCATGCAGATGTTTTCTCGGCTGATTTAGGTGCTGTAGAAACCGCTAACGAGCGTCGCATTTCTCGTTATATCCATAAAGATGGAATCCAAAGCTGTCAATTGGTCATGGGCTTAACTTCGTTATCAACAGGCTCTATCTGGAATACCATCCCTCCGCATACACACGACAGAAGAATGGAAGTTTACTTTTATTTCGATGTAGAGCCAGATCAGAGGGTCATCCATTTTATGGGCCAGCCGCAACAAACCCGTCACATTGTAATGGCTAACCACGAAGCAGTATTATCACCGTCATGGAGCATCCACTCTGGTGCGGGAACCAAAAACTACAGCTTCATTTGGGGCATGGCAGGTGAAAATTTGGACTATGCGGATATGGACACCTTTGCAGTAGGAGAACTAAGATAGAAGGAACTTGCCTAATTCGTCATTGCGAGCTTTGCAAAGCAATCTTAAAGCGAATAGGATAATTAAATAATTAACCATCAAGGTACAAAGTGCACTAAGAGACTTACGAAGTTTAGAAAACTTCGTAAGTCTGTAACATGAAATATAAAATGGAACAATCATTTTCATTAAAAGATAAAGTTATCGTTGTAACAGGCGGTACAGGAATATTAGGACTTTCTTTCATCAACGCCACTGTTGAGGCAGGAGGTACCGTAGGTATTTTAGGCAGGAACGAAAAAGTAGCCAACGAACGTGCCGACGAAATCAATAAGAACGGCGGTAAAGCCATTGCTTTAATTGCTGATGCCATGAACGAAGAACAGCTGATTGCTGCTCGCGAAAAGGTATTGGCCGCTTACGGTAAAATTGATGGTTTGGTGAATGCCGCAGGTGGTAACATGCCTGATGGCGTATTGCAGCCAGATGAAAACATTTTCGAAATGAAAATGGACGGTATGAAAACCGTGTTGGACCTGAACCTTTGGGGAACGTTAATTCCTACGCAGGTTTTTGGAAAGGCCATTGCCGAAACTGGCAGAGGAAGCATTGTGAACATTTCTTCCATGAACTCAAAAAGAGCCATTACCAAAGTATTAGGTTACAACATGGGCAAAGCAGCGGTAGATTGTTATACCCAGTGGTTTGCGGTTGAATTGGCCAACCGTTATGGCGATAAAATCAGAATGAATGCCCTGGCGCCAGGCTTCTTTTTAACCGAGCAAAATCGCAATTTATTAACCACGCCTGATGGCGGTTATACCCCACGAGGCGGTGCCGTAATCAATCAAACACCGTTTAAACGTTTTGGTAACCCTGATGAATTAAAAGGAGCTTTGGTTTGGTTGCTAAGCGATGCATCACAATTTGTAACCGGCGCCATGATTTGCGTAGACGGAGGCTTCTCTATTTTCGGAGGAGTATAGAAGTTGTAAGTTTTAAGTAATAGGTTGTAGGTTGCACATAGGCTAAATAACAAACCAACCGAACAACAAACCAACTAAAAAGTATAAATGAAACAGTTTTTAGACGAGAATTTTTTATTGCAGACGGAAACCGCAAAAACTTTGTATCATCAGCATGCAAAGCATATGCCCATTATTGATTACCACAATCACTTAATTCCGGAGCAAATTGCGGTAGATAAACAGTTCGAGAATATTACCCAGGTTTGGTTATATGGCGACCACTATAAATGGCGTGCCATGCGTACCTTCGGGATTGACGAGTACTACATCACTGGTGGCGCTTCCGACTGGGAAAAATTCGAAAAGTGGGCTGAAACCGTTCCTTATACTTTAAGAAATCCATTATACCACTGGACACACTTGGAGCTGCAACGTTATTTTGACGTTTACGATTTGCTTTCGCCGGCAACGGCCAAGAAAATTTGGGACGAATGTAATGCCAAGCTGCAAACCAAAGAGTATAGCGTATTAGGTTTGTTGAACAAGATGAACGTAAAAACGTTGTGTACTACTGATGATCCTTTGGATAACCTGCAATTTCATCAGCAAATTAAAGCCAGCGGAATTGATTTAGTGGTATTGCCAGCTTTCAGGCCTGATAAGGCCATGAATGCTGATGATACCGTGGCACTGAACCAGTACATCGATAAGCTGGCAACCATCGTTGAAGAGCCAATAACCAACTATCAGGAATATTTGGCGGCCTTAAAATCTCGTCACGATTTCTTTGTAGAAAACGGTGCTTCAGTGTCTGACCACGGTTTAGAGCAAATTTATGCCGAAGACTACACCGAAGAAGAAGTTGCTCAAATTTTCCTGAAGATAAGAAACGGCGCAAGCATCACTGCAGAAGAAAACCTGAAGTTCAAATCGGCCATGCTGTTCACCTTTGCGCTTTGGGATCACGAAAGGGGATGGGTACAACAATACCACTTGGGCGCTATCCGAAATAACAATGATCGTTTACTGTCTAGTTTAGGCCCAGATACAGGTTTTGATTCCATCGGTGACTTCTCCCAAGGCAAACAATTGGCTAAATTTTTAAATAAGCTCGATGCCAATAACCAATTGGCTAAAACCATTTTGTATAACTTAAACCCGGCAGATAACGAGTTAATGGCCACCATGATTGGTAATTATCAGGATGGTACCGTAGCTGGCAAAGTGCAATGGGGTTCGGGTTGGTGGTTTTTGGACCAAAAAGATGGCATGATCAAACAAATCAATGCTTTATCAAATATGGGACTATTAAGCCAATTTGTAGGCATGCTAACCGATTCAAGGAGTTTCTTGTCCTTTCCACGTCACGAATATTTCCGTCGTATCCTATGTGATCTGTTCGGTACTGATATAGAAAACGGTGAAATTCCGAATGATATGAAATTGGTTAGCCAATTAGTGGAAAATATTTGTTATCACAATGCAAAAGCCTATTTTAGCTTTTAATTGAAGAAATCATGGTCAAAATTCGTCCGAGAACTCACCGCGACCATGACATTTTACACCGTTAAAAAACAAATTACTAGCTAAATGAAAGTTTTAAGTTTTGGGGAATTACTGTTGCGCATTTGTCCTGATGTGGATGGACAATGGTTGGCAGATAATGAACTACCTTTTTATGTTGGTGGCGCAGAATTGAACGTGGCCACCGCATTGGCACTTTGGGAAGTCCCATCTGCCTATTTTTCGGCACTGCCAGACAATTTCATGTCCGAGCAAATCCTCAACTACGTGAACAAGTGCAACATCGATTCGTCGAGAATGCAATTGAGTGGCGACCGCTTGGGACTGTATTATTTGCCAAAAGGGAAGGACCTCAAAAATGCAGGTGTCATTTACGACAGAGCAAATTCTTCTTTCGCTAGTATCAAACCCAATACGCTAAACTGGGACGAAATTTTTAAGGACGTGTCTTGGTTCCATTTCAGCACCATTTGCCCAGCCTTAAATCAAGATGCAGCAGATATTTGCTTAGAGGCAGTTAAAGCTGCTGATGAGCGAGGCATCACCATTTCCATCGACTTGAACTATCGAGCTAAACTTTGGAAATTTGGCAAAGAGCCTATTGATATCGTTCCTGAATTGGCTCAATATGCCGATTTGATCATGGGCAATATTTGGGCGGCCGAAAGAATGCTAGGCATTACTTTGCCAACTGATATTGTAGCCATTGATACCAAAGAGAACTACCTTAAACAGGCAGAAATTACTTCCAGGGAAATCATCAACAAATTTCCAAAATGTAAGCACGTGGCCAACACCTTTAGGTTTGATTATATGCAAGGCATCAGATATTACACCACACTGTTTACCAACGACCAATTGTATGTATCTAAAGAATATCTTTCAGAAAAGATTTTAGACCGCGTGGGTAGTGGCGATTGCTATATGGGTGGTTTAATTTATGGATTTTACAACCAACATGAACCACAGCAGATTTTAGAATTTGCTACTGCCGCCGCTTACAACAAACTGTACATCCCTAGCGACTGTACTACTGCAACCGTTCCAGACATTCACCAAACCATTGCCCAACATGACTAAGAATAAAGAAACCGCTATACAAGCCATTAAACAACAAGGTTTATTGCCATTGTTTTATTATGAAGATGCCCAAATCAGTTTAGAAATCATCAGGGCTCTTTATAAGGGAGGTGTTCGTGTTTTTGAATATACCAACAGGGGAGAAGCTGCTTTAAGCAATTTCAAATTCATTAAAGAAGCTTTAAAAACTGAAATGCAGGATTTGTTTTTGGGCATTGGTACCATTAAAACAGCGGCGCAGGCACAAGATTTTATCCAAGCAGGTGCTGATTTTATCGTTTGTCCAATTGTAAACCCTGAAGTTGCCAAAGTAGCGCATGAAGCAGGTTTGCTTTGGATCCCCGGTTGTATGACCCCAACAGAAATCCATTTGGCACAACAGCACCAAGCAGGAATTATCAAGTTGTTTCCAGCTAATGTATTGGGGCCAGATTTCCTTTCTTCCATCAGGGAACTTTTCCAAGGTCAGTTATTTGTGCCAACAGGCGGAGTTGAGATTGAGGAGAACAATATTGCCAGCTGGTTTAAAGCAGGCGTTTGTGCCGTAGGCATGGGCAGTAAATTGGTGAGCAAAACCATCATCGAAAAACGTGATTACGAAACCTTACAATCATTAACCATCAAAACCTTTGAAATTATTAATAAAGTGAGAGCCTAAATTTTCAGTGAACAGTTTTCACTTTGCAGTTAACCAAATTATACATTAACCAAAAACCAAAATGAACCAAACCAAAATCGGCAATTACAGATGGACCATTTGTGCCTTGCTATTTTTCGCAACAACTGTTAACTATTTAGATCGGCAGGTGTTAAGCTTGCTTAAGCCAACCTTAGAGGAACTCTTTGGATGGTCTAATAGCGATTATGCTGATATTGCAGCAGTATTTCAATTTACCTATGCGATTTCTATGTTGTTTGCAGGACGTTTTGTCGATAAACTGGGAACAAAATGGGGATATGCTATCGCGATTATTGTTTGGTCTATTGGTGCCATTATACATGCCTACGCCATTACCATTGGTGAAAGTATGGCCACTATATTAACTACATTCGGATTAACAGCATTGCCGGTTTCTATTTTGGGCTTCATGTTTTCGAGGGCCGTACTGGCTATTGGAGAATCAGGAAACTTTCCAGCCGCGATTAAAGCCACCGCCGAATATCATCCTAAAAAAGAAAGATCTTTGGCAACGGGAATTTTTAACTCCGGAGCCAACGTAGGGGCTATTTTGGCACCCATTACAGTGCCTTGGATTGCCAAGAACTGGGGCTGGGAAAAAGCTTTTGAGTTGGTAGGTGCTGCTGGATTTTTATGGCTAATTTTTTGGTTGATTTTTTATGAATCGCCAGAAAAGCAAAAGAGAATAAAACAAGCAGAATTAGACTATATCAATAGTGATGAAGAAGAAGTTGTGGTGGCTACAGAAACCAAGGCCGAGAAAGTGTCTTGGTTTAAATTATTAGGTTTCAAACAAACTTGGTCATTTACTGTGGGTAAATTTTTAACCGATGGTGTGTGGTGGTTCTTTTTGTTCTGGTTGCCAGGCTTCCTCAAAGATCAATACGCCATGAGTAGCGATCAAATTATGCTTCCTCTAGCGGTGTTGTACAGTATGACCATGATTGGTAGCATTGGCGGTGGTTGGTTCCCTAAATATTTTATCAATAAAGGTTATGCCATTTATGATGGAAGAATGAAGGCTATGTTTGCCATCGCATTGTTTCCTTTAGTGGTGTTATTAGCACAGCCATTGGGCCATTATTCTTTCTGGATTCCAGTAGTTTTAATTGGAATAGGAGCTTCTGCGCATCAAGCTTGGTCGGCCAATATTTTTACCACGGTGTCAGACATGTTTCCGAAAAAAGCAGTAGGTTCTGTAGTGGGTATCGGCGGAATGGCTGGAGGGATTGGTGGCGTACTCATTACCAAAATTGGCGGCTGGATTTTCGATAGCTATACCCACAAAGGTATCGAACAGTCATTTGCCAAATTTAAGGAGTTGGGCAATACCGATTTCATTAACCAAATCAGTGCTTTAAAGTTATTCAGTAAATACGGCGATAAGGTTGATTTAAATGTAATGGCTTTAAGCAAACTTCCAGCAGAAGCAGCTTCAAAGTTGCAAAATATCGACCCCGCTTTATATCAACAACTTTTAGATATCCAAAAGCCTTTGGTACAAGCTAATTTAACCACGGGCTATACCATCATGTTCGGTTTTTGTGCAGTAGCGTATCTTTTGGCTTGGGCTATCATGAAATCCCTAGTGCCTAAAATGAAAGTTGTTAAGCTTTAAAAAAGATATATCCTCTCCCTAACCACGAGGGGATATATTATTGAAACTAAAATCTAGTAAATCTATAAACTAAGTAATAAATAAAAACAACCATGTCCCTAAACTTAGAAAATCTGTTTCCCACCGAAGCAGATGTTCCTGCCGAGTATGCACTCGAAGGACCTTTAGACCAGCGTAGCTATCTCTCCAACGGAGATATGTTAACCTGGTCGGGAGATGTGCACACCGTACTATCTCCAATTTGTATCAAAACCGCAAAAGGCTTGGAACGAAAGCTTATCGGTACTTATCCACTTTGTGGCGAAAAAGAGGCGCAGATTGCCTTAGATGCTGCCGTTCATGCTTATAATAACGGAAGAGGCGAGTGGCCTACCATGAGCGTAGCCCAGCGTATTGAATGCGTAGAAAAGTTCACCCGCGACATTATGGAGAAAAAGCAGGAGGTTGTGAAGCTGATCATGTGGGAAATAGGCAAAACCTATGGCGACTCGGTTAAGGAGTTCGACAGAACCATCGAGTATATTAATGCTACCATAGATGCGCTGAAGGACATTGACCGTAAATCTGCTGGTTTTACCATTGAGCAGGGCATTGTGGCGCAAATCCGTCGTTCTCCATTAGGCGTGGTGCTTTGCATGGGGCCGTTTAACTATCCGTTGAATGAAACTTTTACTACGTTGATCCCTGCTTTGATTATGGGGAATACTATCTTATTTAAACCGCCTAAACACGGTACCTTATTGTTTTACCCTTTGTTGAAAGCGTTTAGGGATAATTTCCCGAAAGGCGTGGTGAACACCATTTACGGGCGTGGCAATAAAATTATTCCAGGTTTAATGGAGTCGGGTAAAATTAATGTGCTTACCCTCATTGGCTCCAGCAAGGTCGCTAACGAACTCAAAAAAATGCACCCGAAAGTAAACCGTTTGCGTGCTATTTTAGGCTTGGATGCGAAGAATGCGGCCATTATTACGGCCAATGCCGATCTGAAACTAGCTGTACAAGAAACCGTACTGGGTTCATTGTCGTTTAACGGCCAGCGTTGTACCGCATTAAAAATCATTTTTGTACATAAAAAACATGTCGATCAGTTTGTGAAGGAACTTTCTGCCGAAATTGCCAAACTCAAATTTGGCATGCCTTGGCAAGCGGGCGTGTCGCTAACACCATTGCCTGAGCCTCAAAAGCCAGCCTATTTGCAGGAACTGATTGACGATGCCATAGCCAAAGGCGCACAGGTGGTGAACGAAAATGGGGGACAGGCCAAAGAGTCCTTTGTTTACCCAGCGGTGGTTTATCCGGTAACCAAAGAAATGAAACTGTACACCGAGGAACAGTTTGGTCCCGTAATTCCAGTGGTTACTTTTGATGATATCGAAGAGCCCATCAATTACCTGATCGAATCTACCCATGGACAGCAGGTGAGTATCTTCAGTAATGCCAACGAAGAGGTCGCGGCGTTAATTGATCCGATTGTGAACCAAGTGAGCAGGGTGAACATCAATTGCCAATGTCAGCGAGGACCCGATGTGTTTCCGTTTACGGGCAGAAAGGATAGTGCCGAGGGAACACTTTCGGTAGTAGATGCCTTGAGAGCTTTCTCGATCCGGTCGCTGGTAGCTACCAAATTAAATGATAATAATAAGCAGTTGTTGAACGAAATCATCGACGGTCATAGCTCCAACTTCCTCAGCACAAAGTATCTGTTTTAGAATCAAACAGGCGATAAACACGGTTTTTGTAACAAACATGTGTCAATTGAAATATTATTTAATTTTTTTTGAGAAATATTATAGAATTCAAAAAAATGTTTTTACATTTGGGCTTACCCTTTCGGGGGTATGTTTTTCATAGGTAGATGTAGGGTCAGGAACTAGTTTCTTGGCCCTTTTTTTATTTCCTTATTTTTTGCGGTTTTTAGATGGAAAAATGGCTGTTTTAAACTGTATACCCGTTTTGGTTTTTCGACCGTTTTTGGTTCGTAAAAATATTTTATACTTTTTTAATAAATAGTTTGAAGCATTGATTAATATTTCTATATTTGCACCTCCTTAGAACAAAGGAAGATTCCGTAGCTCAGCTGGTAGAGCATTACACTTTTAATGTAGTGGTCCTGGGTTCGAATCCCAGCGGAATCACAGAAATGACTAACAAAACGTATAAAACCCTGCAATCGCACGATTAGCAGGGTTTTTGCTTTTAGGGCTTTACCAAAACTTACACGAATTCCCATAAAAAAAGTTCGTCATTCGGTGAGTCATCCTGAAAGTCTGTACGACTCACCGAATAAGCTGTATCCATTTAGTGTACAGGTTGTTACAGACTGAACATCTTGTGTCCTTTAGTTGCCAATGCTAAATTTGTTAACCTTTAATCGTTAGATTATGAAAACTAATTTTAGCCTACTTTTCTTCATGAAAAGGCAAAAGAACTATTCAGGGGGCGAAGTCCCAATTTACCTTCGCATTACGGTAAACGGCAAACGGGCGGAAATCGCCACGGGAAGATCATGTGAGCCAGATCGTTGGCATTCCAAATCAGGGAGAGCAATCGGCACAAAAGAAAAATATAGGTTGTTCAACACCTGCCTAGACCAGTTGCACAATAAAGTCTATGATGCGTACCTAAAGGTGGTACAGTCAGGCAATGAGATAACTGCGCAATCCATAAGGGATATGATGATGGGCAGGGAAACGATTTCTGCAACGCTCCTACAGGCTGTAGCCGAGCATAATGAAAGAATGGAAGTCTTGGTCGGAAAGGATTACGTAAGGGGAACGCTCAACAGATACAAAGTGCTCAAAAAACACTTGGAAACCTTTATTCTCCTACAGTATAACACTAGCGATATAGAAGTTGGAAAGGTCGATGTCGCTTTTTTCAATAATTTCGATTATTACCTAAGGTCTAGATCATGCGCAAACAACTATACCGTAAAAATGATCAAGAACCTTGGCAAGATCATCAATATCTGCTGCGAAAACGGAACTGCGGAAAGCAATCCGATAACTTTCTACAAGGGGCGCACAAAAACTGTAGACAGAAATTTTCTTTCGCAGGAGGAAATCCAGATCATACTACAGAAGCGGTTCATCTCTGCGAGGTTGGAGGTTATCAGGGATGTTTTCCTTTTCTGCTGCTTCACTGGGCTAGCCTATGCCGATGTGCAGAAGCTAAAGATAACCGACATACAAAAGGGTATCGATGGAGAGCTTTGGATCATCAAGAACCGTCAGAAGACCAACGTGAGGGCATCCATCCCCTTACTTCAAAACGCAGTGGATCTGATCAATAAATACGAAGGTCATCCCATATGTGGCAATATTGGAACTGTGTTTCCCGTACCAAGCAACCAAAAGATGAACGAATATTTAAAAGAAATAGCCGAGCTGTGCGGTATCGAAAAGAAACTGACCTCACATATCGCCCGCCATACCTTTGCAACTACTGTAACACTATTGAATGGTGTTCCGATTGAAAGTGTATCAAAAATGCTCGGGCATACCAATATCAGGACTACACAGCACTATGCAAAGATATTGGATATGAAACTCAGCGAGGATATGGCAAACCTCAAGGTCAGGTTAGCCGACCAATTTGCATAAATCTTTCAAACTTTTGGAATTCGATAACTTATATCGTACCTTTAACTTGAGAGCGTTAATTTAGATGGGCGGCAGTAATCTTCGGATTGTTGCCGCTTTCTTATTATTAACGCTTCCTGAAGCTTAAAAGATCTATCCAAGTCACATCTCATTTGAATGCTTTGATATTAGATGTTATTTAGGATGATATAATGCCGATACACCCTGTTTGTCAATCTTTAAACTGAAAATTTCTCCACCGATAGTGTCGTCAATGCGGTTTACTTCCTCCATTGACATCCTAAAAATTTCGTATAGCTGCTGATCAGTTGGCTCTCCCGTGTTTACATTCTGTAGTTCACGATAGTTTCTATCCACTATTTCCCTTGCCTTATCTACATAACAGACAGTATGAAGTGACAGTTCAGACAACATCGATACCTGATCTACTCTAAAACTGTGGTCTTCTTGTTTGTGTATCGAAAAAATACCACAATCTCCTTCTTTATTAACACCTGCAACGATAATAAATATTGCCGCTTCTTTTAAGTTGGCAGCTCCATGTACCATAACTTTAAAATTCCATAGTTCTACAACTGCCTGTCTAGCATCTAAGATTACATCTTCTATGTACCAATGATTATGTTGTCTGGCGAGCTGTTGAATTCTCTTTTCTAAATCATGTAGTTTGAAACCTGAGCATGCAATAGCTACCATTGAAGTAATCTCATACAGTTTGGTAACATTATCAAATTTTATTGCGTGTGTTTCAAAATCTGTTATACGGCCATCACAAAACAATAATATTCTTTCTCTCTGGAAAGCAACGGTAATCATTGTCCCTCTATCTAACGTTAATTCCTTATTCATTTTGAAAGCTTTTATTGGTAAATATAAATAATTGGAGATTAATCAAAAACCTCCTAGAAAACTTCCTTCATGTTCAGTAGCTGTAAATTTTTAAGTTGTTATCGAAACAATGTTACTCCCAAAATTGCAAAAGCCCCAAGTCCCCAAGCGAATTTCCCACCGTAGATGCAAAAAGCGGGAACTGGTGCGGGCAAGAGCGTTGGCGTTCCGCAGGCCGAAAATGAGCGTAGGGAAATTCCATTAACCATCGCCACCTAGTCCATCCAGTAGATATTTTGCACGATTGGCTATAACAACTTTATGCCATTCAGCAACTACCTTTCTAGCACTTTCTTCCGCCAATTGCTTGTCATCGGCATTCCTGTTTAGAATAGCTGCAATAGTACTGCTCAGTTTTTCCATATAAGGTTCATGTAGGATCATTTCAGTATCGGCAATATCTAAGGTGTCAAGGTAGTCGAGAAATAGTAGGGTTGCCCAGCGTCCCTTTTCGTTGAGGTGGCTGTAATAATATGGTAATGAGATGTCACTCAACCATATGATTAAATAAATAACAAATAATTATTTGAAAATTAAATAGCTATTCGTTTGAGTTTAGATAACTCCATAAAACCTTCCAATCATCGGCTTGATTAGTTAACAGAGAAAGGGATGCTTATTCCTAAATATATCTAAAATGAACCTGGTAAATTAAATAGGTATCGAAAGTAGCGGTACCTGAAGCCCTGCAGCCATCAGTCGTGTCTTACTCCTATGAACAATAGACTCCCAGAACCCGTATTTTTTTGGGGACATAATTAAAATATCTGCACCAAAGACGGCTACTTCCTTCGCAATTTCAGAGATGACATTATTCGACAGCACACCTTTATATAGGTAAACAATACCGGGATGCTCGCCTTTACGCGTAATTTCTGAAAAAGATTTCTCGTCCATCTCCTTCATCTTTTCAAGATGCTTTTCGACATGAAAAACTTCCACTTGGGCCCCCATGCCCTGGGCGACTTCATTGATTCTGTCAAAAACAGTCTTTGGAACCAATGACAGGTCGTCACATGCGAACAAAACCTTCTTTATCCCAAAATAGCTTAACCCTGCAGGAACCGCCATGATCGGAAAATCAAGGTTCTTTATTGCAGCGGTAGTCGTATTTCCCATATATGATTGTTCTACCGATTTTTCTGACATCCCAAATACCAAAAGAGCTGTATTATATTTTGCGATAAGTCTGGGCAGCTCGTCTTGCATACCGTAAAATATTTGTTCGGCAAAAACAGTTATCCCATGTTTTTCGGAAAGATCGTGAGCCCTCTTCTGTAACCTTTTCAGATTTTGGTCAATAATCTCCTCGATGGACGAAGCTGGGAGAAGCGAATTGGAAGCATGCAACGGAAGGGTAAAGGAGTTGAAAAGCACAAGCTCCAATTGACGTTCTTCTGCAATGGCAGCTGCATAATTAACAGCATTTTCTGCCAACGGCGAAAAATTCGTGGCAACGATAATTGATCTCATTTAAATATTGTTTAAGTGAACGATGGGGAAAGGCACAGCATGCCCCGGTTTTTTTAGGTAATTGTTGAACTGCAGCGTTAGCGTTTATGACCTGCTCTTCAGAGTTAAAGAGCAGTATAAGGCATCAGTTTAAATTTAAAAAACTTATTATCTGTATTTATTTTACGTGCTTTACAAGCTATATTTTTCATTTATTGGATATTCATCCCGCCATCAATCAACTGTTCGGTACCTGTCATATAAGATGATTCGTCTGAAGCAAGAAATATGACCAAATTGTTTACTTCGAATGTTTCTGCTAATCCACCTAAAGGAATATTCTGAGTTGCGCTTCCGCAACCTTCATTTTTTGCGGCTGCCGTCATAGGCGTTTTGATGAATCCCGGATGCACGAAATTAGCACGGATATTTTTCTGGACTAGTCCTCTTTTTTTGAAAGCGATTTTATTTTGTCCTTGGCTTTTGCTAACCAATTTTTGTAGGCGTTTTTTTGCAATTCCACACGTGCTTTCAGCTCAGCTTCCTTGCTTTGTCTTTTTGTTTTCAACTCGGTAAGTTTTGCTTGTAAGGTTTCCCTTTGCTCCTTAATTGTATTTTTAATATCACTTTCAATTTTATCAATGTCTGCTTTAAAGCTATCAATTTCCGTTTCAATAGCTTTGTTTACTTCTTCAGAAACATCGATCCGGGTAATTTCGGCGATTTCAGTTAAAGAAGAATCAATTGGTGTTGTCCAATCTTCAAAAACGTGTGCCACTACCAAAGATTTACCAGCAGGAATTTTTTCAGCAACTTTATCTAAATATTCATTTTGTCTTTCGGCCATACCCAAATCTGCCAGGGAACCGAACAAGGCACCAAATGAACTGCCTAAAAGAAAACCAACCGGACCGCCAAAAAATCCAATTAACCCACCGGCAAAAAGACCAAACAATGTATTGTCTGCAATATCCCCATTGCTGTCTTTTAAGCTTACCTTTCCATTTTCATCTTTTACCAATACAAATATTTTATCTGTAGAAATATCTGATTTAGTGTCTAAATCCTTTAATTTTTCAACTACTTTATAAGCGTTTACTTGATCACTTACCAAAAATTGGATTACTTTTTCCATTGTTTATTTTATCTTTAAATTTTAATTCTTATTGTTAAAAACCTTGCGTGTGTTTGGAAAGTAAATTATACTTAAAAAAAATTTTTCTATTGAATACTCATCCCGCCGTCAATGCCAATTGTTTGACCATCAATATTAAAACGTGCCGAATATTTGTGATTCGCCCCCATCGATGGCAATCGTTTGCCCATTGATATATGAGTTTTCTTCAGCTATTAAAAACGCAACAAATTTTGCTACCTCCTCCGGCAACCCTAATCTTTTTGTTGGATTGTTTGCGGACTGTGCTTTCTCCGCCGCCTTAGGGTCAACGGGATTTATTTTCTTGAGCACATCCGCAAGCATAGGTGTTAATATCGCTCCCGGGGCAATTGCATTGGTAAGTATATTAAATTGCCCGTATTCAATTCCGGCACTTTTCGTTATCCCGGAAACAGCGTGCTTGCTTGAAACGTAAGGTGCCATATTGAAGACCCCACGAATACCTGCAGTAGATGCAACATTTACAATACGGCCAAAGTTTCTTTTCTTCATTTCGGGGATAGTGTACCGCATCCCATAGTAAACGCCCATCAAATTTATTTCTATTACCTTCTTGAATAAATCCATATCATATTCTGTCATTTCGGATGGTCCGCCCGCAATACCGGCATTGTTGTAAAGACCATCTATTTTTCCAAAGGTTTTTACGGTTTGGTCTACATAATTCTTCACCTCTAATTCCTTGGAAACATCTGCCTTTACGCTTATGAATGTTGAAGATGGATAAAGTGCTGATAGTTCTTTTTTAACAGTATCCAATAATACGTCACTGTTGAAATCTACCAAAGTTAAATTTGCTCCTCTTGATGCTAATTCTTTGGCTGTTGCATATCCTAATCCCATTGCAGCTCCTGTAATAATGATTGCTTTGTCTTTCATAATTTCTAACATTTTTTATTTGTTAAATTTGTTAATGAATATTTATAGATTGAAATGTATTAACTTATACAGGTCTTAGTGAATTGATTTTCCACCATCGACAACGTAATCGGCACCTGTCACAAAAGAAGAGTCATCCGAAGCTAAAAACAAGACGACCTGCGAAATTTCCCGCGGTTTACCAAGACGATTTTGCAGTGGTTGTCCTGATGCCAGTTCGTCAAGCTCTGCCTTACTAAAATGACCTAACAACAATGGTGTAGTTACACCTCCCGGATGAACTGCGTTTACCCGAATGTTTTTGTCCCCATATTGATAAGCTGCTGCTTGCGTAAGGCCTCTTATCGCAAATTTCGCTGTACTATATGCAGCATTAGGTGTGCCATCCTCAAACCTCAAACCGGCAACCGAGCCGATGTTAATGATTGAACCACCGCCATTTCTCATCATTTCCGGGATAACCGCTTTCATACCATAAAATGTACCGTGCTGGTCAACAGATACAACGCCAAGATAATCCTCATCCTTCATATCTGCCAAAAGGACTATTGGACCGGCATAACCAGCGTTATTAACTAAAATATTTATGGTTCCAAATTCATTAATCACACTTTTTACAACTTCTGCCCAACTTTTAGGGTCAGCTACATCGTGTTTCAAAAAAATAGCGTTTTCGCCAACTTCCTTGGCCAATTCATTCCTGCTTCCTCCACAATATCTGTGATAACAACCTTCGCACCCTCTTCAATAAAAAGGCGTACGTGTGCTTCTCCCATTCCACTTGCACCACCGGTAATGATGGCGACTTTTCCCTCTAATCTGTTCATAATTTATATTTAATGATTTTAAAAAATAATTCTGATGTGTTTGTATAGTCAAAGTACTTGAAACTATTTAATCATACATTTCCAAACTTCAACACATTGATTTTAAGGTTAATTGATAAAAGTTAATTGCTAACAGCTACTACTTATTAAAAAGAAGTGATGACCGTACGCCCAACAATTTTGCCGGAAGCCAGCTCCTGATAGGCTTCTTCAACCTGATCTATATTAATGGTTTTATAGACTAAATCGTCCAGGTTCATTCTTCCTTCAAGGTATAGTTTGGCATACATCGGGATATCTCTTTTTAAGTTGCTGGAACCCATCATCACCCCAATCAATTTCTTTCCATCAGCAACCATTTCCTCAAAAGACTTAACAGAAATTAAAGTATTTGGCTTAGACATCCCAATCAAGTAAGCTCCACCGCCACGTTTTATCATTTGCACAGCTTGTTCTGATGTAGATTGTAATCCGATCACTTCAAAAGCAGAATTAACTCCTCCTTCGCTTATTTGTTTTACACGGGCAACAACATCTTCGTTCTTTGAATTAATGATATGCGTGGCTCCGAACTTTTTAGAAAATTCTAATTTTTCATCATCAATATCGATGGCAATAATAATAGTCGCTCCCGCAATTTTAGCTCCGGATATGGCGTTTAATCCAACGCCGCCAACTCCTATTATTGCAACACTATCGCCAGCTTTAGTTTTAGCGGTATTAATGATGGCTCCTGCACCAGTAACGGTTCCACAACCTAGAAGACAAGCCTTGTCAAAAGGCATTTCCTTTGGTACTTTTGCCAACTGGTTTTGATGAGTAAGTATTTTTTCAGCAAACCCACCCAATCCAAACCCTTGATTTAGAAGATTATTCTCTTTGTTTTTTAGTCGAGACGATTCTCCTGCTTTCCTTAGTGTAAATTCAGGATGTTTACAAAAATAAGTCTGACCAGACAAGCATTCTTCACAGGCCCCACAATATTGTATCAGGCAGCCAACCACGTGGTCGCCCACTTCAAATTCGGATACAAGTTCGCCCACGGCTTCTACAATTCCAGCCGGCTCGTGTCCCAATACTGCAGGAAACGGAAATCCGTAATTGGCATCACGGATATGCAGATCTGAATGACATAGTCCCGATGCTTTAATATTAACCAATACTTCATAACCTTTCGGTTGGTCTATCTGAACATCTTCTGTTTGGAAGACACCGCCTACGCTTTTTACTACTGATGCTTTCATTTTTATCCTGATTATAGTAATTATTGTTTACAGGGTAATTACTTATTAATGACGGTATATTTGTTTGTGTTGCTTAATTTATCGAAATTATCAAAACGATTCCTGTACTTTCAAGGTAACGTAACCCTGTTGTCTATCATTCGATGATGCTACTTCAAAAGTACCAAATCCAGCGTGTTCTAAATGTTCCAAACAGCTCCATAAACGTTCAATAATTCGCTTTCATTCTGTTGTAGGCGATCATACGGTTATAACTTACTTTTCTCTGTACTGCAACGGCGTGATTCCAACTCTTCTCTTGAAATAGGTCCCAAAGAAAGAAGAATTAGCAAATTCCAGTTCAAATGAAATTTGCGCCACAGTCATATCCGAGCTTTTGAGCAATGCCTTTGCCGCCATAATAACCATTTCGTCTATCCACTCAAGGACGGGCTTGCCGCTTATATCTTTGACAACTTTGGCGAAATATTTCGGTGTCAGGTACAACTTATCAGCATAGAACTTAACACTGCGCTCGATTTTGTAATGTTCAAAAAGCAAGGCCATAAACTTCATGTGAATATCCTCTTTTCTATTCTGGCCTTTAGCGGTGCTACTGGTTATACTGGTAGCGTACAATTGCAATATTTGGTAGATTAACGCATACAGAAAATTTTTGATCACATCTTCCCTGTAAGCAATATGCTTTTGATACTGCTTTACAATAAGTTTGTGCACGGCCAGCAAATCCCCGAAGGTTTCATCGGTCAGGTACAGGCAGGTTTGTTTTTCAACCGCCTTAGCTATATAGCCCAATTGGGTAGACAGCTTGATATTAGAAATAAAATCGAACGTAAAAAACAGGAACTCTATTTTCAGGTCGTCACTCTGTTCCAATATTTGTACAATACTGTTCGGGACAGCAATAAGCATCGTATTTTGATACACATCGTGTTCCGTAAGGTTTATTTTAACCTTTGCCTTTCCTTTTACACAAAACACAAAAGCAATTCCGTCCAGAATATGCGGATGGTCTAAATCAAACGAATGCTCCCGAAAGGTGTTCGGGCTTTTGGAAACGATAAAATCGTTAGTTTCCGCAATAACATTTACGTGTAGCTGTCTGGCAAAGTGTGCTATGGAAATTTTGACAAAATCTTCTTTTTTCATTTTCAATTTCTCTTAATAATCAATACAAATATACAAAAAGCGACCTTTTGAACATTATCGAAGAATAATCGGTTTTACGCGGGGCACTCCTCGTCCATAACTTTGACGCAGTAAACATTAAATAACAAAGAGATATGAACAAAACAGCGTTTCCCCTGGCAAAGCACGTCGGCATTTTATCCTGCATGCTCATCCTTTTTTCCTGCTCTTCCAAAGAAGAAAAAACCGAAGCCAAAACCGTCCTGGTAGGTGTACAACAAATTCAGTCTGACAACAATGCATACCAACAGGAATACATCGGAACCGTTGAAAGTGAAAATGCGGTAGACGTGAGCTTTTTGGGAGTTGGAATGATCGAACAGCTTTATGCAAACGAAGGGCAGAAAGTTTCTAAAGGACAGCTTTTAGGGCGGTTAAACACAGCATCATTGAAAAATGCGCACGAATCGACATTGGCCACACTGAAACAAGCAGAAGATGCCTACAAAAGAATGTCGGCAATGTACGAAAGCAAGAGCTTACCGGAAATCAAGTTTATTGAGATAAAAACACAGGTGGAACAGGCAAAGGCAAACGAAGCCATTGCCCGTAAAAATTTGCAGGACGGTAACCTCTACTCGCCACAATCGGGCGTAGTAGGCAGACGTTATCTGGAACCCGGAGCCAATGTGATGCCCGGAACACCAGTTTATAATATTATGGATGTTAAAAGCGTAAAAGTTAAAGCCGCCATACCCGAAGGCGAGATATCCGCTATCCATACCGGAACCAAATGCCAGGTTAAAATCTCTGCGCTAAATGATGAAAGTTTTGAAGGGCAGGTTATTGAAAAAAGCGTTGCCGCAAATCCAGTTTCACATACCTACGATATTAAGATAAAAATCAACAATACCACAGGGAAAATTCTGCCCGGCATGGTATGCCGTACCTATTTGGGTAATTCAGGCAGTTCCGATAAAGCGAATATCATTGTTCCGATAAAAGCAGTAATGGTAGACTATTCCGGCAAACGCTTCGTATGGCTGAAAGACAGACAGAACAAGGCGGTATACAAAGAAGTAACGCTGGGAAGTCTTGCAGAAAACGGTGTACAAATCACAAGCGGTTTGCAGGAAGGCGACGAACTGATCACCGCTGGGTATCAGAATATCAGCAACGGAACATTGGTAACTGTAAAAAAATAATCCCGACAAATGGAAAACAAGAAAGAACATACCGGACTCATAGCACTTGCTATGAAGTATAATAAAATTGTGCTGTTACTGATTACCACACTGGTAATTTTCGGGGTTTTTGCATTATTTAAGATGCCCAAACAGGAGTTCCCTTTATTTACCATCCGTCAGGGCGTGGTAGTGGGTGTCTATCCGGGAGCTACTTCGGCAGAGGTGGAAGAGCAATTGACCAAACCGCTTGAAAAATTCCTGTTTACTTACAAAGAAGTAAAGAAATCCAAAACCTATTCACAGTCGCGTGACGGTATTGTGTATGTGTTTGTAGAATTGAACGACGAAGTGCAAAACAAGGATGAAGTCTGGTCGAAAATCAAACACGGATTGTCAACCTTTAAGGCGCAATTGCCATCGGGAGTACTGGCTTTGATAGCCAATGACGATTTCGGAGACACTTCGGCACTTTTGATTGCATTGGAATCTGATACCAAAACCTACCGCCAGCTGAAAGACTATGTAGAAGTGTTGGAAAACAAACTCCGCACAGTTGAATCAGTATCAAATCTGCGCCGTTACGGTGTACAAAACGAGCAGTTAAGCATTTATATCGATAAGGAAAAAATAGCAAGCTACGGTATCAACATTTACAGCCTATATCAAACGCTGCTAACTAAAGGAATGATTGGACCATCGGGCAAGATTGATAATAACGAAATGGTCGTGCCCATTCACATTACCCGTCCTTTTGCCTCCGAACGCGATTTGGAAGAACAAATCGTTTATTCTGACCCGCAGGGCAACCATATCCGCCTGAAAGATGTAGCAAAGGTAGCCCGTGAGTATCCGGAAGCTACGAACTATACTGTCAGCAACGGGAAAAAATGTCTTATCCTTTCCACCGAAATGCGGGAGGGCTATAATATTGTACAATACGGAAAGGAGGTGGAAGCGATAATGAAGGATTTTGAAAAGAACTTACCAGACGATGTGAAAATATTCCGCATTGCCGATCAGCCACAGGTAGTAGATGCCTCAATCAACACCTTTTTGGAAGAGTTGGCGATCGCCATTGCCGCGGTAGTTTTGGTGGTAATGCTTTTACTACCCATACGTGTGGCCGGCGTTGCCGCTTCCACCATTCCCATTTCAATTTTTATATCGTTGGGATTGATGTACGCTTTCGGACTAGAACTGAACACAGTTACGTTGGCAGCATTGGTGGTAGTTCTGGGTATGATCGTGGATAATTCTATTGTAATTGTGGACAGTTACCTTGAAAAATTAGACGAGGGAATCCCACGCAAGGATGCCGCCATAGAAAGCGCACAGGAATATTTCAAAGCCATATTTTCGGCCACGCTGGCTATCGGCATTACCTTCTTTCCGTTTCTGGTCACTTTTACGGGCATGTTTTATGACTTCTTACGTTCTTTCCCCTGGACAACACTTATCACGCTGGGTGTTTCGCTGGCCGTTGCCGTTCTGTTTGTACCTTACCTGCAATACATCATTATTACCAAAGGTCTGCATTCGGAAAATGTAAAAAAGAACAAATCTTTCCTTGACTATGTGCAGTCGTCATACGATAAAATTTTGGGAAAGGTGTTTCAGTTTCCCAAAACCACATTTGCCATTGGTATATTATCAGTAGTTATAGGGATTGCTCTATTCCTGCAAACGCCATTAAAATTAATGCCTGTCGCCGAACGTAACCAGTTTGCAGTAGAAATCTTCCTGCCACAGGCAAGCGCTTTGGAACAAACCGAAAGAGTGGCAAATGATATGGGGCAAATCCTTGACAAAGACCCGCGTGTCAAATCCATTACCACTTTTATGGGAACAGGTTCACCCCGTTTTCAGACTACTTATGCTCCGAAAATCGGTGGTTCAAATTTTGCCCAGTTTATTGTCAATACCGAATCGAGCAAAGCAACAGTGGAAATCCTCGATGAATATGCAACGAAATATGCACATCATTATCCCAATGCTTTTGTGAAATTCAAACAGTTGGATTACCAGGCAGGGGTCGATTCGGATATAGAAGTTCGCCTGAGTGGCGATAATATCGCCGATTTGAAGGAATCGGCCGAAAAAATCCAATCGGAAGTGAAAAAACTAGACGAGCCGATACGGGTTTATACCAATTATGAAGAAATCCTGCCCGATATTCAGGTGGCATTAAATCCCGTAGAAGCCAATAGATTGGGCATCAGTGAAGGTGTTTTAGGCATAGGTCTAGCTTCACGTTTTGGAGGCTTACCCATTACTACGATATGGGAAAACGATTACCAGATACCTGTAGTGCTCAAATCGAAATGGGAACATAAGGATGCTGAAGCAGGCGACGTGGAAAACGAATACATTTCGGGCTTGTTTACGCCTGCCGTTCCGCTCAGACAGATTGCCAAAGTAACCACAGGATGGCAGGAAGGGCAAATTGTCCGCCGAAACGGCGTACGTACCTTATCGGTATACATTGATATGAAACGAGGTAATCGCCCTGAATCTGTTCAGACCAAAGTTGAAACTATCGTTGATAAATTCTCAGAGCAAATAAAAGCCAAAAATATTACGGTTTCTTATGGTGGATTAAAAGAAAACACAGCGGAAATGTTGCCAAAAATCGTAGGCGGGCTGATGATTTCCATCGCCATTATCTTTTTCATTTTGGTATTCCATTTCAAAAAAGTGGGTTTGGCCTCGTTGGTATTTGCATCAACTACATTTAGTTTTTTGGGTGCTGCAGTCGGATTGAAGATTATGGATATGGAATTTAGTATGACTTCTGTATTGGGCGTAGTCAGTTTGATTGGCATCATTGTAAGAAATGGTATTATTATGTACGACTATATCGAAGAACTGCGGCACAAGCACAATATGCCGGTTTTGGAAGCCTGTATAGAAGCAGGGAAGCGTAGAATGCGTCCGATATTGCTTACTTCTCTGGCAGCTTCGATGGGCGTTATTCCGATGATTATCAGTAAAAGCCCGCTCTGGGCACCGATGGGAACGGTCATCTGTTTCGGAACGCTCATATCTATGGTTTTTATCCTTACGATGCTTCCATTGATTTATTGGATGGCATATAAAAATGAAGACAATAAAATTGCAGCAGTATGATTTTGAACGATAAGATAGGCGTCACACTTTCAGGTGGCGGTTTCAGGGGCGTGGCCCATCTTGGCATATTACAATATATGCGGGAGCTGGGTATAGAACCTGATGCCGTTTCCGGGGCAAGTGCCGGGGCATTAATCGGGGCGTTTATAGCAGCAGGTTATTCGCCGGAAGAAATTTTTTATTTTGCCAAAAAGGAACAGTTTTTCAACTATTCGGGCATATTAAAAGGAGGAGGATTGAGTACGGACAGTTTTGAAAAAATTATCCGCACCTATATTCCGCACGATAGCTTTCAAGGTTTGAAAATACCACTTTATGTATCAGTTACCGACCTCACGAATGCGCAATCCCTGATTTTTAGTCAGGGTAGTTTGTCTTTTGCGGTTAAAGCTTCCTGCTGCTTCCCCTTGGTATTTCAGCCGGTGCTGTATGGCGAAGATACTTATCTGTGCGACGGTGGTTTGCTCAATAATTTCCCTGTGCAGCAAATAAGGGCTACCTGTAATAAAACCATCGGCATCAATGTTAATCCGCTCAATAAACATCAGGGAAAATTCAGTTACACAGGGATAGTGACCAGGATTATCCGCATTGCCACATCCGGTATTACAGCAGATGGAAGAGCTGATTGCGATGTGTACATACAACCCGATGAAGTAAATGGCTACAGCACGTTTGATGGAAGAAAGATTGATGAATTATATCAATTGGGATACGCCCATGCCCAAAGATTTGAAAAAGAGTTTTTAAAACTTAAAGAAATTAAGTAAGAATGAAAAAGGTAATCATAACAGCATTTATACTGGGTTTTTCGGTTAGCGGATACGCCCAAACATATCTCACACTAAAACAAAGCAAATCGCTGGCTTTGCAGAACAACAGCAAGGTAAAAAACAGCGCACTGGAAGTAAGTGCCGCTCAGGAAATGAAGAAAGAGGCATACACCAATTACTTTCCGAAAGTGAGTGCCACGGCAATGGGAATGCAGGCGCTTGACCCGCTTCTGGAAATGAAAATGCAGGGTGGCAATCTGCCCGTTTACGACGGAAACCCTGCCAACCTTGGCAGCGCTACGCAATTTGCCTATATGCCCGATGTGAACATCGGTTTGTTTAACCAGATGGCATTGGGTTATGTCAATATTTTACAGCCAGTTTATGCGGGCGGCAAAATCAAAACTGCCAATAAACTTACCAACCTGAATATTGAAGTGAGGCAAAAACTCCAAAAATTGTCTGAGAACGATGTCCTGCTCAAAACAGAGCAACAATACTGGCAGGTCATAACCATTCAGGAAAAACAGAAAACACTGGATAACTATATTAAATTTTTAGACACGCTCTACAATCAGGCTAATACGGCCTACAAAAACGGGGTTATCATTAAAAATGATGTGCTCAAAGTAAGTATTAAGCAAAGCGAACTGCGGGTCAACAAAACCCAGTTGGAAAACGGAAAGAAATTATCCCTGATGCAGTTATGCCAAACGATAGGAATGGAGTACAGTCCGGAAATAATCCTTAATGATAACCTCGATGACCTTTCCTTTCCCCAGACCTATTTTGTTTCCAATAGCGAGGTATTGCCCAACCGTGCCGAATACCAGCTTTTGGAAAAAGCGGTAACGGCATCAAAGATGGAAACACAAATGAAAAGAGGTGATTATTTGCCAACCTTCGGCGTAGGTGCGAGTGGTTATTACCTCAACCAGCTTGAAAGTAACCAAAAGGGCATTTTTAATGGAATGGCTTATGCTTCATTGTCCATCCCTATTTCGGACTGGTGGGGCGGCAAGCACAAGCTGAACGAATTGAGGTTTAAGGAAAAAATGGCTCAAAACACACTGAACGACAATAAGGGATTGCTAAACCTACAAATGGAAAAAGCGTGGACAGACCTGACGGAAGCCGATAAAAAAGTACACTTGATTGAAGAAACCTTGACCCAAACCATTGAAAACCTAAAAGTAAACCAGGACAGCTACAAAAACGGTTTAATCCAGCTTTCGGATTTGCTGGAAGCACGGGCTCTGAGAGCAGAAACCGAGGATAAACTCATTGAAGCAAAAAGCCAGTACAAAACAGCGATAACGAATTACTTACTTGTAACAGGAAGATAGCAATGAAATTCATCATACTACTTACACTTTCGGCCATCGTCTACCACATTGGTTATGCTCAGGAAAATTACCCAGTTCCTGAGCGGTCAGACAGTCGCCTTTTTTATATACAGCACAGTGATAACCATAACACTTATGTATATGATGCTCATATAATAAACAAAAACATATCAGATAAGAATCCTGTTGAGGTGTACCGGATTTTGTACGAAGAAAAGGGACAGAAACTACCGCTTACTAAAATTCAGCAAAAACTGGCATACGGAATCGATTTTAAAAGAAAGGATATGAATTCTTTTGAATTGAATTTGGTATCGTTCAAGAAGCTTAAATTTTCTCTTGCATTAGAACAGCAGAAGCCAGTTGTCTATACGACTGTAAACAACCGGGAAATGTATTTGGATAAAATATTCATTCATATTAAAGAAGGGAAAGGATTAAATGTTAAACCAGATTATGTCATTTTAACAGGCAGGGACTACGCTACTAAAAAAGCTGTTGAAGAGAGATATTATCTATCAAATCAATTAGCGCATCGTAATAATCACAAATAAATTTTAAAACAATGGAAAATTCAAAAGAAAACCAGAAACCAGTTTTGGTAAAAATCGCCAATCAGTTACTTAAAGACCAACAGGAACTGGATTCGTTAGCAGTACAATTATCGCTTGGTAAAGCCGAAGCAAAAGATAAATTTAATGAGGCGAAATTAGAGTTTAAGAAAAAATTGCAGAATTTAAAAATCACGCTTTCGGCTGAATATGAAGATAGCAAAGAATGGGTTAAGGACATTAACGCAACAATAGATGAATTCGAAAAAAACTTTGAGGAAAGTGCCGAAGAAGTTTTTGAGAAAAGTAAAGCAAATATCCTGAAGGCAGCAGAAATTGTAAAAAAGAAAATAACGGATAATCCGGCATCTGTAAAAGTGTCACTTCTATTCACAGCCTATTACGAAAAACTGAGATTGCAATTGGATGTTTTGGAACACAAAGCACAGGATAAAAAGATAGAATTGACCGATACTTATAAGGACAGTATTAGCGAAGCGGAAAAAACAACTCAAGCCATCATTAACAAATTGAATAACCAGAAAGAAGAAGCTGAGGTAAGGGTAGAAATATTCAAAGAAGAACTGGATCTGGTTTATCAGCATCTGAAAAAAGCAGTCAGTGCCTTTAAGTAGCAATAGATAGTTTGTATTCAGTGCAAAAGTTATTCTGGAAACAATGAGTGGCTTTTGCACTGCTTTTAAGATACGGGGGTAAAAATATGATTGATGGAAAAGATACGGGCTAAAAATTGGAGCTACAACAAGAAAATTTACAATTTAAAAGAATTGTTGCTGATTATGTTCCTGTGGATCGGAGCGGCTTTATTATATGTCTTCATAAAGATAAACGAGCTGTCTGAAACGCAACTCACAGAGGTATATCAATTGCAACATTGGGTGTCCGGTGTTCGGATTTATGTGATTGCGTTTCTGATGTCCTGGCTGATTAGCATCCCAATAGGCATTATGCACCTGTTTGCTTATCCCGCCATCACAAGGAGAAGTTTCGGTTTTATATTAGCCATCAGATTGTTGAATTTATTACTGCTGATAGGGTTTGCATTATTTTTTTACTATTTTTTTATTTTTGATGGCAATATTCACTCTTTTAATTTCTCCCTGATAATATCTGCAAGTGTATACGCACTATTGACAGAAAGTTTCATCACCATCATTCTGCTGTTAAAAAGGAATCTGGGCGTAGGCTTCTTCTCAGATTTTTTTACAAGCAATTACCTGGATCCAAGTAAAGAAGAACGGGTTTTCCTGTTTCTTGATATGATAGATTCTACGCCGTTAGTACAACATTTAGGCTCCTATGAGTTCAGTAACTTAATGCAGGATTGCTTTGCAGACCTTTCGGATGCAGTACTGGAATACAATGGTACAATATACCAGTTTGTAGGCGATGAAGCGGTAATAATCTGGAAAACAAAAGACGGTTTCAGGTTTAGCAAC
The DNA here is from genome assembly GCF_003313505.1 of Pedobacter nanyangensis. GTDB lineage: Bacteria > Bacteroidota > Bacteroidia > Sphingobacteriales > Sphingobacteriaceae > Pedobacter > Pedobacter nanyangensis. The sequence continues at coordinate 10,023 of NZ_QMHO01000009.1, read as the reverse complement.
AGCCTTGATTTTTATTATGCTTATCTACGGATACTGGAATCGAGAAAGGATTATTATATCCAAAAGTATGGCATTTTGCCCAAGTTTCGTGCTGCCGTTAATAGTGGTAAAGTAACCATTGCCTTAGTTGGGGATATTAAAAGAGAAATAGCCTATTACGGAAGCGTGTTGAATATCTGCTCCCGGATTCAGAAATTATCGCATAGCGACCAAAACCAAATTATCGTATCTGAGAGTTTTTTTGAGCAAGTACAATATAGCAAAAGCTATTCATTTTATGCCTTAACCGGTTTGGAACTAAAGGGCATTCCCGATATTAAAACAGCATATGTAGTACAACCTGCTGGTTTCAGCAACCCTTTGGTATTACAATAAAAAATTAAAAAGATGGAAAAACTGATCATTATCATCTTTTACTCTGAGGAGACTGCCATAGAAGCATCAAGGGCGATCGAACAATTAGCCCTAAACAAGGACATTGCCATTGCGGAATTGTACATACTTAGTAAAAATGAGCAGGGCAACGTTACGGTGAGAGACGCCAAGAATCAAGAAATATTCCATTCTGAAATAAATAATAGCCTTGCCGGTAATGTCATCAGTATATTGGGTGATCCTTTGAATGCCCTGGCCGGTCTGACCACAGGCACATCTACCAAAGGGATAAGCAACCTGCTTGGTTACAATAAAACGTCCAAAATGCTAAAAAAAGCATCCAGGATTATTACAGCAGGGAAAATAGCTATCGTTGCCCATATTGATGAATACTGGGAAATCCCCCTGAATATGGCACTAGAACCATTTGATGTAAATATCACAAGATTGAATATCAACGACAAGTAAATTCACTACGAGTCAATGATAATGAAATCCAACAAAAGGAAACAGCCACTATATCTTACTTTAAGGTGAGTTGGAGTAGAGAAGTCAATACTCTGCTCTAGATCCTTGGGCTACCCTGTTAATCAAAAGCAGCTGAGAAGATAAGTCTTTAGAGGTAGTCAGCCTGCTTCGTGCTAACATTATCATTCGAAATCCTTATAGTTTTGTTGACTTGTAGAGGTTGGACCCCGTGTGCGAACAAGGATGGAAAGCAACATTGCTTACGCCTATGATTTTAGCGCACTAGGTTGGATAATATTGAACCTTTGGCGCTGCATTTTGGAATTCCTAATTATTGGTAGGGTCTAATATAGAATTTCAATATTAAGAAATCTAATGCCTGTTTTAGGATGGCTGACTTATATCTACGTGAATTAATATGAAATCAATTTAACATAGTTGTCAATTACTTAAATGTAGATTGTTTTTAATGCAATATTCTCCACTATCATAAGATAGGAAATAAATTCTCTTCCTAACCGTTCTTAAAAAATACTAATGTACTAATCTGTAACAGAAATGAAGAAACTAGACAACCCGTCAAATGATCAAATTTTACAGCAACTACTCAAAATAAACGTGGAAATGATTGAAAGATAAATGCAATGAGCAGAGAATTTAAACGTCAAGGAAATTTTCCGACTCATAAACGAAATTTACAAGCTTCATTTTCCAAAAGATGAATTAGAAAGGGATATCAATTTGAGAGATAGATTTCTGGCCGAAATCATATTTGGTATTCCAAGAGAGAGGAAAAAAATCTTTTCTATAAAATCCTTCATAATAGCCTAAGTGAGCTTTAATTATTAATATTATATTAAAATTTTTTAACAAAGAAATAATCACTATCTTCAATTGCAAATCAAATTGTTCTTTCAAATCTAGTCAAATCATATCAGAATAACCGGTGCCCAATATGGTGCCCATATTGAAATGATGATTATATAAATTTCACAACTTGCTCATTTATTGCCAATTGGATTAATAAGTCATTATCCCAGCGGGATCACAGAAATGACTAACAAAACGTATAAAACCCTGCAATCGCACGATTAGCAGGGTTTTTGCTTTTAGGACTTTACCAAAACTTACACGAATTCTCATAAAAAAAGTTCGTCATTCGGTGAGTCGCAACAAAAGCCTTTACGACTCACCGAATAAGTCATATCCACTTACTGTACAGGCTGTTACAATCTATACATCTTGTGCGTTTTAGTCCGCAATGCTAAATTTGTTAACCTTTAATCGTTAGATTATGAAAACTAATTTTAGCCTACTTTTCTTCGTGAAAAGACAAAAGAACTATTCAGGGGGCGAAGTACCAATCTACCTTCGTATTACGGTAAATGGCAAACGGGCGGAAATTGCCACGGGAAGATCATGCGAGCCAGACCGTTGGCATTCCAAATCAGGAAGGGCAATCGGCACAAAAGAAAAATATAGGTTGTTCAATACCTGTCTAGACCAACTGCAAAATCAGGCCTATGATGCGTACCTCAAGGTGGTACAGTCTGGCAATGAGATAACTGCTCAATCAATAAGGGATATGATGATGGGCAGAGAAACGATTTCTGCCACGCTCGTACAGGCGGTAGCAGAGCATAACGAAAGAATGGAAGTCTTGGTAGGAAAAGATTACGTAAGGGGAACGCTCAACAGATACAAAGTGCTCAAAAAACACTTGGAAACCTTTATTCTTTTACAGTATAAAACTAACGATATAGAAGTTGGAAAGGTAGACGTTGCTTTCTTCAATAATTTCGATTATTACCTGAGGTCTAGATCATGCGCCAACAACTACACCGTAAAGATGATCAAGAACCTTGGCAAGATCATCAATATCTGCTGCGAAAACGGAACTGCGGAAAGTAACCCGATTGCTTTCTACAAAGGGCGCACAAAAACTGTAGACAGAAACTTTCTTTCACAGGAGGAAATCCAGATCATACTACAGAAGCGGTTTGTTTCTGCAAGATTGGATGCTATCAGGGACGTTTTCCTTTTCTGCTGCTTTACTGGTCTTGCCTATGCCGATGTGCAGAAGCTAAAAATAACTGATATACAAAAGGGTATCGATGGCGAGCTTTGGATCATCAAAAATCGTCAGAAGACCAATGTGAGGGCATCCATCCCGTTACTTTCAAACGCAGTTGAGCTAATCAATAAATACGAAGGCCATCCCATATGTGGCAATCTTGGAACCGTGTTTCCCGTTCCGAGCAATCAAAAGATGAACGAATACCTAAAAGAGATAGCTGAGCTGTGCGGTATCGAAAAGAAACTGACCTCACACATCGCCCGCCATACCTTTGCAACTACCGTAACATTATTGAACGGTGTTCCCATTGAAAGCGTATCAAAGATGCTCGGGCATACGAATATCAGGACTACACAGCACTACGCAAAGATATTGGACATGAAACTCAGCGAGGATATGGCAAACCTCAAGGTCAGGTTAGCTGAACAATTTGTATAGGTATTAAGGATACTTGTGAATAAGATTAGGTTTTTCTTATTTCAATTTTAAGAGTCAATTTAGATAGCGGCAGTAAACTTTGGATTGTTGCCGCTATCTTCTTAATTCGTAGTAAACCAACTCTAAATAACGTAAGGGATTCGTAAATAATCTATCTTAAAAATTATATAATTTAGATGAATGTACATCTCAAAGCTCTTTCTTAAAAATTTCAGAAGTTTTAAAGAATCAACAATTGAATTTTCAAAAGGAAAAAACGTCATTGTTGGTAAAAACAATTGTGGTAAGTCCAATATAGTGAAAGCATTAGATATGCTAATTGGTGAGAAATTCCCGACCTATTTGAATATTACGGAAAATGATTTTTATTGTCATGAAGAACCAAATCCCGATACCGGTGAGATACAGGATGTTGTCGAGGACAATTTCTATATCGAAGTAACTATAGAAGAGAGAGATATAAACAAAGACCTAATAGCTACTATCATAAAGAATATTGCTTTTTCAAAAGTCGACAACATATCGTCAATTTATTCTTATGACGGTTACCAAATCAAAGTGAACTATAATTTATTACAGAATTTAGATGTTATAGCTGAGAATCCCGCAATTGTCGCCAATGAACGCAATCACAAAACTACATGGATGAAGGGTGATGCATTGATTTCCTTTATTGAGCAGAGCACAGTCATAAAGATTTTTTTCACTAAATCGTTAAGGACAGAAGATGCATCGGGATATGGTCTAATACTTAAAAACAATAATGAGTATTGGTTGTCTCATTTTGTGCCGAAAAAGCTACGTGATGCCTTAATAACCTCAACGGTTATAAATTCCCTTAGAAGCCCCAAAGAAGATTTGAGGGTTGTTAACTATACATGGTTTGGAAAACTAATATCAAAAATTTGGAATGATAATAAAAATACTGAACTAGTTACTAATAAGGGTAGTTATATTGAATTGATTTTAGGTCATTCAGAAGAAATTAAGATGCAGGTTGACAAACTTTTCTTTGATAACACAGAAGAAATTAGAAAAGTCATAAGCCAAGCAATTGCTCATCAAAAAGTTTCGTTTAAATTATACAATGATAACCCATCAGATATCTACAAAAATGTTCAAATTTTTATAAATGATGGTATTGATAGAGCTATTACAGAAAAAGGCACAGGTATTCAAAGTGCAGTTATAATTGCATTATTTTCACTTTATTGCAATAAGTTCCACGCCACCAGTTCTCTTTTAATCACCGAAGAACCTGAAGTTTTTTTACACCCACAGGCAAGGCGAATAATTTCAGCAGAGTTAAATAACTACTTAAATGACAAAACTCAAAGGCAGCTAATAATTAGTACTCATTCGATAGAGTTTTTGAAAGGTGTTGACCCATCGAATATTATACGGGTTTTTAAATCCTCCGAAAATAATTACTCACAAGTTTCTCAAATAAAGAGAAGTGAGGATTTAGGCATATCACAGGAAATAAAAAGATTTCTTTGGAGCAATAACACAGAGATATTTTTCTCTGACATGGTAATACTAGTTGAAGGAGGAGAAAACTATTTGCTACCATCGGCGATTGATAAATTAAAGAAAACTAAACAATATCTAGATTATAAAAATATATCTGTTGCTCGAGTAAATGGAAAGGGTAATTTTTTAAGCTATATAAAGATGTTGAACGCTTTTAAAATCAAATGGATTTTAATTGGTGATCTGGACTGCTACAAAGATGTTCTTCAAAAAATACTCTCATTTCTAAATCTGCCAGAACTAACTTCAGAACTGGAAAAGATAAAGGGATTGATTAATGTCGATAAAATTGATCCCATAGCTTTAAAAGAAAGATTAAAGGGCGTGCAATCAAATCTTGATGCTCAACAGTTACTGAACATCTTCGAGAAATTCCAGAACGGTACTATCGAGAAAACAGATGATGAGCTCGCATCTTTGATTACGTATATGCAAGAAAGATATATTAAAAGTGATTTAAAACAAGAACTATTAACCAAAGTGGGAGAAAACCGCTTTAACAAATTTCAAAAAGAGCTCAATACACATAATATTTTTATCTGGTCGAACGGAGATTTGGAAAAATACTATACTAAAGCTGCAAAAGCGAAGAAGGGAAGTAAGGACATTATCGCATTAGAATTATCGTATGCAATAGCAGATGATGGTTGTCAATTGACTGATTATATACAACCTTTAGATGAATGGCAAGAGATTAGCGATAAAATTTAATTGCTACTCGCTATTCTAAGTGGACCCCACATCCCTATACAATAAACGGGACTATTATATAATAGTCCCGTCAAACAATCAAAAAATTAAAGCCTGCACCACTCAGTCCATTAAAAATTTCTTACGATAATCTAATATACGATTAAATCATTAAATATCAGCAAAATACCGTTGGTGTTCCCACTGCAATTACAACCTCCAAGCGAATTTCCCACCGTAGATGCCAAAAGCGGGAACTGGTGCGGGCAAGCGCGTGGGCGTTCCGCAGGCCGAAAATGAGCGTGGGGAGATATCAATTAGACATCATCGGCCAGACCATCCAAAAGATATTTGGAGCGGTATGCCAGTGTTGCCTTGTGCCATTCGGCCATGAGGTTTCTCGCTTCTGTTTCCGTCAGCTCAACCTCTTCTTCGTTGGCAGAAGGCTTCTGAGAAACGATATTGTGCAATTTTTCCATATAGGGTTCGTGTAAGGCAAGTCTCTCCTCGCTAAAATCAATAGTGTCCAAATGCTCCAACATGATCAGTGTCGACCAAGTTTCCTTTCCGTTCTGGCCACTGTAATAACGTGGAAGTGATATCTCATCCAGTATCTTTTGTATGAATTCCTGCGGTCTGATCTCGAATATTTCACATATCATGATGAAGTCTTCGGGCAGTTCAAGCTTAATTGGTGTTTCCATAATGATCTCCTTTCTCTTTTAGTATATTGTAGTAATGCGATAAAAAGAACTCCCGATAGCATTCGGTTCTTTTCTTTAGGTCTCGGACAATAAAGTGCCTTGCGTTTAGCTTTTGTAATTCGGTAATGTACAAATCGATTGCCTCGGTCAAGGGTATGATCTTCGATTGCTCATCCCTGTTCCTGCTGATATAATCAAAGACGAAAAGTTGGGGCATACTCTCGAACTGTCTCTTCAATGCGACCTGCGCCCTAAATTCCGCAAGGGAGATACACGACATAAAATACTGTAGATAGCTGAGGCCATCCACCGCATATAGTTCGCAGATGATCCTAAAGTCCTTTCCGAAGACCAGACAAGCCCCATCTTCCAAAAACAGCCGGTCGGGGCTGCTCTGATAATCCTTCCTATAACCATAGAGCTTTTCCACAAGCGCTATACTACGCTGATGCCTCTGCTGCTCACTACCAACATTACTTGTTCCAAGTGCTACCAACTGCCGCAATACCTTTAGGGCGGGCAGGCTGAATGCCGTATTGATAGCTCCCATTTCGGCCGACTTGCCGTTACCGTTTTCGGTTGGTAGCTGTTCAAGGTTCAGGTCGGTTATGAAACTGGTAGCCTCGCTGTAGCCGTCAAGCGGGCCTCCTCCTAAAAAACAGTAGACTGAAACATGGTCAATAAAACTCTGTAGTACCCCACTTATTTCTAGGTTCAGCAGCGTGCAGGCAACCCTGAACTCTAATGGTATTTCAATAGGGACTTCTTTTCCTTTTTTCATATCATTCGGGATTTTCAGCGGTAACTAAACTATTCTTTGAAAACAGATTTGCATCTCCAACAAACGCTTCAGTTTTTCTGTAAAGCCCCCACGCATCACTCCAGTCATCGATCTCATCTATGCCATATCTTGCGTTAGACTGCCCATCTGAGAGCCTGCGGTACATACTTTTATCATTATTCAATCCCCTCGGAAAATACAACCTTGCCTGAGGCCAGAACATCCCACAGATATTCAGCAGATGACCTACACGGCACAAATTCGGTTTATACCCAAGATACTTTAAGATAAGCCCGAGGCAGGCCTGTTCCACCGCTTGGGACATCAGGGAAATTGAAAGCACCATGTGTCCCTCGTCTATCATCTCGCCCGAGCACCTTAAAAATTCCTCAGCCCTTGTATTCCTGTTCAGCGTGCTGCGATCCAGCTTTTCTGCGCTGTATCTCCGTGCATCTGTTGCGATCATATTCGGAGGGGTTTTGCTGCCCAGCAACAATTTTCCAGATTTGGCTATCGCATGGAAAAAACTACTTCCCCTTTGTACAGCCTTAGAGAATTCATTCTGTCCATGTATCAACAACAATACCGATACGCCCTCGCCACATCTATGGGTAATATGCTGTTGAATGTTCAGTCCATAGGGATAGGCCACTTCACTGATGACCAATAGGTCATAGTGCACACCGCTTCGTGCAATACTCGCGCTGCTATCAAAGATGCCATCTTGCTTATCGCTATCTGTGCGCATCCCAAGCTGATAGACCGCCTGCGGCTCAAGATAATGTGTGATGATCTCCAATATGCCTGTAATTTCCTCCCCACAGGTTTGTTGTTCTGTAAACTCCGATAATTGCAAAGGTATTTTAGTATCGCTTGGTATATATGTAGCAATGCTATCCGCCTTGGCAAGTAGAATTTCCATCTCTGCTTCTACAGCATTACGGAATTCCTCCGCTAATAGATACACCGCCTTTATATCTATTCCCTCGGCAGAAAATCCGCTCTCGTACCTTACAGCCGAATAGGCCTTGTCCAACTGTTCAAGCAATCCACGGTCGAATAGGCCATCTTTGGGTATGATCCTGATCTCAGGCATCATGGAGCGCAGGAACTTTAGATGCTGGCTAATGTTGTGCGTTCGTTTCTCCCGTCCACACATACCGATCTCCAAAGCCCTACAGCTCAATTCGCATACCTGATGCAACATAAAGAGTGCTACAGCGGTATCGGCATTTTCCATAAAGAACTTTGCTCCATTATCGAACGAAGCTATGCGTGACATTGCAGCCCTAAAATTTGCCTCGGCCTCGACAGACCATTTTTTGATCATTTCTTTTGTAAAGGTTGGCATTTCATCAGCTCCGCTAGCCTCATATAAAAGATTGGAAACATCGCAACAGACCAGATGGTAGATACTGCCCTCCCTCTGCAGTTTTCTGATTTCGCTCCTGTCATAGATCTCAAAGGTCAATTTATCATTCTGTTTTATCGCCATCCTAACGAAAGGCTCGAGTTCTCCTATTTTGATGCCGTCTGGAGATAGTGCCACAATTATCAGGTGGAAACAATTTTTACCACCGTATAGAAATTCCATTCCGTAGATGCGCTCTACAGCTATCGCATCAGCAATGTGCCCTGCGATAATAATCTTTTGTTCCTTTTCCATAATTCCTATTTTTCTATCTTTTCGTATGTGATTTTTCTTCCCTCGTTAGCCTTATTGGGCAACAGCTTTGGATAGCTGCGCCTTGAGGCCATCTCCCCGAGAACCTTCATGACGTGGCGGGGCATTACGTCCTGATCGGCCAACAGACAGCAATGCTGATAGATCTCGATCGGTGTCTTAGGGCTAGACCAATTATCGTTCAGCTCGGCATCGAGGATTTCTCTTACCGCTTCCAATTTTTGCTCTTCGCTATTTGGAAACTCTATATAACTTGGATTTTGTTCAAAGAGCTTGAAGGCCAATCTTTCAGTTCCAATACTATCCATCACGTATAGCGCATGCTCTATAATCTTCTTGTGCTTAGTTCGAACCATGTGGCAGGGAAAGTAGCCTCCCTTGAGGTCTGAACTGAAAATTATAAGACCTGCAAAGGATTGTTCTCCCAGACCAGCGACCATCCCCAAGAGTATGCCCGCTGTCATCCTCTTTCGGGCGAGCTTTTCTAACCTCCCAATAATGTCGCTGCCCATTCCCATAAGGAATGATGTTTCCTCTGAGAGATATCCCTTTGAAATCCTGAGCAGCATCATACTGTATAGGATGTTAATGTCAGGTCGGGACAAATCGGCCGTGTAGTGGCCTGTACGGATCACTTTTCCGCCGAGTAGGATGTCGTCTTGATTTTCCATTGTCTTTAGGTTTAGGTTATAATCCTAAAGTTCCGCAGGCCATTTACCGTATCCTACCAATTATATTGGTAACTTACCACAGAACCGTAGTTCTGTACTATTTCAGAATTTATTATATTTGCTTTATGGAAACGCCTACAAAATCTAACAAAGTGCATCTCGGCAGAAAGATCAGCCGCATCAGGGAAATACGTGGTATCAAGCAGGATCATCTTGCCATCGAACTAGGCGTAAGCCAGCAGACCATATCGAAGATTGAGCAAAGCGAAGATGTGGAAGACGCAATGTTAGATAAAATTGCGGGTGTGCTTGGTGTTAGTGCAGAGGCAATTAAAAATTTCAGTGAAGAAGTGCTTATCTTCCATATTCAAAATATGCACGATAATGCTTCTGCTTATCAGTATAACTATCAATGTCATTATAATCCGCTTGATAAAGTTGTTGAGCTGTACGAAAGACTGCTTGCTAGTGAGCGAGAGAAAATAGAATTATTGAAAAAAGGAAATCAATAAACTAACAGTTTAGACAAAATGAAAAGAGACAGCTTATACTGTGTATTTCGGAAATACTATCCATCCCTGTACGTTCCAAACTGTTCAGTA
>NZ_QMHO01000008.1:145556-184363 GCF_003313505.1 Pedobacter nanyangensis | reverse complement strand
AAGTGGCCACTTTGAAGAAAAAAAAGGTGGCCACTTTTGGAATATCCCCCACCATATTAGGATATGTTGATATATGTTGGATAGTTTGACAGGAATGGTAAGAATGGGTCTCTAATAGGCGCTAGTTCATCCTTATCATTCACCTCAAGTGAGTAAGGTGTTTTCCAATGAAAAGATAAATAGAGATATTTAGTTGACTTAGTCAACTAAATTAATTACTTTAGCATTATGGAAATTATATCAAAATTCATGAACGCGTGGAAAAGTTAACCATCAATGATATGCGAGTATTCAATCGCTATTATACCAACCTAATAGGGCTATTGGATCAGGGATATCTCGAGACGCCATATACCTTAACAGAAGCGAGGATTCTTTTCGAAATATCTCCGAGGGACAAAATGGATATCTCAGAAATTATAGACGCTTTGCTCATCGATAAAGGATACTTGAGCCGGGTGTTAAAAAAGTTTGAAGAAAGTGGCTTGGTTACTAAATCAAAAACTGGAAAAGATGCCAGAACAAGCCAAATATCTTTGACAAAAAGAGGGCGAGACGAAGTTGGCATGCTGAATGCGTTGGCAGATAAAAAGCTTGAAAGCCTATTAAAAGGTTTATCTTGTACCGACATGGAGCAACTTGCCCATCATATGAACTCGATAATTAAGATTCTCAATAAAAACAGCACAAGCAAAAAAACGAAACCATAGCCAATAAACCACCAAAAAATTATCTGAGCAAATTTTATGATACGGCCAGCCACATTTCAGGACATCCCTGAATTAAAAAAACTTTTAGCCCTTTCAGTGCGGCGCTTAAGTAGAGAATACTACTCGCCAAACCAAATTGAGAGCGCCCTCAAATATATCTTTGGTATCGATACACAGCTGATCAGTGATGGCACCTATTACGTTGTGGAAACTGACGGGATCATTACCGGATGTGGTGGATGGAGTATGCGAAAAACGCTATATGGAGGTGATCAACATAAGGAATTAGAAGATCCCTTGCTAGACCACAAAACCGATGCTGCAAGGATTAGAGCTTTTTTTGTTCATCCAGATTATGCAAGAAGAGGCATTGGTAGGCAGATTATGGAACATTGCGAGCTCAAGGCGAAAGAACACGGATTTTCAAGCATCGAGCTTGGTGCTACATTGCCCGGCGTTCCACTTTATAAAGCGATGGGCTTTTCGGAAATACGGAACATAGTTGAGCCGCTATCTGATGGCGAAAAATTGGAATTAGTTAAAATGAGAAAAGTTATATGAGTATAGATTTCGTCAAAAGGGAGATGCCTTAAAGCAACTTAATTTTGCCAGGTTTATATTTTTGCGTTGGTTGGTATGTGGTTTTAGGAGTTTTTTATGGTTTCCGGTTGCCCTGCCAAAAAATGATAAGAGTAAAACAGTATCCATGTTGTGCCACAAAAGAACAACTGTTTTTGGCGGATAAATTCATTTTGCTTGTAAATTTTCAATAATTACACGTAAATATCTATCTTCAAAAACGATTTAACATTAACAGGACTACAAATGATCAGCAGCCTTAATAGGACTGTCCATTAACAAACAATAAACAGATGAAAAAACTACTGGGCATATTGCTAATGCTATTGGCGGTGAACGTTTTTGCCGCCAATGTGGATACGGTTAAAACTTATAGTGCTTCCATGAAAAAGGAGATCAAAGCAGTAGTGGTAACACCTGCCAACTATGCCAATGGCAACCGATTTCCCGTAGTTTACCTGTTGCATGGTTATTCTGGCAACTACGGCGATTGGATCAAAAAAGTTCCGGCTATTAAGGACTTGGCAGATCAGTATCAACTGATAATTGTTTGTCCGGACGGAAATTTCAGTAGCTGGTATTTTGATAGCCCCGAGCAGCCCGAAAATAAGTACGAAACCTATGTAGCTACTGAATTGGTGAAATGGGTTGATGAAAAGTATAAAACCGTTGCAGATAAAAAATCAAGAGCAATTACAGGGCTGAGCATGGGCGGCCACGGAGCTCTTTACCTGGCTTTTAAACACCAGGATGTGTTTAGTGTGGCCGGAAGCATGAGTGGTGGGGTTGATTTGCGACCCTTCCCAAACAACTGGGATATTGCCAAACGTATTGGCACCTATGCCGCAAAACCTGAGCAATGGGAAAGCAGGTCGGTTGTTAATTTAACCCATTTGCTTACCCCTAATTCATTGGCTTTGTTTATTCAATGCGGAACGGAAGATTTTTTCTATAAGGTAAATGTACAATTGCATGAAAAACTGGCTTACCAGAACATTCCGCATACCTTTATGACCAATCCTGGAGCACATAACTGGCAATACTGGGCTGATGCCATTAAATATCAGTTGCTGTTCATCAGCAATAATTTGAAGAAATAGCGTATCCCTAGATCATTGGACTCCCCATTCCGATGGGTTTGATCTTCATACTTAAAAACAAAAAGCAGCGTTGATATGTTTAGTTTCAAAGCCATTTGTATGAATATCAGGGAATACCAAGCAGATCTCTCGAAAGTTTTATTTGTACTCGTTGTGATCATTACGCTTTTTTATTGCATGGGCCGTTAAGTTTCTGTAATTTGAGGTTCTATTGATGATCCTAAGAACTAAATTTAATGATGATGTTGCAATCGCTCATAGCCGAATTTGAACACGAGGTAGCCGGTACCCGTAAACTGTTAAGGGCCATCCCCCAAAAAGATATCGCCTACAAACCTTCTCCCGTTTCGTGGACAATGGGCCAATTAGCCCAGCATATTGCCACCATTTATTATTGGTATGTAGGAGTGTTCAAAAATGAAGTGTATGATATGGCCACCGATCATTTGGAACGGGGAGAGCCAAGCGATATTGCCGCAACTTTGGCCCTTTTTGAACAAAATGTGGAAAAGGCCAGAGCAGCTATGAAATTAGCTTCCGAGGACAGTTTGCAACAGCCTTGGACCATGAAAATAGGCGAACGTACGGTGCTTGGCCCAATGCCCAGGGCAACAGTAGTACGTAGTTTCTTATTCAGTCACATCTATCACCACAGGGGCGAAATGGTAGTCTATCTTCGTGCTACGGGCAATAAACCACCGGGCTTGTATGGCCCCACCTACGAAGAAATGGCTCCGCAAGGTTAATCTGCAATTTTTCTAGTCTTTTTATATATGGCTGTTTTAAGCCTATAGGTAGGTTATTGCTTTAACACGATAACCCATGGTGGGATAGTGGTGTTTAAAATATGTTCCAAACAAAATACAACATTTGCTGTTCAAGCTGTAAAACGCCCTTTTTAACCATAAAAATGGCTAAGGATAACAATAATTAAACATTGCTTTAACCCACAATAATTTGTTTTGTGGCATAAAAACAACACATCATATGGAAATGACCGTACTTAAACCAAACGCAGATTTACAGAAGTTTATTGACAAATTTGAACCAACCAAGTTTAAACTCATTAAAAATGGCATAGAAATAAGAGGGATAATTGATTTAAACCGAGGTATCCAGGAAGCCAAAGCCTTAATAGAGCGTTTCCAGTTAAGATTGATTATTTCACATACGGCCGAGATGCTAAGCTATCGTGGTTTTGAGGTAAATTATTTTTCTGAAGAAGCAAATATAGCCGCAAGGCACCAACAGGCCACCGCTAAGTTAGATACTATTCACGTAAAATAAGAGCTAGTAAAATTTAGAGTATTTTAAAATTAAATTCATGAAAAAGGAGCGACTAATAACAGCTTAAATCATGGTAGGCATGTTGTTTTTTGGCTGCAAGAAACCCTCAGAAAAGACGGTGGACTGTTTGTCGAAAGGTTGAAGCTGAGTGTTCACGTAAGGGTTAATCCAAATAATAACTTCCCAATAGATTTGATAATTGCCCATGAAGGATTAACAATAAATATTCCTTTTGGAAGTAATGATTTATTCCTATCTTGTAGCATAGGTTTTAACTTGTTGGTGTAGATGATGCAATTTAGAACTTGGTGGATTATTAAATTCAAATACGCTCATTATGAAGAAAAAATGTCTACTATTTTCATTTTTGTTCATTTTCTCACTGCCAGCCATCGCTCAGCAAACTGACATCTCGGGCATCGATAGAGATACCATCACCAACTATTCTACCTACAAACGATCCATTGGCTTTGCGGGTTTATTACAAACCAGATTTCTCGCTTCGCTGTCTGATAACATAGATATCAATGGCAAAAATTTTAACGACGCATCCACCAGTAAAAACACCAATGCGTTTTTGTTAAAAAGAGTTAGACTTCAGGTAAAGGGGAACGTGAACGACCATTTCGCCGCCAATATCATGTTCAACTTTGCCGAGTTTAGTTCCAATCCCGCCAACAAGGTACTGGAAAATGCGTATGTGAAATACACGCTGAGCAAGCATTTTCAGGTACAGGCGGGTCAATTCAGGCCTTTCTTTGGGATAGAGGATGCCCTTCCTGTAGATGTGATTAGAACCTTCGATTATTCTAACCAATATTATGCCTTTGGCGCCAGTGGATGGCAAAGTTTTCAAATAGGTTTGTCGCTGTTTGGCGATGTGACCTCAACCGGCCAAATGCCCATCAGGTATTATGTAGGCGTTTACAACGGAAATAATAGAAACGAATCCAGTGATAACGATGATGCTAAAAACTTTTATGGGCGTATTGAGGCCGAATTAGCCAAGAAACTTATTGTAGGCGTGAACGCTGCGGTAGGAAGCATGGGCAGTGGCCAAGGTGATGCCTGGGGCGCTGACGTGGTGGCTACACATAAGTTTGGAAACAGGTGGCAATTCTCCTTAAGTGGCGAGTATAAAAACGGAAGTAACCTGTCATTGTTCAACACGTTTACCACCAATGCACCAAGCCTATCTAAAGTGCGGATGCATGGTTTTTATGTATTCCCCATCCTGCGTTACAATTGCAACCTGCCGCGTTTGCGTGGAATTGAGTTCTCCTCACGGTACGAGTACTTGGATTTGAATTATAAGCTCGATAAAAATGTGCGAAGGAATATTGTTCCTAACATTTCACTGGTATTTGCCGACGATTTTTACGCGGCCATTCAAACAGGGGTATCCCTCAATATGTATGATCGCAATGTCCCGCTAAGCACCACTTACGATAGTCATCTATATTACTTGCAATTGCAGGTCCGTTTTTAAACCCTAGTTTATGAAAGAAGTTAACCTAAAATCGCTGGCCATTACCGTAGTTATTGGCCTCATGATCTGGTTCATTCCCGTGCCAGAAGGTGTTAAGCCCAATGCATGGCATTTGCTGGCTATTTTTGCGGCCACCATTATCGGTATTATCCTTAAAGCGGCACCTATGGGCTCTATGGCCATGATTGGTATGACCGTTTGTGCGGCTACGCAAGTGTTGGCGCCCGGAGATCCCACACAATCGATCAAAAATGCCTTAAGTGGTTTTGGCAACTCAACCATTTGGTTAATTGGCCTGGCTTTCTTTATTGCCAGAGGTTTTATTAAAACGGGACTAGGGACTAGATTAGCCTATAATTTTATCCGCATGTTCGGTAAAAGTTCGCTGGGATTAGCCTTTGGTCTTAATACTGCCGATTTGATTCTTGCTCCTGCTATTCCTAGTAACACGGCAAGGGCTGGTGGGGTAATTTTCCCGATCATGAAATCCATTGCGGTAAACATGGGCTCAACGCCCGAAAATGTGGAGAGCCATCGCAAAATAGGTTCCTTTTTAACTTTGAGCAGCTATAATGCCAACATGATTACCTCGGTAATGTTTTTAACAGCTACAGCCAGTAACCCGATGGCACAAAAATTCGCCAAAGATTTGGGCATTACCATTACTTGGAGCAGTTGGTTCATGGCAGCGGTAATTCCTGGACTGGCTTGTTTTATATTGGCGCCACTTTTTCTTTACAAATTTTATGCGCCTGAATTAAAAAAAACACCAGATGCCCCACGTTTAGCCGCAGAAAAGCTGAAAGAAATGGGACCTGTAACCAGGCAGGAATGGCTCATGGTGGCCACCTTTATCATTCTTTTGGTGTTATGGATATTTGGAAATTTATTTGCCGTAGATGCCACTACTGGTGCATTAATTGGTTTGTCGATCTTATTGCTTTGTGGCGTACTAACCTGGGATGACGTGAAATCGGAAAAAGGGGCATGGGATACCATTGTTTGGTTTTCGTCGCTGGTAATGATGGGTTCCTATTTAAATTCCCTTGGCTTTATCGGTTGGTTTGGCAATTTGGTGGGTACTAAAATGAGCACCTTCAGTTGGCAATTGGCTTTTCCCATCATCATATTGGTCTATTCTTATTGTCATTACCTTTTTGCCAGTGCCACGGCACAAGCTGCGGCCATGTATTCGGTGTTTTTGGCGGTGGGTATTTCGGTAGGCGTACCAGGCACCATGTTGGCTATTTTCTTGGGGGCCTGTGCTACCTTGATGGGTTCTTTAACGCATTATGGTCATGGTCCGGCGCCTATTTTCTTCGGTAGCACCTACGTAGACATGAAAGACTGGTGGAAGCACGGTTTCTTCATTAGCGTGCTCTTCCTGTTAATTTGGTTTGTGATTGGCGGACTTTGGTGGAAAGTAATTGGGTTATGGTAAAGGCTAAAGGAACAATCACGCAGGCCTATAAACTTTGGATGGCCTTAACCGGACTTTTTTTGTGCGTGTTTTTAGTAATTCACGTACTGGACAATCTAACTTCCTATCATCAATCTCGTTTGATGAGCAAAACATGATATTGAGCATCAATCAAAAAGGCCGTTGGATATCCAGCGGCCTTTTTTGATTGAAATTTAGAGGTATAGTCCGTCATTGCGAGGTACGAAGCAATCTCACTGCTATATTGTTGAGCTTAAAAGCTATCGCTTTAAGATTGCTTCGTACCTCGCAAGGACGAAATTTCGAGAGTGTTGAATCATGGACGATGAATGTACAACTTATGGTTTCAAAGTGTACTTGTCGGTAGTGATCATGGGCATTTCGTTGCCCAACAATTTAATCACTACCTCTACACGGTCATTCAAAGGCACGTAAGTTTTATCCTTTTCAATGTATTGATAAGTCACTTCTGTAGTAAGCTTAGTGGCCTTGAGGATTTTAATTTTTAAATCTTTCAGGTTTACTTCCGTCATTTTTTCCAATCTGCCCGTTTTGGCATTAATGTGTAGTGTAAACAGGCAATCCTTAAAAAAACCATGGTCGCTATCTACGCTAGCTGGGTCATATTGATAAGTAATTTCCAAGGTGTTGCCATCATCTTTGCTGATTTTGTAGGAATTGTCATCCACTTTAAAATCAGTCTTCTGATTATGCTCCTTTTCAAAGGCTTTTTGTTCACCTTTAGAAGGATTTTTACCATTTACCGAAACCAATGTCCATTGTGGTGGATCTTGTTTATTGGGGTCGAAACTGGAAATATATACTTTGTCCTTATCGTTAATGGTTACCGTTCTTTGCACTTCGTGTGCGTACTTTTCTAAATTATCTTTCAAATTAGGGTTCAACACCTCTTCGCTAACATTGTACTTTTTTAAGGCTTGCAGCACGAGGCTCTTTTGGGCAAAGGCAACACAGCCAAAGGTGATCATCAGCAAAGAAAGAAACAGCTTTTTCATATAGTTTGGACTTTTAAAATTATTTACGGTATAAAGGACAACGCTTTAAAAGGTATTGCAATGGACTACTGAAACCTCCATCTGTATTGGAGAAAAATGCCCTGTGGCTTTGGTTGTAGATATTGGCATTGTTGTCGTTATAAATGCTCAAACTTACCGAAACATCATAACGTTGTTCGGCATTGGAATAGGTTGATCCGTAGGTATTGACTTTGGTAACCTTGTCGTTCCCGTTTCTTTTCACATTGGTATTTGAGTTGCCGCTGGTGTAACTGGTTTGTGAAGCTTTATTTTGCTTAACGGTGCCATCAATAATATACTCCACACCCAAAATATTACACAGTTCGTTCATGGTGAAACCAGTAATGTTTTCCTTGGTTACCCCACCTTTAGCCAATAAGGCGTTAGTGGTTCTTGGATCAATTAAAGTATAGCCTGCCGAATGCTGAGATAAGAAACTATAAGTATCTTGTTGGGCACTTAATCCTATTTCATCGGCTCCAGGTTGGTTCTCCATAAGGTAATGAAAAGGAAGTACCGCAATGCGATTATGATGGTCGGCAGGAGTGCCTTTCATTACAATTTGGTCGTTCTTGCGAATATCAGAACGCAAAGGAGGTTGATTAATGATCTCTACCCTACCACTTGAATGGGTAATTTTTAAAATATCCGATTTCTTAACGGTGTATTCCAAGGTTTCGCCACTGTAAATAAAGGTCAGATCGGTGTCGGTAATCTTGGTGATTTTACCTTTCATTTCGTCGCCATTCATTTTCAGGATAACGTCAACTGGAGTTTGGGCAAAAGTGCTGATAGAGAACAAAAGCACCAACAGCAATAGGAGAGGTCTGCTCATAGCTAATATTTTTGTTTACTATAAAATTAGCTTTTTAGTGTTTTAAAAATTACTCTTTTAGCGAATATTTTTTTATTTTCATGGCATAGAGTAGTTAATGGCTACTCTCTACTTATTTGATTTGATATGCAACCTCAACTATCCCGTTTCCTCAGTTTGTTGCTTCTTTTAGTTGGGCTATTTGGTATAACTTACGGACAAGCCAACAAATCAAATCAGAAAGATACCGCAAACGCAAAAAGCTTTGTCGCAAAGATGCAGGAATTTGCCAAAACCTCTGCCTTGAGCAGTGCAGCAGATTTTGAAACAGACAAAGCGGAACAGGTACAAGAAGCCACCCTGGTAGAGATTAAGAAAAATGTCCAAAAAGCTAAACTTTACCTTCGTACAGGTTTAGATACTGTAGCGGCGAAAAACGAACTTTCGTTGATTGCAAAGTATGCAAATTTGGCGGGCGATGGTGTTTTTGCTGACAAAGAAACCCCAAGGACTTATCGGAATTTGGTATCTACCCAAAAACTCCTGAATGCTTTACTGGAGCGGTGTAATTTACAGAAAACCAAATTGGATAATCATAAAAAACAGCTCTCGCAGTTTAAATACCAAATCGATTCCCTTTCCAAAACCAAGGAACTGTTTAGCTTCCCTAAGGATTCAGCAAAGTTATCCAAGTACATGCAAACCTTGGTGGTGTTGGCTCGTGAAGTGGCCCCTATTGACAGTGTCATTGACCAATCGATCATGCAAACCCAATCGTTGCAAAATCAAGCGAGTTTGCAAGCTTATAGTTTAGAAAACCATCTTGATGAAGTGACGCATTTTCAGCAACAAATGTCAGATCAGTTATTTCATCCAGAACTGAGTTATTTGTGGCAATCTTCAGAGATATTTAGGCCATTTGGGCAAATAATCGATTACTCTGTACAAAAAAGCGAGTTGATTTTACGCTTTTTTACCCTCAGCAACGTGGGTATTTTGGCTTGTGCTTTATTGTTGCTGCTGGTTTGTTATTCGTTTGTATTGTCGCTTAAAAGTGCCTATCGTAAAGAAGCAGCAGGCCAAGCTGTAGGCAAAGAACATTTGATCATCAGGCATCCTTTGCTCTCGGCTATCTTTATTATCGCAAACCTGTCGCAATTCCTGTTCAATGCGCCTCCCTTTATTTTTAGTTTATGTTTTTGGTTGGTTGCTGCGATAGCCCTTACCTTATTGATGCGGGGTTATATCACCAGGTTTTGGATGTATGCCTGGCTGGGCATGCTGCTGTTGTTTGTACTTTCGGCCATTGATAACCTCATTCTTCAAGCTTCGGGTTCAGAAAGATGGTACATGCTCATTCTATCTGTTGCAGGTTTGATTCTGGGCTTTTTGATCTTTAAAAAGGGAAAACGTGAGGAATTAAAGGAAAGCCTAATTGTTTATGCCATTGGACTGATGGTCGTGTTAGAAGTGTTTGCCTTAATATTTAACCTGTTGGGTAGCTATAATTTAGCTAAATCCTTATTGGTGGCAGGCTATGTAAACGTCATCATCGCCATTATGTTTTTATGGATGGTAAGGTTAATCAACCAAGGATTGCAATTGGCATTTAACCTATACGCAAGGCAAGATAAAAGCCTGTTTTTCATGAATTTTGATAAAGTGGGGCAAAAGGCACCGATATTGCTTTATGTACTACTTGTGATTGGTTGGTTGATCTTGTTCGGCCGCAATTTCCCTGCCTACGCTTTCATTGTAGAGCCGGTAAGGAATTTCTTCTTCGACCAAAGGGCTATAGGAAGCTATACGTTTAGTATCAGCAGCCTGATTTTGTTTTTCTTTGTGGTATCGGTGTCGGTGGTCATCTCTAAAGTTGTCTCCTTTTTTGCCGTTGATAAACGTACTTTTTCCAAACAAGACGATAAAAAAGGCATTGGAAGCTGGATTTTGTTAATTCGTATTACCATTATCCTTTTAGGCTTGTTTTTGGCATTTGCTGCGGTAGGTATTCCTATCGATAAAATTGCCATAGTGTTAGGTGCTTTGGGAGTAGGTATTGGCTTTGGCCTACAATCTTTGGTGAATAATTTGGTGAGCGGATTGGTCATTGCGTTTGAAAAACCGCTGAACCTGGAAGACGAAGTAGAAATAGCGGGCAAAAGTGGCACAGTTAAATCCATAGGTTTCCGTAGCAGTATCATTAGTACTTTTGATGGTGCCGAAATGGTGATGCCTAACGGCGATTTGCTGAATTCGCATCTGATTAATTGGTCAAGTGGAAGCAGCAAAAGGCGAACTTCTGTAGTACTCCACATTGCCCATGGTGCAAATCTCAAGAAAGTACAGCAGGATATATTGGCATTGCTTTTGGCCGATGAACGCATCCTGAAACATCCAGAGCCTACAGTGTTTTTTAAAGATATTAGCCCCGAAGCCCTGGAAATGCAGGTGTTTTATTGGAGCAGGCAAACGAAACAGTTGGCCGAAATTAAAAGCGACGTGATTGTAGCCATCAACCAGTTATTTATTAAAAACGATATACAGATTCCGTATCCAAAACAAGAGGTATTTGTACATCCCGCTGAACTCAAGAAAAATAAAACTTAACATAAACTAACATCGCATGATTAAAAAACTCTTACTCTTTTCGGCTTCAGTTTTGATCTTTTCGGCAGCTAGCGCCCAAAAAGGAACAAACGGCATACAGGTAGGCGCCCGTGTGGCTTTCCCAACAGAAAAATTAAACGATATTGCCAATACAGGCTTTGGTGGCAGCTTAAAGGGGATGTATGGCATTGGCGGAAAAAGTAGCCCGCATCAGGTTACTTTAGAAGCAGGTTACAACCGATTTGGCTTGAAAGACCTTCCTGATGGCGCAAGCGGCTCTTATTCTGCTATTCCAATTTATACGGGCTACCGCTATCTTTTCGGTAAAGTTATTTTAGACACCCAAGCAGGCATTTCTATCAACAGAATATCAGGTAAAAGTGCTTCGGGCGTAAAAGCAAATGGCAGTCAAACGGCTTTTGGATGGGCCATTGGTGCAGGCTATATGATCAATCAAATTGAATTGGGCGTAAAATACCAAAGCTCAGATGTGAAAGATGATCTTTATGATATCAAATTTGTTGGCATTAGAATAGGCTATAATTTTATGCTATAAATGAATTAACTATAGAGAGCTGTTTATGATCATACGGACAGAAAAAACATTATCGGAAGTGATGGAAGTACTGCGGGAAAGGGGCTATGTAGAAGATTTTAATCTGTTGGAAGAGCACATTTCCTATCGCGATGGAGGCGAGAAAGTAAATCTTTCAGATATTGTGATCGATAAGATCTATCGTTTTACGGGGCAAAATGATCCTGATGACGAAGCTATTTTATACGCTATGCGCAACATAAAAGATGGCGCCAAAGGTGTTTTTGTGAATGGTTTCGGAATTTATACGGATGATAGGGCGGATGAAGTGATTGCAAAAATAATCTTTGACGAAGATCATTCGGGTATTTGGCCGTAAACTGGTTGGTGGGTTCATCGGTTTGTTTAGCTTGCGGATGGCGGGGCGATACCTTGCTAAATTCAACAATGTTGATAGCAATTTAAACCAAATCGAAACTTGCGGCCTTAACTAGATGCTAATTTTGTAATGCCAATAGTGGCGTTAAACTGAGCAGGCGATGAGAAAAACTACCATAAAGCAATTGGCGCAAGAACTGCAATTATCTACCTCAACCATTTCCAGAGCATTATCTGATAACTACCAAATCAGTCAAAAAACCAAGGAAAGGGTAAAACGACACGCTATGGAGCGCCGATACACCGTAAACCGATACGCCAAAAGTTTAAGGGAAGGAAGCACCAAAACCATTGGTGTGGTTATTTGCGCCATGGATAAGCCATTTATGGCGCAAGTACTGAACGGGATTTACGACGGTTGTAACCAGGCCGGTTACCAGTTTTTGGTGATGCAAAGCAAGGGCAGCTTTAATGCCGAAAAAGAATGCGTGGAGCGCTTACTCCATAACGGTATCGACGGACTGCTGATTTCACCGAGCTTTAACACCTTTGATTTAAGCTACTTGGTTGAGCAGCAGGCCAAAGGTTTGCCCATGGTATTGTTTGATCGTATTAGCCATCAGATTAAAACGCATCAAGTGGCGGTTGATAATTTTTTGGGCGCACAAACATCGGCCGAGTATCTATTAAAAAAGGGCATGAAGCGGATTTTGGTAATTGGCTGTCTGGAGGAGGTTTGGCTAAGCAGGGAAAGGGTAGATGGATTTTTAAGTACAATGGAACAACTGGCGCCCGGCAAACATTTGTGCGAGGTGGTAAATGTTGATCCCACCTGCAAAGAGCAGTTAACGCAGCAGCTGGAAAAGGTATTTGTTAAGCATTTAAAAGAACAGCACCAATTTGATGCCATATTTGCTACCACGGATACTTTTACCACTACGGCCATTAGGTGCTTGCAGAAATTACGGATCGATATTCCGCTGGTTGGTTTTTGCAACAGCGAGCTTGCCGACATC
Source organism: Pedobacter nanyangensis (assembly GCF_003313505.1). Taxonomy (GTDB): domain Bacteria; phylum Bacteroidota; class Bacteroidia; order Sphingobacteriales; family Sphingobacteriaceae; genus Pedobacter; species Pedobacter nanyangensis. The sequence goes on along the minus strand of NZ_QMHO01000008.1, from coordinate 171,370 downwards.
CTTTTGGGAAATCCTACACGAATTGTACAGCCTGCTTACCAGGTAGGCATGGCCGCAGTAGGACAATTGTTGGAATTGATCAGGCATCCTGGTCAAACTGATTTTGAAACCATCTATTTACCTACTAAATTAGAAGAAGGCATAGGTATATAATAAATTAACTACATACACTCATCAATGATTAAAATGAAAAAGACTGGCATTGCCCTAGTGGCCTTGTCCATAGGTTTAACCGCATGCGCTCAAACGGTTACCGTTGACAACTATTACAACAAGGAAACCAAGAAAACGAAAGACGGAACAACGAAAGATTTCCATTATTTGTGGACGGATCAGGAAATGTCGGGTTTTTCCATTTTTGGCGAAACATTTTTGAAAAATGGCGCAAAGGCGCTAACCAGTCTGGCACAGGCACCTACCCCACAAAATCTAAAAAAAACAGACGTTTATATTATCGTTGATCCAGATCACGTAGGTGATAATCCGAACCCCAATTACATGGATGAGAAACGTGCGCAAATCATTGCCGATTGGGTTAAAGCTGGAGGGGTATTGTTATTGATGGGTAATGATGAAGCTAACGCTGATCTGAAGCATTTTAACATCCTTACGGCAAAATTTGGGTTTACTTTTAACAGTGATATTATTTTGGCAGTAAAGGACGATGAACATTTTGATGATGGTGGAATAGCAACTGCTGGAAGTGATTTGTTTAAAACCTCAAAAAATATCTTTATCAAGAATGCGGCGTCTATAGCCATTCAACACTCGGCAATTCCTGTGCTTCAAACCAAAGATGGAAAAAATGCGATGGTACGTGTTAAATATGGCAAGGGAGTGGTTTTGGCCGTAGGCGATCCTTGGCTTTATAATGAATACACCAATGGAAGATTACCGGCAAGGTTTGAGAACGATAAAGCGGCCAATGATGTAGCGCAGTGGCTTTTGGAACAGGCTAAAAAAGTGAAATAGTTTTTTTAAAACTTACAAAGCCCAACTTTAACTGGAAGCCATGGTTTTGGTTAAACGTCACCACTTTGTGGTTCAAATGAATAATCGTTTATACTATCATTATATCAGCTCTTTGGATTGTTGGTAATAATGGCCCCAGCATGGAGGCAGGGATCAGGCTACTAACTGTTTAGGCAATTCGTTAAGCCCGCCACAACCGCGAGGCGGTGTAATAATTATAACATTTTAAGCCCTGAAAGGGTGACCTATATTTACGTTAGAAAATAAGCCTTAAGCTACTGCTTTGGATTTCTAAGACTTACGAAGTTTTTTAAACTTCGTAAGTCTGACTAGGCCATCATTAATTCAATTTAACGATTCTAATGTTATCATGGTAGGCAATCCTTGTAAGCACATTGTCGGTCAATAGCACATTGCCATTGCTATCTTCCCCAGCTTCGCGGTAAACACCCCATTTAATATAGCCTTTTTGTCCGTTGGACAGCTGTGTGCCGGTAAAAGTACGAGCGTTCAAATTTTGAAAACGAAGGGTGAAATCCTGCTCACCTTGGTATTTGGTGTATATTTTGAAATATCCTGTATTATCTAAAGTCCATTTCACGTCAATACGGAAATCAACCCATTTGTTAATTTGGGGCCTAAAATCAGCAATGACGATACCATTGCCCGTAGCATCATATCTTACCGTAATGGCGTGGCGTTTGGTGAGCAATCTCACGGGCACAGGATCTCCGCCAGATACTTTTAGCTGAAAGATATTATCGCCATAGGGTGGATTTGCCGAGTTCCACTGTTGCCAATCTTTTAAGTAAAGACTGAACTCGTAACGACGTTCCTGTCCCGGGAAAAATAAGGCCTCATTAATGTTGATAGCATCGGCTTCGCTACGATAGGCCTCATTAGAATAGTAACCAGCGTCGCCCAAGGTCACCTTATGTGAAATAGCATAATTGCCACTACGCCCAGGGCTCACCAAACTGGCTGCATCACTGGCCGTGGCTTTGGTAGCCACAATGTCTGCCAAACCGCCATTTAAGGCACCCGTTTCATAGGTGATATTTAAAATGGTGTCGCTATTAATGGCAGTACCGTTTTGGCCGCTGGCATTAGTAGGCTCTTTTTTCTCGGGAGAAGCGTTTGAGCCCTCATTTTTGCCACAAGCCGTACAGGCTATGATACCTGCAAGGGCGAGATAAATAAAACTTTTCACTTCCATTTTACAAACATTTAGTTCGATAATGATTTGATGTTTTTGGTTTTGCCATTCACGGTAATGCTCAGGTTAATTTGCCCTTTGGAAAAATCGTTCCCAGCGTTTTCTTTAAAGCTAATTGCCGGGGCTTTTTGTCCCTCAAAAGGATAAAGTACGGTAACAAAAGTTTGCGTATTGCCATCAGCCTTGTTTTTTTCGAATACAAAAGCTGGTCGTTCCATTTCTTTCCGATATTCGTATGACACCTTGCTTGTTTCGGCATTTAAGTTCACTTTATCTGTCCCTAGATATTGGATCAAGAGGTTGTTGCCATCGGTGTAATTGGTTTGTACGCTGTTTTGGCGATCATTTTTGGCGGCTTTGCTGTCTTCTTTTAAATGGAAATGAACACCTATTTTTCCCGTAGCTTTTCCAATGGCTTGGTCAATGACGATGAAATATTGCTGATCTACAAAAAGTACGGTACGTTGGTGCTCAAGTTCAGGATAGCTAGGGTTTGTGTAGGTAAGCTGATCAAGCTTAGGGCTAGTTTTCCACTGCTTTAGCTTTGCTTTGGTAATTACCATGTTTTTGTTGTCGAGGGTTAAGGTATTGTGCAAACGTGTTTGGCGGTACCACTCCCTTTGCTTCATAATTTCGGCATCGCCACTGTACACATAAACCCCCGCATCAGGCATAAAATTGCGTCCGTTTTTCCAAAGTTCAAAGGTGCCATTATCAGGTTGCGCGTGAAACTCTCCTGGAGGGCTGGCTTTTAATACCATAATGGTTGCAGGATCTTTCCAGGCATTGCGGAACGTATAAAAACCTGCGGTAGTTAGGCCTTTGGATAGGAAATTGGGTGCTTTGCCCGCTTTTCCTTCGGTAGCAAAATAGCGGATGGTTTCATTTTTAGGGAATGCTTCGAGCCAACTGCTGAATTGCCTAAGTCGTACCCTTTTTTCGGCCACCCATGAATCGCCAAACATTGGCGCATTATAATCAGGGAATAGGATGCTGGCAAAAGCAACAATCATACTTTCTACGGTATTTTTATAGCTCTCTGGAAATTCGTTGGCCACATGAGCTTTTTGTGCAGAGCGATAGGCTTTCAGGAAGATATCTATTGAGGCGGCGTGGTAAACCGGAGATAGTTCAAATTGCATTCCATCAGGATATACCTGTTTTTTAATTTCGGCATTAAGTACTTCTATGCCACTTTTTCTCCAGGCTTGGGCATCTTTAAATTCAGGGAAGGACGCTCCTGCAAACAATACCCTTTGCGCTTCAAACAAACGGTGGTTGCCCACGTTGGCGTAGTTAGCAGGAAGGTAATTAGCTTGTTGATGATAGCTGTTTAAAAAGGCCATTAAAAAGGAGGCATTAAAATTGGGCGATTTCACGAAGATATCAAAAGTGGGCACCAGGCTTTGCACCCTGTCCGACACCTCCAACGGCCGCCACGCAAAGCGGTCGTTATCCTTTGATAGTCCTAGTGGGTTTTTCCTGGCCCAATCTAAAAATTGCAGCATCCATTCTTTGGCATAGGCTTCGTTTTTAATGCTGTAATAGCTTAAAGCCATGGCTTGCCACCATTTTACACGGTGAAGCTGCCAACGCACCTCGTTGTCTTTTACCGGCCAATTTTGCCAGTTGATATCGCTTCCATAATCAAAAAAGCCGTAGCCTTTGTGTGGTTGAAAGCGGTGCAATAAGGCACTATCGGCGGTAGCTTTGTTAGCCTTGCTCAAAGGTTGTTTTACGTCTACAATGGCTTCTGCGTTGCTAAAATCAGGCTCCTTTTTCGCATTCCTGAGCTTATAATAGCTCAAAAGGGCTTCGGCCGCTTTTTCATAGTTTCCACTGTCGTAGTTCTTTTTTACGCTTTCCAATCCAGGATAATCCAGGTTGATTACCTGAAAGCTTTCTTTGGTGATCTGTTGTGCTTTAGCAAAAAGCACCAACAGGCAAAGAGCGCAACATAATATCGATTTTTTGTTCATCTGGTATATTGGTTTAAAGTTTTAATTGTATGTGTTTGTTTTTACCTCCAATGTTAACGTTCAAATCTATTTCGCCCTTGGCTAAATCATGTTGGGCATTTGGTGTGATTTGAATGGCGGGAGGCACTTTTCCCTGATAAGGATAAACCACCGTGATAAAATTTTGGTCGGTTGTATTTGTTTTGGGTTTTTCGAATACAAAGGCGGGCCTTGGGCTTTCCTTCTGATACTCGTAGGATACAAAACTGTCTTCCTTTTTTAACGTAGTTTCTTTGTTGAAAGATTGGATCATTAAGTTGTTATCGTCGGTATAAGTCGTATAAACGCGATGGTTGCCTTGGTCAAACCAAGGTTCACTGTCTTCCTTTAAATTAAAATGGATGCCCAGTGTACCAGTTGCCGTACCTATTGCACGGTCTAAAATGATAAAATAGCTTTGGTTTACAAATAAGAAAACCCGTTGATGTTGCAGGTTTGGATAATTTGGGTTGAGGTAGCTCAGTACATCCAGTGTATCAGTGGTTTGCCATTTAAGGAGCTTGGCATCATTTATCAGATCCTGGTTGTTAAGGGTAAGCGTTTGGTGTGCTTTGGTGCTGCGGTACCAATCCCTTTTGGCATTTTCCTGGTCGCCAACATTGGCGTACACAAAACTTCCCGCATCAGGTGTAAAATTTCGACCTTTCACCCAAAGTACAAAGTTGCCGTTATCAGGCTGTGAGTGAAATCCTGCCGGTGGTCCGGCTTTGATTTGCATAACGGTGGCGTTGGTATTCCATCCATTTCTGAAAGCATAAAAGCCCGCGTTGGGCAATTTGCTCGATAAATAGTTGGGTTTTTGTCCCGTAGCCCCATCAGTAGCATAATATTCGATGACTTTGTTTGCAGGAAAAACCTTGGCCCACTCCCTATAGTTCTTCAACATAGTTTCTTTGTTGGTTTTAAAGGAGTTGCCAAACAAAGGATAAGTATAATCCGGAAATGAATACTTGCCAACGCCCAATACCATTTTTTCTACCAGTTGACTGTAGCTTATGGGAAATTCGTTTGCGATACCTGCCAATTGCGCAATGTGTAGGGCATCCAGAAAAATCTTAATGGTACCAATGTGGTAACCTGGCGACAGCTCAAACTGTATACCATCGGGCAATACCTGTTTCTGAATGTCGGCATTGAGTACTTCGATACCACTTTTTCGCCAAGCAACCGCTTGCTTAAACTCGGGGAAATTGCTTCCGGCATACATGAGGTGCAAGGCTTCATACAAACGATGGTTGCCTATATCGGTATAATTGGCCATCACGTAGTTGGCCTGCTCATGATATGATTTTAAGAACTCCATTAAAAAGGCTGGACTAAAATTTGAGGAGCGGAGGAACAGATTGAATAAACCGCTCCAATGGTTCAGCCTAAAAGAAACCACAAAGGCTTTCCAGGCAAAATCTTTGTCGTTGGCATAGGCACCCTGTTTGTTTTTTTTGATCCAGTCCCGTACCTGAAAAACCCATTCTTTGGCATAACGTTCATCGCCAGAGCTTCGATAAACCAGGCCCAAACTTTCCCAAAAAGCGGTTCGGTGTAAAAACGTGGTGAGCAATTGATCTTGTACTGGGCGATATTGCCAGTTGATGTCCTGGCCATAATCATAACTGGGATAGCCTTTGTGGGGCTTAAACTTGTGCACTAAAATATCGTCGGCCAATTGCTGTGTTTCGGCATTTACCTTTTTACCGGCAAATTTCAGGTGGTCGTTGCTGTTGAAGCTAAGATGGTGTACGCCGGTACGTTCCCGGTAGTATTGCAACAAGGCTGTCGCTGCTGCTTCGTATTTGGTATCGGCCACGGCCTTTTTTACCTTTTCCAGCCCAGGGTAGTTCAGGTTGATGTTGGCAAAACTTTCCTTGGTAATGGCCTGTTCCTGCGCCCAACAGTTGGTGCTGAAAATTAATATGGTAATGCAAATGGAAAATTTTATAAGCAAATTCATTTGAACAACATAAAGGTGTATAAATTAAAACATAAGGCATTAAAATTTATTGGAGATATCTGGTTATTTCAACCGTAAGCTGGAGCAGATCCGAAGTTCTGCGATAACCTTTATTTTCAAAGATTTCACAGCTGGGTTTGAAATGAAAGTCTTTCTAAATAAGCATTTTACCTTAATATTTTTTAAATAAAGTTTTAACCGTTATTACTTCATGGTTGGTTTATTTTGCCCTTTAATGGCCACGTATCTTTTTAATGCTTCAAGATAATAATAGTCTGCATAATCCAAAGGAGTGTCTATTTCCGAATTATAAAGAAAAGCGCCTACACTATGTTTTAAGATGAAGAAATTATTTTCTCCGGCCTTGGCCAAATAGTTGTCGGATGATAAAGACTGTAGCATCTCCTCAGCATAGTTGAAATATTTTTGTCCATCCTTAACCTGGGTACTTAAATTAAGCAGGGCTGATGCCATAATTGCAGCAGCAGAGGCATCTCTTGGTGCTTTTTCTTCGGTATCCAAAGCATTGTGCACATCAAAATCCCAAACAGGTACTTTATCTTTTGGCATACGCGGATGATTCATGATAAATTTGGCCACTTGCTCGGCCTGCGTTAAAAATGCTGGATTCCTGGTGTTTTCAAAGCACATGGCATATCCATAAAGTGCCCAGGCCTGCCCACGTGCCCAAGCTGATTCATCAGTAACGCCTTGATGCGTACGTTTAGCCAGTACTTTCCCCGTTTTAGGGTCGTAATCTACCACGTGATATGAACTGAAATCCTTCCTGAAATGGTTTTTAATGGTGGTTAATGCGTGGGTATTTGCGGCATGCACATAATTTGGCTGATTGAACTGCTTGCCGGCCCAGTACAGGTATTCCAGGTTCATCATATTGTCAATAATTACAGGGAAATGCCACCAGCTAAAATCCCAGGAACGAATGGCGCCAACTTTGCTGTCAAAACGTTGATAAAGATGTTTTGCCCCATCGGCCAATGCCGGTAAGTAAGCCTGGTCGCCGGTAATGCGGTAGGCGTTGCCATACGAGCAATATAGCATAAAACCGAGGTCGTGGGTATCTTTAATATATCTGGCAGAGTCGAGCGCTAGGGTAAAGCGCTTGGCCTGGTTGGCCAGTTCCTTATTTCCCGTAAGTTCATATCCGTACCATAATGAGCCCGGAAAAAAACCTGTGGTCCAATCTCGGTAATTGGCCAGTCTTACGGAGCCATCAGGATTGGTTGAGCGTGGATTTTTGCCTGGTTGGTACTTGTTGCTTGCTTGTTTTAATTGGTAGGCTATAATATCGGTGGCTTTTGCCAACCATTTGTTTTGCGTTTGATCCGTTTGGCCATGGGCATACCCACCGTAGGCAATAGCAGTAGCCGTTAGTAAAATCCTAAAGGTCTTTTTCATTAAAGCTTAATAATTCGGTTTATATTTTTGTTAGTTAACGAAAGGTGAAGTTAGCGGATGCTTTTTCTACGGGCTTTTGATTTTCAGTATAATGCTTTTGATTTTGTTGAATGTTGGTTGGCCAGCAAAAAACGCATCACTTTTTAAAACCTACAAGGCTCAGTTGGCACATCTCTATCCACGGTATGACTTCTCTTTTGCTAAGAGGGGGGAGAAACATTTGCCGAAATTCTGGCCAACATTAACGGCCTGCAAACTGCATGGATTTTCAAAGCCTGCGCAGTTTAAATCGCAGTACAAACAATAAAATCAAGGCTATGCTACAGATGTATAGGTTTTTCTCCTTTGGGATTAACTAAATTTGATAGCATTTTAACCAAATTTGAAACATGATGAGCAATAGGTATTGCTATTTTCGCTCCTACCAAATATGACCGAGTTCTGCTCAGCAGTAAACAACAAGAATAGCAAGGGGTTGTCCTTTTACTTTTTATTTTGTTTTGATCCTTGTTGCAGCTTTGCTTTCTCGGCTACAATGTTTTGGTATTTGAGCTGCTAATTAAACAAACTAACCCAACATGAAACAAATCTCATTAACTTTTTTGTTCATCTTCTGTATTTTACAGACGTATGGACAAGATGCCTCCTTAATCAAGGGGATAGTCAGAGATCAAACCAACCAGCCCGTGCCGGGAGCTACCATTACCGAGAAAGGAACTTCCAATGTAGCTATTTCTGGTACTGACGGTGCTTATCAAATTAAAGTGAAGCCAGGTGCTACGCTAGTATTTAGTTACCTGGGCTTTAAAACACAAGAGCAAAGAGTAAACGGAAGGACAACAGTTGATGCCCGTTTGCAAGACGAACAAAACAACCTAAACGAAGTAGTGGTGGTGGGTTATGGACAAACCGCTGCCAGGGGCGATTTAACAGGGGCTATTTCTTCAGTTAAAGGAACAGAAATTGCGAAAGTTCCAGTGCAAAATGTAGCACAGGCTTTGCAAGGGCGTATTGCAGGTGCACAAGTTTCCATGGCCGATGGCACGCCGGGCTCGGAACCCAAAATTACCTTACGCGGAGGGATGTCCATCACCCAAAGTAATGAGCCGCTATACGTAGTGGATGGGGTACCGCAAACCGATGGACTTTCTTTCCTGGATCCTATGGATATCGAATCGGTTGATGTGATGAAAGATGCTTCTTCTACTTCTATTTATGGTGCCCGTGGGGCCAATGGTGTTATTCTTATCACTACCAAAAAAATCAAATCGGGAAAGCTGAGGATTAGCTATGACAATTATGTGGGGGCTAAGAAAATCACTACCGAGCTGCCTATGCTATCGGGATATGAGTATGTTTTGGGACAGTATGAATACGCCGCCAATTCTTCGGCGGCCGTTCAGCAGAAATTTTTATCCGCTTATGGAACTTTTGCCGACTTGAAAAAGAACTATGAAAATAGGGCAGGCAACAACTATCAGGATGTGCTTTTTGGCAATACAGCCATGAGCCAATACCACAAGTTTAGCGTAAACGGTGGCAATAACGAAACGCAGTTCAACGTTTTTTATTCGCACAATCAAGATGAGGGCATTATGACCTCGAGCGGTTCGGTAAAGGATATTGCCAAGCTAACCGTGAACCACAATGTTAGTAAAAAGCTAACGGTGAATGCCATTGTGAACTACGCCAACCAGCAAATTACCGGGATAGGTACTACTGAAGGTGGTAACGCTCGTTTAAGTTTCTTACAAAATATCCTTCAATACCGACCAATAATAGGTTTAAACGGAAGTGATCAGGATTTGTTAACGCAAGATCTAGACCCGCTGGATCCAAATTCCAGTTTGCCTACCTTCCAAAATCCACAAACGGCCGCAGAGGCTAACCAAAGGGATAACCGGATCAAATCACTGAACCTAAATGCCAGTTTACAGTACCATTTTCTGAAGAACCTAACTTACCGTGGTTTGGTGAGCTATTCAGATATCAGTAATAAAACTAAAGCATTTACAGATTCAAGGTCTGTGGTAGCCTTTAGAAGTGGCGGCGCCTTTGGAAGCATTGGCCAAAATGCCTCTACCCGTTTTAACTACAATAACACCATCACCTATGCCAATACTTTTAACAAAGCGCATAAGTTAGATGTTTCGGTGGGCCAGGAGTATATCTACAATTATAACGAAGGTTTTTCTACATCGGCCTCTGCTTTCCCTGCCGAAAATGTAGGCTGGGACAACCTGGGTTTCGGAACGCTTACGGTTATACCAAGTTCTTTCGCTCAGGATGAAAAGATGTTGTCGTTTTTTGGCAGGACCAATTACAGCTATAAAGGCAGATATCTGTTAACCGCTAGTTTACGTGTTGATGGTTCTTCCAAATTTGGGGCAGATAACCGTTGGGGCGTTTTCCCTTCGGCTGCCTTGGCCTGGAAAGTTGTTCAGGAAGATTTCATGAAATCCGTACGGGCCGTTTCTGATTTGAAACTGCGCTTTAGCTATGGTACAGCAGGCAATAACAGAATTGCCAACTATTTGGCCTTCGGTACTTTTGGCAATGTGAGCTATCCCTTAAACAACCAGCCAACTACCGGCGTAGCGCTAAACACTTTACCCAACCCGGCTTTAAAATGGGAGGCGTTGCAAAGCGCCAATATTGGTTTGGATTTAGGCTTGTTTAAACAAAGGGTTACCTTAACTACCGAGATATATAGCAATCGTTCTAAAGATTTGCTGTTCAGTTCCCGTATTCCGGCCAGCTCTGGCTTCGCTACACAGTTGAGGAACATTGGTACTACATCCAGTAAGGGCGTAGAATTTACGCTAAGTACCGTAAACGTACGTAACGCCAATTTTAATTGGAACAGTACCTTAAACTTTGCCTTCAATAAAACCAAAGTACTCAGTTTAAGTGAAAATGAAACTTCTATGGTGGTAAATAGCTACACCAATACCAACGATTATATTTTGCAAGTTGGCCAGCCAGTAGGCAACATGTACGGATATATTCAAGATGGCTTATATCAGGTAAGTGATTTCGATTATAACGCCACTACCAATACCTACACACTTAAAAGTGGTGTAGTAACTGATGCAACTACGGTTAAGCCGGGGTATATCAAGTTTAAGGATTTGAATGGCGATGGTAAGATTGATGAAAGGGACCGTACCATTTTAGGTAACGGAAACCCTAAATTTACCGGAGGGTTTAACAATACCTTCAGCTACAAAGGGATTGATTTAAGTGTGTTCCTTAACTGGTCAGTTGGGGGCAAGGTGTATAATGCCAATAAGCTTAACATGCAGCTTTTGGACGAATACAGCAATGACTTTGCCTATACCGCTAACCGTTGGACCACCATTAACGCCAACGGGCAATTAGCTTCGCCTGCCGAGCTGGAAGCATTGAACCAAGGCAAAACTATTCCAAATACTATTGGCACACAGGACAGGCGTTTGTATGATAAAATGATTGAGAGCGGTTCGTTCTTGCGGATCAATAACGTGAGCCTAGGTTATACGCTGCCACAAAAATGGTTGAGCAAGGTAAAGGTTGGAAATGCCCGCATTTATGTAACGGCCTACAATCTGCATGTATTTTCTAACTACTCTGGCTATGACCCTGAAGTAAGCGTAATGAGAAGTGGCGTAACCCCCGGAGTTGATTTTAGTGCCTACCCAAGGGCAAAATCTTTTGTGGCAGGTATTAATGTATCCTTATAATTATTAATCGAGATGAAAATGAAATTCATAAATAATAAAGTTTGGTTAAGCGCAATCTGTTTATCACTTTTTGCCACATCTTGTAAAAAAGCATTAGAGGTACAGCCATATTCTTCTTTTACCAGTGCTAATTTCTTCGAGAACGAAAATCAGGCCTATATGGCAACCTTAGGGGTTTATCAATCACTTGGCCAACAGGCCACCTATGGCTGGTACATTAATTTGGTTTATGATAATGATACCGATATTTCACAAATAGATGGAAATGTGGATGCCAACCAATGGCGGGCAATTCCGCATTATGCTGCTACCAAAGAAAGCGCATTTTTAGACCAAACTTGGATAGCGCTTTATCAGGGGATAGGAAGAGCTAACGTGGTTATAGCGCAAATTCCTCAAATGGAAACCTATAGCAACGGAACAGCAGCCCAAAAAGCAGTTCTAAATAGATTGATGGGCGAGGCCAAGTTCCTGCGGGCCTACTATTACTTTGATTTGGTGCGCTTATTTGGCGATGTGCCTCTTAAGCTTACACCATCGCAAGCTGGAGAAAAATTTGGTGTTCCTTCAACTGATCGCTATGTAATTTACGATCAAATCATTAAAGACATGAAAGAGGCGGCCGAAGTATTGCCCGCTACTTTGCCTACCGATGAAAGAATCAATAAATGGGGAGCAAAAGCCGTGTTGGCTAGGGTGGCCCTATATGCGGGAGGATATTCGTTGCGCAATAAAGGCGGTGTGGGTGTAATGGAAAGACCAGCCAATTACAAAACTTATTATACATTAGCTAAACAACAAATTGATGACGTGATCGGAAGTAATTTGTATTCACTTAATACTGATTATACCAAGGTGTTCAAAAATCAATGTCAACATATACTAGAGCCCAAGGAGAGCTTGTTTGAGGTTGCCTTCTTTAATCAGGCTAGTTCAAGCGTTGGTGGTAATGCAGTGGGCCAATTTAATGCCCCAACAACGGCCAATGGAGTTTACAGATCGGCCAACTCAAGGGTTTTAGTACTCAAGCCATTTTTTGATTCGTTTGATCTTAAGGATCTTCGACGCGATTTTTCGGTAGCAGCCTATCAGATCAACGCCACAGGTTTGAAAGTTCCCTATCTGGCTTCAAGGGGAGAAGAAAACTGGAGAGTAGGTAAATGGAGCAGGGAATACCAAACCGGAGCTTTACAAGAGCAGCAAAGTACCAATATCAATACTGTTTTAATGCGGTATGCCGATGTGCTGTTGATGCGTGCCGAGGTAGAAAATGAGCTAAACGAGGGGCCAAACGCCCTGGCCTATGATGCCATTAATGAAGTAAGAAGGAGGGGCTATGGCGTAAATATGCCGGGCAATAGCATTGCCATTGAATTAACCTCTGCAGGTAGCGGCTATTCGGCGGTGCCAACCTTTACCATCACTGGCGGTGGCGGAACCGGTGCTATTGGCGGTGCAAACTTGATTTCATCTACTGGTGCCCTAGGCCCAATGACCGTGGTTGCCACTGGCTATCCTAATACCATTAATGCAGGCTATGGCTACACCAGCGCACCAACCGTAACGGTAACCAACCCATGGCCCGATAATACGGCAAATTGGGCCGCAGCCAGGGCTTACACGGTTGGGACTTACGTAAAACAAGGCAATAATTATTACAGAGTAGCTACCGCGGGCACTTCTACCAATACACCGCCAACACATACTTCGGGCAATTCGGCGGCAGCCAGCACGGGAGCGGTATTTACCTATGCCAGTACCGCTGTAGTAAAAGCTAACCTATTGCCAAAGCCCACCAACGCCGATGCAGATTTGGCAACAGGATTGAACAAACAAACGTTTTTTGATGCCATTGTAAAAGAAAGAGCGCTTGAGTTGAGCTTTGAAGGTTTACGCAGGGGCGATTTAATACGTTGGAATATCCTGGGGGCAAAAATTGCCTACACCAAATCAATTATCCGTACCAACTATACCTACGTATCAGCCACTAATTTTAGAGCAAATCAGCATGAACTTTATCCAATACCTTTAAGTGAAACTGATGTAAACAAATCAATTGGGCAAAACCCTGGATATTAAAATCAAAAAAATGAAGAAATCACTATTGATGGGCTTAATGCTTTTGGCAGCGTCGGCTGTTTTTGCCCAAACCAAACCAAAAAGCATGAAAGAAGTAAGAGATTCGGTGTTTACCTCGCTGAATTTATCTGCTGAAAACAAGCAAAAAATGCATGATCTTATCTTGGAGGTAAGCAAGGCAAAGGCCGAAATTACTAAAGATGCTAGCCTGACCGAGGAAGAAAAGAAAGCAAAGTTGGAGGAGCTTAGCAAGGCCCAGAGCAAGAAAGAACAGGAAATCATGACTCCTGAGCAAAGAGCCGCCTGGGCCAAGTTTGCCAAAGAATATAAACGTCCAAAAAACTAATCCGAAGTGTGTCATCATGGCACACTTCAATTTTAATATTAAATACCGATGCGAGTTTTCTTATGCCTAATGCTGTGGTGCTTTTCTGTACTTTTTGTAAAAGCACAGGAACAAACCAAACCCAACATCATCTTGATCATGACCGATCAGCAAACCGCTGATGCCATGAGCAATGCAGGGAATAAAGATCTGTACACTCCTGCCATGGATAGGCTGGCAGCTAATGGTGTACGCTTTACCAAAGCCTATTGTGCACAGCCCTTATGTACACCTTCACGCACCGCCATTTTTAGTGGTAAAATGCCTTACGAAACAGGTTTTGTAGGCAATGCGCCAGAAAAAGATGGCCTATGGTCTGATAGTTTGATGGTAATGGGCAAGATACTGAAGAACGGAGGGTATAAAACCGGTTATGTAGGGAAATGGCATTTGCCGATCCCCACTACCAAAGTAAGCCAGCACGGTTTTGACTATATCGAAAATACCAACTTTTTGGATTATAATGATGCGGCAACACCTGCTTACTGTGCTCGTTTTTTAAAGGAAAATAAGAATAATCCGTTTTTGCTGGTGGCTTCTTTCTTAAACCCTCATGATATTTGTGAGTGGGCTAGGGGCGACGCCTTAAAAATGGACGTGTTGGCGGATGCCCCGCCGCCACATTTATGTCCAGAGTTGCCCCCTAACTGGGACATACAGGCCAATGAACCTAAAATTGTGAGAGAACAGCAAAAAGTAAGTTTCAGGACCTATCCAACCGTGAACTGGACCCCCGGCCAATGGCGCCAATACCGATGGGCCTATAACCGCTTGGTAGAAAAGGTAGACGTGTATATCGGCATGCTATTGGCTTCGTTAAAGAAATATGGCCTCGAAAAAAATACCATCATCATTTTTACTGCCGACCACGGCGATGGTTATGCCGCACATCGTTGGAACCAGAAGCAAATCCTATATGAAGAATCAGCCAAAATACCTTTCATCGTTGCTAAATTGGGCCAATGGCAGCCACGTACCGACGAAATGCTGGTATGCAACGGCGTGGATATCATTCCTACCATTGGAGGTTTTACGGGGGTAAAATTGCCCAGTTATCTTAAAGGCGTTGATTTAAGTAAGAGAATAGCGGAGCCTACTAAACAATTGAGGGACACCTTGGTTATTGAAACAGATTTTGCAGATAACGAACAGCTCATGGGAATTAACGGAAGGGCAGTTATCACCAAAGATTTGAAGTATATCGTTTATAACCAAGGAGAAATTAGGGAGCAATTGTTTGATTTGAGCAAAGATCCGTGGGAGATGAAAAATTTAGCCTTTGACAAGGCATATTCCAAAAAGCTTAAAGGCATGCGCAGCTACCTGAAACAATGGTGCAAGCAAAATGGTGATTCCTTTAACTCCGGATGGTAATTTTCATTCCAACTTGTTTCTGTTTAAGAGATACCAGCCAGAACACCATTATGGTACCTGTGCTATTTGAACCTCGTAGCTTTAAAACCTGCGAGGTTGGCAACAAAACAAGGTATAAAACCACCGCTAACCAAAATTGAATGTTATTTAACCAAAATTGAAATAGCGCATATCCTTAGGTTTTTAGTTTTGATTGGCGGTAAATACTGCCCTAACCAATTATTTAACAGAAGAATTTGTTTACCAAAAAACCTAGGGGTATGAAAAAAACTCTACTTACATTTTTTGCTTTGGCGATAGCTGCTTGCGCTCACGCACAGTTTACACCCAATAATTTGGTAGTTACCAAAGTAACGCCTAATTCAACTTATAATCGGGCTGCTACGGTAAGCTTAGAGGAATATGCGCCCATTGGCGGGGCAGCAGTATCTTCAACCAATTTATCTATCGGAGATGATTTTTATCTCCCCTACGGATCCGCCAGCAATCAGTTTACAGGCTATTTAAATTTGTCTACCGATCAGCAGTTGCTTACCCTTTATGGTTACAATCAGCTTCCACCAAGTGCGGGCAATACCGAGCTGTTTTCAATTAATGCACCAAGTAGAACCTTTGTGGCCGTAAATGCCAATCAAACGGTAACCAAAATTGTAACCAATGCGCATACCAACGCCAATGTAAACAGGGGAGCTATGGCCTATCCTCTTGGCGATGGCACTTATGGTACCTATTTGTTTGGCCATGGTGCCGGCACCAGGTATTCGGTTTACGATCCAACCTCAGCTACACTTTCAACCTCGGTATCGGTTAATTCATTGAATACCATTAGTGCAAAAATATACCATGGTAAACTTTATGCCTCTAGCCAGGTTGGCAATATTGGGGTTAATGCTTTTGATGCCAACCTGCCAACGGCTGCCAGTAGCGTAACATCTCCAGCACCTTTGTTGGCCTTAACTAATGCGCATGATTTTGTATTGTTTAAAATAGGTGCCAATCAGGTAATGTACGTGGGAACTGCGGCCAGCGCCGCAACAGCTGCCGATGGCTTGTTTAAATATTACTCTACAGATCATGGCGCTACTTGGACAGCCGCAGGAAAAATAGATGGCAATATCAGTACCGTTGCCGATAATGGCTTTAGGTTTTTAACAGGCAGGATAGAGAACGATAAGATCACTATTTACGCTGTTACTTCAAACAATACCACCAATAGCATTAAAAAAATCACCGATGAAACCGCCTACAACACCACCATTGGCAATGCCACGGTAGGTATAACCATCAGCAATGTGGCTACGGCTCCAACAGGTTCGGGATTTAGAGGACTAGCCTTTACACCGGGCACTACGGTAACCCTTCCGGTAACGTTGGCCGAAAAACTTAGCGCAAAGGCTTTAGGCACCCATGTGGCATTGAGCTGGGCAACGGCATCAGAGCAGCACAGCAATCGTTTTGAAATATGGCATGCTACCAACGGTAAAGATTTTAGCCAAATTGGACAACGGCCTACCAATACACCAAATGGTGCAAAATATAGTTTCACGCATAATAATGCGCCAAAAGGGAATAATTATTATCAGCTACAGCAAGTAGATCAAGATGGTCAGCGTACCACTTATGGCCCAGCGGTTGCTTTTGTAGCGTTATCATCAGCTGATTTTACCGTGAAAGCAAGCAGAACAGGAGTAAGCCTTCAGCTCAACAGCGAGCAAGCGTTAAAAGTAGGCAGCATCAGCATTACTGATATAACTGGCCGTGTGGTAGCTAAGCAACAGGTAGCCATTGCTATTGGAATTAACCAATATGAACTTCCATTAACCCTAGCTAAAGGTGTTTACGTAGCCACGGTAAAAGGAGAGGGCTTGCAATTGGTTAAAAAGTTTGCACTAAACTAACAATAATTATATTTGGTTTCGGGAGGCCACCTTCATTGGTGGCCTCCTACATTTATATGGGGTAATTTGTAGGTGTTTTTTCGAAGCTTATCCTTAACTTGTTAATGAAATTAATACGGTTTTATGAAAAGTAGGGCCTTTTTGGCGTATTTATGTATCAGCTTTTTTTTTCTTTGCCTAGCAATTGGCGATGCCCGTGCCCAGCGAGACGAAAAGCATTTCCGTAATATCTCGGTGGATAAGGGCCTATCGCAAAGCACCGTATTTTCAATAGCGCAAGATACACTGGGCTTTATATGGATGGCTACCAAAGATGGCCTTAACCGGTATGATGGTAGGCGTTTTGCCATTTATCGCCCTGTACATGCCAATCCTAAAAGCATTGCCTCAAGTTACATCAGTTATTTATATGTAGATAAAAGCGGGCAGTTATGGGTGGGCGGCAACCGGGGCATCAGCAAATACAATTATGCTACCGATGATTTTGAAAACTACCAGTTGGCTCGCACTGCGGGAGAATGGAATATTTCCGGCATCATTGAAGATGGCCATAAAAACCTGTGGGCCAGTTCAACCGGAGGCGATATTTTCAGCTACTCGAAAACTGCCAAAAAGTTTGTCCCCCTCAATGTAGATGTAAGAGCCTACGGCATCAAGCACGTTTCTTTTATCAATTATTGGAAAAATAGCTTGGTAGTGGGTACAGAGTTAGGCCTGTACCAGTTATCAACCCAAAAACTGAAATTTGACCAGCTTGATTTGGGCATTGCAAAACCCGAGGTAAACTGTGGCTATGTAGATGGTGATTGGTTACTGTTGGGTACGGAGGGAAGCGGCTTGATCAGTTTACATGCCAAAACTGGCATAGTAAAGGTCGTTAAGCATTCATCGGCTCCAAATACTTTGGCCGATAACAATGTAAGAGCAATCAGCAAAGATCAATCGGGCAACATTTGGGTGGGCACTTTTAGGGGCCTTTCCATTTACAATACCAAAAGCCAAACTTTTCAAAACTACTACCACCAGCTTTCGCAGCCATTTACGTTAAGCCAAAATTCGGTGCGCTGTATTTTTAGGGACAGGCAAAACGGGATGTGGCTGGGTACGTATTATGGCGGAGTAAACTATTACCATCAAAATCATATTAAATTTAACCTGCTGAGCCAAAAAACAGGCGAACTTTCGCTGAACGACGAGGTGGTAAGTATTATTAAGGAAGACAGCGAAGGAAGCATTTGGATTGGAACCAATGATAAGGGATTGAATTATTGGAACCGCAAAAACAACCGTATCAGTTATTACACCGCTAGGGAAAGAAATGCAAGCGGCCTAAATACCAATAACATTAAATCGTTGGTATTTGGCCCCAACAATCAGGTGCTTATTGGTACGCATAATGGCGGGCTTAATGTGCTTGATAAAAATACGGGCGCCGTAAAACATTACCTGCACAACGACGCCAACCCACAAAGTATTGCTGGCAATTTGGTGTATAGTTTGCTTAAGGACAACCGGGGCCGTATTTGGGTAGGAACTTATTCGGGCCTAGATCAATTTAACCCGAAAACAGGGGTTTTTACTCACTTCCTGTTGGATAATGCAGGCCGTAGGCTGCGGTCGGATGAAATTACTTACCTGTTCCAGGACAGCAAAAATCGCATTTGGATTGGCACCACCAGTGGTGTAGCCCAATTTTATCCTGACAACCTGCTGTTTGGCCTATTGCCCAACTCCAAATTGGCAGATGACATGATTAATTGCGTGGCCGAAGATCAAAAAGGCCGCATTTGGATTGGTACCCGTAGAGGAATTGCGCTTTATGACGAAAAAAGCCGCTCGTTCATTACCAGCGACACCAGGAAAGACTTTTTGAATGGTACCGTTTACGGCATTGTGCCCGATGAAAACGGTAGCCTGTGGATTTCTACCAACCATGGCTTGGTACAATTTAGTCCTGATCAGGGCCATATCCATACCTTTGACGAAAAGGATGGCCTACAAAGCAACCAGTTTAACGAATACGCTTTTTGCAGGACCTCGGATGGCATGTTGCTATTCGGGGGCATCAAGGGGATCTCCTATTTCTATCCTTCGTGGGTAAAGCAAGCAGCAGTTAAGCTACAATTGCGTTTAACCGGCCTCGAGGTGCTTGGCAAAAACGTGGTTTTTAATGATGGAACCGATATTTTGGAAGGCCCTATTGACGAGGCAACCCAAATCACCCTAGGCCCGGAGAGCAAGCAGTTCAATGTCTATTTCAACAGTTTTAACTACCTATCGGCCAATCGTACCTACTATCTGTACAAATTGGATGGTTTTGATACCGATTGGCAATCAACCGAAGACCCAAAGGTAGCTTACAATAATGTGCCAGCAGGTACTTACGCCTTTTTGGTTAAGGCCATTGGGCCAAATGGCGAAGAAAGCAACCTCAAGAAACTGGAAGTTAAAATTGAGCCGCTATGGTATAAATCTACTTGGTTTTATTTATTGTTGCTGGCCTTACTGTTTGGCTTTTCCTATCTGGCCTATCGTATTGTTTCCGAGCGTATGAGTACCCTGCACCAATTGAAAATGGAACGCTTGGATAAGGAAAAGGTACAGTACATTAATCAGGTAAAGATGGACTTTTTTACCAATGTTTCGCATGAGCTGCGCACACCTTTAACGCTGCTGCTGGCACCATTGGAAGAAATGTTGGAGCGGGTAGGTCCCGATAAATGGCTACGCAAACAACATGAGCTCATGTTCTCCAATGCCAAACGCCTGTACCATTTGGTTGATCAGTTGTTTGAATTTAAAAAGACCGAACGAGGTACCCGTAAACTAAAGGTAATCCGTGGCGATATGGTGAGTTTTGTGCAGGAAATTTATGAATCGTTTAAGCCGCTGGCCGAAAAGAACCACATCCATTACACTTATCAGCCGGCTACATCAGCTTTATCTTTGCTTTTTGATAGAGATGCTTTGGAGAAAATGTTGTTCAACTTACTGTCCAATGCCTTTAAGTACACACAGCCGCAACAGCGGATCAGTGTCATTTTAGCCATAAAGGATAATTTTGTGGTACTGGAAGTGAGCGATACAGGTATGGGCATTGCCGCAGAGGAACTGGATAAAGTATTTGACCGTTTTTACCAAGTGGATGGCGGCGAGGCCAATTTGGGTTCAGGTGTGGGCTTGGCATTTACCAAACGTTTGGTAGAGCTGCATCATGGCCGTATTTATGTAGAAAGTGAACTGGGCAAGGGAAGTAGCTTTGTAATTGAGCTGCCCATGTCAGAGCATTATTACACCGATGATAGTAAACCAAAGGTTGACGCGCAGGAGCTTGAACGCAAAGCGGAAAAACTGGGCTTGGTAGAAGAAGCTGGAGTGGAGGTTGAACAGTTGCAAGAGCAAGGATTTAAAACTGCCAAAATTTTATTGGTAGATGATCACGAGGAAATCTTAAGCTATCTAGAGGAGTTTCTGCAAGATAGCTTTGAGATACATACCGCCACCGATGGACAAAAAGCTTTGCAATATTTGGAAGATAATGTGGTTGATTTGGTGCTAAGCGATGTCATGATGCCTGAATTGGATGGGCTACATTTGTGCAAGCGCATTAAGCAAAACATTAACACTTCTCACATTCCAGTGATTTTACTCACCGCAAAATCAGAATTGTCGCAGCAGTTAAAGGGCATGGAAATGGGGGCCGATGATTATATTACCAAGCCTTTTTCGCCGCCATTGCTCAAAGCTAAACTGCTCAATATCCTTAAATCGCGTAAGCGCCTTAAAGAATATTACGCCGAAAACAAGGAAATTGTTCCCGAGAATATTGCCTTTAATACCATTGATGAAGAATTTTTAAAGGAAGCCATTGCGATCATTGAAAACCACCTATCTGACTCCGATTTCTCGGTAGATAAGTTCAGCAGGGAAATAGGCATGAGCAGGTCCAACCTCTATCTCAAGTTTAAAGCCATTACAGGCGAATCGGCTACTGATTTCATTAAACGGATTCGCTTTACGAAGGCCGTGGAGCTGATGCAAACACAACGTTACACCATCGCACAAATTGCTTATATGTGTGGTTTTAATTCACCTTCTTATTTCTCTACCGCATTTAAGCAGTACTATGGCTACATGCCATCAGAGTATATGGAAAAGAAAAAAGCCGAGTAAATTTGCCTCAAACAGCAAGAGCACCGATCAGGTGCTCTTTTGCCAATTATTTGAAATCCTTACAAGCTAAATCTTTCAGGTTTTTGCCTTGGTAAAGAAGGAAAAACTCCGTTCGGCGGTTAAGTTGTTGTTGCGCTTCGGTACAGTTTACACCGTCCTTACAATGGTTCACCAAGTGCTGTTCGCCGTAGTAGCTGATCTTGATCCTGCTTGCTTCAATACCTCGGTTAACCAGGTATTGCTTGGCCGATTGCGATCTGCGTTGGGACAGGGCCATATTGTAGGCGTGGGAAGCCCGGCTATCACAATAACTGGACGCTACCAGCTCAAACTCTGTATGCTGCTTAAGGAAGATCGCCAGCTTGTCGGCAACAGCTGCGGCATCCTTTCTAATAAAAGACTTATCCAAATCATAATAGATGATGAATTGTTTGATCAGGTTTTTGATCGAATCGCAATTTTCAACAGAGGTCTTGCTGATTGCTGTTTCCATCAGCTTTTCCAAGGCAATGTTTCTGAACAGCACGGTATCATTGTTGATCCCTTGTGTTCCGATGTCTAAATGTACAGCCTGATAGTTTGGTACATGGGTAAAAACGCCAATGCTTGCCTCCTTTGGAAGCTCATAGGTGAAATTTCCATTTGCATCTGTTTTGACATACAATTGCTGGTTAGGTAGTTTAAGGCCGATATTAAGGTTGGCTAATGCTTGTCCGGTAGTTTTTTCGGATAAATTACCTTTAAGGATGATTTTGTAGTCCTGATAGTTGAAAGCGTAAATATCATCATTCCCCCTACGATTGGAAGTAAAGAAACCCTGTAGGCCATTTTCATCTCTGATCAAAGAAAAATCGTCTACTGATGAGTTGATTGGCGCTCCCAGGTTGATCGGCTTGCCCACTACTGTAGTGCCATCAAGCTCACTTTGGAAAATATCCAAACCTCCCAAACCAGCGTGCCCAGTAGAAGAAAAGAACAGCGTAGCATCCTGGTATAAAGTAGGAAACAGCTCGTCTCCCTCGGTATTGATGCCTTTGCCCATGTTTATCGGTTTGCTCCACGCTTCGTTAATTCCTGTTCTGGTGCAATAATACAAATCGGAACCTCCAAAACCGCCTGGCATATCTGAGGCAAAAATGAGTAGGGTACCTTGTTTGTTTAGGGCCGGATGACCAACAGAATATTCGTCGCTATTGTAGGCAAATGGTTCCAGCGCATCAAAGCCTGGTGCGGCGGCGGTGTACATTTTAAGTTTGGTGATACCATCGCTGCTTTTTCTGGCCTTGCCTTTAAAATAGTTATTGCGGGTAAACATCAGCGAACCATCAGGTAAAAGCGCCGCCGGACCTTCATGGTACTTGGTATTGACAAAGCCCATGAATTTGCCTGCCAAATTTTGATTGCCCAACGCTTTGGACAGTGTGTCGTTCATTACCGATGGATGATCTACAAATGTTCTGCTGTCGTTACTGGTACGGCGGGTATCATCGTTATTGATCCGGTAATAAGCTTTTGGACTTGGATTAGACTTTGCTGCACGCAATATGCTATCCACATTTACCGTACTTATTTTGCTCAATTCATCTACATAATAGAGGTCGGAAAAAGGTGTTTGATCCCATCCAAATACATTTTTAGTGAGCTTTTCTGATTTTCGATTGCTCACAAAAAGTAGCCCATTTTGATAGTACATTGGCGCATATTCTGATAAGGAAGTATTTAAATTGGTAAAACCGATTTTCCAGCGCTTTTTGTGTTGCATAAAGCCAGCTACGCTAGGGTAGGTTTTGGCAAAATCCAAAGCCCTTGTATCGTTGTTGGCCAAGGCCAGATATTTGTGGTACCATTTTTCGGATGCTTCATATTGGCTAAGGTTGGCCAATACCTCGGCATAAGCCAGCGCCCATTCGGGCTTTAGTGGGCTTATATTAACCAACTTGCCATACCATTGCGCAGCAGGGGCGTATTGTTTGGTTTTGCGGTACGAATTGGCCAAAAGTTCAATGGCCTTTGTATTATCAGGCTGCTCCTGTAATACTTTCTCTAAAAGCGGAATGGCATAGGCATACTTAAGGGCGTTGTACTGTTTTTCGGCACTGGTCAAAGTAGCATCAGTTTTTCCTTTTTGTGCAAAAGTAGAACTTGGTACCAAGGCCGCAACCATTAAAAATACGATGATGTGGGTAATTTTGATCTTCATTTTTGACTAGGCTAGGTGTTAAAAATATCGAGGCGAAATGGTTTTGCCCTTTTCGAAGCCGAACTCGTAACGTAACATGATTTCGTGGCTGCCCGAGTTAAATTGTACCAGTTTAGTTGTGCTGCGGTCGTAAGAGTAGCCCAACCTGAGCTGGGGGCTAGCTTGCACCTCCATCATGGCAGCCAAGTCGGCACTGGTGCGGTATTGCATGCCAATGGAAAATACTTGCTTGATCCATAAATTAGCATTGAGATCGGCTTGTATTGGCGCTCCTTTAACGCCCTTGATCAGCACAGAAGGTTTAAGGTCAAAATCTTCCGATAATGGAAACACATAACCCGAAGCAAGGAAAAGGTGAAGTGCCTGGCCTCTAAACACATTGTCGTTGGTTACCGTAAAGTTATTTAGCTGATTGTTGAGCAATTGTGGCGCCGATAGGCCGATGTAAAACCTGTCGGAGTTGTAGTATATCCCAGTGCCTAAATTGAGCAAGCCTTTGTTGATATCGCTATTGAAGGCTACGTCGGTTGAACTGTAGGTATTCAACGGAACCGAACTCAATGCGGCCCGGTATTGGCTGTAGCCCGCTTGCAAGCCAAAAGAAAGGGTTCCCGTTTCCATGCGGATACGATAGGCATAACTGAGCAGGGCGCCGCTATTTTGCGTAACCCCAATCTTATCACTAAATACCTGCAGGCCTAAACCTATTTTTTTGTTGTTCAACGGCGCATCAATCGTAAATGTTAATGTTTCGGGAGCACCGTCAATACCTACCCATTGGCTACGGTAAAGCGCCGTAGCCGAGGTGATGTTCCTGCTTCCTGCATAGGCCGGATTAATGGCCAGAGTATTAAACATGTATTGCGAATACATGGCCTCTTGCTGGGCATTTACTTTTCCAACGAATAATGAGGCTATAAAAACTAATATGAGAGATCTTTTCATTTCTTATCGTTTTAAAGTAATGTTACCTACGTATTTTTCTTTCCCATCTAGAATGACAATGTAGAAGTAGGTGCCTTCCGGAAGATCTTGCCCAATGGATACTCCCTCGGTACATCTACCGTCCCAATCATTCTTGTAGTCATTACTGCGGTATACCCGATTTCCCCATCGGTTAAACACCTCAAGTGACAAGCGTTTAAAGCCAATGTTTTCAATGACGAAGGTATCATTGGTGCCATCACCGTTAGGAGAAAAGCCGCCAGGGATAAACTCCTTAGGCCTTTGCAGGTCAATAGGAGTTGGATTGGCGGGACTTACATCACCATCATTTTTAGGGTCTGGCTTCAAACCATCTGTCGATTCATCGGTGGCTTTAAGTCCAGTAACGCTTTCTCCCTCTGCAATGGCCTTGTTGTAGTAGGTGGTTTTGGTTCCGCTCGTTAACGTAACGTTTACAACCAATTCAATTTGTTGCAGCTGGCCAATAGCCAATGTATTTCCAGGCTGTAGCATTTCGATATCGGTTGTGCCGTTAAATGCGGTATTTACATTTAGGCTGCCCAAGCTGCGAATATTTCTCACTTGAAATACTGCGCCGTTAAATGCCTGCCTCAAATCGTCTTTGATACTTACATTTTTAAACGGCGCCGAGCCATAGTTGCCTACGGTAAACCTATAGGTGATATCGTAAGAACCATTGGTGGTTTTTACCGCATTTACAAAGGCTTTTGCCAAGCCTATTTTAGGTACATCTTTAACATTAACAATTACTGTGGCAACATTAGATACGAAGCCATTAGCATCCTTAATGGTGTAAGTAAAGCTATCAGTGCCCTGGTAGTTGGCGTTTGGCGTATAAATTACACGTCCAGTGGCTGGATCAATACTTAATGTACCATGCTGTGGCTGTTGTATAATAATTAGCGTATTTGGTACTAAGTTGGCACCGCCCTTGGTGTCGTTATCCAAAATATTAATGGTAATGGGCACATTAGGAGGTGTAGTAGCATTGTCGTTGTTTGCCGTAGGAGGCGCTGGCAACGCCAGTACGGTAGGCGTATCATTGGCTTCTGTAGTACCAGATACATCATTTATTTCGGTGCTGGCAGGCGTAGTTGCTTTTACAGTTGCCGTGTTACTTATGGAGCCCGCAATAATGTCAAGCTGTGTTAAAGTATAATTGGCCGTGGTGCTTACGCTAGCCCCCGGTAATAGTCCACCAACAGGTACGGTTACGGCAAGGTTGCTTAGGCCTAGTTTGGCATCTGTTAGGTTGATATTATTTAAGGTTACGTTACCAGTGTTTTTAATGATGAACGTATAAGTTACCAGCGTGCCGTTTCTAACCGCAGATTTCACCAGGGTGATCTTGGGGTTTGCCGGCACGGCAGTTTCCGTTGGGGTATCGTTTGTTCCGGTTGTGCCCGATTTGTCGGTTACGTTGGCCGCCGATGGGTCCTTGGCG
>NZ_QMHO01000008.1:0-145456 GCF_003313505.1 Pedobacter nanyangensis | reverse complement strand
CCGGTTGTGCCCGATTTGTCGGTTACGTTGGCCGCCGATGGGTCCTTGGCGTTTACATCGGCCGAGTTGGTTACCTTGCCCGCATCCTTGTCGGCCTGCGTCAGGGTGTAGGTTGCCGTCTCGGTACGGTTGGCCCCAGGAGCGAGGCTGATTCCCGTCAGGGTTCGGTTAAGGCCCAGTTTGGTATCGGTAAGCACAATGTTGTTGAGCGTTACGTTACCGGTATTGGTGATCAGGAAGCTATAGCTGATGGTATTCCCATCGCTGCTCAGCACACCGGATTTCACCAGGGTGATCTTGGGATTTGCCGGCACGGCAGTTTCCGTTGGGGTATCGTTTGTCCCGGTTGTGCCCGATTTGTCGGTTACGTTGGCCGCCGATGGGTCCTTGGCGTTTACATCGGCCGAGTTGGTTACCTTGCCCGCATCCTTGTCGGCCTGCGTCAGGGTGTAGGTTGCCGTCTCGGTACGGTTGGCCCCAGGAGCGAGGCTGATTCCCGTCAGGGTTCGGTTAAGGCCCAGTTTGGTATCGGTAAGCACAATGTTGTTGAGCGTTACGTTACCGGTATTGGTGATCAGGAAGCTATAGCTGATGGTATTCCCGTCGCTGCTCAGCACACCGGATTTCACCAGGGTGATCTTGGGAGCAGATGTAATGGTTACTATTGTAGGATCATTTGGCGTCGAAGTAGATGGATCATCAGATTTTTCGTCTTCAACATCATTTCCTAAAGGATCTTTTCCTTTAGCGCTCGCTTGATTACTAAAGCTTCCAGCATCTACTTCAGTTTGTGTAAGTGTATGTTGAGCAGTTACCGTGGTTTTAGCTCCTGCCGCTAAAGTAGCAATGCTAGTTGGATTGATACTTCCTGGATCTGCACCTGCATCTGTTACAATAATATTTGTTAAGGTTGAAGTGCCGGTGTTTTCTACTTCAATACTGTAATTGATTACATCACCGGCTTTAGTTACCAATGCCGCGTTATTTGCTTTTTTGGTAAGATTTATCGCAGCTGTATAAACGGTAATCGTTCTGGAAACGATGGCATTGGCACAACCCCCTGAACCAGTTACAGTATAGTTAATCGTAGTAGTTCCTGCCGAAACTCCAGTAATAACCCCGGTGGTTGTATTCACTGTGGCAATGTTGGCATCGTTGGTAGACCAAGTACCACCTGTTACGGTAGACGTGAAGGTAGTAGTACTTCCAACTGGGGTAATTTGTACTCCAGCTAATGTTCCCGCCGAAGGAGGTGTGGTCACGTTCACGGTCCTTGTTGCGGTGGCGTCCGCACATCCGCCCGAACCGGCCACGGTATAGGTGATGGTGGCCGTTCCCGCCGCTACGCCGGTAACCACCCCGGTGGTGGCGTTTACGGTGGCGATGGAGGCATCACTTGTCGACCAAGCGCCGCCGGTTACGGTAGAGCTAAAGGTGGTGGTGCCGGCAACGCAGATGGCCTGCGTTCCCGAAAGGGTTCCCGCCGAAGGAGGCGTGGTCACGTTCACGGTCCTTGTTGCGGTGGCGTCCGCACATCCGCCCGAACCGGCCACGGTATAGGTGATGGTGGCCGTTCCCGCCGCTACGCCGGTAACCACCCCGGTGGTGGCGTTTACGGTGGCGATGGAGGCATCACTTGTCGACCAAGTGCCACCCGTTACGGTAGAGCTAAAGGTGGTGGTGCCAGCAACACAGATGGCCTGCGTTCCCGAAAGGGTTCCCGCCGAAGGAGGCGTGGTCACGTTCACGGTCCTTGTTGCGGTGGCGTCCGCACATCCGCCCGAGCCGGCCACGGTATAGGTGATGGTGGCCGTTCCCGCCGCTACGCCGGTAACCACCCCGGTGGTGGCGTTTACGGTGGCGATGGAGGCATCACTTGTCGACCAAGCGCCGCCCGTTACGGTAGAGCTAAAGGTGGTGGTGCCGGCAACACAGATGGCCTGCGTTCCCGAAAGGGTTCCCGCCGAAGGAGGTGTGGTCACGTTCACGGTCCTTGTTGCGGTGGCGTTCGCACATCCGCCCGAGCCGGCCACGGTATAGGTGATGGTGGCCGTTCCCGCCGCTACGCCGGTAACCACCCCGGTGGTGGCGTTTACGGTGGCGATGGAGGCATCACTTGTCGACCAAGTGCCACCCGTTACGGTAGAGCTAAAGGTGGTGGTGCCAGCAACACAGATGGCCTGCGTTCCCGAAAGGGTTCCCGCCGAAGGAGGTGTGGTCACGTTCACGGTCCTTGTTGCGGTGGCGTCCGCACATCCGCCCGAACCGGCCACGGTATAGGTGATGGTGGCCGTTCCCGCCGCTACGCCGGTAACCACCCCGGTGGTGGCGTTTACGGTGGCGATGGAGGCATCACTTGTCGACCAAGCGCCGCCAGTTACGGTAGAGCTAAAGGTGGTGGTACCGACAACACAGATGGCCTGCGTTCCCGAAAGGGTTCCTGCGGACGGGGCAGCGGTAATGGTGAAGTTTACTGTAGCAGTAGCGGTTCCACCATTGCCATCGTTAGCTACAATGGTAAAGCTATCCGAGCCCGTTTGTCCTAAAGAAGGCGTATAAGTGTAGGCACCAGTAGCAGCATTAATGATTACGCTGCCTTTGCTTGGCGCTGTACCCTGAGTGTAGGTTAAAACATCTCCGTCAACGTCAGTGGCGGCAGTGATTGATCCCGTTTTAGCGGTGACCTCGCAAGTAGCATCGGTATAAGTAGTTTGACTGAAAATTGGCCCATCATTTACCGGGGTGATGGTAATGTTAACATCGGCGGCAGTAGTGGCTGTCGAGGTCCCATCATGACCATTCCATTTGAAACTGGTTACTCCGTTCCAATTGGCATTAGGTACAAAAGTTAACAGACTTGCATCAGCGGTAGCAAAATCAGTTGGTCCTGTTATTTCTATACCATTTAAAAATAGTTTCCCATTGCTAGGTAAGGTTGTAATATAGATACGCGTTAGGCTGTTACCATCGATATCAGAAAATTTACTGGTAAAATCGGCCACCGTGAAACTAATGGTCTGATCTTCGGGACCTGATTTATGGATGTTGCTAACTACTGGAGGGTTGTTAGGGGTAATGGTGATATTGACATTGGCGGAAGAAGCTGCATAAGCTTGTCCATCATAACCATTCCAGCTAAAAGAAGTACTTCCAGTCCAGTTATGATCGGGTACGAAGGTGATCTTTCCCAAATCAGCATAATTGATTTCCTGGTTAGCTGTAACAGGCAAACCATCTAACAGTAAGGTTCCATTGGCAGGCAAACTAAGTACCTGGATTTTGGTTAAGCTTCCGTCGATGTCAAAAAATCTATCTGTGAAGTTTGAAGCGTTAAAAGGTACCGTTACGTTTTGCGGCCCTGTTTTGGTAATGTTGGCCAGTGTTGGGATGCCATTGGTGTCACTAAGGGTAATATTCACAGCCGCTGGACTGTTTGCATATAAGGCGCCATCAAAACCATTCCAATTAAAGCTAGTGCTACCGCTCCAGTTGGTAGCAGGTACAAAAGAAAGTTGTGAGATGTTGGCTATGTCTATTTCTTGACCTACTGCTACCGGCGTGCCATTGTACATCAAAACCCCTTCGCTGGCTATTGGCAGCGTTTCAATTTTGATCTTGGTCATGGCGTCACCATCAATATCGGTAAATTTAGCGGTGAAATCTAGTGCGGTAAATGGTACAGTTACATTTTTAGATCCTGTTTTGGTAATGGTGGCTACTGTTGGAGGGTCATTTACCGGAGTAATGGTAATGTTTACCTTGGCGCTGGTTGCAGCGTAGGCCATACCGTCTGTAGCTTTCCAATTGAACGAAGTATTGCCATTCCAGTTGGCAGATGGGGTAAAGGTAATGTTGCCCAATTGTGCCAATGGGATTTTTTGCCCTGGAAGTATTGCTACGCCGTTCAGTTTCAGGGATCCATTTAGTGGCAGGTCAATAATCTCAATTTCGGTAAGGTTGTCTCCCGGGCTGTCGGCATCAGTAAAATGACTGGTAAAATCAGCAGCGGTAAAGTTGATGGTTTGATCTTCGGGCCCTGATTTAGCAAAATCTTGCACCGTAGGGATGTTGTTGATGCTGATCTGAACCTCAAAAGTATAATTCTTTCTATCTGTAAAAGGATCATCATTTAAAATGCTGATGCTTGCATTATAGGTGCCTTTGTTTGGATAGGTATTACTGTCAAAAGATACCACAAAATTTGTAGTGGCAGTGCTGGTTAAAGAAATTGAGCCAGGTTGTGTAGTTACGCTAAAACCAGGATGGCCGGCAATAACCACCTTGTTGCCCACTCCGGTTAATTGGATGATACCGGTACCGATGTTTTGTATTACAAAGGTTTTATTTACCAAACCACTGCCACCGGCAATATTGCCATAGTTGGTACCATCGGCAGTATTGGTTGTGGTGGTACCATCGGCAATGGTAATGGTGTTGCCAGTAACGTTAATGCGTGGATTGGTTAATATTTTAATGGTGGTGATTGATGCAGGGCCTGATTCTATGCCGTCATTTAACACAGTGTTGATGATACGATCAGCCAAATTTGGCGAAGGATTGGTGCTTTTATATTTCACCATTTTAATGGCTGCAATGTAATCTGCCTGCGTGGCATTGCCTAAAATCACTAGCTGGCCGGTAGCGGCATCGTAGTTGGCGGTTAAGCCAGCAGGGAGCGTACCATCTACAAACAAGCTTTCTGCCGCATTTCCATCAGGTCGGTTGGTGAGGGTAATGGTGGCCGATTGTAGGTTGCTGTTTTCAGGATCTACAATGATCATGTCCGTATCGGCAATACGGGTACCTGCACTGCCGGCCGTAAAGTAATCTAAATAGTTGTTGGTGCTTGCGCCCGAGCTCTTATCAGGATCGAGGTTTACCGTTGGACAGTTGTTTACGTTGATATTTGCAGAGAACTTATTATTGTCGTAGTAGCACTCAATGCGTTTATCTGATTGATTTCTTAAATTTTCCAGTGCAAAGGGAGTACCTATGGCCTGGTTTAAGGTTGGTGCAAAGCTCCCATCATCATTTAATACCATGGTAATGGGAATGTTGAGGTTTTGGTAATTGCTTAGGTCAATCTTAAATATGAAATCTTTTTCCTGCAAACTAGGGATAGATTGGTTAAAAGTAATCACATCGGTAAGCAAGCGTTTGGCATTAGGGTTTACCGTAGGATCGCCATCGTAAAAGGAAACCGGAATGGAACCTGGGCTTTCCCCCGAGCCAGGGTTAGAAATCCTAACATGTGCCTCAACCTCTTTACAGTGAGCTCCCTTAGTGAAGGAGATGTGCGAGGCATTGAAAGCCAAATCAGGGCGTGAACCAAAAAAATCCAAGGAAAGCAACAACTGGTACTGGTCATGAACTAAAGCCATTGTGTTGCTGATGGTAATTTCACTTTTATCTGCCGAAAGAGTAAAATTAAAATCATAATAGGGACTGCTTGAATTAAAAATCCCGTTGCTTGAAGCAAGTGCTAATGATCTGGCACTGGCACCGGTAAGCGGCAAATCTTTAAAAGCGAAATTATCGTCTCTCCTTGTGGCTTGGTTGTTAAAACCAACCTGCTGGTAGTAAAACCCATTAGCTTTTTTAGCTTCTAAATCAATTACCGCATAACCCGCCATGGAGTTTTCGTTGTTGGTATTGGTAGAGTTGATGGCATTACCGGTTTGGTTAAAGTAGATAAACCTGGACCCAGCCGGAATTTTTACGGTAATGTTCTTGGGAGTAGTACTGGTTGGTGCTATGAAACGCGTTTCGTTGTCAATAAACTCGGCACTGGTAGGTTGGTTTACACGGGTGTAAAATTCAAAAGTATAGGCATCATCAAAATCGGCACCATAACCCGCATCTCTTTCAATGATCAGGTTGTTTCCCGAGATGTATATTTTAGGGTTATATACTCCAATGCCACCTCCGGCAGTAGTAATTTTTCCGGTATAATCGCCCGTTACGGCACCAGAGGATAATAAGCTACTGTTGCTTGTGATGTTGTGGTCGTTAATAACATAGGTAGATCTCCTTTCTCTTCCACCGTTGGTATTGGCATTTCCGTTCACTACGGTCACAAATCCATCCAATAAATTCTTGTTCACATCAATGGCAAAGCGCATGTTAGAGAAACCTTCTTCGGTACCACCATCGGAAGCATTGTCGGAAACCCCGTTGGTGCCTTTTCCGGAAACAAAGATGATGTTGGTATTAGCCGGAATTGGCATGCTGATGGTATTGTTGTTTTTCAAAAGCGCCTTTGAGTTAAAGCCGTTCGAGTTTAACGAGCTCACATCTGCCGAAACGAATTCTACGTAATAGGACGTATAGATATCTGTATTGGTTTCTTGGATAGTTAGCGTATTACCACTTACCGAGAAACTGACATCGTTCAATATGCTGGTATTTTTGTCGTGTCCTGGCAACGAATGAGCACTTACATTGCCAGCACTGAAGGCCACATTCCGCCAACCGTACAGGTTGGTTCCGGAACCACTGTTGTCCGTGTGCCTGGCGTAATTCAGAAACCCCGACGACTGTTTGGTTTTGAGGTTGAGAATAGCATTAATGGTAATGTAGTCCTCATCTGTTTGTTGTTGTAGGGTAGTAGCCGTACCCCAAACCAACCTCGAGTCATGCGAACTGGTGTACACCATAATAGTAGCCGTTCCCACTGGAATGGTAAAGGATACCGAGCCTGTATTACCGCCTGCTCTGTAGGCAGCTTGGGCACCCAAAAGATCGGCTCTGGCACCGCCCGTGGGCGAACACATGCTAAACGGTAGTTGCGCGATTGCCGCAGAAGAGATAAATAAGAAGCATAGGTTTAAAATAACCTTCAGAAGATTTCTCAGCATATAATTGAGGGTAAATAGATTTAGTAAAAAAGTTGAACGATAGATTTTCGCCTTTGGCGGATGAACATCCGGAAAAGACTCTCAGAAGTTGTCGTTCAAACGGGTTTTTTAGTAAAAATGCAAGGAAAAGCGTAGAGTTTTACCATATTGATGCGCTATTTTGATTATCAGATGATACTTTCACAAAAGTAGCACAAAGCAAAGGCGTAGCCGACTGCTTTTTTGTAGAATTAAAACTACAAAATTGGCTAAGAACTGAATTTTTGGATAAGTTCAGGGATGTTGTTCACGTTCAGCTTGTCGAATATCCTTTTTTTATAGGTGCTTACCGTAGACATCTGCAGTTTGAGCGAATTAGCGATTTCCAGATTGCCCCAACCCTCGGCCAAGAGCCTGGCCACGTCAAGTTCCCGATCTGATAATACATCGAGATGATGGGCAATGTATGGGGCCGTGTGTTTGTGATCTTCGGTTGTCCAACTGCGTTCGTTCTTCAATGCTAATCTAATGGCGTTTTTCATGCCCTCTTCCGAGGTATCTTTATGCAGGTAACCATCAGCTCCTGCCTTTAGGTATCGGTCTGCATAAATTTTTTCAGGATAGGACGAGAAAATTAAGATCTTTAGCTCAGGGAAATCTATCTTAAAATCTTCTACTGACCTAATATTGTCGCCCCCGGGCATATGAATGTCCAAGATGAGCAAATCAATATGCTGCGTTGCCAACATTGCTCTTACCTGTTCGTAAGAAATAGCTTCGATACACTTTGTCGCGGGGTTCATTTCCCTTAACAATAAAGCCAGTCCAAACCGTACAATGGCGTGGTCATCGGCAATTAGAATAGTCAGTTTTTCTTTTTCACTCATATCAAGGCATCATAAAGGAAGGGCAAGTAGGGGTCAAAATAACAAAGTTTAAACAATAATAGAATACTAGCAATGTAAAATTGCTGATCTGTAGATGAAATGCCCTGACCGTATGTTTTTTTTGCAGAAATTTTGGACTATCTAAGCAACTATTACGGTCTATAGCTGTGTAATATGTAATAATGCTTTATTTTTGCACTGCATTTTAAAAACTGTTTAAAATTAGCGGGTATATTTTTAACGGTATTGTTTTGGTGATGAAGCCAATCTTGCCACCCATATACTATCTTATTGAAATTTGAATGATTTCTTTAGGAGATGGCAGTTTTGCTGAAATAAAGGCTTTTTGTTTAAACCTACCAATACCATCATTAATGATCTCAAGCTTTATAAGCAGCATTGTTAAGCTGTGGGAACACCTCAAGGGTAATCCAAATGAATTTCCACTGCAAAACAGAATTTACCATTCTATATGTGTAGCCACCGTTTTGGTGATCTTTTACAACATTCCGTTTAGTTTGGCCATTGGTTTGTATAAAATGACCTTGCTTTCGATCGTATTGTTGCTGTTGCAACTTTTTTTCTACTACCTTTCGAGGTTTAGACGCAAATTGCATTTAAGCATGATCATTTATGCGGTTGTCATCAATATCTTTTTTGCGATCGATTTTTATTTCTCTTCGGGCATACAGGGGGCTACTCTGCATTCGTTTACCATTACCTATTTTTTGATTATTGCCATTGCCCAAAAAAAACATTACTGGTACTGGACCCTAGGAAACCTGGCCTTGGTGATAGGCTTGGTGGTTTATGAGTACTACCATCCAGAGGTGGTGCATTTGCGCTATAGTAGCCGGAGCAATCAGTTCATTGATATCACCTCTACTTATGTCATTAATATTGTACTCATCTTTGCCTGTTTAACCTATATCATTAATAACTATGCCATCGAAAAAGGCATAGCTGAGCAAAATGAAACGGCCATTAAGCGGTTAAGTGAAGAAAAAAGCAAACTGATTTCGATCATTTCTCATGATTTTAGTACGCCGCTGCGAAATATACAGGGCTATCTGTATATCCTTCGCAAAACAGAATTGGACCAGGCTAACCGAACGCATTTGGAAAAGGAACTGGTAAGAAATACCGAAGAGGCCCAACATTTACTGAATAACTTATTGTGGTGGACCACCAAACAGATGGAAGGTAAGCAATATCCACTTAGTGCTATAGCGCTGGATAACTGTTTGAAGGAGGTTTTGTTTGATGCTAAACAAACGGCAGGATTAAAGGAAATTACTTTTGCCATCGACCTTAAAGCCAATCTGTTTATTAAGGCTAATGCCGAGCTGCTGCAACTGATGGTGGGCAATCTGATCAATAACGCCATCAAATTTACTGATGCGGGAGGCCATATCCACATTACTGCAGGCTTGGTAAACGGAATTTGCTTATTACAGGTAAGTGATTCGGGCAAAGGTATCAAGCCTGCCGAACAAGCGGATATTTTTGCGCTTAATATTAAACCTACCTATGGTACCAACCACGAAAAAGGTGTAGGTTTGGGCTTGGCTTTATGCAAGGAACTGGCCGATATCCAATCTATTAAACTAGATTTTGAAAGTGCCGTAGGAATGGGCTCAACCTTTAGTTTGTACATCCCTTTGGCATAGCACAATTGCCGGCATCTACTGGGTGCATCAAAAAAACTTGTTTTGGATAAGTATTTCACTCGCAAAATACCTGATTTGAAAGTCGGTTAAACTAAAGGCATTTGCGCTTGTTCTGTTTCGGGAAAAGGACGAGAATGAAAGTGATGGGAACTTAAATCTTGTTCTTTTCCCAGTTTAAAAACAGGACAAGAACATGCTGGTTTACAAAACGGAAAGCTGCGAGAAAGAACAAGTTGATTTATCAAGCGCTGCAATGCGTGCCGTATCAACGACCTCATTAGATCTGCTGGCCTTGGAGCATTGCGCAAAAGCTCCATCGTTGAAAAAAGAGCAGCTTTTGCATACTAAACCTACATTTTTTTATCCCAAAAACGGACTTTACGGGTTACTGTAAATAGTATTTCATTTTATTTAAAAAAATAACATTATGGCAACATCATCAAATACAGTTTTGAATGAGCTGATAGAGCTCAACAATGATAGAATAGCAGGATTTGAAAAAGTATTATCAGATATTGATGATCAAAATTTGGATTTAAAAGAACTTTTTCAGGAGTATGCAGCACAAAGCCGTAGGTTTAGTCAGGAACTTACTGCTATTGTAGCGGCAAGGGCCGGAGAGCCTGAAACGGGTAACAGCGTAGCCGGAACTTTACACCGTGCTTGGATAGATGTAAAGGCCCTGTTTGGGGGAAGTGATCGGGAAAGCATTTTGTCAGAAGCTGAAAGAGGTGAAGATGCGATTAAAAAAGCCTATCATACAGCTATCGCCGATGGCGGACTGACCGGAGAGGCTTTGGAAAAAGTTACCGATCAATCAAGATCTATTCAGAAGGCGCATGATACAGTAAAAGCGTTAAGAGATATGGCTAAAGTATAGATTAATCTGTAAAACATAATGATATGATTGGCAGTCAATTTTTAAGAACAAAATCCCATAGCAATATCGCACTAATGGCCACAGGCGCAGTTGCTTTGGCCGGAGTGGCCATAATTTGCGCTATGCCGAAAACCCGCAAAGCTTTTGGACGCTGGATTAACCATGTGTTGGCTGATACAAAACAGCATATAAATAAGCGAAGCGGTAATTGGGAACGTGATTTGGCTAATGCCCAAAAACTGAAGGGACCCATGGCAAAACGCAGAAATGCGACTAAGATAGATGTGCAAGGTGTGGCAAGTCCCGCTTGGAAAGATGAATGGTCCAGTGAATAGGCCATGTCGTTAGGTGATAGGGATAGCATTTGACCTATGATCATCTCTTGTGGATTTCTTGTCAGTAATAATAGGTTATATTATAGGTGTTTGTGTGTGAAAACCACTCCATGTGGAGTGGTTTTTTTACTTTGAAACAAGTGAGTGATATTCTCTGCTCTCGCATAAAATTAAAGCAAATGAAAAAGGGAGTTGCATTAGTGATGGCCATGATAGCTTTACTGGCGCTGGCTTGCGGCAATAGCACCACGGTTGAGCTTCAGCCTGGTCAGGACTCGATTATAGCGGATACCGCCACGTTGGATACCAATAAAATTGGATCGGCCAACACCGATACGCCGGCTTTGGGAACGGATAATATTAGAATGGACTCGATGAATAATAACAAATAGCAGTAAGTGGGATAGTTTTACCTGCATTCAGGATATACGTAATGAAGGTTTGCTACAGCAGAACCTTCGCTGCGCTCAGGACGACAAATCTTGAACGGAACTGATCAGGACACTACCCAAAGCGCTAATGAACGAGTGCACCATTAGGGCAATTTAAAATTAAACCATATGGAAAATCAAAAACAACCAAATGGGGAAGAACAAGGTTCATCTCCAAAAAATCAAGAACGGAATAAGGCTCACACCAATCAGGACATGCCTACCTCGGCTGGCGGCAATCGGGAATATGAGGCTCCAAATGAGGATAATCTTTATCATGAAACGCAGTATCCTAAAAATGAGATTAGCGAAGATGCGGAATCAAGGGTGCTGAATGAGGAAGAAAGTAATATGCAACCTCAGATAGACCAGGAAGGTGAATTTAAAGAACAAACGGGATGGACCAGAAAACAGGGTTTGAGTGCCGAAGAACGTAGGGAAGCCGAGGAAGAAGCTTTAAAGGGCAGGCGATCGGATGACGCTTCGATATTGTAGCTTTTATACTGCATAAATAACAAGGAGGCAATTTCATTAAAATTTTTTGATACGATGTAGCTCCTAACGATGATCTGATTTTTCTTCTTTTTTCAGGAAAAAATTAGCACTGCCATAGGGCTGTCACTGGGCGTCTCTAATTTAGTTTCATCAAAACCTAAATCATGGAAACTAAAGACGGAAAATTGGCAGTTTATGCTCCTAGCAGAAACGAATGGCGACAGTGGCTGGCCCAGAACTGTAACGAAGAGAAATCAGTTTGGCTTATTTTGTACACCAAAAAGAGCCAAGTGCAAAGCATTAACCTTAATGATGCTACCGAAGAAGCGCTTTGTTTTGGTTGGATAGACAGCCTCTGCAAAAAAAGAGACCACCAGAGCTATTACCTTACTTTTGGCCCACGGAATCCTAGGAGGAGTAGTTGGAGTTTGATCAACAGGGAAAGGGCACAGCTTATGATCAATAAGGGCTTGATGATGCCCCAAGGTCAATTGATGATTGATTTGGCCAAAAAGCGTGGTAGCTGGGAATGTTAGCTGATGAAAAGTTTGATCATGTCTTTGTATAGCTAAATTGTTCTTGGTAGCAATGGAAGCCAAGCGTAGCAATATACTATCGAAGCCGGATAACATTAAATTTCCTGTCAGGCTGAGCGCAGCGAAGAATCTTAATTCGTGTTGGTGGAGAACCTTCGCTGCGCTCAGGATGATAAGGAGCAGAGCACAGCGCTGGAGTACGGGATGGCGAAAGTAGCAAGGGAATCCCCTGATGAAACCACGAATTGATGTATTTGTGTAAACAAATGACAAAAAACGGCGTTAAAAATGTGCTATAAATCGTAGCTTTACCTATACAATATTGCAGCAAATTTGGAAGAAACCGTCGTACATACTAGCACAACCAAGAAGTTACTGCCAGTTATTTTGGCAACCTCTATTTTTATGCAGATGCTGGATTCGACTATCCTTAATACTTCCTTGCCCACCATTGCCAAAGACTTAAACGAATCACCGCTGAACATGCAAAATGCCATCATCAGCTATGTACTTACTTTGGCGGTATTTATGCCCGTAAGTGGTTTCTTGGCTGATAAGTTTGGCACCAAAAGAATCTTCATCTTTGCCCTGATCTTGTTTAGTGTAGGCTCCTTGTTCTGCTCTCTTTCAGGTAGCCTTACCGAACTGGTAATTTCCCGGATGATCCAAGGGGTGGGCGGTAGTTTAATGACACCTGTGGGAAAACTGGCTCTCATTAAAACTTTCCCCAAAAATGAGCTGCTCAAAGCCATGAACTTTGCTATTATTCCGGCACTGATCGGGCCTGTGTTGGGCCCTTTGGTTGGCGGGTACATGGTCGATTACCTCTCGTGGCACTGGATTTTTCTCATCAACATCCCCATTGGGGCTGTAGGTATCTTGTTAAGCCTTAAGTTTATGCCCGATTATCGGTCGGCCATTATAGATTTCGACCTAAAGGGATTTCTCATCTTTGCAGCAGCTTCCCTCTTGCTTTCCATTGCCCTGGAGCTGTTTGGCAATACCATTCATGTTACGCCTGTGCTTACCGTACTGTTATTGGGCTTTTTGATGCTGTATTTCTATTATCGGCATGCCAGTAGGGACAATAATCCCATTTTTCCGCTCAATTTATTTAAGGTACGTACCTTTAGGGTGGGTATTGTAGGAAACCTGGCTACCCGTTTGGGAATTAGTTCAGTACCTTTGTTGTTGCCTATGATGATCCAAATTGCCTATGGACAATCGGCCGTTACTTCAGGCTGGATCATTGCCCCAATGGCCGTAACCGCCATGTTTGGTAAATCGGCGGTCATTAAAATCCTCGAAACCTTTGGCTACCGAAATACCCTGATGTTGAACACCTTTTTAATTGGGCTGTTGATCTGCTGCATGGCTATTCCGGTCATCCAAACCTCCATTTATTGGTATGTGCCCATTATCGCCATGCTGGGCTTTTTCAACTCCATCCAATTTACGGCCATGAATTCTATTTCTATTGCCGATTTAAGGCAGTATCATACCAGTAGCGGTAATTCCCTGGTTTCGGTTAACCAGCAACTGGCCATTGGTTTTGGGGTGGCTTTCGGGCTAATTGTACTGAAGGTTTTTCAGGGCGATGCCAAGCTGATCCATAACGAAATCCATAATGCCTTCAGATACACCTTTTTGGTTATCGGCGCACTCACCATCTTATCTGGGCTGGTATTCAGGAGATTGCATTTTAAGGACGGCGAGAACATGCGCTCCACAGCTTAATTTACCAGGTGTTTGCGATTGTCAAATGGTCCTTTTATCTTGGTGCTAAATTGAGCTTAATAGATATGGTAAACCGCATGAACAAGCGAAGGGGGAGCTTAAAGCAGTGTTTGATGCTTGTAGCGGGCTTCGTGTTTTGTTTGGCTGCCTGTCGTCAAAACCAATCTTCAAAACCTTCAGATATGAACAATATCCCCCACGATAACCTTGCCTTTAGCAGCGGACATGCAGCCGTAAACGGCATTAATTTATACTATGAGATTTATGGCCAGGGGCAGCCCCTGGTGCTCATTCATGGCGGTGGCTCTACCATTCAGTCTAATTTTGAGCGGGTCATCCCACGCTTTGCCAAAAACAGAAAGATTATTGCCGTAGAACTGCAGGCACATGGCCGTACCAGCGATCGAGCTACTGGCGTTACTTTTGAGCAGGATGCCGATGACGTGGCCGCATTGCTGAAGCACTTGAACATCGCCAAGGCTGATTTCTTGGGGTTTAGCAACGGTGGCACTACCACCATGCAAATCGCGATCAGGCATCCACAATTGGTCCGTAAAATTATTTTGGCTTCGGCTTTGGCCAAGCGCAGCGGAGTGCCGCCCCAGTTTTGGGATTTCATGAAACAGGCGTCGCTGGATAATATGCCGCCCCAATTAAAAGAAGCTTATTTGAAAGTCAACCCTAATCAACAAGGCTTGCAGGCTATGCATGATAAGGATGCGCAACGGATGGTGGTTTTTAAGGATATTGAAGATGAAAAAATTACCGCCATTAAAGTGCCCACACTGATTATCATTGGAGATAAGGACGTGATTACCCCCGAACATGCCTTACAATTGCATCGGCTGATTGCACATTCGGAACTGGCCATTATTCCTGGTGGGCACGGCGGCTACATTGGTGAGGTGACTACCTTAACCCCCGAAACCAAGGACAGTGAATTTGTGGTGCCCATGATAGAGAAGTTCTTAAATAAAAAGTAAACCATGGAAAGTACCAAAGAAATAGCGAAAAGATTTGCCGAAGTGATCCTTAACGGCACTTGGATTGCCAATACCAATTATAAGCACCAATTGGATCATTTGGATTGGCAAACGGCTACGGCACAAGTGGGCAATTTGAACACCATTGCGGCCTTGGCACAGCATGTGCATTATTATATCCACGGCATTAACCAGGTGTTTAAAGGTGGCACTTTGGATATCAAGGACCAATATAGTTTCGATTTCCCGCCCATTACTTCGCAGTTGGAGTGGGAAGCGTTTCTATCCGCCTTTTGGTACGATGCCCAGGAGTTTGCCGCTTGGGTAGATAAGATGCCCAAAGCTCAACTGAGCGATGTTTTTGTAGATGAAAAATACAGTACTTACAATCGTAATATCCAGGCCATGATTGAGCACAGTTATTACCACTTGGGGCAAATTGTGCTGATCAAGAAATTGTTGTTGGAAGGAATTAAGTAGAAACTCTACCGATTATAGTTAGATGATTAAATACGACCCCTAA
The DNA here is from genome assembly GCF_003313505.1 of Pedobacter nanyangensis. Classification (GTDB taxonomy): domain Bacteria; phylum Bacteroidota; class Bacteroidia; order Sphingobacteriales; family Sphingobacteriaceae; genus Pedobacter; species Pedobacter nanyangensis. The sequence goes on along the minus strand of NZ_QMHO01000008.1, from coordinate 130,143 downwards.
AAAAATAAAATATATGCTTGCAAATACTTTAACCGCTCTTTTCGAAAGAGATTTAAAAAGAGTGATCAACGAATTGGAACTTTATACTAACGAAACTGATTTATGGCGTATCGAAAAGGGCATTGCCAATTCGGCAGGGAACTTAGCGTTACACCTCATTGGTAATTTAAACACTTACATTGGTAAGGAAATGGGCAAAACGGGTTATGTGAGGAACCGTGAAATGGAATTTTCATTGAAGGATGTACCCAGAGAAGAATTGATTGCCAAATTGAACGACACCATAGCGATCATTAAAAACGCCCTGCAAAACGTAAGCGACGAGGCTATGCAACAGGAATATCCGTTATTGGTGTTGCAGGAAAAAACTTCCACCCAATACTTCTTGGTGCATTTGAGTACACATTTGAATTATCACTTGGGGCAAATCAATTATCATAGGAGATTGGTTGGGCAATCATGATAACGACTCAATCAGGCGCATCACTTTAGTGCCTATACCTTAAACAATAAACGAACCTAAAATTTTATGAAATATCCTGCCCAGTTCAACCGCTTAATGGAAACTTTATGGTTTTTAAAAAAAGCTTAAAAAGCTCTATCGGATAATATCCGAACAAAAGCCTGCTCAAAATAAGGTTGTAGCGGTAAAAACAGCGCCTAACAATCAAGCTTAATCCACTAAATGCCTCAAAACAACTCCATAAAACAAATCATAATCCTTTAAAAATAAGCAATGAAGCCGTTTTACCAATCAACATACTACTTATGGATTATAACAAAAGGTATATTTTCGGTTGCCGGGTTTATAAGCGCTATAGATAATTTAGGTATACTCGATTTAACCACAACCGAGAAGTTGGCAAATTTTATAGGCCTGGCCTATGCCGTTTTACTGGCCATTGATACCGTTATGTCGCTAACCGGAAACTATTTAAAACCCTTAAAGTATGCCAACGGCACTATTTCTGTTTTACTGGGTATCATTATCTTCGTTTTGCCTTTTTTTGCAAACGTCATTAGCGTTCCAATAACGGTGCTTTTTTCGGTTTGGATCATTTTGTTGGGCGTTTTTGATCTGCTGGTGGTTAAACGGAGTAGTGAATACTTAAATGATACCATTAACTAAATGCCGAATAAGTAAATCCTGTATTGGATTAATAAAGTGAAATATGGCTCAAAATATCTGTGCTTTAATTGTTTTAGATCACGTAAACGTCCCTAGTGAGATCGTACACTTTAGAGAGCACAGGGCATTTGTAATCCCCCTTGATCCAAAGCTGTACAATGATTGGTGGGGCGCTGTTAGCATTTTTATTGCTCATGTGGCTAATGCCACAGAGGTGGTTACTGCCTTGGATACTGCTGCCGTTGTGTATAGCACCTACGAAGATGAGGACAATGAAGGGCCCTTTCCCTACGATTTTTCAGCTCTTGCTTCGCGCATCAAGAGCATAAGCCCAGATAGGTTTATGCTCATTTATTACGAAGACTTTGCGGATGTAGCCACACACGAGTTGTTTTTAACCGTGGTAGATGGAAAAGTGGTGAATGATGCCACTTGCTATTACGATGAGGAGTTTGAATTTAGGCCTGAGTTTCATCGCAATAGAGCCTATCATGAACTGATTAGTCAAGGGGCAAGAATTGGCTGGCTCCATCAGGATAAATATAGAAGTTACGAGAAAGCCAAACAGGCATTTGAAAACCAGCAGAGTTAAAACGGTTACAACTTAATTAGCTTATTTGTAACTTTGAAAGCAAGGTCAAGTTTGGGCTTAATTAACAGTTTATGGCAACCGAAATAGAATACAAGTATTTAGTAATTCCAGATATTTGGAAACACGTAACCCCAAGCAGGAGCGTTGAAATTAGACAAGCATATTTACAAACCGATCCCGAGAAAACCATTCGTGTGAGGACAAAAGACATGTCTGGATTTATCACTATAAAAGGTAAAGCCGTTGGCGCCAGCAGGCTTGAATTTGAGTATGAAATACCTATTGCGGATGCAAATGAATTAATCAATAAATTTTGTTCAAATCTAATTGAAAAGACCAGGCATCTTGTAACTCATCAAGGCTACACTTGGGAAGTTGACGAGTTTAAAGGCTTGAACGAAGGATTGATTGTTGCAGAAATAGAGCTAACCAATGAAGACGAAAAGTATCCAATACCAAATTGGGTAGGTGAAAATGTAACCGACGACCTTAGGTACGCTAATTCCAATTTGACTATCAAACCTTTTAAAACTTGGTAAACTAAAGTAACGCTATGACAGACTATGCACTTAAAAACGTTGACCCCGAAGATATTGAGGAACTACTTGTAAAAGTTGAGCAGTCTTTCGGTATTAGATTTGTTAGCGGGGAGTTAACCCACGTCAATACCTTCGGAGAGCTTTGCGACCATATTGTCAATAAAATCCAGCTGAATAGCACCAACGATTGCACCTCTCAACAAGCATTTTATAAACTCCGTGAAGCCATTTCATCGACACTGCAAATCGACCATAAAAAAATCTCGGCAGACTTTTTACTTACGGATATTTTGCCAGCACAAAGCAGACGTTTAAAGGTTAGGAAATTGGAAGACGCCTTAGGCTTTAAATTGAATATTTTGTCTCCACCAGATTGGGTAATATGGTCACTTTTGTTTTTGTCGATAGGAGCTTTTATTGCGCTATTTTTTAACTGGAAAATAGGACTTTCGGGAATTGTGTTTTCAATAGCGGGATTTTGGTTTGCAGAAAAAATTGCTAATGAACTTAACCTGCAAACAGTTGGGCAGGTTGCCGAAAAAATAACAAGAGAAAACTATCTAAAATCAAGACGAAACCCTAATACATTTAATCAAAAGGAGATAGAGAAAGTACTTACAGATTGGTTTTCTGATGAATTTGGTTTGGAGAAAGCTGAATTGACCAGAGAAGCTGCCTTAACGCACTAATATTGGTAAGTTGTATCAAAAGTAAGGATTACAGCCATGTTTTATGGCTGTTGGGCAATCAACGTCTAAAATTTATTTTTATTACATTTTATTTATTTGTTTTAGGAATATTTTTTTAAGTTTGTGTAACCAAACAAATTAAAACTAAATTAACTATTAGCTAAATAGATCACCTAACTCTATTTGCAGCGCTCAAGTCTCTTATACTCTTAACCGTTTTAAAGTAAACGGTTTCCCGACTTTTATAACAAGTGCCAGCAAAATTGATAAGGCCTATTTGACAACCCGCATCACGTAAATCGGTCAGTTAATCTGTTGTTTAAAAATTTGTGTAGCAACGAGGCCTAATGGCTTCGGGCATTTGGTGCCGAACATAAAAGTCTAAATGCCCTGTGGGCGTAGGCAATACATTGATTATAAATAACTATTTTACTATGGTAAAAAATCTACAAATTCAACTGAGGTGGTGTTTATTAGCGTTTTTAACGTTAGCATCGTTCATTAGCGCCAAGGCCCAGTCTTTTACTGAAGATTTTAATGACATCAGCACTTTAGCTGGCAGCGGATGGGTAATCCAGAACAACAGTGCGCCTCTGGGTTCTCTTTCGTGGTTTCAGGGCACGGCAACCAACTCCACTCCAACTCCAGGGCCATTTAACGCTTATAATGGTGCCAATAACGCCTACATTGCGGTCAATTTTAACAGCGTGGGATCTACGGGTACCATTAGCAATTGGTTAATCATGCCCAACCGTACGCTACGCAACGGAGATGTATTTACATTTTACACCCGAAAGCCAACTATTGGACCAGGCATGACAGATTATCCTGATCGATTGGAAGTAAGGCTCAGTTCCAACGGAGCGAGTACCAATGTGGGAGCTGCTGCTGCAAGCGTTGGAGATTTTACCACGCTTTTGCTAAGCGTTAATCCAACTTTGGTAGGTGGAGTGTATCCGCAAACTTGGACCCAATACACGATTACCATCTCCGGGCTGTCGGCACCCACATCGGGTCGCATGGCTTTTCGCTATTTCGTTACCGGCGGTGGTTCCTTAGGTACCAATTCTGATTATATAGGTATAGATAATGTGGTATACACGCCTTATGTGTGTCCAACGCTTACGATAAGCCCTTCTTTAGCAGCTTTACCCAATGCCACCTATAACAGTGCTTATAGTACAAGTTTTAATCAAACTGGGGCTTTGGGTGCGCCAAAATACAGCATCGTAGCAGGCAGCCTGCCTGCTGGGCTAACCTTATCTCAGTCGGGGGTAATATCGGGTACACCTACAGTATCTGGTAGCTTCAATTTTACTGTTCAGGTAGCAGATAACAGCGGCTGCTCTACGTCAAAAGCTTATTCGTTAGAAGTTTTTGCCGTACAAGATGTAGACTTAAGTATACTTAACAACAAGAAATATGGCGATGCTGATTTTGATTTGCCTGAAAATTCCAGCGCTGGATTTCCAATTTCATACACGTCAAACAATCCTAGCGTTGCCACGGTGACAGGCAGAACAGTTTCCATTATTGCTGCTGGATCGGCAAAAATTACAGCGACACATCCTGGAAACGCCATTTACCTGCCATTAAATAAAGAAGAGACGTTTACTGTTGGCAAGGCAATTTTAACAGCTACGCCGGCCAGCCAGCAAAAAACTTACGACGGACAGGTTTACGGTGGTGGTTATGGAATTACCTATAGCGGATTTGTGCTCGGAGAAGATGAAGCGGCCGCGGCAATTAGCGGAAATATCGCTTATACCGGAACTTCGCAAACTGCTACGCAAGTAGGTGCTTATCCAATAGCAGTTGATGTAAGTGGCTTAAGTGCTGCAAACTATAGCATACAGGCCGGGCCAAATGCCCAGCTAACCATCTCTAAAAGAGATATCAACGGCACGTTTATCGCCTCAAATAAAATTTACGATGGAAATAATACTGCGGTAATTTTTTCAGCAACAGTAACTCCTTTAGCGGTTGATAATGGAAAATTAAGTTTAACAGGAGGAACAGCCTCTTTTGATGACGAAAATGTAGGTAATGCTAAAAACGTTACCGCTAGTGGTATGGCTCTTTCGGGAGATGCGGCAGGCAACTACAACTTGGTATCGGTGGCAAATGCCTCGGCTAACATTACTCCTAAAGTTTTGACAGTAACCGCCACTGGTATCAATAAAGTATACGACGCAACGGCGGTGGCAACGGTTAACTTAACAGATGACAGGATAGTTGGTGATGTATTGACAGTTAGCTACGGTGCTGCAAGCTTTGACAGTAAGCACGTAGGTACAGCAAAAGCAGTTTCGATAACGGGTATCAGTATCAGCGGAGCGGATGCAAACAATTATAGCGTAAGCGCTACCGCTAATGCAACCGCAAATATTACTACAAAAGCTTTATTGGTAAGTGCCACAGGCAACCATAAAGTATATGATGGTAACACCACGGCAACGGTGAACCTGAGCGATGATAGAGTAGCAGGAGATGTATTGACCGCAACTTACAGCAATGCCACCTTCAATAATAAGGATGTAGGTACGGCAAAAGCAGTTTCGGTAACAGGGATCAGTATCAGCGGAGCAGATGCAGCCAACTATAGCGTAAACACCACTGCCAATACAAGCGCCAATATCACTGCAAAAGCTCTATTGGTGAGTGCAACAGGAATTAATAAAGTATATGATGGCAACAACACAGCAACGGTAAACTTAACAGATAATAGGGTAGCGGGAGATGTACTCACTGCAACTTACAGCGCTGCAGCTTTCAACAATAAGCAAGTGGGTACGGCAAAAGCAGTTTCCGTAACGGGTATCAGCATTAGCGGAACAAACGCAGGCAACTACAGCGTTAACACCACAGCCAATACTACGGCAAATATTACCGCAAAAGCATTGTTGGTAAGCGCTGTAGGCATCAATAAAGTATATGATGCTACTATTACGGCAACGGTAAACCTGAGCGATGACCGCATTGCCGGCGATGTATTGACCTCAAGCTACAGCGCAGCTACTTTTGATAATAAAAACGTAGGCAATGGAAAGGCGGTAGCAGTAACCGGAATTAATATCAGCGGAACGGATGCAGCCAATTATACCATCAATACTACGGCCAGCACCAGTGCTAATATTACCAGAAAGGCATTAACGATTATTGCCGACAACAAGGAGAAATTTGAGGGTACCGTTAACCCGCTACTTACCATTAGCTATAGTGGATTTGTGAGTGGCGAAAACAATACGGTGCTTAGCACCCAGCCAAGCATTACCACCACTGCAACATTAACCAGTACACAGGGTGATTATCCGATAACCGTGAGCGGTGCAGTGGCTCAAAATTATACCATTACTTACCAGAACGGGATTTTAACGGTAAAACCAGGAGCGCCCACCAGCATTAGTTTGGCGGCCACCACGCTTTATGAAAATAGGGCTGCTGGAACCCAGGCAGGAACCTTAAGTAGTACCTCTGATAGCCCAACGGCTACCTTTACCTACAGTTTGGTAAGTGGTAGTGGCGATACGGATAATGCTAGTTTTAGTATTAGCGGAGATCGTTTATTGACCGCATTGAGTTTAGATTATGAGACCAAGCAAAGTTATAGTGTAAGAGTAAGAAGTACTACCCAGTTTGGTTTTAGTTTGGACCGGGTTTTTACCGTGCAGTTAAATGACGTGAACGAAGCCCCAACACTTTCTGCAATAAGCAATCAGGCCATTTGCTATACTACTGCGGAGCAAAGCATACCTTTAACGGGCATTACGGCTGGTCCAGAAACAACACAAACTACCACCGTAACAGCCCTAAGTGGCACCAGTGGACTGTTGAGCAGCATTACTGTAGTGAATAGCCAGTTACGTTACCGCATAGCACCTGGGCAAAGCGGTACAAGTACCATTACCGTAACGGTAAAAGATAACGGCGGAACCGCAAACGGAGGTGTAGATACATTTGTCCGTACCTTTACCTTAACCATTAATCCTTTGCCGGTAATTGCCATTAGCAGTAGCAAGGGAGCAAGCCTAAGCAAGGGCGAAACTGCCGTGCTTAGTGCTACCAGCAATAATGGTGTGAACTACGTTTGGAGCAACGCTGCCGGCATTGTGAGCGGCCAAAACTCTGCAAGCCTAACTGTACGTCCGCTGCAAACCACCACTTACACCGTAACGGCAACCAGTGCCAGCGGCTGTGTATCTACGGCCATGTTTACCATCGAAGTAAAAGATGATTTTATGGCTCTGCAGGCAGAGAATTTTATTACCCCTAACGGCGATGGAAAAAATGATACTTGGGTAGTGCATAATATCGATGCCTATCCTAACCACAGCCTTATTATTGTAGACAGGGCTGGCCGAGTGGTTTATGAAGCAAGAAACTATAAAAATGATTGGGATGGTACCTTCAAAGGCGCAGCCTTGCAACACGGTACCTACTATTACATTTTCCGTTTCGAAAATCAGGCCATCGCTAGTAAAAAGGGATTTATCACCATAGTGAGATCAGACCAATAGTTTAATCGTATCACGATGTAAAAGAAGGTAAGCTGGGACTTTGCAAGTCTTGCCCAGCTTGCCCAGCTAATGCAAATGAATAGTAAAACATGAAAAAGATCATTACCACCATATGGCTATCGGCCACATTATTGCCCGCCATAGCACAACTTACCCCATTAAAAAGCCAATTCTTCCATAACCCCTATTTGGCCAACCCAGCTATGGCAGGGCTTGAAGGCCGTACTACGCTGTTTGGCAACTATGCTAACCAATGGAGCAAACTGGAAGGGGCCCCACAAATGTTCTCGCTAACGGCGGCCACACCACTCAACAACAAGGCTTCTGTTGGAGTAAGCCTAATCAATGATAGGGCCGGGCTAATGCTCAAAACACAGGCCATGGCTTCGTTCTCCTACAAATTGCCCTTGGCCGACGAGCATAGCTTGCGCTTTGGCGTTTCGTTAAGCTGGGCCCAAGATCGACTGGACCGTAACCTGGCCAGTGCCGGTGCTATGAATGATATTGAACTAGCCCGATATAATGATCGGGAAAACTACCTGGATGGTAATTTTGGGATCAGCTACCTTAACCATGGCCTAGAGATGCAGTTCAGCTACCTCAACCTTAATCAGCGCCGGAGTAGCCGCTTCTCTACCGTAGATTATTCCACCTTTTACAGTTCGGTGGCCTACCGTATTCGTCTGGATCAAACTTTTAGCGTAAAACCTTTATTCGCTTATCGAGGGGTTAAAAATTTCGATAACCAGTATGATATCGCAGCTGAATGGAAAGCCGACGACCTGGCGTTTTATACCATGTACCATAGCAATAAAAGCTTTACGGGAGGGATTGGCTACGATTACAAAAAGCAACTCAATATCTCTGCCTTATATAACTCGGAGCCTAGCAATATTAGAGGCCTTAGCGGCGGTATATTTGATGTGATATTGGGATACCGGTTTTAGTGATTCCTTTTTTTGAGGGTTGTTTAAATGGTTAGGTAGGCATTTTTTATGGTTTGTTAAAAGCAACCCACCAAAAAGCTTTATAATTTAGCACTAGGCAAGCGTAAGCATCATCTGCTTGCGCTTGTTTTTTAGGCACCTACTTATTGAATAGGAAAGATTTTCATCCTACGCCCATTACTCTCCCTTGATTACAAGGTTCCGCAGATTACGTCTATAAAGCGATGGCGGAATTTACCACACATCTAGATAGCAACGGAGCTAAACTTGATGATAAAGCCAAGGCATTAGCAAGTGTTTTTGATAGAGAAACACTTATCTTTTTAAGATATTGTAACCAGTACAATACCGTATCAGCAGTAAGGTGGAGCGGTAAAACTACTCCACTTATGGGATTAGTGATGTCTTTAAATGGCTTTATGAGACAGGTAAACCAATTAACAGGTTACAAATTTAGTAGCTTAGAGTGGTTTAAAAATTAAGTTAGATTATCTAATACAAATGAGAGCCATAGCAATGTGGCTCTTTTTTGTTATAATTGATTAAATTATCTCATTATGCTCGGCAATAAAACAGATTTCTTAGTTAAATATCAAATTGATGAAAAGACATATAGTAAGTCTAAACTCAAATGGGACGACCTTGAAGAAATTTACAATGACTTCATAGGCAAAGTTCATCATCTTAACTCCATAGGCCTGTCGATATCAAACGCTCTACAGGGACAGATGGGTGTTCATTCGGTTAGATATCGTGTCAAAGACCCTGAGCATTTGATTGAGAAAGTAATTCGAAAAGTAGCAGAAAATCCTCAAAGAAAGATAGACCTATCTAATTATCAACAGGAAATAACAGATTTGGTTGGTGTTAGAGCGATACACTTGTTTAAATCCAATTGGCAATCAATTGACCACTTTGTACGGCAAAATTGGGAGTTTAAGGAAGACCCTATTGCATATTTCCGCAAAGGGGATACGGAAGATATCAAATCGACTTTTAATAGCTCAAAATTTGATGTAAAAGTTCATAAAGCGGGGTATCGTTCTTTACATTACGTTCTTATTACTAAGCCAACAAAAGTTGAGCATTTTGTAGAGTTACAAGTTCGAACTTTGTTTGAAGAAGGATGGAGTGAGATAGACCACAAAATAAGATATCCTTACGATACAAACAACGATTTGATTAACAGTCTTTTGATGATATTTAATCGTTTAGCAGGTAGTGCAGATGAGATAGGAGAATATGTCAAAACGTTAAGTACTGCTTTGAAAGCTAAAGAAGAAGAATATCTAGGTAGCCTTCGCTCAAGGGAGAAAGAAATCGATTTATTAAAGGAGCAGATCAATGGTCTTAAATTAAATCAAACTCAGAAAAGTAAACTGTACGATTCTATCGACCATATAACGAGATTGGAGACGTCAATAAATGGATTTAGTAAGATAAGTGATTGGGCAAATGACATATACAAGATTAAAGACTTTATAGAGTATACAGATGTTGCAACGCCTTGGAAGGAAATGGTCGATGTGGGAAAATTTATAAATAGCACTACTAAATCCCAAGTTTTTAAAGAAGAGACTTCAAATCAGAAATTTAATAAAACTGACGAAGTAACGGAACCGAAAACTATTAAGAAAAAGGGGAAATAAATTCAATTCATTAGAATTATGTTCATCCTAAATCCATTCCTCTCCCTCATTTGTGGCTTACCAAGGGAAAGGAATGGTTTAGTCTTTACTTTTTGTGCTTCAACGTTCGTTCTACCTCTTTACAAGCTGAACTGCGTACACTTTTCAGCCTGCGACTTTTAGCGCAAGACAGTGCAAACCCGATTAGGTAGATCGGTATTCGTCGCTACTAATGTTTGCATAAGAGACCGCCAAACACTTGTTTGTCACTCCTTATGCTTAAACAAAGCGGCGCAACTCATGGAAACTCTCTGTCTTTAGTAAACTAAATCCTTTCGTTTCCCACTTTTCAGCTCACCTGCGTTCTCGCCTTTGCTGCGTAATGGTCACGATGTTTGGTCAAACATCCCGCCAATTACTTGTGTAGGACATAGTCAAAGCCGTTGTTGCACAACTTTACCTTTGACACAAAGGCTCGTTGAGCAGGGGGTGAGCCACTTCACTTGTTTAACTAAAAACGTAATATTATATTCGTCATAGAAATATTTAATGATAAGACTAAATTAACGCCAAAAATGGATGAACTGGAAAATACAATCTCTCAAAGAGATATAGAGAAAATTGAAGATTTTGAACTCTTTGAATCTACGATAGATACTTTCATACTTGAGATAGATGCTTTAGCTGAGTCGCTTCCCTTAATAGGAGGTTTGTTAGAGTTGAAGGTAAGAAATAATTCAAAAAGACTTAATAGGTTTATGAAGGAGAATTCGAAAGGGGATAATTCTAATAAACAACAGTTTCAAATTCCACTCGAACAGTTTAATTTATTCAATAGACTAGAAAGAGATTTCGAGATAGCCCAAGCAGCAATGGATATCCTGCCAAGGCATTTCATTGTATCCTTAGTTAGCCAATATGATGCTTACTTAGCCGAATTATACAGGACTCTTTTCCAAATAAAGCCCGAGCTTGCATTTTCTCTAGATAAGGAGTTTACCTTTCAAGAGATATTGAAGTATGATGATTTGGACGCATTAAAAGAATATGTAATCGAAAAGGATGTCGAGAATTTACTGAGAGAAAGTCATTATGAGCAGTTGAAAGTATTGGAAAAGAGAATAACGAGGCATACAAATAAAGAATTTACGCTTACAACGAATCTCCAAATATTGCCAACATTTGTTGAAGTCGCAGAAAGAAGAAATCTCTTTGTACACTGTAATGGAATAGTGTCATCTCAGTATATTGATGTTTGCAAAAAACACGGTGTTGCAAATATTGATAATGTTAAAATCGATGATGTTTTAAATGTTCATCCAGAATATTTTGATAAAGCTTATAGAGCGTATTACGAAGTGGGAGTAAAACTATGTCAAGTTTTGTGGAGAAAGTTTCTACCTAATGAAATTGACAAGGCAGACACAAATCTTAATAACATATGTTACGACTTAATAGTTAATGGTTATTATAAATTAGCGATAACCTTGTTGAAATTTGCAACAGAAGAACTACCAAGAAAAGGTAGTCAAGCAGTTAGGAAGATGCTCGTTGTCAATAAGGCTCTTGCATATTATCTTTCAGGTGATAAAAGTGCCACTGTCAAAATTCTGGACTCTGAGGATTTCACTATAGGAACAGAGTTTAAGCTAGCTGTGGCAGTTCTTAAAGAAGATTTTAAAGAAGCCAAGAAACTTATGATTAAAATAGGAGCAGATGATGAGACATTTGATAAAGGTGCTTATCAAGAGTTTCCTCTATTTAAGGTTTTCAGAGAAACTGAAGAGTTTAAGGAAGCTTTCAAGGAAGTATTCAAGGAAGATGTTATAATTAAAGAAGCTCCGAAAAGGTCTTTTGTGGAATTACTCGATTCAATAAATAAAAAGAAGAAAGAACAACTAAATCAATTAACTAAAGATAAGTCCTAATATGCATCAAGTTACAGGAGAATATCCAGATTATCACAAACATAGTAATACTAGTTCGTTTTATTTAAATGCAGACCAAGCTTTCAATCCTTTTACTTGGCAACCCCCAATTCATTGGACTGGTGTCGTAGGTAATAAAAAGGTGCAATTCAAGCAAATAAGTAGTTCTGGCGCTAATGTAATTGACTACGATTGGAATGGATTTCCAGATGAACTCAGTGTAGCAATTCCTTATATTGTCGATGCAATTAACAAAGCTATGAGGGTAATGGATTGATATTTAGCTTTTTATTTTTCGGTATAATTTCATTAACTATTACTCAAATTTAACCTTTCTCAACAACACGCTTAAAGGAACTACGGCATAAACGCTCACGTGGCATTTGCGCCCAGGCTATTTATTCCGTTCCTCCTTTGCTTAGTTGTTGAGAAAGGTTGCTACTGTTCCATAATTAATTAAAATAATATGGAACAAACAGAATTCTTTAACGTTGCCGAAGTGCAACTAAGCTACAAACCACATTTCAAGGCACAGGAACGCCCTCAAATCAACAGTTCTAAGCAAGCTTATAACATCCTAATAAACTGTTGGGATAAAAGCCTAATCAATTACATTGAACAGGCTAAGCTGATTTTACTCAATAGAAATAACAGAGTGTTGGGCATTGTGGATTTGTCTACAGGCGGTGGAGCTTCTACTGTTATGGATAATCGAGTAATATTCGCCACTGCACTAAAAGCGACTGCAACAAGCATTATTTTAGCTCATAACCACCCAAGTGGAAATTTAAAGCCCCCTAGTGAAGATATAAGATTAACGGAGAAATTGAAACAAGCAGGAAAGTTATTGGAGATTGAAGTACATGACCATTTGATAATTGGCGAAAGTGGTTATTGTAGTATGGCGGAAGAGACATATATTTAAAGAGGAATTGTTCCAACAAATTCCAACAAAATAGGTAATAAATAGATTAATAACAGGAAGCGTTAACGGAATTAAACTTTTAGCGAGAAATAGCAGAATGTGGCTTTAAAGCATTAAGAAGCATATTCAAACCCCCATAAAAAAGAAAAGAGACAATCCATCCAGACTTGTCTCTCTTTCTAACCAAGAAAAAACTGTATTTGTTAAATACTTGTTTAATTGCATTTAAAAGCATATTTTTGATTTTAAGGTAATGAAAAAAGTAATGAAAATGCAAAAAGTAATAAAAAAGGAGCAGCATGATAAGTATCCGTTAGGTGTGTATTCTGGAGTGAAAATCACGTTGAAAATTCCTAATAGATATTATGATAATTCGAAAAATGACAAGCAGAATAATTACTTCTTAGAGAGTTACTATAATCAAAAGCAAAAGAAGCATAAGGAAGAGGTAAGGGCTATGTATAACGACTATATAAACAGTCGAGGTAATACTAGACCAACGTTGAGCCAAAAGATTGATGATTTCAAAGAGTTGTATGCGAGTAAAATTGATTATATAGTGTCTAGTTTAAATGTTGCCAAAGAGGAAGCTAGTTTAAACATGAACGTTACGGTGCTTTCTGCCGTTAATGCTTATTTTAAAAAGCAAGAAGAGCAGAACGAAATAGGGCAGTTAAAACGTATTGATAATTACCGTAATAGAAATAAGAGACTAAATGATTTTTTCAGTCAAGACCAATATAAGTATCTAAGATTGAGAGATTTGAGAGTGGATGTTTGGGAAGCTTTTAAGTATTATCTTTTGAAAACACCGACAGATAAAAAGCCAGAAGGATTAGCGTGTAGTAGCGTGAATCAATATATGGTATATGTTAAATCATTTTATAATTGGTTGATTGATGTTAAAGATTTGAACATAAAGAATCATCCTGCCAAAATAGCACCATTAGACACGTCTCACCAAAAGCCTAAGTACAACTACGTTAGTGATAGTGATTTAATAGAGTTTTTTAGTAAGCTGAACCAATCAAAGTATTTGCGATTGCATTTAATATGTTTACTTGTTTTTGAAAATAACATTAGACCTGTGCAATCTTATCACATTCAACACCAACATATTGATTTAGATAATAGCAGAATAAAAGTATTTAATATGAAAAAGTCTTCTTCTGCAATCAATAAGGATAAAAGCCGTTGGATACCACTATCACCTAAAGCTAAAGAGTTGGTAAGCTGCTTTTACACAAACACCGCAGCGAACGGACGGGCTATAAACCCAGAAGACTATTTGTTGGGCGGTAGGAATAGGTTTAAAAGTGGTGGTAAGCCGATTAGCCAAGGTGATATAAGGGATTTACAGGTTCTTAAATTTAGAGAAGATTATGAACATTTAAATCATATACAGATTTATGAAATGAAGCATACCAGTATTACTATTTCTAGTCAAGAAGATATATTGGCAACCCAAAAAAGAGCAGACCACGTAAAAATACAAACTACACAGATTTATGATAGGTCAGGTAATGATAGTACTTACTTTAGTTTAGATGAATATTTAGCTAAACAGATTAAGTAGGTTATGTGAGGTCGGATTTTTGATAAATCATATAAAAGAGGTATGTAATTACCTCTTTTTTTATGCTCCAATTTTTCTACCCACCTGCTAAAGTGAGCGTATTAATGTATTCAATATGTCTTACTACTTCAATTTATTTTCATTTTTTGTCTCTGATTTTCAGATGCTTACGAAGGTTTGAGAAAATAACATGTCGAAAATTTCAATTGTAAACTATTTCTATGAAAAGAGTGACTTAACACTAGTAACCACTTAGCATTTAAGTTTTAAGAGTTTAAAGCTCTAAATAACAAATAGTTGTGATGGATAAATTAATGAATAACAAAATAGATACGCAAAAGACAAGAAGAGCAAAGAGAACTAAAAAGTGGTTGGCAGAAGGAAATATTCTGCCTTTATCTTCAGTAGAAAGAAAAAAATTAGAAAATGCTTTTTACTACCAAGAGAGAAAGTTTAATAAAGAAAAAGATAGTTTGGGATATATAAATTACCAATATGACCAGTTAAAAACAAGGAAATGGTTAGCGGAAAGTAATATCATTCCGATAACTTCAAAAGAAAGAAGGAGATTAGAGAATGCCAGTTGCCAAAAAACGAATTGTATAGAGAGCGATAATTTAAAATTTCATTTAGGGTATAAAAATGATATGTTTAACTACCTAGAAGAGTTTGATTTTAAGGTAAAAGGTAGCTTAACATATAGGAACAACATCTCAATGTTTGGTGCTTATAAAGATGCTTATTATATTTTTGAAACCTTGCTAAAAAGAGGGATAATTAATAGTTATTTTATAGGTGTAGAGTATGCGGATAATCATGTGCATACTCACTATGTAGTTGATGATAACGGACTAACAAAAGACCAATATGATAAATACATATATCAAATATTTAGCATTAAAAAAGGTTATAATTATTCGGAGCTAATAACCGATAAAGAAGAGTCCTTGGTTTACATAATAGATAAATTAAATACTAATAATAAGCAAAAGCAATCACAAATTGACTATTGGTTTTATAACACTACGTCCTTAAAAGCTGCTTGCTAATATTGTGTATTTATTTATAGATGGTGTTGTTAATCGTGTTTGTTAATTCAACTATCCTACTTTTATTAGAAGTGTCATAATATTGGTTTGCGAATAATGTATTATCCTTTTTATTTATCGTAAGTAGGGTAAGTAGTTCGTGTTTAGTAGCAGCTTTCTTTATAATAAATGCAATAATAGCTAGTATAGCTGTTAGGGATAATGAGCCAAAAAAGCCGAAAATGAATCCACTTAGAATGTTATCTTCTATAAACCAGAAATAGAAATATATTAATAGAAACATTATAATTGATGAGCGTAGAACAAGTTGTTCGATATTTATATCAAATTTAGAGTGTTTTACATTCTCATCTCTTGTCTCTGCACCTCTTAGCTCGTCAATACCAATAAATGTATTGTAGTTACCATTGTTATATAGCACTCTTTTGTTTGTAACCGTAAACGTTTCTAAACCAATAACTATATCAGCTATTTTTGTTTCATTTTCTATAAAATTTTCCATGATTTTTAATTTCCTTCAAGTGCGTAATAATGTCTCATTAGTCTGTATGGCTTACTTTGTAGACTAAAATCACAATCTTCTTTACAAGATATTTCATTTCCATTTTCTATGATTTTGATAATGTCATTATTGTAAACGTAAGTTCTTTTTTGATAACCATTAGGATTGGTGTTGGTAGCATTCTGATGCTCATAAATGAAATAAAGATTATTATTAGAATAGTAATATTCGGCAGAGCTTATAATGTTAGCACCTCGCATTTGTGCTATAATTTTCACTACCTTATTAGATTTATCCTTAAATACGATGGTAAGGTCATCTTCAAAATTTTCACTAGTTTCAATTGTGTCGGTCTGTAGTTTTTTATAGTTTATAGCATAAAATTTTGCTTTAATCTCTTTTACAGCATTATTTATTGTTTGATTATCATGCATTAAGGGAGCATTACTAACTTCATTTAATGTAGTAGTTGCGGCATCATGATTTACTGTATTGTCGTAAGTTTCATTTGTGCCACTGGCGTAATCATCACTTACGGAATTTTCCGATTTGCTGCCATCACAGTTATCATAGATTTTGTTGAAGGTGCTTTTAGCTCGCTCTACTTGCTCATCACTCCAATCGTTGTCGATACCTAATTGCTCTAACTCTTGTAGGCTGCTTTGTACCACATTAAAGCATTCATCCATCTTCCGTAGAAGTTTGGTTTGATTTTTTATTGATTTTGCTTCTTTGTAACAGTCACATGCCTTTTTAGCTAATTCCTCTGGGGATTTTTTAGAGCATGAAGTAATAATAGTAATGGATATTAATAACAGTAGATTGTTTTTTTTCATGAGAGTGCGCTTAATTGAGGGGCATTTTGTATGAAGTTATGATTTATAAAGACAATAATATGCAAATTATTTTTACTTACCAAGTATTGCTTAGTGTGTCGCTTTTGATATGTTCCGTCCTTAGCTTTCATGAGGGGACAACCAAAAAGCGAGTTTGACCTATTAGTAATAGAGAATGTAAAAAGACTGCGTATAGAGCTCAAAATAAGCCAAGCTGTACTTGCCGTTAAATTGGGTGTTTCCGATGCTTTTGTTGGTCAGATTGAAAGCCCTAAAAGTAGGAGTAAGTACAGCATTGAACAGTTAAACCGTTTGGCAAACATTTTTAAATGTAGCCCGAGAGATTTTTTACCCGAGAAGCCTATTGAGGACAAAGATTAACCTTGCAATAACCTAGGTTAAACATATCCATAACCTACGCTTATCTATGTAATTTTGCGGTTATTGGCTCTAAAAGTCAGCCTTTTTTAACTTGTTTTACGGTATTTTCCGTAACGACAGTGCAGTTAATTGCTTTTTTTCTGTAAATCAATTCTATGCTGCCTAGTAATGTTATATATTGAGTTTTTACTACGCCCTAGACGATTGGCAATCTCTTGAGCATTGTAATTTAATTTTACAAGTTTCATCACTTCATTTATTATATTCTGGGTTATTGGTTTGTCATGGTTTCTCGCTTTCATAATACATTGTTTAATATAAATAGTCGAGCATTGGTATCCCTTTTCTTAATAGTGGGCAGGGGGGGATAATTAATATGAGCAAGTACATTCGTGAAGTGCGCAAATTTTTTCGGCAAAAAATTTTGAATATTAATTCTTTAACCTTATTTCTGATAATGTAAATTATTAAAACTCACTAAAATGGAAAACAGCAATTTTAATGTGGTAGTAGTGGAAAGTAAGATATTGAAGGTAGAGCAGCTAAATAGTAGTAGCTTCAATAATAGTGTTAGACTGCTTTATAATGGTGTTAACTTTCCTAACAACGATATTACTACAATAAAGAAATTATTGGCTCATATCAAAGATAAAGAGCAGACAGGTGTTAATGTTGGTTTTAAATTCTCAAATGAAGATGTAATCCAGTGGATAGATGATTTAGATTTTCTGATAGAGCTATACAAGCAATTATTTAATGTGAATCATTTGCAAAGCTCTTTTAAATTAAGAAGCTTAATTAAAGAACTTACTGGCTATATTTTAGGTGCTTCTAGTAGTGCGAAAAAGCACGCAGCATCAGACCCCAAACAACTAATAAAAGATGTTTTTGAAGAAATAAAGTCAGCAAAAGTAATAACTAATAGAGATGAAGAACCCACGCCAGTATCAGAAATACGACTTAAATATGATTTAAAGGCAGAAGAAAAGCGTAATAGAAGTAATAAAAAAAGTAATGAAAACGTAAAATAATAGCTCTTTTTAGAAAGAAATAAAGTGTTTTTAGTGGTTGTACTAAATTGTGTTATGGTATAAAAACAGCTTTAATTTGCTTGAAATACCCACTAAAAAGAAAAGAGACAATCCATCCAGACTTGTCTCTCTTTCTAACCAAATATAAACCTGTATGAACGGGTTGATCTTTATTCCAATTAAGGAGGAATTTCTAATTTTCAAAGGTCGGCTCTTAAACCAACGATACAAATGTAGGGATTATTTTTCTTAGTGTAAATAATACACTAAGAAAATTTTATTTTGTCATTTGTTATGACATTTCTGTGACCTTGTGTTGCGTGTTTGTGCAAACATGATACAAAGTATTGTCAATTTCAATGAACATTGCAGGTTTCCACCGCAAAAACTATTAGTTAAACGCAAAAATACTAAACGCATTGCTAACCGCAACGAGAAATAGTTTTGTTCATACGGTATTTAACTTTAATTAACATCTGAGGGTAGCTGAATGGTTTGTCAGTTTGTTGATTGTTTGGTTTTTTAGAAAGTTGTTCATTAGCTTATTTGTTCATCGGTTCATCAGCAATTAGTTTCCTACTCCCGTCATATGGGCCGTAGCGCAGAGAGCTGTAGATTGGCTAATCGCATTTATTGATGCTTTATCCAGATTGTTAGCGAAGGACCTTATTAAGCGAATAATTGGAGCTTCCTAGCTAAGCTCGGGATAACAACTAGGTGCGGAATGACAAGTAGGAGAAGGAAGCACGCTTTGAGGAGACATTTACGCCGTGGCTGCTAGCGGGCTTCGCTGATACGTTCCGAATGGCATGCTTGGTGTGCCTACCCATCAAACAAAAAAGCAGCACCCTTGGGTACCGCTTTTACTATTTTGGTTAGGAAAGACCTATGATTAAATAAACTTACCTACTTCTTGAGCCAAGTCGATGATTTTGTTAGAGTAGCCCCACTCGTTATCGTACCAGGAAACAACTTTCACAAAGTTATCGCTCAAAGAAATGCCAGCTTTGGCATCGAAGATAGAAGTACGGGCATCACCTAAGAAATCTGAAGAAACTACTTCATCCTCAGTGTAACCTAAGATACCCTTTAACTCCCCTTCCGAAGCTTCTTTCATGGCAGTTTTGATCTCTTCGTACGAAGCTCCTTTTTCTAAACGAACGGTTAAATCTACTACAGAAACATCGGCAACCGGTACACGGAACGACATCCCCGTTAATTTGCCTTTTAACGAAGGCAATACCAAACCTACGGCTTTGGCAGCGCCAGTAGACGAAGGGATGATGTTAGAGAAACCACCGCGGCCACCTCTCCAATCTTTGGCCGAAGGACCGTCAACTGTTTTTTGGGTAGCAGTTACCGCATGAACGGTAGTCATTAGTCCTTCTAAAATGCCATATTTATCGTGCAATACTTTAGCAATTGGCGCTAAACAATTGGTGGTACATGAAGCGTTAGAAACGATGTTTTGATCCGCTTTCAATTCCTTGTGGTTTACGCCCATTACAAAAGTAGGCGTGTCGTCCTTGGCAGGAGCAGACATGATTACTTTTTTAGCGCCAGCATCAAGGTGTTTTTGAGCAGTTTCCTGAGTTAGGAACAAACCTGTAGATTCGATGATCACCTCGGCACCTACAGCATCCCATTTCAGGTTGGCAGGATCTTTCTCGGCAGTTACACGAATGGTTTTTCCGTTTACTACCAGGTTACCGTCTTTAACCTCTACGGTTCCATCAAATTTACCGTGGGTCGAATCATATTTTAACATGTAGGCCATGTAATCTGGCTCCACTAAATCGTTAATTCCAACTACTTCGATATCGCTACGTTTTACTGCGGCTCTAAAGGCTAGGCGGCCAATACGGCCAAATCCGTTGATTCCTATTTTCATCTTTTTATCTATTTTTTGTTTTAATGGTCATGAAAAAGTTCCGAGGAGGGTCAAAACCGTTTCATGGTAATTTAATTGGTGTAATAATTCAATATGTTGTGTATGGGCTCTCTGGTTACAGACATGATTTTGAGCTGATGCTGTGCGGCCACTTCTCTAAGCTGATCTTGGAAATGCCCGGCTACCGAGCCCACGAAATGTATTTCTTCATTAGGATGTTTTTCAAGGGTAGGGAGGATATAGGTGCTGAAATATTTTTCAAAGCCCTGCGCTACCAACTGTTGGATAAACTTATGGTTTCTGTTCTCGATGTAGAAATCGAGGAACGAAGCCAGATAGGTTTGTGCCTGGGGTTTCCGGTAAACGCGCTCCAAAATGGTTGGGCGGTCAACATGGTATTGTGCTTCAATTTTTGTTTTCAGCTCCGCAGGAAGCTTGTCTTCCAGAAAATTCTTTAACAGCATTTTCCCGAAATAATTGGCCGAGCCTTCATCGGCCAAAATATAGCCAAGGCCATAATTGTTCTTCTCAGGTTTTTTGCCATTGTAATAAGCACAGTTTGCTCCGCTACCCAAAATGCCTACAATGCCGGTTTGGTTGTGGCAGGCGGCAATGGCGGCGCCATACAGGTCATCTTTTACCTTTATTTTGCTGTTCACAAAAAACTGTTCCAGGGTAGCAGCCAGTTCTTTTTGTTTCTCTTTGGCCGATGCGCCAGCGGCGAAAACATAGATCTTTTTAATGCTCTCGGCATTATGGATCAAGGTAATGTTCTTGCTTAGGATCTGGAGCGTTTGCTTGGGGTCATTAAAGCAAGGGTTAATGCCTGCGGTATGCGTTTCGATCATCGATTTACCATCTTGTGAAATTTTCCAGCAAGCGTTCTTGGAACCACTATATACTACTGCAATCATTTTCGTTTATATGGATAAAACATGGGTCATTTCAAGCAAGTCGTCTTCCAGCTTGTAGTTACTTAATCCGCTTAGGGCCTCGCTTAATGGCGTAAGTCCTATTTCATTGCCCTTAAGCCCAACCATTTTCATGCTTTCGCCGGCAATAAGGGCATTGGTTGCCGCAAAACCTAGGCGGCTTCCCAAAATCCTGTCGAAACCGCTGGGGCTGCCACCGCGCTGTAGGTGTCCTAAAATGGTCACTTTGGTATCATAGTGGGTGAACTTACGCTTCACCGCCTTGGCAATATCGTAGGCACCACCGTATTTATTTCCTTCGGAAACAATCACGATGCTGGATGATTTTTTGGTTGAGGCTCCTGATTTAAGTTTCGTGATCAGCTCTTTTAGGGAGGTTTCTCTTTCGGGCAACAACACGGCTTCGGCGCCACTGGCAATGGCACTGCGCAGGGCAATGCAGCCAGAATCGCGGCCCATTACTTCCACAAAGAACAGCCTGTCGTGCGAGTCGGCAGTGTCCCTGATTTTATCTATGGCCTCAATTACGGTATTGATGGCCGTATCGTAGCCCAAGGTAAAATCAGATCCATAAAGGTCATTGTCTATAGTGCCTGGTACTCCAATAACATTGATGCCGAATTTTTCGCCAAATCTTTTAGCTCCGGTAAAGGTTCCATCGCCGCCAATCACCACTAATCCGTCAATTTCTTTTTCCTTTAAATTTTTAAAGGCAATTTCCATTCCGGCATCTTCCTTAAACTCCAGGCACCTGGCCGTTTTAAGGATGGTTCCGCCCATGTGTAAAATGTTGCTTACAGAGCGGGCATTCATGGGAATAATATTGTTACTAATTAAACCTTGGTAGCCTTGTATGGCACCGAACATGTTTTTGCCATGGTAAATTCCGGTACGCACAACAGCTCTAATGCAGGCGTTCATGCCCGGAGCATCGCCTCCTGAGGTCAGTACTGCTATGTTCTTGATATTTGGTTTCATTCTGATTATACGAATATAACGTGTATTTTTTACACTAAGTAATTTTTTTTCAAAAATTTTATGAATTAACGAAATAAGTGTCTTTATTTTGTTTCAAATTAGGAACATTTTAAATTATTGCTTTGACAGAAATTACCCCCGGTTTTGACTTTGCAGTATCTATAGATTGCGTGCTTTTCGGATTTGATGGCAGCGAGCTCAAGATATTGCTGATCGAGAGAAATGAAGAGCCTTTCAAGGATTGGTGGGCATTGCCTGGCAACTTGGTAAATAAGGACGAGAGCGTGGACCAATCGGCCCAGCGTATTTTAAAGGAGCTCACTGGCCTCAGTGATATTTATATGGAACAGTACTATGCCTTTGGGGAGGTTGACCGACATCCGCAGGGCAGGGTAATTTCCGTGGCCTATTATGCCATGTTGCGCCTGGGCGGCGAAAAGCCGCTGAAACCTTTAAGCAGTTATGCCAAAAAAGCACAGTGGATTAATGTGGCCGATTTGCCCAAGCTTGCTTTTGACCATCAACATATCCTAAATAAGGGCCTGGAGAAAATTAAGCGAAGGATTAAGCATTTGCCATTGGCTTTTGAATTGTTGCCAGAGAAATTTACCCTTACGCAAGTGCAAAGTGTTTACGAACTGATTTTGGGCAAAAAACTGGATAAGCGTAATTTTAGGAAGAAGATTTTGAGCTTTAAGGTATTGAAGGAACTGGAAGAAAAGCAACGGGGTGTTTCGTTCAGGGCGGCTACGCTTTACAAATTTGACAAACGCAAATACAATAAACTTTTTGGGAAAGAGATTTCTTTTTAGGAACTAGGAACTAGGAACTAATGGTTAGTTGTTAGGAAATAGTGGCTAGGTATTGGTGTGTAGTTATGATATCAAACCTCGCAGGTTTTAAAAATCTGTGAGGTTTTTTATTGACTATCAACAGACTTACGAAATTTTTGAAAACTTCGTAAGTCTTATAGCAGAACCTCCCACTTTGCCAATATTAATTACACCTTGCAAGATAGAATGGTCAAAGTTTAGTCTCATTACGATGCTAATCGTATCAGTAATGGATAGGCTTTTAAACTCGTTAGGTTGGTGTTGCTTTTGTTAACTAAACCCGATTGAAATGGAAAGCCCGTAAGCGAGCTTGCGAGTGCGGACTTGTAATGAAAAGCGGGGCTTGCGGAAGTAAGGAGCGATAAAGTACCTTTTCAAATTAAAATTAACTCAACAAAAAAGCCCCGATGTTCTCGAGGCTTTATATATGCAAATCATTTAGGATTATCTTTTGCTTAAGTGGTACTCTACCAGGTCGTCTATTGGGGAACGGATAATTTTTCCTACGCCCATTTCAAACTTATCGGCTACCACGCTCAAACGGTCTCTGAAGCTATAACCTACCGAGCCTACCACGTTTAACAGGTGCTTGTTGTAGTTTGGATAATGTACTACCAATTTCTCAAAGAAAGCGGTGAAAGCGGTATCTATCACGTCTTCGGCATAATCGGTATAAACGGTTTTGAAATCGTATAAAAACTTACTGAAACTAGCGCAGAAACGGTTAGGCAAAGGTTTGTTGTAGATATTGTCGAAGATATCTTCATTGCTTAAGCCGTAGATGTTAAAGAAACTTTCGCTTAGGCCTTTTGGCATAAATCCTTTCATGTAGTCGGCCAATAAACGCTTGCCAATGTTGCTGCCGCTGCCTTCATCGCCAAGGAAATAACCTAAAGAGTCGATATTTAGGGTAATGCCCTTGCCATCATATAAACAAGTGTTGGTACCCGTGCCCAAAATAGCGGCAAAGCCAGGTTCATCACCTAAAAGTGCACGGCAAGAAGCCAGCAAATCATGGTCTACATTTATTTTTGCGTTCACAAAAACCTTTTGCATGGCATCGGCTACAATCTTTTTGTTGGCATCGGTAGAGCAGCCAGCCCCATAATAGTAAACTTCTTCGAGCTTGCTAGGGTCTAAACTGTCAGGTAAAGTGGTTCTTAGGGAATTTTCAATGTAATCTTGCTTTGCGAAATAAGGGTTGTAGCCCTCGGTGTTAAAGTGAATTTTCCTACCCGCCTCATTAATTAAGCACCAGTTGGTTTTGGTAGATCCACCATCTGCAATAACTATCATTTTTTTGGTTTGTTAAGTTGTAAATTTTGTATAAAAGTTTGGCAATATATCAGCCTTTATTGGAAATAAAAAATTAATATTAAGTTTTTTATTAGTTAACCTACAAACGATTCAAACGTTTGATTGAAGATAGATAGGGCGGTTTTTTCATAAAGTGTATTTTTTACACTAATAGGGGCTTTTTTTAGGCCAGGTGCCATGCCTGGGAATTTGTTGAAAAAAGTGGAAAAAAAATCTCGGCAGCAAAATGTAATTTTTTCATTAAAAAGATTTTCGCCATCTTCAATACAGCATATTTGGAAAAAACAAACAAAACCATGGAACAGAAAATTGACTTCAGAAGTGATACCGTAACCAAGCCTACAGCGGGCATGTTGGATGCCATGTTGAGCGCCAAGGTTGGTGACGATGTATATGGCGAAGACGAAACCGTTAATGCCCTTGAAACCAAGTTGGCAAATATGTTCCATATGGAAGCGGGTTTGTTTTGCCCATCGGGTACCATGACCAATCAAATTGCCATCAAATGCTTTACACAGCCCATGGACGAGGTGATTTGCGACCAAACCGCACATGTTTATCGCTACGAAGGTGGAGGTATTGCCTTTAACTCGATGGCATCGGTACGGCTGTTAAACGGCGAAAGGGGGATTTTAACCCCTGAGCTGATTGAACCAGAGATTAATGGCGATGATGTTCATCAACCTAAAAGTAGTTTGGTAGTACTGGAAAATACGGTGAATAAGGGCGGTGGCAAATGCTACCACTTGGATCAAATTGAGGCCGTCCATAATTTATGTGCCATTAAGGGACTGAAACTACATTTAGATGGTGCCCGAATTTTTAATGCTTTGGTGGCTACCGGTGATCAGGCGGCCGCTTATGGGCATTTTTTTGATGGCATATCCGTTTGTCTTTCAAAGGGCCTGGGGGCGCCGGTGGGTTCGGTGCTGTTGGGATCGGCGGGCATGATTAAACAGGCCCGCAGGATCAGAAAAGTGCTGGGCGGCGGCATGAGGCAGGCTGGCTTTTTGGCCGCTGCGGGCATTTACGCTTTGGACCACCATATAGATCGTTTGGCCCATGACCACCAACATGCCAAAGCTTTGGCGCATGCCTTGGCGCAAATGGATTATGTGGCGCAGGTAATGCCTGTAGAAACCAATATAGTGCTTTTTGAGGTTGCAAATAAACTGCATGCCGATGAAGTGGTGAGGGCATTGGGTAGAAAGGGGATTCTCTGCAATGCCACCTCTGCCAAAACCGTTCGCTTGGTTACCCATTTAGATATCTCGCCCCTTATGATAGACCAGGCTATTGAAATTATGGCTAAGTTGGACAGCTAAGCTATTCGAACTTTTTCTTGATTTTTTTAACGATAGAGTCGTCTTCCTCAATAGAGCTCAGTTCCAATTCGAGCGCTTTGGTACTGAGTTGTATCTCTAACAGCGAAATTAATAGCGATACCATGAAAAAAACCAAACTCAGCGCAAAGAACACCTCGGCAGTAACGTTTTTTTCGAGATAGATAAACAGCATGCAAAATAAACAGCAGGCAAAACTTACTACACCAAAAGCTTGCATGTTTTTAATAAGCTTTAAGCGGTACCGTAAATTTTTAATCTGCTTTTGTAAGGCAATATCATTGTTGGTTTGTTCGTATTTGGATTTTAAACTTCTTACCAGCGTAGCCAGGGCTAAAAACCTATTGGTGTAGGCCAGCATAATAAGGCTTATGGCAGGAAAAAAAAGGGCAGGTACGTTTAGGCTTAGTTGCATTTTTTAAGGGTTCATTAGTTCATTGGTTCACTTGTTCATTGGCTTGTACGAAAGCTTTTGCTGCCAGAATACAAGAACGAGACAATATAACAATTTACAATATGTTTTTATGCGCTATTGTTGGTGCTATTTTGTAAAAGCAACTAACCAGTTAACCAATTCAACGATTAACCAACTTCCAAAACAATTAAACCATCTACCCATTGAACAATCCCACACTAACCACTACTTCCCAAAACAAATTTGCCATTTCAGGATAATTTCTTCATCTTGTAGGCCTAACCAAATGAAATCAACATCTGTTAATGACATGAAAAAAATACTAATTGCAAATCGTGGTGAAATTGCGCTTCGCATCATGCGTTCGGCAAAGGAAATGGGCATTCAAACCGTGGCGGTTTTTTCGGAAGCAGATCGTAATTCCCTGCATGTTCGTTATGCCGATGAAGCGATTTGCATTGGCCCTGCGGCCTCCAATCAATCCTATCTGGTAGGGAGCAAAATCATTGATGCCTGTAAACAAACAGGAGCTGAAGCCATTCATCCGGGCTATGGTTTCCTTTCAGAAAATCCAGCTTTTGCCCAACAAGTAAAAGATGCGGGATTAATCCTGATTGGCCCAAGCCCCCAAGCCATGGAGATTATGGGCAACAAGCTCTCGGCAAAAGCCGCGGCTTTAAAATATGATATCCCCATGGTGCCAGGCACCGAAGAGGCCATTACCAATGTAGAAGAAGCCAAGGCCAGGGCAGTTGAAGTAGGATTTCCTATTTTGATTAAAGCAGCAGCTGGCGGCGGTGGCAAAGGCATGCGCATTGTAAATACGGTGGATGATTTTGAAGAGCAGATGCAATTGGCCGTTAGTGAGGCTACTTCGGCTTTTGGTGATGGGGCAGTGTTCATTGAGCGATATGTGACCTCGCCTCGGCATATTGAAATACAGGTGCTGGGCGATACCCACGGCAATATTGTACACCTTTTCGAACGCGAATGCTCTGTACAGCGCCGCCACCAAAAGGTAGTTGAAGAAGCGCCATCATCAGTACTCAACCCCCAAATTAGGGAAAAGATGGGCAAATGTGCTGTAGATGTGGCCCGTGCCGTAAATTATGTAGGCGCAGGTACCGTTGAGTTTATTTTGGACGAAAACCTCGACTTTTTCTTCCTGGAAATGAATACCCGCCTACAGGTAGAGCATCCGGTTACCGAAATGATTACAGGTTTGGATTTGGTGAAGGAACAGATTAAAATTGCCCGTGGTGAAGCCATTAGCTTTAAGCAGGAAGACCTCAAAATAAACGGTCACTCCATTGAATTGAGGGTATATGCCGAAGATCCCCTGAATAATTTCTTGCCAGATATCGGCACCTTGCAAACCTATCAAACCCCAAAAGGCCCTGGCGTAAGGGTTGATGACGGCTTTGAGCAAGGCATGGAAATCCCTATTTATTACGATCCAATGATTGCCAAACTGGTTACTCACGGCAAAGACCGCGCAGAAGCCATAGAACGCATGATTAGGGCCATATCAGAATACGATATTACCGGCATACAAACCACTTTGGGCTTTGGCAAGTTTGTCATGCAGCACCCAGCCTTCGTTTCGGGCCAGTTTGATACACACTTCGTGAGCAAATATTTTACTGCCGATAGCCTTAAAACAGAAGATGAGCGGGAAGCTTTAATTGCTGCCATAAGTGCGATATGGTTATTGCAGGAGCAAAAAACAGCCGCTCAACCATTGTCGGCATCCACTACGCAAAAAAGTAACTGGGTTAAAAACAGGAAAGCATATTAACGTAAAAGTCAAAAAATGCCCCATGCCAAGCTTTATTGCCGTTTACTTTTTACTTTTGCCATTCTAATTTAAAAGCATGTTCACTGGAATTATAGAAACCTTAGGTACCGTTCAAAATATACAGCACGAGGGCGGAAATGTACATTACACCATTCAATCAGCCATTAGCAACGAGCTAAAGATAGATCAAAGCGTGGCGCACAATGGCGTTTGTTTAACCGTGGTATCGCTAACGGAAAATACACACACCGTAACCGCCATTGAAGAAACCTTGCAGAAAAGCAATTTGGGCAGCCTAAAAGTAGGCGCAAAAGTAAATTTAGAACGTTGTATGCAAATGAATGCCCGTTTAGATGGGCACATTGTACAGGGCCACGTAGACCAAACCGCTACCTGTATTTTGGTGAATGAATTGGATGGAAGTTGGGAATATCGCTTTAAATACGATGCCGCCAAAGGCAACGTAACGGTCGAAAAAGGTTCCATCTGCGTAAACGGGATCAGCTTAACCGTGGTTAACTCTGCCGACAATGAATTTTCAGTTTTTATCATACCCTACACCCACGAGCACACCAATTTGCAAGAAGTAAAACCAGGCGATTTGGTGAACTTGGAATTCGATATTATCGGAAAATATGTGGCCCGTTTAATGGCGAAATCTTAATTTTTTGGAAAAACTCCGGCAGCATTCCATCGTGTAATGCAGCCCTGCTATTCGCCTTTACTCCCTCATTTCATTTCGGGGGTGCCGGCTACTATCAGGTTTAAACAACAAAGCTTTGCGTTCTTGGCGGATACTTCCAAAACCTTTGCGTTAAATTTTTAACCGTAAAGAAAGAAGAGTTTCGCAAAGAACGCAAAGGGAAATATTGATAGGACCTTCTGTAAACTTTTAACTTTAGACTTTTCACTTTCTACTTTTTTTAACTTTATAAAATAAAATGTTCAGCAGAGAAGAAGCCGCCAGGTTAAGGCAACAATTTTGGATCAGTTTTGGCCAGTACATGAAGCCAATTCCCGGGGCAGAAGGATTGCCCGTGAACTGGGTGAACTATAAAACTGGCGTAAAACACATCTTCTTCCGTATGGATGCTGAAAAAAAACATGCCAGCATTGCCATTGAAATTGCCCATCCAGACGAAGGCGTGAGCGCCTTGCTTTTCGAACAGTTCGGGGAGTTTAAAAAAATGCTGGAAAATACCCTGAACGAAGAATGGGACTGGTTACCACAAACCACCAACACCTTTGATAAACAGGTAGCCAAAATTGAATGTGTGCTACCAAACGTAAGCGTCTACAATCAGCAGCAGTGGCCCCAAATCATTTCCTTTTTAAAACCGCGAATAATGGCTCTCGACGAATTTTGGTCGAGCGTTAAACCTATTTTCGAAGATTTGAAATAACCAGCTTAACGTTTCAGCACTGATAACCTGGCTTTCACGTACGCTATTTGTGGCGCATCATCTTGATCTAGTTCCTTGCTTTTCAAATACAGATTATAATAGGTTAAAGCAGATTTAGCTTGCTTCAATTTCAAATCATACAACAAGCCCAATCTGTAATAGCTGTTTTTGTTGGTCTGGTACTCTAGGCCTTTTTTATAAGCTTTGCTAGCTGCGGTAAACAATTGTTTCTCTTCGTAAATCCCTCCCAGTAAATTGTAGTAAGCGGCTGTGTTGGGCGAAATACCTTCGGTAATGGTTTGCTTGGCATAGCTGGCCGCTTGGTCGTAACTTTTCAGTTCACGGTACGAAAGCGAGGTAAAATATAAAGTGCTTTCCGTTTGCATGTCATTTTTTTCAAGCATTTGGTACAAACTGACGGCCTTTTTATAGTTTTTTAAGAAAAAATATGCCTTGGCCACATCAGCAACTACATTTGCATCAGCGCTATTTTTAAGCAGTCTTTCGCCAACGTTAACTACCTCGCTGTATTTGTTCAGTTGGTTGGCTATGGGCAGTAACGCCTGTTGCAGCACCAAATTTCCGCTATCGGCCCCAATGGCAATTTTTAGCACATCGTACGCAGGCTGAAATAGCTTCAGTTTTCTATAACTGGCCGCCAAATCATAGGCAACATCGGCTTCTGTGGTATTGAGCTTATTGGCCTTTTGCAGATAATTGACCTTTAATGTCAGGCTGTCCGTATAATCGGCCAAACGTTTAAACGCACTAAAATTGGTGCTATCTAAAGCAATAATCTCCTGTAAATACACTATGGCGTTTTTGTTGTTCCCTCGCCTCGAGTTAATGTTGGCCAAACTGAACAATACAGAGATTTGTTTGGGCTGTAATTCGTTTATTCTGTGGTAATTCTTTTCTGCATCTACCAATTGCCCTGCCATCATGTTGCAATAGGCAATTTGGCCCAATATTTTTACATCGTTGGTTTCCGAAGGATAAATACTGCTTAAATAAGTTGCGGCTTCAGCATAGCGTTGGTTTTGGTAAAACTCTAAAAGCTTTTCTCGGTCTAATTGGGGCTGTTGGGCCTTGCAAAATGCTGTAATCAATAAAAGGAATAAGGAAATATAAAGGTTTTTCATGAAAACTAAATTATTAGTTATAAATGGAACGTGCAAATTTTTAGCCCACAAAAAAATAATAAAATCAAACAAAGCCGCTTGGGAGTGGTTGTTAAAGAGGGTGTATTATTTAAATAAAACAGAATTTATGGAAACTTTAAAGAAATTTGAACTGATGGAGAAGATAGTGAGGGAACTGGAAGATTTGCAGCACTCACAACAGGCGATCATACAAAAAATAGGCAAAATTGAAGTCGACAACATAGAGCTTGGCGACAAAAAACTAGAACAGGACTTGCCAGATATGCATCAAAGAGTGGCTGATAATTTGGATACCATTGTTGGGATACTGGATTATTTTGCCAATAAAACAGAAAAATTTGGCAGCAAAAACAACGTCGAAGAACTAAAGGAGCAGCAAGCCATTAACCAGGCTACTGGCAAATAGTTTTTTTGGCTGAAAAATAAAAAGCTATTCTGCTATTCAGAGGAGCGGAATTCGAGACAGTTAGCCCTGTGGAAGTGTTCTTAGCTTAGCTCCAAATAGTGGGATAGCTTCTTTAGTCGCCCGTTGGCACAAGGAGGCAAAAGGTGGTGCCTTTGCCCAACTGGCTGGTAACGCTGATTTCACCGCCATTTCGGTGCATAAAATCTTTGCAGATCATTAAGCCAAGTCCTGTGCCCTTTTCATTTTGCGTACCCCTAGAAGACACATTCTCGTCTTTGAAAAGCTTATCCAAAGTGCTTTCGGCCATGCCCACACCATTATCGCTGATACATATTTTTAGCATGTGGCTTAGCTGGTAGCTGGCTGTAATTACAATCTCACAGCCCTCGTTACAAAATTTAATGGCATTATTGATGATATTCCTGATCACAATTTGAAACATCAAAACATCGGCATAAGCAATCTCATTGGGAAAAACGTCATGTAAAATAGTCACCTTTTTTAGGGTAGCCGAAGGAAGGTGGTAGTTAATTTCATTAAGGATAATGTTCCTTACATTAAAAAATTCTTTCTGTATGCCAAAACCGTGTAACTGGCTTCTGGACCAATGCAGTACGTTTTCGAGTAAGTCGGTAGTATAAATAATGTCCTTGCTCAATTCTGGCGATATTTTTTCAAATTCCTCTTGGCTAACCTGATTGTAGGAAACCATTTTCAATATTTCCGAAAGATTTACCAGTGGTCCCCTCAAATCGTGCGCAATGATCGAAAAAATGCGGTCTTTCAATTGGTTTACCTTCTCCAGTTCCAATGCCTGTTCTTTGGCAATAAGCGCATCTTTTTTGGCCGAGGTGAGGTCCTGAAACTTAATAATGGTAAAAGCCTCATTAATTTTGTTTTCATTCAATAACAATATTTCCGCCTCAAAATAAATGATTTCGTCTCTTACAATGGCCTGCATTTCCATTTTACCACTAAGGCCGCTTTCTACTTTTTGGACAAAGTCGATGTGCTTAGGGAATAATTCACCTATGGACTGGCCTATAATTTTCGAATTTTTTGAGCAGCTGATGTAGCGGTATAAAGAAGTGTTGTAGTCAATAGCCCGGTGCTTTTTGTCTAAAACCAAAAAGCCATCATCCATAAGCTCAAGGGCCTTTTCTCGGGCAATGGGCACTACATCAAACAACCTAAACCTATAAATTCCCAGCAATATCAGGAACGTAGTGAGGATAAATGCAAAGGGGGTGATATCAATAAAGCCCAATGGCCTTATGCCAATGAGGTAACTGATATTGCCAACCCATGGAATTAATGCTGCAATAAGGATACTGTAATTTTGCTTCCGATAAATAGGGTCGGCACTCCGGAACTTGTTGAAAATTAAATAGCAACCGCAGGCCAGCAATAAGTAAAAATATACGGTGAAGATACGGTACCATGTTCCAGGATATATTTTGACCATTGGAAAAGGACCGTCAAAAAACATTTTTACATCTTTATAATGTAAATGGTGCATGGGGTTGGTCCACACCATGGCCAGCGTGGTAATTGGCGCAATAAGCAGCAGGGTAAGGTTAAGCGGTTTTTTATACCAACACTCCTTGTTGCAAAAGTTCAAACAAAATAAAAACCAGTTTAGCGGTAAGGTGGCAATGCCAAGGTATTCAATATTGATGAAAAATAACGCTTGTGCCAAGTTGTGGCTAGAAAGTTCAAAACCGTAGGCTATAGACCAGATGGCGTTTGACCCCATCATTAAGCCAAACCATCGTACTACGCTAGTGCCACGTTTGTAAATATATATCGCTAAAACGGCCGTTAAGGTTCCAAAAAACAGTAAAACTAATCCATAACCGTTAAACGTAAAATTCATTGGAGCAATAATTAATTTATCTTATAGAAAGTAAAATTAAAAAATTTAATTTACCGATTAAAAACGGAAAATCAACCAAATAAAAACGAGGGGCCAATGTGGGTAAACCACTCTTTATATGTTGATAATTAGCTGACCAAATCCCCTATATTTTTCGTTAATTTTGGTATCCTCATTTTTTAGCTATGTACTTGATTTTTGATACTGAAACAACGGGTTTGCCACGCAATTTTAACGCCCCAATTACCGATACCGATAACTGGCCGCGTTGCATACAGATTGCCTGGCAGTTGCATGATGATATGGGAAGGTTGTTGGAGCACCAAGACTATCTGGTACAACCTGAAGGGTTTAATATCCCCTATGATGCCGAACGTATTCATGGGATTTCTACCGAGCTGGCGCAGGAGCAAGGGATTCCCTTGGCCGAGGTGCTGGAGAAATTCAAGGAAGTTTTAGGGAAAGCCAAATTTGTAGTGGGACAAAACATCGGCTTCGACCTTAATATTATGGGTTGCGAGCTGTATCGTTTTGGTCAGGAAAATTTGCTGGCCAACATGCCCGTATTGGATACCTGTACCGAGGTTACTGCCGAGCTTTTGAAAATCCCGGGGGGCAGGGGCGGTAAATTTAAGTTGCCCAACCTTACCGAATTACACCAATATTTATTTGGAGTGCCTTTTGCTGAAGCCCACAATGCCACTGCCGACGTGGAGGCTACTACACGTTGTTTTTTGGAGCTGATTAAAAAACAGGTTTTTACCAAAGAGGAGTTACAAGTTGATACTGATTACTTCCTGAAGTTTAAAGAGGCTAATCCTTTCACCATAGAGTCTGTTGGGCTAAAGCACATCAATTTAAAAGCGGCCTCAGACGAGATAAGGAAGAGAAAAGGTGCCGGTGCAGATGGTGTTTCTAAACAAACTTTAGAAAGTAATAAAGCTGCTTTGGCTGATGCTGCTTTTGCGCATTTACATAATCATACGCAGTTTTCGGTGCTGCAAAGTACCATTAGCGTACCTGCTTTGGTAAAAGCAGCCGTTGAAAAGAAGATGCCGGCTGTGGCCTTAACCGATCATGCCAACATGATGGGAGCGTTTCATTTTGTGAACAACGTACTTAACCATAATAAAGCTGCGGAGGCTAAAAATGCCGAAGCGCTGGAAAAGGGGGAAACACCTACCGCCACAATATTGAAACCTATTGTTGGCGTAGAGTTTTTTGTGTGTGAAAACCATACAGATAAGACCCGGAAGGATGATGGTTACCAAGTGGTGTTTTTGGCTAAAAACAAGCAGGGCTACCACAACCTGGCCAAAATGTCGTCAATAGCCTACACTAAAGGATTTTACTATGTGCCTAGGATAGATAAAAACGTGGTAGAGCAGTACAAGGAGCATCTGATTGTACTTACTGGTAACCTGTATGGTGAAGTGCCTAGCAAGATTTTAAATATTGGTGAAAAGCAGGCAGAAGAAGCTTTGCTATGGTGGAAAGAGCAATTTGGCGATGATTTGTACATTGAGCTGATGCGCCACGGACAGGAAAATGAAGACCGTGTAAACGAAGTGTTGGTAAAAATGGCCGCCCAAAACGGCGTAAAAATAGTAGCCACCAATAACACCTATTACGTTAATAAAAAAGATGCGCATGCCCACGATATTTTACTTTGCGTAAAAGATGCCGAGAAACTTGCTACGCCAATTGGCCGTGGTAGAGGTTTTAGGTATGGGATGCCAAACCAAGAATATTATTTCAAGTCGGCAGACGAGATGAAGGAGCTCTTTGCCGATTTGCCAGAGGCGATTATCAATGTACAAGAAGTGATTGATAAAATAGAAACCTACAAGCTGGCAAGGGAAGTATTATTGCCAAAATTTGATATTCCTGAGGAATTTTTGGTGGCTGAAGATGAAACCGATGGCGGAAAAAGAGGGGAGAACAAATATCTTCGTCATTTGACCTATGTAGGTGCCCAAAAACGTTACGGGGAACTTACCCCTGATATCACCGAACGTTTGGACTTTGAGCTGGCCACTATCGAAAAAACGGGTTATCCGGGCTATTTCCTGATTGTACAGGATTTTATTGCCGAAGCCCGGAAAAGGGACGTATCTGTAGGCCCCGGCCGTGGTTCGGCGGCAGGTTCAGCGGTGGCTTACTGTTTGGGAATTACCAATATCGACCCGATTAAATACGACCTCCTTTTTGAGCGTTTCCTTAACCCCGACCGTGTATCCATGCCCGACATTGATATCGACTTTGACGACGAGGGGCGTGGCCGTGTAATGGATTACGTAATTGGTAAATACGGTTCTAGTCAGGTGGCCCAAATTATCACCTATGGTACCATGGCAGCTAAATCTTCTATCAGAGATACGGCCAGGGTATTGGATTTGCCACTTTTCGAAGCGGATAAGGTAGCCAAATTAGTGCCTAACATGAAACTGGCAAAAATCTTCAATTTGGAAGAAAAAGCTTTAAAGGAAGCGCTTAGGCCTGATGAATTTGAAAATGTAAATTTACTTAAAAACTTAGCTTCTGGGAAAGATTTAGCTGCCGAAACTTTACAGCAAGCGATTGTGCTAGAAGGCTCGGTACGTAATACGGGGATCCACGCCTGTGGGGTAATTATTACTCCCGATGATATTACCAACTTTGTTCCGGTATCCACAGCAAAAGACAGTGATTTGTATGTTACCCAGTTTGACAACTCGGTAGTAGAAAGCGCTGGTTTGTTGAAGATGGACTTTTTGGGATTGAAAACCCTGACCCTGATCAAAGACACGGTTAAGCTGGTAAAAAAACGCTTTAACATTGATTTAGACCCAGATAATTTCCCGATAGATGACGTAGCAACCTATGAACTTTTCCAGCGTGGTGAAACCGTTGGTATTTTCCAGTACGAGAGCCCTGGTATGCAAAAGTATATGAAGGAGTTGAAACCTACCGTATTTGGAGACTTAATTGCCATGAATGCGCTGTACCGTCCAGGACCTATGGAGTATATCCCAAGTTTTGTTAGGCGTAAACATGGGATAGAACCCATTACCTATGATTTGGATGCCTGCGAAGAGTATTTGCAAGAAACCTACGGAATTACGGTTTATCAAGAGCAGGTAATGCTTTTGTCGCAAAAATTGGCAGGCTTTACCAAAGGCGAGGCCGATGTTTTGCGTAAGGCCATGGGAAAAAAGCAAAAAGACGTACTCGATAAAATGAAGCCCAAGTTTGTAAAACAGGCTTCTGAAAAAGGCCATAAAGCAGAAACTTTAGAGAAAATTTGGAAAGACTGGGAGGCATTCGCCTCTTACGCTTTCAATAAATCGCACTCTACCTGCTATGCTTGGATTGCTTACCAAACCGCATACTTAAAGGCACATTATCCCGCCGAATATATGGCTGCGGTACTTTCCAACAACATGAGTGATATTAAGCAGGTAGCTTTCTTTATGGAAGAATGTAGGCAAATGGGGGTACCCGTACTTGGGCCAGATGTGAACGAATCGGAGATGAAATTTTCGGTAAATGCCAAGGGCGAAGTTAGGTTCGGGTTATCAGCCGTGAAAGGCGTAGGTGAAAAAGCCGTGGAAAGTATCATTGAAGAACGTACAGAAAATGGCCCTTATCCAACGGTTTTCGAATTTGCCAAACGTTCAAATACACGTATCGTCAACAAAAAAGCCTACGAGAGTTTTGTTTACGGCGGTGCTTTTGACGCTTTTGGTTTCAATAGGTCGCAATTTTTCTTTATTGGCCCTAATGATAAATTAAATGGAATTGAAAAACTGATCAAGTATGCCAACGACTTCCAGAATAACCAAAACTCGTCGCAGTCTTCGTTGTTTGGCGGTTCAAAAGCTGATTTGATTTTGGAGCCTTCTTTTGCCATGACACAGGAGTGGGGACTGATTGACAAGCTGAAATACGAAAAAGATGCCATCGGAATTTTCCTTTCAGGACATCCGCTGGATGATTACCGTTTTGAACTGGATAGGTATTGTCCGCATAAAGTGAAGCATTTAAGTATCATCAATAAAGTAAGGATGGGCGATTCAAATGAAGAGATTATGGCAGAATTTGAAACCCTGAAAAATCGTGAACTGGTAGTGGGTGGTTTGGTGGTGATGGCTTCGCAACGGATTACCAAAACAGGCAAGCCTTTCGGTACTTTTGTGTTTGAGGATTACGATGATAGTTGCGAAATTGCTTTGTTTGGTGATGATTTCCTGAAATTTAAACAATTTTTAACCGAAGGATATTTCCTGCAGATCCGTGGTAAACTAGGGCTGCGTTTTGGAAAGGAAGGTGATTGGGAGTTTAAAATTACCAGCATTGATTTGCTATCGGGCTTGAGGGATAAGCTCACCAAATCGTTAACCATATTTTTCCCTATTGAAATTGTGAACGATAGCTTTATGCAACAAATACAAGCCATTTTAGATGAAAATAGGGAAAATACAGATGCTCAAAACTGTAAGCTTAATTTTGAGGTTTATGACGTAGAGAAAGGTTTAAAACTGGAGCTGCCTTCCAAAAACCAAAAAATTAACCCAAATAACCAATTTTTGGACGGAATAAAGAAGCTTGATTTTGTGGATTATAGGTTAAATTAGTGGTTAGTGGCTAGGGATTAGCGGGCTGGTGAAGTCTCCTCCAATCAGCGTTTTAAATCTGCGGGGAAGCGGGAAATTACTTCGCTTGGTGCTAGTTTAGATACCTACAAGCTGAGCAAAGGAATCAATTAACCAGCTAAACGATTCAACAGTTAACCGACGAGCCAATGGACCAATGAACAAAACAATGTCAAATTGGCATTTGGCTTTTGATGGCATCACAATTGATAATATATTTGTACATAATAAAAATTTAGATATGGCTTTAGAAATAACAGATGCTAACTTCGAGGAAGTAGTATTAAAATCGGATAAACCTGTTTTGGTAGATTTTTGGGCAGAATGGTGCGGTCCTTGCCGTATGGTTGGTCCAGTGGTAGAAGAAATTGCTAAAGAATACGAAGGTAGAGCTTTGGTTGGCAAGGTAAACGTTGACAACAATCCACAAATTTCGATGCAGTTTGGTATCCGTAACATCCCAGCTTTGTTGTACTTTAAAGATGGTCAGGTGGTTGACAAACAAATTGGCGCAGTGCCAAAATCAATTTTGGCTGGTAAGTTAGACGGTCAATTATAAGAATAGGTCTGGAACTAATTCCAAAATATATTAAATCCGAGGTGTATTTACATGTCGGATTTTTTTTTTGGAGAGCATTTTTGCCGGGTATTTGGCCCGCTATCCCGCCAAGCCGTTTTTTTGCCCTACGCTGCTTTGAGGTTTGGGGCCGCTGTTTATGGTATTGCAGGGCAATATTTTACCGAAGTATTACGGGTGTTTATTGGCTAAACCTTATTGAAGCGGCAGCTCCAAGGCGAGTTTACGAGCTTTGGACTATAGCGGAAAGAAGGGCTTTCGGGAGATCGTTGCAGTGCAACTGATTTTCAAAAAAAAACCTTCCCGAGCTATCGAGAAGGGTAATGTGCTGGCAACTGCCTTGGGCCTTGCAGTGGCGCTCGTAGCTTTTTTTTGGGGGAGTGCTATAAATGATTTTGTTTGAATTTCTGCACAGGCCCTAGTATCTGCCAAACTTATAGGTTAAGCCCACGCCCAAAGTTTCTTTTAGCTGTAGCTTGCCAATTTGGTTGTCGTCGTAAAATAAATCGGCAGTAATTTGTGTGGAGATAAATTTGTTCACCTTCATGTCCAAAATGCCCGAATACGATAATACCATGTTTTGCGGTTTCTCCAGGTAATTGGTAAAAAGGCCGAAACGGTTATCAAGCATGATGTTCTCCATCAGTTTTACTTTGTATCGGCCACCGATGTAGGCTCCTAGCTGGTAAACCAGGCTTTCGGTAGGTTGGGCGCCGTAAGCTTCGGTAAGGATACCATCTCTGTCGGGGTCAAAAACAGCCTTGTCGGCAATGATGGTAAACCTTGACGTTAGGGGGTGAACGCTAAATTGAAAGTTGTCGTTCGGGATATAGTCAAAACCCACGCCCAATGTAACGTAACCTGGCGAGAACAGATTGGAAATGTAGCTTTGCTCAGGCTTGCCATAGTCGTAGCCTTTTGCAAATTGGGTTTTAAGGTTTAAGGCAATAGCGCTATACCAATTGCTCTTGCCCAACTGATAACCGTATTTTGAAGTGAAGTCGATCACGTCTTCTACTTTGGTTGCTTTGTTGTTTTCTTCTGAACGTAAGCCATAGCCGCCCAAAATGCGGTTTTCCCAAAGGTTTTTGCCTTTTTTAAGATTAAATTCATAATCAACACGGCCCGTTAATGCAATGGAGTTAATTCCCCCTGCAACCCAATTGGAAAAGGCTGCTTGGTTTAGTAAAAGGGTATTGGTTCCTCTAACTGTCCAACCTTCTTGTTTTTTTGCCGTATCCAACTTGCCAGCAAGTTTGGCGCTTTCGGTGTTTACTTTTCCACCTTGCACCTTTTGGGCATAGCTGCTATTAACAATTATAGCGCTAATGATAAAAAGTAATAATCTTTTCATATGATGTTATTTAGTGATTTAACAAAGCTAAACAAAATCTTTTTTATTAGTTTTACGTATGCAAGCATCGCAAAAACCTGAGGAAATTAGATTTGAAAGCAGTTTGGAGCTTTTAGCAAAGCAAGTGGTTGAAGGATTTATTACCGGACTTCACAAAAGTCCATTCCATGGTTTTTCTGTTGAATTTGCAGAGCACAGGCTTTACAACAACGGCGATAGTGTTAAAAGTATAGACTGGAAATTGTTTGCCAAAACGGATAAGCTGTTTAGCAAGCGTTATGAGGAAGAAACCAATTTGAGGTGCCAGTTTGTGATAGACATCTCTTCGTCCATGTATTTTCCTGGCGATAAATACAACAAGCTCACTTTTGCCGTACAAAGTACCGCAGCCTTAATTTATTTGCTTAAAAGGCAGCGTGATGCTTTTGGTTTAAGTCTTTTTACCCATGAATTGAAGTTAAATACCCCGGCTAAATCAACCAGCGTGCACCAAAAGTTTTTATTTGCCAAGTTGGAAGAAGTTTTAACGGCCGCTAAGCTGAATGTTCAAACCAATCTTTCTTTGGCATTGCACCAAATAGCCGATCTTATTCACAAACGCTCGTTAGTGGTGGTTTTTAGCGACATGTTGCAAACGGTTAATAGTGCCGAAAAACTTGACCAGCTATTTTCAGCCTTACAGCATTTGAAATTTAATAAGCATGAAGTGGTTGTTTTTAACGTAACAGATAAGGCGAAGGAGCAGGATTTTGATTTCGAAAACAGGCCCTATGAATTTGTAGATATGGAAACGGGCACTGTTTTAAAAGCCCATGCTGCGAAGGTGAAAGATGCTTACCTGTCGCAAATGACCACGTACAGGAAAAACCTGGCATTAAAATGCGCCCAATATAAAATTGATATGGTGGATGCTGATATCAATGCCGGCTTTAACCATATTTTAGAAGCTTATTTGATTAAGCGCCAGAAAATGAGTTGATCGTCAATACCAGTTTTAAAGCATTAATAAACGATGTGAATTTGCTATGTGCTTGTATTTTCATTTAAAAAGACATAAACACATAGGGCAGTTCATTTAAAATAGCACGTCTGCGATATCGGGATTTTTATCGAAAACTGATTTGGCAAACGGACACAATGGCATGATTTTTAAATGATTGGCTCTCGCATATTCTACGGCTTTCATAACCATTTGTTGCCCCACACCTTTTCCTTTAAAGTTGGGATTAACTTCCGTATGGTCAATGATGAACTTTGTGCTCCCGGCCCAAGTGTAGGTCATTACACCAGCTTCTTTGCCATCTTCTACCGCTTTAAATAAACCTCTTCTATCTTCGTTTTCTTGAATGATTTCCATGTTCCTGATGAATTATTTGCATAAAGATAATAAGAAGTGCCCAAAATAGGGGCACAAAAAATGCGCAGGGCAAAGCCACTGCGCATTGTACTAACTAGGAACAAGTACTTATGGTTTTTTATGTGCTTTGTGCTTTACTTTTTTAGCTGCGGTATCAGCTTTAGCTTCTACTTTTTCAGCTTTTTTTTCAGCTTTCTTTTCCATTGTTTTAGTAGCGGGGGCAACTGTTTTTACTGGTGCTTTGGCAGGTGTTTGTGCGTTTGCAAAGTTTAGGGTAAATGCTGCGATCATTGCAAGCATTAAAAATTTCACTGTTTTCATTTTCTTTTTGTTTTAGTGAACAATGTTGTTTAACCATACTAAGTTCATCTATCAATATGAAGAAATCATGAAGTTTTTAAAGCCTGGGAAATTGTGATCAGGCTATGCTTTTGCTATTGGAAAGCTAATGACTACCCTGGTTCCCTGGTGCTTTTTTGAAGCAATAGAGATCGAAATATGATGAAATTTGGCGATACTGTTAGCAATGGCTAATCCCAATCCCAAACCACTCACTTCTTCATTGGTTTCCCTTTCAAAGCGATGGAAGGCCTTTTTGACAATTTCATTTTCCATCCCAATGCCGTTATCTGTGATGGAAAGGAGGTAGTTTTCGGGAGTTAACTGATCAGCGATAACGATTTTGCCCAACTGATTGCTGTACTTGATCGCATTATTGATGATGTTGACCAGTAGCGTATGGATTAAAGGCTGGTTTCCCAAAAAGATAAAGTTTTCCTTGGTTTGGTCTTCGTAGGCAATGCGCTTGTCTAAAATTCGCTCCTTCAAATCCTCGTGGATATCTTCCAGTTCCTGTTTAACCATAACTTGGTCTTTCTTTACATATTGCTCATTTTCTACTTTCGAGATCAACAATAGGCTGTTAATGATAGATTTTAACCTACTCAACGTTTTTAGCGAGGCCATGATTTTTTCTTCATGCTCCACTGGCAAAGTTTCTGAAGCGAGAATATTCTCCAACCTGCCATTTAAAATAGAAATAGGGGTAAGCAATTCATGCGAAACATTGGCGATAAATTGTTTTTCCAATAAAAACAGATCGGTAATCTTCCGCATCAGTCCATTAATGCTATCGTCTAAGAGCACAAAATCGGTAGTGTTGGTCGGGATCTTGCTGTAATCGAAGGTTATGGGGTCATTTACTTTATTTATTTTCTGATCTAGG
The DNA here is from genome assembly GCF_003313505.1 of Pedobacter nanyangensis. Lineage (GTDB taxonomy): Bacteria > Bacteroidota > Bacteroidia > Sphingobacteriales > Sphingobacteriaceae > Pedobacter > Pedobacter nanyangensis. The sequence continues at coordinate 88,372 of NZ_QMHO01000008.1, read as the reverse complement.
ATTTTATAGAAAGGCTTAAGTAGAAATCTGGTAAAGGCATAGTCGGTTACCAAGGTGATGGAAAGCGAAACCATCAATACAATAAACATGTAAATTCCCAATGATTTTTTGATAGAAATAGCTCCTGCGGCCGTGGTGCCTAGCTCTAACTGATAGTACTTGTTTTTATACTTAAATTGCTTGGTAAGGATGCGATAAGCTTCAATATCGCCCATAATCTCTCGATCGTCGGTGCTGAATTTTTCAGTGGGATCAATGCTTTTTTGCCTTGGGATAAGCTTAAGCACAATAAACTCATCTTTTAAAATATTGTAATCGGTAAATGTTTGCTGGGCATTTAATAAGCTATCCACCTCGCTATCATTAAGGTTTTTGATGAGTTTGGTTTCTTTTTTGGATAGCCTGTTATCTAGATGGTTAATGGAAATTTTTTCTAGGGAAAAGAGGATAATGGTTCCGAGAATAAAGATGAGTGCAATTTTGGTAGCGGCGTTGTATAAAGTAAGTTTTTCTTGCAGTCTCATCGTATCGTAATTAAAGCGTGATCCTATAGCCAATACTTCTCACCGTTTCCAGCCAATCGGTTTTGGCGTGGCACATCAGTTTTTTGCGTAGATTTTTTACGTGTACATCCACAAAGTTCGAATCTGAATTAACTTCCAGAATATCTCCCCAAACGTGTTCGGTAAGGCTGGTGCGGGAAACTACACGGTTTTTATTCAATACCAGATAATTTAAGATTTCAAATTCCTTTTTGGTCAGATGTATTCTTTCGCCTTTAAAAGTGACCACCCTGTTCTGGATATCTAATACAAAATCGTGTACCTGGATATCGTTTTTTTCCAGCTTGTGTTTCCTGCGGGTTACGGCATGCATTCTGGCCAAGAGTTCATTCAGAGAGAAAGGTTTTGGCAAATAGTCGTCGGCACCTTCCTCAAGCCCTTTGATACGTTCATCTACCGCGCTTCTGGCCGTAAGGATGATGATGGCATCATCTCGGTCTTTCAAACCTTTGAGCAGTTTCAGCAGCTCAAAACCATCGCCATCCGGCAGCCCCAAATCAAGGAGGATAAAATCATAGCTGTTCACGAAAATTTTCTCTTCTGCCGAAGCCTTTCTTCGGGCATGATCAATGATATAGCCTTCCTTGCTCAGGAAATCGCTAATTTCTAGTGCCAGGCTTTTTTCGTCTTCAACAATCAGTACGTTCATTCCAATTTATTTTGAAGGGCAAATTTTCTCTATATTTCTTCGTATAATATCGCATGCTTTCCTGATTTCACTTTCAGTAATGGTTAAGGGCGGAGCAATGCGCATGGCATCACTGCAGTGCAAAAACCAATCGGTAATAATGCCATCTTCAATGCAGGCGTCAATAATCGCTTTGTTGGTTTCAAAGCTGTCAAAGCCCAGGGCAAGCATCAAGCCTTTGCCACGGATTTCTGTTACCGCCGGATGTAGTAACAATTCCTTAAATAAATTACCCTTTGCGTCCACGTGAGCCACAATATTTTCGTTAAGCAGTGTATTTAGCGTAGCTAGCCCTGCTGCACAGCACACGGGATGGCCACCAAAAGTGGTCATGTGGCCCAAAATAGGGTTAAAGGATAATACCGACATGATTTCTGCCGAACTGATGAAGGCGCCAATGGGCATTCCGCCACCAATGCCCTTGGCTAACAGAAGAATATCTGGTGTAACGCCATAATGCTCAAAAGCAAACATCTTTCCCGTTCGGCCAAAGCCTGTTTGAATTTCATCAAATACTAAAAGCGTACCAGTAGTCAAACATCTTGCTTTTAATGCTTCCATAAAAGCTTGATCTGCCACCCTCACCCCAGCTTCGCCTTGTATGGGCTCAATAAAAACGGCTGCCGTTTGGTCAGTGATTTTTTGTAGATCGTCAATGTTGTTGTGTATAATAAAATCAACGTGTGGCAAAAATGGTCCGTAGCCGGCAGAATAAAAATCGCTTTCCATTAAGCTCTCGGCGCCTTGCGTGCTGCCATGATAAGCATTTTTACAGGCAATAAAACCTTTTTTTCCAGTGTATCTTTTGGCCAGTTTCATAGCTCCCTCTACGGCCTCGGCTCCAGAATTAACAAAGTAAGTACAGTTAAGCTGTTCAGGTAAAACGGATGCCAAAGCGGTTGCAAAATTCACTTGTGGGCTTTGTACAAACTCGCCATAAACCATCAGGTGCATATAAGTTTCTGCCTGTTTTTGCACTGCTGCAACCACATTAGGGTGGCAATGGCCTACGTTACTTACCCCAATGCCGGCAATCAAATCGATATAGGCTTTTCCTTCACTATTATATAAGTTAACGCCCTGTGCTTTTACAAATTCTAGCATTAAAGGTGTGGTAGATGTTTGGGCGTTATGTTTTAAAAAAAGTTGTCGTTGGGTAAGCATGTTGCAAAAGTAGCGGATTTAAGCTTCATTTTTTTGGAAATGATGTCAAATAAAAAAGGACGTCTTTTCGGGACGTCCTCTTTGGTTAATCATCTGTGCGATCTAATTCGTTTGAGGGGCTGGCATTGCTGCCCTGTATTGTTGCAGTATTTCTTTCTTGAATGCTTCTTGTGCCCGGTAAAACTTTCCCACTGTTTTAATGGGTAAGCTTGATTTGAACTTATTGTAATATTTGCGTTCGATATTTAAATCTCGCTGCCTGAAGTTGAAATCATTTAAGATTAAGGTTTGAATTTCTTCATCATCTAAATCTTCAATTTCCTTAAGTTTTCTAAAGCTGATCATCTTTTGCATCCGTTCTTTTCTCAACGTTGACTGCTCTCTTACATAGTCATTATAGATTGGCCAAAAAATCTTGGCATCTTCAGCAGATAGGTCCAGCTTTGTGGTTAGCCAAGCCACTTTTCTGGCTTCCATTTTTTCACCACCCATTTTAGGCCCTTGTGCTAAAGCTAAAAAAGGAGTAAAGATTAATAGTGCAAAAACAAAGTTTTTCATCTGTTTAATTTGTTAATTAATATATTGAACGGGTTTTGATGATGATCACCTCACCCGATTTATAAGTTGTTAGATAGATCTGTAGTAGAGAAATTATCTAAAATATAGGCCTCCATTTCACTGTCGGTAACATTGGCTGTTTTTCCAAGTTGCGCCTCTTGAACATATTCAATAATCACACTTTCGTCTATATCATACAGCAACTGCTCTTTGGCAAGTTCCGTTTTTCGTAACTGGCGGCTCTGATATTGCTGGTTTGCAAACCATCCAGTGGTAGAGGCAATTACCAAACAAGCGGCAACAGCATATTTAAATAATGGTTGGTGCCAAAGTTTAACCACTTTTTTATGGTTGATGGTTTTGGCGGTAATACTTTGCTGCAACTGATCAAAATATCCATCGGGAACACTAAAACCTTGTTGCGCATTTACAAACGTTGATAATTTAGCTTTGGAAATGATTTGCTCGTTAAGGTTTTCAAAATAATTTGGTGGAGTGGCAAAACCAGCGTTGGTTGTTTTTTCCAACGAACTCATAAATACAGACTGATTGATTCGCTCCTGAAGTTCCCCAAAATAATTTGTTGGAACCGTAAAGGGGTTAGATCTTTCCAGTTTCGCTAGTTGTGGCGCTTCGTTTTCCCATTCCATATTTTCGGCCATTTTACTCATTCGTATTTATTGATGTTTTTTTAGGCAAAAGGTTTAATGTCAATCTTGATTTATTAAAATTGCTTCGATTTTTTTGACTGCAATATGGAACGATGCTTTTAAAGCCCCCACCGTAGTGCCCAAAACTTCCGAAATTTCTTCGTACTTCATGTCGTCAAAATATTTCATGTTGAAAATGATGCGTTGCTTTTCTGGAAGGGTAAGGATGGCTTGCTGCAATTTGCGCTGGATTTTATCACCATCAAAGTAGCTGGAAGAGGCCAGCGTTTCGGCCAGTTCAGAGTTTACTTCATCCAGGGAAACATTGTTTCTGTTTTTCTTCTTGTTGAGAAAAGTGATGGATTCGTTGGTGGCAATTCGGTAAATCCAAGTATATAGCTGCGAATCACTACGAAAGGAATGCAGGTTTTTCCAAACCTTTACAAAGGTTTCCTGTACCAGGTCATCGGCATCGTCGTGGTCAATAACCAGGCGCCTGATATGCCAATAAATTTTTTGCTGGTATTTTTGTAAAAGCAAGTTGAAGCCGTTATTGCGAGTTTTTTCATCTTGAAATTTAGAAAGGATCTCGGCGTCTTCAACTTGCTTCATAGATTATTTCGATTTTCTAGCTATTGCTTTTTGGGCAGCTGCTACGATGTCAGAAGGGTCCAGTTTATATTTGGTCATTAATTGATCAGGTGTACCGCTTTCGCCGAAACTGTCATTAACAGCTACAAACTCTTGTGGAGCTAAATACGTAGTGGTCAATAGGTGAGAAATACTCTCTCCCAAACCGCCAAATTTATTGTGCTCTTCGCAGGTAACGATACAGCCGGTTTTTTTCACCGATTTTAAGATCGCTTCCTCGTCCAAAGGTTTAATGGTATGGATATTTATAATTTCAGCATCAATACCTAATTTCTCTAATTCCTCGCCTGCCTGTATCGCCCTCCAAACCATGTGTCCGGTGGCTACAATGGTTACATCTGTACCTTCATTTACCATCCATGCCTTGCCAATTTCAAATTTTTGGTCTTCTGGCGTGAATACAGGAATTACCGGGCGACCAAAGCGTAAATAAACAGGACCTTCGTGATCCATAATGGCCAAGGTTGCCGCTTTGGTTTGGTTGTAATCGCAAGGGTTAATTACGGTCATTCCGGGCAGCATTTTCATCAACCCAATATCCTCCAAAATTTGGTGGGTAGCGCCATCTTCTCCCAGGGTTAAGCCAGCGTGAGAAGCACATATTTTAACATTTTTGCCCGAGTAAGCTATAGATTGGCGGATTTGATCATAGACCCTACCTGTAGAAAAGTTGGCAAATGTTCCCGTAAAAGGAATTTTTCCGCCAATGGTTAAGCCTGCGGCAATGCCCATCATGTTGGCCTCTGCAATGCCAATTTGGAAAAATCTCTCTGGGAAATCCTTGATGAAAGCATCCATTTTTAGCGAGCCTACTAAATCGGCACAAAGGGCAACTACATTTTCATTTCTTTTACCTGCTTCGTGCAGGCCTGCTCCAAATCCAGAGCGTGTATCTTTTTTATCAGTGTAAGTGTATTTTTTCATTTCTAATGGTGTTGGGTATGGCGCATTGCAATTTGATTTTGGTAACCATTATTTCGCTGCGCTATACTTGATTTAGTAATCTCCCAAGGTTTCCTTGATTTGTCCCAGGGCGTTAGCCAGTTGTTCGTCGTTTGGAGCTGAGCCGTGCCATTTGTGGGTGCCAACCATAAAGTCTACACCGTAGCCCATTTGGGTACTCATCAGATTTAAAATAGGTTTCCCTTTTCCAGTTAACGATTTGGCATATTCTAGGCCTTTAACAATTTCATCCATGTTGTTGCCATTGGTGGTGATTACGTGCCATCCGAAAGCTTCAAATTTTGCCTGAAGGTTTTCTAACGAAAGTACTTTTTCTGTAGGGCCGTCAATTTGCTGGCCATTGTAATCAATGCTGGCAATCAGGTTGTCCACTTTGTTGTGAGGAGCAAACATAAACGCTTCCCAGTTTTGGCCCTCTTGCAATTCTCCATCTCCTAAAAGGGCAAAAACTAATGATTTATCACCATTGATTTTTTTGGCGAGCGCTGCGCCAATAGCCACTGACAGGCCTTGCCCCAATGAGCCAGATGCGATACGAACGCCAGGCAGCCCTTCGTGGGTAGTGGGGTGGCCTTGCAATCTCGAGTTCAGTTTTCTAAAAGTACTCAATTCGCTAACGTTAAAATATCCTGATCTGGCCAGTACACTATACCAAACCGGCGAAATATGGCCATTTGATAAAAAGAAAAGATCTTCGTTTTTACCATCCATGTCAAACTTCGGGTTGTGGTTCAACACCTCGAAATATAAAGCTGTAAAAAAATCTGCACAGCCTAAAGATGCGCCCGGGTGCCCAGACTGTACCGCATGTACCATTCTCAGAATATCTCTTCTTACTTGCGAAGCGATATCTTCTAGTTCACTGATTGTATGTTTCATCCAAAAAAATAATTATTGTAATGGTAACAAAGTTAATTTAAATATCGGTTTGCCCATTATTTAGACTAGCTTTTTTGTGTACAATGGCCTTTTTTAACAGGTATAGTTTTCCACAATAAGGCGCCTGAAATAAAATAAATGTTGATAAGTTTGTTATATTCATAAATATATTCTTATTTTGAGTAGATAATTACCCAAAAGTCAACAAATAAACGTTTTCGCTTATGAGGATTTCTACTTTTTTAACATTCTTGTTTTTCTCGTGTTTTGCTTATGCCCAAAATGGGTCAGTAGGTATTGGCACAGAAAAGCCTAACAGTAAATCAATTCTAGAGATTTATTCTACGGAAAAAGGCTTGTTGATTCCTCGTTTGAGTGAGGTTCAGCGAAACGCATTGCAGGCCGTAGGTGTTACCAATACCTCCATCAATGGTTTGTTGATTTACAACACCAGCACCAATAAGTTTAATACTTGGAACTCAGATAAATGGGAAGAGATAGGTTCACAAGGGTCTAAAGGAGACAAGGGCGATCCTGGTAGCCAAGGTGCGCCGGGAGCTAACGGTGCAAGTTGGTCTAATGGTACGCTCAACCCGCCAACGGCCACCACCGAGCCAGCAGCTTCTAAGGATGGTGATTATTATTTGAACAACAACAGTGGGAAGGTGTTTGTAAGAACTGGCGGTGTTTGGAAAGAGGTGGCTAACTTAACCACAGGGGTGGTAGGGCCGGCAGGGCCGATAGGTCCAGCTGGTGCGCAATGGTACAATGGTGTGCTTAATCCGCCAAGTACTGCAACGGAACCTGTTGGGACAAAAGAAGGTGATCTTTATTTAAATAACAACACCGGTAGCGTATTTAAAAAGCAGGCAGATGGAACTTGGCTGGTATTGGCCAATTTGACCACTGGCGTAGTAGGTCCGCAGGGCCCTAAAGGCGATATGGGCACACAAGGTCCGCAAGGCCAACAAGGTTCACAAGGAGCTAAGGGCGATCCGGGTGCAACTGGCCCGCAGGGGCCCATTGGCTTAACTGGTGCTCAGGGTCCAAAAGGTGACCGGGGAGATGTGGGACCTGTTGGTCCCCAGGGTATTCAAGGTCCTGCAGGTCCTCAAGGTGCCAAAGGCGATATTGGGGATACTGGCCCACAAGGTGCTGTTGGTGCAACTGGAGCAACTGGCCCGCAGGGTGCCCAGGGCTTAAAAGGAGATACTGGAGATAAAGGCGATAAAGGGGATGTTGGAGCGGTGGGCCCGCAAGGCCCTATCGGTTTAACTGGCCCGCAAGGTTTAAAAGGAGATACCGGAGACAAAGGCGATAAGGGAGATATTGGACCCGTTGGTCCGCAGGGAATTCAGGGCCCAGCTGGCCCTCAAGGCGCTAAAGGTGATACTGGTGAGGTTGGTCCGCAGGGTCCGGCTGGTGCAACGGGGGCTACGGGCCTGCAAGGTGCCCAAGGTCCAAAAGGTGATAAGGGAGATAAAGGTGATCCGGGAGCTACTGGTCCCCAGGGCTTACAGGGTCCCGCTGGCCCGCAAGGGATTCAAGGCCCAAAAGGTGATCAAGGTGACCCTGGAGAGCAGGGCCCGGCTGGTCCGCAAGGCCCTTCTGGAAGTACCACGGCCTGGTTAAGAACAGGTAACGGTGCCGGAAGCATTGGTGGAACTACCAACCCAGGGGTTAATGCTGATTTTGTAGGAACTACTGATGCTAAGGAACTTGTTATTGCGGCAAACAGAGTAGAAGGAATAAGGATTGCAACTGACGGAAAAGTGAAAATTGGCGTAAATGGTTCAGGTATTACCTCGGTTTCCAAAGCTTCTTTCACAAGAGATCTGCCTACAATTGGGGCAAAGTCTTTCGACAAGCAAACTTTTACACTTACCGGAGTAGATATGGGCGCTAGCGTAGCGGTATCGCCAAGTGTTGAGCTGCCTTATGGGCTGATCATAGCTTACGCCAGAGTGGTAAGCGCTAATATCATTGAAGTTAAGTTTATGAATGTTAGTGATGGCCCTATCGATCTGCCTGCGGCTACGTTCTACATAAGCGCTGTGTTATGATAAAGAAAAAACGCTTAGGTATTTTCCTTGCGGCCATAGTGCTAATGGCGTCAAATAGCGATGCTGTTGCCCAATTGGTAAATAATGGGGCCAAGATTTTTATCGATCAAAACGCATTGCTGTACGTTGGCGATAAGGTTACCCATAATTTTGGCTCAATATTGAACAACGGTGAAATGGTGGTTGGAGGTGATTGGGTGAGTAACAGAACGGCCGTTTTCGCATTGGAATCAAACGGTAAGGTAAGGTTTACGGCAAAAAGAGCTGTTTTTTCAGGAAACAGTACCACCAGTTTTCCGAGACTGGCATTTGCTGGGCAAGGAGTTTTTGAGATCAAGAACAATGTTGACGTAAGGCTGTCCTTGGATTTGGGCGATGCTGAAGTGCAATTGAATGATAGCCAGCTTCATTTGGATAATAGCGGGTCTTCCCTGCTCCGCAACAAGGGGTTTGTTAGTACTACCGGCAGCGGCCAGTTTGTAAGGCATATGGATGCGGGCCTCGATTATGTTTTTCCTTTGGGCTCAAGTAGGCTTGGGATAATGCGGTTTGTGTCGGTTAAATCAAAAGATGCCAGTATAATTGGCGCTTCATTTTATGATAAAGACCCTTCCGTAGATGGGTATAGCAGGTTTAGCAAGGAAAATGCCATCATTGACGTTAATGATAGCTATTACCACATTTTGAAGAATTGGAAAGGGAGCGGTGCGGTAGATGTAAGCTTTTATACTTCCTCTGCCGAAAAGTACACTACCTTGGTGAATTGGACCGCCAAGAACAATTGGGACCGCGTATTTCCTATGAGCACCCAAGACAATAGCAGCTTTTTTCCTGGGCTTAGTAAGTCCTTGGTTTCGCAGGGCGTTAAATTGGTTAGCGGCATTGATGCCCCTTTTGCTTTTGCCCAGGTAACCAATGCCGGCCCGCTTGAAATTTACAATGCTTTTTCTCCTGATGGAGACGGCAAAAATGATAAATGGGAAGTGAAAAACATAGATGCCTTTCCTGATAATGACCTGAAAATTTTTGATCGTTCAGGCAACTTGATCTACAGGGTGGCCAACTATAGCTCTGCTAAATATTGGGATGGGCAAAATGTTGGTTCAGGCACCTATTTTTATGTGCTAAGGGTTAAAATAGACGGAAAAGATCAGCTTTTTAAAGGATCTATCACCATGGTTAAAAACTAAAGCGATGAAAAGATTTTTCTTCCAAATTTTGATTGTGTTGTGCCCTTTCATGGCAAAATCGCAAAATGAGGTGACTTATAGCCAATACATGTTCAATAATTTGTTGGTCAATCCGGCGTATGCCGGCTATAAGGAAGATTTAAACATTAATCTGCTTAGCCGCAACCAATGGGTTGGCGTAAAAGGGGCGCCTACTACGCAATCGTTAATTGTTGACGGTGCTTTTTTTCACAATAATAACGTAGGCCTGGGGCTTTCTATTTTAAACGACAGGGCAGGTATCCAAGGGCAAACGGCCATTATGGCAAATTATGCCTACAGGCTGCCCGTAGGAGACCAAGGCAGGCTAAGTTTTGGTGTAGGCGTGGGAGCGGTTCAGTTTTCGTTGAATAGTGAAAAAGCTATTATTGGTGATCCAACGGACGCTGCCTTTAGCGGAACGCAAAACTACATTTCGCCCGATGCAAAAATTGGGCTGCACTACAGCGACGATGTCTTTTATGCGGGGCTTTCGGCAAATAACCTGCTTACTACAGCCTTAAATAAAAATAACCAGCGTGCAAGGTTTATCATTTTGCCCCCTGTCCACATTTTTTTAACAACCGGAGCAATTTTAAATGTTAGTAACGATGTGAAATTTAAGCCCTCTTTAATGCTCCGCGATGACCCCAATACCATGGGTAATTTCGATATAAACGCATCTTTTTTACTTAGGGATGTTTTATGGATAGGCGGCTCCTACAGGATGGGTGTGGATATGTGGAAAAAAACTAACAATTTAAGTGGGACTTTTCAACAAAATTCGCTTGTTGGATTAGTTGAAGTTTTTGTTGCCAAAAAATTTAGGATTGGATATGCCTACGATTATAATTTGTCCGATTTAAATTCATATTCATCTGGTAGCCACGAAATATCGTTAGGATTGATTATTGGAAAAAACTACAGAAATAATGCTTTAACTACTCCGCGGTACTTTTAACGCAGAGTTTCTATGACATTTAAAAAGTTTTTCAGGGTTGCAGCTCTTTTCTTGATTATTTACCTCTTGCCTTCGGTACTGTTTTCTGATGATATCAAGGAGGCCGATAAACTTTACAGGCAGCTTGATTATAAATATGCACTGGAGATTTATGATAAAATCATGAAAGCCAACCCAAGCATGGATGTGGCGCAGAAAATTGCTAATTGCTACAGGTTTATCAATAATACCGAAGCCGCTGAAATTTGGTATAAAAAAACATTGAGCTATCCTGATGCAACTTCGGATAATTATAAATACCTCGCTGAAGCCTTAAAGCAAAATGGAAAGTTTGGCGAAGCTGCCAATAACTTTACCATTTGGGGACAGAAAAATCCAGCACAAGCCCAAGAGGCAGAGAAGCAAGCAAATATTTGCGGTGTAGCAAAAATGTGGGCCGAAAACCCCGATATTGGTGCTTCGGTAGAAAGCGAAATTGGCTTAAATTCTGAAAACTCGGATTTCAGCCCGTCTAAATTTGGCTCAAATATACTTTTCATTTCTGACCGCTGGCAAAAAAACAAAAAAGGCCAAGAAGTATACGGCTGGACGGGTAATCCATACCTGAAAATATATAGTGCAGTGCCTTCTTCAAAACAGGTTGAGATTTTAAAAGGCTCTATCAATAAGGGCTACCATAGCGGCCCGGTAGCGGTGTACCCTAGTTTAGACACTCTGATCTTTACCAGATCGGTATTGGCCAGCAACAAAAAGTCGAAATTGGGAGAGGTTGGAAAGCAATACCTGTTAATTGCCATTAAAAAAGGAGACGAATGGGTAGAAAAAGATAAGCTGCCGTTCAACAATGCAGGGGCGTTTTCGGTGCAGCATCCGGCCCTGTCGCCTGATGGTAAGCTTTTGTATTTTGCTTCTGATATGCCAGGCGGTTTTGGAGGGATGGACCTCTATTACAGCGAGAAGTTGGCCAATGGAAGTTGGAGCCAACCGGTAAACTGTGGCAATCAGATCAATACCCCTCAGGATGATGTTTTTCCAACGGTGAGAAGTGACGGCAAGTTCTATTTCGCTTCACGGGGGCATATTGGTATGGGCGGATTAGATGTTTTCTCGGCGGTGGGCAGTAAAAATAGCTTTAAGGATGTAGAAAATTTAAGGGCACCGCTTAATTCGCCCAAAGATGATTTCGGGATCATGTTTAATGCAGATCATAAAACGGGGTATCTTTCGAGCAATAGAAATGGCGGGGTTGGATTGGACGATATTTACAGGTTTGCCACCGGAATCAAGGCCGAGCCGAAATCTCCAGATAAGATATACGCCATTAATGGGGAAGTTGTAGAAAAAGGAACAGGCCAGCCTATTGCTGGTTTGGAAATTTTGCTGCTCAACAAGGATAGGGGAACGCAAGTTTCTGTTTTCTCCGATGCTAACGGTAAGTTTGCCTTTAATTTGGAAAAAGAAACGGATTATGTGGTGAAAGGTAATCCGCAACAATATTTTACCAGCCAAACTGGCGAAATTTCGACCAAGGGCGTGAACCAATCTACTATTTACGATATTAAGTTTGAGCTGGAAAGAGCCAAAGATGTTTTTACGGTAAAGCTTGATAATATTTTTTATGACTTTAATAAATGGAATATCCGGCCTGACGCCGTTTCTGGCTTGAATAAAGTACATGCGTTTATGGCTAATATGCCCAATGTAAAAATGGAGCTTGCAGCGCATACTGATGCCAGGGGTACAGCAGCCTATAACCAAATATTGTCTGAAAAAAGGGCGAATAGTGCCATGGACTACCTGCTTAACAAAGGTGTATCTGCTGATCGATTGACCGCTGTGGGTAAGGGCGAGAGCGAACTGCTTAACCAATGTGCAGATGGAGTGAAATGTACCGAGGCACAGCACCAACTTAACCGTCGTACTGAGTTTAAAATCGTAAAAATTACGCCGGTAATGGCCGTGGTTAAAAACGATAAACAACAAATGAACTAACTTCAACACACATAAATCTGAAATCCTTTCCAGTTTTTGGAGAGGATTTTTTTATGCGGCTGTTCTGGAAGGGGGGCTTATGAGGTGTCTAAAACTTCGTAGGCCCGATATGTTTTAAAAACGCAAATATTTAAAATAGTAGCAATGTGTTTGCCCATTAAACCCGATAGTAGCGGGCACGAAGGCTAAGGGTGGGGGCTGGTTTGGGGCCGAGTAAAGCGGATAGCGGGACTACCGGAAGATGGTAGTACTTGATTTGATTTCCAAAAAATAGAAATAGATTTTGGAAAGGGAAGAGATTTACGAAGTTTTTGAAACTTCATAAATCTCTAATATCGTACGTTGCCAAAAAGATTATTTTAATAATTCGAGCACCTGTGCAGTGGCATTTTTAGTGTCTACTTTTTTAATAATGTGTGCAATGTTGCCGTCTTCATTAATCACAAAGGTTGTACGGTTGGTGCCCATGTATTTTTTGCCGTACATGTTTTTCTCTCCCCAAACGCCGTAGGCTTCTACAATGTTTTTGTCTGTGTCTGCTAAAAGTGTAAAAGGCAAACTATGTTTTGTGATAAACTTTTGATGAGATTTTTCGTCGTCAACACTTACACCAAGTACCTCAATGCCTTTGGTTTGTAAGCCTTGGTAATTGTCCCTAAAATCGCAGGCTTCTGCCGTGCAGCCAGGGGTATCATCTTTTGGATAAAAATATAAAACCACTTTTTTGCCCTTAAATTGGTTAAGGGTAACGGTGTTTCCATGTTGGTCTTTTGCAGAAAATGCCGGCGCTTTATCGCCTTCTTTTAATGTGCTCATATTTTTTAATGGTTGAATTTAAAGCTAAGGATTTGTATGGGTACTGGGGGCTGTTCAAGCTAAAACCGTTGTTTGCAAATTCAAAAATTAACGATAAAATTCAATGGCGTACCTTTTTGTGTTTTCCTTCATATCAACAACAAGTAATTCGAAAGTATGTTTACCCGCAGTGGTTCTTTCATCAAAGTTGTGCCAAAGGCTGGCGGTTTTGGCGTCAAATTCCATTAATATCCATTTGCCATCTATGTATCCGTTAAAGCTTTTGATACCCGAAAGGTTATCGCTGATCCTAAAGTTCATTTTGCTAAGTCCAGCCATGTTTTTGCCATTGGCGATATTTACGGGAGTAATGCTGGGGGCAATAGTATCTACAGCAATGAAGAAACTGCCGAAATTACGGGGCTTGGCCTTAACCCATCCGTTGTCGAAATATCCGCCCTGCGATGACCTATTGCTGTTCACGATTAAGGCCTTACTTTCGTATTTGGCTAGTGTGCTGTCGGCCTTTATCCAAAGGTCGAAACCTGTGTGTAAGGGGGTAAGGTTGTTTTGGATATGGTGAACTTCGGAAAAGGCATTTTGCTGTGGCTTGGCTGTTTTCTTATAAATGAAATTCAGGTCGTTATATAAGGTGCCTTTAGGCAATACCACTTTTACCTCGTTATTGCCAAATTCATTTTGCTTGTGGTAGCCAAACAAGGTGCCTGGGGGCAAATCGGGCGTGTTAATTACTGCTTTTGTATCTGCAAGTACATTAAAAGTCAAGGTGCTTTTGTTTCCCTTGGCATCGGTAATAGTGTACTTAACTGCATGTAGCTTGCCGTCGTTAAAGGTAACACGGCCACTGTTTACCAAATTGAAATAAATCTGTAACGGATTTCCCGGGTCTACAAAACTTTTTTGGATACTTTGTTTGGTACGTAGATAAGTAGGGTAGTCAATATGCGAGTTGATGGCCTTACTGTTGTCGAATGTAAAGCGTTCCAGCGCCGAAGTATAAACCGTTACATCGTCCACAGCAAGTTCTATGGCATACACCCCGTTGTTGCCCGATGCCCCGTTGTGCCGGTCGTTAGCTACAATGCCAAAGCCCACTTCGCCGTTTAGGTGGATGGTATTTACCTGGTTAAGCTTGTAGGTGCCTTTTCCTCCGGCTACTTGAAAATATTGTTTTGGCGTAAATTCGTTGAAGGGCTTTCCGTTTAAACGGTAAACGTACATGGCATGGATTACGGGTGGAATATCGTCAGGTATACTGATGCCCAATAGCTGCGGATTGATGGTAGCCTCGGTTTTGGTGTCGCGTATTTCGAAATGTAGGTGTGGGCCTCCAGAGCTTCCGGTGTTTCCGGTGTAGGCAATCACTTCGCCTTTTCTAACCGGAATAAGGTCGGCTACCGGAAATTCGTCAATTTCGTACGATTGCTTTTTGTACTGGAAATTTTTGGCAATTTGCGCTATTTTGGGGTTAAACCTTGATAAGTGTCCATAAACGGTAGTATAGCCGTTTGGATGGTTGATGTATAAAGCGAGTCCGAAGCCACTGTTTTGCACTCTCAGGCGGGAAATGAAACCGTCGGCTGGGGCATACACGGGGTAGCCAGTACGCTGGTTGGTCCTAAAATCAATGCCTGAGTGGAAGTGATTGGCCCGCAACTCTCCAAAAGAACCCGCCAATGCCGGTGGCTCGATATCCAATGGCGACCTAAAATCCGTTAAGGGATAGGGGTTACTGCTATAGATTTGTTGAGCCTTTAAATGAAATGAGAAGAATACCGATAAAGCAGCTAAATAGGTAATGTAATTGCGCATCTTTTATTTTATTTCGAAATTAAGGAGTTGTTTGCCTTCAAGCCAGGCTTCTAATTTATCGCCCTGGCTCACTTTTCCTACGCCTTCTGGCGTTCCGGTAAAGATAAGGTCGCCTTTTTTAAGTGTGATGTACTGCGAAACGAAGGCGATTATCTTTTCAAACGAAAATAGCAGGTTGGCAGTATGTCCAAGCTGTTTGGTCTCACCGTTTTTCTGTAGTTCAAATTTAAGGTCGTAAAGATTGCTATAGTCGTTTTTCGGGAAAAAATTGCTCACCACGGCTGAGTTGTCAAAGGCTTTGGCAAGTTCCCAAGGTAGGCCTTTTTCCTTATGTTCGGCCTGAATGTCCCTAGCGGTAAAATCAACGCCCAGGCCAATCTGGTCATAATAGTTGGCCGCAAATTTCTCGGCAATATGTTTGCCCTCTTTGCAAACCTTTAGAACAATTTCTAATTCGTAATGCACATCATTAGAAAAGCCAGGAAGGTAAAAGGGTTTATTGTCTTTTAAAACAGCGGTGTCAGGCTTTAAAAAAATGATAGGTTTGGTTGGAATGGCATTGTTGAGTTCTGCGGCATGGGCGGCGTAATTTCTGCCTATTGCAATGATTTTCATCTGTTTGTAATTTGCTTTTCAATTGTGATGAAGCTGTCAGGTTTTTCAAGCCACTGAAAAATCATCGACGGTTTCGTATGGCAAAGCTAGCAAAAGAAAAACTGATATTAGAGTACCGATATTCTTTTAATCACAGGTTCGCCGCCAGCCACGATACGTAAAAAATAGATGCCTGCGTTTAGTTTCGAAGGCATATTGTATGTTTTGGTATGCTCGCCGTGCGGTAATCTTTCATTGGCAAGTGTTACAATATCGTTACCCAGTAAGTCTGTAATTTTGATGGATATGCTAGTTTCCTTATCCAAACGAAGGTTAATGTTCAGCTGTTCTAACACCGGGTTAGGGTATATTTTCAGGATGGTCAGGTTTTTTTCGCCCTTTTCCTTGTTGGCAACAGGTGCGTTGTGGGTTGGGTTGGTAGCTGGTAGGTAATTGTAAATATTTGGCCTGTAGGGCTGTACGCTGCCTTTTATGGTTGGGAATTTAGCGGCAGGCTTGGTTTTAGGCCTTACTGAAATTCGACTGGTATCAGCTTTTTGCGCAAAAACAGCAGAGCATAAAAGCAAGAGCATAACCGTAAGGGATGCCATGTGTGATTTGAGCGCTATTTTTACTCCTTTTGCTTTCATTAAATGTTTCACAAAAATATAAATAAATAAACAAAGAATTCAAACAAAAGATGGTGTTGCGGTATTATTTAACAATATTTAACAAGGTATAAATGCCGCACCTGGCGCTCATATTTTTGGAAAGTTTTGGCTTTTTGATGAAATAGATTTTTATCCTGATTATTTAATGTAATTTTGCAGTCAAATTTTTAAGTAAGTGTCAAGTCATAAAAACGTTAATGCCCTTACTGCCGGAGGGTTATTAGTTACACTGGGAATAGTGTTTGGTGATATAGGGACATCTCCCCTTTATACACTAAAAGCAATTTTTAAATCAGTAATAGATACGGGGCAGCACATTACGCCCGATTTAGTGCTCGGAGCCTTGTCGTGTATCATTTGGACGTTAACCCTGCAAACCACGATCAAATATGTAATTATCACGCTTAGGGCCGATAATAAGGGCGAAGGCGGGATTTTTTCGCTCTATTCACTGGTACGAAAAAAGGCCAAGTGGCTGGTGGTGCCTGCAATTATTGGCGGGGCTGCGCTTTTAGCCGATGGGATGATCACGCCAAGTATTACCGTAACCTCGGCAATAGAAGGTTTAAAACTGAAGTTCCCTGAGGTACAGGTTATTCCTATCGTAATTTCTATCATCGCTCTGTTGTTTATCATTCAGCAATTTGGAACCAACTTGGTGGGTAAACTTTTCGGACCCATCATGATGTTCTGGTTTGGTACCTTAGGGGTGATCGGATTATTGCAGGTTGTCCACGATCCTTGGATCTTTAAAGCGCTAAATCCTTATTATGCAATACATTTAATGGCCACCAACCCAGGGGCACTGCTAATTTTGGGCGGGGTTTTTCTTTGTACTACCGGGGCCGAAGCTCTTTACAGCGATTTGGGACACTGTGGCAGAAACAACATTCGTATTAGTTGGATCTTTGTGAAGATAATGCTGATCCTCAATTATTTAGGTCAGGGAGTGTGGGTGCTGAAAAACGCTGGAAGTTACGACCCCCACGACGCTCTTTCTAATCCATTTTTTAAGTTGGTGCCCGAAAACCTGGTGCTGTACTTGGTAATTTTAGCTACTACAGCGGCGGTAATTGCTTCACAGGCAATGATTTCTGGCTCTTTCACCTTAATTTCGGAAGCGGTAAGGCTAAACCTATGGCCAAAGGTGCGCATTAACTATCCAAGCGTGCAAAAAGGACAATTGTATGTGCCCTCTATCAATTGGTTGCTTTGTATTGGCTGTATCATCATTGTATTGGTTTTCCAGAAGTCCGACAACATGGAGGGAGCTTACGGTTTGGCCATTAACCTTACCTTTTTGATGACCACCATTTTGGTGGCGGTTTATATGTTGAGGAAAAAGTTCCCGATGTATTTAATTGTGGCTTTCGTGACTATTTATATGGCAATTGAACTGTCGTTCCTCATTGGTAACATGGCTAAATTTGTACATGGTGGTTGGGTAACGCTCTTGATCAGCATGGTATTGCTAAGCGTAATGTGGACTTGGTACGCATCCCGCAAGATCAAAAATAGATTTGTTAAATATGTGGAAATTGAAGACTACTACGAGATCATAAAAGAACTTAGCAATGATACCTCTGTACCTAAATTTTCATCACAGCTGGTGTATCTGACCAGCGCCAACTTCAAAACAGAAATAGAGTCGAAGATCATTTATTCTATCATTCAAAAAGAACCTAAGCGGGCCGATGTTTATTGGTTGGTGCATGTTGATGTAATGGACGAACCTTATACGATGGACTATAAGGTTGAATTCCTTATCCCTGGAAAACTGATCAGGATTGATTTTAAGCTAGGTTTTAGGATCGAACAGCGTGTAAATTTGCTCTATCGCAAAGTAGTTGAGGAGCTGGTGAAAAACGGAGAAGTAGATATCACCAGCCAATATACCTCCTTAAACAAACATAATATTGCAGGCGATTTTAGGTTTGTATTGTTGGAGAAACACCTGAGCAAGTTTACCAACCTGAGTTTCTACGAAGAAACCATAATGGATTATTATTTTATCCTTAAAAAACTTAGTTTATCTGAAGTAACCAGTTTTGGATTAGATTCAAGTTATGTAGATGTAGAAAAAGTACCGTTAATTTTTGTGAGCCCTGATGATATTGAATTGAACAGGTTGCCCGTTTAGTATGGACTGGTATGGATAGTTAGGAGCGGGTGTCAGAAATCGGGAAGGTAGTATGTTTTGTAAATCAATCTGCCCAAATCAGCGGAAAAAACTAAGCCATTAACCTAAAACTATCTACCTCTTAAATAAGCGTCCGCTAAAAAGCAAATTGCAAAAACTACTGAGGCATAGCCATTGGTTGTGGCAAAAGCTCTATCCACTTTACTGATGTCGTTAGGTTTAACCAAGCGATGTTGGTAGATAAGCATTGCACAGAAAAATACCACACCAGCATAGTAGGGCCAGCCAAAATCCATGAAATAAATTGGTGCAATTACACAGGCGGCCGACAAAACATGCAGGAACGAAGAAAGCTTTAACGCATTTTTGCGACCTAGAGCCGAAGGAATAGAATGTAGTTTTTCCGAGCGGTCAAACTCTTCATCCTGAAGCGCATAGATAATATCAAAACCACTCACCCAGAACAATACCGCAAATGAATATAAT
Organism: Pedobacter nanyangensis; assembly: GCF_003313505.1. Lineage (GTDB taxonomy): Bacteria > Bacteroidota > Bacteroidia > Sphingobacteriales > Sphingobacteriaceae > Pedobacter > Pedobacter nanyangensis. The sequence continues at coordinate 69,513 of NZ_QMHO01000008.1, read as the reverse complement.
ACCGGAACAATGTTGAATTGACCCGTTACCGCAATGTAGGCACCTATTGGAGCTAGTCCCAATCCAAGTCCTAGTACCAAATGGCATAAGGCGGTAAAACGCTTGGTGTAACTGTAAAACAGCACCACAAAAATGGCTACGGGCGATAAGTAGAAACAAAGCGGGTTGATTAAATAGGTGGTAGCAATAAAAAGCACACCGTTGATAATCACAAAAATGAGCGCTTCCTTGGCCGAAACCTTCCCGGAAGGGATATCCCTCATTACGGTACGAGGGTTTCTGGCATCTATATCTCTGTCCAAATATCTGTTGAATGCCATGGCAGCATTTCGGGCAAAAACCATACATAGTACCACAGCCAGTAACAAATACCAGTTAAAAGGCTGATCAGTGGTGGTTACGCCCAAAAAGAACCCGATGAAAGCAAAAGGCATTGCAAATATGGAGTGGGCAAATAAAACTAACGAAAAAAACTTCTTCATTGAAATGTTAAAAAAACTGATTATTCCGATTTGCTGGCCGTATAAAATTGAGGATCGATTACAGGTTTTACAAAGTCTTCATTTACCTCCTGTACAAATTGCAGTAATTTTTCTCGGCCTTGCCCTTTTTCAGAGGAAGTGATAAAATATGGAGGCACCTCCTCAAACCAGCCCAGCAAAGCTTTGTTAAACTTGGCAACATGCTGATCAGTTTTTGGGCCAGACTGCTTATCGGCCTTGGTGTACACCAAAGCAAAAGGAATTTGGCATTCGCCCAACCAAGAACAAAACTCTAGGTCAATTTTTTGTGGCTCCAAGCGGCTGTCTATCAATACAAAAACACATTGCAGGTTCTCCCTCTTGGTAAGGTATGCCCTGATAAATTTCTCCCATTTTTCTCTACTGGTTTTAGAAACCCTGGCATAGCCATAACCCGGCAAATCTACAATATACCATTTCTCGTTAACTAAAAAATGATTAATTAACTGTGTTTTGCCTGGTTTTTGGGAGGTTTTTGCCAAGCCTTGCTGGTTCACCAACATGTTGATCAATGATGATTTTCCCACGTTAGAACGACCAATAAACGCATACTCGGGCATGTCTGGTAAGGGCAAAGCCGATACTTTGGTGTTGCTAACTACAAAGGTTGCCGATTTAATAATCATATTGCAAAGGTAACGTTTAAGTCCGAAAGACCGAAAGTTGAAAAAACCAGATAAAGGAATCATCAATATCTAGGTTTTCAAATCGTAATTCGTAAATCTAAAATCGTAACTTTGCACAACATTATGAATCCACAAATCACTCCCTATTCAGGTACCGAAACAAAAAAAGAGCAGGTGGCCAGCATGTTCAACAATATCTCTGGTACTTACGATTTTCTCAATCATTTTTTGTCCCTGGGTATCGATATTATCTGGCGTAAAAAGGCCATTAAAGAGCTCTTGCCTTCCAGGCCACAAAAAATATTAGACGTAGCCACCGGAACAGGTGATTTTGCTTTAGAATCCATCAAGATTTTGAAACCACAACAGATCATTGGCGTAGATATTTCGGAAGGGATGCTGGAGGTCGCGAAAAAGAAAATCGCCGAAAGAAATTTGGGAGATGTTTTTTCAGTGCAAAAGGGCGATTCGGAAGGCCTGCATTTTGAAAATGATGCTTTTGACGCCATTACGGTAGCCTTTGGGGTGCGCAATTACGAAAATCTCGAAAAGGGATTGGCCGATATGTTCCGCGTGCTTAAACCTGGTGGAAAGGTAGTGATTTTGGAGTTTTCTAAACCTAGAGTATTCCCCGTGAAGCAGCTGTATCACTTCTATTTTAAATACGCTACACCATTTTTTGGAGGGTTGTTTTCGAAGGATAAAAAAGCCTACGCATATTTAGAAGAATCAGTACAGGCTTTCCCTGACGGGAAGGACTTTACGGCTTTGATGGAAAAAATCGGGTACCAGCATACCAAACACCGTTCGTTAACGTTTGGTATAAGTGCCATCTATACGGGTATTAAATGAAGAAACCGCTATTGATTCTCTTATGTTTCCTGTTTGCTAAAGCCGCCAATGCCCAAAATTGGGGTGGCGGTATCGATCAGCAGGATTTTAACTGGGGATTCAGTTTCCAATATGTACTTTCGGAATACAAAATTATTACAAAATCCAACTGGCGTGAGCCTTTCATCAATACCGACCCTCAGGAAGGCCCGTTAGGGCCAGTAACACCACCACTTACAGGAATTAAGGCCAAGCCCACGGTAGGATTTGGGATTGGTTTTGTGGTTAATTATAAACTCAATAACAATCTCGATTTGCGGAGCACCCCCAGTTTGATTTTTGCCGATAAACTGGTAGACTATAGTTTCAACGACGGCACAGTTAAAGAACAGAAAGTTAGTCCAGTGATTGTGGATTTACCTTTGGGCATCAAGTTGAAATCAGAAAGGCGCAAGGACTTCAGGGCTTACGTGCTTTTGGGGCTTAAGTACTCGATGGACTTAGGTGCAGGTAAAAAGCCGAAAGACGAAGGCTTTGCATGGGCCGAGCGGATGTTGAAGAACAAAAACAGGTATACATCATACGAAGCCGGTATAGGTTTTGATCTTTATTTCGAGTACTTTAAAATGTCTCCAGAAATTAAAGTAAGTCACTCTTTTAAAGATGTTACCAAAAGGGAGGGACACCCTTATGATACCCCGATAGATCGGGCAATTTTGCGAAATTTTACTTTTAGCTTGTTTTTTGAGTAAAGCGCTTTTAATAAAAAGCATAACTTTGTGCAAAATCCAACAAAAACAAATGGCCAAAATAGCTTTAATTACCGGGGCAACATCTGGCATTGGTGCTGCCTGTGCTGATACTTTTGCCGCACAAGGTTATGATTTGATCCTCATTGCACGCAGAGAAAACCTACTTGATAGCCAAGCACAACAGCTTATCGGAAATTACGGAGTTAAAATCAAGAAATTGATTGCCGACGTAAGAGATAAAGAAAATATCAATTATGTGCTGGAAACTTTGCCCGCAGCGTGGAAGAATGTAAATGTGCTGGTAAACAACGCAGGTTTAAGCCAGGGACTAGATCCCATTGATAAGGGGGACACCGAAGACTGGGACAGGATGATAGACACTAACGTAAAAGGCCTGCTCTATGTAACCAGAGCGGTAGCTCCATGGATGGTGGAAAGGAAGCAGGGACATATCATCAATATAGGTTCCATTGCCGGTAAAGAAGTTTATCCCAACGGGAATGTGTACTGTGCCAGTAAACATGCCGTTGATGCCCTCAGCAAGGGAATGCGTATTGATCTTTTGCCCCACGGCATTAAAGTAACGGAAATTAACCCGGGAATGGTAGAAACGGAATTTTCTATTGTGCGTTTCAAGGGTGACGAGAACCGAGCCAAAAAAGTTTACGATGGCTTGGAACCCCTAATTGCACAGGATATTGCCGATGCCATTTGGTACGTGGTAAGTAGGCCAGCGCATGTCAATATCAATGATATGCTGATTATGCCAACTGCACAGGCCACAGGAACCATTGTAAAAAGAGACTAAAAACATTGTTTTGAGCTGCAAGTTATAAGCTTAAGCCACCAACTTAAAAATGATAATGAATAGCAGCACGCAGCCGATAACGCATCACATATAACTCAGATATGATATCAACAAACATAGATCAGGAAATAAAACAAGCCATGTTGGCTAAAGACCAGGTAAAATTGAGAGGCCTAAGGGCTATAAAATCTGCATTGCTATTGGCAAAAACAGAAAAAGGCCAAACTGAACAGATCAATGAGGAAGCTGAAATAAAAATTTTACAAAAGCTGGTTAAGCAACGTAAAGAATCGGCTGATATTTATCAATCGCAGGGAAGGGATGACCTTTACCAGGTAGAGCAGGAAGAAATTGAGGTGATCTCACAGTTTTTGCCAAAGCAGCTGGAAAGATCAGAAATTGAGGCCATTATTGCTAAAATTATTGCCGAAACTGGCGCCAGCTCTATCAAAGAAATGGGAAAGGTGATGGGCATTGCCAATAAAGAACTGGCAGGAAAAGCTGAAGGTAAGTTGATCGGAGAAATTGTAAAAAGCCAACTTTCCCAGTAATTTAAAAGTATCATTAAGCACTATAAATGTTAAAATGTGATTTTAATTCTCATTAATTACATTTACTCTATTAACTTAGTGGCATATACCAAGACAATACATAATTATATTTATGAATTACGAAGTAATTGAACAAGAGGGATTTAAATTTATTGAGGTTGGAGAAGGAGAGCCTTTAGTATTACTTCATGGTTTAATGGGCGAACTAAGCAACTGGGAACATACCGTGGATAAATTCAAATCGAATTATCGGGTGCTGGTACCTATTTTGCCAATTTACGAACTGCCCATCCTAACTCTGGGAGTAAAAAGTTTGTCTAAGTACTTGCATCGGTTCCTTAAGTTCAAAAAGCTGGGCCAAGTAGTTTTGGTGGGCAATTCTTTGGGCGGCCATGTAGGGCTGGTGTTCACTGTGGCCCATCAGGAATTTGTAAAAGCATTGGTGCTTACCGGAAGCTCGGGTTTGTACGAAAATGCTTTTGGAGGATCATTCCCACGTAGGGAGAGCTATGATTTTATCAAAGAAAAAGTCGAATTCACTTTTTACGATCCGGCAACAGCAACCAAGGAACTGGTTGACGAGGTATTCCAAACCGTTAACGACCGCTCGCGTGTAATTAGGATATTAGCGCTTGCCAAATCGGCCATTAGGCACAACATGGCCAAAGAACTTAAAAAAATTACCATTCCTGTGTCGTTAATTTGGGGAAAACAGGACAAGGTAACCCCTCCGGACGTTGCCGAGGAATTTCATGAATTACTGCCCAACTCTGAATTGAACTGGGTAGATAAATGTGGCCATGCCCCAATGATGGAGCAGCCCGAAATATTTAACAATTATCTGCAAAAATTTTTGGACAGAATTTTGCTTAAGTAAATGATATGCTTGCAGGAAAACTCATATCGAACATCATACCTCCATTGCGTACCTCCGATACTGTGCGGAAGGCCTTGGAGCGCATGAATGAGTTTAAGCTATACCATTTGCCTATCGTTAACGAAACCCAATACTTGGGCTTGGTTTCTGAGGAGGAACTGATGGAAGCCAGAGATATGGAAATTGCCATTGGAGCATTGCCCGTAAAGCTATTGAATACCTTTACATTCGAAAATGTACATATTTACGAAGTAATCAGGCTTTTTAGTGAACTGCAACTATCGGTAGTGCCCGTACTTGATCAGCAAAAGAACTATCTGGGGCTCATATCCATTAATAACCTGCTCAATTTTACCGCCAACCTTTATTCGGTAAATGAACCAGGCGGGATCATTATACTTTCTATTAGCAATAGGAACAACTCTTTGGCACACATGGCGCAAATAGTGGAGGCAGATAACGCCCAGATCCTTTCCTCGTACATCAGTTCCTACCCCGATTCCACGAGGTTGGAAGTGACCTTGAAAATTAATAAAACAGAAATTTCTGCAATAGTGGCTGCTTTTGAGCGCTACGATTATGAAGTTAAAGCAGTATTTAACAACAGCAGTCATGATGATGGTTCAATGGATAGATTTGATTCGTTCATGAACTATTTAAATGTATAATTCTTACATGAAGATAGCCTTATACGGGAGAGATTTTAACAACAGTGTGCTGCCCTTCGTACAAGAGGTATTTGATGCCCTTGTGGCACAACAAATTGAAATAACCGTTTATCAAAAGTTTTTTGATTTTATCAAAAACAAACTGGTTTTGCCAAATACCCTCACCACTTTTTCAGGACACCTGGAATTGGTAAACCGTGCAGATATCCTGTTAAGCTTAGGTGGCGATGGAACTTTGTTGGACACGCTTTCATTCGTTCGCGATTCGCAAATTCCGGTAATAGGGATCAATTTTGGCCGCTTGGGCTTTTTGGCAAGTATCAATAAAGCCGAAATCAATGCCGCAATAAAAGCACTGGTCAATGGAGAATACACCATCGACAAGCGCAGTTTACTCAACCTGGAATCAAAAACGGGGTTGTTTAACGATGAAAATTTCGCATTGAACGACATTACCATTCACCGTAGGGATGATTCAGCCATGATGATCATCCATGCCTATATGAACGGGGAGTTTGTAAACTCCTATTGGGCCGATGGGCTGATCATTGCCACACCAACTGGATCAACCGCCTATTCATTAAGCTGCGGCGGGCCAATTATCTTGCCTAGTGCCCAAAACTTTGTAATTACCCCGGTAGCACCGCATAACCTAAACGTAAGGCCCATCATTGTGCCTGATAACGTAGAACTTACTTTTGAGGTAGAAGCACGCAGCACCAAATTTTTGCTCACTTGCGATTCCCGAACCGAAACGGTAGACCGAAGTGTGAAAATTAATATCAACAAAGCAAAATTTAACATAAATCTTATCCGTCTTAACAATGAAACGTTTTTAACTACGTTAAGGAATAAACTGCTTTGGGGTATTGATACCCGTAACTATTAGGATGAGGTATAAAAGAACGCTATTAGCCATCGTTTTAAGTACGTTTTTTACCTTTAACGTTCTTAACGCTCTTAATGCCAGTGCCCAGGTATGGGAACTAGGTGCCCAGGCCGGCGGGGCTGGATACATGGGCGATTTAAATCCTACACAGCCCCTAAAAATCAGTGGGATTTCCTTTGGTGGTTTTGCGAAAATTAATTTCGATCCCAATTGGGCGCTCTCCCTCAACTATAATTTTGGCAAGATAAAGGCTGACGACGCAAAATCCTCTAACGAAGGTTTCAGGACGCGTAATCTCAGTTTCAGCAATAATCTCCATGAAATTAGTTTGATGGTCGACTTTAACTTTTTTGATTATTTTGCCGGAGGAGGCTTCTCCAAATTTTCACCCTACCTTTTTACTGGGATTGGCGGCGTGATTTTTAATCCAACAGCAATTTACCAGGGGAAAAAATATGACCTGGCCGATTATCAAACAGAAGGAGAAGCCTATAAAACTTACGCATTGAGTATTCCCTTTGGATTGGGCGTGAAATACAGGGTTGGCGAAAGATGGAGTGTAATGAGCAATATAGGCTATAGAAATGCCTATACCCGCTATTTAGACGATGTAAGCGGCAACTATCCAGATCCAAGTAAACTATCTAACGATGCCCCTATCCGTCAAATGCAGCAAATTCTGTCGGATCGCTCGGGAGAAATCACCGGCAATTACATTGGAGTGCCCAACACCCAGCGTGGAGATTTTAGAAAAAGAGATACTTATATGTTTGTAGGTATTGGCATAACTTATACCTTTGTGAGCCAAAAGTGTTTTTAACTCTTAACGCCCTCTAAAACAGTAAATGAATTTTAAAGATCAAATAGATATTAGTCGCTTGCCAGAGCATATTGCCATCATTATGGATGGTAATGGCCGTTGGGCAAAAAACCAGGGCAAATTTAGGGTTTTTGGCCATGAGAGTGGTGTGCTTTCCGTGAAGGATATCGTGGAAGGCTGTGTAGAAATAGGCGTTAAATATCTTACTGTTTATGCTTTTTCAACAGAAAACTGGAATCGTCCAATTGAGGAAGTAAACGCATTAATGGAACTACTGATTTCTACCATCAACCAGGAAGCCGAAACACTTAACAAAAATAACATCAGGCTAAATGCCATAGGCGATTTAAAATCGCTGCCGCAAAAATGTATTGATGACTTAGCCGATGCCATGAACAAAACCAAGGACAATACCAAATGTACCTTAACATTAGCCTTAAGCTACAGTGCAAAATGGGAAATTGTGGAGGCAGCAAAGAAAATAGCCGAGCAGGTTAAAGCCGGACAGCTTGGTATTGATCAAATTGACGAACAGCTTTTCGCCGCTAAACTTACCACGGCAAATATTCCTGATCCAGAGCTCATGATCCGTACCAGCGGAGAGCACCGTATCAGCAATTATCTTTTGTGGCAAATGGCCTATACAGAATTGTATTTCACCGAAACCTTATGGCCCGATTTCAGAAGAGAACACCTCTACGAAGCCATTGTAAATTACCAAAAACGCGAACGTCGCTTCGGCAAAATTAGTGAACAACTTAACTAATTTTTCTTTTAACACTTTTTAACAGGAGTTTAAATTAACTTAGCAACGTTTTTTAGATTGTAAATGAGAAGAATATATCACCTAGTATTTTTGCTATTGATGGGGTCCCCAGCACTAGCTCAAATTCGTAACCCACAACAAGCCGTACCTTCATTAAAAGTAAATGGTCTAAACTTAGATTATTTTGCCCCAAGAGAATACATCATTGGAGGAACAACACTTACTGGCGCTAAATATTTAGATAAAGATGTAATCATCGTGCTTTCTAAATTAACAAAGGGAGAAACCATCATGCTCCCAGGTGAGGGAACAGCCAATGCCATTAAAAACTTATGGGCGCAGGGCCTATTCGACGATATTAAGCTAAACGTATCTAAAATTAACGGAGACACCGTTTATTTTGATATTGAAGTAGTTGAGCTTCCACGTTTGAGCGGTTTGGAATTTACCGGCATTAGCAAATCCCAAAAAACCGATATCCAGGAAAAATTGGGCGATAAGGTAGGTAAAACGATCATTAACGATAACCTTTACAATACTACAAGGTCAATCATCACTAAATACTTGTTCGAAAAAGGATTTTTCTATACCAAAATCGATTATAAAACAAAGCCCGACCCAAATCAGGAGAACAGTATGATTCTTCAGGTAAACATTGATAGGGGCAAAAGGGTTAAAGTTCAGAAAATCGAATTCGAAGGAAACAAAGAATTTAAATCGGCCAAGCTTAGAAAGTACCTAAAGAAAACCAAACAACGTGCTTTCTACAAAATTTTTGGCAGCGGTAAGTTCAATAAAGAGAAATACGAAGAAGATAAGCTTAATTTCGTGGCCAAATTGCACGAAAAAGGATACCGTGACGCCGCACTGATCAGCGATAGCGTATATCGCTATAACGATAAAACCGTAGGCATCAAAATCAAGATGTATGAGGGGCCCAAATATTATTTCGGTAATATCAGCTGGGTAGGCAATGCCAAATATCCCACAGAAATATTAGCAAAAATTTTCGGGATCGAAAAGGGCGAAGTATTTAGCGAAGAAAAACTGGAGAAAAAGCTAAGAGGTAGCGCCAACGGCGATGACGTGTCGAGTCTTTATTTGAACGATGGTTATTTGACCTTTAACGTTGATCCCGTGCAAACCAGAATTTATGGAGATACCGTTGACGTTGAAATGCGTATTTACGAAGGCCCGAAATACACCGTGAACAAAGTAAGCGTAGTAGGTAACACTATTACCAATGATAGGGTAGTGTTAAGGGAAATCCGTACAAAACCTGGGGATTATTTCTCAAAAGAAGCTTTGATCCGTGGTGTACGTGAAATTGGCCAATTGGGTAATTTCGACGAATCCAAAACCAACCCGGTACCTAAGCCTAACCAAGATGGTACAGTAGACATTGTGTACCATGTTGAGGAAAAGCCCTCAGATCAGATTGAACTATCAGGCGGTTTTGGTGGCGGCCGTGTAATTGGTACCCTAGGTTTAACCTTCAACAACTTCTCGTTAAAGAATTTATTTAAAGGCGAAGCTTACAGGCCATTACCTAAAGGCGACGGGCAAAAGCTAAGCTTACGTGGACAAACTAACGGTAAATACTACCAATCATACAGCTTCTCATTCTCGGAGCCTTGGTTTGGAGGTAAAAAGCCGGTAAGTTTTGGGGTGAGCGCATTTACTTCCTTGCAGTCCAACGGCCTTTCCAAGAGCAATGTTGACTATTATGGTATCCGTTTGAACGGGGTTTCGTTTAGCCTGGGTAGAAAACTGAAATGGCCAGATAACTGGTTCTCCTTGGTTCACTCTATCAACTTAAACCAATATGTTTTAAACAACTATCCGGGTTACTTGTTCAGCACGGGCGAGTCGTACAACTTAAACATTACCCAGGAAATTGCAAGGGATTCAAGAAACCACCACATTTTCCCTACAGGCGGTGCCTATTTAAGATTTACCATACAGGCTACACCACCATACTCGCTGCTTAATAATGTAAACTATGCTACCGCATCAGATAAGCAGCGCTATAAATTTACCGAATACCACAAGTGGAAATTTGAGGCACAGTTTTTTGAAACTGTAGTGGGCAAATTGGTATTTAAGGGCCAAGCTCAGTTTGGTTTCCTGGGGTCGTATAACAGTGCGGTCGGACAATCGGCCTTTGAGCGTTTTAAACTAGGTGGCGATGGTATGCAAGGTTTCGACTTCCTGCAAGGATCAGAAATTATCGCCATGCGTGGCTATGCCAATAATGCCGTAATTCCGGTAGGTGCAAACCCATCCATTGCGCAAAGTTCAGGTAGCCCAATTTTTACCAAGTACGTAATGGAATTGCGTTATCCGGTAATTAATTCGCAGCAGGCAACCGCTTTCTTAACTGTTTTTGGCGAGGCGGGTAACACTTGGAATAAGTTTGGAGATTTTAACCCGTTTAATGTGAGAAGGTCAGCAGGTGTGGGTGCTAAAATATTTTTACCGATATTTGGATTATTGGGTATCGATTATGGACATGCCTTTGATAGAATTCCAGGTGTACAAGATGGAGGAAAGCAAAGCTTTACATTTAGTATAGCCCAACAATTAGGCGGATTTAATTAATAACACAATTTGGAAACCATTATGAAAAAGATATTTTTTATAAGTTGCCTACTTCTGATGGCATTGGGAGTATCGGCACAAAAAACAGCTTATGTTGATACAGAATATATCCTGAAACATATTCCTGATTATAAATCATCGTTAACGCAGATAGAAGGTTTATCTAAACAATATCAGAAAGAAGTTGACGATGTATTTAAAGAGGTAGATGCCATGTATAGAACTTACCAGGCCGATCAGGTACTTTTAACAGATGATATGCGTAAACGTAGAGAAAACGATATCATCGAAAAAGAAAAAAAAGCCAAGGAATTGCAACGCCAAAGATTTGGCCCTGAGGGAGATTTGTTCCAAACCAGGACGAAATTGTTGAAACCTATCCAAGAAAAAGTTTCAACTACCGTTGCAGAAGTTGCAAAAAACAAATACATTGACTTCGTTTTTGATAAAAGTAGCGAAAGCACCATGATGATTTACGCAAGTGCCAACTACGATATCAGCAACGATGTAATTATTAGACTAGGATTTAAGCCAGGTACATTGGTTAAGTAACACACAATAGAAAACAAACATTAGGAAAAATAAAAAATGAAAAAGTTAATTAAAGGATTATTTGTAGCTGCGGGATTACTTTTAACTACTCAGGTTGTAAACGCTCAACAAAAATTAGGTCATTTAAACTCAGACGAGATTTTTGCAGTATTGCCAGAAGCCAAAACCGCTTCCACTACTATCGAAAATTTAGCAAAATCAAAGCAAGCTGAAATTGACAAGATGATTGCTGAATATCAAACTAAGTTAAAAGGTTTTCAAGAAAAAGAGCGAACCTTGAGTGAGGCCAATAGAGAGGTAGTGGTTAAAGAACTACAAGCCGCTCAAGTTGAGTTGCAGGACTTGCAAAAAAGAATTGAAGATGCACGTACAAAAGCAGATAAAGACCTGAGAGATAAACAATCAGAATTATATCCTCCTTTGCAACAAAAAGTAGCTACCGCGATCAATTCAATTGCAAAAGAAAAAGGTTTGGCTTATGTTTTTGATACTGCTGCCTCGCAAGGTTTCAACAACTTGGTATATTTTGATGGTGGCGAAGATATTACCGCCGCAATTAAAGCTAAATTGGGAATTTCGGCAAGCGCTCCAGCAGCCTCAAAACCTGCCGCAGGGCCAACTAAAAAACCATAGTTTTTAAATAAATGAATTTTAACTGGCGGAATTAGGAGAGCTTAATTCCGCTTTTTTTATGACATGAATGTTGAAAATGCGATAGGTGTATTTGACTCCGGATTTGGCGGTTTAACGGTTTTCAAAGCTATAGCCCAGCAAATGCCCAATTACAATTATATTTATTTAGGGGATAACGCCCGCTCGCCCTATGGTGATCATTCTTTTGATACGGTTTACCAGTACACGCTAGAATGCGTAGAATGGCTATTTGCCCAGGGTTGCCCCTTGGTGATTTTGGCGTGTAACACCGCATCCGCTAAAGCTTTAAGAAATATCCAACAGCTTGATTTGCCCAAAAAATACCCTTCAAATAAAGTGTTGGGCGTAATTAGGCCCACGGCAGAAGTAATTGGCGAGATGAGCCAAAGCAAATCAATAGGCGTATTGGGAACAAGGGGAACTGTGCGTTCCGAATCCTACTTGATTGAAATACATAAATTTTTTCCCGAAGTTAAGGTATATCAGCAAAGTTGCCCCATGTGGGTGCCACTGATCGAAAATGGCGAACATGAAAACGAAGGCGCTGATTATTTTGTTAGGAAATACCTGGATGAGTTATTGCGGCAATCAAGCCAAATAGATACAATTTTGCTGGCCTGCACACATTATCCCCTGTTGGTGCCTAAAATAAAGGCGCAAATTGGTGCAAACATTAACGTGGTAGCCCAAGGTGATATTGTAGCCAAAAGTTTGCTCAACTATCTGGAAAGACACCCTGAGGTAAATGCGCATTTAGGACAGCAAAGCATGCAGTCTTTTTACACCACCGGGGATACCCAAACGTTCGATGAACACGCTTCGGTATTTTTAGAAAGAAGCATCAAATCCATAAAAGTTAAAGTGTAACTTTTTCTTTCTCAAAAATATAACACAAAAATGATGTATCCGTAGAAAATCAAGTATTTTCTTACTAGGTTTTCATTGTGCAAAAGGGTAAATTTGCCCCTTCATTCACAATCAATGAGCGAACAAATCAAACACGAGTGCGGAATAGCCTTTATCCGCTTGTTAAAACCTCTCTCATATTACCAGGAAAAATACGGTACTGCGCTTTATGGCCTCAACAAATTATACTTGTTGATGGAAAAACAGCATAACCGTGGCCAGGACGGAGCGGGTATTGCCACCATTAAGTTAGACATGAAACCGGGCAGCCGCTATATCAGCCGCTATCGCTCCATGGCGCAAAATGCCGTTGCAGATATTTTTGGTTACGTGCAGAACAAATTTGTAGGTATACAGGAAGAAACCCCCGAACTAATGAAAGACACTGAGTTCCTAAAGCAGAACGTAAGTTTCATTGGAGAGGTTTTACTAGGGCACCTACGGTATGGCACACACGGCAAAAACAGTATCGAAAACTGCCACCCCTTTTTACGCCAAAACAACTGGATGACCAGAAATTTGGTTATTGCCGGCAACTTTAACATGACCAACGTTGATGAACTGTTGGAACAGTTGTACGAGTTGGGGCAGCATCCAAAAGAGAAAGCCGATACCGTAACCGTTTTGGAAAAAATTGGACATTTTTTGGATGATGAAAATCAGCTTCTGTTTGATGAATATAAAAAAGAAGGACTGAGCAACGTAGAAATTACCCAAAAGATATCTAAAAACCTTAACGTAGCTAATATCCTGCGTCGTTCGGCCAAAAATTGGGATGGTGGTTATGCCATGTCGGGGATTGTAGGCAATGGAGATGCCTTTGTCATGAGGGATCCCGCAGGTATTCGTCCGGCATTTTACTACGTGGACGATGAAGTAGTGGTAGCTGCTTCAGAGCGCCCCGCCATACAAACCGCATTTAAAGTGCAGATCAATAGCGTAAAGGAAATTAAACCAGGACATGCTTTGGTTATCAAGAAAGATGGAACTGTTTCGGAAGAGATGTTCCGTGAACCTTTAGAGAAAAAGGCATGCTCTTTTGAACGAATTTATTTCTCAAGAGGTAGCGACGCCGATATCTATAAAGAGCGTAAAAAACTGGGCGAGCTATTGTGCCCACAAGTATTGAAAACCGTAAACTACGATTTGAAGAATACCGTTTTCTCATTTATTCCTAATACTGCAGAGGTATCGTTTTATGGAATGGTGGATGGGTTGCATAAATACATCACGGATGTGCAGAAAGAAACTTTGTTGCAGCGCAAGGAGGTTTTGGATGATGCTGCACTGGATGATTTATTGTCAATGCGTCCTCGAGTAGAAAAATTAGCGATTAAAGATGTGAAGCTCCGTACTTTTATTACGCAGGATGCGGATAGGGGAGAAATGGTAGCTCACGTTTATGATACTACTTATGGCGTAATCAAAAACCATACAGATACATTGGTGGCCGTAGATGATTCGATTGTGAGAGGAACTACTTTGAAGCAAAGTATCATCAAAATTATTGACAGGTTGCACCCCAAAAAGATCATCATTGTATCATCCGCACCGCAAATCAGGTATCCTGATTGCTATGGCATCGACATGTCTAAGATGGGGCAATTTGTTGCTTTCGATGCAGCAATCCAGCTGTTGAAAGAAAGAGGGCAGGCAAATATCATTGAAGAAGTTTACCAAAAATGTAAAGCTTCGCTAGAATTGCCTAAAGAGGAAATTGTAAACCACGTAAAAGAGATTTACGCTCCGTTTACCCCTCAGGAAATTTCAGATCAGATTGCTAAAATCATTACTCCTGCGGAAACCGTTGCAGAAGTGGAGGTGATTTATCAAACTTTAGAAAACTTGCACGAAGCTTGTCCGCATCACGTGGGCGATTGGTATTTTTCAGGAGATTATCCAACACCAGGAGGCAACAAAGTAGTAAACAAGGCTTTTGTGAACTGGAAAGAAGGAAACAACCAAAGAGCATATTAAGCTAAATGAAACGGCAAAAATAAATGGCCGTTATTTTAACTAAGGGGAGAAATCTAGTAAGGTTTCTCCCTTTTTTATGGAAAATACTTTGCGTTATTGCGGGAGGCACTACGAAACAATCTTAAAGAAAGGTTATTTAACGTTGTGTTTCTATTTGTGGTTTATTTACAATTTCAAAACCACCTACACATGCAGGTGTAAGAATAATAGCGTAACGCTAACTTGCACAATCATTTGTTGTAAGATTGCTTCGCAAAGCCCCCAATGAAGCGCTATTAAATTCCACTAAACTAACACACTATAAATTGGCAAATCTTCTACAAAAAGAAAGCCCTTGTTTTCGTGGTCTATTTGTGCGTAATAATGGTTAAGCCCATTGGTAATTACAATCCATTTGGCTTTGTAAACAGAATTGTATCTGGCTGCCTGGTCAAAGGTAGCTTGAGTGATGTTTACCGAAGGCGCTTTACATTCTACCACCATCAATTTTTCTCCAGTATTGGTATAAATCAAAATATCGCTACGTTTCCTTGTTTGGTTAAGGTTTAAGCCTCCCTCAATTTGCATTAAACTTACCGGAAACCGTTTTTCGCTGATCAGATATTTGATGAAATGCTGCCGTACCCATTCTTCGGGAGTGAGTACCAGATGCTTCTTTCTGGCCTCATCAAAAATATAATGAATGCCATCCTTTTCGGTAATTTTAAAAGGATAAAATGGCAAGTTAAGCGGTGTAGGGTTGAATGACATTGCCCCAAAAGTAGAAAGCTAAACGCTAAAAGCCAAAAATTACTCACAATCATTCACAAATCTAAAATCGTAAATCGAAAATCGTAATTTTGGCTAATGAGCGCCGATGAAATCATCAAGGATATAAAAGCAAGAAAGTTTAAGCCAGTTTACCTTTTGCAGGGAGAAGAACCCTTTTATATAGATCAGATTGTAGATTATATGGAAGCAAACGTACTCGCTGAAGGTGAAAAAGGTTTTAACCAAACGGTTCTGTACGGAAAAGATACCGATATGGCAACCATTATGAACGCCGCAAAGCGCTATCCCATGATGTCCGAATATCAATTGATTATTGTCAAAGAGGCGCAGGATTTGAAATGGGCAAACGAAGGGACCAGCAAGGAGGCAGATTTTACACTGGCTTATTTTGAAAAACCTTTGCCAAGCACTATTCTGGTACTGGCCTATAAATATGCTAATTTTGATAAGCGTAAGAAAATTTACAAAGCCATTAACAGTAATGGAATTGTTTTTCAGAGCGACCCCGTACGCGACTATAAGTTAGTGCCATGGATAGAAGACCATATTAAAAGCAAAGGCTATAAAATAGAACCGCAGGCGGTTGCCTTGATGGCTGAATACCTGGGCACTGACCTTTCGAAGATTGCCAATGAAGTAGAAAAACTTTGTTTAAATATTGATAAGGCAACTACCATTCAAACAGACCATATCCAAAGGAATATTGGAATAAGTAAAGAATATAATGTGTTCGAACTGCAGAAAGCGTTGGCTAGCAGAAATGTGGTTAAAAGCAACCAGATCATCAATTATTTTGCGGGCAACCCAAAAGCCAATCCCATGATCATGGTCATGGCAAATCTTAATTCGTACTTTTCCAAGATATTAAAATACCACTATCTGCCCAATAAGGCTGATGCCCCAAGGGAGCTCGGCGTGAGTCCATACTTTATTAAGGATTATGAAGCTGCTGCCAGAACCTTTAGTGCCGGAAAAACTTTCGATATCATCAGCTTGCTTCGGGAATATGATCTAAAGAGCAAGGGTTTAGAGAGTACGGGCAATATTTCAGATGGCGATTTGTTGAAAGAATTGGTTTTTAAGATTCTTCATTAAGGCTCCATAGGCCCTTACGCTAAAATCTTTTAGATGTAACTAAGAAGTTATACGTAATTCTGAAATTATCGTAGCGCTAAACTTATTTTTACTCCTAGCAATTAACTTATTCAAAAAATTGATGAAGAAAAATTTATTTACCCTATTAATGGTTGCTGGTGCGGTGACTTTTGCACATGCCCAAAGACCACAAGGTGGTGGTGTGCCCAGCGATAGCACACGCAGAGCCCCAGGCGCATTTGGTGCTCCAACCGCTGCCAGAACCCAACCAAAACCTTATGATCAGGTGATCACCAATAAGGCGCTTACTCGCAAGGGAATGATCACCGCCCATAGAATTGAAGATAAATTCTATTTTGAAATTGCGGACAGTACCCTAAACAGAGATATTTTGGTGGTAAGCCGTATCTCAAAATCGGGAGCCGAGGTACGTGCTGCCCAAGGTTACGCCGGCGACCAAATTGGCAGCTCGGTAATCCGTTTTGAAAAAGGACCAAACAACCGTATTTTCATGCGTAAGGTGAGCTTTAGGGCTTACGGTGCCGATAGCACCTCGTCGATGTACCAGTCTTTGAAAAACTCAAGTGTACAGCCTATTGCCGCTGCATTTGATATTGCTGCTTATACGCCAGGCAAAAATGGTAGTGTAATTGACGTAACTACATATATCAACAGCGATAATGATATTTTCTATTTTGGCTCTTCGATGTTCAAATCTAGATTTGGCATTGGCGCACAACAAGCAGATAGAAGTTATATCCAAGATGTTAAAAGTTTCCCTACCAATGTGGAAATCAAAACCGTAAAAACTTATGCCAAGGCTGCGCAAAGCTCAGGAATGGGTGGCGGTGGCGGCATGCCTTCATTTGGTGGCGGTGGTGCCCCAACAGGTTCCGTTACTTTAGAATTGAACACTTCATTGGTGATTTTACCTAAAGTTCCTATGAAACCTCGTTATTTCGACCCTCGTGTAGGCTACTTCGCAGTAGGCTATACTGATTTTGATTTAAACCCACAAGGTGTTAAAGAGGTTGAATTGGTGAAACGTTGGAGATTAGAGCCAAAGCCGCAGGATATGGCCAAATATAAACGCGGCGAATTGGTAGAGCCGGCTAAACCTATCGTTTTTTATATTGATCCGGCTACGCCGAAAAAATGGGTGCCATATTTAATTGCAGGAGTTAACGATTGGCAAAAAGCTTTTGAAAAAGCTGGCTTTAAAAATGCGGTAATAGGTAAAATGGCTCCAACAAAAGCACAGGATTCTACCTGGAGTTTGGATGATGCACGTAACTCTGCCATCGTTTACAAACCCTCAGAAATTCCTAATGCAAGCGGACCGAGTATTTCAGACCCACGTACCGGCGAGATCATGGAAAGCCATATCAACTGGTACCATAATGTGATGAAACTGGTTCGTGATTGGTATTTTATCCAAACGGCAGCAGTGGATAAAAGAGCCCGTACTGTTAACTTTAGCGATGAATTAATGGGCGATTTGATCCGTTTTGTATCTTCTCACGAAGTGGGCCATACTTTAGGATTACGCCATAACTATGGCTCAAGCTCATCTGTACCGGTAGAAAATTTACGTAACAAGAAATGGGTAGAAGAAAATGGCCACACGCCATCAATCATGGACTATGCTCGTTTCAACTATGTGGCACAGCCAGAGGATAACATTTCTAAATCAGGTTTGTACCCTCGCATTGGCGATTATGACAAATGGGCAATTGAGTGGGGATATAGATATTTCCCTGATAGCAAAACGGTAGCTTCTGATATGAAAATATTAGATAAGATGACTGTTGAAGCTGCTAAGAACAGACGCTTGTGGTTTGGTACCGAGATCAACCCTGATGATCCGCATTCACAAAATGAGGATTTAGGTGATAACGCCATGAAAGCTAGTGATTATGGTATCAAAAACTTAAAGGTAATTTTAGCCAACCTCAAAACTTGGACTAAACAACCTGGAGAGAACTATGATGAACTAGGTAATATGTACGGCCAGTTAACTACTCAGTTTGGCCGTTACGTTGGCCACGTAAGCAAAAACATTGGCGGTATCTACGAAAACCCTAAAACAGTAGACCAAGAAGGTTTGGTGTATGAGCGTACTCCTGCGGCAACTCAAAAAGAAGCCATGGAATTTTTAAACAGGCAAGTATTTACTACACCAAAATGGTTGTTAGACCAGTCTATTTTAGATAATATTAACGAAAGCCCACTGGTAGTCGTTTCTAGATTGCAAAATGCGGCTTTATCACGCATTGTTTCCACCAGAGTTTTAGGCAACTTAATTGTGGCCGAAGCTACTGACGGTGCTACTGCTTATAAAATCTCTGATTTATTTAAGGATCTGAATGCTTCAATTTTCACGGAGCTGAAAGGTGGAGCAGCAATTGATGTTTACCGCCGAAACTTACAAAAAGCTTATGTAGATAGATTAATTGCCATTGTAAACCCTCCTGCTGCTCCTACTGGTACGGCGGCTGCTTTTGGCCGAGGTGCTGGTGCGCCTACAGGTTTAACGGCCAGCCAAACTGATGCAATTTCAGTGGTTAAGGGGCAATTGCGTGAGTTGGATAAAGCCATCAAAGCAAGTTCACAGGCAGATACTTTAAGTAAATATCACTTAGAGGATTTATCTGACCGTATTGAGCAAGCATTAGAGAAGAAAAAATAATCTTTTGATTTGTTGCATACCGCAGTCCCCTTGGATAGCTCCAAGGGGATTTTTTATATGCGATGGCTTTGTGATTTTGGCCGTAACAAAGAATCTCTTTTTCGCAAGCACTTTATCCAAAAAATGCCCGCATTTTTCCATCCTTAAGCGTTACCTCGGCAAAACTTTTTCGAAAGCTTTTCTGGCTGCGCCCCTAAAATATACTTCGCCACAATAGGTATAAGCTAGTTTTTCCAAGATCCTCAACATGGCCATGTTATCAAAATTAGTATCAACTTTAATGCTGTACACCTTTTTCTCCAGGCAAAGGCCTTCAACCATTTGGAAAAATTTGGTGGCAATGGATTTCCCTTTGGCCAGCGGCGAGGCGGCAACACGGTGGATCACCACATAATCTTGATTGCTTAACCATTTTCCCACGATGTTCTCGTAGGCGGGTTCTGTACCAAATATCACAGCTGCATACAATAGTACAGTGCCTTTTTCTTCAATGATATAGCCATAGCCCTGTTCAATGTCTGCTTGTATGGTGTTTTCATTGGGGTAGCCATCTTGCCACTGTGTACTCCCATCGGCTTTTCTCTGCGCAATGGCGTATTGGATAATTTCCCAAATTTGGTTTATTTCTGTGGATTTCGCTTTTCTTAAAATCATGACATCGGTTTTTCCAGTGTTAACAAGACAGCTAGGTAATTAATGGGCGAAGTTTTTTAGGAAGGGCCAAAACCCAAATCAATGCGTAAGAAACTAGATACGTAATTATCGATATTGAAATGATGTACATCAGCAGCCATAACGGCGAATTTTTATCAAAGGTAAGATAGGCCGTAAAACGATAAACATAATGTAGTACTAATACATGCACCAAGTAAATGCCGTAGCTATGCTTGTCCAAATTAATGGAAAGCTTGCTGGAATTGTGCAATAAGCTTTTTCCCGACAGAAAAATGCCTATAGAAAGCAGGCAAACATTTGGCGACAGGTAGTTATAATAAGTTATGTTAAGATGGTTTTGTTTCACGGAAAGGTAACTGGTGGACAGGAAAGTTAGTGCAGCCCCAAACACAAAGCACATTAAATATAGATTGTTTTTAGGCCTGGAGGTGCTTACATGCTTGTCTAGATAGTAACCTAATATAAAATAGCCCAAATATCTGCTAAAATATAAAACTTCTACGCTGGGCAAATATTTGGCTACGTTGGTGTTGATCAATAGCGTAACTGCCCATAAAAACAGGAAGTATTGTAGTTCTTGTTTGGTACTGTTTTGAGCCCATTTCCTAATAATGGGAACAAACAGGTAAATGCCCAAAATCATGTACACATACCACAAATGATAATAGGTGCCTTTAAGTAGTTTATTAAAGAGTGTTTGCAAAAGTTGCAGCATTGAAAGCTTTTGGAAGCTGCCTGCATATACAAAAACGAAATAAACAATGCTCCAAAATAAAAACGGGAGCAACACCCGCTTTAAGCGTTTGGATAGGAAAGTGCTCAATGGTTCGCTGCGGTCAAGCAATACTGCTCCAGAAATCATCACAAATACAGGAACACCAAAGCGGAGCATCGAATCCAGCAGGTTGGCCAATTGCCACGAGGCAAAGCTGATTTTGTTGAATTGTAGCACAAAAGGGGCGGCTACATGCAGTAAAATAACTGCAAAGGTGGCAATGTTCCTCAAGTTGCTGATGTAGTTTTTCAATCTGCTGTTTTGTGCGTCAAAAATAGGAATATTTAACGTAAAGCTTTTGGCGAAAACTAAAGATCGTTGTTGAAGGGAAAATATAACCACATAGGTCGTCATTTTGCCATTATAACAGACAATAATAATTTTAGTGCGATGGGTTTACGATGTGTGTATGTGGTTCATTTGGAGGTGTAGACCCTCTAAAGCGTAAATACAACTACATAGAAGCGATATAGCGCTCGAAAATGATGTGGTTTTTGAAGCACAGGCCTTTGTGCATTAAACCTGATTGAACGGTTAGCCCACAGCGGAGTGAAACGTAGCGAGGACTAAAAGAGAAAGCAGGACTAACATGGTTAAGGGTACTGGTCCTGCTTTTCTAAATATGGATTAGCTTGTATGGCTAAAATGGTAAATATTAGTGGCTTGGTGCTGCGGCATCAACACGTTTAATTTGGGCCCCAAGGGCGCGCAAACGGGTGTCGATATCCTGATAGCCACGCTCAATTTGCTCAATGTTGAAGATGGTTGATTTCCCTTCGGCAGACAGGGCCGCGATTAACAGGGAAACACCCGCTCTGATATCTGGCGAAGTCATGCTGATGCCACGTAGCTTATACTTTTTGTCGATACCGTTCACGGTGGCACGGTGCGGGTCGCAGAGGATAATTTGCGCCCCCATGTCAATCAGTTTATCAACAAAGAATAAGCGGCTTTCGAACATTTTTTGGTGGATCAGTACGTTGCCTTTAGCTTGTGTGGCCACTACCAAAACAATGCTCAGTAAATCTGGCGTAAAGCCCGGCCAAGGGGCGTCGGCAATGGTAAGGATAGAGCCATCAATAAAGGTGTCCAGTTCGTAGTGCTTTTGAGACGGCACATAAATGTCGTCGCCACGGCGCTCCAGTTTGATTCCCAGTTTTTTAAACACCTCTGGAATAATGCCCAGCTCATCGTATTGCACATTTTTAATGGTGATTTCCGATTCGGTCATGGCTGCCAAGCCAATAAAGGAACCAATTTCAATCATATCAGGCAACATGCGGTGTTCGGTTCCGCCCAGTTTTTTAACGCCTTCGATGGTTAGCAGGTTAGAGCCAATGCCACTAATTTTGGCGCCCATGCGGTTCAGCATTTTGCAAAGCTGTTGCAGGTAAGGCTCGCAGGCGGCGTTGTAGATGGTGGTAGTACCTTTGGCCAAAACGGCTGCCATTACAATGTTGGCCGTTCCCGTTACCGAGGCCTCGTCTAACAAAATGTAAGTGCCCTTAAGGTTGGTGGCATCTACATTGAAGAAAGATTTTTTACTGTCGTAAACAAATTTGGCGCCCAATTTCTCGAAGCCTAAAAAGTGGGTGTCCAAACGGCGGCGGCCAATTTTATCGCCTCCCGGTTTAGGGATAGCCGCCTTGCCAAAACGGGCCAATAATGGTCCTACGATCATGATAGAGCCACGTAGGCTACCACCTTTTGATTTAAAAGTTTCCGACTGGAAGAAGTCCAGGTCGATATTTTTAGCTTCAAATGTGTAGGTGTCTTTGCTTAATCGCTCAACTTTTACGCCTAAATCAGCTAAAAGATCAATCAGTTTATTGACGTCTTTAATATCAGGAATATTGCTGATGGTTACCTTTTCTTCGGTTAACAATACTGCCGATACAATTTGTAGAGCCTCGTTTTTGGCTCCCTGGGGGGTAATTTCGCCCTTTAATTTTTTACCACCAATAATTTCAAATGCGTTCATTGCAATAATTTTCTGGTTAATGTCTCTGTTTATTATTGTTATTATTGTTGTTGCGCTGACGGTTCTTTTTATTGTTCTGACGACCGCGATTATTGTTTTGTCGGTTGTTTTGAGATTTGAACTCCACTTTTTGAAGGTTCACATGCTCTTCCAAGGTTAAAGCACCTCCCGAAAGTTCTCTCAGGTTTTTAATGATCACCTCATCGGCAACATTATCCTTATTCCATTGTACATAAGCCATTTTCATGAAATTGGCAATGCCTTGCACCATGGCCGCTTTGCGTTCTGGATTGGGCTCTTCAATGGCATTGGCAATCAGTTTTTCAACCGTTTTGCCGTAGTGCTTGTATTTAATGCGTTGGTGCGGATAGCCAATGTGTGCTGGCCTAAATTCCTTCGTTTCAGGCGTAGGTTTAGGGTAGGGGCTGTCCACATCAATCTGGTAGTTGGAGATAATGTGCAGATGGTCCCAAAGCTTGTGCTTAAAATCGGCTACATCACGCAAATGCGGGTTTAAAAAGCCCATCAAATCAATCACGGCCTGTGCATATTTGTTACGTTCTTCTTTGGTAGGCAGGGTAATAATGTACTTTACCATGTTTTGTACGTTACGTCCGTACTCGGCCAAAATCAATTCGCTTCTGGTGGTATTATAATCAAAATTCATTTTAATAAAATTAACGGTTATAGGTTATTTCAATCTTATCACAATTTGAAAAACGGTGTTAGGCATTTCATGGCCAGGGCAGCCCTGCTGTACGTTGCAATCTTTTTGCTAACGTTAATGCTAAAAACCTCACAGGTTTTTAAAACCTGCGAGGTTTGTGGTACGCAGGTGTCACAAAAAGTATTTTCACTACCATCAGGTTTATTAAACAAGGGCCTGTCCAAAACAGCCATTGCTTATTCCTTTATTGTTGCAAAAACCGAAATAACTCAATGATCTTTTCTTACCATTATGAAATAACTGAAACAGAAGTTACAGACTAAGGGAAAACCCTCAACTTCCAAAGATGTTTTCAGTTATGAAATTCACCGGAATGGCTTGTTGCTCGCAAAGATAGTAAAGTTTTGGGGAATAAGTGATAAGTTTAGGGGTACAAGTTCAGGTTTTGTAATGCCATTGGTGTTTCGTCATTTCCGGGGACAGCAAAAACATCTTTGGAGATGCCGGTTTACAACATTGTCCTAAATTGGGGCCGTTTCGTTGTTGAATAACTTCGGGCATAATTAGTGCTTGAAACTAATCCCCAAAAAACAACTACTTCACTATTCTTAACTTCGCAAACTTTAGCAATAATTGTTTATTGCCCAAACCTTGGAAAAACACCGTTGCTTTAACATCAGGCAGTATTCCTTCGAGCTGTACAATTTTTCCGAAACCAAATTTTTCGTGTTCTACTTCCATGCCATTCTGAAATTCATGCGCTGCATTGGGGGTAAAGCCAGCGGTTGGTACGTGCGCTTTGGGTAGGATAGAGGTTGTTGGTTTGGGTTTAAATGCCGTTTGTTGCGAAGCAGGTTTTGGCTGAAGCTCCCTTTGTTGGCTCCATGTTTTGCGCTCTGTATCAAAACCGCCACTGCTAAAGCTAGGTTTGGCCTGTTTAATGGCATCTAACTCCAGGTATTTAGGGCTAATTTCATTGATAAAACGGCTAGGTTCACACGAAGTTAATTGTCCCCAACGGTAACGTGAGGTAGCGTAAGTTAAAGTCAGTTTTTTCTCGGCTCTGGTAATGGCTACGTAGAACAAACGGCGCTCTTCTTCCAGGTCGGTTCTCGAGGTCAGCGACATTTGCGATGGGAACAGGTTTTCTTCCAAGCCAACCACAAACACATTTTTAAATTCCAAACCTTTGGCCGAGTGGATGGTCATTAAAGAAACCGTATCTGCGTCTTTGTCCTTGTCTTTATCATCATTGGTTAACAAGGCCACATCTTGCATGAAAATTGCTAAGCTACGGTCTTCAATATCTTCACGTTCGGAAAACTCTTTAATACCGGCCAATAACTCCTGGATATTTTCGTACCGGGCCCTGCCTTCCACGCTATCATCGCTGTGCAGTTCTTTTAAAATGCCTGAGTGTTGCGCAATGTATAACGCCGTTTCGTAGGCATCTAATTTTTTTGATTCTGCAGCAAACGCTCTGATCATCATGGCAAAATCATTCAGTTGGCTAGGTATGCGTCCGCCCAAGTATTGTTGCGGATTACAGATCACTTCCCACATCGTAATGCCATGCTCGTTGGCTGCTACCGATACTTTTTCCAAGGTAGTATCGCCCAAACCACGGCGGGGGTAATTGATTACACGTTTCAGCGCTTCCTCATCGGCAGGGTTAAAAGTTAAACGGAAATAGGCAATCAAATCCTTGATTTCCTTGCGTTGGTAGAAAGAAAGTCCACCGTAAATTTTATAAGGAACATTGAGCTTACGCAAAGCTTCCTCCATGGCCCTACTTTGTGCGTTGGTACGGTAAAGGATCGCAAAATCGGTATAGTTAAGGCCATTTCCCGTACGTTCCTGTACAATGGCCTCGGCCACTAATTTACCCTCTTCGTTATCGGTAAAAGCCCTTGATATCTTGATTTTATCGCCCTGCTCATTAGCCGAGAATACATTTTTCTCTAACTGGTTTTTGTTATTGGCAATGATGCTGTTAGCCACTTCAACGATGTTTTGCGTAGAACGATAGTTCTGCTCCAATTTGTAAACCTTCAAATCCGGATAATCACGTTCGAAATTGAGGATGTTCTGGATATTTGCTCCACGGAAAGCGTAAATGCTTTGTGCATCATCGCCCACTACACATAAATTTTCATGCGCTGCGGCAAGTTTTTTTACAATGGTGTATTGGGAAAAGTTGGTATCCTGATACTCATCTACCATCAAATATTTAAACTTGTGCTGGTACTTGTGCAGTACCTCTGGATGTTTTTTGAGTAGCACGTTGGTCTTGAACAATAAATCGTCGAAATCCATGGCACCCGCTTTGTAGCAACGTTTGGCATAGGTTTCGTAAATTTTGCCTAACTCGGGTCTTTTATTGCCAATATCTTCTGCCTGTATGGTAGGGTTATTGACATATTCGGCAACGGATATGAGATTGTTTTTTGCCTGGGAAATACGGTTGTAAACAATATTTGCGGCATACAGCTTGTCATCTAGCTGCATTTCTTTAAGGATAGTACGGATTAAACTTTTGCAATCATCGGTGTCGTAAATGGTAAAATTGCTGGGATAACCGATTTTTTCCGCTTCCACACGTAAAATTTTGGCAAACACCGAGTGGAAAGTTCCCATCCAAATGCTTTTGGCATCGGCACCAACCACTTTTTCGATACGCTCACGCATTTCCTTACTGGCTTTGTTGGTAAAGGTTAATACCAAAATATTGAACGGATCAACACCTTTCTGTATCAAATGTGCCACACGATAGGTAATTACCCTCGTTTTTCCTGAACCTGCACCGGCTACAATCATTGCCGGACCTTCGGTATTCTCTACTGCTGCTCTTTGCTGTGGGTTTAATCCTGCTAAATAATCCAAAATCTTATATCCTTTTTAAAGCCCAAAAATAACAAAAGCAGAGCGCTTATTAAAGTTAAAAATGGAGGTGTTGAAAGTTTAAAGCACCCATTTGGGTTATGCTTTCCACTTTTTGCCTTATATTTTTGAATATTTAACTTTATGACAAAATAGCATGATTGTGCTTAGGAACAGAATTTGATAGGTAAGGGTATGGATGATAAAAAAATAAACATAGATTTTAACGATATTCCTGAAGGGAGCAATGCCGATGTATATGCAAACTTTAAGGAAAAGCTGGAAAATGTACAAAGCTTTCCGGGAACTTATACCTTCAAGTTCATCATTACCGGTGACCATACCAAAATTGAGGAACTAAGGGCGGTTTTGCCTAACGACGAGTTTGTAGAAAAGCCTTCCAAAACGGGTAAATACATCGCTATTACAGTGAATAAGCAGGTGCAAAATGCTGATGAAGTAGTGGATATTTACAAGCAGGCCAGTGCCATTAAAGGAATTATGCTGCTTTAGGAGTTGAAAGCTGTTTATTACCACCTTATACGTTTAATAATATCTTAGTTTTTGAACCATTAAGGCATTAAGGAACATTAAGTTTTTAGCTCGGTTATTCCTTAATTATCTTAAATGCTCTTAGGTGTTTTAGGTGGTTTTTATGTTAATAACCTGATGTAACACCTCGCTAACCTGCTTAGCTTTATCCAATACCATCAAATGCCCACCGTTTTCAATAGCGATAGCCTTTTCAGCATTTTTAAAAGGAAGTAATTTGTCCTTAGTTCCATGGATATGTTGTAAGTGCGAGTGTAAGTGAGTGTTTTTCCAAGTGACAATGATGTTAATGGCCCATTTTAGAAAATCGAGGTCGGTATCAGCTAATACTCTCTTGAATAAGTCTTTATCGCTTTTACGAATCACCCCAAATAACCATCTGTTTAAAGCATGGTCTTTTTTCAGGAATGAATAGGGGATCAATCGATGTAAATTAAGTTGACCCACTAATCGATAAATGAATGGGATTTCCGCTCTTGTTTTTAATGAAGAAATTAAGATGAGCTGCTCAACAGGAATTATTTTAGCAAGCTCGGTAGCAATAATACCCCCAAACGATAGGCCTATAAGAATTGGGTTTTTGCTTAGGACTTGTTCACTTATTCTTTGAGTATAGTGGATGATGGTTTCATTGGCTAAGGGTTTGATCCATTGTACAAACGTGACGTCTAAATCTTTAAAATCTAAATATCTGAACACCTTCTCATCTGCTCCTAATCCGCTTAGTATATAGATTTTCTTCATTTGCTTGGGGGTTGAGTATAGTTATTTGCTATCTTAATGTATTTAAGAACATCTTAATTTCTTAATGATTACTTTTTTGCTACATCAGACATTTAAGTTTATTTTTTGATAGAGTTAATCTTTACTCCTTGTTCTTTGCTCTTTATTCCTCAAACCCTTCTACATCCACTCTTCATCACTGCTTTCTACTTGATAAAGCCAATAATTCACTAATGTGTTTATTTCGGTGAAGTTTCCGTAGCCGAAGGAAATGCTACCCGCTGCGGTGTGAAAGGTTACATGCCCAATATCTAGCTTTTTGTGCCAAGGATATTGTGAAGTGCTAATGGATTGTATTTTATGGGGCTCTATAATTTCTTGGGAAATGTCCCATATGCCACTTTGTTTAATGATGTAGTTTTCAGATACTGTGATGCGATGTTTGGTATAACCGATGTAGGTCATAATGAATGCAATGACAAAATAAGCGACAGCCAGCGGATAATATGCGCTTACTTCCGGAATAAAATAGTAGAAGGTGCTGTAGATCAACATCTGCAAAAACACTTGGAATAAAACAGGTAGGTTAAGGTAACGCCAATTTGGTTTAAATGTACTGCCTTCCTCGGGCAGTTTATCCAGAATCATCCTTAAAAGCTCATCTTTTTCTGCTGCGCTACAACCAGGAATTTCCGTGTTGTTGTTCTTCATTTCCTTTTCCGATTGCTCGCGGCCCGCATGAGCTTGCTTTAACAGCATCTTGAACAGGCCAATTTTCTTTTGCAGATAGTTTTGACTATACTCGGTAATTTGCACCTTATTGGGGTGAAGCAGGGTATTTTTCTTGGTTAACAGTCCAGCAGAAATTAACAATGATTGACTGTGCTTGCTTAGTTGAAAGTCGAAATATTTTATAAAAGTCTTGATGATGTTGGTGGCCAACAGTAGCACTGCAATGGCAGCCAATAGAATGCCAATAGAGAACAAGGTAAAACCACTTTTAACAAATTGTTCTATTTGTCCGTTGTCGTTGTCAAAAGCTTTAAGCAATTCTTTGATATTGTGAAAAGCCGCATAACCAAAACCAATTAACAAGGCAAAACTTTGTCCATAATTGCTGGTAAGACCAATTTTTAACAAGGTCGAGGCCTTAATCTTAATCAAAGGAATATCAGTGTTCGTTGAAGTTTCTATACCGATTTCCTGAACTGCGGGCGCTTGTTGTCCATGCAATAAATGCTGTCGCAATGCTTGCGCAATTTCCCCGCTAATGGCTCTAATGTCAACCTCTTTGCTGTCTGCGCCAGCGGTATCAATTTGCAATTGATAAACGCCAATTAACTTCTGCAAAAAACCTTGGTTAATATTTACCTGCTGTATTTTTTCTACGGGAATGGTTAAATGTTTACGGCTAAAAATGCCCTTTTCAATCACAAACTCCTGTTTAAGGGGATTAAGGTAGAAAGTGAACTTGAGGTAGTACAAATAGCCGTACACCAATGCCAGCACTACCAATGCGATAATACCAAATGCCGTATATAATAGTGCTGTTTTATTGGCTTTAACAATGAAAAGTGCCAAAGGGATAAACATGGCCCTTACCAAATGCTGCGCCACATATGCGCCATTGATAATGATGCCTGCAGCAGATTGTCGTTGAGGTTGGCTAAAATCTAAAGACATTATTCGTTTTCTGCTTTGGTGTTAATGTCCAATCGTTGTACCAGCGCTTCTTTGAAGGCTTTGGCTTGTTCTATTTCAATTCCTGCAATGTGCATGTCGCCGCTTGAACCACTAGCTGTATAAATTTGTAGCGTACCCAAACCGAACATCCTCGAGAACATTCCTTCGTTTAGGGCCACATGTTGGATGCGATTTAAAGGAATAATGGTCGTTTTTTCGGCAACGATGCCGCTTTTGTACAAAACATCTTTTTCTCTTAAGGCGAAGCCTCTTTTTTTAAAACTCGCACGAGAAATTAAGTATAGCAATGCCGCAAAAATGATATAGAGCGAGGTCCATAAGATCCAATTGATACGTACACTTTCATTAAAAAGAATAAATATACCAAGACCAATTGCGATCAATAACAAGAAAATAAATAGGTTAATGACAATGACCTTCCAGTATTTTGGGTCTGGATTGGCTAATGTCGTTTCTTCGTATTTGGGAAGCGTGTTTAAATCTATCGTTTCGTTAGTGAAATATTGCATGCGGTAAATTTGTAGAATTGAAAGATAGTTGTTTCGATAATGATTTGGGAGTGATCTATTATTCTGCCGTTTTGAAGTTGATCAAATAAGCTTTCAAGGGAATGCCCGCCTCATTTCTAAAACTCTCGGTAACTACACTTTGATAATGCCTGTTGGGTTCAAGCTTTACTTCATAACTGAAAGATTTTTTATCTTCCGAAAAGCCAAGTACTTTTTGTACCATTAACACATTTTTTTCGCCAGTTGGCCCATAATCAAAACCTCGATAGTTGACGTTCATTGGCTGCGAAAAGTATAAGGTTACCGTTTTGGTGTTCACATTTACATTTTGGCTATTATTCTCAAATTCTTTGATGCCGATCACCTGTGGCCTCGATTTTTCGAAGGCTTCTTTATAAACCGCTAAAGGTTTTGCAAAATACTTCGACTTTTCTACAAAGGCAACCAGTTCCTCTTCTTTGTTGTAGTCCAGCTCGATCATTTCTTTGATGGCGGCTTTTTTATTCTTTGACTGGTTGTAGAACTGCTCGCAAATAGCATAGCCTACGTAATAACCTAAATCACGCATCTTAAACTGGTTGGCCAAACTGTTGTATAGCCAGTTCGCCATCGAACTTGAGAACATTTCTTTTTCAAACGCAACTTTTATTTGCGCATCATTAACTTTTCCAAATGCTATTTGTGGATTGGGAGAGGCTGCCTTTAAAGATTTTTCTGCCAACAATTCGGCAACGCCTTCGATAACCACCTGAGCTAACAACGTATTGCCGATAGTACTTTTTTGTTGGGTATGCACATACTCATGCGTATTGGTAAAAACCAACCCGCCAATAGGCCTGGTTTTAAAGAAGCTAGGTAAGTGCGGGAAATCCTTTTGAATTTCTTCGGTATTGGTTTGCTCGTCGGCCATCGAAATCTCGGCACCAATTAATACTTTGTTGGCAAGTGTAGTGCCGCCGGTACGTAGTGCACCAATGCTAAAGTAAATACTGGCTGGTTTCAGCTCGGGATACAGTTTTCGAAGCAATACCATGGCTTTCTCAATTTCCTTGGCATAACCATCGGCTTTTAGGGTGTTGTTTCTAACAGATGCCCAAAATTTCGGATAGTTTTTAATGGCATATACAAAGCCCTGTGCATGGTAGTTCCTTACCCGCATGAGCGCTTTTAAGCCAGGGGTCCCTTTTTGGATATAAAGTTGGTTGATTAAATCAATTTGCCTGGCGCTATCGGTAGTGAGTTTGATTTGATCGTAAGCTTGCCAAAAATTTTTGATATCGGTAGTAATGATCTGCTGTTGCGCCGAAGCTATATTCATACAAATTAGCAAAAGGCTGGCGAGGAATAGGGTTTTTTTCACGAATGTGTATAAAGTTAGCAATAGGTTTATGTTGCTAAACTAATTAATTTTTTACTCCCTGTAAGAATTCTCCCTATATTAAGGCAATTTTTAAACAAGTTTATGAAGAAATTTTTGATTGCAATATTAGTTGCATTACCAAGTTTGGCTTTTTCGCAAACTGCACAGCATTTAAAAGCCAGTGAGCAATTTGTTGAAGTATCGGGCCTAAAATCTAGTTTTGATGATATGGTTGGGATGATCCTCAACACACAAACTGGAGCTGTTCCAGAACAGTATAGAGAGAAGTTTATAGGCGTGATGAAAAAATTTATGGGAAAATATTTCAGCTATGAAGTGTTGAAACCAAGCTTTGCGAAAATGTATGCCGACGAGTTTACGGAAGAGGAACTAAATGAGCTGACTAAATTTTATTCGTCTGCAACGGGAAAGAAATTTGCGGGTAAAATGGCCGGTTTAACGCAAAAAGGCATGGAATTGGGCCGCAAGTTGGTTGAAGAACATAAGCCAGAGCTCGAAAGAATGATCAAAGAAGCCTTCAAGCAATAAGAAGTTCATAAAAAAGCCATTATCACTAATGGCTTTTTTTATTTCTATTCGTCTATTTTTTTGCCTTTCATGGCTTGTCCAATGGCGGTATCCATTACCCTTTCCGCAAATGGGCGGGTAAATTCATTCAGCTCATCTGTTTTCTTCAGGATTAAATCTTTCTCACCCGTATTGAGGGCATCTTTTACCTGCTGGATATAAGCTTGGGTATCTGTAATTTCGGTTTCGGTAAGCAGTGCTTTGTTTTTTTCTATAAAACGCTCGGCGGTATAAACCAATTGTTCACCTTCGCTGCGTGCTTCAATCAGCATGCGTTGGGCCACATCGCTTTGCGCATTGGTAATGCTGTCGATCAACATTTTTTCTACAGTTTCGTCATTCAGGCCATAGCTGGGTTTAACCTCAATTTCCTGCTTCACGCCAGAACGTAATTCAATGGCCTGAACGGTTAAAATACCATCCGCATTGAGCAGGAAATTAATATCTACTTTAGGTAATCCGGCAGGCATGGCAGGAATGCCTTTCAGGTCAAACTCGGCCAGTTTACGGTTTTCTTTGACCAAGTCACGCTCTCCCTGGTAAACGGATATTTTCATGTTCACCTGTCCGTCTATAGAGGTGGTATATTGACGACCGGCTTTGGTTGGTACTTTGCTATTTCTGGCGATGATAACATCCATTAAGCCGCCCATGGTTTCGATGCCAAGGGATAGCGGCGTAACGTCTAACAATAAAATGTCCGAACGATTACCCGCTAAAATATCAGCTTGTACTGCAGCACCCAAAGCTACTACTTCATCAGGGTTGATATTGTCGTGGGCTGTTTTTCCGAAGAACTCACTTACTGCTTTTTTCACATAGGGAGTACGGGTAGAACCGCCAACCAGAACAACCTCGTCTATATCAGCGATGCTTAATGAGGCATCATTTAAAGCCAATTGACAGGCTTCGATGGTTTCTTGTACTTTGGCTGCAATCAAACTTTCAAACGTCTGTTTATCTAGTGTACACCAAATCTCTCCTAATGGTTCATTATAGAGGTTTTGGGTCGTCAGCGCTTTCTTTGCGGCCTCTGCTTGTAGTCGTAAGTTTTGGGTCAATACGCTGTCTTTGGCAATTTTAGCTGCATCAAGCTGGTTTTTCTCTATCCAATAATTGAAGATGGCACGGTCAAAATCATCGCCACCTAAAAAGGTGTTGCCATTGGTGCTCAACACTTCAAAAATGCCATTCTGGATTTGAAGAATGGAAACATCAAAGGTGCCACCACCTAAATCATACACGGCAATGGTTTTTTGTTGCGAAGGGTCTAGGCCCAAACCATAAGCTAAACTTGCCGCGGTAGGTTCATTTACAATACGCAGCACATCAAGGCCTGCAAGTTTTCCTGCATCGCGGGTGGCTTGCCGCTGACTATCGTTAAAATAGGCAGGAACAGTAATTACTGCACGATTTACAGGAGTTTTTAAGGCGTGTTCGGCACGGGCTTTCAACTCCTTTAAAATCTCGGCCGAGAGTTCAATGGGGGTATAGAATTTATCGCCTGCTTTAATTTTCACTAAAGCATCCGTATCGTCGTCAATAACTTTGTAGCTGAAAATATCACGGTGTTCAGCAACGTCCTTGTAAGAACGGCCTAACAATCGTTTTACGGAAAAAATAGTGTTGGTGGGATCGGTAGTTAAGTAAGCTTTTGCTTCATTCCCAACCTCGGCATCGCCTTGTTCGTTAAAGTGAATCACCGAAGGCACGAGTACGCCTTTACCTGCATCGTTAATCACTTGCGGATTTTTTTCTGGATTGATAAATGCAACCAAGCTATTGGTGGTGCCTAAATCAATGCCTACAATGATTTCTTCTTGTTGTAATGAACCTGTTGCCAGGTTGATGGATATTTTTGCCATGCGGCAAATTTACGATAATGTTGTAAGCTTTGGGGCTTGGAATGTTTGAATGTTGTAAAAAGGTGAGTTATACTTAAGCGCTAATTAGCGTTCTACGTATTCGATGGAGATTAGGTCGTCGAAACTACTTACTTCTCTCAATTGTGTATTCGCAGTAAGCTCTTTGCTTGTTTCAATAACAATGGTCGAATTATCTTTCCACCAAGCTTTAATTATTGGGTTAATGCCACTTGTGCCATAAATTGGACCGTTGGCTGTTGGGAAATCTATTGAAACATAGGTGGATGCAGAATGCTTGTCTGCCCATTGAGTGGTACGCACCCTTCGTTTGCCATCTGGAGAAATTTGTATCTCTTCTTCGAAACGCTTCGGTTTGGGACCAGATGTCTCGGTTAGCCTTACTTCTTCGCTTCCGCCATCAGGTTTTGTAACCACTCTTTTAATTACCGTTATGTTGCGTGGTTTTGAGATGGATTGATCTTCCGAGTATTTAACAAGTAGTTCATTAAGTTTCTTAACTTTTTCTTCCTCATTTGGGATTTGCTTGTACCATTGCAAGGCATTGGAAACATTGTTGAGGTCTTGTTGGTCAGATATCTTGTCTTTTGCGATAATAACTTCGGTATGTTTTCGCAAATCATCGAAAATATCTACTTCATATCCGGTTTTTTCTTGGATATAGGTTGAGAAGTTCAGGTCGACTTTATGCTGTAGACCTTTGGTAAGGCTAGTCAATCTTTTTTGAAGTCTATCTAAGCGACGCTGTTTGAAATTCTTCTCCGCTTGTATTTTTTGTTCGTGATAATATTCTGCAACTGAATCAATGCCATCAAAAACAAAGCTGCGTTCAAAACGTTCCCTCAAATAATCTATAGTGGCTAATACAACGGTATGATATTTTTCTAGATCGAGTTGTTTTTGTTCTTTAGCCATGCTGAGATGAATTTAGAGGTGATAATGAGGTTAATTCAAGCTTAAAACTACAATTTTAGATAGACTAATTACCTATTTCGCTTTCTACAATTTGATATTCTCCAAAAGTGCCGTCCCACTGTTCTTTGTAGGTAGAAAACTCGATATGTTCAATCATTCCTGCGGTAACGTCAATCACATAGCTTAAACCATCTTTTAGCGCAGGTGTCATAATTTTTTCGCCATTGCTAAATAGGCTATTGATCATTTCTGGTTCTTCGTTAAAATCAACATACGAAAAATATACGTATAAGCTGAAGCCTGATATTTGTCTTTTGGAAACCTTTAAGTGCGGAATATGTGGTTTTAACGATGGATATTTTTCGGTTAGGCCATTTAATAA
Organism: Pedobacter nanyangensis; assembly: GCF_003313505.1. Classification (GTDB taxonomy): domain Bacteria; phylum Bacteroidota; class Bacteroidia; order Sphingobacteriales; family Sphingobacteriaceae; genus Pedobacter; species Pedobacter nanyangensis. The sequence goes on along the minus strand of NZ_QMHO01000008.1, from coordinate 34,565 downwards.
GATGGCTTCTAATTCACTAATGTTTTCCATATTTTGATAAATATACTTGTTTACTTATTCTTTTCCTCAATCCACAGCGACATGTACTTGGTACTTTGCAAGGTGTGATGTTTCAATATTTCCCCCAAAAAATTTTGTTGTCGATGCGCTGTAAGGCTTTCCTCCAGACGAGAAAGTTGTTTCAAAAACGGGACTTCAAACTTGCTTTTCGAGTATAATTGGTTGATGATTTGAATACCGTTTTGCTGTGCTTGTTTCCAACTGATTTGGTCATGGTAAAGCTTAGCGGTTTCGTCAACCAATTGCTCTAAATTGTCGTTAATGATTCCCGCCCAATCCAAACCATTGGCCATTCCCTCTGCACCAATACTGCTGGAGGCAATGGGCGTTCCGGTTTGCATGGCATCCACAAATTTGCCTTTGGCGCCTGCTCCAAATAGGAGGGGAGCCAACAATATCCGATGCTTGGCAATGGTTGTTCTGGCGTTTTCGGCCCTGCCGTGTACCACAAATTTCTCTCTCGGGTTATGTAATTGAGTCACCTTTTCCGAAGCATAAGCTCCGTAGATATGTAAGGTAGCTTCGGGTAGTTTTTTTCTCAGTAGTGGCCAAACCGCTGTTTTTAAGTGTTGAAGGGTTTGCCAGTTGGGTTCGTGCAGGTAATTCCCAATGAACACCAAATCTTTTCGTTGCTCAAAAGCATTCCAGTTTGTGGCAGCGGTAATTTCATCCTCTAAAAAGGGCAGATAGTAAAGGATTTGCGGACTGATGTTGAACATTTGCAGAAGCTCCATTTCCGCTTGAGAAATGATTAACGACAAATCACAACGTAAAATAGCGGCCAGTTCCCGTTTGGTTACGTCGTTGTATAAAAAATCAATTTGTGCAAGGCTTTTTTTGTGTTTAAGGGCTGTTTGTCGGGCTTGTCGTAAAAAATGGAGGTCTTCCGTATCTAAAATTCTCAAGGCATTTGGACAGGCTTCCTGTACCCGCCAGCCATATTGCTCTTCAATCATGAACCTGTCGAAAACCACAACATTGGGGTTTAAGGCTGCAAGCCACGGATCAAAAGAACTGTCGTTAAGCCTGATCTGATGGTTGATTACTCCCAAACTTGCCAAGTTAAAGCTAAACTCATTTTTGGAAGCAGCCGAAGCAAAATGAACTTCATCGCCATTGGCTAAAAACAATTGCACCAACTGCACTATTCTGGTACCCGCCGCCGATGACGTAGGCTCTGGCCAAACCAAGCCAATGAACAAAACTTTTCTAGTTGCCATGTTTTACAAAGGTGCATTTAATCAGCCACAGATGCACAGATGTTTTTTAAAATATTAGCTATCGATAGAGATTGCTTCGCTAGCTCGCAATGACGAAAAATGAATGCCAATGAATGGGAGGAAATCAGTTTCAAAACAAAAAAACTGTGCATCTGTAGCTATTTTCTTAATTTTGCGGCCATGTTAGGACTTAAGTTACTTACCGACCCTCGTTGGGCAAACATTGCCGAAGCTAACCTGGAAGAAATTTTGACTGATCATGCTTGGTGCGAACAGAAGGCGGCTAGTAATGCCATTACGCTAATTACGCAGAACTCGGAACATCAGGATTTGGTAGATGAACTTACAACCATAGCTTTGGAGGAAATGCAACATTTTCAGATGGTGGTCAACATCATCAAAGAACGCGGCTATACCCTGGGGCGCGAGCGTAAGGACGATTATGTAGGTAAATTGGTAAAGTTCAGCAAAAAAGACGGTAGCCGAAACCAGGCTTTTATTGACAGATTACTGTTTGCAGCCATGATTGAGGCCCGTAGCTGTGAACGTTTCAGGGTTTTATCGCAAAACATTAAAGACGAAGCACTGGCTAAATTCTATCATGAGCTAATGGTTTCCGAAGCTACGCACTATACCACTTTCCTAAACTTTGCACGTAAGTACGCCGTTGATGTTGACGTGGATAAACGTTGGAAGGAATGGTTGGAATTTGAAGGCAACCTGATCAAAAGCTACGGCAATAAAGAGGCTATACACGGATAACATTCGGTTAGCATTATTTATTGGCAGGTAAAACTGAAAACTGTTAATGGAGAACTGCTAATTCTTTCTCGTGATAATTCACCAGCCAGAGCACAATGTCCTGATAGCTATTGATACCCTTTTGTTGGTTGTTGAGCTTTAGGATCTTATCAAAGGTTTTACCCATATAAACAGACATGGAGCCATTGTATTTGGCCCAAAATGCTCTTTCCCGCTTAAAATTGTCCATCACTTGCTGCGGTATTTTGGTAATGAGCACATTGTAATCCTCGGGATATTTCATCCTGATTTCGAATAGCACATACCTTAGCATGTTGTAGTAGGCAGAATATTGGAAATGGATATCCTCATGGTGTATGGCAGCCAAGTATCCTACCAAATTGGCTTCGTCTTCACGGGCAACACCTACTTGATGCGCCATTTCATGACAAACCACAAAAGGCAAAACAAATTCAGGGAGTTTGGTATTGATATTGGCTTCGCCAGATAAAGGGTTATAATAGCCTTCTATGCCCATTTTGCTGGTGAGCCAGCCGCTAAGTACAGCTTTTACCGCCTGGTATTTGTATTCGAACAAAGGCTGTTGTATGGCTAAAGCGTTGTAGCTGGTTGCGGCACGATCCTGTAGTTCTTCTATGGTGTAATTGGCAGGGGTATCACCAATGGCTTTGCCTAATTTCTCTAGTTTATTGATGAACAGGGAGCTGAGGTTCAAAAGCTGCGCTTTTTGGTAAGGCATTTTATTGATTTGAAGTTGCTCATTAATTTGTGGGCGAGAGTAATTCAAGCCCCACAATACTTTAAAAGAAATATAGATGATGAGGAAAAAGTTTAGCCCTTGCAAAGCGAAGCAAAGATAGGCATCCTGATCCTTTTTAGTTTTGCTAATAAAGGTCACTACCTTTCTGATGACATAAATGATCAGCAAAACATAAAGTAAATCGCCAATGGCAAAAGGGAAAAACGAAGCAATGCAACGTTGTACCATCGAAATTACAGGATAGACTAATTCGCTGTAATAGTTTTCAATCGCTTCAGGATAAAGTCCTAAAACAAAGATGATCAATGCGATTGCCAACAGGGCAAAGGTCTTGTTGCGTGTATGCCTAATGGATGTCAATTTAAAACAAAAATTACCTGTTAAAAGCTAAGCGCTGTCCCGTTTCGCTGGTCATGAATTTTCCCTTTTGGTAAGCCAAATTTCCGGAAACGAAAGTGTGGGTAATGCTGGCGCCAAAAGTTTGCCCTTCAAATGGCGACCACCCGCATTTATATAAAGAGTTTAATTTGGTCACTTTGAAAGGGTCGTTTAAATCAACCAAAACCAAATCAGCCCAATAGCCTTCCCTTACAAAGCCACGCTCGCTCAAATTAAAACAGGTAGCCACATTGTGCGAAGCCTTTTCTACAATCTTTTCCAGGGATATTTTACCTTGCAAGTGCATTTCTAGCAAGGCCGGTAGGGCATGTTGTACCAATGGGCCACCAGAAGGTGCCCGTAAATAAGCTTGGCTTTTTTCCTCGATGGTGTGGGGAGCGTGGTCGGTGGCAATCACATCGATATGGTTATCCAATAAGCCCTGTAAAATGCCCGCTTGATCTGCTGCGGTTTTTACGGCAGGGTTCCATTTGATGAAATTACCTTTTGTAGCATAATCGGTATCGTTAAACCAAAGGTGATGTACGCAAGCTTCGGCGGTAATTTTCTTCTCTGCCAAAGGAAGGGTATTGTCAAATAAGCTTACTTCCTGAGCAGTGGAAATATGTAAGATATGTAAGCGGGTTTGGTAACGTTTGGCAAGTTCAACCGCCAGCGACGACGATTTGTAGCAAGCCTCCGCACTTCTGATGAGCGGGTGCATATCGATGGTGATATCCTCTCCATATTGCGCTTTATAAGTGGCAAGGTTGTGCCGAATGGTGGCTTCATCTTCGCAATGCGTGGCCACCAACATTGGTGCCTTGCTAAAAATATTCTCCAAGGTTTTTTCGTTGTCAACCAGCATGTTGCCCGTTGAAGAGCCCATAAAAACCTTAATGCCGCAAACATTTTTCGGATCGGTTTTGAGCACCTCTTCAATGTTATCGTTACTGGCACCCATATAAAAGGAATAGTTGGCCAATGAAGTATGCTTGGCGATGGCATATTTATCTGCCAAAAGTTCTTGAGTTAAAGTGTTGGGCACGGTGTTAGGCATTTCCATGAAAGAGGTAATACCTCCAGCCACAGCCGCCATGCTTTCCGTAAAAATATCCGCCTTATGCGTTAGCCCCGGCTCACGAAAGTGCACCTGGTCATCAATCATACCCGGTAAAAGGTGTAAGCCCTCTGCATTGATTTCTATATCGGCGGTGGCGTTAATGTTCGAATCAATTTTTGCTATCCTTCCGTTTTCGATGAAAAGATCTGAAGTAAATATGTTGCCCTCGTTTACAATACTGGCTGCTTTAATCAAGATTGTGCTCATGCTTCAAAGGTAATAGATAAAGTCGTAAGTCGGAAGTTGACCACCCGAAGAAAAGTCGTTTTTCGATTGTTGAATGGTTGTAAGTTTATACCTATCCTGCTGAACTTCTATCCTCGAACATCGCACTTCTAACTAATAATCGTAAATTTGCAGCTATGCCAAAAAAATTCGACGAGTTTAAGCTCAACAGACAAATACTGAACGCAGTGGAAGAAGCAGGCTTTGTAGAAGCCACCCCGATACAGGAAAAAGCCATAGGTCCGGTTTTGTCTGGTCAGGATTTGTTTGGCATTGCGCAAACGGGAACCGGAAAAACTGCCGCCTATGTGCTGCCTATGCTCATGAAACTGAAATATGCGCAGGGCGAAAATCCGCGTGCGCTGATTTTGGTGCCTACCCGTGAGCTGGCCCTGCAAATAGAGGAGCAGGTAAAATTGTTTTCAACCTATACCGATCTCCGTACCGTGGTCATTTTTGGAGGGATTGGGCCTAAAACTCAAAAAGAACAAATTGCAAAAGGCTTGGATATTTTGGTGGCCACACCTGGCCGCTTTTTAGACCTTTACCTTGCCGGGGATATCAATACCCGAAGCTTACAGTTCTTAGTGCTGGATGAAGCCGATAAAATGATGGATATGGGTTTCATTGGTTCCATCCATCGTATTTTGGAAGTAGTGCCGCGAAAGCGCCAAAACTTGCTGTTTTCTGCTACCATGAGTGATTTGGTGCAAAAAATAGCGGGCGATTTCCTCAAAAACCCACTGACCATTGAAGTGGCAGCGCAAGCCACGCCTGCACAAACCGTAACACAGGTGTTATATGCAGTGCCTAATTTCAAAACTAAAATTAACCTGTTGCAATATTTGCTCAAGAACGATGAAGAATTTAAGAAGCTGATCATCTTTTGTAAAACCAAAACCGTTGCCGATAACATCAACAATTTTATTTCGCGGCGCTTTGGAGAGGAGGCAGTGCGGGTAATCCATGCCAATAAGGGACAAAATACACGCATCAACTCCATCAACAGCTTTAAGGAAGGGAACATTAGGGTATTGGTGGCTACCGATGTAGCTTCCCGAGGGATTGACGTAAGCCAAGTTAGCCATGTAATTAACTTTGATGTACCCATCGTTATCGAAGATTATGTACATCGTATTGGCAGAACAGGCAGGGCATTTAATGAAGGAACCGCCATTACCTTTTATAACGAAGCCGAGAAGTACTACGTGGAAAAGATTGAAAAACTTATCAGGCAGCAAATTCCAGAAGTACAATTACCTGCCGAAGTTTTTGTAGAAGAAACCCCCTATGAGGAAAGGCAAACCATAGCTCGGGAAATTGATGCCCAAAAGCGGAAAGAAAATCCCGACTTTAAGGGAGCGTTCCACGAAAAAAAGAAGTCGTTTGGCAACAATACAAAAAAAGGTACAAAAAAAATAAACAAACCAAAACCAAAACGCAGATAGCTTTGAGAGTAAAACTGACCCCATTGAACATTGTTTCAGCGTTGAGTATTATGGCTGTTTTTAGTCTAATTGTTAATAAACGCTGGATTTTGGCACCCGCCAACGAAGAATTTAAGGGTGTTTTTATAGCCTTGGGCTTGTTGGTTTTCTTCGTGTCTTTTTTAAGCGATCAAATTTTTAGAAAATTTATACCAAGTTTGGCAAGACTTTGGCTAATACAACTTGTGCTTGTAGTCTTAACTGCCATATTCATCTTGGTTTTGAAAATAACTGTTTTCGGGTAACCGAACAGCAGATCATAATGAGAAGTAAAGAAATGAAAAAAGCAGAAATAAAGATTACCGTAGAGTTAGATGAGAAAAATGTTCCCGAAAACATCCTTTGGGAATCGACAGACTCACAGAACCAAGACCAAATGGCCGCAAAATCTATGATGCTGGCGCTTTGGGACCATAACTATAAAAACTCGATGAGGATAGATTTATGGACCAAAGATATGCCTGTTGACGAGATGAAACGTTTCTTTTACGAAACCTTGCAAACCATGGGCGATAGTTTTTTAAGGGCTACAGGCGAAAAAAATATTGTTGAGGACCTGAGGGACTATTGTGCGCATTTTGCAGACAAAATGGGCATCAATACCAAAGGTTAACCAAATTAACCTGTAATAAAGTTTGATAAAAATTATGAGTCTGCCTGCGTCGAAGAAATTGTTTGTCAACTTTATGGTTAAGTTGTTGCTGATCCTCGCCATTATTGGCGGGGGTATTTCGCTATTTTCCTACAACAAGGAAAATACAGCATATTTTAAACATAAGCAACATCTTGTAGATCAATTGGTGTCATTGAGCAATGTGCTGCAAAGCGCCAATTATGCTTATATAAACCTGCTTGGCGCCGACTCGGCCCAGGCAGATAGCCTAAGCGCCTACCTCAATACTTTGGGCAGGAACAAAGAAGTATTGGAGGTGCTATCACAAGAGGCCGAATCCAATAAGGCAGAAGTAAATTCTATCCTGAACAGCCTGGAAACCGAGATTCGCTTTTACAGTGGCCAGCTGGTACAAACCGGCAATGTTTTAGATGTAGGCGGAACTGGTAAGCAAGCAGGCGCCACCTTGCCACTGTTAAATAAACTGGTTAAACAAGAACGGGACGATCTGAAAATGAAGATCTCGCAAAACGAAAGCTTTTATCAAAATCTTGCTTTGCTTGTAGTAGGTATAGGCATTTTGGTCATGATCATGATCATTATTCTTTATTTCCGTTCGCAAAAGGCGCTGCATAAACAATTGGCCCATGCCAAAGAGATCCAGAATGCTAAACTTGCTGCACAATCGGCAAATAACGCCAAGTCCGAATATCTTGCCATGATTAGCCACGAAATCCGTACCCCTATGAACGGCGTACTGGGCATGTCCAACCTTTTGTTACAGGGCTCGCTTAACGATGAGCAGAAGGAATATGCAAAAACGATCCACAACAGCGCAGAGTCATTGCTACGTATTGTAAATGATGTGCTCGATTTCTCCAGAATAGAGGCGGGAAAGGTACAGCTGGACAAAACCACTACCAATATTCGTGAGCTTATCGCCCAAACCTTTGCCATACTTCCCAAAAAATCTTCGGAACAGCTAACCATCAACTATTGGGTTGATGAAAACGTGCCGCAGTTTGTTTATATCGACCAAATAAGATTAAAACAAGTGTTGCTGAACTTTTTGGGAAACGCTGCGAAATTTACTGAAAAAGGCAGCATTTCGTTAGAGTGTAAGGTGATAGATCGCGACGAAAATGGTTTTATGCGTTTGGGCTTTATCATAAAAGATACGGGAATAGGCATCGCCGAAGACCGTATTAAGCTTCTTTTTAAGCCTTTTGTACAGGTTGACCACACCACCGTACGAAAATACGGCGGTACTGGCCTGGGCCTTAACATTGCCTATAACCTCATCTCGATGATGGAAGGTAAGGTAAAGGTTGACAGCATTGTTGGAAAAGGATCCATATTTACTTTTTTTATCGTAACCAAGGAAATGAGCGATGGACAAAAGACCAAGACCGCGTTTGGGCAGCAACCTGTACTGGATGTAGCTTTGGCTAGCATTTACCCCTTGGATATCCTTGTGGTTGACGACAACGAAATTAACCTGATGCTGATCACCAAAACATTGAGCAAGCTGGGATACAATTGTAAAAAGGCATCTAATGGGCAGTTGGCGGTAGAGCTGGTCAAGGAAAATGAATTTGACCTCATTTTTATGGATATGCAGATGCCTATCATGGACGGTACGGTAGCCACTACCGAAATCAGGAAGCATTATCGGGTGTACGAATATCCGGTGGTTATAGCCCTTACGGCCAATGCACTTGGCGACGGGAAGGATAAATGCCTGGAAGCCGGAATGCAAGATTTCATTGCAAAACCGTTTAAGCCCGCCGAAATAGAAGAAGTTATTAAAAAATGGGCGCCAAAAATTGTCAATTACAAAGCCAAAACCCAATCTATTTTTTTAAGTTAGCAGCCTAAATACATGTTATGCTAATTGTAAATAAACCAATGGCGCTTTTAGGGCTAGTTTTAGTATTTGTAGCGGGGTTTTGCCCAATGTTACAGGTTAAAATTATCTTCGAATGGGTAAACTGGGGCCTATATAAAACAGATATCCGTCTTTTTTTAATCACCTATTCGCTTATTGCATTAACGGCCTTATGTTTTTTTGTAAGGCAGTTAAAAGCTTTTAGGCTGCTCAGCAGGTTGATATTTGTTTGGGTGCTTTTAATGGCGGCAGCCGTATATTTTAAATCAACCCATTATTTTGGGCTTAAGTTTGCCGATAACATTTTGGGCAAGGCCATCCATTTCCAATGGGGATGGATTATTTTGGCTATCGGTACCGTACTTTTACTTTTCAGTGTCAAAAAAGAATCACTAAACGCATAAAATAATCTATATTTGGATTGTAATGAAATGGTTACTTTTCATATGGGCCTTTTATTTGTTGGGACTTGCTTCGTTGCCCTGTAGCGATGTCGGTAACCAATGTAAAGATGATGGGCCAAAAATGGAGACCGTAAAAGCTCACAACCACGAGAAAGACAAGGACGATAAGTGTGCTCCTTTCTGCTACTGCAGCTGTTGCAGCGTAAGTCTTGCTTCGTTTGATTTTAAATTAATAGAGATTGCGCAACCTAAAGCAATCTTTGCAGAAAAGAACCTTGCTTTACATCACCACCAGTTAGTTTCCAACTACTACGGAAACATTTGGAACCCTCCAAAACTTACCGCTTAATTTTTTTAGATCACCATGTTGCTGGTTGAAACAGCCTAGGCAAAAGCTTTTGGTTTGGTATGGCCCTAAGGCAAGGTATATCCCTGCGTTTGTGGCTGTTGCTGCCCAAACAATCTGCTTAAATCGTTTCAATTAGTGCTAACTGGTGCTTAATTATTTAAGGTTGCCGCTTAAAAGGGGCTACCAATCTATTAAAAAAATTAACCACATTACCGTGTTAGACAGTATTATAAAATTTAGCATAAAAAACAAGTTGGTTATTGGTGCAATGACCCTGTTGCTAATGGTTTGGGGCGTATGGAGCGCCACCAAGCTACCTATTGATGCCGTGCCTGATATTACCAACAACCAGGTACAGATTATTACCGTTTGCCCTACCTTGGCGGGGCAGGAAGTGGAGCAGTTGGTAACTTTTCCTATTGAACAGGGCATTGCCAATATTCCTGGCCTGCTAGAAACCCGAAGCATATCAAGGTTTGGACTTTCTGTAATTACCGTGGTGTTTAAGGACGAAGTAGACATTTATTTTGCCAGGCAGCTTATCAACGAAAAATTGAAAGAAGCCGAAGAAAAGATACCTAAGGGAATTGGTACGCCTGAACTTGCTCCCGTAAGTACCGGATTGGGAGAAGTGTACCAATACATCATACACCCTAAAAAGGGAAGTGAACATCAATACAATGCCAAAGACCTGCGTACCATGCAGGATTGGATTGTGGCCCGTCAACTGTACGGCACCAAAGGTATTGCCGAGGTGAACAGCTTTGGCGGCGAACTGAAACAATATGAAGTAGCCGTTAACCCGAACCGTTTGCGGGCCATGGGCATTGGGATAACCGAAGTGTTTAACGCCCTCGAAAAAAATAACCAAAATACGGGCGGAGCCTATATCGATAAAAAGCCCAACGCCTATTTTATCAGGGGCATTGGTTTAGCCACTTCGCTGGACGATGTAAGGAATATCAGCGTAAAGAACAAAACGGGCAACGTTCCTATTTTTATTAAAGATGTGGCCGAAGTGCGCTTTGGGCATGCCATCAGATATGGGGCCATAACCTACAATGGCCAAGTGGATGCTGTAGGCGGTGTTGTGATGATGCTGAAGGGCGAAAATAGCAATGAAGTAGTAAAACGGATCAAGGAGAAACTGCCGGTTATCCAAAAATCGTTGCCACCGGACGTGGTGGTTGAGCCTTATCTTGACCGAACAGATTTGGTGGACCGTGCCATTAGCACCGTCGAGAAAAACCTTATCGAAGGTGCGCTCATCGTGATTTTTGTGCTGGTGCTTTTTCTGGGCAATTTAAGGGCGGGCCTTATCGTAGCATCGGCCATTCCGCTTTCCATGTTATTTGCCCTAGGGCTCATGAACGTATTTGGGGTAAGTGCCAACCTGATGAGCTTGGGAGCCATTGATTTTGGGCTGATAGTAGATGGAGCCGTAATTATTGTGGAGGCCACCCTGCATCATTTGGGACTGCGTAAATCGGTGAACAAGCTTACCCAACAGGAAATGGACCACGAGGTTTTCGAATCGGCCTCCAAAATTCGCAGCAGTGCCGCATTTGGCGAAATCATCATTCTGATGGTATATATTCCTATCCTCACTTTGGTAGGTATTGAAGGGAAAATGTTTCGCCCTATGGCGCAAGCCGTAAGCTTTGCCATTTTTGGTGCGCTGTTGCTGTCGCTTACCTATATTCCCATGATGTGCGCCCTGTTCCTTTCTAAAAAGGTATCGCACAAGGTAACCATTTCCGATAGGATGATGAACTGGCTGCAAGGCAAATATCAGCCTTTGCTACAAAAAGCCATTGGCATTAAATACTGGTTGGTAGGGGCTACGATAGCCGTTTTTGCCTTTTGTTTATTGCTGTTCAAAAATATGGGTGGCGAGTTTATTCCGCAGTTACAGGAAGGGGATTTTGCTTTCCATTGTATTTTGCCGCAGGGCAGTTCGTTGAGCCAAAGTATCGAAACTTCCATGCAGGCGTCCCGCATTATCAAACAGTTTGATGAAGTGAGGATGGTAGTGGGGAAAACGGGAGCCGCCGAAGTGCCTACCGATCCCATGCCGCCCGAAGCCAGCGACTTGATGATTTTGCTGAAGCCCAGGGAAGACTGGAAAAGCGATAGGAGCTACGAAGAACTGGCTGATGCTATTATGGAAAAACTGGATGCTATACCCGGGGTGTTTTTTGAGAAGAACCAACCGATACAAATGCGCTTTAATGAATTGATGACGGGCATAAGGCAAGATGTTGCCGTAAAAATATTTGGCGAAAACCTTGATACACTTTCAGTTTACGCCAACCAAGTGAGCAAAGTAATACAAAAGGTGGAGGGGGCTACATCACCTCAGGTGGAACAGGTAAGTGGCTTGCCGCAAATAAATGTTACTTACGACCGGACAAGGATGGCCAATTATGGCCTCAACGTGGAGGAAGTGAACGATGTATTGAGTGCCGCTTTTGCTGGTAAGCGTGCGGGAGTGGTGTACGAGAATGAACGCCGTTTTGATTTGGTAGTACGTTTGGACAGCGCACACCGCGGCGATATAGACGATGTTAGCAATTTGATGATTGCCACCGCAAAGGGAAATCAAATCCCCTTGTCGCAAGTGGCAACCATTGGATACAAGTTAGGCCCTGCCCAAATTAGCCGCGAGGCGGGCAAGCGCAGAATTGTAATCGGTTTTAATGTATCAGGCAGGGATGTACAGAGCGTAGTACAGGATATCCAGCAAAAGCTGAACCAGCAAATAAAACTACCAACGGGTTATTATTTTACCTATGGCGGACAGTTTGAAAATCTGCAGGAGGCGAACAATAGATTATTGATTGCCGTTCCTGTATCGCTGCTGCTCATTTTTGTACTCCTTTATTTTACTTTCCATTCCTTTAAACAGGCGGCCCTGATATTTACGGCCATTCCCATGAGTGCCATTGGCGGGGTATTGGCCTTAATGTTTCGAGGCATGCCCTTTAGCATTAGTGCGGGCATAGGCTTTATTGCGCTCTTTGGGGTTGCGGTACTTAATGGCATTGTAATGGTTGGCACCTTTAACCAATTGCAAAAAGAAGGTTGGAGCAATACGCTCCAAAGGGTGTTGGAAGGCACTAAAATACGTTTGCGTCCCGTACTTATGACCGCCACCGTGGCCAGCTTGGGCTTTTTGCCAATGGCTTTAAGTACCAGTGCCGGAGCCGAGGTGCAAAAACCTTTGGCTACCGTGGTAATAGGCGGCTTGGTTACGGCCACTTTCCTCACCTTGTTTGTGTTGCCCTTGCTGTATATGATTTTTAACAAAAGAAAGCAGGATAATTGAGCCCTACACGATTAAAAACATCAAAATATTTATCATGAAAGAGATTTTAAGAAACAGCACAACGGGCACATATTCACCGTTATTTCAACTACCCAGTTTGTTGGTGCTGCTGATATTTAGCCTTGGGGCCCATGCCCAAAACAAAATGCAGCTGAGCATTGACCAAGCCATACAAATGGCCCTTAACGGTAATTTAAACCTTAAGGCAAGCAATTTGGACATTAAGGCCAGCCAATCATTGATGAAAACCGCCAGCGAACTGCCCAAGCTTGATTTGAACGCCCAACTGGGACAGTACAACAGTACCCACTTTGACCAATCGTACCAGGTGTCACAAACGATACCGTTCCCAACTTTGTTTGGCGCCAGGAAGCAGCTTATCAATGCCGAAATTAAGGGCAAGCAATTGCAAAGGGAGCTTACCGTACTAGAGCTAAAAAGCCAGGTGCGCAGTTATTATTACCAGATCCTTTACCTGCGGCACAACCACCAGCAACTGAAACAGCTGGATAGTCTTTACACGGACTTTATCAGGATTGCTCGGTTAAGGTATAAAACAGGGGATACCAAAAAGGTAGATGTAAGTACTGCCCAGGCCAAGCAGGGAGAAATTAATTTGCTGTTAAAACAAAACGAGGTATATCTGGCCAGTGCGCATACCAGCTTGGCTGCTTTGTTAAATACCAAGGAAGATTTTGAACTGCTTGGACCAAATGCTTTTGTACCCTTGCAAATTAACCAACTGTTGGACAGTGCCGCCGTGGCCAGTCATCCGGCGGTACAGTCCTTTTATCAGCAGGCGTTAATTGCGGCACGAAGCAAAAAGGTCGAAAAATCGCAAGGCCTGCCTGATATTACCCTGGGCTACGTGAACCAGTCATTAATTGGCTTTCAAACCGTAAACGGTACCGAAACGTATTTTGGTGCAGGCAACAGGTTCAGTTCGGTAAATATTGGTTTGGCCATTCCGCTAACTTTTGGGGCCAATAAGGCCCGGGTTCGTTCCCTGGATTATAGCCAGCAGGCTGCAGAAGCCAATGCACAGCAGCAGCAAAAAAATTTGATGGCGCAAATGCAGAATGCGCTGCTGCAATATCAGCAGGACATGAAACAATACCAGTATTTTGTGAATGATGCCCTGCCAAATGCCAAAGAGATATTGGCTGCGGCACAGTTGGGCTACAAAACCGGCGATGCCAGTTATCTGGAATATCTGTACGCCCTGCAAACCGCAACCGATATCCAGCTGAACTATCTCAAAAGTATCCAGCAGGTAAACCAATCTGTCATCAATATCTATGCAATCATCAATCAATAAGAAAACATCATGAAATTCAGCATCAATAAACAATTTTGGATAGCCCTTGCAACCGCGGGCGTATTTATGGCCTGCAATGGTGGCAAACCTACAGATAGTACCCAAAGGGAAGGTGGCCAGGCCGTAGAAAGCCATGCTCACCATGCGGAAAATACCCGTATTGCCACGCTCACGCAAGAACAGATAGAAACCGTGGGAATAAGATGGGCGCCCGTTGAACATAAGGAGCTTACGGCTACCATTAGGGCCAACGGAATATTAAGCGTACCCAATAATAATAAAGCCAATGCCACTTCGCTTTATGGGGGAGTGGTTAAATCACTTCAGGTACAAATAGGAGATTATGTGAAAAAGGGGCAGGTTATTGCCACCATTACAAATCCGCAGTTTATACAGTTGCAGGAAGAATATTTAACCATTGCCAGCAAAATTATGCTTGCCGAGCAGGAGCTACAGCGGCAAAAGGTTTTGAACCAAGGTAATGCCGGTACGGGCAAAAACCTAGAAAATGCAACTACGGAGCTTAATACCTTGCGTACCCGTAGGGCGTCATTGTACCAGCAGCTAACGCTGATGGGCATTAATCCAAACCTGGTAAATAATGGCAATTTAAAATCGGCATTGGTGGTTGCCAGTCCGTTAAGTGGCACGGTAAGCAATGTGTTTGCCAAAATTGGAAGTTACGTGGATGTATCGTCGCCGGTAATAGAAGTGGTGGACAATAGCTCGCTGCATTTGGATCTTCATGTGTTTGAAAAGGACTTGCCCTTGGTGAAAGTAGGGCAAACCATCCATTTTACGCTTACCAACAACCCCACTGCCGAGTATGATGCTACAGTGTTCAGTATAGGATCTTCGTTTGAAAATGATAGCAAAACCATTGCCGTACATTGTAGGGTAAATGGTAACAAAAAGGGACTTATTGATGGGATGAACATTACCGGCTTAGTAAGCCTTAACCATGTGATGACTCCTGCGGTACCCAATGAGGCCATTGTGGCTGCCGATGGGAAGTACTACGTGTTCTTGAAAACAGCCGAAGTTGCCGAAAGCCACCAAGAAGCGGAGGGCCATGAGCATGATGAAAAGGAAGGACAACCCAAAAAGGAAAGCAAGGGCAGTTTGAATTTTGAAAGGGTAGAGATAATTAAAGGGGTGTCTGATATGGGATATACTGCCGTAACTTTTATCAACGAAATTCCTCCAAATGCCTCCATAGTGGTAAAAGGAGCCTTTTTTGTGAACGCCAAGCTCAGTAATACCGGTGGGCATGAGCATTAGAGGAGCTAGGAATTAGTGGCCAGGAGCTGGTAGGAATGGGCAAAAGGTGACGGTCGTTTTAAGCACTGTCGTCTTTTGCCCATCATCTTTTTGTCAGCAGCCAGCTAGCCTGCACAAATGTTCATATAGTTTCTCGGTAGGAAGGCCCATAACGTTGGTGTAGGAGCCTTCTATCCTTTGCACTGCGGCAAGGCCAAACCAATCTTGGATACCATAACTGCCCGCTTTGTCAAACGGTTGGTAGTTATCAATATAGTAGGTAATTTCTTGGCTTTTTAGTACACGGCAAAACACCGTGGTTTTATCGTAAAAGGAAGTGATTTTGCCCTGGTAACTGATACTTACGCCGGTGTAAACCTCGTGGCTACTGCCTGATAGCTTGGCAAGCATTTCCTGGGCCTCGGCATGGTGCTGGGGTTTGCCCAAAATTTCACCATTAATGGCCACAATGGTATCAGCGGTAATTACCATATGGTTGGCATCGCCAATAAATGCCTTTGCTTTTTTTTCGGCAATAAAAACCGCAATTTCAGGTGCACTTAGGCTTGCAGGAAAGCTTTCGTCAACATCTTTAAGTTCGATGGAAAAACTTAGGCCCATTAAGCGCAGGAGTTCCTGTCGGCGGGGCGATTTTGAAGCGAGTATAATTGGACTGGTAGGTTGAAACATGCGCTTAGTTATTGGCCAAATTTAAAAATAAAATAAACAATTGTACAAGGCTGCTTATCTATTTGGCATTTAGTACGGCCCTTTGGCCGGTTAGCGCTTTGTGCCATAGGTTTAAGGCTAGGGCTTTGGTTTGATACGCTACAGCTGGTGTTTTCTATATGGAAATTGGTAAATTCTGTATAATATCTTGAAATTTCTGTATGACTTTTTTTGTTTTTTGTATGAAATATTGCAAATGTTGTATAGATTTTTGTGATTGCTGTATAGCATTTTGTAAATCTTATACGATTTTTTTCAGATTCTGCATGAATTTTTTCAAGTTCTGTATGAACTTTTGCAGGTTCTGTATGAATTTTTATAAATGTTGTATGGATTTCTGAGGAATTAAACAACAAAAGCGGCGCAGGGCCGCTTTGTTTATTTTAGTTAAACTGAAATTAATTGCCTCCTTGGCGTTCTTTCATTCTTTTTTCCATTTCAGCTCTTTGCTCCTCAACCATGGCTTTGTAGGTTTTCTTTTGCTCATCGTTTAGTACAGCGCTTATTTTGGTTTCAAGGTCGGCTCTCATTTTCTGCATTTTTTCCATCATCGCTTTTCTGTCGCCAGCTGTTTCGTCGCGTAATTTTTTTTGTGCTTCCGTTTGCTCGGTAAAAAGGGTGGTTAACTTTGCTTTTTGGTCATCGGAAAGCTTAAGTTTTTCATCTAATTGTTTAACTCTGGCTTCCGGATTAATTCCCATGCGGCCACCTGGTCTTGCACCTTCCTGTTGTGCCTGTGCAAATGCTACCATACCAAATAATAGCCCGCAAATCATCATCAATTTTTTCATGTGTTTAGAATTATTGTTTTTGTTTTTTCTTTGGAGCATAAAACTAACAAGAGGTTTAATTTGCTTGAAAAGATATTGTGTTAAAAAATGTTAAGGGAAGAGTAGGTGGCGTGCTTAGGCATTGTTTTATAATTACGGTTGTTGCCGGGCAATGCGTTAGGGAGGTTTTATAGGGTTTTTCGTGGTTTTATATACGAAAATGATTGCTATCTGCTGGCTTCTGCTGCGGAAGGCGTACTTCCGTGCCAATTGTGCTGCACTTTAAGTACCTTTTCTATAACGTCTCTAACAGCGGCTTCGCCACCTTTTTGGGGAGAAATATAGTGGCTAACGGCCTTAATCTCTTCTACGGCATCTGATGGGCAGGTAGCGATACCTACAAGTTTCATCACTTCAAGATCGGGAATATCGTCGCCCATGTACAGTACCTGGTTGGGGCTAATTCCTTTTTGTTGAAGGTAGTTGTTGAAAATCTCTACTTTATCGCTCACACCAAGAAAAACATCGGCAACGCCCAAACTTTCAAAGCGCTTGTTCATGGCAAGGCCTTTACCTCCCGAAATGATGCAGATATGGTAACCTTTTTTGGCCGCCAACTGTAGGGCGTAGCCATCTTTGATATTGAAAGAGCGGAGCAGTTCACCGTTTTCAGTGGCTATCACGGTTCCATTGGTCAATACGCCATCAACATCAAAAATAAACGTGCTAATGTTTTTAAGGTTTTCTAACATAGTTAGATTGCGTGTTTTTTAGTTATGGGTTAGGAGTTTTCAAGCTTACAACACGTAACCTTCAACTCGTAACTAATTACTGATTATCTCTCCACTCGTAAACCCAAGCAGATTGGATTTGTTCCAAGTGGCCTTCGTTGCACTCTTCTCTGGTGCCCGCAAAATTAGGAAGTTCCAAAACCCATTCAATAAGTTCAGTAAACCTAATTCTGTAGATTTTTGGCTCATCAAAGTCGTCTCCAAATTTTTCGTAAAGTTCCAAGGCAATATCCTCGTGGTCTTTCCAGTAAATAGGGAGTGCAAATCTATCGTTGTTCATATTATTGTAAGGTTTGTAATGTAGTTTAACTGTTTAGTTGGTTGTTCGGTCAACTGATATCTAACGACTGTTAACTGAAAACTATCTAATGGCCCAAAAAGCCTGATTGGTCTGGAATGGTTACTTCAATATCACCATCCAAAACGATGCATTGGCAGGCCAGTCTAGAAGTAATCCTTGGCCTCACTGCACGGTCAATAAAATCTTCTTCCTTTTCGGAAATTTCCTGAATATTGTCCATGCCTTTGTTCACGTAAATGTGGCAGGTACTGCAGCCGCAAACGCCGCCGCAATTGTGTTGTAGTTCAATGCCGTTGTCTAAAACCACATCTAATACATCTTCACCAGCAGCAATAGGGAGCTCAACGGGTTCTTTTCCCTCTTCTTCGAAATTTATCTTTAGTTTGAAAATACTCATAATACAATGCAAAAGTAAGCAGCCAAAATCAAAAAAACGGTATTATCTGTTTTTTTTAATCTGCTCGCTCAATAGTTTATAAATCGTTAACCAATCAGCATGCCCTTTAAGCAAATCTTCATGTTTTTTTAGGGTCTGTTGGTCATTTCTAATCGCCGGGCCAGTTTGCATTTCAATAGGTAGCGCCGTTTGTACCTTTTGGGCAGTTTCGGCAATTAAAGGCCTGATGATGTCAAAATCAAGTTGGTGTTGTGCCAGCAATTGTTGGGCAACGCCATAGAGATAGTTGGGGAAATTACAGGCAAAAACGGCAGCAAGGTGCAATATTTTCCGCTGCTCGGTATCCACCTCAAAAACACTATTGCTGAGCAGCGCCGCCAGCATTTTCAATTGCTGCAGGTTTTGGTTGGTGTTGGCTTCCAAACACAATGGCACCTGTGAAAAATCCAAGTTCTTATGTTTTGAAAAAGTTTGCAATGGATAAAACACCCCGTAATTAGCATTTCCGCTCAAGGCATTTAAAGCAATTGCCCCCGAAGTATGGGCCACAATACCGCGATAGTTTCTTAGCTGTGCGGCAACTTCGGCAATGGCATCATCTTTAACTGAAATTAAAACGATATCACTTTCATCCTGGATGATTTCGGAAATCTGGCGGACAGCCTTTGCCCCAACTTGTTTGGCCAATAGTACGGCGTTTTCAAATTGGTGCGACCAAATGCCATGTATTTCTACTTGGGCTTGGTGTAAAGCTTTGGCTAAGTGTGTAGCTACATTTCCCGAACCTATGATGGACGCTCTCATTAATCAGTTTTCAGTTCTTTTTTCCGTCTGAAGATAGACATCAAGAAACCAATTACCATCACAATGGTGCCAATCCAGTATAAGTTGATATAAGGAAATTCGATGGATTTGAACACCACCCAATCTTTTGCTTGCTGAGGTTTCTCGAAAATCTGAAGTTCAAACCTGTCTTGGTCGGGAATAATCCTGGTAAACCTAACCCTTAAACCTAGTTCGTCAATTTTGCGGGCAAAATCAAAGGTATTGTTGCCCTTGATCAGGAACAACGGCTCGGCATGGTAAATTTTGCCGCTTACGTTAATTTCCAACGGCAGGCTTACCGCTAAATCTTCCTGCTCTATTTTAAGGTCCCTAACCACAGGTTTGTTATTCAGTGCTTTTACCGTTAACACACCGCTGCTGGTATGTACGGTATCACCCACCTTTAAAGTTACAATACGGGGAGCTTTGTAGTTTTCATCTTCCGTATGCCCTTCGTGGTCGGCATGCTCTTCTTTTTTCTGCGCCGCACTGGTAATGTGGGTATAAATATCTTTTAACAGGTAATGTTTGGTATCTGGAGAAGCAATTAAGCCCATTCTATCATTTTCCTGAATGCTGGGGTTAACAGAAAAATCTTCTTTTACTTTACCTGTTTGCTCGTCAATTACCCTAAAGTTAAGTTTATAATAGGTATTTGGCTGAATGGTGGTATCGCTTACATAAGTAACGGTGTATTTGCCCATTTTTTTGGGCTCGTTTTTATAAAGCATGATATTTTCACCTGGTTTGGCCGCTTTTTCGAAGTCCTTAACCGGGATAAAATTAGTTTCGTTGATGGAAATTGGGTTGCTGGTGGCCGCGGCAATCAAAGCACCAATTAATAAAAGGGCAAAGCCGATGTGTGCAATGGCCGAACCAGCCAATTTGCTTCCTTTTTTGGTGAAAATGCCGGTTAGCAATCTGGCGTTGGCCAGTATGGCGAAAATACAGCTAAAAGTAAGGATAATGTACATTAAGTTGGTGTAAATACCCGTTACCCACACCATGGCAGCGGTAATTACCATAGCAAATACCACCGAAGAAATTAAACTGCTGTAGAACTTGCGGGGGTCGGTACGTTTGTATTTAAGGAATTGGGAAAAGCCAGAAATCAACGCAATTAACACCGCAAAAGGCGCCTGCCATTGGTTATAAAACTTTACGGCATCTTTAATAGGAGCGTAGTTGGTGCCAAAGGCGGCATTAAATACCGGTACCGAGGTGGCAAAAATGATGTGGATACAAGAAACAGTAACCACCAATGCGCCAATAAACATCCAAAATTCACGTGAATAAGTTTCTTCGTCTTTGTGGGTGATGGGAAGTTCTTTCCACCGCCAAGCAACAAAGAAAACGGCAATGCCCAAAAAGACTACAATATAGGAAACCAATTGGCCAAACATCCCTAGGTCGGTGAATGAGTGTACGGAAGTTTCGCCCAAAATACCGCTCCTGGTTAAAAACGATGCGTATAAAACCAAGATGAAACTTACCAGGATTAAGGCCATTGCCGTAAAATAAGCATGGCCGGTATTTTTATAGGCAATGATAACGTGCAAACCACCAATTAAGGTAAGCCAGGGAATGATAGAAGCATTTTCTACTGGATCCCAGGCCCAAAAGCCACCGAAATTAAGCGCTTCGTAGGCCCAAAAAGAACCCATGATAATTCCCGTGCCCAAAATCATTACCGCAAATGATACCCAAGGCAATACCGGTTTAACCCATTCTTTATAACGTTTTTGCCAAAGCGCCGTAATGCCGTAAGCAAAAGGAACGATCATACTGGCGAAACCTAAAAATAGGGTTGGAGGGTGTATTACCATCCAATAGTTTTGCAGCAGCGGGTTTAAGCCACGGCCATCGGTAATGAAACTCAAATAGTTTTTATAATTTTCCGGATCGGCAAAAATAGGTGCCATAGACTTTAGGTCCATCGCATCTCTTAATAAGATAAAAGGCGAAGAACCTACACGGAGGCCTAAAACATCAACCCCTAAAAGCATTGAAGCTAAAAAGGTTTGGGAAAGCGCAATGATGGTCATTACCCCATTTTCCCATGATTTAGCCCTAAAGATTAGGATTAGGCCCAAAACGGTTTGCCACAATGCCCAAAGCCAAAAACTACCTTCCTGTCCTTGCCAAAATGCAGAAACGATATAATAAACAGGGAGTTCCTTTGAAGAGTGTGAATAAACGTAGTTGTATTCGTTGTAGTGATTTAAGATCAGGTAGAATAAGGTAGCTCCTATACCAATAATACTGATGGCGTTGGTCCAAAAGCCTATTCTGCCAATTCTGGTCCATGATTTGTCTTCTAGATTTTTGTTTTTTGTAGCAAAAAAATAGGCAATGGTTGAAAGTAGTGATGCGCCAAACGAAAGTACGATGAAAAATTGGCCTATCTTGCCCGGAAGGAGGTTCTCTCCAATAAACTGTATATCCATTAAGATTTTGATTCTTTTGTCCCCTTTATCTCTTTAACTGTCCCGTCCTGGTTTACTTCAACCATATTATCATTGTATTTTGAAGGACATTTCATTAAAATCTTTGAAGCGTAGAAAGTGTTGTTTTCCATTTTTCCAATCAATACCAATTTTTCAGAGCGCTCAAAATCCTGAGGCTTGGAGCCGTTAAGCACCACCTTGTTTACGGTGCCTTTTTCATCCTTCATATAAAACGCAAAATGGTTAGGGTCTTTAACGGCATCATAGTACATGCCTTTGTCTTTTTCCCAATAGCCCATCACGTGTTCTTCTTTTTGTGATTCGGCAGCTTCATTGAAGTTTGCGTAAGAGTCGGTGTCGGCATTTAGGCTAACTAAAAAGCCTATGCAAATAGCAATGGTAATTAAACCGATGATGGCACTTTTTCTCATCTGTACAAATGGTGTTGGTATGATTTAAAATACAGTCAACAAAGATAGGAAAACTATATAGGCTAGGGCATTATGCTACTCCATTTATCTATATCTTGACAATTAATTGATAAACAAAAAAGCCCCGTAACAGATTAATTACGGGGCTTTGTGTGTTATTTAGAACCAATCTATGGCCAAACGCCTAAATTCATGTAAGAAACGGCAATTTTGTCGATCGAATTTACAAAAGCAGCAGTTCTTAAGGTTTTAACTTCTGGTTTGTCAATCAGAGTTTGCCTAATCTCGCGGTAGGAGTGGATCATGGTATCTTCTAAACCAGAGTTTACCAGTTCCAGTTCTGATGCCCCTTTAACAATCATTAAACGGTGCTCAGCCGGGATGGTTTTTCCGGTAAGGCTTTCCAGGGTATTGATCAAATTAGCATTTGAGTTTTCTGCATAGCGATTTTCCATGCGGCCAAAAGCTACGTGCGAAAGGTTTTTCAACCACTCGAAATAGGAAACGGTTACACCACCGGCGTTGCAATACATATCTGGGATAATGATGCCGCCCATTTCAGTGAAGATTTCCTCGGCTTCTGGTGTACATGGTCCATTTGCGCCTTCGGCAATTACCTTAGCTTTGATGTTGCGGATGTTTTCGGCGGTGATTTGGTTTTCTAAAGCGGCAGGAACCAAGATGTCACATGGCTGTTCCAAACCTTCTTTAGAGTTTTTGAAATCTGTAGCGCCTGGGAAACCTAAAATTGAACCGGTGTTTTTACGGTGCGCAAAAACCTCGTCGATGTTAAGTCCGTTTGCGTTGTATATTGCACCTTCAAATTCGCAAACCCCTACAATGGTGCCGCCAAATTCAGTTAAGAATTTAGCCGAGTGGTAACCTACGTTACCCAAACCTTGTACAATGATTTTTTTGTCGGCCAAACCCGCGGTAAGGCCTAGCTTTTTCATGTCGTCAGCATGGCTTACGCACTCGCGAACGGCGTAGGCAACCCCACGGCCGGTGGCTTCTTTGCGTCCACGGATACCGTGCAATGCGATAGGTTTTCCTGTCACACAGCCAAGGGCATCCAAAGAGCCCGGGTTCATGGTCATATACGTATCTGCAATCCAGCTCATTTCACGCTCTCCCGATCCATAATCGGGAGCAGGCACGTCGATACCTGGGCCAATAAAGTTTTTCTTGATTAACTCTGTAGTATAACGGCGTGTAATGGTTTCTAATTCGGCAACGGTATAATTCTTAGGGTTGATGCAGATACCGCCTTTTGCACCACCAAATGGTACATTTACGATGGCACATTTATAGGTCATCAGCGCTGCTAGAGCCATCACCTCATCTTCGTTAACCATGTCACTGTAACGAATACCACCCTTGGTAGGGCTCATGTGGTGCGAGTGCTCTACACGCCATGCGTCAATTACTTCAAATCCGTTTCCTCTGCGAATAGGAAATTGGAAACGGTATACACTGTTACATGCTTTAATTTGTGCCAATAAACCTTCAGGGTGTGAGGTGAATTTGGCGGCGTTGTCAAAGTTCTTGCAGACATCGCTGAAAAAACTTGTTTCATTTGCTGTACTAGCCATTTTTTTGAATTTTGGTTTTATGCTTTTACGGGTGCAAAATTGCAGTAAAATAAACCATTCTTGCAAGAATATTTTGCTTAGTGTATGGTAAACACTATTGCATTTTGGTTCAAAAAAACGTGCCTAATGCATTTAAAATTAGTTTTTGCTGGTTGATTTTTTTTCCAACAATTTCAAACGTTTGTCTAAGGTGAAAAGATAAAATAGCAGGCCTGCCAAAATAATGACGATACAAATCACTACAATATAAATTTTTCCATCAGCACGCAGCTTGTCGGCCATTTCGATATCGCTATTTTGAGCTAGCAGGTTGAGCGATGAAAAAAGGAGAATGAGTATGGTTAAAATCTTCTTCATTACAAATTGTTGTGTTTATTTTCTAATGTTTTTATTCTGAATCGTAAAGTGTAGACCCAATAGCCTACCAAAATCCAGCCCAAGCAGGCTGGGTAAAATACCAAGCGCATGCGACTGTCCAAATCGTAGCTGTTAAAGCCTGGGTTGCCACCGTTGCCGGGGTGTAGCGAATCCTGTAGACGTGGCAATACAAATAGGAGTACTACCATCATTGGAAAAGCAAAAATATTGTAGATTGCCGCAATTTTGGCTCTTTTCTGCTCTTCGTCTATCGCATTTCTCAATACAAAATAGGCAAAGTAAAGCAGCAGCGAAATGGCTGCGAAGTTCTGTTTTGGATCGAAGCTCCAAAATTGGCCCCAGGTAAATTTGGCCCAAACCGCTCCGGTGATAATGCCTAGCACGCCAAAGATAATCCCGGCATTGGCACTTTCTACAGCTCTAATATCATCAGCTTCGCTTTGCGTGCTTAAAGATTTTATGCTATAGAAAACAGAGATGGTAAATAGCACCACCATGGCAAACCACATGGGCACGTGGAAATACAAATTTCGGATGGTCTCATTTAAGATCGCCAATCGCGGTACTTCTAACAATAAACCCGCAATTGCGGTATACACTACTAAAACAGCGGCTAATATTTTCCACCAGGTTTTATACATACGGTTTATAATTATTGATTGAATGAATTTTGAATGATTGGATAGTGTGGGGCGCTAAAAAACAAGCATTCACTAATCCTTTCATTTAATCATTTGTTTTTAATCTCGCCAAAGGTAAGGAAATAACAATAAAGCAACTGTCATCACCATTACATTTATCAAGGCCAAAAGGCCAATTTCATCTAAACTCACGCTTCTATCCAATCCGTCCATCGCATTTTTGGCAAATTTGATTAGTACAATTAGTACGGGGATAATGATGGGGAAGCTTAAAATCGCCATTAGCATTCCTCCGTTGCCAGTTTTTGAGGCAATGGCCGATACCATGGTAAAAATGGTGGAAAAGCTTAAACTGCCCAATACAGCGGCTAATAGGTACATTAAAATGTCAATATCTTGGTTGGGTGCAAATACCAAGCTATAAAATGCCAGAGCAATTACCGTAAGGATCATCATTAACAAGCTGTTGTAGATGGTTTTGGCAATAATTAGGGCTACGGGGCTTACTAAAGTGTAGATATATAACTGCCGGCCTCTACTTTCCTGAAGAAAGCTTTTGGCAATGGCGTTAATGGATGCAAAAAGCATGATGATCCAAAAAAGTGCGTTCCAGGTAATCTTATCAATAATTTGGAATGACATGAAACAAACAAAAACGGTAGAAACGACATAGAGCAACACCCCATTAAGGGCGTACTTGGATCGCCACTCTAAAATGATTTCCTTTTTGATTAAATGTTTTACCTGTTGAGCTAAGTGCATTGTGGCAAAGATAGAAATTAACCCCTAAATCCCCTAAAGGGGACTTTGGTTAAAATGTCATAAATTATTGAGGCAAGTTGCTCCCGAGGTAGCTCTTTACCTTGCCCAACGGACAGAGAGGGGTTAATGCCCGTGTCCTGCATAAAAACCAATCAGCGCTACGCCTATGCCCAATAATACGGCCAGCATTTTGCGTTTGTTGATTTTATGATCGGCACTTGATTCAAATAAAATGGTGGTAGATATATGAAGGAAAATACCGATCACAATCCCCATGATTTTATTGAAATAGGCTTCAATTCCTCCCAAACTTCCGTTGCTTAATCCTAAACTTACCCAGTAGCCCAAAGGTGCCATTACGGCAAATAAAATCAGTAAGGAAATAATGGAGCCTTTTTTAATATGGTTTTGTAACAAGATACTGGCTAAAGCAAAAGCTGCTGGTATGTGGTGCAGTGCTATGCCAAAGATAAACTCGTTGTGATGGTCTTTGGCCAGAGGCATCCCCTCTAAAAAAGCATGCAAACATAAACTGATCATGATCCCGTAAGGAAAAGAATGCTCATGATGATGCTTATGGATATGCCCATGTTCAACACCTTCCGAAAACTGCTCCAAGAAAACCTGTAGCAAAAAACCAATCAGAATATAGATGCCAATCTCGTGCCCATCGTTGCCGCTGTAGGCATCGGGAATAAGATGCAACACGGTGATGGAAAATAAATAAGCACCACTAAAGGACAAGATTAGTTTTAGAAGCTGCGATTTATCGTTTTTAACCAAAAAAATGGCCAACCCTCCTAAAAAGGCAGAAAAGAACAAAACCGAAAATTTCCAAATTTCCATTATTGAGCTGGTTTTATTTTATGATAGATAAATGTAGTGAGCAATCCTAAACTAATTCCGAGTAGGCTGCCGCAAAAAACATCGATAGGGTAGTGTACGCCTACATATACTTGCGCAAAGCTGATAGAACACGCCCATAAAATGCCGATAGGTAAAATAGGTTTCCACTTTCGGTAAAAAACACCAATTAAAAATACCGCAATACCAAAATGGTTGGTGGCGTGCGAAGAAGGAAAGCTTTTGCCGCTACCGCAGGGTACCCTGTGTATAATTTGATCAGCCAAACGGACTTCGTTGCAGGGCCTGGTGCGGTTTACATTTGGCTTAATGATCCTCGACGAAATCATATCGCCCAGGGCAAATGTTAGCAATACGCCGCCAATAATGTAAAGGCCTGCTTTTTTATACTGCTTGATACAGAAAATTACGATAAACAAATACAGCGGCGACCAAAAAAAGCGATTGCGCAACAAAGGCATCAGCCAATCGAAAAAGCCATTGCTCAAACCACGGTGTATCTTTAAAAATAACTCGGTATCAAACTGTAAAAGTTCTTGCATCATGCTTTTTTGCAAATAAGAATCAAACGGTCAGATTTCAGTTCATCAAACTCTTCCAGATGGTAGTTGCCAAATTTTTCGATGATCTGCATGCCAGCTTTCTCAAGCATGTTTTCGAAATCACTCAATAAAAATGCCTGTACACGCTCTTCAAAAGCATAATCCTTTAGTTTGTGCTCGAAATTAATATGTTTGATGATTTTTCCGTCGGCCACAAATTTGTGCAGGTGAAACTCAATGCCATCAACGGTCTTGATTTCCTGATTAGTAAGGTTTTTGAGGATTTTCTGCGTATTGAAATAGTCAATCACAAAAGTACCATCAGCCTTCAAACTTTTTCTGAAAGCTTTCAGTGCATTTACATGGTCTTTCTCCGTTTCGAAATAGCCAAAACTGGTAAACAGGTTGAGTGCGATGTCAAAATAATTGATGTACGACAGCTTGCGCATATCATGTACATAAAAATGCAGGTTCTTTTGCTCAAACTGCTGCGCATATTTAATGTTCTGCTCAGAAAGGTCAATGCCCGTTACATCGTATCCCTTTTTATTGAGGTAAATGGAGTGCCGGCCTCTGCCGCAAGCAATATCGATAATTTTGCTATCCACACTTGGCTTTAAATGGGCCAGTAGATTATCGATGAGCAGCTCCGCCTCTTCATCATTTCTGTTGCCGTAAAGAATGTGGTAATAGGGCGAGTTAAACCAGTACTGAAACCATTTGCGTTGCATTTCTATTCAAATTTAGGACGACAAATATAGTGTTTGTGCAATAATGTTGCAATAAAATGTTGCGGCTTATCTTGTTTGCACGCCCAAAAATACGCTAAACAAAAGCCATTGGCAAGAGCTATCAACTACTTAACTCATAGATTTACTTGAAGTTTAAATTTCAAAATCATGATAATTAAGCTAAAGTTAAAGCATTTATTTTTCTTAATTTTGACGAAAAATAGAAGACTTGACTTTAATAAAATCTATCTCAGGCATTAGGGGAACTATTGGCGGCAAGGCTGGCGAAGGTTTAACCCCCATTGATATTGTAAAATTTACGGCTGCTTTTGGTTCATGGGTAATTAGCAAAGCAGCACATAAAAGGATTGTTATTGGGCGTGATGCACGTATCTCTGGCGAAATGGTAAACAACCTGGTGGTGGGCACCTTGCAGGGTTTGGGCATAGAAGTGATTGATCTGGGACTTTCTACTACGCCTACCGTGGAGATTGCCGTACCTATGGAAAAAGCTGCTGGTGGAATTATTTTAACGGCTAGCCACAACCCAAAACAATGGAATGCTTTAAAGCTTTTAAACGCCAAAGGCGAATTCATTAGCGATGCCGATGGAAAAGAAGTACTGGACATTGCCGAAAATTCAGATTTCAGCTTTGCCGAAGTAGACCACTTGGGACAGGTAATTAAAAACGATACTTATATCCAAAAACATATCGATGCGATTTTGGCGCTTCCTTTGGTTGATGTTGAGGCCATTAAGAAGGCCAGCTTTAAGGTAGCTATTGACTGTGTGAACTCCACAGGAGGGATTTTTCTGCCACCTTTATTGAAAGCTTTGGGCGTTGATACCGTTTATGAGCTTTATTGTGAACCTAACGGACAATTTCCGCACAACCCTGAGCCGCTACCCGAAAATTTAACTGAAATTGCCAAAGTTGTACAGCAAAAAAATGCTGATTTAGGGATTGTGGTTGACCCAGATGTGGACAGGCTGTGCTTTGTAAACGAAGATGGCTCGATGTTTGGCGAGGAATATACCTTGGTTGCCGTAGCTGATTATGTGCTGAAACATACGCCAGGCAATACGGTTTCCAATCTTTCTTCTACCCGAGCATTAAGAGATGTGACCGAGAAAGCAGGCATGGCATACAATGCGGCGGCTGTTGGTGAAGTAAACGTGGTGAATCAGATGAAGGCCACTAATGCCATCATTGGGGGCGAAGGAAATGGAGGAATCATCTATCCAGAATCTCACTACGGTAGAGATGCGCTGGTAGGAATTGCACTTTTCTTGTCTCATTTGGCTAAATTTGGTAAACCTATTTCTATCCTAAGGGCAAGTTATCCAGCTTACCATATTTCAAAAAACAAAATCACCCTCACTCCAGAAATGGACATTGACCTGTTGTTGGAGAAAGTGCAAGAAAAATACCAAAAACAACCTCATAGCACCATTGACGGGCTTAAAATCGAATTTGATAAAGAATGGGTGCATTTGCGTCGATCGAATACAGAGCCAATTATCCGTATTTACAGCGAGGCCGAAAACGAGACTACCGCAGAAAACTTAGCACAAAAAATCATCTCTGATATTAAAGAAATATTACAGATCAACTAGCGTGGGTTTTGATACTAGGAATTAGATAAACTAACTACCAAGGCCTAGCCATTGATACCTAACCACTGAAAAATACTAACTAACACACATAAAAATGAAACGAGTTTATTTAGATAATGCAGCAACTACGCCACTGGATCCTGCTGTAATAGAAGAAATGACCAATGTAATGCAAAATTACTACGGAAATCCTTCTGCCATACATGCGCTGGGCCGCGAGGTAAGGACCTTGGTAGAGAAAGCACGCAAAACGGTAGCTACACTGCTTAATGCGTCGCCTTCGGAAGTTTTCTTTACCTCAGGCGGTACCGAAGCAGATAATACCGCCATTCGTTGCGGAATTGCCGCTTATGGGATTAAACATGCCATTACCTCTACCATTGAACACCATGCGGTAGAGCATACCTTGAACATGTTGCTTAAAGATGGCGTGATAGATAAACTTAGTTTTGTAAATATCGATGAAAAAGGGAATATAGACTATGCCCATTTAGAGGAGCTTTTGCAGAGCAATGAACGCAGTTTTGTTTCTTTAATGCATGCCAATAACGAGTTGGGTACTTTAACCGACATGGAGAAAGTAGGCGATTTATGTGAAAAATATAATGCCATTTACCATGCCGATACGGTGCAAACGATGGGCCATTACCAACATGATGTGCGCAAACTGAAGGCCCACTTTGTTGTTTGTGCGGCACATAAATTGCACGGGCCAAAAGGTGTAGGATTTTTATATGTGAACAATAGCATTAAAATTCCGCCAATGATTTATGGTGGTGCACAAGAGCGCAACATGCGTGGTGGGACCGAAAATGTGTATGGCATTGTGGGTTTGGCCAAAGCACTGGAAATTGCCTATGCCGAAATGGAACAGCACCAAAGCCATATACAAGGTTTAAAGGACTACATGAAGCAGCAGCTGATTGCCGAAATTCCTGGGATTTCTTTCAACGGCGAAACCGATGCGGATAAAAGTTTGTACACCGTGTTGAACGTATCTTTCCCTGAAATGGAAATGGCGGATATGCTGTTGTTCAACTTGGATATTAACGGTATCTGCGCTTCTGGTGGCAGTGCCTGCTCATCGGGTTCTAATATCGGTTCGCACGTACTTAATGGCATCAAAGCCGATCCAAATCGTCCTGCGGTTCGTTTCTCATTTAGTAAATACACCACTAAAGAAGAAATTGACTATACGTTGGAGAAAGTTAAAATGGTTGTAAAGCAGAATGCTTTGGCCTAAGCTGAATATTGATCCATAAAAAAGGGAGATCTGAAAAGATTTCCCTTTTTTGTTGGTTTTCGCGGTCATTCCAAGGAACGAGGAATCTTTAAACCTCGTAGGTTTTTAAAACCTACGAGGTTTGCTTGCAATGTTGACTACCTTCAGAACTCATCGTGAAAGGATGTTAAAACCTAAAAGGTTTATTGCATATGATACATTTACTGATTAACCCACTTCGGATTGCTCTTTAACACTTTCCCATGAACAGGACAACTGGCATCATGCGCACCTGGCAAAAAGCCAATGCTCATTAAAAACTCGCCCACAATTTCTCCTCCGGTAAACTTAAAAGTCTTTTTAAACAGCTTTACCCATTCTGCTTTGGTTTTAGGATGATGGTTTTCCAGCCATTGCTCAAAACTGCCAAATTCTTGTTGCAGTTGTAGAATGGTTTTAGCGTTTTCAATGGCGGCATTTACCTTTAACTTATTGCGGATAATACCAGGGTCTTGCAATAAACGTTCTCGATCAGTTTCGCTAAAATTCGCCACTTTTTTAATATCGAAACCGGCATAGGCTTTTCTAAAACCCTCTTCTTTCTTTAAAATGGTTTCCCAGCTTAAGCCAGCCTGGTTAATCTCTAAAATTAACCTTCCAAAAAGCTCATTATCGTCGTGAATGGGAAAACCGTAATGGTTATCATGGTAGTTGGAATGTAAGGCCCTGCGCTCGTCGGGCTGCATGCTGGGGATAACGCTACAATAGCTCATATTTTGTTGATCGTTAAATGCTGTTTCTAATGATTATTTTAATGCCAAAATTTGGTCAATGGTACTGATAATGCGCTGAACTTTAGTGTCGTCGTTTTTAGCGGCAGAAATCCAATCGATATAAGCTTTTTGCTTACCTGCAGAAAGGGTGCTGAATTTATCATAAGCTTCTGGAACTTCTTCCAAACACGCTTTCAGTTCTTCTGTGATATTCGTATCGGTATCAATATCGCTAAATAAAACCACTCTCACCACATCTCCCGCTTGTTTGTTAATGTGCTTGCGTATTTCTGCTTTAACAGGCAAAAACAAATTGCCGTTACCCATAGACTGCAAAGGGTAATGCCGAAGTTCATAGTCGTCGATAAAACCGCTTACTTTTACCCAACTAAAATAGCGTTTCCTATCCGATTTTATTTCTGGGAGTTCAATAAAAGTCCAGCCACCTTTCCCGTTGAATTTTTTAAGGAGGTATTCTTTTTCTACAAGTGGTTTCTGTGGTGACATTTGATAGGTGATTTGTGGCAAAAATAAAATTCGCACTGACAACCCTATGGCAGTCCGAAAAAATTAATGCAATAATTCCTGCATTTCTTTCCAGTGGTAAAACTTTACTTTTTCGGCAGGCCGCTGGGCTGCTGCCAACATTGCTTTTGCAATATTTGAAGCAGTAATGCCTTTATATTTATTCAGTTTCCCAATCAATAAGACATTTACTACACTGAAAATATTGATAAAGACTTTTTCCAGAGGTCTGCTTTCTGCCCTGTTGCCCATAATCATGGATGGCCGGAAAATATGCGTTTGCTCAAAACCAACGGCAATGACATCCCTTTCGGTTTCGCCCTTTGTTTTAACGTAGAAAATAGAAGAATTGACGTTGGCACCCACGGCACTTACCATAAGCACAGATTTGGCGCCATTAGCTTTGGTTAGCTGTGCTGCCAATACAGGATAATCGTGGTCTATTTGATAATAGATTTTCTCGTCGGGAGTTTTCTTCTTGGTTGTGCCCAATGCAATAAAGACCTCATCGGCCACGAGTTCATTTTGATGCTGCGCTAAAGTTTCATAGTGGGCAATAATGGTTTTTAATTTGGGATGTTGCAGTCCCAAAGGTTTGCGTACTACGATTATCACTTCCTCATAAATATCGTTTTGTAGCAAATCACGAAGTAGATAACTGCCAACGAAGCCACTGGCGCCAAATAAGATTGCCTTTTTCATCCGTTAAATTAGTATAGCTATGTTACAAACAATCGCTAAATGAGTTTTGTTAAACAAGTGTACCAAAAACTTAAAGATCATGGAAAATAAAGATAAGAAAGAAAAGAAAGTGAGGAACGACCTGATTGATATTGACGAAACAAAACCGACCAGGACCAAGGAAAACATAGAAAGTACTTCCTCGTCAACGATCAATACTAATTTTGGTAAAAGACATCCTCGCAAGCATGAGCCACTTGGCGATGGCCATGAGCCTGGAACTACACCGGGCACCGGTTTTTAATCAACATATTTATTAAATTTAGGCCACGGCAATTAAGTCGTGGTTTTTTATTTCATATCATGGAACGTCGACAATTCATCCAACAATCAGCCTTGGCATTAGCCATGCTTTCTATTTATAAATCCAACGCCTTTGCTCATGGTATTTTTCAACAGGCCTATCAGTTTAAGCCTTTACGGAACAACGTGGGGGTTTTTACCGAACAGGGTGGTACTATTGCTTGGCTAAACAGCCAAGCTGGTTTTACCGTAGTTGATTCGCAGTTTCCAAATTCTGCGCCGCATGTGATCGAAGAATTGAAGAAACTAGGCAATAAACCTTTTAAATATCTGTTGAATACCCATCATCATGGCGATCATACGGGCGGGAATATTGCTTTTAGGGGCTTAGCAGAACATGTAGTGGCACATGAAAATTCCTTGAAAAATCAGCGTGCTACGGCCGAAAAAGCCAACAGTTTGGATAAGCAATTGTTGCCTGACCTTGCTTTTGGGAATGATGGCTGGAAAACAAATGTTGGCACAGAAAAAATAACGGCCTATTATTTTGGGCCTGGTCATACCAATGGCGACAGCATTTATCATTTTGAAAATGCAAATATTGCCCATCTGGGCGATTTGGTATTCAATCGCCGCTATCCGTTTATTGATACTGCCAATGGCGCAAATATTGCCAACTGGGTAAATGTTTTAGATAGGATTACAGCACAATTTGATCAAGATACTGTGTTTGTTTTTGGGCACAGTCGCGATCCTGAAAAAATTACGGGCGGCAAGGCCGATGTATTGGCATTTAAGAACTATCTGCAATCGTTGCTTGACTTTGTGGGGAAAGAGATTAAAGCGGGAAAATCAAAGGACGACATTTTAAAAGCGACGGAAATTCCTGGTGCACCAGAATGGCAGGGCGATGGTATTGCGAGGAGCTTGAATGCGGCTTACGCAGAATTAGCAGTGAAATAGGTTCAGTTTTTCTTGCCCAGTTCCACTGCTTTTACTTCGCTGCTGCGGTCTTTTTCTAAATCAAATTTTTGAAAAGCTTCGGTTGGTGGCGGAAAAACGGAAAAACCATCCAGTTCATCAATTTCGATGGTCATGTTGTTGAGGATAACATCGATTAAATGGCCTCCTTTGGTTTTATCGTTGGAAAGGAAGTGGAAATGATAGCCAGTAATATTTGCTCCTTCCATGTAGCTTGGAAGTCGATACCCTATTAAATCACCTTCAATATCCTGTGAGGCAAAAAAATGCTGAAGAGGCAACAGTTGTGCCAGGGGTGGGTAGGGTTTTTGGGTAATTGTTGGAAATGCACGTGTTTTTATGAAGGCAAATTTCGCTTTGATATGTATGGCATACATGCCGTTCTTTTTGGTTAAAACGCTATCTAAAAACTGAAAGAGCTGGCTTTTGGTGAAAGGACCTGTTTTGTTGATGGTTTGATCGCTCTTGAAATTGTTGATGATGACAAAAGGAGTCTTCTCGGTGTATTTAACTTCAAAGGTTTTTCCAGAGGATTGTGTTTGGTAAAACTTATTGTTGAAAATGACGATTTCTCCATCTAGCTTATCGGGGGCGCCCAATCCAAAATTTCCATAAGGTTTTATTTGTTCATAGCTGATGTGTGCATCGTATAAACCTCCAATAAAAGCGCTGGCATGACCAAAAGTGTAAAGGTGGTTGGGCTTGCTGGTTTGGGCAAATAAATGATTGGATAAGAAATAGCATAAAATTAGAAGCGTTGAACGAGAAGCCATTAGTTGTTTAATTTGATTTGTAGACCTAAGATAGTTTAAAATATTTAATGCGTTCTACAGATTTACTGCATTTTAAACTGTGCGTTCCTTTGCGAATGTTTATCCCGTATGTACGGGGTTGCGGTTGATAAACGAAAATGGCGGGCAGCTCTATCATAGTTTCATAGGCCGAAGTTGAATAAACCCGATAGCAGCGTAAATACTTTTGCTTGAGATTGCTCTGTTTCGGCAATGACGAACCTGGCAAAAGATTGTAGCGGATAGCGGGACTAATGCTGCGATGAAAAGCTGACGAACATTGCTTCTCAAAAAT
>NZ_QMHO01000007.1:170358-230031 GCF_003313505.1 Pedobacter nanyangensis | reverse complement strand
GGGTGACCAGCTTGGAACGAAAGGCAGTGGTTACTTTCAACGAAATCTACAACCACATAACACAATACAATAATTAAATTAATATATTGATTTTAAGCATTTTACATTTTTATAAATTCAATTAATTAGTGTTAGGTATAGGACTTCTTTTTTAAATTGATTATCGCTTATTCAACATTAATTAGCTCAGCTTCTGTCAGTCTTGTATTTAAAAAATTATTTCACCTGTAGTTAAAATTTAGGAATAAAAACCCCTAATAGCCACTGGAGGTATTTGAACTTTTGTTTTTATGCCAAAAGATGGAATCAAAGAAGCGATCTGCTAAATCGAGAAATCAGATACCTTGAGCTATAAGAGTAGTAGTTCTTGTTCAGAAAAAATTTTTGAGAATGAAAACACTGAAAGCCAAACACATGCGAAATCCCAATTGTCAATGCAGCGGATGGGCATGTCAATCTAATTCCGTAGATGCAAGAACAAGAAAAGGGAACAGGCCTCAGCCGTTCCCTTTTTTGTAGGCCGCAAACGAGCGTGGGGAAAATCAGGATAATACAGAATTCGTACTATCTCCCCATTCCCATCCCACCATCTATATCATGTCCTCTGTTTTTTTCCTGCTTTGGCTGTTTCTGGATATGTGACCGGATCTCTTGTTCACGCTTATTATCAATCTCATTATTCAGCCTCCTCACCCAATTGGGTAGGTTTTCAGCCTGTGCAGTAATGATTCCTTTCTTGATAGTGACTAGGGAATTCATTTTGAACGGAGAATCCTGCTCCATTGAACTCTCAAATACATCTACGGAGGTGAACCTGTCGTAAAAACTGATGAGATTTTCCATACCTCCCGAAAAATTCCTACTGACATTGTCGGCATCTACAAAATGTCCACCTGTTTTCACTCTCATATGCACCCGGAAAAGTGAATCTTCTATCGTTGGAAGGCCAATAAATATCAGCCTGGTTTCATATCCTGCCTTCTCGAACTGCTTGACACTTTCCATGACTTCCTTTGTTCTGAAATTTGTTTCAAATGCAAAATCATTGCCAGCGGCAATGGCATATTCTTTTCTCTTCTGAAAAATGAACCCATTTGTCGCATCGTAAAGTTCTCCACTATCGGTCATTGGATATTTGTGCCGTAGAAGTGCAATTTCCTTATCACCGTCAAAAATATCTGTACCGGGAGGGACAAATGTTTCAGACAGGGTAGATTTGCCCGCCCCATTGGGACCGGCTAAAACATAAAGCTGCAAGGGGTTCATCTTAGTCCAGCTTTTTGATCAGGGAAATCTTGCCAGTTTTCGCATCTATGCTAACGAGTTCCTTACGGTCAGCATATTCGTTGACATAAATATCTTGGGATGTACAAAGCTCATTTTTGTACGCACGAAAGGAACCCTTTCTAAGGTTTTCCCGTTCTACCTCACGTAACTTGTCTTCCAGAAGCATTGATTTCTCTTCTAGGCTAAGTTCATGGAAAGGTACAAATGTCAGGGTTGCCATAAGCTTATAAAGTGGACTTCGTGAATCTATTGCTGGTTTCAGCTTTGGCCAATCGCTAAGTGGCACAATGATGCTCTTCGGAGTTTCTGTGGCATCTATAAAGATGCTCAGTGCCAATGGCTGGAAATCCAGTATGTTCAAATTTACATAATTTTTCATATTTTTTCAAATTTTGATTGTACTTAGTGCTTATAAAAGTAATAGGCAACCCAAATAGCAAGGCCAAGCAAGGCGATCAGCACGGTAAATGCAACGACTACCCGTTTGGTCAGTTTGGCGAAATGATGGTGGTGCTGCACGACAACAACAGGAGGCATGCTTTCAACTAGCTGCCTAATCTGTTCCACAGTCTGCGCCATTTGTTTTTGGTAACCTGCGGTGAGGAAAGATTCGATGGACCTGCGTGCGAGCTTCAGATCATTCGAATAGTCAGGAATTCTTATCCTCGGGTATTCTGGCACTTTTCTTTCCAAGTCACTGATCCTGAGCTCAAGCTGTGACTGGATCTCCTTAAAAATTTTCAATTGTTCTTTTTGTATACTCATACCTTGATTTTTTATCATCTACTCAATTGTTGGGATTGATCCTTTTCATTAGTCTTCTTTTTCTTCTTGAACATGGGATTGGGTTCCTGTGCTATGGGCATGTGCACCGGCTCGAGCATAATGTCGAGAAATCTGGGAGCTGTAGTACCTACATGTTCCAGCATCAAACCAGCACTTTGGAAAAGCCCATTGGAAATCTCCACGGCGAGTTTGGGTATAATCCCTTTTGGATCTTCATGCATATTTGCTCCAGCAGTAAGTATATCCAGCTGTTTTCGCTGTTCGATCGTTCCGTTTTTCTGGATATTGGCATAGTCCATCCTATCCTTTAGCCCCCTTTCAAACTCGAATTCCCAGTCGAACACCATTTCGCCGCACCGCTTGAAGGCAGTCCGGTCAAATTGCCCCATTTTTTTGGAATGTTCAACGTTTTTTCCACGCGAAGCGTTCATCGGACTGAGCTTGACCTTATTGGCAATGTCCTTCCTGCTGACAATGATCTGGATATGCCGCTGATCTCCAAGTTTTAGTTCGCCCTTTTTTCTGGCACCCTCTTTTACCTCTCTGTCATTATGGCTATAGTGTCTATGGTGTTCCAGTTTTGCAAACCACAACAGGTCTTCGTTGCTATTGATTCCCGGTCTATTGAAATTGCGTGCATATTCGTCCATCACTTTTTCCACATAGCTTTTCAGTGCTTCAGACATCCCATTCTTGCCGAACATTTCCTCAAGGTGGTAGAGCTCTTTTTGGCTGGGGCTGATGTTGATCAGGTAGAATTTGGCATCCCGTCTGCCCAGTTTAGCAACATTGGCATCTATGCCCTTGCGCACCTCGAAAGGTTCAAATTCGGCACCATTGTGGCCAAACCATAGCTCTGGTGCATCGGCAAGATGCATCCTGTTTTCCTTTTCCAGATAATTGACCAGGCTCGAACAGCTGCCTTTGTTGTTCGCTTCTTTTTTATCGGTGATGTTGATGTACATAGCTATAGCATTTTGATCTGGTACAGTGTAGTAGACAATAGCTGCTCCTTTTCCTTTCTGGATCCCAACGCCGATAGATTATCTCGAGCGGAGGCATAGCTTTCGAGTATGCCGAGGAACAACGCCTTAAGATGTTCTTTGTCTTTTAGCAATTGTGCAATCCTGCGATAATTGGTCTCCAGCCCGCTGAGATATTGGTTCTGGCGTTCGAAAAGTCCCGGTATCTGCTCATTCTGCTTGGCAAGCAGGCCAAATCCCGTGATCACTTTCTTCTGAGAGTCGATCATCCTCCCAATTTCCCGTTTGGTCGGTATCAGCAGCTCGTTCTCTTGGGTCTTTATAAAACCCACATAATCCTTGTATTGGCGCATGATGGTAGCCTTAAGCATATCATCGTTAATGTCCAATGGATCTTTTTTTGTTCTGTAAAAGTACTCCACCATCTGAAGGAAAACCTGTCGTTTGGGCCTTCCCAGCTTTAGCGCAAGCTTTTCAAGCTTGCTCGCTTCGGCCTCGGAGTATTTGATTGATCTTAGTGGTTCATTTCCCATAATGTCAGTTATATTGGCATATCCAGATATATCGCACCCTAACTGGGGTGCTGAAATGTGGCCTTTAGGCTCATTAGTAAAGGGAGCGCACCCCCGGAGGGTGCGCTAAACCCCCATGGCGATAGCCTGGGGCGAGAAAGGTAGGGCTCTGCCCAACCTCCGCTCGCTCCATTTTTGAAGGAAAATGGACAACTTCCCCTCAATTGGTAGCCTTACATGGCGGACAGCTTTTGCGCACAAAGTATTGCCGTTTTTAGTATGCTGATACCTGCTACTTCCTTCGCAGCTTTCTCTTGAACTCAAATTCCATTGCCTTTTCAGCAACTTCGGTTTCAGTGAGGCACCTATGTGACAGCAGCCAAGTCAAGATTGTTTTTTTGGAAAACCGAACCCCGCCATTGGGCAGGGACAGATAGGGCAACTGTCCTGCAGACTTAAGCTGGTAAAGGGTCTGTCTTGAATATCCGGTAATCCGTTCGGCAATTTCGTAGCCGCCAATCTCATCCTCCTCGCTAACCTGGGCAATTGCTGGTATCCGTGGCCACTCTTGGTGTAGAATTTCTACCAGATCTGAAACTTTCAGATCGATCAATCTTATATCTGGGTTTATCTTCATCTTACCTCCATTTTATCTTGCAAATGGAAAGATAAAGACAGCACAATACAAACGTTCGATAGCTATCGAACGACTTTCGCTATATCTAACAAAATAGGTTTATATTATAGATTAAAAAACAGTGAGGGGTTATTTTATCCTGTACAGTTTTACGTACTCTACTGGAGTGTTCCTGTAGCGCTGTCCTTCAAGGAATACTAGGCTTTTCATATCTTCCAGATGAAATACATCCCTTATAAGCTCTCTATACTTATAGTGGAGGATTTCGCCAGAAAGCACCTTTCGCTCCTCGATACAGTATTTGAGAAAACCCGCTAGCGATTTGCTGACAGCTCTGGCATGGATGACACATCTAATTTCAAGCTTTTCCTGATCGCCCCATTCCAGTAATCGGCCATTTGCACTTTCAGCATTGATTCGCTCGATGAAGTCAGAGAAAGCTAGTGTTTTTTCTTCAAGGGTTTTTCCTTCCAACCAAAAATCATAAAATGTCCTTTCAACAGATTGCTCGGCGATTTGGGGTACCTCTCTGAAGAGTTTTTTCTTCCATTCTGCACTGAGGAAAAGATGGAACGTCTCATCCAGGTTCTTCTTAACTGCTGGAGGATATAATTTTGGCAGAGTAAAGTAGCCGAATACAGCGGAAATGATTGCACCGAGCACTCCTATCGTGGTAATTTTGAGTTCATTGGCATTTATGGTGCCAGCAAGAAAAAGTAGGGCCAAGGCTACAAATCCAAGCGCCGCAACAAGCATCATGATATAATGGAATAGGCACGCTTGAATATAAAACCATCTCAATTTTACTGCTTCGACATCGGATAGGCCTTCGAAAGTTGACCTAATCTGAGCCAAGCGTTCCTCAACAGATAACCTGTGGTATCTTCCGATGATCTCGTTCATCCAATTGGAGGCGCTTACCGAAAGCAAGAGCTGTATAGGAACTATCCAAAGCACCATGAATACCCCCACGATCACAAAGGGTAACCTCAACTGGTCAAACTGGAAGAAGATTGCAGAATAGACTACAACCAATAACACCTCAAAGAGTACTTTTTTCATCTAACAGGCTGGGAAACTTCAACATTTCTGCTTTTCTTTTTTCATCTACGATTTTGGCATAAAGCTGAGTCATTTCAATCTTGGAATGTCCTAACAGTTTTTGCATCGTGTAAACATCTATACCAAAAGTTAGACCAATTGTTGCAAAAGTGTGCCTTGCCGCATGAAAATGTAAACTCTTTTTAATTCCAGCTTCAAGTCCCCAGAATTTCAGATAGAGGTTCACAACCTGACTAGAGGGCAAACCCCAAAAGACCTTATTGTTTTTTGGATGGATATCAACCTTGTCCATTACCGAACGTGCATCATCGAGCAATGGAACCCTAACGATCTTTTGTGTAGTCTTTGCAGGTCGGAAAACAAGATGGCCGTCCTGAATTTCATCATAGGTCAATTTTTTTACATCGGAAAACCTAAGGCCGGTAAAACAACAAAATAGAAAGGCCTGTCTGATCTGACTGTTTCCCTTTTTGGGAATACAAGCAGCTAACTTTCGCACCTCTTCAATGTTCAGTGTCGTAATTTCGGTTTCGGCAAGACCAACAATCTTAAATGTTGGAAACGGAGAAACCTGCACAATGCCTTTCACCACCAACTTATTGAAGTACTGCCGAAAGGTGGTCATATAGGAGTTTGCTGTATTCTGGCTAACCACACTCAACAGGTAATCTTGGAAAAGCGTTAGAAAATCCTCATCTACATCCTGAAAATAGATCTGCTCACCATCTGCATATTTTTCAAGTTGTATCGTAACGCATTCTAGTCTATAGTAGAACTTCTTGGCAAGCGTACTCCTAAAATAATCCAAAAGATTATAATTGATCTTTCCATTTTGCTGGTATCCGTTTTCAGAAAAGCTCATCTTATCCTCCCGATTATTCCGTATGGCTTTAATGACCTTCATCTTATCCTTATCGACCTCTGCGATCCTAGTGCTCGGATTGGAATAATCCTTGGTCACATAAATCTTGAGAAATTCATAATTGCGCTTACCTTTGCCTTGACCTGCAGCGGAATAAATATCCAAGTAAGCACTGTATTTATCGTCATTTAATTTCTTGTATCTTACGGTGACCATGGCTGAATAGGTGAAGTAAAACAATCTTTGTTACTTTTGTTACTCATAAAATGTAAATAGTAACATTTGAGTAACAAAAGTAACATAAAATAAGGTAAAATGCAAAAGATGAAGACAGAATATTTAAAAACCATTAAATTGATTTACAGACTATTATGTATATTTTTCTATATTGTTTTATCTTCATTTAATATAGCAAAATAGCATGGCGGGCATTTATATCCATATTCCTTTCTGCAAAAAAGCTTGTACTTATTGCGATTTCCACTTTACCACTTCAACTAAAAACCTTGATGAAATGGTGGAGGCCATTTGCCAGGAAATCAGGATGAAGAAAGATCGATTGGCCAATCAACCGATAGAGAGCATTTATTTTGGCGGCGGTACCCCTACCACACTGCCGGGCGCTGCTTTGCAAAAAATATTGGCCACTACAGAAAACCTTTTTTCTATTTCATCCAACGCTGAAATAACGATAGAGGCCAATCCAGATGACCTTACGGCTCAAAAAATCAAGGAGCTAAGGCAGTTACCTTTTAACCGATTTAGCATAGGCACGCAGTCTTTTTTTAATGAAGATTTGATTTGGATGAACCGTGCCCATAATGCGCAAGAGGCTACAGACTGCATTAAGAGAAGTCAGGATGCCGGGTTTGAAAAACTAACGATTGACCTGATTTATGGTTATCCTTTGCTTAGTGACGAAAAATGGATCAGCAACATAGAAACAGCAGTCATGTTGGAAGTACCGCATATTTCGGCCTATGCCCTAACCGTTGAACCCCGTACAGCGCTTGCCCATGCTATTGCCAAAGGCAAGCAACCTGGCGTTAACGACGATCAAAGTGCCGAGCAATTTTTAATGTTAGTGGAAAAGCTAACAAATAATGGGTTTGAACACTACGAAATCTCCAATTATAGCTTACCAGGCAAATATGCCGTGCACAACACCAACTACTGGAAGGGCATACCTTATCTGGGCATAGGCCCTTCAGCGCATGGTTTTGATGGCACTAATCGCTACATCAACATTGCCAACAATGCAAAGTATTTAGAAGGTATTGGCAAAAAGCAGTTACCAGAAACTGTTGAACAGCTGAGCAATGCCGATCAATTTAATGAATATGTGATGACCTCATTGCGTACCATGTGGGGTATTAACCTTGAAAAGGTGAGTAATGACTTCGGTGAACGAGCAAAAGAATTGGTTCTTAAACACATCAAACCTTATTTGGCCGACGAAAAAGTTTATATCGACAATCATAAGATTTATCTTAGCAATAAAGGAAAGTTATTTGCGGACGGCATTGCCGCAGCACTTTTTTTGGAGGGAGATGAAATGAAATCACGCTGATCTTTTATAGGCCGGCAAAATCATAACAAATATGATGAACAACAAAATAGTATGGATCACGGGTGCCTCATCGGGCATTGGAGAAGCTTTAGTGTACGAGCTGAACGCTGCTGGTGCAAAGTTAATCATCTCGTCCCGTAACCGAGACGAGCTGTTCCGGGTGAAGCAAAAATGTCGCAACCAAATTGATGTACATGTGCTTTCATTGGACCTTGAGGACAGCGAAAGCCTTCCGGGTAAAGCTGTGGACGCCCTACGTATTTATGGACATATTGATGTACTGATTAACAGCGGAGGCATCAGCCAACGGGCATTGGCCTTAGAAACCGACCTTAAAACCGAGCAGCGTTTTATGGACATCAATTTTTGGGGGACCGTAATTTTAACTAAGGCCGTTTTACCGCAAATGATCAAACGAAACAGCGGAACCATTGTATGTGTAAGTAGTTTAGTGGGCAAGTTTGGCACTCGTTTACGCTCTGCTTATTCTGCTTCAAAACATGCTTTGCATGGTTATTTCGAATCGCTGAGGATAGAATTGGACAACCCGAACATCCATATTATGCTAGCCTGTCCTGGCTTCATTAAAACCAAAGTCACTATTAATGCCCTTACTTCCAACGGCAGCCCGCAAGGCACCATGGATGCCGCTCAGGAAAACGGCATGTCGCCAGAAGAATGTGCAAAGCAAATGATTAAAGCCATGGAAAAAAAGAAAGACGAGGTATATATTGGCGGCAAGGAAACCAAAGGCGTACTTTTAAAGCGTCTTTTTCCTGGCTATTTCGCCAAAATGATCAGGAAAGCAAAGGTAACTTAGGATGATTTCCATCATTTTTTTCACATTTTATTTTAATTCACACCTATATTTCCGTTTTTAATCACAATTTTGTGATGATTAACTTTTTGTTAATTTTAATTAAAAGTTTATACCAAACCCACAAATGAGCTTTATATTAAAACCAGTTGATACAGTCGACACGATAAGCAAAGAAGATTTTAAGAAGAACTACTTAGATCCAAAGCGTCCGCTAATTATTAAGGGCCTAACCAAAGATTGGCCAGCCAGAGAGAAATGGACAACCGAATACTTGAAATCCATTGCTGGGGATGTAGAAGTTCCATTATACGACAACTCCAAAGCAGATCCAAGTAAGCCTATTAACTCGGCGGTAGCGCACATGAAATTTGGGGAATATCTTGATTTGATTAAACGTGAACCTACTGAACTCCGTATTTTTCTTTTCAATCTTTTTAAGAAAGTACCGGGACTGATCGACGACATTAAGATCCCTAAAGATTTGATGGGTGGCGTAATGGAAAGCATACCAGCGATGTTTTTTGGCGGCTCCAATTCTGAAACGTTCCTGCATTATGATATTGACCTGCCCAATATTTTACATACGCACTTTGGCGGACGCAAACACGTGATCTTGTTTGATTACAAATGGAAAAAACGTTTGTATTGCTTGCCTAACGCAACTTATGCCCTGGAAGATTTTAACGTAGGAAAACCTGACTTTGAAAAATTCCCTTCCTTAAATGGCATTGAAGGTTACGAGGTTATTTTAGAGCACGGCGATACGCTATTTATGCCAATAGGCATGTGGCATTGGATGAAATACCTGGATGGTTCATTCTCGCTGAGTTTAAGAGCTTGGGATCAATCAATTCCAGGTAAGGCAGCCAGTTTATGGAGCTTGTTCCAACACGGCGCCGTAGATAGTTTGCTAAAGATGGCATTTAAAGGAAAATATGCTTCTTATAGAGAAAAATTAGCCGTAAAAAGAGCGGAAAAAGCTTATGCAAAAGGCACTTTATAAACCATTGCTAAACATATTGATAGCGGGGCATCGGTAACGGTAGCCCCGTTTTCATTTGATTACTTTTTTGGGCAAATCTGAATTAAATCTCATAAAGTCATTTTTTTTTAGCCATCGCAAAGTTGTTGTTTAACTTCGCGGCCATGCAACAAAAGCAGTTAAGCGAAAAGGATAAAATGTTGGCTGGTAAAGCCTACCAGGCTGGTGACTCCGAACTTGCCAACGAGCGTTTAAAAGCCAGGGAAATCG
This sequence comes from Pedobacter nanyangensis, assembly GCF_003313505.1. Classification (GTDB taxonomy): domain Bacteria; phylum Bacteroidota; class Bacteroidia; order Sphingobacteriales; family Sphingobacteriaceae; genus Pedobacter; species Pedobacter nanyangensis. The sequence goes on along the minus strand of NZ_QMHO01000007.1, from coordinate 220,260 downwards.
TTTTTGAGTTCAACAACCTAGCTCCCAAGCAAATCAAGGCACGCAAGCAATTAATCAAAAAGTTGTTTGGCAAAACCGGCACCATGTTTTATGTGGAACCGCCTTTCCGTTGCGACTACGGCTATAATATTGAAATTGATGAGCATTTCTACAGCAATTTCAACCTGACTATTTTAGATTGCGCCAAAGTTAAAATTGGCAAGCATGCATTTTTTGGACCTAACGTAGCACTTTATACTGCTGGGCATCCGCTGCATTCCCACCTGCGTGATCAGGAACATGAATGGGCACAACCTATTACTATCGGCCACAGTGTTTGGCTGGGCGGCAACGTAGTGGTTAACCCTGGAGTAACCATTGGCAATAACGTGGTCATAGGGTCGGGCAGTGTAGTGACCAAAGATATTCCCGACAATGTATTTGCCGCGGGAAATCCATGCAAGGTCATCCGTGAAATTACCGATGCCGACAAAGACTTTTACTACAAGAACTTTACTTTAGAACAATAACCATTTATTCCAATACCGGGCCTACAAAGTTTTAAAAACTTCAAAAGCCTTAAAACCATAACCCTACAATAGCATATCCAAATGAATTCCCATATCGAAAAAATTAACCAATTAACCGCAACGCTCAGAAATCAAATTGTAAACCATGGCGTTTACACTCAAATTAGTGAGCTACCCGAGTTGCGTATTTTCATGGAGCATCATGTTTATGCGGTGTGGGATTTCATGTCGTTGCTTAAAGCGTTACAAATTAATTTAACCTGTACTACGCTGCCTTGGTTTCCGGTAGGCAATGCCAAAACAAGGCAATTGATTAACGAAATTGTGGCTGGCGAAGAGTCGGATGTGGACGAAAAAGGCGATATCAAAAGCCACTTTGAGTTATATATTGACGCAATGGACCAAGTGGGCGCAAATACTCGGCCTATCCAAACGTTCATCCAATCGCTTCAAGCGGGAAAAAGCTTTGACGAAGCTTATGCTTTGGCTAATGTCCCGTTGGCTGCTCAGGACTTTATCAATAGTACTTTTGGCATCATCAACGCGGGCAAAAATCACGCTACCGCAGCCGCTTTCACTTTTGGCCGCGAAGATTTAATTCCCAATATGTTCCACAGCATGGTAAGTGATTTGAATAGTAAACATCCTGATCAAGTCACTATTTTCAAGTATTACCTAGATAGACACATTGAAGTGGACGGTGACCACCATAGTCATTTGGCTTTGGAAATGACCAGCGAACTTTGTGGCGATGAAGAAAATGCTTGGAAAGAAGCTTCAGCCGCAGTACAAGAAGCCTTGCAGCAACGTATCAATTTATGGAATGCGGCACTCCAAGAAATTGAGCAAATCCGCAGCACAACATCCATGTAATTTCATTGCAACTTCTTTAGAACTATTTAAAAACAAGCGGTAACTTACAGGTTTCGTTTGGCGATGATGCCAAGCAACATCTTGTTGCTAAAAACGGCGTCCTCGCCGTCTATCGTAATCAGGCCTTTAGCTCAAAAATCAGTTTCTACTACTATTTACATTCCCTCGCTTTGCGGACAAGCTGTTTTCCTATAGATAAAAAAAGTATGCAAAACCGAAACGGAGTGAGTTCATTTGTACCTCTAAAATCATAGAAACGAATAAATAAAAATCCGCGGCTGCGCCCTGTTCTATTAAAGTAATAAGTAAGGCCAATTTGTGCATCCCGAACAGGACAAGGCCGATTTTAGTACAACGAAGAGGCTTTGCTAAGACTGGAAATAATGAAAAATTACAAAATGCCTAACACGAACTCATATTAAAATAGTTTATCTTCAATGAAGATTAATCTTTTATGAGCCAAACAAATACCAGTAAATCTATACAAACTGGGCTATATGCCGCAGTGGTTGTGTTTTTAGCCTACACCATGATTTTTGGCTATCGGAAAACCTTTACCGTAGCCACTTTTGATGGGTTAAGCATTGCTGGATATAGCTATAAAACGATATTGGTCATTAGCCAAATGCTGGGGTACTTACTGGCAAAGTTTTACGGCATCAAATACATTTCTGAGTTGCCACGTACAGGCCGCGGCAAAATCATTTTGTTGCTTACGGGCATTGCATGGTTAAGTTGGCTGCTGTTTGCCATTGTACCAGCCCCTTACAACATTGTATTTCTTTTTGTCAATGGCTTCCCATTGGGGATGCTTTGGGGCGTGGTATTTTCTTATGTTGAAGGTAGAAGAAGTACGGATTTTATTGGAGCAGCACTTGCCGTTAGCTTTATTTTTGCGTCTGGCTTTGTGAAATCGGTGGGTGCGCTGTTGATGAACAATTTTGGCATTAGCGAATTTTGGATGCCTTTTTATGCCGGACTGGTGTTTTGTCTCCCTTTGCTTTTGTTTGTTTATTTGATGGAAAAAATTCCTCAGCCAGATATACAAGACGTTGCCTTTAGGGCGCAACGCATAGCCATGACTGCCAACGACCGAAAGAAATTTATCCGAGATTTTTTTGGTGGAATTGTAGCCTGTGTCATGATCTATTGCTTTGCAACTATTTTTAGGGACATCAGAGATAATTTCAATGCCGAGATGTGGAAGGAAATGGGGTTCTTTAACCAACCAGCTCTTTTCTCTAAAACCGAAACACCTATTACTTTAATTGTACTTGTGCTTATTGGCAGTATGGTGCTAATTAAAAACAACTTTACGGCGCTAAAAACAGCGCATTATTTTATTTTGATGGGTTTTGCTTTGGCTGCAACTTGCACCTTATTGTTCAAATGGGGGCAACTGGGTCCCATTGCTTGGATGACTTTGGTAGGACTTGGCCTGTACATGGTTTACATTCCTTTTAACGCCATTTTCTTTGATCGACTGATTTCTACCTTTAAATATGCCAGCAATGTTGGTTTCCTGATTTACATTGCCGATGCTTTTGGGTATGTTGGGAGCATAGGAGTGTTATTTAGCAAAGAGATTTTCAAAATACAACTGAACTGGGTGACTTTCTTTTCGAGCAGCGTAATGATATTGTCTGTAATTGGTGTATTGCTAACGATTTATTCTTTGTATTACTTTTCAAGAAAGTATAGAAAGTTGGTTCCGATGAAATAGTCTTATTATTCAGCGTACAGCGAAGAATCCTGGGTTAATTGGTTTAGGAACTATGGTCGGCAACTACTTTCCATTGTCCTTTGATCTTTCTTAACAGCAACGTAAAATATCCCTTAGGTTCATCCTTCTCTCGCTTTAAATTCCAACTGCCTAACACAAAAGCCCTGTCTTTCGACAAAAATTCTATTTTTTTAATCCCAAAGGTTAAAAAACCCATGGCGCTTTTATCGGGATAGCCCTTTTTATAATTATCCAATGTTTTTTGCCAGCCGTAAGTTGGTCCATTTTTACCAACAAACAGTAAGCTGTCGCTTTTCCAGTAACCTTGCATATAAGCATCCATGTCGCCTTTATTCCAACCTTGGCGCTGGTCTTCCAATACTTTCAAGATGGCATTACGGTCATGGGCGGTTTGTGCCATGGCCTGGCTGGCCACTAAGCAAAATAGAAGGATCAATAATCTTTTCATAAAAAACCTTTGTTAACAAATCTAATAAATTTATTTTCATGAAACATAAACGGCAAAAGCCCATGAAAATACAATTCAACAGCAGTTATTTTGTTCTCGCCGCAATCTTTTTTATCATAGAGGTATTGATAGCGCTTTTTGTGCACGATCAAATTATCCGTCCTTATATTGGCGATGTGCTGGTGGTTATGCTCATTTATTGCTTTGTAAAAGCTTTTTTTAATTTTCCTGTTTTAAACACTACTATTGGCGTGTTGCTTTTTGCCTATCTGATAGAAACTTTGCAATATTTCCAGTTTGTAAAACGGATAGGCATGGAACACTCGAGATTGGCCAATGTAGTGATTGGGAATTATTTTGCCTGGGAAGATATCATTGCTTATTCCATTGGTGCGGTGATTATTTTGTTGGCAGAACGGGGAAAGCTTTAGGTACTCAAACCCCACAGGGCAATGCCTTTGCCCGGTAAACCTGATGGGAGCGCATATCCTTTTTGTTTTACCTGCCATCCTGATCCCGAAGTTTCGGGATCAGGAACGGTAAGTTAAAGCAGTTCAGAAATAGATCTTTCGCTGCGCAACATTACCGGTGAACCCAACAAAAAGATAGCAGCGTACAGCAGGACCGCAACCCGCCATGGAATGCTGCCGTAGTTTTTCAAATAATTATGAGATACTCCTGAACAGAATATGACATCTGCCTTAAAATATTCCATGGCTAAACCATTACCTTAGTTGTTACGTTAATTAGAGGTGTGAGAAGTAATATGAAAGGTTACCAGTTTTCGAAATATTTACCCAACGATTTGCCCAAAGGGGGCTTTGAGGAGTTGCTGAAATTATTTACCCAACTGCTTAACTATACGGCAGGCGATGCTGGGGAGGCATTGGCCTGGATGAACGAGCTGGATAAGCAATACAAATTCACCAACAACGACTACGGCATGGGCGATTTCATAGAAGACCTGAAGGAAAAGGGTTATTTGAAGGAAGAGGATGGCGAAGTTAAAATAACCGCCAAAACAGAGCAGAGCATCCGTAAATCGGCTTTAGAAGAAATTTTCGGGAAATTGAAAAAAGCTGGAAAAGGCAACCACAACAGCAACATATCGGGCATTGGCGAAGAAAAAAATGCAGATAGGCGTGAGTTTAATTTTGGCGATAGCTTGGACCAAATTGACATGACGGCCTCTATCCACAACGCCCAAATTAACCACGGCATTGGCAATTTTACCCTAACGGAACGTGATTTGGAAGTGGAAGAAAAGGACTATAAAACGCTAACTTCTACGGTGCTGATGATCGATATCTCGCACTCCATGATCTTATACGGGGAAGATCGTATTACTCCGGCCAAGAAAACAGCCATGGCTTTGGCCGAACTGATCAAAACCAAATACCCAAAAGATACTTTAGACATTGTAGTTTTTGGGAATGATGCTTGGCCAATCAGCATTAAAGACCTACCCTACCTACAGGTTGGACCCTATCATACCAACACCTTTGCTGGCCTGGAGCTGGCCACCGATTTACTGCGCCGCCGAAAAACGCACAACAAGCAAATTTTCATGATTACCGATGGCAAACCTACCTGTTTAAAGGAAAATGGCAGGTACTATAAAAACAGCGTGGGATTGGACAGGAAAGTAATTAGCAAAACGCTAAACATGGCGGCACAATGCAAAAGGCTGAACATTCCCATTACCACATTTATGATTGCCAAAGACCCCTATCTACAGCAATTTGTTAGGCAGTTTACCCAAATCAATGGCGGTAGGGCATTTTACAGCTCATTAAATGGCCTTGGAGAGTACATTTTTGAAGATTATATAAAAAACAGAAGAAAAACAGTTAGATAGATGTAAGGAGTAAGGTTGAAGGCCTAAAGCTGCCAACCCCCTACACCCTACACCTTAAAGCTTATACCTTTATGACAAAAGCAAAAACACTAGGAGAACTCAGAACAACTTCATATCAATCGTTAAGTATTAAAGATGAGCTCAGAAAAAATTTGATCAAACAGTTACAGCAAAAGGAAGCGGGCTTTGAAGGAATTTTAGGTTATGATGAAACCGTAATTCCTGAATTGCAAACCGCTATTTTAGCTCGGCATAATGTATTGCTACTGGGCTTGAGGGGGCAGGCCAAAACCCGCATTGCCCGTTTAATGGTGAATTTACTGGACGAATACATTCCGTACATTGCTGGCAGCGAGATTTTTGACGATCCTTTAAACCCCATTTCGTGGTATGGCCACCATGAAATTGCCACCAAAGGTGATGATACTCCCATTGCGTGGTTGCACCGCAGCGAACGCTATACCGAAAAACTGGCTACGCCTGATGTTACTGTAGCCGATTTGATCGGGGATGTAGATCCCATTAAAGCGGCCAACCTAAAACTGACCTACAACGATGAAAGGGTTATCCATTTTGGTTTGATCCCGAGAGCACATCGTGGCATTTTCGTGATCAATGAACTTCCGGATCTACAAGCGAGGATCCAGGTGGCTTTATTTAACATGCTCCAGGAAAAGGATATCCAAATCAGGGGCTTCAAGCTTCGCTTGCCTTTGGATATTCAATTTGTGTTTACCGCAAACCCCGAAGATTATACCAACCGCGGAAGCATTGTAACCCCTTTGAAAGACCGTATCGAAAGTCAAATTTTAACTCACTATCCAAAATCAATAGAGATTTCGAGGAAAATCACCTTTCAGGAGGCCAAACTTACGCCTGAACAACGTTTGATAGAAGCCGATGGCTTAGTGAAAGATTTGGTGGAACAGGTTGCTTTTGAAGCCAGAAAAAGCGAATACATCGATCAGAAATCGGGCGTTTCTGCTCGCTTAACCATTTCGGCTTTCGAAAATCTAATTGGCAACGCGGAGCGAAGAATGCTCATCAATAAAGAAAAAAACACCTTTGTACGTATCTCGGATTTTAGCGGTATTATCCCCGCTGTTACCGGAAAAATAGAATTGGTTTACGAAGGTGAGCTAGAAGGCCCTGCTAAAGTGGCGCATACCCTCATTGGAAAGGCCATTAAGCATTTATTTGTTCGTTATTTTCCAGACCCTACCAGAGCTAAAAAAAGTAAAACGGCTAATCCCTACACTGAAATTACCGAATGGTTTACGGAGGGCAACACCATTGAGGTGGATGACAACCTCACGTTAACCGAGTATAAAAACGAATTGCACAAAGTAAAAGGCCTGCAAGAACTGATCAAGAGGTTCCATCCCAAATTGAGTGAAAACCAGACATTGTTGCTCATGGAATTTGTATTACACGGATTAGCGGAGTTTTCACAACTGAACAAAAACTACCTTAACGGCGGCTTTGGTTTTTCGGATATGTTTGAAAGTTTGTTCAATACAGATTTAACGGATGAAGACGACGAAGATTTTAGGTAGTTTCTGCTCGCCTCGTTTCGAGTGTAGCACAGCAAGAGAAAAATCTGGCACGATGTAAACTTCCGAAGTTTTTGATACTTCGGAAGTCTAAAACAAACCATTGAAACAAATCTTAAAATCCAGGGTCTAAACACTCAAATCAATTTAACTTTACCCCAAATGGGAAGAACAATATTTCTTACGGTACTCTGTTTTATCGTTATCTTATTCGACATTTATTGCTACAATGCCATATTAGCCGCATTTAAAAACTGGACACCGCGTACCAAGCAACGCTTTAAAAAAGCGTGGTGGATAATAAACATCAGTTTAATTGTGGGCGTATTTTGTGCCATTTACCTCAATCTGTTCTTAACCATCAGGGCTATTATTTTAGTAGCTTTTTTTCTACTTACGGCCAGCAAGGCCGTTATGCTGCCTTTCTTGCTGATTGATGATTTGAGGCGGTTGGTGATCAAATTTAAGAGGTTGTTGAAACGTAAGCAACCTGCAGAGGCCGCGAAAGAAAGTATTGCCGGCCAACCCATCAGCCGTTCTTCCTTTTTGGTAAAAGCAGGCCTAATTGCCGGAGCCGTTCCTTTAAGCTCATTAAGTTGGGGCATTATCTCGGGTGCTTATGATTATCAAATTAGAAGGGTGAACCTAAAGCTCCCCAATTTGCCTAGTGCTTTTGACGGCATTACCATGGCACAGGTTTCAGACATCCACTCGGGCAGTTTTTATAACAAAACCGCCGTAAAGGGTGGCGTGGAAATGCTGCTGGCCCAAAAACCAGACTTTGTGTTCTTTACGGGCGATCTGGTAAACAACCTTACCAGCGAGGTAAAGGACTATCAAGATATCTTTAGCAAAGTAACGGCACCATTGGGTGTTTATTCGGTATTGGGCAACCACGATTATGGCGATTACCATTTTGGCAAAGCCAGCTCCCCAGCTAAAGTGAAAAACCTACAGGACATGATTGCTACCCACAAAATTATGGGTTGGGACCTTTTAATGAACCAGCATCGCAGATTGAAAGTGGATGGCGAAGAAATTGGTATCCTTGGGATTGAAAACTGGGGCATGGGCCGCTTTCCAAAGTACGGCAAGATGGAATTGGCCACACAAAACACCGATGATCTTCCCGTGAAATTATTGCTTTCGCACGATCCTTCACATTGGCGTGGCGAGGTATTGCAAAAATACCCACAGATAGATGCCATGTTTAGCGGCCATACCCACGGCATGCAATTTGGCGTAAGAATAAAGGAAATGCAATGGAGCCCCGTGCAATATATCTACAAAGAATGGGCCGGCCTATATACCGAACAAAAGCAACAACTTTATGTAAATGTTGGCTATGGCTTTTTAGGCTATCCGGGACGTGTAGGTATTTTGCCAGAAATCACGATATTTACCTTAAGCAAAGCTTAGGTGTTGCCTGTGACGTGTTAAAAGATACGGGGTTGTGCCCGTAACCGATAACCCAAAACCTACAACTAAAAATAAATGATCCGAAAAATAGGTTTATCCGTTCTTGATTTTCTGCTGTTCAGCAATTTCTTTATTGCAATTTGCGCAGTTGCCCAAGGCTTGGTTACCTATCACCTGCTCAGGGCCAGGCCTAGTGAACATGTATTGGCATTTTTGTTTTTCTCCACGTTGATGATCTATAACCTGGCGGTGTTGTTATCAACACCAAAAGCTCCGGAGCAATCACCTTTCAAGCGTGTGAGGTGGATCTTTTCCCACCATAGGTTTACCATTTCCACTACACTTATTTCAGCCCTGTGCTTAATCCCTCTGGGCCTACTCTACCTTAGTTTCGAATCCAAATTATTGATGGGCTTTGTGGGTTTGCTTGCGGTTGCTTACAATATCCCGTTCCTTACCCTTAACGGCAAAAAAATAGGCTTAAGAAACATCCCGGGCATTAAGCTTTTTCTTATTGCCTTTGTATGGGCCAGCAGCTGTGTGCTCCTACCCATTGTTGAACTGGAAAGCTTGCACCAAATTCAGGTTCCTTTAAGTGAAACAGTGTTGTTGGTGGCCAAGAGGTTTCTGTTTATCTGCGCCATCACTATTCCGTTCGACATTAGAGACTTGTTTCAGGATAAGCTTTACGAACTAAAGACCATTCCGGTAATTTTAGGTGAAAAAACAACCTGGTTTTTTTGCCAGGCTTTGTTAGCAATTTACCTGCTGCTATTGGTATTATTCACCAAAGCCATTAATCTGGACGTGATAGGGCTTACCTTAACCGTATTGCTTACGGGATGGCTCATCTTTAAATCTAATTTTAAAAGGAACGAGTATTATTATTTCTTTTATTTAGATGGCACCATGTTACTACAATACCTGATATTGGTTGCTTGTAGCTGGATTCCAATATCCTAATCCCTCGGGTATAGTTGGCATGCTCTTTGCAAAATATCCAGTAAAATCCAACTGAAATGAAAAAGAAACTCATTATCCCGATATTTTGCATTGTGGCCACATTATTTGCTTCATGCTACGCAACGGCCGGCAACAGCGGCAAAGTCCCTCCAGGGCAGGTAAAGAAAGCTACAGGTGCTAAATCTGCAAAGCCTTATGCTCCTGGGCAAAACAAAAACTAAAAAAAGGCCCTGTATTTAAAATACGGGGCCTTTTTTTATCCGGCGTTAAAGCGATAGCCTACGCCTCTCACGGTTTGCAACAGCTGTGGATTATCGGCATTGGCTTCTATTTTCTTACGCAAGCGTACAATGTGCATATCCAAGGTACGTGTGTTCACATCCGAATTGTAGCCCCATACCTCTAACATCAGGTCTTCTCTGCTGATCACCTGGTTAGGGTTGCGAAGGAAATAGAGCAATATCCTATTTTCCAAAATGGTCAATTCTATTTTCTTGCCATCGCGGAAAAGCGTGTGGATATTTGGATGGTGCTCCATGTTGCCAAAGCGGTGGATCTCGGATCTATCGGCATTCAGCAAAAACTTCACCTTGCTTTCCAACATGGCCACCAAAACATCCATATTGAATGGTTTAGTGACATAATCCGATGCCCCAAACTGATAGGCATCTATCTTATCTACGTCCTGCGCTTTGGCGGTCATCATGATGATCAGCCCTTCAAAGCCTTGCTTACGAACTTCTTCGCAAACTTCAGAGCCTTCTTTTCCGGGCAACATCCAATCTAAAAGTACAATATCGGGTTTCTCGGCACCAATGGTTTGTACCGCTGCTATACCATCCCCTTCTTCCAAAACCTGGTATCCCTCATTTTTTAGTCGATGAACTACCAAAAAACGTAAATTTTCATCGTCCTCTACAATTAGTATCTTAATATCTTTTGACATAACTTTTTAAATTTTGAATGATTGAATTTTAAATGAGTAAATGACGGCTCAAGCAAATATTCCTACATGCTATGATCATCTCGTTAGTTAAACATTGCATCACTTAATCCTTCACACCTGTTATTGCACATAAGGCAATACGATCTTAAATTCGGTGCCTTTACCTACCACACTGCGCACGGTAATTTCGCCTTTCATAAAATTAACAAGTTCCTTACAAAAAGCCAAACCTAAACCCACACTTCCTGCTTGGTTATACTGATTTTGAACTCTATAAAATTTCTTAAAGATGTTATTGATTTCTGATGCCGGAATACCTATACCCGCATCCTTAAAACGCAAAACTACTTTATCCTTGATTAGCCTGGCGGTAATGTGCAGTTGCTTTTGGTTGGGCGGCGAGTATTTATAGGCATTTTCCACCAAATTATCAAACAAACTACCCAAAAGTACCGGATCAGTCACAAAGTGGGTAAATTCATTAACTTCATAGCTCAATTTAAAATCGGGGTGTTTAAGCTGGTGGGCATCAATGGTACTTTCTATAAACTCCACCATGTCAATACGATCTTCGTTAAGCTTGATGGCCTTATTTTCAATCTGGGTAAAGGCCAGCAGTTTATTCATCAGGCCGTTAAGCTTATCGGCTTCTTCGTCCAGTATTTTTCCGTATAGCTTTTGTTCCCTTTCAGAAATGCTGGCGGCGCTTTTGATATTATTGCCGGCAATTTTGATGACACTAACGGGTGTTTTAAATTCATGGGTAAGGTTGGTTAAAAAATCATACTGTAGCTTAAACATCTTGTGGTTGATATTTAGGTTACGATAGATTAAAAAGGCCACGAGCAACAGCAATCCATAAAAAATCAGGATCAGGGCGGCAATTGGGAAAAAGTAACCAAAAATCTCTTTCTTAATAAAAGATTTAGCCGAGATGAAGTACAGCTTGTAGGCTGAAAATGGGCCTCCCAAAGTGATTTCTCCCGTTTCATATTCCGATGAAGTTTCCAAAGGATCGTAGCTGATGGGCTCAATGCGCACCGATTGGTAAAGCAATGGCCTGTTGTTCTTGATCTTGATTTTCATCGGGTCAAGCTCAAAAGAAAGCATGTCTTGTTGATACACTGGTTCTGATGGCAGCTTTTTGGTAATCATCTGCTTATACACTTTCAGGTCCTCAAAGCGGGGGATATTGAAATAATCGATCCTATTGGGCTTAATATTGGAGAAGATATTGAACAACTCTTCCTGTGTGGGCACTCTGGTGGTGTCCAGCTTATTCACAAAAGTATAAAGCTTTAAAGCCAGCTCGTTAAAGCTTTCCAGTGTGGCGTTACTTTGTACCGCATTGGCCCCAAAAATCTTTACGGAATCATCTGGGATATAGGTACCAAACTGATAGGCATTTTTCATCCCCACAGAAAATTCCCCTACGTTTAGCCCATTATCTTCGTAGCGCATATTGCGTACTTCGGCATCAAAAAAGAATACCTTTTTCACAAAAGGATATTTGAGCAATATGGTATCTACAAACTTGGCGGCCGTGGCTGAGTCGAGAAAGCCATTGTAATAGGAAATTTCGGGCAGCTTATTGGAAAAGAAATCGTTATAAGGCTTGATACTTTCTTCCAGCACATTGGTTTTTGCCGAAATAAAGTCGCCTTCTATCTTTTTCTTGCTGAAATTAAAGGCCAAAAACAGAGAGAGTACAAACAATACCGATATCAGGCCGATAAATGCAGCGATGAGGGAAAAGTTTTTACGGTAACCGCTTTCTTTAACAGACTCCATGGGCATAACCTAGCGCTTTTTTAAATTGCCCTGTAAAAAAAGCTCTAGTGCCGCGTATGATTTTTTGCGGGCTTCTTCCCTGTTCAACGGCGATTTATTGTCTTCTTTTTCCAAATAGGTTACGGGCAGGTTCAGCTTTTTAAGTTCCTTTACAAACTGTACCGCATCATTCCCATTAATTCTTGGATCTTTAGCGCTTTGCGTGATGAACACGGGTATGCTTACCTTATCTGCATGAAAAACAGGCGAAGCCTGCCTCATGTATTCCGCATCTTTATCTGGGTTGCCAACAATTTCGTAATACATTTGAAGGTTGGACGTTAGAAACGGCGGAATTGTTTTCAGGTAGCTGAAAAGATTTAAAACTCCGGTACTTGAACCTGCACATTTATATAGTTTGGCATTTCCAATGGCGCTGTTAATGGCAATTAATCCACCAAAGCCATAGCCATAAATAGCCACACGATTTGGATCGGCTATTTTTTGATCAATGAGCCACAATACGCCCGCATCAATATCCTGCTGTATTTTTTGGCCCCATTGCTTAAAACCTGCGGCATAAAACTCCTTCCCATAGCCTGTGGAGCCACGGTAGTTCACCTGCAGTACGGCATAGCCTCTGTTGGCCAAAAACTGTACATCGGCATTAAAACCCCATGAATTGCGCTGGCCGGGGCCGTTGTGCGGAATTACCACCACGGGCAGGTTTTCGGGCTGTACGCCCAATGGCAAGGTTAAATATCCGTTAATTTTGAACCCATCACTGGTTACATAGCTGATAGGTTTCATTTCGCACATTTCCTCTTCTTTGATGGAAGGATTAATATCGCTTAACTTCTTCAAAAAGTTGTTCTCTGCATAGTAAAGGTAATATGCCCCTGGGCTACGGTCGGTAAAAGTCCTTACAATAAAGTGCTGCTCATTTTTATCGCTGTGCACAATTTTCGATTCGGCATCGGGAATTAATTTCTCCAATCCTTGATAAAGCTTTTTGGCTTCGTCGTTCAAATAGTACTTTTCCTTTTTCCAGGTTTCATACACCACAAAATCCATTTTGCCCCTGCGTTTGGAATACTGTGCTTCTACCACGTTCAGGGTATCCTCCGCAAACAGCGCACTTTTTTCCTTTCCAGTAACACAGTCAATTTCTACCAAAGCATTTTTATCTCTATTTACATTAGAAATGGCATAAATAGTATTGGGCTTGCTTTCTGAAAAAGCCACAGGCCACAACGTAGTTTTAAAGTTATTGGTAATGATTTTCTGAAATGGCTTAGCCTCATTTTCGCGATACCATACAGATTCGTTTACGCCATCGGTAGAAATGGCCATTCTCAGTTTTCCTTTGCTATCGGTAAGCCAATCGGTAAAGTTTCCGGGGTTTTTGGCGGCAATCAGCATCTGTCCATTTCTAACATTTAGTTTATAAACGTCAAACACGGTAGAATCTCTTTTATTGCTGCTTACCAACAGGAATTTATCTTCTATCAATTGGTCTTCAAGCAAACGGATCTTACTTTTGCCATCGTTACTTAAAAGACGCTCCTGGGTACCATTCCTGTTAACAATGTACAAATCCGTTTGGAACCTACTGCCTTCTTTTTCCTTGTAGTAAATCAGTTCATCATTGCTTACCCAGCAATAGAAGTTGATGTTACGTTCTTCAAGTTTTGAAACTTCTACGGTATTGCCCTTTTCCAAATCCTCTACTACCAGATGTTGCTTTTTATCCTTAAGGGTAAGATAAGAAAGGTGCTTGCCATTGGGCGATAATCGATACAAAGCCCTATCCTGCGTTTTAAAGAAATCATTCACAGGGACTTCCCTTACTTTGGTATCACGATTGCATGCAAAAAGCGCTACCACCAACAACAACCATACATATTTTTTCACTGCAATCATCATGTCGCAAAATTACACAACCCTATAGCCGTTGGGCTATTAGCATTAATATTGTTACTTATTTCAAAGGCTAGTTTACATTCAAATAAAATAACTATTTGGCATTTTACGGAAAATACACCGTAACATTTAAAATACAGTACGGCGCCCAACGTTATTTTATATTCAATGCGTAATTATAAGCTTAAAAAATTTAATTTTAGCAATTAGCGAAAAAGATGCCCATGAAACGTCTGATGTTATTACTTCTTGGCTGCTGCTACTATATTTCCAGTTTTGGGCAGCAAAATATAGATGAAGCACTGGCCTATCAGTACTATCAGCAGGCAGATTATGCGAAAGCGGCCTCGTTGCTCGAAAAACTTTTTAAAAGCACCGGGAATGATGGGTATTTTGATCTCTATTATACGGCTTTACTTAAAATTAAAAAGTACGATGAGGCCGAAATTCTGGTTAAAAAATTGATCAAGCAATGGCCGCAAAAGCTCAATTACCAAATAGCCCTGGGGCGCATTTATCAGGAGCTGGGCAAAACTCCGGAGGCCAACAAAATTTATTATACCGCGATCCAAAATGTACCCAAAAACGAATTTCAGTTTAGGGAACTTGCCAATGCTTTTTACCGGTTCGAAGCTTATGATATGGCCGTTAACACGTTTTTACAGGGACGCAAAGTACTTGGCGACGAGCAGCTCTTTACGTTTGAGCTCTTAAGTATCTATAGGTTTAAGAAGGACAAACAGGCGTTGATCGATGAATATATCCATGCACTTCCTTCCAATCCGCAATTGGTGCCACAAGCACAAAGCGTACTATCGAACATTTTTGAAGGCAACAGCGACTATCAGCTGCTCCAATCTGCTTTGCTCAAAAAGATACAAAAAGACCCTCAAAATGAAATTTATACCGAGCTCCTGATTTGGCAATATATCCAGCAACAGCAGTATGAAATGGCCTTGCGGCAGCTTATTGCGCAAGATAAAAGAGCTAAGAATGCCAGCGATTTGATTTTTAATACGGCCAATACTTTTGTAGCCAACAAGGCTTTTTCAACGGCCATCAAAGCTTATGAGTACCTGCTCAGCAAAGGGCCTGAGCAAGAGCTTTACCTACCTGCAAAAATACAGCTTATTAATGCCAAATACGAACTGGCCATGCAGGGAAAAATAGATCAAACAGCCGTTAAAGCGCTGGCAGAGGAATTTGCACTGGTAATTAGTCAGTATGGGATTAGCAACCAAACCATTTTTGCCCTTAAAAAACTATCTTACCTACAAGCCTACTACCTAAACAACCTACCCGATGCAGAAAAAACCTTAGAACAGGCATTAAAAGTGCCAGGTTTACCAGCAATGGAACTAGGCGAGGTAAAAATAGATTTGGGCGACATTTATGTGCTGAACAAACAGCCTTGGGAGGCCTTGCTGGTTTATGAACAGGTTGCCAAGCAATATGAAAATCTTCCGGTAGCTAGCGAGGCTCGTTTCCGATCGGCACGACTATCTTTCTACCAAGGCAATTTTAAATATGCCAAATCACAGGCCGACGTGCTTAAAGCCTCCACTTCGCAGCTGATGGCTAACGACGCCCTCAACCTAAGCCTTTTGATTTCCGATAACCTGCAAAGCAAAAACGACAGTTTGGCCCTGATGATGTATGCAGATGCTGAAATGCTCCAGTTCGTCAACAACAATGCCGCAGCAATCAAAAAATTGGATAGTATTGATCTTGCATTTCCAAACAATAGCCTGGCCGACGATGTACTGATGTCCAAAGCCAAAATCTTTATTAAAACCCATGATTTTGTGAAAGCCGAGGAAAACCTAAAGCAACTGATTGCCAATCATACGACCAGTATTTGGATTGACGATGCGATATTTACGCTAGCGGATATTTACGAGCACCAGCTGAAAAACATAGAGGGGGCCAAAAAATTATACCAGCAGTTGATTACCGACTTTCCGGGCAGCATGCTGAACACCGAGGCCAGAAAAAGATACCGCAATATCCGTGGGGATAATTTGGGGGCTTAAGTGTATCTTTGCCACATGCTATTATTTAATGTAACCGTAATTATCGAAGAAGCTTCGGCGCCCGATTGGCTGCAATGGATGACGGAAAGCCACATTGAGCAATTGATGGCAACAGAATGCTTTGTTTCCTATCGGCTGTTGAAGATTGTGGATTCGCCCAACGAGGGGCTCAGCTATTGTATCCAATTCATTGCGGAAGACCAAGCCCGCCATCAAACCTTTTTAGACTTGCACGAGCAATTGTTTATTGCCGAAATGTACAACCGCTACCCCAACAAGCTGGTTACCTTTAGCACTTTAATGGAATTTGTAGGATAAATTTATGAACTTAATAGAAACCCCAATAAAAGATCTCTTTGTCATTGAGCCTAAGCTTTGGCAAGATAGCAGGGGCTATTTTTACGAGAGCTTTAATCAACGTTTTTTTGAACAAGCTGGTATTAACGTCACTTTTGTACAGGACAACCAATCCTTTTCCAAAAAAGGAACTTTACGCGGTTTACATGCCCAGGCAAACCCATTTGCACAGGGCAAACTGGTAAGGGTAATACAAGGCCGTGTGGTTGATGTTGCCGTAGATATTAGAAAAAACTCTCCTACTTACGGGCAGCATTTTGCCATTGAATTAAGTGGTGAAAACCACAAACAATTATGGGTACCACCTGGCTTTTTACACGGATTTTTAACTTTAGAGGATGATACGATCTTCACCTATAAGGTAAGCAATTACTATGATAAGGATTCGGAAATAGGCATTATGTGGAATGACCCCACCATCAACATTGATTGGGCAGCCTATCTGGACACTAAGGAGTTTTCTTTGTCTGACAAAGATTTAGTGTTAAGTGATTTTGCATCACTACAATCACCATTTTAACCGATTATCAACGTCATCAATTATAAAAGCCACAAATGCACAAATCAAATCTGTGTATCTGTGGCTTTTTTATAGCCTCTTTTATTTTTCTATAGACTTACGAAGTTTAAATTTGAATAGCTTAAAAACTTCGTAAGTCTTAATTACTGTTTAATCAAATCGTACAGTTCGTCCAATTTTGGAGAAAGTACAATTTCAATTCTTCGGTTTTTGCTTCTGCCTTCGGCATTGGTATTTTCGGCCAAAGGCTGATATTGTCCCTTACCTGTTGCGGTCATTCTTACACTTTCTACCTTTTGCTCTTCGGTAAGGAAACGTACCACAGAGGTTGCCCGTAATACACTTAAATCCCAGTTATCTTTAATCTGACCTAAATTGTTGATGCGCTGCGAGTCGGTATGACCTTCTACGGCAATGTTAATTTCTGGCTGTTGCTTCAATACTTCGGCCAATTGGGTTAATGCTTGTTTTCCTCTTTCGTCGATAATGATACTTCCCGATGGGAACAATAATTTATCCGTTAGGGAAACATAAACTTTTCCGTTTTTAACTTCTACCGTTAGGCCGTTTTTAGTGAAACCAAGTAGTGCCTGTTGCAATTTAGCTCTCAATTGGTTGGTGGCTTCATCGCGTTTGCGCAATACTTCTTCTACCTCTTTTAGTCGTTGTTCACGCTTTTTCAGGTTTTCGTTCAGCTTGTTAATTTCTGATGAACTGTTGCTCCTCAATTTGCTGTAATTAGCATCCAAATCGCTGTAGCGCTGGTTAAGTGCCGCTAGCTGACTGTTCAGCGATGCGGTATCGGCTTGTAGGCGTTTAATGCGCTGCTCTAAACTTTCATTCTGCAATTGCGAGCTGTTCCATCCGGTATTAAGGGAATCTTGCTTGGCTAAAAGCGATTTATATTTTTTGGTAGAAAGCACCACGCACGAACTTAGCGTGGCGATAACTAAAAAAAGGGCAACTAAAAAATTGAATTTCCTCATTTGTGTATTTATCAATGTATGTTTTAAGGTGTTACTGATCTACTGCTTTGCGCAAAAATAAAATGAAAGGTTGAATGGTATGGAATGCTTTTTTCAACTTTTCCACGATATCCTTTTGATAAAAGTCTTCTTCCTTTAGCGGATAGATGGAAATAAAGCTTTTCAATTTCAAATACTCAATCATCGGATGATCTATTTCATATCCTTTTGGGGCTTTTTTCAGGCTATCTTCTTTGCTTAACGCGAATAATGCTTTGTAGTCCTTGTTGTTAACCACTGCTAAGAATTCATCGGCACTGTAATCGATTTCCTCTCTAATGCTTTTCACCACCTTGCTCTCGGGCATCCAAAATCCAGCGCCAAAGAAACAGCTTCCTGGTTCTAAGTGCAGATAGTAACTAGGCGTGGTTGGGCCATATCCCTTTACATCAAAGGCAATCCCGTAGTTCTTTTTGTAGGGCGCTTTGTTTGGACTAAAACGAATATCCCTGTAAATACGCAACAAGCATTTTTTGGGTTCGGTATCTGCCGAAAACTCGGGGTCAATGGCGGAAAGTTCCTTAATTAGCGGAGCTATCAAAGCAAAAAGATCGGCTTTGGCCTCTTCATAAAGGTTTTTGTTTTTTGCAAACCATTCGCGGTTGTTATTGTTAGCCAGTTCCCTCAGGAAATCAAAAGTGGATTTTTTCATCTGTTTAGATTCTATTTCATTTGTGATGAAGCTGCCGTCAAAAAATGACGGTGGTTTAAACATAAATCATCGCATTAGCCATTGATGCCAATGTAGCAAATTAATCTTTGTTTAAGGAAATTTTAAAGGTATTTAACAGTAGTAACTAGGCCAGCGGACTAGTATCTTTTTTACGGAAGTTGGTGTACCAAATTACGCCTACACCACCCGCTAATAAAAATGGAATGGCCAGCAAATACAAAACGCCAGAGTTTAAACCTTTAGTTTGTGTATTGCCATTCTTTACACCCATTTCGGCATTTGCAGTACACATTGCACATTGGGCTTTGGCTTGGGGGCTAAAGATCAGCACCGTGAAAAAGAAAAGTAATATGGCCAGTATTTTTTTCATGCCTCAAATTTAAAGTAAAATTGGCACAAGTTATTTCATTTTTAGGTAAAAGAATACCACACTAATGATTTGACTTCACTGGCCTAAGTTCTTCCAAAAAAGAAATCAGTTCTGTTTTAGAGGCTTCTGTGATTAAAGAAAGATCAATATTTATCTCTCGATTGTTTTTAGAAATTTTCAAGTGATCACCATTGATTTCGAAACCAGTAATGTCTTTTAAATAAAGCCAACGGGTCCATAATCCATTGATGACAAGTTTATCATTATCAATGGCAATATAATTAGCTTGCTTATCGAAAATAAGGAATAGCGTTGTACCAACGCCAACAAACAGGTAAGCATAATGGTTCCATTGGTATACTTGCTCCGTTACAAAATAGGAAATGCCCAGTAGTAAAAATATTGGGCCGGTCCAATAAGTTCCAAATTTGTATTTACTTCTTTTAAATTTAATGTTGATCATGAGGAAAACAAATAAAGTGATTCTTGAACAAACTTTGTTCAAATTATAGGCCGTAAGGACCAACTACTTGGCCATTTTGGATATACAACAAAAAATTATGCCTTTCATACGAGGAAAAACTACTAGGCAATAACCATAATTGCGAAAAAAATTAGACGTTTTTGTTTCATAATATTTTACCGTTAATTTAAGTGAAAAGATTAATACAGAGCTTGTTATAAATAAATTATGATTTTAAAAAACAGCTTGGCCATTAACCAAGCTGTTTAATTAACTATTACTCTAACTCACAAAACCCTCTACTGACTGAGCGTTCCATAGAAAAACGATGCAGGATTACTTTGGCCTAAGAAACCACCTACTTTAGCGCCAGCTGGAGCTGCTGCCGAGATGTAGGCAATTTTAAACGAATTGTTTGCGATATAGTTTCGTAAAGCAACTACATAGGTGGCTATGGTAGCCGCATTACCCGAAGGCGTACCCAATTGTGTAAAAGTAGCTACCCCTGTGGCGGCATTCAAGTTCATGGTATAATTGAAATCGGCCAAGAAAAACGAGTTAGGGCTCGACGGATTTCTATACCTAAT
Source organism: Pedobacter nanyangensis (assembly GCF_003313505.1). Classification (GTDB taxonomy): domain Bacteria; phylum Bacteroidota; class Bacteroidia; order Sphingobacteriales; family Sphingobacteriaceae; genus Pedobacter; species Pedobacter nanyangensis. The sequence goes on along the minus strand of NZ_QMHO01000007.1, from coordinate 200,226 downwards.
TTGGAAGTTGATGGTGCCGTTGGTATTAAATAAAATGGTGATGTATTCGATGTATCTTCCGGCACCGCCCAAGGTACCCAGGCTTGTATTTGCAGTGTTGTAAGCTGTTTTAAAGGAGGCTGACTGATCTGGCATAGTGCTCATATTGATCAGCAAAGAATTCCAACGACTTGCCAACAAAGTATGCAGTTCAGGCGTTTCTTCCAACGGTAATGGCGACGGTGAAATTTCGATAATGATTTTGGTGGTTCCGTTTAAGAAATAAAATTGCTTGTTCACATCGTCCCAATATACCCTATCAAAGGTATAATTATTGATTTTGAGTGGTGATTTTAGTTCTAAGCCATCCAGTTTAAATGCAAAAGGCGAACTGGTTTTACCCGCTATGCTAATCGATTTATTTGAAATCGATATAGACACGGGGATTTGCTTTCCATCCAATAGTATAAAAAGGATTTTATTAGAGGTGGCAGCTGTTGCATCATCCATGAATGGCTTTAGGGCACCTGCCAAAAACTTTTGTTCATCTGCTGCCGTCAATTTAGACATAATGAACTTGTTTCCGTTGAATATGCCATCAAAATAAATGCTATCTGCAGTTGTTTTGGTAAATGCAAATTCAAAATCAGAAGCTAAACCTGTTGCATTACTGCCACCGCTTACTGATCCATTGGGATCTGCCGGCAAATGGATGTAATTATAACCGTCGAAAATCAATGTTGGCCTCATCAGTGCCTTTAATCGATAGGTGCTTTCGGCCAGTACCGTTGAAGTGGTAGCATTAAAATCTGAAAGCATTTTTACGGTTCCATCGGCATTAAATTTCAAATAGTACATGAAACCTTTTCCTCCCTTTGGATAGATTGTCGCCCTCCATCCGTTAGGTGCCGTCAGTAAATCGGCCTGTCTTGCTGCCAGTTCGGCGGTAAGCCTTTTATCTGGATCTTCCAATTTTGGATCTTCATCTTTCTTGCAGCCTACCACAAAACCCAACATGGTAAGCGCTATATAAATAAGTTGCTTTTTCATTTCAAAAAATTAATATGATAAAAACCCGTACATATAAGTATCTTGATTATTAAAATCGTAAACACCTGTATATTGCTTTGTGTTATTGGCGTTGTAGTAATATTTAACTCCAAATTGTTTGCCTAACAAGAAATTGGTCATGCTGGTTACGCCCGAAGCGATTACGTCAGCATTGGCATCCCTAGAGGCGTAGGTTAACGAAAAAGTTCCGTTGGTATTATTGGTAACATTGTGCACAAAATCTGCCGTAAATGCCGTGCCCGCAGTGTTTCTATAATAAAGCCTCAAGGTCATTTGCGTAGCCGAAGTACGTATCAGGGCCATTTGATCCAAAATCCTACCTGCTCCACCAACGCCGGCCAATCCGGTTGAAGTTTGGTTAAAAATGCTGATAAAAGGCGCAGACATATTTGGATTGGCAATCGGATCAATGGTCAGGATTGGCAACTTGTCTGTTCCAAATGCGAAATAATCGCCAGCATTTTCTGGGGCACGTTGGTTTAAGGCCGCTTGTACTTTTGCCTGTATGCTTTCGATATCAACGTTCCAGGTTTGCTTTAAATAAGCGGTTACCATGGTTTGCTTTTGGCGTACACTGGCCAATGCCGTAGCATCGGTAATGTTTCTGGTAAGTACTTCATAGCCGTTCCGGCCTTCTGTGATCATTAAGGCAATCATTTCTACAAAATCTTCTTCAGGTGCCGCCTGTGCATACTGCGAAATAAAGCCTTTGTTATAAAAGCCAGTGGCATTGTTCCAATCAGCCGTATAACCGCTTGGGGTAATGTACTGGTATTCTTTCTGGAACATCACCGTTTGGTGCAGAATATGGGAAAACTCGTGGTGTATGGTTTTTAGTATCCTTTTAGATACGGCCCTATTGGCAGCATCGTAATTGTTTACATTAAACAAAGTGATCTTGATGCCTCCTCCAGCTTCGCCCAAAGTAACCGTACCGCCGGAGTTGTAGCGCACGCTGCCGATAAGCACATAGTTTTTTGGCGCATAGGTACGGATAAAGTTAGCTCCCATCAAGTCAACATAGGGCTGAACCCACGCTGTATTTACCATTTCCATCAGCGGTTTTACCTGCTCTACCTTTGGCGGCACCAAAGTAAAGTTTGGATCTTGTTCTGTTCCATCCCAGCGATATTTAACCGCAATGTTGTAAGGTTTGGTAAAGGTATCGTAAAGCCAGGTATCTAAAGCTGTTTTAGGCCAGGTATCGCCACCTAAACCTACAATTTCCCTGTCTACGTTTTCAGTTTTTTTACAGCCAAACATTAATAACGCAATAGCCGTAAGTAAAATTCCTATTTTTTTCATGTTCAATTAGGCTTTATGTTATCTTGGATTTTTTTGTACTCCTGAAAGCAAAACTTCATCAGGTAATTGCCATTGTCTTCTTAGGTCATCAGCCTTTAATTCCTTTGATGATCCGTCTTCATAAACATGGACCACCGGAAGCTTGTGCCTAAGAATATCCATCCAGCGTATGCCCTCATGTACAAATTCTGCCCTTCTAAAGTCTAAAATTGCATTGGTGTACATGGCCTGCTCATTTGGCAAATTGCTGTAATATGCTTTTACCTTTGCATCAGTTACACCATTGGCCGAAGTATAATTGGTGATTCGTTTACTCAACAATGTGTTGATGTCGGTTACGCCGTTTGCATAAAGTCCCTTCATGATATAGGCCTCTGCCCTGTTCAACAATAGTTCTTCGGTGGTTAACGACGGCTGCATGATATAGCCCGTACCAGTGTTGGCGTTAATGCTTGTTCTTACAAAATGCTCGGCGTACTTGGGCACAAAATAATAGGTGCTTGAGAAGGAGAACTTCCTGTATGCCGAAAAATTAATTCCCATAGGGGCGGTGATACTGTTTAAGCGGTTTTGAGAGAAAGCGAAAACCGCCCTGTTGTAGTACCTGTTTAACCACGAGGTGGTTTGTATCAATAACAGGTTACCTGGCGTTGATGCCGTTGTAAAGGCGGTTCCTATCTCGGTGCTGCTTGGCATACTGCCGTACGAAGGCCAAGGTTTCAGGTTATCGGCAAAGTTATTTGCAGGAAAAGCCAAGTTGGCGCACTCAATTACCTTGTCGTAATCTTTCTTGAAAAGATAAAAACGGGCTGCAAGGGCATAAGCGGCTTTCTTGGTAAAATGGTAGGCCGGTACGGTATATAGATTATCCTTAATCAAAGGGATCCCTTCATCTAAATCTTTCTGGATTTGGGCATAGGTGTACGCTACCGATTTGCGTTCGTAATTTTTAAGCACGATATTTTCTGGCTCGGTAACATAGGGAATGCCCATGTCTGTTTCTGCGGTTGCCTTATCATAAGGTTTCGAGAAAAATATGGCTAACATCAAATGACCATAAGCCCTAGCTACCAAGGCCTCTCCTTTTTGGGCCTGATAATTTTCCGGATCAGCGGCTTTCTTAATGGCATCCAAAGCTTGGTTGGCTACTGAAATTGCCCGATAGGTGTTGGTCCAAAAATAGGTAGGAGAATCCTGGTTAATTGCCCTGATATCATTCCAAAAGTAAGAATCGAAGTTAGCTGGAACGTTGTTTCCAGTAGCATTTACAAAAGAAACATTATCAGACATCGACTCGGCCGCCAACACATAATTACCGGCGCTATAAGCGGTTACCAGTAACTCAGAGACTTTTTGTGGACTGTTTAATTGGGTTCTCTGATCGGGTGCATGCTCTAAAAATTTCTTACAACCTGTTGTGGAAACAATAAAGCTCACCGTAAGTATATAACTAAATAATTTTTTCATGACTATGCTTTTATATTCCAATTTTTAATGATAATGTGTACTGTCTCGGAACTGGTATAGCTACACCACCCGAAGCAAAGAATTCCGGATCTTGTCCTTTAAGCTTTTTATCGGCATAAATTAGCCAGATGTTATTGCCCTGTAGTTTGATAGATGCACTATTTAACCCGATCTTCTTCATGAGCATCTGCGGTAGGTTGTAGCTCAGAGAAACTTGCTTTAACCTTACAAACGATCCATCGGCCACCCTTTCAGAAGAATAGTTAAAGGCAGTGTAAGGATAGCTTCCAGAAAGTGATTTCCTTAACAGGTAATCACCTACGGACGGGCTATTCACCACGGTTTCGTCCAGTGGCAAGGTCCATCTATCCAAAAACTCTCTTGGCATGGCATCTGTGTCATCATAATTTACAGAATAGGCGTTGTTCAATCTGATTTTATTACCTGTTTGATAAGATACAAATGCCGTAAGTACAAAGTTTTTATACTTGATGGTATTGGTTAAACCGCCGGTAATTAAAGGTTCAACAGAACCTTCATAGGTTAAATAAGCTGGGTTTTGGCTTTGCACGTAAACGCTGTTAGAAACATTACCGTTTTCATCAACGAAAGTGGGCACACCCAAATAGTTTAGCCCTTGGAAGTTGATGGAATACAATCCTCTAACCGGGCCGCCCTCTAAAGCACCACCTTCTGGTCTTACCAGGTCGTAAATTCGGGAGGTATTTTTTAGGTTAACGATTTTGCTTTTGTTGTAGCCAAAGGTAAATGTTGGCGTGTACTGCAATCCTGTCGGATTTCCTACCCTTCCGCTTACCGTAAACTCAACACCTCTAGATTTCATGTCGGCGTAGTTGGCGTATTTGGTAAATTCGCCGCCGATTCCCGAAGTACGGAAAGGACCGATCAGATCAAATCCGTTTCGGTGGTAAAAATCTATATTAACTGAAAGTTTATCTTTAAACAAGCCCAAATCTAAACCGGCATTAAACTCATATTGTTTTTCCCAAGTCAGTTGAGAGTTTTCCAAACCATCTAATACAATCCTCGATTCCACTTCTGATAGTCTAGGTCTTAAGGTTGTACTGTTGGTCAATAAAACAGAAGAGTTACGGGCGCTACCCATACTTGCCGTTAAACCGTAACCGGTTCTTAGTTTTAAGTAGGAAATTTGGTCGATATTTTTAATAAAGTCTTCTTCCGAGGCATTCCAGGCAGCACTCACGGTCCAGGTAGGTAACCATCTGGCGGTTCTAGACTCGCCCATCCTGTTACTTCCATCATACCTGAACGTACCATTGATTACATATTTTGATTGATAGGCGTAGCTTGCATTTGCGAAGAAAGCAGCAAACCTATCGTAGAAACGGTCCATGCCAAAATAATTATAGTTTGCTTCTAGCAGCATCTTAATGATCCTATAATCTGTAAAAGGCACGCCACCTTTATCGTATTGATAACCGTAACCGTTGTTAAAACTATTTTGTCTGTTGGTAAATTTCAGTTCCTGGCCAACAAAACCTCCAAAGGTGTGGTCGCCAATTGTTTTGTCGTATTGAATTTGGTTCCTGACATTGAAATTCAACAAATTATCATCATTTCTGTTGTAGAAACCTCCTTGCGGCAACACCGATATCTTTTCTACTTCCTGTGGTTTATCCGGATCCCTGTAGAAAAAGATATTGCCTTCCCTGATGGTAGAGTTTGGCGCATATCTGTAGGCCAGGGCCATGTTGGCATACTCGGTAATTTTATGCTCTCTTGTTGTTTTCACATAGCGCATTGAACCTAATGACTTAAACTCAAATCCCTTTAGGAATTTGTAATTTAATTCACCTTGCACTTTCAAATCCAACATATCAAGATCAATGTAGTTGTTTTCGGTTTCGTTCTTGATGTTAAAAGGAGCATAGTTAAGTTTGTAGAATTCCAGATTGCCGTTATCATCATACATACGCATGGTACGTGTGGTGTTTAGGGCATAGCTGAACGGGTTGATATCAAAATCTCTTTCATATTTACCTTCAACCACGTTATTTGTACGTCCCAGCGTTCCTGGAGCGCGTTGTTGCCTATAAGAACCTGTGGCCAATATACCCGCGGTTACTTTGGGTGAGATATTGTAGTTACCCCTGATGTTCATGGTATAACGTTTCACCTTATCGGCAATACTCCAGCCGTTATCGTCATAATATCCTAATGAAAAATAATGCTGTGATTTTTCGGAGCCCGATGTGAATGAAAGTGAGTGCTCTTGTACAAAGGAATTTCTGAATAGCAAATCGAACCAGTCTGTATTGGCCCTGGCATATTTTTGCAGAAAGGCTGCTCTTGCTTCGGGCGTATTTTCTACCCCAAATTGACCAGTAGTGGAATTATACAGATTAATTTGCTCGTACAGTTTTACAAATACACCGCCATTTTTGCCGTTCACAATGTTGGCGTCCAAGCCTCCTTTTCTTAAAACCTCAGCATACACCGACATTTGATCGGCTGAATTCATGATGTTATATTGATCGTACGAAGGTTTCAAAAAGGTTGAATAGTTACCACTGTAGGAGATATTATTATTTCCGGCTCTACCCTTTTTGGTGGTAATTACCACTACGCCGTTCATTGCTCTTGCGCCATAAAGTGCTGTTGCAGAAGCGTCTTTCAAAATATTAAAGCTTTCAATGTCATCAGCATTGATGCCTGCCACAGACGAGCCTAACAAGGTTAGCGCATCGCCACTGGAAAGTTGGTCGTTAGATATGTTTACGATATCCTCCAGCACGATTCCGTCAACAACCCACAGGGGTTTGTTTTCACCAGATATTGAAGTTGCCCCACGTACACGGATTTTAGGTGCAGTACCAAAAGTTCCGGACACGTTTTGTACCGAAACACCTGCTACTTTACCTTCCAGCATGCGGCTAACATCAATGATACCATCTTGCTTTACATCGCTACCTTTAATATTGGTTGCAGAGCCGGTAAACAGCTTTTTATTGATGTTCTGAAATCCGGTTGAAACAATGTTTACCTCTTTCAGTTCGCTGGCATCTTCTTCGATAGAGAGGTCGATCTTGGTTCGGCCATTAACGCCAATTTCTGTGGTTTTGTAGCCAATAAACCTGAAAACCAGCACAGCGTCTTCTGCTGCCGTAATTTGGTACTCCCCTTTATCATTGGTAACTACCGTAGTGGTTGTTCCTTTAATGGTAATACTAACGCCAGGCATGGGCAGCCCATCTTTTTTGTCCTTTACCACGCCGGTAATCTTGATAGCGGCAAAGTAGTCGACAATTTTTTCGAAGAACGATTTTTCCCGAGGCTTAATCAGAATCGTTTTGTCTTCAATGGAATAGGTTAAATCTTTTCCATCAAGGATCTTATCCATCACCTGCTCCACAGAAATGTTATTAAAGCCCGCATTTACCATGGTGTTACTCTTCATTTTGTCGGTAGATACCAACACGTCGTAACCGGCCTGCCTTTTAATTTCCTTAATAACTTTCTCTAAAGTTGCTTTCTTTTCTCTAATAGTTACCAACTGCCCGTAGGAAGCAGCGCTTACTTGAAGAAAGGAGACAAGCAATACTACTGTAACTAATTTCATGATCAATAAAAATTTTGGTAGGTAGCCAAAATACCTACATAGAATTTTGGTGTAATTTCTATACATTTGATAGTCTGTTTTTTTGCAGCTTCGCCACACGGTGCCAAGCACCGTTGGGATTTTGCGGTTAATCCAATAAAATGATTCCTTGATACGCCAATATTTTAGGAACGGGTTAAACAGATACAAGAAAAGGAGGTGTTACGAGCACCTCTTTTTTCTTTTGTATTTGACGTGGAAATGGCGGGGCTAAGTTTGTTGAGTTTGTTTCATGTTGAATAGTTTGTTCGGTTTGTTGATTTTGTTGATTAATGCGAGCAATATTATTGCCCAGTTTCTTTATAAACGGTTATTTTGTTTTTGTGGATCTCAAATCTCACCTCTCCGGTCTGTTCAAATTTTCTCAGTACCTTCGATACGTTTTCAAAACGGCTAATGCTTCCGTAATACATCACATCTTTAGCGCTAGCGTCGGCATATTCCACCTGCACGTTGTACCATCTGGCAATTTTGCGCATGATGTTTTCCTGTTTTTCATTGTTGAACATGAAATAGCCGTTTTTCCAGTCAATAGATTCTTCAGCGTCAACTTCTTTGATGTTGATACCTCTTGCACTAAGTACAGCTTGTTCACCAGGTTTTAAGATGTTTGGCTGTTGTCCTGCCAAATAGGGCATTACTTTCACGCTGCCTTCCAACAAAGTGGTTTTTACTTCGCTCTCATCAGCGTAGGAATTGATATTGAAACTTGTTCCCAGTACTTCAACTTCCTGTTTGGCCGTTTTAACGATAAAAGGATGATCTTTGTCTTTTGAAACTTCAAAATAGGCCTCCCCTTTTAATTCAACCAAGCGTTTTTTCCCTTTTGCGAAGGAAAGCGGATAGGTCAGCGCCGAAGCGGCATTGAGCCATACTGACGAGCCATCAGGCAGTTTAATTTGCCAAACTCCTCCTTTTGGGGTTTCAATGGTATTAAACGTGTCTTCTTTTGCAGCTCCGCCTAATTTATCGTCAACAATGTTGTACACCAGTTGTCCGTCGGCGGTTTTTGTGATAGACAAGCCTGCCTCTTTGGCTACATCGCCGTTGTTGATATCACTTAAGGAAATTTTTTGACCATTGGCCAATACCAAAATAGCTTTGTTACTTCCCGGCGCAGCATCTGAAGCATAAGTACGTTGCTTGTGAAATAGCGACTTCCCTCCAGAGTATAAATAGATGACCGAACCTAGGGCCAATAAAACCACTGCAGCGGCGGCCCATCTAAGGAATACGGTAGTACGAGAAAGCTTAGTTTTTTTAGTTGGAAGATTTTGTCTTTGCTTATTTAATCTCTTACTAAACCTTTCCGCTGCTTGATGATGATCTAAACTAGCCAACGGAGCTGCTTTGCCAGACAAACGCCATACTTTTTCTACGCTGTTGTAGAAAGCCTCATTTTCGGCTGAATGTTTACGAAATTGCTCAACTTGGGCTTTACACGCTAAGTCATCTGGATATTCCAAATGCCTTGCAATTAACGCAAGTATTTCTGGCTGGTTAGTCATTTTGTTTGTTTAGTAACGCTATGACAAATACCTCACCAAAAACCCCTAGTTATCCACGAACTTTTTTTTAAAAAAAGAATAAAAGCTGAAATAACCTTGTAGAGCTGCCAATTTCCACATTTCTTTTTTTGAGCATAGCCTCTCTCAAAAGTTTTAACGCATTGGCGATGTGATTTTCAACAGTTCTTTCGGAAAGATCTAATTTTAAGGCTATTTGACGGTATTTTAAGCGTTCAAATCTATTCATTTTAAAGATTTCCCTACATTTCGGTGGCAGCTTCTCAATTTCGTCAAATAACAGTACAATCAATTCATTCTCTTCATCCAGTTGCTCAGCTTGGTCTTCCGTAAATTCGTCTACTATTTTTTGGTGGTGTTGCTCTAAATTCCGCTGCCTGTTTACGTAATTGATGGAAGCATTAATGACTGAACGGTATAAATACGATTTGATGGATTTGATTTCGGTAAGATCCTCGGACCGTTCCCATATTTTAAGGAAAACATTTTGCACTACTTCTTCCGCTACATAAATATCTTTTACATATTTATCGCTTTCGATCAACAATCTTTTAAAATATTGGCTATAGAAATCTGTAAAGGCCCTGGCATTGCCTTTTTCCAACATTAGTTGTATACTTTCTACAGTTTCTTTACCCACACTTCTGAATGATTATAGTTGCTATGTTCTAAGATAAGAATTATAGCAAAAAGCTATAGATTTTTTACAAAATCGAGCGTTAAAATTTCAGTTTGCCGTTCGGTAAACGGTTAGGCGTTGCTTATGCAGAAAATTAATGCGTGTAATAAGGAGAAATCATCAGATAAACCACCACTCCGGTAACCGCTACATAGAGCCACATTGGAAAAGCGATCTTCGCAATCTTTCTGTGTTTATCAAAACGTTGTGCCAATGCTTTCACATAAGTAATCAATACAAATGGAATGATGATGATAGACAGTAGTATATGCGTTATTAAAATGAAGTAATAGATGTATTTGATGGCTCCTTCGCCACCAAATTTTGTAGAGTCGGAAGTCATGTGATAAGCTACATACATTCCTAAAAATAACACTGATAATACGATGGCAAATTTCATCAGGTTTTCGTGCAGCTTACGTTTCCCATTTTTAATGGCCCAAACCGCCACTAGCAATACCACTGCCGTAATGCCATTAATGGTAGCGTAAATGGGAGGCAAAAAGCTCAGTGGTTGTACATCATAACCCAACTTCTTTAAATTAACGCCAAATAACAAAGCCACTACTAGCGGAACAGCTACCGAAAGGATCACGATCCACCTGTTATATTTTTGTTCTACCGTATTTTCCATTTTCATAAATTAATAGTTGGCTAAATTTAGCCCGTTGAATTGTTTATTGAGAACTGTTAATTACCTACCGTCTTTGATATTTCTGAGTTCTTCGGCAATGAGCACCTTAATTTCGTCGTCTAATTTAGATAAGGCTTCCTGGTTGCTGGCTTCGTAGAAACCCCTAATGCGATGTTGAGAATCTAACAGTACTATTTTACTACTATAGATAAATTTTCTTTCAGTAGGTGTACTATTGTCTACTGCATCAAGCAATAGTGATCTTTTTACCAGCTTGTTCAGGGTTGCGGTATCGCCTTTCAGAAAATCCCATTTTTGCGCAACTGCATTTTGGGCTTTGGCAGCATTGGATATCGCCTTAAGATCATCCTTACTATCTACACTAATGCTTGCCAAATGCACCATGTGATTGTTTTGGTACATTTCGTTAAAGCCTTGCATGGCTTTCATGGATATTTTCGCACCATCAGAATTAACTTGCGTATAAAAGAGGTTAAGTACAACCACTTTGCCCTGCCAGGTTTTTAAAGTAATGGTATCGCCGTTTTGGTTGGTCAGGGCAAAATCATCCACTAGGTGATAAATGGTGTCTGGAATTTGCTTTCCTCTTACAGAATGGAAGGTTGACGCAACCACTTTTGGACCATAAATAGGTAAAGGTTTGTACCGGTTCTTACCCTTGTCCTGAAGTAAATAATATAAAAATCCTGGTACCGCTAATATGGTGACCAGGATTAATATTTTTTTGGTATGATTATATTTCATCCGGTTTTTCGATCATTTATAATTTCGGATGGAGCGTATCGTGCATCTATACCTTAGGCATGTGCAAATGAAGGTAACCGCCTTCAATCAGCATCAGTACAATAAAGTAAATGATAAACACGAAAGAAACGGTTAGCGATAATTGCAATCCCAGTTTCTCGTACTTAAGGTGCATGAAATAGGCCACAATGTAAAAGGCTTTTAACAAGGTTAAAAAGATGTAAACATAGTTGCCAACCGATTGCGACATATGTCCTCCAGGGATTGCCCATAATGCAATGATAAACTCAATTACGGTAATGAACAAAAGGATGAAAAACACTTTCCAAATTTTGCCTTTAGACATTGAAGCATGTTCTCCGTGACCGTGCTCCTCTGATGTATGTGTGTGATGTTCTGACATGATAAATATCTTTAAAACTAATTAAACCAAATAGAAGAAGGTAAATACGAATACCCAAACTAAGTCTACAAAGTGCCAGTATAAACCTACTTTTTCAACCATTAAGTAATGTCCGCGTCTTTCGAAAGTACCGTTAATGACCATACATAAAATGATGATGTTGATGACCACCCCACTGAATACGTGGAAACCGTGGAAACCCGTGATGGTAAAGAACAGGTTGGCAAACTGCTGTGCAGATACTGCGGAGACTTCGCCTTCAAAGAAATGTCCTAATTCTTTAGGGATTTGGCCCCACCAGAAACCTTCGTGGTGTAAGTGAGTCCACTCGATAGCCTGACAGCCCAAGAACATGAACCCCCCGATGATGGTTGCTACCATCCACCAAATTACTTCTTTTTTAGATCCTCTGTGTCCTGCTTCTACGGCTAATACCATGGTTACAGAACTCATGATCAATATAAAAGTCATTATACCTACGAAAACCAAAGGATAGCCGTGGGCTGCGAAACCTGGGATAGACTGGAAAACCAAATCCGGATCTGGCCAAGCAAACTTGCTAAATCTTTGCGCTCCATAATAAACCAATAACGATGAGAATGTGAAGGCATCCGACAACAAGAAAAACCACATCATTATTTTACCATACTCTACCGACCACGGCGAACGACCGCCGGCCCATGGGGTTGTTTTAACTTGGTCTAACTTCGATAATGAATCCATTTAATATTAGTATAATAGTTTGTTAAAAAATTAACTGTTCAAAAGTAAAAAAACATATAGATATATCCATAAGATATCTATAAAATGCCAAAATATTGAGGTAACGTCCTGGCGGTAGGTAGCAACCTCCGGAGAAACCTTTTTATAACTGCCTATAAGGCTGCTGGTCACGAAGCCTAAACCCGCCACAATATGTAGCAAGTGGAAACCCGATACAACATAAATCATGGAAATAGCCGCATTGTTGTTTACCAATACTGCCCCGGTTTGGTAAAGGCCTACCCAACCCTGAAACTGCAACACACCAAAAACAACGCCTAAAACAAAAGTTAGCCATAATAGCATTCTTTGCTTACTGGTATCGCCTTTTTTCAGCGCTCTTGCTGCCATAAATAAACAGATACTACTAACCAATAGCACAGCAGTACTGTAGGTAAAAACTTCTGGTAAAACCAAACCATGCCCCTTACCTTTTGAGGCCATAAAAACAAGGTAATAACTGGTCCATCCGCCAAACATAATGGTAGAAGAAACCACGAACAACCAAACCACAAATTTTTTAGGCTTAAAGTTGAACGCTACGCGCTCTTGTTGCATTGTACTCACCATCTTTATACTACTAAATCAAACAATAAAATTAATTGTACCAAAGGGATGTAAAAAAATGAGCAAAACATCACTTTTTTGGCACTTGCCAAATCCATTTTCACTACCAATTGGTAGGCATACCAACTGAACAACAGTCCTAGCACCACCGAAACGCCAGCAATATAATATCCTCCAAAACCATAGAAAGTTGGCAATAAGCTTACTGGAATTAAGATCAGGGTGCTGGCAAAAGTAAAGATAGCGCTGGCTTTATCTTTCTTTTTGGTTGGCAATAATCTAAATCCAGCTTTGCTGTAATCTTCATCTAACACCCACGCAATAGACCAAAAGTGGGGAAACTGCCATACAAACTGCACCAAAAACAAGATGATGGCTATTTGGTAATCTCTGGGCACGTAACCTACTGGCGAGTGGCCAATAGCCGCCAAATAACCAATAAGTGGTGGCAATGCTCCTGGTATAGCGCCCACAAAAACAGCAATAGGCGATTTTCTTTTTAACGGTGTATAAGCAAAAGCATATAATAAAATAGAAAACACAGAAATCAACCCGGTTTCTAAATTAAGTTTGCCCAATAGCCATGTTCCTGCTATACCCATCACCAAACCTGATACGAGGCCCTGCCCCGTGGTCATACGACCTGCTGGCATTGGCCTATCTTTGGTTCTGGTCATGAGCTTATCCAGATCAACCTCAATAATTTCGTTGAAGCAATTTGCGGCTCCGGTTACCAAAAAACCACCAATGATCAAAATCAACCAATTGTTCCAGTTAATTTCATCAATAATGGCACGGTCTACCTGAATTTTTGACCCGATTAAAAATGTAACAGACGCAGAAAACACCACTAAGAACGTTAGTCGGAATTTTATGAGTTTTGAAAAATCTGAAAAAAACTGTTTCAATTTTTAATATTTAAGCGGCCTTATAGGTTTTGGTCCTATACACCAACAAGTACAAATAATATTGCAAGCTGAACATAATGGTCGAAAACAAAATATGTACGGCTTGCGCATAAGGCGGTAAACCCAGGTACGATAACAAAAATCCAGAGACTACCTGAACGATTAAGGTTACCATCAGGTAGTTGGCCGTAATTAATGGCCAGGCTTTGCCGCTAAAGCGGTCAATTACCATCTTATAAACAATAAAATTGCTAATACCCACTAAAATTGCTAAGTCTCTGTGATAGGAGAACACGCTACCTATTTTAGACACCCAAGTATTTCGTCCGTTATATTGCAGTGACTTGGCAATGCTATCTACTGCTTCCCTAACTTCGGTACCTAAAATAATCTGTAGGATAGAAATTAAGATGGTAAAGAACAAAAAGCCTTTCAACCACATGATACGGTACATAATTACCGTTGGCTCGCTGTGCAATTGCTTAGCATAGTTGTAAGTATAAATCGCAATTCCCAAAATAACTAAGGCTAGTAACATGTGTACCGTTACCACCCATTGCGTTAAATTGGTTGAAACTACTATTGAACCCAACCAAGCCTGATAGCCCACTACTAGGATATTCAACCAGCTGAGTACAATAATTCGTTTAGCTTTCTTCTTGTATGCAAATGAAAAAATTGCAGTTAACAAAAGGAATATACCCAGAATTGCACCCGTAAGCCTGTTGATATATTCTGTCCAGGTTTTAGCGGCATTAAACTCTTCATGCACCAATATCGACTGATCGTTTCTGATACGATCTGCTAATTGATGCTTGCCCATACTTTCCAAGTACTTGGCAAACTTCTCATTTTTCTTTTTCCTTCCTTCTACATATTTTGTTTCGTAATCGGGAGGAAGTTGTTTAATGGAAGTAGGTGGAATATATTGGTCGAAGCATTTTGGCCAGTCTGGGCAACCCATTCCTGAACCCGTACTACGAACAATACCACCGGCCAAAATAACTACTAATGTAGCTATGATGGTGATTAAGTTTATTCTAATAAATCTACTTTCAGATTTAGCAATCATTGAATATGTGATAGATTTATAAAAATAAGGTACCTGTAAATGTTAGCACACTTGGCAGATACCTTATTACATATTTTGGACAAAGTTCGGCGCAGTGCTTATTCGGTCACCGGCTTATTTGCAGCTTCCCATTCTTTTTGGATACGCTCAGCCTCTTCGTTACCTTCAAAGTCATGAGGTAAATTAGAGCTCATCGTTTGTGAGAAAGGAACTGTTTGAGGAATAAAGTCTTCTTCAGCTCCTGGCTTGCTATAGTCATATGGCCAACGGTAAACAGTTGGGATTTCCCCTGGCCAGTTTCCGTGCAAATGCTCAACTGGTGTAGTCCATTCTAAAGTATTCGCATTCCATGGGTTCTGAGTTGCTTTTTTACCTCTAAACATTGAATAGAAGAAGTTAAACAAGAATGCAATTTGAGCCAATGCAGCAATAATGGCCGACCAAGTTACAAATACGTTAACGGTTAACCATTTGTTCATAAACTCAAACTCGGTAAACGCATAGTAACGACGCGGTACACCATCTAAACCTAAGAAGTGTAGCGGGAAGAATACCAAGTAAGCACAAATGAAAGTTACCCAGAAGTGCAGATAAGCCAACTTAGGGTTCATCATGCGGCCAAACATTTTTGGATACCAGTGGTAAACACCGGCCAACATTCCAAAAATAGCTGCAGAACCCATTACCAAGTGGAAGTGAGCTACTACAAAGTAAGTATCGTGTAAGTTAATATCTAATGAAGCGTTACCCAAGAAGATACCTGTTAAACCACCAGAGATGAAGAAAGATACCAAACCGATAGCGAATAACATCGCTGGCGTAAATCTGATATTACCTCTCCACAAAGTAGCCAGGTAGTTAAAGGTTTTTACCGCTGATGGTACCGCAATGATCAATGTGGTGATCATAAACACCCCACCCAATAACGGGTTCATACCTGTTACAAACATGTGGTGCCCCCAAACGATGAATGATAGGATGGTAATCCCCATCAATGAATAAACCATTGCGTGGTAACCGAAAATCGGCTTTCTAGCATTTACAGAGATGATCTCTGAAGAAATACCCAAAGCAGGCATAATCACGATATATACCTCAGGGTGACCTAAGAACCAGAATAAGTGTTGCCACAAAATTGGAGAACCACCTTCGTTAGGCAAAATTTGAGTACCGAATACTAAATCCGACAAATAGAAACTTGTACCAAAGCTACGGTCAAATACTAAAAGTACTACACCCGCTACCAATACTGGGAACGATAAAATACCTAGAACCGCAGTTAGGAACAAAGCCCAAATGGTTAAAGGCATTTTCCAAAGGTCCATACCTTTTGTACGCATGTTCAAAATGGTACTTACATAGTTGATACCACCCATTAAAGATGAGGCTACGAAAAGAACCATACTGACTAACCACAAGGTCATACCAATTCCTGAACCAGGCATGGCCTTTGGTACTGCCGAAAGTGGTGGATAAACTGTCCAACCAGCACTAGCAGGTCCTGTTTGGGTAAAGAAAGAGCCCATCATGATTAAACATGCAGCTAGGAAGAACCAATAAGAAAGCATGTTCAAAAATGGCGAAGCCATATCTCTAGCACCAACCTGTAAAGGAATTAACAAGTTACTAAAAGTACCACTTAAGCCTGCGGTTAGTACAAAGAATACCATGATGGTACCGTGAATAGTTACTAACGCCAAGAAAAAGTCTGGCTTTATTCTTCCACCTTCAGCCCATTTACCTAAAAATGTTTCTAATAAAGGAAAAGATTTGTCTGGCCAAGCAAGCTGAATCCTAAATAGGATCGATAAAAGCATTGCGATAACTGCCATAATGATACCAGTTATTAAAAACTGCTTGGCAATCATTTTGTGATCTTGACTAAATACGTATTTAGTTAAGAACGTTTCATGGTGATGGCCATGTCCATGATCGTCGTGGTGTGTATCGTGTAATGATATTGTTGACATAATAAGGTTTTTCCAGTATTATTATTTTTTTAAAGCTAATTGGTTGTTTACATCTAAGGCTACCTTGGCAGCTGTAGCTGCAGTATCCGCAGGAGCTTGTTCAGCTGCTGGGGCTGCTTCTACCGGTACAGGTAAGTTAAATGCCTTTCTCAAGTCGTTAGTTAAATAAGGAGTTTGCTTAGTTAACCATTCTTGATATTCTTTTTCGCTAACAACCCTTACATTTTTCTGCATGTTAAAGTGGTTGGCTCCACAAATTTTAGCACACAACAAAATGTAGTTGAACTTAGGATCGTTAAGTTTAGTTCTCATCTCATCCGTAGTAATCGTTGGCGTAAACTCAAAATATGAGGTCATACCTGGTACGGTATTTAATTGTACCCTAAAGTGAGGCATATAGAAACTATGGATAACGTCTTTACTTGTCAATATAAAACGAACTGGCTTGTTTACCGGAAGAACAATTTCCTCGGCCATTAAATCGTCCAAACTGTTTTTATCGTTAAAATCGATACCTAAGTTGTTGATCGCGGTAATTAACTTGTAGTTTTTCTTGCCAACCACTGCATCTGGGCCAGCGTAACGGATATCCCATAAAAACTGCGATGAAGTTACCTCAATACTGATCGGTCTGTTCTTAGGATCTTCCACTTTATAGAAAATAGATCTCCATGTTAAGAAACCTTTCAATACCAATAAGGTTAATACTAGAGCAGGAACAATTGTCCAAATCTTCTCGATCGTATTGTTATGCGGGTAGTAATAAGCTTTTCTTTGATCAGAAGCTCTGTAGAAATAAGCGAATGCAAAAAGAACGATGTGGGTAAGGATGAATACGATAGTGGTAATGATCAATGTTAATTTAAACATCTCATCAATACGCTGGCCATGCTCAGATGCCGCCTCGTGCATATGAGAAATCATTTTACCGTGAACCGAATACTCCCAATATACCCCGTATAAACCTACGATTAAGAATAGAGCAAATATTACAGCGTTTACCGTATTCCAGTTGATTCCTTCTGGCTTACCTTGCGTTTCGCGGGTTAATTCATATACTTTTAATGCTTTGCCTACTATGGCAATGAATAAACATAAAAGCAAGAACATTAGCACATAAAATATTGCATTTTTATGTACTGGACCCATGTCTACAGGTTTAGCCGTAGTGGCTGCAGCTGCTTCCTGAGCAAAGGCATTAGCGCTGGTAAAAACAGTAAATAATACTGCTAACGCTGCCATTGTTTTATTAACGATTAATTTTCTTAAACTCATTTTCTTTAAAAGTAGTACGATGTACCGTAGTTATATTACTTATTTATTGTAAACCGTATTTTTTATTATAAGTGGTGGTTTAAACTCTCTTGTAAAAACGGATGGTTTTTTGCCACCAAAGGTTTTTTGCTTAATGCACTTAATACTGTGTAAGTAAATAGGCCTACAAAGCCAAGTGTGATACCGATTTCCAAGATACCGAAACCGCTACCGCTTTTTGTTCCAAACTCAAATACCCCTGGCATAATCATTTGGTAATAATCTACCCAGTGGCCACACACTACAATGATAGAAACCACTAGTAGGATATTTTCACTTCTTTTGTTATCACGATCCATCAACAATAGCAATGGTGATAAGAAGTTCAGCACCAAGTTAAGGTAAAACCAGAACTCGTAGCTGTTGAAACGTTTGTGGAAATATACCGTCTCCTCCGACATATTCGCATAGTAGATCAATAGGAATTGAGCAAACCAAACGTAAGTCCAGAAAATAGAGAAACCGAAGATAAACTGGCCTAAGTTGTGTAGATGGCTATTGTTTACCCAGCTCATGTAACCCGCCTTTCTCAATAAGATAATCACGATAGCGATGATCGCTAAGGTACTTACCCACATTGAAGCGAAGTTATACCAACCGAACATGGTAGAGAACCAGTGTGCTTCTAAGGACATGATGTTATCGAAAGCAAAGATTGGCGTAGTAAACCCGTAGATTACCAAGAAGATGCAAGAGTATTTGAAACTCTTATTGTAAGAAGTTAACCCTCCTGTTAAATCTTCGTTATACGACCACTTGGTTACAAAATGAGCAAAAATTGCATATGATCCCATAAACACGACCTGCCTGATCATAAAAAACGGCCAGTTTAAGAATACTGCTTTACCTGCAATTAAGCTGTCATAATTTGGCGAGTTAGGATCGGTTAATCCTTCGGCATGCCAATGGTGATAAAGGTTGTGCGTGTATAATCCCAAACCAGTAATGGCAATTAAGATCAATGCTGCCCAAGGCAGGTTTTTTGCCATGGCTTGCGGTACACGTAAAATAGATGCTGACCATCCTGCCTGAGCAACAAACTGTATTGCTAGGAAGAACGTGGCAGACATACAAACACAGGCGAAGTAATAGCCCATCAACAATAGATTGGCAAAAGTACGCTCATGTGTAATGTGATCACTGTTGAAGAACAAGCCATAAGCTATTGTTAAAATACCAATTACGATACCAACAATACTCAAAGTTTTTACTTTTCCAGTAAACTCAAATTGTTCACTTAAATTATAATGATGAGTTCCCATTTATATCTGCTTTTCTTATTGTATTTTTTGTAATTGTTGAACATACATCACTACTTTCCATCTTTCATCTGGACTAAGCTGTGAAGCATGAGACCCCATTGCGTTCAAACCATACATAATGGTATGATAAATTTTTCCAGCTGGCATATCTTTCATTAAACCACCGCGAGATGAAACTGCATCAGCGCCGTGGTAGGCGGGTACGCCTGAAATACCTTTATCCAACTTTACGATATGGCCTTGTCCATCGCCTTTTTCACCATGGCAAGGTGAGCAGAAAACAGTGTAAAAGTGCTTTCCTTCGGTCAAGTTTTTCTCTGTTAACGCTAGTGGGTTAACCAAAGCTACAGAAGCCTCATACCCTTCTTTGGTATTTGGGTATTCATATCGGATATAATCAACCGGATTAGTGTTTGGAGGTGGCGTTTGGGCCGTTGCTCCGTTCGCAAAGTTTTTGTTTGGCTGATCCTGATTGTAGGCAATTGGATCATACATATTCCTTGCGTATTCTAAACCTGTACTCTTATTGTCTCTACAGGCCGAAAGCATTGCTACAGAAGCTAGTAAGCTAAATGCTCCTAAAACAATCTTATTCTTATTCATAGCTAATATACTTCCTTTCATTATGCTTAACTTCTAAAGCGCCTGCACCTTTTAAAAGTTCATCAATTTTTTCGTGTTCTGTATTTTGTTTGGCATCAATAGCAATGACAAAACGATCGTCAGTTGCACGTAAATCCATTACCCTTGGGGCTCTTCCTGGGAACAAATGGGTAGAGGCATAATATGAACCTACCAAGCCAAATGCACAGAATAGAATGGTTAACTCAAAGGTAATTGGAATAAAATCTGGCAATGCAAAGTGCGTTTTACCACCAATGTTTACTGGCCAATCTACTACGGTAGCTAAATAAACTCCAGTAAGCATGGTGATTGTACCTGTAATTCCGAAAAAGAAAGCGGCAATATCCAATCTAGATCTTTTAACGCCCAATTTCGCTTCGATACCGTGAATAGGCATAGGGGTATAAACATCATATATAGAGATGTTATTCTCCTGCAATTTCTTGATGCCGGTTAGCATCTCATCAGGATCTCCAAAGCTGCCTAAAATATATTTGATATTACTCATTGTTATATTTTTGCGTATTCTTCTTGTTTAACACTATCAAATTTCTCTAAAGATTCAATGTACTCCTGTACCTGCTCTTTATCTAAGTTTCCTTCTTTAATCAATTTCATCTTAGATTGCTCACTTGAGCTCTTCAAGATCATTTTAACCTCAGCAATTGCAATAGAAGGTAAAACTCTTAAGAACAATAGGAACAAAGTAAAGAATACTCCGATTGAGCCTACAAACACGCCCACATCTACCCAGGTTGGGGAGAACATGGTCCAGCTTGAAGGAAGGTAATCGCGGTGTAGTGAAGTTACGATAATTACGAAACGCTCAAACCACATCCCGATGTTTACCACAATGGATAGCACCCAAGTTGCAGCAATGTTGGTACGGATTTTCTTAAACCACAACAACTGCGGAGAAATTACGTTGCAAGTCATCATTAACCAGTATGACCAAGCAAATGGACCGGCGATACGATTCTGGAAAGCGTATAACTCGTATTGTGAACCTGAGTACCAAGCAATGAATAACTCGGTTAAGTAAGCCACACCTACAATCGAACCTGTTAAGATGATGATCTTGTTCATTGATTCGATGTGGAACATGGTGATATAATTCTCTAAACCTAACACCTTGCGTACAACCAATAATAAGGTTAATACCATGGCAAAGCCCGAGAAAATTGCACCGGCAACGAAGTAAGGAGGGAAAATGGTGGTGTGCCATCCCGGAATTACCGAAGTTGCAAAGTCCATAGATACAATGGTGTGTACCGAAAGTACCAGTGGCGTTGAAATACCTGCTAAAATTAATGATACTGCCTCAAAACGTTGCCAGGTTTTTACGCTACCTGTCCAACCGAATGAGAAAATGGTGTAGATTTTTTTGCGAACGCCTGTTGCTCTGTCTCTGATGGTGGCGATATCTGGCAATAAACCGGTGTACCAGAATAACAATGATACCGAGAAATAAGTAGAGATCGCAAACATATCCCACACCAATGGCGAGTTAAAGTTAACCCAAAGTGATCCGAACTGGTTTGGCAAAGGAAGTACCCAATAAGCCAACCATGGACGACCCATGTGTGATACTACGTATGTTGCGGCACAAATAACGGCGAAAATAGTCATCGCCTCTGCCGAACGGTTGATGGAGTTACGCCAGTTTTGACGGAAAAGTAATAGTACTGCGGAGATTAGCGTTCCAGCGTGACCAATACCTACCCACCATACGAAACCGGTGATATCCCAAGCCCAACCTACTGTTTTATTTAAACCCCAAGAACCAATACCAAACCAGAAGGTATAGCCTACTGAAACTACCCATAAAGTAGCTCCACATAGTGCAAGGATAAATCCAATCCACCAAGCCTTGTTAGGTTTATTTTCTACCGGAGATAAGATCTCTTCCGTAATTTGGGCATACGTGATGTCCTTTCCGGTAATTAAAGGTTCCCTTAAAATTGATTCGTTATGTCCTGCCATATTCTATATTGCTGTAAGTAATAGCTTACGCATGTACTTCTTTTGTTTCTGAATCTATGTTTCTAATTTTTGTCATGTAACCGATACCTGGCTCAACGTTGATTTCTTCTAGTACGTAGTAGGTACGCTCGCTACGTAGGGCCTTTGAAACTTCCGAGTTTGGATCGTTTTTATCGCCGAAGATGATTGCGTTGGCAGAACATGCTTCTTGACAGGCCATTTTGATATCGCCATCTTTCAATGCACGTTTTTCAATTTTGGCCGTTAATTTACCTGCTTGGATACGTTGGATACACATCGAACATTTTTCCATTACCCCTCTTGAACGGGTAGTAACATCTGGGTTCAATACCAATTGTGTAAACTCGTTGTTCAAGTAGTTATCGAAACGCGAATCGTTCCAGTAGTTAAACCAGTTGAAACGGCGTACTTTGTATGGACAGTTGTTTGCACAGTAACGGGTACCTACGCAACGGTTGTAAGCCATGTGATTCAAACCGTCCGACGAGTGTACTGTTGCCAATACCGGACATACGGTTTCGCAAGGTGCATGATCGCAATGTTGACACAACATTGGCTGGTGCACTACCGAAACATTCTCTAGGTTATCTAAATGAGCAATTTCTTTCTCTTTAGTTACCGCACCATGTTGCTCATCGTTAAAGCTATAGTAACGGTCGATACGTAACCAGTGCATTTCACGACGACGGCGAACCTCATCCTTACCTACCACTGGGATATTGTTTTCTACGTTACAAGCTACGATACATGAACCACAACCTGTACAAGCGTTCAAATCGATTGCCATTACCCAGTTGTTGCCCAACATTTCGTGCTTATCGGTAGTCCACAAATCGTAAACTTTATGTTTGTGGTGGTTACCTGAACCAGCCGCTGGATCTTTTAGGAAATCTTTGAAAGAGGCTTCACGAACAATGTTTCTACCTTCGAAAGAGTAGTGGGTTTGTGTTTGAGCTAATTCAGACCAAGCACCTGTAGCGGTTAAAGTAGCCGTAGTAGCATACTTTAAGGTACCATTGGTGTAAGTTACAAATGGGAAGGCGTTTTTACCTACGTTGTTACCCGCTTTACCTGCTTTGGTACGTCCGTAACCTAAAGCTACTGAAGCGGTGCCCATGGCTTGTCCTGGTTGGAACAATACTGGCAAATCAACCGAATAACCATTTTCGCCTTTGATCGTTACCACGTCAAATTCCTTGTAACCTAGTTTCTCGGCTTGTTTAGGGTTTAAGGCTAAACTGTTATCCCAAGTTACCTTGGTTACTGGATCAGGAAATTCTTGCAAGAATGCGTTGTTGGCTTGCTTACCATCACGCATAGGAACACTTTCAAAAATCTGAAGCTCGATATCTTTCTTCAATGCTTTGCTGCTTGCTACGATAGCTGCTGCAACGGCATCTAAAGATAAAGTGAAACCATAACTTCCAGCTGGTCTTGCAGCGTTAATAACTACACCTGTTTGTAGCACATCTTTCCAAGTTTTACCAGCTGCAGGCAATATGTTTTTCTCCCAGTAATTGCGTACGTATTGGTAGTAATCTTGTACTGGAGCGTCAGCCCAGGTTAATAAACTTTGCTCTGCCTGACGAGAGTTGAATACTGGGTTAATGGTTGGCTGAACAATGCTGTAAAAACCTTCATAAGTATTAGCATCGCCCCAAGCTTCTAAATAATTAGGTGTAATGGCTACTACATCAGAAAGATCGGCAGTTTCGTCTTCCCTATCTGAGAAAGAAACTTTTAAACCAACTTTTGCTAAACCTTCGGTAAAAGTTTTAGTATTGATAGCATCATAAGCAGGGTTTGAGTTCAAGAAGAACACTGCCCCTACTTCACCTTTGTTCATTTCGTCAACCAACAATGCAAATTCTGCATCATTACCTTCGTAACGTTTGCAAGGATTATCTAAATCGATAGTAGTACCATAGCTACCAATAGCCACGTTAATAGCGTTTACTAAAGTTTGAACAGAAACATCGTTAGAACCAGCTACTACAACTGCTTTGCCTTTGTTCTGTAATAATTCTTTAGCTACCAATTTAATTGCTTTATCAGCGTTGGCATTGTCTGGCAAACCTGCGCCTGGCAAGCTGGCACCTGTAATCGCATTGTATAATGCAATTAGTGCAGGCCCTTCTTCCGATAGTTTCAAAGCAATACGAGTATCGGCGTTGGTACCTGTTAAACTCATACCAGCTTCAAACTGGAAGTGGCGAGACATTTTTTTCTTCTCTAGAGACTTATAATCTCTGTTAGAAGTATATTGAGCTGTAAACTCTTCACCACTGATCCAAGTTCCCAAGAAATCAGCTGCAAAGCTTACGATCAAATCTGCTTTATCGAAGTTGTATTTTGGCAATACCGCTTTACCAAAGCTATTTTCGTTAGCCTTGATGATACCTGTATAAGAAACCGGGTCATACTGAACCAATTTAGTAGTAGGGTATTTTGCGGTAAATTCAGTTACCACTGCTTTAGCCGAAGGGCTGTTCAAAGTGCTGGCAACCACACGAATTTTCTTACCTGATGCTTGTACTTTATTCAATTCGCCTTTTACGAATTTGTCCAAATCAGCCCAAGTTGTTTCATCCTTTTTCAACAAAGGATTTTTTAGTTTAGAAACATCGTACAAATCCAACACTGAAGCCTGAGCCTGCGCATCAGTACCTCTGCTGAATAAACCAGCATTGCGGTTAACTTCAACTTTGATTGGACGCCCTACCACGGTTTTTACCATTACGCTGTTACCTTTAAAAGTAGAAACGTAGTAGTTAGGGATACCCGGAGTTACCTCTTCTGGCCTAACCAAGTAAGGGATTGATTTGTGTACCGGTGCTTTTTGACAAGCTGCCAAGGTTACCGCACCTAAACCAAAACCTAAGGCTTTTAAAAAGTCACGGCGTGGGGTAACGGTACTTAGTCCTGCTTCACTTAAAACATCTTCTATTGGAAGCGGCTCGGCAAATTCGCTTTTGTTGTTCTCAACAAACTCGGGAGTTTTGTTCAACTCCTCCAAACCTTTCCAGTATTTTTTGTTGCTTTCCATTTAAGCTATATTACTGTTTATCGAACGTTCTTAACTAAAACTCTATTTATTAATAATGGCACTTACCACACTCTAAACCACCTAACAACGCTGGGGTAATTTTCTCACCTTTTTTGATTTTTTCGTGAGCAGCAATTACGTTTGCGTAAAACGCATCGTTTTTCTTGTTAGAGATATCCGCCTCTCTGTGACAGTTAACACACCATTTCATGGTTAACGGAGAGTATTGGTAAACTTCTTCCATGGTGTTCACTGGACCGTGACAAGCGAAACAAACTGGATCAGTTGGTTTCAAACCTGCTTCTTTACGAATAGCTTCTTCACCAACCACTACGTGTTGAGAGTGGTTAAAGTAAGCGAAATCTGGCAAGTTATGTACACGTACCCACTCAATTGGCTTCTCTTTGGTTTTGTCGTAAGTTTGCGTATCTGGGTTATAGCCCAAAGCGTTATAGATTTTTTGGATTTCTGGAGAAATCAATCCGTCATCAGTTCTTGCCTGTACGTTTTTATGACAGTTCATACAAACGTTCAAAGAAGGAATCGTTGAGTTTTTAGACTTGAATGCCCCAGTGTGACAGTATTGACAGTCAATTTGATTAATACCAGCATGCAACTCGTGCGAGAATTTAATTGGCTGCGTTGGTTGGTAACCCGTGTGTACACCTGTTTCCCACATGCCCATCCAACCGAATGAACCTAACACAATCACCAAGCACAATACGGTAAAGAACACAAACTTCTTGTTCTTGAACAAGCCTTTTAAGCCCGTAGCTAAAGAAACATTGTCTTCATCTGTTACTACGATACCTTGTTTCTCTAGAATTAAACGCTCAAGCATTTTAACCGCTCTGCCCAACACTACCAAAACAACGATAGCCAGAACAATAATCGCGATTACACCTGCAATTGAAAGGCTTGAAGCGCCTTCATCTTTCACTTCTCCTGCACCTGCAACAGCTTCTTTTTTAGGCTCTCCTGCTTTTGCATAAGCGATGATGTTTTTAATTTGATCATCAGTTAAATTAGGAAAAGCGGTCATCTCCGATGGAGAGAATTTAGCGGCTTCGATAGCTTGTTTGTTCCCAGAAGCTCTTAATTCAACGTTGTTTCTAATCCAAGGAATTAAAAACGACTCCTCCAATTCGTTAACCTTTGGAGTTAAAGCTGGGCCGGTACCATCATGGTCTAAGGCGTGACATGAAGCACACTTCGACTTAAATAACGTTCTTCCCTCTACAACATCTTGCGCTTTCGATACAGTTACAGTTAAAAAAGATAGTGCAGCTAATACGAAGGTTGCTTTTCTAAATTTTTTAAGTCCGAATGAGATATTCCTCATAATGAGTATTTTATGCTTTATTTTGAAATAAAATTTTTAATCTAAGTGATGAATGATGATTTACCTCTCAGAAATAATTGGACAAAAGTAATCTTTATTAAGATACCAATGACATATTAATGACAGTGAAATACAATTTATAATCATTCTAAACTATTGCAATTTTAGCGGCTAGCGCTAAATAAATCAGCGATTTTTTGGAAATCGCTGACTTGGTTTGGGTTGGTTTTAAACCCTGATATTTGGAAATTAATTTATTGTTTCAATATCCAGGCAAACATTAATGGCGCCACGATTGTTGCATCACTTTCTACAATAAATTTCGGCGTGTTGATATCTAGTTTACCCCAAGTAATTTTCTCATTTGGAACCGCTCCCGAGTAAGAGCCATAAGAAGTAGTGGAGTCTGAAATTTGGCAAAAATAACTCCAAAATGGAATATTTTCCATTTCCATATCCTGATAAAGCATTGGCACAACGCAAATCGGGAAATCGCCAGCAATACCACCACCAATCTGGAAAAAGCCTACACCTTTACCATCTGAATTTTTCACATACCAATCTGCCAACCAGGCCATGTACTCGATACCGCTTTTCATGGTTGTGGCTTTAAATTCATTTTTGATGACATAGGACGCAAAGATATTGCCCATGGTGCTGTCTTCCCAGCCCGGAACCACAATTGGCAGGTTTTTTTCGGCGGCCGCCAACATCCACGAATTTTTGGGATCAATTTCGTAATACTGTTCCAAAACACCGCTCAACAACATTTTGTACATATACTCATGTGGAAAGTAGCGTTCGCCCTTATCATCTGCATCTTTCCAAATCGCATGGATATGTTTTTGCAAACGACGGAAAGCTTCTTCTTCGGGAATACAGGTATCGGTAACCCGATTGTAGTGGTTCTCTAACAAATCCCACTCATCTTGGGGGCTCAAATCACGATAGTTTGGAACTCTTTTATAGTGAGAATGAGCAACAAGGTTCATAATATCCTCTTCTAGGTTGGCACCAGTACAAGAAATGATTGAAACCTTATCCTGCCTGATCATTTCGGCCAAAGAAATACCCAATTCTGCAGTACTCATTGCACCGGCAAGGGTAATCATCATTTTACCACCTTCGTCTAAATGCGTTTCATAACCTTTAGCCGCATCCATCATAGCTGCCGCATTAAAGTGGAGATAATTGGTCTCCATGAATTTCGATATTGGTCCTCTATTAGTACTCATTTTATATTCATTTTGTTTTCGCCCGCAAAAGTACAAATGATTTATGATTTTATGCCGTATGTACAGGAACGATTTACAATTTGCGTGGAAAGTTGCTGAAATGAAGCTTTAGGCGCATAGCTTTTAATCACATAGGCACATGGCCTTTCAATGATATTAAGATGCGATATCTTATGTGCCTAAGTGGTTTTATTTGATTTGGGCGCAAAGCCTTTCAACAATACCTTTTAACGCACTAAAACGATGTGTATATGTGATTACATCTTAGTTTTAACGATTAACCTTTAATAAAATATGTAGCTTTGTTTAAAATCTTTTTTTTATGAACGCAAACCCTTCTGATTTTAGCAAAACAAACGCAACCGTTTTCCCCATCTTATTTGCGCTAAGTTTCTCACACCTACTTAATGACACCATTCAATCTTTAATTCCGGCTATCTATCCTCTGGTTAAAAGCTCTTACCATCTAACCTTTTCGCAAATCGGATTGATTACGCTCACCTTTCAGCTGGCGGCATCCTTGTTTCAACCTTTTGTAGGTTTATACACAGACAAGAGGCCTCAACCTTATTCCTTAGCCATTGGCATGGGCTTTACGCTGGTTGGGCTTATTACGCTTTCATTATCCAATAGCTTTTACCTGATTTTGTTTTCGGTAGCTTTGGTGGGCACGGGCTCTTCTATTTTCCACCCAGAAGCATCCAGAATGGCGCATGCCGCATCTGGCGGAAAAAAGGGATTGGCCCAATCAGTATTTCAACTAGGAGGCAATGCCGGCAGTTCCATTGGGCCCTTGCTGGCCGCCTGGATTATTGTTCCAAAAGGACAATTCAGCGTTATCTGGTTTTCGGTAATTGCCTTGTTGGCTATTATGGTACTCAGCTACGTAGGCAATTGGTATAAAAACTATGTGCTAAACCGCGAAGCAAAAAAGGCCAGCACTATTATAGAGAAGCACAATCTTTCGAAAACCAGGGTAATTACCGCCATTGTGATTTTGCTGGTGCTTATTTTCTCGAAATATTTTTACATGGCCAGCTTAACCAGCTACTTCACTTTTTATTTGATCGACAAGTTCCATGTTTCGGTACAAACCTCGCAGATATACTTATTTGTATTCTTGTTTTCGGTAGCGGCCGGCACGTTGCTTGGCGGCCCAATTGGCGATAAAATTGGCCGTAAATATGTAATATGGGTGTCTATTCTGGGTGCCGCTCCTTTTGCGCTGATGTTGCCGCATGCCAACTTGTTCTGGACGGGCATCCTAATTGTTCCTATCGGGATGATTTTGGCATCGGCCTTCTCGGCAATATTGGTATATGCACAGGAACTGATTCCTGGAAAAGTAGGTTTGGTGGCTGGGCTTTTCTTTGGCTTCGCCTTTGGAATGGGCGGCCTGGGCTCGGCGTTAATTGGAAACCTTGCTGATAAAACGAGTATCAATTACGTGTTCTCCATTTGTGCTTATTTACCATTGATAGGGTTAATTACGGCTTTTTTACCTAATATCAGTACCACCAGAAAGAAGAAATAATTTATCGTTCCCTTAAGCCCCAAAGGCCCAACATTGGCCAATAGGGCTTAACGTGGGGGCTACCACGTTGCACTTGCACGAATGGCGCCCAAGGCTTGGTGTACGAGCAGCATAATAAATCAAATTAGGCATTATATGCCCAAAAACAAAAAAGCCTCACCAGAATAACTGATAAGGCTTAATGTGGAGGATACTGGGTTCGAACCAGTGACCCTCCCGATAGAAAATCGGGATGCTCTGAGCCAGCTTAACAAAAAAGCTTCTCTATCATCTTCCTGCTTTTCCAAGATTTAATTTGCTTCTCTCTCGCAAGAGCGCCTTCTTTTGCAGCAAACTCTTCTGAATAGACAATTTTCCAATCATTAGTATTTCCTGTAAATCCCTTATGATTTGTATTATGCTTTAACAACCGCTCTTGCAAATTAGAGGTTGAACCAACATAATATCGATCCCGAGAAATAGAGTAAATAACATAGGTATAGAACACTCTAATAAGATAATAAGAAAAGGCAAAAAAAACCAACAAGGCTTAATGTGGAGGATACTGGGTTCGAACCAGTGAGCCTCCCGATAGTAAATCGGGATGCTCTGAACCTGCCGAGCTAATCCTACAGAGGTTTATTTAAAAGCCCCTAAAACAAAAAAGCCTCACCAGAATAACTGATAAGGCTTAATGTGGAGGATACTGGGTTCGAACCAGTGACCCTTCCGATAGTAAATCGGGATGCTCTGAACCTGCCGAGCTAATCCTACAGAGGT
>NZ_QMHO01000007.1:121587-170348 GCF_003313505.1 Pedobacter nanyangensis | reverse complement strand
CCGATAGTAAATCGGGATGCTCTGAACCTGCCGAGCTAATCCTACAGAGGTTTATTTAAAAGCCCCTAAAACAAAAAAGCCTCACCAGAATAACTGATAAGGCTTAATGTGGAGGATACTGGGTTCGAACCAGTGACTCTCCCGATAGTAAATCGGGATGCTCTGAACCTGCCGAGCTAATCCTACAGAGGTTTATTTAAAAGCCCCTAAAACAAAAAAGCCTCACCAGAATAACTGATAAGGCTTAATGTGGAGGATACTGGGTTCGAACCAGTGACCCCCTGCTTGTAAGGCAGGTGCTCTGAACCAGCTGAGCTAATCCTCCGGGCTTTTAGTTGAAATCGTTTACCATCCTGTAAACTTTTGGTGGAGGATACTGGGTTCGAACCAGTGACCCCCTGCTTGTAAGGCAGGTGCTCTGAACCAGCTGAGCTAATCCTCCAATTCCCGTTTGGGACTGCAAATATAGCGTTATATTATTTCATTGCAATTCTTTTTTTATTTTTTTTAAGAAAGAATTTCTTCCAAGATCTGATGCGACTTTACCTGCCCAAAAGAAGCCGTATGCAATTGATAGTAAATCAATATTTTATCTAAAATTAAGCGCCTATACGAATTTGAAAATTTGATTTCATTAATTTTTTCAAAAGGCGTGTTTAACAGCTGCATTAAAGAAATTCCATCCGCATCGCTTATAAAGTAAGGATGTACTGGCACTATCGAAGTAAAGCTTCCCTCCTGCAAATCGAAATATTTCTGATCAGTTCTAGCTTGCGGCTGGGGGGCAAACCCCAAAAATCGGGTCAGTTTCATTAAAAATGACAAATGGAAATTTACGCTAAGCTCATCAGTTTCATCAAACCAGCTAATGGCATGATAAAGATATTCGAATAACTGTTCATCCACATGTTGTTGCCGGATGCTTTTATACAACACCTCATTTAAAAATTGTACAATGGTATTTTTAATCACCCCATAGGGGATACTTTTGAAAATAGGTGCAGGCCTAGCTTCTGAAATTCTTTGGATTTGCGTATTTTGTTTATAATAAACCACCATCTCCAACAGATGAAGGGGTTGCAATATGTTCATTGGGATTTTGGCTTTTGGCTTTTTCACGCCATTGATCAAGTACGATTGAATCCCGAATTTTTCAGTAAACATTTGCACGACCACGCTACTTTCGCTGTAAGTAGTTACTCTCAACACTATGCCTCGGGTTTTATGCAGCATCTAAAATAATTTAGGGGCGAAAATAATC
The DNA here is from genome assembly GCF_003313505.1 of Pedobacter nanyangensis. Taxonomy (GTDB): domain Bacteria; phylum Bacteroidota; class Bacteroidia; order Sphingobacteriales; family Sphingobacteriaceae; genus Pedobacter; species Pedobacter nanyangensis. The sequence continues at coordinate 169,087 of NZ_QMHO01000007.1, read as the reverse complement.
AATGCAACAACTAAAGCAACCAATGCGGCCATTAAAACTGCGCCGGCAGCAATGTCTTTAACCAAGCCAGCTTTTACGTTAAATTCTGGCGAGATCCAATCTACCAAAACCTCCATGGCCGTATTAAGCAATTCGGTTACCATTACCAAGCCAATGCAAATTATAATAGCCAGCCACTCTCCTCTTGTGACATCAAAGCACCAACCTGCGGTAACCGCCAGCAATGCCGCTACAAGGTGGAATATGAAATTGGGCTGAGTCGCTACGGTGTAGGACAATCCTTTCGCCGCAAACTTAAAACTCTTCAAAAACCTATTCATCAAATGGAAGTTTATGGATTTTAAAGTTACGCCATTTTTTAAACAACATTTATGGTAAAATCTCTGTTTGTATAAACAAGACCCTGTATAAATAGCCTGGTTATTTTGTAATCCATCATTTTTATACGTTCTTTACATTTTTTTATAAATCTATATGTGGGTAAAACTATCTAATGCTATTTTAAAAAATCGCGTTCTCCTTATCCTTGTGTTTATTGCCATTACCATTTTTATGGGATGGCAGGCCAAAAATATTAAGCTTTCCTATGCAGGAAGTAAAATTCTGCCACTAACCGATTCGGTTTTCATCAAATACAATGCTTTTAAAAAACAGTTCGGAGAAGATGGTAGTATTGTGGTTATTGGCATTAAAGACGATAAAATCTTCCAAAAGGACACCTACAACAAATGGGCGAAACTCTCTAACGAACTACAACAATTAAAGGGCATTAAAGGCGTACTTTCCATCGGCAAGTTTTTTGAGCTGGAAAAGGACACCGTGAACCAAAAGTTTACCGTAAAACCACTTCCGGGCAAAATCATTGCAACCAATGCGGAAATGGATTCGCTGAAAAGCAAATTGGACCAATTACCTTTTTACAAGGGCCTTCTATACCATACTGAAACTAACGCTACCTTAATGGCCGTTACCTTCGACCAGAAAATACTTAACTCGGCCGCTAGAAATCCCATCCTTAAAGAGATTGAAGAAAAGGCCTTGGCCTTTGGCAAAAGCGAAAACATAGAAGTGCATTTATCGGGACTACCTTATATCAGAACCGCCACCAGCAAGCTGATCTCCAATGAATTTGTACTTTTCCTTGGTTTATCCATTCTGGTTTCGGCCTTGATATTGGTCATTTTTTTCCGCAGTTTCTCTGCGGTATTTTTTCCAGTGCTGGTGGTGATTATGGGGGTAATTTGGAGCGTGGGGACCTTGGTATTATTTGGTTATGAAATCACCATTTTAACGGGATTAATCCCTCCTCTGATTGTCATTATCGGCATTCCGAACAGCATCTTGCTATTAAACAAATACCACAACGAACTTAAAAAGCATGGCGATAAGCAAAAAGCGTGGAGCCTTACCGTAGAAAGAATTTCGGTAACCACTTTAATTGCGAACATTACCGCTGCTATTGGCTTTGGCGTACTCTATTTTACAGGAAGTGAACTACTGATGCAATTTGGAAGTGTAGCGGCGTTAAATGTAATGTTCACCTGGTTGATGAGCCTGTGTTTGATTCCGGCTATTTTCAGCTACTTGCCCGCTCCAAAAAGCAAAACACAGGGAATGCACGAACCAAATTTCTTGGATAAGCTTTTAGCCAAAACGGACAAACTGGTGCAACATAAAAGTGCTTCGATTTATATCGCAACCATCATCCTAACGGTAGTTTCCTTAATTGGTGTTTATCGCATCAATGTGAATGGCTATGTGGTAGATGATTTGCCAAAAAGCTCCAAGATATTAACCGACCTCAAGTTTTTCGAAAAGAACTTTGAGGGGATCTTGCCATTGGAAATTAGTGTTGACACGAAACGCAAGAACGGCATTTTAAGTCTTTCATCGCTCAACAAGATCGACAGGGTTGAGCAAATGATTGCGGCCTATCCTGAATTTTCCCGTTCCATCTCTTTAAATACTGGATTAAAATATGCGACACAGGTGTTTTACAATGGAGATACTTCTTTTTATCGTTTGCCATCCGATTTTGAGAAGAATTTCATTTTAATCTATGCCGCAAATTCTGGTAAAGGAAATGGGAATATGCTCACCAATTTTGTGGACAAGGGGAAACAAACGGCACGAGTGAGTTTCCAGATGGCCGACGTGGGCTCTAAACGTTTAGACCAATTGCTTGATGAACTGAAACCTAGAATAGATTCCATCCTATCGCCAAAACGTTTTAACGTAACCTTAACCGGCTCCAGCATTATTTTCTCCAAGGGAACCGACTACCTTTTAGAACACTTGTTTGAAAGCATTGGCTTGGCCATTGTGCTGATTTCATTGTTGCGTTTGGCGCAGTTCAAGAGTTTGGGCATCATGTTCATTTCACTGCTACCGAATGTAGTTCCGTTAATTATTACCGCTGGACTGATGGGATTTTTTGGCATTCCATTAAAGCCTTCAACCATCTTGATTTTTACCATTGCCTTTGGACTGGCTTCTGACCAAACCATTTATTTCCTGACCAGGTACCAACAAGAGCTTAACCTTACCAATTATAGCGTAAGTAAGGTCATTACTGATACCATTACCGAAACGGGCGTAAGTATGACACACATTGCCTTAATCCTATTCTTTGGCTTTGGGATTTTTACGGCGTCCACTTTTGGTGGTACAGTAATATTGGGTTTCTTATTATCGATTACCTTAATTGTGGCTTTGGCCTTTAATCTAACTTTATTGCCCGCTTTAATGCTGTGGCTAGACAAGAACAAAAAACGCAAAAAACTGTCTGAAGCAGAGGTTGCAAAGAACCTGGAGAATTTGGACGACCATTAGAAATTATCTATTTTCGGACCTGTAGGGTTTTTCAAAACCTTGCAGGTTAAGAATAACAATCATGTCTACCCGTGAAAATTTTCTACCAAATGCTTTTTACCACATCTACAATCATGCTGTAGGTACCGAAAACTTATTTAAGTCTCATGAGAATTATCTATTCTTCTTAAACAAATACGACCAACACCTTTCAACAGTATTTAAGACGCTCGCCTATTGCTTAATGCCCAACCATTTTCATCTGTTGGTACAAGTTAGAGACGAGTATACACTTCGCTCATTGATTACCAAACCAGAAGATAAAATAGATTTTCATAAATTCATCATGCAAAAGCTGAGTAACTTTCTGAATGGCTATGCTAAGGCTTTTAATAAACAGCATTCGAGAAGAGGTGCTCTTTTCATTGATTATACCAAAAGGAAAGAAATTACGAATGATTCATATTTTACTAGAGTAGTCAATTATATCCACCAAAACCCTATCCATCATGGATTTTGCAAAGAAGCAAGTGAATGGGAATATTCATCTTTTAATTCTATGATTAGCACCACCAAAAGCACAAAACTAGAACGAAACACTATTTTCGATTGGTTTGGTGGAATCGAACAATTTGTTTATTTCCATCAAGAAAACAGGTATTTTGATGAAGAAATAGATTTCTTTTAATTAATACTTTAAGAAACCTGTAAGGTTTTAAAAACCTAGGTTTAGGAACAGAAGAAAAAAGTTAAGACCTGTAAGGTTTTTTAAAACCTTGCAGGTCTATTATTAAACCTTGCAGGTTTATTATTAGATTTGGAAGGCAACCCCTACCACGCACTTTTAGCATACCAACTGTAATACGCCGCAAATAGTGTTGAGATAAATAAGAAAACAGATTTAAGAGGCAATCTCTTCAGTAATCGGTTCCTTTGCAGCAGGCTTAAGCTCTACATGTTTACCATCTTTATCTGCTTTGGTGGCAAACAATATCGGATAGATAAAAATCAATGCCCCTGCAATAAATAGCACTCCTGAAATAGCCAATACCACTTGGCTTCCGCTTGCTTTGTAGGTTTCCATAATTTTGGCCACAATGAGCGCCGCTATTCCCAAAGCTATTGCTACAATAGCTTTAGTTAGTTTCAGATTTCTAATCATAACTTATCGGTTTCTTACCCTTCTTTGTTGCAGTATGCTTAACACAACAAAGATGAGCCCAATAAGTTCTAAAACCATGCTTAAAAAAAGTACTCCTAGTGTTATATTTTCGTTGCTATTCTTTAACAACAGCGCCAAAGGCATGAGCAATACCGCCCCTAGCATACAAAAAAGCCCTCTTTTCAGAAATTTATCCATAAAACTATTTCAGCTCCAAAACTACCATTATTCATTCTAAAATCTTAACTTTGCAACCTTTAATTTTTGAGATACTTGATTGATGTATAGGGAATTTAAACAATTAGAACTAGCGAAAATAGGTAAAGAAATACTGGAATTTTGGAAAGCGGAAAACATCTTTGAGAAAAGCATAGACAGTAGACCAAAAAACAAACCTTTTACTTTTTACGAAGGACCTCCTTCGGCAAATGGCATGCCTGGCATTCACCACGTGATGGCCCGTGCCATTAAGGATATTTTCTGCCGTTACAAAACCCTAAAAGGATATCAGGTAAAACGCAAAGGCGGTTGGGACACCCACGGCCTTCCGATAGAGCTTGCCGTAGAGAAAAAATTAGGTATCGTTAAAGAAGATATCGGAAAGAAAATTTCTGTAGACGAATACAATGCCGCTTGTAAAGAAGAGGTCATGCGCTACACCGATGTTTGGAATGACCTTACCGAAAAAATGGGCTACTGGGTTGATTTGCAAAACCCTTACATCACCTACAAAAACGAATATATCGAAACCCTGTGGTGGATTTTAAAACAGCTTTACAACAAGGGATTTCTATACAAAGGTTACACCATCCAACCTTACTCGCCAGCAGCAGGCACAGGTTTAAGTTCACATGAGCTGAACCAACCAGGCACCTACCGCGATGTAAGCGACACCACCATTGTAGCGCAGTTTAAAGCCGTTGCAGAAACCCTGCCTTCGTTTTTACAAGGTTTTGGGGAAATCCATTTCTTAGCGTGGACCACTACGCCTTGGACCTTGCCAAGCAACACGGCTTTAACCGTTGGGCCAAAAATTGACTATGTATTGGTAAAAACATTTAACCAGTACACCTTTGAGCCCATCAAAGTGATTTTGGCAAAACCCTTAGTGGGCAAACAATTTGGTGGTAAATTTTTCCTAGCGGAAGATGAAGAAGCCTTTGCCAACTACCAAGCCGAAGACAAAAAAATCCCTTATCAAATACTAGCCGAGTTTGTTGGTGCCGATTTGGTGAACATTAAATACGAACAACTTTTACCTTTAGCCCTACCTTACCAAAATGCGGAAAATGCTTTCCGGGTAATTAGTGGCGATTTTGTAACTACAGAAGATGGTACAGGTATTGTTCACACCGCCCCTACCTTTGGTGCCGATGATGCTCGTGTAGCTAAACAAGCTAGTCCCGAAGTTCCTCCTTTATTGATTTTAGACGACAAAGGTAATGCCGTGCCTTTGGTAGATTTGCAAGGTAAATTTGTAGCTTCATTAGGTGAGTTTGGTGGCAAATACGTAAAGAACGAATACTACACTGAGGGCCAGGCACCAGAAAAATCAGTGGATGTAGAAATTGCCATCCGTTTAAAGGAAGAAAACAAAGCCTTTAAGGTAGAAAAATATGTACACAGCTATCCACACTGCTGGAGAACTGACAAACCAGTGCTTTATTATCCGTTAGATAGCTGGTTTATCAAAACCACAGCCGTTAAAGAAAAGATGGCTGAGCTGAACAAAACCATCAACTGGAAACCTGAAGCTACTGGAACTGGACGTTTTGGCAACTGGTTAGAAAACCTGGTAGACTGGAACCTTTCTCGTTCTCGTTATTGGGGAACGCCACTCCCTATTTGGCGTACTGCCGATGGTTTGGAAGAGAAATGTATTGGCTCTGTAGAGGAATTGAACAACGAAATTGCGAAGGCAATTGAAGCAGGTTTAATGCCTGCTGGGTTCGAGCTCAAAGACATGCACCGTCCTTATGTAGATGATGTATTTTTAGTTTCCTCAAAAGGTGAGAAGATGACCCGCGAAACCGACCTGATTGACGTTTGGTTTGATAGCGGTGCCATGCCTTATGCCCAATGGCACTTCCCTTTCGAAAACAAAGAAGAATTTGAGAATGCCTACCCTGCCGATTTCATTGCAGAAGGTGTTGACCAAACGCGTGGTTGGTTCTTTACTTTGCATGCCATTGCGGTAATGTTGAGCGAAAGCAGCGATGAAATCAAAGCCATCAATGAGCGGGTAAACAACCCAGGTATCGCCTTTAAAAATGTGGTATCAAACGGATTGGTACTGGATAAAAACGGCAACAAAATGTCTAAACGTTTAGGCAATGCTGTGGATCCATTTAGCACCATTGATACCTATAGTGCCGATGCTACCCGTTGGTACATGATCTCCAACGCATCCCCTTGGGACAATTTAAAATTTAACCTGGAAGGATTAGATGAAGTACGCCGCAAGTTCTTTGGAACCTTGTACAACACCTATTCTTTCTTTGCCCTATATGCCAACATTGATAAGTTCGAGATTGATTTGAACAATCAAACTCCTGTGGCACAACGCAGTGAGTTAGATCGTTGGATTTTATCTTTATTGCAGAACTTAATTGTTGAAGTTGATGAAGCCTACAACACTTACGAGCCTACCAAGGCCGCAAGAGCTATCCAAAATTTTGTTGATGAGCATTTAAGCAACTGGTACATCCGTTTATCTCGCCGCCGTTTCTGGAAAGGCGAAATGACCGATGACAAAAAAGCCGCTTACGAAACCTTATACACCTGTTTGGTGAATATCGCACAGCTGATGTCGCCAATTGCGCCGTTCTTTTCTGATTGGTTGTACCAAAACCTAACGGAAATTTTACCGGCTGCCGCAAAATCAGAATCAGTGCATTTAACCATTTTACCAGAGGCTGATTTATCATTGGTAGACAATGCTTTGAACGAACGCATGGAGTTGGCGCAAAACATTTCGTCGATGGTGCTATCACTGCGCAAGAAAATGGGCATCAATGTACGCCAGCCCTTAGCCAAGGTACTGATCCCTGTGCTGGATGATCATTTTAAGGATAAGGTAGAACTGGTGAAAGACCTGATCTTGTCGGAAACCAATATTAAAGAAATTTCCTATATTACCGACGCCGCAGGTTTCATCAAGAAAAAGGTAAAACCAAACTTTAAGGCATTGGGCGCAAAAGTAGGCAAGGATATGAAAATGGTGACCGAAGTCATCAACAACATGAGCCAAGAAGAACTTGCCAAATTTGAAAAAGAAGGCGCATACTCGATACACAACACTCAATACTCGATACTATTGAGCGATGTAGAGATTATTGCAGAAGATATTCCGGGATGGCAGGTGACAAACATGGGCAGTTTAACGGTAGCATTGGATGTTAACATTACTACCGAGCTTAAACAAGAAGGTTTGTCGCGAGAACTGGTAAACAGAGTGCAAAACCTGCGCAAGGAAATGGATTTTGAAGTAACCGACAGGATAACCGTAAGTTTACAACAGGATAACCTGATTACGCCTGCGGTGTTGCAAAACAAGCATTACATTTGCACCGAAATTTTAGCCGACGATATATTACTGTCGGAAAAACCGCTTAACGGAAACAAAATTGTAATTGAAGATGTTGAACTTGAAATTTTGATTGCCAAAATATAACCATATGGAAAAAACTGAGAAAACACGTTATTCTGATAGCGAATTACAGGAATTTAAAGAGCTGATTTTAGAAAAATTGAAAAGCTCAAGGGAAGAGTTACAATCGTTAACCTCATCATTAAGCAATCCGAATTCTAATGGCACAGAAGACACTTCTGGCGCCTATAAAACCTTGGAAGATGGTTCTGCCACTTTAGAGAAAGAGCAGATCAACCAGTTGGCAGCTCGTCAACGCAAGTTTATTGACAACTTGGAGGCAGCATTGGTGCGCATTGAGAACAAAACTTATGGCATTTGCAGGGAAACAGGTAAACTGATCCAAAAGGAACGTTTACGTGCCGTACCACACGCCACACTGAGCATGGAAGCTAAATTGAAACAAGGTTAATGAAAGGCTATACAAAACCCTTACTTTTAATATTTATCGTGCTTTTGGTTGATCAGGTTTCTAAAACCTGGATAAAAACCAATATGTACCTAGGACAAGAGTACAAAGTGTTGGGCGATTGGTTCATTATCCATTTTACCGAAAACAATGGCATGGCCTTTGGCTTGGAATTTGGTGGTGAGTTTGGAAAACTGGCGCTTTCACTATTCAGGATTATTGCAGTGGGTGGTATTGGCTACGGACTTCATTACCTCATCCAACGCAAATACCATCGTGGTTTGATCCTGAATGTGGCCTTGATTTTTGCAGGGGCTTTGGGAAACATCATCGACTCCGTTTTTTATGGCCTGATTTACGGCTACGAAACTTTGTTCCATGGTCGTGTGGTTGATATGCTGTACTTCCCGATTTTGAAAGGCACTTTCCCTACTTGGTTTCCAGTTTGGGGTGGCGAACCTTTCGAGTTTTTTAGACCAGTATTTAACCTTGCCGATGCAGCCATTTCTGTGGGTGTCATCACCATTTTGATCTTTCAAAAAACCTATTTTAAAGAAGAAGTAAAAGACGAAATTGGGATTAACAACGAAACCGTAGAGGACTAAGGATTGAACTTGTCATATCAAGCTTACCGAAATAATACTTAAAAGTCCCGCACATGCGGGACTTTTTTTGTTTTTCAAAATCCGCTTTTAGTCCTTTCGTCATGGCGAGGCACGAAGCATCTTAATGCGATTTTTGTAGGATTGCTTCGTGCCTCGCAATAACGAAATCATCCAAAGATTTAGCTCTGCTGATTTACAATTTTCCCAAGTCGAAACGACGTAATTATGAACAGTAATTAAACAAGTCTGACATTATCTAGAATAATAAGATTGGTTAATCAACCACGAGCGGTGATATAACATAGCTTTAAATATGTCGCTAAATCCCTTCTCTTACAGTCGTGGAGATGACGGCGTCAACTCAAGCCTTTACAAAAAATGAATGATAAAAATAATTAAAGCATTTGCTTACATTTGATAAAAGACCAAATTAAGTATGAGAATTTTAATATCAGCATTATTCCTATTGATTTCTTTTAAGATGAAGTCTCAAGATACCCCTTCTAAAAACTCAATTGATTTTACAATGGTATCTAATGTCAATAATTTTATTAAATTATTCGACACCAATCTAAACCTTTCGGATTCTCAAAAGAAAGAATTCGTTAAAATTCATTCAAAAATTCAAAAAATAGCTATTGCTTTGTTGGAAGATGAAACCATTAAAACTAAAGAAGATTATATCAAAGCAAGACAAAAAATTCAGACAAATATTAACTTAGAGATAAATAGAATTTTAACGGCAGAGCAACAGAAGAAATATAAATTATGGCAACAGGCTCAGCAAGATGTTATCAATAAGAAATAGTCAAATTCCCAAATCATATGTTCAGCAAAAACCTCCTCCCCATCCTCCTATTGTTAATTGGTTTCAACTCCATTGCCTTTGCTCAAAAAAGCATGAACTTATTCAACGGCAAAGATTTAAAAGGCTGGCATGCCGATGTTCCCGCAAAGGACAAAAACCCAGACACCCCCGCGTCATTCATTGTTCGCGACAGGAAGTTAGTAAGTATGGGCAATCCAAAAGGGCATTTGATTACCGATGCTATTTTCTCCAATTACCGATTAGATGTAGAATATCGATTTGCTGGAAAACCTGGAAATTGCGGTGTTTTAGTGCATGCTTCTGCCCCAAGAGCATTATACAAGATGTTCCCAAAATCATTGGAAGTGCAAATGCAACACCAGGATGCGGGTGATTTTTGGTGCATCGAGGAAGATATTACCGTGCCCAACATGGAAGAGCGGCGTGGGCCAAAAGAAAACTGGGGCATTAGCGCAGGGAAAGAAAGAAGAATTAAAAATTTAACGGATGGCTCAGAAAAACCTTTGGGCCAATGGAACACCATGCGAATTGAGTGCCTAAACGACAAGGTTAGGGTTTGGGTAAATGGCGTTTTGGTGAACGATGGCTATAACTGTACCGCAACCCAAGGACAAATTGCCATACAGGCTGAAGGCAGCGAAGTAGAGTTTAAGAAATTGGAACTAACGCCAATTAAAAAACTGAGTAAATAATGATTGTTTACGATGTGGTTAACTTTCAGAAGCACAGCTAGTTATTTAAGGAAAGCTATACCATATACACATAGCCAACAGTACTGCTTTTTTTGAAGATTTGACCATTTTTTAACCGCACAGTGCCATCTAAACCCGATTGAAGCGAGCATGAGCGTAGCGAATAAAGCGGAAAGCGGGACTGGCTTTTCCTATTAGCCATGAAACTGCTTTTCAAAAAAAATAAAAAATAATTCCCTCATTTTTTGAACTTTGGCTCAATTTTGGCTCAAAGCACGAAAATTGTTTATGGATTTGATACAACATTTACATCTGACTTATAAACACACAAAAATTTGAAATTATGAAACGATTATTTGCAATAGCTTTATTAGCTTTCACTACACTGTCTACTTTTAACGCCTTAGCCCAACAAGCTGATTTAAGACGAAAAATTACGGTTACCGGAACTGCCGAAACGGAAGTTACGCCTGATATTATCTACATCAATATCTCTTTAAAAGAATATTTGAAAGATGGCAACAGCAAGAAAAAAGTAGACATTACCACTTTGGAAACACAACTTTTTAATGCCGTACAAAAAGCGGGAATTGCTAAAGAGAATTTAACCATCAACAACTTGAGCAGCTGGAACTATCAAACTGAAAAAAGAAAAAACCCCGACTTTTTGGCCAGCAAACAATACCGTTTAAAAGTTGGCGATTTGAATAAATTCAACCTGATTTTAGAAGGTGTTGACGCCAAAGGAATCACTAACACCTATGTAGAAAGCTACGATTACAGCAAAATAGAAAGCTTGAAAAAAGAGCTAAAAGTGAAAGCTTTGTTGGCTGCCAAAGAAAAAGCTGCCTACATGGTAGAGGCTTTGGGGGATAAATTGGGCAATGTGCTAGACATTCAGGATGTAGGCGACAATGGAGGTATGATGGTTCCTCAGTACAGAAACTACGCCATGAAAGCCGAAATGGCCATGGATGCAGGTGCTGCTCCAGAAATTGACTTTAAAAAAATCAAATTGAGCTTTACCGTAAACACCGTTTTCGAGATTAAATAATTTATTTTTAATAATTTTGTGAACCTATCATCGTAATGGTTGATAGGTTCTTTTTTTATCCATAACTAACACATACATGAAAAAACTGATTTACTTGTTCCTAGTTCTTGTTACGCTAACCACTACCGTTAATGCCGCTCCTACAAACGATGATAAACCTAAAACGGAATTAACCATTGAACAGAAAGCCGAGCTGGAGTACATTACCAAACGTGTAGCGGAAATTAAGGCTATCGATAAATCAACCTTAACCAAAGCGGAAAGAAAGGCATTGAGAAAAGAAGTAAAAGAGTTGAAAAAACGTTCAGATTTCCTAAGCCAGAACATCACGCTGTCTTTAGGTGCTATCATCATTATCTTGCTATTGCTGATTATTATCCTTTAATTTTAGTTTAGGATTTGTGATAGAACATTTTTAAACATGAGTTGTTTATAGCATTGTAACTAGAAACTAAATCGCATGAAAAAAATTATCTATCCATTAATGTTATTGATGGCATTAACATTTAACCTGAACGTAGCCCTTGCTGCAAAAGATAAGCCTAAAACCGAGCTAACTGCGGAGCAGCGGCTAGAACTGAACCGGATCATGTCCAGAGTGGATGAAATTAAAGCCATGGACAAATCGAAGCTTAGCAGAGAGGAACGTAAGGAGCTGCGCAAAGAGCTTAGAGAGATGAAGAAAAAAGCCAAAGCCATGGGTGGCGGTGTTTACTTATCTGTTGGTGCAATCATCATCATTATTTTATTACTGATTCTTATCTTGTAAGATAGCGCATAACATTCATTAAAAGCCAGAATTTACGTTCTGGCTTTTTTTGTGCGTTTAATCATCCCGATATCTAAGGCACATCACTTTACGAAATGAGCCAAATCACGTACCGGGCTCCCATTTAGCCAGACCTTTATAGTATTAAAACTTGAATGCTATGAAGACTTCTAAAACCTTCTGGATTGTTCTGGCCATCCTTCCGCTTTTTGCCTTGGTGGGTAAAGCGCAAACCGCAAAACTGAATTTAAAAGAAAGTTCCATCCTCGTTAAGGGCACCTCATCATTGCACGACTGGCGCTGCAAGACCGAGCAAATTACTGGCGACATTACGTATTCGACCAATGCCCTTGCCCTAAAGGATATTGCCGCATTAGAGCTACAATTGGTGGTTAAATCAATGCGGAGTATCAAGGAAAACGGGAATTATTACGAAAGCGGCATGGATAAGAACATGTACAAGGCACTAAATGCCGAAAAATTCCCAAAAATCACGTTTACGTTAATTGACATCAGCAACTTAAAAACCAGCGCAGGCAAAGCCGATTTTATGGCCAAAGGCAATTTAACCATTGCGGGCACCCAAAAAACCATCAGTTTCCCGGTAAGTGCTACGCTTACGGCCAACGGCATTGTATTTAAGGGAACCACAACTTTTAAGATGACCACTTTTGGTGTAACGCCGCCCCGGGCTTTGTTGGGCACCATTAAAACAGGCGACGAGATCACCATCGAGTTTAATGCCGCTTTCAGAAACAACTAATCATTACAATCTCTAAATAAAATCAAGATGAAAAGACTTTTACTTGCTGCAGTTTTTGTTACAGTAGCCGGAACTGCATTTGCGCAGCAGAGCAAAATTGCCAACATGAGGCCTTACGATAAATCAGGCATCAATATGTTTGAAACCCCAAAAACCGATACCGTTCCCTTTGATGATGTAAAAGTGAGGATTGGTGCGGGCTTTACACAGCAGTTTCAGGCCTTAAAACATAGCAACAGTTCTACATCAACCACTAAATTGTACAACCTGCGCAGCGGCTTTAACCTGGCCACCGCCAACCTCAATATTGATGCACAACTGGCCAAAGGGATTAGATTGAATTTGATCTCTTACCTATCAGCCAGGCACCATCAAGAAACCTGGGTAAAGGGCGGCTTCGTACAAATTGATGCTTCGCCTGTGAATTCAGAATTGCTGGACCATGTTTTTAAATATGTTACCGTGAAAATTGGCCACTATGAAGATAACTATGGCGATGCCCACTTCCGCAGGACAGACAACGGACACTCTTTATACAATCCGTTTATCGGCAACTACATTTTGGATGGCTTTACTACCGAGATCGGTGCCGAAATTGACTTTCAAAAAGATGGCTTTTTGGCTGTAGCAGCTATTCACAATGGGGAAATTAAAGGCGAAATTTCTGACGCACCCACCCGTAACCCATCTTTCATTGGGAAACTGGGCTACGACAAACAATTGAACAACGATTTAAGGATACGCTTAACAGGTTCTGTTTACCACAATAATGGTGCGGCGGCCAATACCCTATACACTGGCGACAGAGGTGGCTCTAGGTATTATTTAGTGATGGAAGCTGCAGGGTCCAACGCAAAAGATGCCGCTTGGTCTGGCAATTTACGCCCAGGCTTTAGCCGCCAGGTAACTGCCTTTATGATCAATCCTTTTATTAAATACCAAGGTTTGGAGCTGTTTGGAACCCTTGAATTTGCCAAAGGAAAAGCCATCAACGAAACCAATAAAAGGGATGTTAACCAATTGGCTGTAGAAGGCATTTATCGCTTTGCGAAAAACGAGAACTTCTTTGTAGGTATGCGCTACAATACCGTTACCGCCGACATGCTATTTGGCACCGCAACGCAAGAAGTAAAAATTAACCGGGTACAAGCCAGTGCAGGCTGGTTCGTAACCAAAAACATGGTGGTTAAAGCTGAATACGTTAACCAAAAATACAACGACTTCCCTACTTCCAACCTATTATCAGGGGGTAAGTTTAAAGGGATGATGTTTGAAGCTAGTGTAGGATTTTAGTTAATAGTTGAATAGTTATGGTTTGAGCCGCTCTTTAGGTTTAGGGGCGGCTTTTTTCGTAAGATGTTAGACTGATATTTATTTCCTCCCCCTACCCCCTCCAAAGGGGGATATGCAAATCGCCTAGTTAAGCCCATGTGTCCCCCTCTTTGAGGGGGTAAGGGGGAGGACAATTTAATGGTTACAATATTCTAAAATCATGAGCACATTTCCCCATCACTTACTCAGCATTCTTTTGCTGCTTATCATAAAATTGACAGATGCGCAAGAATACCAGCTCCAACTTTTACCAGAGAGCAGTATTTTGATTAAAGGCAGCTCTAACGTGAATAAATTCACCTTTACCTACGAGAAGACTCTCAAACCTAACAGCAGCATCAATGTAGAGAAAAACAAAAGCACGATCACCTTAAAAAACGCAAGGATAGATGCAGAAGTAGTCGCATTTAGTTCGGGCAGTAACTTAATGGACCGCGACTACAGGAAAATGATGAACTACCGGGCATTTCCCTACATCAGCATTGTGATCCATCAGATCAACTTCCTGAAAAGCTACAATGAAAATAGTGGCACTTCGGAAGCCATTGCTAGTATCTGTATTGCTGGCGAAAAACGATTGGACACACTACAGTTCAACTATTCTAAAACGAAGGAAATTTACCGTTGCAGCAGCGCACATGAGCTTTCGCTAAGGGACTACAAAATTAAGCCCCTCAAAAAAATGATGGGGCTAATTTCATTAAAAGATTTGTTAAAGGTAGAAATGATCCTCTACCTTAAAATAGATTAATCGATGATATCGAAACCGGTGTATTTTCTCAAAACCTCCGGCATAACAATTCCCTCAGGGGTTTGGTAGTTCTCCAGAATTGAGGCCACAATACGAGGCAGAGCCAAAGCACTTCCATTTAAGGTGTGTGCCAACTGGGTTTTCCCTTCTTTTCCTTTAAACCTCAATTTTAGGCGGTTACTTTGGTAGGTTTCAAAGTTCGAAACCGACGATACCTCTAGCCAGCGTTGCTGCGCCGCACTCCAAACCTCCATGTCGTAGGTCATGGCCGAAGTAAAGCCCATATCGCCACCACACAAACGCAATACACGATAGTGCAAGCCCAGTTGCTGCAATAATGATTGTACATATTGGCTCATATCTTCCAACGTTTCATAAGATTTATCCGGGTGCGTAATTTGCACCACCTCAACCTTATCAAATTGGTGCAAACGGTTTAAGCCACGTACGTGGGCACCGTAAGAACCCGCTTCCCTACGGAAACAAGGAGTATAACCCGTATTTTTAATGGGTAGATCTTCTTCCTTCAAAATCACATCACGGTACAAATTGGTCACGGGTACCTCTGCCGTAGGAATCAAGTACAAATCGTCCACACCCACATGGTACATCTGTCCCTCCTTATCCGGCAGCTGCCCAGTACCAAAACCCGAAGCTGCGTTCACCAAATGAGGCACCTGCATTTCTTTGTAGCCAGCGGCGGTGGCATGGTCCAAAAAGAAATTGATCAACGCACGTTGTAACCTTGCCCCTTTTCCTTTATAAACAGGGAAACCAGCACCAGTAATCTTAGTTCCCAATTCAAAATCAATGATATCGTATTTAGCGGCCAGCTCCCAGTGTGGCAATGCACCTTCTGGCAAAGCCGATGGCTCACCATGCGTTAAAACCACTTCGTTATCATCGGCACTGCTTCCTGCTTTTACCAAATGGTATGGCAAATTAGGAAGTTGTACGATTAGAGATTGTTGTTTTTCCTCTACTTCGTTGAGCTTTTCAGTCAAAACTTTAATGTTCTCCTTATGAGATGCCGTATTTGCTTTAATCGCTTCTGCTTCTTCTTTTTTGCCACTGCGCATCAATTCGCCAATTTGTTTTGCAGCGGTATTTGCCTCGGCCAACAGGTTATCTAACGAAACTTGAGTGGAACGACGCTCCTCGTCAACGGAGATGATTTGATCAACCAGCTCAACCTGTTTAAAATGACGAACGCCTAATCGCTCTAAAACTTTCTCTCTATTTTCGCGGATATAGTTAACTTGCAGCATTATTTTAATTTTTCACAAAGATAATAAGAGTTACGTGTTATCTGTTATGAGTTGTATGTTTTTATAATGCTAACTCAGTATCGCAACCCGTAACCCGAAACTGGCAACATGGAAGGAAAGCTTTACATCGTACCTACACCCATTGGCAACCTAGAGGATATGACTTTTAGGGCCATACGTATTTTAAAAGAAGTAGATTTGATTTTGGCCGAAGATACGCGTACCAGTGCCCCTTTGTTAAAACATTTTGGCGTTGATAAACGGGTATTTGCCCATCACCAACATAACGAGCATAAAGCCACTGCCGAAATCATCAAGTTTTTAAAGGAAGGGCAAAACATTGCTTTAATTTCTGACGCCGGAACACCCGCCATTTCTGATCCGGGATTTTTTTTGGTTCGCGAAGCTTTAAAGAGCGAAATAGAAGTAACTTGTTTGCCAGGTGCCACCGCTTTCGTGCCTGCCCTGGTAAACTCGGGCCTACCTAATGACCAATTTGTTTTCGAAGGATTTTTACCTGTTAAAAAGGGAAGACAAACCAGGTTAAAGCAATTGGCTCTGGAAGAAAGAACCATGATTTTTTACGAAAGTCCGCACCGATTACTGAAAACATTAACTGAATTTGCAGAGTTTTTTGGAGGAGATAGACCTGTTTCGGTA
Source organism: Pedobacter nanyangensis (assembly GCF_003313505.1). Lineage (GTDB taxonomy): Bacteria > Bacteroidota > Bacteroidia > Sphingobacteriales > Sphingobacteriaceae > Pedobacter > Pedobacter nanyangensis. The sequence goes on along the minus strand of NZ_QMHO01000007.1, from coordinate 152,333 downwards.
AGCAGGGAGCTTAGCAAAGTATATGAAGAAAATGTGCGTGGTACGGTATTAGAAGTAAAATCACATTTTGAAAACAATATTTTAAAAGGAGAATTTGTAATTTGTGTGGGTGGGAATGAGAGCAAGGATAAAAGAACAAAGAATAAAGACAAATACGCAAAGTTAGACAGTTAGCTAGCACGGTCGTCATGCTAAACACGGTCGTCATGCTGAATTTAGTTCAGCATCGGCTAGATTAAATTTTACAAAACTGATGCTGAAATAAATTCAGCATGACGGAACAGAGAGTAAAGGCAAATACAGAGAGTTAAACGATTAGCTAACACGGCCGTCATGCCAAACACGGTCGTCATGCTGAATTTAGTTCAGCATCGGCTAAATTAACTTGCAAAAACGGCGCTGACCTGAAGCAAAGCGGAAAGCTACGAAGTAAAATGAATTTAGTATGAAGACAGAAAAAAAACATGGTACGTGGAGGAAGTGTTTATATTTTAACTAATTATGATAATGACGTACTTTACATTGGCGTAACTTCCGATTTATTTTCGAGGATAGTAGAACATAAAGAGAAGTATTACCCTAGTTCATTTACAGCAAAATATAACTGCTATAAATTAGTTTACTATGAAAATTTCATGCTTATCGAAGAAGCTATAGCTAAAGAAAAGCAACTTAAAAACTGGAAAAGACAATGGAAAATAAATCTAATTAATAATTTTAATCCCGATTGGGAAGATTTATTCTACAAATTAGAAGAAGAAACCTAAATAAAGTTATTACAAAACTGATGCTGAAATAAATTCAGCATGACGGAACAAAGAGTAAAGGCAAATACAGAGAGCTAAACGACTAGCTAACACGGCCGTCATGCCAAACACGGTCGTCATGCTGAATTTAGTTCAGCATCGGCTAAATTAACTTGCATAAACGGCGCTGACCTGAAGCAAAGCGGAAAGCTACGAAGTAAAATGAATTAGCCTCGGTCAAGTTAAATTTTGCAAAACTGATGCTGAAATAAATTCAGCATGACGGAACAAAGAGTAAAGGCAAATACAGAGAGCTAAACGACTAGCTAACACGGCCGTCATGCCAAACACGGTCGTCATGCTGAATTTAGTTCAGCATCGGCTAAATTAACTTGCAAAAACGGCGCTGACCTGAAGCAAAGCGGAAAGCTACGAAGTAAAATGAATTAGCCTCGGTCAAGTTAAATTTTGCAAAACTGATGCTGAAATAAATTCAGCATGACGGAACAAAGAGTAAAGGCAAATACAGAGAGCTAAACGACTAGCTAACACGGCCGTCATGCTGAATTTAGTTCAGCATCGGCTAAATTAACTTGCATAAACGGCGCTGGCCTGAAGCAAAGCGGAAAGCTACGAAGTAAAATGAATTAGCCTCCGCCAAGTTAAATTTTGCAAAACTGATGCTGAAATAAATTCAGCATGACGGAACAGAGAGTAAAGGCAAATACAGAGAGTTAAACGATTAGCTAACACGGCCGTCATGCCAAACACGGTCGTCATGCTGAATTTAGTTCAGCATCGGCTAAATTAACTTGCATAAACGGCGCTGGCCTGAAGCAAAACGGAAAGCTACGAAGTAAAACGAATTCAGCATGACGGAAAAACATAAAAACAAATATTCGACAAAAGAAGATAATGATTAACATAGATAGATTTTTGGCCGACGAGCAAGACCCAAAGGCCGTTGAAAAAGTAGCAGGTAAGCTAAACGATTTATTAACCAATGGCGAAGAAATTTTGTACCTAGCTGTACAGAAAAAACCTGCCGTAAACCTTCTACCTGATTGTATTGCCATTAGCAACAAAAGAATTTTTTATTGTTCGCCAAGCAACCTGGGCCTAACCATGAACTTTAAGGATATTTCTTGGAAAAACGTTAAAGAAGTTTCTTTCAAGGAAGGCTTGTTAGGTTCTAAGTTCATTTGTGTACCACAATCAGGTGAAAACATTGTGACTGATTTCATTCCTAAAACACAGGTACGCAAGCTACACCAAGCGGCAAACCAACAACTGGAAGAGTATAAAGAAATGTTAAGGCAGCAAAAACTGGAAGAAAACAGAGCTTCGGCATCTTCATTCAACATCCCTACTCCAGCCGCTACGCCAGTCATTGAGTTGCCTATTGAAGAAGCGATTGTAATTCCAGAAACCCCAGTGATTGAAACCAGCAAAGAAGACGAAATTGAGCAAAAGCTGATCAAGCTAAAAACTTTATACGACAAGCAGCTGATTACCCGTGAGGAGTACGAACACAAAAAAGCGGCTATTTTAGATAGTATGTAGGCAACTTTAACGTCATTGCGAGGCACGAAGCAATCCTACAACTAATGTAAGGCAAGCCGCTTTAAGATTGCTTCGTGCCTCGCAATGACGAAAACCAAAAATGACAAAAAAAACAACACTGCTCGCGTTACTGAGCGCTTTCATGATGTGGTTGGCCTGGCCGCCACACAACTGGTTGGCACCATTACTTTTTGTTGGACTAGTCCCTTTGTTGATGGCTATCAACCACATCAAAGCAAACTCCGAAAATAAAAAAGGCAAAAAAATATTCCTCACCGCAGGACTATGCTTTGTAATTTGGAACACCGCTTCCATTTACTGGGTATTTAACTCCATTAATGCCGTAAACACCGGATTTATAGGCACCATTATTTCACTTTTGGTATCATTAATTCCCTACGGATTGGGCGCATTGCTTATGACTTTTGCCCTTTGGATGTATTATCGATTGAGTACCTACACCAACAAAACCCTCGCCTATGCCGGCCTAATCACTTTCTACATCAGCATGGAATACCTGCACCAAACCTGGGACCTGGCTTTTCCATGGATGACTTTAGGAAATGGCTTTGCAGGCATGCACCAAATTGTACAATGGTATGAATTTACAGGCGTTTATGGGGGTTCGCTATGGATTTTACTGAGCAACATTTTAGCCTTTGAAGCCTACCAGAAAATCAAAAACCAAAAGCACTATCATTTGGCAGGAATTTGGGCCATGCTCCTCATTTTTCCTATCGGATATTCCCTTTACCGATACAAAAATTACGAAGAGAAAAGTGTTCCTGTAAATGTGGTTACCGTACAGCCCAATATAGATCCCTACCAGAAATTTGGTGCCATATCAGCCGTTGAACAGCTTGACATATTAACACACCTGTCCGATTCGGTTGGACAAACCAATACCGAGTACTTTATATGGCCCGAAACCGCCATCCCAAATTATGCTGATGAAGACCGCATCAGGTCCAATTCCGATTTTTTAATCGCACAACAATTTCTGTCGAAATACAAAAACGGGACCCTCATTACAGGTATCGAAAGTGTGAGGTTTTACAACGATAAAAAAACGCTTTCTGCAAAAGTGAACCCCAATGGCGGCTATTACGACAACTATAATGCGGCCATGCAGGTAGAAAACTCTGCCAACGTTGCCTTCTATCACAAATCTAAATTAGTTCCTGGCGTTGAAAAAATGCCTTTCCCCAAAATATTTTCATTTTTGGGCCCAGTTTTCAGCAAGCTGGGCGGCAGTGTTTCAGGCTGGGGCTGGCAAGAAGAACCAGGCGTTTTTTATGCCTATAGTGGTATTGGGGTAGCGCCGGTGATTTGCTACGAGTCCATTTGGGGTGATTGGATTTCGGGCTCAGTTAAGCAAGGTGCCCAGTTCATTGCCATCATTACCAACGACGGCTGGTGGGGCAACACCTCTGGCAAAGATCAACACCTCCTATACGCCAAACTACGCTCCATCGAAACCAGAAGATACGTGGTACGATCTGCCAATACAGGTATATCTGGCTTCATCAACCAACGTGGCGATGTCATAAAGCAATCCAAATGGTGGACCCGTACCGCATTAAAAGCAGATATCAACCTGAACGACCACATCACTTTCTATGTAAAACATGGCGATGTGGTGGCAATAGTTAGCACTTTTTTGGCGTTATTAGCGGCAGGATTTATCCTATTGAAAAAATGGTTTTTGAAATAAATGATGGCCACAAAATGCACCGATAAAAATTAAAATCATTTTGTGTACCCGTGGCCGTCCCTATCCAATTAAGAAATGATCAACCAAAAGAAATCTATAAAATTTGCTTTGCTTTTAGTAATTGTAGCACTTAACCTAGGTTGCGATCAGGTTTCGAAAGTAATTGCCCGAAAAAACATCCAACCTTACGAGCAAATTAGCATTATTAAAGATCGTTTTACGTTAACCAAAGTAGAAAACACGGGCGCTTTCCTAAGTGCGGGCAGCAACCTCCCCAATTTTGTACGCATAACCTTGCTAACAATACTACCTATTTTAGTGTTGGCCTACGGCCTGTGGTTTCTTTATAGTAACCGCAACCTACCTCAATTAATGCAAATAGGTGTATGTTTTTTAATTGGCGGGGGCATTGGCAATATCTACGACAGAATTGTATATGGCTCCGTTACCGATTTCCTACACATGGATTTTGTACTCTTTAAAACCGGTATTTTTAACATGGCCGATGTTTCCATCATGACCGGCATTGGGCTGCTTCTATTACAAACCTTATTGGCCAAAAAAGAAGAAAAGCAAATCACCAGCCCTGAACAATCAATAGATTAGTTAGAAAAGCCCAAGTGCAAAGACAGGCCTACGAAGCTTAACTTTAGTATGTTTTTTTCAAGCCAATATTGAGGCTTCGCCGTTTAGAAACTTCGTAAGTCTCCTTAAAGGCTAGCATCAGACATCCAATTTATTTTTAGAAGCCGAAACCTAATTACCTCATAATTAAGTCCAAAACTATTACTGAAATAAATTTGCTTCGCAGCTACTTCGTGGTCAGCATGACGGAGCATTGCTTAACGCATCGCCCTGAATCATTTCAGGGCCAGCCATAACCATAATAGTTACCGTAAAAAACAAGTTAATCCATATACTTACCTACAATTGGCATACGGCGGCCCATGCCAAAAGCTTTTGGTGACACCCTTAAAATTGGCGGTGTTTGGTAGCGCTTAAACTCGGCAAGGTTCACCATGCGCAAAATACGTTTCACCAAAGCTTCCTCAAAACCCTGTGCAATAATTTCTCTCGAACCTTTTTTAAGTTCAATATGCTGGTAAAGAATTTGATCCAAAACATCATATTCTGGCAACGAATCCGAATCCTTTTGGTCTGGGCGCAACTCCGCCGAAGGTGGTTTAACAATCGTATTCACCGGAATAACTTCCTGGTCCTTGTTGATATGTCTGGCCAGGTTAAACACCTGTGTTTTGTACACATCGCCAATGACGCTAATGGCCCCGCACATATCACCGTACAAAGTTCCGTAGCCTACCGCACATTCACTTTTATTAGAAGTATTGAGCAAAATATAACCAAACTTGTTAGACATGGCCATTACCACAATACCCCGGCACCGGGCCTGGATATTTTCTTCGGCCAAGTTAAAGGGCAAACCTTCAAAAGGTTTGGCCAACATGCTATCGAAAGCATCGGCGGCCTCTTTAATAGGGATAATTTCGTGCTTACAGCCAATGTTGTTTACCAAATCCAAGGCATCCTTAACGGAGTGATCGGTAGAGTATTTGGAAGGCATCAATACCGCCATCACGTTTTCGGCTCCCAGTGCCCTGCAGGCCAAAGCGCAAACCACCGCCGAATCAATGCCACCTGAAAGTCCCAAAACAGCCCGCTTAAACCCAGATTTGGCAAAATAATCCCTAATGCCCAAAATCAGTGCATCATGTATTTGTTCAATGTCCAAAGCACGCTCCGCAGCTGGATATTTGCGCTTAACATGCTTTACCTCGTCCAAATCAAATAGCTGCAAATCTTCCTCAAAATATTTCATTTCGGCCTTTAGTACACCTTCCTGATCAAAAACCAGCGAGCCGCCGTCAAAAATAATTTCCGTTTGCGCCCCTACTTGGTTCACGTAAAACAAGGGCAATTGGTATTTTTTGGCATTGTCGGCCAAAATTTTGATACGATCTTCATCGTGACCATAATCAAAAGGAGAGGCCGCGATGTTGATCATCAGATCGGGCTGCTGTTTGATCAATTCATCCATCGGACATGACACATACAAAGGATTGTCGTTAATGTTCCAAAGGTCTTCGCAAATGGTGAGGGCAATTTTTTTGCCCTTAAACTGTACACACTCAAATACGGTATTGGGCTCAAAATAACGATATTCATCAAACACATCGTAAGTAGGCAACAGCGATTTTTTAACCACCTGTTTTACGGTTCCATCAGCAATAAAATAAGCCGCATTAAACAAATCCTTACCTTCAATTACAGGGTTTTTAATGGGTATGCCAACAATACAGGCAATGTCTTTGCAGTGCAGGGCTATTTCTTGCGCCGCTTTTTCGCAAAGCGAGATAAAATCCTCATATTCCAGAAAATCGCGGGGCGGATAACCGCTAATGGCCAGTTCGGCAAACACCACCACATCGGCACCCCTGGCCTTTGCTGCTGCGATATTCGCAATGATTTTTTCCGTGTTTTTTTCGAAATTCCCAATATGGTAGTTGAGTTGAGCCAGTGCTATTTTCATCGTCTGCGTGTTCTATAAAGATAAAAAACAAGCCGTTTAGGCCTGTTTGAATGTTTTTTAGTAGCCCTTAAAAGAACACACCAATATTTAGTCCAACGTAATGGTTGCGGATACTTGCACCATCTTTGGCAATATTGGTTAAGCCATTGTTATAGGTTAAACCGCCCATTAAACTGGTTTTCCCACTCATGCGGTACTCCATACCACCTCCAATAATCATGCCCGCTCTTAAAAACTTGGTAAAGTCAGCCGCTTTCACATCATCGGCCAATGCCGTGTTGTTATTGCTTTTCACGTCCTGTCTCGCACCAATCCTGATATCGGCAGTTAAACCGAATTGGCCGTACCATCTAATGTCATTCTGCTCGTCAGTTTTCAGCTTTACAGATAGCGGAACCTCGAGGTATTGCATCTTAAACTTTACATCATATTCGGCATTAGTAGCGGCAATTCCATGGTAAGGTTGATAGTTTAACGCAGTTCCCTTACCGTTAATGGTAGTTACCGTTAAGCCGGTGGCAAAACTGTAGTTTTCGGCAAATTCAAAATCGCTCATTAAACCGTAGCTAAAACCTGTACTTACCCCGCTACCTTTTCCGTTTTCTATTTTAAGGAAACCGAAGTTTGGATGTGCGGTTAATCCCAATCTCACCTGTGCAAAAACCTGCGTAGTGGCAACCATAAGGAACATGGCTAAAATTATTCTTTTCATGAGTAACGATTTATGTTTAAATTGTTCGCGGTCCATCATGATTTTGTAAATGATGATGGTTTCCTGTTTGTAGTTTTTATATTTGTTAGCAATGACACCAGCATTGAAACCTCGCCAAAGTTATCTATTTTTTTTATGCACTGCCCTATTTTTTTCGTGCACGCAAAGCAATAAACCCGATGTAAGTAAAATTGACCTGTCTATCAAAATAGAAAGATTCGACAAGGATCTTTACCAACACAAAGGAAAGGACATTAAATTAACCGATAGCCTTTTGCACAAAAAATACGGCCCTTTTTACGAGGATTTTATCTTTAAAATGGTAGGCAACGATAGCTTTACCAGTTTGGAAGTGCTTAAAGGCATTTACGAGGACAAAGCCTATACCCACCTGAACAAGGAAGTAGACAGTGTGTTCCCCAACCTCAACAAAGCCGAAGCCGATTTAACCCAGGCCTTTAAATACATTAAATATTATTACCCCAAAGCGCCTATCCCTCGTTTCATAGGTTTCCTATCTGGATTTGCCTATCAAACACCCATCGGCGATGATTATGTTGGCATAGGCCTCGATATGTTTTTAGGTAAGGACAGCAAGTTTTATGGCGCATTGGTAAAAAGCATCCCATTGTATATCTCCAAACGATTTACCCCTGAATATATCGTTCCCCGGGTAAGTGAATATTATGTGCGAGAAAATCTATTTAAGGAGAGAGATGAAGATCGCAGCTTGTTGGCAAAAATGATTTACAATGGCAAAATATTATATTTTATGGACCAAGTTATGCCCAATAACATGCCCGACAGCATTAAAATTGGCTACACCCAAAAACAGTTGGATTGGTGTAAAAGCTTTGAAACAGAACTTTGGGCTTTTTACCTGGAAAGCAACCTGCTTTACGAAACAGATTATCCTAAAATACAGGTGTACCTAAGTGAAGGACCATTTACCCCCGGCTTAGGGGAAAACAGCCAATCGGCTCCCAAGTTGGGCATATGGACCGGCTGGCAAATTGTAAGGAAATACATGAAAGAAAATCCAAAGGTAACCTTACAGCAATTGATGGCCGACACAGATGCACAAACCATCTTGGCCAAATCAAAATATAAACCAAAACCAAGCAAATCATGATTAGCTAATGCGATGATGACCTAATTAGCAGATGAACACCTTATTCAATTATCACATCAACAAATTATCACATTAACACCACATATGAAAATCGGGATTGTATTAAGTGGAGGCGGAATAAGAGGCATTGCCCATTTGGGCGTGCTCAGTGCCCTGAAAAAAACAGGAATTAAATTTGACCATATTGTGGGCACCAGCGCAGGTTCCATTGCCGGTGCCTTTTATGCGGCCGGCATAGACCCCGAAGAAGCATTCAACATCTTCATGAAAACCCGCTTAATTAAGTTTGTAAGACCAGCATTGGGTTCCTTGGGCTTAATCAACATTGAAAGAACAGCCGATATTTTCAAAGAGCATCTTCCCGCACATATCGAAGATTTAAAAACTCCCCTTACCATTTGTACCACCAATTTTAGCGAAGGCAATGTTGCCTATTTCTCCAAAGGGCCTCTGGTAAGGGCCATCCACGCTTCGTGCTGTATCCCTGGTGTATTTAAACCCATCATGATCCACGACCAAATGCATGTAGACGGTGGCGTGCTGAACAATTTCCCCGTAGAACCACTTTTAAACCATAGTGACTATATCATTGGATCAACCTGCAACCACTTAAGGCCGGTTGATAAAATTGTGGGCATCACCCGATTAATGCAAAGAGCGGCCATCATGTCTATCAACCACGACATGGAAAGGAAATCGAGATTTTGCAACTTGATGATTGAACCCAAGGGAATGGGCGAGATCAATACTTTTGATACCAGAAAAGCAGAAACAATTTACTGGCTGGCACACGAAGAAACGTTGAAAACCATTAGAGACAGTGAAAGCTTTCAACAGCTCCTTGCACAAACCAGAAATCCCCAAATAGGATTTTAATTCATTAAACCCGGCCCATTAAGGATCGGTAAAACTGCTGTTTCCGGGGGGAAACAAGAAAATCAACCGTAAACAAAAAGAAACTAAGCCAGGGCAACCAGCATTTCGCCCTGCAGCAAAGGAATGGCCTTACAAACGTCAATCTTTAGGCAAAAGCGAACATCTTCTTCGATATTCAGCTTGATTAAACGATGATTATGAGAAGATTTTTGAAGATACCCACGCAAATCGCCTTTGGCCAATTGGTACATATCCAAGGCAGCCACGCTAGAATCGTCGCCAACTACAAAATCCTTCTGAAGTTGTTCTACAACAGCTCCGGCAAACAGGGTATCCTCTAAATTGAAATTATCTTTCCAACCCGCACACAGCAACAACACATCTTTATGCTGTTTTTTCAGATATTCGCAAACGGCCGAAAGATTTAAAAAAGAGCCTACAATAACCTGATATGCTCTTTCTTGCGCCAAATGCATGGCCTTTGTGCCGTTGGTGGTGGTAAGCACAATGGTTTTTCCCGCTACTTTTTCGGCGGTGTACGAAAAAGGCGAATTGCCAAAATCGTAACCTGCCACCACTTCTCCATTGCGCTCAGCAGCCAGCAAATAGCCCTGATCAGCGTAGGCCAAGCAATCCTCCACATTCATTACCGGGATAATGGCTTCAGCACCATTTTCGATCCCGTAAGTAATAGAAGAAGTAGCTCTCAAAACATCAATCACTACAACAATACTGTTTTCGATTGGATATAAATCGAGCAGGGCAGGCGTTAAACAAACTTCAATTTTGGGCATCTTTTAAGTTATACGTTTTAAGTTATACGTTTTAAGTTGTAAGCCCAGAACTTACAACTTAAAACCTACAACCTATTTCTTAAGAAAAGGGAACTTAACTACCTGAGCTTTTACCCGATTATTTCTAATGTCGATAAAGATTTCAGTACCTTCTTTGGCGAAATCCTTCGCTACATAGGCCATACCAATGGCTTTCTGCAAAGACGGCGATTGCGTACCTGAAGTTACTTTGCCAATCTGGTTTCCATTGGCATCAACAATCAGGTAATCATGACGGGGGATACCCCTGTCAATCATTTCAAACCCAACCAACTTACGGCTTACGCCCGCTTCCTTTTGTGCAAGCAAAGCAGCCGAATTGGTAAACTCTTTGGTGAACTTGGTTACCCAACCTAAACCAGCTTCAATTGGCGAAGTGGTATCGTCAATATCATTGCCATATAAGCAGAAACCCATTTCCAAACGTAACGTATCACGAGCGCCCAAACCAATTGGCTTAATGCCAAACTCGGCACCTGCCTTAAAAATAGCATCCCAAATTTGGTCTGCATATTGGTTTTCGAAATAAATCTCAAAGCCGCCAGCACCGGTATAACCCGTTGCCGAAACCAGTACATTATCAATGCCCGCAAATTTGCCTTTTTTGAAAGTATAATATTCCATCGAAGCCAAATCCATATCTGTTAACGACTGCAAAGCATCCGCCGCTTTTGGACCTTGCACCGCCAACAAAGAAGTCTTGTCAGAAATATTGTGCATCTCCACATCCTTATCGTTAAACTTTTGGATCCAATCCCAATCCTTTTCAATGTTCGAGGCATTTACCACCAACATATAGGTTTTTCCATCGATTCGGTAAACCAAAAGGTCATCTACAATACCGCCATTTTCATTAGGCAAACATGAATATTGGATTTTGCCATCATAAAGTTTCGACGCATCGTTGCTGGTTACACGCTGAATTAAATCCAAGGCATTTTCTCCCTTAAGGATAAATTCGCCCATGTGGCTTACATCAAAAACGCCTACCGCATTGCGTACAGTAGCATGCTCTGCGTTTATACCTTCATATTGCACAGGCATATTGTAGCCTGCAAAAGGAACCATTTTGGCGCCCAACGAAACGTGTTTCTCGGTTAAAGCGGTGTTTTTCATTTATTTTTTTATCTATTTTGAATTTCGATGAACCTCCATTATTTTATCTATCAAACAAGGCCCATCCATATATCTGGTTGCTATTTTTAACGGCCAAAAGTACTAAGAAACTGGCGAAGTTTTATCCTAAATATTTTTTATGGCAGGCCAATCATTAGAAAATCAACATTACCGCCAATTGGCTGCCACTGCCCCGCTCATTACAAGTCCTCGCCTCGTTTCACTCGGCTGTGGGCTTTCCATTACAATCGGGTTTAATAAACCTGGGTTCCATGAGCAAAAAGTATAAACCTTGTCCATAAATTCAGGTTTAAGACCTCGAAGAGGTCAAATATTTATAAAAATAGACCTATGTCCTTTGGGTACGACTCCTACGGAGTCGCATGATTTCGCATACATATTTCTCTATAAGGATGGAAATCCTTCGGATTTTCGCTTCTCTAATGGTGGGTGATAATACAGGGTGCTAGTTTAATTTTGTAATGGATGATGACAGTACAAGCCATAAGATCATCTACTGATCGTTATTAGACCTGTGGTTGGTGTTATCACCAACCACCGCACTAACCATTGTATAAACATATCCAAAGATCTCTCCACAAGGTCGAGATGACGAAATGCCTATACCACGAACCATTCTACTGATCGTCATTATAAAAACATCAAATTCTATTTTTGAGAAGGAATGTTCGTTAGCTTTTCATCGCAGCATTAGCCCCGCTATGCACTACGATCTTTTTGTTTGTTGCCTGTCATGCCGAGGAACGAGGAATCTACTTCTGCATTGCGCCACCTTACAGATCCTGATCCCGAAGTTTCGGGATCAGGATAGCAGGCCAAACAAAAAGTATTTAGACCTGTGGTTGGTGTTATCACCAACCACCGCACTAACCATTGTATAAACATATCCAAAGATCTCTCCACAAGGTCGAGATGACGAAATGCCTATACCACGAACCATTCTACTGATCGTCATTATAAAAACATCAAATTCTATTTTTGAGAAGGAATGTTCGTTAGCTTTTCATCGCAGCATTAGCCCCGCTATGCACTACAATCTTTTATCCCCCTGCCGTAAACCTCGTAGGTTTTCCTTTGCTCCATTCCCATCAAACCTACGAGGTTTTTCCCACCGCATAAAAGTATTTCCGCTCCTATCGGGTTTAGCTAACCTTAACCTGTGCACTGCACGCCCTTGTTAAACCCGACAGCAGCGGATACCGGCCTGTGGCTAAGGCCTGCAGGCGTATGAGCGCATGGCGGGGCCTGCGTTTAATCATGGCATGGACAGTGCTTTTCGAAAAAAAATCTCAGTATCTATCGCTAAAAACACCATTTAATTATATTTGATTTTTAGATTTCAACCATGACCTTTTCCGTTAAAAGAACCACCTCTTCAAACCCCGATTTTGTTGCCCTGGTTAAATTATTGGATGCCGAATTAGCCAAAATAGATGGCGAAGAGCACGGGTTTTATGCCCAGTACAATAAAATAGACAACATTAACCACGTTGTAGTGGTTTACCACAATGACACTCCCATAGCCTGTGGCGCCATAAAAGCCTATACTGCCGATACCATGGAGGTTAAGCGAATGTTTACCCGGCCAAATTACCGCGGCAAAGGCGCCGCAAGTTTGCTCTTACAACAGCTTGAAGAATGGGCACATGAAATGCAATTCTTAAAATGTGTGCTCGAAACAGGCAAACGCCAGCCAGACGCCATTGCACTGTATCAAAAAAACGGCTACCACCTTATTCCCAATTATGGCCAATATGAGGGAATCCACAATAGTGTATGTTTTGAAAAAATACTAGCCAAGCAGTAGATATTTTAAGGATTTATCAAAAATAGCACCGCTATACAGCCAACTTAACAATACACGGCTAAAAAAATTAAAAAATTCATCAAAAATATTTGCATTTATAAAAAATAATGGCCTTATTTGCAGTGTACAAAATACACCAACAAATAAAAATGAATTTCAACGCATCAATTATTACCACCATTATTATTACCGGAAGCAAAGCTATCGGGAGCAATAATCTTGTGTAAAATTGAAAAAACATAAAAAACACAAAAAGCGCTCCCGATACTCGGGAGCGCTTTTTTTTTAACCACTGAAAACTAATAAAATAAACGAATGAAAGTCCTCAAATTTGGCGGTACATCCGTAGGTACCACCGAGAACATTAAAACGCTGCTAAAGCTGGTACAAGAAGAAAGAAAGCATGCCAATCCGATAGTTGTATTATCGGCCATGAGCGGGGTAACCAATCTTCTTCTAGAAATGGCAGATTTGGCCGAAAAAGGCGAAAACTATCAGGAACAGCTTAGCGGTATCGAGAAAAAACATTTTGAAGTTGTTAAAGCTTTGCTGCCCGCAGCGGCGCAAAACCCAATTCTAACCAAGTTAAAAATTCTTTTCAATGAGTTGGAAGATGCCCTACAAGCAGTTGCCAGCTTAAAAGAACTGAGCTTACGCACCAAGGATTTTATTGTAAGCTTTGGCGAAAGGTGCTCGAACATGATGGTGAGCCACATCGCTACCCAGTATTTCGACAATTCGTGGTTTGTGGATGGTTCTCAGCTGATTAAAACCGACCATAACTTTGGCAATGCCCGAGTAGATTTTGCATTAACGGACGCATTGATCAAAGAATTCCACGAACAACATCAAGACAAAGTACTATTCGTAACCGGCTTTATTGCCAGCACCAAAGATGGCAAAATCACTACTTTAGGTCGTGGTGGCTCTGATTACACCGCAGCCATTTGGGGAGCAGCTTTAAATGTAGCCGAAATTGAAATTTGGACTGATGTGAACGGCATGATGACGGCCGATCCCCGCATCGTTAAAAAAGCTTTTTCATTAGATGAATTGAGCTATATCGAAGCCATGGAATTGAGTTATTTTGGCGCCAAGGTGATTTATCCGCCAACCATGGTACCCGCTTTCGCGAAGAAAATTCCGTTGGTGATCAAAAACACTTTCGAACCCGAGTTTCCCGGTACTTTCATCCGTAGCAATATCAAACCTTCAGATTTACCGATCAAAGGTATTTCCTCTATCAACCATATCAGCATCATCAATTTAAGTGGTAGTGGCATGGTAGGCAAAGCAGGCTTTAGTGGCCGTTTATTCTCGCTACTTTCAAGGGAGCAAATCAACGTGATCCTAATTACCCAGTCTTCTTCGGAACACAGCATTACTTTTGCAGTTAACCCTCCTGATGCCGCCAAAGCGGTAACTATCATCAACAAAGAATTTGAGCTAGAGTTAGCGGCTGGCAAATTGGCTTACCCTGAAGTGGAAGGTGATTTAGCGGTATTGGCCATTGTTGGCGAGAACATGAAACGTACGCCCGGCATGAGCGGCAGGCTATTCCACGCACTGGGCCGTAATGGTATTAATGTGAGGGCCATAGCACAGGGCTCGTCGGAATATAACATCTCGGTCATCATCAGTAAGGATGACTTGGCGAAATCATTAAATGCCGTACATGATGCCTTTTATACCGATTTAAAGCGCACCTTAAATGTTTATTGCTTAGGCACAGGAAATATTGGAAAAACCTTGTTCCATCAAATCAAAGCCCAAAGCCAATTTTTGGCCGAAAAAAATGACCTGCAAGTAAAAGTGGTAGGCATTGCCAACACCCGAAAAATGGTGTTTGATGCTAACGGCATTGATCTTGACCACTGGGAGGCTGTTCTAGAAGAAAAAGGCGAGCAAGCCAATCTATCAGAATTTGTCGCTAAAATGCAGTCGCTAAATTTAGCAAACAGCGTTTTTGTAGACAACACGGCAAGTGAGGCGCCAATTCCTTTTTACAAACAGGTATTCGAAAGCAGCGTATCCATTGTGGCTTGCAACAAAAAAGGCAATTCCGCCGAATTTGCACAGTACAAGCTTTTTAAGGATACCGCTAAAAAACACGGTGTAGATTTCTACTACGAAACGAACGTAGGTGCAGGCCTGCCTATCATAGGAACTTTGAAAAACCTAATGATGAGTGGTGATCGAATCGATAGAATTGAAGCCATTTTATCAGGAACCATCTCTTTCATCTTCAACAGCTTTAAAGGTGATAAAGCTTTTTACGACATCGTGAAAGAAGCACAGGACTTAGGCTATACCGAACCTGACCCACGCGACGATTTGAATGGTAAGGATTTTATGCGCAAAATGCTGATTTTAGCGAGAGACGCCGGTTATCCTTTAGAGGCATCAGATGTTAAAATCGACAATATCTTACCTGAGGCCTGTTTGAAAGCTGATTCGGTAGAGTCATTTTATGAGGAACTAAAGAACAATGCGGCCTATTTCGAGAACTTGAAAAACACTGCTGAAAGCGAGAAAAAAGTACTTCGTTATATCGGTAAATTGGAAGATGGCAAAGTAGAGATTAGTCTGCAAATGGTGGGCGAAGACCATCCGTTTTATGCCCTTTCTGGTGCCGACAATATCATTTCTTTTGTGACCGACAGGTATAAGTTCCGTCCAATGGTGGTAAAAGGCCCAGGTGCCGGCGCCGAAGTTACTGCTGCTGGTGTATTTGCAGATATTATTAACGTAGCCACGCCGTAATCACCAAGTAACCGTCATTGCGAGGCACGAAGCAATCTTACCAATTGTACAAGATGCTTTAGGATTGCTTCGCAGGCTCGCAATGACGAAACGTTCAATTAAAATATAGAAAATCAAAAATGGACACTTTACAATATAAAAGTGATAAAAAGTCAAACCCACCAGCTTCAGCGCCTGGAACAGAAATCAAAGTTTTTGCCCCAGCAACGGTAGCCAATGTGGTATGCGGCTTTGACGTGCTGGGCTTTGCCGTAAATGCTCCCGGCGATGAGGTGGTGATGCGCTTGGTGGAAGAACCTGGCGTTCGTTTACTAAAAATTACTGGCGACGATGGGAAGCTTCCACTAAATAGCGATAAAAATACCGTAAGTGCTTCTGTAAAGCATTATTTGGCCCATATCGGTAGAGAAGATGTTGGGGTAGAAATAGAACTCCACAAAAAAATGCCAATTGGCAGTGGCCTGGGCTCTAGCTCGGCCAGTACAGTTGCAGGACTTTATGCCATTAACCAACTCATGGGCAATTTGCTAACTGCAAAAGACCTGGTACCCTTTGCCATGAAAGGCGAAGAAATTGCCTGTGGTTACGGCCATGCCGACAATGTAGCTCCTGCCATTATGGGCGGTTTTGTATTGGTGCGCAGCTACGAACCTTTGGATGTGATTTCGCTGCCCGTACCGCAAGGCATGTACGCAGCCATTGTTTATCCAGAAGTGGATGTACCAACCAAGGATGCCCGACAAATGATTCGTGCAAAAGTACAGCTAAAAGATGCCGTTACCCAATGGGGAAATGTTGCAGGCTTGGTGAGCGGCCTATTTTTAAACGATTTAGATTTGGTTGGCCGCAGCATGAAAGATGTTTTGGTTGAGCCTACACGTTCTATCCTCATCCCCGATTTTGAAGTGCTGCGCAAGTTAGCCATGGAAAATGGTGCGGTAGGTTTCGGCATTTCTGGCTCTGGCCCATCGGTTTTTGCCTTAACCAAAGATGAGGAAAGCGCTAAACTGATTACCAAAGCACAACAAATGCACTTACACCAAATCAATATTCAAAGTCAGGCTTACGTGTCTGAAGTAAATACCGAAGGACCGAGAAAGCTGTAAGGTAAAAGGTGCAAGGCTTAAGGTTAAACTTTGCACCCTAAATCTTACACCTAATAACCCTAAACCTTATACCCTAAAATGAAATTCTATTCAACCAACAATAAAGACTTACGCGTTTCTTTTAAAGAGGCTGTTTTTAACAGCATGCCTTTAGACAAAGGACTGTACATGCCCGAGACAATCCCTCAACTACCTGCCTCTTTCATCGACAATATCGAAAAATACGCCCTTACCGAAATTGCTTACGAAGTAGCCTCTGCTTTGCTGAAAGACGAAATTCCAGCCGATGATTTAAAAGCATTGGTAGAAGAAGCGGCTAACTTTGAAGCACCAGCAGTTCCTTTGGATGACAATACTTTTGTGCTAGAGCTTTTTCATGGCCCTTCCTTAGCATTTAAAGATTTTGGTGCCCGATTCATGAGCCGAGTGATGGGCTACTACCTGAAAGATGGCGAACAATTACTAGACGTTTTGGTGGCTACATCGGGCGATACGGGCGGGGCCGTAGCACTTGGCTTTTTAGGCGTGCCAAATACTCGAGTAACCATTCTTTACCCAAAAGGGAAAGTAAGCCCCATACAAGAGCAACAATTAACTACACTTGGACAAAACATTAGGGCCATTGAGGTTGATGGCACTTTTGACGACTGCCAAGCTTTGGTTAAACAGGCCTTTGCCGATGAAGAACTGAACCAAAAATTCCGTTTAACTTCGGCCAATTCCATTAACATCTCCCGGTTGATCCCCCAAACTTTCTATTATTTCAACGCTTATGCCCAACTGAAAAGAAAAGGGTTTAAGGAGGTGATATTTTCTGTGCCTAGCGGAAACTTTGGTAACATTGGTGCTGGCTTATTGGCCTACAAAATGGGCTTGCCTGTAAAACAATTTATTGCGGCTACCAATGTAAATGACACGGTTCCCCGCTTTTTGGAAACAGGTGTTTATGAAACCAAACCATCCGTACAAACTTATGCCAATGCCATGGACGTAGGGGCACCTAGCAACTGGGTACGTATTATGGATTTATTTAAGCAAGATACTGCGGCATTAAAAGAAGTAGTAAGCGCTTATCGTTTTACGGACGAAGAAACTTTAGCAGGCATTAAAGCCATTGCCGAAAAATACGACTATATCGCTTGTCCACACACAGCAATTGCCTACTTAGCTGTAGAGAAATTCAGACAACAAACTGAGGATGAAGCCCCAGCAGTATTTTTATCCACCGCACACGCTTGTAAATTCCCAGATATTTTTCCACCATTGTTAGCAGCTAAAATCGAAATTCCAAGTTCAGTAGAAGAATTAAGTGGCAGGCAAAAACAAGCCGACGAATTAAAAACAGACTTTGCTGGCTTTAAAAGCTATTTGCTTCAGCACTAAAACAAACTTCAGGCAGAACTCGCTTTCTGCCTGAAGCTTACACCACCTCACCAAACAAAAAATCTGACAAATAAAAAACGATAGTTATCCACTTTTCCACACAAAATGGCCTAGTCTTTGTTTGTCATACTACAACAAGGAGGAGTAGTTATGATAGCAAACGTACATTCGGCCAATGCCGCATTTTATAAAGCTAAAGAGAAAAGCAGGGTTAAATCCTCTACCTATAACGAAAGAGTAAAAGCCGACCGCATTGTAATGGTTCTGATGTTGTTGGGCACCATTGCTTTTGCCATATTCGGCATTAACTAAAGCAACAATGCATCTATCCGCTGGGCCTGCACCATATTCAAAGATTTTGACCAGCTAAAGACCGTGAAATGACCATCTTGTGAGGCCACCAAAGCCAAAGCATTCCGTTGGTCGAAGACAAATTGCGCTGCAGACAAGTGCCTTGTGCCCCCTATTTTAGCTGGATGCACCACCACCGCCTCTGCGTTATTAATGGGCTCCGTATATGAAATCTGATGGATATGTTCGCTACTATTTGCTCTTCCCGTTTTAGCGCCAAACGCCAACAGTTCATATTCATCTGTAACAATGGTAGCGCCATCTACGGCAGTTAGCCCTGCCAGATGGTCAATTTCCCTTTTTAAAGCGGTTTGCCAAAATATTTCACTGGCATCACTTCGATCTTTCTTTACCAAATCAGACAGCCCCTTAAATGAAGGTGTCAATGAGTAACTGATGGGATGGATCACAGATTGCTTCCAATCATCACTGCCCTGAGGTACAATGAGCACGGCACCACCCCTACCGTGTGCCCGCATAGAAACAGAGAGCTGAATTAAAATATTGGCCGAATCGTTCCAATAACTATCGGCGGTGAGATCAAGTAACGACAATAAAATACTAGGGCATTCGCCCATTTTAGGAGCGCTTTCATTTACAATTTTTATCTGATCTCCCTTTAGTACCGCAACATTGGTAAATTTTCCGTAACCCGCCATTCTACGATGTTTAACCACCAACAGCGCTGGTTCCGAAACATCAACCACAAAGCAGTAGTTGGGGATATTTAAAGTGGTTCCCCAAATATAAAGATCGTAACCATCGTGCCATACACCAATATGGATTCCCCCACGCTCTACACCAGGTGCCAATTTGGTTAACACCGTTGGATTTAAAGGTAAGTTCTGTTTAAACAATAAAGGTTTTGTCGCTTGCTCTGGCGGTAAAAATGCAATGGAAATTTTAGGGGAATGTCCCTCCTCCTTACGCAAGCTACTCCAAAAAGCAGCGTCCAAAATCGCTTCAATTACTCGGGCTGGAGGCTGAGGCGCCAAATCAATTTCTCCCTTAGCACTAGCTTCTGCCAAGTGTTCGGCAAAATGCGTTTCTATGGTCGTCGCAACAATTTGCGCCGCTTGGTAAGTCGCCCTGTTAATCATGTTACTAAGTTATCCATTTGGTTTGGCAAAGTTATCAAAGTTAACAACTCCATGTTGTAAAACTAAAGTCAGGTTTTTTTTCACGTAGCCAGCCCTCAGAAATCAACAAACAGGTAGAAATATTTTCACCAAACTACGTTATAGCTAATCACTATCAAAACTGTAACGTTTCTGTAACGCCTAAAATTTGATTTGAAGTGCATTAAAGTGCCATTTTTAAATCATCAATGAAAAACCAATCCAACATCATGAAAATTAAAATAACTACACTTTCCATCTTCTTTATTTTCTTAAGCTACTTCAGCTTTGCCCAAACACCCGATGCCAATGGCATTCTCTATGTTAAAAAAGGAAGTATTGGGAATGGCACCGCATGGAGCAATGCCATTGGTGAACTGGCCGACGCACTGATTGCTGCAAAAACTAATGCGACCATACAGCAAATTTGGGTGGCTGGTGGCATATACAAACCGTTATATAGTCCCGCAGATAATAATTTCGGCAATTCCGCCGGCCGATTCAATGCTTTTCTTTTGGTAAAAGATGTAAAACTATATGGTAGTTTTTCAGGAACAGAAGGCAGCTTAAACGAGCGTAATCTCAAGCTAGCAGCCCATAAAACAATCTTAAGCGGTGACTTAAGTGGTAACGACGAAACCACATCTACCATTATGGCAAACGCCGATAATACCAATCATGTGGTACTTGGAGTGGGCGATGTAGGCACTGCCATGTTGGATGGATTTACCATTGTAGGCGGCCATGCCAATACAGCAAGTACCCTATTGGTAAACGGGCAAACCATTTACCAGGATAGGGGCGCCGGTATCTATAACCTGGGAGCTTCTCCAAAAATCACCAATTGTGTCATTTCAGGACATGTGGCTACGGCCAATCAAACAGGCGCAGGTATTTACAATTACTTTGCTGCACCATCAATTATCAATACTTTAATTACTGGAAACAAAACCTCTGGCAATGCCAGTGGGGCAGGCATATACAGTGCCTACTCTGCACCTAAACTGCTGAACACCACCGTTGCGGGCAACAACGGTGCGGGCACCGCCAGTGCAGCGGTCTATCATAATCTTTCTTCGCCTACCATAACAAATACAGTGGTTTATGGGAACAGTAGCGGTATTCTGGAAAATACCACCGTAGAAGCACCTAGCTTTCAAAATCCTACATCGGCCACTAACAATAACAGTACGGGTACGGATGCTTGGAATAATTCCGGTAATGTGCTTACCGATAATAATAGTTACGCAACCATGTCTAATGAAGCGCTATCAATTGCCGGTACCATTAGAGATAGCCATTTTTTAATGGTAAAGGGATTTGGCCTTAATTTGCCCGCTAACGCAAATATACTGGGCGTTGAGGTGGAAATCAGAAAATTTTGTAGCGATAATTCAAGTTCTAATTACACACAGGATTTAGATATCAGGCTACTTAAAAACAACCAAGTGGAAGGCACCAACCATGCCAGTGTCGGCGTAAACTGGCCAACTTCGGAAACGGCATTCACCTATGGTACCCATACAGACCTTTGGGGACTTACCTTAACGCCAGCCGATGTAAATGCAGATGATTTTGGAGTAGCCATTGCCGTTACCTCGAAAGCTTCGGGATTGTTGTTGCCTACCATTATCTCTTACATTGATCAGGTAAGGATAAAAATTTCTTATCAGGTAGATATGGTTACCGAGGTAAGTTATAGCATAATACAGGGAGGCTTTCCCGGGACTAACAACCTGAATGTAAATCCCAAGTTTGCTAATCCAACCGCTTTTGCTTCAGCTCCGATGAATACAGGGAACTATATCCTGCTTAAAGAAAGCCCTGCCATTAGCGCAGGCAACAACCAACTTTACACCAGTAATGGAGGTAGCTTAACTACGGATAAGGATTTATTGGGAAATAAGAGACTGTCTGGTGCAGCCATTGATGTGGGAGCCTATGAATATCAGGAGCCGCTTCCCGACAATAACAACATCCTCTATGTAAAGAAAGGAAGCATTGGAGATGGGAGTTCATGGAGCAATGCCATTGGCGAACTCGCCGATGCATTAAAATTTGCCAATGCAAACAGAGCGATCGTAAGCCAAATCTGGGTTTCCAAAGGCGTGTATAAACCATTATACAATCAAGGTGTGGTAACAGTTCCGAAAGAGCGTAGCTTTACAATAGCGTATGACGTAAAACTATACGGAGGTTTTGATCCCGACAATGGCATTACCAACCTAAGCCACCAACGCATCATACCCAATGCCACTACAGAAGCCCCAAATGGAACCATACTCAGTGGCGATTTAGACGATAATGATACCAACGGACCAACTGGCAATAACGCATACCATGTAGTGAGCTCACCTTCGTCTCCCAATTACGCTTTAAGTCACATTGAATTAAATGGCTTTACCGTTACAGGTGGTCTGGCATCAGGAGAGTCGCCCAGTAGCATTGGGTACAACACCAGCGATGGCGCAGGAATTTACGCCAATAGCATGAGCGGCGGTTCAACCGTTATGCTTGTTAACTGCAGCATTAACGGAAACCAAGCCTCTGGTGTTGGTGGAGCGATAATTTCTCAGGCGGGAGCTGCCCTGAGCTCAACAGTTACGGTAATCAACTGTAACATTAGTAAAAATAGTGCTGGCTCTGGCGGAATCATTTATTCAGAAGCTTGGCCACCAGTAATGCCTCTACCACCAGCAAGCAATTCTTCAACCATTAATATCAGCAATAGCAGTATCAGTGAAAACAGTTCCAATTCCAACGGGAGTATTTATTCAAAAGGTCCTTCCTCGCAAATTTCAGTTACCAACAGTAAAATACATGGCAACACAGCCCTGGCTGACGGGGTAGTAATTTATTCAGATGCCTCCAATACCAGTAATCTAAAACTTCAGAACAGCACCATAGCTGATAATAAAGGTCAAAATTTTATTTTTTTAAAGGGCAATGCTAAAACTTTCACCTCTTATAACAGTATTGTTTTTAACAATAAGTTAGAAAACGGGGCAATTAGCAATATCGCTACCAATAGCGGTAGTATTAGCAAAGACATTAAGTATAGCTTAGTGCAGGAAGAAAGCGACACGGGAAATGGCAACCTTGATGGAACTTCTACAAATTATACCCACAACAACCTCTTTACAAATGCTGCAAATGGCGATTACAGCCTAAAGGACAAGAGTGCAGCCATAAACGCAGGCAATAACATTTTATACGAAAACGCTGATGGCGATAATGGGAACAATAGTTTAACGCTAGATAAAGATTTAGCCGGCAACAACCGCTTAAGAATGGACTTTATAGATATGGGAGCCTTTGAAAGCTCCCATAGCCCGGCAACGGTTCCCGACGAAAATGGTATTATTTACGTAAAGAAGCATGGCGCTGGCAGTTTTAGGGGCAATAGTTGGGCCAATGCTACACCAGAACTGGCCGATGCCCTTATGGCTGCTAAACTTTTAAATGCCAATACACCAAATGCTGTAAAACAAATATGGGTAAGCAAGGGCACATACAAACCAATGTACGGTCCGCATGATGCGCCTTCACTATTTGGCACAGATCAAGGACGTAACAATGCCTTTCTGATGGTAAGCGGAGTAAAGTTATTTGGCGGTTTCGATCCCGACAATGGAATTACCTTAACAGAACATGATCGTATTTTACCTACGCAAACTAATGGCACGATACTAAGCGGAGACCTGGATAACAATGACACAACAATCCCACAGGGCAATAATGCTTATCACGTGATCATAGCGGCTTCAGGCAACACGGCTTTAAACACCGAATTGAACGGCTTTACCATAACAGGTGGATTGGCAGATGGTAGCGGAGCCATTGGCGTGGCCAATCTTATCGTACGTAGAAATAATGGCGGCGGAATTTACTCAGAAAGCGGAACCGCAAACAATGAGATGACATTAACCCAATGCTATATCAGCTACAATAGTACCAGCGATTGGGGAGGCGGCATTTATTTGCTAGCAGGCTCTACTGCCAACCTCAATATTTACAGAAGCACAATCAGTAAAAATAGCGGCACTCACGGTGGCGGTATCCACTCACGCTCAACTAATGCCTCCAGTACAATAACAACTACCAATAGTATCCTCAGTGGAAATAGTGCAGGAGCTTTTGGCGGGGCCATTTTTGCTTACGCTAATCCAATCGCTCCAAGTAGCATTAAGCTGCAAAATAGCACCGTAGCCAGCAACGAAAGCCCTAATTTTATTTATTTTGCCAATGGCGCTGTTTACTCATTTACGGCTTACAATAGCATTGTTTACCATAACACCTACAACAATCTCACAATCAACACCTACTTGGAAGGCGCTAATGGCAGTGTCATCAAGGATATTAAATATAGCTTGATCCAGCACGAGTTCAGCACCGCCAACGGCAACATTAATGGCGTGCCTTGGCAGTTCACCGACAATAATCTTTTTACAGACGCAGTAAACGGCGATTACACATTAAAAGCTAATGGATTAGCCATTAACACTGGAAACAATACCTTGTACGAAGATGCGGACGGCAATAGTACCAATAATAGTCTAGGGACAGATAAAGACCTGGCAGGAAATCAGCGGTTAATAGGTTCTAGTATAGATTTGGGTCCTTTTGAAAATATGGGAACCTTACCTGTGGCACTTTTGTCATTCCAAATCAAAAAGGAAAACCATACAGCGGTGCTGAGCTGGGGAACGGCTTCCGAAAAAGATAATGCAGGCTTTGAAATTTTTAGGGCAACAAACGACCGAAACTTTATAAGCATTGCATCGGTAAAAGGGAAAGGTACCACCAACCTAAAAAACAGCTATACGTGGCATGACCGAACACCTTTAAACGGCATCAATTATTACAAACTGGTCCAAAAAGATCATGACGGCAAAACCGAAGAGCTGGGCATTAAAGAATTAAACTTTAGTTTAGATGAAGATCAGGTACTGCTTTATCCAAATCCAGTAACCACACAAGCTAAGGTACAGTTTGCGGCCAACACTTATCAAAGCGTCATTTTAACAGAAATTTCTGGTAAAATTTTACAGCACTTGTCTGTAAATAAAACTGAGGCGGAAAAAACCATCATCGCCAATCATCTCCCAAAAGGGATTTATTTCCTAAAGCTTACAGGAAAAGGGAAAAACACCATTCTGAAAATGATTAAGAATTAATGCTCGTCGTCCTTTGGTTGGTATTATCACCAATCAAAGGAATAATACCATCATCTAAATTTGATCCACAAAATCCTCCAACTGGATTTCATCATCACCTGTTTTTTTGCGTAAACGATGCCAAGTTACCCTTAACGATTGAGGCGAAACCCCCAGGGCATGGGCCATTTCTTGTTTGGACAACCTAAGTTTGCTCAACACTACCATTTTGGTTTCGGCAAGGGTAACTCCAGCAACCCTTTCCTTCAACCTTCTAATGTACCCTGGATGAACCTTTTCAAATGCCTGCTGAAAAATATCCCAGCTCTCATCCGTAATGATGGCTTTTTTCTTTACCAGCTCTACTGCTTGGCTCTGCTGGTTTTCTTGCGCCGTTTGCATATCCTCAATCATACGGCTGTTATGAGCAATGGCTTGAGCAAACTTTTCCAATTGTTGCTTGGCCTGGTTCAGTTCATGGTTAGCCATTTTCAATTTAGCATCTTTGGCTGCTTCTATCCTGAGCCGCTTTCTGCGCTGCAAAAAGTAAATCAGAAAACTTACAGCTACCAAACAAAATGCAATAAACGTAAGGGCAACCAACAGATTGTTTTTAGCTTTCTCCTTTGCCGTAAATGCACTACGCTCGGCCGCCAACTTTTGGCTATGCGCTCTTTGCTGAACACGTAAAAGCTGTAAAGCATCTACTCTTTTATCTTCCTCGGCTTTTGCCAACCTTGCCGAATCAAGATATTTTGTAGCTAACGCAGCATTACCTTTGGCCAAATACCAGGTGCTTTTAACTGAGTAAAAGCGGTCCATTAGCTCCAAGGAACGATCAAAAGATTTCTTCAGATAGTATTCTGCCTTTTCAATCCAATGCCAGGCAATGTCATATTTTCTCTGTTTGATAAAGATATCCGCCAATGGAACGGCAGCTCCCGCAGCCAAACGCCAGTCAAGTTCAGTTGCAGCTTTCTCGGCGTCATGCTCCATCAGCGGAACCGCCAAATCGTAATTGCCTCTTAAATAATGATTGTAGCCAATGTTTCCTTGCGCTATCGTGTATCTGATATCATCACTCCCAAAATATTTCGATTGTATGGCCTTATTAAAAAATACATCGGCACTATCCAATTTGCCTAGTTGCCGATAGCATAATCCCATGGTATTGTTGGCCGACCATATCGCTTTCCAGTTAAAATCCGTGACGGCAATGGACAGTGTTTTGTACATATAGGCTTTTGCCGTAGCGTAATCCTTAAAAAAATAATACAGCTCGCCAATGAGATAATAGTATTCGGCCATATTTGGGAAATCAATAGCATTGGTTTTATCCAACAATCGATCTAAACGCAGGTAATATTCTGTAGCCAGCTCGTAATTGCCCACACGCCGCCAATAAAACTCACCTATTACCCGCAGTGCCCTCGCTTCTATGTGCAGATAGTTTTCTTTTCTTCCCTTTTCAGCTATTGCCTTTAGCTTCTTCAGCACTAAATTATGTGGATGGTCAAAAGTCCAATAAGAATAGTAATAAGCTTTAAACAATTCAACCTCCAACACCATTTCCCTATCGTGATGCTTAAGTCCATAAGCTTCCATTTTACGTAAGAAAGCAAAGGTATCACTGGTATCTTTATTGCCTACCAATTTTCCGTAAAGGGTGTCGATAATGTATACCTTATTTTTATAAGGCTGATGAAGCAGCTGCTGATATTGGGCAGCGCAGGGTAAGCCTATACCGAAAGTTAGCCACAAATGTAAATGAAGGAGAAAAGGCAGTTTCTTGAACATCAACAGGTGCATTAATGCTCTAAAATATGAAATACTTCATTAATAGCATGCCAATTCTTACCCTATGTTAAGAGCCAGCCAAAATTTGTGCTGTAAATTTGTATCAACAAAGGAGAAAAAAACAATGGCACAAACCGTATTACACACAGCCAACACTCGCGGAGCCGCAGATCATGGCTGGCTAAAAAGCTTTCACTCTTTCAGCTTTGCTGGATATTACAACCCAGACCGCATCCACTTTGGAGCATTAAGGGTATTGAATGATGACTTTGTAACTGGTGGAATGGGATTTGGAGAACATCCACATGACAACATGGAAATTATTTCTATTCCGTTAGAAGGAGAGCTACAACATCAAGACAGCTTGGGCAACACCGCCACCATTAAAGCTGGCGAAATACAGGTAATGAGTGCAGGTACAGGCGTATATCACGCTGAATATAATCCTGATAGTGAAAATCCCGCCAAGTTTTTACAGATCTGGGTATTTCCTAACAAAAGAAATGTAGAACCTCGTTACGACCAGATTACCATCGACAAAGATACCAGAAACGAATTTGTACAGGTGCTTTCGCCAAATGCCGATGATGCTGGAGTATGGATTTACCAAGATGCTTGGTTTAACATGGCTAGATTTGATGCGAATACTTCTAAAACCTATACCTTCCATAAAGAAGGGAATGGCGCCTACATTTTTGTATTGAAAGGAAGTATCAAAATTGATGGCCAAGATGTTAATACCAGAGATGGCTTTGGCATTTGGGATACCGCCAAATTTGAAATCTCGGCAAGTACTGAAGCCGAATTTTTGATCATGGAAGTACCCATGAAGTTTTAACCACATTTAAACTAGCCACAGATACACAGATAAATCAATCCATAACGATTAGAAAAAACCTGCGCATCTGTGGCTAAATCATAAGCGTATGACCAATATTTTAATTGTTTGTTCCAACGAACCCATTGCAGCAACCATAGCACGCTTAATCAACAAAATGGAAGATTGGCATGCTACCGTTGCTTTATCTCTCAATGAGGCCATGGAAAATTGCTATGCCAAAGCTTTTGAGGTAATATTAATCGGCTCGGGCATTACACAGCCGCAGGAAGACGTGCTGAAACTACACCTCGAAAAGCTGAAGGCAAACAGTACAGTCGTTAAACATTATGGTGGAGGCAGCGGATTGCTTTACGCAGAAATTTACCAAGCCTTGGCTGATAAGTGACAAAAGTCATTTTTTAGCTTGACGAGATGTTTCATCAATCCTTTAAGCTACCTTTATTTTTGACGCAGATGGTAAAAAGTGTAGCCCATACATTTGTTAATCATGCCAAATCGTATGTACGAGAATAGAATACTTAACCCAGATTTAGAACAACTAATCATTACCGCACAAGAGGCGGCGATGATGTTTAAAAACAACATGGTGGTGGCCTCTAGCGGCTTTACCAAAGCTGGCGACAGTAAAGCGGTATTAATGGCTTTGGCCGAAAGAGCAAAGACTGACCCCTTGAAAGTGACGTTAATGACTGGTGCCTCGTTAGGACAGGGAACCGATGGGGCGCTGGTAGAAGCAGGGGCACTCTCGTTACGTTTACCTTTCCAGGTTGATCCTGTAATGCGCAAAGCGATTAACAAAGGCGAGGTATTTTTTATTGACCAGCACCTGGGAGAAACCGCCAATTTGCTGCGGGCCAACAACTTCCCCAAAATAGATATTGCCATTTTAGAGGCTTGTTTAATTGAAGAAGATGGCAGTATTGTGCCTACCACTTCTGTTGGTAATTCGGCTTCTTTTGCGGCATTGGCCGAAAAAGTGATCATCGAACTTAATCTATCGGTTCCACTATCCATTAAAGGCATTCATGATATTTTTTCGACGGGCGAATACCCTAATCGCAGAGAAATTCCAATCACTAAAGCCAATACCAAGGTAGGCGCTTCGGTAATTGCCATTAACCCCGATAAAATTGCGGGTATCGTGATTACCCAAAAAACAGATAGCCCCGCAGAAATTGAAGCCCCCGATGCTTCTACCAAAGCCATTGCCAACCATTTGATCCGTTTCTTTAACCAGGAAGTAGCTAAGGGGAATTTAACCAAATCGTTGCTCCCATTACAGGCGGGCATTGGTAAAGTGGCCAACGCCGTATTAACTGGCTTTGTGCATAGCGATTTTGAAGATTTAACCATGTATTCGGAAGTACTTCAAGACAGCACCTTCGACTTACTGGACTCGGGTAAATTATTATTTGCTTCGGGTTCTTCCATTACCGTTTCTCAAGCCTATTACGACAAGATATTCTCTAATTTCGACACTTATAAAGATAAGGTAATGCTTCGCCCGCAGGATATTAGCAATGCGGCGGAAGTTATTAGAAGATTAGGCATTATTGCCATAAATACCGCCCTAGAATGTGACATCTATGGCAATGTAAATTCTACTCATGTAAGTGGTACGCACATGATGAATGGCATAGGGGGTTCGGGAGATTTTGCCCGTAATTCGTACCTCAGTATTTTTGTAACCACCTCAGTAGCCAAAGGCAATAACATTTCTTGCATTGTACCTATGGTGTCACATGTTGACCATTGCGAGCACGATGTGGATATTATTGTAACAGAACAAGGGCTTGCAGATTTAAGAGGCTTGGCACCACGACAACGAGCACAGGTAATCATTAACAAATGCGTACATCCTGAATACAGACAGCAATTACAGAGCTATTTCAATCGGGCTGCTAACGAACGCGGCGGACAAACACCGCATTTACTGGAAGAGGCGTTTAGCTGGCATGTTTCATTGAGAGAAACTGGCAGCATGAAAAAGCCCTTACTTAATAAATAAGCAAGGGCTTTAAGAGCGTAAACAATAGCAATTTATTGTTTAATGAATTTATGTACAGTTTTTGTGTTGCCAGATGTTAATACTACCGTATAAACACCAGCAGGTAACAAAGCGATATTTAGCTTATGCTCTTGGTCTTTAGCGGTGATTTTGCTACTCATTACCACTTTTCCCAACATATCAATCACCTGTAGCTGGCTGTAAACATTTATTGGGAATTTAACAGTAATTGCATGTGACGCAGGATTAGGGAACAACAACACCTCATCTCTAGCTGGACTGAAGTTAACTTGCTTTACCCCATAATCTTTAGTGTCACCATTTTTATCAACTTGCAATAACTGATAGTAGTTTAGCCCATTTACGGCATTTTTATGCAAGAAAACATAACGTTTTCCAGTTTTAGAATCACCAAGTGCATCTACTTTGGAAAGAGATTTAAACTCTCCTGTTTCTGTAGCATGTAACAGTTCAAAGTGCGAAGAGTTGGCCTCAGACGTAGTGGTCCAAGTAACCTCAACACCAGTAGCTATTGCTTTTGCTCCAAAATTAATCAAATCTACCGGTAATGCATTCTCTACTTTTATACTTACGTTCACCGTTTTAGTACAAGCATTGGCATCGGTAACTACAACCGTAAAACTATAATCTCCGGCGGTAGTTGGCGTGCCTGACAATACACCTCCTGCAGACAATGTTAGCCCAGTTGGAAGTGTACCAGAACTACTGTATGAATAACTTGTAGTTCCTCCTGTTGCTAGGAAAGTATATGTAAATGCGGTATTCTTATTCACCACAGCAGCCCCTGAATAAGCCAATTGTAATGCCGTTGGCTGGGTAATGGTAAATGTTTGTATTTTTGTGCAATTATTTGCATCCGTAACGGTGCAAGTATAGGTACCTGCAACTAGTCCAGTTGCTGTGGCTGCTGTACCTCCCGATGGAGACCATGAATAGGTATATCCAGGCGTACCTCCCGATACTGAAACAGAAGCAGATCCAGTAGC
The DNA here is from genome assembly GCF_003313505.1 of Pedobacter nanyangensis. Taxonomy (GTDB): domain Bacteria; phylum Bacteroidota; class Bacteroidia; order Sphingobacteriales; family Sphingobacteriaceae; genus Pedobacter; species Pedobacter nanyangensis. The sequence goes on along the minus strand of NZ_QMHO01000007.1, from coordinate 121,735 downwards.
ACCGCCATTACAAGCAATATTGGTTTGCATAAGCGGGTTAACAACCAATGCCGGTGGTTGGGTGATAGTAAATGATCTGGTTAAAGTACAAGCATTCGCATCGGTAACCGTAACCGTATAAGTGCCCGCGGCTAAACCCGTAGCGGTA
>NZ_QMHO01000007.1:75395-121487 GCF_003313505.1 Pedobacter nanyangensis | reverse complement strand
GCATCGGTAACCGTAACCGTATAAGTGCCCGCGGCTAAACCCGTAGCGGTAGCAGCGGTACCACCGCTTGGCGCCCATGAGTACGTATAAGGTGCAGTTCCCCCGGAAACGTTAATCGTAGCCATACCATTTGAGCCACCGTTACAAGCAACAGTGGTCATTGATGCGGTAGAAGTCAATGCCGTTGGCTGGGTAATCGTTACCGTTCTAGTAATAGAGCAGGCATTGGCATCGGTAATGGTACAGGTATAGGTGCCCACCGACAAGCCCGAAGCGGTAGCCGCAGTACCACCGCTTGGCGCCCACGAATAGGTATAGCCCGGCGTGCCGCCAGAGACCGAAACCGTAGCGGTTCCGTTACTGCCACCATTGCACGAAACATTCGTAGAGGAAGTAGTGGCCGTCAATGCCGTAGGCTGCGTAACCGTAAATGTCCTGGTCAAGGTACAGGCATTGGCATCGGTAACCGTAACCGTATAAGTGCCCGCGGCTAAACCCGTAGCGGTAGCAGCGGTACCACCGCTTGGCGCCCATGAGTACGTATAAGGTGCAGTTCCCCCGGAAACGTTAATCGTAGCCATACCATTTGAGCCACCGTTACAAGCAACAGTGGTCATTGATGCGGTAGAAGTCAATGCCGTTGGCTGGGTAATCGTTACCGTTCTAGTAATAGAGCAGGCATTGGCATCGGTAATGGTACAGGTATAGGTGCCCACCGACAAGCCCGAAGCGGTAGCCGCAGTACCACCGCTTGGCGCCCACGAATAGGTATAGCCCGGCGTGCCGCCAGAGACCGAAACCGTAGCGGTTCCGTTACTGCCACCATTGCACGAAACATTCGTAGAGGAAGTAGTGGCCGTCAATGCCGTAGGCTGCGTTATGGTAAAGGTTTGTGTTTTAGTACAAGCATTAGCATCGGTAATGGTACAAGTATAAGTTCCTGCTGCTAATCCAGTTGCCGTGGCCGCTGTACCGCCGCTTGGTGCCCATGAATAGGTATACCCTGGTGTGCCACCCGTTACAGATACAGTAGCCGTACCATTTGAACCGCCATTACAAGCAACATTAGTTTGCGAAGGCGTAACTGAAATTGCCGTTGGTTGGGTAATTGTAAAAGTTCTCGTAGCTGTACAACTGTTAGCATCCGTAATGGTAACGGTATAAGTACCTGCTGCCAATCCAGAAGCAGTTGCCGCTGTACCACCTAATGGTGACCATGAATAGCTATATGGAGGTACTCCTCCAGTAACGCTTACACTTGCCACACCATTTGAACCACCGTTACAAGCTACATCGGTTCTAGAAGTGGTGATTGACATTGCACTAGGCTGGGTAATTGTAAAACCCCTGTTAATCGTACAGCCATTTGCATCGGTAATGGTACAGGTATAATTACCTACGCTTAAACCTGACGCGGTTGCCCCCGTACCGCCACTTGGAGCCCACGAATAGGTATATGGACTGGTTCCGCCGCTTGGAACTACTGTAGCAGAGCCATTTGAACCACCATTACAGCTCACATTGGTTTTTGCCGAACTAGCGCCAAGCGTACTTGGCTGGGTAATAGTGACATTTCTAGTAATAGAGCTACCTTCATTATCAGTAATGGTGCAAGTATAAACACCAACGGCTAAGCCAGTAGCTGTTGCTGCTGTACCACCTGATGGTGACCATGAATAGGTATAAGGGGTTACCCCTCCAGATGCCGTAACGGTAGCCGTACCATTGGAACCTCCGTTACATGAAACATTGGTAGAGGAAGTAGTAGCTGTTAAAGCAGCGTTTGTAGTAAAAGTAAGGTTACTTCCATAAGCAGTTCCTGAAGAATTTGTAGCAAAAGCTCTAAAATTTACGGTTGTATTAGCTGGTAATGAGGATACAACAGAACTAAAAGTCCCTGTTCCGCTGCCAATAATCACTTTGTTATCTGATGTAGTTGGATCAGTCGATAATCCCCATACTATCCCTCTTTCGGTAACAGATGCACCTCCATCGGCAGTTACGTTACCACCTAAACTAGCTCTTACTGCCCCTACACTGCTCGCCGCACTTGTTGACACCGTAGGATTAATCACAACTGTACAGTTCACATTGGGTGCCGGGTAATTAGCAGGTAACAGTCCCAAAGTTGCTGTACCGGTTTTGATCCAGTTAGCTGTATTGTTAATGGCTGCTCTTAAAGCAGTGGCAGTTCCAGTTAAGGTTCCATTATATTTACTGTAAGCTTGTTCAGGTCCAGGTGCTGGAAAAAGCGAAATACAGTTTACGCCATTGGTAAGTCCCGTAGGCACAATACTTTCTGCTGTACCAGACAAGTTGCTTAAATTCCATGCAGTTACAGGATCATAGTTGGTACTGTTATAGTCGCCATGAACTCCAGCAATAAAAATCGGACTAGCTGGCGCAACACCTGTAGTACTCTGGTAAGCCAGAATCTGATCACCACCCGATAAGTTGAAGTTTGAATTTTTTGCAATGCTAAATCCAGAGGAACCACTAATGGTAAACGTATCTGCTGACGTTTCCATCACTGTGATAATCGTTCCACAGGGTACAGTAGCAGGAATCACCCATTGTAAGTGGGTCTCTGTGTTGTCGGCCCAACCTGTAGCCGTCCATCCTTGTTCGGAAAAATAAATGGTTTCACCTGCTGGGAGTGCTTTGAGAGCGATGAAAGAGAAGCCATCTGTTGTACCGAAATCATAGCCGATAAAGGCAATGTCTCCCGGACCGAGCGTTTGCGCCCGTAGCTTACTCATTCCAATCCCAAGAAAAGCACAGCATATAATCAATGCCACGCAAAATTTCTTTCGAAAAGAGTTGTTAAAATAGATCATGATATATTGTTTTTTTTACGATACAAAAAAACGTCATCATGCGGTCCTTGATACCTTATCCAAGAATATGACCTTGATAAAAATCAATATTTCTTTTACTCATTCAACAAAAAAAAGCCTATAGGTTAAGCCTGTTACATTTGGCAATTTTGGTACGAACCCTGCTCAATGTCTCTTCGGATACATTAAGGAAAGAAGCAATAAATCGTAAAGGAATTCTTTCTATTAGATGTGGATAGGCTTTTAAAAACCTTAAGTACTTGGATTCGGCAGACGGTAGCCTAGCAATGAAGGCCCGTTCTTCTGCGGCAGCATAAGAGCGCTCAATTAACACACGACCTATATAATTAATCTCAAAATAGTTATCATATAGATAATTTAGCATTTCTTTATTGATAACCACTAATTCGCAATCTTCTATTGCTTCAATATATTCTTCTGTGATGCCAAGGCCGTCAATACTTCGAATACGACCAATGAGCACATTCTCGACTTCAAGCCAAGTAGTAATTTTTTTAGCGTTGATTTTAGTGAAGCCTCTAACGGCTCCCTTAACTACAAAAAACAAACAATCTTCCTTGTCTAACGGGCTAATCAAATACTTACCTTTTTTGAATTCAACGGTAGTTACCTTTTCAGATAAGTAGGTTACTAAATGTTCCTTTAAAGGATATATTTGATTTAAATAGTTAAAAAATATGGTAACTGGCATAAAAATTTGAGCGTTGAGATTGAAGCAAAGCAGGACTCTCTCCAACTTCAAGATAAATAAAGGTTAAAAGCAGTTTAACTTTCGATAGGGTAAAACAAATTCATCTACCCTAGAATACACGAAAGTCAAAGAGTACTAATACAATCCTTGTGTTAGGGTAAAGAGAATCGCTTTTAATAAGGTTTTTCGGCATTTTATTTTAGAAATACCTTATCGCAGAAAATATTTATTTGATTTATTGGTTTGAAATATGCAAGCAAATAGTCCATAACACTTGATTTTAGCACAAAAAACGCCAATATTGATGATATTCCAATAGCGAAAAAAAATAAATATTGACAAATATCAAGACTTTTCATGTATCATTCTTACCTTCAATATATTGTCCTTAATAGCTATTTTTGTTCTTACCCTACTGAGCGTTTCCACCGAAAGTCCCAAAAAAAATGCGATATACTTTAAAGGCACCCTACCATTCAAATCGGGATAAACCATTACAAAGCGCTTATACTTTTCTTCAGCCGTTGGCAACCTACAAATAAAGGCCCGTTCTTCGGTAGCAGCATATAGATTTTGCCCCAGCACTCGGCTAATGTAATTAAGCTCAAAATTGTTAAGATAAAGTACGTCTAACAAAGGCCTACTGACCTTCACTACCTCACACTGTTCTATAGCCTCTATATATTCCTCCACTTCGTCATCGGTTTCCCTTGCCCTTAAGCGTCCAATTAAATTATTTTCAACAGCAATCCAAGTGGTAATTTTCTTTTGACCAATTTTAGTAAAACCCCTAACGGCCCCGCTAGATAAAAAATACAAACAATCCTCCTTGTCCAACGGGCTAATTAAAAATCTTCCTTTATTAAAGAAAGATGTCGTTGCTTTATCAGCCAAATAAGCTAGCAAATGCGGTTTCATTGGATACAATTGATTTAAAAACTTAAGAAAAGCAGTAATAGGCATAATTATACAAGCTAAACACTAATGCCCATAAGTAGATTCCAATTAATATTCGTTACACCAGAAAAAATATTTTTTTAATATATACTAAAACTTTGCTGTTTCAAGATGAAAACACAACCCACTATGACTGCAATAACGCACATAATTTGTCATTTCGACCTTGTGTAAATCGCGAACAGATACAAAGAAAATAGCGAGGCTAAATCTTTGTCTTTTATCCTCATTAAAAACAATTATTTCTTTATGGTTAAGTTTCTCCGCTCGTTACGATTATCGAAATGATTGACAAATAAAAAAGCCCCGACGCTAACATCGAGGCTTTTTATAGGCAGTTCGTACTTTTGCCTTTTAAAACTTTTAATTCTAATAAGTTGCCGCTAATTTCAACGCATTATAAGCGTTAACTACACCACCAGTAACCGAAATATCTTTTAAAGCATCTGCCTTTTCTACAGATTTCATGATAATTTCCTTTACCTGTGCGGCTTTCAGCTTTGGATAGTAAGAACGAATTAATGCCGCCAAACCAGCTACCACTGGAGCAGCCATACTCGTACCATTGTTATCCTGGTATTTTTGATCCGGATAAGTAGAATAAATACCGAAACCAGGTGCAAACACATCCACGGTAGTTTTTCCATAGTTAGAAAAACTTGCTTTAAGTCTACGATCGTTATAAGGAGTTGATGCGCCAACTGTAATCCAGTTCTCTGCTAAAGTACCGTCCTCATATTTGTTAGTTGGGAAATTAGTCTCTACATCAAGGTTTTTGTTATCGTTACCTGCTGCGTGCACCAATAAAACATCTTTACTTATTGCATACTTCACGGCATCATCTACTACCTTTTTATCTTGCGAATAAGCCTTTCCAAAGCTCATGTTCAATACCTTTGCACCGTTATCTACTGCATAACGGATAGCGTTGGCAACGTCCTTATCGCGTTCATCGCCATTTGGCACATTACGTACCGCCATAATCAGTACGTTATCGGCAACACCTTTAATCCCGATATCATTTTTTCTATCAGCACCCACAATACCTGCTACGTGCGTGCCATGTGATGGATCCGGACCTTTAGAATCGGCATTACCATAAATCCGTTCGTTGCTGTTGTTCTCGTCATCCCCTACAATATTACGAGGATCAAAAGTTAAGTTATAATTGTAGTTAACCTGATCGTAAAAATGATCATAACCAGCCTTCACCCTGGTTTCATAGAAAGTTTTATAATCAGTATTGGCCAAGGCCCTAAGCAAAGCATTTTTAGCATTGCTTTCGGTTTGTCCTTCAGGAGTAAAACCTTTTACATCTTCCAAAGTAGGGTTTTCCTTACCTAGTTTTTTAACGATGCTTTCTACGCCATTTTTCAATCCAGTATAACCTGCAAGATTTGCTTTAGCTTCGGACAGCCCCTTATCAAATTCCTTCTTCATGGCTAAATAAGCCTCAAAAGCAGGTCTATCTTTAGCGGTCACATTTTCTTCGGTTACGTTGGCAAAACGAGCGGCATCACGGCGTATCAAACGGGTAAGCTCTAAAGTCTCTTGGTTCACATTTCCATTTTTGCCCCCTAAAAAGCTCCAGCCGTTCACATCGTCAATGTAGCCATTTTTGTCATCGTCTTTGCCGTTTCCAGCTTTCTCCTTTTTGTTCACCCACATAACAGACCTCAGATCTTCGTGAACCCCGTCAACACCACTATCTAAAATCCCCACAATTACCGTGTTCGATTTTTTGCCCTTCAAAAGCTCCTGGTAGGCTTTCTCCGTACTGATCCCAAAAACACTATCCGCTTTAAGATCCAAATTATACCAGTTTTTCTTTTGCGATTGGGCAGAGACAATAAAAGGACCCGTTGCCAATAACGCCAAGGCAACTAATCTCTTAATTTGGTTTGTATTCATTTGTGTAAATAATAAGTTTTAGAATTAAAAAACGGCAAGATAATGTCTTTTATTGTCAATATCAATGCTGTTGGGCCTTCTAGCTGTATTTATGGGGCAACCCTGACAAACCTTCGCCCCCAGAGCAAGCGTTCACAAAAAAAGCAGCGGCCTAAAGGTCGCTGCTTTAAAACCAACATTAACGAAACTAATCCCTAATGGTGGTTGCACTAGGTTTTATTGCCAGCCTCCACCCAAGGCCCTATACAATTCAACACTAGCATTTAACTGCGCCGTCTTCAAACTCGCCAAATCAAGCTCGCCTTGCAACAAATTAGCTTGCGCAGTAATCACTTCCAGATAATTGGCCATGCCATGGTTAAACAGCAGATCGGCATTTTTAACCGCCGATCTTAACGTCGCTATCCGTTTCTGGGCAATGCCATATTCCCTTTTCAAGTTCTCCAGTTTAGCCTGCTCATTGGATACTTCTACCACCGCTTTAATTACCGCTTGCCTAAACAACAACACCGATTTTTCTCTTTCTACCTTGGCCAATTCAAACTGGGTTTTCAGCTCCCTCCTGTTAAAAATAGGCTGGGTGATTCCTCCTCCCACAATGCCAAACAACGAAGCCGGAACATTAAACCAATTGCTTGCCTTAAAAGAGTTGAGCCCAGCACTGGCCGAAATAGTTAAACTGGGGTATAGGCTGGCATTGGCCACGCCCACTTTGGCATTGGCAACCCTCAGGCCAAGTTCTACACTTTTCACATCGGGCCGGGTAGCCAGCATTACCGAAGGTACACCCACGGCCAATTGCGTAGGAATTTCCAATTGGGCCAAGGTTGCCGAGCGCTCTATCGCTGTTGGAAATTTGCCCGTTAATTCGCTCAGTGCATTTTCCTGCACGCTGATCTCTTGGGCTATCTGCGGAATAAGCTGGCTCGCCCGAAGCAGCTGCCCCTCGGTTTGCTGCACCGCCAAAGAACTTACCTGTCCCACCTCAAACTGCTTGCTCACCATTTTCAATGTACTGTCGCTAAGCGCTAGATTTCGCTGGGCAATCTTTAACTGCTCATCTAAAAGCAACAGCCGATAAAAGCTGGTTGCAACCATTGCTACTATACGGGTTTGAACTGCCTTTTTGGCTTCCGCAGTTTGCAGATAGGCCGCATAGGATGCCTCCTTTTGCTTACTGATCTTCCCCCAGATATCCGCTTCCCAACTCAAGGACAAATTGGCATTGTAATCTTCCACATGGCTAGTTTTCAAAAACTGCGAGGCACTAAGCCCATTCAAACTATTGTCAGATGGCCGGTTTGAATTGGCCGTTACCTGCAAATTTAACTGGGGGATGTTCCCCATCCTTGCCCGCCTCATCAGCAAATCAGCCGCATCTATATTTTTAAGTGCAATTTGCAGATCAATATTTCGTGCAATAGCGCTATCTATCAACTGTTGGATGGCCTGCGTGGCGAAAAAATCCTTCACCGCAAGGCTGCCTATGCTTGTGTCATCCACATTGCTCAGCCCCCTAAATTGCGAAGGTTTATCCTGTATGGGATTAATCACGTTTCTTGGGATACTACAGCCGTAGCTACCCACAAGTAGGGTGATCAAAAAACTATATATGAGTGTTTTCATTTTTTTATATGCTTAATTGATTTCCTGATGGGCATGAGGTTTGGCATTGGTTTCGGCCAATGGTGCACCAGTTACCTTTTCCTGTAAATATTGGAAGACGATGAAGAGTACCGGAATGATGAACAAGCCTAAAATTACGCCCGAAACCATCCCTCCTGCCGCACCAATACTGATACTATGGTTACCCTGTGCCGATGGGCCGGTAGCAAACATCATCGGGATTAACCCTACCACAAATGCCAACGAAGTCATGATAATTGGACGCAGCCTCAATTTTGCGGCTTCCAACGCTGCTGCCAACAAAGGCTTTCCAGCCCTTCTTCTTTGTGCAGCAAACTCTATAATTAAGATGGCGTTTTTTGCGAGCAGGCCAATCAGCATTACCAAAGCTACCTGTACGTAAATGTTATTGGCTATACCGGTAAAACCGATGGCTACAAACACCCCAAATATCCCTACCGGGATGGAAAGTATTACGCCCAAAGGCAATAAGTAGCTTTCGTACTGCGCTGCCAGTAAAAAGTACACAAATACCAAACAGAGGATAAAAATTACCGCCGACTGGCCTCCTGAGGAAATTTCCTCCCGGGTTTGGCCAGAAAACTCATAACTATAGCCAGCTGGTAAATGTTTGGCCGCCACTTCCTCAATCGCCTTAATGGCATCTCCAGAAGTAAAGCCAGGTTTTGGTATGGCATTAATAGAAATAGAATTAAATAGGTTGTACCTCGATGCCGTTTCTGATCCATAAATACGGCGCAGGGTTACCAGGGTATTAATCGGTACCATTTCGCCGGTTTTGTTTCTCACAAATACACGATCTATGGACGCAGGATCGGCCCGGTCTGCAATATCAGCCTGTACAATTACCCGATAGTACTTCCCAAACCGGTTAAAATCCGATGCCTGGGCACTACCAAAGTAAGCTTGCATGGTTTGCAAGATGTCTCTCACGTTTACCCCCAACTGGTCTGCCTTTTCTTGGTTAACATCTAGCTCCAACTGCGGATAATCTGCCTTGAAACTGGTAAAGGCCACGGCAATAGCGGGCTGTTTCATCAGCTCTCCAATAAACTGCTGTGAAATGCCGCTAAACTTATCCAATTTCCCGCCTGTTTTATCCTGCAAAACCAGGTCTAAAGCTTCTACATTACTAAAACCAGGAACCGTTGGAAAACTGAACACAAAGAAACTGCCGCCAGGTATGCCGGCCAACTGCCCCTGCACCTGCCCCATGATTTCATCAATGTTCTTTACTTTGCCCCGTTCCTCAATAGGTTTCAGTAACACAAAAACTACTGCAGCTGATGGGCTGGTTGAATTGGTTAAAAGGTTGAAACCAGAAATGGCGGTAACAAACCTGGAAGCATCTAACTTCTTGAGCATATTTTCAGCTTCCGTCATTACTTTTTGCGTACCATCTAAAGAAGTGCCCGACGGTGTGGATACCGAAATAGCAATAAAGCCCTGATCTTCTGTAGGGATAAAGCCCGACGGCGTAGTTTTAACCAGCCAAATGGTTACCGCCGTGATCACGGCCAAACCACCTAAACTTAACCACCTATTTTTAATCAAAAACCGCAAACTGCCTACATAGCGGTTGGTCATGGCATTAAAACTACTGTTAAAGCCACTGAAGAACTTTTCCTTAAAGCCTTTTTTAACAGGCATGCCACCGTTTGCAGCCGTATGGTTATCTTTCAAAAACAATGCGGCCAACGCTGGGCTTAAGGTTAGGGCATTAACCGCCGAAATAACAATGGCAATGGCCATGGTAAAGGCAAACTGCCGATAGAACAAACCCGTTGAACCTTCCATAAAACCAACGGGCAAAAACACTGCGGCCATTACCAAGGTGATGGAAATGATGGCTCCCGTAATTTCGCTCATAGCCTCGTGAGTAGCCGCTTTAGGGGCCAAATGTTTGTGCTCCATTTTGGCATGCACCGCTTCTACCACCACAATCGCATCATCCACCACAATACCAATGGCCAAAATTAAAGCAAACAAGGTTAACAGGTTGATGGAGAAGCCAAACAACTGCATAAAGAAAAACGTACCCAAAATAGCTACAGGCACCGCAATAGCAGGAATCAGCGTCGACCTGAAATCTTGCAGGAAGATGAATACAACGATAAACACCAAAATAAACGCTTCAATCAAGGTATGGATGACCTGATCTATGGATTGATCCAAAGCCACTTTAGTACTATAAAAAATATTGTGCTTAATGCCCTTCGGAAAATCTTTCGAAGCTTTTTCCATCAGTTTATTAATGGCAATCTGTATTTCGTTTGAGTTTGATCCAGCTAATTGGATTACGCCAATAACCACGCCCTTTTGCCCATTTAAACGGGTTAAACTATTGTAGGAGTAAGCGCCAAGTTCTACCCGGGCAACATCTTTCAAACGCAGTATAGAGCCATCTGCATTGGTCCTAATGGCAATATTTTCGTATTCTTCGGGTTTGGTTAGTTTCCCTTTGTACTTAATAACATATTCGAAAACCTCTTTGCTTCGTTCACCAAATTTACCCGGCGCAGCTTCCAAGCTCTTGTCCTGAATGGCGCCCATCACCTCATTAGGCGTTACTTTATAGGTAGCCATTTGGGTTGGATTTAACCAAACACGCATCGAGTAATCTTTCACACCACCGAAAATACTGGCAGCACCTACTCCGGGAATCCTTTTGATTTCGGGCACAATATTGATTTGTGCATAGTTGGCCACAAAAGTTTGGTCGTATTTTGATTCATCCTCGGTAAACATCCCAATAGCCATGATAAAGCTATTTTGCTGTTTTGCCGTGGTAATACCTTGTTGCACCACCTCTGCAGGCAACTGACTGGTGGCCTGGGCCACCCTATTTTGGACATTTACCGCCGCTTGGTCTGCGTTGGTCCCTAATTTAAAGAAAACGGTGATGGCTAACGAACCATCGTTACTGGCGGTTGAGCTCATGTAGGTCATGTTCTCCACGCCGTTGATCGATTCTTCTATAGATGGCGCCACCGAGCGCAAAACCGTCTCGGCATTGGCTCCTGGATAAACTGCAGTAACCAAAACCGACGGTGGCGCAATGTCGGGGAACTGTTGGAGTGGCAACTTGGTTAAGCCAAGTACACCAAGTATCACCAATAAAATGGAAATAACAGTGGCCAGTACTGGTCTTTGTATAAATATTTTGAACATTATTTTTTGGTTATTTTTTAGAAATTAATTGGGCTATTTTCTCCGCTTTTTTCTCTGGCTGAATAAGTTGCCCATCTTGGAGTTTATCTAAACCGCTTAAAACAATCTGATCTCCTGATTTCAGGCCATCCTTGATGAGATAGTTGGTTCCAGATTTTCCGTCTACTACAATTGCTACTTTATTTACCTTGTTATCTTTCCCAACGGCAAACACAAAAATTTTATCTTGCATTTCGATGGTTGCAGCTTGCGGCACCAGCATGGTGTTCTCGTGCGATAGGCCAAGCCTGATTTTACCCGTATTGCCCGATCTTAGCAAACCCTTTGAATTGGCAAATACAGCTCTCAAGGTAATGGAGCCCGTAGTTTTATCAAACTGGCCATTAACTACATCTATTTTACCTTTAACAGGATATACACTCTGATCGGCTAAAACCAATGCCACTGCCGGCAAATGGCTAATTCTGTCTGCTACCGAATTGCCTTCATATTTATGGTTGAAATTGATAAAATCGGTTTCCGACAGCGAGAAGTAAGCATAGATCTGGCTCACATCAGAAAGCTGGGTAAGTGCCTCCGGATCCGATGGCGATACCAAACTCCCCTGCTTTTTGGGCAAACGTCCGATATAACCGCCGCTTGGTGCTTTAATTTGCGTATAGCTTAAGTTAATTTGGGCGCTGTTTACATTGGCCTTGGCCTGTTCCACATTGGCCAGTGCAATTTGATAAGTGGTTTTGGCTGTTTTTAGTTGGAAATCCGAAACTACTTTGCTCTGCACTAAAGGCGTTAATTTGTCCACTTCCAATTGGGCATTTAAAACTGCCGCCTGCGCCGCCTGCAACGAAGCTTTCGCATTGTTTAACTGTGCCCTGAAAGGTAGCTCAGAAATTTGGAACAACAACTGTCCTTTGCTTACCAATTGGCCTTCGTTTACGTAAATTCGGTCAATGGTACCAGCAATTTGCGGTCTTATTTCAACATCGGTAGTTCCCTGTAAGGTGGCCGGATAATCCACAAAGGTTTCTTGCTCACCAGTAGCAACCGTAGCCACTGGCAACAAGGGCGGCGGTGCGGCTGCCATTGGCTCCGCCTTTCCTTTACAGCTCGAAAGAAACAATATTACGGCAAGCACTAGAAGGATGATCCATTCGTTAAATAATTTAACAGCGTTAAATCTAGGGGCGGATTTGTATATACAATTCATATCATTGGGGGTTTTATGTTTATTTTACGTTAATAATTAATTTAACACTGTTAAATGGATGGCGAAAAAATTTTTAGTCGTTAATGGTTTTAATAATCGCTTTGATGGCACTTCTTAAAATTTCCTGGTTAATCTCGTCGTTGGCACCCTTTTGAACCAAATTGATAGAGATCAGGCCGTGGATCAGCGACCAAAAAGTATAGTATTTCAAACAAGAGTAATCTTCTGATACTGGCTGTTTGGTAAGCAGTTTCTCAATAGCGTCATAGAACAGATCCGTAGTGTACTCGGCTTCTGGCATTTGCTTATACAGCTCACAACAGTTTACCTGTACGCCATACATGAGCTGGTAAAACTCCTTTTCTTCAAAGGCAAAATCCCAGTAGGCTAGCCACATGGCCTCTAACTGTTCTTCGGGGTTTGTTTTACGATCCCTTGCTTCTTTAACTTTGATACCCAAGTTAATGTAACCTTGCCTGGTAAGCTCTAACAGTATGCCCTCTTTATTTGGAAAGTACTCGTAAATAATGGGAGCGGTATATTCAATTACATCCGCAATTTTTCGCATACTTAACGCGGCCCATCCTTCCTGTTTCACAATTTGTAAAGCAGCAGCTAAAATACCCTTGCGAGTATCCTCCTTTTGCCGCTGTATTCTTTCTTTACTTCCCATGCGTTTTGAGCATAAAATCATTTAACACTGTTAAGCAAAAGTATAAACTCTTTCGATTTTCTCCTATCATCCATTTGTCAGAAATATAATAGCCATAAAAAAACCTGTCTAGAAATACTTTCTGACAGGTTTTTGATTATGAGGTTTGATTAAAGATCTTGTCAAGCTACTTTTTTCTCCCCAATTAATCTCTTGATTCTATTCTCAATATAGTCGAGATCAAAAGGTTTACTGATATAATCATCGGGGCTTACGCTTTCACTTAATTTCTTGCTGTGCACATTTGCCGACATTACAATTACCGGTATATGCTTGGTGAATACATCTGTTTTTAAATCCCTGCAAATGTCAATACCGTTTCCATCTGGCAACATTACGTCTAGGATAAATAGATCTGGAATAGAGTCGGTAAGTTTCTCTTTGAGTTCCTTAAAGGTGGAAGATACCTGAATTTCGTAACCTTCATCTTTCAATAGAAATTCGATAATGAAAGCAATGTCTTTGTCATCTTCTAAAACGTGGATGCGCTTTTTCATGTGGCTAATTTAAATAGTCTATACTTCGGTTTAACACTGATTTTGTTAAAGGTTAAACAAGCGTTAAAGCAAAAGGTTTTAAAAAGATTATTTTTTTAACTGGCTGTTAACTTTAGCTTACTGAAAAAGTATGCACAAACCACCAGCAGCACCGTAACGGCTATCCAAAGGGTATTGTAGCCAAACTTTTCGGCGATATAAAATCCGCTGCTTGGCCCAATTACCTGCGCTACAGACCAGCTCAGGGTATAGCCTGCAGCATAAATGCCCCGGTTATATTCGTTACTGCGCTTAACCACAAAAGTATTGAAGAAAGGAAGGGAAAGCATCTCTCCGAAAGTAAAAAGCAAAATACTGATGATGGCCAGGGCCACCGGAAAAATTTTAGGCAACATCAATACCCCAAAGGAGAAACAAACAATAACTACGCCTACCACGATATAAAATATTGGTGACCTTTTATTCTCGATCTTGGTAATCATGACCATTTCCACCAATGCGATAACTACGCCATTAATGCCCAAAATGACGCCAATAAGTGCTTCGTTGAGGTGCCAAACTTCCTTATAAAAAACAGGCACCACCCTAAACATTAAAAACGCACAAGTGGTAAACATGACACATAGCAACAAAAACTTGATATATAGCGTATCCTGCCAAGGTTTACGGACATTCACTTCGTTTTTTTCCTGCACAGTTTGATGAAGCAGTTTTTTTGCTGGAAGTAAAAAGAAAATAGCCACTGCAACCAATACACTCACCCCACCATCAACGATAAAAAGAAGCTCATAGTTAAAAGAGGCTATGACACCTCCCATACTTACACCCACTGCCCAGCCAATATTGGTAGCCAAACGATTTAACGAGTACGACCTGGTTTCTGTTCCTGCGGTAGCATACGAAGCGATAGCAGCGTAGTTAGCCGGCCTGAAAGCCTCCGAAAAAAAGCTAATGACCACGGCCAGCACACAGAGCCAAGTAAAATCTTGTACCATGGCAAATAGCAGAAAAAACAATCCTCCTATTAATGATGCTACAATTTGCACAGGCCTATACCCCAAAACATCTGTTAGTTTACCGCCTGCCGCCGCCCCAACAATAGAGCCAATCCCAAACAAGGAAATGATGATGCCCGCATCAGACTCTGGGCGATGTAAAGATTGGGTAACGTACAGGCCCATGAAAGGCACAGCCATAAAACCACAACGATTTATTAAAATTACGAAACTTAAGATCCACGTTTGGCGGCTTAAGCCCGAAAACGAGGTTTTGTAAGCATTTAAAATACGATTGAACATTTGATTTGGCTGGTGTGCAAAATTACACATTAGGCCAGTAATTAGCCACAGCTGCACCACTAAATAAAAAAATGGTGACATAAAGCAATTTTAAGCATCCCAATTATTCTTTTAGCGTTCAAAAATATTATCTGTGCATCTGTGGCTAACAATGCTTAATTTTGATACTCTTTTTCCAAAACAATAAATTCTATTATGTCAACAGAAATCAAATGTCCTAGCTGTAATCATTCATTTCCATTGGAGGAGGTAATGGTAGAAGAGTATAAAAAAGACTTGCGGGAAAAAATGCAATCCTTTACCAAGCAAAAGGAAGATGAATATCGTAAAAAATTAGAGGCGATTGAAAGTTCTAAAAAACAACAAGAAGAGGCCTTCGAAAATCAAAAAAGGTTACAGGAACAAGCTTTCGAACAAAGATTGAACAAGGAAAAAGAAGCGTTGCAGGCCAGTGTGTCTGAAAATCTACGCAAGTCGATCAGCGCCGATTTTGAAAACAGGCTGAAACTTCTTGACCAAACCAACAAGGAAAACGAAGAAAAGCTGAAAATGGCCCGCCAAAAAGAGTTGGAATATATGCAGATGGCCAATGAACTGAAGCGCAAGGAACAAGAACTGGACCTATCTATACAGAAAAAACTGACGGAGGAGCGCGAAAAAATGGCTGTAGATATCAGGAATATCGAAAACCAACGTTTACAACAGGCCGAACTTGATTTTAAAATGAAGCTGGCAGAAAAGGATAAACAGCTTGAAGACCAAAAGAAATTGGCCGAAGAGATGAAGCGCAAAGCAGAGCAGGGCTCAATGCAGCTACAGGGTGAAATCCAGGAACTGGCCTTAGAAGAATTGCTCCGCAACTCGTTCCCATTTGATCTGATACAGGAAGTGGGCAAAGGTGTACGCGGCGCTGATTGTATCCAAACCGTAAGAAATAACTTTGGACAAGAGTGTGGCCACATTATTTACGAAAGTAAGCGTACTACTGCCTTTGCCAACGACTGGATAGAGAAACTAAAAACCGACATGCGTAGCCAAGGTGCCGAAATTGCCGTTTTGGTAACACAAAACATGCCCAAAGATATGAACTGCTTTGGCTTAAAAGATGGCGTTTGGATTTGTACCTTTAGTGAGGTGCAGGCGTTGGCCGCCGTTTTACGCGATGGCATTTTACGTTTGTTCAATGCGGCAAAATCACAGGAAAACAAAGGCGATAAAATGCACATGCTTTATGATTACCTTACCAGCAACGAATTTTCGGAACAATGGAAAGCAATTAGGGAAGGATTTATGAGCATGAAGCTATCCATACAACGTGAACGCGATGCCATGGAGAAACTTTGGAAGGCCAGAGAAAAACAATTGGATAAGGTACTGCTGAACGCTGCCCACATTAGAGGTTCTATTGAGGGGATTTCGGGCAACGACAATATTCAGCTTAGTTTAACCGACGACGAGGATCTTTTTATAGAATAACCCAAAAGTTTGGAACCTTTTTGTAAATTGCTGGGTATAAAGCCAATTAATTCTTGACTAAATGAACAGCAATTTACTCGACATTAAGGATTACATCGTATTCCTCATTTACTTTGTAGTGGTAGCCAGTTATGGTTTGTACATTTACTACAAAAAGAAATCTGCCACTTCTGACTCAAAAGACTATTTCCTAGCAGAAGGCTCTTTAACCTGGTGGGCTATTGGGGCCTCCCTTATTGCGTCCAACATTTCTGCCGAGCAGTTTATCGGGATGAGCGGTTCTGGCTTTAAAATGGGCTTGGCCATTGCCGCCTACGAGTGGATGGCTGCCGTTACCCTTATTGTCGTAGCGGTTTTTTTCATGCCAGTGTATCTTAAAAATAAGATTTTCACTATGCCGCAATTCCTCAACCAGCGCTACAACGGCACGGTGGGGATGATTATGGCCATCTTTTGGCTAATGCTTTATATTGTGGTTAACCTCATGTCTATCCTATATTTGGGCGCCGTGGCCATCAGTGGTATCTCTGGGCTTAACATAACGCTTTGTATTGTACTGCTTGCTGCTTTTGCCATTATCATTACCCTTGGCGGGATGAAGGTAATTGGCTATACCGATGTAATCCAAGTGTTTGTTTTGGTGCTGGGCGGATTGGTAGCTACTTATCTAGCCTTGGATATCATCTCGGATGGTAAAGGTGTTTTAAATGGCTTCACCAACCTACACCAGGGCGCTTCTGAACATTTCCATCTCATCTTTAAAACCGATAACCCCAATTATATGGACTTGCCGGGCATCAGTGTTTTAATAGGAGGAATGTGGATTGCCAATTTAAGCTATTGGGGCTGCAACCAATACATTACCCAGCGTGCCTTAGGAGCATCGTTACCTACCGCCAGGAACGGTCTCTTATTTGCCGCTTTCCTTAAGCTCCTTATGCCAATTATTGTAGTGATTCCCGGGATTGCGGTTTACTATATCATCAAAAACAACATCGGTGCCATCAGTGCTGATAGTTTGCTCACCTCATCTGGTGCACAGGATCCTAACAAAGCCTACCCGGCACTTTTAACCTTGTTGCCTGTGGGACTAAAAGGGCTCTCATTTGCCGCACTTACCGCAGCAATTGTAGCTTCCCTGGCAGGAAAGGCAAATAGCATTGCGACCATTTTCACTTTAGATATTTACCAAAAAGCCATTAACAAGCATGCTTCCGAGAAGAAACTGGTAGGCATTGGAAAAATCAGTGTTTTAGTATCCATGCTTTTAGGTACAGGCTTGGCCTTGGTAGTTGGCGATGCCTTGATGGGCGAAGGCAAACAAGGTTTTCAATATATACAGGAATATACTGGATTTGTATCCCCTGGTATTTTTGCCATGTTTATTTTAGGTTTCTTCTGGAAAAAAACCACCTCAAATGCGGCATTATTTGCCACCATTGGCGGCTTTGTATTTTCGGTTATCCTTAAGTTTTCGCCTGATTTCATGGATCTTTCTTTCCTGTCCAGCATTAATTTTTCGGTACCTAATGCCAAAGGAGTTTACGAAATCCCATTTATCGACAGGATGTTGATCGTATTTTTGCTTTGTGTAACGGGGATGTATTTCATCTCTGTGATAGAGAATAAGAAAAAACCAGTAACCAGCGGCTTAGAAATAGATCCAAGTATGTTTAAAACCAACAAAGCCTTTACCATAGGTGCATTGGTGGTAATTGCCATGGTTACAATTTTATATACCATTTATTGGTAGCAAAAGAGTTTGAGATATTTTATGGAAAGCCTTTTTTGCTATCATCAATAGAAATAAACATTTATGTACAGAAAAGAGTTATTAACGTAAAAACGATAAAAGGATGAAAATGAAACTTAAAAACTTTGCGTGGGCAGTTTTGGCGCTGCCAATGGCCTACAGCTGTAGCCAGGGCGGCAATAAACAAACGGGCGATACTGGTGTTAAGGCCGCTGCTGACACCCTAAAACAATGCTATACTTCTGTTTTTGAAGGTGATAGCGCTACCATGGATATCAAAATCATCGACAGTACAAAGGTAGAAGGTAAATTGGTAATAAAATATGCCGAAAAGCCGCACAATAACGGTATTGTGAGAGGAGAGTTTAAGGGAGATACTTTGTTGGTGGATTACACTTTTAAAACCGGTCAAAACCCCACAGAGTTTTCAAACCCATTGGCATTTCTTAAACAAGGTGGTCATTTAAAAATGGGTGTTGGCGTTATAGAAACCACCTTGGGCAGATCTTATTTTGCAAAAGACAAACCGATTAATTTTGAAAAGGGGAAATTTGATTTTGCTCCTGCCGAATGTAAATAACCGCACATTCTCAAAACGAAAAGCCCCGCAAGTTTGCGGGGCTTTTCGTTTCATAAGCAATTTTGTATGCTCTAGTAAAGTGTAAACTCTACCCTTCTGTTTTGTTGACGGCCAGCGGCAGTTTTGTTGGTGGCAATTGGTTGGTCTGGACCATAACCTGTAGCCTCAATACGTGAAGCGTTGGCGCCCTGAGAAACTAAGTAAGCTTTTACCGACTCGGCTCTTTCTTTCGATAAGCGCATGTTCAACTCTCTTGAACCAGTGTTATCCGTGTGTCCTGCTAATTTCAAGCTGAAGTTTTTCTCAACCAATAAAGCAGCCACTCTGTTTAAAGTTGCATAAGATTTAGAACGGATAGTTGCCTTACCTAAGTCAAACTCAAGGTTTGAAATAGCATCTCTTACCACTTTACGGTCAGCTTCGGTAACAATTACTTTTTCAGTAACTACCGGAGCAGGAATTTTAATAGGGCAGCCTGATCCATCTACTACGGTACCCGCAGGAGTATTTGGACATTTATCCAATTTGTCGGCTACACCGTCACCATCACTGTCTTTCAGCAAGTCGTTCATTTCCGAACGTAATTTGGCGTTTTCGGCTTTCTGTGCATCTAAATCAGATTTAAGAGCATTTGCAGTGTTTTTAGCGGCCAAAGCTTCTTCGTAAGTTGCGGCAGTTGGGCTAAAGAAAGCCAATTGTTTTCCTTTACCTAGCGCAAACTCTAAACCTGCATAACCGTAGTTATACTTGTCGTTGCTACCTCTGGCATAACCATCAAACTTGTCACCATCCACAAAATTAATTGTCCAACCTAAGTCGAAGTTAATGCCTTCCGATAAACGGAACTTAGCACCAACACCAACAGGAACGATCATTTTGTTCACTGCCGGTCCAGTAACTTCAGTACTAGAACCTGTAGCAACAGTAGTTGGCTCGTAGTTTACAAAACCACCACCCGCCATAGCATAAAGCGTAGCGTTATTGTGTTGGTTAAACATGCTCCAGTTTACCATATTCACCTGGGCACTTAAGCTGGCTGAATATTTCAAATCAGTGCTGTAGGAAGCAATTGGAGTGGCGTTTACGGTACCATCGTTAAATGGCTCTGAGTTATCACCACGCACTTTACCCCTCACCCCGTCTAAACGTAAGGCAAAAGCGGGGCTAATTTGCTTTTTGATGTATAAACCGTAACCAAAACTCGTTTTCCAATTGGAGAAATCATTTTGGCCACCCAAGGGAGAAACACCGGTTAAAGCACCTGCATTTACACCAATTGACCAAGTTCTTAGTGATGGTTTTTGGCCCGAGGTTTCTTGAGCTTGGGCACTGCTACCGATGATTAGTCCAGCTAATGCGATCGGGAAAATTTTTAAGAAATTTTGTTTCATAATATTCACTTTATAAGTATCTGTTAGATGCCAGACACTGGTCAATAGCTGTACCAAATACTATCTCAAAAAGGAAAAACAAAACATAACTAATTAAAAAACAATATATTACAAACGGTAACAAAAAAGTTAAAGAACTTTAAAAAGTGTGTGGTTTGCTATACACTTTAAAAAAAAGGAACATAAATAAACGAGAAAAATAGACATTTATTTTATGCCAATGTTCAAAAAAATATTAGCATACGGTTTCCATTTTAGTTGATGAGCAATGCAACATCTTTATTTCCGGTGGAAAAGAGCTTAATAAACTTCATGATTTTTTCAACTGGCTTTGTCGCAAAGATTTATCAACAATTGCTGCTGATGTAAAGGAATATGGCCCTTGTAAGTTTTGCCAATTTACAAGGGCCCAAAACTAATTAATTACAGCTTAATTACTTTTACAGATTTATTGACATTGAACCCCGTTAGCATAATGATATAGGTTCCACTGGACAATCGAGATAAATTAAGCTCCAATTGCCTATCGGCGATACCTATGTTACCGCTAAGTACCGTAGTTCCCTGCAAACCAACAACGCTATATTTATGATAAATACCATCTGTTAACGCTATCGTTGCATTGGCTTTGGTTGGATTGGGATAAACGCTCACCGCATTATTTGTTAAATGGTTTTTTACTACTTGAGTAGCCAGGTAACTGATCGTACCATCTAAATCTTCCTGTTCCAACTTGTAGTAATAAGCCCCATCAATAAAGGTTTGATCAGTATAGCCATAGCTTAAAGGAATGCTGCTATTGCCTGCACTTTTTATTTCGGCAATTAAATCATATTCCTTGCCGTTGCTACTGCGGCTAATCAAGTACTGTTTGCTATCGGTTTCCGAAGCAACTTTCCAACGCAGCTGCGCTCCACCAGCAGTTGCTTTTGCAGTAAAACTGATGAAGGATACCGGCAATACATCATGGTACTCCACAGCGCCAATATCAATTGTACCGTTTTTACGGCCCCTTCCATTAAAATCAACGGTGGTAGTGTTGTAACTATCATTCCCAGCATCTTTGGCGGGACTAAGCAATTGCGGTGCTAAAAATGCAATATGACCAGGCACAGCACTGATAAATTGAGGATTCACATTGATAAGATTACCTTGATTTGCGGCGATGTACGGAGTTTGCTGAACAATGTTATTGCTTACTGCTGCAAGCAATGCGGCATCGGCAGCATATATATCTGTGGTGTTGATATTTACCGAGCTGGTATTGCCAAAGAATATATTATTGTATACATAGGTTTTTTTATCCGGATAGCTGGCACTGGTACCCACCGTAGCAACATATATACCTGCCGACAAATTAGTAGCGGCGCCACCGTAGGTGTTTCTATTCTCGTAAAAAGTGTTGTTTACGAAAATAGCGCCATAGTTATTACTCTGTGATCCATAGGCTGCTCCATTGGTGGTAGCCGCACTATTTTTGTAGAAAATACAATTGAAAAAAGATGCCCTGCCGGTATAGTTGTACACGGCGCCGCCACCGCTTCCGGTAGCCGTATTTTCCGAAAACAAGCAACTGGTGAAGGTTGGAGATGCTCCGCGAACATCTACAGCACCGCCCCTTCCGCCACCACGATTACCTTTGAAAGTACAGTTGGTAAAAGTTGGGTTGCTCCCGTTTATTGCTACTGCACCTCCATATCCCCCAAAATTCTCGGAAAAAATAGTATTCGTAATTGTAGCATGGCTTGATACAACCAACGACATTCCCGAGCCATAGTTATTTCCCGCCGTTTTGGGCGATGCGTTCATGTTAAATGACTTGGTAATTTCACAATTTTCAATCGTTGGGCTGCTGTTGTTGATATAAATTCCAGAGCCACAACCTCCAGAACTATCTCCATCTCCATTGGCCCTATTGATGGTAACCTTTACATTAGAAATGATAAAATTATTACTGGACTCTAAAATATAAATACCTCCACCAAGTCTCCTATCTATATTTTTTGAGCTAACAGCAACCGTTGAGGCTGCATTTGCCGAAGCATCTCCTTTAGTCACCGTAAACCCATCAAAAATGGTGGCATTAGTTAAACCTACGGCCAACACCACATGATATACGTTGTCTGTTTTATTTGCAGTCATATAGGTATTGGTGTTGCCGCTGGTCTCATCCACATCATTTCCATTTAAATCGCCACTTAAAATGGTTTCGTTTCCTGCTATACGTTGCAATTCGCTAGTTTCGGTGCCGGCAAAACCACCGTATATGCTTACCCCATTTTTAAGTACAAAAGCATAATCCTTAGTCGTAATCGGATCGGCCGTATTCACGAGACTATTGGGCAGATAAGTGCCTTTGGCCACAAAAATTTTATCTCCAGATTGAGCGGTATTGATAACGCCTTGCAGATCATTTGACGCCGCAGACCAGCTGGTGGCAGTAACAGCAGCCCCCGATCCGTCGGTTTTAACATAATAGGTTGTTTGCGCATTTACATTAAAAGCAAATAAGCTTAAGCACCATGCACCCAGGGTTTTCAGGTAAAGTTTCTTCATACATTTAATTGTTAGTGGTAATTTATATTTTGGTTATTTATGGCTGTTTTAAGGTGTACGTAAGGTATAAGCGGCACAAAAGGTAAAGGCGTAGCTCAATGGTATTTGCTAACAAATATTTTCACTTTAATAAAGGGACCTAATGACTAGATTTTTCCTGAATCTGTAAACAACGCTTGATTTTTGAGACGGTTAACTTTCATACACGATTGGCTTAAATGGCTGTAACAAAACTAAACGCATGGTACATCCAGAGGGTTCGTTTTTGTACGAAAATGGTTTGGTTTTGTACGAAAATCCTATCAAAAGCCTAACAAGCCCTAATCAACGCTAATACAGTGTATTTTGTCTTTTCTTTAAATAACATAACATCAACGGCAAAGGCTTAAGGGCTCGGAAAAACATAGAAGCGTTAGCCCAGAAACTTGTAAAAGAAAACCTCGTAGGTTTTAAGGCCTACGAGGTTTGATAAAAAAAAACGAGATTAACATCCGTCAACCTCGTTTATATACTACACATTAAATAATATTTTACCATCCACCGGCGGTATCATCTCCTCTTGGATCTGCGCCAGTTTGATAAATCCCACTTTTAGTGACCAAAATAGCATCAACCCTTCCAATGCTGTTGCGCTTAAAGAAAGTATATCCCTTTGCTTCCAATTTCTGCTGAACTTCTGGAGTTAGCGCATTCGGTTCAATATCCACTCGATCAGGCAACCACTGATGATGAAATTTTTTAGCATTTACAGCTTCCTGCATGTTCATTCCAAAATCAATGACATTTACAATGGTTTGAAAAACCGAAGTAATAATGGTAGAGCCTCCCGGGGTTCCAACTACCATGGATAGTTTACCATCTTTTTCCAAAATGGTTGGCGTCATTGAACTTAACATCCTTTTATTGGGAGCGATGGCATTAGCTTCATACCCTACCAACCCGAAATAATTTGGCGTGCCTGGCTTAACCGAAAAATCGTCCATTTCATTGTTTAACAGGAAACCCGCTCCTTTTACCACCACATAGTTTCCATAAGAAGTATTAATTGTGGTGGTTAACGACACCGCATTTCCATCTTTATCCACTACAGAAAAATGAGTGGTCTCTTCGCTTTCCTTTCTGGCAAATTCACCAGCCTGAATTTCGCTGCTTGGTGTGGCCTTTGCCCAGTTAAAATTGGCCATTCTACCTTTATTGTAGGCGGTTTGCAGTAGTTCTTTTTGAGGGACTTTCCAAAAATCGGGGTCGCCCAGATGTTTAGCTCTATCGGCATAAACCCTTCGTTCTGCTTCCACCATCACTTGTATAGTCGAATCAGCGTTATGTCCCCATTTGGACAGTGGAAAAGCCTCTACCGACTGTAATAATTGCACCAAGGCAATTCCTCCGCTTGAGGTTGGCGGCATGGTAATGATTTTATAGCCTCTATAGTTTCCTACAATTGGGGTCCGCCAGGCGGCCTGGTAGTTCTTCAAGTCTTCCTTAGAAATTAACCCACCACCTCTTTTCATTTCCTCCACAATATAATTGGCTACTTCTCCTTCGTAGAAACCTGCTCGGCCTTTATCACGAATTAATCGTAAGGTATTGGCCAGTTCATTTTGAACCAGCAGATCTCCCGCAGCCCATTCGCCTTCATTTTTAATAAATACAGTGCCTAAGGGATTAAATTGCTTGAATTTACTTTGCAACCTATTTAATTCGTTTGCCTGTTGCCTGGTAATTTTAAATCCATTGGTAGCTAATTGATAAGCAGGCTCAACCAACTCGGCCCATTTTAACTTGCCATATTTTTTGTGCAATGCTACCATTCCCGCAACTGTTCCAGGTACCCCGGCCGCTAAATGCCCTTCTTTACTTTTCTCGGAAATGGGGTCCCCGTTGGCATCCAAGTACATGTCTTTACTGGCTAGTGCTGGAGCTTTTTCTCTAAAATCCATTGAGTTAATTTCCCCTTTTGCAGAGCGATAAATTAAAAAGCCGCCACCACCAATGTTACCCGCATTGGGATAAACCACTGCTAAGGCAAATTTCACGGCAATGGTGGCATCTACCGCGTTTCCGCCTTTTTTAAGGATTTCAACCCCTACGGCTGTAGCCTCCGGGTGTGCCGACACTACGGCGCCTTTTTTAAATTCAAGGGCTTTGCCGCCCTTTTTTGAATCAGCATTTGATAGAAACTCAAATGCCTTTACATTTTTTTCTTTTTCTACCTGAGCATTTGCCTGACTAAAACTTAACAACATTGCCATGGCAAACCATTTGCTCATTTTAATCCTTCTACTTAGTTTCTGGATGATAGTTTTCTGCATCTTTATATATTTTCTCTATAATTTCTTTGTTTTTTTCCAAAATCACTTTTCTTTTCAAGCTCAATTTCGGTGTTAATTCGCCCCCGTCAATACTCCATTCTTTAGGTAATAGGGCAAACTGTTTTACTTGTTCCCATTTACCAAATTCCTTGTTGGCTTCATCAATTAGCTTCTGAAACTTTTCATGTACTTCTTTATTCTCTACAATGGTTTCGTTACTTCCGTATTCGATTCCCTTTATTTTGCACCAACCTTTTAAGGTTTCAAAATTAGGCACTACCAGTGCTGCCGGAAACTTTCTATTTTCGCCCAGCACCATGATCTGTTCAATAAGCGGTGCTTCCTTAATCTTGTTTTCTACTATTTGCGGCGCTACATATTTACCTCCGGCAGTTTTAAACATTTCTTTTTTCCTATCGGTGATTTTCAAATAACCATCAGTAAACTCGCCAATATCTCCCGTGTGGAACCAACCATCGGCGTCTACATTTTCGCTGGTTAAATCAGGCCTGTTGTAATATCCTTTCATCACATTGTGGCCTTTTACCAAAATTTCGCCATCTTCTGCAATCTTCACCTCTACACCTTTAATAGGCTGCCCAACCGAACCAAATTTAATGGCATCAAAATGGTTAACCGAGATCACCGGCGAAGTTTCAGTAAGCCCGTAGCCCTCAAACACAGGTAGGCCCGCTGCCCAAAACACTTTTGCCAAGCGGGGATTTAAGGCTGCCCCTCCAGAAATGATCACCTGAATATTTCCCCCTAGGGCTTCCTGCCATTTTTTAAATACCAATTTTCTAGCGATCCCTAATTTAAAGGTATACCACCAACCTTTGTCGGTATCATATTGCTCTGCCAAGCTTAACGACCAAAAGAAAATCATTTTCTTGATTCCCGTTAGCGCTTTACCTTTCTCCACTATTTTATCATAGACTTTTTCCAAAAGCCGAGGGACCGTTGAAAAGCCACTTGGTTTTACAAATTGGATATCCGCCACAATAGTATCCATACTTTCCGCATAGTAAACAGCGATATTTAAATATACATACAGGTAATGGATCATCCTTTCGAAAATGTGCGACAAGGGCAGGAAACTTAGTGCATGGGTAACATTTGGCGGCAAAAGCACTGCCGACATTTTGAAATTCTGCACTAAGTTATCGTGGGTTAGCATTACGCCCTTGGGTGTACCGGTAGTTCCCGAAGTGTAGATAATCGTCAGAATATCCTCTGGCCTCACCGCAGCCCGGTACTGTTCCAGATCTATTTGTCCCTGCTGTTTTCCTGTTTCAACCAGTTCTTCCCAATAATTTACGCCCTCAACCTTATTAAAGCTGTAAACCTTTACCTCGTGCTTAATTTCAGCGATTACTTTTTTTACCTTTTCGTAAAGTTGTTCATCGGCTACAAAAACGACCGTAATTTCAGCATCTTCTATAATAAACTTGATATCGTGCTCAGCCAACGTTGGGTATAAAGGAATTTGATAAGCTCCCAACTGCAAAATAGCATAATCACAAATGTTCCATTCTGGCCTATTGGGAGACATGATTGCCACTCTTGATCCTTTGGCAATACCCAAGGTGGTTAAACCCTTACTGAGCTGATCGGTTAATTCGCAAAACTTTTGTGTACTATATTTACGCCACTCGCCATTTATTTTACCACTGACAAACTCGTCTTTAGAAAAATTTTCTTGATTATATTTTAGGAGATCGAAAACCCTGGTTATTGTAACTGACATACGATTAAATTTATATTGGCCAACACTGTAAAACAGCCTTTTACAGCCGTAAAACATCCTAATTTAAGGTTTTTATATGAAATATATACTATGCAAGCATAATTATTTTATCCTGCACCAACTCCCTGAGAAAACAAAAAAAACAATGTTATTGTTGTTTTTAATGTACAAAAGGCACAAAAGTTGATAAGCGTGCTCTTATACATTAAACAACAATTAACATTTTTATGAAAAAATTACTTTTTACTATTATTGCTGGCGTTGCCCTTTTTGCTACGAACTTATCTAATGCAAATGCACAAAGTTACAAGACGGCCTTGGGTTTAGGTCTTGACTTCGGCAACGGCTCTACTTTGGTAGGCCCTTCTATCAAGCATTTTTTTAATGGTAACGGTGCTGGACAGGCTGAAGTTTTATTTGGCGGAAATAGCGTTCGTTTACAAGCTTTTTATCAGTACCACGGCAATATCACTGGTGCTTCTGGATTGAAATGGTTTGTAGGTGGCGGACCGGGCATTAACTTTTTCAGCGCAGGTGGCTATGACCAAACTAACTTTTTGTTAATTCCACAAGCTGGTTTGGATTTTAAAATTCCTGGAGCACCTATTCAAATGGGCTTTGATTGGAGACCAACTGCTTGGATTGGCGACAACTCTGAGTTTGAAGCCGGAAGATTTGGTTTTGGTTTTAGATTTACTTTCTAAATTGGAGCGAAGCAATTTAAAAAGACAAAGGCCCCGCAAAGTTGCGGGGCCTTTGTCTTTTTATGCTTTGGCATTTATACGCCCATCCAACGCTTTCTTACTGCCAATTGTTGTGCGGTAGCATTGTCATTATAACTAGCTTTGATCCGTACGTTAGGGCTTTCATTTAAGGTCAAAGAAATTTTCTTTTCCATCCCATCACGTTTCACGGTTACTTCTACGACATCGCCTACTTGTTTTTTAGCGATGGTAGGCAAGTTCTCTAAGGTAAGTCCCGGGTTTGGCAACTTAATGTTGCGCATTTCCTCAGCAATGCTTGAACCATCTAAAGCCAAAATTTCGTCGTTAACGTTCAGCCCCTGGATCCAAGCTGGCGAATTTCTGGAAACACCACCAACATTCACTGTTCTGGATACGGTTAAAGTAGCCCCGGTATACGGCTTATTTGGCGAAGCAATTTCTGCCTTGGCATCAATTCCCGCATAGGCAAAAAACTTTTCAAAGTCGATATCATCAACACCATCGATATATTTTGCCCAGAAATTGGTAAAGCTTATTCCGCTGATTTTTTCTACCATTGCCTTAAATTCGGCATCCGTATAACCTCTTTTCTGAACTTTTCCCTGTTCGTACATCGCTTTCATTACATCATCCAAACTTTTAGCGCCTTTGGTAGCATTGGCAATTTCCAAATCCATCAGCATTCCTATTACCTCTCCCTTGCTGTAGTAAGAAATGGAACTGTTTTTTGAGTTTTCATTAGGGCGGTAACCAATGATCCAAGCATCAAAACTAGATGAGGAGGCCGACTGGAATTTAGCCCCTGGAGTATTCATTACGGTGCCCAAACCACCAACTAGATCATTTAAAAAGGTAGTTTTATTGGTTGCTCCCGCCCTGATCAATAATTTGTTTTCGTAGTACGAAGTAAATCCTTCGGCAGTCCAAAGGTTGGTGGTGTAGTTTTCGTTGTCGTAATCAAACGGGCCTAAAGCTATCGGGCGAAGCCTCTTCACATTCCATAAGTGGAAATATTCGTGTGCCACCAATGAAAGGAATCCTTTGTAACCTTTTTCGGTGCCATAGGCGTTTCTGCTGGCACCTAATACGGTTGAATTAAGATGTTCTAAACCACCGCCTCCCTGTGCATAATTGTGAACGATAAAGGTGTAGTGTTTATTGGGATTATCACCAAAAATTGCCGTTCCCTGTTCCACAATTTTCGCCATATCAACTTTTAAACGCTCCTTGTCGTAGTTGCCCCCGCCATACATGGCCACCTCATGTTTTACACCTGAAGCGGTAAACTCAAAAATATCTTGGTTACCAACTTCTATAGGGCTGTCAAATAGGATGTCAAAATCAGCCGCATGGTAAGTAAATTTCTGTCCCGCTACAGGTTCCAAACCTGTACTTACCTTATCCCATTTACCAAAAGGCACAATCTTTACAGTACTTGGGTTTTTGATCATCCCTGCGGGGTACATGAAAATACCTGCCGATGAGAGAAAGGCGTGCGATTCGTCGATAAAGGCGGTACGCACCGATATTTCGAAAGCATAAACCCTGTAATTTACTTTTAGGGCCGCCGCCTTGGCATTAAAAACCCGCCAGGTGTTTTTGGTTACCTTTTGAAATTTAGCTGGTTTGCCATTTACCGTAGCGGTAAAGCTCTCTACATTTTTCCCAAACTCACGCACCAAATAAGAGCCTGGCGTCCAAACCGGCATCTTTAAATCTACGTAGTCCTTTGCGGCAATGCCCGACAGGTTCATTTCTATCTCGGCGTAGTGTGCCTGCGGCTCTTTAAAAGATACCTCAAAGCCAATTTTAACTTGCGATTTAGCTGCCATGGTTAACGTTAGCAACAATGCTGCTCCTAAGATTTTTTTCATTTAATAGTTTATTGTTTCAATAACTTAAAGCCCAAAAACACTTTGTTCATTGGTGCTTTATTTTACATTTCCTGTTGGTAAAAATAGAAGCTTCAGGTTCTAAAATACCAAGCGTATCGGCACAAAAATAAAATTTAAAACTTCTTTCCTCAATGTTTATCCTCAAAGTGCTGTAACATAGTTAGTACATCTTAGTAATGGTAAAACAATTAGATATTTTTGTTTGTATTCACTTCGCAATTTCCAGCTTAGCTACTGAAATAAACGAAGCATAAACCATTTAACTTCTATACCGAATACAAACTATTAAAATGAAAAAAAGGTATATATTCTATCTTGTATTGGCACTCGGACTTGCCTACCTAGTTTATTACAGAATTACTGAAAATAAAAAAATTGAAGGCGGCGGCCCAGGCGGTGCGGGTGGTGGAAAAGGCGGCAAAGGTAAAGGAGGAGCCCCGTTAAACGTTGATGGAATTATTGCCGCTACCAGTGATTTTTCAAGCAATTTGGACATTACGGGAAGTATTGAAGCCAACGAAGCCGTAACTTTAAGAAGCGAGGTAGCTGGTTTGGTTACCGGTATCTACTTCAAAGAAGGAAGCAATGTAAGCAAAGGCACCGCCCTGGTTAAGATCAACGACAGAGATATACAGGCACAACTTAAAGAAGTGCTGACCCGGCAAAACTTATCTGCAAGTAACGAAAACAGAGCCAGGCAACTGCTGGCAAAAGGTGCCATCAGCCAAGAGGAATACGACACTTCTTTGGCCGAATTACAGGCGCTGAAATCACAGGTACAGTTAATTAGGGCACAGCTTGCCAAAACAACTATCCTAGCTCCTTTTAGCGGTAAAGTGGGCTTACGCAATATTTCTGTAGGCGAGTACATTACCCCAAGCACAAACATTGCCAACCTACTAAGTATCAACCCGGTAAAAATCAATTTTTCTATTCCAGAGAAATACGTTTCGCAACTAAAACCAAACAGTGCCATCTCATTTAATATTGATGGCAGCAATAAAACGTTCTCTGGAAAAGTATTTGCCATAGAGCCCGGCATCAACCAAGCTACCAGGACCCTACAAATTAAAGCCTTGGCGCCAAATGTTGGCGGCGAACTGCTCCCGGGCTCTTTTGCCAAAGTGAAATTGGCACTAGCTACCATTAAAGATGCCATATTGATCCCCACAGAAGCGGTAATACCCGTGCTTAAAGGCAAAGTAGTTTACATTGCAAAAAATGGCAAGGCCCAACAAGTACCTGTGGAAACCGGTACCAGAACGGCAGATAGAATCTTAGTGCTTTCAGGCCTGAATATCGGCGATACCGTACTTACTACAGGTGCCATGGCCCTGAAACCTGATGCAGATGTGAAAGTTAAAATAGCCAAGAAGTAAGCATGAGTATTTCAACCACCAGTATCAAAAGGCCCGTGCTGGCCATTGTGATGAACCTCATCATTATCCTTTTCGGGATAATTGGCTATAATTTCTTGGGTATACGGGAATACCCTTCTATCGATCCTTCTATCATTTCGGTACGTACCTCCTATCCCGGGGCCAACTCTGACATCATCGAATCCCAGATTACGGAGCCGCTAGAAAAATCCATCAATTCCATTGACGGGATCAGGAACATCACCTCGTCCAGTAACCAGGGCACCAGCAACATTACTATTGAATTTAATCTTGGAAAAGATATTGATGTGGCGGCCAATGACGTTCGCGACAAGGTATCGCAAGCTGCGAGGAATTTACCAAAAGATATTGACGGGCTGCCCATCGTAAGTAAGGCCGATGCCAATTCAGACGCGATCATTTCCATGACGATACAGAGCGATAAACGTGGCGTAACAGATTTGAGTGATTTTGCCGAAAACGTAATTGCCGATAGGATACAAACCATACCAGGGGTAAGTAGCATGCAAATTCAGGGACAGCGAAAATATGCCATGCGGATTAGGATAGACCCTGCTAAACTGGCTTCTTACGGGCTTACTTCGCAGGATATTGTCTCAGCACTGGACCGAGAAAACGTTGAGCTTCCTTCGGGAAAGCTAACGGGAGCTTCTACCGAGCTTACCGTTAAAACACTCGGCAAGCTTACCAATGCAGAACAGTTTAACAATTTGATCATTAAAGCAGATAGCAGCAGCGTGGTAAAACTTCAAGATGTGGCAGTGGCCGAAATTGGCTCTGAGAATGAAGAAACTGTACTACGCGAATCGGGGAAGCCGATGGTGGCCGTGGGGGTTATCCCGCAACCAGGGGCCAATTATCTCGACATCAGCAAGGAATTCTACAAAAGGTTTGAAAAACTGCAGGCCGATATGCCCAGCGATATCAAACTTAAGGTTTCCTTAGATACCACACAGTTCATCAAACGATCGGTAACCGAGGTAGCCGAAACTATTCTGATTTCACTGGTGCTGGTAATTCTCATCATCTACCTTTTCTTTAGAGATTGGGGCATTGCCTTTAGGCCATTGATCGATATCCCGGTTTCCTTAATCGCTACCTTTTTCATCATGTACATTTTTGGCTTTTCCATTAATGTACTCACATTATTGGCCATTGTTTTGGCCACAGGCTTAGTGGTTGACGACGGAATTGTGGTTACCGAAAATATCTTTAAAAAAGTAGAAGAAGGCTTATCTCCAATTGAAGCGGCCATTAAAGGTTCCAATGAAATTTTCTTTGCCGTAATTTCAATATCCATTACGTTGGCGGCTGTTTTCCTTCCCGTAATCTTTTTACAAGGCTTTGTTGGCCGTTTATTTAGGGAGTTTGGGGTCACCATTGGTGCAGCGGTACTCATTTCCGCCTTTGTATCACTTACGCTTACCCCAATGTTAAATGCCTATCTGATGAAAAAGGGCGGGCACAAACCTTCCAAGTTTTATCGCATAACCGAGCCTTACTTCATCAAATTAAATGAAGGCTATCACACCAATTTAGAGAAATTCCTAAAACGCCGCTGGTTGGCCGCTCCAATTATACTGGTTTGTGCCGGATTGATTTTCCTTTTCTGGAAGGTATTGCCCAAAGAAACCGCACCTTACGATGACCGAAGCGCCATCAACATGAGCGTAACCACCCCAGAAGGCACTTCTTTTGCCTATACCGATAGGTTTATGATGAAAATTAACCAAATGGTTTTGGATTCGGTTCCGGAAAAAAATGTTAATATTACCATTACTTCGCCAGGTTTTGGCGGTGCGGGCTCAACCAATTCGGGCTTTGTAAGAATGGGCTTAGTTGATCCGGGAAAGAGGGAAAGAAGCCAAAAAGAAATTGCGGAGCAACTCACCAAAATCACCCGCAAATATACCGAAGGCAAGGTAACCGTTACCCAACAGCCCACCATTTCTGTAGGCCGGAGAGGCGGCTTGCCGATAAGTTACATTATCCAGGCACAGAATTTTGAAAAACTTAGGGAGAAAGTCCCGTTGTTTATGGAAGAAGTATCACAGGATCCAACTTTCACCACTTCCGACGTGAACCTGAAATTTAACAAGCCAGAAATTAACCTTACCATTGATAGAGACAAAGCCAAAAACCTAGGGGTTTCTATTGTAGATATTGCACAAACCCTACAACTGGGCCTAAGCGGGCAGCGCTTTTCCTACTTTTTCATGAACGGCAAGCAATATCAGGTAATTGGACAATTTGATGTAAGCAACAGGAAAGACCCACTTGACCTAAGTTCGGTTTATGTGAGAAATGATAAGGACCAACTGATCCAGTTGGACAACCTAGTAACTGCTAAGGAAGAAAGTAGTCCTCCACAATTGTACCGTAATAACAGGTTTATTTCCGCTACGGTTTCGGCAGGTTTAGCTCCAGGCAGAAGTATTGGTGATGGGATTGAGGCCATGGATAGAATTGCCGCCAAGGTTCTCGACGAAAGTTTTACCACCGATTTAAGTGGCGAATCCAGAGACTTTAAAGAAAGTTCCTCCAACACCATGTTTGCTTTTGGATTGGCGCTTTTACTCGTTTACCTCATCTTAGCGGCACAATTTGAAAGCTTTAAAGATCCAATCATCATTATTTTAACCGTGCCCATGGCCGTTGCAGGAGCATTTCTATCCCTTTGGCTATGCGGGCAAAGCTGGAACATTTTTAGCCAAATTGGCACCATTATGCTCATTGGCCTGGTAACCAAAAATGGTATCTTGATTGTTGAATTTGCCAACCAGCTTAAAGAACAGGGCAAGTCGGTACAGGAAGCCATTAGAGAAGCTGCCGTTTCGAGGTTGCGCCCAATTTTAATGACCAGTTTGGCCATTGCCATTGGAGCCTTGCCTATTGCCATGGCCTTGGGTGCAGCAGCCAAAAGCCGCATGAGCATGGGAACAGTAATTATTGGAGGTACACTTTTCTCGCTGATACTCACCCTCTTTGTAATCCCGGCCATTTATTCCATGTGGTCAAAAGAGCACAAAGAAAACACCGACCTTAAGCAATCGCTAGCTGCGGCATTGGCCGATGAAGAAAAACCGAAAAACCAATAGCGCAAAATGAAAATCAAATCATACATATACGCCACCCTCGCAATTTGCTTATGTAGTATTTCAACGGTTTTCGCACAGGAAAAACTGACTTTACAAGAAGCCATCAGCATTGCTTTAAAGAATAACTACGACATTAAGCTGATCAAGAACGAAGTAGAGATCGCCAAGAACAACTCCAATTGGGGCAATGCAGGAATGTTGCCTGTGCTCACCGGAGATTTTTCGACAGGCGGCAGCAGGCAAAATACGGTACAAACCCAAGCCAGCGGTACCGAACGAAGAATTAATGGCGCCAGAAATAGCAATATGGGCTACGGCTTTGGCATTAACTGGACCGTGTTTGACGGTTTTAGCATGTTTGCCAATTATGAACGCTTAAAAACTTTGGAGCAGCAGGGCGAAAAAAATGTAAATACCCAAATCCTCAACACCATTACGGAAGTGCTTACCGCATATTACAATATTGCCAAGCAACAACAATTAGTGATTGCCGCCGACAGCACCATTGACGTTTCGGCATTACGTTTACGCATAGCGGACAGTAAGCTGAAAATAGGCCGCGGTTCAAAACTTGATGTGGTAGCCGCACAAGTAGATTACAATACCGACACTTCCACCTACCTTCAGCAAAAAAACCTGTTGAACAACTACATGGTGGCACTAAACAGGCTCTTGGCAAGAGACATCAACATCAAGTTCGCGGTAGATGATTTTTTCGACATTGACGGAAGCCTTAACTACACAACCCTTGCTTCGCAACTTGAACAATTAAACCCAACCTTGCAAAGTGCCATCCTAAACCAACGAGTAGCAGAGCTGAGCTTGAAACAGGTTCAAGGTAGTCGCTACCCACAAATTAGTGTTAACAGCGGGTATGATTTTAACAAAAGCGAATCGCCCACTGGATTTAACACGCAGTTTAGGGCTCGGGGCTTTAGCTATGGGCTAACAGCTAGCATCAATATCTTTAATGGCTTTTTACAGCGCCAAAACGAACGCAATGCCAAAGTGAATATCAACACGGCAAAAACACAAGTAGAGCAAACCAAACAAAACCTTGTTGCACAGCTTACCGAAGCCTACCAAGACTATACTACTTTTTTGGAATTGGTAAAATTAGAACAAGGAAACGTCAGTCTGGCTAATCAAAATTTAGACATTACTTTGGAAAAATACAGGCTTGGCAATATTACTCCCTTAGAATTGCGTGAGGCCCAAAGAAACGCCATTAATGCCAACAACAGGTACCTTGAAATCAAATACCAGGCAAAATTGTCGGAAATCTATCTAAAACAGATTAGCGGTACGTTAAATTTGTAATATTTTTTTATTTTAGGGGATGATTTTAGTTGCAGATAGCGGCTCGTCCAAAACAGACTGGATGGCCTACAGCCCAAGCCAAACACTTTCATTCAGTACCCAAGGCATTAATCCATATTTTGCCAATGCCCAAGATGTGGTAAGGATTCTTTCGAAGAACAAAGATATTTCGGCAGTGGCCAACCAAGTTAAAGAGGTTTACTTTTTTGGTGCAGGCTGTTTAAATCCCGATAAACATGAGATCATCTCCAATGGTCTTTCCTCTTTTTTCAAAAATGCCTTTATCAGTGTAGATCATGATTTACTGGGCTCAGCTTATGCCACCTGTGGCGACAAAAAGGGCTTGGCCTGCATTTTGGGCACCGGCTCAAACATTGCCTATTACGATGGACAGAATGTTTACAACGGCAAGCATGGTTTGGGCTATATTTTAGGAGACGAGGGTTCTGGCACCTATTTCGGCAAAAAAATGCTGATTTCCTTCCTGCACAAATCTATGCCAGCTGATTTACGGGAGATTTTTGAGGAAACCTTCCAGATCACTAAAGACATTGTGGTCGAAAACATTTACCAAAAACCTTTCCCTAACTCCTACCTTGCCACCTTTAGCCGATTCATGGTGCATCATAGACAGCATCCATTCATCCAAAAGACTCTGAGGGACGGCTTTCAAGAGTTTATCGACTCGAACGTTAGGGATTATAAAAACTACAAAACCCTAGAGTGTAATTTTGTGGGCTCTATCAGCTACTACTACCAAGAAGAATTAAGAGCCGTGTTTGCAGAAAACAATCTTAAGATTGGCAAAACACTACAAAAACCGATCGAGGGTATCTTCGAATATATCTTAAAAAGAGAAGGAATATTAGAGCAAGCCGGTTAGGAAACTAAGCGGCTGCTGAAGTTTTATTTTGCTTGCGTTTATCGTAAACTTTTTTAATCCCGTAGGCCACCCCTGCGGCCACCAAAATACCAGCACCGCCATCTATTGGCACATCATTATCAGGATCGCAATCATCCAAAGCCGAATCTGGGGGGCAAGGAGTTCCAGGTCCGTCGTCTGGTTCAGGATCATCTTGAGCTATAGCATAATTACAGACAGAAACTGCCAAAACAACCAAAAAAAACGCCTTGTAAATGGTTCTTGTTATGTTATACCTCACAAATATTATCAATTATAAATAGTCAACCAGATGTAGTTTATACAAATATGACTGCAATTATAGATTTTTTTAATTGAAAAAAAGAATTTTTCTGATAAAAATCACTCTTTACAGCTCTAACAATCAGTTTATTACCAACGCATCAAGGCCTACATTCAGTAAGCCGCTTTATAATTGATACTGATATCCAGCTTAACCTTTTTCTCTGCCACAATTTCAACGGCATTAACTTCGCCTTCACCATTAAAACTATTAGCAAAATAACTGCTTTTTTCCTCTACGGTAAAAATGGAATATTTACCAGGCGGCAGTTCGCAGCTATAAAACCCTTGGGAGTTAGATTTTACCGTTTTCACCAATATGGCATTAATTTTTGAGAACAGTGGAGCCTGCCCTTCCACATCTTTAAACGCAACAACCTCATAGATATTGATTTGCCGTTCAATCGGTTTTCCCACACTTGCTCTTGGCTCATCTGGCGATGGCATCATATTCCCCTGTACCCAATAAACGTGGCCGTATATGCCTTGTGCAATCGCTGGTTTTGATTTGCTTTGTAATGTGCAGTTCACAAACAATAGCGCTAAACATAAAATTACTATATTTTTAATGGAAGTCATCTAATTATGCTTAAAATTGTGGCTTCAAAATAATCATTTATTTAGATTTATTAAAATTATGCCCCGCAACCTTAAGCTAGGATTGTCGCTCTTGATTTATACCGGAATATTCAGCTATCTACCTCTTTATTCGCTTGCCCAAGCTAATCAGCGCAACCAAACCAATACTGCGTTTTTAAAGGAAAATGCCGCTACACTGGAAAAGGTGGAGAACGCAAAATTAACCCGGGCATTTTCATTGGCCCTAGAAAAAGGCTGGGAAACATTTGGCATCACAAAAGAAGGAAAAGTGTTTACCCTGCAGGGCGTAGACGATTTTGGCATGCCGTTGTATAAAATCACAGAAAACAATTCCATTTCTGCGGCTACCATTAACACCAACAGACTTTATACGGGTGGTTCTTTAGGACTTAACTTAAGCGGGAGCACCCTGCCCACCGACAAAATTGCTATTTGGGACGGAGGTGCGGTTTTAACTTCGCATATCGAATTTCAAAACAACCGTGTGGAAGTAAAGGATGGAGTTAGCGGCAGTTCTACCCATGCTACCCATGTTGCTGGAACCATTATGGCCATGGGCAAAAATCCCAACGCAAAAGGGATGGCATTTGGACTGCCGAAGCTGCTTTCTTTTGATTTCAACAATGACAACTCCGAAATGTCAAATTATGCGGCCTCCTTATTGCTTTCCAACCACTCGTACGGGGCAATTGCCGGGTGGTACGAAAATACAAACGCCATACCCTACCGATGGGAATTTAGAGGACAGGCGGGAGCCAATGAAGACTATAAATTTGGTTACTACGATAGTGATGCAAAGGAATGGGACAGGATTTGCTACAACGCTCCGTTTTACTTACCTGTTAAATCGGCCGGAAACTATCGTAACGACAATGGCCCACCCGTTGGCTCAACTTATTACAGGTTTAACGCCAGCGGTAGTTTGGTAAATGCTGGTCCACGGCCAGAAGGCATATCCAACAATGATGGCTATGATATATTAGGCACTTATGCTGTAGCCAAAAACATTATGACGGTGGCCGCGGTAAACCCACTACCTTACGGCACGGTAACGCCAAATGACATCACCATTTCTTCGTTCAGTGCTTGGGGCCCCACAGACGATGGCAGGATTAAGCCTGATATTGCGGCCGATGGCGTAAGCGTAACCTCTACCAGCAATACCAGTAATGATGCCTATACGACCTATTCAGGCACCTCCATGTCGGCGCCAAGTGTAACCGGGTCACTGGCATTACTGCAAGAACTTTACGATCAGAAAAATAGCGCTTTCATGCGTGCTGCTACGTTAAAAGGACTAACCATAGCTACGGCAAGTGAAGCCGGTGTTGCTCCCGGACCAGATTATATTTTCGGTTGGGGTTTAATGAATACCGAGAGCGCCGCAAAAGCAATTTTGAATAACGGAGCAAAAAGCATGATTGCCGAACGCGTATTAGCCCAAGGCGCTAGCGAGACATTTAACATTGTAGCCTCTGGTGACGGCCCGGTGATTGCTACCATTTGCTGGACAGACCCTGAAATTGATGTAATACCCGTTGCCAATGCCCTGAACAATCCAACGTTGAGATTGGTCAATGATTTGGACATGAGGGCCAGCGATGGAACAGATACATTCTTCCCCTGGATTTTAGATCCGGCAAATCCATCTGCTGCCGCCACAAAAGGCGATAACTTTAGGGATAACGTTGAGCAGGTTTACATTGCCAATGCCGTGCCAGGCAAAACCTATACCCTTACCATTAGCCACAAAGGCACCTTGCAAAGAGGGGCCCAAGCCTATTCGTTAGTGGTTACCGGAATTGGTGGAAATCCTTATTGCAGCTCAATGCCAACATCGTCCAATGACTCGAAAATAAACAGCTTTAGTTTTGCCAACATCAATTATACCGCATCGGCGGGATGTACGTCTTACCAAGATTTCACCCAGCAGACCATTGAGCTAGAAAAAGCGAAAACCTATCCCCTAAATATTTCACTTGGTACCTGTGGAAATAATAGCAACAAGATTGCCAAAGTGTTTATCGATTGGAACGCCGATGGCGACTTTAATGATGCCAACGAACTGGTTGCTGTTAGTCATGTCATCAGTGCCTCTGGACTGTTTACTGCCAACATTACCGTACCTGCAACCGTGAGTGTAAACAACTTTTCGTTGTTGCGAGTGGTACTGTCGGAAACCAATGATGCCGCCATGGTATCAGCCTGTGGCAACTACGCAAAGGGCGAAACACAGGATTATCGGGTGAAGTTCCTAAACCTTACCACAGATGTTGGGGTTACCGCCATTAAGGAACCTTTAACTAACTGTGCTACCCCTCAACAAACGGTTAGTGTAGTGATCCGAAATTTTGGGACCCAGAATATTTCCAATATTCCAGTAAGCGTTACGGTAAAAGACGGGAATACTACTGTAGCTACGTTAAATGACGTTTTCACCCATACCATTAAGCCTTCTGAAGAAAGAGAATTTACCCTAACTGGATCTTACGGTACCCAGCACGGCAAAACGTACACCTTAACCGCTAAAACCAACCTAGCTACCGATCCAATTTCTACCAACAATGAGCAAAGTTTGGTCACGCAAATTGCTTTAGTGCCCAGCGTGAGCGACCAAACTGCTTTTTATTGCAGCGATAGCAAACAGTATCAATTAACCGGCAATGGTGATGGTGTTATTTATTGGTATAAGGATGCTACCGAAACCACTCCATTTGCTTATGGCAATAATACCAGCACCGCTACCGCACCAAATAATGGCAAGTTTTACGCAGGCTTAAATGAATATAGCAGCACCTTTGGCCCCAAAAACAAATACGAAACCAGATTGGGGGGAGGTTCTTACCTGCAAACAAGTGGAGGCGTGCTTATACGTACTTTTGCGCCAACCATTTTGGAAAGCGCCCGCTTATATATTGGCCATTCGGGAACAATTAGGTTTTACATTAAGAACAGCCAGGGTATGGAGATATCCAGTAGCACCGTTAAGGTAACTGCCACAAGAAGTACTCCTGTAGATGGCCCGGCTGAGGACGATTTAACAGATCAGGGGCAGGTGTACACCTTAAACCTCAAAATTCCCGTTGCTGGCAATTATAGCATTCATGCCGCGTACGAGGATGGCGCAACTATTTTTAGGAACAACACGGTACCAAGATCTATTTATCCGCTTAGCTCTCAGCTTGACGTATTCAATATCATCGGAAATGATGCAACCGGCCCGCATGCGTATTACTACTATTTTTACGACCTTAAGGTTAAGGCCTTTGGTTGCCTTGCCAACCAAAGAGCTGAGGTGCCATTAACCACCGTATCAATAAGTAAAACAGGAAATAGTTTGGTTTCAAGTTCGGCCACGGGCAACCAATGGTACTTAAATGGTGCTAAAATTGATGGCGCAACTTCCCAAATTTTTCAGCCAACTACACCAGGGAGATATCAGGTTTTGGTGAGTTTTGGCAACAGCTGTACTTCTTTTTCAAGTGAGCTGCTCTACCTGCCCAATGATCAAAACGACAATGAAATTAAGCTTAAGGTATTCCCGGTTCCTGTATCAAAAATACTCACAGTGGCTTTTGAGGTACCCGAGGCTAAACCAGTAACGATAAGTATAGCCAATGTGATTGGGCAAAGGGTGTACGAACAAAGCAAGGGCCTACGTGCGGGTACGCTCATGGAAGAGGTGGATGTTTCAAAGCTAGCTGCCGGAACTTATATCCTAAGCATTAAAGTGGGCGACAAGGTGTATGCTGAAAAGATCATTGTAATTTAACCACTCCAAAGTGCGCTCTAGTGTAGTGGCCGCCTGAACTACCATTTGGCCATTTGTACTGTATTGGCAGGTTAAACCTTATTGCAGCGGCATCCTTTTGCACAGCGCAGCTGCAAAAGATATAGCGGAAAGAAGGGCTTGCCTGAATTGAATGACGGAGATTGATTTCCCTATCTTTTCAAGCAAAAAAGGGAATGCCTTATGACATTCCCTTTGGTGTTTATTGTTACAAATGGCTTTATTGTTTTACCAATTTGGTTTGCCCCACTCGTTGGTTGCCGTTTTCGTACACCTCTACGATGTAAAGCCCCGAAGCGTAGTTTGCGATATCAAACTCCTGGCCTTCCAATAAATTGGCTCTGGCTACGGTTTTGCTCAACAGCACTTGTCCGGTTGCATTTACGATTTTAAGGGTTTGCTGATTGGCTTTTAAACTTCCATTGTATTTAACGGTAAAGCTTGAAACTACCGGGTTAGGGAAAATACCAACAATGTCAAGTGTTCCGTTAACTTCGCCATTGTAGTTGATTACCTGTGGCTGGGTTGGGTTTTCTGCACCGTTGTTGTCTATTTGCAATAACCTGTAATAGTTGTTGCCAATTAGCGGGTTTTTATCGATGAAAGCATAGCTAGAGTTGTTGCCCTTGGCTGGCTCGGTGTGCAATTGTACGTATTTACGATCGTCGCTTGCTCTTTCTACCACAAATTTGCTGTTATTAGATTCGATAAGTGTTTTCCATTTTACCGATACCCCCTGGCTAACTTTGGCAACTGCAAACGAAGCGTAAGTTACCGGAAGCACGCCCGAGTTCTCGAAAGAAACGCTGAACCTATCGGCACCATAACTTGCGGTGTTGTTGATATCAACGCTGAAAGTATGTGTGCCGCCGTTTGGCATATTGGTGGTGGTTCCCAAAAGGTTATCATTAAGTTTCACTAAATAGCCCGCCGGTACGTCTTTATATTTTACCTGCAATTGGTAATTACCATTTCCATTCAGCTTATCGATATCAAATTTAACTTGTGAACTTTCGCTGATTTCTGGCATATAGTTGATTACCAGCTTCCTGCTATCACTCGACAAACTAGATAGGAACACTTTCTGCTCTCTTGAATCCTTGATGTAGGAAACATCTTCGGCAACGTTGAACTGGGCTGCTTTTCCTGACTGGAACAGCACGGCGGTTTCCTCTTCAAATTGATTATCTTGGTTTTTAAGCGTTAGCCTTAACTCGGTACGTGGTACGGCTGCTGTAACGTTTGCGCTAGGTGCTACGGAAACCTTTTGCAGGGCTAGCCTATCGCGAGCTGGCGCTGACATTAACAAGACTGGTGCCTGGGTGCCAACTTTGGCATTCTCAGTAAAGGTTAAGCTACCTGAGGCACTTGCCGATTGTACAAAGAAACCTTGTCCTGCAGGGATAATGTTGCTACCCACACCCGCTGGAACGCCAACCGAGCCATCGTAAGTGGCATAGCTTTTGGTAGCTGGGTTCCAAATTCTGATCACATTGTTAAGCAGTTGGTTTTTTAAGATACCTGCCGAGTTCCAATCGATGCTGGAGGCGTAAGGATTGCCTACCAGGTTATAGCCGCTTGAAAGCGGAACATTTACATCCTGCTGGTTCAACGTACCCTCGTAGGTCATGGCAAAACTCTCTGGATCAATAAAAGGCGGTGTTATTTTGTCGGTAAAATTCGACCTATCGCCACGATAGAACAGATAAGCGCCTCTACCTACGGAAATTGGCGTGTTGATGTTAGCCAGCGGTACATAATCATTCGACTCATAAGTCCAAGCGCTGGGTGAGTTATTGGCAGATGGGTCGAAACCGTTTGTAGCGCCACCAGCACCTGTAACGATCATGTTATTGATAAACTGCGTATAGTTATAGGTTCTGTTTGAAGCGTTCCCGTTATCATAAATTGGTGATGATAACATTCTATAGGTTCTATAAATGGCTTTATCGCCTCCGGTAAGGAACCTTCGTACCTTTACATTCCCTATAATTGCCGAACTTGAAGGAATGGCCTCAACACGTGCTGAACTTGAAGCATTTGACGTTAAGGTTAAATGGCCGTTTGCCTCCAAATTGGTTCCCGGATCCAGTATCAACACCCCTGTTGGCGTAATTTCAAAGTTTCCAGATCCCAATGATTTGGTAGCATTATTGGTAAATATCACATAAGGGAACCTAACTGTTGAAGTGGTAGATAGTTCTTGTGCTGAAATTCCATCAAAAGTAACAATACTATTGGCCGAAGGAGTGAAAACACCTCCATTAAAAGCAAAGTTACCTGATACATTTAAGCCTTGGCTAATTAACAATGTACCTCCTGTTTGGGTATAATTGCCATATACTATCGCAAAATCAATACTTAAGGCACCTGCCCCTGTAGAAACAACGGTAAGATTGTCTGCCGAAAAAGCGTCACTTAAAACAGGTGTGCTTCCCGAAGTTTGTGCGGTAGCATTCCATACAAAATTAGAAAAGGTTTGGCCACTGCCCGCTACCGTTCCGTTATAAGTGGTGTAACCCGAAACCTCGCAGATGGAGCCATATTCCCATAAAAGGTTTGGAATAGTACCAGAAGAAACGGTGAAATTGTGCCGATATTTACCTCCGTCAACAACTTGCAAGGTACTTCCTGTATTTACGATGGGACGGGCGTTGTTCACGAGGGTTCCTTCTAACAGAAAATCTACGGCAGCCGCACCATTATTAATGGTCAGGGTTCCCCCGTTAAGATTTACCTGTGCACCGCTTTCAACTACCACGTCATCAATGCTAAG
This sequence comes from Pedobacter nanyangensis, assembly GCF_003313505.1. Lineage (GTDB taxonomy): Bacteria > Bacteroidota > Bacteroidia > Sphingobacteriales > Sphingobacteriaceae > Pedobacter > Pedobacter nanyangensis. The sequence continues at coordinate 77,915 of NZ_QMHO01000007.1, read as the reverse complement.
GTTATCGGTGATATTGATGGTATGGGTGTTTCTAACTACAATGCCCCTCGAAGCAATTGTAGGAGCCTGGGTTGAAGGTTGCCAAGTGGTATTGTTTGATGAGCTTTCCCAACTTGCGGAATTACTCCAATCACCCGATAGTACGGCACTCCTGAAATAATCGTTGGCAGCACTTGCTCCCACCACGGTAATGTTCCCTGTTGTATAAGGTGTTTTAGTACCATCGGTTACATTGGTTGCAGTAAGCTTGGTAGATACACTTGCGGAGTTTAGTGTTACTGGAATGCCCGTATTTACACCATCTATCAAAGCGGTGTTTGCCGGCAAAACTGCCGAAGGATCATTAGAGGTAATTCCAACTTCATCTGTAATGCCTAAAATGGTATTCCAGGCAATATCTACCGCTCTTACAGTGATATTGAATGAAGTTCCGATAGCTTGGTTGGCCGGCAAACCAGTTTTTCCATTAGGGGACCCGGCAAGGTAAGTTTCGCCAGGAAGTACAATCAGCAAACCCGCATAAGGACCAATGTTTACTACAAAGTTAGGACTTTGGCTTGCGGTTTTGGTATTGTCAGTAACGTTTGACACGGTTAGTGCCCGGTCATTAGCGGAACTTCCAATACGATAGGTTGCAAATGAATTTAAAGTACCATTAATTAATGCGGTGTTTGGAGGTAGCTGCGCATAAATATCATTGGTGGCTGTAAAAGAAACGATGTCATTAACCGTAGTAACGGTGTTTCCGTAAGCGTCTACAGCTTTTACAAATATGCTGAAAGGCTGCCCGGCAACTTGACTATTTGGCGTTCCGGTTTTTCCCGCTGGAATTCCTTGCACCGCAGTTTCTCCGGGCAATACCAAAACTAATTTTTCAAAGTCTCCGGCAGTTATTGTAATTGGATTGGTCGTAAAAGATGTTTTGGTATTATCTGTCACATCGTTTACGGTAATGGTATGTGTATTTCCAGCAGCTCTTAACGTTGCCGTAAAAGTTCCTGTACCTGCTGAAAGTGGCAGGTTATTGGTAGTAAATGAACCTGTTACATCTGTTGTGGTCAATTGCACCACGTCGGTTACGTTATTTACGAAATTCCAATTATCATCTACAGCTCTTACCTCAAACGAGATGTTTCCACCTGCGGGCTGGGCAGCTGCGCTTCCCACATTACCTGTAAGTGTTCCCGGAGCGTAAGTTTCTCCAGGCAGGGTAATAAGCAGTTTTGTAAATTCGCCCCTGTTTACCTCAAAATTGGCACTGGTGCTGGCCAAAACAGCCGGCTCAGTAATGTTAGAAGCTATCAACTGGTAATCGGTATCAGCCCTTCTCAAGGTAACGCTAAAGGTGCCGGTACCTGCGGTTAAATTTGCGTTTGATGGCAATACCGATGAGGCATTATTTGAGGCAACGGCATTTGTTATGGCTACTTCATCCGTAACGGTTGACACCACGTTCCAGTTGTCATCAACCGCATTTACCACTACGTTAAATGGAGCACCAGCATTTTGGATATCTGGTGTGCCTGTTTTTCCTGAAGCAGTATTGGGTGCGGCTGTTTCACCAGGGAGTAATATCTGTAGTTTAACAAATGGGCCCGACACTACCGCTGGCAATGTTTGGCTATAGGCCGTTTTAGAGCCATCAGTTATATTGGTGGCAGTAATCTCAGGGGTTTCTGCCAAAGTTTTAAATACCAGGTTAAATAAACTAGGCCCGCTGGCAGATAGGGCAGCATCCGCCGGAGGCGTAAAATTAGTTGCTCCTGTTGCAGAAATGGCAACCATGTTGGTTGAACTAATGCTATTCCAATATTCGTCTACGCCGTACACCGCTACGGTATAATCAACGTTAGCTACCGGTGCGGTTGCGGTTCCCGTTTTTCCTGTTGGTGTACCCGGTGCATAGGTTTCTCCGGGCATTACCATTAACAATTTGGTAAAGGCGCCTAAGGCCACCTCAAAATTGGCACTGGTGCTGGCCAAAATAGCCGGCTCAGTAATGTTAGAAGCTATCAGCTGGTAATCGGTATCAGCCCTTCTCAAGGTAACGCTAAAGGTGCCGGTACCTGCGGTTAAATTTGCGTTTGATGGCAATACCGATGAGGCATTATTTGAGGCAACGGCATTTGTTATGGCTACTTCATCCGTAACGGTTGACACCACGTTCCAGTTGTCATCAACCGCATTTACCACTACGTTAAATGGAGCACCAGCATTTTGGATATCTGGTGTGCCTGTTTTTCCTGAAGCAGTATTGGGTGCGGCTGTTTCACCAGGGAGTAATATCTGTAGTTTAACAAATGGGCCCGACACTACCGCTGGCAATGTTTGGCTATAGGCCGTTTTAGAGCCATCAGTTATATTGGTGGCAGTAATCTCAGGGGTTTCTGCCAAAGTTTTAAATACCAGGTTAAATAAACTAGGCCCGCTGGCAGATAGGGCAGCATCCGCCGGAGGCGTAAAATTAGTTGCTCCTGTTGCAGAAATGGCAACCATGTTGGTTGAACTAATGCTATTCCA
>NZ_QMHO01000007.1:0-75295 GCF_003313505.1 Pedobacter nanyangensis | reverse complement strand
TGCTCCTGTTGCAGAAATGGCAACCATGTTGGTTGAACTAATGCTATTCCAGTATTCGTCTACGCCGTACACTGCTACGGTATAATCAACGTTAGCTACCGGTGCGGTTGCGGTTCCTGTTTTTCCTGTTGGTGTACCCGGCGCATAGGTTTCTCCGGGCATTACCATTAACAACTTGGTAAAGGCGCCCGAAATTACATTGATATCTGAGCTAACACCATCTGCAATAGCATTGTCTGTATCGTCATTAGCCGTAAGTGAGTAATAGGTAGTTGGGGTTGGGCTATAGCTATACAGAGTAGCATTAAAGCTTGCCGTACCTGAAGTTAAGGCAACTGGAGCAGAAATTGTTGCATAAGGGTTATTGGTGGCTAAAGAAACCTGATGGTTTGGCGCATCGGTAATTACGTTAAACGCATAATCAACAGCGTTTACGGTAACAGCCAAATTAGTACCTGCCGTAGGGCTAATTAAAGTACTACCTAAACGGCCGGAAGGTGTACCGGGCGCATTGGTTTGTCCTGGCAGCAATACCTGCAATGAAGCAAAAGGCCCAGCCACTTTTGACAAGGTTGCTACCGATGTTCCGTTTGGAAAACCAGAAATAACCCCTTGATTCACCGGAGATTGCGCTCTTACAATATAAGCTTCGGTACCTACAGCCTTGCTGGTGGATTTTACCCTTAAACCAGAAATGGTGATAGAGTTACCTGCTACAGCCGTGTTCGATACGTCATAGCTGATGATCAGAAAATCAGTAGCAGTATTATCGTATACTCTAGCACCCGTTATCTTGGTTCCGCTGAAGCTAACCGTTACCGTACCCGTTTCAAACTGCCATCCCGGTGGCGCATTCAGCATAATTCGCCTGTCGTTTCCGGGAGAAAAATTGGTAGCGGCATTGTCACTGATTACAATATCGCCAATGGCAGTAAATTGCTCTTGTGGGCCGCCCACAGCCTTTTCAACGGAGATGTTTTGCCCCCCAGTTGCCTGTGTGAGGGTTACTTGCGCCAATACAGCAGTTGTACTGAACAGGGCAAAAAGCAATACAAAAAATTTAACCTTAGTAAAAATATTCATAGGCATTAAAATTTAGCTCTCATCGTTTTAAATAATACTACAGATCTTATTATTCTGTAAATCAAATAATTCGGCTAAAGTCGAAATTTTTATGCACTTAAGCAATACCTACAAAGCATTATTTACCACTTTTTTTTCTATTCCAAAAAAGAGAGTAAGCGCTATGGTTAAGCGAGTTACGAAATTCGGCGATTGGGCCAAGTTGGCTTATTTTTTAATCAATTTTGCTGTAGCGATTTTTTTTCCGCTCGAATCTATGAGTGTTGCAAAATAAATGCCCGAAGATATCGTTGGCAAAGCACCGGAGTAACCGTTCAGCATCTCGTTTTTAACCACTTCTTTATGATACATTTCTTTACCCGAAACATCGGCGATTTTTAGCGTATAGCGATCTGCCTGAAGACTGCCAGCATATTTCAGGGTAAAATTGGTTTCAACCAATGTTGGATAAATGAACATATCGTTGGTAGCGATGGCATTCAGGTCATATTTTACCACCACCAATTTTTGGTAAGCTGTTGGGGTTCCGTCTTTATCTACCTGTACTAATTTGTAGTAGTTATTGCCGGCCAATGGCGATTTATCTAACAGATTGTAAACCCCTGCTTGGTTGGCAGGCACGGTCCCGATGGAAGTGAAGGCCTGATTTTCTCCCGCTCTTTGCAAATCGAAATGACTGTTATTTGTTTCTGAAGAAGTTTTCCAGGTTAGGGCCACACCTGTATTCGTTTTAACACCGGTAAAATCGGTAAAAACTACTGGGAGCGTACTTGGAGGAACAATCTGTAGTTCAAAACGACCATTACCCAGGGTTGCCGCATTGCCTTTATCAATATTCAACGGATAAACCGTTCCCTCGTGGGCAATATCGGTAAGGGTATTCAAATATTTATCTCTTAATTTCACCACATATCCCGTTGGAATATCTGTTAAAATGAATTTTAACGTATAACTACCGCCATTATCTGCGCCGATGGTCAACCCAACTTTCTGCACTGCTGAAATAGCTGGCATGTAATTGATGGCCAACTCTTTTGCATCACTTGACTGGCTTGACAAAAACACGGATTCGCCTCCCATTCTGGCCACATCGTTGGCAGAGAAGATTGCTTCACCACCATCTTTCAATACAACCAAAGTTTCATCGGCATTCTCAGTTTCGTTCCTCATCAGCTGAACTCTAATCCTAGCTGGTTCTTCTTCCATTAAAACACTGCTTTCTAAGCCGGTTAAATTAGTTCGACCAAAGTTACCCGAGTTTACGGACATTACTTTTGACATGGTGCTGGTAGATGTTCCCGCAGTTACCTTGGAGGCCTCCGTAAATGTTACCGAAGGCGAAGAGTTGTTGGTGGTTTGCACAAAAAAAGATTGTCCTGGGGCAATAAACCTTGAGCCTCCGTTGACACCATCAGAACCGTTAAAAGTAGAATACTGCCTACAGCTAGGGTTCCACACCCTTACCACGGCACCAACGTTGGTAGTTTTAGTAACTTTGCTCCAGTCAATTGCCGCTGCGTAAGGATTTCCCACCAAACTATAGCCAGAACTGCCATGGGTTAGCGGCACTGTAACATTCTGTTGGTTAAGCACACCTTTATATGTCATCACAATTGACTCTGGATCCAGAAATGGGCTAGTCACTTTTGCTGCAAAGTTATTTTTGTTTCCCCTGTAAAACAGATATGCCCCTCTGCCAATATTCACGGTAGCGTTGATGTTTGGAATTTCTACATATTTATTATTGTAGGTCCAGGCGCCGGCCTGGTTAGATGAAGTTTGGTCGAATCCGTTAGCGGAACCTCCGGCGCCGGTAATAATCATGTCATCGATAAACTGAGTAAAACCATAGGTTCTATTTCCCACCACATCGCTATTGATAAATTCAGTGGTGTTATCATACACCGGCGAGGAAAACATCCTGTAGGTACGCCACGTATTTTTATTTCCGCCCTGGATATAACGCTCTACCGTTACCTGACCTTTTATAGCCGCATTTGACGGAATAGTCATTACATTGGCCGAACTATTGGCGTCTGCCTTTAGTGTTAGGTTACCTGTAGAGATCAGCGTTGTATTGGCTTCCATGGTAATAGAACCATTTGCGGCAATGGAGATTTTTCCTGACCCTCCCAGCGTTTTAACACTTGCCCCCGAAAAAGAAACATTTTTAAACACGATCCCCTTACCTGCATCAGAACCTTCATCTCTGATAGATTGGTTCTTGGTTCCACTAAAATTAACCGATACGTTTCCACTGCTGATATCCATAGCTCCGCCAGAAGTGTTCCAGCTGCCTTGAACGGCTAAAGTGCCACTACCAGAGAATGTAGATTTTCTATCATTCACGAAAGTGCCTGCAACCGTTAAAGTGATCCCGCCCTCAATCATCACCTCAGGTGTTGCGCTACCAGTTCCTGAAACCAATACATTACCTACTTTAGTGCTTGCAGATACGGTAGGCTTAACGTTTGAGGAAACATAGCCTATCCTCGCCATATCATTTGGCCCGGGAAGTGCCGCAGGACTACTGCCATCAGCCAATCTCCAGTTATTCAAATCATTCCAAAAACCATTGGCTGCAATCCAGTCGTAAACATTACCACTAGGAATTGTGGGTGAAGCCGTACTACCTACTATTACCCCAGATGTCCCTTTGTAATTTACCTGGGCGTCCTCGCTTCCTATTTTGTCAATATTGGTAAAGCTAAAGGTAACACCAGTTGGGGCGTTACTCTTTACATCAGCCTTAATGCCATAATAAGCGGCAGGTAACAAAGAACCATCTGCTGCACCTATCGTGAACAATCTGCTTTTTTGAGGAAAAGATTCGGCTCTTACCGCCCTCCACTCTACGTTTAGGCCAGAAACAAACACATCATCGGCATTGCCAAAATATTCATCGCCCGATTTAAACAGTCTCAAATTTTCGATGATTTCGTTCAATCCCTTGCTGCTGGACGAAACCGAAGCATCAAGAACGATAGAGCTGACATCAAACAAGCCACGGCTCATCATTTTCAATCCATAAATAACCGCATCTTTTTGTCCATTGTACAAAGGATTTGAAATGCCATTAACAGGTTCATTGGCGCTACTTATTTCCAATTTCATGCCGTACATTTTCATTTCGTCAAAGCTGAAACGGTTAGCGGTTATTGCATTGATATGAAGCCCTGAATTGGTCGTGGTGTAACTCCCCAATGTACTGTGATAAGCGCCCTCACCACCTCTTTCTGTTCTGGCTTCCCTCACTGCAGAGGTATATTCATCAACAAACAAGTGCCAAACGTATTGTCCCTGCCTTTTTAATCTTTGCATTCTGATGGCATAGGTTTTATTTGCCCAGTTTGCGCCCAAAGAGGAAAGGTCAAAACTGATGAGGCTGCTATACCTATTTCCCCCTGGGTTATTGTCGTATCTCCATCTTAGTGAAAGGCTTGAACCATCCTGGGTTAAATAATAGCCAGTGTTTGGATTGGCAAAACTGCCGGTAGAAAGGAACCAATATTTCCAAGAATTTTGACCTGGTCCAATAACGTCTGACTGATCAGCAGTGCCTGAGCTATTTTTATAGATAAATGTCCACTCCCAACCAAAGGTTTCGTTGTTCAGGTTGGTGCTATTGGCTAAAAAAGAAAACTGATAAGCTCCAGGGATATTATTACCTGTAGTGGTTAGGCAATAGCCATTTTCAACAGCCAAGTTATTTGCGCCAGATGCCGACACTGCTAGCGCTGCACTTGCTCCTATCGGGGCTATCCCAGGGCCTAATTGCCCACCATCAAAATTATTGTAATAATAATTTGCTGTTGTATAAACCTGCGCAGTGGAAAGCATTGCCAAACATGACAAAGCCAGTGTAGTTATGATGAATAAAAGTTTGTTTGGTCTCTTCATTATGGCAATGAAAAGTCAAAACACACGCCACAACCTAGAAATCTAGCTTTGCATTATAAAAACCAATATTTGTACAACTTAAAAGAATACAACTTCGTTTCTTCACTGGAAAACATTTCCCAAAAAGCGAAAAAAAATCCACAACACCTGCCCCAACAACCTGGTGAAACCTTTGTTTATCATGGCTTAAAGCCATATTGCTATTTTTTTACTACCTTATGCACAGCTAGTACTTTGCCTGTGTCAATATCCTCAACTTTTGCAAAGAAAAGCCCCGAGTTCAGATCCACAATATCTACCTGATAGCCCAAGGCCAATGCTGCTCCAGAAATCGTTTGCTCACGCATAAGTTTTCCCATAGGGTCATATAAACCCACTTTGTACCTGCTGTATAAAGCGCCATCTACCCTTAACGTAAATTTCTCCCTGGCTGGATTTGGGTAAAGCAATACCGTACCTTGTTGCCCAACATTGAAGTTCACCACAACAGGGCCTATTTCATTGGGCTGACCATCAGTATCTACCTGAACAAGCTTATAATAATTGTTTCCTGGCAATGCCCCGGCATCCATAAACAGATAATTGCCGGAACCTTTGGGCAAAATTTCAGCAATGAGCAGGTAGGCACCGTCATTAGATGCCCGGTAAAGCTTGAACAATTTGTGATTTGTTTCAAAAGAAGTAGCCCACGTTATCGCCACGCCTTCATTTTGCTTTTTTGCCACAAAGCTTAGCATGCCAACCGGCAATACTACCGGAGGCTCAACCAATACACTAAACCTTCCAGCGCCAAATGTTTGGGCATTTGTTCTATCAACATTAAAATTATAAACCATGTTTGGGGTAACGGGAATATTCTGATTGAGAAAGCGATCCTTTAGCGTCAAATGGTGCCGTTGATAGTATTCGTCCAAATTAAACTGCATCAGGTAGCTACCGGTTGTGCTGGCTGATACGTTCATGGCTATTTCTAAGGGCTGGGCCATTGGAGGCATAAAGTTAATGGCCAATTTACTATTTCCCACCAATGTAGAGATATTCACCACTTCTCCGTCAATATGTAAAGCATCTTCCTGATGATTATAGGCGGCATTACTTGATTCGTTAAAAACCACCACGGTTTCATCTTCACCATAAGAAGCAAGGGGAGTTAACTTTACCCTAACCAAACTTTGAGGTGTTTCTACGTATTGGGCAGTTTGCATGGTGGCAAATTCATGGTTTCTTTTCTCAACACTCATTAACAAAACGGGTGGTTGCTGGGTTGACGCTTTAATATTTTCCTTAAACCGGATGGAGCCGGCACCCGTAGCTCTCACAAAAAACGATTGACCAGATGAAATGTAGCGGCTACCCCCAAGAGCCGAAACACCATTAATATAAGTAGCATAGCTTCTGGAGGCGGGCCTCCACACCCATATCGCATTGGCTATATTCACTTTATCAGCTCCCCAGTTTGAGGAGTCCCAATCAATAGTTGAGGCATAGGGGTTACCCATGAAATTATATCCTGACGCTAGGGTTACCGTCACATTTTGCTGGTTCAGCACGCCGTTAAAATCTACTACAGTATTCTCCGGATTTACAAAAGGAGCAGTTGTTTTTCCTGAAAAATTATCTCGGTTTCCTCTAAAGAAAACATACATGCCTTTTCCTGCATTTACCGCAGTGTTGATATTTGGAATTTCCACAAAACCAGACGCATAGGTCCAGGCACCAGCTTGATTACTGTGGGTGGCATCAAAATTACCTGTAGCTCCAGCCGTGCCTGTGATAATCATATTATCAATCAGCTGCGAAAATTTCGCGGTTCTGTTGCCTTCTGTGTCGGTGTTGATAAAAGCTGTGGTGTTATCATATACCGGCGATGACAGCATCCTATAGGTACGATAGGGATTAATATTTCCGCCCTGCAAATAACGCTCAACCTTTACCTGTCCAGTAATGGACGCTCCCGCTACCACAGGAGCCACTTGTGCGGTAGATGCCGCACTAGAAGCCAAGGTAAGGTTACCGTTAGCATTAAAGGTGCCTGCACTAGCCGTTAGCAGCCCCGTTAAACGAAGTGCTCCATTTAATGTTACCCCAGCAGCGTTGTTAATGGTTAAATCCTTAATTAAGTTTCCGGCAAATACATTGGCTGCAATGGTTTGGGCGGTAGCGCCATTAAAAACCATACGTCCGCTACTAACCGTTAAAGTACCGCTGTTAGTGAGGGTTCCGGCCACAGAAAGCGAGTTGGTTACCGTTACGGAAGCACCCGTAGCAATGGACAAATCATTGATGGACTGGTCAGTACCCACCGTAGGATAAGTTGACCTCCCCGAAGGAATAGACACATTTACGGCAGCATTAGGCACAATCCCGTTACACCAACTATTGGCCGTGGCCCAATTATTGCCCGCATTGCCCGTCCATTGTCCTTCTCCAAAAGAAACTACCGCGGTAGAAGCTGTGGCCACGCAACCATTCCTACTTACGGTAACGGTGTAAACGCCCTTGGCGGCATCAGAATAGGTTAAAGTGGCATTTTGCTGAGATGAAGTAAAACCGTTGGGCCCGGTCCATGAATAGGTGGCACCATCAATCGTGTTAGCCGTTAAGGTCAGGATGGTTTGGGCGCAAACCGGCCCTGTATTTCCCACTCCTTCGGTAGCATTGTAAAGCTGTGCTATTTCTGCAGCGCTCAATGCCCTGCTGTAGATGTAGGCATCGTCCAAACTGCCATTAAAATACCTATTGGTTGGGGTATTGGGCCATGAGTCAATATTATCATAAGCCAAACGCCAATACCCAGTAGTGCTCTCGGCCGCATTAACAAGGCCATCCTGAGCTACCACAGCCCCGTCCATGTAAAGCGCCATACCACTGGCAGATAGTACACCAGTGGCCATGTGCCAGTTACCATCGGCGTAAGCTCCGATAGAATTTATCGTTTTAAAAACTCCACCAGGTTTTACCCCAAAGAAAATCCGCCCGTCATTAGCCATATAAATATGCCGATCGGCATTTGTACTAAAACCAGTTTGATTACTGCCAAAACCGATGAGCTTACCGCCAGCCACGGTAGTTTTAAACCAGATAGAAACGGTAAACACCACCGGATTTACAAAAGAACTGGCCGTAGATACATATTGCGTTGAACCGTTAAACTGGTAGGCCGAGTTAGCGATATTAAACCTATTGCTGGTGGGTGCAGGTGTACCTTGCAAAGTTCCGTTGTTGGACACAAAAAAATCGTTAGCATTGCCATCGAGCTTATAGTTAGCCACAATATTTCCAAGAGGTATATTAGCCAGAGAAAAACCTTGGCAGCTAGCCACCTGGCTTCCCGAAACGGATGCTCCCAGATTTTCGCGGAACACATAAACCACATACGTGTAGTTTAAGCCATTGGTAAGCTCAGTATCGTTAAATGTATGAACGCCCGCCGCCGTTTGACCCGCAAAAGTATAAGCGCCACCACTAGAGCGGTAAATGGCAAAGCCAGCGTGCCCGCTTCCGGAAAAATTCCAGTTTAGGGTCATGCCGGTAGCACCAACATTCGAAAATGTTAAATTGGTAGGAGCTGTGGCAATTTCGGTAGGATTAAACGTATAGGTTTGCCCATTGGCGGGCTTGGCGGCAATGTTTGTTGTTTCAAGATCATTACGGGCTGTTGGCGATGTACCAACACCATTTAAAGAACGGTAAATACCTGTGCTGGGCCCGGTAATCCCTATGGAAGCCGAGCCGTTGTCTACAGCTCCTCCTTCTGCAGTATAAATAAACTGGATATTTCCATTCTCATGTATTTTTGCCTGGAAGGTAATTACTGAAGTGAGATTAAGTATGGTAGACGAATTTTTATCCCAACGCATGGAATACCACTGAACGGTTAAAACCATATTTCCAGCTGTTCCAGAGGTTACATAACTAATTTTACCAGGAATTAAAAGATTCAAAATACCTGGAAAAACGGCCAGGTCATCCCAAAGCGGGGCAATAACAGGCCTGTTGCCGCCGTTAGCCAAGTTGTTAACCGGAGCCGCCCCGCTCACCGAGCCGCCCAAGGAAATCCAACCATTTGAACTTGCGCAGAATCTATCATAACGTTGCCCCATATACCAAAAATCAAATCCTATGGGCAAATTTTGATAGGTGTTCTCATCATTACCTACGGTAGCACCAGCTCCTCCGGGCTCTGTGCCAGACACCGACACGTAGCTTCCAGAAGATGCACTAAACACGTAATTATTGATGTTTTGCGCTTTAGCGCCTAGGGATAAAAACGAAATCAGGCACAGGATAAAAATCCAACGCAACGAGAGTAAGGGAGCTGCCATATTATTTTCATTTATGGCAGCTACATTTAGCGATGAGAAGCAAAAATACAGACCGAGCGTAACAGCACAAAAAACGAGGATTTATCTACAAATAAACCCACTAAATGCAAATGCAATTTTTAAAAATTTGCGGCATTTGTGCTTAAAAAAACAAATACTGAGAGAGATCGCGTTAATAAATTCCAATGAGCGTTGACGGCAAATAAAATTTATTTTCTAAACTCAAATGCATAACAATGTAGAACTTTTTTCTCTATTTAACAACAAAAAATTTGTTTTGTTCCCAAAAAGAGAAAAAAAATACTCAGCCAGCATTTAGAAAAGATTAAACCCTGCCGACCAGCCCACCCAAGCACTATTACCGTTGATTTTTCGGCTATTTGAAGGAGCTATCCTACTTTTGTATCCCTTTGCGCTAACATAATTGTGGGGTGCCTCACTAACATAGTAATTTAACACCGGGCCGCCGTAAATGCTAAAGCCCTTAAACAAACGCACCTGAAAGTTAAGCTGAAACTTGTTGAGGATATTGGCATAGTCCCATCGGCCTAAATGTAGGTGTTGGCTGGTGAGCTCTGTTGAAAAAGAAAGTCTTCGCCCTGCAAAAAAATCATGACCAAGCCCTAGCCCAAAGGTTTCAATATTTGCTTGGTCAACAAAATTTTTGCCCAGCATAAAAATGGTATAAAGATTTGCATTGCCACTTTTGAAGGAAACATTGGCGTTAATTAAATCATTGGATGAAATACTCAGCTTATGATAGCCATGCTTTACGAAATTAATGAGGCCTAAACTCACCCCTGAAGAAGTATCAGCAAAATTAATTAAGCCAAACTGAAGGCCTTTGTTGTGCCTGGCATAATTAAAAACACCCGACAATTGTAAACCTCTCATCTCTTTCAATGCGATGTTGCCCACCGCCGAAAGCTGCATTCCGTTGCTTTTTTTACGCACCACATTAATTAGGCCCGTCATTTGGAATCCTCGCAAATTGCCAATGACGGTATTGGACACCGCCGACAGTTGCAGGCCTTCGGCCAATCCTTCCACGTAATTGATCGTCGACAGCTGTATCCCATCCAAATTACCTTTCACATGATTGTAAACTGCCGACAACTGCGCGCCATTGGCATTTTTTCCTACCATATTGAAAACCCCGGCCATTTGCACGCCTTCGGTATTGCCACCTACAATATTTAATACACCAGCTACCTGTACATATCTTACATCGGCTTTGTTGAGGTTAAAAACTCCGGCCATTTCCAGTCCATTAACGCCAGCAGTATATCCGCCCACCAAATTGAGCGAAAACTTATTGACCACACTTCCACTCATACTGCCCTGCGAGCTCAGTCCGGGAGTTAAAGAGGCCTGTACCGGCATATTGGCCAAAAAGTTGGGAATATTGATATTTTGGATACGCTGTTTAGATGAGGTTAGCCAACGTCCAATTTTTAAGTTATCCAACATATTGGACATAAAAGTGCCTTTTTCCTTATCAGGATCGTCATAACCTTTAGGCTTCACATCAATGCTGGAAAGAAAGATCATGGAAGTATCCCGGTAAGTTTCCTTACTTGCCGTTAACACAATACCGTCATGCTCTCCCTTAAACTTCAGGCTAAAAAAACCTTCATCATCCGTTAAGGCCGATTGTAACAAGCGTTTCTCATACACGCTCGCATTTTTCACTCTTTTTCCCGTTTGGATATCCACTACCCTGCCGGTGATGCTGTAAAGGTTTTCAGCAGTGACAATACTTTCTGCCTCGATAGAAAAGTGGTTGACCGCATAGCGCAAGATAATGTATTCGGCATTTTCCTTATAATCTACCTTGCCGTTAAAAAGTTCATCCAATACCTCACGCACTGGCTTGTTATGTACATTTACATTTACGATGCTATCCCTAGCAAACAAGGCCCCGTTATAGGTGAAATAAAAACCACCAGCTTTCCCAATTTTTTGTAATACCAGCCCAATTTTTTCCGACTTAATATCTATGGTAACCCGTTTGGCAAGGTTACTTGCATAATAATTGACCAGCGAATTTTGTGCAGCACAAATAGTGCTAACCAAGAGCAGCAAGATAAATAGAGGTTTCTTCATTTCTACTTTTTAGACAGCGAAATTTGGTCTCCGTTACGGTTCATTTTCAAATTTAGGGTACGGCAAATTGTATTTAAATTCTCCTCCAACGAGTATTTAAAGGGTAAAGTAGTTGAAATTCCGAGAGATTTGGCATCCTCGCTCAACAACACCTTACCTCCATAGGCTTCGTTTAAAACCGCAATTACCTTTGGCAGTGGGGTGTTATTGGCTACAAAAAGTTGGGTTCGGTAATAGTTATACAGCTCATCCTCTACAGGTTCCTTCACTAACTTTTCTTCATTGTCCAACAGTGTTACACGCTCTCCTTTGGTAAGCGTTAAATGCTGGCTGCCTTGATCAACCTTTACTATGCCGCTCTCTACAATTACCTCTACGCTATTTTTAAGGCGTTTAATGTTAAATGAAGTGCCTACTACTTGTACCTGTACTTTATTAACGGCAATTACAAAAGGGTGGGCACCATCATGGGCCACATCAAAAAACACTTCGCCACTAATGAGCTCCACTTTGCGGTTAGCTTTAAAATCAGTTACGTAACTGATGTTGGTATTTTTGTTGAGCACCAATTGGCTTCCATCTGGCAAGGCCTTGTTGAGCACCTGAGCATTGCTAGCTAAATTGGTATAGGTATTTCCAAATGTTTGATAGGCCAGCCACGCACCAAAACACAGCACCAGCACCGCGGCTATGCGTAGCCAAATGGTTGTGGGTTTACTTTTTTTCAGCACAGGTGATGCGGCTTTTTCTTCCACCCGCTGCTTAAATTTTTGCCAAGCCAATTCCTCGTCAACGGCAATTTTGGGGTCCAAATTGGCGCTTTCATTCCATATCCGCTCCAGTTGCTGATGATGCGCAGCATTTTCGGAACTTGCTGCTATCCAGTCCTGCACCTGCTTGGTTTCTTCTGCCGTGGTTTCTTTAAGCAGAAATTTGATCAGTAACTCCTCATTCATATTGCTCTGCTTAATTTAAATAATCATTATAGTTGCCTAAACCTATTAACAAAAGTATCAGGAAATCTACCAATTTGAGGCGTAAAATCTTCAGGGCCTTCCCCATTTGGTTTTCCACGGTTTTAATGGAGATATCAAGTCTTTCGGCGATTTCCTTGTACTTCAACTCCTCAAAACGGCTCATTTGGAAAATAATCCGGCACTGTTCAGGCAGGGCATTCAGGGCCTGCTGTAATTTCCGCTGCAGTTCCGATAGCTCTATTTTATGAGAAGCAGATTCGTGCTCGGTATTCATGGTATGCAGTGTAAAATGCTGATACTTATTTTTAACCTGTTCATGTTTCATGAGGTTAAGGCTATCATTATACACACATTTATAGAGGTAAGCTTTAACGGAGGTCTGCACATCGAGCAGGTCTCTTTTTTCCCATAATTTTAAAAACATGGACTGTACCACCTCTTCGGCGGCGTCCAGATCTTTGAGCAGCATATTGGCATAGCTATGCAAAGCCTTGTAATGGGCTTTAAAAAGCTGTTCAAAAGCGGCATCGCTATATGTTTGTACGGCTATATTCACGTTTGGATAGTTCAAATATATCGGTTTGATTTCAGCTACACAATTAGCCATTGGACAACAAGTTAATTCGTTTCAAAATTTGCGCTCCGTTCTCACTATCAATGGTAAACAAATCAATATATTGTACCTTGGGGAACCAAAAGCTCCCGCCTTCTACCTTTACAAACACCCTTTTCAGCAACAGGTCTTTTCCTTCATCCTTAATGTACAAGCGATACTGTTGGTCGGCAGGCGATTTCAGTAAATACATGGGCAGTTTTTTGTATGAAACCAAGCGCACCTCATAGGCCTCATTGCCCAGGGCCTTGCATTTTACGCCATAGGCAAATTTATTTTCGATCCCCGAAAGTTCCTTAACCGCCCCATTTTCCTCGTACCTGATCCACGAGGCCTTCACGGGATGTTTTTCGTTTAAACTACCGTCCTTTTGTAAATTCAACTGGTAAACTACGGTATTGGCATCGGGCGTACGCTGTAAAAAGAACAGCAGGTTTTTCAGCTTTGGCTCTGGCAGTGGTGGCTGGGCCAATAACAATTGCGCCATTAAAAGCAGCAACAATGCTAAAACAGTTCCCCTAAGAAAACGGCCGGGCTTGTAATGGCTACGCGCCTTAGGCCGGTGATTGGCTTTATAGCGATACACTTTTGCGGGGCTTGCAAACAGGAAAAAGAGCATTTCCTTTAAGCCATCGCTTTGCTTAAGATCCTTGGCAATGGCCCGGTACTCATGAAAATTAAGCACAAACGGGTTCCCTTTGTTGGCAAGCGGTGTAGTAAGCCCGTATTTAGGCTTTTCTTCTTCATACTGAAAAGTGCCAAATAAATGGTCCCAAATCATCAATGTAGCTCCAAAGTTTTTATCAATGTATTTCTCCTGGCTGCCGTGATGCACCCTATGGTTAGAGGGTGTACCAAAATATTTCTCGATCCAAGGATGGAGCCTGCCAATGGTTTCGGTATGTACCCAAAACTGATAAAGTGTACTCATTTGGCTGGCCACCATAAAAATTACCGGATGAAAGCCGCACAACGCCACGGGAATGAAAAACACCACCTTTACATGCTGTACCCAACTTTGCCTAAAAGCTACCGTTAAATTATAGTGTTGGGCTGAGTGGTGCACCACGTGCGATGCCCAAAAGAAGCGGTTAAAATGGGAAATTCGGTGCGACCAATAGCTACAAAAATCATAGATCAGCAAGCAAGGCACCAAGCTCCACCAACTAAGCTCCATACGCCAAGGCAAAAGGTTATACAACCACACCGCTCCAACAAAAAGGCTCGATTTTAAGAAAAGGTTAACCAACAAGTTACCCATCCCAACCCATAACGAACCTTTCAGTTCCTCGTGGGTATAATCTTCGTGCCTAAAAATTTTTCCAAGCATAAATTCAAGTACCGTAAATGCTGCCACAAAGGGCAAAGCATAGGCAATTAAGTTGGGCGTGCTGCTTTGCAAAAGGTATAGATCTTCCAGGGCAAGCTCATGAGCGCCAAAATTGGCCCCAAAAGCCTGCCAAAATGATTGGCCAGCCATAAAAACTTAAATTAAATTAGAACTTGATCAATTTGCCAGATCCGCTAATGTCTTGTTGAACTACCGGATTGCCTCGATAATAAATTTTACCACTACCACTTATTTTTGCCTTGATCCTGTCCTGCACCTGAAGCCTTAGGCTACCACTACCAGAAATGTCGGCATCGGCTGTTTTGGCAAGCACCTCTTCAAAATCAACGGTCCCTGAGCCAGAAATATCTACTTTCACCTGGTCTACCTGGATGGCATGATCTACCTCCACTTTCCCCGAACCACTAATGGACACGTTTAAGCTGGCAATGGCCGGAAAACTCCCCTCCACTTCAACTTCGGTACTGCCGCTCAATTCAATCCTGTTCAGGATAGGCATGGTTAATATCACCTCCACATCGTCTCTACTGATACCGATCCTTTCAAAACCAATATGCAGCACATTGTTTACCACCCTAGTGGTGTAATGTGGCACAATATTGCTTGAACCCTTTACCACTACCCTAAACTCGGTTCCGTATTTTACCTCTACAGGCGTAGCTCCGCTAGAGCTGATGCCGGTAAACTGCCCCAGGTTTCTGGTTTCCGAAATAATATTGCCATTAGCCGTTAGCCGATCTTTTTTACATGCCGAAAAGTGAATAACGACGAACAAGCCTAATAAAATTGCAAATACTCTTTTCATATTTCATTTATTTGTTTGTGAAATCTTTATAACCTAATTTTTAACCATATATCGCTAATTACAAAGGTTTAACCCGTGAGTAGCAGACCCTGAAATAAATTCAGGGTGACGCTAAATCAAGGTTTCGTCATGCTGAATTTAGTTCAGCATCAGTTTTACAAGGCTAATTACCAATAGGCAATCAAAATCTGTTTTTAAAAAACAAACTGTAAACCTGCTTGGTAACCAATGTGCAACGACTGTTGGAAGTCCGAATTTTTACGTTGCCAGGTACGCAGCACTAAATCATCACTCTCAGGGTGCAGCGCCTTCCCCTCCACCGTATTGGTACTTACGAAATTGATAGACGGGCCACCGAAAATTTCCAGCCAGGGCGCCACTTTTACCGCTGGCAGCAACCTAAACGTACCCTTAAAGTATTCCCCCTTTTCAAAGCTCTCCAAAATGGTTTGCGTAAGCTCCATGTTTAGCCTAAAAGATTTTGATTTAAAGAAATGAGCGCCCAAACCTGCTTCAAAAGCATAAACCTCATCTTTGTTTTTAAAATTATAGCCCATACCTATTATGCCGTACAGGTTTTTCCCTCCAGACCTGAACGTTAACATAGATGTTTGGCTTTCATCGATGGTTGCAGCAATGCTTTTTTCGCCATTTTTAATGATGTTGATGATCCCGATTGGGCTATCGCTCGTTTCGGCAATATTGATGAAGCCCGCTACCTGAGCGCCCTTCACTTTTTTGGCAATATTGATAAAGCCCGCAAACTGGCTACCGTTCACCTCCTTGGCTACGTTAATGAAACCCGCAAATTGTGATGCCGATATATTTTTGGCCGTATTGG
This sequence comes from Pedobacter nanyangensis, assembly GCF_003313505.1. Taxonomy (GTDB): domain Bacteria; phylum Bacteroidota; class Bacteroidia; order Sphingobacteriales; family Sphingobacteriaceae; genus Pedobacter; species Pedobacter nanyangensis. Next base: position 59,294 of record NZ_QMHO01000007.1, on the reverse strand, counting down.
AAAAGCCCGCAAATTGCGTTCCTTTTACGTTTTTGGCTACATTGGCAAACCCTGCAAACTGCACGCCGCTCATATCGCCGCCCGTAGTATTTAAGAAACCCGCAAATTGTGCCCCTTCTACATTTTTTTGCGCCAAATTAGCAAAGCCCGCAAACTGGCTTCCCTTTGCCGAGCGGTAGGTGTTTAAAAAGCCCGCAAACAATGCGCCGTTGGCCTGCTTGCCAATATGGTTAGAGAAGCCCGCAAATTGTGCCCCATAGCTTTCATTACGCACTACATTGCTTAAACCGGCGTACGAGAAGCCCTTTTCTACAGAGGATACACCTGCCAACAAATGAATAGATAGGTTGTTGGTATCCAAAGGTGCATGTGTACCATTGGTGCTTAACGGATAAATCAGCCCAAAATGAGCTTTTGTAATTTTTCCCTCCTGTGCATCTGCATGGAAAGCCAAACCAAAAAAAGTAATGCCCAGGCAGGCTGCCTTTTTTATTTGACTAAATTGATGTTTAAAGTATAACGCTTTCATTTGTGTCTTATTTAACATTGAGACAACAAGAAAGAAATACACCCCTACGCAGGTTTTAAAAAAAAGAGAAATTAAACCGCAAAAACCTAAAAATCAACCATATAAATTATTTTTATTGAAAAGCAATGTTCGGCACGCTTGGGCAGCTTTAGCCCCGCTTTCCACTTTACTCCCCCAATTAAAAATTGGGCTCGTGCCCGTTTCAATCGGGTTTAACAAACTTGGGTTCGATTGGCAAAAAGCCGTAAGCCCTGTCCATAGGTTTAGGTTTAGGACCTCGAAGAGGTCAAATAGTTATAAAAAAACAGACCTAGCTCCTTCGGGTACGACTCCTACGGAGTCGCATTAGACCTGAGGTTGGTGTTATCACCAACCATACCACTAACCATAGGATAAACATATCCAAAGATCTCTCCACAAGGTCGAGATGACGAAATGCCTATGCCCGCTTCCGATATAACCTTCCAAGCACTTTAGACCTGTGGTTGGTTTATCACCAACCATACCACTAACCATGGTATAAACATATCCAAAGATCTCTCCAAAAGGTCGAGATGACGAAATGCCTATTCCCGCTTCCGATATAATAGACCTGTTAGACCTGTGGTTGGTGTTATCACCAACCACAGCACTAACCATAGGATAAACATATCCAAAGATCTCTCCAAAAGGTCGAGATGACGAAATGCCTACTCTCACATCCAATATAAGTTTACTAACAAATGATGACGATCACGTCAACTATAACCCTCCTACACCACTCCGCCCATATAAGGATCAGTAATACTATCGGTGCCAGTTTCAATATGGCCAGCATAGTGCGTTTGGAAGTCATCATAACCCTTTACCCTCACCTTAAAATTATACCAGTGGTGATATTTCTTCAAATTGAGCGATACAATTTTTTTAGTACCCGCATCAACTTTTATGGTTTTGTTATTAGCCCTGTAAACATCATCAACAAGCAACACTTCCATGGCTTGGTTACTTTTGTTTTCCAAAAGCAGTTGCAAATTCCCTGAATATCTTTTTGAATTATCCTGCAACTCGGGCGTTGCGGCAAGCAACAAATCAGGATTAGTTTTACTCCCCATAAACCTCCGATAGAAACCATTTGGCCCATGTACCGACAAATCATATCTGCCTTGCGCAAAAGCATCTATTTCCCAATTATCCTCAATATGATCATTTGCTTTTACAGCAATGTACCAATTACGGCCTTGTTCGCCGCTGTAGCTATTTAACGCAGAAACATTAAAAGGTGCACCAACACTTCGTTCCTCTGTAACAAAATCAAGCACTATACTCGTTTTGGCTTCATTTAAACGGGCATCAACCCTTAAATGATAAGGCAAAGCACAGGCAGGTTTAGTTCCTCTTTCCTGTTTGGCCATCAAGGCCGATGCGCCATCTTCGAAAGCATGGTGTCTATTGATCTTTGCAATATCTTCTTCCTTAAGTGGAAAGGGAATACGTTGTTGTGGCTTGCTTTTCACTTTTTGGATATGGTCAATTACCTGATTGCGTTCCAACACGGTTGGGTATTTGAGCTTTTCGCCTTTGTAAGGCCTAAACACCGAAGTCAAATCTCCGCAAACGGCCCTGCGCCAGGTACTAATTTGCTCGCTTTTTAACTGCTTACCAGTTTTATGCTTGAGGAAATCCTCCAGAAACATTAAGGTACTGGTATGATCAAAAACTTGCGAATTTACATAGCCGCCCCTACTCCAGGGCGAGGCCACAATCATGGGTACACGATACCCTAAACCAATGGGACTACCCTCATTCGACTCATAATCTGAGGCGGTATCAATCCCATCAGACACCTTTCCTCGAGCCAAAGTATCAGGTTTTGGTGCTACAAATGGCGGCATGTGGTCATAATAGCCATCATTTTCGTCGTAATTAACAATAAAGATGGTTTTTTTCCAGATCTCGGGATTTTCCGTTAAAATATTGAGTGCTTCCGATACGTACCAAATGCCATATAACGGCGAGCTGGTATGCTCCGAAAATCGTTGCGGGGCTACCAGCCACGAAACTGTAGGTAGCTTTCCTTCCTTCACGTCTTTTCGAAACTGATAAAAAATATCGCCCTTGGGCACATTTAAGGTTTCTTTTTCGCCCAGTTCATTTTCATAAGCGTGGGGAGCTAAATCCAAATAATCATGGGCGTCGATATTGGTTGTAAACGCCCTATCAATTAAGTTTTTTTCCCTTTGCGACAAACGATTATACTTTTCAAGCACTTCTTCTGCCGAAAGATTTGGCGTTACCGTTTTATCGCCGTTTTTACGGAAATAAGCAGATAGTTTTACCTGGTGCCGCTTCACATATTCCAAGGCATTATCCCCATAGTTGCCTAACCAATCATCTATTTGCGAGGGCAGTTTGGCCGTCCAGATCTCATTTTGGTAAACCCGCCAATCAATCCCGTGATCTTCCAGCAGTTCAGGAAATGTAGGCCAGTCCACAAATCGGTTGGTATGCGATTCGGCTTGGGCATTGCTCACTACGGCCTTGGTTTCTTTATCGTTAGGGTTGGGGCGTACATTTCCGGTCCAAAAAAATAATCTGTTAGGAGTTGTTCCCGTTAACGACGAGCAAAAATGATGATCACAAATGGTGAAAGCATCTGCCATGGCATAATAAAAAGGCAAATCGTGCCTTTGATAATGAGCTAAGCACATGGCTGTTTTTGCGGGAATCCAACGGTCGTATTTCCCGTCATTTCTTGCCGCAATTTGGTCGGGCCATGAATGCGCCAAACCTCCCTGCCAAGTAATTTTGGTTTTATGGATATCGACATGAAAAGGCGTATAGGCATTGCCCTTGGCATCACGCTGTACCCAAACTTTATCCTTATTGGGCAAAATATGTGGATGCGGGTCATTAAAACCACGTACCCCCCGCATGGCTCCAAACATGTGGTCAAATGAACGGTTTTCCTGCATCAGAAAAACCACATGCTCGGCATCGTAAAAGGTACTGCCCAAATTAGGGTTAATGGCCAAGGCACGTTGAATGGCTTCTGGAAAAACGGTGGCCAATGCCGTGGCCCCCGACAATAGACTGGCCTGTTTTAGGAAATCTCTTCTGGTAGTCAAATCGATTTTTATGTCAAAGGTTAAGATTAAAGAACTGCTTAAAGTTAATCATTCCAGATAAATAATCTGCAAGCAATGAATAGGAGCCGGTTTCGTATTCGAGAACAGGATGGTTACTGCAAGTTGCGGAAGTTAAAAGCAGCATATTTCCCAGCTTCGTTGCCAAGTTTGCCCACCTTCCAACTTTTCCATCCCCTCTTTATCTTCCAATTGCTGGTTATGGTTAACCCCATCGGCTATGCCACACCAAGGTTCTAAGCATACAAAATCAGCATCTTTAGCTGCCCAAATCCCAAAATAAGGAAAGCCTTCAAAATGAAAATTTAGGCCCTTATAATTTTTGTTGTTTAGCAGTCGGATATGTTTGCTTTTCAGATTTTTAAAAACCAGTGCATCCTCATAAAAGAGCTCGTGCTTTAAAGGTAAAATCTTATCGTTCAGTTTTAAAGTGGTGGTTTCATCTAAAACTAGGTTATCTACAATGTGATAAAAGGTAAGCTCGTCATCATTATCAAATTGCAGATAGTAATCGGTATAAACCCCTTCATTATGCAAGGGCGCCGCAAAGGCGGGATGCCCACCTATAGAAAACAAAAGTGGTTGAATACTTGGATTTGAAACTTGGTAGGTGCATTGTAAGCTAGCCCCCTGAAGTCGGTACTTAAGGGTAAGTTCAAACTCAAAAGGATAGTTTTTTAAGGTTTCCTCGTTATGTCTTAGCTTAAAAGCAATTTCATTGGCATTTAATTTTTCATAAGAGAACTCCATGTCTCGGGCAAAACCATGCCTCGACAAATGATATTGTTTGCCTTGATAGAAATAGGTATTATCTTTAAACGCTCCTACAATTGGAAATAACACTGGACTAAACTTTCCCCAAAACTTTGCATCACCACTCCACATGTAGTTTACCTCACTATCGGTTCCCATGATACGTTGAAGTTCTGCGCCTTTGGTAGAAAAATCTATAGCCAAATGCTCATTCTTTATAGAAACAATCATGAAATAAAAATAAAGCTTTTCGGAATATCTTTTTGAAATTTTAACAAACGCTAACAAATTTCATAGACTGCTCATTCCCCGTCATTCCCGTTTACACGGGAATCCTATTACAATTCGCCTTACCAACTAATTTATATAACCGCCTCCATAATTCTGGGACAAATGCTTTCTTTATTTCTTCGAGTTAAAAAATCCTCCCCCTACCCCCTCGAAGAGGGGGATATAGCAACAAGATCAAGCATTAGCCATAGCAGAAACTTAAATAAGCTGTAGAAAAGCAAATATTAGCAGTGCCTATGTCTCCCTTTGGAGGGAGATTAAGAGGGAGGATTAGCTACGATAATTTTCGATATAAGCTACAATTGCCCTCTCAACATTCACGATATCATTCAAAACCTCTTCATCGTGAAACCTTAGAACTTCAAAACCTATCTGCTTCAGCTCCCGCTCTCTAATTACATCTTTTTTTGCTACTTCTTCCCACTGATGTGTCAATCCATCCACTTCTATGATCAGCATCAGCTCCTTACAAAAAAAATCAGCAATATAATTTAAGATTGGACGCTGTCGCTTAAATTGATAACCCATCATCTGTTTATTACTCAGCAAATATTTCCAGATACAAGCTTCAGCTTTTGTCATCTCCTTCCGATTTTCACGAGCAAAGTTTTTCAAATTGGCATTATAATGCCAGAGATTTTGTTTTCCAGCGGTTTTCATATTTGAATTTAATGAAAATTAACCGCCTTTCTCATATGTTGAGAGTTGGAAATATGAATAATTCCTCCCCCTGCCCCCTCCAGAGGGGGATATAGCGACAGCGCCAAGCATTAGCCATGGCAGAAACTTAGTAAACTTTAGAGAAACAAATAGTAGCAGTAACCGTGTCTGCGTTTGGAGAGGCTGTCCAACTCATCGGAGGAGATTAAGAGGGAGGATTCTAATTTCGAAACAGAAAAAGCTTTTAGCTAATCCTTTTGATACACCTCAGGATTAATCACCTGTGGCATTTGCTCTCCTTTTAGAGCTTTAACAATATTTTGTGCCGCCATCACCGCCATTTTTTCCCTCGTTTCTTCTGTAGCCGAGCCAATATGCGGCAGCACACAAACATTTTCCATATTTAACAACAGATTGTTTCTGTCCATAGGTTCAGGATTGGTCACATCTAAACCAGCGCCCCAAATGGTTTTGTTTTGTAATGCAGTAATCAAATCCTTTTCATTGTGGATAGCTCCACGTGCAGTATTGATAAAGATGGCGTTAGGCTTCATTTTTTCAAATGCTGTGAGGTTGAACATACCCTTAGTTTCTTCCGTTAAATTCACATGTACCGAAAGCACATCGCTTTGATTCAGCAGTTCCTCAAAGGACACATAAGTGGCATTGAGCAATTTTTCAGCCTCTTGATTTCTGCTTCTATTATGGTAAATCACCTGCATTCCATAGGCTGCTTTTGCTTTTTTGGCAAGCTCCAATCCTATCCTTCCTAAGCCCAATACGCCAAGGGTTTTGCCATAAAGCTCTTGCCCCAGGTTTTTCATCGGATCAAAAAATCCCCACTCACCACGCTCAATGGTTTTATGCATGTAAAAGGCTTTTCTGGCTACCGACAGCATTAACAAAAAAGCTACATCTGCGGTAGCTTCGCTCAATACATCGGGGGTATTGCTAATAGGCATACCGTGTTTAGTGGCTGCTTTTACGTCAACTTTATCGTAGCCCACGCTCATTAAGGCAATGCCTTTTAAATGTTTACACGAGCGGAGAAATTGCTCGTCGATTTTATTAGGACCTACGCTGAGTAAACCTGCATGACCCTCACACATTTTAATGAGTTCTGCGGGGGTTAAGTCCTTACTTTCCTTGTAAACATTAGTTTCGTAGCCTTCATTTCTAATCAATTCCAAAGCATTTTCGCTAATACAACGCGTAACTAAAACTTTCTCCATAACCCAAATAGTATCTTGTAAAACTAACGCTTTTAATTGGCTATTGTTTAGGAAAAAGCTGTTATTTGAAGTTATTTTGACGTTTTCAACCTCCAAAATTAAAATAACATTTAAACCTTATTCCAAAACGCTATTCTATCGGGTATGCAAGCAAAACACTATTTTAAGATCCAGTTGTTGGCGTTGTTCATGTTCACTTCGCTATTATCGGCAGCAGCTCAGGAAAGCAGTCCAAAAATAATGGAATGGACCATCAATGGCGAAATTAGAAAAGCAATGGTTTACATTCCTTCATCTGCCAAAAGCAAGCCAACTGCCGTTATTTTCGCTTTTCATGGTCATGGCGGAACCATGCTTAACATGTACAGAACAAGAGGCTTTGAGAAACTTTGGCCAGAAGCCATTTTCATTTGTCCGCAAGGATTAAACACTCCTGGAATGCTTACCGATCCGGAAGGCAAAAAAAGCGGCTGGGTAATGATCAGTGAAACCGATAAGAATAGGGATTTGCAGTTTTTTGATGCCATGCTTAAAACGCTCAAAGCCAACTATAAAGTTGACAACAATCGCATTTATGCCACGGGTCACTCCAACGGCGGTGGTTTTACTTATTTGCTATGGGCAACACGGGCTAATGAATTTGCCGCCTTTGCGCCAACCGCTACCGCAGCTGGAAAGTTAAGAGGCGACTTAACACCTAAACCTGCACTGCACTTAATGGGCGAAGCAGATCCTTTGGTAAAGCCGTTCATGCAAAAAGCAACCTACAATAAGGTGTTATCGATAAACGGTTGTAGTAAAGAAGGAGTAAAACTAGATAGCAATGCCACTTTATACGCTGGCAAAGATGGAAACGATGTCATCATTTTTTTGCATAGTGGTGGCCATGAATATCCCAGAAATGCCAATCAAACCATCATCAATTTTTTCAAGAAGTACGCAAAGAAATAAAACAAGCATCAAATTTATTCTATTTAGCTATATTTAGCTATGGAACAAATGGTTATGCTCAAACATGCTTTACTGGCATTTGCAGGAATAGATGAAGAAAACTTTGACCTTTCCCGTGAATACTGGCAACCACGGAATTATCAGAAAGGGGAGTTTTACAACGAATATAAAAACGTTTGCAAAAATTTGGGCTTTATCATCGATGGTATTTTCCGTACTTATTATGTAAATGAAGAAACTGGAGAAGAAAAGAATATCTTTTTCTTTTCTCCGCAGCAAATTATTGTTTCGTACAAAAGTTTCGTCAACCAAGCTCCTTGTAATTATCATACCGAATCCATGACTGCTGCAAGCGTGCTCTATATCAGTTATGCACAATTAGAAAAGCTCTACCAGCAATCACACCAATGGGAGCATTTTGGGAGGCTCATTGCGGAAAAGGCTTTTAACATGGCCATGACCAGAACCGAAGATTTCATTTTTAATACGCCCGAACAGCGCTATAAAGATTTAACCGAAGCCCATCCACAATTGGCCAATCACATCCCTTTATATCATATTGCTTCTTATCTGGGCATTCAAGGTCCCTCATTAAGTAGGATTAGAAAAAGAATGGTCAGTAAATAACGATTTTAACCTGGGTTAAAATTATTGACAGTTTTTGTGCGGAATTTTGACTTGTTCAATTTAAAACAAAACAAAAAACGATGAAAACGATCAACTCTAAAACCGTACTATTTGTAACAGGTAATTTTGTAAGCCACTTAGGATGGACTGCTTGGCAAAAATATTTCGAAGAACAAGGCTATACTACCCTTGCGCCAGCTTGGCCTTTTAAAGAAGGTACCGCAGCCGAACTTAGACAAAAACATCCAGATCAAAACATTGCCTCGCTAAGACTCAAACAAGTAGTGGATTATTTCGAAAACATCATTAAAACCTTACCTGAAAAACCAATTATTGTAGGCCACTCCATGGGAGGTTTAATTACCCAATTACTTGTTCAACGTGGCTTGGCAGAAGCCGCTGTGGCTATCCACTCTGTACCACCACAGGGGGTAATTACCACCAAATTTTCTTTCTTTAAAGCTACCTGGGGACCATTGGGGTTTTTCACTTCTCCCAACAAAACTTTCTTAATGTCTTTCCCACAATGGCAATATGCTTTCACCAATGGCATGTCTTTAGACGAACAACAAAAAGCTTATGATGAGAATGTCATTCCAGAATCGAAAAGAATTTCAAGAGACGGGCTAACTGGTGCTGCAAAAATTGATTTCAAAAAAGTCCATGCACCTTTACTTTTCATTGCGGGCTCAACAGACAATATTATGCCAGCTTCCTTAAACTACAGCAATTATAAGAAATATAGAAACGAGCAATCGATTACCGACTTTAAAGAATTTGAGGGCAATAATCATTTTGTGCTAGGACTTTCTAACTGGAAAAATACGGCAGATTATATCCTGAATTGGCTTGCCAACAAAAACTAATTCCCTAATTTAGGGTTTAGTTGATATGGCAAAAAACATTCTCATTGCAGGGGCCACAGGCTTAATAGGTCAGGAACTGGTTGCACAATTGCAAGCAAAAGGACATCAGGTAAGTATTTTAGCAAGGAAACCTACGCAGAAAGCAGGAATCAAAGTTTTTCTGTGGGATATTGATCAGCAACAAATCGACTACGATGCTTTTAATGGGGTAGATACCGTGATAAATTTAGCTGGAGAAGGCATAGCCGATAAACCCTGGAGCCTGCAACGCAAACAACAGATCATTGACAGCAGGGTAAAATCAACCGAGCTTCTTTTTAAGGCAATTAAAGAAACCAACACACCTGTTGAAAGTTTTATCTCTGCCTCGGGAGTGGGCTATTATGGAGATAGGGCCGATGAAGTTTTAGATGAGGAAAGCCTCCCCGGCAACGATTTTTTGGCCGAATGTTGCATTCTTTGGGAAAAAGCCGCTGATGAAGGTATAGCCTTAGGGATTCGAGTAGTGAAATTAAGAACGGGCATTGTGTTGAGTGCAAAAGGTGGCGCCCTTGCCACGATGGAAAAACCCGTGAAAAATTTTGTAGGTGCCCCTTTGGGAACAGGCCAACAATGGATGCCCTGGATACATATCGATGATCTGGTAAACATTTACGTTAAAGCCGTTGAAGATCCTTTGTTGTTTGATGCCTACAACGCTACAGCGCCTTCGCCCGTTACCAACACCACTTTCACCAAAGCACTAGCCAAAGCACTGCACCGGCCGGTTTGGCCTATAAATGTTCCCAGGTTTGCCTTAAAATTGATTTTGGGGGAGATGAGTATTCTGCCCCTGATCAGCAACAATACCTCTGCGCAAAAAATCTTGAATACTGGTTTTCAATTCAGATATTTGACCCTCGAAAATGCCCTGACCGCTATTTATGAGCAAAAAGAATAATGTACAGCCGATCAGTATTTGCTGGTTGAGAAGAGATTTAAGATTAGAAGACCACGCCGCCCTATACCACGCCCTAAAATCAGGTTATCCGGTACTGGCTGTATTCATCTTCGATCCCAATATTTTAGATCGTCTGGAGAATAAAAAGGATGCGAGGGTAGATTTTATCCACCAACAGCTAGTTAAGCTTAACCAACAGTTGACGGAAAAAGGGTCGCAGCTACTCGTAAAATTTCAAACACCGCAAAAAGCATGGGAAGAAATCATTGGCGATTTCGAGATCAAGGCGGTTTATACCAACCACGACTACGAACCCTATGCCCGAAAACGAGATCAGCAAATAGCCGATTTCCTAACGCAAAATGGCATCGCCTTTCACACTTATAAAGACCAGGTGGTTTTTGATAAAGGAGAGGTACAAAAAGCTGATGGCACGCCCTACACCGTTTTCACGCCCTATTATAAGCAATGGCGGCTCAAGCTCAATCCCTTTTATTTAAAGCCTTACCCTACTGCCAAATATTTTAAAAACTTATATCAAATTTCGGAGCCTTCGGAGAAAGAAAAATGCAGTTTACCTTCCTTAGAGGCTATTGGATTTTCTAGCAGTGGCGCCAAATTTCCACCGGTAAATTTCAAGGAAAAACTAGACGGCTATGAAAAATACAGAGATTATCCGGCCAAAAATGCCACCACAAAACTCGGTTTGCACTTACGTTTTGGCACAGTAAGTATCAGAGAAGTAGTTAGTGAAGCACTCTCTCAAAAGGCCGATAAGTGGGTATCTGAACTGGCTTGGCGGGAGTTTTACATGATGATTTTATGGCATTTTCCTAAAACCGTTAACAGCTCCTTTAAACCTGATTACGACAAGATCAATTGGCGCAACAACGAAAAGGAGTTTGAACTTTGGTGCAAAGGCCAAACGGGTTATCCTTTGGTAGATGCGGGCATGCGGGAACTAAACGCTACAGGCTTTATGCACAACCGCGTGCGCATGGTAGTGGCCAGCTTTTTATGTAAGCATTTGCTCATTGACTGGCGTTGGGGCGAAGCCTATTTTGCCGAAAAGCTTTTGGATTACGAACAGGCTAGCAATGTAGGGGGCTGGCAATGGGCTTGCGGTAGCGGTAACGATGCTGCACCCTACTTTAGGGTATTTAACCCCGAACTACAGCTTAAAAAGTTTGACCCTAAAATGGAGTATGTTTTTAAATGGGCTCCTGAGTACAAAAGTGCTTTACTACCAATTCCTATCGTTGAGCATGAGTTTGCCAGAAAAAGAGTATTGGAAGTTTATAAAAAGGCATTAAATGAAAAAGCCAGCTAGTTGCTGGCTTTAATATATTTTAGTCTTTGGTTACGCTTACAATTTCAATCTCAAAATCTAAAACTTTATTACTAGGAAAATCTCTTCCATAAGATGGCGATTTTGGGTCTGCTGTATTTCCATATCCTAAGTGAGAAGGAATGATCATCCTTATCTTTCCACCAGCAGAAAGCTTACCAGCAATTACTTCCCAACCTGTTACCAATTCCCTTAATCTAAGAGTCTCTGAACTCCTTTGATCAAAAATAGTTCCATCTAAAAACCTTCCGGTATAGTTACAGACAAAAGTAGTAGTTGAACTGATTAAATCTGCACCAGTACCAGGTGTAGAAATATTGTATTTAACGCCTGAAGGATCAGTATTAAATGTTAGGTTATTCTTGGTAATAAAAGTTTGTGTCTCGAAAGCATCAACTTGATGTCTTTTTTCAAAGCTATATAATCCCAACTCCACAACGATCATTTCATTGGAGCCAATTCCAAAATTGCTCAATCCATTTTTGCCAAAAGCCATTCTTGACGGCAGAAGAAGTACTGCCTTACCTCCACGTTTTAATTTTCCTAAAACTTCTCTAACTGGTTTAAATGAATAAATGGAGCCTCCAATAGCAAATCGATCTGTATAACCTAAAAGAGTGCCAGTGATTACTAAATCAGAAGTTTGATTGTAAACTGTGCCTGAAGTTGATTTAAAGGCATATGAATAATAAACTGAATCGGTATTGACTACAGCACTGCCCGTTCCTGGTTCTGTAATGCTATAGCTGTAGCCATCAACATCAGTAAAAGCTAAATTAGGATGGGCATCTTTATAGCTTTTAATATTTCTGTTGTCTAATTCCTCAGTAGTTTCATACTCTTTCTTACAAGAAGTAAAAACTGTTAGCACGGTAAAAAGTGCCAACAAATAAGTGCTGGTTTTATACATTAAGTTCTTATTGCGCATTGATTAAATCGATAGTAAAATCTAAAACAGTGTTTTTAGCGATAGGGCCCTGGGCGTTGTTACCGTAGGCCAACCCAGAAGGAATAATTAAACGAATACGGCCGCCTACCTTAATTAAAGGTACGCCAATGGTCCAACCTTGAATTACCTGGCTTAAATTTAACGGCACAATAGCTTCTGATTTTTCAAACTGTGTGCCATCAAGAAACTTACCTACATAATTAACCCCTACATTAGAAGATGCGGTTACGCTAGCTCCCGTTCCTGGTGTAATAATTTGATAATATAACCCTGAACTGTGTTTTGTTGCTTGGATATTGTTTTTGGCAATAAAATCAACAATTAAGGCATCGTCTTTTTTCGCCTGCTCTTCTGCATTATAATTGTCTTTACTACATGACCCTAAGACTGTTACAAGAGCAACCAAGGAGAATAAAAACCTTACCACTATCTTCATTCAGCAAAAATAAACTTTTATATCCGATGCTACAATTTTTAACCAAATTTAACAAATGAAAAGAGCCCGAAATACTCGAGCTCTCCAACTTATAAAGAAGATTAACTAAAAGCATCTAACCAAAATACTGGTCCTTCATAAAGCCAGGTCGAATTACCGGCACCCAACTCTGAATATCTATTGGTGTAAACATGTCCGCTCCAACCGGTAAGTTTGGCATACCTGAAGACTACAACGTTTCTACAAAGCATAGAATCCGTATCGCAAGGATTTGTAGGGAAAGGATCTGTAGATGTGTAACCAATTATTCCTTCCAAAACATCTCCACTAGCTGGTGTAGGGCCAGTAAAAAATGAGCCTTACTTGCATTGCTATAAGATCTATAAACCGGAAATTCCCGAAGCGCTATTTTAGTTTAGCTTCATATATCCAAGAAATGCGGTATTATTAAAAAAGGCTTAAGGATGGCGCTGCCATAACCTTAAGCCTTAACAACAAATCATATCACCTTAAAAAATATATTTATTCGCTTCAATAATTTGAACGGCTACATTTTGACGGGCCTGTTTTACATTAAACGGCTCCATTTTGGTAAATCGTCTCAATCCTACCAACATCATACGAAGTTCATCGCCTTCACCAAATGCCCAAAGTGCTTCTTTACCTGCTTTGGCTACGCCGTCAACCGCTTCTACAAAGTAAATGCGCATCATGTCTAACTGAGCTTTGCAAGCTTCCTCACCTTTCATACTCACTAATTTCTCTGTACGCAACATGGCCGATTCTGCCACGTACACGTAGCTGGCCATGTCAGCAATGTTCATTAAAATTTCCTGCTCTTTGCTCAGGCTCATCATGAGTTTCTGTACCGCAGCGCCTGCTACCATCAAAGTAGCTTTTTTGAGGTTTTGCAATACTTTCTTCTCGGCAGCAAACAGCGTATTGTCTTCTTCTCCAAAATCAGGGATCGACATCAGCTCTGCTGCTACAGCCGTTGCCGGGGTCATCAGATCCAGTTCGCCTTTCATGGCACGTTTCAGCATCATGTCAACGGTCAGCAAGCGGTTAATCTCGTTGGTTCCTTCAAAAATACGGTTGATCCGTGCATCGCGATAAGCCCTGTCCATTGGCGCATCCGCACTAAAACCCATCCCACCGTAAATCTGTACGCCTTCATCCACCACGTAATCCAATGCCTCAGAGCCCCAAACTTTTAAAATGGCACACTCCACGGCAAACTGTTCTACCGATTTCAATTTGGCTTTTGCGGGCTCCATTCCTTCGGCCACTAAGGCGTCGTAAGTATCGTCAATGTTCTGGCCGGCACGGTAATTTGCGGCATCTACGGCATATACCTTGGCTGCCATTTCGGCTATTTTGTAGCGTATTGCGCCATATTTTGAAATAGATCTTCCAAATTGCTGACGCTCGTTTGCATAGTTTACTGCGGTGCTAATGGTAGCTTTTGAGGCACCAATAGCTGCAGCCGAAAGTTTAATACGACCAATGTTCAGGATATTAACGGCAATCTTAAACCCATTTTGACGGTCGCTCAGCATATTTTCTACTGGTACTGGACAGTCGTTAAAAAAGATTTGACGGGTAGATGAGCCTTTGATTCCCATTTTATGTTCTTCGGGATTCATGGTAATGCCACCGAAATCACGCTCCACAATAAAAGCAGTTAGGTTTTCATCGTCGTCAATCTTGGCAAAAACGATAAAGATATCTGCAAATCCCCCATTAGTGATCCACATTTTTTGGCCATTAATGATGTAGTGCTTGCCATCGTCGCTCAATTTGGCTTTGGTTTTTCCGGAGTTGGCATCAGAACCTGAGTTGGGCTCGGTTAAACAGTAAGCCGCTTTCCACTCGCCAGTACCTAGCTTTGGAATATATTTCGCTTTTTGTGCTTCATTACCATAATAAAGGATTGGTAAAGTACCAATACCGGTATGTGCCGACAATGCTACCGCGAACGAATGTCCTGCACCTACCACATCTGCCACCAACATGGAGGTATTGAAGTTCTTTCCGAAGCCGCCATATTCCTCTGGCACTGAAACCCCCAAAATACCCAGCTCGCCGGCTTTGGTTAATAACGTTGGCATCAGTTCTGGATCTTCATGACTGTCCAATTTCTCTAGGTTAGGATAAACCTCCGCTGCCAAGAAATCGCGACAGGTTTGCGCAATCATTTGCTGTTCTTCATCAAATTCTTCTGGTATAAATACATCGTGGTAAGATGTTTCCTTGATTAGGAATTCTCCGCCTTTAATTGTTTTGCTCATGGTTTTTAGTATCTAGTAGCGAGTATCAGGAATCAAGACTGGTTGTTGAATCTTGATATTCGCTAAGTTTAATTTTTAATCAATTTTCGCTCTAAAGCATATATCATTTTTTGAATTTCGGTTGTTTGATCAATTAGATGTTTAGCTACGACATCATTAATCAAACCTAATTTATTTGAAATTATTAACTGTGTTTCAAGTTCAAACGCCGAACCTTGACTAATATTTAAGAAGTGTTTAAATTGTAAATCCGTATTTCTTCCAGCACCTTCTGCAATATTTGATGATATCGAAACAGTACATCTTTTGATTTGAGAGATGAGACCATATTTTTCATCAATCGGCAGCAAAGACATCGCCTGATAAACATCTACTGCTAAATCAATTGCCTTTTGCCAAACTTTCAAATCCTTAAAATTATGCATGCCTACCGTTTCGTCAACTGTTCAATCTTGCTACTCGATACTCACATCTTGCTACTAAAAAATCTCAAATATTCCCGCAGCGCCTTGCCCCGTTCCTACGCACATGGTAACCATGCCGTATTTCTGGTTTTGGCGCTTGGCTTCGTTAAAAAGCTGCACCGATAATTTGGCCCCTGTACAACCCAACGGGTGACCTAGGGCAATTGCCCCACCATTTACATTAATTTTGCTTTGGTCTAGGCCTAATGCCCTGATGATGGACAATGACTGCGAAGCAAAGGCCTCGTTCAGTTCTATCAGCCCAATTTCATCCTGTTTCATATTGGCCATTTTTAAAGCCTTAGGGATGGCTTCAATTGGACCAATCCCCATAATACGTGGCGGTACCCCTGCTACACCGTAACTTACCAAACGGGCAATCGGCTCAGCACCCAGTGCTTTCATTTTCTTTTCCGACACTACCAGCACAAAGGCTGCGCCATCTGAAGTTTGTGAGGAGTTCCCTGCGGTAATACAGCCATCAGCGGCAAAAACAGGTTTTAGCTTGGCCAAACGATCTAAAGTTGTATCAGCACGAGGGCCTTCATCTGTATCTACTATGTAAGATTTGGTTTTCTTTTTCAGTTGATCGTCCAAGTAAGTTTCGTTTACCGTAATTGGTGCTACACCTGCTTTTAGGTGACCATTTTTGATGGCTTCAACGGCTTTCATGTGCGAGCGGTAAGCAAACTCGTCTTGATCTTCCCTGCTCACATTGTATTCTTTGGCGACGGCTTCGGCGGTTAATCCCATGCCCCAGTACCAGTCTGGGTTGTTTTTGGCCACATCTGGGTTGGGCACCAGTTTCCAACCGCCAAAAGGCATTCCCGACATCACCTCTACGCCACCTGCCACAATGCAATCGGCCATGCCTGCTTTAATTTTAGCTACCGCAGTGGCAATGGTTTCTAAGCCTGATGCACAATACCTATTGACGGTTACTCCGGGCACTTTATCCGTATCCAAGCCCATTAAACTGATCATGCGCCCGATATTCAGGCCCTGTTCTGCTTCGGGAGTGGCATTGCCCACAATGACATCGTCAATTTCTTCTTTTACCAGATTAGGTACCGATGCTACCAACTGTCTGATCACATCCGCGGCTAAATCATCGGCTCTGGTAAAGCGAAATACCCCTCTTGGAGCCTTGCCAACGGCTGTTCTAAGTCCTGCTATTATGTATGCTTCCATTTTTATTTTGGATTAAAGATTAAGGAGCAAGGAATAAAGACCAAGTACCTTAACCAATAAGTTTTATTTTAATGTCTTTTTAAAAGCCGATATTTTCTTTTGCAGTTGAATAATGCTTTCTATTATCGGGTCCATTTCATTTCTATTAATAATTTCTAGTTCAATTGCGAGCAAAAGTTGAGTTTCCAATTCAAATAAAGAACCTAAAGCAATGGATAAGAAATGTGCAAATTCCTTATCAGATGATCTTGATGAACCTTCAGCAATGTTTGAAGGAACAGAAACTGCACATCTGGAGATTTGTGATATCAGACCAAATTTTTCTGAAGATGGAAACTTAGCCAAAAGCAGGTAAATCTGTTTGGTCATTCCCATTCCTTCTTTCCAAATTTGCAGTTGCCTAAAGTGGTGCATAAAAATCTTTGCTCTTTGTTCCTTGCTCTTTACTCCAACCTAATTCCTCAACGGTTTCCCCTTGGTTACAATACTTTGTATACGCTCCAGTGTTTTACGTTCTCCGCAAAGCGATAAAAAGGCCTCGCGTTCCAGATCTAACAGGTATTGCTCGGTTACTTCCGTTGGAGATGATAGATCGCCGCCACACATTACATAACCCAATTTTTCAGAGATTTTTTTATCGTGCTCCGAAATATAGTGGCCCGAATACATGCTATTCGCTCCTGCGTAAACAATGCCCAGGCCCTGTTTGCCCAGCACCTTAATGTTTTTACGCTGTACAGGTTTGGTATAACCCGCATCGGCCAGTTCAATAGCTTTAGCTTTGGCATCGGCAATTAAGCGGCTTCGGTTCATACTAATGGCGTATTTATCTTTCTGCAAATAACCCAACTCAAAAGCCTCCACAGCAGAGGTCGACACTTTGGCCATACCAATGGTTAAGAAGCGGTTTTTCAAGGTATTTTGTACAATTTGATCATCGCTGAACTCATCAGATGCCCTCAAGGCAAACTCTTTGGTTCCGCCACCACCAGGGATTACGCCTACACCAAACTCCACCAGTCCCATATAGGTTTCGGCACTCAACTGTACGTGGTCGGCATGCAAGCTAAACTCGCAGCCGCCACCCAAGGTAAGGTTATGAGAGGCCACCACTACCGGAATAGAAGAATATCGAATACGCATTGAGGTATTTTGAAACAAGCGTATGGCCATGTTCAGTTCTTCCCATTCCTGCTCCACGGCCATCATAAAGATCATACCCACGTTGGCCCCGGCAGAGAAATTGGCACCATCGTTACCAATCACCACACCGCGATAATCTTTTTCGGCCATGTCAATGGCTTTATTGATGGCACTTAAGGTATCGCCACCAATGGTATTCATTTTCGAGTGGAACTCTACATTTAAAATACCATCACCCAGATCAATGATAGAGGCACCTGCATTTTTATAAAGCACCTTATTGTTGGCCTTCAGGTTTTCGAGGATAATGAAATCTGATGTTCCGGGAATAGCTTTATAGCTTTTTGAAGGAATGTCATAGTATTTCTTTACGCCATCTTCTACTTTATAGAATGAGGTATTACCCGCAGCCAACATTTCACTTACCCAAGCCGCTGGTTCGTTACCATATTTCTTCATGCCCTCAATCGCTTCGGCCACGCCTACCGCATCCCAAACTTCAAAAGGGCCTAGCTCCCATCCAAAGCCAGCACGCATGGCATCATCTATTTTATATAGCTCATCGGCAATTTCAGGAATACGATCCGAAACATATTCGAACAAGCCAAAGAACGAGGTGCGGAACAGTTCGCCCGCTTTATCTTTCCCGGCCGCAAAAACCTTCATCCTATCCGCTACCTTGTCAATGTTTTTGGTCATTTCTAACGTAGCCGATTTTACTTTTTGCTGTGGTTTATATTCTAGCGTTTTAAGGTCAAGCGCCAAAATTTCGCTTTTACCATCTGCATTTTTGATCTTTTTATAGAAACCTTGCTTCGTCTTATCGCCCAACCAATTATTCTCAGACATTTTTTCAACGTAGGCAGGCAGCTTAAATAGGTCGTGAGCTTTGTCGTTCGGCACGTTGTCGTACAAGCCTTTGGCCACTTTGATCATGGTATCCAAGCCTACTACATCCGAGGTACGGAAAGTGGCCGATTTTGGCCTGCCCAGGGCCGGGCCCGTAAATTTATCTACTTCCTCTACCGTAAGATCTAACTTTTCTACAGAATGAAGCAGGGCCATGATCGAATATACACCTACCCGGTTAGCGATAAACGCAGGAGTATCTTTACACAACACCGTAGTTTTACCCAAAAACTTATCGCCATAGTGCATCAGGAAATCTACAATTTCTGGTTTGGTATACGGCGTTGGGATAATTTCGAGCAATCTTAAGTAGCGCGGCGGATTAAAAAAGTGCGTACCGCAGAAATTGGCC
Source organism: Pedobacter nanyangensis (assembly GCF_003313505.1). Taxonomy (GTDB): domain Bacteria; phylum Bacteroidota; class Bacteroidia; order Sphingobacteriales; family Sphingobacteriaceae; genus Pedobacter; species Pedobacter nanyangensis. The sequence continues at coordinate 40,237 of NZ_QMHO01000007.1, read as the reverse complement.
TTAAAATCATCGCTTCTTCCCTCGGCCATCAAATGGATTGGGATACCCGAAGTATTTGAGGTGATTAAAGTTCCTGGTTTACGAAATTGCTCTACTTGTTCAAATACTTTCTTCTTGATGTCCAAGTTTTCTACCACCACCTCTATAATCCAATCGTAATTGGCAATCTTAGACATATCGTCATCGAAATTACCCGTACTAATTTTTTGAAGTACGCTTTGGGAATAAATTGGCGAAGGATTGCTTTTCACCGCGGTTTGCAGCGCTGCATTCACGATTCTGTTTTTAACTACCTTATGATCCAAAGCCAAACCCTTAGCCTGCTCTTCGGTTGTCAGTTCTTTCGGTGCAATATCCAACAATAAAACTTCTACGCCAATATTAGCAAAATGACAGGCAATACGTGATCCCATAATGCCCGATCCTAAAACCGCTACTTTCGTTATTTTTCTGTTCATTATTATTTTTTTGCTGGCGGATAAGCCAAGGTTAACTGGTTAATTTTTTCTAGCGTGCTGATCAGTTGTTCTTTTTCCCTTACGCTGAGTCTTTCGTTAAGGTATTCGTTAAATGAAACCACCACATCTCGGGCCAGCTTTCGCTTTTCGATTCCAAAGGGCGTTAAAAAAATCTTGACAGACCGCTTATCACCTTCTGAAGTTTCTCTATAAATCAACCCCGATTCTTCCATATTGTTTAACATCCGCGATAAACTTGTGGCCTTAACGCCAAGCAAATTTGCCAATGCCGACACCGCAGTACCTTCAGCGTCTATATTGATCAGTACATAGCCTATAGCTTGGGTAATCCCAAACCCTGACGCTATTTGGTTATAGGTGTTTGAAACGTTTTGCCAAACTACCTTCAAAAAATAATCTACGGTTTCCTTCTGCTTCATTAATTTATTATGCTTGCATAACAAATTTAGTGAATTGATTTTTACCAAACAAGCAGAATATCAATTTTTATTTTTGGTTTGGCTTATAGCTTAGTTTACTTCTAATATGCCCAGATATTTATTTTATCTCGCCAGCGAACTTCCACTTTGTGCTAAAATTTTCGGTTAATACTTGTTGAGTTAACAGCGCCCTCAACAGTTCTACCGGCATACAGTTTTCTTTCAGGATCCGATCGTGAAAAGCGATATTATTCATTTTTCCAGTTTGCACCAACTCTTTTTGCAGTGCTTTAAACTGTAAGCCGCCAATCATATATCCAATTTGATATAAAGGGCCATAATTACCTGTAAAAGATCTTCTCACTTCCGCTTCGGCATTGGCCTTTTCAAAACCTACACGCTCCACCAGGAAGTCGATGCATTGTTTGGGTGTCCACTCCCCCAGGTGATATTTTGTAGAAAAAATGATACGGGCACAACGGTGCATACGCCAAAACAGCATCCCAATTTTATCTTCGGGCGTTTTTGCAAAGTTGTTGTCCCAAAGCTGCATTTCCCAATAGAGGGACCAACCTTCGGTCCAGAATGGTGTACCAAATGCCCTGCGGTAAGGTTTGTATCTGCTTTGCATGTAATATTGTAAATTATGCCCTGGGATTAGTTCATGAAACACCACGGCTCTTGAAAAATGCCGGTTATTCCCTCTTAAGGTCATCATTTTTGCTTCTTCGGCCATATCCTCCGTGGGATAGGCAATCAGCACCGATTCGCCCCCTAAAAAGAATGGTGCAAAGCGTTGTTCTTCGGGCGTTAGCATACGCATGCGCCAGCCTTCTTTGGCCATAGCCGGAATGGCAATTAACTTATTTTGCTCTACAAAGTTGATTGCTTCATTGGCCAGCTCAAAAACCAACTCAGGCTGCTTACCTAGTGGCGGATAAGCAGTTTTGACCTTTTCGAGTGCCGCTTTCCAATCGTTACCAAAACCCATTTCACGGGTAGCTTTGGCCATTTCTGCATCGCACCAGGCAAATTCCCTTTGGGCTATAGCCGTAAGTTCTTCCGGGGTGTAAGGGATCATTTCGTTTTTCAAACCATCTAGTAAAGCCAATCGCCCGATGGGCTCGCCTACGATACCTGTCCCATCATCCAAAGCGGTGTTTTGCTTAGCGATTTTTTCTAAATCAGCTGCATAATTTTTAAGTGCCGTAATTACTCCAGGGTATAGATTTTTAGTCGCCTTGGTAAACTGCGGATCGTAACCATCGTAAAACTTGTAGGCTTCGGTAAATGCCGCAGTATACTGGCCTACGGTTTGTTGTGCCCAATTTGCTTGCTTCCAGTTTACCGAAAGTTCTTTTTTATCAACAGCCATCCTGGTTGCCTCAATTTGAGTTTTCAACTCCTCAAAAGCTGCGCTAGCCTGATCGCCGGGCTGTTGCTTGCCTATTCTTCTTTTTTGTTCAAAATCTATAATGATTGCTGCAAAGGGCAATAAATAGCTATTGCTTTTAAATTCTTGATGTGCTATTTTCAAACTTTTGGCATTTGCGCTGATATTTCTTTTCAATAAGATATAGTCGATCTTTTCATTTTGAGACAGCTTCTGAAATGCGATATTTTTCAACTGAGAAAGCCAATCTTTATAGAATTTCTCCATGCGTAAAAAATATTCATCAGTCCTCTTTAGCACATACTTTCTATTGAGCATGTTTTCATCAGATTGAAATTGATTTACGTAAGGCTGCAAGGAGCTGGCTTCATTAGCCAAAGAAACAGCTGTATTTTGTGCGTTAACTACAAAAAATACGTTCAGGATGGCAAAAAGGAGAACTTTTCTCATAATCAAGTGTTAAGGTTGCCTAATATAAGTAAGATTACCCTAATCCGCAGAAATTCACTTACTTTGTACGCAAATGAAAAAAGTACAACTTATGGTTTTGTGCCTTTGCATGGCCCACCTCAGCTTTGCACAAGGTAAGTTTCTAAAAAAACTTTTCTCCAACGAAAAGGACACTACTCGCAAATCCAGCTATATGCCTATCCCCGTGTTTGGCTACGCTCAGGAAACTGGTTTTGAATTTGGCTTGGGCAGTATTTATTCCTTTTATGTGGATAAGGCCGATACCAACAACCGAAGTTCTAACTTTTTTGGTGCTGCTTCTTACTCCACCAAAAAAACTTATAATGTTACTTTTAGAGGTGATGCCTGGACCAAGCGCAATGAGCTACATTTCATCAGCGAAATACGTTTCAAAAACATGCCTTTCAATTTTTACGGCATTGGCAACAACACTGCACATGACGATGAAGACAAACTGGTGCAACGCATGTTCAAAGTACAACTGGATGCTGAAAAAGCTTTTGCCAAAAATACCTATACCGGCATATCTGTAGGTTTTGAAAATTATCGTTTTAAAGATAGTGAACCAGGCGGTATTTACGCCACAGGCAACAACATGTACGATAAAGACGGTGGTTCTGCTTTTTTTATCGGCGTATCACAAAGTTACGACACCCGAAATTCTAACAATTACCCCACTAAGGGCTTTTTTGGTCGTATCAGTTACCAATATGCACCCAATATATTTGGGGGCGAGAATTTCAGCGGGAGCCAAATCAAAGTAAACTTACGCAACTTTTGGTTGCTGGCTCCAAAAGTAGTGCTTGGCGTACAGGCTTTGTATCACACTGTTCAAAGCAAAAACACGTCTTTTTATTTGTTGCCGCAATTAGGCAATGATGAAATGATGAGGGGTTATTATGGTGGGCGCTATCGCGATGAGAACCTATTTGCTACCCAAGCAGAACTAAGGTATAGATTTATGGAAAGATTGGGCTTAGTCCTTTTTGGTGGTACAGGTAAAGTTTTTGCCAACGATGATTTCGACCTTAAAAATTTTAAACCCAACTATGGCATTGGCGGAAGGTACTTTTTTGACCCTGCCAAAGGCCTTAGCGTGCGCATTGATTATGGCGTTGGCGAGAAGCGGCCGAACGAAAAACGCCAAAGCGGCTTCTACATCAGCTTTGCCGAGTCCTTTTAGCGCGTTTGATTTGCTTCAACGCAAAGTTTTTACACACAATAATGAGTTCAAAGCTTTAAGTTTCTGGTATTTTTATGGAAATTAGCTTAACGCTAAAATCTAAATACTAAAACTTCGCCGCTATTTGCGGGTTATCATGAGTATGAAAAAACTTCTGTTGTTATTGCTGCTACCTTTAAATTTATTTGCCCAAAAACCAAGCTTAAAAGAAATTAACGATTGGGAAAAACAAGCCCATCAAGTAGAAATTATCCGCGATAAATGGGGAATTGCCCATATTTATGGCAAAACCGATGCTGATGCTGTTTTTGGCATGCTATACGCCCAGTGTGAAGATGATTTTAAACGCGTTGAACTCAATTACATCGAAAAACTTGGGCGCCTGGCAGAAATTGAAGGCGAGAAAAGCCTGTACAACGATCTCCAGATCAGGCTACTGATTGATAGTGTGCAAGCCATCAACGATTATAAAAAGGCCGAGCCTTGGCTGAAAAAGATTTTAGAGGCTTACGCCAACGGCATTAATTTTTATTTGTACAAAAACCCTCAGGTAAAGCCTGCACTCCTGACCAAATTTAAACCTTGGTACCCATTTTTATGGACCGACGGTAGTATAGGCGCCATCAGTACCGGCAACCTTACCATCAACGAGCTTAAAAAATTCTACACCAACGATTATTCTCCCACCGGTTACCGCCCTCAAATCAGGGATCAGCATAGTGGCTCCAATGGTTTTGCTTTTGCGCCCAAAATCAGTAAAACTGGCCGGGCAATGTTGTACATCAATCCACATACCACTTTCTATTTTAGGCCCGAAATACACATGCAAAGCGAGGAAGGCTTGAATACTTATGGTGCGGTAACTTGGGGGCAATTTTTTATTTATCAAGGCTTTAACGAGTATTGCGGATGGATGCACACTTCCAACAATGTGGACGTGGCAGACATGTACGCAGAAAAAATCACCAAACTGAACAAAACGCTTTATTATACTTATGATAAAAAACTATACCCGATTGGGAAGAAGGCCATAGAGATCAAATATCTGGAGAACGGCCTTTTGCAAACCAAAAAATTTGAAACCTATTTTACGCATAACGGACCTATAATGGCCATTAGGGATGGCAAATGGATTAGCCTTAAGCACAAAAACCAAAATCCGCAGAGTTTGCTGCAAAGCTGGGTCCGTACCAAATCCAAAAGCTTTGAGGACTATCAAAAAGCCATGGATTTAAACGCCAATGCGTCTAACAACACGGTTTATGCCGATGCTAAAGGAAACATTGCCTACTGGCACGGAAATTTTGTACCCAAAAGAGACCCTGCCTATAACTGGAATGAGGTAGTAGATGGCACCACTTCTGCTACGGCTTGGCAAGGCCTTCATCCCGTAAGTGAAACGGTACATTTGTACAACCCAGCAAATGGTTGGTTACAAAACTGTAATTCAACACCATTTACCGTAGCTGGGGCAAACAGTCCCAAAAAATCGGCCTATCCCAGTTATATGGCTCCCGACGGGGAAAACTTTAGAGGGGTTGCGGCATTGCGTTTATTGAACCAGCCCAAAAAATACGACCTCAATGATGTTATCAGCATGGGGTACGACACTTACCTCCCCGCTTTTGAAGTGCTCTTGCCCGCACTTGCGAAAGCTTATGATCAGCTGCCTTTAGACCATGCTTTACGAGCAAGCTTAAAGGAACCTATTGCCGAATTGAAAAAATGGAACTATCATTCTTCTACAACTTCCATTGCGGCTACCTTGGCTATGGAATGGGCTCAAAGGGTAAATAGGGATATTCAAAATGTTTATATCAACCAAGGCGAAAAAGATCAGGTAGAAAAGACCAAAGAATTTGCCAAAACAGCAAAGGATGAAACTTTGCTTCAGCCTTTAAAAACCACCATTGATGATTTGACCAAACGTTTTGGCAAATGGCAAATGCCCTGGGGCGAAATCAACAGGTTTCAGCGCCTTACCGGACAGGTTAACGAAAAATATGACGACAGCCTGCCTAGCCTCCCTGTAGCTTACGGCTCGGCACTTTGGGGCCAGCTACCCTCCTATCGCAGTAACCCGTTTAGCACCAACAAACGTTATGGCTATAGTGGCAATAGCTTTGTTTGTGCGGTGGAGTTTGGCGAAAAAGTAAAAGCTAAATCAATACTAGCGGGTGGAAATAGCGGCAATCCTTCTTCTAAACATTTTAACGACCAAGCGGAAATGTTTACTAAAGGAGAATTTAAAGATGTGCTTTTCTACAAAGAAGATGTATTGGCTAATATGGAAAGAAAATACCGCCCAGGAGAATAAGTTTCTATCCAAATAAGCCCGCTACCGCACTAATGGTAAGTGCCACAATACAGGTATTGAATACAAAGGAAATTAGGCTATGCCCTAGGGTCAGCCGGCGCATGCGTTTGGAAGTTATGTCGATGTCTGAAACCTGGAAAGTCATCCCAATGACAAAGGAATGATAGGCAAAATCGATAAAATCAGGTGCTTCATCGCCCGGAAAAACCAGTCCCTTATGCAATTTACCTGCCTTCACATCGTAATATAGATGCGCATAGCGGGAGGTGTAGCTGGTGTGTACCAGTATCCAGCTTAAAAACATTCCCACCATTCCAAGTAATACATCAATCCACTGCTTTGAGCTATTATCAGTTTTAATTAACAAAATAAAAACAGCCATCATACCAGCAAAAGTCGCCAATAACACGGTTAAGGAGACAATTGCTCGTCCACCATCCTCAATACCTGCATGTTGACGGGTTTGTTTTGCCGATGATTTGACGAAAACCAACCAGCTAATTCCTGTTTGAATGGTGCAGAATGTAATCCAAGAGAGCATTATTCTGCTTAAGAAATTATTAAATAAAGGAGCTGAGAAGAAGTAAACCATTACCGCAACAACTAGGCTAATACCTAAGTGCTCTGCTGCCTTTATGTGATGTATTCTTTTTAGCTCCAAGCTCATGCTTATTTTCTACCTCCAATAAATATAGGAAAATTTTCACGGGCCTTATCTTTGTACTTGAGGAAATGATTTCCCTAAATTCTTTGTTTTATAAGTATTGACCATCAAATCTACTTCTATGACTTCCGCTTCTATCTTAAGATTAGCATCATCTATTAAAGAGCCAAAATAGATGATCATTCTTTTGTTCTCATCGTCAAGATGAATAAGTCTACCCTCGGCCTTATATTTCTCTAACGCTACTTTTGCTTTCCCAGTAAATACAACATCGTTAAAAAATCTTCTAATTTTTACAGAGTCAGATGCAGACCATTGGATTTTCGAAAGCGCAACGTCTTTACTAAAAGACAAAGCACCTTCTTTACCAGGTCCAGAAATTACGCTGGATTGCTCTTTATTTACTGCAAACTCATAAAAATTATAGGTTTTGTTATTGACATTATAAATAACACTTTTATAAACCTTTACTTTCCCATCGGCAAAATGAACTTTCGCATTTTCTGCAAACATCATTCTATTTCTGCTGTCTAAAGAAGCTTCCTCTGCTTCAATGGTGATCTTCCCGATCTGTAGTTTTGCCTTTGTTAAATAAGCAACCCCGCTACTTGCATTTCTGGTAGCATTTGCAGCCGAAACCACCTTTACCTCGTCTTCAGAAATTGGCGTAATCGTAAGCGGCTTTTGTCGGCTTCCAGCTATTTTTTGATAACCCTCTTTCGTATAAAACTTAGTGTACAATGCTGGGTTAACTAATTCATACTTTTTAGGATCAGTATATAATGCAATGAGTTTATCGGTAGCGTATACATTTTTAGAGATCAATTTTTCTCCAATGAATTTTGCGGTAATCTTATCACCTATTTTAAATTTTTCTGCTTTTGTTTTCAGCGCTGATACATCTAATAAAATTTTAAAAGTCCCATCATTAAGCTCAATTTCGGTAGCATATCCACTTGAGTTTCTTTTGATGCTCTTGATTTTGCTATGAGCAAATCTGGCTCTATTGGCTTCGTACAAAAAAGCATGCTTTTCTGGCGCCTTCATTAACGATTGACCTGTTGGAGTAGCTGCAGCATTAACCATGTAAATAGGTGTATCATAAATCAGCTCCTCGTTTTTAGCGACATCTTTTATACTTAATTCTTCGATTTTTCCTGAAATAGTAACCGTCAACTGATCACCTGCCTTAATTTTGTAAGGGATATCATGTCTGATGGGATAGGTGACATTTCCTACTTTAAGATATAGTATCCGAGGAAAACCTTGTTTTGAAATACTATCTACCCTACCTTTAATGGTCTTTCCAATTAAGGGATCTTCTTGAAATTTTTCCTGCTGTTTTAGCAGTGCCTTACTCGGTACAACATCCACCACCTCAACCGTAAAACCCCAGGTAATACCTAAAATGATAGGCACTACCAGTAAATACATTATTTTTTTCATTTTATTTGATTTAGCGTTGAATAACATTTTAATGCGCTCCTTTACGGGGCTTTTCACAAAATTGTGAACCAAAGTGCCTTGGCTTTCGCTCACTGCCAGTTTAAGCAATAGAGAGGCGTAATCTTTTGAGCCAAAATGATTGGCTGTGGCTTCGTCGGCTTCGTATTCGTGTGTTTGTTCTAGTGCTTTGTCCCATAAATAAATAACAGGGTTAAACCACATGACTGCCTTGGCCATCATCATGATAATTTTATCTACAGAGTGGTATTGTTGCGCATGAACCTTTTCGTGATCAAGTAATGCGGCTAGTTCTTGAGGGGCTAAATTTGATCCGTCGATAAAAACATAGTTGAAAAAAGAGCAATTGGTAAACCCTTCCGTCTTTTCCAACAGTTTTAGCCCATGTATGGATTTGGCATTTTGTCGTGTATAACAAACCAGCACCAACAATTTCCTCATTCCGATAAGCAGCAGCAAGGCAGTAATCATTGCGTAGGCATAAGGAAGTAAGCCAAGCCAAGCCGTTTGTTGTTCCATTAACTTTTCTGATTGAAAAGCTTTGGGCACATCCATTGACTGTTCCATATCGGCAGCTTGCAAATTTTCGACATTAAGCGAAGGGGCCACTGCTATTGCTTCGCTAGTGGTCGGCTGCACCTCTCGTTCAATGGTAAAATGTAGTGTTGGAATTACAAAACTTACGATTAAAGCGCCCAACAGATAAAACCTGTTGAATTTAAAGAAGGTAAGTTTTTGAAGTACAAGTAAATAAAAGGCGAAAAACAATACTAAACCCGCACTTGCCTTGAGTAAATAGCTGAATAGTTCCATGTTAAGATTTTTGATTGATGAGTGCTTTTAACTCTTCTATATCTGCTTCACTTAATTTGTCCTGTTTTACCATAAACGACAATAGGCTTTTGGGCGAATTATCGAAATAACCAGAGAATAGCTTAGAAAAGCTGGTTTCGGCATACTGCTCCTTGGTAATGGCGGGAAAATATTCATAAGTTTTACCGTAGGCTTTATAGCTTACGTAGCCTTTCTTTTCTAAAAGCCTAACAATTGACGAAATAGTGTTATAGGGAGGTTTAGGTTCTTCATCTATTTCTTCGATGATGTCCTTTACAAATGCATGTTCCAATTTCCATAGAATCTGCATGATACGTTCTTCGGCTTTGGTTAATTCTTCCATAACCGAATGTACAACTGATTTTTCAGTTATACAACTGAAAAATCAGTTAAAACAATAAAATACTGATTATCAATAAAATAATTTTATATAGAAATTAAATTTTAAGCTTAAAGTGCTCCTTGGCCTGTCCTTTCCTGAAATACACCAAACCTATCCAAAATAAATCAATGGTTACGGTTACCTGCGGATGGGCCTTAATTTCTTCCCAGGCCTGCTTCATTCCTTCGCTCCAATAGATATCGTCGAAGATAAGCAGGCTGTTTTCGGTAAGCTTGGGCAAGCACCAATGAAAATAATTGAGCGTAGCTTCTTTGGTGTGGTTGCCATCAATGTAAACAAAGTCTAATTGGTTGCTTTGTTCGATGGCTTTTGGCAACAAATCGTTGAAATTACCTACTTGCAGTTCCACATTGTTTAAGCCCAATTCGTTAAAGTTCTGATAGGCTACTTCGGCCGTTTGCGGGCAGCCTTCGATGGTTAGTACATTGGCTTTTGGCTGCGCTTTGGATAAATATGCCGTGGTAATGCCTAAGCACGTGCCCAATTCTACCATATTAGCGGGCTGGTGGTTGGCTGCCAAACGGTAGATCAATTGCGCTAATCGGGGTGTTTTTAGGGCATTTTTGGCAATTTGCGCTACCTTTTTGGTTCTATTTTTATTTAAATGGGAACCCGCTCCCAAATCGGTTACGGTGATGAGCTTTTGGTCAGCTAAAAGTTTTTTTCGCTGTGCTTCGATGTCTTTGTAAGCGCTTTTTGCAGAAAAATCGTAAATTACCTCATCGGCTAGCTTGTAAACAAAGGGCGAGTGTGTGCCATGTCGGGTTTTAGCAGTAAACTGATGCTTAAGGTAATCGGCAAAAAATTGTAGGACCATGAGGCAAAAGTAAAGGAAAAAAGAACAAGGAGCAAAGAATAAGGATTAAGGCCTGTTTTTGCAGACTTGTTACTTTTGTTAAGGGGGGAGGATTTAAACGTGCACAAAAGTTTGTAAACTAAACCCGATTGAAGTGGAAATACTTTTTGCGCTGGGGGGGTAAACCTCATAGGTTTTCTTTGCATGGTGCCGATAAACCTATGAGGTTTGAGTAAGGGAACAAAAAGATTGCAACGAAAAGCGGGACGGCAGTTGCCGATGGAAAACCGGCCCCGATTTTCAAAAAAAAATTAAACAGCATAATTGAAAGAAAGGTAGCATCAGATGAAAAATGTTGCAGAAATAGATGCGTTGGTAAAATTATTGGACGACCCTGATGAGGAGGTTTTTAGGCATGTGCAGGAAAAACTGCTGGAGTATGGGAGCGATGCCATTGGTTCGCTGGAACTGGCCTGGGAAAAATCGTTGGATACCTTGCTGCACGAAAGGATAGAGAATATTGTGCATACTATTCAGTTCACCAATGTTAAACAGGATCTTAATTTGTGGTATCAAAGCGGTGCCTTTGACCTTTTGCAGGGCGCACTGATCATTAACCGATACCAGTTTCCGGATTTGGATGAGCAAGCCATTATTAACCAAATTGAAGATATTAAAAGGGAAGTGTGGGTGGGCCTGCAGTACGAAATGAGCTCGATAGAGAAAATTAAGCTGATTAACCATGTTTTTTACAACCAGTTTGGCTTTAGTGGGAATACCAAAAACCACCATGATCCGCAAAATTCTTATTTAAACCAAGTATTGGAGAGCAAAAAGGGCAACCAAATTTCGTTGGCCATTATTTACTCGACCATTGCGCAAAAGCTGGATATACCAGTATATGGCGTGAATTTGCCGCAACATTTTATATTAGGCTATATTGATGAAAGCAATCCCGATAAGGAGCAGGCGGTGCTATTTTACATTAATGCTTTTAACAAAGGGGCTATTTTTGGCAAGCATGATGTAGACCAGTTTTTGCGTCAGCTTAACCTGGAGCCGCAACCTGGTTTTTATGCGCCCTGTAGCAATGCGGAAATTGTACGCCGTATTTTACGGAACCTGATTTCGGCCTATGAAAATTTAGGTGCCACTGAAAAAGTAGCAGAACTTAGGGAAATGCAGGAAATATTATCCTAAAGCTTGTCCACGATGCAAAATCAACTTAAAAAAGCCATTTGCTTTGGGGAAATTTTATGGGATAACCTACCATCAGGCCGATTGGCTGGTGGTGCACCCATGAATGTTGCCTACCATTTGAGAAAACTAGGTGTTGATGCTTCGCTAATTAGCCGTGTTGGTGATGATGAAGCGGGCAAAACACTGATTGACTTTATTTCCTCCATTGGAATTCCTGCCGAAAATATACAGATTGACCTTGAACAAAGCACCAGCGAGGTAATTGCCAGCCTGAAGGAAAACAACGAAATGGTTTATACCATTACCTACCCTACGGCCTGGGACTATATTACTTGGCAAAATGATTTTGAGAGAAGGTTAGCTGATGCGGATGTTTTTATTTTTGGCAGCCTCTCGGCAAGAAATGAGGTGAGCAAAACCACTTTGCTCCAATTATTGGACCATGCCAAATTTAAGGTTTTTGATGTGAACCTTAGAACGCCATACTACGATAAAAATACTATTGGCACTTTTTTAAGCAAGGCTGATGTTGTAAAACTGAACGAAAATGAGATTGTGATGCTGGGCAACTGGTTTACGGCTGGCGGTGACGAGCAAAATGTGGTGGCTGCTTTGATGGAACAGTTTCAACTTGCAGAGATATTAATTACCAAAGGTGCTGATGGCGGGACTTATTACAGCCAAAACCAAAAGATTGATTACCTGGCTGAAAAAGTAACCGTAGTGGACACCGTGGGTAGCGGCGATAGTTTTTTAGCGGCATTTTTAAGCCAAAAACTGGCTGGCGAAAAAATAGTGGACTGCCTAAATTTTGCTGCCAAGGTGGCTGGCTTTGTTACTTCGCAAAAGGGCGCTTGCCCTAATTATGATGCGGCAAGCTTGAAGTTTTAACATTGGATTAACAGGGATATAAACACCTACTTTGCGCTCTTCGCGAAACTCTTCTTTTCTTTGCGGTTTAGTTTAAATAGTTTAATGCAAAGGTTTTTGAAGTATTCGCAAAGAACGCAAAGACTCGTGCCTCGCAATGACGATTCCCTATCCGAAAAACAACGTAAATCTACTTACTCGCTAAAAAATCGCTTAAGTAACTACATTCATTACCAACTTTTTTAAAGTAAGCAGTATTTGCATAATGCTGCTTTAATGCTGAGAAATAAATATTGTTACGGTTTAAATAATGTAGTTGATTAATTCTGCTGGAATGATGATGCGGCGAGCTTGAAGCTTTAACATCGGATTAACAGGGATGTAAACGCCTGCTTTGCGCTCTTCGCGAAACTCTTCTTTTCTTTGCGGTTTAGTTTAAATAGTTTAATGCAAAGGTTTTTGAAGTATTCGCAAAGAACGCAAAGACTCGTGCCTCGCAATGACGATTCCCTATCCGAAAAACAACGTAAATCTACTTACTCGCTAAAAAATCGCTTAAGTAACTACATTCATTACCAACTTTTTTAAAGTAAGCAGTATTTGCATAATGCTGCTTTAATGCTGAGAAATAAATATTGTTACGGTTTAAATAATGTAGTTGATTAATTCTGTTGGAATACTCATTATGGTACCATTTAAACGAACTTAAAGCGTCGTTTGCTTTTTGCTTTTGCTCGCATTTGGCCAACATAAACGTACATTTGGCCCTAAACTCGGGATCAGTGCTTAAACTGCGTGCTTTCAGATACCATTTTTTAGCTGTTTTGGCCAGTTTAAAGTCGTTATCATAAATATAAATTGGTTTCTCATTTATCGAGTACGAGCTCCAGACATAGCTAATGAATATCCACGAGTTGCCAAAATATCCTGTTTGGTACACGCCATTGGCCATTTTGAAATAGTATTGTGCGGCATTCTTTTTATCACTAACAATTAGCTTTTCTAAGCGCAACATCTCTTTTGCAAAGGTTTTTTTGTTATAGGTTTTGATTTTTGAGGTAAATTGCTTTGGATAATCGTTAAGGGTGGTAATAAACGGATTGGCGTATAGCGCACCCCCTCCGTACCAATCTTCGGGCGTGGTAAATTCATGCTGGGGGCTCAATTTGTCAAAGCATTTTAGTGCTTTCTGGTATTGATGTTCGCGGAGGTATGCCGTTCCAAGGAGCTCATAAAAGTCAGATCGGTTTAACTTCTGTAAATCCTCCTGAAGAAAAGCATCAAAAGTGCCTTCGTTAGTTTTGGCAAATTTCTTTTCGAGCTTTGTCAAGGTAGCGGCACTCAGATAGTTCCGCCAAAACTCCAGGGTATTCCAACTCATTTGATTGGAGAAACGACCTGTTTTGGCAGTATCGCGGGTAACATCTCCTTTGAGCATTAACAATGCTGCCCGGGCAGTATCGCCCATTTTCATGTAAGTTGGCACCAGCAGTTCCTGATAAAAATTGCGGGCAGTGTTAAGGTACCTATTTTCCGAACTGTTTAAGTCGTCATCTTGGCCAACGGGCTGCTTAATCTTACATTTTTCATCCAACCATTTTAGCGTTGGCAGTAGCTCATTGGCATTAAAAGTACTTTTTTGCTTAATTTTTCTCGCATTAATCAACAAGTTGATGAGCTGGTATTGATTGCCGTACCTAGGCGCCAAGGTTGCTGGATTAAGCTGCTTTAGCAAACTGGCTGCTGCCAAGTCATCTTTTTTTAACCAGTTAAGATAGGCCGCGCTAATGATGCCCAGCTCTGGCTCCGGATATTTTTTATCGCTGGCCAACTTCAGTGCAAAAGCCTTGGTGAGCTCAAGCTGCTGCAAGTTGGCCTTCCTTACTTCATCCTTATTTTTTTCATCCTCTTCATCATAGTAGTTTTTGATAAAGCCGGCCGGAGTATTCAGGTTTTTTTCGAGCTTGTTTACCTCCCTTACCAACAAAGTTCCATTCATTAAGCTGTTTGGTACGTTAGCATAAACTTTTTCCAAGGCATTGAGGTCGTAACTAGGGTTGCCAAAACTTGCAATGGCCCAAATGTGTGCTTTTTCTTCGTTGTTTTTGGCAAAGGGCAGCACCTCGTTAACGGTAGCAGAGGTGTAGTGGAAATTTTTGTAGGCTTGTACCCTGCGCTCTGGATTGCTATTAAAAACCTTGGCGAAAAGATAGGCCGCTTCTATAGGATTTCCGCTGTAACGCACCGCACCAGCATAAACTGCCATGGCCCAACCCTTGGCCAAATCCGTAGAGGAGGTGGGGGCTACATATTGTTTATATACGGCTTTGCAAGCTTCATAGTTTTCTGCATAGCGATACATTCTCATGGCCTGATAGGCGTATCTTATCTTCAAAAACCGATCTTTTTTAACCTCCTCCAGTTGTTTCAAGGCCTCTTCCGCCCGGTCAACCAATTGAGCGGTGTCTCTTTCCACCGGGTTCCAAGCATCGTAACTTACCGTTGCCAAGGGCTCGCAGCGTAATGCAAAGGCAAAATATTTCAAGGCATCTTTATTTTTGGCAAGGGCTTTCACAAAAGTATTTTGCTGCATCTCTTGCGGCAATTGCCTGATGTTTTTCTCGTCAAGGTTTTCTGGAAGAGCCTTACTTCCGTACATTACCTCACGTACGTCTTCCTTTTTAGCTTTTAGATATTTGGCCCACTCGGCGCTGTTCAAATCATACTCATCTACGCTTTCCTCCTCATGGTAAAGATACTGGTAATCAGTAAAATTAAATTGGCTATATTCCTTTCCCTGCACATCGTTATGGAAATACGAAATGTAATAATCATAGGGATCGATTTCGCCACCACAGGCGATATTAACTACAATTTCTCCAAAAAAGACCGTTAAAAAGCTAATGCAAAATATACTTGATTTCTTCCAGTTCATGTATCTTAAAATTATCCAGCGTTTGCTCATCTAAGTGATAAAACAACAAGTTTAGCGGTTTTGCCGATAGGTGCTTGTCCAAATAGAAGGCGCTTTGTTTAATATCTTCAAATTTACTTGCTTCAAACCTAATTTCATCATTTTTATAGAGCCCAAATTCAGGCAGATCGGTATTAGCCCGATATAGCCCGTGAGGCATTTTGCTGAACTGCGCACCTGTTTGCAGGTTGGCCAGCTTGAGGCGTTTGGAAATACCGGCATAGTTCCTATTCCTAAACACCACTGCCCACGAAAATAGCGGCAAGGCTACATCAATAGGCATGGGATAATATCCCAAGTTTTGGCCAGCGTATTTTTTGAGCTCTTGCACGTCCAAAATCGAATTTTGTGTACCATATTTCCTTAAGTTACCCATATTATAGCACATTAGCAATACTTTATCTGCTGGCGGAATACCGCTTTTTTCTTGATTTTTCAGTTGGTGTAACCGCAGCGTAGATGAAATGATGTTGTTGCCCAACTGCTTTTTGATCTCTTTAAGCAGCTGAAAATAATTGGCTCTGGTGGTTGCTGTCCAGTCGCAATCTAATTGTAGTTCCCTATAGCTGGCCTTGCCGGCCTGTTTTACCTTTACGGTTACAAATTGCACGATATTGGCAGCAAGTTCTTTGATTTCGGCCTGGCTAATCTCCTTTAGCACTTCATTTACAATAAAAACTACCGGTACTATTTCCAGCTGTTTAGGAATATGATCTTTAAATTTAACGGGTGCTACAGGGCTAATTTTGCCATCAATATCGCTATCAACATCCAAAATGCGTACAAATAACTTATTGCTGCCGAAATGCTTCAAGTAGCTTTGCTCCACAGCATTGTTTTGGTACACCGTTTTCCAAAAGTAAAAACTGGTTTGTACCGCTCTTTTTTGTTGGCAGCCCGTGAACAGAATTACAAAAAACAATATATACTTGCATTTCATAAGGCAAAATTAACATTAAGTACGGTATGAGAGCAGTAATACAAAGGGTAACTGAGGCAAATTGTAAAGTAGATGGAACGGTAACAGGCGAAATTACCAATGGCTTTTTGGTTTTATTAGGGATTGAAGATGCGGACAGCCAAGAAGATTTGGAATGGTTAGCGCAAAAGATTGCCAACATGCGGGTTTTTGGTGATGAAAATGGCCTAATGAACAAATCGCTAGCGGATATTGACGGGAACATCCTGTTGATCAGCCAATTTACTTTGTTTGCTTCTACCAAAAAGGGCAACCGCCCTGGCTTTACCCGTGCCGCTAGGCCCAACACAGCTATTCCGCTTTATGAGGAAATGAAGAAGCAATTGGGTGTGCTGATTGGTAAGGAGGTACAATGTGGCATTTTCGGTGCCGACATGAAGATCAGTTTATTGAACGACGGCCCCGTGACCATCATCATAGATACCAAGAATAAGGAATAAGGGATTGATGAGCTAGGTTTGGATGCTTGGATGACTAATGTTGCACTTTTGAGGTGCAATTTTCCTTCTTTAAGGGCTATGTTCACCCTTCTGAACATCCTCTTTGTTATTCCGAAGACCAATTTTTATTGCCGTTGGTGATCTAGTTGGATGGTTTTTTGGGCTAGGGCTTGGTAATGGGTTAGTTGTATGTTAGTGGTTACTTACTATTGGTTAGTAATTATACACCGTTCTCTCCTACCCCGTCATCCCGACCGCAGCCTTTGGTCATTCCCGCGAAGCAGCTACGAAGTAAATCTCTTGCATCGTTCTTCGAACTACCTCTACCGACATTTCGGCAGCGAAAGATTTCATCAGAGGTTAGTGCTTAGTTAATTAATCATTGATCGTTAACCATTAATCATTGCTACTTAGCCATTGGGCATTAATTTCCAATCCTTATCTTTGGGCATGACCATTACCGAAGCACAACAAACGATAGATCGTTGGATCAACACTACCGGAATCCGTTACTTTAATGAGCTGACCAATACGGCGATTTTAATGGAAGAAGTAGGCGAAGTTGCCCGAATTATGGCCCGTAAATATGGCGAGCAATCGTTCAAAAAGAGTGATGAGCAGGTTGATCTGGCAGATGAGATGGCCGATGTGCTTTTTGTACTGATGTGCTTGGCCAATCAAACGGGCATTGACCTAGAAGAGGCGCTCACCAAAAACCTAGAGAAAAAAACCATCCGCGATGCGGAACGCCATCAAAACAACAAAAAATTGAACCCCTAAATGCCCTAGGGGATCGCAATATCAACTACTATCCAAGCCCCCTTTAGGGGTTTTGGGTTAGTGCTGCCCTAATCTTCGTTGCTACTTCTGCCAGCTCCTCCTGACTAAGTTTCAATTTAGGATTGGCAAAGTTCATATCATTCATTTGGTTAATGGGAATGAGGTGTACGTGCGCATGCGGTACTTCCAAGCCAATTACGGCCACTCCAACCCTATCACAGGGACAGGCTTTTTTAATTCCCCCGGCCACTTGCTTGGCAAACAACATCAGGCCTTGGTAAAGCTCGTCATCTACATCAAAAATGTAATCTACCTCTTTTTTGGGAATCACCAAGGTGTGGCCCAACACCAAAGGACTGATATCCAAAAAAGCCAAAAAATCTTCGGTTTCCGCCACCTTGTGTGCAGGAATATCTCCAGCTACTATTTTAGAAAAGATACTTGCCATAAAAGTATTAAGTTTCAAGTAATACGTTTTATGTTGGCACAGCCAAAACGTAAAAGTATTACTTATTACGTAATTATCTAGAGATTTCCAGAATTTCGAATTCAATTTTACCCGCGGGCACTTGAATTTCAGTTTTATCGCCTACAGATTTGCCCAACAAACCCTGAGCAATGGGCGATTTTACGGAAATCTTCCCCGACTTTAGGTCAGCTTCGCTTTCAGCCACCAACTGATAGGTCATGGTAGCACCGTTTTTGATGTTTTTTATTTTAACGATAGAAAGCGCCAATACTTTTGACAAGTCTAATTTCGATTCGTCCAATAGTCTAGAATTAGCCAAAACCGTTTCCAATTTCGCAATTTTAGCTTCATGCAAACCTTGTGCTTCCTTGGCTGCATCGTACTCTGCATTCTCGGATAAATCCCCCTTATCACGGGCTTCCGCAATAGCTTTTGCAATTGAAGCTCTTCCTTCAGTTTTTAACTGGTGCAATTCTTCTTTAAGTTTATCTAACCCTTCTTTAGTGTAATAGGTAATTTCTGCCATAACGCTATTTCTTTCTTTAATCCTCTTAAAAAACAAACAAGACTACATGGGTGATTAACCTACATAGTCTTGCCTTGTGTTGAAAACGAAGATATAAGCCTTAAACTATAAAAGCAAATAAATTGATGGAATTTTTAGTGGCTGTGATGTACTTTGAACAGCTATTGTTTAATTAATTTATATCCCTTATCAGCTGTTTTCAGCACGTAAACACCTGTACTCCAATTGAAATTGAAAAAAGTATTATCTCCAGGTTGCAGTTGTTGCTTCCATATTTGTTTCCCGCTTACATCAAACACTTGTACATGCTGTTTAATCTTCGAATGTATAGTAAACTTATCGGCCACAGGATTTGGGAAGATGCTTAATTCACCGATATCATTCCTCACAAAAGCAACTTCACTATAATCACTTGTACCACTCCGCTCAGTTTGTTTAACGCGATAATAGCTTATTAGATTTTCCTTAGGGAAAGGATTACTGTCAATAAAACGATAATGATTTGTGCCATTGCCTATTGATTTAAATGCGGCTAGTTTTTCAAAGGTTTTCCCATCAACGCTGCGTTCAATTTCATAGGTGGCTATATCCTGTTCTTCTACGCTCCAATTTAGCTGGGTCTTTTTATCAAAACCCAATTTGGCATTAAAATCTAGCCATTTCAAAGGCAATACTTCTGTAGGAATTTGCAAAGCCCAAAGCTCAACCCCTGATGTGCCATCATCTGCACTAAACAATAAAAGGTCATTCAACCTTGTAAGAGATGCGGGAGAAGCATTTCCTATACCACTCCTAATATTATGAACCATTTGTGTGCCAGCTGCTGTGCCATCACTTTTCCAAAGTTCCGCCCCATCAACTCCGTTAGTAGCCGAGAAGAATAAAGCATTACCTATACTCACAAGCTGTGATGAACCAGAAGAACCTGCTCCACTAACAATATCTTTCACCATCACGGTACCGGCTGCAGTGCCGTCACTTTTCCAAAGCTCGCTACCATTGGCACCATCGTTTCCTATAAAAAACAAAGTTCCGTTATGATTAATCATATTGACAGGGCTTGAGCCATTACTACCATTCCAAATATCCTTTACCATTACAGTACCTGCCGTGGTTCCGTCACTTTTCCAGAGTTCATAACCACTAAAACCATCTGTGGCGGCAAAATATAGGGTAGAGCCTACACCTAGCATATTCACTGGCGAGGAACCCAATGCACCAACCCGTATATCTTTTACCAATGTGGTACCTGCTGTGGTGCCATCACTCTTCCAAAGTTCGTAGCCATTTACACCATCATTAACAGCGAAAAACAGTGTACCATTCACGTTGGTCATATTATTAATACCACTATCAAACGATCCACTATAAATATCTTTTACCATCATAGTCCCTGCCGTAGTGCCGTCGCTTTTCCAAAGTTCCCGCCCATTTACCCCATCACTCGCCACAAAATACAGCGTACCATTCACGTTTATAAGTAAATCCACATAGGCATCTCCACTACCTGGATAAACATCTTTGACCATAACCGTTCCCGCGGTTGTTCCATCGCTCTTCCAAAGTTCAGTTCCTTGAGTTCCGTTGTTGGCCGAGAAATATAAGGTACCGTTGATATTAGTTAGATTTGAGGGATTAGACCCTAGCCCACCTGGATAAATGTCTTTAACCAGCACGGTTCCTACGGTCGTTCCATCACTCTTCCAAAGTTCCTGGCCTTGAGGTCCGTTATTGGCCGAGAAGTATAAAGTACCATTGACATTGGTAAGTTTTAAAAGGTTAGGCATCCCACTACCTGGATAAATGTCTTTGACCATACTTGTACCGCTTACGGTACCGTCTGTTTTCCAAAGTTCAACCCCATTTACAGCGTTATCCGCAGTATAAAACACTTGATTGTCCACTCTGGTAAGCTGTTGAGGATTAGCACTTCCCGTTCCTATATAAATATGCTTGATCATCACTGTACCAACAGCGGTTCCATCACTTTTCCATAGCTCAACGCCGTTTATCGCATCATAAGCCGAGAAATATAAGGTACTGTTAAGCGTTGCAAAATAATTGGGGCTAGATGCAATGTTTCCAGGGGCGATATCCTTTACCATTACAGTCCCCGCCAATGTACCGTCACTTTTCCAAAGCTCACGATTGTTCACGTCATCAACTGCAGAAAAATACAAAGTGCTACCCACCATCAAAAAATTGAAAGCTTGATTGAAAGAATCTCCACTATATATTTTTTTGATCAGCGTAGTGCCAACAGTGGTGCCGTTACTTTGCCATAATTCGGCCTCACCTGCATTATTATTAATCGCAAAATAAAGGCTACTACCATTGGCTGTTAAACCATAGGGACGAGACACAGAAGAAAAATCTTTAACGGTAACCGTTCCTACCGCAGTACCGTTACTCTTCATTAGTTTACTTGCCATCAGCCCATTTCCTAAGATAAAATATAGCGTTCCGTTAACATCGGTCAAATTTGAGATATCTGAACCACTTGAGCCAGTATTCAAATCACTTACCATGACTGTACCTGCAGTAGTGCCGTTACTCTTCCAGAGCTCTACGCCATTGGTGCTATTATCTGCTTTAAAATAGAGTGTGCCGTTTACATTCAAAAGATTTGCGAGCGTACTTGCCCCAACACCTACATTGATATCTTTAACCATTATAGTTCCAGCAGTGGTACCGTCGCTCTTCCAAAGTTCTTCGCCATTGGTACCATTATCAGCCGCAAAAAACAAAGTGCCATTTACGTTGGTAAATAGGCGTGGGAATCCCGAACTAGCCCCACTAACGATATCCTTCACCATTACTGTTCCCGCAGCAGTGCCATCGCTTTTCCAAAGTTCTAGTCCGTTAACGCCATCGTCTGCGGCAAAAAACAAGGTGCCATTCACATTGGTAAGCGAGTTGGGAACATATCCTCCAATACTAGCTCTAATATCTTTTACCATTACTGTCCCCGCCGCGGTGCCATCACTCTTCCATACTTCATAACCATTCACATCATCTTCGGCCACGAAATAAAGCACACCATTTACATTGGTTAATGATTGAGGGTTTGATCCTAAGCTTCCCGGCCTAATGTCCTTCACCAACACGGTGCCCACTTCTGTTCCATCGGTTTTCCATAGTTCAGCTCCATTAGCAGCATCTCTGGCAACAAAGTATATACTTCCTCCAACTTCAATAGTAAAGGTTGGTGCAGAAGATACAGAAGCTCCAGAGGTGTTTACGTCTTTTACCAAATAAGGGATTTGGCCTTTTACGTAAGTGGCAAGAATAAAAAACAGGAAAAACAGTATCCTTTTCATACATTAACTGATATTTAAATACCAGTAAATATGAACGAATGGGCTAGCCTATACAATACCCATTTTTAGGTATTTTAAAAGGAAAATCTTATTTACCTATGGCGGTACAGCTGGCTTGATGCTTTACCGGAAAGTTAAGCGAACTGGCAATAAAGCACATCCTATTGGCCTCTGCGTGCAGAGAATTGGCCCATGAAATATCCTCAGGTTTAGAAATTACTACCTGCGGTTGCAACAGGATCTCGGTGAACTTACCGCTGCCATCGGCATTCTCAGTCATGGTGCCACTAGCGTTGTCGGTATATTCGATCACCACAATGCCGTTTTTTGAACATAAATGCAAATACCACAACATATGGCAGGAAGAAACCGAGGAAAGCAGTAAATCTTCGGGATTGTACTTTGACTTATCGCCCAAAAAAACAGAGTCGGAAGATCCTTGTATGGACATTTTACCTTCTATCTCTACCGTAAAATCACGATCGTATGAACGATAATCCATGGTACCAGAACCTTTGTTGCCTGTCCAAACCAAATTGGTTTTGTAAATATGATGCTTAGCCATAACTAGATACGGATAGAGAGCTATAAGTTTTAAGGATTGTTTCCCAACCTACGCCCGCCTAAATTGTTTTGTTTGCGCCAATTTAGCAAATTATCTATTTATTTCCTCCAATTTTTGGGCTAAAACTTCAGAAATTTTACGGTAGGAATCGAAAGTCCAACCGCCTATGTGGGGCGTTAAAATCACTTTCTCATTGGTTCTCAGCGCATCATACCATTGTTGCTCGGCCAGGGCTGGGAATTTTTCTTTTTCGAGCACGTCTAATCCTGCGCCTAATATTTTGCCATTGGCGATATTGTTCAGTACCGCTTGGGTATTTACGATTTCGCCCCTGGCGGTGTTGATCAAAAAGATAGGTTTCTTAAAGTGAAAGAAGTATTCCTCATTAACCATTTGCCTAGTTTCCTTGGTTAGTGGGATATGCAGGCTCAAAACATCGCAATGTTTTACAATTTCTTCCATGGCAGCTTCTTGGGCATAAGCATCACTAAAGTTAGTTTTATACTTATCGTAGGCCAGTACTTTTACGCCAAAACCTGATAGCTTGCGGGCAAAGCTCCGGCCCATAAAACCATAGCCAATAATGCCCACCGTTTTGTCTTTTAGCTCATAGCCCCGGTTGCCCTCGCGGTCCCATATACCATTCCTGACCTGCAAATCGGCCCTTCTGAAATTGTTCATCAACGACAATAGTAGTCCAACGGCATGTTCCCCTACCGCATCCATATTTCCTTCGTTGGCGGCCAACAGCCTAATGCCACGCTGATTGGCCATGTCAACATCAATATTGTCCAATCCGGCGCCCGCCCTGGCTACAAATTCAAGTTTTGGCGCTGCGTTAAAAACCTCCTGATCTATATTAAATTTGGTTCTTACGGCAATGCCTTCATAATCGGCAATTGTGGCAATGGTTTCTTCTCGGGAAATATTTGGCCTGTCATCAACCAAATAGCCCATTGCCGCCGCACGCGCTTTAAAAATGGGATGTAAATCGTCAACTATTAATATCTTTTTGCTCATGCCTAAGGCGTTTTTTTAATATAATCGAGCGCTTGTTCAATCCAATCGCCCTGGTACGGGTTTAACGGGACATCCGGATCAACGCCCTTACTTTCATAGGCCAGGTCCCTGTCTACACCAATCATATCGGTAGGATAAAAGGTGAAACGGCCGCTGGGAAGCAGTATGGTTTTTCCGTAGTTGCTGCCAAAAGTAATCATCCCCTTGGTTTGTTCGCCAAGCGTTACGATATTTTTTTGGCCTTTTAACGCTATAATGACTTGTTCGGCATTGCTCACCGTTTGAGCATTTTGCAGGATAAAGATTTTGCCTTTATATTTCTTAAGCAGATCGATAAATTTTTGTGAGGTTTTATAGGCCCCGCCCATGTTATTTCTTAAATCAACAATCAAATATTTAGATGCTAAACGACCATTGATGGTTTTAAAAAACGCCTCTGATTTTTTGACATTGGCATTATCAGCGCTAAAACTACTTAACCTCAAATAGCCCACATCTTCATTAAGATCCTTATATTCAAAGCTTTCAGCTGATTTTGCAAGGGTAGAAAATCTCTTTGCCCTGCTTTTCACAAACGGCATTCCGATGAGCTGTCCATTGATCAAACGTACATTTTTAATCAACTGATAAGGAACATGCCGGCCGCCATATTGCACACCATCGTAGCCACCATACGGCGTTTTAATGATTTCGCCCATTAAAATCCCATTTTTCAGCAATATTAGCTTGTAGTGCTGTTGGTCGGTAGTATAAAGTCCAAAATCATAATCGCCCATGTAATAAATACCTTCCAGCTCATTTTTGTCTTTTTGGGCCAATTGTTTTCTTAAAGAATCGATATTGACCGGCAAAGTAACATACGCTGTTTTAAGGGCAGAATCGGGAGTTCGATAAAATCCTAAATGGTTGTCGTTAATGAAGTACAATAAACGGCTGAGTTGCATAAATGCGGTCCTTTCATCGGCATCTTTCAGTTTTTTTTTTACTTCCTGGTAAAGTTGTTGGTAGTTGGATTTGCCTTTTAACAGCTTTTTATAGGATGGCATTTTCTGGACAGCCTGATACAAGGCTTCCAAATCAGCCTGGTTTTGATCTTGTTGGGCAAAAGCCACCAGTCCCAGTAGCACAATTATGAGGGTACAGCTTAAATTTTTCATTACCATTAGGAGGTTAATTTTTTGTTTAAGGTTGCATCATCTGGTAGATAAAAAATTGGTCAGTTCAACAAAATCCTGTACGCTTAACGTTTCCGCTCTTTTTTCATAAAATGGATGTTCGCCCAATCGGTCTTTTGGCACTACCGCCGAAAGCGCATTCCGCAAAGTTTTTCTGCGCTGGTTGAAGCCCGCTTTCACCACTCTCCAAAATAGCTTTTCATCACAATCGAGTTCTTCAACGCTATTTCTAGTTAAGCGAATAACACCTGAATTAACCTTGGGCGGCGGATTAAAGGTTCCCGGTTTAACGGTAAACAAATATTCGATATCGTAGTAGGCTTGTATCAGCACGCTTAAAATACCGTACTCTTTAGTACCGGGCTTTGAGGCACAACGCTCGGCCACTTCTTTTTGGAACATACCAACCATTTCCACAATGTTTTGGCGGTTTTCCAAAATCCTGAATAAAATCTGGGATGAGATGTTATAGGGGAAATTGCCAATTACGGCAAACTTGCCCGGAAAAATAGATTCGAAGCTTAGTTTTAGGAAGTCGCCATTGATGAGCCGATCTCCTAATTGGGGATATTTCTCTCTTAAAAAGTTGAAAGATTCTGTGTCAATATCGATGAGGAAAGTTTGCAGGTCTTCTCGCTGCAGCAAAATATCAGACAAAATTCCCATGCCTGGCCCCACTTCCAGCACCTGATGGTATTTATCGGTATGGACCAATCCATCTACAATTCTTTGGGCAATGTTTTTATCGGTTAAAAAATGTTGTCCTAAATGTTTTTTCGCTTTAACTAAACTCATAAGCCAAAGGTAAGAAATTAGTCTGATGTCAAATGTCCGAAGCCTGATGATCTGGCGCAAATCTCACATCTCATATCTCACATCTCGTATCAATTCATTATTTTGCGCTAAATTTTATTTTCGACATGAGCAACAAGGTTAAGATAGGTATTAGTATAGGTGATGTTAACGGCATTGGTTTAGAAGTAATTTTAAAAACGCTTGCCGAGAGCAAGATTTTAGATTATTGCACGCCAATAGTTTATGGCCATACCAAAGTAGCTTCTTTTCATCGTAAAAGCCTGCGTTTAAGCGAATTCATGTTCAATGTAATTCCCAATGCGGAAGCGGCTGTTGCCCATAAAGCCAACATGATCAACTGCTGGGACGAGGACATTAAAATTGATTTGGGCAGTGCCAATGAAACCGGCGGCAAATATGCTTTTATTTCCTTGCAAAAAGCTACCGATGACCTGGTACGAGGCACCATTGATGCCCTGGTAACCGCCCCTATCAATAAAAACAAGATCCAATCTGCCGATTTTAAATTCCCAGGACATACCGAGTACTTACAGGAACGCAGTGGCAGCAATGATGTGCTGATGTTTTTGGTAAGTGACACCCTGCGTGTTGGCGTGGTAACCGGCCATATCCCCGTTGCCGATGTTGCCAAAAGCATTACCAAGGAAAAAATTGTTAGGAAACTGCAGCTCATCAACGAAAGTTTAAAAAAGGACTTTTGGATTGAAAAACCTAAAATTGCGGTACTGGGCCTTAATCCGCATGCCAGCGACAATGGCCTGCTGGGGAACGAAGAAGCAGAAATTATTGCTCCAGCCATCCAAGATGCTTTTGATAAAGGAATTATTAGCTTCGGGCCTTATCCTGCTGATGGCTTTTTTGGCAACGGCACCTATAAACAGTTTGATGCTGTGCTGGCCATGTACCACGACCAGGGTTTAATCCCTTTCAAAACCATTGCCTTTGAAACCGGCGTAAATTTTACCGCGGGATTAAAGTTTGTACGCACTTCGCCCGACCACGGTACCGGCTATGATATTGCAGGCAAAAACCTGGCTGATCCTACTTCATTTATGGAAGCGCTATTTGCGGCCATCCATATCGTTAAAAACCGCAGGGAGCAGGAAGCAATGCTGCGCAACCAGCTGAGAACTGGTGGTAAGATTATCGAAACAGCTGCCGACGTGAAAGACGATGCGAACTGAGACTAATGAAAAATGCTCTTACAAATAACCTCTTAGTCGTTTCTACCCATTTGTTTTTACTTCTTCTTTGCAGTTCATTTACTACTGAAGTAACCTCAAAGCCCAAGCAAAAATCCTGTAGCGTTGTTTTAGAGGGTGGTACCTGCGTAGGTGAAATCCTTACCGTAAAAAGTTCTGAGCCAGTACGGTCAATTACCTGGATGCTGGATGGAGTGCCCATTTTGAACCAGAACATTGCACTACAAAACAACGGAGTGGTGGTGGCTGGTGGTAATGGCACAGGGAATCTTCCCAACCAATTTGCCAACCCGGCAGCCATTTTTGTGGATAAAGACGGTAGTCTTTACATCCCCGACATGAGCAACAATCGCATACAGAAATGGGCGCCTGGCGCAAGTACGGGAATTACCGTAGCGGGAGGGAATGGTATTGGAAGTGGGGCTAACCAGTTTAACAGGCCAACAGGCGTGGCCGTAGATAAAAATGGGAATATTTACGTTGCCGACCAAAACAATAACAGAATTCAGAAATGGGCACCCGGCGCTACAACCGGCGTTACACTAGCCTCAGGCATTGGCGCTCCCACACGCGTTTGTTTTGACGGCAATGGCAACCTCTATGTTTCTGCCCAAGACGACGAAAGCGTTTTAATGCTTGCCAATGCCACTGGACCGGCCCGGATTGTTGCCGGTGGAAACGGGACAGGGAGAAATCCGAACCAGCTGGCCAGCCCTACCGGAATTTTTGTGGACGGCAAAAACAACCTTTATATTTGCGATACCGACAATACACGGATCCAAAAATGGGCAATTGGCGCTAATTCGGGCACTACCGTAGCATCACTGTACACCAACCCTTTAGGCATTTACGTTGACCAGACTGATCATATGTATATCTGCGATTATACTGGTTACGCCGTATTAAAGTGGCGTTTAGGGGCGCCTTCGGGAACAGTCATTGCTGGCGGAAATGGTCCGGGAAGCAATCCGAACCAAATTAAACCGGTGGGTATTTTCATGGATGACCACAACAACCTTTTTGTAAGTGATTTTGACAATGCCAGGGTGATTAAATTTTCAAATATCTTTACCGGCAGCTATACCACGCTCCAAGGCGGAAGGTATACCGTTAAAATTACCACCACCAGCGGATGCGAAGTTACTTCAAATCCGATAGATGTTAATGCCAAAACCGTTCCCCAAATTAGCATTACCGCAAATAAAGCCATTACCTGTAGCAGCTTCCCTGCCGAATTTACGGCTACATTGACCAACGGAGGCAGCAACCCGGCCCTACAATGGAAAGTAAATGGCATAGTTGTACCAAATGCTCATGCAAGTACCTTTAGCAGCGCATCTTTAAAAGGAAATGACGTGGTAAGCTGTGAGCTGACCAATTCAGATCATTGCGTGAGCAATGCGGTTGTACAAAGCAATATGATCACCCTGCAGGATCCTACGGCCCTGCCAAGTGTGCAAATCAATATTGACGTTAACAATGTTTGCAAAGGCTCCGTACAAACTTTTGAGGCGCAAACTGTTAATGCCGGCAACAACCCCACTTACCAATGGTATGTGAACGGTTTGGCGATGAGCGGCAAAAACGATAAGTTTTTCCAATACAACCAATTCCAAAACGGAGACCTGGTTAGCTGTGCCATCACCAGCAACGCACCGTTTTGCCAAGCAAACACTTCTGCAACGAGCAATACCATCGATGTACTGATCAAACCAATTATTTTTGCAGAGGTAATGATTTATACCGATGAAAAGAAAATTTACGATGGCCTAGAAGTAACTTTTACGGCAATAGCCAAAAACGAGGGCACGTATCCAACCTACACCTGGAAAATAAACGGGCAGATAGCGTACACCGGGGGCAACAGTTTCAGCACCAACAGCCTCAAAAACAACGATCAGATTACTTGCGAAGTGAGCGTAAATACGCCCTGTGCAATCACCAACTTGGTAAGCTCCAATACGCTAACGGTAAATGTGATCAAAATTGAGAAAGTAGTGCCGCCAAACACCTTTACCCCAAACGGTGATGGCATTAACGACGTTTGGAATATAGACGAGCTAAGGATGTTTCCCCAATGTACCGTAAAAATTTTCTCGAGAAATGGGGTTGAGCTTTTTAGTTCAACGGGATACACGAAGCCCTGGGACGGAAACCACCGAAACAAAGTTTGCCCACCGGGCGTATACTATTACGTAATCAATTTAGATGGCAGGCAAAAAATTACTGGTAGCTTAACCATTATCAGATAAACTTACAGCTATGCCAGTCCTTTAACTGCTGCCTGGCCATTAGTTCCTATTCAAAAAATCTCTTCCCTGGGGAGTGATAGATGCTGCCCACTGCACGCTATCCCGATCTATTTTCACGTAGCCCAAAGCTTCCAGCTCTTCGTAGTCAGCTTCACGGCCACCTAATATAGAGGAACTTACCTGTTGCTCGATAACTTCCAACAATTCTATCAATTCTGCTCTTTCCATGATGTTGTTTTTTTCATCTACAACAATTAACCGCTGCCTAAAGTTTACTTACAGCTCGTTTTTTGAAAGGCTACACAGGCAGCATACAGGGCGCATTCACGATGTGCCTTAAGGTGCTCACAAGAGGGTTGCTGGTTGGCGTAAATAGCTTAACACTAACCCATGTACTTCTTCCCTGGTTAAATAAACCTTATTGGAGCGGGCACGAGGCCGGCCCCCGTTTTATTGGGGGAGGCCGATGTAAAGCGGAAAGAAGGGCTGGTTGCGCCAAGAACCACCGGCAGTGATTTTCAAATCGCCAAACATCTGTTGAGGGCTTATTTTTTTCCGTTTCCATTTTTCTAAATTTATTTTCAATTCAAAAAATATTTCATACCTTTGCAGGCTAAAATTTAGTTGCAATTGAAAGCATGAAAGCGTTGAAACAATTTTCTATCCCCTTTACAGGCTTGAAATTGGGAAAGCATCAGTTCGATTTCGAAATTGATAAAAGCTTTTTTGATGCGTTTGAGCATTCGTTGGTGAAAGATGGAGCGCTTAAGGCAACAGTTGAACTGGATAAACAAGAAACCATGTTGATTTTGGGTTTCCATATTGAAGGAACCATAAAATTAAATTGCGACAAATGTTTATCTGATTTTGACCAACCAATTGAGCTGAACGAAAGACAAATTGTAAAGTTTGCAGAAGAAGCAGAAGGTGAAGAAGAAGATCTGGAGATCATCATTTTGCCAAGAAAGGAAACTGCGATTGACGTTTCTGAATTGATTTATGAATTCATTACCGTTGCCGTACCTTTCATTAACAAATGCGAACAGGCCGGGCAAAGCTGCGACGAGCAGATGTTGGCTACCCTGGACAAGCTGCAGGCAGGAAACGAAGAACAAGAAGAACAAATTGACGACCCACGTTGGGAAGCGTTGAAAAAATTAAAATAGTAAATAAAAAACTGAAATGGCACATCCAAAGCGTAAAACTTCTAAACAAAGAAGAGATAAAAGAAGAACACACTACAAAGCTGTAGCTCCTTCGTTGACTACTTGCCAAACTACTGGTGCAGTACACGTACCTCACCAAGCTTACAACGTTGATGGTAACCTTTACTACAACGGTAAATTAGTTATAGAAAACACTTCGATAGGTTAATTTTCTGAAAAATTTTTGTGTTCCGTTAGTTTAAGATTAACTTAGCCAATGGAAATAAAAGCCAGCCTGGCTTACACAAAAGATTTTTTACTATGAAAATAGGTCTCGATATTATGGGCGGAGACTATGCTCCCAAAGCGATTGTTTTGGGAGCAATAGCAGCTCATCAATCCCTGGCTCCAAATGAGCATTTAGTGCTAATTGGAGATACCCAGCAGATTAAACCGCTTCTTTCTGAACAAGGTTTCAACCCTGATCACTTCGAATACGTACATACCGAAGAAGTTATTGGTATGGGCGAACATGCTACCAAAGCAATCCTTCAAAAACCCAATTCTAGTATTTCTGTTGGCTTCCAGCTGTTAAAGGAAGGCAAACTGGATTCGTTTGCCAGCGCAGGTAATTCTGGCGCTATGTTGGTTGGCGCTGTTTTTAGCGTTAAGCCCATCGCAGGCATTTCTAGGCCTTGCCTGTGCACCATTGTACCTAAATTAAAAGGTGGCGTTGGTCTACTTTTAGACGTGGGCGCCAATGCAGATTGCAAGCCAGACAACTTATTGGAATTTGGGGTACTTGGCAGCTTGTATGCAGAGCACATTATGCAAATACCTAACCCAAAGGTTGCATTGATGAACATTGGAGAAGAAGACGAAAAGGGCAACATGCTTACCTTGGCCAGCCACCGTTTAATTAAAGAAAAAGCAACTTTTAACTTTGTGGGCAATGTAGAAGGCAGAGACCTTTTTAACGACAAGGCCGATGTAATTGTTTGCGACGGCTTTACGGGAAACATTATGCTTAAACTAGCGGAGTCTTTTTACGTGCTAACGATCAAAAAAGGATTGAAAGACGAGTTTTTTGACCGGTTCAATTATGAAAACTATGGCGGCAGCCCTGTATTGGGCGTAAATGCGCCTGTATTGATTGGACATGGAATATCGAGCCCTGAAGCTGTGAAGAATATGATCTTCCAATCTAGGGATATGATTAATACTGGATTGGTTGGTAAAATACAGGCCGCGTTCCAATAATTAAACAAACAACAAAATGAGTAAAATTCACGCTGCTATTACCTCAGTTAATGGTTACGTTCCAGAATATGTGTTAACCAACAAAGAGTTGGAAACTATTGTTGACACTACTGACGAATGGATTACCACCAGAACTGGTATTAAAGAGCGAAGAATACTAAAAGGCGAAGGCATGGGCACTTCGGATATGGCCGTGCCGGCCGTGAATGGCCTTTTGAAAAAAAGAGGCATAGATGCCAAAGAAATTGACCTGATTATTTTTTGTACCACCACACCCGACTTTACCTTTCCGGCCACGGCCAATGTATTGGCTGATAAAATCGGTGCGGTAAATGCCTGGGGATACGACCTACAGGCAGCCTGCTCTGGGTTTATTTTTGGCCTAACTACAGGCGCACAGTTCATCGAATCGGGCAAGCATAAAAAGGTACTGGTGGTTGGCGGCGATAAAATGTCATCTATCATCAATTATGAAGACCGTACCACCTGTATTATTTTTGGCGACGGTTGTGGATGCGCTTTGCTGGAACCTAACGAAGAAGGTTTAGGCATACAGGATTCGATTTTAAGAAGTGATGGTTCAGGGGGTAAATATTTAGGCATGAAAGCCGGTGGATCTGTAAAACCTGCAACCCACCAAACCATAGATGCCAAAGAGCATTTCGCCTATCAGGAAGGACAAACCGTATTTAAATTTGCCGTAACCAACATGGCTGACGTAGCCGCTGAAATCATGGAAAGAAACAGTCTTTCTTCTGATGACGTGGCATGGTTGGTACCTCACCAGGCCAACAAACGCATTATTGATGCTACCGCTTCAAGAATGGGCGTGGATAGTGAGAAGGTAATGGTAAACATTGAGCGTTACGGGAACACCACCAATGGGACCATTCCGCTTTGTTTGTGGGAATGGGAAAAAGATCTTAAAAAGGGCGACAACATTATTATAGCTGCCTTTGGTGGAGGTTTTACCTGGGGCTCGGTATATTTAAAGTGGGCATATAATAGCTAGTTGTTGGTTGATTGGATGGTTCGTTGCTTAGGGAATTACAATGCGTTTATAATCTAAAAAAGCGACCAAAAAACTAAAAAACCGAACATCTAAAAAACTAATAAAAACCTTAACTTAGTTAATCAAAATAAGACAACAATTATTTAACATAACAAAAAGAGAATGGATATTAAACAAATTCAGGAACTTATAAAATTTGTTTCTCGGTCGGGAGTGAATGAAGTTTCTCTAGAGCAAGAAAACTTCAAGATTACCATCAAAACTAACCAAAATCCAGTTTATGTAAATGCTGCCATTCCTACACAGGTACCAGCTGCGGCAGCTCCGGCGGCAACAGTAGCGGCACCTGCTCCAGTAGCAGCAGCACCTGCAGCTCCAGCGGCATCTACAGCTTCAGAAGATACTTCTAAGTACATCACCATAAAATCTCCTATGATTGGTACTTTCTATCGTTCTGCAAGCCCAGAAAAACCTTCGTTTGTAAACGTTGGTGATGAAATAGGTACAGGTAAAGTGGTTTGCATCATCGAGGCGATGAAGCTTTTCAACGAAATTGAGAGTGAAGTTTCTGGCCGTATCGTGAAGATATTGGTAGACAACGCCTCTCCTGTGGAGTACGACCAACCTTTATTCTTAGTAGAACCTATTTAATTAGCAAATTAATCAATTAGCTAATCAGCTAATTAAAGAGAAATTATGTTTAAAAAAATATTAATTGCCAACAGGGGCGAAATCGCTTTGCGTATTATCCGTACCTGTAAGGAGATGGGCATTAAAACCGTGGCGGTTTACTCTACAGCTGATAGAGATAGCTTACACGTACGTTTTGCCGATGAGGCTGTTTGTATTGGCCCACCGCCAAGCAAAGACTCTTACTTGAGCATTCCTAACATTATTTCTGCTGCGGAACTAACCAATGCAGATGCCATACACCCAGGCTACGGCTTCTTGTCTGAGAATGCTAAATTCTCTTCAGTTTGCCGTGATTACGGGATCAAGTTCATTGGTGCCACACCAGAGCAAATCAATAGCATGGGCGACAAGTCGTCGGCTAAAGAAACCATGAAAAAAGCTGGCGTACCTACTATCCCAGGCTCAGAAGGCTTGTTGGAGAGCGTTAGCGAAGGGATCAAATTGGCCAATGGCATGGGCTATCCTGTAATTTTAAAAGCTACTGCTGGTGGTGGTGGCCGTGGGATGCGTGTAGTTTGGAAAGATGAAGAATTTGAGAATGCTTGGGACAGTGCACGTCAGGAATCGGGTGCTGCTTTTGGCAACGACGGCCTTTATCTAGAGAAATACATCGAAGATCCCCGCCACATCGAAATACAGATCATCGGCGACCAATATGGCAAGGCCTGTCACTTATCGGAAAGAGATTGCTCTATCCAACGTCGCCACCAGAAACTGGTTGAAGAAGCTCCTTCTCCTTTCATGACTGATGAACTGCGTCAGAAAATGGGAGAGGCTGCCATTAAAGGTGCTTTGGCTGTAAATTACGAAGGCGCCGGAACAATCGAATTTTTGGTAGATAAGCACCGCAACTTCTACTTCATGGAAATGAACACGCGTATCCAGGTAGAACACCCGGTAACGGAAGAAGTGATCAACTTTGACCTGATCAAAGAACAGATTAAGGTTGCTGCAGGCATTCCAATTTCTGGCAAAAACTACACGCCTGACATGCACGCTATCGAGTGCCGTATCAATGCGGAAGATCCGTTTAACGGTTTCCGTCCTTCACCGGGCAGGATTACCAATTTCCACTCACCAGGTGGCCACGGAGTTCGTGTAGATACGCACGTGTACGCTGGCTACCAAATTCCGCCCAACTACGACTCGATGATTGCAAAACTGATCACCGTAGCTCAAACGAGGGAAGAAGCCATTTGCACCATGGAACGTGCCTTGAGCGAGTTTGTAATTGAAGGCATTAAAACAACCATTCCATTTCACCTGAAATTGATGAAGGACCCTAACTTTAGAGCTGGTAATTTTACCACTAAATTTATGGAGACTTTCGATTTCTCGGAATAAGCAATATTTAATTTCAATGAAAGTGCCTCGACAGCTTGTTGAGGCATTTTTGTTTTTGAACCAGCTTGCATGTTATTTGAACCACCTTAGGCACCTAAGAACACCTGAGCATACGACCTTATAAAATAAAAGCCCTTCAAATGCCTAAGGTGGTTATAACTAAATAGCTTTTCACTTTCAACTGTCAACTTTCAACGCTACCTTTACAACAATAAAAATATGCAGGGATTAGTCATTAAATCTACAGGAAGTTGGTACCAGGTATTTGCCGAAGATGGCCAAACCTACTCTTGCCGTATCAAGGGCAAATTTCGCATTAAGGGCATACAAACCACCAACCCTATTGCCGTTGGCGACCAAGTGGATTTTGAGCTGGAACCCAATGCTGATACGGGTGTCATTAACCACCTGCACGATCGCAAAAACTACATTATCCGTAAATCTATCAACCTGAGCAAGCAAACGCAAATTATCGCGGCCAACTTGGATCAGGCTTTTTTGATTGTCACCCTGGCATCACCTCGTACTTCCCTAGGTTTTATCGACAGGTTTTTGGTAACTGCCGAAGCTTATGACATTCCCACTTGTTTGATATTCAACAAACTCGACATATACAGCAGCGAGGGCCTGGAAATATTGGCAGATTACAAAGCCATCTACGAAAATATCGGCTATTCCTGCTATGAGGTTTCGGCCTTGCGGGGAACCAACATTCCACAAATAGAAGCGCTATTGAAAAACAAGGTAACGCTGTTCTCTGGGCACTCTGGCGTAGGAAAATCAAGCTTAATCAATGCGCTTTTACCCGATTTTGACTTAAAAACCGGCGAAGTAAGCGAATGGAGCGATAAAGGCCAACATACCACCACTTTTGCGGAAATGCATCAACTCCCTTTTGGCGGCTACCTCATTGATACGCCAGGCATCCGGGAACTGGGCATTGTAGACATTGAAAAAGAGGAACTAAGCCACTTTTTCGTAGAAATGAGGGAAAGGCTTAACCAATGCAAGTTTAACAACTGTAGGCACATTAACGAGCCCGGCTGCGCCATTATCAAAGCAGTGGAAGAAGGCGAAATAGCACCTTCGCGTTACGACAGCTACCAAAGCATTTATTTCGGGAACGACACCAGGGCTTAACCTAGTTGGCTAATCCTCGTTTTTCCGCAGCTCACGCAGATTTAACCTCAGATGAGATACGTGGCCTCTGCCCGCCCCTTGCGCTCTTTAACCCAAAAAAGCAATAGATTTTGGAGCGCACTGGATCTGCTCCTATCAAAGTTAGTCCTTCTTTCCGCTGTATTTTTGAGCTTACTGCGTGCGCCCAAAAGATGCCGCTACAATAAGGGCTATAAACTTAGGCCGGTGCAAAACAAGCCCCACCCAATAGCAAAGGCATGGCCAGCTAAACCTGATGGCAGCGGAAATCCTTTTTGCTTTATTTTAGGTGAATGCTGCCGATAGGCTAAACCTGTACAGGAACAGATTCCCAGAAACGACAAAAGGTGCAAAGCAAAAAGATTGCAGCGTACAGCAGGACCATCCTTTAATAGTGGCTTCTGTGGTGGCTTTTAAAATCTTCTATTCTCGCCAATTGATTGCATGGTTCTTCGCCATGACTAACCAAAACTATTTCTGTCTGAAATAAATCTGGATAGGAACGCCCGAAAAATCGAAGTTTTCGCGCAGTTTGTTCTCAATAAAACGCTTGTAAGGCTCCTTGATATATTGTGGCAGGTTGCAGAAAAAAGCAAACATGGGTGCTACCCCATTTATTTGGGTAATGTACTTGATTTTGATGTACTTGCCTTTGGTTGCCGGCGGCGGATATGCCTCAATAATGGGCAACAACACGTCGTTAAGCTTAGAAGTAGGGATTTTCTTCGCTCTGTTTTTCTGCACTTCCAATGCCGTTTCTATGGCTTTGAAAATACGCTGCTTATTTAGCACCGAGATGAAAAGGATGGGCACATCGGTAAATGGCTGCAGCTTATGCTTAATTTGCTCTTCGAATGCTTTCATGGTCTTGTCGTTCTTTTCGATCAAGTCCCATTTGTTCACCAAAATGACCACTCCTTTTTTGTTTTTCTCCGCAAGGTGAAAAATATTGATGTCTTGCGATTCTAAGCCTTCTTCCGCATCCAACATCAACATCACCACGTCAGAATCTTCCAAAGCTTTAATGGTACGCATGACCGAATAAAATTCGATGTTTTCCTTTACCTTGGTTTTTTTACGTAAACCAGCGGTATCAATAAACATGAACTCGTGTCCGTATTGGTTATAATGGATATGGATCGAATCGCGTGTAGTTCCGGCAATTGGGGTTACAATATTCCTGTCTTTACCGATCAGGGCATTAATCAAGGAAGATTTACCTACGTTTGGCCTACCTACAATGGTAATTTTCGGCAAGGTATTTTCTTCTTCCTGGATATCTTCGAAGTGCTTAACCACTTCATCCAACAAATCACCCGTACCAGAACCGGTCATGGAAGAGATGGTGTAAATTTCGCCCAAACCAAAGCTATAAAATACCGACGATTCGGTTTCTAAGGCGGTGTTGTCTACTTTGTTCACCACTACAAAAACAGGCTTTTTGCTCTTGCGAAGTAAATTAGCAATGTCATCATCTAAATCGGTAATGCCAGTAGTTACATCCACCATGAAGATGATTACAGAAGCTTCTTCTATGGCAATGACTACCTGCTCGCGGATGGCGGCTTCGAACAAATCTTCAGAGTTGGCCACATATCCACCAGTGTCAATTACGGTAAATTCCTTATCGGTCCACTCGGCTTTGCCGTAATGCCTATCTCTGGTTACCCCACTAAAGTCATCAACAATAGCCTTACGGCTTTCGGTTAAGCGGTTAAAAAGGGTTGATTTTCCTACGTTGGGTCTGCCTACAATGGCGATGATATTGCTCATTTTAAAATACGATTTTGCTTGCCTGCCTTAGACAGGGGTTTACGATCTCAGCTTTTTGAACGATATAAAATCAATCGGAACCTGTTTCTCGTTTCATTCCCTTTTTACGTAAAGGGTTTGACTTGCAAAAGTACGCTTATTTTTTGAACAATTGGTGAGGAACTTTACATACGGCTAAGTAAAGACCTGATGACGGGAAGAGCACACTTATTTTGGCTGCTGCAGCATTTTAAGTGCCTCTGGTCCTTTGATAATACCAATAAGAATAACAGCTATGAAAATTACCGCCATATAAGCTAAGAATACCGTTACAATAATGAGCAATACCTTTAAAATGATCTTTCCTATTGACTTTTCAGGATAAAAGCCTTTGTAAAACCATACAAAAAGAAATGGGATGATTAAGGTTGAAGCTGTAAATACCTTCATAAATAGGCCCATATTTCCCCTTACCACATACAGAATAGGATACGAAATGATAATGGTAACTAGGGTATAACAAGAAAGCCCAAAAGCATTCATTACGATATGCTCATAGTAGTTTTGGCCCCATTTACGAAAAATAATAGAAGTAAAAATAGCAAGAACTGGCAGGAAGGCGAGCATAATTACCGAGTTGTAGCTCGACAAAAAGGAAAGAGCTTTGTTTGCATTGGCACCATTCATTTGGGCAGTAAACTGGCCCAAAAGTTCATTCAAATTAAGCACCTTGTAGGAAATAAATGCCGAAACACCACTCAATACGAAAGCCAAAAGAATCGGTTTGTAATGGTTAACCCTATTTCCATCAATAAAATCCCTCGCTGTTTTACCTGGGTTTTTAAGGATATTTTTCACCGAATACAAAAATCCCTTATTGGTATGTACCAGCAGATATTGCGCCTCATCTACCACGTATTTCCGGTCAATTCGTTTAAATTTCTTCTGCCCGCAGTTGCTACAAAAATTTTCAGTAATGATTGCTTGACAGTTTAAACAGGTGCTTGCCATTTTTTACAGGGTTGTTTTACGTTTTTATGCTAATTATCACGATCCATTATGCGGCCAAAGGCTAAAATTTAAACCTCAAAAATGGTGATGCAAGTATAAAAAAAAGTGATAAAAAAGCCAAGGGCAAAACCCTTGGCTCTAAAATATTTTCGAATAAATAAGTGCCGTTTTCTTGGCGGTTCAACTAGCTATCGTAGCCGAAGTTCTTAAGGTAGTTCTTTTTACTTCTCCAATCTGGAATTACCTTCACAAAGGTTTCCAGGAATACTTTCGAATCGATGAACTTCTCGATGTCCTTACGGGCTTCCATTCCTACTTTTTTCAAACTAGCGCCGCCCTTGCCGATGAGGATGTTTTTTTGCGATTCACGTTCTACAATAATTTCGGCACTAATCCTGGTCAGGTTTTCTTCTTCCTTAAAAGCAGTAACAATTACCTCGGTACTGTAGGGAATCTCCTTTTGGTAGTTATTGAAAATTTTCTCCCGGATAATTTCCGACACAAAGAACCGAAGGTGTCTATCGGTTAAATCTTCTTTGTCGTAATATGCCGGATGCTCGGGAATTACTTCCAGTATCAAAGGGAGCAGGCCTTCCAGGTTATAACCATGTAGGGCCGAAATGGCGAAGATGTGCATAGGGTTCAATTTTTCCTTCCAGTAATCCATCTTCTCCAACACCTGCTCTTGGGTAGCGTTGTCAACCTTGTTAATGAGTACCACTAACGGAATGTTGGTATTGACAATTTTTTCAAGCACGTCATTTTCATCATGGCGCTCGTTAATATCCGTCACAAAGAAAATCAGGTCGGCATCTTGTAAGGCTCCGCCTACCGCATTCATCATCGAATTTTGCAGTCCATATTTAGGTTTAATGATTCCAGGGGTATCTGAAAATACAATCTGAAAGTCATCTTCGTTCACAATTCCTAATATACGGTGGCGGGTGGTTTGTGCTTTAGGGGTAATGATGGATAGCTTTTCGCCTATCAATGCATTCATTAATGTAGATTTACCAACGTTTGGCTTTCCTATAATACTTACAAAACCTGCTTTATGTGCCATAATATACTTTTTTAAAAAAAATTTGCGTTACAAAGAAACGAATTATATCTTTGCATTCCAATTCGGAAACAAGCTGTGTAGGATTAGGCAGCAAAAATTGAATTGTTTATAGTGCGGGGTGGAGCAGTTGGTAGCTCGTCGGGCTCATAACCCGAAGGTCGCACGTTCGAGTCGTGTCCCCGCTACCAAAAAAAGAAGTTGAAAAGACACTTCTTTATTTTAATGGCCCGTTCGTCTAGGGGTTAGGACGCCAGATTTTCATTCTGGAAACAGGGGTTCGATTCCCCTACGGGCTACATTAAACATCAATCAATAAAAAAGGTTGGTGTTTTTTTATGCAGATTTTGAAAAGCCTCATCTGCTTGATTTACTGAACTTTGGTCCATTCGTCTAGGGGTGAGGACGCCAGATTTTCATTCTGGAAACAGGGGTTCGATTCCCCTATGGACTACACAAACTTTCTCTTAAAGTTTCATCAGATTTCGCGAAGTTTCAAAGCTATTTCCCCTATATCTTCCCCCATCAAAAAGCTTACAATTGGACAGGCTTGAATTATAGTGAAACTTGCAGTAATATTATTATCATTTTTAAAACAATCATAAAAACCTAGGCTTCAATAAAAACAGGCAAATTGTCGTCAGAAATGGCTCTTTACTTGCAATTAGCAAATCTTCTTGGGAGCAACTATTTCCTTACGGTCTGCCAAAAGAAGGCAGGAAGACTTATTAGATTTGACCTGTGTATTTCGGAAATACTATCCATCCCTGTACGTTCCAAACTGTTCAGTA
>NZ_QMHO01000006.1 GCF_003313505.1 Pedobacter nanyangensis | reverse complement strand
ATAAACATATCCAAAGATCTCTCCACAGGGTCGAGATGACGAAATGCCTATACCACTAACCATTGTCCATAAATTCAGGTTTAAGACCTCGAAGAGGTGAAATATTTATAAAAATAGGCCTCTTTGTGTACGACTCCTACGGAGTCGCATGATTTCGCATACATATTTCTCTATAAGGATTGAAATCCTTCGGATTTTCGCTTCTCTAATGGTGGTGATAATTTTCAGCTTTCCGCGCAATAGCATTGGCCGTTGCTTTAACAGCGCCAAAACAGCAACAAACCACCCCGTAGCGTAAAAAAGCAGCACAAATCCACCGGTTTTCAGCGTTAGCGGCCAGGTTTGCTGTACAACAATCCAGGGGTTCTGTACAGCATTTGCGCCTTGCTGTACGGAATTTTTTGGGATCCGCATAACAATCCTAAAGTTCTATACAACATTGGTGCTTTGCTGTATGGAATTTTTTGGGATCCGTATAACAATCCTAAAGTTCCATACAACATTGGTGCTTTGCTGTACAGAAACCATTCCTTTCCGTACAGCAAACCTGGAAACCCGTACGTAACCCCTCTTTTGCAACACATAAAATTTGCCTTGCCATACAGCAAGCCAGCATTTCCACCCTGCAAACCTGCGTTGCGGGGTTTCCCGCTTCCCTTGCAGGGCTAACGCCTTGCGTTGCACTATTGATCGTCTCCTTTTAAGGTTTAGCCCGCCGCTTTTTTACGCCATTCCCCAGTATCTCCGCCAAGAAAACAAAAGGATAAGGTTTAGATGACCACAAAACTGTAGATTTTTCGCTATTTTCGACCATCTACTAAACACCATAGCTCATGAAAAGGATACTTTCAATAGATGGGGGCGGGATCAGGGGCATTATCCCAGGAATGATTTTGGTGGCCCTGGAAGAAAAAATTCAACGGGCCACAAACAACCCAAATGCGCACCTAACCGATTATTTCGACTTTTTTGCCGGCACCAGTACCGGGGGCATTCTATTATCGATACTATTATGCCCAGACGACGGTGAACCCACCAAACAAAAATACACCGCCAAACAGGCTTTGGATATCTATCTTGATCATGGTACCGAAATATTTACCGCAAGTAGGTGGCGGCGTTTTCTGAGCAGGTTTGGCTTGCTCAGTGAACTGTACGACAATACCGTTTTGGAGAAAGTTTTGGCCAGTTACCTGGGCAAGCGCAGGCTCAGCGAGCTGTTAAGGCCCTGCATTATTACGGCATACAACATTGAGCTGCGCAAAAACCACCTTTTCCGCCAGCAAAAAGCAATATCCCATGGCGAGTCAAGAGACTTTTACATCAGGGACGTATGTAGGGCCACTTCCGCGGCGCCCACTTATTTCTCCGTTGCCGAAATCTTCTCGCTGGCCAAAACACGCTACCCGCTGGTTGATGGTGGAATGTTTGCCCATAATCCGGCGCTATCAGCCATGTTAGAGGTAATCAAAAGCTATAATACATATCAAATAGACGATATATGGATCCTCTCGCTAGGTACCGGTTTATCCAAAATATCGTACAACTACGAAGATTTTAAGAAGAAAAAGGCAATTTCCATAGGGCCGGCTTTGGTGGATATCATGAGCAGCAGCTCCGCCGAGAGTACCGATTATTTTTTGAGGCAATTGTTCCGCTCGGTAAAAAAATCCGGTAACTATATCAGGATAGAACCCAATAACCTTTCCTCCATTGATCCGGCCATGGATGCCGCTTCGGTTTCCAATATCCAAAAAATCGTGTCGTTGGGCGATAAGCTGGTAAGCGAAAACGAAGAACTGTTGGACCAAATTGTTACGCAGCTTATCGAAGACCAAAAGAAGACCAACCACAACGACTCCGTTTGGAATTTCCTGAAAAGATAAGCGGCAACCAGCAAAAAGGGCCCAAATAATGGCCAAAGCCGATCTTTTAAAAAGCAGCGCCCCATTTTAAATCCTAAAACAGCTGCGCTTATCTGTAAGCAGGCTAACTTAAATCGGTATAAAAGCCTAAATTTGTGGAACCAAAAAACAATCAGGTGAGAAAATTACAACTGCTATTCCTAATGGTTGCCTTATCAGGCTTTGCCTGTATCGCTCCAAAACAACATCATTACATCTCCTTTAAAACTGCCAAAGCATTTCATGATTTCCTGAACCGTAAAACAACGGCATATCCGCTGCTAAGCGCACACCGTGGGGCACCAATGCCCGGTTTCCCTGAAAACGCTATCGAAACGTTTGAAAATGCAACAACCTACCAGCCCGTAATTATTGAGTTTGATGTGGCCCTGAGCAAAGATTCGGCCCTGGTCATTATGCACGACGACCGCTTGGACAGAACTACCAACGGGAAGGGGCTGATAGGCCAGCAAACCTATGCCCAGCTCAAAGCGCTTAACCTTAAGGACAATGAAGGCCAATTGACCAATTTCAAAATCCCCACCTTGGAAGAAGTGCTTCGGTGGGGCAAAGATAAAGTCCTGTTCACCATTGATATCAAGCGGGGCGTTCCCTACCCAAAAATTATCGAAGCCGTCCGTAAAACCAAATCAGAAACCAACGCCATCATCATTACCTATAATGCCAACCAGGCCGCAGAGGTGCATCGCCTAGCCCCTGATCTGATGATTTCTGCCACCGTAAAAAGCCCCGAAGATTTGGAGCGTTTAAATAAAATGGGGGTGCCTAACCATAAGATCATTGCCTTTGTGGGCATATCAGAACCCCATCAAAACCTTTACCAATATTTGCACAGCAAGGGCATAAGTACTATTTTGGGAACCATGGGCAACCTGGATACAAGCGCAAAGGCAAGTGCCAACAAGCAGGTATTCGGCAACCTGGTGGCCAACGGTGCAGATGTGCTATCTACCGATGAACTGAAATTGGCCGGCCAACAGTTGGATGCCTATCGAAAAGACAAGCAATTGAAACTTAAGAACATAAATATCAGGTAAATTGAGCGTAGTTGTAAAAGAATTGGCCAAACACTATGGCCAGCAAAAAGCAGTTGACCAAATCAGCTTTGAAGCAAGGCCGGGCCGCATATTAGGCTTTTTGGGCCCAAACGGTGCCGGTAAATCCACTACCATGAAAATGCTGACCGGCTATTTGCAGCCTACTTCAGGCAAAGCCGAAATTGCAGGAAAAGATATACAGGCCCATGGCCTGGAGGTAAAGAAACTGATCGGGTACCTGCCCGAAAATACACCATTGTACATGGATATGTACGTGCGTGAGTTTTTGAGCTTTGTAGCCCAAACTTACGGTTTGAAAAACATTGCCCAACGCCTCACCGATGTGATACGGCAAGTAGGCCTGGGGCAGGAGCAGCATAAAAAGATCGGGATGTTGTCCAA
The DNA here is from genome assembly GCF_003313505.1 of Pedobacter nanyangensis. Taxonomy (GTDB): domain Bacteria; phylum Bacteroidota; class Bacteroidia; order Sphingobacteriales; family Sphingobacteriaceae; genus Pedobacter; species Pedobacter nanyangensis. The sequence goes on along the minus strand of NZ_QMHO01000006.1, from coordinate 233,841 downwards.
AGGGTACAAACAACGGGTAGGCCTGGCCCAGGCCATTATCCACCAGCCGCAAGTGTTAATTTTGGATGAACCCACCTCGGGCTTGGATCCCAACCAGCTTTCCGATATCAGGAACTTGATCAAAAACCTGGGCAAAGACCGTACGGTCATCATCTCCACGCACATTATGCAGGAAGTTGAGGCCCTTTGTGATGATGTGATCATTATCCATAAAGGGGTACTGGTGGCCAATGCTGCCATTGATGAACTGAAGAAAGCCCATCAGCACAAAACCCTGGAGCAGATATTTAAACAGCTAACCCTATAAAATATGATACCGAAAATTACTGCGCTTGCCGGTTTACTTGTACTTTCCCTATGCTTTGGTGCACAAGCGCAGCAAATTAGCCTGGGCCTATCTCCCGAAATCAACTTGCCTACCGGCAATGCCTCCAATGTGAGCGGCATAGGTTTTGGCGGGTCCTTCAAAGCCGAATTTGGAATTAACTACAAATATGCCATTACCGCAAACGGGGGCTATAACCTTTTTATAGGCAAAAAATATATCGGCAGCAGGATACCCAGTATCGAAGCTGTTCCCGCCAAGCTGGGTTTCAAGTACTATCCCACCACCGATTTTTACGTGGAGGCACAAGCAGGAGCCGCTTTCCATATCGGTAATTCTTCCAGAACTTCATTGGTGTGGTCGCCGGGCTTTGGTACCCGTTTTAAAACCGGAACGGCCAACCATAAAATAGAATTTGGGTTACGATACGAAGCCTGGGGCAATAAAAGCTACAGTAGTGGTAACACCAACCTAAAAGCTACAAATTTCAGCTTTATTGGATTAAAGTTAGGTTATATATTTGCCCTTTAACGACTGTTTTTTAAAAATAATAGGTTGTTTTCCAATTGTTTGTAATTTTTTTGTGAAAAAACTGTAACTATTGGCTTAGTTGTTGTGTCTATTGAGGCAATTATTAATTAATACACAAATTTAAATTACGTTAAGTATGAAAAAACTATTATTATCATTAGCTCTTGTAGCTGGATTAGGTCTAGCTGCTAATGCACAAACTGAAGGTGCTGTTAGAAAATTAAGCGTAGGTGCTGAGTTTGGTTTCCCTACAGGTGATAACTCAAAAGACAACATGATTGTTGGTGGTTCATTACAATATGAGCACCCAGTTGCACAATCGTTCAACATCACCCTTTCTGGTGGTTACTTGTCAAACATGCTAACTGGCGATACCAAAAAAGCTTACGAGGCACTTGGATGGAAAACTAGCTATGGCTTTGTTCCAGTTAAAGCAGGTGGTAAATACTATTTTGGTGGTAACTTTTATGGTGCTGCTGAACTAGGTGCTACTTTTGGTACTGAATCAGGTGCTGGTACTGCTTTCACTTATGCTCCAGGTTTAGGTGCTTCATTCTCATTAGCTGATAAATCTAGCTTAGATTTCGGTGTACGTTATGAGAGCTGGTCTAACAACGGTACTTTATCATTCATAGGCTTACGTGCAGCTTTTGCATTTGGCCTATAACGGAAAAAACAATTAATATAGCACTGTAATTGTGTTAGTTAGGCACAAATGCAGAAAAAATATAAAAAACCCCGACGATGTTGGGGTTTTTTATTGACTAAATGATTAGTTTTGCAAATCATTAATTAACAATCAAATAATCTAAAAAAACAAAATGAAAAAAATTCTTCTACTATTAACCTTGGCAGCAGGGTTAAATGTTGTAGCAAACGCTCAAGACAAACCAGTTTCTTTCGGGGTTAAAGCAGGCGTTGCTTTTCCTAACTTGAAATTTTCTGCTATGGGCATGTCCGTAAGCGCTGATGCTAAAACTACTTTTTATGTTGGCGGCGTAGCTGATATCAAAGTGTCTAACATTTTCTCTGTACAACCGGGCCTAACTTTTATGAGCAAAGGTACTAAATCAGGTGGTGATGTGTTTGCTGCCGAGGACATGGAAGTAGAAACAGAATCTGTTAGCATCAATGTATCTTACTTAGAACTTCCAGTAAACCTTTTGGCTAACTTTAACGCTGGTTCAGGTAAATTCTTTGTAGGCGCTGGTCCTTATGCTGCTTATGCATTAAGCGGAAATACCAAAGTGGGCGGTTCAAAAGAAGATATTACTTTTGGTTCAGGTGATGATGATATGAAAAGATTTGATTTTGGTGTAAATTTCTTAACCGGCTACCAACTAAACAATGGTTTGAATATCCATGCTGGTTATGGTTTAGGCTTAGGAAATTTAGCTAACGATAATAACTCTGGTTTTAATGCTAGCGCAAAAAACAAGGTGTTCTCTGTTGGCTTAGGCTTCATGTTCTAAGAAAAAAGACATCGCAAACCAAAGGGCCCTGGCAATTTTGCTAGGGCTTTTTTGTTTTAACAGATATTGCATAACTTCGGCATCACAATCTAAGGGCATGCTAGCAGTATTCAAAAGAGAGTTATTCAGTTTCCTCAATTCCTTAATGGCCTACATTACCATCGGTATATTTTTACTGGCCTGTGGTTTAATGTTCTGGTTTTTTCCTGATACTTCCATTTTGGAATATGGCTATGCCGAAATGGACGGTTTTTTTGGCCTGGTGCCTTATCTATTTATGTTCCTCATTTCGGCCATCACCATGCGTTCATTTGCCGAAGAAAGAAAAGAAGGAACCTATGTGTTGCTGGCCACTCGGCCATTAACCAATCTGCAAATCATTGGGGCAAAATACCTGGCCTGCCTGGTATTGGTGCTGTTTGCCCTGTTGCCCACCTTAATTTATTGCTACAGCATTGCACAGCTAGGCTTGCCAAAGGGAAATTTGGATACCGGCGCAATCATTGGCTCGTACATAGGCCTGTTTTTGCTAGGGAGTGCTTTTACCGCCATCGGCGTGTTTGCTTCTTCTTTTACCAAAAACCAGGTGATTGCATTTGCCGTATCGGTGTTTTTATGTTTTTTCGCCTACAGTGGCTTTGATTCCATTAGCAAGGTATCGGCCTTCCAACCTATAGAAAGCCAGTTGGCCAATTTAGGCATCGCCGAACATTACCAGTCTATCAGTAGGGGAGTTCTGGATACGCGAGATGTGGTTTATTTTGGCTCGTTCGTAGCTTTGTTTTTTGGTTTAACCCATGTAGTGATTGGAGGCAGAAAATGGTAGATCAGGGAACGAGGAACAAGGAGCAAGGAGCAAAGAAAAGCAACATCTTAAAACCAGTGCTATTTGTATTGGCATTGGTAGTGGTGAATGTATTGGCACAGTTTGCTTATACCCGTATCGATTTCACCAGGGAAAAACGTTTTACGCTCACGCCAAAAACCAAAGAAATTCTTCAGCAGAACAAGCACGAGGTTGTGGTCACCATTTATTTGGATGGAGACATGCCTGCGGCATTTAAGCGCCTGCGCAATGCCACCAAAGATTTGCTGGCCGATTATAAAGCATATGCCAAAGGGGATTTCAAAGTGGTGTTTGTTGACCCGCTTTCGGGGCTTTCTGCGGCAGAGCAGGATACGGTTATCCAGCAACTGTTTGAGGTGGGGATTAAACCTACCAACATCAATATTAAAACAGATGCCGGTTTCGCTGAAAAGCTGGTTTACCCAATGGCCATGATCGAGAGCAATGGCAAGCGCATGCCCGTAAAGCTATTGCAGAATTTGGGTGGCGAGGCTTCTAATTATGATCAGAGCATTAACAATTCCATTAAAAACCTGGAGTACGTATTTACGTCTTCGTTGAAAAAGGTCATCACCGGCTATAACCCACGAGTGGGCTTTACCGAAGGAAATGGCGAGCCTGATAGCCGGTATTTGTACGATGCCATTAGCACGCTTGCCGACAGCTATGTGGTTGGCCGCGTAAACTTAGACTCGATTACCAAAGAGGGTTTGGATAGCTTGAAAATGTTGGTTGTTGCCAAGCCTTTGAATACCTTTACCGAAGCTCAAAAATATAAAATCAACTATTTTGTAATGAAAGGCGGCCACGTACTGTGGTCGATAGACCAAGTGCGGATGAGCTTGGACAGTTTGCGCAGTGGCAGGTCTTTTATGGCCGGCAATAACATGCTTAACCTAGATGACATGCTGTTTGAGTACGGTGCCAGGGTAAACTACAATATCATTGCAGACGTAAATTGTGCCGAAATTCCGGTGGCCATGTCCGGTGGCCCACGCGGCGACATCCAACTGGCTCCTTGGCTATACTATCCAATTTTACTGCCAGATACCAGCAATAGCGTGGTAAAAAACCTGGATAACGTTAAAGCCGAATTTGCCAGCACGATAGATACCATTGGCAGTAAAAATGTAAGCAAGCACATCATTTTGTCTACCTCGCCCTATAACAAGGTTTATACTTCGCCCAAATTGTTTAACCTGCAAATGGTTGAAGAGGAACCCACCCAAAAGGAGTTTAACAGTACGCCAAAAAGTGTGGGCGTGTTGCTTGAGGGAAGCTTTAAATCGGTTTTTTTAAATCGCCCGGTGCCAAACGGCATCACCGAGCGTTATGACGTACCCGCCCAAAGCAAGCCCACAAAAATGATTGTAATAGGCGATGGGGATATTTTTATGAACCAGGTTTCGGCAGATGGCTCGCCGTTTCCGCTGGGCTTTGACCGATATACGCAACAAAATTTTGGCAACAAGGCACTGCTACTGAATATTGTAGATTATTTTACCAGTGCGGATAACCTTATCGCCCTGCGCAATAAGGAAATTACCGTACGACCTTTGGATAAAACACTGTTACGTACCGAAAAAACTAAATGGCAATTGGTAAATACCGTAGTGCCAATTTTAGTGTTGATATGTTTTGCAATTTTTCAACATTATTATCGTAAACACAAGTATGCAAGGTAAAATTTCATACTTTTGAATCTATATATAACAAACTATGAGATTTATAGTATCTACGTCGACATTATTAAAACATTTACAAACGGTTAATGGTGCTTCGAGCAGCAGCACAGTATTGCCTATCCTAGAAAATTTCCTGTTTGAGATTAAAGAAGGAAATTTGACCATTTCTGCTACCGACTTGCAAACCAGTATGACTACGGCCTTGCCAGTTGAGTCAAAAGAAGAAGGAAAGGTTGCCGTACCCTCAAGAATTTTGCTCGATACTTTGAAGACTTTGCCTGACCAGCCAATTACCTTCCATGTAGATGATAATACTTTTGCCATCGAAATTAGTGCTGGTGACGGAAAATATAAATTAAGTGGTGAAAACGGAGATGATTTTCCTAAAATCCCGGTAGTAGACAATGCCTCTTCGGTAAACTTGCCTGCGTCGGTACTGAGCGAAGCCATCACCAAAACAATTTTTGCGGTAAGTAATGACGAGCTTCGTCCGGCAATGACTGGCGTGTTTTGTCAACTATCCCCTCAAAACATCACTTTTGTAGCTACTGATGCCCATAAATTGGTCCGCTACAGAAGAAACGATACCAAGGCTGATAAAGCATCGTCTTTTATCTTGCCCAAAAAAGCTTTAACCTTGTTGAAAGCTGCTTTGCCAAATAGCGATGTCAATGTTTCGGTAGATTATAACGCTACCAGTGCTTTCTTCAAGTTCGAAAATATTAATTTAATTTGTCGCTTAATTGACGAGCGTTACCCTGATTACGAGGCGGTAATTCCTGCAAACAATCCTAACAAATTGGTAATTGATAGGGCTTTGTTCTTGAATACTTTGCGTAGGGTAGTAATTTTTGCCAACAAAACCACACACCAGGTGCGTTTAAAAATCAACGGAAGTGAATTGAACATTTCTTCGGAAGATTTGGACTTTGCTAACGAAGCCCACGAACGTTTGAGCTGCCAATATGATGGCGAAGACCTGGAAATTGGTTTCAATGCTCGTTTCCTGATCGAGATGCTGAACAACCTAAGCGGTGAGGAAGTCACTTTAGAGCTTTCTACCCCAAATAGGGCAGGCTTGTTGATCCCTCAAACTAATGATGAGAGCGAAGATGTTTTGATGTTGGTAATGCCGGTAATGTTAAACAGCAGCTACTAAAAATATATCGCTTGCTTGCTAGGCAAAAGCCCCGCACTTGCGGGGCTTTTGTGGTATTGATACACCCACTCCTTTCTTTACTAAATCAAATGTCATAATCGTAAATAGGTGTTTTTTTGCAAGGCATATTGTTTATTTTAGCGGAAAAATTTAACTACATTGGAAATACTAGATTTATTAATTAAGCTACTTACCGATACTAAAGATACTTTAGTGACCATTATCCAGAATTACAGAACCTGGACCTACCTTATTTTGTTCATCATTATTTTTGCAGAGACAGGATTTGTAGTTACGCCTTTTTTGCCTGGCGACTCAATGCTGTTTGCCGTTGGAGCACTTATTGCCGGTGGCGATACAGGACTGAACATTTGGTTTATGTGCTTTATTTTAACTGGGGCGGCAATTTTGGGAAATTCCCTTAACTATCGGTTGGGGAGGTTTTTTGGCGTAAAAGTATTTAAGGAAGAGAATAAGATTTTAAAGCTCAAGTATTACCACCAATCGCACGAGTATTTCGAAAAACATGGCGCTAAGGCGATTGTATTTAGCAGGTTCCTGCCAATTTTTAGGACTGTGGCGCCGTTTGTAGCTGGTGCGGCACGAATGTCTTTCGGCAAATTTACCGCTTATAACATTATTGGCGGAGTAGCATGGATTTTCAGTTTATCATTTGCAGGTTATCTGTTGGGCAAAATTCCTTTTGTAGAGAAAAATTTCGAGGTGATTATTGTGATTATTGCCGTAGGTACCTTTGCACCGGTAATTATAGCCGGACTAAAATCGCTCTTTAAAAAGAAAGAAAAAATAGAGGATAGCGAAACAACGATCTAGCATAAAGCCCCGCAAGTGCGGGGCTTTTTTTACCTTAAACAGTGCTGGTTTGATTTTTTAAAAAACGACAAGTGTGTTTGATATACTGCTGATGGCCGATAGATTTTAATACCTATGGGGTTGGTAAGCTGAAATTATAAATGCGGAGTTTAGTATTGGGTAACTTCCAGTTTAGAATTTAATCACATACACATTTAAACTGGCCGCTATCAATTTTGATGGCAATTGTACAATGGCATAAGTTTTTTGGAGGCTTAAGGCGCTTGGAAGCACTAAACAGAAAATTGCGGATAAACGCTCAAAAGCATGGGCGTAGAATGGTTGCAGCAATTACTTTTGACATTAGCCCCGACAGCAATGGAAAGCCCGCAAGCGAACGTAGTGAGTGCGGACTTGGAATGGAAGGCGGGAATATCGGAATTGTTTTGCAGGGATTTTGCGCTTCAAACCATGAGCAATAGGGTTGTGGTAAGATGGGGGAAATCGTAATTAAAACTCCCTTCCAATAATCTTTCCTTCCTGATATTTTTTGTCTACCTTTTCGGCCTGCTGCTTATCTTCAATAGTCGCTTCAATTTTGATCATATTCCTTAAGTCGGGCTGGCCGGCATCAACCCAGGCCGAAAACCAAAAGCAACCCACTTTAATAATCGATGAACGCATTTGGCGCTCTACCATGCCTTTCATCATATCCTGATAGGCTTTAGTATAGGCTACGGAGTACTGCTTCATCACGTTTTTGCCCCTCATCGAGAAGTCATATTTTTGGTCGGCAGGAAATGAGGCATTAAGCTTTGCTTCGAAAGTGAGTACAGTATCCACCATGGTATGCGCTTTTTTGACGATTTTCCAGGCTTCCTTTAGCGGGTTTTCGATGTAACTGGCCTTGCCCACCAAAAGGTTGTAATCTTTGGCAAACAGCTCGGGAATACGGCTCTCCCAAAAGCCATGTATGCCCGTTTGGTTGGTAAGTTGTCCGTTGTGGTTTTTGGTGGTGTGCAAAGGTACATGGGCATCGGCCACATAGTGGCCCAAATCTGCCGAGTATCTTAATATTTTTAATGAATCACGCTCTTTAAAAGCCCTTACCAAATTGTTGTAGGTACGCTGTATTTGCCAAGGAACCATGCCATCGCTGGCAATTTTTTTTGCGCCATATTTGTTTACCGCATCGTTCCATTTTTCGGGGATGCTATCAATATGGTCTTCATAGTTCTCTACGTCCAAATAATGCCTGGGTGCTTCGGCAGTATCGGCATATCTTCTTTTATCGGGGTCAATGGCATGTTCGGTAATGTACTTGTGGTTATTTTTGTAAAAGCCAATCATGCCCTCGGGAAGTGTAAAAATTGCTAGCTGATTGATTCGTTTGTGCGCAAAAAAGCCCCAGGAAGAGCATAGTACAACGGTACCGAGTAACAGCAAAAAAACAGGCAGCTTTTTCATGGGGCCAACATCAAGGGGGTTATAAAATTTTTTTCCATAAAAATAGCAAAAACACTTGCTTATCGCTAAAATCTGACAAATTTTTGTCGGCTTTTAAAGTCTTTTGCTCTTGTCAAAATAGCTATATTTGTCCCAAAATATAAATCTTATGCAAGAAATAAAGAAATATGTAGAAGATAATAAGCAGCGTTTTTTAGACGAGCTTTTCGAGTTATTGCGTTTTCCTTCGGTAAGTGCTGATCCAAAATATAAAGGGGATGTGTTGAGAACCGCTGATTTCGTTGCGCAAAAATTAAAAGACGCCGGTGCTGATCAGGTAGAGATTTGTGAAACTGCTGGATATCCAATTGTATATGGAGAAAAAATAGTTGATGCCAGTTTGCCAACAGTTTTGATATATGGCCACTATGATGTGCAGCCGCCAGATCCGCTGGAGCTTTGGGAAACTCCCCCTTTTGAGCCTACCGTACGCGATGGTAAAATTTATGCCCGTGGTGCCTGCGATGATAAAGGCCAGTTTTACATGCACGTTAAGGCATTTGAACTTATGATGCAAACCAACACTTTAGCTTGTAACGTAAAGTTTATGATTGAAGGTGAGGAAGAAGTTGGTTCTGCCAATTTGGGTATCTTTGTAAATGCCAATAAGGAGCGCTTGAAAGCCGATGTGGTATTGATTTCGGATACTTCGATGATCAGTATGGAAAACCCTTCTATTGAAACGGGTTTAAGAGGTTTAGCCTACATGGAGGTAGAAGTTATAGGGCCCAACAGAGATTTACATTCAGGTGTTTATGGTGGTGCGGTAGCAAATCCAGCAACTATTCTTTGCAAAATGATTGCTTCATTGCATGATGAAAATAACCATATTACTATTCCTGAGTTTTATGACAAAGTGGTGGAGTTAACCGATGCTGAGAAGCAAGCGTTAAATTCGGCGCCATTTGATTTGGAAGAATATAAGAAGGATTTAGATATTGATGCCGAGTGGGGTGAAAAAGGCTATTCTACTTTGGAACGTACCGGTACCAGGCCAACGTTAGAAGTAAATGGTATTTGGAGTGGTTACATTGGCGAAGGTGCTAAAACGGTATTGCCAAGCAAAGCAAATGCAAAGATTTCGATGCGTTTGGTACCTAACCAAAATTCGGACGAAATTAGCGAGATTTTTGCTAAGCACTTTGAGAAGATTGCACCAAAAGGAGTAAAGGTAAAGGTTACACCGCATCATGGCGGCGAGCCTGTGGTTACGCCAACCGACAGTGTGGCTTATCGTGCTGCCGAAAAAGCCATTGAGGAAAGTTTCGGTAAAAAGCCAATTCCTACGCGTGGTGGTGGCAGTATTCCAATTGTAGCCTTGTTTGAAAACGTACTTGGCATCAAATCAGTGCTGTTTGGCTTTGGATTAGATAGTGATGCCTTACACTCGCCAAATGAAAAGTACGATATCTTCAATTATTATAAAGGAATTGAAACATTGCCTTTATTCCATAAATATTACGCAGAGCTGAATAAGTAAACTTATTTTGAACTGCAAAAATAGCGAAGCCTTTCTGCCTAAGTGCAGAAAGGCTTTTTTGTTTGTGTTTGATTTTTTTGTTTTAAATAAATTACATTTTGTTTTAATTTGTTTATTTTGGTTTTTATTAAAAACCTGAACAAGCATTCGCTAAAATTATATCATGTAACGTATGAGCACAAAATCCCTTTTCAGAAAGCAGCTTTTGATACTGGCCTTGTGGCCCTTTGCTACCTTTGCCCAAAAGAACGAAATCAACGTGTTGAAGTTTAGGGACGTTCGGGAGCTGAAGGCCTTTTTTAAGCATGGGGAAAAGAACTTTCCAATCATTAGCGGCCATCGTGGTGGAATGACCAAGGGATTTCCGGAGAACTCGATGGAAACCTTTGCCAATACCTTAAAGTATATGCCATCTTTTTTTGAAATAGATCCGCGATTGACCAAAGACAGTGTGGCCGTTTTAATGCACGATGCCACTTTGGAACGAACCACCAACGGTACAGGGAAACTGTCGGATTATACCTATGCCGAAATACAAAAGTTGAGGTTAAAAGATCCAGCGGGAAACTTGACCGATTGTAAGATACCCACGTTGAAAGAGGCTATTTTATGGAGCAAGGGCAAAACGGTAATGAATTTGGACAAAAAGGATGTGCCTCTGGAGATGACTGCCCGTATTTTAAAAGAGTGCAATAATGAGGCGGTAATGCTTACCGTTCATAATGCCAAACAGGCCAAGTTTTATTTAAATCAAAATCCAAATTGGATGCTTTCGGTGCATATCAAAACCAAAAAGGCTTTTGATGAATATGAAAAAGCAGGGATCCCCTGGGGAAGCGTTATTGCTTACATAGGTTCAGCATACACCCCTGAGAACAAGGAGCTGATGAGGCTTTTGCAGCAAAAGGGCGTAATGGTGATGATTTCGTCGGCGCCAAGCTACGATAAATTGGCTACGGCGCAAGAAAGAGCGCAGGCTTACCTCGATATCTTTAAGGGCGGTGCCGATATCTTAGAGTCGGATTTACCGGTTGAGGTAGCACAGGCCATTAAAAATATGGTGCCTGAAAATACGCCCCAGCATAAATATTTAGGTAAGGCTAAGCTGTAGTGCGGGCTACCAGGAAAATGGGTTAGGCAATAATGACCTTAACTCCTTTTTCTTCGAGCTGTTGAACCGCCAATTCGGGTACTTTATCGTCGGTAATGATATAGGATACCTGTTCAAAGGTACAAACTTTGCCCAAGCCTCTTTTGTCGAATTTGGTGCTATCGGCTAAAATGACCACGGTTTGTGCCGTTTCGATCATTTTCTGGTCTAACGAAGCTTCGGCTAAATTGGTAATGGAAAAGCCAAAGTCCAGATCAATGCCATCAACACCTAAAAAAACAAAGCCACAAGAAATTTCTTCCAGTATTTTCTCGGCAAAATTACCTGCAACCGAAGAAGAGTTTGACCTGATCATGCCACCAAGCTGAAGTACTTCAACATTATTCCTGTTGCATAATTCCAGGCCAACTTTCAGGGCGGGGGTAATTACGGTAATGTGTTCCGTTGGATTTAGGAATCTGGCCATTTCAAACACGGTTGATCCAGATCCTATCGTGATCGAGTCGGTATTTTTGATAAGTTTTAATGCTGCTTTTGCGATGCGTTGTTTTTCATCAGCGTTAATGAGTTCTTTTTCGTAAATGCTCCTTTCGCTAGCATAGGGGTTTTTAATGGAACCACCGCCCCTTGTTCTGAAAAGGAGGTTTTTATCTTCCAGCATTTTTAGGTCTTTTCTGATGGTTACACCAGAAACTTTCATCAGGTCAATGAGTTCAATAATACTCACCTTACCGTCTTCCTTTAATTTTTTGAGGATATATTCGTGCCTGTCAGTGATGTTTTTCATGCTGAAAAGAGTTTGTTGCTAATATAAATATTTTGTGGCATAAAAAAAGCGCTGCACCGGTAGGGGCGCAACGCTCGTGCTTAATCAATTGCTGAAATTATTTGCTTTTGGCATAGTCAGCGCCGTTTCTTTTTTCAATTTCGGTTTTAGCTGCTTTGAAATTATTGGTGTTCAACGTAGCAAGCTCATTGGTAGAGATGGCGTGAAACTGGGTGCTTCCATTTAATTTTAAGGAACTTTCGTTGCTCAGTTTGGTATAGATACTTTCCGTTTTCGAACTGATGTCGGCTTTGGCATCATCCTGTAGGATCACCTGTAAATGCTGTACATTAAGTGTGTTTTTGGTTTTCACTACAGCGTTGCCAGAAACATCAATTCTGGAGATATCGCCTACATAAAGGGTAATTTTTACTGGCTCCGAATTTTTCTTGGTAGATACGTGGATAGCATCGTCTGTGCTGTAAACTCTGGCTTTTGCAGTACCGTCGTTGGTATATAATTTTTTGCTTTCGTGGTCTTGTACAAGGGTAACTTCTACATTTCCGGAAATGATCAATTTCTTAGGTGTTTGTTGTTCTTCGTATTTGTAGGTAGTTGAATTTGCATTTACTGCTTCTTTGGCGTTAACAGTTGAGGTGCCGATGGCTAAAGCTAAAATCCCGATAGCAAATAGCGAAGTTGTACTTTGTTTCATAATTGATTTGTGTTTTTTTAGAATAAGACGCAAAGCATTACAAAACGTTGCAGGCAATTTAGCTACTTTCGACGAACTCCCGATTTTTTTCGACGAAACTCCGAAATCTTTCGTAGATTGTTAAGGCTTTGTTAAATTTAGTTTGTTTTTGGCGGCTTAGGAGCTTAACTTTAACCAAGCCTTACTCTTCGAGATCTAGATGGTCCAGCTTTCACATTCTTTGAGGAACAGTTCATCTGCCTCGGCACCAATCCCCGGCGTATCGGGAACATCCAGCATAAAGCCCTGATAACTTAAGCCGCCCACTACGGGGTCTACCAAATGCCCCAAAAGACAGGTATCCAAGTCAAAATATATAACATTAGGGCTGGCCAGGGCAAAGTGTAGGTTTGCCGTTAATGCCAACCTGCTCTCCAACATGCTTCCAATCATGCACTTTACACCGTTTTGTAGCGCAACTTCATGTATTTTCTGAGCTTCCAAAATACCGCCCGACTTTGCAAATTTGATGTTCAAAAAAGTAGTAGCCTGTGCGTTAATTAATTTTCTGGCATCATGGTGGTTGTAACAGCTTTCATCAGCCATGAGCGGGATAGGAGAGTTCACATTTAGTTCGGGCAAACGGTCATCGTACCAAGTACGCATGGGCTGTTCGCAAAACTCAATGTTGTATTGGGCCAGTTCAGTTAGGGCAAATAATGCATCGTCAAAGCTCCAGCCTTGGTTGGCATCCAAGCGCAAGGTTGTTCCATTACCTACCGCCTTTCTAATAGCGGCCACTCTTTCAATATCGTCATGTACTTTTTTGCCCAATTTGATTTTGATAATCCGACAGCCGTTTCTTTGATGCTCCACGGCTTTGGCAGCCATATTTTCAGCAGTATCAATTCCCAAGGTCATATCCGTTTCGATACTGCGTTTATGGCCGCCCAAAAACTGGTATAGAGGTTGTTTGGCATTTTTGGCGGCAATATCAAACAGTGCCATGTCAAATGCACTTTTAATGGTTGGATTATGTGCTGCATAGCCCAGTAAATCGTTCATTCGGGACGGAATATCCAGCGGATCTTTTCCTTTGAGGATCTGCGCAAAATCTTTGGCCATGGCCAGGCAGGTTTCTTGCGTTTCGCCAACAATCATCGGAAAGGCCGAGCACTCTCCACTGCCATATATGCCTGCATCAGTAAAAATTCTGACCAGTACATTTTGCGCAAAATGCATGGTGCCGGTAGCAATCACAAAGGGTTCCATTGGAATACTGAAACGATAGATTTCGGTGTGGGTAATTTTCATGTTTGGTTTTTGGGGTTCATTTAAGCAGCTAACTATGCTCCTTCAGTTAAGGTTTGGTGTTATGTTTTATCTATGACGAAAATCGTTATGAATAGGGTGATAAATTTACAGCAATTTTTCAAACAAGCCAATCAAAGCCCGTACCTTTATATCATGCAAGAACCTAATAGCTTAATCCATGCCTCATCTCCTTATTTGCTACAGCATGCGTACAATCCGGTTGAATGGTACCAGTGGAATGAAGCCTCCCTCAAAAAAGCCAAAGACGAAAACAAGTTGATCATTGTAAGTGTAGGGTACTCTGCCTGTCATTGGTGCCATGTAATGGAACGTGAAAGTTTTGAAAGCCATGAGGTGGCCGAGGTAATGAATAAACATTTTGTGTGCATTAAGGTTGACCGCGAGGAACGGCCAGATATTGACCAGATTTATATGTTGGCCGTACAGTTGATGAATGGCAATGGCGGTTGGCCACTAAATGCCATTTGTTTGCCCAACCAACGCCCTATTTACGGCGGCACTTATTTCCGCAAGGCGGATTGGATCAATATTTTGCTCAACTTGGCCAATTTGTGGCAAACAGAACCGGCAAAGGCTATCAAATATGCAGAGCGACTAACCGAAGGTTTGCAGCAAGCTGAGCTGATTGAAGATAGAAACGAAACGCTGAATTTTAAAGAGGAGCAATTGATAGAAATTGTGGAACCTTGGAAAAGGAATTTTGATATTTCGGAAGGTGGCTATAATAGAGCACCCAAATTTCCTTTGCCCAACAACTGGTTGTTTTTATTGCGATATGCTTTTTTGAGAGATGACCAGTCGGTGATGATGGCCGTGATGAGAACTTTGGATGCCATGGCGCTCGGCGGTATTTATGATCAGGTGGGGGGCGGTTTTGCCAGATATTCTGTAGATGGACAATGGCATGTGCCACATTTTGAGAAAATGCTTTATGACAATGCGCAATTGGTAAGTTTGTACGCCGAGGCTTACCAATGCTTAAAGTATGAGCCTTTTGCCGAAGTAGTTAAGCAAACCATTGAATGGATAGATCGGGAAATGACCGCCGAAAATGGACTGTTCTATGCGGCTTTGGATGCTGATAGTGAAGGGGTAGAAGGTAAATTTTATGTGTGGAGCAAAGCTGAATTTGATGAACTGGTAGGCGAACATCATCAATTTTTGGCCGAATACTTTAATGTAACCAACACTGGAAATTGGGAAGAAGAGCATACCAATATTTTGAGGAGAACCGTGCTGGACGAAGATTTGATGGCAAAGTATAGCCTAAGCAATGCCGATTTTGAAAAAATCATTGCCCAAGCAAAAGCTAAATTATTGAAGGTTAGAAATGCAAGGATAAAACCAGGCTTGGACGATAAATGCTTAACGGCATGGAATGCTCAAATGATTAAGGGCTTGGCCGATGCCGCACAAGCGTTCAACAATGATCAGTATTACGAGAAAGCCAAAAAAGCAGCTACTTTTATCTTAAATAATCTTATTACCGAAGATGGTGGCTTGTATCGCAATTATAAAAATGGTAAAGCAACAATACCGGCTTTCCTGGATGATTATGCCTTTTTGATCGACGCATTGATCACGCTTTACGAAACAGACTTTAACGAAGCCTGGTTAAATGAAGCCAAAGAGCTTACTGAATATGTATCGGCTAATTTTGCCGACCAAAGCAATGCGATGTTCTATTATACCTCTAACCAAGGGGAAAGTTTAATTGCCCGTAAGCACGAAGTAATGGATAACGTTATTCCTGCCTCTAACTCGGTAATGGCACAAAACCTCCAAAAATTAGGGCTTTTCTTTGATGAGGAAAGCTATTTGGAACGCGCATCTGCGATGTTAAAAGCAGTTTTGCCGCGTATTAAATCTTATGGCTCGGCCTATTCAAACTGGTGTATCCAATTGCTCAACGAGGTATACGGAGTTAATGAGATTGCTATTGCAGGACCCAATTTTAAATCCGTAAAAGCGGAGTTTAACCAGCAGTACATCCCCAATAAAATTACTTTGGCAGGAACAAAAAGTACATTGCCTTTGTTAAAACATAAGCAAAGCGAGCAAACAAAAATCTATATTTGCCGAAACAAAACCTGTCAACTGCCCGTAGGTACTGTTGATGAGGCGTTAAGCCATATTAAATAAAAAGATGAAACCGCAAGGCTTTGTCAAATCATAACACAATTAAATAGAAAGAATGAAAATCACTTCTAACACGGTAGTTTCTCTTACTTACGAGCTACATACCACTACTCCAGAGGGTAACCAAGTTTTTGTAGAAAAAGCTACTGAAGAAAATCCACTTGTATTTTTATACGGTGTGGGAATGATGTTGCCTAAATTTGAAGAACACTTAACAGGCTTATCTGTTGGTGATGAATATAGTTTTGAGCTAGAACCAACTGATGGCTACGGTGAGATTGATCCGGGAGCCCATGTTGATTTACCTGTAGGCATGTTTAAAGAAGGCGGTGCCGAATTGCCAAATGTGGGCGACGTAATTCCTTTGCAAGATAACCAAGGCAACCAGTTCCGTGCTGGTGTAACTGCAGTGGGCGAAGAAGTTGTATCGGTAGATTTAAATCACCCAATGGCGGGTAAAAACCTGATTTTTGCAGGTAAGATTTTAACCGTAAGGGAAGCAACTGCTGATGAATTGTCTCACGGGCACGCTCATGGTGTTGATGGGCACTCAGGTCACTAATCGATATTTTGTTATTTAATGTAATGAAGAATCATTTGAATTAGAGATTCCTCATTCCTCGGATGACATAAAAAAATCCCTAGGCAAAACGCCTAGGGATTTTTTTATGTAGCTATTTCCGTCATTGCGAGTTACGAAGCAATCTTAAAGCGAAATGTAACCCAAAGGAGAGATTGCTTCGTGCCTCGCAATGACGGCAGATCTTAGGACTTGATTTTTATTTGGGAAAGTTAGCTATTTCGGTCATTGCGAGTTACGAAGCAATCGTAAAGCGAAATATGACCCAAAGGAGAGATTGCTTCGTACCTCGCAATGACGGCAGATCTTAGGGCTTGATTTTTATTTGGGGAAGTTAGCTATTTCCGTCATTGCGAGGCACGAAGCAATCTTAAAGCGAAATATGACCCAAAGGAGAGATTGCTTCGTGCCTCGCAATGACAAAAACAAAAAATCCCTCAACATTTTGCTTCGGGATTTTTTTTATTCTTGTTGTCATTTCTAACGTATGTAAGAAATCTCAAATTAGACGGTTGAAAGCTCGATTTCTCTCCCGAAAGTTTGGGATCGAAATACGGTAGTGGTTTATTTCACTACCTTTCCGTTAATCAGCGAAATGGGAGAGGCATCCAGTGCATTTGCAGTGCTCAACTTCAATATACCTCTAACTTTAATGGTTTGATAGGTGAACTTGGTAGGTTCGGTTAATTGCACCTCTACCATGATAGGCACACCGTTTTTACCACAATAAAAACACTGGTTAATGGGCAAGGTAGATAACATGAATTTGGTTTGCTTCATTCCATCTTTAATAGGAACAATGTAGCCTTCCAGCTCAAAAGGTTTGCCAGCTCTTTTTTTGATGTCGTTATTAAAAATGGCGTACATCTCGCTATCATCCTTGGCCATTTTAAATTCTACATCGCCAATAACGTCCCAATTGGCCGAAATAATCTGGTCACTGGGATCGTGTTGTGCCTTGGCGCTGAAGCCAAATCCAATAAATAGTAAAAAAATAAAACCTAATTTTTTCATGTTGTGTGTTTTGTTTAATGCGTTCCTCGCAATGACGATGTTGTTTATATATTAATTCTTTGCTAAAATTTTCGATATGTTCGAGCGGTAAGCCTGTATTGCTGGAATTACAGCGGCCACTATGCCGATGGCTAAGCCTGCCACCAATAAATAAATTTCTTCCTTAATAAAAATCAGACCGTTCATTTTTGCTTGACTACTTTCTTGGTAGTTACTAATCAACTGTAAAATGCCATGTCCTAATGCTATTCCAATTATTGTGCCTATGAGGGTCAAAATTAATCCTTCTAAAATGATTAACGAAAAAAGCTTGCCTTTTGAGGCCCCCAAGGTGCGCATAATAGCCAAATCGTAGCTTCTTTCCTTCAGGGAATTGTATAAATTCACAAAAACACTGATGGCGGCAATTAGCATAATCAATATGGCAAACCATTGTAAAGTATCTACCCCAACTCCAATTAGGGAGAATAATCGGGTGCTTTCCTGAGCGGGACTGGCAGCTTGCATATTGGTGGTTTGATTTACCATTTGTGGAAACATGGCCACCGCCATTGGCGAGCGATATTGAATTAACAAAGAGGTAAACTCTCGGTCTTCATCAGGGCTGTGGTCAGCTTCTGCGGCGTGGTCATGGCCTTCTTCATGTGCTTCCCCTTCATCGCCGTGCATTTTCCAGACACTGCCAATAGCCGTTAAAATTAAATTATCGGTGACGTTTTGCTGCGGTGCCAAAATACCCACCACTTTATAGGCGTGGTCCTTGTGTTCGTCTTTCATTTCGGTTAAGCCATGGCCACCAAAAAATGTATCACCTACTTTTAGGTTTTGCTCTTTGGCCACGTTAGCGCCAATGGTGGCTTCCAAATCGGCTTTCCAGAAAGTTCCGCTTTGTGTTTTTAAGCCATAAAGGCTGATGTAATTGCTATCGGTTCCTACTATGCGTACACCATTGTAATTGTCGCCCAGGGCCAAAGGAACTGCCCGTTTTACAAAAGGGCTGTGCATGAGCTTTTTTGCCTCTTTCATGGGAATGTTGCCCGTAGGAAAGTCAATGTAATAGATGCTGCTCAAAATCAGTTGTAGCGGACTGCCTTTTGCACCCACTACAAGGTCAATGTCTTTGGAATTTTTGGCTAGTTTATCCTCAATTTGGGTAGAAGCCAGTAACAGTACCGTTAAAATTCCCGTACCAAAAGCAATGAGCAAAATATTGAGTGCCGCATTTAATGGTTTCGACCAAATGTTTCTCCAACTAATTTTAAAAGGGCTCATGATAAAGTATAGGTAAGGGTAAACGCATCTTTAACTCTTTTATCGTGTGTGGCCACAACCAAGGTTGCCTGGTTCAATGCTGATTGCTCTTTCAGTAAGGTCAATACTGCTTCGGCATTTTGGTCGTCTAAACTAGAGGTTGGTTCATCTGCAATCAGTAGGGTAGGTTTGTTGATTACCGCACGAGCAATGGTAACCCGTTGTAATTGCCCCTGGCTTAACTCTTGCGGATAGGCATTTTTCTTGGCCAACATATTCAAGGAGTCCAACACTTCTTCTGCCCGTTTCTTATTGTTGGGCAAGCCTGCAAAACTTTGGGCCAACAGTAGGTTTTCGGTGATGTTTAAGCTTTTAATGAGGTGTGGTTTTTGAAACACAATGCCGATTTGCTGTCCTCTAAATGCGTCTAGCTTTTTGGAAGAAAGGGAATAGAGATCAGTTTCGCCAATTTTTACCTTGCCATTGGAGGGCTTAAGCAAGCCCGTTAAGATATGCAGTAAAGTGGTTTTGCCACTTCCGGATTGGCCTAAAAGAAGCCATTGCTCACCATTGTTCACTTGCCAGTCTGCAAATTGCAGCTCGTGGCCAGAGGTGTATTGATGAGAAACAGATTGAATAGAAATCATAAGCTTTGTTGTATGTTACAAAAATAAGATAAGTGGCCAAATCATTTATCTACTGGTATGTAAAGTAATTGCTACTGCAAAATAGTTGCGGCTTGCAATTTACATTTTTTTTAAGGCATTGATTTTTTCTGCATTGGTATTGCCGCCTAAACCCGATGGGAGCGGGAAATACTTTTTGTTTTTATAGCGGAGGCTTAAATAAAGCCCCGTAGGTTTCGAAAACCTACAAGGTTTGTGGGTAGCATGTCCTAAAAACAAAAAGATTGAAGCGCACAGCGGGACTTCCCATGGATAGTAGCAGGCAATTGCTTTTCAAAAAAATAAAAACCAATTGGTTTTCAACTTTTTCTTTTGTTTGGTGTTAGCTATGCGGTAATACATGGCGTTTTTGTGGTTACTTGGTGTAAACTTAACACAGTATTATTTGGCTTAAAGGGTAATTATTATATATTTACAATATCTATCAACACCCTCAATAGAGCAATTTTTTTTTAGAGCAATAGCAAGTGTTTGAAATGATAACAGGCACAACGAGCAAAACAATATGGAAGAAGATTTAAACAAAGACTTTGAAATTTCGGAAATTAACCGTGACGGACAGTTAGAAGAAGAAACCGTACAGCATTTAAACAATCCCGTAACCGATTTAAAACCTATCGTAAAACAGTACCTTACCTCGGTAAAGAGTGTTAAAAAGGAAGGTAACAAGTTTTATTTTTCTGACGGCGAGGCCACGGTTGAAGTGCGTGTGGTGAGTGATGAGATGATTAGGGTGCGTTTGGCGCCCCATGGTGTTTTTTTGGCCGATTTTTCTTACGCCGTAGTGCAAGTAGATCAAAAAGTGACCACTTTTAAGTTGCAAGATACACCAGATGCTTATTTGATTGAAACCAATACCATAACCTGTAGGGTAAGCAAAGCCGATTTCCTGATTTCGTTTATAGATAACATTACAGGTGTAATAACCAGTAGTGATGCCTCGCCCATGCACTGGGAAGAGAATGTTGAGTTTGGTGGCTACTACGTTTTTGCGACTAAACAATGCCATCCGGAGGAAAATTTCTTTGGCTTGGGCGATAAATCGGGCAATTTAAACCTGCGAGGACGTAAGTTTGTGAACTGGAATACGGATGCTTATTCTTATGGCTGGGACCAGGATCCTTTGTACCGTACCATTCCTTTTTATATGGGTATCAACCAGGGCGAAACCTATGGCGTTTTTTTCGACAATACGTTTAAATCGTATTTCGACTTTGGCATGGAAGATAATGGCAAAACCAGCTTTTGGGCCGATGGGGGCGAATTGCAATACTACTACATCCACGGGCCACACATGATGGACGTGGTGAAACGTTACCAATCCCTAACGGGAACGCATCAATTGCCGCCGCAATGGGCTATTGGCTACCATCAGTGCCGTTGGAGCTATTACCCAGAAAGCAAGGTGCGTGAAATTGTAGATGGTTTTAGGTCGCAGCAAATTCCATGCGATGCCATTTATCTGGATATTGATTACATGGATGGTTACCGCTGTTTTACCTGGAACAAAAAGTACTTTCCTGACCCCAAAAAAATGATCAAGGATTTGGCCAATGTGGGCATGAAAACCGTGGTAATGATTGATCCGGGTATTAAAGTGGACGATAATTATTGGGTATTTAAGGAAGGAAAGGAGAAGAATTATTTCTGCCGCCGAAGTGATGATTACTTTATGGAAGGCCACGTATGGCCGGGCCGTTGCCAATTCCCTGATTTTACCAATCCAGAAGTAAGGGAATGGTGGGGCGGTTTGTATAAAGAATTGGTAGATATGGGCGTAGCCGGATTTTGGAACGATATGAACGAGCCAGCGGTGTTTGGTTCGGGTACTTTCCCCAATGATGTAAGGCATAACTACGATGGCTACAGAGGTTCGCACCGCAAGGCACACAACATTTACGGCATGCAAATGGTACGGTCTACCTACGAAGGATTGAAAAAATTACAGCGCAATAAACGTCCTTTTACCATCACCAGAGCAGGTTACTCGGGCATGCAGCGTTATGCATCGGTGTGGACGGGAGATAACGTGGCTACTTGGGAGCATCTTAAGATTGCCAATATCCAATGCCAACGTATGTCTATTTCCGGGGTGCCGTTTTGCGGTACAGATATTGGCGGTTTTAGTGGCGAACCTGATGGTGAACTGTTTACCCGTTGGATACAATTAGGTGTGTTTTCGCCGTTTATGCGTGCCCACTCGGCAGGCGATACCCGCGAGCGTGAGCCTTGGAGCTTTGGGGAGCCTTTTACCACCGTGAACCGTAAGTTTATCGAGCTACGCTATAAATTGATGCCATATATCTATTCGGTATTCTGGGAACATCACCGTTATGGTTTTCCAATATTGAGGCCACTGGCCATGTTGGAGCAGGAAATTGTATCCAACCATTTCCGCCAGGATGAGTTTACCTTTGGCGATAAAATCTTGGTTTGTCCGGTATTGGAGCAAGGGGCTACTTCACGCCGCATTTATTTGCCAAAGGGCAAATGGTTTAACTATTGGACTTTAGAACTATTAGAAGGTGGTAGCGAGTATGTGGTAGATACCCCGTTGGATACCATGCCATTGTTTGTAAGGGCAGGAACGGTAATGCCAGAGTACCCAGTAATGCAGTACGTAGGCGAAAAAACGATAGATGAGGTTTGGTTGAACGTTTATTATTCAGATTATGAGGTGAACTCGTTCATGTACGAAGACCATGGCGATACTTTTGCTTACGAGCAGGATATTTATTTGGAGAAGAAGTTTAGCGCTAAAGGAAACGATAATAGCTTTACCATTGAACAAACTATTGATGGGTTATACACACCAAATTATGAACTCTATGATTTTCGTGTGATAGCTTTGCCATTTAACGTAGGTAAGGTTTGGGTTGATGATAGGGAAGTAACCGATTTTGTAGTTAATGATCGTGGAATATTGAGGTTTAAATCGAATAAAAACTTCTCAAAAATTAAAATCATTAAAGGATAGTTTAAAATTGAAACCTGTGAGGTTTTTAAAACTTCACAGGTTTTGCTTCATCAAAGTTTAAATGGTTTGAGATGTACCAAAAGTTGAAGATTCTGTATTTGCATCATTTCAAATTGGTATTTGTATTAAACTTTTGCCTAAGTCTATTTTTCCTTAATTTATTTTATTTAAAAGTTTTTGATAAGGTCAATTTATACAACCTTGCTATCGCCTTTAAATTGCTGGGATATGCCACTACCGTGGTCATAGAGAAGCTCTTCTTCGGCTATCGGATTTTACATGGTTATTTGCCTGTTAGTTTCATTTAAATCTCACCTTAAATTGATAGCTTTATTATATGCCAAAAAAGAAACAAACCAACCCAGAAACAAAAAGCAAAGCGGTTCAATCTGTGGAAAATGCTTTTGAAAAATATCAATCGCCAGTATGGCAGCATAGCCTTTTAACCGATTTTGATGTTTCATTATTTCTTTTGGGCAAGCATTTTAAGTTGTACGAAAAAATGGGGGCACACCTTTGCAACGTTAACGGGGTTGATGGGGTGTATTTCGCCGTTTGGGCGCCAAATGCGCAAAAGGTGCACGTAATGGCCAATTTTAACGGCTGGAACCGTGAAAGCCATTTGCTTTTTAATCGTTGGGACGAATCGGGGATTTGGGAAGGATTTATTCCTCACCTAAAGAAAGGCGAAGTCTATAAATATTTGGTGAAGGGATTTGATGGCGCTGAAGTAGAAAAAAGCGATCCTTATGCTTTACATGCCGAACATCCACCACGTAAGGCCTCTATTGTTTGGGATACTGATTATACTTGGAAAGACAAGGCGTGGATGAACA
The DNA here is from genome assembly GCF_003313505.1 of Pedobacter nanyangensis. Classification (GTDB taxonomy): domain Bacteria; phylum Bacteroidota; class Bacteroidia; order Sphingobacteriales; family Sphingobacteriaceae; genus Pedobacter; species Pedobacter nanyangensis. The sequence goes on along the minus strand of NZ_QMHO01000006.1, from coordinate 210,634 downwards.
AGCGGGAAAAAAAGAATGCCCTTGACCAGCCTATTTCGGTTTACGAAGTACATTTAGGTTCATGGCAACGTGATCCATCTAATCCGGAAAGGGTATTGAGTTATGGGGAAATTGCGGCGGCCTTAGTGCCTTATGTGTTGCAAATGGGATTTACGCATGTGGAGTTTCTGCCCGTGATGGAATATCCCTACTATCCTTCGTGGGGTTACCAGGTAACGGGTTATTACGCCGCAAGTTCCCGCCACGGATCGCCACAGGATTTGATGTTCCTGATTGAGGAACTGCACAAAAATAATATTGCCGTTATTTTGGATTGGGTACCGTCTCATTTTCCTGGAGATAGCAATGGCCTATACCATTTTGACGGTACGCATTTGTACGAGCACTCAGATATGCGCAAAGGTTTTCATCCCGACTGGAAATCGTACATCTTCAATTACGATAGAAACGAGGTTCGATCTTTTCTGATCAGTAATGCCATGTTTTGGCTGGATAAATACCACTTGGACGGTTTACGGGTTGATGCCGTAGCCTCGATGTTGTATTTTGATTTTAGTAGGGAAGAAGGAGAATACGGAACCAATGAATACGGTGGTACAGAAAACTTGGGAGCGGTAAAATTCCTTAAAGATATGAACGAAGCGGTTTATGGTAATTTTAAAGGGATACAAACCATTGCCGAAGAAAGCAGTACCTACGATGGGGTAACCCGCCCAGTATTTGCCGGAGGTTTGGGCTTTGGCATGAAATGGATGATGGGCTGGATGAACGATACCTTGAAATATTTCAAACTGAATCCGCTCAGTAGAAAACATCACCATCACCAGCTTACCTTTAGCATGACCTATGCCTTTACCGAAAATTTTATGCTGCCGCTTTCGCATGACGAAGTGGTACACGGTAAATCGCCGATGATTTATAAAATGCCAGGTGATGAATGGCAGAAGTTTGCCAATTTAAGGGCCTTGTATGCTTATATGTTTACCCATCCTGGCTCAAAATTGCTGTTTATGGGCGACGAGTTTGCCCAAACTTCGGAATGGAACTGCTTCGAGTCGTTAAATTGGGATTTGCTCCAATATGCACCGCATAAAGGGATGCAGCAATTAGTCAAAAGGTTGAATGATCTGTACCGCTCGGAAGCTGCTTTGCATCACTTTAATTTTTCTCACGAGGGCTTCGAGTGGCAGGAAGCTGATGATATTGACCAGTCTGTTTATGTTTACCAGCGAAGATCGAATAAAGCCAAAGATACTTTGGTAGTGGTGCTTAACCTTACCCCAGTTTTTAGACAGCACTACCGTATTGGTATTCCTGTGAAAGGAAAGTGGAAGGAGATCTTTAATTCTGATTTGGCGGATTTTTTTGGCAGTGGTAAATTGAATGCTGAAGTGAGAACCACCGAAAATATTGCTCACCAACACCAAAAGCAATCTATTGTTGTTGATTTGCCGCCATTGGCTGTAAGTATTTTTAAGCGTACGGTGAAGTAGGTTAGATACTTAATTGAAAATCCGAAGGATTTCAATATTATAGAAAAAAAATGGGTAAAAGTATGCGACTCCGTAGGAGTCGTACCAAAGGCGATAGGCTATTTTATAAATGTTTGACCTCTTGGAGGTCATTAAAGCGTTAAAAAAATCAAATTCATAGTGAAACGAAATTTAAGGTTTTATAAAACAGACAAAGCCGAATGGTTTGTGGAATTGCCAGAATGGGTTGGTGATGCCGAAGACCTGCAAATGATTCAAGGGGCTGATGAGTGGCTTGATCTGCTGAGTAATAGTGCAAACGAAATTAAATTAAACATAGCCAATGAACCTTTTGAACAAGCATCGTTTTTAACCCTGATCCGTTTGGGTGAAGAAAACTTAGGTGGAGGGGCCAATTATTTTTTAGCGGCGTACCAAAATGAGAAAGTAGATTTAAAGATTTGGCTTTGTGAAGTAGTTCATTTTACTTTTGGCGAATATCCTCAGCGTATTTATTTTGCAGTGGCTTAGGCGGATACTTTTGTTTTACGGGCCAAAATCCTGACGGTAAAAATGCAGGTTAGGATAACTGCTAATCCGCTAAAGGCCCACAACATCCATACGCTGAAAAATGGTTTTTCCAACTCAAATGTTTGATTTTTCCCGATATACACCAAGCTATCCCAATAATAGGGGAGCATCAATGCGCTTGAGGTTTGGGGATCGTTGATCCATGCTAATTTGGCTGTTCTAAGGGCTTCGGTTCCACTATTTCCCTTTAAAAGTGATTGGTAGAAATGCGTAGTGATATAAGCTACCGCACGATCATTAACATTCCATAAGCCTGCAATGGTAGCAGAAGTGCCAATGGCGTTAAAGCCACGCGAAAGGCTAATGATCCCTTCACCATCTGCCAAAACACCATCGGCAGTTCGGCATGCGCTTAAAACTACCAATGACGGTACTTGTTGTTTTGCCGAAAGCTCAAAGAGGTACATTTTTTCCTGTTCAAAATCGAGGGTGGGTTCTTGGTTCGGCCCCGAAAGATAGGCATGTGTTCCAATGTGAAGAATGTTGCGCTGCACAAATTGTTGCTCAAAACTTTTGGCGTTTACTTCATCGTTGTATAGGAAAACGCCTTTGATGTTTTTTTTGATTTCGGCAGCTTCTTGTTCAACGGCCAAAAGCGGGGCATTTTTACCAGCGGCATGCGTAATAAATAGCCCAGCAAAACCATGGTTATCTTTTTTAGGTTTTTTAAGCAGCAAGGTTTTTAAGGAAAAAGCATAGCTGCTCAGGTGTACTTTAATTAAGAGGGGCCATGCGGCAATGTTCTCCACATAATTTGTTCGGGTTATAAGCCCATCGAAAGACAGGTAGCCCAAAATGCCATCGGGAATAATGGTTAGGGTTTCTTGTGGTTTAACCCCTAAAGGAGCAAATATTAATTGATAAATTTTATTGGATGCCTTATAAAATGATTGTGGGGCATTGGCCATTTCGGTAGGACCCTGCTGGAAATAAGTTTGTACAAATGCTTTAACGGTTTCCCTGATTTGCGGGGCATGGTTTAGCTTCAAAACGCCCTCAATTTTTTGTTGGTTGATGTTGATGATATAAACATGCTCATCGCCAAAAAAATACTCGATAAAACGGTGCTTGGGCAACAGCGCTAAATTAATTTCTTTGGTAAAAAGCGGCTCTTCTTGTGGGTGTTTTTGAGCGATTTTCTTGTTCACTAATGCCAGTTGAAATTTCAATCCAGCAATAATTTCCTGCAATTTGGCGGTTTTTAATTCAATGAACTGTTTTTCCTGATAAATAATGGCCCGTTCCAAAGATTGTTTTTTGAGCAGTAAAGGATCTGCTTTTACATTTTTGGCCGCAGCACTTTGGCTTCGTTCCATCTGCTCCAATAAGGTGCGGCTTTTGCTTTGCTCGGCCAGTAAAAGAATTTGGTACAGGTATTTCCGGTCGTTGCTTTTTTGGAACAGGAGATAGTTGATGGCAATGCCCTGTTCGGCAATTTGTTTCAAGCTCTTTTGCAAGCGTTCCTTGGTAATGTCAGCGCCAAATTCATCCCTGATTTTATCAGCAGCCGTTAAACTCAGGTTAATACTGCGAATGGCCTGTTCCGGTTGGCCAAGCAAAAGTTGGGCCTTTGCAATCTGCATAAAAGCATCCACCACTTTATAATCGCCAAATATTTTTTGCTCGTTAATGGTATTATTTTGCATAATGCCAAGCGTAACCAACGATTTTTGACTGTAGGCAATGGCTTCTTTAGGCTGTTTGGTAGCAATAAAGGTTTTGGCGAGTTGCGTAAAGATGTTTGCTTTTTCACGCAGGCGGCCGTAAGGAAAATATTGGTTAAGAAGGGCTAAGGCTTTCAGGTAAAACTGCCTGCCTTTTGCATACTGCTTAAGCTCCAATTGTACATTTCCGGCAGTAGTATAAGTTCCCATCAACCAGTAGGCGCTTTCATCATCTATGCTGGCTTGTGCTTTAATGTTTTGTTGAACTACCAAGGCGGCTTTGGCGTAATTGCCTTCTTCATACAAAATATCGGCCAGTACATTATAGAGCATAACACGTGTTTTGGCATCGGGCTTTAAATCAAATGCACTTTGAATAGCCTGGTGTGCGTCGGCCAAACGCGACATAGAACGGTAGGAAATAGCCATATTTCCATAGATGTTAGCCATTTTGCTGGGATTTTCGTTGTAAGCCCGCTGAAAATCAATGCTCTGTTTTTGGATGTATAGGGCACGCTCATAGTCGCCCAAACGCGTATAGTTATTGCTTAGGGGCTTTAAGTTATATTCTACGATATCGTAGCTTAATATTTGGTGCTTTTGGAAGAAACTGAGTGCATTTTCGTAGGTATTGATAGAGCCCAGAATATTTCCATCGAGCAGTTCATAATAACCTAAGGTGCTAAGTAGGTTTAGCCAAGCAAAATGCTCGTCGGGAGTTTTGGTGTTTCGCCAACGTTCTTTTTGTGCCTTTAAAAGGCGGTTAACAGCGCTTTCGGGCTTTGCATTTGCTTCATCAAGTTGTTCGTAAATCCAATTGCTTAGGTCATTTTGCTGTTTAAATTGGCCTAGCTTTTTGTCCAAATCATCGCTTTGCGCAAAAAGTGTACTTGTTTGCAATAGCAAGCATACTAGGCACAAATGTTTGATGAATTGGCGCATGTAGCTAAAATAGCAAAATGCTCCTAAAAAGCGTCATTTCAATTTTTTATGTCGTGTAACTTCTTATTTTAACCATAGGCGTGCTTGGTTAACGCTGTGTGTATGTGGTTCATTTTAAGAAATCTTTGTTGGTAATTTCTGTGAAGCGCCAACGACTAAAACTTCCAGGTCACATACGTACTCATTCTGTTGTTATTGGTTTTAGGATCAAAGATGTATCTAAAACCCAAAGCAGGCCCCACTCTGACCAATCCCAATTGGATATCCGCAAAAAATGAGACTCTCAGATCAGCAAAATTTTTATTTATCTGGCCCATATCACGGTTGTAATCCAGCTCAATGGGAACGCCCTGGGCATTTTGAGTACGTAGGCGGTAACGTAGTTCGCTCGAAGTACGATGATAAAGATCAAGCGCAACTAGAGTGCCGGCGCCTGCGCCAATATACTTGCTGATGTTATATCTCATTTGCAGCGGTACCGCATTAATGGTATTTACCTTAGTGGTTTGGTAAAGTTGTTTGTTCAAAATTATGTGGTCAATGCGGTTTATTACCGTATCTTTCGTGGCTGTAGCAACGGGTACCTGATACGTACTTTCCCTAAAGGCGTTAAAATAAAGTTCAACCTGCCAATAATAACGATGGGAGGCATAGGGCGATAAGCTGGCGCCCAATACAAAGTTTTTACCGTTTAAGTAATTGCCATTGTCTGTTTCAAAGGGGAAGCCATAGCCTACAATAATTCCGGGCGAAAGCCCCATTTTAAAGCGGCCAACCGCTCTGTTGGTATAAATAGGTTCATTTTTGTCAAATACAATGGCTGCTCCGCTTTTGATGGGCAGTTTAGGTGGTTTTTCCTTGAATTTGATCTTGTATTCCACAAAGCCCTGAGTGGAGTCGGCATCTTTTACTCCTTTCTGTTTCATGCCGGGGAGGTAAATGTTGGTGAAAACAAAATGTACGCTATCTGCGCTAAAAAAGGTTTTCAGGCAACTTTGGTTGGCATAGGCCGAGTCGCATTGAATTACTTGGGGCTTGGTTTTTACTACTTTTAGGGTTGCGGGGTCAAATACTTCCGAAATGTTTACACCCACGTCAATTTTTTTGGCGGGGCCTTTACCCGTGTTCTGGAAGCGGACCTTATAGGTAAGCTCCCGGTTTTTACCCGTAAAGCGGTAATTCATTCTACTTTTGCGCAGCACCATTTTATTGGGGTCATGAGAAGCCACAATTTGGAGTTCCAAAGTAAAAAATTCAGTTTCAACTAAAGGATTATCAGGAATGAATGCGCCGGCAATACGTACCACTGCATTGGTGTCTTTGAGCATTTCGGGAGTGGTTTTAAAATGCAAGAACACAAAACGTTCTTCATTTTGCTGTAAGTTCTCAAATTTCCAGCTTTGCTGGTTTTTAAATGCTTTGGCCTGATCTTTCAGCAGTACTTTTTCGGCGGGTGATAAATTGAAATGTTTTTCAGAAGAAGCATAATACACAGGTTCCTGATTTTTATTTTTCAGAAATGCTGTATTCAAAAGCGATTTAAGGTCTGATTTCTTCTCGTTATGGTATGTTCGTGATTCGGCCAGGTCAAAGTTGTTTTGGCTAAATTCTGCGTCGTTATATAAAATGGCTAATGTACCGTTCAGGTTGTTTTGCCCGTTTTCAAGTTTGTTCCTGTAGCCCAGCACCAACATCATGTCGTCTCCAGGTTTGGGCATGCAGTTGGTTTTCATCTCGATATTTCCACCCATTTTAAACAGATTATATCCATCATTGGCGGCTAGCATTGGCTTGGCTACGGGAGGTTTGGGGCCTGGCGGCCTAATGATAGGTTTGGGGCGGGTAGGCGGGCGTTTGCCATCATCGTAATTGTTGGTAGCAAACAGGCGCACCATAATCGAGTCGTAACGTATGATATGCGACGGGTTTTCCTCGAAACTAAAACCGCCATCGCCAAATTCCCAAAAGTAGGTGTAAAATGGTGCTGGTGCACCGGCAATGGCACGCAAAGGCCTTAGCTCGCTGGTAAATTTTGTTATGCCGTTTTCGGTTTTGTAGTGGATAATTGCCGGCACGGTATCGGTGGGCATTACCTGTGCATTGATTACCGTACAACAGGAGTAGAGCAGGAAAAACGTCAATAATTTCTTCATGGATGATTAAATATAGGGAATAATTTTGATGGATGAATGCCTGTTGACCGAAGATTAAACGAAAGCCGTAAACTGTAATTGCTCCGCTATCAGCAGTGAGGTGGGGTGCCATCACTGCCAATTTGCGAAGCATGTTTAAAGTCAATTTATTTGGGTAATTTACTTTCAATAAGTGTTCAGTGCATCAATAGCCTGTTGTATGGCGGCCTCAGTGGTTTCGGCCAAGGTTAAGGTGATGTTCTGGTTGGGGGTAATGGTGGTGGTTAAATCAGCATAGTAATATTTGCCGTTTTTGATGGCAAAGGAGATGTATTTTCCTTCAACGCCTACAGGCATCATATTGGTATAACTTTTTACACCGTTAGGGCCGTCATAAGTATATAATTGTGCTACCACATTGCTTCCTTTGGCGCAAAAGAAAACAAAAGTTTCGCCCGTATATCCCATAAAGGTGGCAAAACTGCCTGGGTTGTTGGCAATAGTTACCCTGGTGGTGGTTTTTGGGTTGCTGTAGGCATAAAACACGTCGCAGTTGATCCAGCCTAGATTTCCCATTTGGAAGTTGTAAAAGCCGGCTGCGGGAAGCACTTCGCGAGGTGCGCCGCCGGCAGCTCCGTTAGGGTTTTGCGCAGGTGCTTGCCAAGCCATTTGGTTGGCATTATCTACTTTTTCAACGCCTTCCCAAATTTGTGTGGCACGGGTGTTATTGGTAGCAATGGCAATGTCTATGTTTGCACCAAGGGCTTTGTCTACATTGATGCCGTTCACGGAGGCATTGAGGTAAATAAAGCCATCGGATTCTAAAGGTGCCCCGCTAATGTGGTTGGTATTGGTGCCGCTAAAAACAACATCGCTTCGTTTCAAAAACTCTGCTGCGGTAATTACCACCGGGCCAGCTACGGTGTTTCCATTTAATTTAAAGGCATTGGCCGGGATGGTTATTTTTGTACCCCCCTTTAAGGTGAAGGTATTGGCAATGCTGGCGTTAATTTGCAAACGCTGCCCCTGTGGCCCAAATAGGGCGGTAAATTCTGCTGCGCTATAAGCCGAATTTCTTTGGGTTTTATCTTTTTTACAAGCTTGAAATAATGCCGTAACCAATAAAGCTAGGGCAATGGTAGAAAGCGTATTTTTTAAGTTTAAAGTTTTCATCGTTTCTAAAGTTTAGTGCTGCTTACTCTGTTATGGCTTTTCAGCAATCGCCGTTTGGTGGTATATCAAGCATGATGAAAAATTGTTACCCTGTGTTTTTTAAAAAAAATGAATGTTTTCATTTAACGCGAAGTAATAAAGGAAGTCGCAAAGATGGCAAAGGAATGTAGTTGGCCGTGTTGCACCTATCTGTTTAGGTGGTTGTAATTTCTCTTTATGAACCAGATAGACAGATAGAAAGTCCAACGAGTTGGTTTAATTGCACAGGTTGGAGTAAACTAAACCCAATTGAGCGGATTAGCCCGCAGGCCGAGCGTAGCGAAGTGCCGAGGACTATGAGCGAAAGTGGGACTGACGATGGTTTGGTGCAGTGGTATTGCTTTTCTGATCGGTTAAAATCCTTTTTACTTTCCCTAATAAATGATACTTTTAGCATAAATCAATGATCAATGGCCAAAAAAGTACACGATGACCAACGTTACCTTATTGCACTTTTAAATAATGAAGTGGCTTTGGTGAATGAAATTTATAAGAAGTGTGCGGGAAAGGTGAAGTCGTTCGTTTTATTTAATAACGGCAGTGCCGATGATGCCGCAGATATTTTTCAGGAGGCTTTGGTTGATATTTATAACCAGGCGAAGTACAAAGGCTTGCAGTTAACCTGCCCTTTTGAACCTTTTTTATTATTGGTGTGTAAACGTAAATGGCTTAACGAACTGAAAAAAAGAGCGATAAGCCCGGTAACAAAAAACGAAGACGATTTATTACATATTGGCGAGGATACATTTGAACAGGCCGAAGCCCTGGCCTTGCAAAAAGAACAGGCCAATTTGTTTTTAAGGGCCTTTGAGCAACTTGGCGAACGTTGTAAGGAAATTATCAGATGGAGCATGAAAGGCGAAGCACAGGAAAAGGTGGCCGAAACTTTAGGTGTTACTTATGGTTATTTGAGAAAGAAAAAATCTGAATGTATGGCAAGCTTGGTTAAATTAATCGATAGGAAAAATGACTGAGGACAAAATTTTATGGACAGCCCAATATGTGGAAGGCGATTTAAGCGATAGCGAACGCTTGGAGTTTGAAAGTCTTTTGGTGCATGACCAGGAACTTAAACAGTATCTGGCTGATTACTATGATATCCATAGTAGTTTGCAAATGGAACTGGCCAATGATGTTGGCAGAGCGGCACTGGTGGAAACTTTGAGGAGCTTAAATACGGAGCATTTTGAGGAAGCTGCATCGCCAAAGGTGCTCAAACTGAACCATCGGTTAAAATGGATTTCGGCGGTAGCCGCAGTGTTGGTGCTTGGCATGTTGGTGTGGGCGCCTTGGAATGACGATTTGTATCAACAATTTAATGGCGCTCCGCAAATGAGCGTTGCCGAGCGTGGTGCCGAGAAAACGGACCTAGATGAAGCGGCCGCCTTATTTAATGATAAAAAATATGCGGATGCCAAGGTTGTTTTGGCGAAATTGCATGTTGCCGACGCTCGAAACGCCATGATCAGTTATTACTATGCAGTTGCCCTGGTGGAAACGGGCGAAGTGGCCAGGGGCAGATTGTTATTGGAAGAATTGTTTAACGGTCAATCTGTGTATAAGTATGATGCTGTTTATGCCTTGGCCATGAGCTATCTTAAAGAAGAGAATAGGACAGCTTGTAAATTTTGGCTGGAGAAAATATCAAAAGATGCGGCGCCATATCAAAAAGCTCAGGAGCTGCTGGGGAAATTGTAGGTTTCTGTAATTTGATCTCAAGCATGAAATTACTTCGGTTTTTGAGTTATGTATGGATTATCGCTAGCTTTTGCCCCGGATACTTCGAAGATGAAAATTTTTGCTGACGTGATTTATTTTTATTTCCGTTAATCATTTCTTAATCTTATTTTGCATAAATGACCTCGGTCAGATTATTTTGCCTATAAAGATTTAAGTTTGTCCAACTAACCCAAAAATGGCTACCTAAATGACTGTTCGCTCCAAGCAGCCCGTAAAAACTAATTGGTTTGTTTTAAATCCCAAGCTTACGTCGGCGCTTTTTTTTATTTTGCTTATTGCTATCATTTCGCTGATAGCCCATCAACGTTATCTTATTGTAAAAGAAAACCGTGAAAAAGAAATCAGCGTGATGCTGGAAAGTGTTGAGCTTCGTTTGGAGCAGTTGCTGAAAAATAGCCAAAACATCACCCTGACTTTGGCGCTAGCGATCAACCAAAATGGTGATCCAAAGAACTTCGAGGAAATTGCTGCCGAAATCATTAAAGGTAATCCTTACTTGCAAGCCGTGCAATTGGTGCCCAATGGCGTAATTAAATATACTTATCCTTTAAAGGGGAATGAGCAGGCGCTAGATCTGGATTTGTTTAAGGCCAACAAGCAAAATGCGATGGCCGCTAGGAAAGCCATTGAACGTCGTAAAATGTATTACCAAGGCCCCATTAACTTGGTACAAGAAGGAAAGGGCGTAGTTGGGCGGCTACCGATATATATTGGCAAGAAATTTTGGGGCTTTTCGGCAATAGTAATCAAGCTCGAACAACTGCTCAAAGCGGCAGGTATTGATAACAGCAGCCATGAGTTTTATAAATTCCAGTTCTCGAAAATTAATCCCATTACCGGCCAAGAAGAGTTTTTTTTGCCCGGTAACAAAAACTTTAAGAACAGTACCTTTAAAACCAAAACCTTTGAAGAAGGGGATTGGAAAATTTATCTTACAGATAGCCGTGCGGTATATGCCGATTATCAATTGGGGTCTTTAATCCTGCTCGGGATCCTGTTATCTATCCTTTCTAGCTATCTTTTGCTGCGCTTGCTCAATAAACAGGGACAGCTATATGGCACGCTGGATAAACAAAATGATATGCTGATAGCTGCCGAAAACAAATATAAAACCATTTTCGACAAGGCGGCCATTGGTATTGGAAGAATAGATTCTATTACGGGCGAATTTTTGGAGGCCAACGCCTTTTTATGTGATTTGATGGGCTATACCAGTAAAGAACTTACCCACAAGAAAATAAAAACACTTATTCATGGCGATGATTTGGCCGCCGATGCGAAAGACTTTAAACGTTTGCTGAAAAACGAAATCCGGGAGTTTTCTTCGGTGCGCAGGTATGTAAATAAAAACGAAGAAGTGATTTGGGCAAATGCCATTGTTAGCCCGCTGTGGGACGAAGGGGAGCCGCCTAGCAACCATATCATTATTGTGGATGATATTACCAAGCAGGTGGCTTATGAGGAACAGCTCATCGCTTCGCAAAAGCACATCGAGGGGTTGATCAATTCCATAGAGGGGATTGTTTGGGAGGCCGCTATCCACGAAAACTTTGCCAATACCTTTGTAAGTAGCAAGGTGTATGAAATATTGGGCTATACGCAGGAAGAATGGTCTTCGGAACTGGGATTTTTCCTTAAGAAAATATACCACGAAGATATTGAGCGTGTAATGCGGTATTTGGAAAACGAATTGTTTTTGCGCAAGCATCATGAATATGAATACCGTATAGCGGCAAAAGATGGATCGATTATTTGGATACGGGATAGTTTTACCATTGTGCCCAGCTTAGAAAAGCCTGAAAAATTGCGAGGTATTATGATGGATATCACCGCCATTAAGGAGGCAGAAGAAACCCTTCATCAATCGTACGAATTGGTGAATGAGCAAAACAAGCGCCTGCTCAATTTCTCTTATATCGTATCCCATAACTTGCGCTCACATGCCAGCAATATCGACGGTATTACCGCTTTGATCAGCAATGCCGAAACCGATGAAGAACGAAATGAAATGATCAGCCTTTTGCGCAAGGTAGTAGTTAATTTGAACGATACGCTATACAACCTTAATAACATTGTAAATATCCATACCACCATTAACATGGTGAGAGAACCCCTTAACCTGTTAGAGTATGTAAATAATGCCATTCAAACGCAAGAGGCGCAAATTGTAAACAAACAGGCCGAAATTATTAACGAGGTACCGGCCGATGTGTTTGTTTATTTTAACAAAGCTTATTTGGAAAGCGTACTGCTTAATTTAATCTCCAATGCGTTGCGCTATAGTCATGCCTTGCGCCGGCCGGTCATCAAAATTACCTGTGTGCCAAATGGAAGTGGTTATATGTTTAGCATTAGTGATAACGGTGTAGGAATAGACCTTTCCAAGAACGGAGAGAAACTTTTTGGGTTGAACCAAACTTTCCATGGAAATAGCGATGCCCGTGGCTTTGGACTTTTCATTACCAAAAACCAGATAGAAGCGATGGGAGATAAGATAGAAGTGGAAAGTACTTTAGGTGAGGGCACCACCTTTAAGATTATGTTTGTTTAAAAAGAGCACCTGTAATTGAAATGCAGGTGCTCTTTAAAACGATAATGCGTTGAGATAATCTTGTGTTTGTTTTTCGATAGCCAAGGTGGCTACTTTAATGGCAGAGCCTATACGAGTAGTTTTTGGCTCTACGGCCATTTTACCAATGGTGGCTAAAGCGTCTACATACCATTTGCCCCAAACTTCTATAATGTGCTTTTCGTCTTTGGCTGATTTGCCACTGGCAATAGCTGCTTTGCTCAAATCAAATTCAGTTTTTAATCGGGCTAAAGCATCCTCCTTAATTTGGGTTACGGTAGCTGAGGCCGTATTTTCATCGGCACTAATTAAGGTGTAGGCTACCGTTAAGGCGCTAATTCCAACGTTTTTCATCGTCGTTGCCGAAACTTTGTCTATCCTGTCATTATCGGTATGGTAAAAAACATCGGTAAAGTGCCACATTAAAAGTCCGGGAATTTTATTTTGAAGAAACGGCGTATGGTCGCTACCTCCTTCAAAAGGATTAAAGTTTACGGTCCAGTTAGCGTATTTGCCTTGCTCTTTGCAGATGTCGAACACAAAGTCGTTAAAATAGTGCGGGAAAAGATCTTTTTCTTTCACATCGCCCGCGCCCCATTCAGAGTGTTTATCACTGCCGCGAGTCCAAATGGCTGATGGGTCTGGCATTTTTTCCAACAGGAAAGTTCCGCCTGTTTTTTCGGTATCTTCACCAACCATATCTAGGCTCATGCCCCACAAAATGCCTTTGGCACGGGTGCTATCTTCCACAATATATCTTCTGGTCGAAGTAATTTCATCGCCCCATAAAAAGGTTAAGCTGCGTTGAGGTTTTAACTTGCCGTTTTTAACTAATTGCGCCGTTAAGCGGGCCATTTCGGCCAAGGTTCCTACTCCCGAAGCGTTATCGTTAGCCCCCGGTTCCTGTACGTGCGCACTATAAACGAAACGTTCGTGAGGTTTTAAACTGCCTTTTACGTTAGCTACAATCGTTAATTCTTCTGCTGGGTAGGTTTTGGTAGTAATGTTAACCTTTAACTCAACTTTGCCTTTTGCACAAGCCTCTTTTAGCCTTTCTTTGGAAGCGTACGATAAAAACAACGCCCAAATGCCAGCATTAGGCTGCATACCGCTAAACTGGATAGAAGTGGTATGTTTGGTGGGCTGATTGTAGTTAGGCAATGAAAAACCAATAGCGCCCACAGCACCAGCTTTGGCTGCCAAACCAATCAGGCGTTGTGTGGAAATATCCCCAAATACAATCTTTCCTTTAAGGTCTTTATCTTGCAGATCTTCTTTGGTGGCCTTATTTACATATACCACTTCGGCGGTTACACCTCCCTCGGGAGTAGAAGGACAGTAGATAGGGATCATGTTCCTGTTGGTCTTGAAAGATTGCAGCGGAGTACTTTCTCCCACAATGCTGATATTGGCATCTACGGGTTCCCAAGCATCGCGTTTCATCGGTCTTTTTTCGATGCGGTAGGTGAGTGGTGCTTCAAATTCATTTTGATTTTGCTTCACATAGCCCGCTTTTTTAAGGATTTCCTCTACTTTGTAAATACTTTCGTCGAAACCTTTATTGCCGGGCAAGCGGAAAAATTGTTCTACAAAAGCGGTTGTGCTATAGGCATTTTTTTCATTAAAGCCAGCTCTGGTAAGTTTAAAATATTCGGCTTTTTGATTTTGGGCGCTGGCGTTGAGCGTTAGTGCCGCCAACAGTGTGATAAGTAGTTTTTGCATGCTGATTTTTATAAACGCCTAAAAGTAGTAAAAAAAATGCGAGGGATAAGGTGGCAAATCAGCTAATGAACAGGTTCTCTTAAAATGGTTCTCAATTTTTCAGGAGCCGTTTTATTAAAATCTGATAGATAGATTTCGTGGTGGTGGCCATTTTTGGAGAATCCTTTTTCGATCATAAATTTAGCCATAATGGCTAAGGTTTCGGGTTCTTTATCAAAGGGGCCGAGATGTAACATCTGTACAGATTTTCCTTCTGCCATTTGGAAAAGTTCCAATTCCTTAATGAGCGGCCACTTTTTTTTGCCGAAAGCTGCATCCTTAGCTCTGGATACTTCCTGATCGTTTACATAATCAGGCACCCTGATCAGCAGACGATATTCCCATTCACTTCGGTCAATTTTTTGTGGTGCTTCATCCATGGTTATTCCGGCGAATTTACTTTCATCAAACCACCACAGAGCTTCTAGTTTCGAAACCACGAAATCTTTATTGGCCGATTTATATCTGAATTTGAGGGTGTAGGCAGTAGCGTATAAGGCTTGTATTTTCTCAAGGAAAGCCTGTCCCGAAGGGTCGCCTTTTCCGCTTAAGGAAAGGAATTGTGCTGGCGCAATCTCTACAATTTGCGGGCTTTTTTGAGCAGTGAAATAGGTTTTGTACCTTTTGCTTAAATCTAGTTTCTCCATGTTGTAATTATTTTCCAGCAAAGTAAAGGGAGCAGACTGACAGCCTTATGGCAGTATGATTTATGAGCTGAAATTATTGAAGATTACCTGCAGCCCGTTCTTTCCTCAATAAGCTATCGATATCAACATTGGGTTGGCTTAGCAAGATAATTTGGGTGCCTTTTTCTCTAGCAAAGCGATTATTGACCTTATCCAGTATCTCCACGCTTCGGAAAAGGCGATGATCCCGCTCCAAATCTATATTTGAAGACGTTTTAATTCTGATGACGGTTTCAATATCCCTATCTAAATTTAGCCATTTGATGTAATCAGGAATGAAGGCATCTGCTTTTAGGGCTTTATGCTTGGTATAATAGTTGATGGCTCCAGCCTGTCCATAGTTATCGCATAAAATGAAAACGCTGTTTTTGTTGGGCAGTTTTTCATAAATAGAATCGACTTTTGAGGCCAGCTCCTTCCAGCCCAGCATATCTGCAAAGTCCTGCGAAATGGGATGCTTTTTGCCATCTTCCCAAGTATGTTCACTAAAGGGAAGTTTCTGCTCGGCCGCTTCCACATATTTCTCCGGGCTGAAAATAGGCAGCGAAATTTTCAGCATTGCATAAAAGAAAAATAGCATGATGGCAAACAACGCGTAGCGTAAGTAAAATTTCCACCCGCTTTGCAACAATTGCGATAAATAAATAGCGCCAAAAGCAAAAAAAATGGGATACAAGCCAATGGCATAATAGGCTTTTGCTTTTAAAGAGAGAAAAATAGCCAGCGTAAATACAAAAGCCCCAAAAAATAATCGGTAAGGTTTAAAAGCTGGAAAAGTAAAGAAGGAAATAAAAGCCGCAATTAAAACAGGGAACGAACCGATGAAATAGAAGAATTGTTCTTTCACAAAGCTCATCCGTTTTACGTGTACCAATTGCGTTTCGGCCAGTTCTTTCATGTGCGAAAAAACAGGGAAATCATTTTGATACTGCCAAATCAAATTGGGGGCAATGAGTATTAAAGCAAGTATACCCGCATAGTAAAAATGTGGGTTGGCAAACAAGCGTCGTTGACTGGTTAAAGGCAATGCCAGCAATACGCCTAATGCACAAAATGCAATGTTGTATTTATTCAAAAAGCCAAGCACAAAGCTCACCGCCATCCAATACAGCCATTTTTGATGGTTGGTTTGTATAAATCGGATAAGGGTAAAATAAATGAGTGTCCAGCTAAGGATATCCAAAGAATTTGGTTGGTATAGGATGTTGATACGAACCAATACCGACAACAAAAGGGCGGAGGCGGCCAAAATGCAAGCGAATAAACTACCTTTAAGACTTTCAACCGTTTTCCATACCACTACAATGGTTAAGGCTCCAAAAAGCGCAGGAAAAAACTTCACCCAAAATATACCATTGCCCAATTGAAGGATGACCCACGAAACGACAGAGGTAACAGGTGGAACGGAATGGAAACCCCAATCCAGATGATGCGCTTGGTCTAAATGAAGATACTCGTCTCTTTGAAGTTCGTAAATGGGGTTAACCACCACGTATTGCAGGACTATTTTAACCACTACGAATAGGAAAAGGATGAAGTTGCTCTTTTGCTTAGCCGTTGGTTGGTGCATGAGTGTTTGTTGAGGTGGTTATTTATTAGAAACGCAAAGTTTTGCGTTGTTACATATGGAATTTTTACTCCTTAGCAAGTAAGGCACAAAGAAATGAACCCTTGTGCCTTGCTTGCTTATTTTTTGATTGGTGCTCTTTTGTTGAGTTCTTCCACTGGCATATTCATCATGCGGCCAATTGGTTTTTTATCACGATAAGTAATTACTCGCAACATATTGGCATCAATAGGTACCACTAATGGCTCTGTGTATTTGGGGTAAAACTGATCGGGGAAAGAATTGTCGAAACTGTAGTAGATATCCAAACCTTCCACCTCAGTGTTTAACGTCACCAATAACTTGCCGTCGGCAGTGCGTTTTACGTTAAAAATGGGATCGTAAACACTAGGAGCATATTTGGTTTCGGCAATATCCAAGCGTTCAAAGTGCTGTTCGGTACGGCTAAAGAAATTTTTCCAGTTTTTCTTTTCTTTAGGACTCCATACGCTTTCTGCCAAAGCAAATCCACGTGGCCAGGTCATGTATTCCGCTTGGCGGATGTTATACACTTGTTCTGTCCATAAATTGCCCTGCCCGCCTTTAATGTACTTTGGATCAACACCTTCAGGAACAGGGTCAAACTCGTAAGTTCTACTTAATCTTAAGCCTTTGTAAACTTTAGGCTCGGTAATTTCATCGGCTTGCATGTAATCCAAATAGGCATATTGCGTAGGGCTCATTACCACCTCGTGCTTATTCTTGGCTGCTTCTACACCATATTTCATGTCTCTCCAGCTCATTACGGCGGTACTTTGCGAAACGCCACCTTCCAGCACCTCGTCCCAAGCCATAAAACGTTTGCCGTGTTTGGCTACTATTTTCTCTAGCCTGCGCTCAAAATACCCCTGTACCTGCGCCATGGTTTTCAGGTTTTCGCGTTTCATCAGCTCGGCAATCTGGGGGTTTTTCTCCCAGTAATTATGCGGCGCCTCATCACCACCCATGTGTATGTATTCGAAGGGGAAAATTTTGGCTACTTGAGCTACTACGGTGTCTAAAAATTCGTAAACCTTTTCATTAGCCGGGCAAAGGGTGTTGTCAACCATAGCCAAGGGCGGAGCACCACGGCTCCAGTCCATGATACGTTCACCACTGCGTACTTTGTAGTTTACCGCTTCGGGTGTACAGGAAAGTTCAGGATAGGAGGCAATGGCTGCTAAGCTGTGACCAGGGACATCTACCTCTGGTAAAATGTTTACAAATCTGTCTTTAGCGTAGGCTACCAGTTCTTTAAGATCTTCTTGGGTATAAAAACCACCGTAGTTGCGGGGCTCGTCAGGTTTTGGCGGAATGAAATTTCCGAAGGTACCTACACGTTTAACGTTCCAGGCACCTATTTCGGTAAGTTTTGGGTAGCCCTTAATTTCTATTCTCCAACCTTCATCATCGGTTAAATGAAGGTGCAAAATATTGTATTTGTAGCGAACCATGGCATCAATGTACTGCTTCACTTCTTCTTTGGTGAAAAAATGCCTGGCTACGTCGAACATTAATCCTCTCCAGCCCAAACGGGGGTAATCGGTAATGTTCACGCAGGGGATCTGCCATTTAACATCTTTTACTTCTTCCTTGCTTTCTATCTCTTTAGGCAATAGTTGAATTAACGTTTGTACGCCATAAAAAATACCAGCAGGTTTGTTGGCGGTGATGGTGATTTGCTGTGGGGTTACTTGCAAATGGTAGCCCTCGGTTCCAATGGATGCATCATTTTTATCGGTTAGCACTAATTTGATGTTGGCCGAGGATGCTGCGGCCGCTGTTGAGCTTACAAAATATCCAGTAGGAATGCTCAATCGCTCTTGCAAAAAATTGATGGCCTGTTTTAGCTCGGTAGGTTTGGTTGCTTGGATCAGAATGCTTTGCGGTAAAATAAAATGACCTTCTTGCTTAATAACCGTTACAGGCTCTGGAATAATGGCAATTTCGCTATGGGCATGGTTGGCGGTTTGGTTTAAGGCCATGCCATCGGTAGCTATCACCGTGCTTTGTGCAATGGCACTTAGCGAAACGGATAACAGCATTGACGATAGTAATAATTTCATTTTGGATTGGTTTGTGTGAAATGGCAATTTATTAAAAAAAATTAAAAACTATGGTAAAACCACCTTACACATTTTAGTTTTTGAACCATTAAGGCATTAAAAGACATTAAGTTTTTACGACTTAGGTTCTTCATATTTTAAATTAACCACCTTAGACACCTAAGAGGACCTTCGCTTACAATTCTAAAACTTAGATGCACTAAGGTGTCTAAGGTGGTTTCTAACTATTTTAATGCATCCAGCACCTGAAATAATTTTCTGCTAATTCCCGAACCACTATAGTTATTGATGTTGATGACCGCAATGTACCTGTTGCCATTTTTGGCAGTATAATACCCCGCATAGGCGGTCACATCGTTAATGTTCCCACTTTTAATGTTCATGCCGTTGTATTCTGGAAAAGAGGCAAGGTAATCGTTAAACCAATTTTCTTTTTGTGCTTGAAATAAGATAGAGGCCATGGTCATCGTGGTAATTCTATTGCCTGGAGAAAGTCCACTGCCATCAATCATATTCAGGGCATTTTTGTCGATTCCTCGACCTGCCCAAAAATCAATTACTGCTTTAGCACCATTTCTGGTACTGGCTTCCTTTCCTTGTTTAAAGGCAATGGTTTTTAGCAGCTGCTCGCCATATAGGTTGATACTTTTTTTCTGGAACCAATAAACAATCTGGCTCAAAGTAGGAGAGAAGATGCTTAACAAAGGTTTTTGTTCGCTAGTGATTGTTTTATTTTCTAATGCTAATAAACGGGTAGAACTTGCTTGACTACCGCAGGGAATATTTAAACGTTTTAAGGTGTCCTGTAGGCGATAGGCAGCATCAAAAGCGGCATCTGGTAAAGAAAGGGAAATGCCCGTTTTTTTAATGCCCATTCCCCAGGTACCACGTAAATAGCCAATATTGGTGTATGGCGCCAAAAATCCATAAGCATTATCGCCAGTGCCACTTGCGCCGGTTTTAAGTTCGTTTACCAATTGAATATATGGCGTTTGTGGAACTGTTTTTAGAATTTCTACGTTACTGCCTGAGCTTGCGCCAGGTTTTAAGTGGATGTCAAATTGGTTTTCACGCCAGCAGATGGCTGCCCCACCGGCACCGTAATAATTGCCGATATCCTGCCAAATCCAGCCTGTGGGGATGGTAGAGGTTCCAAAAGCACTGTCATCGCTAATCACACTGCCCTCAATTTTTTTGATGCCTGCAGCTTTGATGGCAGCCACCCATTGGTTAAGGATGTTGTTTTCTTTGGTCTGCTCATAACGCCATGAACCCAACGTTGGGTCACCGCTGCCGGTAATAATAATGTTTCCCTGCAAAGTGCCCTCAGCATTGATCGTACCAGTATAAGAAAGTTTGGTTTCGTAACGGAAATCCTTTCCCAAGGTGTAGAATGCCGTTGCCGAAGTAATGGTTTTTAAGGTAGATGCTGTGGCTAAACCCACATTTTCCTTATCTGCAAAAATAACTTTTCCTGTATTCGCATCTAACACGCAAAGCGATGTTGTGGCATATTTGGCCTGTTCATCATTTACAAAGGTTTGATAGGCTTTTTCTAGCTTTTGAGCTGTAGTTTGGGCCTGTATTAACTGTGGAATGATCAGTAATAAACTCAGAATAATTCTTTTCATTGCGTGGATTTTACTTAACAAAGATGTTTGGAAATATAACTTACAAAAGCGTGATTTATGATTTCGGGAATTGTGCTGCAGTTACTTCTGGGATCACCACTAATAAATCAAAGCCTTTAATGATACGCAGTAACCTCACATCAGTAACTTTAATTTTTCCACTGCTGATGGCTTCTCTTAATGGTAACATATCAAAGCATTGCCACTCGTTGTTTTGTACTAATTTTAAAAATGGCTTTAAGGACTTTAAAATACCAGAATTTTCGTCGATTTTCTCTGCCGGAAATCCTGGGAAGGGAGAAGCCTGTAGCCCCGATTTTCCAACGATGATGACGTGCATGGAATTGGTAAATTGACTATCGGCTACATTATTGACTAGGTTCCCAATATCAAATATCTGTAGCAAGCTTTCTCCTTTGGCAGCGTGGTTTGCACCGTATTTATAAAGGTTTTTCTTGTTTGCCCACTCGCTGTAGCTCTCCATCAATTGGTTTTTCATGAGCTGTATCCTTAAGTGATGGTCTTGCGATTTATAAATTTTAGCCGTTAGCTTTAACGCTGCTATTATTTTTTTCTCATTAGGGCTTAATGGCAGTGTAGCGAGTTCGGTAATCTTCTTTTCGAAATCATCGGTATACAAGTAGAATGGATTTTTCTGGTCCTTTAAAAAAGCAGCAAAATGATTTTTGGACTGATCTCTAATCGCCTCGTAAATTGCTTTTGCCCTTTTGTTTTTAGTGGTTTGCATCAGCTCATTGCAAATTAAGCGATCAGCAACCAATAAAATTTGATCGGTACCACGAATATTGGTGTTGTTTTTTATCAGCTGCTTAAGGAGGTCAAATTCCGACTCAAAAGCATAGAAAGAAAACGTGTTTCCATAATCGGCAGTATATTTTTTTAAGGCATCTGCCGAAAGTGTTTTAATCTTCTGCTCAAAAATATGTGCGGTAAACGGATCAATTTCGCAGAAAAAATTATCGAACTTGATTTGCTCTGCAAGTTTTGAAACAAAAAATGGAACTTCATTCGTGAAATGTTCTTCGCCAACCATCACATTACTGCTTTTTTTAGCTTGGTCTAGTATTTTATCCCAGCCTAAACCCTTAAAGTGGTTTGCTTCTTTAACGAAGCTTGTTTGGTTGTTTTGGGCCAATGCTGTAATTAAACTGTCTTGGGCAAAGGCAACACTAGCTAAGATTAGCGGAGTTGTAGTAAGTGCAATGATTTTTTTAAACATCTTATCACGGGGTTGGAAAAAGTTTATTCACAAAAAAAGTGATGTATTCACATCACTTTTCTGATTATTTTTTAGTTGAATTATACAATCTTGTTGTCAACCAAATACTCTGCAATTTGTACGGCATTGGTAGCAGCACCTTTGCGTAGGTTATCGGCAACAATCCACATGTTCAACGCTTTTGGATGTGATTCGTCTCTACGCAAACGGCCTACAAACACCTCATCTTTTTCATGTGCATCTTTTGGCATTGGATATTTCAAGTTAGCTACATCATCTACTACAATTAAGCCCGGTGCTTCTTCCAAAATACGACGTACATCAGCTAACTCATAGTCATTTTCAAATTCTACGTTTACTGATTCTGAGTGACCGCCCATTACTGGAATACGTACCGTAGTAGCCGTAACTTTGATGTTCTCATCACCCATAATTTTATTGGTTTCTTTCACCATTTTCATCTCTTCTTTGGTGTAACCATTATCGGTGAAAACATCAATATGCGGCAATACGTTTAAGTCAATTTCGTATGGATACGCTTTTGGTCCATCAATACCTTTACGCTCGTTCATCAATTGGTCAACCGCTTTAACACCCGTTCCAGTTACCGACTGGTAAGTAGAAACCACCACACGCCTGATATGGTATTTTTCGTGCAAAGGCTGTAAAGCTACCACCATTTGAATGGTAGAACAGTTAGGGTTGGCAATAATTTTGTCCTCCTTGGTTAACACATGGGCATTTACCTCAGGCACTACCAATTTTTTGCTAGGGTCCATTCTCCAAGCCGAAGAATTATCGATCACGGTAGTTCCCACTTCGGCAAAGCGAGGCGCATCAGCTAATGAAGTGCTTCCGCCAGCCGAAAACAAAGCAATATCAGGGCGTAAGCTAATGGCAGTGTCCATGCTAACAATCGGATATTCCTTACCCTTAAACTTAATTAACTTACCAACGCTCTTCTCAGAGGCTACTGGGATTAATTCGGTCAACGGGAAATTTCTTTCTTCCAATACTTTTAACATAACGGTACCTACCAATCCGGTGGCACCTACTACTGCAACTTTCATTTTTTTCTTGATTATTTGTATTATATTTAAAATTAAAAATGTTCAATTCCCAAATATGAGAAAAACTTTACTCTTTTTACTGTTATTATGCACTAAACTTACTTTTGCTCAGCTAAATGACAATTTTGCTGATGGAGATTTTACCAATAACCCTGCTTGGGGAGGCAACACCAATTACTTTGTCATCAATGCAAATGGGCAGTTACAATCTAACGGCCCCAATTCGGCAAACCAAAATATCTATCTGTCTACTCCCAACGCTCTCGCTAAAAACGCAGTTTGGGAATTTTTCTTTCAATTAAACTTTGATCCAACCACTGCAAATTTTCCAAGGGTTTATTTGGTTTCCAACCAAGCTGATTTGAGCGGAGCACTGCAAGGTTACTTTTTTCAAGCGGGCGAAACAGGCCAGACAGACGGATTTCATTTGTACAGACAGAATGGAACAACTACTACTCAGATTATTACAGGCGCTGCAAAAACGAGGGCGAATGCCAACATACTAACTGCCCGAATTAGAATTACCCGCGACAATAGCGGTAAATGGGAACTTTACGCTGATGTGAATGGCGGCACAAATTATACCTTGGAAGGTACCGTTACGGATAATACTTACACCACAACTACACACTTTGGCGTAAATTGCAGATACGGAACGGCATCTAGATATAACCTATTTATTTTTGATGATTTTAAAGTTTTTGAAGATATTAACCCTCCGACAATTACCTCTGTGAAATCTTTAGACGCCAAAACCTTAGAGGTTACTTTTGATGAACCATTGGGCACAACTTCGGCGCAAACCATTGCCAACTACTCGCTTTCCAATGGTGCAGGTAGCCCACTTACGGCGGTAATGGGCAGTACAAGTAACGTGGTAAACCTTACTTATGCAAATAATTTTGTATCTGGAAATTATACCTTAACGGTAAGCAACGTTGCAGATGCCAAGGGAAACGCCATGACCACACCAATGACCAAATCATTTCTGTATGTGGAGCCTTATACTGCTCAAAAAGGCGACGTGATCATTAACGAAATTATGGCTGCACCCATTTCTACAGCGGTAGCATTGAACAAAGAATATATTGAGCTTTACAATACCACCGATAAATATATCATCATCACAGGTTGGAGATATAAAGATGCTACGTCTTCAGGGGTTTCTATTCCTGCGGATACGCTAGCTCCAAAAGCCTACCGCATTCTTTGTGCGAATGCCGATGTGGATGCTTTTAAAGTTTATGGGAAAACATTAGGATTATCTTCATGGCCAACTTTAAATAATGATAAGGATGATTTGACTTTGATGTTGCCAGATAACAGTACCGTTATTGATGCGGTTTCTTATGTGGATACGTGGTATCAGGACAATAGCAAAAAAACGGGCTATGCTTTGGAATTGATTAATTACAAAAGTGGATGTCCTGGGGCTCCAAATTGGATTGCCAGTACGGCTGCTATTGGTGGTACCCCTGGTGCTCAAAACGCTGTTTATGCCGAATTAGATGCGGTAGCGCCTAAATTGATAGGTATAGAAATTACCAGTACTACTACCGTTAGGGTTGATTTTGATAAGGCCATTCAAGTAGGAACATTAAGTTTGGCCAGTAACTATACAATCAATAACGGAATTGGTGTGGCGCAATCAGCGGTGCCCGCATCAGCAGCTAATAAAAGTGTTGTTTTAACTTTTGCAACACCCATTGTAAGGGGAGTTGAAAGTTTATTGACCGTTAGTAATCTATTGAGCTGTGGAGGAGTGGCTATTAACCCAGCCAATAATACGGCAAAAATCTTCCTTGCCAAGGAAATTATGCCAAACGATATTTTGATTACCGAGATTTTATTCAACCCCAAAACTGGTGGATTTGATTTTGTAGAAATTTATAACAATACAGATCATTTGCTTGATTTGAAGGATCTAACGCTTTCAAATCCAACAGCATCAGGTACATCAAGCACAAAGAGGGCAATTAGTACAGCCCCCCTTTACATTCAGCCTAAAACTTATTGGGTGCTTACAGCCAATCCAGCAGTAGTACAGCAACAGTATCAGGTTAAATATCCTAATCAAATGGTACAAATGGCGGTGATGCCTCCTTATAACAATGACAAAGGAACCGTAGCCATTTGGAAAGAAAATGATGCGATTGATCAATTTGACTATACCGAAAAAATGCACCATGCGCTGCTTAAAGATGTTAAAGGTGTTTCGTTAGAAAGAGTTTCCTTTACAAAAAGCGGAAATGAACTTGGTAATTTACAATCGGCTGCTGCCTCAGCGGGTTTTGCTACGCCTACTGATAAAAACTCACAGGGTGAAGATGCCAGTGTGAAAAATACCGTGGTAGTTGCCAATAAGACCTTCTCTCCAGATAATGATGGTTTTGAAGATTTACTACAAATCGACTATCGTTTTAAGGAAAATGGCAATTTAGCAACGATTAACATTTACACAGACAAAGGCATTTTGGTTCGTCGTTTGGCTAGGAATATTACTTTTTCTACACAGGGTACCATTACTTGGGATGGGCTAAACGATAGTGGACAACTGTGTAAAGTTGGCTTGTATGTAATTAAAACAGATATTTTTACCATCAAAGGAAGTACAGATAGTTTTAAACAAACCTGTGTATTGGCATCAAAACTGAACTGATAAATGGCTTTCTTTTTATCTAAATTTTTGCTGTTTCTTATCCGTCCGTTGGTGTGGGTAATGGCCATTGCCTTATATGCTTTGTTCTCCAAAAATAAACGACATAAGCGCAAGGCGTTAATTTTTGCTGTTGCTCTGCTGTATTTTTTCTCCAATAAGTTTTTCCTGGGCCAGGTTGCCTATTGGTATGAAGCGAAGCAACCAGCATTAGCCCATTATGACGTTGGGCTGTTATTGGGAGGCTTTTCTAGCTATAATTTCGAAGCCAAAGCTTTAAAGGCACAGTTTGCTGGCGACCGTTTAACGCAAACGCTGCGGTTGTACCAAGAGGGAAAAATAGACCATATTTTAATGAGCGGAGGAAGTGGAAGTCTTTTAGAAGGCGGTCCGCCAGAGGCTTTGTATACGGGCGAATATTTAAAGGCATTAAAGATCCCTGATAGTGCCGTGATTATGGAAAAAGAAAGCAGGAACACGAAGGAAAACTTCAAATACGCCGCTGAAATACTGAAAGGTCTTCGCAAACCCGATGCAAAGATATTGGTGATTACCAGTGCCTGGCATATTCCCAGAACAAAGTTGCTGGCCGAAAAGCAAGGTTTTAAGCATATCGATTTTTATCCAACAAATTCACTAAGTGAAAAAAATTCTTTTGAAGATTATCTGGTGCCGCAGGGTAGCGCTATCCTTGGCTGGGAGTTATTGATTAAAGAGTGGGTAGGGTATGTGATGACTTGGATAGGGTTAACCTAGCGTTTTATGGTAAAAAGCCTCGTAGGTTTTTAAAACCTGCGAGGCTTGCAGTCACTTTAACCGTATATCATTTCGAACGTAGATAGACCTTGATCAGATTAGGAGATAAAAGCGAAGGTTATTTTTCTATTTGAATAAATGAACCATCAGAATAATCTATTTTATATTTGTTTTCATCGCTAGCTGAACCACTTGAGGTAATTAAAGCTCCTACTAAGCCAAACATTATGGCCGAATTTGTCATTGCAGAAGCAGAGGGTTGGAGCTTAATTTTTCCCGTAAAGAAATACTCGTTGTTCTCTTTTGTCAATGGATATTGACCATAATCTGTAAGGATATAAGGAGTTCCTTTATATACTATAGCGTAAGCATCTTTCAGTTTTAATTTTACTTCCTTACCATTTTGATCGGTAGCATAAAAGCCTTTGCTTAAATTGTCGTCTTTTAGATATACCTCACTAATATATGGAGTTAGACCTTTAAATTGATTGTAATCCTTGTAAGCGCCATCAATTAGTTTATCAGTGTTGTATAGCTTTAGTTTCTCTCGTTCATTGGTGTAATAATCTTTGATTTGAGCGGCTGAAAATTTTAAAGTGTCAATAGGTTTATTGTTGAGGTTATCTTTTATAAAGTTGGTAATGATTTCACTGCTATTTCTCATTAGTTTTTTAGTGACATCCATTCCCTTGGTGAAATGGTTGGTATCTATTTCCGCTATTTTATAATATACGTCTCCATCTTTTCGGTATAGATTAGCTTTGAAATCGAAAAAACCGTGCTCAGAAGTCACTTTAGTTATCTCTGCATGTACCAGTTTTCTAATTTGTAACAGCAATTCACCGTTCTCTCTAGTGTTGCTCATCCCAACTAAAATATTTTGTAACTGTTCAGATAGTGGGATTTTTGGAATTAACTTGGCTTTGGTATTAAAGGCCCCTGTTTGAATAATGCCTAAGGTTTCAGTATTGATTCTACTGTCTAATAGAGCTATCTTTTGATAAGGGCTAGTTTGTATTTTTTCCGCTGGAGCGATCAAATTGTAATCAACAACTTTATCCTGAGCATATGAAAGGCTGGAGATACCGCCAGTGAATAGGAAGATGGCAATTTTTAAAGGAGTAGCATTCATGAAACCTAATTTAGAAAATGTTTTTAAGTTCAATAAAAATAAAAACTCCACCATTATTTGGAGGAGTTTTTTATTAATTATAGCAAGCTTTTCTTGATAAAATCGATACTCGTTGTAATTGAGCCGATGTGGTCAGGTTTGTAATTGGTTTCCTGCTCCAAATAGATGTGTTTCACCCCAGAAAGTGAAGCTTTAGCAAATATTGGTTTAAAATCGATACTGCCTTTGCCAATTTCTGTGTTCCAGTTTTTCTTCTCTTTATCCATATCCTTTACGTGCCACATTTTAAACCTACGAGGATATTTTTTAAATAGCTCAACCGGATCGTGACCTGCAAAAACGGCCCAATACAAATCCAATTCAAAGTCAACCAAATTAGGGTCGGTACCGGTAATTAAAATATCTAAGCCAGTTTTATCACCAAACTTGTCAAATTCGAAGCCGTGGTTATGATAACCCATATTAAGGCCCGATTTGATGCAAAGTTCGCCAGCTACGTTTAAACGTTCGGCAATTTTTTTATAATCATCTGCGGTTTTGCGTAAATTTTCTCCAAGCCAAGGGGCCACTACGTATTTAGCCCCTAAAATATTTGAAGCTTCGATATAAGCTTTGATATCGTCTAAATTGCCTGTGGAGATATAGTTCTCAACGTTAAAATGCCCGCTTGGAGATTTAAGGCCATTAGCATCTAACAGCGCTTTAAATTCTTTAGGACTTAGCCCCCAAAAGCTTCCTTTAGGTGCATAGCCGTAGGTTTCAACTTCTTTAAAACCTGCTTTGGCCACTTTTTCAATCACCCCTTTAACGTCTTTGGCAATAATTTCTCGCAAGCTATATAGTTGAATACCTACAGGACGTTGGGCGGGAGCAAAAGCGTGGCTTAATGCAGGTGCTAAGGCAAAACTTGCCGCAAGTAATCCAGTTTCTTTGATAAAGTTTCTTCTCGTAGTCATGGTTAGTTAGATTCTGTTTTTGTCTTGTCGTTAAATAATAAACTGAATAGTAAGAATACTACAAAAGCTATGCCTGCAGGAATGCTCCAAATCATTTTCCAGTTTTCAACGCCGTTTATTTTGTACATTTCGGTAATTTGCCCGGCCACGATAAAGCCAATCAGCATGCCTACGCCATAGGTAGCTAACGTGATCAAGCCCTGGGCTGAGCTTTTAAACTTATCGCCAGCTTTGGAATTGGTGTAAATTTGTCCCGAAACAAAGAAGAAATCGTAACAAATGCCATGTAGGGCAATACCTAAAAGTAGCATAAAGCTCAATTCACCAGCATTTCCAAATGCAAAAAGCAAATAACGTACTGTCCAGGCCAGCATACCTACCAAGATGGTTTTTTTGAACCCGAATTTTTTAAAGAAAACCGGAATGGCCAACAAGAACAATACTTCCGATACCTGGCCAATGGTCATTTTCCCCGTTGGGTTATCCATTCCAATTTTGGAAAGGAATAAGTTGGCGTTCTGATAATAGAAAGCTAAAGGAATACAGATTAAAATAGACGAGATAAAGAAAATCAGGAAGTTCTTGTCTTTCAATAACTTTAAAGCATCTAGGCCTAATATTTCAGATACTTTTATCTTTTCTGTTGATTTGTTTTTAGGAGGGGTTTTAGGCAGTAAGAAACTGAAGATACCCAACGTTAACGAAGCCACAGCCGACATTAGGAAGGTGTTTTTAAGCGCACCGTTAGCGGTAGCTTCTTGAGAATCCCAGTGGAAGAAATAACTGATCAGTACGCCGGCCAAGATCCAGCCAATGGTGCCCCAAATCCTGATATTGGAAAACTCTTTTTCAGGGTCGCCCATTTGATTGAAGGATACGGAGTTAACCAAAGCTAAAGTTGGCATGTAAAGCACCATGTAAACAAAAACATAAGGATAAAATACGCCGATGTCGGTAGCATTATACATTTGGTACATTAAAACGGCACCTGCAATATGTAGAATACCTAATATTTTTTCTGCGTTAAAGTACCTGTCGGCAATTAACCCTATAATAAACGGAGCAATAATGGCTCCCCAAGATTGTGTAGAGAATACAGAACCAATTTCTGGTCCCGAAGCACTGAGGTTCTTGTCCAAGAAGGTTCCTAAGGTTACAAACCATCCACCCCAAATGAAAAATTCGAGGAACATCATAAAGGATAGCTTGAAGCGTGTTGTTGAGTTCATGTTTAGTTTTGTTAAGGTTTAAGGTATGGCATAAGGTGTAGGGTTTAAGTTTTAACCTAACGCCCTTTACCTTCAAGCTTTATAATTCTTTAATTTCAATGTTGCGGAACCAAACTTCATCGCCATGGTCCTGCAAAGCGATTTTGCCAGTTTTGTAGGTGCCAAAGCCTTCCCATTTGGCAAATTTGCTACCTGCAATCAGGTTTTTCCAGTTATCGTCCCACATGGTGGTTTCTACTACTTTTTTGCCATTTAGTTTAAGGGTTAGTTTGCCCTTATTGCTGATGATTTCGGCCAAATTCCATTCGCCAACCGCTTTAACAGGTTCGCTTTTGCTCTGGATCATGTCGTACAAATCGCCAGCACGGTGTTTGTTGATTTTGCCATCAGCATGGCCATCGTTGTCAATCACCTGCATTTCAGGCCCTGTTAAATAGGTTTGTTTGTATTTGGCAGGGTCTTCGTGTACAAAAAAGATAATGCCGCTATTGGCCTTTGGTGCTACTTTCCATTCTAGTTTTAAATGGAAGTTGCCATACTCTTTATCGGTTACCAAATCGCCACCGTCTTTATTTTTTAGCTTGGGGTCGAAATGTAAAACACCGTCTTCGGCATTCCAGGCTTTGCCTACGAAATCTTTTCCATAGGTATGCCATCCTTTGGTGGTTTTGCCGTCAAAAAGTGGGATGAAACCTTTGGTCTTTTGTGCTTTTGCGCTAATTGTAGCTACCATAAAGGCTGCTATTAGTATTTTTTTCATTGAGTAATATTTGAATTTAAACACCCGGTCTTCGACCACCCCTCAGAAAGAGGGGAATGGCGTGGTGAAATTCCCCTCTTTCTGAGGGGTGCCTGAAAGGCGGGGTGTTCAAGTTTATTGTTTATTTCTCTCCTAATTTCCAACCTTCACGGTAATCTCTCTTCACAAACTGGTTTACATCGTCGAAGTTGGTGACTTTCATCTGATCGTTATCCCATAATAATTTTCTGTACCTGCCCGGGAAGCTCACTTTGCCTTTATCGTTTATTCTCTGAATATCCGCAGCCCTGATTGCCAAGTTGGCCATCAATAAACACTCTGTTAACGGACCTGCAATTTCAAAAGGAGAACTCAGTTCTTTTTTTCCATAGCCAGCAATGCAAGCTTCTACCCATTGGCCATAATGACCATTTGCCTGATTAGGTACACGGGCAAATTTTTGTGCTACGTTAAGGTTTTCATTTTTAGAGAGAGGCAATAACCTGGCTTTGTCGCCATAAGTGTTGGCCATCATTTTGCCCTTGGTGCCAATAAACAGGGTACCATTGCCGCCATCGCCAAAAACTTCATCAGCACCTAATTCATCAGGTCGGGTAGGCTGTATGCCTCCATCCATCCAGTGTACGGTAACATCGCCCTGCGTTTTATCTGTTTTAGGGAATTTTAAAGTAACATGGCTTGATGGCGGACAGCTTTCCGGGAAATATCCACGTTTAAACTCGTCGACATATACAGAGCCTACGCTGGCTTCTACTTCTGTGGCGTATTTGAGGTTAAGGACGCTAAATGGCGCTTCAAGCAAATGGCAGCCCATATCGCCCAGTGCACCTGTTCCATAGTCCCACCAACCACGCCAGTTAAAAGGCACCAACTTCTCTACATAATCTTTGTTAGGGGCTGTTCCCAACCATAAATCCCAATCCAATTCTTTTGGAACTTCAGCTTTGTTTTTTGACCAAGGAATGCCCTGAGGCCAAACTGGCCTGTCGGTCCAGGCATAAATGGTATGTACATCACCAATTAAACCGGCATCGTACCATTCGCGTAACAAACGAGGGCCATCATTACTGGCACCTTGGTTGCCCATTTGCGTAACTACCTTGTATCTTTTTGCAGCGGCAGTTAATATACGGGCCTCGTAAATGTCGTGGGTCAGGGGCTTTTGTACATATACGTGTTTGCGCAATTGCATGGCCGCTAAGGTCTGTATCGCATGGTTATGATCAGGGGTTGATACGGTAACAGCATCAAAATTTTTGTGCTCCTTGTCATACATCTCACGCCAGTCTTTATAAAACTTAGCTTTTGGGAAACGCTTTACGCTGTTTGCCGCCCGGCGAGTGTCCACATCGCATAGGTAAGCAATTTCGGCTTTGCCACTTTCGTGTATCAAACGTAAATCGCTATCTCCTTTACCTCCAACGCCAACGCCAGCCACAATCAGTCTGTCGCTTGGTGCTAAAAAGCCTTTGCCGCCTAGTACATGACGAGGCACAATGGTAAATGCAGCAGTGGCTACAGCCCCCATTTTTAAGAAGTTACGCCTGCTCTGGTTATTGTCTTGGTTCATACTTTGGTTTTGGTTGGTTTATTTAGTTCATTGGTTCACTCATTCATGAGGATGTGCTAAATTATAGATCAAAAAGCGGCTAAAACTTGGAACATACGACCTTAAATCTTTATTTCTTTAAAGATAAGATATACTTTGCCATGAGTTTAGCATCATTTGCAGAAATTTTTGGGTGTGGGGTCATGGGAATTTTTCCCCAAACGCCTGAACCGCCTTTGATGATTTTATCTGCTAAATAAGCAATGTTTTTATCGTTGCTTGGATATTTTTTAGCAATATCTGTATAAGATGGCCCAATCAGTTTATTGATTTTGTGGTGGCAGCCTATACAGTCAGATTTATTGATCAACAGTTCGCCACCGCTCATTTGTGCCGTGGCAATTTTTGGAGCAAGATTGCCGTTGATGTTTACTGCTGGCTCGTTCTCTTTAGGTGCGCTGGTAAATGAAGCCATGAAAATTAGGGTAGCTCCAAGAATTAAAAAAGTTCGTTTCATGTTGTGTTTTGTATTAGGGGGTGTTAAGTTAAAAGTCAAAAATTAAAAGCTTAAATGCCGAGTATTTTTTTGTTAAATGCGGTGTCGCTTCCAGAAGCGGCAAAATCGTCAAACGCTTTTTGGGTAACGTTAATGATGTTTTTTTGAATGAATGCAGCACCTTCACGCGCTCCATCTTCTTGGTTTTTAATGCAACATTCCCATTCCATAACGGCCCAGCCCTTGAAATCGTACTGTGCCAATTTGCTGAAAATGGTTTTGAAATCTACCTGGCCATCGCCTGGTGAGCGATAGCGGCCTGCCCGGTTGGCCCAGCTTTGGTAGCCGCCAAAGGTTCCTTGCCTTCCCGTTGGATTAAACTCGGCATCTTTGACGTGAAAGGCCTTGATTCTTTCGTGGTAAAGATCGATATACTGAATATAGTCCAGTTGCTGTAGCACAAAGTGCGATGGATCATATAGCAAGCAAGCCCTTGGATGTTGGTTCACTTTGTCCAGGAACATCTCATAAGTAATGCCATCAAACAGGTCTTCTCCCGGATGGATTTCATAGCAAACATCAACACCGGCCTCATCAAACGCATTTAAGATAGGGAGCCAACGTTTAGCTAGTTCGGTAAAAGCTTCATCAACGAGGCCCTCCGGACGTTGTGGCCAAGGGTGAAAAAATTGCCATAATAATGAGCCGCTAAAGGTAGCATGTGCATTTAATCCCAAGTTTTGGGAAGCCTTTGCAGCATATTTAAGCTGCTGTACAGCCCACTCCGTACGTGCCTTGGGATTGTTTTTAACTTCAGGGGCCGCAAAGGCATCAAATAATTCGTTGTACGCGGGGTGAACTGCTACCAGCTGACCCTGCAAATGCGTGGAAAGCTCGGTAATTTTTAGGCCATGTGCAGCCACCTTGCCGCTCAGTTCATCGGCGTAGGTTTTGCTTTCTGCGGCCAGTTTCAAGTCAATAAACCTAGGGTCCAAGGTAGGCATTTGGATGCCTTTGAAACCTAAATCAGCGGCCCATTTACAAATCGAATCAAGCGAATTGAATGGGGTTTGGTCACTGATAAACTGTGCTAAAAATACTGCAGGTCCTTGTATTGTTGTCATTGTATTAACTAAACTATAAAATCATGCCATTTTTGCGTCGACTCGCTCGATGCTACGGCATTTTCAATGAGTGCCATGCCTCTTACACCATCGTAAACGTTAGGGAAATCCAACATTTGTGGGGTAGGTTGTTCGTTGTTGAGCTTGGCGTTTAAAGTAAGGGCAAAATTTCTGTAGATATTGGCAAAAGCCTCCAACAAACCCTCCGGATGCCCTCCCGGGGTACGGGTATTGTGCTTGGCAAAATCGCCCAAATAGCCACTCCCGGCCCTATAAATTTCGGTAGGTTTATTTAACCATTTTACCAGCAGGGTATTAGGCTCGTGCTGGAACCACTCCAAGCCACCTTTTTCGCCATAAATTCTGATATTAAGGGCATTTTCTTCGCCCGCCGCTATTTGCGAGGCAATTAGCACGCCATTTGCACCATTGTCAAATTTCAGCAGGATGTTGCCATCATCGTCAATGGTTCTTCCTTCTACCACAATATTTAAGTCGGCACAAATTTGAGTAATTTTTAGTCCCGAAATATATTCTGCTAAATGTGCCGCATGAGTACCAATGTCGCCAATGCAACCACTTTTTCCCGATTTTTTAGGGTCGGTTCGCCAAGCGGCCTGGGCATTTCCCTCTCTTTCGCTCAAGGTGCTTAACCAACCTTGAGGATA
This sequence comes from Pedobacter nanyangensis, assembly GCF_003313505.1. Taxonomy (GTDB): domain Bacteria; phylum Bacteroidota; class Bacteroidia; order Sphingobacteriales; family Sphingobacteriaceae; genus Pedobacter; species Pedobacter nanyangensis. The sequence continues at coordinate 176,947 of NZ_QMHO01000006.1, read as the reverse complement.
TTCTACAATGATTTTTCTGATCTTACCTAAAGCACCTTCTTTAACCATTTCTTTGGCCTGTTTTACCATTGGATAGCCTGAATAGGTGTGGGTAAGGCATAGGGTAAGTCCAGTTTCTTCCACTTTTTGTTGCAGCTGTTTGGCTTCTTCCAAAGTTAAAGTCATAGGTTTTTCGATTACTACGTTAAAGCCGTGCTCTAGGGCCATCATTGCCGGGGCAAAGTGGGCAAAGTTGGGCGTTACAATAGTCACAAAGTGAATCCTTTCATTTTCAGGGAGTGCACTTTCTTTTTTGATCATTTCTTCATAGCTCAGGTAAGTTCTGTTTTCTGGGAGGAATAACATCTTTCCCGATTCAATGGCAGTTTCTGGATGGATACTTAGTGCGCCGCAGCAAAGCTCAATCAATCCGTCCATATTGGCGGCAATGCGGTGTACAGCGCCGATGAACGCATCTTTGCCACCACCTATCATGCCCATTCTTATTTTTTGTCTCATAATTCGAAGGTTGTAGGTGATAAGTAATAAGTTTTACGTTGCATTTGGCAGATTCAACTTAAAACTTATAACCTACTACTTAAAACTTATTAAAGGTTTCCTTTTTTCAATTCGTTAACCGCGTGATCAGCAGCGCGGGCGGTTAGGGCCATAAAAGTGAGTGATGGATTTTGGCAGCCAATGGATGGCATTGAAGCACCATCGGTAACAAAAACATTTTTCACTTCGTGTACTTGGTTCCATTCATTTAGCACCGATGTTTTTGGATCCTTGCCCATTCTGGCGGTGCCCATTTCGTGGATAGCCATACCCGGATAACAATCATTGTCGTAGGTTTTGATGTTTTTGGCCCCTGCAGCTTCCAGCATTTCGGCGGCATCATTCATCATATCAATACGCATTTTCTTTTCATTCTCCTTGTATTCGCAATCAATGGCCAGTACAGATTGTCCCCATTTGTCTTTTTTCGAATGATCGATATACACACGGTTTTCATAGTACGGCAACATTTCGCCGAAACCGCCAAATCCCATTCTCCATTTGCCTGGCCTGGTCATTTTTTCCTTAAAATCGGCACCAAATGATAGCTCGGCAATATCGTTTTGCCAGTTTTGTCTGGATGCACTGCCTTGGTAGCCAAAGCCACGTAGGTAATCGCGTTTATCTTTTCCAACGTTTCTGAAACGAGGCACGTAGAAACCATTGGCGCGTCGGCCATAGGTGTAAAACTTATCAAAGCCATCGAAATCGCCATTGGCACCACAACGGAAGTGGTGGTCCATTAAGTTATGGCCCAATTGTCCGCTGGCATTTCCTAAACCGTTGGGATGGGCATCGGAAGTGGAGTTTAATAAAATAAAGGTAGTGCCTAAAGTTGAGCCGTTAACAAAGATGATTTTCGAGTAAAACTCCATCGTTTTGTTGGTTAACGCATCAATTACCATTACACCTTTTGCCTTTTTGGTGTCTTTGTCGTAAATAATATGGTTTACAATGGAGTAAGGCCTTAGGGTAAGGTTGCCCGTATCCATTGCGGCTGGTAGGGTAGAGGATTGCGTGCTAAAATAAGCGCCAAATGGGCAGCCGCGACTACACAAGTTGCGGTATTGACAACTGCCGCGGCCATTGTGAGGCACCGTTAGGTTTGCGGTACGGCCAATGGTCAATAGGCGTTCGTTGCCCCATTTTTGCTTGATGCTCTCTTTTACGGATTTCTCCACAATGTTGAGGTCCATTGGAGGTAGGAAATGCCCATCGGGCAATACTTCGTGCAGGCCTTCGTTTTGGCCGCTGATGCCCGCAAATTTCTCTACGTAATCGTACCAAGGGGATAAATCCTTATATCGGATTGGCCAGTCGTTCCCGAAACCGTCTTTAGCATTTTCAGAAAAGTTAAGATCGCCTAAACGATAGCTTTGGCGGCCCCACATGAGGGATTTTCCGCCTACGTGGAAGCCCCTGTACCAGTCAAATCTTTTTACTTCGGTGTATGGACATTCCAGATCGTTTACCCACCATTTCTCTGTAGCTTCGTTGTAGGGGTAATCTCTTTTTTGCACCGGATGGGTTCTCTTCATTTCTTCGGTCAGCCTTCCTGCGTGTTTAATGTCCCAAGGGTTTTTCATCGCAGAGTCGTAGTCTTTGATGTGTTCAATATTCATTCCTCTTTCGAGCAACAATACTTTCAAGCCCTTTTCGGTAAGTTCCTTAGCGGCCCAACCACCACTGATACCTGAACCCACTACGATGGCATCATAAGTGTTTTCGGCTTTTAAATTTATATTTAAGTTCATTGTTTTTGTGTTTTGTTTAGGGAAAAAAGAGGTTTTTAGGTTGCCCAAGATTTTTGGCCTGGTTTAAGTGGGTAGGCACCATCGTAACTGCCTGGGATGAGCACATACTCGCGGGCTTTGGTGCAGCCAATTTCTGAAGAAAAATATCCCAAAGAAGTAAGGTCTCTTACGGTAGTAAAGAAATAAGCAAGGTCAACTTTTTCAGGGATTTTGTTGGTTTTTTGATCCAAGGTTTCCTGTCTCAGGGTAGTTAGCATTTTCCTGCGCTCTGCCAGTGGAATTAGGGCGAAACTTTTGCCATAAGTTTTTTTGGTACGTGCCTCAAAAGCAGCCAGTCCGTTGTAGAAAGATTGCTGTTGTTTTGCCGGATAGCAATCGGTGATCATCATTGGTATAAATTTACCAACTCCCGCAGCTTTGGCTCCTCCAGATGACTTGGTGGTAGGGATAATGACGTCGGCTATTTCGGTGAGCGTTTTGAGCTGCTCTGCGCTAAAATTGACCGCATTTTTTTCACTTTCTGGTAGGGTGTAGCTACTGAACAAGATGTCTGTTGTTCCAGCGGAAATAGCCGTTCCTAACAATATAGCTACATTTCTGAGTGCTTCTCTTCTGTCCATATTACTGGTATATATTGGTTCTAAGTGTGTTTTTTACACTATATAAAATTAGGTAATTATAGTGATTTAAAATTAGTAAGTCAATATCTGTTATGAATTTGGTACAATGTTGGTAACAAATCGTACTATTTTAGCACTTATTTGATTAGGTATTGAGCAAGGATGTTGGTGATTTTCGGTGCCAGTTGCTCCGTCATTCTATAAAAACCAAGATCGCTGGGATGGGTCCCGTCGGTAGTGGCATCATGGTCGTCACCCAATAGTTTTTCGGAGGTAATGAGGTAAATATCTTTCATTCCGGCATTTTTTAAACGGTTAAATGCCGCCGTAATTTCTTCGTTCTGTTTTTTAACATGACTTTGTACGGTTAAGTCAAAATAGCTATGCTCCCTAATAATGGTTTGGATTATGATGATAGGTGCTTTGGGGTGTTTTTCCCTAATGGTTTTAACAAAATATTCGGCTCTTTCCTTAATTTGTTCTGGCGATGGATTTGGAATACAATCTAAAATGAAGGCATCGGCTTTTATATCGCTTACCATTCTGGCGGCCGCTTTTTCCATTTTTGCATTGCCGCTAATGCCCAGGTTCATAAAGTATAGGCCTGTTTTTCGGGAAAGCATGGTAGGATAGGCCATGCCGGGCCTGCTTGCGGCTGCGCCATGCACTATGCTGGAGCCATAAATCACAATCTTTTTTCTGAACGGGTTTTCAATGCCCACGATTTTACTGCCTTCGGCAGTACCAATTTCCAGGCTTTTCAGTTCATCATATAGCGGTAAAAAGAGCATACATTCCTTTTCGCTGTTGTCCATGTTTTTGGCAATGGTAAATTCATTGCAGGTAGCGCTGGGCCTACCAACTCCGGCAAATTGCCATTTTCCGTCTTTTTTAATGTAAAGATCTAAGCCTTTTTGGGCAATATGTGTCATGTTGTTCCCTGGTTTCTTGTCTGTTACGCACCATTTGGCCCCAATAGCTGTGCTGTTGGTTTTGAAGCAAATGGCCAGCCCCGCCGAATTGGTGAGCAACTGTTTTACTACTGGCGGAAGATCACTGTATTTAGCGGTGTCAATGCGGTGGTAGGCGTTGGGCGTATTTTCGGCTTTGCCATAAAGGTAAAAATGGCTTGCATCTTGGAAAACCAGTTTTTGAGCTGCAACGGGCTTAAATAGGACTAGGAACAGTAGGAAGAGAAGATAGAATCCGGCTTTTGATTTGCTTTTGTTCATTGTTGGGTTTAGATAATTTTATTTATAGTGGCTTTTAAGTGAAACGAAATAAATCTTACAATATTTAAGAATAAAGATAACTAAAATTAATATTAGGAAAATATATCGAAATGATATGATGGAAAAGGGAATAGACTAATAAAAAATGATTTCGATGTTGATGCTGTGCAAAATGATTTGTAGGCTGCTTGGTGATTATCTTTAAATAAAAAAGGCATAGGAATGAACCTATGCCCTTTGAAGAATTTTGAAAATAAAACTACTTAAGCTCTCTAACTCCCATGTTAAACAATGTAAACGAAAGGATATCCGCAGCTTCCTCTATGGTTTTTGATACTGGTTTTCCGGCACCGTGACCGGCGTTGGTTTCAATGCGGATTAATACCGGATGGTTGCCTTTTTGTTTGGCCTGTAGTTCGGCCGCAAACTTAAAGCTGTGCGCCGGAACTACGCGGTCATCGTGGTCGCCGGTGGTAATCAGGGTAGCGGGATAGCTTGTGCCAGCCTTTACATTATGTACAGGCGAATATTTCATGAGATATTCGAACATTTCCTTCGAATCTTGGGCGGTTCCATAATCGTAGGCCCATCCTGCGCCAGCGGTAAAGGTATGGTAGCGCAGCATGTCCAGCACGCCTACCGCCGGAAGGGCTACCTTCATCAGCGCTGGTCTTTGGGTCATGGCAGCACCAACCAAAAGTCCACCGTTGGAGCCTCCACGAATGGCCAAGTAATCGGATGAAGTATATTTTTGGGCAATCAGATATTCTGCCGCTGCAATAAAATCATCAAATACATTTTGTTTTTTCATTTGGGTGCCATCGTCATGCCACTTTTTGCCGTACTCGCCACCACCACGTAAATTTGGCACGGCATAAACACCACCCTGTTCCAGCCACACCGCATTTGAAATGCTGAACGCTGGCGTAAGGCTTACGTTAAAACCTCCATATCCGTAAAGAATGGTAGGGTTATTCCCATCTAACTTTAAGCCTTTTTTGTAGGTAATGATCATGGGTACTTTGGTGCCATCTTTTGACGTATAGAAAACCTGCTTGCTTTCATAACTGGTGCCATCAAAATCAACTTTAGGTTTCTGGTACTCGACAGATTTTCCGTCCTTTGGCTCAAAAGCGTAAATAGTGCCCGGGGTGATGTAGTTAGTGAAGGAATAATACAGGGTCTTGTCATTTCTTTTGCCACCAAAACCTCCTGCGGTACCCAAGCCGGGCAGTTTAATTTCGCGGAGCATTTTCCCTTCGTAATCGTATTGTTTAACCTGCGAAACGGCATCCTTCATGTAGTTGGCAAAAATATAGCCAGCGCCAGTAGATACCGAAAGTACGTTTTCGGTTTCGGGAATAAAGTCTTTCCAATTGGCCGCTTTTGGACTGGCCGCATCAACGGTAACCAGTTTTTGGTTGGGCGCTTTTAAGTTGGTCACGATATATAGTTTGGTGCCCACATTATCTAGGATATAACTATCGCTGTCAAAATTATCCACGATGTTCACAATTTTGCTATCCGGAATGCTGAGGTCTTTAAAATACAGCTCGTTTCCGGAAGTAGAGTTAGCGGCAGAAATCACCAGGTATCTATCGTCTTCGGTAACGCTTGCACCTACATATCTTCGCTTTTCATTCTGTCCAAAAACCACTTTGTCGTCTTTTTGGTGGGTACCCAATTGGTGGAAATACAATTTATGCTGATCGGTTTTAGCCGAAAGTTGGCTGCCTTTTGGTTTGTCGTAGCTCGAATAATAAAAGCCCTGGTTGCCAATCCAGGCAATGCCGCTAAACTTTACGTCTACCAATTCTGCTTCCAGTTTTTTCTTGCTAAGGGCATCCATAATGATGATTTTGTTCCAATCGCTGCCAGCTTCCGAAATGGAATAGGCTACCAAAGATCCGTCTTTGGAAAACTCGACGGTCGCTAGGGAAGTCGTACCATCTTTCGAGAACGTATTGGGATCAAGAAATACTTCTTCTTTGCCATCTTTGTCTTTTCGGTACATCACCGATTGGTTCTGCAAGCCGTTGTTCTTAAAGTAATAGGTATAGTTTCCCTCTTGTGAAGGGGCCGAAATCTTTTCATAATTCCAGAGTTTTTCCAAGCGGTCCTTCATTTCTTTTCGGAAAGGAATTTTTTCCAGATAGCCAAAAGTCACTTTATTTTCGGCTTTTACCCAAGCGGCTGTTTCGGCAGATTTATCATCTTCCAACCAGCGATAAGGATCATTTACTTCAGTTCCAAAGTAGGTGTCAACAGTGTCTACTTTTTTTGTTTCGGGATATTTTAACACGATGGGTTCTTCTTTTGCTTTTTCTTTACAGGACAACAATACTGATGCCGTAATAATGGTTAATAGTAATTTATTCATAAGGATTATATTTTGGTTATGGCTAAATTAACAAATCGATGGTAATTTATATAGCAGAGACGTGATTGGCAAGGCACAACTCCACTCATTTTTTTGATTTGCTTTTGAGCCATTTTTTTACCTTTGTCAAACTTCAGTTTATTCATGAAAGATAAGATATTAGTTTTAGGCTCAAATGGGCAGATAGGTACCGAGTTGGTTACGGCTTTACGGGCTGGATATGGCAGCAACAATGTCATTGCTTGTGATATCCGACGTCCGGATTATGAAATTAAAAATGCAGGACCGTTCGAGTTTGTGAACGTGTTGGATAAGGATATTTTAAAGGCCATTTTTGAAAAGTACCAACCTACACAGGTTTATTTGTTGGCGGCCCTGCTTTCGGCAACGGGCGAACAAAACCCTAAATTAGCTTGGGACTTGAACATGAACGGTTTGCTAAACGTGTTGGATTTTGCTTTGGCATACAAAACGGCAAAGGTTTATTGGCCAAGCTCCATTGCCGTTTTTGGCCCTAATTCTCCAAAACAGCAAACACCCCAATATTGTACCATGGACCCTAACACCATTTACGGTATCAGTAAACTGGCTGGTGAACGTTGGTGCGAATATTATCACCAAAAGTACGGTTTGGATGTAAGAAGTATCCGTTATCCGGGATTGATCAGCTGGAAGGCTGCACCAGGCGGCGGCACTACCGATTATGCTGTGCACATATTCCACGAGGCCTTAAAAAAGGGAAGCTACGCGTCGTTTTTATCGGCAGAAACCGAATTGCCCATGATGTACATGGACGATGCCATTAGGGGAACCATTGAATTGATGGATGCACCAGCAGATCAATTGAGCATTCGCTCTAGCTATAACTTTGCCGGGGTAAGTTTTACACCCGCAGTATTGGCCACCGAAATTAAAAAGCATATTCCTGGCTTTAACCTAAACTATGCCGAAAATGATCCGAGGCAACAAATAGCGGATAGCTGGCCAAAATCAATTGACGACAGTTATGCGCAAAAAGAATGGGGCTGGAAGCCAGAATTTGATTTGGCAAAAATGACTGCCGATATGTTAACGAACTTGAAAAAATAAACTAAGGTATAGGTTGTAAGGTATAAGATTTAGGGTGTAAGGCATAAGGCTTTTGTCTAACTACTAGTCCCTAAAAACTAACTACTAACCACTAACCACTAAGTACTAAAATAATGGGAAGAGCATTCGAATTTAGAAAAGAAAGAAAATTTAAACGTTGGGCCAAAATGGCGGTTCAGTTTACCCGTATTGGTAAGGATATTGTAATTGCGGTTAAAGAAGGTGGCCCACATCCAGAAACCAACTCCCGTTTACGTACCGCTATCCAAAACGCCAAGGCCGTAAACATGCCCAAAGATAGGGTAGATGCCGCAATTAAGCGTGCTTCTGATAAGTCGATGGCTAATTATGAGGAGATTGTTTACGAAGGTTATGCGCCACATGGTGTTGCCGTATTGATTGAAACGGCAACGGATAACACCAACCGTACGGTAGCCAATGTTCGCAGTTATTTTAATAAAACCAATGGTTCTTTGGGTAAAACCGGTTCTTTAGATTTCGTATTCAACCGAAAATCTATTTTCAGGTTTGTGCCTACTGACGATTTGGATTTGGAAGAGCTAGAGTTTGAATTGATTGATGCTGGTTTGGAAGAACTTTATGTAGAGGCCGACGAAGAAGGAAATGATGTGGTAGTAGCTCAGGGTGCCTTTGAGAACTTTGGCCCGCTGCAAAAAGCATTGGAAGAAAAGGGCATTGAGCTAAAGAGCTCTAAATTGGAGCGAATTGCTTTGTCGCACCACGAAGTAACCGAAGAACAAGCGGCAGATGTATTGAAGCTGATTGATAAACTGGAAGAGGACGATGACGTTCAGGCGGTTTACCATAACATGGCCGAGTAAGCTAAGTTGAAAATTTTTGAGCCTCGCAGGTGTTTAGTTCCTGCGAGGCTTTTTTATTTATAATTTTTACGATCAGCGCTTATAGGTTTTCAACCCATGAGCGTGTGCTTTTCTAGATTTTTACACTCCAAATTGTTTCAGGTGGTGATCTAGATGTTTGTAGAACATATTATTCCATTCATTATCGCTTAAAGGCCCAAATGAATGGGAAACTTTGCCATCAAAAATATAGGCACCCAATATTTGCGTTTCACTAATGTAGTCGATTAAACGTTTTTTTTCCGTTTCAAAATCCTTCTCGCTACTCATGATAAATGCTGGTGCTGTTTTAGAATTTTTAGGATATGGTTTATCCGTAACTACCATTTTCTTTACAAAGGATTTCAAGATGAAACGCATCAAGAAACCTGGTTTTGGATGTTTATCGGTATAAACCATTTCGTAGGCAACGCAGCAATGCGCCAACATTTGGGCCACACTCATTTTGCCCCATAACGGTTGTGAGCTTGGTGTTAACTGGTTAATCCTGTCAATCACGCCTGTGGCTACTTCCTTGGTAAAGATATTAGGTAAATCCATCAGTTAATTTTTTTACGAAACTAGCTTATTTTTTGTGTGAAAGCAACCACGGCAATAATTCGGGTTCGGCAAAGGCATTATCCCAACTATTGTGGTTGGCTTTGAGGTAAACTGTAAATTTTGGGGTGTTTCCCAATTTTTTAAGTTCGCGATAAACGCCAAAGGAAAATTGCGGGGTAACCACATCATCTAAGCCTCCGTGGAAAATCCATAGCGGTACATGCTTATATTTTTTGGCGTTAAGCACATTGTCGCCCCCACAAATGGCAAATGCTGCGGCAAAGGTTTTTGGTTTTCTTCTTAATATTTCAAAAGTGCCCATGCCCCCCATGGATAGGCCGCCTACATAAATTTTACCGGGGTCAACAAAGCTGTTTTTAAAATAGCTATTGGTTAACTGAAGTAATAAGTTCATGGCTTTGGTAGGCTTACCGCCTTTTACAAAGGTGAAGAAACGCTTAGTGTTTACCGTATCAATTGCTACATTGGCCCAATAGCTGTTGGAGGCACATTGTGGAAAAATGGTAATTACTTCGTAGTTATTCCTGAAGTTTTCGTTTAAAAAGAGCTTGCCACCATTGGCCAATTGTTTTTCATTGTCGCTGCCACTTTCTCCTCGGCCGTGCAGGAAAAGGATCACGGGATATTTTTTCTGGCTATCAAAGTTTTTGGGGTAAAGGATTCGATATTTCAGGGTATCACCGTTGGTTACAAATACTTCCTTTTTGTATAAGGAAAGATCTTGCGCAAAGGCGGCGATACTCAGGGAAAATAATAGGAGGACTGTACTTATTCTTTTCATATTATGTTCAATTTACGTCATTATTCCTTTAACGTCATTTCGATAACCTACTCCGTCATTTCGACGAAGAATGAGGAGAAATCTAGCAACTTTATAGCATTTCGTTAGATTCTCTCCGTGTTTGAAATGACAGGATTTGCTTAGACTTACGAAGTTTCAAAAACTTCGTAAGTCTTTAAAACGTTCAAACTACTTCACTAATTTAAAATCAACTTCTTTAACATCCCTGGAATTGGTGCCAATAAAGGCTTTAAAATCTCCTGCTTCTGAAACAAATTTAAGCTCGTTGTTGTAAAATCTCAACATTTCTTCCGAGATGGTGAAGCTCACGTTTTTGGTTTCGCCAGGCTGAAGGCTGATTTTTTGGAATCCTTTCAGTTCTTTTACGGGTCTAGTGCTTGTGCCTACTAAATCGCGAATATACAGCTGAACCACTTCTTCGCCTGCTCGGTTGCCGCTATTGGTTACGGTAGTGCTTACTGTTATTTTTTGTCCAGGTTTAAAGCTGTTGTTGCTGATCTTGATATCGCCATAGGTAAAAGTTGTATAGCTCAAACCATAGCCAAATGGATATAAAGGCTCGTTGCTCACATCTAAATAGTTAGAAAGAAAACGAGTGAACCATTTATTGCTGCCCAGCGGGCGGCCAGTCATTTTATGTGCATAGTACAACGGAATTTGACCAACGTTTTGAGGGAAAGTCATGGTGATTTTTCCCGAAGGATTAGCGTCACCAAACAATACATCGCCAATGGCATGGGCTGCTTCTACACCACCAAACCAAACGTTCAGAATGGCGGGGACATTTTGTTGCTCCCAAGTTAGGGTCATTGGCCGGCCTGCAAACAGCACCAAAACTACTGGCTTGCCAGTTTGTAATAAAGCCGCTAACAATCTTCTTTGGGTATCCGGAATGCCAATATCGGTACGGCTTGAGCTTTCGCCGCTCATTTCAGAAGCTTCGCCTAAAGCAGCAACCACTACATCGGCCTTTTCGGCAACTTTTACGGCTTCAGCGATGATTTCGCTTTCAGGTCGGTTATCTCTTGGGATATCACGTCCGTGGGCAGTGCCCCAAATTTGTTGGTTAGGATCGCCGATAAGGTTAGAACCTAAAGCATGCAATATTTTCACGTCTTTACCCGCTACGGTGGTTAAGCCTTCCAATAGGGTGGGAATACGGGAAAAATCAGCGTTTACGCTCCAGGTACCAGGCATGTTTGATCTGGTATTGGCCAAAGGGCCTATTAGTGCAATGGTGCCTTTTTTCTGTAATGGAAGGGTTTGGTTTTCATTTTTTAACAATACAAATGTTTTGGTAGCTGTTTCACGGGCAAACTTTAAGTTGTCGGCAGTCAAAATTTCTTTGGCAGCCCTTTCTTCACTACAATATTTGAACGGATCGTCAAACAAGCCTAATTTGTATTTTGCTTCCAGAATCAAACGGCAAGCGTTGTTGATTTGGGTAATCGATACTTTACCTTCTTTTAATGATTGGCTAAGTGTGGTTAAAAAACCTTCGCTTACCATATCCATGTCAGTACCGGCTTTTAGGGCCAAGCCCGATACTTGTTTTAAATCGCCTAAACCGTGTGGCACTAGCTCGCTCACGCCAGTATAATCTGAAGCTACAAAGCCTGTAAAGCCCCACTGTTTTCTAAGCAAATCTGTCAATAACCATTTGTTGGCTGTGGCTGGTACACCGTTAATGTCGTTAAAAGAAACCATTACACTTCCGGCACCAGCGTCTATAGCCGCCTTGTATGGCGGGAGGTACTCGTTGTACATCCGGTCTAAGCTCATGTCGGTGGTATTGTAATCTCTACCGCCTTCAGCAGCACCGTATAAGGCCAAGTGTTTTACACAGGCCATCATGGTGTTTACCGCTTTAAGGTCGTTGCCTTGGTAACCTTTCACCATGGCTTTGGCAATGGCCGAACTCAAGAAGGGATCTTCGCCATTTCCTTCGGCTACACGGCCCCAACGTGGGTCACGAGATAAATCTACCATTGGCGAAAAAGTCCAGTTTAAACCATCGGCAGTAGCTTCTGTAGCGGCCACTCTTGCCGTTTTTTCAATTAAGGCCATGTCCCAGCTGGCTGCTAAAGCCAATGGGATAGGGAAGGTTGTTTTATAACCATGGATCACATCTTGTCCAAAAATCAAAGGGATTTTCAGTCGGCTGCGCATGGCAATTTCCTGTGCTTTGCGGATTTTTTGAGGGGTGGTTAAACTAAAAATGCCCCCAACATTTCCTTTGGCAATTTTAGATTCTACGCCAGTACTTACTGCGGCTCCAGTGGTAGCTTCGCCCCCCGTAACCAGGTTCAGTTGTCCAATTTTTTCATCTACCGTCATTTTAGCCATGAGGTTTTTGACAAAAGCATCCATTTTCTGTTTCTCGGTAACAACTGTTTTGGCTTTTTGTGCAAAAGCAGGTAACGTTAAGGCTGCGGCAAATGCTATAATGATTTTCTTCATGCTATAATCTCTATTTTGAATAGGTAAAACCTAGTTTTGTTAATCCGGTTTGTATTTCTGGTGCGCTCATGAAAAGTTTCCATAACAGGCCAGTCCGGCCGTTTTCTATCATCACTACAATAGGCCCCTGGTCAATGCCGATGTATCTTTTTGGGTACCAGTTGGCGGTTTCGCTGTAGGCGTCGTAAAATCCAAATTCGCCCCAAACTTTGTCTTTCATATCTTCATACAAATGTCTGATGACCTGCATACTTTCTTTTGGTGCATAAGGATATGACGATAGCGCTGCCGTTGGGCTGATTACGCCAAAATCTTCATTGGGCATGTGTGCCGCATAACCTTTTACAGAATAGCTGGCCGTTAAGCCCCAGGAGTTTTTACCGTAGCCTTTGAAACCTTTCGGGTTGGCTATAGCGTAATCGTAGTTGATAAGGGTATGACTTCTGTTTTCTTCCCAATAATCAGCGTATTTGTCTTTCAAACCTTTTGGATTTAAGCCCAAATAAGAATAATGTGCCCAAAAAAGAGGTCCAACACTTTCGCCTACTACGTTGTGTTTTAACTTCACGGGATGTCCGTATAGGGAAATATTGGTGTTAATGGCACCGTTTTTTGCCCAACCTTGATGATAAACTTCTGGAGGTACGCCGTGCGTAGGAGAGCAAGCCGCCATAATGTAGGTGATCAAGCACTCGTTATAACCGGTAATGGCAAAGTTCATTTTCCAGCCAGCGTTTGGCGACCAATGCCAGTACAGTACGTTTTCATTATCTTTTCGGTAGAAATTCCAGTCGATGCCTTTCCACAGTTCATCCGCTTTTTGGGCCAAGGCTTTCTCTTGTTCGTTTCCGTTGGCATAGTACTGACGTACACAAACCAGTGCCTGTGCTAAAAATGAGGTTTCTACCAAATCGCCAGCATCATCGTTTTTTCCAAATGCCTTTGGTTTGCCGCTTGGTAACATCCAGTGTGGCCAAACGCCATGAAATCTATCGGCCTTTGCCAAAAAATCAATTCCTTTTTTAAGGTGGGCATAACCTTGTTGGCGGGTAATGAACTTGCGCTCAATGGCCACAATGGTACCCATAATGCCGAAACCACTGGCACCCGTGGCAATTACATCTTTATCGTTTTGTGGGTAGATGTTATCAGTGTGATAACGTTCCCTGGAAAGGCCCGAAACAGGTTCGGCCCCTTCGTAAAAATACTTGTATGTTTGTTTTTGTACCAAGGTGAGTAATTCGTCGTCGGTAAGTTTCTTGGTTTGATTGCTGGTTTTACTGACCGAGCAGCTACCTAAAAGGGCAATGATGGGAATAAAGTACTTTAATTTCATTTGTGTGTGTATTTATAGGTTTGGGCTCGAAAAACCGAGCGATTTCATTCCTGTTTTAATTTCTGGAGCGCTCATGAAAAGGTTCCATAATAATTTGCTTCGATGGTTTTCAATCATGATGATGATTGGGCCTTGATCGATGGCCAAAAATGAGCTGGCAAACCAAGGATCGTTGAGGCTAAAGGCATCGATAAAGCCGTATTCTTTCCAGAGCTTATCGCCCAATTTATAATAAAAGAACTTAAGGGCAGCCATAGACTGCGTTGGCGTATATGGAAACGAAGCTAATGCAGCGGTAGGTGCAATAACACCACGGTCATTGGTGGGCGAACTAGCCGTGTATCCTCCGGGAATATCGCTGGCGGTTAGTCCCCAACAATTTGCGCCATAGCCGTTGTGGTTTGCTGGGTTGGCTACGCAGTAATTGTAATTGATCATGGCGTGCGCCTTATTCTGGGTTTCGTAATTGGCATAAACATCACTTAATCCGTTGGGGTTAATGCCTAAGAAGGAATATTGTGAAAGGAACAAAGGCCCACCGTTTGCACTGCCCAGTGGGAGTTGTACACCGTAATAGGTGTTGCCATTTTTCATGGCACCATTTCTGGCCCAGCCTTCATCGTAAACATTTTTGGGAATGCTGTGGGTAGGGGAAGAAGCCGCAAGCACATAGGTGATTAAACATTCATTCCAGCCCTGTATTTTAAGGTTCATGTCCCAGCCGTAATTAGGGCTCCAATGCCAAAATAACGAGTTGGTACCATTACGGTACCAATCCCATTCTACCTGGTTGTATATGTTGGTAATGTCATTTCTTAGGTTGGTTTCGGCAGCGGAACTGCCGTCGAAATATTGGCGAGCGGTTAAAAGGCCTGCCATCAGCAGGGAAGTTTCTACTAAATCGCCCCCGTTGTCTTTGGTACTAAAGGCGATGGCTTTTCCGGTGTTGCCATCTATCCAATGTGAGTAAACACCATGGAAACGATCGGCTGTTTTGAGGAAGTTTACGATTTGTTGGGTTCTGGCCAGTCCATCGGCTCTGCTGATAAAATTACGGTGAATGCCCGTAATTAAGGCCATTACGCCAAAACCGGATCCTCCGGAGGTAACGGTGTTGCCGGAAGTGTTTCTTTCTCTGGCCATGCCACTAGCGGGGTGGGCAAAATCCCAGAAGTATTTAAAGGTTTGTTTTTGAACAAGGGTAAGGAGCTCGTCGTCACTTACTCTTGGAAATTTATCGGTATCATCTAAGCCAGAGACGAGGGTGATGTTCACAGGGTTGATCAGTCGGCCACCGCCAGCTGATTTGAGCTGATCGTTTACGGCAAGTTCGTAACTGCTAAACGAAGAGAGGTTGTTTTGAGGGGTAATGCTGACAATTTTATTGCCGTTTTCATAGGTAACGGCTAGGGGCAAATTTGCTCCAGAGGCATCTTTTAATAAAATGCCACCGTTTACCGTAGTGGTATTGATGGCTTCGGTAAAGGTAAATTTAATTACCGGTTTGAGAGGAAGATTGGTGTATTTAAGGCTGCCGTTGTTTGCTCCATTTACCGTAAAATGTAAAGAAGTATCGGTATTGGTAGGTTTATTGGTATTGCTTTTTTTGCAGGAAAATAGAACGATGATGCCTAAACAAAAACATAAAAATTGATGGATAAAGGGTAACGTTCTAAGGTGGTTCACAACAAAAAGGTTTATAAAGGGTTTCAAGAAAAAGGCACAGCGTAGCACTGTGCCTTGATGTGTTTTAATGGTTATTTACCTGCTTTGCCTAAGTTGTAAAGTGCTTTTGCAATGGCATCTGGCATAAATCTGTTGTAGATTCTTACCTCGTCAATTACACCAGTCATTGGGGCATAAGCTACATCGGCATTCACCGTTTTTCCTGGGATAAGGTTATAGTTAGCGCCAAAAATTAGCTCGTTAGGCTCGTAAGACTTGAAAAGATTGTTTCCTACGCCTCTATCAGAGAAACTACCCACATTCACACCGTTTGCTACAATGTTAAATCTTCCTGTTAAACCATTGTAGGCAATCACCAGGTGAACCCAATTATCATTACCAATTTTAGGAGAAGTGGTATTGTTCAAGTTGTCTTGAGTACCTCCACCTACAGTTGCAAAAATAGGTTGAATACCAATAAAATCTAAATTGCTCGCTGGCCTTGCTTGCGTATTTAGGTTAATGTTCAAGTTCCCTTGAAGCAGGCCTGGTCTGGCAATAGTCAATAACATGGTACGTTTGGTACCATTGTTTAATATTTTGATCCATTGACTGATGGTGAAGCTTTTGAAGGCATCTGTTTTAAAGGCATTAAATTGTGTGCCGTAGTAAACATATCCCGAATTTAAATTCAAGGCTTTCCCTTTGAAACCAGCCACAAAGGTATCACCACTTTTTAAGGTTGGTGCTGTATTAGAAAGCTTTTCATTATAGGTGTCGTCAAAAGTAAAATAGGCAACCATATTTTCTTTGAAAACATCTTCGGTAGTTCTAAAACCGTCGATGGTGCCTTCGTAATCTGCTGGACTAACTTCAGGCAGATTGTTTGGGTTTCCATCTTTTTTACAAGCAGAAAAAACTGTGCTTGCTAGCGCTAAAGCTATAAAGCAACCCTTTGTATATATATTTGAAAATTTCATATGCGTAATGATTAATAGCCCGCGTTTTGGGTTAACTTATTAGGTTCTTTACTTAGATCTATCTGCACAATAGGAATTGGCATTAACACGTCGCGGAATTCAGCAAAATTAGGTCTGTTTGCGGCAGCCATTGCTGTTCCAGAAATTCCCCATCTTACCAAGTCAAAGAAACGCTCGTGTTCCATTGCCAGCTCTACTCTTCTTTCTTGACGGATGGCTTGTCTCAATTGTGCTTGATCTACAAAAACAATGTCGGCTAATGTTCCCGCTGGGGCGCCTTGTCTTGCTCTTGCCCTCACACTATTTAAGGCGTTTGTTGCTGCGGTAAAATTTGCTGTGCCACCTACTTCATTAGCTGCTTCTGCGTACATTAATACCACATCGGCATAGCGTAAAATCCTAATGTTCATCCACCATCCAAATCTGTTGCCTATTGAGGCTCTTCTGGCTGGATTAGTATATACTTTATGGTTGTAAATAGGGTTTTGCCAAGTGGTGGCTGTAGCATCGCCATATACTGTTCTGTAAGTGGTAGTGGCTGTACTTCTGTATAGGAAAGTTCTGGCTTTACGAGGATCGTTAGGCTCGTAGGCGAGGTCTAATGTAGTGTTTGGTACGTTGAAGCCATCTCCAAGGTTCCAATCGCCAGTAGCTCTAACTCCTTGATTTGCGGTGTACTGCACACCGTTAGCCGTTGGAATAGCAGCGGTTGCTGTTGCTTGTACTTCAAAAACGCTTTCTTTGCTGTTTTCCCCTTCTTCCTTAAAAATTTCACTGTAAGGAGTATTTAGGTTGTATTGGCCGCTGGTCATTACTAAGTTAGCTGCAGCCATTGCTGCGCCCCATTTTTGTTGGGTTAAATAAACTTTAGCCAATAAACCATTAGCTGCACCGCTGGTCGCACGTCCAACAAAGCGAGGGTCCCAAGTAGGAGGGAGATTAGCTGCTGCAAATTGCAAGTCACTTTCAATTAAAGCATACACTTGGGCCGGAGTACTCTGCGGTACGCCTGCTTGCCCAGGAGATTGTGGTTTGGTAATGAGAGGGATTCTACCAAAAAACCTTACCATGTTAAAGTAAGCATATGCCCTTAAAAATCTTGCTTCTGCCTGAGATTGGAGTTTGTTTGCATCAGTTGCAATAATCTCTTTATTATTCTCTACTTGATTTAGTACAATATTACATTTGTCTATCATGCCATAATATTCCACCCACATTCCATTGATGATGCCATTAGCAGGTGAAAGCGGAAAAGTCTCAAAGGTTTGTACGTTTGCACCGCCATCGCCAGGAGAACTACCAATATCAGCGTCATCACTTCTTACTGAAGTAGAAAGAATGAAGCCAAACGAATGCACTCCGTATGCTCTTAAGCTTTTATAGGCCGCAAAAATATATTGGTCATAGGGACCAGAACCTCCCGGGTAAGGATAGTCTTCATCGGTATACTGTCCTTGTCTTTGTGTATCTAGAAATTTTTTACAGCTAGAGATTGATGCCATAAGCGCTATCGCTAGACAGGCTACACCAATATTCTTTGTTGTTTTATATAATGTTTTCATTTTTCAAAAATTAATTACGGTGGTTAAAAAGTTACATTTAATCCAAAAGAGTAAACGGCTGGCACTGGATAAATCCCATTATCGGCACCGCTTTGAAGAATGTCATTTATTTGAGCTTCAGGCGTATATCCTGTTGCTTTTGTCCATGTTTTAATATTTTGTCCACTGATGAAAAGGCGTAATTTCTGTACGCCAATGCTCTTCATGGCCGCATTGGCAAACGCATAACCTAATTGTACGTTACGGATACGGAAATAATCACCAGGTTCTAAAAAGTAGCTACTAAATAAATAGTTGTTTGCACGGTTTCTGTTGATAATTGGTTCAACATTGCTAGTGCCTGGAGCAGTCCAAGCGTTTAATCTGTTGGTTTCATAATTTAACACGGCGAAACTTCCTGTGCGGCGCTGGGTATAAATGTGGTTTCCTGCCACACCTTGGCCTTCAATCGCTAGATCGAAGCCTTTGTAGCTCATGGAAAGGTTAAGGCCGTAGCTATACGGTGGAAAAGGCGTGCCTAAGTAGGTTCTGTCTGCTGCGGTAATAACCCCATCACCATTGGTGTCCTGAAAAGCAATATCACCAGGGGCAGAGTCGGGGAAGCCGGCCATTCTTGCCACATCGGCAGAACTTTGGTAAATACCGATTTGCTTATAGCCATAAAAGTAACCAACAGATTTTCCTGATTCCGTAACGTTGGTCCCACCCCTAACAATTTGGAAGTTCGACGTGTTACCGATGGAGTTAACCACATTTTTATTGTAGCTGAAATTACCAGTAACATTGTATCTGAAGTCGGACCCAATTACATCATTCCATCCTAAACTGATCTCTACACCTTTATTGGTAAGCTTACCTAAATTGGTAAAATAGTTATCAGCTACGCTTGGTAAGATTATTTGACTAAGAATTCCGTCAGTAGTTTTGTTATAGTAAGTTAGTTCTGCACTTAGTCTGTTGCTAAGCGCTCTTAATTCCAAACCTACATCAATGCCCTGTACAATTTCAAAGCGTAAATTTGGATCTGGAAGGTAAGCGTTTACGATAGAAGGATATACGTTATTTCCGAAAATCGCCGACTCGCCTGTACTTAATGCTAGTTGGTAAAGATTTGGATCTATCCCATTAGAGTTGCCTAATCTGCCCCAAGCGGCACGGAATTTTAAGAAATCAATGCCTTTGATATTGTCTTTGAAGAAACTTTCTTCACTAGCAACCCATCCCAAACCAACGCTACCAAAGGTTCCCCACCTGTTTTTTGGCGCAAACCTAGAGCTTCCGTCTCTTCTAATCGTTGCATTTAATAAATATTTGTTGTTATAGGCATAGCTTATTCTGGCAAAACCACCAGCGTTGGATTCTTCATTTCCTCCACCACCATTGAAAGTTGGATTATTTTCATTGATGATGTTGTTGGATAGATACCAAAATTTAGGATCAAATGGTACATTTAAAGTAGTATCTCTGCGAGACCCATTTAATGAAGTGCTTGACATAAAGACCGTGGTGAAACCAACTACTGCATCAATTCTATGCCCACCTTTAAGTTCTTTGCTGTAGCTTAAAGTATGGTCTTGTTGGTACTTTCTGCTTTCGAAAGTGTTTTGAGCGATTTCAGTTCTTGCAAATTTATCATATTGTGTTTCTGTCGCATTGGTACCTTCTCCAAGGCGAATGAAACTGAAAGGTAGTGGCTTATAGCTACGAGCATTGTTGAAGCCCAAATCGGTATATACCGTAGATTTCCAAGTGAAATCTTTTAGAAATTTAACCTCTGCATATAAACTTCCGTTAAATCTGTAGCCTCTGTTTATTGACGTATTTCTGTTACGGTTCATTTCTGCCACAGGATTAAGTACTTGTGTTTGAAATGAAGGCATTAGGTAATAGGTATTGTCGTCGGCCTGTATAGGAGCTATTGGTGCTGCCCAAATTGCACGGTTTAATGTAACTGAGGTAGGCTGGTTTCTCCAATGGAAACCTGTAATGTTTCCGCCAACTTTAATGTTATTGTTTATTCTGATTTCTTCGTTTAAGCGGGCAACAAACTTTTTATAGTTGTTGTATCTAACTACTCCATCTTGATTGTTGTAGCCAATATTCAATAGGGTAGTCGATTTTTCTCCACTGTTTGAAATCGTTAACGAATTGGTATTAATGGTTGCATTGCGAAGTATTTGATCTTGCCAATCTGTATTTGCGGTGAAATTGGTATAGTCAAAAGGAGGTAGGCTCGCGTTTGCCAGTTGCGCAGAATATAGTTTCTTAAATCCGTCTGCATCTACAACGTCTATACGGTTAGCCACATGCTGTACACCCACTGTGCTTTGAAAGTTTACTGTAGTTTTTCCTTTGGCTGCTCTTTTGGTAGTAATGGCAATTACCCCATTTGCTCCCCTTAATCCGTAAATAGCTGTTGACGATGCATCCCTTAATAGGTCAATACTTTCAATGTCATTTGGATTTAAAAAGTCGATGTTGTCTTGTAGCAAACCATCTACTACATATAAAGGATCGGCATATTTGGTACTTGAAACACCTCTTAAGCGCACTATTGGACTGGCGCCTGGTGCACCAGAATTGGCTACGGTCATTCCCGGAACCTTACCTTGCAAAGCAGCAATTGGATTGGTTACCGTAAATTTCTCAATATCCTCTCCCTTAACACTCGAAATAGAGCCTGTTACATCTGCTTTTTTCTGAGTTCCGTAACCTACCACTACCACTTGCTGCAAATCGTTAGCTGCAGGTAATAAAGTTACGTTAATGTTGGGCCTGTTGTTCACAGGGATTTCTTGATTGGCAAAGCCAATAAATGAAAACACCAAGGTAGCGTTTGCTGGTGCGCTAATGGTGTAACTTCCGTCTGCATTAGTTTGTACGCCGTTTGTAGTGCCTTTGATCATGATGCTTACCGAGGGGATCGGGAGGTTTTGGTCATCTTTTACCACACCCTTAACTGTAACGTTTTGGGCAAAGGCAACGTCTGATAATAAAAGCAAACAAAAACAAGCTAAAACAGAGAGTTCTGTAAAGATTTTTTTCATACCGTTGATTTAATATTTGATTATTTGAACACACAGTCAGTGGGAGACATTTTGCGGTGCTACTCCCAGAATTGACTACACGAATGTTGAACTTTTGTTTGGTATGAACAACAAAAAGTACTTGCACATTACTACATCAAGTGTGGTGTTGTGGTTATCTCAGGCTTGGCTTTTACCGCTGTTTTTATTGCTTAAACAGCGGTTTTTGTTTGCTTATTTGGGAAAATGGCACTACTACATGGACAAGGTTTTTGGCATTTTTTAGGCCAAACAAAAAAGTGGTGTGAGAGGTAATGATGTAGTGCTAAATCTCGATGAGAAACTCGGTGAGGTTCTTATCGTGAGGTACCGCCAATTTTTTACGCAAACGATACCGGCGTATTTCTACGCCCCTTACGGAGATATTTAACAGCGAAGCCATCTCCTTACTGCTCATGTTCATGCGTAGGTAAGCGCAAAGTTTGAGATCATTTGGAACCAGGTCAGGATGATTGGCTTTTAACTTTTTAAAGAAACTTTCATGCGCCTCGTTAAAACTATTTTCGAACAGGTTCCAATCTCGTTCGTCGTTCATGCCGTCATCAATAATTTTTTGGATTTTGCGCAATTGGTCGTCCTGTGGTTTTTGATCTTTATTGTCTTTAAGTTTATATAGCTCTTGGCTTATTTTTTGCAGTAGCTCGTTTTTGTAAACCAGGCTCATGGCTGAGTTGGCCAGTTCTCGGCTTTTTCCGGCCAGTTCGGCATGCAGCTGGTCTGTTTGCAATTTGGCAATTTGCTTTTCGGTAGCTTCGGCTTCTTTTTTTAGATATTCCTCTTTTTCCTTTTGCAGTTTGTCGGCTATTTTTTGCCGGTCTTTTTTAAGTTTTGCCTCGTATATTTTTTTACCTACAATAAGCCCGATAATGACACAGATAAAATAGAAAGCCCAGGCCCAATTACTGGCGTACCAAGGTGCCAGGATAACAATTTTTACCAAACTGATTTCGCTAATGGCACGGTCGTCAATTTTAGCACGTACTTTGAAAACATAAGTGCCGTTGCTTAAATTGGTAAAATCTTTTTGCGTAGCCGGGCTCCATTCCGACCATTGTTTGGAAAATCCTTCTAAATAGTATTGAAATTTGATTTTAGACAGGCGGTAATAAGGCAGCGCAAATGAAATCCTGATACTGTTTCTTGAAAATGGGATTTCTATTTCCTCCTGGCTATCTACGTTTTCTGTGATAAGACTGTACCTATCGGTAATATCTTCAATTTTACCAATCAATACGTTGGGCAATTTTGCCGAAGATTTCATGGATGTAGCTAATGCATCGTTATAAATGGCGAAACCATCATCAACACTTATCAGGTAAAGGTTATTGCTGATTTGGCTGATGTTCTCATAGTATTGAACCATACGGCCATCTAAAATGTTAAAACGGTTTGAGTCGATCGATATTTTTCCAGGTTCGCTAAAGCTGGCCAAGCTCATGCGGCCGTGGTTAATGAACCAATATTTGGCGTTTCCCGCTTTGATAATCTTATTGGAGGTGCTAAAATTTCCCAGTTTATTGTTTAATGCGTAGTATTTGCTAAAGCGGTCGTTGATATCGTCATATACGTAAAAGCCAGAATCGGAAGAAAAAACTACGTTGTTTTCAAGATTAAAGGCATTGATGTTAAAACTACTGGGCAGCCCATTTTTTTCATCGTAGTATTTTATTTTTACTGCTTTTTTGAGGTCGTTGCTTACATTAATACGATAAAGCCCTTGGTAGGCGTGGCTTACCCAGATATTTCCTTTATGGTCCTGCTCTACATAACGAGAGGGTTCGCCAAAACCTTCAATGCGGTGGCTAAAGCCCCAATGGTTGTTAGCATCTTTAAGGTAAATGCTTAGCCCTGTATAGGTTCCCTGAATCAAACCGTTGGGATTGCTTTTCAGTTTTTTGAGGGTCCAACCTCCATTGATATTTGATATTTTTTCAATTCTGTCGCCAACTATCGAAAAGGTTCCGTTATTGTGTCCGCAAATGAGCTGGTTATCTATCCTGCTTAAATCCCATACCTGCCCCTGTGAATTGGGAATTAACTTAAAATCAAAGTTTCCTGCGGCGTTATTGCTCCAGTTACCGTAAAATAAACCCTGGTTGGTACCCAGGTAGATTTTGTTTCCAAATATCAGGCTTGAATAAACCGTGCCAAATTTTCCGGTCTTATCAAAATAAAACGATAGGGGCGAGTTGAGCTCAATGCGGTCGATGCCATTGTCGAGGCCAGCCCAAAGATTGTCCTCGTTATCGTTATAAATGCTAAGTACGGTATTGTTTTGTAGGCCACTCGTTTTGTTAATGGTTTGGATAACGTTTCCGTTTTCGTCAATAATGACAATGCCATTTAAAATGGTACCAAAAGCATAATAGTTTTTTAGTAGCCTGGCACCATTGTTCAATTGGTATGTTTTCAGATAGGAGTTGGCTCCATTGGCAAATGGGCTGAACGTTTTTCCGTCATATAGAAACAAACCGTTTTTACTGGTGCCAATTAAAAATTGATTGTTTTTGAATGGCAAAATGCAAAGTACGCCTGTTTTGTCTAATATTTCGCTGCCTTCTAACTTTACAAGCTGTTTGTCCTTTAGTTCAAATAGCCCTTTTTCAATCACTTCGGCAAACAATCTGTTGCCCACCTTATGCAGGAATAGCAGGTTATTAGCAGGCTTTATCACGGTTATTTTTTTGTTCTCATAAACAAAAATGTGTGAAAACGTTTGAAAGTAAATTTTTTTGCCGAGGGTGTATATTTTCCAAACTTCGCCAGTAAGTTGTGCCGTTTTGGGAAGCAATTTAATTAAGGAAGTATAGCTGAGTTTTTTGTTTCGATAGTCCCAATAACCAAATTCGCCAAAGCCGCCGGTATAGATAAGGCCGTCGCTGTTTACCGCTACCGATCTTACGATTTGCTTGTTGGGTAGTTCGTGTTTTTCCCAGTAGCGGCCATTGAAGCTTAATAAACCGCTGGAATTTCCAAAATACATAACTCCTTTTTGATCTTTGGCAATAGACCAGTTTTGGTTGCCTGCGGCATACGACGATTTATGGAAATTTTGAACATAGGGAACCCCGATTCTGGGAATATCGTTGGCCGCTAAATCTTTAAGGCAAAAAAAATAGAGGGTTAAAAGAAAGGAAATTGTAGACAGGTTAAGCTTCATGCAGAAGGTGTTGAATATTGCAATAATGACAAAATAAAAAAATAAAAGGAAACATCGCTGCTTGAAGCTAAGATAGGCTTGTGAAATCTCTGAAATTTGGTAAGTCTCGCTTAAAAACGGCAAGGTTTATATGAGTAAATCATAAAAAAAGCTACCCTAATTTGGATAGCTTTCGATTTATCATTTAGTCTTTTATCGCTACATGCTGCGGCACTTTCACGTAATAGCCTGTACCATCATAAGGGCGCTTGCGTGGGTGTTCGCTACAAGCTACGGAGCAGCATCCCTGTAGTTCTTCGCCACAAGTATCGCATTGCGTAAAGTGCTCGTTGCATTCAGGGTTGGCACAATTAATCATTTTAGAGGTAGTAGTCCCGCAGTTTAAACATTTACTTACCACGGTAGGGTTTACCGAGTTCACATCTACGGCAATACGGTTATCAAACACATAACATTTGCCTTCAAAATCTTTACCGCCAGCTTCTTTACCATATTTGATAATTCCGCCATGCAGTTGGTAAACGTCATTAAAGCCGTGGTGTAGCAATAATGCCGAAGCTTTTTCGCATTTGATGCCACCAGTGCAATAGGTGAGTACCTTTTTGTCTTTATATTGGGCCAGGGCTTCAATTTGCTCAGGAAAATCCCTAAAATTATCGATATCTAGAGTGATCGCATTTTTAAATTTTCCTAGGTTATGTTCGTAATTTGACCTTACATCTAACACTACCACATCCTCATTGTGCATCATCTCGCTAAATTCTTTAGGTTCCAGATGCTTGCCGGTTTTCTTGTTAGGGTCGATAATGCTGGCATCGCGAAGGCCTGAGTGTACAATTTCGGCTTTGTAGCGGCAGTGCATCTTGATAAACGAAGGTTGGTCTACCTCGTCTATCTTAAATTCGGTTTTGGCAAAACGCTCATCAGCGTGTACGTGCTCCATGTAGGCTTTGCAGGCCTCTACAGTGCCGGATACGGTTCCGTTCAAGCCTTCGTCGGCCACAATGATACGGCCAACCAAGCCCAGTGATTTACAAAATTGAAGATGATCGGCCGCAAATTGCTCAGCCTCTGCTATTGGCGAATAGCAATAGTAAAGTAGGGTGTTATATTTCATATTTCCGTTGATACCGCTGCAAACGGCGTTTAAGGCAATGCAAAGATAAGCCTAATTTAGGTTTTGGCAAAGATGATTTTCGTCATAAAATGATGATTAGCTATAGGCGCACAGCACTGGATGAAGATGGCTTTACGTTCTTGGCCTAGCTTTTCCTTTCTTAAGGCGTGTTTTTTGCCGCAAAGGGTTTAGCTTTACGCAAAGGGGACACAAGGTTGTTGCATCCCGTTAGCCAGTAAATCTGCGCATTTATGGCTCACCCTACAAATTAAACCCATAAGAAAACTTAAATTTTTTCTTGATCAGTACATCTCTGTCATAGGCATAGCCATAATGTATCCTAAAGTTTAAGCGTTTTATACCAAAATAAAATTCATTATAATTTCTTTTTTCGGGAGAAGAAAGGTAGGCGCCTCCAATAATTTCCTCTAGCTTTAATTTTTTAAGCAAAGGGATTTTACTAAAGAAAAAGGAACCAAAGTTATGCTGGAAATGCGCCTCGAAATACTGCTTGGTTGTATTGAAGATATAGAAATCCAAAAATTGGAAATTTCGTTCATCGGGATCAAATACCATAGATTGGTTGGCTCTGAAGTGCTTCCAATCGGGGTAGTTTAGGTTTTTGGTTGTTAAAAACTTTCCGGCACCTAATAATATTGATGATTTTCCAAGCATGCCAAAATGGAGCTTTTTCTGATAAATCTCCAAGGAAATGAAATCGTAATCGACACTTGAACCAAATATGCCCCTAATCCCCCGTTTATAATTGAATTCTATCCGCGGATAATTGCTTTCCATGTAAAAGCGTCCATCAGGGCGGGTGATGTATTTTTGGGCAACCGTATAGGCTAAGGTACCGCTAACCACCAGGGCCTTATGATCGGGAAATAGCAGGCTGTTCTCGTCATTTGGCGCAAAGGGATTATTGGAAGTAAATTTAGGTTGCCCCCTAAAACTTTCGAAATTGCTGTTTAAAAGTGCCGAGCGGTTGGCGTAGTCGGCGGTTAGCTTAAGCTCAAAGCTTGGCGCAAATTCCCTGGAGGCTTCCACATTGAGAAACCTACGTTCATAAAACTTTGCTACGTTTTTCCCAAAAACCAGTGCATTAATGGTGTTGCGGAGCAAATTGGTTTGTACCAGCGAATTTAAATTGGCTACCTCTGAACCAAAACCGATGGACACGGTGGCGTTCCGGATGGGGTCATACAAGTATTTGGCTTTGATATTGGCGTTGAAATGTTGGTTGGCAAAACCATAGCGGGCCTCGGGCCTAATGGAATAGAAGCGCCCGTCATCAAATCCCTGTCGCCAGTTTACCGCATACTTTAATCCCAAACCCTCTACGGTGTTGTAAAAAACACTGGTAGCAATGGGATCGTAAGTGATGCTTTTTTTATTGTAACTGCGGTAGTACACATAGGGTGTAACCAATATTTGCGCCACGTTAAAGCGGTTTTTGATTCGGTCAACCGAATCGAGGTATTTTTGCGAAGCTTTTAGTGCGCTGATACTGTCTTTCCGCAGATAGTTATTCTGCTCTTCGGGAGTAAGTGGTACTGAGCGATGTTTTTCCCAGTAAAAGGGGTCTTTCCTGTTCGAATTATTCTCTACCTTTAAAATTTCCTTGGTGAAAAAGTTTTTATTGAAATGGGGCTGGATATTGTAATTCTTAAAAACCCCCATCACATACCCCGTAAACTTAAATCCTAATATTTTCCCTGCAATGCTAAATTGTAGCGACTGGGGAACGTAAACGTTGCCAATTTCTATGAGCTGTTGCTTTACGGTAAGCGTGTCAATGAGTTCAATGCCATTGTCTTTGGTGACAAACAGGTTTACGGCATTTATGCGCCAACTTTTATTTACGATATAGATCACACCCGAAAAAGCGGGTAAATTGCCTCTTTTGGGAATAACCTCTATTTTGCTGATGGTTTTGCCATCTTCTTCGCTGTTGCCCAAAAATTTGTACTTATAATAGGAGAAGGCATTGTCGGCCACGGGCGATACAAAACCTCTTACAGAAAGTTTGTCTTCGAACAGCACATTGTTGTAAAAGTTGACCATCAAGTCAGAAGCTTTGTTGAAACTGAACCCGTTATTGTCGCCCGCAATTTTCGACGACACCATAACTTCCTTTACCTTATCTCTTTGTTTGAAATCCAGTTTCGATTCGGTTTCCGAAAGATAAATAATGCCTTGCCGATTACTGTCCAAGTCTAAAATGGTAGCTACATCTCGGCCAAAAAACCGCTTGGGGGCACTTACCAGTTTTTGCATGGCTTTGGTGTAAACCTCTGCCGAAAAAGCATCCACTTCGTTCAGATGTGTTTTACGGTTGGCAATCACCTTTTTCATGATGTCGTTGGCCAAATCTTCTGTTTTTGATCTGATGACTACATCATTCAGCATGAATATTTTTGGTGCAAGTACAATATCCAAAGTGGTATTCTCTTTCATTGCTACCGTTACTTTGCGGTCTTCATAGCCCACTGCGGTAAATAGTATTTCTATTTTTCCGGCGGGCAAGGTGAGCTTATACTGCCCATCAATATTAGATGAGGTGCCTTGCGTTGTACTACCTACATATACCGAAACAAACGGCACATTCGAACCTTTAATTTCAGTTACTTTTCCGGAAAGCACAAAATGTTGTGCAAAGGCGCTAAACATCCCAAAATTGAGCAAACAGAAAATACAACACCGCAGGTAGCCTATCATTTAAAAAAAAACTCTCTTTGAGATTAAGTTGATAACGTCAAATTAACGAAAAGCTTTTGTTAACCTTACGTTTGATGATGAAAAAACTCATTTCATTTAAAAATCGTACGAAAATCTAAAGCCTTGGTCAACTCTGCGGCCGTTATCAAAGGCAAAACCGTAGCTAATCCCGAATAACAGGCGCTGTATGCCAAAATAATACTCCGTATAATTTTTCTTTTTGGGCTGGGTTAGGTAGTTGATGCCTACTACTTCTTCTAGCTTCAGCTTTCTCAATAATGGAATTTTGTTGAGGATAAAACCTGAAAAATTATGTTCAAGATGAGCCTCAAAATAGTGCTCGTTGGTACTATATTGATAAAAGTCCAAAAATCTGAATTTTCTGAGATTAGGAGGGAAGAACGTTGCATTGTTACCTCTAAAGTGTTTAAAATCCGGATAAAAGAGCTTGTTGTTGTTTAAAAATTTCCCTGCGCCTACTACAAAAGAGGTATAGCCAAATAGCCCTAGGCCAATACGCTCCTGATAAGCTTCAAAGGTAATGAGGTCATAATCGGTTTCGCTACCAAATACACCATCAAGCCCTTTTTTGTAGCGTAAGCTTAGTTTAGGATATTTTGCTTCGGTATATATTTTTGCATCAGGACGGGTAATGTATTTTTGGCCTATGATATAAGTTAAGCTTGCAGTAACAGCGGTAGATTTGTAATCGGGAAAAAATGGTGCGTCATCGGTAGGGTTTAATGGATTGTTCGAGGTGAACTCGCGGTCCTCATAGTCTCTAAATTTGTACAATGTACTGTTGCTAAGCGCATGGTTGTTGGCGTAATCAAGAGAAATGGCCGCTTGCAGGCCGGTGGCTAGCTCCCTTTGTGTGCCAATGGTTACAAAATCTCTTTTATAAAGTTTGGGATAGTTTCTTTCAAAAAACAAAGTGTTCAGCGTGTTGGATAGTGGCGACATGGTGCCGTAGTTGTTCAAATCGGCAATTTCACTGCCGAAACCTAAATTAATGCCCGCCCGCTTGGTAGGATCGTAATAGTAATAAGCATTCACATTGGCCGTAAAACGTTTATTGGCAAAACCATATCTGGCTTGAGGCCTAATGGAAAGATATTTGTTTTGCTCATATTGTTTACGATAGGTGACGCCATATTTAATCGCAAAACCTTCTATAGTATTATAAAACAACGACTGTATCAAGGGGTCTAAAGTGTAGGAACGTTTGTTGTACCTATCGTTAATTTGGTAACTGGTAACCAATATTTTTCCTGGCGTAAAATTGTTGTTGGCCTTTTCTACCGAATCCAGGTAAGCTTTACTTTGCATACGCAGCGCTATACTATCCTTTTTGATATAGTCTTTGCGTTCTTCCTCGGTAAGCGGGATAGGCCTGTTGTTGGCCCAATAGGCCGAGTCTTTTTTGTTTACCGCTTTGGTGATTTTTAAAATTTCGGCGGTAAAATAGCCCTTCTCAAATTTAGGATTGATATTGTAGTTGCTATAGAAACTAATAAAATATCCCTGGAACTTGAAGCCAAAAACATTACCGTTAAATTGAAATTTCAAATTGCCGGGCATGTAGTATTTGTCTACCTTAATGAAATGTTGCGCAATGTTCAGCGTATCTATCAAATTAACGCCAGCATCTTTGGTCAGGTTTAAATCCGTGCCCATCAAGCGCCAAGTTTCATCGGCAATGTAAATTACCCCCCTAAAAACCGGGTCGTTCTTGCGGCGGGGGCTTACTTCAATTTTATTGATGGTTAGTCCATTTTCCTCGGTTTTGCCCAAAAGCTTATATTTATAGTAGAACATTGCATTGTCGGCAATTGGGGAAACAAAACTTCTGGCACTTAACCCACTATTTTCAAGGAGCAGGTTTTCGTAAAAGTTGATTCTCATGTCAGATGCCTTGTTGAAGCTAAAAGCATTATTTCGTCCCGAGATTTTTGAAGAAATCATTTCTTCCTTAATCCTGTCGGGCTTCATGTACGAAAACTTCGATTGGGATTCAGAGAGGTACAAAATACCATTGCGGTTAGTATCCAAGTTCAGCGTTTTTTGGATATCCCTGCCAAAAAATTTCTTTGGAGCGCCAACCAGTTTCTGCATGCCCTTAATGTAAACATCGCTGCTATAGGCAAAAATTTCTTCCAGATAGCTTTTCCTGTTTTTAATGGCATTTCTTACAATTCGATAGGCTGGGTCTTCGCCATTGGCTTTAATAACCACGCTGTTCAAGGTGTATTGCTCTGTCTGCAGGGTCTGGTTTAAGGTGGTGTTGTTAAAAACGTCAACACTTTGCGTAGCGGTTTTAAAACCTACCACGGTAAAGGTTAGGGTGACTAAGCCCCTTTCTACGTTAATACTGTAAACTCCCTCTGCGTTTGCAGAAACTCCTTTGGTAGTTCCTTTGATGAAAACGGAAACGAACGGGATAGGTTCACCGTCGCTATCGGTTATTTTGCCTCTGATTTCAAATTGCTGGGCCAAGGCCGCTATGGATAAAGTAATTAGATAAAAAAGGAGTAGAAGTTTTTTATTCATGTGGTTATCTTTTAAATCAAAGACGATGTAATGTTTCTTAAGGTTGCACAACAACCAAAATACTATATTTGTGTTAAAATCTATTAAAAATAAAACCATGTATAAAACCCTACAACCCGTTTTACAAAAGGAACTTGCGGAAATTGAGCAAGCCGGGCTATATAAAAAAGAAAGAATCATCGTTACCCCGCAAGGTGCAGATATTAAGGTAAGCACTGGTGATGAGGTGATTAACTTCTGCGCAAATAACTATCTAGGGCTGTCGTCTCACCCAAAAGTGATTGAAGCGGCTAAAGAT
The DNA here is from genome assembly GCF_003313505.1 of Pedobacter nanyangensis. Classification (GTDB taxonomy): domain Bacteria; phylum Bacteroidota; class Bacteroidia; order Sphingobacteriales; family Sphingobacteriaceae; genus Pedobacter; species Pedobacter nanyangensis. Next base: position 146,156 of record NZ_QMHO01000006.1, on the reverse strand, counting down.
GCCATCGATAAATACGGTTATGGAATGTCGTCTGTTAGATTTATTTGTGGTACCCAGGATATCCACAAAGAGTTAGAAAAAAAGATTTCAGAATTTTTAGGAACAGAAGATACCATTCTTTATGCGGCTGCTTTTGATGCCAATGGTGGCGTTTTTGAACCATTGTTAGGCCCTGAAGATGCGATCATTTCCGACGAGTTGAACCATGCTTCTATCATCGATGGGGTACGTTTGTGTAAGGCGCAACGTTTCCGTTATAAAAACTGCGATATGGACGACCTGGAGCAGCAATTGATCGCCGCAAAGGATTGCCGCCACCGAATGATTGTGACCGACGGGGCTTTTTCTATGGACGGTTCTGTTGCACCTTTGGATAAAATTTGTGATTTGGCAGATAAATACGAGGCCCTGGTGATGATTGACGAATCACACTGCTCTGGTTTTATTGGTAAAACTGGAAGGGGTACGCACGAGCATTTTAATGTAATGGGCCGTATCGACATCATTACTGGTACCTTGGGCAAGGCCTTGGGCGGTGCTTCTGGCGGATTTACGTCGGGACGCAAAGAAATTGTAGATATGTTGCGTCAACGGTCACGCCCATATTTGTTTTCCAATACACTGGCGCCTTCTATTGCTGGGGCATCGGTAGCGGTATTGGATATGTTAAGCGAAACTACCGCACTGCGTGATAAGTTGGAATATAACACCAAATATTTTAGAGAGAAAATGACCCAAGCAGGCTTTGATATCAAGCCTGGGTTTCATCCTATTGTTCCGGTAATGCTGTACGATGCCAAAGTAGCACAAGAATTTGCCGCTAAAATGCTAGAAGAAGGAATTTATGTAATTGGTTTCTTTTATCCTGTGGTGCCACAAGGTAAAGCTCGTATCAGGGTACAGCTTTCGGCTGCGCATGAGCAACATCATTTAGACAAGGCCATTGCTGCATTTACCAAAGTAGGCAGGGAGCTGGGTGTCATTAAAAATTAGAATAACGCATGAAAATTTTCCTGAAAAGCTTTTGCTTCCTGGTATTATCCATATCCATTGTTGCCTGTAAAAAATCAAGCAGCCAATCGTTAAAAGCCGAAACAAAACTGAATGTGAGTTATGGCAGTAACGCTTTGCAAAATATGGATGTTTATTTGCCCGCTAACAGAAATTCAGAAACCAAAATGGTGGTATTTGTACATGGAGGTAGCTTTATTGGCGGCGATAAAAGTGAATATACTTCGATAGCAGAAGAATTGGCCAGGAGAAATTTTGCCGTAGTTAATATCAACTATCGTTTGGTAGATGGCAGTGGCTTGCAAACTAATCCCGTAACTCATAAGCAAAGTGCGGTACTCATTCAACACCAGGTTGATGATGTAAGTGCGGCCGTTGATTACGCTATTGCCCATGCAGATGAATGGCAAGTGAGTAAAAACAGAATTGCCGTTGCGGGGCACAGTGCTGGGGCAACCTTAGGTTTGCTGTACAGCTACGGCAACAAAAACACCAATAAAGTAAAAGTGGCAGTAAATTTGGCGGGAGCGTTGGACCAAACCTTTACCGATATTCCTTCCTATAACTTGCTGCCACCTTACATCTTAGAAATGGGCTATAGATATACCGGTTTTGAAGTAAGCGTGGCCAATGAACAATCCTACAGGGCCATTAGCCCCCTATATGTGGCCAATGCAAATCAGAAAATACCAACCTTAACCATTTTCCCTGAAAACAATGCCGTTGGAGATTTGCCAAAGCAGGGTAGGGCAACTTTTGATGCTTTTACTACAAAATTAAATCAGCTTAACGTGCCCAATAAATTTGTACAAATTGCCGGGGCCGACCACAATTTTACCAAAACAGGAAACATTCAATTGGTGTTTGTGGAGCTATTGGCTTATCTAAACGCTAATTTGCAATAGATATCTTAAAGATTGGGTTCATTTTATGGCTGTAATAGTCATTTAACTTTGTTTTTGAACTCACCTTGACAAATATATAGGAGAAAATCCTGTATATTTGGCCCATGTTACAAGACCAAATAACGCAATACACTAACGAAATCAATGCGTTTTCTACCGCTAATGCAGCAGCGCTGGAACAGTTCAGAATACGTTTTCTGGGAACTAAGGGGATCATCAAAGATTTGTTTGATGAATTTAAAGCCGTTTCTCCCGAAGAGAAGAGAACCTTGGGAAAGGTACTGAACGAGTTTAAGCAATTGGCAGAGGCCAAGTTCCAAACGTTAAACGAAACGATTTCGGCATCAAAGGATACTTCGGAAAGTAATCAGCTTGATTTGACTTTGCCTGGAGAAGGTTTTGAGTTAGGTACGCGTCATCCGTTGGCTATTGTACGTAGGGAAATCATCGAAATCTTCAATAAATTGGGTTTCAGCGTTGCCGAAGGGCCAGAAATTGAAGATGATTGGCATAACTTTTCTGCCTTGAACTTCCCTGAGGAACACCCCGCCAGAGATATGCAAGATACCTTCTTCATCAAAAAAGGCGGTGAAAATGGCGATATTGCACTCCGTACGCACACCTCATCGGTGCAGGTAAGGATGATGGAGGCAGGCCAGCCTCCGTTCAGAGCACTAATGCCGGGACGTGTTTACCGTAACGAAGCTATTTCAGCTAGGGCGCATTGTTTTTTCCACCAGGTAGAAGGTTTATACGTGGATGAAAAAGTTTCATTCGCCGATTTAAAGCAAACCCTTTTCTATTTTGTACAGGAATTATATGGCGAAGGTACCAAAGTACGTTTCCGCCCTTCATATTTCCCGTTTACCGAGCCTTCGGCCGAAATGGATATTTCTTGTACCATTTGTAAAGGCGCAGGCTGCCAAATGTGCAAAGGCAGCGGCTGGGTAGAAATTTTGGGCTGTGGCATGGTAGATCCAAATGTTTTGGAAAACTGCCGCATTGATAGCAAGAAATATAGCGGTTTTGCATTTGGTATGGGTATCGAGCGAATTGCAAACCTCAAGTTCGAAATCAAAGACTTGCGTTTGTTTTCGGAAAACGATGTTCGTTTCCTGAAACAATATCAGTCGGCCATTATATAACATGAAAAAATTAGCGGCTATAGCAATGGTCTTTCTACTTTTCGCATCCTGCGGAAAGGAAGAAAACTACATTCCAGATTATCCCGTAAATTACACAATTACCATTGCCGAATTTGGAATTAGGGCTACCAACGGAATTTTACTGGTGCCAAACCACGGAGTAGCTGGCCTGGTTATCGTAAAAACACCTACTAATGAGTATGTTGCTTTTGACAGATGCAGCACCGTTAACCCCGAAAAGGCCTGTGCCGTTACCCCTGAAAATGGGTTGTTCCTAGCCGTAGATCCATGCTCGGGAGGTAAGTTTTCATTGCTTGATGGTAGTCCGCAAAAAGCACCCGCAAAAAGAGCTTTAAAAAGATATGCTTTGAACATAGCGGGGCAACAAATATTAGTAAGAAATTAATGGAGCCAGAAAAAATAAAAGAAAGTATACTTAGGGCCGCAAAGGAGCTATTTAGAAAATACGGATATCACAAAACCAGTGTAAACGAAATTGCTAAAAAAGCCCGTATTGCCAAGGCTACCATCTATAAGTATTTCGAAAGCAAGGAGCAAATCCTCGATTTTATTTTGATGGACTACCTGGATGTTAATTTGCATGGTATTTTGTCCAATAAGGCACAATTTGCAAGCGAAGAAGAACATTTAAAAGCTTTGGTGATGAAAACCTGCCGACTTTCCTTTACTGCCTGCAACGAATTTATTGGCTGGGACTTTGTTCGCGAAAATGCCAACTCCCAAGAGTTTTTGAAACATCTTTCTGATCAATTGGAGGCACTATTGCTATCTGCCTATTTAGAGCTCGATCACTTTAAAAATAATCCAGCTCGTCGTGGCGGACTGGCATTTTTGTTGAAAGCCAGTAAAAGCATCGTGTTTTCGTTTGCCTTTACCTCGGTAAGTGATTCAGATGTCCGCAAAAACTTTGTAACCTTCCAAAAAGAGATATTGCCGTATTTGGTAAAAGCCGCATTGTAGGTCTTCTTATTTGGTTTGAAAAGCAAGTTGTTGCTACTATTATCGATAGTCCCGCTATACGCTTCAATCTTTTTGTGGCCCTTGCCCGCAAACCTCATCGGTTGCCCCTTGCACCATGCTTATCAAACCTATGAGGTTTTTCCCTGTAACAAAAAGGATTTCCGCTACTATCGGGTTTAGGAACTTAAAGTAGTGCTCAAACGTAACAAACCTCGCAGGTTTTCAAAACCTGCGAGGTTTTTATTATACAAAGAAACAACTAAAGAGCAGAGCATAGCAAACAGCCCCAGCCAATAATCATCAATAAACCACCTAGCGGTGTAATTGGACCTAAAAATTTAAAGCTCTTTTTAAGGTATTCCGACAAGGACAAAAGATAAATGCTAAAAGAAAAAAGGATGGTGCCAATCGTTACCAAATAAAAGGCCCACCTAATGGCACCCAATGCTAAATTAGCATGGTAGCCCAGCACCAGCAGAAATAGGGCGCTGTAGGTTTGATACCTCACACCCACTTCAAAAGAGGCCAACTTCTCGGCAGATAAAACTTTCTTTAAAGCATGAGCCCCGAAAGCGCCAAGAATAATCGCTAAAATTCCAAAAGCTGCTCCAACAGCAATAACTAAGTGGTTATCCATATAGCCGTAAAGGTAGCGAATTATGGCCTAAAGATAAGTTAGGGAATTGTCTAAAAATATCATACCGTCATTTCGAGCGAAACGTAGTCTCGGCACTTCGGGAGAGAAATCTTTAGATTAAGTAATTACTTAATTGTAAAATAATGCTGTTAGGTGTCTATGTGGTTATATAACCTCTCCCTCGCCTCTCCTTTAAAAAGAGAGGGGGGAAATGGTCGGTAATTATTTTCCCAAAGCTTTTCTTATTTGTGGTGCTATCTTATCGCCAAAAATCTCGATAGATTTCATCATGTATTCGTGTGATGGTGCGCCTACATCCATGTGTGCCGAAAAGCGGGTTAAGCCAAATAGCTCTTGCATTTGCAGTATTTTATCGGCGGTTTCATTAGCGTCCCCAATAATTAAAGCGCCATGTTTCGAACGTCCAAAATCAAACTGCCCGCGTTGGAATGGCGGCCAACCTCTTGATTTGCCAATTCTGTCCATCTGTGCCGCATAAATAGGGTAATAGTAATCGGCGGTAGCTTGGCTTTCTTCTCCAAAAAACGAATGCATGTGTACGCCCACCTTGAATTGGCTCATGTCGTGGCCGCTATCTTCGTAGGCCTGTTTATAATACTCAAACAGGGGCTTAAACTGTTCCGGATTGCCGCCAATAATGGCAAACATTACGGGTAAGCCCAACTTTCCTGCACGTACCACAGAGTTTGGCGTGCCACCAACAGCTACCCAAATATTTAAATGGTTATTTACCGCACGAGGTAAAACCTGTTGTTCTTTTAGTTCTGGTCTGAATTTTCCTTTCCATGAAATGGTTTGCTGTTGGTTGATTTTCACCAAGAGGTTCAATTTCTCTTCAAAAAGTTCGTCATAATCGGCAAGGTTGTAGCCAAACAATGGAAACGATTCGATAAAGCTACCGCGGCCAGCCATTAACTCGGCCCGGCCATTTGAAATTAAATCTACTGTTGCAAAGCTTTGGTAAAGTTTTACCGGATCTGATGAGCTTAATACCGAAACTGCGCTGCCCAACTTGATGTTTTTGGTTACCGTGGCAGCTGCCGCTAGAATGATTTCTGGAGTGGATACGGCATAATCTGGCCGATGATGCTCTCCAATTCCATAAAAATCTAAACCCACTTGGTCCATGAGTTTAATTTCCGCTATAATTTCTTGCAAACGTTGTTGTGCGGGTTGCGGCTCACCATTGGCGTCAATTCTTAAATCGCCAAACATTCCAATCCCTAATTCCATAAATTTCCTTTCTTTGTTACAAAGATAACTTCAATATAGGGGTAAAGTTTTTGATGTATGTTAAGAAATGTATGAAGCATTAGCGTTACAACTTTATTTCCTGAAAGATTGATTAGTTATGCTGTTTGCAGTAGCGAAAATAGGTACGTCATTGCGAGTTTACCAAGCAATCCTAAAGCGTTAATTAATGCCATGAGCTAAGCGACGTTAACTATAAACTTCGATTCACAAAATCAAGCACCTCGTCACCCTCTCCAGGTTCAAACCAAGTGATCTCCGTATCTTTTTTAAACCAGGTTAATTGCCTTTTGGCAAAGCGACGAGTATTTTGCTTAATTTTATCGACAGCGGTAGCCAAGTCAATTTTTCCATCTAAATGGTCAAAAATCTCCGTATAGCCAACGGTTTTCAGTGCATTCAGCTCTTTATAAGCCGCAAGAGATTTTACTTCTTCGAGTAAGCCTTCTTGCATCATTGCGTTTACTCGATGGTTAATTTGGCTGTAAAGTTTTTCCCGTTCTGTATTTAACCCTATCTTGACGATGTTAAATGGTCGCTCTTTTTTGCTGGATGTAAGGAATGAGCTTAGTTTTTGTCCCGTAGATAGCACTACTTCCAAGCCACGGATCATGCGTTGGGGGTTACTTTGGTCAACTTTCGCAAAATATTCAGGGTCAAGTGTTGCCAATTGTTTCCTGATCGTTTCAATGCCCTCATTTGCAAATTGCTGGTTAAGTTTTTCGCGGATATTAAGGTTGATTTCGGGCATATCGTCTAAGCCATTGCAAAGGGCATTAATGTATAGGCCAGAACCCCCAACCAGTATGAGTACGTCATGCTTGTTAAAAAGGTTTTCAATTAAAGCTAACGCTTGCACTTCAAAATCACCGGTGCTAAAAAGCTGGTTAATGCTATGCGAATTAATGAAATGATGCGGTACTGCCGCCAATTCTTCTTCCGAAGGTTTGGCGGTTCCAATGCTCATTTCCCTAAAAAACTGCCTGGAATCGGCAGAAATAATTTCGGTTTGGTAATGCTTGGCCAGTTCAATTGCCAAGGAGGTTTTACCAATTGCCGTTGGCCCCACAATAACGATCAATGTTTTTTGTGCCATTTTGTGCCTAGGGGGTATGTGTTGAAAGTTTAGGGGGTTGATCACAGGCTCCCGACTTTCGGTCTGTTAAGCTTTCGGATTAATAGTCGTCTTTATCGTTACCATAATCGTCGTTACTGTAATCTTCTTCACCGTCGCCAAACTCATCCTCTTGGTCTTCCTCTTCTTCATCGTGGTCATCTTCCTGTGCGTTGATTCCCCGGCCGCCCATAGCTTCCAGCTCATCGGTATCTTCTGGAACAAAATCCATTTCGTTTAGGAAATCAAAGTCGTTGTCAATAGCGGAGCTGCTGGCAACAATGCTATCCACATTGGTTTTATCGATAATTTTTGGGGCTTCACCAATACTTTTTACCAAATATGGGTATTCAATTTTAGGATCGTTGTCGAGTATGATCTTGATCAGCTCCACATGGAAATCGTATGGCCTCTCAAAATTGTAGATATAGTAGAATTTCTGATGTGGGTCTTCAATAAAACTGCTCAGCTTTGATTTTTCCATCAAAGTCACTCCGTTATCCATTTTACGTTGCGTAGGGTGGATGGCAATTTCTTCGCCTTTGATCCAGTTATCGGTACTTACATAAAATGACGAAGATTTCTCGGCATTATATCCGGTACTGCGGTGTATAGCTCTATGTAAATCTTCGAAAGTTTGATTGCTTTTGATGTCAATCTCACGGGTGATATCGTCGTAATCTTCGAAAGAAACTCTAAATCTATAAATGGCCATATCCTATAATCCTGCTTTATTGTGGGGTAAAAATATAAAAAAACTTCGAAGTGCGGAAGTCTGAAAACGGGTTCTCCGATGTATAACGCTAATCTTTAAATGGTGTTTTAGAAAACTGAAAATGTAAATCAAACCGGGCTCAATCCTAACTCTTTGGCTTTTTGGAGCATAAAGTTAAAAGCTTCTTGATAACTGTTGGTAATATCGCCTTCTAAAATAGCCTCGCGGATGGCATTTTTTAAAACGCCCACTTCCTTGCCTGCCGGTAGACCAAACGTTTCCATGATGTCATTTCCCGAAATGGGGGGCTGCCAATTACGTAGCTGGTCTCTTTCTTCCACATCTTTGAGTTTTTGTTTTACCAGTTCAAAGTTGTTTCGGTATTTTTTAATTTTATACTCGTTTTTAGTGGTTACATCGGCATTGCAAAGCAACATCAGGCTGTCGATATCTTCGCCGGCTTCAAATAGCAAACGTCTTACCGCCGAGTCGGTCACAATATCTTGGGCCAATACTATGGGGCGCAGATGCAGCAGGACCAATTTCTGCACAAATTTCATTTTTTCGTTCAAGGGAAGTTTGAGCTGGGCAAAAATCTGTGGAACCATCCGGGCCCCTCTGTCCTCATGTCCGTGGAAAGTCCAGCCATGGCCTTCTTCAAAGCGTTTGGTAGCTGGCTTGGCTATATCATGAAGAATGGCCGCCCAGCGCAGCCAAAGGTCATCGGTGGTTTGGCAAATATTATCTAATACCTCTAAGGTATGGTAGAAATTGTCTTTATGTGCACGGCCTTTGATGATATCAACTCCATATAATTTGGCCATTTGAGGGAAAATCAGTTCCAAAAGCCCGGTATCAAACAGGTAGTTGAAACCAATAGAAGGCTTTTTTGCAAGAATGATCTTGTTCAGCTCGTCGGTGATACGTTCTTTCGATACAATTTTTATCCGCTCTTTTTGTGATTTGATGGCATCAACCGCAGTTTGTTCTATCTGAAAATCGAGTTGCGTTGCAAAACGGATGGCACGCATCATGCGCAAAGGATCATCAGAGAAGGTGATCACCGGATCTAGCGGAGTGCGGATAAGTTTATTCTGAAGGTCTTCCAAACCGTTAAATGGGTCAACTACCGCTCCAAAATCTGTTTGGTTTAATGAAATTGCCAACGCATTGATAGTAAAATCTCTGCGAAGTTGGTCATCCTCCAAAGTACCGTCTTCTACAATTGGCTTACGTGAATTTGCTCTGTAGCTCTCTTTGCGGGCGCCTACAAACTCTACCTCCAAATCTGCATGTTTTAGCATTGCAGTACCAAAATTCTTGAAAACTGCGACATTGGTTTTCAGCTTTTGGCCTACCTTTTCGGCAAAGGAAATTCCATTGCCAAGTACTACTACATCAATGTCCTTGGAAGGGCGATCTAGGTAAAGATCACGCACAAATCCTCCTATAACGTAAATTTCTGTTGCTGTTTTTGCCGCAGTTTCGGCTAATACGTTAAAGATGAGGGCCTCCATCTTGTTTAGTGGAAAGTTGGTGTCGCCAGTCTGTGGATTGGTTTGCATATTGATAGCAAAGGTAATAAAAACCCCTAAATCCCCTAAAGAGGAGTTTTAGAGCGGTGATGGAAATGATTGAGGTGGATAATCGGTGCGCTTGGACTTATTTCCTGATAAATTCAAACTGGCCACCGGGTCCCAGCTTTACAATGGTAGAAGGCTGTTTGGGAGTTCGGTTTTCCTGTTCCAAATCCACCACATAATCTACGGCCTCCTTAATTTCATCACTTATTTCATCGAAAAATTTTGGAGTGGGTTGGCCGCTGATGTTTGCCGAAGTAGATACAATGGGTTTGCGGAAGCGTTGGATCAATTGCTGGCAGAAATCATGTTTGGGTATCCTAATTCCCACGCTACCATCCGTATTGATCACATTGGGCGCTAAATTTTTGGCATTGGAAAAAACCACCGTTAAGGGCTTTTCGGCATATTCTATTAAGTCGTAGGCAACTTCTGGAAGATCATTAACGTAGCTCTGCAATTTATGGTCGGTGTCCAACAACACAATAAGGCTTTTTTCCGTTGGCCTGCCTTTAATTTCGTTGATTTTAGCAGCAGCTTCTTGATTGGTTGCGTCACAGCCTAAACCCCAAACCGTATCAGTAGGATATAGAATCACGCCTCCGCTTTTTAAAATTTCCAGTGCTTTGTTGATTTCTTCTTTCATCGCCATGCAACAAAGGTAGTCATTACCGCCGAAGCTTATCTACCTAATTTATTACATTTTTTACACTAACATTTGACTTACAGATGTGTTAATGCTGATAATGAAGCCAATTTTTATTGGTAAATTTAGGTTAACTAATTGAATTTAATAACGAAACACACAAATGTTATGAAATCAACAAAGAAATTGGGCGGTTTTTTGGCAGTCGTTATACTGCTGTCTGCCTGTACAAGTTTACGCGTTGCATCAGATTTTGATAAAGATGCCGATTTTAAAAGCTATAAAACCTATAATTTTTATGAAAAGGGATTGGAAAAATTAGAAGTAAATGGCCTGGATAAGAAAAGAATGATGGCTGCTGTAGATGCAGAAATGCAAGCTAAAGGTTTTACAAAAGCAGCTAATCCTGATTTGTTTGTTAACCTGATTGTGGCCAAACGCGAACGTACAGATGTGTACGACAATGGTTTTTATAGCCCTTGGGGATGGCGTGGTGGCTGGGGCTGGGGCTGGGGCCCTTTTTGGGGCGGCGGCATGCGTACCGTTGACCGTTACCAGGAAGGTTTGTTCGTGATTGATTTTTTAGATCCAAAAACCAAAATGCACGTTTGGCATGGCCGCGGAGATGGCTTTAATTTGGATAGCTTTAAAAACAGGGAAGAAAGAATCAACGAAGGTGTAAAGGAAATTTTGGCCCAATATCCTCCGCATTCTTCAAATTAGTTACGGGTTACAGGTTGGGAGTTATGAGTTTTTCGCCTATAACTCACAACCTGTAACTCACAACTGAAAATTAAACAGCTACGTTATTTTCTCTCAATGCATCGTTAAGGGAAGTCTTTTTATCGGTAGATTCCTTACGTTTTCCAATAATAATGGCGCAAGGTACTTGATATTCGCCAGCGGGGAATTTTTTGGTGTATGAACCAGGAATTACCACTGAACGAGCTGGAACAACACCTTTGTACTCCACAGGTTCTGGGCCAGTAACATCAATAATTTTGGTAGAGGCAGTTAGCACTACGTTAGCACCCAACACCGCTTCTTTTTCTACGCGTACGCCTTCAACCACAATAGCTCTTGAACCTAAGAAACAGTCATCTTCAATAATTACAGGAGCAGCCTGTACCGGTTCTAAAACACCACCAATACCCACGCCGCCGCTTAAGTGTACACGCTTGCCAATTTGAGCGCAGGAGCCTACAGTTGCCCAAGTATCTACCATGGTACCTTCGTCAACATAGGCACCAATATTAACGTAAGAAGGCATCATGATTACGCCTGGCGCCAAAAAAGCACCATAGCGGGCACTGGCCATAGGTACTACACGTACACCTTTTTCTTTATAATCGGTTTTAAGGTCCATTTTATCGTGGAAAACAAAAGGGCCAGCCTTGGTTTCGCCCATTTGTTTGATAGGGAAATAAAGGATTACTGCTTTTTTTACCCATTCGTTAATGCCCCAACCATTTAAAACTGGTTCGGCCACCCTGATTTCGCCACGATTAAGCTGTTGGATAACCGTTTCAATCGCTTCAGAGTATTCCTTGTATTGTAATAAGCTTCTATCTTCCCAAGCTTCTTCTATTTGTTTTTTTAGTTCAGCAATCATCGTATTTTAAAAATTTATGCAAAATAAGTCTTTATAAGTTAAAAGTTAAAGCTTTAAAAGTTAAAAGTTGGATTTTGCCAGTCTGGTTTGTTCGTGTAATTGCTAAATACTGGCTGCGAACTGTTCAATATTGTTTAATTTTGAACTCATGGGAGAAACAGAGAAACTACGTGTAGATAAGTACCTTTGGGCCATTCGCATTTTTAAAACCAGAAGTTTGGCTACCGATGCCTGTAAAGCTGGCCGCGTAAAACTTAACGGGCAAAATATCAAGCCCTCGGCAATAGTAAAGATTGGAGATGTGTACCAAATTAGCAAGGGTGTTGAACGAAAAGTAATTGAGGTGGTAGATTTTTCTTACAACCGCACAGATGCAAAAATTGCCGTAACAAAATATAAGGATTTAACTCCTGTGGAAGAAACCCATGCCTTTAAATCGGTGTTTCATGCACCTGCCTTAAAAAGGGACAGAGGTACCGGACGACCAACGAAAAAAGACCGCCGTGAAACGGATGATTTGTTAGATACTTTCTTTGAGGACGATTAGCTTTTAAACCATTTTGCTTGTTTAAGTAAAGTGCTCTTGGGTGTGTAAGGTGGTAAAAAGATCATAGTTAAAAACATCTAAGGAAACCTATTTCTGCTTAACCTTCGCTAAATTCTGCATTACACAGAAATCCACTAATTCTTTAATTAATATCATTGGGAGCGGTTGGTCAATAGGGAATTGTATGGTTCCTTTTGAAGTATGGTAATCTTTCAACCGATCTGCAAACACTTCAATGGCCTTGCTCCCAGGGTAAAGGCCAATGTGATTTTTGTAGCCAGCAAAATGGATAAGATTCCCATTTAGGGTAAAAGTTGGAATGCCATAACCTATTTTCTGTTTGGCATTGGGTACCATTTGCTGCAAATCGTCCCTCAATTGCTGCAATATCTTTTGGGTTTCCGAAGGGAAAGAGGAAATGTACTCGTCAACGCTGGTATGTTTTTCCATATTTGATTATTTAGGAAACATTAAGGTATGAAGAAAAATTAAGATGGTCAGTTGATTTAGTGATTCGTGTTCTTAAGGATTGAAAAAACTAAAACTCTATTAGATGGTTAAAAGAATAAACCATTAAGAAGTTAAAATAACTAAGACTACACGCCAAAAAATTTAATGTTCCTTAATGGCTCAAATTAAATTAACACCTTGTACACCTTAGCTCATCTAAGTTTGTTTATGTGCCACTATGTTCTTAACTGTCTTAGGTGGTTAAACATAATAAAACATCCTATAACTTCTTCGCTTCATTCCAATACACATCCATTTCTGCCAAGGTCATATCCTGTAAAGCCTTTCCACTTTCTTTGGCCCTTTCTTCGAGGTATTGAAAACGCTTGATAAACTTCTTATTGGTTTTTTCCAGTGCATTTTCAGGATTGATATCGATAAAACGAGCGTAGTTAACCAACGAGAAAAGAAGGTCGCCAAATTCACCTTCCGCTTTTTCAGTGTCTATTTCCTTTCCATCAACAATGTTGAACTCATTTTTAAATTCCTGTAGTTCTTCTTCAACCTTTTCCCAAACCTGTTGCTTTTCTTCCCAATCAAAACCAACGCCTCTGGCTTTTTCTTGGATACGGCTGGCTTTCACCAAAGCTGGCAGCGAGGTCGGCACTCCGGCCAACACCGATTTGTTGCCTTCTTTTAACTTCAGCTTTTCCCAGTTTTGTTTTACTTGTTCTTCGGTGTCAGCCTCAACATCTCCGTAAATATGTGGGTGCCTGTTAATCAATTTATCACAAACGCCATTAAGCACATCGGTAATATTAAATTCATTTTGCTCACTGCCAATTCTGGCATAAAAAACCAGGTGCATCATCACATCGCCCAGTTCCTTTTTAATTTCCTGCATGTCGCCTTCTAAAATGGCATCAGAAAGTTCATAGGTTTCTTCAATGGTTAAGTGCCTTAAGGTTTCCATGGTTTGCTTTTTATCCCATGGACATTGCGTACGCAGGGTATCCAGTACATTAAGCAATCTTAAAAAAGCCCCTTCAGGAGTTGGCGAATTTAAAGGCGGGATATTTGCGGACATATTTTAAATAATATTGAATGTAATTAAAATGGTAGTTAACGAAAGGGTAATCAAGCCGCAAAGAAATAAAACATCGGCCAGTTTTTCCAATTTAACGGAACGTATTTCCATTTTACTCCTGATAGATAGGAAAGAAAGCAAGCAGCTGCTCATGAAACACATTATGGCCAAAGCGGCACCTTCGTCAATAAAACTGGCTTCGTTGAGCTTGTTTATTTTGGACGAGGTGAGTACCACAAAGCAGAAACCGAGTAAATTGGCCGAAGTACTTAGGATATGTGTTGATTTGGAAGACTGATCGTTGGCTTTATTCATCTGTTTCAACTTTCTTTTTTTTGGCAAAAACAGCGGCTCTCTTTTTTCGTGAGGCTACTTTTTGTTCTTCGCCCAACAAAATGGCCCAAGGCTGTAAATGGTCAACTTTTTGGAAAATAATCTTGAGCATGGCCAAATAAGGCATACACAGAAACATGCCAGAAATTCCCCAAAGCATTTCGCCAATTACAATTCCTATAAAGGCAATTAAAGCATTGATTTTTACTTTTGAACCCACAATTAACGGCATTAAAATGTTGCCATCTATAGCGTGTACGCCAACATAGGCCAATAAAACAAAAAAGGCCTTGGCAGCGCCTGCTGTAGCAAAAGTAATGAGTACGCTAATGATCAGGGCAATGGAAATACCCAAATAGGGGATGATATTGAAAATGCCGGCAACCAAACCTAGCAATATTGCGTATTTTATATCTAAAATGGAAAGGGTGAGCACCATAAGTATGCTCACAATAATCATCTGAATAAATAAGCCTGTAATGTATTTTTTAATGATAAACTGGATCTCGTTAACGGTTTCGGTTACCTTTATCCGGTAATCTTCAATAAAAACGGAAGTTAAAAACTTGTACAGTAAACGCCTGTAGTTAAGCAAAAAGAAGGTGAACAATAAAGTGAAAGCCACAAACAGCAGGCTCGACGATAAAGTGATCAAGGTGGTGCCAACTACTGCCGCACTGGTGGCAAGCGCTTTTTCGGCACTGTCGGCTAAATAGGTTTCCTGTTTGCTAATATTAACGTGGAATGTTTTAGAAATCCAATGCTGTAGTTCGTGGAAAGAATTGGTAACCTGCTTTTCCAGCAGCGGCCAGTCGCTCCACAGTTCGCTCAATTGCATGGCAAAAAAATGGCCGATACCATAAAGCACGCCCAACATAATAATTACCGTGAGCAAAGTGGCCAGGCTTCTTTTCAAACGTACTTTGGTTTCCAAAAAATTGGCCAGCGGCAACATCAGGAAGGCCAATAACAGTGCAAATAAAAGCGGCGAGAGTAAGCTTTTCCCTAAAATGGCCAGGTAGCCCAACATCAAAATGGAAAGCAGGGCGAGCGTTAGCCTAACGATAAATGGTAGTTGTATTTGCATGCGGTTGATTTAACAGGAATAAATTACAAAAAAATCTACAACTTATACAGTTATTTGCCTAAATGGTTTTACATGCCCTCAGCATTTCTCTTTTTCCAGGTGCGCCAGGGAGCTTTTCAAGGTCAAAACCGCAACTTTTAACCGCTCTTTTAAGGTTGCCGGTAATGGCGTAGGTTACAAAAATACCCCCGGTTTTCAGGAAACTGCAGGCATGGGCAATCACTTCGTTGGTCCACAATTCGGGCTGGTGCCTTACGGAAAAAGCATCATAATAAAGTACGTCAAACTGCATATCGGTACAGAAGTTCTGCAAACTGTTATGGCTAATAGCTAAACTACAGTTTTCAGAAACTGCCATCTCATTGTCAACCGAATCGTCATATTTTGCGATAAACGAATCCCAAATGTTTTGGGGCACATATTGTTGGTAGGCGGTTGAGGCAATTACTTCTTGAGCTAGTGGAAACGCTTCAATACCATGATATCTAAGCTTTTTATTCAAACTTTCGCAATGCGCATAGCTCAACAGAAAATTCAATCCAGTACCGAAACCCACTTCTAAAACACTGATTTCGCCGCTGCCTGATTTTTGAAGGCCATGCTTTAGGCCAGCTTCAATAAATACATGCTTGCTTTCTTGCAGTGCGCCATGTGCCGAGTGGTAATGTTCGCCAATTTCCTCGTTAAATAGCGTATTTGAGCCGTCGGCGGTTTGGGTAAGGATATTCATGCAGCAAAATTAAGCTTAAATTGCCGTATTGCTACACGGTTTATGGTTGGATTTTTGGAAAGGTGTTTCCCTGCTTTTGGCTTATGCAGTCCCGCTTTGCGCTGTATCTTTCCACTGCGTTCCAAGGATGCCGCTTCAATCGGGTTTAAATTACTTCAACCTGTGCAATGCACTTGCTTCGTAAACCCGATTGCAGCGGAAATACTTTTTGTTTGGACGGTAAGGTTTAGCATTAACGTGGACAAAAAGATTGTAGCGGAAAGCGGGAGTACCGATGATCGTAAGGTTGTTTTTGCTTTTCGAAAACTATAGTGCGCTAAAGTCTTTGTTCTTTTATCCTTGTTCCTTTATCTTTAGCCCATGGATATCGAAAGTTTTAGAGCGTACTGCCTGAGTTTGCCAGGAACCACCGAAGGCATGAAATGGGACCACCTTTGTTTTATGATTGAAGAGAAAATATTTGTGCTGGTAGATTTGGATACCCACGGGTTTTGCATGAAATGCACGCCCGAGGAATTTGAAGAATTGGCGGCCAGGGACGGCGTGAAACAGGCACCACATTTTGCTAAAAGGCAATGGGTTTTTGTAGATAAGTTAGATGTTTTTGGGGTACAGGAAT
This sequence comes from Pedobacter nanyangensis, assembly GCF_003313505.1. Taxonomy (GTDB): domain Bacteria; phylum Bacteroidota; class Bacteroidia; order Sphingobacteriales; family Sphingobacteriaceae; genus Pedobacter; species Pedobacter nanyangensis. Next base: position 129,685 of record NZ_QMHO01000006.1, on the reverse strand, counting down.
TGAAGCAGAAAATTGAGCGGTCGAGAGAGTTGGTGTTGAGCAAACTGCCTAAGAAAACACAGGCTAAATACGTGTAATAACGTCATTGCGAGGTGCGAAGCAATCCTAAAGCGAATAATTCACTATGTTGTAAGATTGCTTCGTGCCTCGCAATGACGAAGTGTTTTTTACCAAAGTTTAATTCTGTCCTCTGGCTTTTTGTAAAGTTTATCGCCAGGCTGTACATCAAACGCTTTGTACCAGGCATCCATGTTTACCGGTGCTCCAATGGTTCTGTAAGGGCCCGGAGAGTGCGTGTCGGTTTTAATTAGCTGCGCTGCTGTTTCTGGCAACACATTGCCTCTCCAAACCTGTGCCCAGGCCAAAAAGAAACGTTGGTCAGGCGTAAAACCATCAATTTTTTCGTTGCTTTGGCCTTGCTTGGTCATTTTAAAAGCAGTATAAGCTGCATTTAAACCACCCAAGTCGCCAATGTTTTCGCCCATGGTGAATTTGCCGTTTACATGTAAGGTATCTAAAACGGTGTATTTGTCAAATTGCTCACCTAACAATTTTGTTCTGGCATTAAATTTAGCTCTGTCTTCGTCAGTCCACCAGTTTTTCAAGTTGCCGTCTTTGTCGTACTGGCTACCAGTATCGTCAAAACCGTGGCTCATTTCGTGACCAATAACGGCACCAATACCACCATAATTAATCGCATCATCAGCATCTGGGTGGAAGAAAGGGAACTGCAAAATGCCTGCAGGGAACACAATTTCATTCAAGGTTGGGCTGTAGTACGCATTTACCGTTGGCGGAGTCATGCCAAAACGCTCTCTATCTACAGGTTTACCTAATTGGCCAATGTTTTCGCTGTAAGCCCATTTGCTGGCGTTGCGTAAGTTTTGGAAGTAGGTAGTTCTGCTAATCACCAAGCCATCGTAGTTTCTCCATTTGGTGGTGTAACCCACTTTCGGTCTGAAAGCGTGAAGTTTAGCCAAAGCTTTTTGCTTGGTTTCATCGCTCATCCATTCCAACCCTTTAATACGGATCTCGAAGGCTTTACGAAGATTAGCAATCATTTCGTCCATACGAGCCTTTGCGGCTGGTTTGAAATATTTAGCGACATATAACTGACCTAATAAATCACCCAAAACGCCATCAGTTAACGATGACATGCGCTGCCAACGAGGCGTTTGAACCTTTTGTCCGGTTTGCGCTTGTGTAAAGGCAAAGTTTGCTTTCACAAAAGGAGAACTTAAACTGCCTGCAGAACCTTTTAAAATGTTCCACTCCAAATAGGTTTTCCAATCAGCCACCGGAGTAGCGGTTAACAAATTGTTTAATGATTTGAAAAACGCTGGCGAGTTTACCAAAACAGTATCTTGGCCGGTTACCTTTAATTGGGTTAAGGTATTGGTCCAGTTAATATTGGGGATAACTTTGCTGAAATCTGCAACCGTTAGCTTGTTGTAGGTTTTATAAGGGTCACGCATTTCCAAGCGGCTCATTTGTGCCTCTGCCAATGCTTTCTCAATGGTGAAAACCGTTTTTGCTTTTTGTTGTGCAACCGCATCGGTGTAGCCAATCAATTTAAAAAGGGCAGTCATGTAAGTATCGTATGCCTCCCTGATTTTCACGCTACGGCTGTCGTCTTTCAAATAATAGTCTCTGTCGCCAAGGGTAGTTCCTCCCTGCGAAATGTTAACCATGTATTTGTTTACGTTTTTTCTGTCTTGGCCAACACCAAAACCGTAAAGCGCACCACCAAGTCCGTTAGTACGCATATAAGTGGTGAAGTTCAATACCTCTTGAAGGGTGTTGATTTGCTTTACTTTTTCTAAATCGGCTTTAATTGGCGTGTAGCCTAGTTTTTCGATGGTTACGCTGTCCATGGCCGCCGCATAAAAATCACCTACGCGTTTCGTAACTGATCCGGCAGGTGCTGATTTGTCCGCCGCCGCGGCTTCTACCAAGCTTCTAACAGCATTTACGTTAAAATCACGCAGCTCGTTAAATGATCCCCAACGTGTTTCTTTAGCTGGAACAGGATTATTTTTTACCCAGGTGCCACTGGCATACTGATAAAAGTCGTCGCCAGGTTTCACATTTAAATCCATGTTTGCTGGGTCGATAAACTTTTTGATAGGGGTTTGGGCATTTGCAACGCCTACGGTAACAACACCAAGGGCCGCAAAAAAAGTTTTAAACTGGTTAATATTCATTGCTTTTTGTGATAAGTTAGTCATAAATGCCGCTGCCGGTTTCAGCAAAAACGCTGTAAAATGGCACGGCCTTCATTATTTTTCAATTTAACGGATGAAAATTAACGAAAATGGAACTGTATTGGATATTGTTAATAGAAATATTACTTATTGAACCAGTAATAAAGCTTTGTTAGCCCTATTCTGCGTAGCAACTCATTCGCGATGTAGAATAATCTGAAAGATTTCATATTGGAATACTTATCTATTACATTTAACATACTTTAACATTTTTTATTGTATTTGTTCGAAAAATAATGTGACATAAATAAGATTGATTAGTCGGCAAAAAGTGTAGTTTTGAAACATTCTAAATAATAAGCATGGCACCACATCAAAATCATAGCGAGGATGGTTGCTGCGGACATCAGCACCACGAAAAGCATTCGGCAGACCACGACCACGATCATAACCACGGCGATCCTTCTTCTTTTAAGACCTATTTGCCCGTTATAATCAGCTTAGTGCTATTGTTGGCTGCTATAGCATTTGACCAATTTTCCCTTCCCTTTTTTTCGGGCTATTTAAAGTTGTCGTGGTATCTGCTAGCTTATTTCCTGGTGGCCTGGCCAGTAATTAAAGAGGCATTTGCCACCATTAGTAAGGGCGAAATTTTTACAGAATTTCTTTTAATGGCATTGGCAACTATAGGAGCCTTGGCCTTGGGCGAGTACCCAGAGGCGGTAGCGGTAATGTTGTTTTATAGCATAGGAGAACTTTTCCAGGCAGCGGCGGTTAATAAGGCCAAAAACAATATTAAATCGTTGCTGGACGTGCGGCCGGATACGGCTGTGGTGTACCGAAATGCAGAATATAGGACCGTAAAACCTCAGGAGGTTGAAATAGGAGAAACTTTGCAACTGAAAGCCGGAGAAAAAGCAGCTTTGGACGGCAAGTTGATAAGTGATAGCGCCAGTTTTAATACTGCAGCATTAACAGGAGAGAGTACGCCCAAAACCATAAGAAAGGGCGAAACGGTGTTAGCAGGGATGCTCAATTTAGATGGGGTGGTGAGTTTGACGGTGACCAAACGTTTTGAAGATAGTGCGCTCTCCCGAATTTTGGACTTGGTACAGCATGCAAGTGCCAGAAAAGCCAAAACAGAATTACTCATTCGCCGATTTGCCAAAGTGTATACCCCAATTGTGTTTTTCTTGGCGGTAGCATTGGTAATAGTGCCTTATTTTTTTGTATCCAATTACCAATTTAATGATTGGCTGTACAGGGCACTGGTGTTTTTGGTGATCTCTTGCCCTTGTGCGTTGGTAATTTCTATTCCATTGGGCTATTTTGGTGGTATCGGGGCGGCGTCGGCTAATGGTATCTTGTTCAAGGGCTCAAACTATTTGGATTTGATTACCAAGGTAAATACCGTGGTATTGGACAAAACCGGAACTTTAACCCAAGGTGTTTTTAAGGTGAATGAAATACAGGCTGAAATACCAGAGCAGGATTTTCTGGCTTATCTGGCCAGTCTTGAAAGTCAATCAACGCACCCTATTGCAAAAGCGGTAGTGGCTCATGCCAATCTCAAGGAGTTATTACCTGTGGAAGAGGTAAAGGAAATTGCGGGTCATGGACTAAAAGCTACGGTAAATGGCGCTACGGTTATGGCGGGTAATGGTAAATTGCTAAAGCAGTTTGAAATAGCTTATCCTGAGGCTTTAGATCAAAAAGTTGAAACCACCGTTTTACTTGCCGTAAATGGAAGATATGCAGGGTTTGTGAGCATAGCGGATGAAATTAAACCCGACGCTAAACAGGCAATAACAGCTTTGCATGCTGCGGGGGTAAACAAAATTGTCATGCTAAGCGGGGATAAAGCTGCAATTACCGAAAAAGTGGCAGACGATTTGGGAGTAGACCAAGCGCACGGTGATTTATTGCCAGAAGGTAAAGTGGAAAAATTAGAATCTATTAAAAAAGATACCAACAGGATAGTGGCCTTTGTTGGCGATGGGATTAATGATGCACCAGTGTTGGCGCTAAGCGACGTGGGCATAGCTATGGGCGCTTTGGGAAGCGACGTAGCCATAGAAACTGCTGATGTGGTGATCCAAAATGACATGCCAAGTAAAATAGCCACAGCTATTCAAATTGGTCGTGCTACAAAGAAGATTGTATACCAAAATATAGGTTTGGCGTTTGGGGTAAAAGCCGTGGTGCTTATTTTAGGTGCCGGTGGTTTGGCAACCATGTGGGAAGCCGTTTTTGCTGATGTTGGCGTTGCTTTCTTGGCTATTTTAAATGCGGTTCGTATCCAGCGGATGAAATTTTAGCTACGCTGGCTAATTTCTTATATTTGGGTATGCCCAATGTAAAAACATATCCAGAACCTGATAAAAAGGTTTATTCGCTTAACGAATTAGATGAATCGCTAACCTATAGCTATGCACACTATTTAAAAAATCAAACCATTTTAGTGTATACTTTGAATGAGATGGGCCGATATGAACCTTCTAAGGTATTTGCATTAGGTGAAGAAATGGGTTCCTCGGTTTTGCTAGGATTTATACTTAATGTTGATGCTGCTTTTGAAGATTAGGTTTTGCAAATTATGCAATCATTTAATTGCTATGTATTGAGAATTTAACCGCAAAGAAAAACATAAGTTCCGCTAAGAACGCAAAGAGTAGTTTTAATATGGGTTGTTTTTTGGAGATTAGTCTTTGCGTTCCTTTGCGAGTTCTTTTTCAATCTTTGCGGTAAAAGATGTTTTTTTAAAAAAGCAATCGTCAATAAAAAATAGTTTTTAATTTTTGGTGTGAGTGAAGAAAATTTAAGCGCAAAGAAAAAGTGGGAGTTCCGCTAAGAACGCAAAGAGATATTGGTTTTATCTAATTTTAAAACATTAGGCTTTTAGAGAATATTATTGTTTACAGAGGTGTTTTGGATTGGCGTAGCCTTAGCGTTCCTTTGCGAATTCTTTTTTAACGTTTGCGTTGATTTAATTTCTGAATGAAGAAAAATTTAACCACGAAGAAAAGTAGGAGTTGTGGTAAGAAAACGAAAATAGAAATACAGGTTTTGGTAATCTAAACCCGATAGTATGGAAAGCCCGCAGCGAAATGTAATGAGCGAGGACTTGGAAGGATAGCGGGGCTTGCCTTGATAGAAAATCTTGGATTGCTTTGCGAATAAAACTGCCAAAAATTCTACTTGTCAACTAGATTTTGTAACTTTTGTCAGTAAATAATGCTGTTTAAAAGCTTACACAAAACCGACAATTACCTCGTTTTCGTATATGTTATTGTAAAAATCTTATTTGAAAGAGGTAACAAAGGCGCCAATTGAAACATTTTTATAGTAAAAGGTTGTTATAAGATAAAGCGGTATGATGGCTTAATTCACCAATATGGCGTAATTGTTGATAAAATATAAAAATCGAGGCGCCGTATTTATAAAACAAATTTATAGTTTAGTGTCGTCCCCGATAACATACAGATTATGGAAGCTAAATTTTCACCACAAGTAAAAGATGTGATTTCTTTCAGCAGGGAGGAAGCCCTGAGGTTAGGACACGATTATATAGGCGCAGAGCACTTGTTGTTGGGCCTCATTCGCGAAGGAGATGGTATGGCCATAAAGATCTTAAAATCTTTAGGGGTGGATACTTTGAAACTTCGCCGATCTATTGAAGAAGCCGTTAGAGGAACCTCAAGCGTTACAGTTAATTTGGGCAACATTCCTTTAACCAAGCAAGCTGAAAAGGTTTTGAAGATTACCTATCTGGAGGCTAAGATATTTAAAAGCGATTTAATTGGAACAGAGCATTTGCTATTATCCATTTTAAGGGACGATGATAATATTGCTTCGCAGATTTTGCTGCAATATGGTATCAACTACGAAATATTCAAGCAGGAAGTAGAGGTTAATAAAAACGGATTTAAAGACGAAGCGCAAGGTGGCGGCACCGCTGGCGGAGATGATGATTATCAGGAAGAAGAAAGCTTCACCGCTCCTAAAAAGGTGTCGGATATCAAGTCGAAAACTCCAGTTTTAGATAATTTTGGAAGAGATTTGACCCGTGCTGCGGAAGAAGGACGCCTAGACCCCATTGTGGGCCGCGAAAAAGAGATTGAACGTGTTTCGCAGATTTTGTCGCGCAGAAAGAAAAACAACCCCATTTTAATTGGTGAGCCTGGCGTTGGTAAAAGTGCCATTGCCGAAGGCTTGGCGTTGCGTATCGTACAGCGCAAGGTTTCGAGGGTGTTGTTTGGCAAGCGTGTAGTGACCTTGGATTTGGCATCGCTGGTTGCAGGTACAAAATACCGTGGCCAGTTCGAAGAACGCATGAAAGCGGTGATGAACGAATTGGAGAAATCTACGGATGTGATTTTGTTCATTGATGAGATCCACACGATTGTAGGTGCTGGTGGTGCTTCGGGCTCTTTGGATGCTTCGAACATGTTTAAGCCCGCTTTAGCCAGAGGCGAAATCCAATGTATTGGCGCAACTACTTTAGATGAATATCGTCAGTACATTGAGAAAGATGGCGCTTTAGATCGTCGTTTTCAAAAAGTAATGATCGAACCGGCTTCTCCTGACGAAACGATAGAAATCTTAAACCGCATCAAAGAGAAATATGAGGAACATCACGGAGTAACCTATACTGATGAAGCCATTAACGCCTGTGTTGCTTTAACCTCCAGATATATTACCGACAGGTTTTTACCAGACAAGGCTATTGATGCTTTGGATGAGGCTGGTTCTCGTGTTCACCTGACCAATATTCATGTTCCTGATAATATTATTGCCATTGAAAGCAAAATAGAGGATATTAAGTTAGAGAAAAATCGAGTAGTGAAAAGCCAAAAATACGAAGAGGCTGCTAAGCTACGTGATACAGAAAAGAACTTACTGGAAGAATTGGACAAAGCTAAAGCTGAATGGGAAGCAGAAACTAAAACAAAACGTTATGAAGTTTCTGAAGATAACGTGGCTGAGGTGGTTTCGATGATGACCGGTATTCCATTGCAACGTGTTGGACAGACCGATAGCAATAAGCTATTGAACATGTACGACACCATTGCGGATAAAATTATTGGCCAGGACGATGCCATTAAGAAGTTAACCAAAGCGATACAACGTACCAGAGCAGGGCTGAAAGATCCTAAAAAACCAATTGGCTCGTTCATTTTCTTAGGTCCAACAGGTGTAGGTAAAACCGAATTAGCTAAAGAATTGGCTCGTTTCATGTTTGATGCTGAAGATTCACTAATTCAAATAGACATGAGCGAATACATGGAGAAATTTGCAGTATCTCGTTTGGTGGGAGCGCCTCCAGGATATGTGGGTTACGAAGAAGGTGGCCAACTGACCGAAAAAGTTCGCCGTAAACCTTACTCGGTAGTATTGTTGGATGAAATTGAGAAAGCACACCCAGATGTATTTAATATCTTGCTACAAGTATTGGATGAAGGTCAATTGACTGATAGTTTGGGGAGAAAGGTTGATTTCAGAAATACGATCATCATCATGACCTCGAACATTGGCGCACGTCAATTGAAAGATTTTGGAGCTGGTGTGGGCTTTTCTACTTCGGCAAAAATCAACCAAAGTGATGCACACAGTCGTGGAGTAATTGAAAATGCGCTTAAACGTGCTTTTGCTCCTGAGTTTTTGAATAGGATTGATGATGTAGTAGTGTTTAACTCGCTTGGTAAGGAAGAAATCTTTAAAATTATTGATATTGAATTGAGAGCCTTATTTGGAAGGGTAGAAACTTTGGGCTATAAAATAAAGCTTACAGATGAAGCGAAAGATTTTATTGCGGACAAAGGTTTTGACAGTAATTTTGGAGCCCGTCCGTTGAAACGTGCCATCCAAAAATACCTGGAAGATCCAATTGCGGAGGAAATCCTAAAAGGGGATGTTCATGAAGGAGACACCTTGGAGGTAAACTATAATAAAGAAAAAGAGGAAATTGTAGTAGCACCTAAAGGCCCTAGCAAAAAGAAAAAGAAAGAAGAAGGAAGTGTAGAGTAGGATAAGAAAAGCCCCGTAAGTATAACGGGGCTTTTTTTGTATTGTGCCCATCCTGAAAAAAGTTGACTATTTCAGGCGTCACATGTTTGAAAAATTAAACTTATATCCCTAAAACAAGCTCATCTGTGCTTTTGGTACTTTAAACTGTGAGCTATCAAGTTCAATTCTTTGCAGGTTCAGTTTGTTGATTTTGCAATGAAGTTTAAAGGTATTGCTCATAAGCTCTGCAAAATTCCCTTCTCCACGCATCCTGGTGCCAAAGCGGCTATCGTTTACATTTCCGTCGTGGCAATCTTGGATTTGATGCCAAACTTTTTCAAACCTATCGGGGAAATTTTTGGCAAGCCAATCCTCAAATATCTTGCTGATAGAGCCATTTAGCCTTACTACGGTGTAGCCCGCAGATATGGCGCCTGCATTGGCACTGGCTTTTAAAATGGCCGGGATCTCATGGTTGTTTAAACCGGGAATCATAGGGGCAGCCATTACGCCCATGGGTAAATTGGCCAAGCTTAACTGCTCAATTACTTTTAGGCGTTGTTTGGCGGTGGTGGTTCTAGGTTCCAATTTTTGGCGTAGGTTTTCATCTAAGCTGGTAATGGAAACAAATACGCTTACCAATTGATGTTTGGCCAATTCCTGTAAGATATCCAAATCACGTAGAATGAGCGCATTTTTGGTGATCATGAAAATAGGCTGTTTATATTCCAACGCTATTTGTAGCAATTGCCGGGTCAACTTATATTTTCTTTCACAGGGTTGATAACAATCAGTATTACCAGAAATCGTAATGGGGAAAGCCTGCCAGTTTTTCTTTTCCAAAAACTTTTTGAATAGCTCTGGAGCATCTTGCTTGACAATAATTTTTCGCTCGAAATCCAATCCCGCACTAAAGCCCCAATATTCATGCGAGTTTCTAGCGTAGCAATAAATACAGCCATGCTCACAACCTTGGTAGGGGTTTAGCGAATACATCATATTCACATCTGGACTTTCTACCTTATTTACGATGCTTTTTGAATTTCCAAGGATGAATGAGGTCTTTTCATTCGTAATCTCCCAATCGTCAATTCCTTCAACATGCTCTTTGCTGATGCTGTTTTTGAGATACTTATTGTCTGTATTAAGTTGCGCCCCTCTGCCGTTAAGGTATTCGTTAGTATTTTCCTGCTGCTTTTTCACTACATAAAATTACTAAAAATATTAGTAATTTTACCTGCTTATGCTAAAATTTTAATTATTTTATTTCGATGGGCTTAAATTCAATAGGTACCGCATCAGCCATTTTTTCATAAGCCCAAAAGCCTTTCAGTAAACAAGCCCTAGGATTGCCGATACTGCCATTTTTATAAAATAAAATGTGCGAATCGATGAGGTTGATCAGTGATACTTGGTAATTGCCCATTTCAGGGGCCCTAACGGCAAAAAAACCAGAACTACGATATTCTTCTGTTTCTCGCTCTTTGGTGTACATCACAAAAAGCTCGTCGGTAAAGCTGATGTATTTAACATCTTGGTTGTAAGTTTTTACCAAGGTGTCAATGCCTACCGGCGCTTTATTCAGCACCGACATGCTTTTGGGTTTGCTCCGTTCCTTCAACCAGAAATTCAGCGAATCGTCTTGATTGAAAGTAAGCATATTAATGGCTTTGGACCCGGCGGTGAGTCTTTTGATATTAGCATTGATCACACTGTCAGGTTGACGGTGTTTATTTGCTATCGTTGCCATCTTATATATGGCAAAACCTTCATTTAAGGTAGTTCCCTCATAAAGCGATTTAAAAAAATGCTGATTGGAGCCGTAGTATGCAGTATTACGTTTCTTGTTCCATTTATTGACCTTGGATTTAGAACCTTTCATTTCTTCAAAAAACGGAAACCCAGCAAAATAAACGATGCGAGTTCTGTAATCATATTCAAATGTTTGAAGCATATATTTAATTCGGTAGCCCAAAGCTTTATTCTCGATGATTAGAAAATCGTTGCTACTTACGGAAAGCACTCTTCGTTGCTTGTCATAATCAATAATCAATACTTCGCTATTTAAAATCTTACAGTCTTGTGCGTTTGGCGATTTGCCAATAAAAAACTCCTTAAATAAACTGAGGTAAGCTAAACGGTTGGGATCAGGTTTAATCACTACTTCATTTAGCATTACAGGGTTAGAAGTCAACAATATCTCCATGTTCACCGATTTATCAGAGATGATCACACTTTTTGAATAGGGGAGGTAGCCCACTACTTGTACCAGTACATCATAATTCCCGGCAGGCAATTTGGAAATCGTAAATTTTCCTTCAACATTGGTGATAGTGGATATTTTTGTGCCGCTTAGATAGATCGCGGCTCCTGGAATAGTTTCTTTTTCGTCTCGTACCGTACCAGTGATGCTGAAGTTACCTTGGGCAAAAGCTGCCAGGTTGAAAAGCATCAACAAAAGAATAAACAAAGATTTTAAGCTCATACGACTAAGTTAACTAAAAAATTAGTTTTATAATCGATTTTTTACGAAAAATTCGTAGTTTATTTGAGGCTGATGAGAAAAACGTAGTTTAACCAAGCAACTCCTTGGCGTTTTGCAATGCCGAAGCGCCAGGGTTTTTGCCGCTCAACATCTCAGCAATAGCATTCACACGTTCATCGATGCCAAGTTTTTTGATGCCTGTGGTCGTTTTATCAGCCTTCTCATGCTTATACACAAAGTAGTGCGAATGACCTTTTGATGCAATTTGAGGGAGGTGTGTAATGGCCAATATCTGCATGTGCCGTGCCAAGGCATCAATCACCTCGCCAACACGTAAAGCCGTCTCACCAGAAATCCCTGTATCAATTTCATCAAAAATGAGGGTAGGGAGGGCCGTATGTTTTGCCAACAAAGCCTTTACCGAAAGCATCAACCTAGAAAGCTCGCCCCCAGAGGCCACTTTACCCACAGGCGACAATTGTTGTCCAGCATTGGCATTAAACAGCAATTGCACTTCATTAATCCCATTGCTGTTTAGCTGCGGTTGTTCGCTAAGGCTAAAACTGATTGAAGCATTTGGCATATTCATCTGTTTAAGGGCTGTGCCAATTTCTTTTTCCGCAACAGTAATAGCCTTCCTTCGGTTACGGTCCAATTCTTTGGCTTGTGCTAACAGGTTTTTATTCAGTGCATCAATATCCTTTTGCAGTTTTTCCAATTGTTCGTCACTATTCAGGATATCGTTTAGGTTTGCCGAAAGTTGTCCCTGTATTGCCAGCAATTCTGCATTGCTCGCAACCCTATGTTTTTGCTGTAAGGTGTAAAATAAATCTAGTCGCTCCTGAATGTCCTCCATTCTCGAGGCATTATGCTCGGTATCTTCTTCAATACCAATAATTTCGCTGGCAATATCTCGTAACTCAATCAAGGCAGATTTTAGTCTCTCGTTGATTTCCGCAATCGCTGGATCAAATTTTTCGATATTATTTAGTTGTAAGCTGGCTTCTTTCACTAAGTTAATTGCCGCAGTTTCGCTTTCGCTGATCAAGCCAGCACTGGCAATTAAAGAGCGTTTAATACTCTCTGCATGCATAAGTTTTTCCAGTTCCTGCTCCAAATGTTCCTGTTCACCTTCCTTTAAAGCGGCCTCTTCCAGTTCGTTAAATAAAAACTGTTCATAATCCTGCTTCTTTTTAGCTTCCTCTGTTTGCTGAGCCAGCAGGGTAAGTTGTTTTTCGGTTTGCTTGAGTTGTTTAAAACCTTCGCTATAACTTTTAAGCAGGGGCTGATGGTTGGCCAATGCATCCAAAATCAACAACTGGAAATCGGGACTGCTAATTTCTTGCGTAGCATGCTGGGAGTGGATTGCAATCAGGTTTTCGCCTATAAGTTTTAAGGTGGCTAGGTTTACTGGAGTGTCGTTTATAAAAGATCTTGATTTGCCATCAATGGCAATTTCCCTCCGTAAAATAGCGTCTTGCTGAAAATCCACATCGTTATTTTCAAATAACGGCTTCAGTTGTTCATCGGCCAGAAAAAAAACGCCTTCAATGACACACTTTTTATCTTGGTTAAAAAAGTATCTGCTTTCTGCCCTTTGGCCCAAAATGAGTGATAAAGCTCCCAAGATAATGGATTTTCCCGCTCCTGTTTCGCCGGTAATAATATTCAATCCGCTGTCGAAATCAATTTCTAGGGTATCAATTAAAGCATAGTTGCGTATAGAAAGTCTTTGTAGCATATCTCCCGCTAAATTAAGAAAACAACAGGCTTAAAAAAATTAATGCTGGCAGATAATTTATTGGACTGAATGTGAATGGGTTTCGGTTTTCTTTTCAAAATGGTGCAACGTTACAAAATGTTTTACGTCTGATGGGTAAATAATGCAAAACTTTTTTGCGTACCAAACAAAAACACACCAATGAGCAGATCCCTTTTATTTTTATGTAGTTTGATGCTTTGCATCTTTTTTACCGCCACTAACCTGAAAGCACAAGAAAAAGCCGTACAGGTAAAAGGTGTGGTTATTGATAGCCTTACCCAAAAACCTGGAGAATATTTTACCATCGCCCTCAAAAAAGATTCGATAGTTGTTAAAAGTGTCATTTCCGACGAGCAGGGGAAATTTTCTTTTGCGGCGGTAAATCCTGGCCCATATACGTTAATTGTAGGTTCATTGGGATATAAATCTAAGCAGATTGCCGTAAAAGTTGCTAATGAAACTGATTTGGGTAAAATTCTCATGAAACCTCAAGGAAACGACCTCAGTGAGGTTTCTATTGTAGGAAGCAAACCCATTATTAAGCAAGAACCTGATCGTATTGTGTACGATACCCAGGCCGATCCCGAAAGCAAGGTGCTTACCGTGTTGGATATGATGCGTAAGGTGCCCCTTTTATCTGTAGATGCCGATGATAACGTAAAACTGAAAGGAACAGGTAACTACCGTATCCTGATCAACGGCAAACCATCGGGGATACTAACCAGAGATCCAAAGGAATATTTAAGAAGTATGCCAGCAAATGGTGTGCAAAAAATTGAGGTGATCACTACGCCGCCTTCTAAATATGAGAGTGAAGGTTTGGCTGGTTTAATTAACATCATTACCTCCAAAAAAACAGATAATGGCTATAATGGAAATTTAAATGTGCGTAACCAATTTCCAGGTGGCCCTAGTGGCAATGCAAACTTTACCCTAAGCAAGGAAACTTTGGTTTAAATGCCTACGGAGGTACAGGGGTATGGCAGGTAAATGGTATTAGAAACATTGACCGTAGAACGGGCATAGGCGCCGCCGCAGGTACCAGTCTTTATTCCGAGGGTCTTCAAAAGATAGATAATTTTTGGGCCTGGGGCGGTGGTGAGCTGAGCTATGAAATCGACTCATTAAACTTAATTACTGCAGAGATTAATCCTTACGGAGGTTACAACCAACAAGATTTAAACCAAATATTTGATGTGAAGGATTTTGACGGTAAGGATATTAAAGCAAGGGCCTATAATATGGATAGTAGAACCAGATATGAGTGGGGCGGTACCGATTATACTTTCAACTATCAACGTGGTTTTAAAGATAAAAAAGAACACCTATTAACCTTTTCGTACAAGCTTTTCGATAGTTCTGAGCCTCAACTTAACGATGTGCGTTTCTCAAATGGCGGTGATTTTAAGGGAACTGACTATAAGCAGGACAATACCAGCAAGTCAACGGAGCAAACCGCACAGTTAGATTATATTAACCCATTTAAAGTAGTGACAGTAGAAGCAGGGGTGAAAGCAATTTTGAGAAGTGGCAAAAGTAATTTCCAGTTTTTTAATTTTAATGCTGCCCAAAATGGGTATGTAATTGATCCAGAACAAACGAATAAATACGACAACGATCAAGACATTTACGGTGTTTACAATACCTACACTTTGAAGGTGAAAGACTGGACATTTAAAGCCGGTGCTCGTTTAGAAGGGACTTATGTAACGGGTAATTTCGAGAGCAAAGGTTCAAAAGTAAAAACAGATTATTTTAACCTTATTCCATCTGTTTCCTTTAACAAAAGTTTAAAAAATAGCCAGAGCTTTAGCGTTGGTTATACCCAACGTATCCAACGCCCCGGTATTTGGGACCTTACTCCTTTCGTAGACAAATCAAGACCAGGTTTCGAATATTTTGGTAATCCAGATTTAAAGGCAGTGCTGAGTAATAATTTTGAGGTGACTTATAGCAATTTCAAAAAAGGTTCACTCAATGTAAGCTTAACCTATAATTTTGCCAACAACACACAGCAAAGAGTATTTGAGTTTGTACCAGCGGCAAATATCACCAGGGTAACCTCACAAAACATCGGTAAAGAAAGCTTGTTAGGCACCAACATTAACTTTAACTATCCTATCACTGCCAAATGGAATTTAAACTTAAGCGGAAACTTGAACTATTTACAGTTAGAAGGTATTGTTAATGAAAAGCTCATCAAAAATGATGGCATCACGGGATATGTGAACTTTAACACCAGTTACAAATTTGAACATACTTGGAAAGCTAGCGTATCTGTGAATTATGGTGCGCCAAACGTGATGTTGCAAGGCAAATCAAATGATTACTACTACATCGGTTTCAGCGGTAGCAAAGACATTATTAAAGATAAATTGACCTTTTCTGCCATGGTGGCCAATCCTTTTCAACAATATAGGGCATATAGAAATTATACCGAAGGAGATACCTTTACCCAAGAACGTATCCGTGAAAACATTTTCAGGCGTGTAAACATTGGTTTAAACTGGAAATTTGGAAAGTTCGAAGGATCTATCAAAAAAAGCGAGCGCAGTATCAACAACGACGACACGAAGAAATCAAGCAATTAAGTTTTGAGGAGTACCGAGGCCGGGCGTCATTTACGATGTCCGGCTTTTTTATTTGCAAAGCAGTTTTAATGCTAAAATTAATGTTCGTCGGGCTATACGCTGCAATCTTTTTGTGGCCTGGCGCAAACCTCATAGGTTTCCCTAGCTTACTTCCTATCAAACCTATGAGGTTTTTTCTTTAAGACAAAAAGGATTTCCGCTGCTATCCCGTTTAGATAACGGAAGTCATTGCTAGTTAACCTACTTTACTAACAAAGCAGATTCCGCTACTATTTCGTCATCTCGACCGTAGCGGAGAGATCTTTGAACATGGTTTAATCTTTCTTTGGTACTATTGTTCTTTTGTCATTCAGAGCGTCACCTGTACCGATTCTTCGGTAGCGAAGACCGTAAAGCAGCTACGCAGTAAATCACTTGAACTACTCCGTTTCCACACTATCTTTTGCGTACATTTCAGCAATAGCAGGCGCATATTTCTTTTCCACCACTCTGCGTTTCACCTTTAACGTTGGGGTAATCTCACCTTCATCAATGCTAAACGGGTTACGTTTGATTTTAAAGTGCTTGATGCGCTCAAATTTGGCCAGTTCATTGCTGATTTTCTTGATGTCCTTTTCCATCCATTCATTGATCTCTTGTTCATCAATAAAATCGCCCTCACGTTGGAAAAACTCCTCCTTCAGGTTAAAAGTTTCTTGCAAGGTTTCTTTATTGGGAATAATAATAGCAGTAATATATTCTCTTTTGTCGCCAATTAAAAACAATTGATCAATTTTGGGGCTTTTCAAGTAAATATTTTCTACCGGAGTAGGATACACGTTTTTACCATAGGCATTTACAATCATGTTTTTAAGCCTGTCGGTAATTTGTAGGTTACCTTTGTAAAAGCGGCCAATATCACCCGTGTGAAACCAATTGTCTTTGTCGATAGCCTCAGCAGTTTCGGCAGGCTTATTAAAATAGCCTTTCATCACACAGTGTCCGCGAACAATGATTTCACCTTCTTCGCACTCAAAATTCTCGTTAAACGTGTCGTGGGTTTGAATGTTGACAATCTGTTTGGTATCTACGTTCTGTATTCCAATTTCAATACCTGGGATTACACGGCCTACCGTGCCATATACCTGTCGGTGGTATTCGGTTACGGCCATTACCGGCGAAGTTTCCGTCAGGCCAAAGCCTTCCAATATCTTGATGCCCAGATTTCCAAAAAACTCGCCCACGTTTTTAGGCAACGCTGCTCCGCCAGAAATCATGAATTTTAAGCGTCCACCGGTTTTCTCTTTAATTTTGCTGAAAACCAACTTTTCTGCCAGTGCTTTTTTTCCAGTTAACAACAAGCCAGGGTTTTTGCCTGCTTCTTTTTTCTCTCTGTAGGCACTTCCGGTTTCTAGGGCCCAAGTAAATATCTTCGCTTTTAAACCACCTGCCGAAGTTCCGGATTTAATGGCCTTGTCATGGATACGCTCCAACAAACGGGGCACGCAGTTCATTACCGTTGGCCTCACCTCGCCCATATTTTTTGCCAAAAGCTCTAAACTTTGCGCAAAAGCAATTTTACAGCCCTGCGCACAGCAAACGTGGTAGGTAGCAGTGCGTTCAAATACATGTGATAAAGGTAGGAACGAAAGAAAGGTTTCTGTCTCATCAATTACTGGAATTTGCTCCAGGCACACCTTCACATTCTCCACAAAGTTGTAGTGGGTAAGCATTACGCCTTTTGGTGTGCCCGTAGTTCCGGAGGTATAAATCAACGAAGAAACGTCCATCGGTTTAACTTCATCGCGCATTTGGCCGATAATTGTTTTTTCGGTTTCGCTAACGGGTCTGTTTAAAATGTCCTGATAATCAATTACCTCAATATTTAAGCCCTCAGGGATAGCGATTTTCCCAAAATCTGCAAAGGCAGGAATAATATATTTAAGTTCCCTGCAGTTATCGGCTATTTTTATAATTTTCCTGAATAAAAATGGGTTGCCCACTAAAATGGCCTTAATGCCCGAATCGTTGATGATATAAGCCACTTCCTGCTCTGAAAGTGTGGGATAGATAGACACATTGATTACACCAATTTGTTGTATGCCTTGGTCGTAAAAAACATATTCTGGAGAATTTTCTATCATCAAGCCAAGCCTATCGCCTTTGATCACGCCTTTTTCAAGGAAGAAAGCCGAAACGGCATCAGCCTTGTCAAGCGTTTCCTTAAATGAAATTTCTTCCCATTCGGCCCCTTTTTTATGGATTAAAAAGGTGGTTGCTGGTGTATGTATATTTTTTACAACATTGCGTAGAAGCGAAGGTACGGTAGAAAATTCGTTGAATGTTACCATGTTACATTTACTGTTTGGTGTGTTTTAACCAACAATGATAAACTATTGTAACTAATAATACAAAATGAATTGCTGATTGTTGGTAAAATTAGAAATTAGGCCCAGATGTTTGTGCACTGCCTTTAATACCTAAAAAAGGGCAAAACAACAAAAGGCACCGATGAACAGTGCCTTTTGTGATATTTTATAATTTGTACTTACACAGAGAAACTCTCGCCACAGCCGCAGGTTCTACTGGCATTAGGATTGATAAAGTTAAAGCCTTTGCCATTCAAACCATCTGAAAAATCCAATTCAGTACCTGCAAGGTATAGAAACGATTTCATGTCCAAGGCTATCCTAATTCCACGATCTTCGAAAAATTGGTCGCCAGTTTTCTCTTCGTTATCAAAATCCAGATTGTATGATAAACCAGAACAACCGCCGCCTTTTACCGAAACACGTAAAAAGTAATCAGAGCCCAGCTGCGAATCTTGCATCAGGTGGTCTATCTTATCTTTTGCTTTATCTGTTATCGTAATCATAATTGTAGTATTTAGTATAAAGTATTTAGACAAGCTGCATAAGCAGCCATTGTCATTACCTTTAATCCTTTTAGCAGTCGGTACTTAACGATGATATCTAACATCTAAATACTAACTACTAAATACTTTTTAGTGGTGTGATTTTGGTAATTCCAATGCTTCTAAACCATTTTTAACGCGATAGTCGTTAATTGCAGATTTGATGGCATCTTCAGCCAATACCGAACAGTGGATTTTCACTGGAGGCAAAGCTAATTCTTCTACCAAATCCATGTTATCGATGGCTAAAGCTTCGTCAATAGACTTGCCTTTCAACCATTCGGTAGCTAAAGATGAAGAGGCGATTGCAGAGCCACATCCAAAAGTCTTGAATTTAGCATCTGTAATTACATTTTCATCATTTACCTCAATTTGCAAGCGCATTACGTCGCCGCATTCTGGAGCACCCACTAAGCCCGTACCTACGTTTTTAGCTTCTTTATTTAAAGTACCAACGTTTCTAGGGTTGGTGTAGTGATCAATTACTTTTTCTGAATATGCCATGATATCTTTTATTTTAATTAGCTAATTAGCCAATATGATTATTATCTAATTTATTAGTGTTCTGCCCACTCAATTTTGCTCAAGTCGATACCTTCTTTAAACATTTCCCACAGCGGAGAAAGATCTCTCAAGTGGTTAACTGCTTTTTTGGTATTTTCTATGGCGTAGTCAACTTCTTCTTCGGTAGTAAATCTGCCTAGGCCAAAACGTATCGAAGAGTGTGCCAAATCATCAGAAAGGCCTAGAGCTTTTAATACGTATGATGGTTCTAACGAAGCAGAAGTACAAGCTGAACCTGAAGAAACCGCTAAATCTTTCATTGCCATCATCAAGCCTTCACCTTCTACATATTTAAAAGAGATGTTGGCTACGTGAGGTAAACGATGTGCCACATTGCCATTCACATAGCTTTCTTCAAGTTGTGTTAACGCACTTTCTAGTTTATCGCGTAGGGCAGATAAGCGCTTAGCCTCCTCATCCATTTCTAAACGGCAAAGCTCGCACGCTTTCCCTAAACCAACAATTCCGGGTACGTTTAAGGTTCCTGAGCGCATGCCACGCTCATGGCCGCCACCGTCCATTTGGGCAGTAACTTTAACCCTGGGTCCTTTTCTGCGTACATACAAAGCACCAATACCTTTTGGTCCGTACATTTTGTGTGCACTAAATGCCATTAGGTCAATGCCGTCAGCATTTACGTCAACCGGGATTTTGCCCACCGCTTGAGTAGCATCAGTCATGAACAAGGCACCATGTTTGTGTGCAATGGCAGAAATTTCTTTCACTGGTTGTATTACG
Organism: Pedobacter nanyangensis; assembly: GCF_003313505.1. Lineage (GTDB taxonomy): Bacteria > Bacteroidota > Bacteroidia > Sphingobacteriales > Sphingobacteriaceae > Pedobacter > Pedobacter nanyangensis. The sequence continues at coordinate 110,442 of NZ_QMHO01000006.1, read as the reverse complement.
CCAATTTCGTTGTTACCATACATGATAGATACCAGGATGGTTTCAGGAGTCATGGCGGCTTCAAGTTCTTGAAGATCAATTAAGCCATCTTCCTTTACATTTAGGTAAGTGATTTTTGCGCCGAGTTTTTCTAAATGTTTGCAAGTATCCAATACCGCTTTATGTTCTGTAGTGGCGGTAATGATATGGTTGCCTTTATCAGCATACATCTCAAAAACACCTTTAATGGCCAAGTTGTCAGCTTCGGTAGCGCCAGAAGTAAAGATGATTTCTTTTTCTGTACAGCCAATCAATTTTGCAACTTGCTCACGGGCGTAATCTACTGCCTCCTCAGCCACCCAGCCAAAAGCATGGTTACGGCTAGCTGCATTACCAAACTTTGAAGTGAAGTAAGGTAACATAGCTTCTAAAACCCTTGGATCTAAAGGGGTAGTAGCATTATTATCTAAGTAAATAGGAAGTTCCATGATCTAATTCTTGTCTTAATTAATATACAAAGATACGAAAAAACTTTCCGAACAATTATAAATAATAGCTATGAAGCTATAGTTAAAAGCTGCATTTTTACATTGCGATAACGAGAAGACGTGGTTGCGGGTTGCCGGCGCTAGCGATTTGGCATTTAAGTGCCTAATTTAGCTCCCGGCTTTATAACATTAACCTTCCGCAGTAAATTATGAACAAGATAGAACACATTGGTATTGCCGTTAATGATTTGAAACAGGCATCTGCTTTGTACGAAAAACTACTGGGTACAAATTGCTATAAAACGGAGGCTGTTGAAAGTGAAAATGTTGAAACAGCTTTCTTTAAAGTTGGTGCTAACAAAATAGAGCTGTTGGCCGCAACGGCCGAAGAAAGTGCCATTGCCAAATTTGTAGCCAAAAAAGGAGAGGGCGTTCACCATATTGCCTTTGATGTAGATGATATTTATGCCGAAATGGACCGGTTGAGAAAAGATGGTTTTGTACTGCTAAACGAACAACCTAAAAAAGGCGCCGACAATAAATTGATTTGTTTTGTGCATCCTAAGGGAACAAATGGTGTTTTAATAGAGCTTTGTCAGGAAATTAGATGAGCGGGATGTCTTTAGCCAAAATGGTAGGCAAAGATTTTGAACTACCCGAGGAAATATCCGAAGCCCAATTGCGCAGTGCACTGGTGAGGGCTTTTGAATATCTGGTGGAGGATGATTTTCCAAAATTGGTGCAAATTCTTTATCGTGCCGATGTAGACCAGGACAAACTTAAAAAACTGCTGGAGAGTACAGAAAATGCCAGCTCGGGCGAGATCATTGCCGATGCCTACCTTGCCAGGCAAAAGGCAAAACTGGAAATATGGAATAAGTACAGCAAGCCTTCTAGCGAGTGATGATGGCAATGGCATCTTTGGCTATCTTTTTCAGGTTTCCTGCATCGGTATTACAAAAAATAATCACTTTGTATTTCAGATCGGGCAGTTGCAGAAACGTATGGTTAAAGCCTCCGATATTGCCATTACGTTCAACAATGTTGATTTTTTTTGCGTTTATGCTTTCTGTGCCGATATAACCGCCCGCTGATACGTAATATGTGCTATTTTCTACCAAACCAATTTTCTGCTCAGGTTGATAAAGTTCGGCTAATGATTGCTTGCTGATGATTTGCTGGCGTTCCAAAGCTAGGCTGAATTGCAGGAGCTCCCCTGGGGTAGTGAACATGGCACCAGCACCCGCGTAGTTTTCCAGGTACAAAGGGTAGTTGTTTTGTAAGGGATCCTTTACTTTTTCATTGCCAAAGGAGTAGTTGTAATAGCCATAAGCAAGGTTGCTAATGATTGAATCCCTGCGGGCTATGCCCGTGTTTTTAAGTCCCAAAGGCTGTGAAATTAACTCATCGAGCAAGCTCGCCCAAGGTTTTGCAGAAACTTGTTCCAAAATAGCGGTTAGCAAAATAAAATTGACATTGTTATACCTGTATTTGCTGCCAGGTTCAAATAGCAGTGTGTCCTTGATCCTTTTGGAGATAAATTCTTTTGGCGAAAGCTTGATCATATAATCGGCTATCTTTTCATTGGGCAAGCCCGAAGTATGGTGAACCAGATCTTTAACCCTGATTTTTTTATTGCTATTTGGCAACAGGTTGGGTAGGTAAGTGTTAATGTTGCTGTTTAAATCTAATTTGCCCTGTTCCTTTAGTTTAAAGGCCATTACCGAAGCATATAGTTTTGTAATTGAAGCGATGGGAAACCGGGTTTGCGAATGGATGGGCACATTGAACTGCCTATTGGCCAGCCCATACTGCTTCTCAAAAATAATTTGGTTGTTTTTGGTAATTAATACCGAGCCATCAAATCGTCCTTTTTTAAAATTGGCCGTAAACAGGCTGTCGAGTTGTTTTTGTTGAGCGCTAACATTAAAAACATAAAGTAGCAGAATAACAATTCCTTTAAGTTTCATCTTTTGTTTTTCGACATAAGACAGTAAAACTTTAAGGAAGTTGCACGTGGAAATGGAATATCTAATTTTCTTTGGTTGTAAACTTTACGAAGCTTTTAAAACTTCGTAAAGTTTAAGGGCAATCTTAAAGCGGTATTTTGTTGTAAAGCAGAACCTGAAACAAATTCAGGATGATGAATTTATTTCGGCACCAGCCAAATTTTTTGGCCGATGTATGCTTTAATGTCTAATCTTCCTCTTTTGAAAGTGCTCTGGTGGCTACTTTGCCAACGCTTAGCCCCTGTACAATGATAGAAAATACCACAATGAAATAGGTGATGGCCAATATCACTGGCTTGTGCGGCCCTTCGTCAATGGATAAGGCCAGGGCAATGGAAACACCGCCTCGTAAACCTCCCCAAACCAAAACTTTAATGGTGCCCTTGCTAAACTTATTCTTGAAAGGGATTACCTTAACTGGAATATAGATGGATATAAATCTGGCAAAAAGCACCACCATAATGCTAATGCCGCCTATTAACCAGTAATTGGTGATGTTAGGGATAATCAGCAGTTCGAAGCCAATGAAAAGAAACAAAATGGCGTTCAGAATTTCATCGATCAGTTCCCAAAATTTGTTCAAATAATCTTTGGTAGTAGCCGACATGGCGGTTCTTTTACCATAATTGCCGATAACGATACCCGCGGCAACCATGGTCAAAGGCCCTGAAATATGCATGGCTCTGGCAATTAGGTATCCACCCATTACCACCGATAGGGTAATTAAAACCGAGACTTTGTAGTCGTCAATCTTGCGCATGGCATTTGAGGCTCCTAGGCCCAATAATGCGCCCACAATAAATCCACCTGCCGCTTCTTTAACCAAAAGCCAAGAAATATTGCCGAAAGAAATATCGATGTCGCTGCTTTGGGTAAGTTGTAAAATTACAGCAAAAACCACTACGGCAACACCGTCGTTAAACAATGATTCGCCTGCTACCTTGGTTTCGAGCGACTTTTTGACTTTCGCTTCTTTTAAAACCCCCATTACAGCAATGGGATCAGTAGGAGAAATTAAGGCACCAAACAACAAACAATATAAAAACGGAATATTGAGCTGAAACACCGGTGCGATATAGAACAGTATACCGCCAACTACAAAAGTAGAAATAACCACACTCACGGTCGAAAATATTATGATTGGACCCCGTTGTTCTTTCAGGTCTTTTAGGTTGATATGGATGGCTCCCGCAAACAAAAGGAAGTTTAGCATGGCACCCATCAATACTTCGGTAAAATCTACATCTCGTAAAAGATTAGAAAAATGGCTAAATGTATCAGGAAACAAATGTCCGGTAATAACCAAAACTATAGAAGACAACATGGCAATAATCATAATGCCAATAGTAGATGGAAGCTTGAGGTAACGTAGGTTTAGGTAGGAAAAAAATGAGGCCAGAACAATAAGAACAGAAAACGAATAGTATAACTCCATGAATAAAAATTGAAGGTTTTTGAAATAGGTAAGTTCGCAATATATTCAAAAAAGGCCGTTTTTGCAAGAAAAGGACAGCTTTGGCGGTTAACAGGCTGGCTCATTCTGTTTAAATCACTTATGGCCAAAAAAATATTGTTTGTGAGAACTTGTTTGTATGGAAAATAATCTAGATATTTGCACCTCTAAAAATAAAGATTAAGATAAGAGGCATCCATCAGCGTCGTTTGCCAGCAAATTGCAAAAGCTGCGTTGGGGTTTCAAAATAAAGTTTAAATAGATTATGAAAAAAGATTTGCATCCATCAAGCTACAGATTTGTTGTATTTAAAGATATGTCTAACGACTATTCTTTCTTAACCAAGTCTTGTGTTGAAACTAAAGAAACTGTTAAATGGGAAGATGGTAACGAGTATCCTCTTTACAAATTAGAGATTTCTCACACTTCTCACCCTTTTTATACTGGTAAAATGAAATTGGTTGATACTGCAGGTCGTATCGACAAGTTCAAAAACCGTTACGCTAAAAAATAATTTAGCTAAAGAGATATTTTTTGAAAGTCCCGAGCGTAAGCACGGGACTTTTTTTATTTTTGTAGCTTATGGCGATCAATCTTTTTGATGACAAATCTTGGCTATCACTCAGGCCACTAACATTTACCAGGCCCGTAGCCGATATAAGGGTCGGTATCCTGACCATTGCAGAGAAATGGGCTAAACATCTTGAGATGCCCTTTGGCTATCAAACGCAGGACTATCTGAGCAAAAAATACTCGCCAATTTCCGGGCAACTTTTTATCAATGGCGCAATTTGCCCAGATAAAGATTTGTTGGAAGCTGTAATGCAGCTGAAAGATGAACAGATACTGCATGCCGCAGATGTGGTAATTGCCTACAAATCCTCGGCTGCGGTTAGCCATTCGGAGGCGTTCAAAAATCTTGAAAGGGTAGCTTACCTGTACGGATTCGTGAAAATTGATTATCCTGAACAGATTTTTGGCTATAATGACATCGAGCTTCAAAAAGATTTCGCTTTACTTACCAAAGGGAAAACTTCTGCCAAGCTGAGCGGCACCAACACCATTTTGGGCGATAATATTTTTGTGGAAGAAGGAGCGACTGCCGAATGTGCTACTTTCAATACGTTGCAAGGTCCGGTTTATCTGGGGAAAAACAGCCAGGTTTGGGAAGGCTGCCATATACGCGGATCATTTGCTTTGTGCCACGATTCGCAAGTGAAAATGGGCGCTAAAATTTATGGCAAAACAACCATTGGCCCATTTAGCAGGGTAGGGGGCGAAATCAATAATGCCGTAATTTGGGGCTATTCCTCCAAAGGCCATGAAGGTTACCTGGGTAATTCGGTAATGGGCCAATGGTGCAATATTGGTGCTGATAGCAACAACTCAAACCTCAAAAATAACTACGCAGAAGTACGTTTATGGGACTATGATAAAGAAAGTTTCCGCGAAACCGGCCTGCAATTCTGCGGATTGATCATGGCCGATCATGCAAAATGTGCCATCAATACCATGTTCAATACGGGTACGGTAGCAGGTGTAAGCGCCAATGTTTTTGGAGCGGGTTTCCCTAGAAATTTTATCCCAGATTTTTCCTGGGGCGGTTCGCACGGCTTTGAGGTGTATACCTTGAATAAGATGCTGGAAACCACCGAAAAAGTTTACGAGCGCAGAGATACCCTTTTAGATGAAACGGAAAGAGAAATTATTGCACACGTATTTGAACTAACAAAACAATATAGACACTTTTAATACGATTTTATCCCGTAATTACGGGAACAAACCACGGTTTAAGACTTGCGGTACACGCATAGCTTAAAACGTACAACTTAAAACCCAATATAGATATGAGAAAAAAAATAGTTGCTGGAAACTGGAAAATGAATAACGATTACAATGAAGGCGTTTCATTGTTCTCTGAAATTGTAAACATGGTAAGAGATGAGAAAAAGGGTAACCAAATTGCGGTAATCTGTTCTCCGTTTATTCACTTGAATAGCCTAGCACAACTATCGTCGGGAGTGGTTAAAATTGGTGCGCAAAACTGCCATCAAAATGAAAATGGCGCTTACACTGGAGAAATTTCTGCAAAAATGATTAAATCTACCGGAGCAGAATATGTAATTATCGGCCACTCTGAGCGTAGGCAATATTTTGCTGAAACCAATCAATTATTGGCCGAGAAAACCAATGTGGCACTTAAAAATAACCTGGTGCCTATTTTTTGTATTGGCGAAACTTTGGACGAAAGAAACAATGGAAGTTACTTCAACGTGATCGAAAGCCAACTTGAAGAAGGTGTTTTTGGTTTAAGCGCCGAGGATTTTGGTAAGGTGGTATTGGCTTACGAGCCAGTTTGGGCCATTGGAACAGGTTTAACGGCTACACCAGAACAAGCTCAGGATATTCATGCTTTTATCCGCTCTAAAGTTGAAGCAAAATATGGAATGAACGTTGCCGATGACACCACAATTTTATATGGGGGAAGCTGTAATGCCAAAAATGCTCCCGAGCTTTTTGCACAGCCTGATATTGACGGGGGCTTAATTGGCGGTGCCTCACTAAAATCACGCGATTTTACAGATATTGTTAAAGCATTAAATTCTTAATGGATTATATACAGGTAAATTTTAGCTTCGAACAAATCGAAGAGTACCAGCAGGATCTTTTAGTTGGCCAACTGGCCGAAATAGGCTTCGATTCCTTTGTAGATTCTACGGAAGGTTTCGATGCCTTCATTATTGCTGAGCAATTTGACGAAAGTAAGCTGAAAGAAGTGGTTGATGAACTGGATTTTGCAGTGAATTATGAAGTTCGGGAAATTGCACCTCAGAATTGGAACGAAGAGTGGGAAAAGAATTTTAGCCCTTTGATCATCAGTGATAACTGCTACGTAAGGGCAACTTTTCATGAAGCCCAGCCGCAATATCGCTATGAAATAGTGATTGACCCCAAAATGGCTTTTGGTACAGGACATCACCAAACCACCACCATGATGATGCAATACGTACTTGAAACCGATGTTACTGGTGCTTCGGTATTGGACATGGGGGCTGGTACCGCTATTTTGGGCATTTTAGCGGCAAAAAGAGGCGCAAAAGATATTGTAGCGATAGATTATGATGAGGTTTGCTATTTAAGTGCCATTGAAAATGCAAAGCTCAATGCTATTGGCAACTTGGTATCTCTACGCGGAAGTAAGGAAGTTATTCCTCAAACAACTTTCGATATCATTTTAGCGAACATTAACCGGAACATCCTTTTAGATCAGATAGAAAGTTACGCCACTGTACTTAAACATGGCGGATTGATTTTATTCAGCGGTTTTTATGAAACCCCAGATTTGGATATCATTAAATCACATGCCCAACAATATGGCTTAGTTTACCAAAACCACAAAAAAATGGGTGATTGGGTAGCCGCCAAATTTGTAAAGAATTAGCTGATTAGCTAATTGAATAATTTACTAATGATGAAGATACATTTAATAGCCATTGGCGGTGCGGCAATGCACAATTTGGCGATAGCGTTGCATAAAAAAGGTTTCGAGGTTAGCGGGTCAGATGATGTGATTTACGAGCCCTCTAAAAGCCGCTTGGATAAATATGGTTTATTGCCTGCCCAAATGGGTTGGGACGAAAGCCGTATTGCCGCTGATATTGAGGTGGTTATTTTAGGTATGCACGCTCGTGCAGATAACCCCGAATTGTTGAAAGCTCAGGCGCTGGGATTGAAAATCTATTCTTATCCCGCATATATCTACGAGCAATCGAAAGAGAAAACCCGGGTAGTGATCGGCGGTAGCCATGGAAAAACAACCATTACGTCGATGATTTTGCACGTGCTCAACTATCACCAAAAGGATTTTGATTATTTGGTTGGTGCACAGCTGGCAGGATTTGATACCATGGTAAAAATTACGGATTCGGCACCTATTATGGTAATTGAAGGAGATGAGTATTTGGCGTCTCCCATTGATAGAAGACCTAAGTTCCATTTATACCATGCCAATATCGCCGTAATTAGCGGTATCGCATGGGACCATATCAACGTATTTCCAACTTTTGCCAACTACGTTGAGCAGTTTGCCAAATTTATTGAAACCATTGCCCCAAACGGAACACTGATTTATTGCGAATTGGATCAGGAATTGAACCAAATGGTTTTGAAATCTACAGCCAATGTAGAGAAGATCCCGTACGGCGTTCCTGCGCACGAAGTGCGAAACGGCATTACTTATTTGCTGCCTCAGCAAACACCTCTAAATATATTTGGCGACCATAATTTGATGAACCTGAATGCCGCCAAGCAAGTTTGTGCAAAACTGGGCATTGCTGACGACGGATTTAACGAGGCCATTGCTTCTTTTGCGGGAGCAGCCAAACGCTTAGAGTTGGTAGGTACTGTAAATCAAACCAATATTTATAAGGATTTTGCACATTCGCCATCTAAATTGAAAGCAACTATTCATGCCGTTAAAGCACAATTTGCTGATAGGAAATTAGTGGCAATGATGGAACTTCATACTTTTAGCAGTTTAAATAAACAGTTCCTGAAGGAGTACAGTGGAGCAATGAAGGATGCCGATGTGGCTATAGTATATATTGATGCAAAGACTTTCGAACAGAAAAAAATGCAGCCATTAACTGAAGCAGATATCAAGGAAGCCTTTGAAGACGATAGATTGTTGTTTTTTAACGATCCTGCTAAATTGGAAACCTATTTGAAAAGCCTTAATTATCATCAAACCAATTTGTTGCTGATGAGTTCTGGGACTTACGCAGGACTTGACTTGCCGAAATTGGCTAAAGAACTTAAAACCAATTAGATTATTTTGGCCAGCCAGCACTTGATTACAGAGGTAGGAAACAACATCAGGGCTTTGCGCTTGCAAAAGGGAAAAGGACAAACCGAAGTAGCTAAGGCCTTAAGTATATCCGTAGCGGCACTTTCAAAAATAGAAAATGGACAAACGGATATTAATTTGTCTCGTTTACTTCAAGTGGCAAAGTATTTTGGCGTGTCCGTGGTTTCGCTCCTTTCAAAAGATTTGGCCAATACAGCGCCGCAAGAGGTAATAGAAGAGGTAACGGAATTGAAAAAACTACTTGCAGAAAAAGAAGCGGAGGTGTTTAAATTGCAGAAGAAAGTGATAGACCTTTACGACAAATTAGGCCTTTGATACTATTCATCCTTTGGCAGAAAAAGAATTTTCTGCCAAAGAGACTTAAAATTTCTTTCTTAAAGTCAAATGTTTTTTGCCAAATCTGGCCCCAGTAGCCTGGTGTATCGCCAGCATCTTCTCATTAAAATCTCCAACCCACGAAAGCTCCAGTTCCTCGTAATTTTTCTTGTTTGGAAGTACATACTCCTTCAATTTGATAAATAACGAAGATTCTAATCCGTGTTTTTGGTAAGCTTGTTTGGTGCCCATTACTATGGCACGCATTCTGTTAACGCCCGCCCAACGCCTGTAGGCGAACCGCAATTTTTGCCATAGGCCCAATTTGCCGTTAAAACCTTTAATCATCTGGTTGGCATCGGGAATAATTACCACAAAGGATGCTGGTTCTCCATTGGCGTAGGCAAACCAGATCAATTTTTCGTCCATAATTACTTCCATTTGTTTAAAGCTTTCCTGAAGGATCTCTTTTTTAATGGGCACAAAATTTTCGAAATCTTTCCAGCCGTCGTTGTAAATTTCCATCAAATCGTTGATGTATTTGTCGGCATTCTTTTTATCAAAATGTTCAAAAGAATAGGCCGGTTTGCTGGCTACCCAATTGGCAATTTTTGTAAAACGTTCCGGGAAAGGCTGCTTTACATCTACAATATTGGTAAGCTGTTCGTAAGCAGTTTCAAAGCCATAATGCCTAAATAGTTTAAGGTAATAGGGCAAATGATAGTTCATGCCATACGAAGCTGGAGTAAAACCTTCAATGAGCAAGCCCCAAAAGGTATCGTTCTCGCCAAAATTGATAGGCCCCTCCATGGCTTTCATGCCTCTTTCGGCTAGCCACTGTTTGGCGGTATCAAAAAGTAGGTTGGCCGCATTCTGATCATCTATACATTCAAAAAAACCAATGCCTCCAGTAGGAACTTCATAGCCGTAGGCCTTCTTCTCATTGATAAAAGCCGCTATTCTTCCAATGGTTTTGCCCTTGTTGTCTTGCAGTATCCATCTGGTGCATTGCCCATGCTTAAAGAAAGGGTTTTGATTAGGGTCAAATATTTTCACCACGTCTTGATCCAAGGGCCTAATGTAGGCTTTATCATTGCGGTAAAGATGGTTTACCACATCGAGAAACTGGTTTTGTGTTGGATGGTTGTTAACTACTATCACTTTCATGCAGGGGCTAAAATAACAAAAAGCATCTGTTTAGGATGCTTTTTGTGATAATGTTTATAGAACTGTTAGCTTAATAGTCGTCGTCATCATCGTCGTCATAACTATCGAAATTGTCGAAGTCGTCCAGAGGCATGTCAAAGTCATCTTCATCCTCTTCTAGATTCTTCTCATCTTGGATGTCATCTAGTTCCTCATCCATCTCTTCTTTCTTGGAATTTGGCTTGCCTGTAGGCTTGTCTTGAATAGGTTTTTTTGGCGTTTTCATTACACAAAAAATTGTTAATAGTTCGAAAGTTAAATGCGCTAATTAAAGTTACAAAAATCTTTTTTAAAATAGAAAACAGCGTTGTTTGTTTAGTTTTTCGCAGGCCCAAAAATAGAATAAAAACCATTTTTGAAAAATTTTTTTTTGAATTTTTTGGAGGTTTTTTTTGAAGCGCGGATAATCCATTTTGGTGTAAAATAAAAAAGCGTCCTAATTGAAAAATCGGGACGCTTTTAACACACAAATGAAACCTGAATTGAGATATACTTTTAGGTTAGGTTAAAAAATATCTTTGTCAATCCTATAAGAACGCTCTCAGAACAAACAATTAATGTTTGCTTAATTTCTTATAACAAGTTTAATACAAAAATGCGGAAGATGTACGCTTATTTAGTGAGTGGTAGTAATATTTGAGTAAACGGTATTTTAGCTGCCAAGGGGGATCACAATGGACACTATAGTGCCTGTTTTTCCGTGCTGTTTAATGTCCAGTTGTATGGATTTTGCTTCAATTTTATTCAACAGGTTTATTCTTTCCTTGGTTAAATCCATTCCCTTGCTCTGGTGCCCGTCTTTTTTGGCCGCCAGTGAATTGTCAATGCCCACACCATCGTCTATAATTCTGATGAGTAAACTTCCATTGTTTTGCCCGCTGATATTGATGGTTACCGTTCCGCCTTCTTCTTTTGGCATGATGCCGTGCCAAATGGCATTCTCGATGTATGGCTGTAGCAGCATCGATGGAATTTGTGTTTCTTCCTGGTCTATTTCGGGTGCAACCTGTATTTCAAAGCGGAACTTTTCTCCAAAACGGTTTTTCTCCAGGTTGAGATATAGGTTGAGGTAGCTGATTTCCTCTTCCAGTGAAATGTAGCTTTGTGTGCAAATTTCCAAGTTCTTCCTGATCAAGCGGGCAAAACCTGTAAGCACTTTGTTGGCCGATGCCGTATTTTTGGTATTGATGAAATGCTGGATGGAATTCATCACATTGAATACAAAATGCGGGTTCATCATTGCTTGCAGGGCTTGCTGCTCGAGCATCAGTATCTTGTTCTTTAATAAAAGTTGCTCCTGTTCCTTGTTTTTTTGCCTTTTGGTAATGGTTACCGTGATGAGGTAAATCAGATAGCCGCCCAACACCAATAAAATTCCAATAAACCACCATGTTTGGTAAAATTTCTTTTCCAGCACAAGCTTAATTTTGGCGGGCTGGCTCCAATGGCTGTTCTGGTTTTTGGCGCTTACTTCAAAAGTATATTCGCCAGATTCCAGAGAAGAAAGTTCTAACCTGCGGTTTTTGGTTTCAATCCATGCTCCACTACTTTTTAGTCGGTACCGGTACATGATGTTCTTGCTGTTAAAATCAATAGCGCTGTAATTGATGATCAGGCTACGCTCGTTTGGTTTTAACTTAAAATTGCTGTTGGTAAGGTCAAGCGCTTTTTTATGGATAATAATGGAGGTAATATAAACCTTGGGGGCCTGTGAGGTTTGCAACAAATGGCTGTACGCAAAATATACCAATCCGTTATTGGTTGCAAAATAGGCAGTGTCTTTGTCGATATATAAATCATTAAGGTTGTCGGAAAGGATGCCATTTACGTCATCAAAGGTGCTAACTATTGGTTTTTCGCGCCTAAAGGATATCCTGTTGATCCCCGTGTTGCTAATTGCCCAAAGATATCCATCTCTGGCAAAAAGTTTATTGATGATATTGTTGCTTAGGCCTTTTTTGTAGTCAATGATTTGAGTGACTTTCCCGTTTTTGAAGATGATAATGCCATAGCCGTCTGTAGCCATGGCTATGCTGCCGTCGGCCAGTTGGCGCATATCATTGATCCTTTTGGTAAGTAGTGGATATTTTTGGTAATGTTTGTTGAGTTTGTTGTGGTTAAATTCTGATAGGCCGCTAATGTTTGAAAACCATAAATTTTGCTCCCTGTCATAAAATACGCGATAGGAGCGGTCTTTAAAGAAGTCTTGCTGCTCCCTGTACTTGAGTACCGAAAATTCTAATTTGTTCCTGTCATTGATGATGACCACTCCCGATGACATAGACAATGTAAGCTTAGTGGTGGTATCAATGGCAAAGTTTTTAACCACAAACATATTGTTATTGGTTTCCCGCAAAAACTTAAAATCTTTAGTTAGGGGGTAGTTACTACTTATTGAACCCAAGCCATAATCTGAAGCGAAAAATACTTTTGCGTTTTTCTTATCAAAAACCAGTTGTTTAACGACATTATATTTTTCTGGATCAGATAGGTTAATTTGAATGCTGTTTTTAGCTTTCAGGTCCAATATACTTATAATGCCATTTTCCCCTCCAAGCCATAAACGGTTGTTTTTATCTTTTACAATACTTTTGATTATCCCATTTTTCAGTCCGTTTTCACTATTTATGGTGTAAAGCTGGTTTTTAAGTTGAGGTAGTTTGTAAATGCCGTTTTTGGCTGTGAACCAAAGATTGCCCTGTCTATCTTCAATAATTTGGTTAACGTTAATGCCCGGCAAAAAGGTGGCGCTTCTGCCATCATACCTAATGCCCTTAACGCCCGTTTCATTGCAAATCCAAAATTCGCTGTCGTTCATATAGATATAGCCCAAGTTGGATTCCAGTAGCTTTTGGTCAATGTCCAATATTTTGTGTGTAGCGGCGCCTTTAAGCTGGTTCAAGCCAGTCTTGTTTAAAAAATAGATGCCATTTTCATTTTTATAAATGGTTTTATAGGAAAGAGGATAACCTTCCTGATACGTTGGCGTAAAATCTCCATTTTTATAAATAAATGCAGCATTATTCGTAAATGCTCTGATACGATGGTCTTGGTCTTCGTAGATGTAAACATTTTGATATTTGAAATGCGTATGTTTAGAGGATATTTTTACGGTTTTTTTACCATCCCAAACGCCAATCACGTTATTGTTGGTGCCAAACCATAATTGCTTTTTGCTGTCTTCCAAAAAAGAAACCACTACGCCGTTAAAGCTTAAATCTTTCAGGTTGGGATCATTCTTCTCATTATGGATTTTTCCGTTCAGGAAATAGCTTAATTGGCCATTGAGGGCCATGAACCAAATGCGCCCTTTGCTATCTTGCCTCAATTGTAGGATTTGGTTGTCTGGCAAGCCGTCATCTACCGAGAAATTTTCAAAAACAGCACCGTCAAACCTACTTACGCCCGCGTCAGTGGCAATCCAGATAAAGCCTTGTTGATCTTGCAAGGTATAGTAGCAATTATTGCTCGGCAAGCCGTCTTTTGTGGTGTAATGCGGAAGGTATGCCGTTTGTCCGAACGTGTGGAAGCCACTTAGTGCAAGCAGCAAAAAAAACGCAAACCATGGCGCAAGTTTACTTTTCGCTTTGCAGTAGTGCATAGGCCTTTATTTTTTCAAAAAAATCACTGGTGCGTCTTCGCGATACGGCAAGATGCTCACCGTTTTCCAATAGCAATACCACGCCATTTTTATTATTGTATTCCTTTACATACTTCAGGTTTACAATGCTTGATTTATGAATCCTTACAAAACGTTCTTCGGGAAGAATCTCTTCATAGTCTTTGAGTACTTTGGAAACGGTTATTTTTTCTTGGTTTTTAAGATGGAAAACAGAATAGTTACTGTCTGCCTCGATGTGGATGACGTCGTCAACATCTACCAAACGATACCCTTGTCCGCTGGGTAATGTTAGCTTGTTTACGCCTTTTTGTTCTTTAAAATCTGTTTCCAGGTTTTTGAGCCCCACACTTTGGTTTAACGCCTGGTTAAGTTGTTTGTACTTGGCAGCTTTTTCAACAGCGGCTACAAGCTCTTCAATATCAATAGGTTTTAGGAGATAATCGATGGCGTTTGCTTTGATCGCCTTTAGCGCATATTGGTCGTAAGCGGTGGTGAAAATAACCCTTGCGTTTGTTTCCTGTAGCTGCGGGATGAGGGAAAAACCATGCTCACCTGGCATGGCAATATCTAAAAAAACCAAGTCAATATCGTGGTTTTGCAACAGTGCCCTCGCTTCATTTACCGATTTGGCAATACCACAGATATTTACCTCAGGACAATTTTCCTGCAATAAAAAATATAAGGACGAGCGTGCAAATTCCTCGTCATCAACAATAATGGTGTTTAGTGTGGCCATTGTCTAGTTTGGCTCAATTTATCAAAAAATGAAGGTAATTGGAAATATTTCTGCTTTTGTAAAATCCAGATCTTCGGAAAACTCGTATGTGTGGTAAATAACCTTTTAACTAAAACCCTAAAAACCCGTGTTATGGAAAATTTAAAAGAGAACCACAAAACATCTCCAAAAGAAACAGATATTTTGGATGCAAGGCTCCAACGACGAGCTTTTTTGCAGTATACTGGAGCTGGAGCTGCTGTTGTTGCGTTAGTTGCCGCAGGATGCAAAAAAGATAGATCGCCAAGTATGTCGTTTGGAACTACCTTGGATTTCAAAGACGATTTTGGCGTACTCAACTATGCTTATGCTTTGGAGCAATTAGAAGCAGCATTTTACATCAAAGTAGCCTCAAATCCGCCAGCGAGTTTTACAGCCGCTCAAAAAAATTATTTTCAAGATGTTCAGTTCCATGAAATCGCACACCGCGAGTTTTTTAAAAAGGTATTGGGGACTGCTGCCATCGGAAGTTTAGAGGTCGATTTTTCTTCTATCAATTTTACTGATGGCGCAAGCGTGCTTGCCGCCGCAAAAACATTTGAGGACTTAGGGGTTGCAGCCTATAACGGTGCCGGGGTAAGATTGAGAACCGATGCCTATTTAGTGGCTGCGGGACAAATTGTTTCTGTGGAGGCTAGACATGCTGCATGGGTAAGAGATCAAATTAGTAATGGAAGTTTTGCCGACCTGAACAGTTTGACCTCGTTGGGGGCTAATGCAGCTGGCGGTTTAGATGCAGCCTTAACGCCCGATAAAGTACTGGCAGCGGCTAGTGTATATATCAAAACCAAAATTAACGTAATTAATCTTTAACCTTTAAACCTATAAATTATGAATATCTTAAGCATATTAGATGAGATTGAAAAAGTTGATGGTGAGATTTATGAAAGAATAAATCCTCGAAGAAAGGCCATGCAAGATTTTTTCCAAATTGGAAAAAAAATCTCTTTAGCTGCAATGCCCTTGGCTTTAGGCTCGCTGTTCACGAAAGCTTATGGCCAAACCACCCCAACAGCGGTAAATGAAGTACTAAATTTTGCCCTTACTTTAGAATATTTGGAATATCATTTTTACAATCATGCCTTGGTGGCTACGCCAACCTTAATTCCTGCCGGCGCACCAAATGGCGCAATTACCACCATACGGAACCACGAAAAAGCACATGTGGACTTACTTAAGGGCGCTTTGGGAAATGCCGCCAGAACAGAATTGATTTACGATAATTTTGATTTCACTGCGGGAGGTACTTTTGGAACAGTTTATTTAGATTATGTAACCTTTTTAAAAGTTGCTACTGCTTTTGAAGATACGGGCGTAAGAGCTTACAAGGGCCAAGCTCCTGTTTTAAAAGGGAATGCTGTTTTAACCACGGCTTTACAAATTCACTCGGTAGAAGCCAGGCACGCTTCGCATCTACGTCAAATGTTGGCCGCAAACGGTGCTACGGGATTAAAGCCTTGGATTAGCCTGGGTACAGGAGGTGTTTCTAACGATACCGGAATTGCCGCAGTAGATCCAGTTTACGCCAGGGAAAATACAACCTTACAGGCAGGAGTTGAAATTACGGGCATTAATGGAACTGCGGTCACCAAAACTGCTGCTGCAGAATCTTTTGACGAATTTTTAACTAAGGCCGAAGTTGTGGCCATTGCTAATTTATTCCTTAAGCCAGGATTTAGATTGTAGCTGGTCAAAAAGGGTTGCCAAAGGCTTTTGAGAAGTTTTTTTGTATTGCTGCCTCGCCATCAAGAAGAAAACTTTTTGAAAGCCTTTTTTCTATTTGGTAATTTGAAAGGCGTTCAAAAAGGTATCCTTTTTGTCAAGTTTCTCACCATCCGGCACAATGCACGAAAGGCAATAGTATACGCCATCTACAAAAACAATATTCATATAAATTGTTTTCTTCTCTGTTTCGTTTCGGCCCGAAGTGAGGTAGTTGACGTAGTTTTTATGTTGTTTAAGTTGTAGCTTCTCTAAGCTGTACTGGGGTAATGTAGCCTGTAATGTACTTAAAAATTCGCCTGCAAACTCATTAGTGGCCGCTAGTTTTTCAAATATCCTTTCTTCTACTTTTAAATTTTTCGCAATAAAGCTATAAGTAGCGGTGTAAATTGCGCTTGTGCTATCTTTAAGCGCAAAGGTTGTACTTGCGGTTTGGCTAGGAGCCGCTGGGAAACTTGCCGTAAAACGACTGGTAAGCCTTTGCTTTGCCCAGTTCTTTTGGGCAAAAGCTCCTATCGTAAAAAAGGCAATAAAACAGCTTAAAATAATCTTTCTCATTTGGCCAGCTAAGTGACAATTAGTAATTGATCACCTGTTCTTCCAAATGTTCAGGTAATTCGCGGTAGTTGTATTTTTGACCACGCAGCTGGGGCTCAAAGCCAGCTTCTCTAATAGCGGTTTGTATGCCTTTTGCGGTAAAACGGTGCGGTGCTCCTGCGGCAGAAACTACATTTTCCTCAATCATGATGGAGCCAAAGTCATTGGCGCCGGCATGTAAACACAATTGCGCTACTGATTTGCCAACGGTTAACCAGCTGGCTTGTATGTTTTTAACGTTAGGCAGCATGATACGGCTCAATGCAATCATGCGTACATACTCATCACCAGTAACATTATTGCTAATGCCTCTTAAACGTTTCAGTAAAGTGCCATCATCTTGGAAAGGCCAAGGAATAAAGGCCAGGAAACCGTTTGCCTCGGCAGGCTTTTCGCTTTGCACTTCGCGTATCCAAACTAAATGCTCAAAACGTTCCTCAATGGTTTCCACGTGCCCAAACATCATGGTGGCCGAGGTGGTAATGTCTAACTGATGACAGGCCCGCATTACATCAAGCCACTCTTGTCCGCCACATTTCCCTTTGGATATCAGTCTCCTAACCCTGTCGTTCAAAATTTCTGCTCCCGCACCTGGTAAGGAATCCAGTCCAGCCTCTTTCAGGGCTTTTAAAACTTCGGTATGCGAAATTCCTTCCAATTTAGCCACGTGGGCAATTTCAGGCGGACCCAAGGCATGCAATTTTAAATCGGGGTAAAGTTCTTTGAGCTGTTTAAATAGGGTAGTGTAAAAATCAAGGCCCAAATCAGGGTGATGGCCACCTTGAAGTAAAAGTTGGTCGCCGCCGTAACGAAAAGTTTCCTCAATTTTTACCTTGTAGGTTTCTATATCGGTAATATAGCTTTCGTTGTGCCCTGGCCTGCGGAAAAAATTACAGAATTTGCAATTGGCAATACAAACATTGGTGGTGTTTACATTGCGGTCAATTTGCCAGGTTACCTTTCCACTGGGTACTTGTATTTTCCTCAGCTCGTTTGCTACATAGGCCAATTCGGCCGTGCTGGCATGGTGATATAAAAAAACACCTTCTTCTTTGCTCAAGAAATCAAAGTTAAGCGCCCTTTGCAGTAATTCTCCTGTATTCATGGCACAAAGGTAAGTATTATAAGGTTTATACGGATGATGAGATTGCTCAGATTAACGAATTTTAACTTCTGTATTATATTGTTGTGAAAATCAAATTTATCTCTTTGATGATCTTTAACAACCCAGGGGATAAGAACGGGCAGCTCCCTTGCAACGGCACTACAGCCACGATGGAATACGGCGCCACATTTTCTGAAAAAAACGGCGCTTGATGTTGGCGGTTACTCCATCTTTACACTCCCGCTACAATTGAACAACCTGGCAATTCAACAATTCGGTTATCTTTGTTGCCTATGGTAAATTTTAATCGTTTTACACTGTCCAATGGGTTAAAGGTTTTGGTGCATGAGGATACCACCACGCCCATGGCAGTTTTAAATATACTTTATGATGTTGGTGCCAGGGACGAAGAGGAGGGGAGAACGGGTTTTGCACATTTGTTTGAGCATTTGATGTTTGGCGGCTCGGTTAATATCCCGAGTTATGACGAACCTTTACAACGTGTGGGAGGTGAAAATAACGCTTTTACAAGTAACGATATCACCAACTACTACATTACCTTGCCAGCGGCAAATATTGAAACCGCATTTTGGTTGGAAAGTGACCGGATGTTGAGTTTGGCTTTCTCTGAGAAAAGCTTGGAAACACAGCGCAATGTGGTTTGTGAAGAATTTAAGCAGCGATACCTTAACCAGCCCTATGGTGATGTTTGGCTCAAGTTACGTCCGTTGGCCTATCAAAAGCATCCTTACCGCTGGGCAACTATTGGTCAGGATTTACAACAGATAGCGCATGCCAAAATGGAAGACGTAAAGGCCTTTTTTAAGAAACACTACAATCCGCAAAATGCTATTTTGGTTGTGGGCGGCAATGTAAATACCCAAGAGGTTAAGCAATTGGCCGAAAAGTGGTTTGCGCCTATTGCGGGCGGCGAAAAATATACGAGAAATTTGCCCGCCGAACCTGAGCAATTGGCCGAAAGAAGCTTGACCGTAACTGCCGATGTCCCTTTGAATGCCATTTACATCGCATTCAAAATGTCGGCCAGAAAAGATCCTGACTATCAGGTTTTTGATTTGTTGTCGGATATTTTATCTCAAGGGCAATCATCGAGGTTGTTCAACAGTTTGTTGAAAGAGCAAAAGTTGTTTAGTGAAATCAATGCCTATATCACCAGTAGTTTGGATGAGGGCTTGTTTGTTGTTGATGGAAAGCTGGTGGAAGGCATTAGCATGGAAATAGCTGAAAAGGCCATCTGGAAAGAACTTGAACTTATTGCTACGGAGCTGGTGAACGATGACGAGCTGACCAAGGTGAAAAACAAATCCGAATCGATTATGGTGTTTTCGGAAATGAACCTGCTTGACAAAGCAATGAACTTGGCCTATTATGAACTTTTAGGCGATGCCGCATGGTTAAACGTAGAAATTAACAAGTATTTGGACATTACAGCCGAGCAGATTAGAACGGTGGCCAGCAACACCTTTAAAAAGGAAAAATCATCAACCTTATATTATTTAGCCAATGCTTAACAGAACAATTGCTCCTGCATTTAGACAGGTAAGTGATATTAACTTTATACAGCCTAGCTCAAAACCATTGCATAATGGTATTCCAGTTTTTATCCTGAATGCTGGCGAACAAGAGCTGGTACGTATAGAGTTTATTTTCGAAAACGGAAACTGGGACAAAAACAAGCCCCTTCAGGCGGTTGCCGTAAATGGTTTGATCAATAGCGGAACTTCAAAATTAACGGCAAAACAAATTGCCGATGGAGTTGACTATTATGGCGCATTTTTGCAGACCGAATATAGTGCCGATTTTACGACCATTACCTTGTACACTTTAACCAAGCATTTGGCTTTGGTACTGCCAATTTTATATTCGGTACTGAACGAGAGCATTTTTCCAGAGCGTGAATTGGAAATTTATCAGCAAAACCAAAAGCAAAAATTGCAGGTAAGCTTGCAGAAAAACGACTATTTGGCCCGCAAAAATTTTGCTAATGCTATTTTTGGAAATACGGCCTATGGTGCTGATATAAACTTGTCAGATTATGACGAACTTAAGCAGGCAGATTTGTTCGCTTATTTTAAAGCCGCTTATCAGCCCCAAAACTGTACAGTTGTGGTTGCCGGGAAGTTTTTGGACAAGGATTTTGAAATATTGGATAATATCTTTGGCGGTGCATGGCAAAATGCCGATGGTTTTGTTCGAAACAGTTTCGGGTTTTCAGGCAAGGATGGCCAGGATATTTATATTGAAAAACCTGAAGCCTTACAATCGGCAATAAGGATGGGAAATTTGAGCATTAACCGGGCTCATGTTGATTTTCCTGCTTTACAAGTGTTAAACTGTGTACTGGGAGGATATTTTGGCTCTCGCCTGATGGCCAATATACGGGAGGACAAGGGCTATACTTATGGGATTGGCTCAGGCATCGCCTCGCTTAAGCACGCTGGTTATTTCTTTTTGGCTACCGAGGTTGGTGCCAACGTTTGTACCAATGCCCTAAAGGAAATTGAAAAGGAAATTACGCTCTTGAGAGAAGAAACTGTTGCCGATGAGGAGTTGGATTTGGTGAAAAACTATATGTTGGGTTCCTTATTGGGTAGCTTAGAAAACGCATTTTCTCATGCCGACAAGTTCAAGAACATCTACTTTTATGGGTTGGATTATAGTTATTACCACAATTATGTAAATACGGTAAAGCATATTACCGCACAGGATTTAAGGGAAATGGCCAATCGTTATTTGGATTGGAACGCGATGACAAGGGTAGTGGTAGGTAAGAAATAGTAAAGCCCTGCAGCAATGCAGGGCTTTTTATATATGGGGGTAGGTTCGCTGATTTATTTTTCCACTATCAGCGCCACTTTTCCGTCCATAGTGCTCACCAATAGTGTTTTGCTGTCAATTACTTTGAATGTATTCACCATAGAATGATCTATCTTGTGTGCCCATAAGGTTTTTCGTTCCAGCGGGTCAATACAGTAAACCGTTCCATTTTTGGTGCCGAAAAAAAGCTTGCCATCTTTCTCGATTAGGTCTGAGGGCGTATGTTCGTAACCATAGCCAACATTAAACTTCCAAGCAATGCCCTCATCCGTTCGCGTGGTTTTATAGGCCACAATTTCATCCTGCATGGTTTTTCCATAAATTAGGGTGCTATCTGCCGATATTCCAATTGACTCGCGGACCTTGGCTTGGTTGTTTCGCCACAAGGTTTCGCCTGTGTTGGCATCAATGGCCGTAAGAACTCGGTCTGGTGCCGCAATATAAATGGTACCATTGGTAGCTACAGGGGTAGCCATCGCTGGCGAGAACATTCTGTTCCCATTTCCATTGTTCCATTTCCATTCCAAAGTACCATTGTTGGCGTTTAAGGCATACAAATGCCTTCCCCATGAACCAAAAATGATTTTTCCCTGGTAAATCATTGGCTTGCCTACAATAGTGCCTTCTACAGCTTTAAACGTCCATTTAACCCGCCCAGAACTGATATCCAGCGCCAGAAATGTATTATTGCTGGTGCCAATAAACAAAGTTTCGCCACTAACAATAGGCGATCCCAAAACAGATTTATGTGCCGTGGATTTCCATTTTAACTTACCAGATGCTAAGTTTAGCGCATACACACTGCCATCACCAGAGCCCAAAATAACTAATCCATTGGTGATAACTGGAGAAGAGTAAATGGCTCCTTTGGTTTGGTAGGTCCATACAGGTTTCCCGGTTTTTCGATTCAAGGCCTCAATTAGCCCTAAGCTATTCCCAAAAACCACCAAATTATGGCTATAGGCAGGCGTGTTTACAACATTGGCGTTTGAATGGTAGGTCCAACTTGCTTTTACATTAGGATATTTCTGGTTGATCGAGAAATCCGGGCGTTCGTAGGTTTTTTGGTCATTAACAAATGTCTTCAATGCAATCTTTCGCCAAGCCGGGAGCAACTGCTCGGTAGGTCTTTTAGTGGCAAAATACACGGTGTCCCTGGTCATGTTTACAATATTATAGCCACCAATGCTGTCTTTTGCCCTTAGGTTTGATCGGCCCATGGTCGCTTCTATACCTTCAAAGTGGTATGCCTTGTTCTGGTGCCCGTGGCCGCAAATAGCATATTGGATATTTTTTGTTTTTAGGCGATTGGTCACTTCATACCAATTATCCAGGCTATTGTCTATAGGATAGTGGTTTACAAAAACAATAGGCATTGATTTAGGTGTCTTTTTAAGTAAACTGTCAAGCCACACGGTGGCGTCGCGGGGGATATGGCCGTCACTCATCCGTACGTATGGGCCCGAGGCGCAAGCAATAAACCGGAAACCTTTATGGTCAAACGTAAACTTGTCGTAACCAAAGCTGGTAATAAAGGAAACACCGCCCGACTCTGACCATCCCGTGTCGTGGTTGCCCGGAATCACGTAATAAGGTTTCTCAAGATTGGCCAAAATTTCTTTTGCCAGTTTGAGCTCCTCGTTGGTACCCATTTCGGTAATATCGCCGGTTACCAGCACAAAATCAATATCATGTTGTTTGTTGATGTCGGCAACCGTTCTTCTCAAATCCTCTTCTCCGGTAGCGGTACCAACATGCGTGTCAGTTACAAAAGCGTACTTGAAATTTTGCGCCTGGCTAAAATTGGCAATCATCAATAAAATTGCCACAAATAAGTTCTTCATCTAAAAATATATCACTAATAGTTTTAGTGAAATTAGGATAAATATCTATCGAAGAAGAATTGAAATGAAATTCTGAAGTATATGATTAAATTTTCCATGGTTTAAAAAAGATTTGGTTTTGGTTTTAAAATGGATTTTAATTTTGGTAAACTAAAACGGGCTGGCCATTTTCACATTTTATCAATTTAGGCGGCATGAGGTACATGCAATCTGATGTTATTTGCCATTTTTTGTTGAACTCCTTTTGTAGATTGGTGTACTGATCAACAAGTTTTTCAAGTTCTTCGGTATCGATACTGGTGCTATATCCTATATAGCCGGTTGGCCCACCGCAAGCTTTTGCACCAATTGCCTTAAATTTTAGCGGTTGATTTTCGGTACATTTACTGCTCTCAGCCAATGCCTTGATTTTTCCCATAATCGTTTGAAGCTGTTTTTCATCCTGAATTTTGTTTTGCTGCTTTCCTTTTTTACAGCCAAAGGTGAAAAAAAGGCCCAGCAGCAATAGGCAAGCATATTGTTTGAGTGGTTTCATATCACTTAGGTTACTTATACACTTTACGCAGCCGCCATTGATAACGCTACAACGTCTAAAAAATATGATTGTATCAGATGTTGGTAAAGAGTAACCTTGATGGATAGATAACTAGCTTGGGTTACTAAAACAAAAACCACATAAGCTTTACCAAAATATAACAATTGCGATTTCATTTTAAAGGGAAATATTGTATCTTTGCCCGGCAAATAATAATTCGTAATTTATTTGCTATGCAACTCGATCCCCAAAAATTTATTGCTTTAGGTTTAACTTATGATGATGTACTTTTGGTACCGTCATATTCGGAAATATTGCCTAGAGATGTTAATACCAGCACTTTCCTGACCAAAAAAATCCAACTGAACGTTCCTTTGGTTTCGGCAGCAATGGATACGGTTACCGAAGCGGAACTGGCCATTGCCATTGCCCAAAACGGCGGATTGGGAATGCTTCACAAAAACATGAGCATCGACAGGCAGGCTGAAGAAGTACGCAAAGTAAAACGTTCGGAAAGCGGTATGATCCAGGATCCGGTGACTTTGCTGGAAACATCAGTAGTTGCGGATGCTTTTAAGATCATGAAAGAGCATAAAATTGGCGGTATTCCAGTGGTTACTTCCGATAATAAATTAGTTGGAATTATTACCAATAGGGATTTGCGTTTCCAAAAGAACATGAGCAAACCTATTGCACAGGTAATGACCAAAGAAAACCTAATTACGGCGCCTGAGGGTACTACCTTAAAAGAAGCGGAAGAAATTTTGCAAAACCATAAAATTGAAAAGCTTCCTGTAGTAAACGAGCAAGGCTTTTTAAGTGGCCTGATTACCTTTAAGGATATCCAAAAAGTTAAAAACTACCCTGTGGCTTGTAAAGATGAAAAAGGACGTTTACGTGTAGGAGCTGCGGTTGGTGTAACTGCTGATACCATGCAACGTGTGGATGCTTTAGTAAAGGCTGGGGTAGATGTGATTGCCATTGATACTGCCCATGGGCACTCAAAAGGAGTGATTGATAAATTGAAGGAAGTAAAAGCTAAATACCCAGAACTACAGGTGATTGCCGGTAATATTGCTACTGGTGCTGCGGCAAAAGCTTTGGCCGATGCCGGTGCTGATGCCGTTAAAGTGGGTATTGGCCCAGGCTCCATTTGTACCACCAGGATTATTGCCGGTGTGGGTGTGCCGCAGTTGTATGCGGTTTTCGAATGTGCTAAAGCTTTAAAAGGTACAGGCGTTCCGGTCATTGCCGACGGCGGAATTAAACATACCGGTGATATTGCAAAGGCAATTGCCGCTGGTGCTAGCACGGTAATGGCGGGTTCGTTATTTGCCGGGGTAGAGGAGAGCCCAGGTGAAACCATCATTTACGAAGGACGTAAGTTTAAATCGTACCGTGGAATGGGCTCTATTGAAGCCATGGAGCAAGGCTCAAAAGATCGTTATTTCCAGGATGTTGAAGACGATATCAAGAAATTGGTGCCAGAAGGCATTGTAGGACGTGTGCCTTATAAAGGTACTTTAGCCGAGGTAATGTACCAGTACATTGGCGGTTTACGTGCAAGTATGGGCTATGTTGGTGCCGCTAGCATTGATAAGCTACAAGAAGCGCAGTTTGTACAGATTACCGCTGCGGGTATGCGTGAAAGCCACCCACATGATATTACCATCACCAAAGAGGCGCCAAATTATACGAGTAAGTAGAGAAATTAATTGTCGGTAAATCCTCAGGAACCAAGAAGCGGGGCATCGGTTACGATCGCCCCGCTTCTGTTTTAGTAGGAGCTGTTCAGCGGATTTGCGAAATGCCCGCATCTATCCTCAACTCTTCTCCATGAATATAAGAAGCATCACTAGAAGCTAAAAAAAGCACCGCTTTGGCAATTTCATCTGGTTCACCCAACCTTTTGAAAGGAATGGTAGGAACGATGTTTTGTAAAGCGCTGTCAATGGCCTCCTTACTTAGGCCAGTGTTATTGAAAATGTTGGTGTTGATATGCCCTGGGCTAATTCCGTTTACCCGTATTCCCTCGTTTGCGAGTTCAGCCGAAAAGGTTTTGATGAACGACGCAACCGCTGATTTAGCCGCGGAGTATACCGAAAAATTAGCCATGCCAATTGTTGTGACAAACGAAGTGTTGAAAACCACTGAGCTTCCACGATGCATTAAGGGGAGTATTTGCTGTACCGTAAAAAACGTTCCCTTCACAAGCATGTCGAACAATTCATCAAAATGGTCTTCCGTAACAGTTGTTACCCCTGAAAACATACCATAGCCAGCGTTTACAAAAAGGAGATGAATGGAATTGGTGTAATGCTTTACCTCTGTGGATAGTTTCCAGATATCGTCCATTTTACCAGCATTGGAAACAATCCCGTATGCATTTGGTCCCAATTGTTCCAAAGCCTCATTCACTGTTTTGGTGCTTCTTCCCGTAATAATGGCATATCCACCTTCATTGATAAATTGTTTTGCAGTGGCGAAACCCATTCCATTGGTGCCGCCGGTAATTAGTGCGAATTTGTCTCTAAATCTTTGCATGATATTATTTAAATAATGGCTGTCAGGTTTTCGAATAGCTAACAGCTCGAGTTTATACGGCGAATATGGAAATAGGATGGCAGTTAAAAAATCCGAAAATTGCTCAGTTTACCTTCCGTTTTAAGCACTTGTCAGTTAATTTTTTTGAAATAAAATTTTGGATTGTGAAAACTTTAATATATTTGTCTAGTAAATCTATAGATATTATATACAATTAAAATTTGAAATATGAAAAGTTCACTTAATCCCATGTGTTGCTGTATGATGAAAAACGCTTTCGACTATTTAAAAATACCCATACAGCAAATTTCGTAACACCTTATACAAAAAATGAAAATCAAACTATACTCACTAAGAAATAACATCTGCCTTTATATTACCTTCCTGTCTTTCATTACACTTTCCGCAAACCTAGCTTTTGCCCAAACCCCATTAACGGGGATAATCAAAAGAAGTGATGGCTCTCCCGTTCCGCACGCTACTGTTAAGATTAGAGGTGCCAATATTTCAACAAGTGCCAACGAGAAAGGCGAATTTCGATTGGTTCAGGTTCCAGAGGTACCTTTTTACATTCAAGTAAGTTCAGTGGGCTTTAAACCGCAAGATTTCCAAGTTTTAACCATTTCAGCTACACCTTTGGAGCTTGTTTTGCTTGAAGCTTCACAGTTGGATCAAATCGTAGTGACTTCAAGGCGCCGTTCGGAAGTATTGCAGGAAGTCCCTATTCCCATTACGGTAATTGGCGGCCAAGCGGCTGAAAATGCTGGAGCCTTTAACGTCAATCGATTAAAAGAATTGGTGCCTTCGGTACAACTTTATGCTTCCAATGCGAGAAATACAACCTTAAATATTAGAGGTTTAGGGTCAACTTTTGGGCTAACTAATGATGGGATTGACCCAGGTGTGGGCTTTTACGTAGATGGGGTTTACCATGCCCGTCCTGCCGCAACTTCAACAGATTTTATTGATATTGACCAAATAGAGGTAATTAGAGGCCCGCAAGGAACCTTGTTTGGTAAAAATACGACCGCAGGCGCATTTAACATCACTACCAGAAAGCCCAGCTTAATCCCAAGTGCAAAAGTGGAGCTGAGCTACGGTAACTACAATTTTATCCAGGCCAAAACAACCGTGACTGGGCCATTGGCAAAAAACCTGGCCGCGAAAATCTCCATATCGGGTACGCAACGTGATGGTACGATATGGAATGTGGCCGAAGAACGTAAATACAGCGGACAAAATAACTTAGGAGCAAAAGCCCAGTTCCTTTATACGCCTAATGAGAAATTAGAACTGTTGCTCAGCGGTGACGTGAGCGTACAGCATCCTGCGGGATATCCGCTGGTAGCTGCAGGTGTAACAACCACTGAAAGGAGCGCTTACCGACAATACGCTAAAATTGTGTCGGATTTGGGTTACAAGCAGCCAAAAATTGATCCGTTTTCGAGAGAAATCTATACCAATACCCCTTGGCGCCACAACCAATCCATTGGCGGAGTTTCCTTAAATCTTGATTATAAAATAGGAGGCGGCAAATTAACCTCTACCACTGCTTGGAGGTTCTGGAACTGGGATCCTACCAACGACAGGGACTTTACCGAGTTTTCGGCATTGACCAAATCTCAGGGAAATACCCGCCATGATCAGTATTCGCAGGAAGTGAGATATGCCGGAGACCTTACAGATAAATTGAGTGGAGTAGTTGGGGTGTTTGTGCTGGGTCAAAATTTGCAAGGTTTGAACCAAACAGAAGAAGTGGGCAAAGATCAGTGGCGTTTTGTACAAACAAGCAATACCGGGCAGCAGGCACTCTATTCCACGCCAGGTTTGCTAGATGGTTTTGGAATTAGGACCAATTCAACCATTAAATCTTTAAGCGCAGCGGCTTTTGCCCAAGTAGATTGGGAGGTGATTGATAAACTCCATGTGTTGCCAGGGATTAGGTTCACTTATGACAAAAAGGACGTGGATTACGATAGACAAACTTACGGAGGTTTGCAAACCACAGATCCGGCTTTATTAGCTTTGAAAGCAGCAGTTTATGCCAACCAGCAATTTAATATCAGTACCGAAAACAATAATTTGTCGGGTAACCTCACCTTGTCTTACAGACCAAATGATAGATTGAATACCTTCGCAACTTATTCTACAGGTTACAAACCAGTGGGAGTTAACGTGGGTGGTTTGCCTACTACTTCGTCTGGTGCTGCGGATATTTCGGTAGCGAGGGTAAAGCCAGAATATGTACAACATTATGAATTGGGACTAAAAACTAAGCCAACCGCAGGAGCCCTGTTAAACATTACTGCGTTTAATACCGATATTAAAGATTATCAAACCAATGTACAGTCACCTCAATTAGGCGTAAACAGGGGATACTTGGCCAATGCCGAAAAAGTAAGGGTAAGGGGCCTGGAGGTTGATGGTAGTTACCAGGCAGGCAGATTTTTGACCCTAAATGCTGCCGTAGCTTACTTAGATGGTAAATACGTGAAATTTACGAATGCGCCATTGCCGTTAGAAGAAACTGGCCACACCGAGGTGATCAATGGTGTTTCAACCCAAGTAGCTTTTAAAGATGCTTCGGGGGGTCGTTTGCCCGGTATTTCTAAATGGAATATATCTGGTGGCACTGAGCTAAGTACTGCGGGAAATCTGATTGAGAAAGAGGGCAGGTATTTTATTGCTGGCGATGTAAGCTATCGTTCGCAATATTCTTCAAATCCAACGCCATCAAAAGTTTTGGTGATAGATGGCTATACTTTGTTAAATGCAAGGATAGGATTTAGGTCGGAGAAATTCTCGTTGTTTGTGTGGGGACGTAACCTTGCCAACACCAATTATTTTGAGCAATTGCAAGCGGCCGCAGGAAACTCAGGCCTGTATGCAGGGGTGCTGGGCGATCCAAGAACTTATGGCGCTACGCTGAGATATGCTTTTTAATGTTTTACAGACTTGCGAAGTTTCGCAAACTTCGTAAGTCTCAAAAAGCAACTAATAAGGAAGATGAATGGCTGGTAATTGTACCGGCCATTTTTTTTGGGCTATTGAGGATAAAAAACGATCGTCATTTCGATAAGGAACGAAGAGAAATCTTTGAATTTGAGCATGACATTTAACTATAAAAAATAAGAAAGCTTATCTTCGCCTACATTTTTTACAACATGGAAAAGATAAAATCACTATGCGTTTACTGTGGCGCCAATTTTAATGGAGATGAAGTATTAAAGCAAGCGATTGTTGATTTAGCAAAAACAATGGTAGCGCAAGAAATCACCCTGGTTTATGGCGGCGGTAGTGTAGGGGTAATGGGCGTTATTGCCGACGAAGTATTGAAGTTGAACGGAACGGTAACGGGTGTAATTCCGCAGTTTTTAATGGACAAGGAAGTGGGGCACAAAGGCATTACACAAATGATCATTACCGAAAATATGCACCAACGCAAGCAAAAAATGGCCGATCTGTCTGATGGATTTGTGATACTGCCAGGTGGCTTTGGAACTTTGGAGGAGTTTTTTGAAGTACTTACTTGGCTACAGTTGGGCTTACATGCCAAACCCATCGGTGTGTTGAATGTGGGTGGCTTTTACGACCCGCTTTTTGCGCAAATGGATATGATGGTACAACATCGCTTTTTAAAGCAAGCCAACAGGGATTTGGTATTTAACGAAGCCGATCCAGCGGTTTTAGTTGAAAAGATGCAAGGCTTTTCGGCTAAGCCAGATGAGGTTTGGTTTAGGGATAGGAATTTGACTTAATGTTGAAACTGAAATAAATTTAGTATAAACGAACCGTTTTTTGTGTTACCCTAACCTTTAGCCAAACAAGCTGTACCATAATTGATTTTAGCACTACAGGTTAAGTTACTACTCAATAAAACAATGGTTGATTTTTGCCTGGTTGCATTTTCCGCAGTAAAATAGCCCTGAACGAATCGAAAAGCCCGCATCCCGATTTAAATCGGGAGAGGACTTGCAGCGAAGTGCAGGACTGTATTAAGCGATAAACCACTGGAAATGCGCTTCAATTAATCTTCCTGAATTTTTAATGTTAAATTTATATAACTGTAAATCAGTGTATTGTGTAATATTTTAAATAAATACTACTAAATCGGTAGGTTTTATATATTTTTGTATTGTTGATTAAAAAAACGCAAAGATGATTTTACAAAAAGTAGAAAGAAATTCGATAGAACCTAAGATAACTTTGGTAGGTGCCGGTCCTGGCGATCCCGACTTGTTAACCTTAAAAGGCGTAAAAGCATTGGCCACGGCTGATGTAGTTTTGTACGATGCCTTGGTAAACGAAGCTTTGTTAAATCATGCTCCTGAAAAAGCCATTAAAGTTTACGTAGGTAAGCAATCGGACGATGAATCTTTCTCTCAAAAATTAGTCAACAAATTGATGATAGATTACGCTTTGAACTACGGCCATGTGGTGAGGCTAAAAAGTGGCGATCCTTTTGTATTTGCAAGAGGCTATGAAGAAGTGCACGTTGCCGAATCTTACAGCATTCCAACCGAAATTGTGCCCGGCGTTTCCAGTGCACTTGGTGTGCCTGGGCTACAAAAAATCCCAATGGTTTATGGCAACATGAGCGAAAGTTTTTGGGTGGTTACAGGAACCAACGCACAAGGTGAAATATCCCCTGATTTGTACGTGGCTGCAAAATCAAATGCTACCATTGTGGTGTTAATGGGAATTGAAAAAATCAAAGAAATTGCTGGGATATTTAAAGCCGAAGGCAAAGCAAACTTGCCAGTAGCGGTGATCGAAAATGGTTCGTCGAAAGAAGAAAATGTAGTAGTGGGCATTGTAGATACCATTGAAGAGTTAATAGAAGAAAAGAAATTGAGTTCGCCAGCATTGTTGGTGTTTGGAAACGTGGTGTCGTTACATCCGCAGTTCAATTCCATCCATCAGTTTTATGCAATTATGGCGCAGGAAGAATATTAAAGGCTTATTACTTAACGTAATATTTTTGTTTGGTTGTGATTAGCTGGGCCCCAAAGCCCAGCTTTTTCTTTTTATAAAAATCTTAGTTTTATTACTAGTTTTCCTGGTTGTTGATCAGTAAAACTGATGCTGAACCAAATTCAGCATGACGGAGCGTTGATTAGCGTCACCCTGAATTTATTTCAGGGTCAGCCGTATATTTCAAATGGTAAAAATAAAATTGCTATAGCTTTAGGATTGCTTCGTACCTCGCAATGACGAAGTTCTATATCAATATGCATCTGTGGCAAAACTGATCTTCCGCATTTTAGAAATTTATTTGCCGTAAAAGTTTGCAATACTCAATCATTTGCCTAATTTAAAACAATTTCTATCCGAGTATCATTTATGGAGATCATACATCTAAGTGCCGAGTGTTATCCTGTTGCTAAAGTAGGTGGTTTGGGCGATGTTGTGGGTGCTTTGCCCAAATATCAGAACAAACTTGGCCACGTAGCCAAGGTAGTCATGCCAGCCTATAACTCTAAATTTTTATATGAAAATGAATTTGAAACCGTTTACGACGGTTGGGTAAAAGTAGGGACCACCAATTACCAGGCCAGGATATTAAGGGAAGTGACCAACAAACTGGGGTTCGATATGTATTTGGTGCATATTGCGGGCTTATTTGATCGGGATGGGGTGTACGGCTATGGTGACGATACCGAACGTTTTTTGGCCTTTCAAATTGCGGCGTTGGATTGGATGGCGCAATGGAAGCATCAACCGGATGTAGTGCATGTTCATGACCATCATGCTGGGCTAGTTCCTTTTATGATGGGCAACTGCTTTCAGTTTAGCAAGCTTAACCAGGTGCCAACAGTGCTTACCATTCACAATGCGCAATACCAAGGGCAATTTGGCTGGGATAAATTGCATTACCTGCCGCCCTTTGATTTGATCAATACCAGCAAATTGGATTGGGGCAGTGCCATTAATCCCTTGGCTGCGGCCATTAAATGTGCCTGGAGGGTCACTACCGTATCGCCAAGTTATCTGGATGAAATTAGTTATGCGGCAAATGGGCTGGAAAGTTTATTGGCGCAAGAGCGAGGTAAATCTATTGGGGTGTTGAACGGGATAGATACAGAGGTGTGGAATCCGCAAAAAGATCCGATGGTGGTGAAAACTTACCAGGCCAGAACTTTGGAAAGCGGAAAAAAAGCAAACAAAGAAGAGCTTTGTCGTGTTTTTAACCTCGATCCAGATAAACCACTTTATACCTTTATTGGCCGTTTGGTGGGAGAAAAAGGAGCCGATTTATTGCCTGATATTTTTTACAATGCCTTGGCGCAAAGCGATGGGGAAATTAATATCTTGGTGCTTGGTTCGGGAGATCCACAGGTGGAAGATCAATTGAATGAAATTACTCACCGCTATCCTGGCAGGTATAATGCTTACATTGGTTACAACGAAGCTTTATCGCATCAAATTTATGCGGGAGCAGATTTTCTGTTGATGCCTTCCAGAGTAGAGCCTTGCGGGCTTAACCAAATGTATGCTTTGAG
Organism: Pedobacter nanyangensis; assembly: GCF_003313505.1. Taxonomy (GTDB): domain Bacteria; phylum Bacteroidota; class Bacteroidia; order Sphingobacteriales; family Sphingobacteriaceae; genus Pedobacter; species Pedobacter nanyangensis. The sequence continues at coordinate 78,040 of NZ_QMHO01000006.1, read as the reverse complement.
ATACGGGACAATTCCTATCGTAAGAAGAATTGGAGGACTAAAAGATACGGTGATTGATATTGGTGATGGCGGTTTTGGCATTTGCCATGACCAAAGCAGTGTGTGGGACGTTGGCCATGCCATTGGCAGGGCGTATGAACTTTATCTTGATCAGAAGAAAGTAAAGGAAATTAGAAAATATATGATGTCGATTGACCATTCGTGGGACTCCTCGGCACAACAATACATTGATATATACCAAATGTAAAAACAAAAAGCTATGACGGAAAAAGTATTAGGAGTGATCCTCGGGGGCGGTCAGGGTTCCAGGTTGTCGCCATTAACATTAACCAGATCAAAACCAGCTGTGCCAATTGCCGGTAAATATCGCTTGGTCGATATCCCAATTTCCAATTGCTTAAATTCTGGGATACATCGTATGTTCGTGCTTACGCAGTTTAACTCTGCATCTTTAAATAAGCACATCAAAAACACGTATCATTTTAGCCATTTTTCGAAAGCTTTTGTGGATATACTGGCTGCCGAACAAACACCAGATAATCCAGCTTGGTTTCAGGGAACTGCCGATGCCGTGCGCCAATGTATGCACCATATTGTGAGCCACGAGTTTGACTATATCTTGATTCTTTCCGGCGACCAATTGTATCAAATGGACTTTAAAGACATGCTAAAAGCACATATTGATGCAGCGGCCGAAATTTCCATTGCTACCATTCCAGTGACGGCTAAAGATGCTACAGATTTCGGTATCATGAAAACGGATGAAAACAGCATCATCACCTCGTTCATTGAAAAACCTAAAACAGAATTGTTGCCAGATTGGACTTCAGACACCGGGGAGGAGATGGCAGGCTATGGTAAACATTTCTTAGCTTCTATGGGGATTTATGTTTTTAACCGAGACGTATTGATCAAAATGTTAAATGAAAACCCCGAGGAAAAGGATTTTGGTAAGGAAATTATTCCAAGGGCTTTAGAAAATAGCAGGGTATTGAGCTATCAATATGAGGGATATTGGACAGATATCGGTAATATCTCATCGTTTTTTGAAGCCAATTTGGGCTTAACTGATGACCTGCCGCAGTTCAATATGTTTGATACTGCGCATACCATCTTTACGAGATCAAGAATGTTGCCGCCATCCAAAATTTCTGGCACTACTTTAGAAAAAACCATTATTGCCGAAGGTTGTATTGTTCAGGCCAGTAGAGTGGAACATGCGGTATTGGGAATTAGGTCACGTATCGGAAGAGGAACAACCATTGCCAACTGCTATGTGATGGGCAGTGATCGTTACCAAACTTTAGATGAGATTAACGAAGCCAACCGAGCAGGAACTCCTTTGCTCGGAATCGGAGATCGTTGCTATATCAACAATGCCATCATCGATAAAAACTCTAAAATCGGGAATGATGTACGTATCAATGGAGGTCCGCATTTAGCCGAGGGCGATTATGGTTTTTACGTGGTTAAGGACGGTATTGTGGTAGTTAAAAAAGGAGCTATAGTGCCTAATGGTACAGTGATATAGGCTAATCACACAAAACTTCGGTGGTTATAGTATAAATGAAAGCAGGTATCATTACCTGCTTTTTTATGCGATTTTAGTCTTTTCTAAACCATCTAATGCTTTTGCTGTTGTAATCATAAACATCCTTTTTTATTTTATGACAGCTGCACATTTATATCAAACCGGCATTATCGGTAACTGCTCTTACATCGCTCACATCCATAAAAACACAAACATCAGTTGGCTATGCTGGCCCAAATTCGATAGCTCATTTGTTTTTGGCAGTATGCTCGACGAAGAAAAAGGTGGTAAATGTACCATTTTACCTACTTCAGATTATAGTTCACATCAATATTATATAGAAAATACCAACGTATTACGGACAGAAATTACCGCTGCGGATGGTAGATACCGTATTACTGATTTTGCGCCACGTTTCCATTTGCACGAACGTTATTTTAAACCGCTCATGTTGGTTAGAAAAATAGAACCATTGGCAGGTAATCCCCGCATAAAAATTGCTTGTGAACCCGTTTGTGATTATGGCAGGAGCAAAATGCGCAGGGCCATAGGCAGTAATCACATCGATTATATAGGCTGTGACGAAGACATGCGATTAACCACTAACCTGTCGTTAAATTATATTTTAGATGAGCAAGATTTTGTGCTCAACGACGTGAAATATCTCATTTTTACCTACGGTTATGCCTTAGATGCTCCTATTATAGCTACCGCCGAACAGTTTTTAAGAGAAACGACGGCTTATTGGCGCGTTTGGATCAAGCACTCCTCAATTGCAGGTTTTTACCAGCCTTATGTAATCCGCTCGGCCTTGGTGCTCAAAATACACCAATATGAAGATACCGGCGCCATCATAGCGGCAAGCACCACAAGTTTACCCGAATCGCCTGGAAGTACCCGGAATTGGGACTATCGTTACTGTTGGCTGCGCGATTCCTATTATACATTGACTTCCTTAAACCATATTGGCCACTTTGAGGAAATGGAAAAGTACTTCAACTACATTTCTGATATTACTTTTGACACGGATAAGCGCTACCAGCCTTTATATGGCATTACAGGCAAGCGCCATATTGTGGAGGAAACTTTAGGGCATTTGAAAGGTTATATGGGCGAGCAGCCTATTCGTGTGGGCAATCAGGCTTATGAACATATCCAAAATGACATCAATGGCCAGGTACTCATTTCCATGTTACCTCTCTATACCGACCATCGTTTTGTTTTTTCTGAAAGAGGAGATTCTGTTCGTTGGATAGAAGGAGTACTCAAAAAAATTGAAATGACCATTGATGAGAAAGATGCAGGGATTTGGGAGTTTAGAAATATCGCAAACATGCATTGCTATAGTAATCTATTTCAGTGGGCGGGGGCTAATGCAGCGCTAAAAATGGCTAAAACCATAGGCAATCAAGCGCTGGAGGAACGGGCGAAGATCTTGATTGATAAAGCTGCGGCCCATATCGAGGCTTGTTATGATGAAGAACGCAAGGTATATACCAATGCGGTAGGCAGTAAGCATTTGGATGCAAGCACGCTTCAGCTGATCATGATGAATTATTTGGACCCCTCGTCGCAACGTGCAAAAGACCATTTGGCTGGTTTGGAAAGGGAACTAAAAACCGATGATGGACTGTTTTACCGCTATCTACATGCCGATGATTTTGGTAAGCCGAAAACTACTTTCCTCATTTGTGCCTTTTGGTATGTAGAAGCTTTGGCTTGCGTGGGCAGGCTCGACGAAGCGATACAGGCTTTTGAAAATATCATTTCTTTTTGCAATCATTTGTTGTTGTTCAGCGAGGATGTGGATGCCAAAACAGGGAGCCAATGGGGTAATTTTCCGCAAGCATATAGTCATGTGGGGCTAATGAATGCCGCTTACCGCATAGCGAAGAAATTGGACAGGCCAGTGTTTTTGTAGTTGACTTATTCTTGTTTTAACCGCAAAGGAAAAGAAGAGTTACGCAAAGAACGCAAAGGTTTTAAACAGTTGTTTTCTTTGCGTCACTTTGCGAATACTTCAAAACTCTTTGCGGTTAATTTTATGCTCTTTTTAATATAATATTCAAAAGATTTAACTTCGTTGACTTTCAGTTCTACTCTCGATAAAGTTGCGGTCAAAATGGACGAAGTATTATATCGAAGCGTTTTTTAAAGCAATGTTAGTTTCCTTCAATATGGATTGAAGCAAGTCTCTTACTTCATGATGGTCATTCAAATAGAATTTTGCTTCTGAAACCTCGCTGCCAACTTTGATGGTAATCGCATTGTTGGGCATTGCTTTAAAAATATCTTCATCGGTATGGTCATCGCCCATGGCTAAAATAAAATCATGTTCCTCTTCATGTAGCCAGTTTAGCGCCGCCTTGCCTTTATTTACTTCCATATTTCTAAATTCAATCACTTTGTTGCCAGGCATAATCTGTAGGCCTTTATCGGCTGCAAGCACCCTTAAGTTATTGATGATTTCATTGGCTCTTAGCTCGCCAAGCCCCTGTTCGGTTTTACGGTAGTGCCAAACGAGCGAAAAGCTTTTTTCTTCAATAAAAGCACCGGGCGTTCTGTCGGTGTAGGTGTCCAAAATGCTTCTGATTTCGGCTTTCCATTGGCCGTTAAGCAATGGTAGTGCATGCCATGCATCGTGTTGTCGTTTTTGCCACGCACCATGTTCGGCAATGATGCTGATATTCAAATGCCCAAACCATTGTTCCAACGTATTATGGTTGCGTCCGCTAATAACCACTACGGTATTGGCAGGGTCTTTGGCAAAGTTTTCCAATAAAGTCAATAACTCCTTGTCGGGGCTAGCTTCATCAATATTGGCTTTGAAACCTACCAAAGTGCCGTCGTAATCTAAAAAGATGATTCGTTTTTGGGTTGCGGCGTATCTGCTGGTGATCCCTTGACTTACTTTATTTACGGCATGTTTGGTGCGCAATGAATGTTCCAAAAGCTTGGCGTCGTCCATTCGGCTTAAAAAATTGTTGACCCAATGGTTAACATTAAATTTCTTCACCAAAGCCCGCATGCTTTGCATACGCCTTTTTTGCTCGTCTAAAGGCATTTGCAGGGCGGTTACAATGGCATTCATGATGTCGCCTATGTTGTTGGGATTTACGATAAGGGCATCGTTCAATTCTTTCGAGGCCCCAGCCATTTCACTCAAAATCAATACGCCTGTTTCGTCTCGGCGGCTGGCTACATATTCCTTGCTCACCAGGTTCATGCCGTCTCGCATGGGCGTTACCAAGCAAATATCGGCTGTGCTGTAAAGGGCTGATAGGCTTTGAATAGAAAAGGAACGATAAAAATAACTGATGGGCACCCAGTCGAGGGTACGGTATTTAGCATTGATATTGCCCACCAGCTGGTCGATTTTTTCTTTGAGCTCCTTGTACTGCGCCACGGTATCTCGTGAAGGAACCACGATCATAAACAGCGATATTTCGCCGATAAACTTGGGGTGAAGCTGCAAAAGCAGCTCGAAAGCCCTGATACGCTCTAAAATGCCCTTGCTGTAGTCCAAACGATCGATAGATAAGACCATGCGACCTTGTTTTTCTGATTTCAGGTTGTCAATTTCGGCAAGGACCTGTCGTTGCAAAGGCAATTGTTCAAACTTGTCGAAATCGATGCCCATTGGGAATGGTTCTACAATTATTTGCCTGTTATTTAGAGAAATGATATTTGAAGAGAAGTGAACAGGCGTTAAACGAGAAGCGGCACTCAAAAAATGCCTTACATCGTCGTAGGTGTGAAAGCCAATTAAATCGGCCCCCAACATGCCCTCAATCAATTTATCCCGCCATGGGATAAGCCTGAAAATTTCGAAGGAAGGGAAGGGGATATGTTGGAAAAAACCAATGGTGGTGTCGGTGAGTCGGTTTCTCAGCATTGAAGGTAAGCACAATAACTGATAGTCTTGTATCCATATTTTATTCCCTTCGGTGAATACGCTGTGCGTGGCTTCTGCAAACTTTTCATTTACCGATACATAACTATCCCAATACACTTGTTCAAAACGGGCATAAGTAACCAAGTAATGAAAAACCGGCCATAATACTTCGTTTGAAAATCCTTCGTAAAAGAGGTTGATTTCTTCTTGGGTGAGGAATACAGGAACCAAGTTCATTTTGGCCAATCTTTCCTTGATTTGTGGTTGGTCCTTTGGCGGGATGTCGATGCCGGGCCAGCCTACCCACAGCATATTGCCGTTTTTATAGGCGTCGCCCAGTCCGGTGGCTAGGCCGCCTTCGCTGCTTTGTAGGCTGTATTTTCCGTTGTTTTTGCTGATTTTTACGGGTAGTCTGTTCGAAATAATAATTGTTCTGCTCATGCTCGTCTCTAAAGTATCCTACTATAAAAAGGGATAAAAGTGGTTTTTGTTTGTTTGGATATTAAAAAAGCCCGATTTTTTGAAATGGACCTTGTTTATTGAAGAAACGTTGTTACATAAGCCTGATAGCAGAGGAAACCAATTTTTAATTGGTTGTAACGGATAGCAGGGCTGGCCACAGATAGTACCGCTAACGTTCACTTTCAAATCTTTTGGGGAATAGCCTATCTTTGTGAAATGCAAAAAACTTTTACAGACCAGCTTGGCAACAACATATCGATTAATTGGCCGCCCAAACGGATCGTTTCGGTGGTGCCTTCGCAAACGGAACTGTTGTTTGACTTGGGTTTGAGCGAGCAAATTGTTGGCCTCACGAAGTTTTGCATCCATCCAATAGAAATGTTTGCCGCCAAACAGAAGGTTGGTGGTACCAAAAAGTTGAGAATTGACGTGATTAGGGAGCTTAGGCCCGACCTGATTATTGGAAACAAGGAAGAAAATAGCAAGGCTGATATTGAACTATTGCAGCAGGAATTTCCGGTGTGGATGAGCGATATTTATCATTTGGAAGATGCCATGCAGACCATCACCGATATTGGAGATTTGGTTGATAGACAGCCTGAAGCAGCCTATTTGAACCATTTGATAAACGCTGGTTTTAACGATTTGCAGACTTTGGCATTGAGCAAAGGGATTGACCAAACGGTGGCTTATGTGATTTGGAAAGATCCGTACATGTTTGCTGGAAGAAATACTTTTATTGACGATATTTTGCGGAAAATTGGGCTGCGTAATGTGGTAAATGAAACGCGATACCCAGAAATTGAGGTGGCCGAGCTGATTGCGCTTAACCCTCAATTTGTCTTTCTATCTTCTGAACCTTATCCGTTTAAAGAAAAACATATCGAAGAACTTCAACGGTTTTTGCCACAGGCTAAAGTGATTTTGGTTGATGGGGAAATGTTTTCGTGGTATGGCAGCCGTTTGGTGAAGGCGGTACAGTATTTCTTTGATTTTCAAAATCAATTACTTAGCGAATAACTATTAGAATCTATTTTTAAAATAATTTAAAAATTATAATTTAGTTTTTAAATTTTTGAATTATGCGTGTTTTAAATATTGGATTTTCTTTGTTGAGCATGAGCTTGCTGGCTTGTGGCGTAAGTAAAACGGCCAAGCTTCCTCAAACGGCTGAGGTAAGTATTGCCAACGAAATATTGCCGGTAGCACAAAAACCTTGTTTTGAAGGTGCCTACTATCGTAAACTGGTTTCGAGCCATGATTATTGGCGTGGTATTGAGGGGACGGTGGTACTGCCCCGCATCGAATTTGACCAACAGCGGGCCAATCCTAAAAAACCTGGGCAGTATTTGGATAATCCTTCAATTTACTTGGGTGGCAGTATGGGCAACCAGGAAACAGATATAGGCATGGCTTGGGAAGTAATTAAAGAAGATAATGGCCAGGTTTCGAAGGAACGTAAAGCGTTTAGGCCGTTTTTAAGGCGTACTGGACATGAGAGTGGGCAGCTGGCGGTTTTTGAAAACGCTCCTGCACAGAAAGCTTACTACTGGTATCCGGGAGAGGAAATAAAAATGTCGTTGGTTTTAGTGGCGGATAAAAAAGTGCGATTTGTAGTAGAGGGAGCAGGTAAAAAATTTGAAAGGGAATTTGATTGCGATGGTTATTTGCTGAAAGATGTGGGCGAGTTTAAGCGTGTAAACGCCATTGACCAAGTGGGTAATGAAGGCAAGCCCGTGCAAGCTACCAAAACCAAAGTGCTGAATGCCGAATGGAAAGCGACCAACTTATATAGATTGATGGATGGTAAGCTAACGTTGGTGCCTTTTAAAAAAACACGCTATACCGAAATGATGTGCCCAGCGGTTAAATATTTTGAGGTAAAGGCATCGAAAGCACAAGTAGCGGCGGGAGCAGAAAGCTTAACCATTAGCGGAGCTGGATATTAGTAATTTTAATTTGGTTGAATATGAATGGCTTAGGTTGTTTTGGAAAATAAAATGAAATTTTTTTTCGCAATTGTTATGGAATAATCAATGTAATTTCTATTTTTGCAGTCCTAAATAAATCCTAACTGCGGAAGTGGCGTAATTGGTAGCCGCACCAGACTTAGGATCTGGCGCTTCACGGCGTGGGGGTTCGAGTCCCTTCTTCCGCACCAAAGATTGACCGTCCCGATGCAAATCGGGACGGTTTTATTTTAAAAAGAGGTTGATAAATTAAAATGCAAACCGAGTGTGTATGAGCGCATGTCCAGTGCCTCCATACGAAATACTCAATACTAAAATCTTAGAAATGAATATCGTACAGGAAAAAATTGACGATTTAAATGCTTTAGTTAAAATTACTTTAGCCCCTGAAGATTATACTCCAAACGTAGATAAAGCGATTAAGGAGCAAGCTAAAAAGGCTAATTTACCTGGTTTCCGTAAGGGAATGGTGCCAGCTGCACACATTAAAAGAATGTACGGCAAAAGCATCTTGGTAGAGGAAATCAACAATATGTTGAACGATAACATTTCAAAATACCTTACTGATAACAACGTGGAGATTTTAGGTCAACCACTTCCTGTACAAGAAGACGAGAACCAATACAACTGGGACTATAACGATACTTTCAACTTTGCTTATGAGCTAGGTTTAGCGCCAGCTGTTGATATCGAGGTTTCTTCAAAAGATAAATTTACCCAATACAACGTTAAAGCTGATGAAGAGACTTTAAACGAGCGTATCAAAAATATCCGTAAAAGCTACGGTAAAATGACCAATCCTGAGGTTTCTGCTGAAGGTGACGTGCTTTATGCGGAGTTGAAGCAATTGGCTAACGATGGTTCTGAGTTTGAAGGCGGTATTTCTGCTACTGGTTCTATCCGTACGGATTTGGTTACCGACAAAAAAATCTTGAAAACCTTAGTGGGCGTTAAAAAAGACGATACTTTGGAGCTTGATGTGAACAAAGCTTTTGGTGGTGATGCCGCTGCCATTGCAAAATTATTGAACATTAGCGAAGAAGATGCTGCAGAGCTGAAATCTAAATTTAAAGTGACCGTTAAAAACGTGAACCGTTTAGAGGAAGCTGAATTGAACCAAGAGTTCTTTGATAAAATCTTTGGCGCTGATGCGGTAAAAGATGAGGCTGGTTTCACGGCTAAAATCACAGAAGAAATTGAGTCGATGTTTAAGCAAGATGCTGACCGCAAATTGCAAAACGACATTTACACGCAATTTACGGAGCAAACCAAAATGCAATTGCCTGATGAGTTTTTACGTAAGTGGTTAAAAGCTACCAACGAAAAACTAACTGACGAAGAGTTGGCCCAAGGCTATGATGATTTTGCCAAAAACTTGAAATGGACTTTGATCGAAAATAAAATCATCAAAGACAACGATATCAAAATTGATTACAAAGACGTTTTTGAAGCTGCTAAACAACGTTTGGATGCGCAATTCAGAATGTACAGCCCAACTCCTCTTCCAGAAGACCAATTGGCACAATATGCGGCTAACTTCTTGCAAGAAAAAGAAAATGCCAACCGTATTTTCGAAGAAGTGAAGGCATTGAAAGTTTTCGATTATATCAAATCGGTGGCTACTTTAAACGAGAAAGAAATTACTTACAACAAATTTACTGAGTTGAAGTAAGGGATAAGCGTGGCAAGCATCACGTCATTGCGAGGTACGAAGCAATCCTAAAGCGAATGTTTTCCTCATAATGTTGTACGATTGCTCCGTGCCCCGCAATGACCAAAAATAGTTGAACTGACCGTTTGTCAGTAATGAAATAAACAAGAGTCCCGATATAAAAATTGGGACTCTTGTGATATAAAAGCCATTCATTTTATGTTTTTAAAGTATTTGAGTAGGTTTTTTGAAAGGTAAATAGCCGATGGATAAGATTTCGTTCATAGATATGGTATTTCATATTGTCGTATAATCTGCTATTTTAGCGGAGTGCGGAGATTGGCACGAAAATTAACGAATCTTAGAAAATATTTACTGAAATAAATTAGCTTTGGGATAGTAGTTAATACTCATCACCAAACACCAAACCCTAATTGCAAGATGAAAATAGATAAAGACGAATTTAGAAAATATGCCGTTAAACACCATCGCATTAACGGATTGAACGTAGATAGATTTATTGGTGCGACCAACAATTCACCAAAATCAATGACGCCTTATATTATTGAGGAGCGCCAGCTGAACGTAGCACAAATGGACGTTTTCTCTCGTTTGATGATGGACCGTATCATCTTTTTGGGTGATGCCGTTTATGACCAAAATGCCAACATTATCCAAGCGCAGTTATTGTTCTTGCAATCGGTAGATGCACATAGGGACATCCAGATCTATATCAACTCTCCGGGTGGTTCTGTTTATGCAGGCTTGGGCATTTATGATACCATGCAGTACATCTCACCAGATGTGGCAACCATTTGTACCGGTATGGCAGCTTCTATGGGAGCAGTTTTATTGGTGGCGGGCGCTAAAGGCAAGCGTGCAGCGTTAAAGCATTCAAGGGTGATGATTCACCAGCCATCTGGTGGTGCGCAAGGGGTAGCATCAGATATGGAAATCAATTTGAGAGAGATGCTTAAATTGAAAAAGGAATTATATGAAATCATTTCATCGCACTCTGGCCAAACCTACGAATGGGTAGAGAAAGCTTCGGACCGCGATTACTGGATGACTTCCGAAGAAGCAAAGGGTTTTGGAATGATTGATGAAGTGTTAGGATCGAATAAATAGTTATGCGTTGCGAGTTGTGAGTTACGGGAATTAAGGCCGTAACTCATCACTTGTAACCCGTAACTCATAACAGAAAAAATAAAAATGGCTAGACAAGGAAAAGATTCACATTGCTCGTTTTGTGGCACTCCAAAAAACGAAACCCTGATGTTAATTGAGGGATTGGATGCCTACATCTGCGATAAATGTGTTAATCAGGCCAATGTACTGTTAGCGCAGGAGCTGGGAAATAAGAAGGGTAAAGCTTTTGACGAAACTTTTAAACTGCTAAAACCAGTTGAAATTAAAGAGCACCTGGACCAATATGTAATTGGACAATACGATGCTAAAAAGGTCCTTTCGGTAGCGGTGTACAACCACTACAAACGTTTAAGTCAAAAGATAGATAAGGACGAGGTAGAGATTGAAAAATCCAACATCATGCTGGTAGGCGAAACGGGTACAGGTAAAACCCTTTTGGCCAAAACCATTGCCAAAATACTGCACGTGCCATTTTGTATTGTAGATGCTACCGTGCTTACCGAGGCAGGCTATGTGGGCGAGGACGTAGAAAGTATTTTAACCCGCTTGTTGCAAGCTGCGGATTATGATGTAGCATCGGCTGAACGCGGAATTGTGTACATTGATGAGGTGGATAAGGTGGCCCGCAAAAGCGATAACCCGTCCATTACCAGAGATGTAAGTGGCGAAGGCGTACAACAGGCCTTACTGAAAATTTTAGAAGGTACTATTGTGAACGTACCGCCCCAAGGTGGCAGAAAGCACCCAGACCAAAAGATGATTGCCGTAAACACCAACAATATTTTGTTTATCTGCGGTGGCGCTTTTGATGGTATCGAAAGAAAAATTGCCAACCGTTTGCGTACGCAGGCCGTGGGCTATAAAGTGAAGAAAGATGAGGTGGAACTGGACCTTAAAAACCTTTACAAATACATTACGCCGCAGGATCTGAAATCGTTTGGCCTGATCCCTGAATTAATTGGACGTGTTCCGGTTTTAACTCACCTGGATCCATTGGACAAGGAAGCGTTGAGAAATATCCTTACAGAGCCTAAAAACTCGCTGATTAAGCAATATGTAAAACTGTTCAATTTAGAAAACGTAAACCTAAAGTTCGACGATCAGGTGTTGGAGTTTATTGTGGACAAGGCCATGGAATATAAATTGGGTGCTAGGGGGCTGAGGTCCATCTGCGAATCCATTATGCTGGATGCCATGTTCGAAACACCGTCGGACAATGGGGTGAAAGAGTTGGAGATCACACTCGATTATGCTAGGGAAAAGTTTGAGAAATCAGATTTCAAAAAACTTAAAGCTGCATAAAAAATATTAATCCCGACTTGTTCGGGATTTTTTTTAACCTATTATTTGAGATAGGTTGGTGCAAAAAGATAATTAAACCTTAAGAAATTAAGACCCATTAAGGGTATTTCAAATCCTGAAAGTCTTAACTACACTTAATCTCTTAATGGTTTACTTGATGAAAAATGTTAATTATTATTTTATAAATTTAAAGAAAGGAGAAAATGTATGAATGAAGAAAAAGATGTAAAGAAAGATGAAGAAGTAGTAAAAAATGCCAAGAAGGTAAAGGAGGTAGAAACGCCAGTTAGAAAAGGCTTAAAAAGCAAAGAAGATATCGTAAAGAACTGGTTGCCTCGTTATACAGGCCGCCCGCTGGAGGAATTTGGTCAGTACATCCTGTTAACCAACTTTAGCAAATATGTCACTTTGTTTTCTGAGTGGAATGATAATGCGCCTATTTACGGTTTAGACAAGCCCATGCAAAGTGTTACTGCCAACGGCATTACCATCATCAACTTTGGGATGGGAAGTCCTTTAGCAGCTACCATGATGGATTTGTTGACGGCCATTCAACCAAAGGCCGTATTGTTTTTAGGTAAATGTGGTGGTTTAAAGAAAAAAAACCAAATTGGCGATCTAATTCTTCCAATTGCAGCCATCAGGGGCGAAGGTACTTCTAACGACTACCTGCCTGCAGAAGTGCCGGCACTACCTGCCTTCGCCTTGCAAAAGGCCATTTCAACAACTATCAGGGAACATTCCCGCGATTATTGGACGGGTACCTGCTACACCACCAACCGTAGGGTTTGGGAGCATGATAAAGATTTTAAGAAATACCTGAAAAGCTTGCGTGCCATGGCCGTGGATATGGAAACGGCAACTATTTTTACTACAGGTTTTGCCAACAAAATCCCAACAGGGGCTTTATTGTTGGTTTCAGACCAGCCAATGATCCCGGAAGGCGTTAAAACTACCGAGAGCGACAGCTCAGTAACCGCTAACTTCGTGGAAACCCATCTTAGAATCGGTATCGATTCCTTGAAACAGTTGATTAACGGTGGCCTAACGGTGAAACACCTTAAATTCTAGTCCTAAATTTGACAGCTGTCATACTGAGCCTAGCGAAGCATTAGTTTAAATCTTCACTGCGTTCAGAATGACATCCATGTCAATCTAGCCCACTTTTCGGGTAATCAAACCAAACTAAATTCCCCGTACCGCCACTGATGAGTTCCCAGCTATCCAAAGGAAATTCAATTATGGCTACACTGCACGTGGGCATATTGCTGATATGTTCATCGGTAAGGTAATTCAGCAAGTCTGTCAAACCCGGGTTATGGCCAAATAGCGCTATTTTATCAAAGCTCGTATCGAAATCGTTGATTACCTTTAACAAAGTCTTTACGCTGGCTTCGTAAATATCGGCATTGGTGTTCAGTTGTTCGGCTGGTATTTGCCACCCCGCAGCAAAATATTTAGCGGTAGTAAGTGCCCTGAGGGCGGGACTGCTCACCACGGCATCGGGCCGGATGCCTTTTGCCACCAATCTATTGGCCATTTCGGGTGCATTTTGATGGCCCCGATGGTTTAGTGGCCTGTCAAAGTCCCTTAGGCTGGCATTTCCCCAATCAGACTTTGCATGTCTAACAATAAAAAGTTGCTTCATTTGGTTTAAAGTATCGAAGGCACGGTTTTGTTTGCGCAAATTAGTAAATAATATGGGTACGCATATTTGATCTACATAAATTTTCTCCTCTTGCCCCATCAAAGGGGGGATATGCGGCTTGGTATCACTGGGTTGGGGCATTAAAGTGCTCTGTTAAGTTTTCTATGAGCCTATGCGATTCATTTATAAAACAAGAATAACTGGAAATGTAACCACTAGGCACATGGGGCACATCCCGAACAGACCGTTTTAGTAGAACGAAAAATGGATTGCAAAGGCATTAAATGATGGAAATTTCTGTAAAGCATCCTGCTCCGTTGTGTACCCTGTCGAAAAGCAGGATATACAACTTTGTGTCCACCTCTTTGGGGGCTAAGGGGGCGGCTGAAAAGCGAATGTATCTGCAAAAATCAATCTCCGTATCTGCGGCTTAAGCAAGTTTCATGGCTTAGTAGAGCTTATTTTTTTCCAAAACATGAAGTAAAGCTTATCTTTAAGCCATGATGGCCAAGCAAGAAGATTTTACCGTTAGTGTAATTATTCCCTGTTACAATCAAGCTTTATGGATTGAAGAAACGATCCGTTCGGTTTTAGCCTCCACTTATTTGCCCATCGAAATCATGATTGTGGATGATGGGTCTACCGATGAAAGTGTACAGGTAGTTGAACAGCTCGCTAAACAACATCCGCTCATCAAAATTTACCAGCAACCCAATAGCGGTCCTTCGGTTGCCCGTAACCATGCCATTAGCAAGGCCAGCGGTACTTTCATTTTGCCATTGGATGGCGATGACCTTATTTCTCCGGACTATATTGCCCGGGCCGTTATTACTTTTAAGCAAGATCCAACCGTAAAAGTAGTGTATTGCCAAGCCGAAAAGTTTGGTGCCAAAACAGGCAAATGGAATTTAAAGCCTTTTAGCCTAGAGAACCTAGCCAAGGACAACATGATTTTTGTGAGTGCTCTTTACCGCAAAAGTGATTGGCAGGCTTGTGGTGGCTACCCCGAAGATTTGCGTTGGGTAAGCGAAGACTGGGTGTTTTGGATTGCCATGCTTAAAAATGGGGGAAAGGTAGTTCAGCTGCCCATTACTGGATTTTATTATCGCATTAGTCCAAACTCACGCAGAAAGGGCATGGATAAGCATAAAAAGCAGCGGCTAATTGATTATATCAACACCCATCACGCTGATTTTGTATATCGTTATTTAGCTGGCCCGCTGCGTTTCCAACGCCGCCAATCAAAACGATATAATAAGTTGCTGAGGTTTTTCGGGCTATTGAAAGACCGGCGTAAATAGCGGGATTTTTCATTATGGAAAAGCCAAAAAAGAGGTTAAATCATGCCAAAAGGTTTATTGCTGCCCTAAACTTCAGCGTCGTTTTTTAGAAATTCCGTATAAAATTTCTCAGGTTTTATATAAGATTTTTGAAGCGCTGTATGACTTTTTAAAAAATCCATATAAATTTTTCCGAATCTTATATGAGATTTTTTATTTTCTGTACAAACTTTTATAAATGCTATATAACTTTTATAAAGTTCTGTATAGAAATTTTTATTCTCTGTACGGGATTTTTTGAAAGTTGTATGTAAAATCAGTTTTTTAGGCGTAATGGGCACCGGATAGCGCTAAAATCTTTCCGCTCAGCCCAATTTCAACGATTATCCCGTTGGTTTGTATTTTTTTAACCCGGCAATGCTTCCCTCTTGGCCAGTAGCCGAGCAGTCCTAAAGCTAATTGTGGGTGTTTATTGTTGCATTAGCCCAAACTCACGCAGAAAGGGCATGGATAAGCATAAAAAGCAGCGGCTAATTGATTATATCAACACCCATCACGCTGATTTTGTATATCGTTATTTAGCTGGCCCGCTGCGTTTCCAACGCCGCCAATCAAAACGATACAATAAGTTGTTGAGGTTTTTTGGGTTGCTGAAAGATTAGGCCGTTTTAAAAGATTGGTTGCTTAGTTTTTTTTGCATTGGTGAAGAAAATGACGTCATTGCGAGTTTACGAAGCAATCTTACAACGATAAATACCTAACTAGCTTTAGGATTGCTTCGTAAACTCGCAATGACGTATAAATTAGTAGGCCGTAGATTATCTATGGTAAACCCCAGCATTTTTTACACGGTTAACAGGCAAATCGGTGCTCACATGCGCCTTGTATTTTAGGTTTAGGGGATGAAAAAGATTCCCGAAAACGGTCCATGGCAAGGGGTAGTTGCTGCTTCGGCCCGTAAAAAGATTTTTTATTCGCTCTGTGCTCCTGCTAAAAAAGTTGTTCCCTTTTAATGCTCTTTCCCTGGGATGTTTGGCCGGATATTTTTTTAACTGTTCCAGGTTTTCATCCAGTAACAAATGTAAGTTGTGGAGCAGCTCTTTGGAAAGTGGGGTTCCACCTCGGCCAACCCAGGCCGTTACCGAAACCAGGTCTTTGTAAAAATCGGGCATCCAATGGCCATTTTGGTCATGCACCCTTGCTGCACCATGCTTGCTTTCTTTCCTGCCAATCATGTAAATTGCTGGATCTTTGAATTGCGCCCAGCAAGCAGCAAAACTCACTTCGGTAGCCTTAATATCATGCCATGCGCCACCATAATGGTGTAGCAGGTAAATCCGGATATAATCTGATTGGTGTACTACGCTAAGCAGGGGCAAGGCTTCGTGGAAAGGGTGTGCGGGCAGTTCCAGCAAATGCCAATTTTGTGGGCCCACCAAAAAAATAGGTACGCCAATGTGCTGTTGTAAAAGTTGGAAACTTAACATGCGGTTGCCTTCCATGGCATTGCCCGCCCAAAATGTCCAAACCACAAACGGCACGTCGTGTTGGTATTCAATACTTTTTACATCGGTAACAAGCATCAGATTTTATCTCTTCCTTTGGTGAATTTTTGCCAGTAATATTTCCAGGGATTGGTGTATTTCAATTGTTTCCACGGGCGACTGCCGTGCGCCTTGTGATAAACAGGGGCGTTAAACAAAATATAGTTTTTGAAATTTAAGGCAATTGATTTTTTGGAGATGATGGTATCGTACCAGTCCTTGCTACGGTCAAGCCCCTTAAAACTATAGCTGCTTAAAAAGGGGATGCTCATTAGCGTACAGCAAAAGCTAAGGCTGCGGTTGGTATCGGTAAAGTCTTCGGTGCGGCCCTTAAACTTCAGGTACGGGAAATTGATTTCGCCCCGGTCATCAACCGTAACGGCACCTACCATACCGGCATCAGGCAGCTTTTCGTTAAAATCAAGCAGTTTGCTAAAGGTATCTGGCTTTACTTCTACATCAGACTCAACCACAATTAAAGGCAAATTTTTAGCTAGGGCACGTCTTTGTGCATCTTCCAGCACCAAATTATAGTTGGGCGATGGCGTGTCGGTAATATCTTCCAAATTAACCAGCTCAAAACCTAGCTGGGCAGCACTTTGGGCAAGTGCTTCCGTAGTTTCATTATCGCTAAAATCGTTATACACAATATACTCCAGCGCAATGCTGCTTTGTTTAATGGCTGCAATGGTTTGCAGCGTATTTTCTATGGCATTTTTAACAGGGGTAATTACAATTGCTTCAGTCATTCCAGAAATTTTTAGGAAACCTGATAGTTCCCATCTTTCAATATCGCCTTAATTTTTGCGCTGAGCGAAAAAAGAGAGAGCTTTGTCCCGGTGGTTTTGGCCTGTTGGCTAAACCTTAGCCTGGAGCTGGCCATCTTTTCTTGGTAAGTGCCCAATGCGCTATAGCTTTTCCATACCCAAAACTGTCCCATCAGGGTTTTGGGTAAAACCTCAAAGATAAAGGTTTGCACCTTAAACCAAGCATATTGCGTAGGGTTTAGGTGTATGCCATGTAAAATATAACGGTTGCGGTAATAGGTGGCCTTTACACTTTTTTTAAGATTATTGGCATTAATGGTAGATGAGCCGATATGGTAACAGCTTGAAGCAAAAGCATAATAGCATTGCCAGCCCAAACGCCAGGCCCGCAGGCCCAAATCTACATCCTCAAAATAAAAGGGCGAAAAAATTTCGTCGAAGCCAAGCAGCTGTTTGATTTTTTTGGAGCAAACCAGGGCATTGGCCCCAGAGAGGAAAATGGTAGGGGCGGGCAAGTTGGGGTTGCTTGTTTCGTAGATTTTGCCTTGCTTAAACTTAAAGCCAAACCTTTCCGGCAGCCTTGGTCCGTCGTGCGTATTGGAAGTGGTATCCATAATGCGGCCCATTACACCAAAGGTGTTTTCGTTTTGGAAACATTGCCATTGGTTGTCGAAATAATTGGGGCTAAGCTTAATATCTGAGTTCAGGATGAGCATCAGTTCTTTGCTGGCCTGCCTAATGCCCTTGTTACAGGTAACGGAAAAACCTTGGTTGGTTTCGCTTTCCAGTAGAATGACATCAGGGTAGTGCTGTTTTAAAAATGCCACCGAATCATCCCTGGAAGCATCGTCTACGATAATGATTTCATAGTCAACGCCCGCATTTTTAACGGCCTGCACCGTAAAGGGAAGAAATTCTTCCAGCAAATGGCGGCCGTTGTAATTGGGAATAACTATGGAAACACTTTTTTTATTCATGGACGCTTGCTGCTAAAGAAATCGCTGATTTGTTGTAGTGAAAAAGCATTCAGGCAATTTTGGGCAGTTAATCCGCCCTTGCGGGCTACCATTACGCCGTAGCGCATATCCAAAAAGCCTTCTTTGCGGTGGGCATCGGGATTGATGGATAGCAATACGCCTTTTTCCAGCGCATAGCGATGCCAGCGCCAATCAAGATCCAAGCGAAGTGGATTGGCATTTATTTCGATCACTACTTTGTTGGCGGCACAGGCATCAATTACTTTTTTAAAATCAACATCGTAACCTTTTCTACTTAACAACAAGCGGCCCGTTGGGTGTCCCAAAATGGTAGTATAAGGGTTTTCAATGGCTTTGATCAGTCTTTCGGTAGCTTTTTCTTCGGTCATCTTCAGCTGGCTGTGCACCGAGGCTACCACAAAATCAAATGTTTTTAAAATATCTTCGGTATAATCAAGCGATCCATCATATAAAATATCACTTTCTATACCCTTAAATATTTTGAATGGAGCCAGTTTTTGGTTTAGCTCGTTAATTTGCTGATGCTGGGCATAAACCCGCTGTTCATTAAGGCCATTGGCGTAAAAAGCTGATTTTGAATGGTCGCAGATGCCCAAATATTCTAGTTTAAGGTGGTCGCGGCAGTAAAGGGCCATGTCTTCAAGGGTATGCACCCCATCGCTCCAATCAGAGTGGTTGTGCAGGCTGCCCTTTAAATCACGATCGGTAATCAGTAGCGGTAGCTGATGTTTTTTAGCCAAATCTATTTCGTTAAGGCCTTCGCGCAACTCGGGCAAAACAAAATCAAGCCCTGCCTTTTCGTAAATATCTTCTTCGGCATGAAACACGTGGTTGCCTGCAAGGGCCAGCACCTGGTTTACGTGTGTTTCGCTTCCGGTGAGCTTAAAGTATTGAAGGTAAAAGCTGTCGGTAGTAACTACAAATAGCTTTATGTTTAGGCCATCGGCAGTTTGGGCGGTAAAAATATCGGTGCCGGCTTCTTCAAAACCAAGCTCAAAAGTTGAGAGCAGTGAAATCAGCAGGTCGGGGTTTTCAGTGCCAATAACCAGTACGGCTTCGTCAATAATTTCACACGCTCTTCTATAGTCGCCCGCTACGCCCAACAAGGCTAACATGTCTGCCTGGCGTAGCCAAACTGCAAGTTTACTAAATAGTGCGTTAATAATGGGCTCGGCCTGAGCATATAGGAACTTGCCGTTGGCCGCCATTTTGAACTCCAGTATCTTTTTAATTTCTTCCTGCGTTTTTAGGCCAAAACCTTTGGCCTCTATCAGCCTGTTTTCATTGCAGGCATAATAAAGCTCGCCAATGCTTTCTATTTGCAGGTCGTTCCAAATAATGGCTATCTTTTTGGGGCCTATGCCTTTAATGCCCAACATTTCGATAATGCCGGGCGGCGTTTGGCCAATCAGGGTTTCCAGCTCCTGGATGGTTCCCGTTTCCAGCAGCTCAATAATTTTTGCGGCAATGCTTTTGCCTATGCCATCAATCTGGTCAATTTGGGCGGTGGGCCTACTGGCAATGGCAAAGGGTAGTTTATCCACTTTAAATGCAGCATTGGCTACAGATTTTATCTTAAATGGGTTTTCGTGGTGAAGCTCCATTAACTGCGACAACAGCCTAAGCGTACGTGCGATGGGTTTGTTTTCCATGTTTTAGTATCTGTGTTGCGTTTGGTCTTAAACGCTTAACTAAAATCTCTTTAAAGGTTTATCTAATGATGATTTCGTGATCAAGCCTAGCCTGTATGCCAGCTTGGGCAATAGCTTTTTTCATCTGTTGGTAAAGCACATAGTTTTCGCCGAACTCTTTTTTGGCGTAGTAGGCGCTCACGTTATCTTTGGCATTGCTCAACAGTTCTTTCAAAGGATCAATCTTTTCAGGATACTCTACCACTTTATAATCCTTTAGTTTTGCTTTTTTTGCTGCCGAAGCAATCGCCTCACCAAAGCTGGCGATGCGGTCGGCCAAACCATTGGCTACGGCATCTTTACCGGTCCAAACGCGGCCACCCCCCAAGCTGTCAACCTGTGCCGTGGTTTTTTTTCTGCCATTGGCCACCTTGGTAATAAAAGTTTGGTAAATATTGTTAACGCCCTTTTGCATGATGAGTCTTTCGGCAGGGGTCATTGGCCTGTAGGCGCTGGCGATATCTGCATATTTCCCGGTTTTCACCTCATCAAAGGTGATTCCCAGTTTGTTGTTCATCAGATTTTCCAGGTTCATGTACATGCCAAACACCCCAATAGAACCGGTGATGGTGTTGGGCTGCACAAAAATGCTGTCGGCGGCACAGCCGATATAGTAACCGCCCGAGGCTGCCACGTCGCCAAAAGAGGCCATTACAGGCTTGATTTTTTTGCTCAATTCAACCTCTCTCCAAATCACGTCAGAAGCCAGCGCACTGCCACCGCCCGAGTTTACACGCAGCACAATGGCCTTAACATCTTCGTCCAACCTGGCCTTCCTGATGGCACGCGAAATGCGTTCGGAACCAATCTGTTCATCAGAGCCTTCGCCGCCAATAATATCGCCGTTGGCATAAATTACGGCTATTTTATTTTTAGAGGCAATATCGCCTTGCGTAGGAAGGTCTTTGATATAATCGTTGATGGCGACACTGTTGATGTCATCTTTCTTGCTTTTATCGGTAATTTCCCTGAGCTCGTCTAAAACTTCATCCTTATATTTCAGGCCGTCCACCATTTTAAGCGTGAGTGCATCTTTCGGATGTTGTATCTTCAGTTGGTCGGCAATTTGGAACAAGGTGTCTGAACTTAGTTTGCGGGCATCGGCTATGCCTTTTAAAAATGTTTGGTATAAACCATGGACATAAACACTAACCTGCTCGCGGTTATAGTCGCTCATTTTGGTGTTAATGAAAGGTTCCACGGCACTTTTGTAATTGCCCACCCGGATAATCTGCGGCTCAATGCCCAGTTTGTCCAAGGCCCCCTTAAAGAACATGAGCTGGGCCTTAAAGCCCTTAAATTCAAGATCGCCTTCTGGGTTAAGGTAAACCTTAGTGGCCGCCGAAGCTAGATAATAAGCGCCCTGGGAATATATTTCGCTATAGGCAATTACGGGCTTTTTGCTGGTTTTAAAATCCAGGATGGCATTTCTGACCTCCGTTAAGGTAGCCATGCCGGCCTGTGGCGCCATTACGTTAAGGTAAACTGCTTGGATGTTGTCGTCGGTTTTGGCTTTTTGCAAGGCCCTGATCACATCGTAGAAACCCAAGCTTTTGTTGCCGCTGCCAAACACATTGCCAAAGGATTCTTTGGGCGTACGTTCTGTAATGGCCTGATCAAGATTGAGGTAAAGTACGGAGTTTGGCTTAACGACGGTTTTGGTGTCGCTACCTACGGAGGAGATAAGGCCTACAATGACCACAAACCCCAGGATGCCTAAAACAACTGTCGAAAGGACGATGCCAACCACTGTAGCAAAAACGTACTTGAAGAACTCTTTCATATTTTGTTTTGTTTTTAAGGTGATGAAATAATTCGATTTTACAAGATCGAAAAAGGTTTTTAAAATTTATTGGTTTAAGTTTGTAAAGTTAAAAAAAGCATTGTGATAAACAGGTATTTCAAATGAAGAAGTAACTGATTTACTTTTGCGTTAAACTAACCTTACATGAAATTAGATCGCAGAGATGCTTATTTGTTACTTGGTACTAATTTAGGCAACAGGGCGCACAACCTTACAGCAGCCATTTCCTATATAGAAAAGGAAGTGGGCGTGGTTTTTGCGCAGTCGGGTGTTTACGAAACTGCTGCATGGGGCAAAACAGACCAGCCCAACTTTTTAAACCAGGCCATTGCCGTAAAAAGCACCTTGTCTCCAATGGAATTGCTGCAAACCCTGCTGGGCATTGAGCAGAAAATGGGCCGTGTAAGACTAGAGCGATGGGGACAGCGTTTGATAGATATTGATCTTATTTTTTATGCCGATTTGGTGTTGGATAGCCAGGCATTGCAATTGCCACACCCAGAGATGCATAAGCGAAGATTTGTACTGGAACCTTTAAATGAAATTGCCGAAAATTTTATTCATCCTATTTTTGGGGAAAAAGTATCGGCCATTTTAGCTAACTTGACCGATAAATTAACTGTTCAAAAAATATAAAGTATAAACCAAATGATTAATCCGGCTAAAAGTAAAGAAGATTTAGATTTGTCATACCTGAAAGAGATGTCTGGCGATAGCGCCGAATTTATGATTGAAATGCTCGATACTTTGGTAGAACAGATCCCGGTATACCTAGAGGATTTGCAAAGGGCCGTAGATGCAAAGGATTGGAAAGCGGCATCGGAGTTTGCCCATAAGGTGAAGCCTACTTTTTACTACGTGGGCCGGGAAGATATCAGGGATTATATGCAGCTTATTGAACGTAATGCGAAAGAAGGTATTGAGGTTGATCGAATCCCGCAGGCGCTCACTGAAATCAAGCAGGAACTGCAGATCATTTTGGGGCAAGTGGCCAAATCAAAAGCCCAATTGCAGCAACAACTTTAGCGCTATTGGGCTTTGTTTCTAATAGCCTTTATCTGTTCTTGAAATACACAAAAGACAGACCGATATAAAGTAATAATATTAGCGGCAGTGCCACAAATTGTTGCCAGCAGAATAATGCCAGGGATAAAACCATGAAAATGAATTTGATTTTATGCTCTCCCCAGCTAAAGTTGCTGAATTTTAGGGAAAATATCCTGATTTCACTGATCAACAGGTAACTGCTCACTACGGAAATGGCCGCTAGTACCACCCAATTTCCAATCACTTGCGGATGGTAATCGGCTACGTAGGGTAACGATACCATAAACAGTGTATTCATGGGTGTGTTAAGGCCTATAAAATCTACCGTTTGCCGAGTGTCTGTATTAAATTTGGCCAGCCTTAGGGCCGAAAACAGGGTAATCAGGAAGCCTAGGTAGGGCAAATATTCAGAACTGCTGTTGCTTGCCTTAAACAAATGGAACATTACTGCTCCGGGCAAAAAGCCAAAGCTCACCATGTCAGCCAATGAGTCGAGCTCCTTTCCAATACCATCTTTGATTTTTAATGCACGTGCGGCCATTCCATCAAAAAAATCAAATATTCCCGATAGGATCACAAAATAGGCCGCAGATTTTAAATCGCCATTAAAACAAAATACAATACCTATACAGCCTGATAACAGGTTGGCCAGGGTTAAAGCATTAGCGAGGTTAAACATTTGAATTTAGTATTGCGTAAAGCGTAAAGCGTATTGCGATTTCTATATACGCAATACGCTAGTGGCTATACTATTTTATCCGTTCATTCCAAGTAGGAATTCTTCGTTGCTCTTGGTGCCTTTAATTTGGGCCTGTATCAGCTCCATAGCTTCTTGGCTGTTCATGTCGGCCAAGTGGTTGCGCAATACCCAAATACGCTGCAAGGTTTCTCTGTCTAATAATAGGTCATCTCTGCGGGTACTTGATGCGGTGATATCGATAGCCGGGAAGATACGTTTGTTGGCCAATTTACGGTCAAGCTGAAGTTCCATGTTGCCAGTACCTTTAAACTCTTCGAAAATCACCTCATCCATTTTAGAGCCAGTTTCTGTTAGGGCGGTAGCTAAAATAGTTAAGGATCCACCTTTTTCGATGTTACGGGCGGCACCAAAGAAACGTTTTGGTTTGTGTAAAGCGTTGGCATCAACACCGCCAGAAAGGATTTTGCCCGATGCCGGCGCTGTAGTATTGTAAGCTCTTGCCAAACGGGTAATCGAGTCAAGTAAGATCACTACATCATGGCCGCATTCCACCAATCGTTTCGATTTTTCCAGCACAATATTGGCAATCTTCACGTGTCTTTCGGCAGGTTCGTCAAACGTAGAAGAAATCACCTCTGCTCTTACGCTGCGTGCCATATCGGTTACCTCTTCCGGACGTTCGTCAATTAGCAAGATGATCAAATAAACCTCTGGATGGTTTTTGGCTATAGCGTTGGCTACTTCTTTTAATAGGTTGGTTTTACCCGTTTTTGGTTGCGCAACAATTAAACCACGTTGCCCTTTACCAATGGGGGTAAACAAATCCATGATACGGGTAGAGTGGTTGCTGCTTTCAATAAACAGGTCCAATTTCTCGGTTGGGAAAAGTGGGGTCAGGTAATCGAAAGGCACACGGTCACGTACATCGGCAGGTACACGGCCGTTAATGCTGATTACTTTAACCAAAGGGAAGTATTTTTCGCCTTCTTTTGGTGGGCGGATACTGCCGTTAACCGTATCTCCAGTTTTTAAACCAAATAATTTGATTTGCGATTGCGAAACATAGATATCATCAGGAGACGATAGATAGTTATAATCCGCTGAACGTAAAAAGCCGTAACCATCGGGCATAATTTCCAAAACGCCTTCGTTGGTGATGGTGTTGTCAAAATCCAGGTTGGAGTAGCTGGTTTCGTTCTGTTTTTGGTTGTTGTTGCCGTTGTTGCCGTTATTGTTCTGCTTTCTTTGTGGTTGGTTTTGTTCTGCCTGTGGTTTTTCTTCCTTGGCAGGTTTTTCGTTCACCACAATCACTTCCGCATCGCTTGGGTTTGCTGATTTATCCTTCGAGATACGTTCTCTTTTTTTCTTTTGGTTTTCCAGTTTGTCGGCAATGCTTTCTTGTTTTTGCAGGTCTTGGCCGGTAACCAGGGCAATGGCCTCAAAATCGGGAGTAGGAATTTCAATCAGGTCGTCGTCAAAAAGGGTTGGTTTCTGTACTTTTTCCTTTTTGGTTTCTATGGGAGCTTTTTTCTCCTCGGCCACTGGAGCGGCCTCCTTATTTTCTTTTACAATACGTGTTCTTTTTCTGGCAGGCTTTTCGGTATTTACTTCGGCTTGGGGCTCTGGCGTAACCGCCACTTCGGCGTTTGCCGCTTGTCTTTTAAGAATTTCTTCAATTAAATCGCTTTTGCGCAAATCACCTGCTTTATCTACACCATTTGCTTTTGCTAACTCACGCAGTTCGGTAGTAAGCTTTTCAGTTAGTTCTGTTTTACTAAACATTTATGTCTTGTCGAGAATTTTATTTTTAGGGTTTAACCAAATCATACAACCAAAAAAGAGGCTCAAAAGATTTAAGAAATTTTCTTGCTAAGATTTTTTTTGGAAGGTATTCAGATAAACTTTCTGGGAATTATGGCACAATTGTAGGAAAATGGATTTTAATCTGCAAGATATTTTTCAAAAATTTTCTTTAAAGCTTGGGCCTTTTACTCATAAGGTCAATACTTTAATGGGGCAACTTGTTGATAAATTGTGTTGCTTTGATTTTAAACGTTGAAAAGGCCCGTTTAGTTTTAGTGACTTTAATAGTCCTGCTTTTAGCCACAATCTTTTTGTAGGCCTGTTTGTTGAATTTATGAAGGGATGTGTTGCAAGGCGAAGCGCTTTGATGAACTCAGCGCGATAGGCAAGCGGCGGCAGTGCTGCCAAAAGGTATTCCTGCCAACATTGGGTTTAGGGTGCTCTCACCTGTGCACGGCACTTGCCAACTAAACCCGTCACCAGCGGATACCTGCCTTGTGGCTAAGGCCTGCAGGCGTATGAGCTTGGGGCGGGGCTGCAGCGGCGATTTGGCACCTCGGTTGCTTTTCCCTATCATTTAAAACTCCTGTTGGGCCAAACCTTTTAGGTTTTGGAAAACTGTGAACTGAAAACTGTGAACTGAACACTATTATTAGCATCTTTGCTGCAATTAAAAATCGCATCAAAAAATGAACAAGCAGCAGCTATTTGAACAAATTCAACTTAAAAAATCATTCTTGTGTATAGGTTTGGATCCGGTAATGGATAAACTGCCCAAGCATTTGCTGAAATACGAGGATCCGATACTTGAATTTAACAAGCAGCTGATTGATGCTACCCATGATTTGTGTGTGGCCTATAAACCTAATACTGCCTTTTACGAAACCAGAGGAGTTAAGGGCTGGAATACCTTGGTTAAAACCTGGCAACATTTTCCGAAGGATGTATTTACCATTGCTGATGCCAAACGTGGCGATATTGGCAACACCTCGGCCATGTATGCCGAAGCTTTTTTTAATGAAGCCAGTTCGGAAATGAGCTTCGACTCGGTTACGGTAGCACCTTATATGGGTAAGGACTCGGTTACGCCGTTTTTGAGCTACGAAGATAAATGGGTGATTTTACTGGCCCTTACCTCTAACGAGGGCAGCCGAGATTTCCAGACCAGGCAAAGTGACGACCAAAAGCTGTACGAGCAGGTAATTACTACTGCTGCGCAATGGGCCAGTGCCGATCAGATGATGTATGTGGTAGGCGCAACCAAGCCCCAAGAGTTTCAGAATATCCGTCGTTTGGCTCCTGATCATTTTTTGTTGGTTCCTGGGGTAGGCGCACAAGGTGGAAGTTTGAGCGCTGTTTGCCAGCACGGCCTTAACCAACAATGTGGGTTATTGGTAAATGCCGCCCGTAGTATCATTTATGCCAGCAATGGCGAAGATTTTGCCGAAAAAGCAAGGGAAGAGGCCCAGGCACTTCAGCAGGAAATGGAACAGATATTGACGGCCGCAAAGTTGATATGAAACAAAAAAGAGATCTAAAGCTTGTTGCAGCACTCTTTGCCATTGCCATTGTGTGGGGAACCACCTATTTGGGAATCCGCATTGCGGTGCATACTATACCGGCTTGGTTTGTGGCGGGGTTGAGGCAGGTAGTGGCTTCTGCTGTGCTATTGACCATCCTGCTTTCCAAGGGCCAGTTTAAATGGATAGGCTGGAAAAGCTTGGGGCGTCAAATTTTAGTGGCAAGCTTGATGATCATTGTGGCCAATGGTATGACCACCGTGGCCGAAGAGAGTATTCCGAGTGGCCTAACCTCATTGCTCACGGCACTTTCACCAATCATTGTATTTTTAGCGAGTGTGGCTTTTGGCTTGCAAAAGGCAAGTTTAAAAGGTTTTATTGGCGTAATTGTTGGTTTTTGTGGTGTGGCTTTTATTTTTAGGGATGGCATTGGCGATTTGCTGGACCCCAATTATAAAACCGGCGTTACCTATTTGGCTATGGCTATTTCTGGCTGGGCCGCGGGCACTATTTACACCAAAAAATATGCACATAAAAGCGAAAACCTCTTTTTGGATTTGTTTTATCAGTTTGCCTATGCAGCTGTTGCCCAACTGATCATTGCTGCTTTGGTTTCTTCTTCAACAAATGTTAGCCAATGGACTTGGCAAAGTTTAATGGCCATTGTTTATTTGGGGGTGTTTGGTTCAGTGGTGGGTTTCTTCTGTTATAACTATGCCCTAAAAAGGGTAAGCGCCACAGAAGTATCTATTTTATCGTACTTCAATACCATTATCGCCATCTTTTTAGGGTGGCTGGTGTTAAATGAAACCGTTACCTACGACTTGCTTATTGCTACCGTTTTAATAATATTGGGAGTATTTATTACCAATTATAAGAAGCCTGAGGGCTAAACTTTATAAACCTAAAGGCTAATGGACATCTCGGCGTTGCCGTGAGCTAGCTAAAACCCAAAATACGGCTAACATCGGTAAGTAGCCCGTTGGCGGTAACTTCATCTAATCCGCCCGCTATTTGATACGTTCGGCCACCCGATTCTATGTTTAGGCTGTAGCTGATTGCCTTAATCATATCGCCCATCTGTAACCCTGCTGATTGTGAAAGAGATGGCGGGCCTAATACAATGGTCGAGTTGTCTTGAGTATTCCTGATTATTACCCTATGGATATCCTCTTTGTTCATTTTTTGTCCGTTCATTTCAATTCTGTTGGGATACACGGCAAACGAACTAGGTAAGCGATGATTGGCTGGACGAGGGTCTCTTTTAAGCCCCCAGCGCATGATCAATACAAAAACGATCAAACCGGCAATAATTCCATATATCATTGGGGCTTGGTTAAATCGATCATAACTGCTTCCGATGAGCCCGCCCACTAACATCGCACCAAGAGATGCTAATGCAATGTATAGGAACATTCCAGCGCATCCTCCATTGGTTTTTGGGGCAGGTGTAACATTAAACAAAAATCCATCACCTTGTGGTGTTTTGGTGTAATATGCTGTTTTCATTTTTTTGATATAAGCTGTTTAGGTGTTTAAAAGTTGCGGAGTTTGGATGTTTTATCGATTGGTTTGCAAAAAAATCTGTCCTTTGAAAACCTGCCATTTTGAGATATGGGCTTTTTGAGAGCGTGTTTGTTTATACCGTTAGTTGATTTTAATATGATCAACTAATATAGAAAAAATGATATTGCATTTCAAATAAAAAAATGCAATATCATTTTGATAATCACTAATTTATTTGTTAAATTCAGCCATGCATCTACCCGAGAGCTTTCTGCACTTCATCTGGCAATTTAGGCTTTATAATAGCACTGCCCTGCAAACTTCCGACCACCGACCGGTGCAGGTTTTGAATTGCGGCTATCCGAATAAACATGCCGGGCCAGATTTTACAGATGCCAAAATTATCATCGGCCAAACCACTTGGGTTGGACAGGTCGAAATCCATTTGAGGTCTTCTGATTGGTATGCCCACCATCATCAAACTGATGAAGCTTACAACAATGTAATCCTACATGTGGTATTAGACGATGACCTGGAAGTGAAGGCTGCGGATGGGACCATTTTGCCTACACTGTCGTTGAAAGGAAGAGTTACCGAGCAGTTGCTGGAAAGATACCAGTCGTTAATAAATACTGTTTGCGCCTTTCCTTGCGAAAAACAGCTTGGCGGAATAGACAGCTTTGTGGTCAACGGTTTTTTGCCAAGGGTATTGGTTGAGCGCTTGGAACAAAAATCAAACGAAGTTTTTGAACGCTTGGACCAGCTTAATGGCAACTGGGACGAAACTTTTTATCATTTTATGGCCAAAAATTTTGGCTTTAAGGTAAACGCTTTGTCAATGCAGCTATTGGCACAAAGTTTACCCCAGCAATTATTTGGCAAGCACAAAGACCAACGGTTACAGATTGAGGCTTTGATATTTGGTCAGGCTGGATTTCTAAATCAACCGTTTGAGGATAGATATCCTAATTTATTAAAACAGGAGTATGCTTTTTTAAAGAAAAAGTACAGCTTGCAGGATATTGGTGTTGCGCTTTGGAAATTCCTGAGAATGCGGCCACAAAACTTTCCCACATTGCGTTTGGCACAATTTGCCGCCCTGATTGTGAAATCGAGTCATCTGTTTTCCGGAGTGTTGGAAGTTAAAAATGTGAGGGAGCTGCATTTGTTGTTTGAAGACTTACCCGTGGATAAATTTTGGGAAACGCACTACCACTTTAATAAAACGGCTGAGCATGTGAACGTACAACTGGGTAAGCAATCTATTGATAACATTTTGATCAATACGGTGAGCCTGTTTTTATTTGCCTATGGGAAATATACGCAGCAGGCTAACTATCAAACAAGGGCATTTTATTTATTGGAAAGCATTTCGGCTGAAGAAAACAAAGTGATTTCCCAATACAAAAATGCAGGGGCAGAAGTAAAAAATGCCTATCAAACACAAGCCTTATTGCAGTTAAGGAAAAACTATTGCGATCATAAGAAATGTTTGTCCTGCGGCATTGGTTTAAAGATTTTGAAGAGATGAGGATGGATATTGACGGTTAGCTCCAGGCAAAAAAATAAAGATTTTTTACGTAAATTTAGCTTAAGGCGAGTGGAAAAATAAGTTGGTGGCGGTAACGAATAATAGGAGCGGAGAAAAGTCGTTACACTATTTTGAAACGTACCGTCAAAAACCGTTGCGCTTAAATTCTTAACATAGGTCAATAATTATGGATTTGAGGTGCTTTAGTTTTGTGACCATCATTTGTAGTTAAACTAAACTTTAATAATTAAAACAGAAAAAATGAAAAAATTACTTTTTGCGCTTCCTGCGCTTTTTCTATTGGCTTCGTGCGGAGGTTCGTCGAGCAATACGGCAACTACAACCGAGCAAACTGCTGCCGAACAAAAAGGTGAAACCTTTAATATTGACACCCTAACTACTTCGGTAGATTGGAAAGGTGCCCACAAAGGCGGTTTGGCGCCACGTTGGGGCAAAATCAAAGTTGCTTCTGGAACAATTTCGGTAGCAAAAGATTCAGTGAGTGGTGGCGAGTTTTTGGTAAACATGAAATCTCTTCAGGTTGATCCAGCTTCGGTAACCGAAGAGGGTAAGAAAGCAACAGACCTTGAAGGCCACTTGAAAAGCCCAGATTTCTTTGATGTGGAAAAAGCACCCACTGCAAAATTTGTGATCACCAAAGTAGCACCATACACTGCTGCAGATGGCGCTAGCCTAGTGGCCGATCCTAATTATCTGATCAGTGGAAACTTAACGCTTAAAGACAAGACTTTGAACGTAACTTTTCCAGCTAAGGTTGAAGTAAGCGCAACTTCAGTTACTGCTTCGGCTAAGTTTGTGATTGATAGAAGCGCCTGGGGAATCAATTATAAAACAGAAGGTAGTCCTGAAAACTGGATGATTTCAAAAGATGTTGAAATTGGCCTTGCGCTTAATGCTAAAAAATAAGTATTTAATAACCTTGTACTTAATTATAGGGAACAGTCCGGCAAGCTTTTGCTGGACTGTTTTTTTATAACAATGATCCTAATATTGCTTCACTGAAATTTTTGGACGCCAATATTTGTGAACGTGCTCATATCAAAACCTCGAAATGTCACGTTATAAAATTCGAATTTAAAATGTAGCACTTATCTATTAATTTTGTAAATTAGGATATAAAACCACGATAAAATGTTTCAGCGTATCGTTACCTTCTTTGAACAACGCAGCTTTGGGGTATCAGCCTACCTAGCTAATAAATTGAATATGAGTACCGCCAAAGTACGCCTGTTTTTTATCTATTCCTCGTTTTTGGCTGTAGGCTTTCCTATCTTGTTCTATATTCTGGCTGCGGTAGTTTTGGATATCCGGAACTACATGAAGCGTATTAGATTGAGGGTTTGGGAATAAAAGTATTAGGTTACAAGCATTAAGAGATACGTGGAGTAATGCCGAAGAGTTTGCGATCCAGTACTGCTTACTTAAAACGTATTACTTAAAAACGTATAACCTTAATCGTCGTCCCTTAAAATTTCAGCTATTTCGTTAAATCCTTTCTCGGCCGCCAAGTCAGCTGGCAGTTTGCCTCCTTCCATTCTTAAGGTAACTTCGGCACCGTGCTCCAGTAAAAGGATAATCATTTCGATATTTCCCAGTTGTGCGGCACTGTGCAAAGGCGCCACCCCTGATTTTTGGCATACGTTGGGATAGGCCCCGGCATCCAACAACATTTTGGCAATGTTATAGTTGTTGCTGGCTACAGCGGAGTGGATAGGGAAAACGTTGAAACCGTTCTTGCTAGGCAAGTTTACCTCGGCACCTTTTAACACTAAAAAACGGGCAATTTCTTCGTGTCCGAAATAGCACGCCAAGCCAAGCGGGGTAAAGCCATCTACAGAATATTCGTTAACCAATTTGGGATTTTTGAAAACCAGCAAGGTAACATCATCAAACTTGCCCACGGCACAAGCGTCAAAAATATTCAGTTCAGGCATAAATTCGGCAATGGCATTGGCAATTTCCATTTTTTTGTAATAGCAGGCCAATAACATGGGCGAAATTTGGTGCGAAGTAAGTTGGGCTGCCAAGCTAGGTTTTTGCGACAAAAGGGCCACAATTTCTTCCAATTGGTTATTTTCTATAAGCGTTTCGAGTTGCGTAATGTCCATTTTTTAAATTAGTTTTCGCCAACAGGTTAAATTAACGAAAATTTATTAACATTTTTAAAACAAAAAATCCTGCCCAGTGGCTACTGCGCAGGATCAAACTAAAATAAAAAACCTATACAATAAATTAATTGCTGAACATGTTTAAGACTGTACAGCCTTGGTAAGGTTTAAAGCTTAATTACAATTTAAAGCGAACAAGTTAAAGCAGAGCAGAAGTAAAAGAATATAAACTGTTTCTTATATTTGTTCATTAAAACATAAACGATACGATGTCGGTACGGGGAAATTCATTTAAATCCAATTCTTTTAAACAAAACACAGAAACAGGTAAAAGTGGGCCGAAATCAGGTCCTAAAGAGCCCCGAGTAAAACCCGAGTATCTGCCAAATTTTAATCTTCAGGATGGAAGGCTGGTCAAAATTGTTGGCTTGCTTTTCATCATTCTTTCCATTTATTTCCTGGTGGCCTTCACTTCTTACATTTTTACTTGGGAAGAAGACCAAAGCTATGTGATTGATGCCAATGGCGGCTGGAGCAACCTGTTCAAAAGCATAGATGAACTGAAACAAAGCGGGGTAGAAGATCCTGTGGTGCAGAACTGGCTAGGTAAAGTGGGAGCGTTATTATCGCATCAATTTATTTACGAATGGTTTGGCGTTGCTTCTTTTCTGTTTGTTTTTGTATTTTTTGTAATTGGCTATCGCTTGCTGTTCAAGGTAAGGATATTTGCCATTGAAAAAGTATTGGGCTACAGTTTCTTTTTTTTACTGTTCCTTTCGTTGGCCTTTGGTTTTGGACATTCCTTTTTTGCCAAAACCCCACATTTCCTTGAAGGAGAATTTGGCTATTGGAGCAATAAACTGCTCGAAATTCAGATTGGACGGACGGGCGTGGCGGGCTTATTGGTTTTCTTGGGCGTATCGGTGCTGATCGTTGCCTATAATATCGATTTTAAAATTCCAGAGAAACAACCAGCTCCTAATCCAAGAAGAATCATAGATCCTGAAGTTCCTGAAAATATCCAGCTGGAAGACGAAACCAAATCAGAGCCAGTGGAATTTAGCTTAAATGATAGGTACAAAAATCAACAGAAATTAGACCAGAATATTACTTTAACGCCAAATAGGTTTGATCGGAAAGATCCGGACGTTGAAGAAGAGGACAATACGGGCATCCCATTACCTACCAATGTGCTACTTACACCAGCGGTAGCCGCACCAGTGGTTGCCCCTGTGGTGGAAATGCCAAGTCCGGCAACTAGCCTGGCCATGGAAATCACCCCAACGCCAAAAGCTGAGGAAAAAATAGAGGAACCTGCGTTTACCATCGAAAAAACGGAAGAAGAAGCTAAGTCGGACGAACTGGTAGAACAATTTGGTACTTATGACCCAACCCTGGACCTGTCTAACTACAAATATCCACACTTGGATTTGTTAGAAAACTACGGGACCAACAAAATCTCGGTAAACGCCGATGAACTGGAAGCCAACAAAAACAAGATTGTAGAAACCTTAAACCACTACAATATTGAAATTGATAAGATCAAGGCCACTATTGGTCCAACCGTAACGCTTTACGAAATTATTCCGGCCCCTGGGGTTCGTATCTCTAAAATCAAAAACCTGGAAGACGACATTGCCCTAAGTTTGGCTGCCTTGGGTATCCGTATCATTGCGCCAATGCCAGGTAAAGGAACCATTGGTATTGAGGTGCCTAATTCCCATCCTGAAATGGTGGCCATGAGAAGCGTATTGGCTACCGAGAAGTTCCAGCAATCGAATATGGATTTGCCTATTGCCTTAGGTAAAACCATTAGTAACGAAGTATTTATTGCAGATTTGTCCAAAATGCCTCACTTACTGGTCGCAGGCGCTACAGGACAAGGTAAGTCCGTAGGGATTAATTCCATCTTGGTATCGTTGCTTTACAAAAAGCATCCTTCACAATTAAAATTTGTGCTGGTTGACCCTAAAAAAGTGGAGCTTACGCTATTCAATAAAATTGAGCGTCATTTCTTAGCGAAATTACCAGGTGGAGAGGATGCCATCATTACCGACACCAAAAAGGTGGTGCACACTTTGAATTCCTTGTGTATTGAAATGGATCAACGTTATGATTTGTTGAAAGATGCCATGGTGAGGAACCTGAAAGAGTACAACGAAAAATTCATCAAGCGTAAGCTTAACCCAAATAATGGCCACCGTTTTTTGCCTTATATTGTTTTGGTGGTGGATGAGTTTGCCGATTTGATCATGACGGCTGGTAAAGAGGTAGAAACACCCATTGCTCGTTTGGCGCAGTTAGCTCGTGCCATTGGTATTCACTTGGTATTGGCTACGCAACGCCCATCGGTAAACGTAATTACAGGTACCATTAAGGCCAACTTTCCTGCCAGATTGGCGTTTAGGGTGCTGTCAAAAATTGACTCCCGTACCATTTTAGACAGTGGTGGTGCCGACCAACTGATTGGTAGGGGCGATATGCTTTTGGCTACCGGAAGTGATTTGATTAGGCTACAGTGTGCTTTTGTGGATACGCCTGAGGTTGATCGTATTTCTGATTTTATTGGTAATCAACGCGGCTATCCTAATGCCTACTTGTTGCCTGAATATATCGATGAAAATGGAGAAGGTTCTTCTAAAGAATTTGATCCAGATGATAAAGACCCATTGTTTGAAGATGCCGCCCGTCTGATCGTGATGCACCAACAAGGCTCTACTTCATTGATCCAACGGAAAATGAAATTGGGCTATAACAGGGCAGGTAGAATTATCGACCAATTGGAAGCTGCCGGAGTAGTTGGTCCGTTTGAAGGCAGCAAGGCAAGAGAAGTTTTAATTCCTGATGAATACGCTTTGGAACAATTCTTGAGTAACCTCAACAATAGTTAAAAGATTTTAGAATAATAGATAAAATGAAGAGAGCAATTATAGCGTTTTTAGCCCTAGGTGTTTTTGCTTCGGTAGCATCGGCACAAACAGATCCAAAAGCCAAAGCAATTTTAGCAGAAGTAAGTAAGAAATATCGTTCGTATGATGTAGTGAAAACTGATTTTACCTTTACTTTGGATAACAAACAAGCCAAGGTTAAAGAAACGCAACAAGGTACTTTGTACGTAAAAGCCAATGCGAATAAATACAAAGTAGCGATGACCAACCAAGAGCTGATCAGCGATGGTAAAGTACAATGGACCTATTTGAAAAACGATAAAGAGGTGCAGATCAATAATGTAGATCCCAGTGGTGAGGCATTAAATCCCGCTAAAATTTTCACCATTTACGAAAAAGGCTTCAAGTACATTTATACCGGTGAGCAAAAAGTAGGTTCAAAGGTTTATCAAATGATCGATTTATCACCTACCGATATCAAGAAAAATGTATTTAAAGTGCGTTTAAGCATTGATAAAGCAGCTAAGCAAATTGCCAACATCGTAATTTTCGAGAAAAATGGCAATACCTACACCTACAATGTAAAAACGTTTTCACCGAACATTAAAGTTCCTGAAACTACCTTTGCATTTGATGCCAGGAAATATCCGGGAGTAGAAGTAGTTGATTTAAGGTAACTGAAT
Source organism: Pedobacter nanyangensis (assembly GCF_003313505.1). Lineage (GTDB taxonomy): Bacteria > Bacteroidota > Bacteroidia > Sphingobacteriales > Sphingobacteriaceae > Pedobacter > Pedobacter nanyangensis. The sequence goes on along the minus strand of NZ_QMHO01000006.1, from coordinate 42,541 downwards.
TAAAATTAATTATACATCGAAAGGGGTTTAGGTTAGTAGCTTAAGCCCTTTTTTATTATCTTCGGAAATCACGCAGAACAACTATTTTGAAGATTACTTTTTTAGGTACGGGCACATCACAAGGCATTCCAGTAATTGGTTGTAAATGTGTGGTATGCCAGTCTACCAATAAAAAAGATAAGCGATTAAGGGTTTCTGTGTGGGTAAAAACGGCTGATAAAAGCATTGTAATTGATAGTGGCCCCGATTTTAGATACCAGATGCTGCGGGCAGGGGTAGAGGACCTAGATGCCATTCTGTATACCCATGAGCATAAGGACCACGTAGCGGGATTGGATGATATTCGTCCTTATAACTATATCCTCAAAAAACGAATAGACATTTTTGCAACCGAGCGGGTACAGGAGGCGTTGAAAAGAGAATTCCAATACATTTTTTCTGATGTGAAATATCACGGTCTGCCGCAAATTAACCTGCATACCATTACGGGAGAGTCGTTTGATATTGGGGAAACTGCTATTATTCCGTTTGAGGTAATGCACTACAAATTGCCCATATTGGGTTATCGGATAGGGGATTTTACCTACATCACCGATGCCAAAACCATTAGCGACGAATCTTTAGAGAAGATAAAAGGAACCAAGGTTTTGGTACTTAACGCCTTGCAGAAAGAGGACCATATCTCACATTTAACTTTTTCCGAAGCCATTGAAATGGCCGATAAAATAGGTGCGGATATGACCTATTTTACCCACATTAGCCATAACTTGGGATTGCATGAAGAGGTGAGCAAGGAATTGCCAGCACATATTAAGTTGGCTTACGATGGTTTGACGATTGAGCTTTAGTTTGTTTTTTGGTTGCAATCATTCTAAACGTAGCGTCATGCTGAATTTATTTTACTTCATAGCTTGTCGCTTCGCTACAGGTCAGCACCAACTTTAGATATTTATGAGAACGATTTGATCAACCTTTAGGGTTCCAAAAACAATTTAACATTCGCCGCTTTTTTTTTCAATTCAAATGATATCTTTGCAGCATCAAGATGCCCAGGTGGCGAAATTGGTAGACGCACCATCTTGAGGGGGTGGCGCTGGCAACGGCGTGGCAGTTCGAATCTGCTCCTGGGCACTGTAAAAGCCACGATACGATTAGTATGGTGGCTTTTTTTTGACCTGTTATGGATGGGGTAATAGCACCTGTAGTTCTTGTCTTAGCAAGGTGTAATTAGGCGATTAACAAAATACCCCTACAATTTGCAGGGGTAAATTTCAATATTTATTGTCAATTGATAGTTGGGACTTTTAATCGATGATTAAGCTATCATTTGTTCCTACCGCTGGCAGGAGGGTTTCATGAGTATTTCGGGGTATTGTTATGCTTGCCAAGCAAAGATTGGTGTAAGGTTCAATTTTATAAAATGCCATTAAGGATTTATCGTTTTTACCAAAAATGCTTTGGCATTGTTTTGTATGTGGCAACAATGCGTGATATTAAGGAAATTTGCGATCGATCACTCCCTGAAGGTTTTCTTCTGTCAAATGTTTGCCATAGCCGATCCAAATCACTTCATTGTCCCGTATCAGATACCACTGGTAGCCAAATTGTTTTTACTGTTTTTTTATTTTCATCTATTGCTTTAATAACCAGTTATCAAGATAAGATAGGCAACGAAAAACTAAAAGTACTGCCTTCGCCCAATTCACTCTCTACCCATATTTTTCCTTGCTGAGCTTCAATGAAATCTTTGGAGATACTCAAACCTAGGCCCGAACCCGATTTATGTTGCCCATCTGTGGGTACTTGGAAATAGCGTTTGAACAATTCGTTTTTATATTGTGCTTCTATGCCTTTTCCGTAATCGCGGACACTGAAAACCAACATCTGCTCCGCTTCCTTTAACGTAATGTCGATGTTGGAGTTGGTTCCGCTGTACCTAATGGCATTGCTAAGGAAATTAACCAGTACCCAGGCAGATTTTTCCTGATCGGCATTTAAAGTAGGCAATTGTGCTGGAACAGATAATTTTACGGCAATCTGCTTTTGCTGCATCTGTAATTTAACGGCATTTAGGGCATAATCTAATATCTGTTTGGCATCGCTTTGCTGGATGTTAAGCTTGATGTTGCCCGTTTCTACCTGTGCAAGATCTAACAGCTCTCCCGTTATTTTAAGCAGCCTGTTGGCATCATCGTTAATGTGGTTGATCATGTGATGCTGCTCTTGGTTCAATTGGCCCACTCTGCTATCTTCCAATAGCTTTAAGCTCATTTTGATAGAAGATATAGGGGTTTTCAGTTCATGCGAAATAGTGGCCATAAAATTGGTTTTGGCCTGATCTAGTTCCTTAAAATCAGTCACGTTTTTAAGCACGAATACCTTGCCCGCAGGTTTTTCTGTAAAGGCAATGTCCTGGTCTGCATCGAAAGTTTCAGGGATAGTAATGTCGTTACGTTGTACACTGAAAAATTGAGGTTTTTGGTTTAGCACGATCTGTAGCAGAGTACTGTCCTTTTTTTCGATAATGGTTTGTAGTAGCGAGTTCTGTTTGGTCACTTCCGCTACATTTTTACCCAGCATTAGGCCTGCTTCCAAATTCAATAATTCGCTGGCTAGTTTGTTGAGAAAGATAACCGTGCCCTTTTCATCAATTCCTACCACAGCATCCTGCATTTGTTCAATAATGGTTTCTATGCGTAGTTTTTCTGAGGTAAGCTTGGCCACATTACTGTTTTCCCATTGGTCTAGTTTTTTGGCCATGTCGTTAAAGGCGGTAGCCAGTTGCGTAAATTCGTCGGTACCTTTAATATGCAGGCGTTGTTTATAGTTTTTCAGAGAAATTTCCTTGATCCCCTCTAGTAATTGGGCTAGGGGATTGGCAATGAATCCTGGAAAGCTCACAATGAAGGTGAATAGAATAAGAAAGAAAATGAAGGCTGCCAAACCAAGGTATAAGGTAGATTGTGCCACGGTTTTCTCCGACTGCTGACTTTTACTTACAATGGCCTGCATATTCAGGTCTTCTATCTGATAAATAGCGGCTTTAATGTTGGCCAGTTCGTTGGCATTCGTTTGTTGCTGTAAACGACCATAAGCTTTTTCCAATTCCGCCACAGCATTGCCTTCACCAGCTTCGGTAATGTTTTGCCTTTCTTGGTTGAGTAGTTTTGCAAACGCCGTTTTAGAAGCATCGCTCTTCAAACTATCCTGATCAAGGAGCAGGCGCATGGCCTTGGCATATTGCAGGGAGTGGTTGTTGTCTTTTAAAATCAATGCGGCACTTTCAGAAATGCGATTGATTTGGTACAGGGAAATGGCTCCAAATAATATCAAAATGATAAAAAGGAAACCAATGCCCAGCCTGAGTTTTGTTTTAAGCTTCATGGCGTTTGAATTAGGATAAAATTACCAAATCGATACTTCGGTTGGCGATGTTTTTTAATAATTTATTTAAAAGATAGCGACGGGTAATGAGGTTGAACCAATGGAAATGTGGCTTGCCTATGCAAAGTGTGGTAATTTTCTTTTCGTTCACTACCTCAATAATGGCTTGTGCTACCTGATTGCTTTTTACCTTCATTACTTCGGCACCTAGTTCTGTAGCCAGTTTAAAGTTGTTGATGAGATGTCGCTGTTTATCCAAGGCAATTTTATTGAGCTGCTCGTTTTCTGTTTGTACATACAGCACCATCCATGGCGAGCGATAATAATTGGCCAGTTTTGCGGTTTTACGAATGATAAATTGTGCGGTTTTCCAGTTGGAAGAGATACAAGCTAAAAAGCGTTCCTGCCTTACATTGCCCAAATGCCTTTGTGTAATCTTTTGATCTAGATAAGAAGCCACGGTACTTAAAGCCTGTTCGCGGAGCTGTATAATGGTTTCCTTTTTAAAGAAATGAGCCAAAGCCCTATTAATTTTATCTTCCTGATAAATTTTTCCAGCTTTAAGCCTGTCAATCAGTTCATCTACACTTAAATCGATATTAACCACTTCGTCAGCTATTTTAAGTAATTGGTCGGGGATGGTTTCGGTAATGGTAATGCCACTGATTTGTAGCATCCTTTCACTCAGGCTGTCCAAATGTTGGATGTTTACCGCAGTAATCACCGAGATCCCAGCATCTAAAATATCAACCACATCTTGCCAGCGCTTTTCGTTTTTGCTTCCCGGAATGTTATGGTGTGCCAATTCATCAACCACTACCACTTCGGGATGTCTGATGAGTACCGCTTGTAAGTCTAATTCTTCTAAGGCCTTGCCCTTATGGAATAATTGGGTACGTGGAATGAGCGGCAAACCTTTTACCAAGGTTTCCGTTTCGGTACGGCCGTGGGTTTCTACATAGGCAATCTGAACATCAATATGATGCTGCAATAGGCTATGGGCTTCTTGCAGCATCCGATAGGTTTTCCCCACGCCAGCGCTCATGCCCAAGTAAATTTTGAGATGGCCACGCTTTGATTTTTGCAGTAGCTCAAGGAAATGAGTGTGGGATGGAGAATTTGCTGACATGTTTTTAAAATGAAATGGCTAAACTGGTGGTGATGCTTGCATTGTAATCTACAGGATTGTTGTTCCTGATGAACTGTTGGTCGCCTTGATATACTTTGCCTTCTAAACGCAGTAATGCTTGTTTAAAGGGGCTATAATCGATATTCAAAGAGTAGCCGTTTACTTTGAAACCATCTGGATGAGTACCTGTAATGATCATGGCTTGTTTGTCTTTATAGTATTCATATCTTCCGGCCAATGCCCAAGTAGGCGAGAAGGCATATCTGGCAATGATCACTGGGGCAAGTACTTCTTTCTTTTCGCTGCTGCCTTTGGCTATTTGCTGTGTACCATAATCAATACCTGCAGTAACACCAAACTGATTGCTTAACTGAAAAACACCATACAGGTTGTGGTAAAAACGTTGAGTGCGCACTGCGTTTTGGCCTTCGTAACCCAGGTAATTGCTATAGTTGAAAGTGATTTTGTCGCTTGCTTTAAAGTTCAATTGTAAACCGCCTGCGGGTTTCGATTGGCCATCTGCACGTTTAATGCGCTGCCAACCGTTTAGGTATAATAGCGTAGCACTGAATTTTTGATTATCGGTAGTGTAGCTCAACTTGGCACCTGTTTCAAAATAGGGTGTATTTTCAGAAACAATGTTCCGGGTAAGCACCCAGCAGTCTTTGGAAATGGCGCTTTCAAAGCCAATGTGCGAACTGAACACCCCAGCATCTAGCCAAAGGTTAGCGGTTTTGGAGAGCTTAACCCCTGCATTGGCTTCATAGGCATTTTTCATCACATCTGGTTCTGCGGCATAATTGGCAGTCATGTAAGTGCCTAAGGCTACCGCGAGGTTGGCCCTCAATTGTTCGGTTTGGTAATTGGCTTTGATAAAAGCAAGATTAAGGTTCACTTCGTTATGGCGGTTATGACTGTAAATAAAACCTGGGCGTTGGTTATTGCTGGGTTTGTTAAAGTCGTAAGTGTAGTAGGTTTCGATGTAGCCTGATAGGGTTAACGGTGATTGTTGCGCAAAGGAGTATTGGGCTAATAATAGGGTTGCTGCTGAAATAAGTATTTTTTTCATGATGGTTATTTTAAATTGAGTTGGAATTATTGAACTAACTTCGAAACTGATGCTGAAATAAATTTGCTTCGCAGCTACTTCGTGGTCAGCATGACGGAATGCGAACTTTACGTCACCCTGAATTTATTTCAGGGTCAGTTAGAAAGGACAATACATTGCTTCATATTATTTACTAATTTGATCTAGCGCAATGTTCAAAGAGAGTACATTAATTTTTGAGGGGCCAAATAGGCCCAGCAATGGTTGCTCGGTTTGTACATCAATGAGTTTCATCACCTTTGATAGGGGGATTTGACGGTATTGAGCAATGCGTTTGGCTTGGATTTTTGCACCTTCAACAGAGATGTTAGGATCAAGGCCACTACCTGAAGCGGTAATCAATTCTGCTGGAATATCGCTTTTTTGTAGGCCATGGTGGTATTTCAACAAGGTGTCGACCCTGTTGTTCACTTCTTTGAGATAGTCGGCATTGGTTGGGCCTTTGTTTGAACCTCCAGAGCCAGCGGCATTATAATTTACGGCTGAGGGACGACCCCAAAAGTATTGGGGTTTATTGAATGATTGTCCAAGTTGCTTGTAACCTACAACTTTGCCGTTGAGTTCTAGTTTTTCGCCGCTGCCTTGTCCTTTGCTTAATTTGGCCGCAAAACTGATGAATAGCGGATAGAGTACACATAGGATTACGGTAAATACCAGGGTAATACGGATAGATGGAAGAAGATACTTTTTCATGTTCATAATGATTAGGGCTTAAATAAATAAGCCAATACATAAATCAATTAATTTAATGCCTACAAAAGGAGCTACAATACCACCTAAACCATAAATGAATAGGTTACGGCGTAGCAATGCACTGGCTCCGATAGGCTTGTAGGCAACTCCTTTTAGTGCCAACGGAATAAGCAGTGGAATAATAATGGCATTAAAAATCACTGCCGAAAGGATGGCGCTTTCTGGACTTTTAAGGCCCATGATGTTTAAACCTTGCAAAGCTGGAATAGCCGCAATAAAGAGTGCTGGAACAATGGCAAAATACTTGGCCACATCATTGGCAATAGAAAAAGTAGTTAAGGTACCCCTGGTGATCAGCAGTTGTTTACCTATTTCCACAATTTCAATCAGCTTGGTAGGGTCGTTATCTAAATCCACCATGTTACCTGCTTCTTTAGCCGCTTGGGTACCGCTGTTCATGGCTACACCCACATCTGCCTGTGCCAAGGCTGGTGCGTCATTGGTGCCATCGCCCATCATGGCTACCAGTTTGCCTGTTTGTTGCTCGGCTTTAATGTAGTTCATCTTATCTTCGGGCTTTGCCTCGGCAATAAAATCGTCTACCCCAGCTTTTTGGGCAATGTATTTGGCGGTTAAAGGATTATCGCCCGTTACCATCACGGTTTTAACCCCCATTTTACGCAAGCGCTCAAAGCGTTCGCTGATGCCTGGTTTAATGATGTCCTGTAATTCTATCACACCTAAAGGCTGATGATTCCTGCTTAATACTAAGGGAGTACCGCCATTTTCGGCAATGTGTTTTACCTGCACAATTAATGCTGAAGGCATTTCAAACTGGTGCTTTTGCGCAAAGAGTTTCATGGCGTCAAAAGAACCTTTTCTGATGCTTAGCCCATCGGCAGTGTCAATTCCGCTAGCGCGTGTTTCGGCAGTAAAGGCAATGAAAGTGGCATTGCTAGGCGGGGTTAATACCACATTAGGATAGGTGTTTTGTGCCAGTTCCAAAATTGATTTCCCTTCTGGTGTTTGATCGGCTAGGGAGGCTAAGGCAGCTAACCTGATGAACTCTAATTCATCTACCTCTGGTATTGGATAAAATGCGGTAGCTTTTCTATTGCCAATGGTAATGGTACCTGTTTTGTCCAAAAGCAATACATCAATGTCGCCCGCGGTTTCCACGGCCTTGCCCGATTTGGTAATCACATTGGCACGTAAGGCCCTGTCCATTCCTGCAATACCAATGGCCGAAAGCAGTCCGCCAATAGTGGTGGGAATTAAACATACAAACAGTGCAATGAGAGCCGCAATGGTGATGGGCGTTTGCGCATAACCGGCAAATGGCTTTAAAGTCACGCAAACAATAATGAAAATAAGGGTGAAACTGGCTAAAAGGATGGTAAGGGCAATTTCATTAGGTGTTTTTTGTCTAGAGGCACCTTCCACCAAGGCAATCATTTTATCCAAAAAGCTTTCGCCAGGTTGTGCGGTTACTTTTACTTTAATCTGATCAGAAAGTACTTTTGTACCTCCAGTTACCGAAGACTTATCGCCCCCAGCTTCCCTGATCACCGGAGCCGATTCGCCAGTAATGGCACTTTCATCGATGGTGGCAATGCCTGCTATAATTTCACCATCCGTAGGGATAATTTCTCCTGCATCGCAGATAAAAATATCCTCCTTTTGGAGCGCATTACTAGAAATGGCTTTAATGCTACCGTCGGCCAAAAGCAAACGTGCAGGCGTTTCTTCCCTTGTTTTACGTAAGCTATCGGCCTGTGCTTTACCACGGGCTTCGGCAATGGCCTCCGCAAAATTGGCAAATAATAGGGTAGCAAAAAGCACTAGAAATATACAAAGGTTATAGGCAAAGCTACCTTGCGAACTGTTGTTTAAACTATATATACTTACCCCTGCCATAATGATGGTACCAATTTCAACGGTAAACATTACCGGATTTTTCACCATGCTGAGCGGGTTAAGTTTTACAAAAGATTGTTTAACGGCTACGCTAACTAGGCTAGCATTTAATAGCCGTGAAGATTGATGTTCCATCGTTTTATTTGATTATGGTAAAGTATTCTGCAATAGGGCCTAAGGCCAGTGCAGGGAAATAAGAAAGGGCGTTGAGGATCACAATAATGGTGAAGGTCATGAGCGCAAAGGTTTTGGTATCTATTTGCAAGGTGCCCGCACTTTCAGGAATGTATTTTTTCTTGGCTAATAAACCTGCAATGGCCAAAGGACCAATGATGGGGATAAAGCGGCCAAATAATAACACAAAGCCAGTAAGTACATTCCAAAAGGTATTATTATCACCCAAACCTTCAAAGCCAGAGCCATTGTTAGCGTTAGATGAAGTCACTTCGTACAGCATTTCAGAAAAGCCGTGAAAACTAGGGTTATTAAGCCATGCCGAAGGGGCTACTTCCCAAGGTGCTTGTCCGTATTGGGTGAAAGTGTATGCTGCCAAGGCGGTACCGCACATGATTAAAAAAGGACTGATTAAAGTAACCAAGGCGGCAATTTTCACTTCCCTGGCTTCTAACTTGTGACCCAAAAACTCGGGTGTTCTGCCTACCATCAGCCCTGCGATAAATACCGCAATCACGAGGTAAACAAAATAGTTGAGCAAGCCAACCCCACAGCCGCCATAAATGGCATTGATCATCATGGCTAATAATTGGTACAAACCCGTGAGTGGCATGGTGCTGTCGTGCATACTGTTGACAGAGCCTGTACTCACTACCGTAGTAATGGTACTCCAGTAAGCACTAGCAGCTGGGCCAAAACGTACTTCTTTCCCTTCCATCGCACCTGTTGTTTGGGTAATGCCCATTTTGGCAATGTTCGGATTCCCGCCCAGTTCGCTTTGTAGGGTAGGGAGCAGGAGGAGTAGGAAACCTACCGTCATGACACCGAAAATAGACCAGGCCAGTTTTTTACGACCAATGAACAAACCAAAAGCAATCACCATTGCAATAGGGATAATCATTTGGGCAATGGCCTCGGTCATGTTGGTAAGGTAATTAGGGTTTTCTAACGGATGGGCCGAGTTCGCACCAAACCAACCCCCTCCGTTAGTTCCCAAATGTTTAATGGCCACCATTGGCGCTGCGGGACCTCTACTTATCGACACGCTGTCGCCTTGTAAACTCACGATTTGGTCTTTCCCTTCGTAAGAAGCAGGAACGCCATTAAACGCCAATATAAGGGCAACCACTACAGCTATGGGTAATAATATTCTGGTAATGGATAGCGTAAAGTGCTGCCAAAAGTTGCCCAGCTTAGCAGTAGTTTTTTCCTTAAAGGCTTTAAAGAAAGAGATGGCGATAGCCATACCTGTTGCCGCGGAAACAAAATGCAGGAACATGAGAATAAAGTGCTGTACCAAATAGCTCACGCCACTTTCGCCACTATAGTGCTGTAAGTTACAGTTCACCACAAAGCTGATAATGGTATTGAATGCCAAGTGTGGCGACATGGCGGGGTTACCATCAGGGTTAAGCGGGAGTTTATCCTGATTGATCAAAACGAAAAAGCCATATACCAACCATAATGCGTTAATGGTGAGCATGGCTTTAAGATGTTGCTTCCAATCCATTTGTTCGGCTGGATTGATGCCTGAGAGTTTATAGATCAATTTTTCAAGAGGAGCCAGCACGTTTGTCCATACGCGTTGGCCAGCAAATACCTTTGCCATATAACTGCCCAAAGGGATGCCAATGAGAAGCGTAAGGGCAAAGGTGGCTATGATGCCTAAGATTTCGGTTTGCATGATTTAGAATTTTTCGGGATAGAGCAGTACGTATAACATGTATGCGAACACCGCTACGGAAATAATGAATAGAATAAGCATGGATTAAATTTTTTCGAACCAATCAACTGTTTTAAAGAAAAGCCACATGCATACGAGCAGGGCCAATAAGAGAAGTAGTGTCATCATCATTTTTATGTTTTTACCCTGCTTTGCTAGGGATGTGCCAAAAATGAAGGTGCTTGGTTAAGTGTTTGTTTTTGAGTGTTTTGTGGTGGTTTGTTGAATTTGGGACATAAAAAAAGCTTCTCATTTTGAGAAGCTGGTTTATCATTTTGAAAGGAGTGGTTTCGTCATTGCGAGGTACGAAGCAATCTTTCTAGCTAATGGATGTGCTGTTTTAGATTGCTTCGTACCTCGCAATGACGGTATTTTCTATGGGTACTGGGAATACAAATTGAGTTAGTACTATTAACGGTTCTGTCGCTTTGCGGACAAACTTTTATCCATTAGTTATGATATCTTCAATGGTATTCATGCTTGCTTCGCAGGTTTCCTATAGCTGAAAAAAAGTATGCAAAACCGAAACGATTGAGCTCATTTACACCTTTAAAATCATATAAATAAACAAATAAAAAGCCACGGCTGCGCCCTGTTCTGTTAAAGTTAGTAGTAGGGCTTATTGGTACATCCCGAACAGGCCAAGGCCGATTTTAGGTTAACGTAGAGACGATGCTTAGGCCTGAAATTATCCAAGGGGGCTGGATTACTTATCGTTGCCGTCATTGCGAGGTACGAAGCAATCTTTCTAGCTAATGGATGTGCTGTTTTAGATTGCTTCGTGCCTCGCAATGACGGTATTTCCATGGCTACTGGGAATACAAATTGAGTTAGTACTAATAATGGTTCTGTCGCTACCGCGGGTCCTACTTTTTCCTGTAGCTGAAAAAGTAGGCAAAAAAGCCACGGCTGCGCCCTGTTCAGTTAAAGTTAGTAATAGGGCTTATTGGTACATCCCGAACAGGCCAAGGCCGATTTTAGGTTAACGTAGAGACGATGCTTAGGCCTGAAATTATCCAGGGGGCTGGATCACTTATCGTTACCGTCATTGCGAGGTACGAAGCAATCTTTCTATCTAATGGATGTGCTGTTTTAGATCTTATCGTTGCCGTCATTGCGAGGTACGAAGCAATCTTTCTAGCTAATGGATGTGCTGTTTTAGATTGCTTCGTACCTCGCAATGACGATATTTTCTATAGGTACTGGGAATACAAATGAAATCACGATCTGTCTATGTGGTTCATTAGATCACTTAAAACTTTGGAATATGGTACTGCTCCATTTTGCGGTAGAGCGTAGCTAAACCAATACCTAATAAGCGGGCGGTTTCGGTTTTATTGCCTGCCGTGTATTGTAGTACTTTTTTGATGTGCTGCTCTTCTACACTGGCCATGTCCATACTTGTTGCGGTACTGCCCTGTTGGTTAAAGTTGAAGGGAAGCAATGTTTCATCCAGCGTGTTTCCCTCGCTTAATATTAAAGTACGTTCAATGGTGTTCTTTAGCTCGCGAATATTACCTTTCCATTGGTGCTGTAGCAATAGGCTTTTAAAAGCTTTGCTCATCTGTGCTACTGGGGTCCCATTCAGTTTGGCAAAATGGTTAATGAAATGTTGCGCCAGGAGTAAAATATCATTGCCTCTTTGGTTCAGTTGGGGCAGGTTGAGCGTAAAAACAGATAAACGATAGTATAAATCTTCCCTGAAATTACCTTTCTCTATTTCTTCGCTAAGGTTTTTATGAGTAGCAGCAATAAGCCTAATGTTTACTTTTTGGGTTTGTAGGTCGCCCAGTTTAATGAAGGTTCCATCTTCCAATACCCGCAAAACTTTGGCTTGCATGTGTAATGGCATATCCCCAATTTCATCTAAAAACAAGGTGCCGCCATCAGCTTGTTCCAATAAGCCTTTTTTGTCTTGCAATGCCCCCGTAAAGGCCCCTTTTTTATAACCAAAGAGCTCACTTTCCAGCAAATCGGCACTAATGGCACTACAGTTAATGGCTACCAGTTCATTTTGGCTGCGTTTACTGCTTTGGTGAATGGCTTTGGCAAATACTTCTTTTCCTGTACCTGTGTCGCCCAGTAGCAATACATTGGCATCGGTGGTCGCTACCTTTTTAGCCATGGTGATGCTTTGCTCAATAGCCTGCGATTGCCCGATGATATTTTCAAAGCCTTTGCTTGGTGCATTAGGCTGTGTTTGAGCAACAGTTGCTTTGGCCACTGCTTCAAAAGCCTTGGCTACCAACGGAATAATTTTATCATTGTCGTCGCCTTTGGTGATGTAGTCGTAAGCGCCGTTTTTCATGGCCTTCACGCTATCGGCAATGGTGCCGTAAGCGGTAAGGTTAATCACTTGTACGTAGGGCTTTTGTTGTTTAATAAGCGCTACAAGGTCTATACCACTATAATCGGGTAGTTTAACATCACATAATACAACGCCAATATCCTGCTGTTGCAATAGGGCCAAACCTTCTTTGCCAGTGTAAGCTTTATGAACCGTATATCCTTCTAATTCGAGGATGCGTGCCAATAGGTCGCACAGCTTTTTTTCATCATCAATGATCAGTATGGATTGTGGGTTCATGCTGCAAAGATAGTTCATTGGTTAATTAGTTCATTAGGAACTAGGAATTAGTAGTTAGGAACTAGTGGTTAGTGGCTAGGAATTAGTGGTTAGTAGGTCCGTTTGTCATCTGGAGCGTAACTTTTCAAAGGATCTTATTGTCATTGATCGTTTAGCTGATTAATTGTTTCCAGTAAGTTACGTTGATTTCCCCCCAGATTGGTCATTTACCACCTTAGAAACTAAAATGATGCTTTATCCTATTTGATTTTTACTAAAAAGCCAATCCGTAAAACCAGAATAATCTTTATCTTAAAGTATTGAGCAATGAGTATGGGCAGTGTAGCGAAGCAATATGCCGTCGGTATAAAGGCGGAATGCCAAAACTACGGACTTGTACGGACTTCTATGGACTTGTACGCACTTTTACGGAGTTTTAGTAAATTAGGGGTGGAATGTGCATAGAAATATGCTTGATTAAATATAAACATAATTTACCTTATGAAAAACAAATCAACCAAAAAAGGGGAGAACTATGCACTCTCTGCTAATTCTAAATTATCTGGCCTCGATTTTTCACGGGCCATGGGATGGGCTTCCAAAATTTACATGCTATTAAAGCAAAATGAAAGCTGGCTGTGTAATGATGCCGTTTTTAGGTGTTTAAAAAAGCTTTTATTAGAGCTTTGTGCCACTGATCATATCCATGCCGTGGGTAGTAAAAAGTTGTGCGGCGCAGATATTGACAAGTTAAAAAAATGGCGAGTGAATAACTATAGGCAATGGAACGAGTATTTGCATTTTAAGCCTTCGCTAAGCGTTAATCCTAAGCATGGGGAAGTGGTTTTGGCTTTGGATAATTTTACGCTGGAAAAGGATAGCTTGCCCCCTCGTGCTTGTGCAATAGCCATGCGTTTTTATCTGATTTTTTTGAATGAGGAAGATGATACTTCTTCTTCGGTAGTGATTGATGAGCTGGTTGTTCCTGTAGGAGGTAAACTAGATGCCTTGGAAGCTAGCTTTACTTTTGGCCCTGTAGTAAATGGATGTTTATTATTATTAGGTGCTTATCAATTACATTTGATCGATAGTAGCGGCAGTGATAGTTTTGCCTCGCATGACAAGCGTTATTACGGAGCCAATATGGTAGAGACTATTGCGGTACGGGAAGGGATAGTGGCTAGTTGTGAGAAAAAGGATATTTTGCCTGAGGAAAAGGTGGTGGTGCCTAAAGTGGCTTGGGTAAAACGTAGGAGTTGATTTGATAATGACAGTCACACGAGGCAGGCGTTGGAGCTAATGAGGGAATTAAATAAATGTTTGTGTAGATAATGAAAATAGAAGCTGATTTTTTTGAAAATCTGTATTTGAAGGCGAAGCTTTCTTATCATACTCCTTCCAGCGCAAGTATTAGCGTAGCGGTGCTTGTGTCCTAATTACAGTAGGTAATGACGAAAATTTTTGATTATATATATTACAGAATAAACAAAGCCTATTTCAAATGGGATGGCCGCAATGGTATAACTTCGATTATTGGTTTAAGTATGATTCAGTCTATGTTAATAGCGGACTGTTTCGCAATTATTATAAAGCAAATTTTTGATAGAGATCAATTAATCCCGTTTGCTAAAACAATAGCTGCCGGATGGACCATCATCTTTTTTATATTTTTGGTTTGGAATTTTTTCCGTTATAAGGATAAATATAATTTTTTAAAGAATAAATGGAAGACAGAGACAAAAACAATTAGAATAATAAGAGGATGGGCCGTATTTGGAAGTTTGGTTTTGCCATGGCTAATTTTATTTTTATTTGTTGTTTAAATTAGATCTCCCTCCAGCGCAAGTATTAGCATAGCGGTGCTTGTGCTCTATTTGCCAGAAGAAGATAAACCTTTAAAAAAATAAAGCCCACTGACATCCGTCGGTGGGCATAACCAAACAAACTTTTTGAAGATTTATACCTTTACAACATTAAACACATTAAAAGGTTTTGGCTGTGGTGATATTTTTTTATTTTTTTCTAAAAGGTGATTTAAGCATTAAAAAAGGCCAAAATATTTATTTCGGCCCTATCTAAAAATACTTTTATTGAGCATCGTAAATCACTACTTTCTCGAAGAATACTCTAAACTCTTCTAAGAAAGCTTTATGAATAGGATGAACTTGGTAAACATCATGCGCAGCCAAATCTTCAAAAAATAAGATTAAACTGAAAGTGTAGGTGGTGTCAACTACAGCACGCTCAATAGGCGCTGGAGTACCTACATGAAAATTTTTAACAACTTCTATTTCTTCTAAACTTTTAAGGCCATTTAAGAAAGCTTCTTTTTGGGCATCGGTGGTATCGGCTTTTAGCCAGAATAGTACGTGGTGTGCAATCATGATTTTTAATTTGGAAGCGAAGATAGGGAAATAGTGGCTAGTTGCTAGTGGTTAGTAGTTAGGAGCTAGGAACTAGTAGTTAGTGACTAGAGGCTAGGAATAGTCCCGATCCTTTGGGATTAGTGGTTAGTTCACTGGTTCATTAGTTCATTGGGAATTAGGAGCTATTAATTAGTGGTTAGGGGCTAGGATTCAATTAACCAGTTAAACAATTAACCAATGAACTAATGAACCAATTAAACCCATTTTGTCAATTCTATAACAGATTTTGAAAATTATATAAAAACCTATGAAGGTTTTTCTTCATATT
This sequence comes from Pedobacter nanyangensis, assembly GCF_003313505.1. Taxonomy (GTDB): domain Bacteria; phylum Bacteroidota; class Bacteroidia; order Sphingobacteriales; family Sphingobacteriaceae; genus Pedobacter; species Pedobacter nanyangensis. The sequence goes on along the minus strand of NZ_QMHO01000006.1, from coordinate 27,153 downwards.
TGCTCCGTAATGAAAAAGATTGTATTCACGTTAATGGCATTTTTCTATCTGGCAGTAGCCAGTGGTGCTGGTGTGCAACTTCATTACTGCATGGGCAAACTGGTAGATTGGAGCCTGGTGCATTCACAACAAGCGGCTTGTGATTTCTGCGGAATGGAGAAAAAAGAAGCTTCTGAAAAATCTTGTTGTAAGGATGTGCAGCAACAGGCTAAAGTAGATCAGGCACAAAAAGCCAACGCCCAAATCTACAAATTCGAGCAGCAAGTTTTTATTTTACCTTCATTGAAGCCTGTAGTGGCCGAGGTGATGCCAATGGTAAACATCATTGCTCAGGAAATCAATAGCAATGCCCCACCTTTAGGGCAGCAGCTCCCCCTTTTTATTAAAAACTGTACCTACAGGATTTAAAATACCCTTTTTCTTTTTTGATTGGGCATGTTCCATATACGGTAGTTCCAGCATAGACAGGAATTATAGAGAATTTTTTGCTATCGTATTAAAATTCCCAATCGCGTTGGGAATGACGGCTACACAAAGTGAGTCCATACCCAATCGGCTATTCAAGCCAAATAATCCAAAAACCAATTTATTAACCCGTTGCTTCCTTTATGCTTTGCCATGCATGCATTTCGGGCAACAACAAAAAATTAAAACATGAAAGCATTAAAAACAATGGCTATTGTAGCATTGACTATGATTGGAAGTGCAGCTTTTGCACAAACTAAAACAGACAAAATTAAAGTATTAGGCAACTGCGGTATGTGCAAAAAGCGTATCGAAAGTGGTTTAAAAGATGCTGCCATTAGCAGTGCTGTTTGGGACAAAGACACTAAAATTTTAACGGTTAGTTACGATAGCTCTAAAATCACTAATGATGCCATTCAGCAAAAAGTAGCTGGTTTAGGACACGATACGCCTAAAAACAAAGCTAAAGACGAAACTTACGAGAATTTGCCAGGTTGCTGCAAGTACGATCGTACTGGAAAAACCAGCAAAGCACATTAAGTTTTTAGTCATTTCGACTGTAGCGTTGTAGAGAAAACCTATTCGAAAGATTTCTCCGTTTCGCTGCGCTCCAGTCGAAATGACGTCTTGTAAAAAAAGAAAAAGGGTATTTTAAAATGGTACATAAAATTATAGAATGGTCGATACATAACCGCTTTATTGTACTGGTATTGGCCATTGGTGTATTTGTTTGGGGCATTTTTGCGGTAAAGAAAAATCCGATAGATGCTATTCCAGACTTGTCGGAAAACCAAGTAATTGTTTTCACCGAATGGATGGGGCGCTCACCACAATTGATCGAAGATCAGATTACCTATCCTTTGGTCACCAACCTACAGGGTATTCCAAAAATCAAATATGTGCGTGGTTCGTCCATGTTTGGCATGAGCTTTATCTATGTGATTTTTGAGGATGACGTAGATGTATATTGGGCGAGGGAAAGGGTAATGGAGCGTATCAGTACCATTTCCAAAGCATTGCCCGAAGGGGCTACGCCACAATTAGGGCCTGATGGCACGGGAGTAGGGCACGTGCTGTGGTACACCTTAGACGCACCTGAAGTTGATTTGGGCGAGCAACGGGCCATACAGGATTGGTACGTGAAGTTTGCCCTGCAAAATGTACAGGGCGTAAGTGAAATTGCCTCTTTTGGCGGCTTCCAAAAACAATATCAAATTGCTTTAGATCCTAATAAGCTGCTATATTACAAACTTACGGTACCACAGGTAATTGCTGCGGTGCGAAGCAACAACAACGAAGCGGGTGGCCGTAAGTTTGAAATGAGTGATATTGGATATATCATTAAAACTTCGGGCTATTTAAAATCAGTAGAGGAAATAGCCAATATTCCTATTAAAAACCAAAATGGTACGCCTATTAGGGTTTCGGATATTGGAACGGTACAAATGACTGGCGAAACCCGTTTGGGTATTTTTGATCAGGATGGCGAAGGCGAAAGGGTAGGCGGCATTGTAGTGATGCGCTATGGCGAAAACGCCGCCGAGGTGATTGATAAGGTAAAAGCAAAAATGGCCGAAGTAGCCAAAGGCTTACCTAAAGGCGTGAAATTCGACATTGTTTATGACCGTGGAGAGTTGATTAAAGAATCGATAGACTCCATTAAACATACCTTAATAGAGGAGATGATTGTGGTTTCCCTGGTGGTTATTATCTTTTTATTCCACTGGCGTAGTGCCGTAAGTATCATTATCCAAATTCCAATTACCATTGCGGCAAGCTTTATTTTATTGAATGCCTTCGGTATTTCATCCAACATCATGTCGCTTACAGGAATTGCCTTAGCCATTGGGGTCATTGTCGACAATGGAATTATCATGAGTGAAAATGCTTACAAGCACCTGTCTGAGCGTTATGCGCAGTGGCAGGCCGATCAAAATAACACTACATCATGAAAAACTGGTTAAGAAATTTATTTCGCAAAAGTCCACAGTGGATTAGCGAAGAAGAACGCATAGAAATCATCTCCAAATCAAGCAAGCAGGTCTCGAGAGGGGTGTTTTTTGCCACAGTGATCATCATCACCTCATTTTTACCTGTATTTATGCTTACAGGGCAGGAAGGTAAATTGTTCCACCCCTTGGCCTATACCAAAACATTCATCATGATTGTGGATGCCTTATTGGTGATTACCTTAGCGCCAGTGCTGATTTCTTTCTTTATGAAAGGGAAATTTAAGCCTGACAGTGCCAATCCAGTGAACCGCTTTTTGGAGCGCATTTATGAGCCTATTATCAGGAAGGTATTGAAATGGCGTAAAACTACCATAGGGATTAATCTTTTGGCTTTGTTGATCACCATTCCCTTATTGGCTAGGCTGGGTACTGAGTTTATTCCACCTTTAGACGAGCAAAGCATTTTGTTTATGCCCGTAACCTTACCTGATGTTTCCAATGCAGAGGCGAAGCGTATTTTACAAGTACAGGATAAAATCATCAAATCGGTACCTGAGGTAGATAAAGTGTTGGGCAAAGCGGGTAGGGCAAGTACAGCTACCGATAACTCGCCCATTAGCATGATTGAAACCATTATTACGCTAAAACCCAAAAGCGAATGGCGAGAAGGGATGACCAAAAAGGATATTGTGAATGAGCTGGATGCCAAATTACAAATTCCTGGTGTGGTGAACGGATGGACACAGCCTATCATTAACCGTATCAATATGTTGGCTACGGGGATCCGTACCGATGTGGGTATTAAAGTATTTGGACAAAACTTAGATACCATTGCCGCGGTATCGGAAAAAGTAAAGGCCGCTTTGGAAGGTACACCTGGGGTAAGCGATTTATTTGTGGAACCTATTACTGGTGGTAAATACTTGGCCATTGATATTAAAAGGGAAGAATTGGCCCGCTACGGCTTAAACGTTGATGATGTGAACCAAGTGGTGGAGACAGCTTTAGGTGGCGCGAGCATTGGCAATACCATTGAAGGTAGACAGCGTTTTTCGATCAGTGTGCGTTTGGCGCAGGCTTATCGAAACAGCGTAGCACAAATTGAGCGTATTCCATTGCAGTCGCCTAGCTTTGGTGAAATCCCACTTTCAGCAGTCGCCAATGTAAAATTTGAAGATGGGCCACCAATGATCAGCTCGGATAATGCCATTTTACGTGGAGCGGTAATGTTTAACGTAAGGGATAGGGATTTGGGAAGTACCGTGAAAGATGCGATGGAGCAATTGAATAAAAAGGACGGGATTTTGCCAGAAGGTTATTTCTTGGAATGGAGCGGACAGTATGAAAACCTAATTAGGGGCCAGCAAACCTTGATGTGGATTGCTCCAGTGGTACTCTTGATTATCTTCTTCTCGTTATACTTTGCATTCAATTCCATTAGGGAAGCATTTTTAAGTTTGATTACCGTGCCATTTGCCCTCATTGGAGGTGCCTACATGATTTATTTCTGGGGCGTGAACCTTTCGGTAGGGGTAGCCGTAGGTTTTATTGCCTTGTTCGGTATTGCCGTAGAAACGGGTATTGTCATGGTGATTTACCTGAACGATGCCATGCAGCAGTTGATTAAGCTGAAAGGGAATTCCAGAGAAACGATAACCAAAGAAGATTTGAGGGAATACGTAATTCACGGTGCAGCCAAAAGGCTCAGACCAAAGTTGATGACCGTTTGTGTGTCGTTATTTGGTTTGGTGCCGGTGTTATGGGCTACTGGTGTAGGCGTTGATGTGATGCGCCCGATTGTATTGCCCATGATTGGCGGCGTTTTGACTTCATCAACCCACATTTTGTTGGTTACCCCGCTCATCTTTTTGATGTCGAAAGAATATGAATTGAGAAAATTTGGAAAATTGGAGGTGCACGATGTACATCATTAAAAAAATAGGCTCCTTGTTGGGGATCTCTTCCTTAGAGGGAGAGAGGAACGATGTGAATATTTTCCATCATTTCGACTGGATCGTCGTTCGAATGGGGGAAATATCCTCCCTCTTTAATTCTCCCTCCAAAGGGAGACACCAAGCGCAAATAGCTACACCTATATCCCCCTCTTTGAGGGGGCAGGGGGAGGAATTTTCAATATCTAAAGATTCCTCGGCTACGCTCGGAATGACGGGTCATCAGCATTTAGTACAAGGCAAAGGAAAAAGCTCCGAAGGGGGATGCCAGGTGCCAATAGCAACAGCTATATCCCCCTCTTTGAGGGGGCAGGGGGAGGAATTTTCATTATCCAAAGATTTTTCAGCTACACTCGAAATGACGCGTGAGGAGCGTTTAGTGCAGGGGGAGGAATTTAATACTTTCCACGCTGTAGGAATGATATTAATAGCCTTGTTGTCATTGTTTCCAGCATTTGCGCAAGCCCAAAAAGCGCCAGTACTCCCTTTGGATAGTATTTTACAACGCATCGATGCGAATAACCTATTGTTAAAATCGTATGGGTTAAAAGCAGAAGCTTATCAGTACAATGCCAAAGCAGCTACGGCTTGGATGGCGCCCATGGTTGGGGTAGGTACGTTTATGACCCCTTATCCCGGTCAAATGGTGATGGACGGTAGAGACAAGGGGTCGATCATGTTGCAGTTGGAACAAGACATTCCCAACTACGCCAAGTTAAATGCGCAAAAGAAATATATAGAGTCGAAAGCCAACGTGGAGCGTGCTACTAGAGACGTTACGCTAAATGATTTTAAGGCACAAGCCAAAAAATTGTATTACGCTTGGTTGGTGGCCCAGCAAAAAATAATGGTATTGGATAAAAGCACCCAAATTATGCAAACCATGAAAAAGATTGAGGAGATCAGGTATCCCTTCAACCAATCGAAATTGGGCAGCGTGTACCAAACTACCGCAAAACTGGAAGAAACGGAAAACATGAAACGCATGCAATTGGGAGAAATTGGCAAGGCGAAGGCTTGGCTAAATAGCCTGATGAACAGGCCTGGAAATACAGATTTTGCCATTGACAGTACTTACCAACCGCAATTTGTAGCCGCTTCGAATTTAGATACGGCAAGTTTGGCCATGGCTAGAAAGGATATTAAAAAGATGGATTATAATATCCAATCGATGCAGCTCAATATTGCTTCGATGAAAAAACAGAGTAAGCCCGATTTTAGGCTTCGTTTTGATCATATGTCGCCTTTAGGTTCGGGAATGCCCAAAGCTTTTAGCGTGATGGGGATGGTGAGCATTCCTATTGCTCCTTGGTCCTCGAAGATGTACAAATCGGAAGTGAAAGGAATGCAATTTGAAGTAGAAGCCATGCAAATGGAAAAAGCGGCCATGTTGCAGGAAACCCAGGGCATGCTTTACGGTATGCAATATCAAATTAAAACCATGCAACAACAAATAACTGCCATGGAGAAAAAGATTATTCCAACCCTACAGAAAACCTTAGATGTAAGCGTGCTTTCGTATCGTGAAAATAAAATGGAACTTCCTGAGGTAATTGCGGCTTGGGAAGCCCTTAACATGATGCAGAGCAATGTGCTAGATGAGAAATTGAAACTTTACCTAATGATTGCGGATTATGAAAAGGAATTATATAAGTAGTCTACTAACTGGTGTCATTTCGGCTAGCGTTAAGTCCCGAATTTTCGGTAGAGAAGCTTTTCGGGATGGAGATACCTCCCTCTTTAATTCTCCCTCCAAAGGGAGATACTTGATGCCAATAGTGAGGACGATATCCCCCTCTTTGAGGGGGCAGGGGGAGGAATTTAAAACCTCCCGTCATTTCAATAATATTCTCGGAATGACGAAAGTTGGTGCTAAAATAATGACGTTGTTATTGATCGTAACGCTATTCATCACTTCCTGTAAAAGTAAGCCCGAAAAGCAACATCATGATGTGGGGAAAATTACGGTTGATAGTGCTTTAAAGGCTTTGGTAAAACCTTCCAATGAATTAGTGGTAGGCAAAACAACTTTGATAAAGGCAAGCCACGAAACCAAAATTTTAATGGCAGAAGCGCAAGGGATTGTAAATTATGATTTACGCAGCGAAACCAGTGTAGCCAGCAGAATTGCAGGTCGTTTGGAAAAATTGTGGATCAAATACAATTACCAACCTGTTAGAAAAGGACAACTGCTTTTTGAGATTTATGCACCAGATTTAGCAGCGGCACAACAAGAGTTGATTTATCTTTCGCAAAGCGATGGCGACCAACAACTTTTAGAGCGGGCAAAACAACGCCTGATGTTACTGGGAATGAGTGCTCAAAGTATTCAAGGGGTGTTACGCAGCAAAAAGGTCAATTATCGTATTCCGGTCTATAGTCCTGCCGATGGTTTTATCCTAGAAAAATCGGCAGCAAGTGCAGGACCTGCAGCACCAAGTAGCTCAATGGCTGCCAGCGGTGGTAGTGGGGGCGATGGCATGTCGGGAATGAGCGGTGGCGGTGGTAGCCCTAGTACAGCACCTGCACCAGCAAAGGTTGAAAGTACCGCTGTATTGCTAAGAGAAGGCCAATATGTAAGTGCTGGCGAAGCTTTGTTCACCATTTATAAAAGCAACCAGTTATTGGCTGAGTTTATGTTGAAACCAGATTTGGCAGCTTTTGTATCTAAAGGCACCAAGCTTGCTTTCTTTAAAACGGTTGATAGGGCAGGTACCTTTCAAACGGCTGCTATTGGCATGATACAACCTACCATTAAAGCGGGTGAAAACTTTACGCTGGCCAGGGTGTACCTTAATGAGCAGGGTTTTAAAGCAGGCGAAATATTAACGGCTAAAATTCCTGTACTGATACCACGCAGCTATTGGCTGCCCGAATCGGCAGTGTTAACCATGGGCAACAAAAGTATCGTGTTTAAAAAAGAGGGTGCGGTAATGGTGGCCCAAGATGTTCAAACTGGAGTGAGGATGAATGGCCTAGTACAGGTTAAAAGTAACGTGGCCGATTGGCAGTTGGCTAAAAATGCCGCTTATTTAGTAGATAGTGAAAGTTTTGTGAAATCAAAATAACAGTGTGATGAGAATTACCATAAACTTATTGATAGCCTTATTGATGTCGTGGGTTTTACTGGGCTGTAAAGGCAGCAGTAACGAAACGGAGCAAGGGCATGAGGCGCATGCAAAAGGTGGTGCTAAAGAGGCCGAGAAGCCAGCCCAAACTTTTACTTGTCCAATGCACCCACAGATCGTTAAGCATGAAATGGGCACCTGTCCAATTTGCGGAATGGATTTGGTGCCATTTGAAAAGAACAGCAATGACAAAAGTGTGAAAGTGGATGCCCAGAGGCAACTGCTGGCCAATATTAGTACGTTAAAATTGGGCGATGCTGGGCAGGTGAATAGCCAAACCGTATTGAATGGAAAACTGGTGGTCGACCCACAACAAAGCAATTATATCTCTGCCCGTATTGCAGGAAGGATAGAGCAGCTTTATGTGCGGGAAACTGGGGTGGCCATTGCCAAAGGGCAGGCTTTGTTTAAGCTTTATTCTGAACAGTTGGCTACTTTACAACAGGAATACTTAATGGCTTTGGCACAACAGCAACAGTTTGCAGGCGACAAATTGGAGCAACAATTGGTAGCCTCGGCCAAGCAAAAGTTGTTGTTGTACGGACAAACGGAAGCGCAGGTGCAAAGCTTAAGCAAAACCAAACAGAAAAGCCCTTATGTAACCGTTTATGCTACGCAAGGTGGGGTAGTGGCCGAGTTGAGTGTTACCCAAGGACAGTATGTGTCTGAAGGTAGTCCCCTGATGCGTTTGGAAGGCTACCAGCAATTATGGGTAGAGGCTGATCTTTATCCAAATGAAGCAAAGCTGATTAAAAGGGGCCAAAAACTTAAAGTAATTGTAAACGGATGGGAAGATCAAATGCAATGGATGACTGTCGATTTTATCAATCCTTCGTTACAGGCCGGAACGCAGCTCACTCAAATGAGGGGCAGTATTCCCAATGTAAAAGGACAATGGCAGCCTGGTTTGCAGGTTAAAGTATTATTGGATGGAGAAAGCTCGAAAAAAGGGTTGACTTTACCTATTGATGCGGTGATTAGGGATGGAAAAGGGGAGCATGTATGGATCAAAACCGGTAAGGATAGCTTTGAACCTAAAGCCGTAACTACTGGAGCAGCGAATGAAAGTAGTGTAGTGATTGCTTCGGGGCTTAGTGCTGGAGAAGAGGTAGTGGTTACCGGAGCATATTTGTTGTATAGTGAGTATGTGTTGAAGAGAGGGAAACATCCTTTGGGATAGTATTTACACATTACGCCTCAATAGCCGGCGTGGCCTAGTTCTTTTTTATGGAAAAAAGAACCAAAAACCACCGACTGCGTCTGGCGCTGGAAAGTTGGTGGTTTGGCCAATTGTTGCTGTCCGCACCAGCCAAGGTCGGTTTTAACGGGGAACGTTGGGATTATGGGGCTATCGCTGGGATGCCAAATATTAAAGGTTTAATGGTTGACGACGATTGGCTAAAGGAAAAGATTAATAACGAAATACGAAAATGATTAAAAATATGAAAGTAATAGTAGGTTTATTAGCAGGAACAGTATTATTAGCTGCGTGCAACACCGCTACGGAGAAGAAAGACGAACACCAACATCAGCATGGCGTTCAACAAGAGGTGAAGCAGGAAAGTGCAGCTAAGCCCAGCAATAATGCAGTAAGTTTAAAAGATGAACAGTTGAACCTGGTTTATCAGCAGTACTTATTGTTGAGCAAAGCTTTGGTTGACTCGGATATGGCGGGCGCTAAAGAAGCGGGAATGGCTGTTGAACTTGGTGCAAAAGCCATTAGCAATGGGGCTAAGCTGGCTAGTTTAGCTGCAAAAATTACGGCTGCAACTAATATCGAAACACAAAGAACCTTGTTTGCTGATTTGAGCAATGAAATGTTGGCGAAAGTAAAAGCGGTAGGCTTACAATCGGGCGAAGTATACGTGGAATATTGCCCTATGGCCTTAAACGACAAAGGTGCTTCTTGGTTAAGCAACCAAAAGGAAATCAGAAATCCATATTATGGCGAAAGTATGCTGGAATGTGGAGAGGTTAAAGAAACCTTAAAGAAATAATTAGGGTTTCTCTTTTTTCTCCTCTGGTTTTATCGCTTGTACAACAATACCATATTGCTTATCCTCGATATTGTAGTTTGTTTTAAGCTGCTCGGCAGATATGATTTCTAGTTTAATGAATTCTTTATCTCCTATGGTAGATAAGTTTCCTTCGTAATTTCCTTTTTGAATTTTATCATTAAGGATGTAAACAAAGTTCTGATCATTTTTTTGTGAGGTATAAAGCTGATCGAATTCAGGAGAAACTTTTTTAAAATAGGAGATGAATTTACTCTTGGCATAAGATCTGGTTTCTATCATCACTAACCCATCTTTGGCGGCATCGCCATATCTATTGGTCGCTGCGGTATCATATAATAATGTGACTACGGTAACAGAGTCAGAAGGTAGGTCTTTAATCATAGCTGTGGTTGCTTTTTTGTCATTAACTACAAAAAATGGTTTAGGACCTAGTTTCTTTATTTCGGTATCTGGATTGGATTTCTGAGCAAAAGCTGCACTGTATACTGCTAGTAAAATAAGCGTTAAGATGGATTTTTTCATGTTGTTTTTTGCGATGAAGTTAATGTTTGTTTGTTCATAAAAGCAAATTTTAATGTCAAGTTGTTGCAGGTTGGTTGAGGGCAATTCTATTGCCTTCACAATCTTTAAATTCTGCTACATATCCTAAATCGCCATTGGTAGGCGAGAATAAACAGTTTTTTCACAATTCGTCAATTATAGATGCGAAAATAATCTCTTTGAAGCGAACAAAGCAATTTTATATTTGTATAGTTAATGTTTTCAGTTTAACGTAATCGCAAGAAGAAACTTTATGGAGCAGGAAGAACTCAAACAAAGGAACAGTAGTTTATCGGTAGTGATGATTGGCGTTAACTTACTGTTGCTGCTGATTTTCCTGAATATCACGCCCAGTTCAGAAAATGAACAGTTTGAAGCCATTATATTCATCAGTTTTGAGTTTGTGGTGCTCGTGGGTTTGTATGCTTTTAGCTATCACGGAAAAGCGTATCGGGCAGGGAAATGGATTTTCGGTATCGCTTTGCTTATTTTCTTAATCTTTATGGGCTTATTATGGTATGCGGCACAATTGGGCAAAGCGTTTCAACATTAATACTGGTTTATGAAATTTAATCTCGTTAATAAAATATATATCGGTATTGCCGTGATGTTGGTATTGGCTAGCATTTGGAAGATATGGCAATTTAAACCATGGGACCGACACTATTTTTTCGCCAGTGTGAGTACGCCTTATACCTTTCCCATTTATATTCGTGATATTTATTTTGTATATCCTGGGGCTGATGAGTATGGCGAGGGGTTTTCGTACACCAAAGAAGAAGTAAATAATTTCAATAGTCACTGGGGGGCCGAGTATTTTTCGCCTCGTGTGTCAGATCCTTTGCGTTTTCCCAAGCAACTGATATTCCAATATGTTTCGTATAGAGATCAGAAGTTTTACCGAGATACCTTGGATTTGCCCCAGCAGCTAATTGAAGATACTTTTAAAGAAGCAAAAGAAAAGAACCAGTTGATGACCATGTCTACCAGTCTTGGAGGCGATGAAAAACAAGGTTTACATTTTGTAGTGGGTATTGCCAATGATGGCGATTTAGTGGTTTGGTTAAGGGGCACGTATTTAGAGAAAGTATTACTGAAAACGAAATTGAAAGCTCGCGAACCAAAGGCAGAAGATTTATACTACGCTAAGCCCATGAGCAAGCAAGAGTATTATGAAAAGATGTTTCAGTTTGTCCCCGATACATTAAAGAACTTGATTGATAATGGGGTAGATCGTAATGCAAAGTATATTGATAGCCCAACGCATTATATCGAATTGAACAAGGAATACTGGGAAGCGGAGAAAAAAAGGAAGAATTAATTATTAGATTGTTGGATTGTTGATTTTAGGATAGGGATTCCCCATATACTCGGAATGACATACTAACTACCTCACCTGAAACTTCTCTCGATATTGCGTTGGAGTCATTCCCACGCTTTTCTTAAAAACTTTCCTGAACGCCTTTGCATCATTATACCCAGAGCTATAAATGATTTCGTTCATTTGCTGGCTGGTTTTTTCCAGCAATTGCTTCGCGGCCTCAATTCTGGTTTGCTGTAAGTACTCAATGGGTGTAATGCCCGTAATGAGTTTAAAACGACGGACAATGTTCCTACGACTGGTAGGAATATCCTTAATCAACTCTTCAATAGTAGCGGCATCCTGATAGTTTTGCTCTATCTTTCTTTGTGCTTTGGCCACCAATTCATCCGTATGATCTTTGGAAGGCTGAAAAGTACTAAAGTACGATTGGTTTTCCCGATCCATATCAATGGCAAATACCTTGGCAATACGAATGGCCATTTCCCGGCCACAATATTCATGTACCAAATGTAGCAACAAATGGAACGATGAAGTTGCACCGCCACTGGTATATAAACGTCCATCCTGTGTAACGGTCTTATCGGCCTTGAGCTTTACTTCCGGAAAAGCATTGGCAAAACCATTGCTGGCATCCACATGGGTGGTGGCAATTTTACCGTTTAAAAGGCCACTGGCGCCCAACAAAAAAGCACCCGTGCAAAAACTGCCCAAACAAGCCCCTTTCTGATATTGTGCAATGAGATGGGGGATACACTTTTGGTTCGCCATGAGCGATGCCTGCATATTATCAGAAGTAAAGGCGGGGATCAAAATAATCTGCATCAAGGGAGCATCCTTCAAATCCGTTAGTTGATAACCCAAAGCCTCCTTGGTTTGCGCCATCGTTTCTTCGCTGGCAAGCAAATAAATATCGAAAGGAATTGCCTCTTTGCTGGCGGCCGATAACTTGTTTACCGTTTCAAATACCTCTAACACCGCTGCAACACTTAACAACTTGTAATCTTTACTTAAGAGCAATCCTATTTTTTTCATGTTTATATTTTGGGTTAATCTAAATTACTAAAAATGTCGCGAATGCCCCCGAACTTTGACTACAATAGCAAGCCTTGATTGGGAAAAACCACTGTAACTTAGTGTAGTAAAATTTAAAGCTATGGACATTAAACCAATTAGTAACAAAATGTACGGGTTTTTGGTGTTGTACGATATGCACACCATTTATTACCATAACGTATTGGATGGCATTAACGATGAAGACGCCCTAAAGCGCCTCGATACCAAGGCCAATCATATTGCCTGGATTGCAGGAAGTTTACTACAAGAACGTTTTGAACTGGCCAATTTAATGGGGCTGTCATTACAGCAAAGTGCCAGTGAACTGTTCAAGCATCATCAAGGGATTAAGGATGGAGAAAAATATCCATCGTTAAAAACCTATGAGGCTGAGTGGGATCGTATATCGCCTTTGTTAAGAGAAAAACTTTTGAAGGTGAGCGAAGCGGAGTTAGATAAGGTGATTGATTTTCCGGTGGAACAAATGAGCTTTCCATTATTTGATATGGTGAGCTTTAATACCTATCGAGAAGCAAATTGCATTGGTCAAATTGCATTGTGGCGCAGGTTGTTGGGGTATGAGGCCATGAAATATATGTAAGCGATGGAAAATAAAGAAGCAATCGTGAGTACTTTAGAAAGTACTTTTTCGGAACTGGATAAGGCAATTAAACGTTTTGACGAAAGTACCTTTAACCAAAAGCCAGCAAAGGGAGGTTGGACACCTGCGCAAGTTGCACAACATTTGGCTTTGGCAGGAACTGGAATTGATGGCGTACTATTGGGCGAAACCCGAACAACCGAAGGAGCCCCAGATAGGCAAGTTGAAAGCATTAAAGAAGTATTCCTCAACTTCGACTTGAAAATGACTTCGCCAGACTTTATTGACCCTGCGGATGAGGTATATGACCAAAAGGTTTTGATAGCGCAGTTGAAAAATGTTGGCGAAACCCTGGTAAAACTGGTGAATGACCTAGATTTAAGCCCTACCTGTTTAGCTTTTGAAGTGCCAGTATGGGGATTTATGACCAGATTGGAAATCATCTATTTTGTGATTTACCATACCCAACGGCATACCCGACAGCTCCAACAAATATCCTTTTAAAAAGATGTCTTAAATGCCCTCAAAGTTGACCCGTTCGGCAACGTGGAAAACTAAAAAGGCAACTAGATTTGTGTCAAACAATATCTCAAAATCAAAACAATAAAACGATGATTATCAATCCTTATTTAAACTTTAACGGTAATACCGAAGAAGTTTTCAATTTTTACAAAGCCGTTTTTGGCGGAGATTTTCCTTTCTTGATGCGCTTTAACCAAGAACCCCCAGAAGCAAACGATCAGGAAGGCTGTATGGACCAAGGTATCCCCGAAGAAGAAGGCAACGGTATTATGCACATTGCACTCCCAATCGGTAAAAGTATGTTAATGGGTACCGATGTACCTTCGACCATGCCGCAGGTAACCGCTGGAACCAATATCTCCCTTTGTGTAAGTGTAGACAGTCGTGCAGATGCCGATAGGATTTTTGCTGCTCTTGGTGCTGGTGGTACCGTGCAAATGCCAATGGCCGACATGTTTTGGGGCGATTATTATGGCATGTTGACCGACAAATATCAAATCCAATGGATGATTAGTTACAATGAAGCACAAGACGGAAAAGCTGCTCAATCATAAAGTTTAAGGAAATGGCTAGAAAAATATATGTAAATGTGCCTGTAAAGGACCTAACTAGGTCAATTGATTTTTATACCAAAGTGGGATTTAGCTTTAATCAACAATTCAGCAACGAAAATGCGACCAGTATTATCGTGTCTGATGATATTTTGGTAATGCTGTTACAGGAAGACTTTTTTAAGAACTTCACCAATAAACCTATTGCCAATGCAAAGGAAAGTACCGAAGTGCTGATCAGTATTTCTGCCGAAAGCAGGGAAGAAGTAGACGAAATGGTTGGTTTGGCTATTGCTGCGGGAGGCGCCTCACCAGTACCTACCCAAGACCATGGTTGGATGTATGGCCGCAGTTTTGAAGATCCTGATGGGCATATTTGGGAAGTTTCCTATTTGGATATGAGTGCCATTCCTGAAAAGGCTTAAACTAATGCAATGAGCAACGCCGCTAAAATAGGCGTTGCTCATTGTTTTTAAATAGCTTAACATCTTTATTTCAATTATTTAAGAGTGAAATATTTTTTATATTTGCTTCATCATCCACTATGAAATTTATGATTGAGGTATTTAAAACAGATATAGACCAACCTTTAGTCGCCCAACAAATTGTTGACGAGATAAGAGCACTACCCTTGGGGGTTGATGCCAGTTTTGACCTTGAAGATTGTGACCATATTTTACGAGTGTGTGGTGATTTTGAACCTATTTCCCTGAAAGACCAAATGATAGCGTTGCTGCTTTCAAAAGGCTATGTTGCCATTCCCTTAGATGATGATGATGGTTTTTCAGTATATCAACTGGAAGAACAATTATTGGGAACTCAAACAGGAATTATTGCCTTTTTGAATATTAGATAAAGCCCCTCTCGTAATTAAAATTGGATACGGTGAGGTGCTTGGGAAATTACAGCCCTTTTGAATAAATTACCTTCTAAATTTTAATTTCCTAAAACTTTTATGATGCTTAATCCTTAACTTTATAAAGATTAAATGTCAGATTATGTTAAGGAAAACCTCATTATTGATTGCGTTCATAGTGTTTTCGCTACAATTATTTGCGCAAAAAAAAGACGATATCCTTGGAAAATGGGTTAATCCATCAGGTGAAGGCCAGATAGAGATCTATAAACGTGGGGAGAAATATTTTGGGAAGCTGGTTTGGATCAAAGAACCCAATGACGAAAAAGGTAAGCCCAAAACAGATGAAAAGAACCCCAATGAAAGCCTGCGAAACAAACCTATTTTGGGCTTGGAAATCTTAAAAAACTTTGAGTTTGATGGAAGTAAATGGCAAGAAGGAACCATTTACGACCCTAAATCTGGGAAAACCTATAGCTGTAAACTTACGTTAAAGGAGCCTAACCAGCTAAGCATCAGAGGTTATATTGGCGTTTCGTTAATCGGTAGAACCGAGGTTTGGAAAAGGGTAAAATAATGCGCAGGCTCCCTTACATATTATTTGGAATAATGCTACCATTTTGGGCTGCAGCTCAAAACTACCAGCTTAAGCCTTTGGTAACTGATGCTAAAATCAGCATGCGTGGCCTATCGGTTGTAAATAAAAAAATAATTTGGGTAAGTGGCACCAAGGGAACCGTTGGAAAATCAACAGATGGCGGTAAAACTTGGCAATGGCTACAGCCCAAGGGCTACGACAAACTAGATTTTAGAGATATCCAAGCTTTTGACCAAAACAAGGCTATTGTGGTAAACGCGGGATCGCCAGCCTACATTTTATCCACCATTGATGGAGGCAAAACATGGCGTGAAAACTATAAAAATACCGATAGCGCAGCCTTTTTTAATGGAATGGATTTTTGGGACGGGCAAATCGGCATGGCATTTGGCGATCCAATTAATCATAAAATGCAGCTGTTGCGTACCGATGACGGCGGATTAACGTGGAAAAATATATCCGAACAGCTCAAACAGCCTATGGAGGTAGGAGAGGCGGGGTTTGCTGCCAGCGGAACATCCATTAAAACCACCGGAAATGGAAAAGTTTGGATCGCTACCGGAGGTGTCGTCTCCAATATCTATCATTCTGTTAACTACGGAAAAAGCTGGAAAGTATTTAAATGTCCCATTTTGCAGGGCGAAAGCAGTACCGGTGTGTTTTCGATCGATTTTTGGGATGAAAACAATGGCGTAGCAGTAGGAGGCAACTACTTAAACGATAAGGATAACCAAAATAATGTGCTGCTCACCACAAACGGGGGTAAAAAATGGAAGAAACCAACGCAGCCCGTAAGTGGTTATCGTTCTGGTGTAACCTTTGTAAACAAAAACCTTTTAGTAGCTACAGGCACTTCGGGCACTGATGTTTCCACCGATGGCGGCCAACGTTGGCAGAACATCTCCGGCCTAAGTTTTAATGCCGTAAAAGCGGCCGACGGATTGGTGATATTGGTGGGCGGAAAGGGCCAAGTTTACAAGCTTGAACCCCAGTTGTAATATCGCATTTCCACATTGTGGGGAATTTACTACTCCTAAAATGCGTGTTTAAAGCTATATTTGTTTACTGAAACTACGCTAACCACGCTTTTGGGCATATTCAGATAAGTGGTAAGAAAATTGCAATGTCATCTTATATAAAAGGAGTAAAATGTCGAAAATATTAATTGCTGAAGATGAAGTTTTGATGCTTAAGGCCCTGGAGTTTAAGCTTAAGAAAGATGGCTATCAGGTTGATGTGGCTGCTGATGGCCGACAAGCCATGGAAAAAGTCAAAAGCAATACCTACGACTTGATCCTGACGGACATCATGATGCCCTTTGTAGGCGGTATGGAGATTTTGAGCTACATCAAAAATGATCCGATCAAGAAAAACACTCCCGTATTATTGATTTCTGCCGTAGGCTTGGAAAATGTGGTGTTGGAAGGTTTCCATTTGGGTGCCGATGATTTCATTTACAAGCCCTTTAACCTTAACGAACTCTCTGTTAGGATCAAAAGATACATTAAGCAGAACGTTTTCTAATAAAAACGATTGGCCAAAACATGAATTTTTTCCAAACGGTCTTCAACTACATCAGGGAAACCTATACTGATCGATTATTCTATTTCCCGTCCAATATCAGGATTTCGCTCCTGATTATCCTTTTTTGTGTGATTGCCGTGTTGGAACTTTATGTTTATATCAGCTTTAGGCGTGCCCAGCAGATCAAAAGGAAACGCGACGAAGCCAAATGGAAGGAATATATCGATAATATGCTGGCCAATTTGGTGATTTTTGATGAGAGCGATAGTACCGAGGACATTGTTGCGCACTTTTATCCGAAAATGAGCAAATTGCCATTGCGCAACCCGATCGTGAATGAGGTTTTAACCGCCGAGATCCTAACTTACCACAAAAATTTCACGGGCAAGATACATGAAGTGCTTTCTATTTTATACCGTAGGCTAAACCTGGACCGGAAATCGAAGAAAAAGATCAATAATAAAAACTGGGAAGTAAAGATAGAAGGCATCCGGGAGGCCAATGAAATGCGCATTAAGGAAATGGCCGGCGAGATCATTAAGTATACGGATGATGAAAACAGCCTTTTGCGCATGGAGGCTCAGGCAGCCTACATCAAACTTTCTGAGCAATATCCCTTCCGCTTTTTGGATAGGGCGCAGGAACGTATCTTGGACTGGCACCAAGTGGTGCTGTTCGAAATCATCACCAAAAACAAGCAGTTGAGCATTCCATCTTTTTCGCACTGGCTACGGTCTTCAAATGATACGGTGGTAATGCTCTGTTTAAAGCTGATAGAACATTTTATGCAGTTTGATGCAGCGGAAGAGGTACAGCGACTTTTGAAGCACCATAATCCAAAGGTGGTAAAGAAATCGGTAGAGATCATTGGTAAATTGGAGCTCGCCGATGCGGAAAAGCACATGTTTGAGGTTTATTTTGATCAACCTGAGGAGATTAAGTTAGAGATATTAAATTCTTTGGGCAAAATTTCATCGGGCAATTACAATGATTTCCTCTCCTCCAGAATTTACTCCACTGATCCCAAGATCAAAAAAGAGGCACTTTACGCCATCAAAAGAAATCCAGAACATGGCGAAGAAAAACTTCGCGAAATATACAAACAAACTACCCTAGAAAACCAAGCCTTGATTAAGCACGTTTTAGACCACCGTATTAAGCCATAATGAGAGAGTTTTTAGCCACTTTTGAGACATTCTTTAATAATGCGATATTCTATTACGCTTTGTTCGTAATGGGTTCATACGTGGTGCTCACCTTGCTGTCGGCCATCGAAATGAATGGCTATATGAAAAAAAACAGCTATGTGAACTATCGCGAAATATTGGTGTCGCCTTTGGCTCCCTCGGTATCCATTTTGGCCCCCGCTTATAACGAGGAGGCCACTATTATCGAAAACATCCGGTCCTTGCTTTCGCTGCATTATGGCAATTACGAAGTAATCATTATTAACGATGGTAGCAAGGACAGCACTTTCCAGCGGATGTTTGATTATTACCAGTTGGAAAAGGTTGATTTTGCGGTAAACTACCAAATCCAGTGCAAAGAGATCAGAGGGGTTTACAAATCTAAGCTGCCTTCTTTTTCTAAACTAACCGTAGTTGATAAAGTGAATGGCGGCAAATCTGATGCCCTCAATGCAGGAATCAACGTAGCGGGAAAAGACCTGATTTTGTGTATCGATGTTGATTGTATTGTACAGGAAGATGCGCTTTTGAAGCTGGCCAAGCCTTATCTGGAAGAAAAGTACCAAGTGATTGCTACCGGCGGCGTGGTACGTATTGCCAACTCATGCAAGGTGGAGGATGGTAAATTGGTGGAGGTGAACATGCCTAGGAATTTATGGCCACGTTTTCAGGTGCTGGAATACATCAGGGCATTTTTAATGGGGCGTATGGCGTGGAGCAGGCTAAATGGTTTGCTGATTATTTCGGGTGCCATGGGCTTGTTTGATAAGAACATTGTGATTAAAGTGGGCGGTTACGACCATAGTACCGTGGGCGAGGATATGGAGCTCGTAGTGCGGATGCGGCGCTATATGTACGAGCAGGACAGGAGGTTCAAGGTGGTTTACATTCCCGATCCTTTGTGTTGGACCGAAGCTCCCGCTGACCTGCAGGTTTTGGGCCGCCAGCGTAACCGCTGGACCCGAGGTACCATTGAAACGCTGTGGATGCACAAAGACCTTTTCTTTAACCCCAGGTATGGTATTTTGGGAATGCTGAGCTATCCGTACTGGTTTTTCTTTGAATGGTTGGCGCCCATTATTGAGTTTTTGGGAATCAGCATTTTTATATTGTTGGCTTTTATGGGCAATATCAACTGGGAATTTTCGCTTATCCTGGTTTCCATGGTGTACTTCTTTTCATTGGCACTGTCAACGGTGGCCATTCTTTTCGAGGAGATGTCGTACCAGCAGTACACCAAGGGCGGCGATTTGGTAAAGCTATTGTTAGCAGCTTTTTTGGAGCCTATTTTATACCACCCCTTAACGGTGTATTGGGCCATTATGGGAAATGTACATAAGTTTGCCGGCAAAAATAACTGGGGAGCAATGACCCGCAAAGGCTTTACAGAAAAAAAAGCTGTTCAGGAGGCTCCAACACAAACCACAACGATTTAGATTGATATGGAAAATACTTTTTTTGAAGCACCAGAATACCCGGTTTTAGACAGGTTTAAGAACAGTGCGATCCTGTTTCTCAAATATTCAGTGGCCTTGCTGGCAACCGTATTTTTTATCAAGTTGCTGGAATATACCTATATCGTCATTAAGGGCAATATCCCTAACGGATTTTTCCTGTTGGCATTAAAATCATTGTTCTTTGATGTGGTTTTTGTGCTCAAATGCTTGCCTGTACTTTACCTGCCTTTTCTGCTATTCTTCTTTTCGTTGAAGGTGAAAAAGCAGATTTATGTTGCAGCCGGAATTATCTTCAGTATCTATATCCTGGTATATTTGCTGTTGCTGAAATATTTCTTCACAGCTTTGGTGCCGCTGGGATCTGATTTTTATGGTTACTCTTACGCCGATATAAAGCAAACGGTTTCGGCCGGTTTAAGTATCGATGTCTTGAGTGTCATCATCTTTATACTGCCATTTGTATTTCTGTGGTTTGTCCTTAAGCTATCGGCCAAAATCAAGACCTTCAACTATCGGATAGCTGTTGGCGTTTTTGCGGTATCCATGGTACTGCTTTACTTTAACGTTTCGTCGCTGCCTTCACAAGCTGGCTTCAAAAAAGATTTCGACTACAATGTGGCCATTAACAAGGAAGCTTTCTTTTTTGAAAACAGTTATGCCTACTTTTTTGATAATGAGCCCAACGTGGATATTTATGCCGCCAATTACTTTGAAGATGGTGCCGATGGCAATAATGCCCTTAGGCCGCAAATGAAATATGTGAACAGTGCCTATCCGTTTTTAAGGGAAGAGAATACCTTGGAGGTACTAGGTAATTTTTTTAACGTAGACAGCACCGCCGCAAAGCCCAATGTTGTGTTTATCCAAGTGGAGGGTTTGGGCAGGGCCTTTAGTGGGCCTAATGCTTATTTGGGTAGTTTTACGCCTTTTCTGGATCAGCTAAAGGGCAGAAGTTTATATTTCGAGAATTTTTTAGCGGCCCAAGGCCGAACTTTTGCTTCACTGCCATCTATTTTGGGTTCGCTACCATTTTTTGATAAGGGCTATAACGAACTGGGAAGCCGCATGCCAAAGGCCTTTACTACCTTGAGCCTATTGAAACATAACGGTTATCATTCGTCGTTTTTGATGAGTACCGATGTGGCTTTTGATAATGAAGGGCTTTTTATCAGATCGCAAGGGGTTGACCAATTGATTTCAAAGGCCAATTTTAGCGAGTTTCCAGCGGCGCATAATTCTTACTGGGGCTATCCGGATTTGGATTTGATGAAGAAGGCGATTGGCTTTTATGCCAAACTGCCCAATAATAGGCCGTTTGTGAGCTATATTCAAACGATTTCCATGCATACGCCTTACAAGGTCCCCGAAATGGATCGCTATTATGATTTAATGGAAAGCCAAATGAACAAACTGGGCTTTGATGAAGGGCAAAAAGCAGCGCATAGAAGCTACAAGGACCAATATGCCACCATCATGTATAGTGATGAGGCATTAAAGTATTTCTTTCAGGAATTTGCTAAACTACCGGCCTATAGGAACACCATTTTTATCATTACCGGCGACCACAGGCTTCCGGAAATTCCAATGTCGACCAAGATTGATCGTTACCATGTGCCTTTGATCATCTATTCGCCAATGCTTAAACGCAGTGCCAGTATCAGGTCAATATCGAGCCATTTGGATGTTGCGCCATCTTTGCTGAAATTTTTGAGTACCCATTACAAAGTGAGCACGCCAGAATTGGTAACGTGGGTGGGTACGGGATTAGATACCGTACGCCAGTTTAGGAATATACATCGTTATCCGCTTAAACAAACGGTTAGTGATTTGATAGACTACGTCTCGGGCGAATATTTCCTAAATGGGCAAACCTTGTTTAGTATTGGCGATAACTTTGACCTGCAGCCGATGCAGGATGATAACCGAAGGAACCAATTGCTTGGGGAGTTTAATCAATATAAATCACAAAATAACCAGGTAACGCAAACACTGAAATTATTGCCAGATAGTATTTATAAGAAATTTAGGCCTTAAATAGGCGATTTAATTGGAAAACCTTGCAGGTGTTAAAGCCCGTGAGGTTTTTTGTTGTTATTGGCAGATTAAAGCTTTGCGAAGTTTTTAAAACTTCGCAGGGCCCACCAGTTGCCAAAGCGGTGTAAGTGTGATGGGCGGGTAAGTTGATGCCTTGCAGGTTTTTAGGCGGCATAAACTTAAGAAGTACCTTTTAATGCTAGCCCCGACAGTAATGGAAAGCCCGCAAGGGAGCGTAGCGAGTGCGGACTTGAAATGGATGGCGGGACTATCGGCTTGGTTTAGCAGGAGTTTTGCGCTGCCAAAATAATTGAAAATGTTTGGCGTTAAAACCTGGCAGCTTTTTATACTGTTTTGTGCTGATTAGAGATTTACGGAGTTTTTAAAATTCCGTAAATCTGATCAACAAAGGTTTTTAGCCACAAAAGTGGAGGTTTTGATGGTAAAAGAGGATTATTCTTTTTCCGCATCCATGTCCTTATGGTAGTCGTCGAGTATGGTATTGATCATTGGACGATAGAATTCCCAAAAAAAACTCACGCGTTCGGCGGCAATATCGTCGTTATAGAAAAGCTTGCGAAACATACTGATGCCCTTAAAGTACGAGCCACCCTGCGAAATGGGATTGTCGGCAAAATCGCCACAGAAATAGTAGAACTTGTAATCCTTTCGGTAATGCTCTATAATGGCCGGAAATTGCGAGGGAATGTTGTTTTGCGCCAATATTTTCGCTCCAGCATCATTTACGCTCAGGTCGTAAAAGGACACGATTTTATTTGCCCTTGAGGTTTGGATGATATCAAACCAGAAGGGATATTTCATGGCTTTGGGGATATTGTACCTTTCACGTTCTTCTTTTCGGGTGAGGATAAAAGGCACTTCGCCGTTCAAATGGTTTACGTACTCCAGCACCACAATTTTGTCGCTTTTATGCACAAAGGCAATTCCCGACCGTTTAAAGGGCCATTGGTTGTTGTTTTGAGCCTTGTAGTTTTCTACCAGCCATTTGGGTAACTCTTTATTGCGTACGGTGTCAAAAGAATCGAAGTATTTACCTACCCATCCGGTCCATTTAATTTTAAA
The DNA here is from genome assembly GCF_003313505.1 of Pedobacter nanyangensis. Taxonomy (GTDB): domain Bacteria; phylum Bacteroidota; class Bacteroidia; order Sphingobacteriales; family Sphingobacteriaceae; genus Pedobacter; species Pedobacter nanyangensis. The sequence continues at coordinate 4,308 of NZ_QMHO01000006.1, read as the reverse complement.
AGTATGCTCGAAATCGCGAGCAACGGTACCTGATGTTGGTGTGGCAAAGGTGTTAAATTCGGTAATGATAAGCTTTTTCTTTTGCTTCATTTTTTTCAGGAAAAGCATGTCCTGTGGCGAAAGTCCACCATAAAGTAGGCGTTGCCTTTCAGTGATGTTTTTGGCCAGGTACCACTCTTTGGAATAAATTCCGTAGGTATCGGTAATGTAGGCCATGTCGGCATGTACGCTTAGTTTTTCCAGATCCTCGTCGGTAGCTCTCTCCAAACCTTTCAGGTCGTATTTTTTGTTTTTGTTAGGGAAAAAACCAAAATAATCACGCCCTACCTTGTATAAATCTTTAGAGGTTTTGGAGTACTTGTTATTGCGCAGTACCCAGGTAAGCGAGGCATGTTCCTGCCCGGTTTTAAATAATACCGTTTTATCAACAATGGCAATTACCAGTTTGGTTTTGGGCCAAAAAAACCAAACCAAAAACATCCAAAGCGGCATGGCAATTACCAAATAGAATAAAATGGTGCTGATGATCCCACGCTTCATGTTAAAATCTCTTAATTAAGGAAATTCCAACACCTATTTGGTTGCCCCATTCATCGGTACGGTATTCTTCGTGGAACCATAGGCCTGTGGCAGCCAAAGTAAAGTTGCTGAACAGGTCTCTGGAATAATTCAGTCCCAATTTGTAGGTGTTCAGGTTGCCGGTACCCATAATGTTCCTCGCCCTGTCGTCGGGAGATATTCCTGCACCAACTTGGAAGCCAATAAAGTTGTAACGGTCAGAAAAATAGTAGCGGGTGGTAAAGGTATAGGAGTGCGAGAAAACATCTACATCTGGTGATAGGTAGGTTTTTAAATTGAAGTAGAAATTACCGGTGTATTTTCCCAGTGCAAGTACGTAGATATAAGTTTTGGTGGGGTTAAAATCCAAGTACCTGAAACCTGTTTCGGCATCAAAACTTTTAGGAAGCGTATAATAAAGTGATACACCAGCCCTGAACCTTGGGAAAATATCCGATTGCGAGTAGCCAGCGCCCACATAGGCGTAAATGCCTTTTGAAATAGAGGGGTAAGCTTCGATTTCGCCCTGTAAACCATCACTTCTGAAACGGTTGCTGTACATGAGCCTGCCCGTTACCGATCCTAGCGAAGTGTTGCGGGTATAATCAATGGAGGCATAGTGCCAGGGATCATCAAAGCGTTTATCGAAATAAACATATTCATAGCTTAGGTCGATCAGGTTTTTGGTGTTCTCGCTCCTCAACATCTGATAATAGCTTTTTACCGTATCCTGATTGGGGTTTTGCTTATTGTAATTACGCAACAGTGCCAAGGCTTGCCGGCTGTCTTTTAGGGCGTTGAGCGCTTTTGCTTTTTTCAGGAGCAGCTCGGTTGAATTGGGATCGTACAACAAACCCTGGTTGGCGTGGTCCAAAGCCCTCGAATAGTTTTCGTTCCAATATTCCAGGTCAAATATGGCCGAATGCGCTTCTATGTTCTGCGGTTCTTTGGCCAATACTTGGTTAAATTGGTAACGTGCGCTATCCAACTTATCGCTCCAGGTGTAAACCCTTCCTAAAAATAGATGTATATCTGCATAATCAGGGCTTTTTTGCAAAGCTGTTTTAAGCAGGGCAATTATTTGGGGATAGTTTTGCTTTTCCTTTGGAATGTTTCTCGCTTGCGTAAACAGTTCGTCGGAGGTTTGACTATTGGTATCCTGGGCAAACAACAAGCCTGTAAACAGTACCTGCAAACACAGCGCAATCGATAAAAATCTGAAGAGGGTTTTTGTCATGTGATTGGTTAATTCAATTTACATACCAATAGGCAAAATTATTTTCAAACAGAGAGAATAAAAGCAAGAAATGCCCTGATGCGCATTCTGTAAAGCTCTAAATTACTAAGAGTAGCGCTACTTACAAAACAGCAACCGAAACTTTAGGAAAAAAAATCTACAATTTGGGGGAATATCACCTTTATCCTATTTTTGGTACTTTTGCATTTTGAATAAAATGCGCTCTAAAATTTAAACCTGAACAGGTAGGAAAAGATAAATCGCTCAAAAAATGGATCTAGATGATAAGCTTGATGAATTGAGGCGCATTGCCGATGAATTGCCAGTTCCCATTATTGTACAGCAGGTGTCAAACTACGGTGTGGTTTACATGAATAGGATAGGTTTGGATATTTTGGGTGTTGACTTGAGCGAATTGCAGGCCATTGATCCCAAGGAATATGTTACCCGCTATTTTAACATTGACGATGATAGGGACTATGCCACGAAGATTAAACAGCGGCTGCAACAGGTTTCGGACAAGAGCACGTCTTATTTTCAGCAAGTGAAGTCAAAAGATGGCCATTGGAAACTTTATGCCAGTAACACCAAGGTATTTTTAAAAAACGCGGAGGGCGAAGTTACTCACTTGGTTACCACCGCTAGTCCGGTTGATCCTGAACACCATATTACCATTAAAGTTAACCGTTTAATGGATGATGTAAGGTTTTTGCGCAATAATGCCATGGTGTTTGCCAAGCTATCGGCAAGGGAAATAGAGGTGCTGAAGCTGATGGCCTTGGGCATTAGCTCACCTGAAATTGCCGAACGTTTGTTTATTGCACTGGCCACCGTGGATACCCACCGCCGAAATATCCGTAAAAAACTATCCCTTAAAAACAACTATGATGCCGTGAAATTTGCGCATGCTTTTAACCTATTGTAAGATTGTTGAACTGAGCACAGAGCTTGTTTGGTATCAGTAATCTTTTTATATCCCTAGTTTGCGGCAGGCGCATGCGGCCAAACGTTTATTTAGCAATAAGGTGTTGGTAAAGAATGTTGAAGCTTTCCTTAATGATGTTTTTAAAGCCATCGGTTTCATTTGCACCAGTACCATTGGTAATAACCACCATGCCAAACTTCTGTTTTGGATCGAAGAACATGGCGCTGTAAAGGCCGTACGCAGAGCCGGTATGGCCAGTTAAGGTTTTTCCTGAAATAAGTTTATTGGTAGTGCGTAACGCAAGGCCATAATTTTCTGGTATGCTAAGGGGCGTTTGCATTTGCCTGGCACTTCTTTTAGTGATAATCCTGGTGCCCTTGGCTTTGCCGTAGTTCATGTGCATGGTCATGTAGGTGGCTAAATCTGTGGCCGATATTTTCATGCCGCCAGTGGGCGATAAAACGGGAGTAGTGTAACCTATCTGGTAGTTGCTCAGCTCCTCCCTGCGAGGTGCGTAGGCCGCTGGCGATAATTTAAAGGTCTTATTTTCGTATTCGTACAGCGAAACAAAACGTTTGGCATCCAAAGAGTCGATACAATAGCCGCCATATATCTTTAGCGGCGCAAGGATATGCTGCTTCACATAACTGTCGAAACGCTGGCCAGTGAGACGCTCGATTACAGCGCCCAACATGTTAAAGTTGAGGTTACAATACAGGTAGTTCGTTCCAGGTTGCTTATCGGTATAGCATTTTTCCCAATTGGGGTTTTTGGCAGGGTTGATCGCGTCCAGGTTAAAATACCCCTGGCTGTCGTTAATACTAGAGGTGTGTGATAAGACCATTCTTAGGGTAATCACCGTTTCTGGAAATTTTGGATTGCGGATTTTAAAACCTACCAAGTTGCCAAAATCATCATCTAAGGAGGCTTTTTTAGCTTCAACCAATTGCATCATGGAAGTTGCCGCAAATGATTTGGAAATAGAGGCAATCCTAAAAATATCGGAATTGCTCAATGGTAAATCATCTTCAAGACTCTTTTTGCCAAAGGACTGCTGATACACCAATTGATTGTTCTTGATTACAGCAACAGCCAATCCAATAGTCTCGGTATTAGCCATACTTTGGGTAATTTCCTGTGCTATTTTTTTCAATTGTGCATGGGAAGGCAGATAAAGGAATAGGGCGGAGAAGGCGAGGATGAGTTTCTTGATCACAACGATAAGGTTTAAGTTTGCTTAATTCTAAGTTACGGTTATTTTGGGAATGATTTTGATTTTGTAGTAGATAAGCGTGGTTTATTTGTAAGAACATAAAGCTTGCACTGGATATAATCATACTTTGAAAATGGAATGTCAATCTGCTTTTCGGGAAAAACTTTATTTAAATGCAAAAACATCGCTGCGGATATGTTTGAAAGATGAGGTAAGCACTTTTTTAAAAAAGAAATAGATATTTCTATAGAGCAGATTATTTTTCAGGAAGATTACGTCAAGATTCATTCACAGTTAAGGAGCATATGATACATCGGGGTGATCAGGGGCATTGCCAGGAACAATGGCGGCACCTACACCTACGAATATAACCTG
>NZ_QMHO01000005.1 GCF_003313505.1 Pedobacter nanyangensis | reverse complement strand
CCCCCTGCCGTAAACCTCGTAGGTTTTCCTTTGCTCCATTCCCATCAAACCTACGAGGTTTTTCCCACCGCATAAAAGTATTTTCGCTGCTATCGGGTTTAAATAACCCAAGCCGGTGCAAAACACCAACTTTGCGTTCGTGGCGCATATCTTACTTTTCTTTACGGTTAAATTCTATTTTTTGTAACCGCAAAAATATGCGCATAACCTCGTGCTTATCGTTTTTTTAGTTTCTCCAATACCTTTTCCAGATTGTTTTTATCGTTCACATAAGGCTGCAAATCAAATAATTTCACTACCCTAAATTCAATGGGATGGCTTTCGCTTTGCAGGGCAATATAGCCACCAGTTAAGGGTTTGCCGTCTTGCTTTATTTTTGGGTCGAAATTACCCACGCCACTACCGCCAATTTTTGGATGGGTATAGGTTAAAACGGTATCTCCATTGATAATGTGTTTGATGATAGAATCGCCCAGTACCAAAAACTCTGCAGTAACCCATTGTTCGCCATGATAGGTTTTTGAACTGCTGTTTAAACAATGTGGTGTAAACAAACTGTCTCTAATTTCGATAGTGGTTCCCGGCGTACAAACATTGCCAGTTGGGCGTTCATCTTTGCCATTTCCACCTAAAAATTGTCCTTCTATAGAAATGGGAAAGTTCTGGTCTTTGAGCATCGTTGCAGGATCTTGGCAATGTAGCATAGCACCACTGTTTCTTAAGGCCCATTCTTCGCCGCCTTTTGCCTGCTGGCCCACAAACCTGTATTCCACCTTCAAAAGGTAATTAGAAAAAGGCTTTTTGTAAAAAATATGCCCGTATTGCTTATCAAAGTTTTCGTAACCATCATATTTTACTTTCATCAACCCATTCTCTACATAAAAAGTATTGCCAAAATTCTCATTGTATTCGTGCTTGGCAATTTTGATGTTCCAATCTTTAAGGTCTTTTCCGTTGAAAAGATTGATCCACCCTTTTTGGGCGAAGCCATGAAATGAGCTGGATAGTAATATCGTTAGGAGCAGGAACCGAAAGTATTTAAGCATCTTGGTTGGGATTACGTTTAAGATCAGAAAATCCTAAGATAGGACAACAAGATTAAACTTACAACATTAAGTTTACCAGCCACCACCGGCGCCACCACCACTGCTGCGCCCGCCACCCCAGCTACCTGAAGAGGACGATGATGAGGAGGAAGAGGAGGAAGAGGAGGAAGAGGAAGAAGAAGAAGAGGAACTGGTGCTGCGTACCAGTTTGCTTAGAACCACTGTTTCAAGGACTATTTTATGATTGCAAAACTGGCATACCTGTACGCGTTCCGCTTCGCCAGCACTGCTGTAAGTAGCCGCTTTAATGGTTTTTAATTCTGGTTTTGCTAATGTAATGAAATTACATGCTTCGCAACGGCTATAGTTAACCGCCTTTTCCCCGGGCCATTCTATAATTTTTATTTCATTAGGTTGGTTACCAAGCCAAATCTGATAGCTTTTCACCTTAAGAAGTTCTTCTTTGTATTGCCCGTCACTCAAATAAGGTTTGCCATTCCTATTTTTATTGCGGTCTACCCGTTGATAGTTTTCAAAGCCCTCGGGAGCAATAAGCTGTAGTTTTAAGGCTTTGTTTTTGGCGTATTGCCTGGAGAAACCTATCAATGAAAATGGAGCAAAAGGGATTAAAAAGCGCATTTTTTTGAGATAGGCTTGCATGGCTTCCAAATAACTGGCTACATCTACGTGCTCGCTTTTGATGACTTTTCGGCCAGTGTTAAATCGCATGGTGAGTGTCAATGAAGCAATTAAGGCTAATAGCCAAGGGATATATTTGAGCTTAAACAAAGCGAATATATTCAAGTTCAGAACTACAAAGAGGAAAATGCCGCCAAAAACAGCCAAAAAGATAATGAAGCAACCGGCTACAATGCTTTTAGCTTCAAAATCGTCCTTTTTAATAGGCCTCGTGGCTTTAGGTACTAAACGATTGGCGAATTTAAGTAGGCCAAAATAGGCTAGAATGACTAAAGCAATGGCGATTAAACTGGTACTATTTCTATCCACAAAAGTGGGCGGTTTAGGTAGGAGAGCGTTTAGTTCAGCTACACCATCAGGGCTGCTCAGTACTTGTTCAATCACTTTTGAAGCCGCTATAATCCCCTGTCCGTAATTCCCTTCCTTAAAATCTGGAACTAGGGCCCTTTCACCAATCTGTTTTAAACGGACATCGGGAAGCAGACCTTCGATACCAGAACCGGTAATGAAACGGTATCGCCTTCGGTCTTTGGCCACTAAAAGTAGTAAGCCATTGTTGGCCCCTTTTTTACCAATGCCCCAAGTACTAAATAAGGTATAAGCAAAATTGAAGTCATCATCCTGTGCGGTAAAATCATTAATCACCACAATGGCATATTCTACTTTGCCTGTTGCTTCGATCCGCTTGGCAATTTGGTTCAGCTCATCAATTTCACTGTAAGTTAAAATCCCATCTGGATTACTTACATATTGATCCTGTCCTTGTTTTTTAGGGTCTGGAACAGTTTCAAAAGTGTATTGCCTAGCCCAGGAAATAAGTGTAAGAAAACTTAAAATTACTGTCGTATAGATTTTCGTTTTAAGCATTCTTGTCAGGTATTAATGTGACAAAAAAGGTTGCACTTTTTCAAGGGCAAAATTCAGCTGTTCTTCTTCCGTGATATCGGTGTTGTCCAGAATAATGGCATCTTCGGCACGCGTTAGCGGACTTTCCTCTCTGGTAGTGTCTGCATAATCGCGGTGCGCCAAATTCTCAAACACTTCTTCCAGCGTAATGTTCTGGTCGCCTTTGGCCACCATTTCCTTATACCTGCGTTCCGCCCTGATTTTTGGATCGGCGGTCATGAAAAACTTTACCTGTGCGTCGGGAAATACCGCAGTGCCAATATCCCGCCCGTCCATCACAATATTTTTGGATTTGCCCATTCTCTGTTGCTGCTTCACCATTTCTTTCCTTACCTCTTTAATGGCTGAAACTGGGCTAACCGCTTCGGAAACGGGCATTAGCCTAATTTCCTCCGAAACTTCTTCGCCATTGAGCGTGATATGAGATTCGTAATCCTTGGAATTAAAATTTAGTTCGATGTGTTGTAGTGCATCTATAACCGCATCATGGTTTTCCAAATCTACTTTGTTGCGTAAAAAATAAAGGGTAATGGCTCTATACATGGCGCCGCTATCTATATAAATAAATCCTAGTTTTTTTGCTAGGGCCTTTGCCAATGTGCTCTTTCCGCAAGATGAATAGCCGTCTATTGCTATTACCAGATTTTTTCTCATACTTGGCAAAGATAATACTGTTGGAACTACTTAATGAAATTAAAGCTACATTTGTTGAGATGTTACCAGAGCAATCAGAAATATTAAAAGTTGTTAGTTTTAAAACCTCAAGAAGCGGGGGAAAAGGTGGCCAGCATGTCAATAAAGTTTCCAGCAAGGTAGAGCTGATTTTTGATATTGACGATGCTGATTTTTTCTCTGAAGAAGAAAAGCGGCAACTGAAAGAAAAGCTTGCTGCCAGAATAGACAGCGAGGGCTTGCTACATGTAGTTTCTCAGGAAGATAGAAGCCAGTTCATGAACAAACAACGGGCTGTACTTAAATTAATAGCCATTTTAAAGGCCGGGTTGCAGGTTCGTAAAGCTAGGAAAGCTACTAAAATTCCCAAGGCTGTTAAAGAAAAACGCTTGGCCAATAAAGCGCAGCTTTCGCAAAAGAAAGAGGGCAGAAGGAAACTTAATTTCGATTGATGGGCTTTTCTGGTATTTTGTGCCACTGCAAGGTACAAAGCAATTTATATTTTACTTTATACTTGATCACTTTAAGATTGTTTCGTGCCTCGCCATCAGGCCTATCTCAAAGTATCGCATAAAAACAGCCACAGATACAAATTGAAATCCTGTGTGGCTGTGCCTAAAGAAAATAACCTTAATTCTTAATTAAACCGATAAAACATCGAAATGCTGCCGTATTGGTGGGCCTTGGCACTGCTCTTAATTTCCTTTGATTGGAAAATCAAACTATAGTCTATCGTAAAACGAGGGCTGCTGTAATTAAAGCCTAATTGTTGCGAAAATACCAAAGGCTTGGTGTCAAAAGTAACAGGACTTTTGTCGTTAAATAAACTGCCCTGAATGGTGGCATCGTAAGCAATAAGGTTTAATTGAGGTTTGGCATAAAAGTAAAATTCACGCTTCTTCAGCTTCTCGGTTTTGCTTTTATTGGAAATGGCCGCCTGGTAATGGGCAGTGTTGAAAAGCTGGTTAATGTTGCCCGCTCTAAACAAAACACCTAAACCTGCATTGTTGTAGGTAGTTCCCACATTGGCATAGGTGTCTAAAATGAAATCTACGGAGCTGCTGCTATTGCGATGAAGCAGTTTGGCAAATTGAATACTGGCGTTTGCCGAAAATTCGTTAGCAATTTGGTATTCCCAGCCTTGTACTTCGTAAAAACCAACAATACTATGTAGCAGATCTTGTGCTTCTTTACCCAGGGCATCGGGCCCTACCACGCCTAAGTTCAATCCAACTTTCAAAAGGCTTTCTTTTTTATAGAAGAAACCTGCCTGTGCACCCCCGTACAAATATCCGGCAAAAGGCCTGTCGTGCGTTTTTGGATCCGGGCGGTAGCCTGAGTAAGGATTGTACATTTTTTGGCCGGCAGAAATTTCATAGGTCACTTTTTCCAAATTTCCCTTAAGCTGCTGCTGATCAAGCGCTCTCCTGAAATAAATGAAAAGACCATTGGTGTAATAACGGTCCTGGCCGTACCACAAGTAGGCATCGTTATCACTTTTAAAGCCAAACTCGTTCTTGTGCTCTTGCGCAAAAGAACTATAAACAGTAGCTAAAATGGCAAGGGCAGCCAGAACAAGTTTTTGGTACATTTTTTAATTGGTACTAGTTTTAGTTTTTATGCTTAAATCAATAGCGTTTTTAACCCTGTCTTTGGTTAGCGCTAAGTTAATAACTTCTTGCATTTCGGTTACATAATGGAACTTTAAATCCTTGATGTAATCTTCCTTGATTTCCAGGATATCCTTGCGGTTAGACTTGCATAAAATGATTTCTTTGATATTAGCACGTTTAGCGGCTAATATCTTTTCTTTAATTCCGCCTACAGGAAGCACTTTTCCTCGCAGGGTAATTTCGCCGGTCATGGCTAAATTAGATTTAACTTTACGTTGTGTAAATACAGAAACCAAGGCCGTTAACATGGTAATACCTGCGGAGGGCCCATCTTTTGGCGTAGCTCCTGCTGGAACGTGGATATGGATATCGAAATTGTCAAAAACCTCGCGGCTAATGTCAAATTGCTGTGCATGTGCTCTGATATAGGCCAAGGCTATCACGGCCGATTCTTTCATTACATCGCCCAAGTTTCCGGTTAAGGTGAGTTTCCCCTTGCCAGGGCTTAAGCTAGCCTCAATGAACAAAATGTCGCCGCCTACCTGTGTCCAGGCTAAGCCGGTTACTACACCAGCTACTTCGTTGCCTTCGTAGGCATCTTTGTCAAAAATAGGGGCGCCCAATATGCGCTCAACATCTTTCAGGTCTAAAATAGGTTCGTATGGTTCATCCATGGCAATTTTGGTAGCAATGCCACGTACCAGCGAGCCAATTTTTTTCTCTAAACCACGCACGCCACTTTCTCGGGTATAATCTTCGATCACCTTTTCGATAAGCGAATTTTTAAGGGTGATTTGCTTAGTTTCTAAACCATGCACCTCTTTTTGCTTAGGCAACAGATACTTTTTAGCGATCTCTATTTTCTCTTCAATGGTATAGCCGTTAACCTCAATAATTTCCATACGATCTAATAAAGCAGGTTGGATGGTGCTTAGCGAGTTTGCGGTAGCAATAAAAAGCACATTTGAAAGATCGTATTCTGCTTCTACATAATGGTCGTTAAAGGCGTTGTTTTGTTCGGGATCAAGCACCTCAAGCAGCGCTGATGAAGGGTCGCCGCGAAAATCGGAGCCTACTTTATCTATTTCGTCCAGTACAAACACAGGATTATCGGCACCTGCCTTTTTGATGGATTGGATAATGCGCCCCGGCATTGCGCCAATGTAGGTTTTGCGATGTCCCCTAATTTCTGCTTCATCTCTAACGCCACCCAAAGCCATACGTACATATTTGCGATTAAGCGCTTTTGCGATAGATTTACCTAGGGAAGTTTTACCTACTCCCGGAGGGCCAACCAAACATAAAATTGGGGCTTTCATATCACGTTTTAACTTTAGCACCGCTAAGTATTCGATGATGCGCTGTTTTACTTTTTCTAAGCCGAAATGGTCTTTGTCTAAAATGCGTTGCGCTCTTTTTAAATCAAAATTATCTTTGGTGAACTCGTTCCAGGGAAGGTCTAAAAGCAATTCCAAATAATTCATTTGGATAGAATAATCGGGAGCCGCCGGGTTCATACGACCTAGCTTTTCCAATTCCTTGTTAAAATGGTCGGCAATGCTGGCATTCCATTTTTTCTTTTTACCTCTGGCCTGCAAGGCTTCAAATTCCAAATCGGCGGAGTTGCCCAATTCCTCTTGGATGGTTTTTAGTTGTTGGTTAAGGAAGTAATCACGTTGTTGCTTGTCCAGATCAGTACGTACTTTCGACTGGATTTGGTTTTTAAGCTCCAACATTTGTAATTCTTGCGTGAGCAAATCCATCACCATTTCGGCACGTTTACGCAAATTGCCCATTTCAAGCATTCGCTGCTTGTCGGCCATTTCGGCATTCATGTTGGAGGAAATGAAATTGATCAAGAAAGAAGTACTTTCAATATTTTTCAGGGCAATTCCGGCCTCGCTGGGGATATTTGGCGAAAGCTGGATGATTTGGCTCGACATTTCCTTGATGGCAGCCACCAAGTTCTTAAATTCCTTGTCGTTTTTATGCTTGGTTTCGGTAAACTTGGCCACTACAGCCTTGATAAAAGGCTCAGTTTGCACTTCCTGCACCAGCTGGAAACGTTGTTTGCCCTGTATAATTACCGTGGTATTCCCGTCGGGCATTTGAAGCATTTTGATGATATTAGCTACCGTACCTACACCGTGAAGCTGCTCAAATGAAGGATCTTCGATGGAAACATCTTTTTGGGCCACTACGCCAATCACTCTATCACCTTTATAGGCCTCTTTAATCAATTTTATTGATTTGTCTCTACCTACGGTAATAGGAATAACCACGCCGGGAAACAAAACGGTATTTCTCAAAGGCAGGATAGAAAGTATTTCAGGAGTTTCCTCACTGTTCATCTCGTCTTCATCTTGCTGCGACATTAACGGAAAAAACTCAGTATCTTCGTTTATGATAGGTAAAGTGTTAAAATCAAACGGGTCTTGTTTGCTCATTCAGTTTGTATATTAAAATTGGCCGACATTATGACAGCGTCAGCACTTAAATTTATCAAATATGTTGTGGTGTGAGTAGTTTCAACTCCTGTGCCAAAAATCATAATTGTTGGCCATAAAACAATTGTCATCAAAAAAACGGCAAAAAAGTCATGCGCAATAAATCTGTTTAATAAAAATCATATTTAGCAAAATTGTACGTTTATTGATATTATTGCACAATAAAAGTAAATTAGTATAACATTTTTAATTTAACGATGGAGTACGTAGATTTACCTAAAACACTTTTAATGAAATTCCTTACAAGAACTTATCTATTATTAATCGCTATTTCATTTGGGCTGCAAGCTAATGCTCAAAGCAATTTCGAGAAACAGGGTACGCAAGCGTGGATGAAAGGCGACTTTAAAAACGCAGTTGTTTTATTAGAAAAAGCCGAAGCTAAGGACCCAGGCAATATCAACGTACTCAAAATGTTGGGCTATTCTTATTTCCAAAATGGCGATTTTGAAAATGCGATAGCGGCATACACGCGGTTGATAGCCATAAAACCTACAGATTATTCGGCCTATTATTACAGAGGAAAAGCTAGGTTGAATATTGCCAACGCCCCTAAAGAAGCGTTGAACCAAATGCGTGAAAGTTTTTACACCGCTGCCATTAAAGATTTTTCAAAAGCAATGGAAATTAGTGGCGAGGAAGATGTTCAGATTTTACAGAACAGGGGAGTAGCCTACAAGGACTATGGTATTTTTAAATCTTACAAAATCAAAAAATCAGCGGAGAAGGCAGCTTGTGTTTCTCTTTTCAATAACTCGATCGCCGATTTTCAGAAGATTTTGACCATGCAGCCGTTAAAAAAGGATGTCATTTCGCTCATCGACTACGTGAAAGCGCAAATTTCTAGCTTGAAGTAATATCTTATTTGCTGAAATTGCCCACTATGCGGTACGTTTTAGGGGCTAGGAGCTTTATTTTTTGCGCACTTTGTACCATGTACAGGCTGTCTGGATAGTAAATGAGTGTGTCCTTGGCCAAATAAAGCCGGTTTTCAGAAGATTTGTAGATTTTAATGCTGGTGATTTTATTGCCAGTTTTAAAAATCTCGAGCTTTTTTACGGGAATTTTTTCGTTTGTAGTTGTGTAGGATATCCCATCACCTAAAGGTTTGATCGTGAACTCCCCGCGCCACGAAGCTTTGTTGATATCGGCAGCTTCAAATACCGCCAATTCACTTTTCCAGTTAGCTATTTGAATAGCTTTCTGCTCAGTTTCCCCCTTGGAAAGTACCTGTTTATTTACGGTGGGTTTTGCTTGCTGTAATCGATTTGCTTCTTTCTCGAAATAGCCTTTAAGGTCAAAATATAAAAGCGTACCTGTACTTTGGTTCTCTCGTTTAACACAAGAGAACAAGCCAAGTACAAGTAAGCCTAAAATGTATTTTTTCATCTGGTTATGATCTGTATCCACTTTGTGGCGGTAGTTAAACCAAACAATTGCCTGTCATAATTTCAGGAACTGGAATGCCCATGATTTTCAATACAGTTGGGCCAATATCGCCTAATTTACCGTCGGCTATTGATTTGAAATCTTTATCAATCAAAATACAAGGGACTAAATTGGTGGTATGTGCAGTATTTACAGAGCCATCGTCATTGAGCATAAACTCAGCATTTCCATGATCGGCAAGGATAATGAACGAATAGCCGTTTGCAATTCCAGTTTGTACTACGGCCTGGGTACAGGCATCAACCGTTTCTACCGCTTTAACTACGGCATCAAAAACACCCGTGTGCCCTACCATATCGGGGTTAGCAAAATTTAAACATACAAAATCAGGCCACTTACTTTCCAATTCCCTAACGATTGCTTCGGTAATTCCGGCAGCACTCATTTCTGGTTGTAAATCATAGGTGGCCACTTTTGGAGAAGGAACCAAGATTCTTTTTTCGTTCTCAAATTCTTTTTCTCTGCCACCGGAGAAGAAGAAGGTTACATGAGGATATTTTTCCGTTTCTGCAATTCTGATTTGTTTTTTGCCATTTGCGGCCAAAACTTCACCCAAAGTGTTGTTTAAATCATCTTTAGTGAAAACTACGTTTACGTTTTCAAAGCTTTCGTCGTAAGTAGTCATGGTTACGTAGTACAAGGGTAGCTTGCACATGTTCTGTTCAGGGAAATCTTTTTGGCAAAGTGCCTGTGTAATTTCCCTGCCTCTGTCGGTACGGTAATTAAAACAAATAACCACATCGCCTTCTTTAATGGTCGCCGTTGGATTGCCTTGTTCATCTACAATAACCATAGGTTTGGTAAATTCATCGGTGATGCCTTCTGCATACGAATGTTGAACCGCTAATTCAGGACTGGTAAACTTCTCGCCAATGCCGTTTACCATTACGTCGTAGGCTAGTTTTACCCTTTCCCAGCGGTTATCCCTATCCATGGCATAGTACCTGCCTACAATACTGGCAATTTTACCCACCGATTTTTCTAAATGTCTGTCTAATGCGGTGATATAGTTTAAGCCGCCATTTGGGTCTGTATCCCTGCCATCCAAAAAAGCGTGCACAAAAACCTCGGTTAGGCCATTTTCTTGGGCAATATCGCACAGGGCCATTAAATGATTAATGTGAGCGTGTACACCGCCGTCAGATACCAACCCCATAAAATGAACAGGCTTATGGTTGGCTTTGGCATAAGCAAAAGCATTTAAAAGGGTTTGGTTATGGTTTAAAGTTTTATCTGTAATAGCCTTGTTGATGCGCCCAAGTTCTTGGTAAACCACACGACCGGCACCTAAATTCATATGGCCCACTTCTGAATTTCCCATTTGCCCAACCGGTAACCCTACCGCTTCGCCAGAGGCCTCAAGCTTTGAGTTGGGATAGTTAAGCAGTAGCGAATCAAAAAAAGGAGTATTGGCGGCATAAGCAGCATCAGATTTGTCCTTATGTCCGTAGCCCCACCCATCAAGAATTAACAGTACCAGTTTTTTAGCTTCCATTATTATCGTTTTGTTTTATGCTTTGTTTTACGTTGTTTTGCAAATATACTTGAAATTAAGCCCTAAACCCAATATTTTATATTTAAAAAACGGATAAATGGCATAGTTTTGGCGGTACAAATGTTTTAGTTTTTAAGGATGATGTTTAAATCTATACTTGCGCTCATGGTAATGTTTTTGCATTTGCAGCCTCAAGAGGCTATGCAGGGCGATATTGCTGATGAATTGGCGATGAACTTTAAGCAGGGCAACTCGAAAGAAATTGCCAAAAGGTTTGCCACGTCCATAGAACTCATCATCATTGATCAGGAAGATGTCTATAATAGAGCACAGGCCGAGCAGATCCTGAAAGATTTTTTTCTGAAAAACCCTCCCAATAAAGCCAGCATTATTCATAAGCTTAGCAACAATCCAAATTATAGGCTTACTATTTTGTCGTTAACCACTAAAACCGAAAAATTTAGGGTTACGGTTACGATGAAAAAATCATCTAACAGTTTTCAAATCACCGAGTTGAGAATAGAGCCAGAGAGATAGTTCCTGATTGATACGCTTTTTTGCTATTTTTGTGGCAAATCTTAAAACGTTGGATAAGAAACTAACTGATCTATTTATAAAAAATGCCATTGCCGAAGATGTTGGTGACGGTGATCATACCTCATTATCTACCATTGCGCAGGGAACACAGGGCAAAGCCAAGTTAATTGTAAAGGAAGAAGGTATTTTAGCAGGTGTTGAACTAGCCTTGGAAATTTTCAATCAAATAGACAATACTTTAAAAGTAGAGGTTAAATTGCACGATGGCGAAGAAATAAAACCAGGTGATATTGCTTTTACCGTAAGTGGCAGCACGCATTCGATCTTGCTTGCCGAACGATTGGTGCTTAACTGCATGCAGCGTATGAGCGGTATTGCCACCCAAACAAATCGCATCGTAAAACGTTTAGAGGGATACAAAACCAAGGTTTTGGACACCAGAAAAACTACTCCCGGATTGCGGTATTTGGAAAAATGGGCAGTAAGGATTGGCGGCGGCGTAAATCATCGGATTGGATTATATGACATGATTTTGATTAAGGACAACCACGTAGATTATGCCGGCGGGATTAAAAATGCCATTACACAAGCCAACGATTATTTGAAGCGCACGGGTAAAAAACTGCAGATTGAGATAGAAGTAAGAAACCTGGAGGAGCTACAGCAGGTGCTGGCTATCGGTGCGGTAGATCGAATTATGTTAGATAACTTTGAGCCGGCTTTATTGAAACAGGCCATAGCGATGATTGACGGGCGGTTTTTAACGGAAGCTTCAGGTGGAATTGTGGAAGATAATGTCGCTGAATACGCCGCTTGTGGCGTTGATTTTATCTCGATGGGAGCATTAACACATTCGGTAAAAAGTTTGGACTTGAGTTTAAAGGCTTTTTAATGGGTAGAGATCTTGTAAACATTCCAAAAGTATTTTTTTTAGTATCATTGTAGGCAAATGATTTCAATCTATTCCATTTCTGCGCTTATTGCAGCCTATCTTTTAGGGTCAATTCCTACGGCTGTTTGGCTTGGGCAGGCTTTTTACGGTATAGACGTGAGGGAGTACGGAAGTGGCAATGCCGGTGCTACCAACACTTTTAGGGTTTTAGGTAAAAAGCCAGGCATTGTGGTAATGACCATCGATATTTTAAAGGGATTTACCGCTACTAAATTAGCATATCTGATAGGCTTGTCTGTTACTGGGCCTAAATATTCGGCACAATTTGTTAACTACGAGCTGGCCCTGGGCGTAATTGCCGTAATGGGGCATCTTTTCCCAATTTTTGCTGGTTTTAGGGGCGGTAAGGGGGTGGCCACCCTTTTTGGAATGGTGCTGGCTGTAAATCCTTGGGCAGCCTTGCTGTGCGTGAGTGTATTTATTACCGTACTGCTAATTTCAAAGTATGTTTCCTTAAGTTCAATTTGTGCGGGATTTACCTTTCCGTTGGGCACAGTTTTTGTATTCCAATCTACCGTAAAAGCCGAAGTGCTTTATAGTATATGTGTTTGTGTACTGATATTGGTTACACATCAAAAAAATATAGAGCGCTTGCTTAAAGGGAAAGAATCAAAAGTTTATCTTTTTAAGAAAAAACAGGCTTAGCCCAAATTAACAAAACAAAAACAAGCCTTAAACAGTTATGCTTTGGGTAAAAAACAAAACAAAACTGTTGGGGTTACAATGGTATTATCCCCTAGGAAAAAAATAAACAGATGAAAAAAACAATGCTTTTTGGAGTGGCAACGGCATTACTTGCCATCTCATCATGTTCAACGGTTCCTTTAACTGGACGTAGTAGGTTAAGTTTGGTAGACGATAGCCAATTGCAGCAACAAGCGGCCATTGGTTACGCCCAATTGTTGAGCGACCCCCAAACCAAAGTTGTTGCCTCAAATAACGCTAATGCGGCAATGGTAAAACGTGTTGGCCAAAAAATTGCTGCTGCGGTTACCCAATATATGAACCAAAACGGCTATGGAGATCAAATTAAAAACTATAAATGGGAATATAATTTAATTGATAGCAAAGAAATCAATGCGTGGTGTATGCCGGGAGGTAAAATTGCTGTTTATACAGGTATTTTACCTGTAACAAAAGATGAAGCTGGTTTGGCAACCGTGATGGGACACGAAGTGGCCCATGCCATTGCACAGCACTCGGCAGAGAGAGCATCGCAGATGACCGTTGCGCAGGGCTTAGGTGCTGCAGTGGGTGTGGCTACTGCTAATTCCAAATATTCGCAATACATTAATGCGGCCTACGGTATAGGCGGACAGCTAACTATTTTAAGCTACGGAAGAAGCCAGGAATTGGAAGCTGATAAAATGGGTTTGTCCTTTATGGCAATGGCTGGTTATAACCCTACTAATGCAGTTGGTTTTTGGCAAAGAATGGCGCAAGCCAGCTCAGGGTCACAAAAACCACCAGCCTTTTTAAGCACTCACCCCACTGATCAAGCTCGTATAGCACAAATACAGAAAGATTTGCCAGAGGCGATGAAATACTATAAAGGGAAATAGAACGCAAGTATAAGGTACTAAGTTTAAGGTTTAAAGTCTGGATAATTTATAGATCAGGCTTTAAACCTTCTTTCGTTTAGATCATCCAGCACTAACCACTAACAAGTACGCTCATCATTGCCGAAGCTTTCAACAAGCATTCCTCATATTCTTTTTCACTATCTGATTGATGGGTAATTGCGCCGCCCACCTGAAAGGAAAGGTATTTACTGGTCGCGTTATAAAGGATGCTTCTGATGATTACATTGAAATCGAAATCTCCGTTAGGACTAATGTATCCGATAGAGCCCGAATAAACGCCACGCTTGCTTACTTCATATTGGTCAATGAGCTGCATGGCACGTAGTTTTGGTGCGCCTGTCATGGAGCCCATAGGGAAAGTATTTTTAATGGCATCTACAAAATGAACATCGGGCGAAAGCTCGCAACTAATGCTCGAAATCATTTGGTGTACCTGCGGGAAACTATAAATACCAAAAAGTTCCTCAACTTTTACCGTTCCTTTTACGGCGCTTTTGGTGAGGTCATTTCTAACTAGGTCAACAATCATCACATTTTCGGCCCGTTCCTTTTCGCTGTTTCTAAGTGCGGTCTTGATCAGGCTGTCTTCTATAAGGTTTTCGCTTCGTTTAGCAGTGCCTTTAATCGGTTGCGAGGTAAGTTTACGCCCATTTTTCGCTAAAAATCTTTCTGGCGTAGCCGATAAAACAAACTTGTCTCGAATTTTAAGAAAACCAGAAAATGGCGTTGGAGAAATAGCCTTAAGTTTATTGTATACCAGTAAAGGGTCTATTTCAGCGTGGTCATCAAAAAATTCTTGGCAAAAATTCATTTCATAAATATCGCCGCGTTTGATGTGTTGCTTAATGCTCTCTAATTTATCCAAATAAGCTTGTTTGCTCAGTTTGCTGTTGATGTTTAGGTTGATTGGTTGGGGTTGCTCTTTTATTTCCAGCTGAAGGATTTTATCTACAATCGTTTTATCTCCCTTAACTACATTGAGCTGATTTCCATGAATTGCGATAAGATATTGCGGGATGAAAAAGTACAGGTCGGGGAAGTTCAGCAAGTCTGTTTTTGTAGCTTCTAGTGCTTCTATTTCATTTTTTAGATCGTAGCCCAGCATGCCAAACATCCAATCTTGGTGCTCCCCCACAAAAGTTTTTAAGGCAGAAAAAGCTTGGCCTACTTTCGCAGACAATTCGTTCTCTAAGCCAAAAGCGATTAAACAATCGTGCTTGCCGTACTTATCAGGATAATGATGTGAATCTAAATAGCTGCAAACTTCAAAACTGGCTGCGTATTGAAGTGCTTTCTGTTTAAAAACCTGAATTTGGGTAACATTCATCTTTTATATGCTGCAAAGTTAAAAATGTAAATGAAGCATTATTATTATTTTAAATTAATATCTTGGCAAATCAATTATTAAATCGAATTTATGATGAAGAAAATGTTAACGCTCTGTGTTTTGCTAGGTACTGCGTTTGCGGTGAATGCCCAAAATGCTAAAGAAGGCTACCAAGATTTTACCGTGTACAGGACTACCAAGGGCGATGCTGAGCACATTGCAAAAATGAAAAAGCTGCTGCAGCAACAAGAGCAACTTAGCCCTAAACAGGTAACTAATTTGCAGTATCATTTGGGAAGAATGCACGAGGAGATAGGCGATGCTGAAAGTGCACTGGTGTATTATGAACAATCGTTGAAAGGAGAAGCAAACTACACCGTTTTGCGGAGAGCTTTAGGGTTTATCTATTTAGGTAAAACCAAGCCTTTCGTGAAACAAATGAATGAAGCTAGCGCTGCGAAGAACGCTACAGCAAATGCTAATGCCTTTTCAAAATACAAAGAAATGGTTTTAAAGGCACTGCCGCATTTGGAAAAGTACCAAGCTTGTGAACCAGATGAAGAGACATTAACTATCATTACCAACCTGTACAAAAGTATCAAAGATCAACAGTCGATTGCTAGCTTACCTAGTCGGTTGAAAACGATGGAAGGGAGTTGCGTAACCCTTTTGGATGATGAATAAACAAAAAATCCCGTTGCAGTTAGCAGCGGGATTTTTGATAAAATTACTTTTTTATTTTAAAGTAAGTGTTTGTGTTCTATCAGGACCAACAGATAAATATTTGATTGGCACTTCCAATTCTTTTTCCAGGAACTCAATGTACGACTTTAGCTGCGCAGGAATTTGATCCAGTGAAGTAATCTTGGTTAAATCAGTTTTCCAGCCTTCTATTGCTTTCAGCACAGGTTTTGGTTGTACGGTAATGATGTCATACGGCATATAATCGATGGTTTTGCCATCGTGCTCGTAATGTGTACAAGCATAAATAGTATCAAATCCGTCTAGTACGTCAGCCTTCATCATGATCAATTCGGTTACCCCGTTTAGCATAATGGCATATTTCAATGCAGGGATATCAATCCAGCCGCAACGACGGGCTCTCCCAGTAGTTGCACCAAACTCATGACCCACTGCACGTAAAGTTTCGCCTGTTTCGTCAAATAACTCGGTAGGGAAGGGGCCACCTCCAACTCTGGTACAGTAAGCTTTAAAAATCCCGTAAACATCCCCAACTTTATTAGGGGCAATACCCAAACCAGTGCAAGCGCCGGCAGTAGTAGTGTTTGACGAGGTTACAAAAGGATATGAGCCAAAATCAACATCTAACAAAGTGCCTTGAGCACCTTCAGCCAATACTTTCTTGCCCTCCTTTAAGTAGCCATTTACGAAATGTTCACTATCTACATGCGGAATAGACTTGATGAATTCAATAGCCTCAAAAAAGGCTGCTTCTTTTTCTGTCAAATTGTACTCAAACTCGTAATGAGAAAGAATTTCTTTGTGTTTTTGTACTAGCTTCTCGTATCTTTCTTTGAAATCAGGAAGTGTAGTGTCGCCCACACGGATACCATTACGGCCAGTTTTGTCCATATAGGTAGGGCCAATGCCCTTTAAGGTAGATCCAATTTTACCAGCGCCCATTTTTTGCTCATTAGCGGCATCCAATAATTGGTGGGTAGGTAAAATTAAATGGGCCTTGCGTGCAAGTACTAACTTTCCAGCACCTACTGGATCGTGCCCAGCGGCTTTTAGGTTATCTAATTCTCTTTTTAAAATGATTGGGTCAATTACTACGCCATTACCGATAAGGTTCATGGTTTTTTCATTGAATATCCCAGAAGGGATCGTGTTCAGAACAAATTTTTTGCCGTCAAATTCTAGCGTATGCCCTGCGTTTGGTCCGCCCTGAAAACGGGCAATTAAATCATATTGAGGGCTAAGAACGTCAACAATTTTTCCTTTACCTTCATCGCCCCACTGCAGGCCTAGTAGTACGTCTACTTGCGTCATTATTTTAAATTAAGAGAATAAGATTGGTTATATGTGATTAATTAGTATGTGCTTTGTTTTTGATGGTAGCAGCAGCACTGCAATCGAAACATACTCCATAAAGATTTAAAGAGTGGTGTTTGATGTCGAATTTCAGCAAGTCGCCAACCATACTTTGGATCTGGCCAATACGAGGATCGCAAAATTCAACCACTTTACCACAATCAATACAGATGACGTGGTCATGTTGGTGGTAGCCGTATGATTTTTCAAACTGGGCCATATTTTTACCAAATTGATGTTTGGTTACCAAATCACATGAAACCAATAACTCCAAAGTGTTGTAAACTGTTGCTCTACTTACTCGGTATTTTTGGTTCTTCATGTGGATATAAAGGGTTTCCACATCAAAATGGTCGTCTCTGGAATAGATTTCTTCTAAGATTGCGAAACGCTCAGGGGTTTTTCTTAAGTTTTTATTTTCGAGATAGGCTTCGAAAATCTTTCTTACCAACTCGCTTGTGTTCTGTTCAGACATAGTTTTTAAACTCCAATCAAAGGTAACTATTTGATTTCACAGATTAAACGATTTGAGGGATTTATGTTGATAAATTACGTTATTGTTAAATTGTTTTGACGAAAGACTTGAAATGATTAATTATTAATGGTGCATGATTAATGCTTGAAAAGCATCGGGTAAACTTATCTGTCATTAACAATCAATCATTTATCATTAACCATTATTTAGGCATCAAACCTGGTTACTCCAGTAACGCCTTTTACTTCCAACAAGTTTTTAATGAGGTTGTCCAAATGCTCTTTATCATTCACAAATACCTTGATCGAACCGTCAAAAATACCATCATTAGTATCTACCGTGATCGAGCGCATATTTACCTTAAAATCGTTAGAAATTACTTTTGTGATATTATTGATCAGGCCTACGTCATCAATGCCTACAATGTGTAATCCCGTTAGGAAAGTTAATTCATGCTGACGATTCCATTTGGCCTTCACCACCCGATAGCCATAATTGGCCATTAACTGCGCTGCATTCGGACAATTGGTTCGGTGTATTTTAATGCCTTCGTTAACGGTAACAAACCCAAAAACGTCATCACCCGGAATAGGATTGCAGCAGGCAGCCAAGGTGTAGTCAATTTTTTGGAGGTCTTCACCAATGAGGAGTATATCAGATTCTGGGCCTTTTACCTTTTTAAGTAGAGCATCTATACGTTCATTATCGCTAACTTTCTCAGTGCCTCTGTTCTCAATTTCTTTTTCGCTGGCTACGTATTCCCTCAAATCTTTCAGCTCTATTTTGCCCATTGCCACCGCGATAAACAAATCTTGAGTAGACTGCAGCTTGAAAAAATAGCTGATCTTGTTGAGGTTGTCGGTATTGTAGGTGATTTTAAGAGATTTCAGCTTGCGTTCCAACAATTCCTTTCCTTCTTCGGCAATTTTGCGTTTTTCCTCTTTGAGCGATGACTTTATTTTCGACTTGGCTTTTGCCGTAACTACAATGTTCAGCCAATCTTCTTTAGGTGTTTGTTTGCTCGAAGTGATGATTTCTACTTGATCGCCATTTTGCAGTTTATAGGAAAGTGGCACCAATTTGTGGTTAACTTTAGCGCCAATACATTTAGCGCCAATATCGGTGTGGATTTCAAACGCAAAGTCTAAAGCGGTAGCGCCAAGTGGAAGTTGTAGCAAAGCCCCTTTTGGCGTGAAAATGAAGATCTCATCCGAGAAAAGGTTCATTTTAAAATCATCCAAGAAATCCAAGGCGTTGGATTCGGGATTGCTCAGCATTTCCCTAACTTTCTGTATCCATTGGTCAAGGCCGTTATCGTTGGTGCTCTCTTTGTATTTCCAGTGTGCAGCAAAACCTTTCTCGGCAATCTCATTCATCCGTTGGGTACGTATTTGTACCTCAACCCATTGGCCCTTTGGCCCCATTACAGTGGTATGCAAAGATTCGTAGCCATTACCTTTTGGTGAGGAAACCCAGTCCCGCAACCGGTCAGGATTGGGACGATATAAATCGGTTACGATGGAATAAGCTTTCCAACAATCGGCTTTTTCACTTTCCGGTGGACTATCCAAAATAATCCTGATGGCAAAAAGATCATAAACTTCTTCAAAAGGAATATTCTTTTTCTTCATCTTATTCCATATCGAATGAATAGATTTTGGACGGCCATATACATTAGCAATAAGCCCTTGTTCTGCCAAGATATCATTGATAGGTTCAACAAAGGCCTTAATGAATGCGTTTCGTTCGGCTTTTTTCTCGTTAAGTTGGGTTGCAATGTATTTATACGTATCTGGCTCCAAATATTTCATGGACAAATCTTCCAGTTCAGATTTGATGGCGTAAAGACCTAAGCGATGCGCAAGTGGTGCGTACAGGTAAATGGTTTCCGAGGCAATTTTCAATTGCTTGTGGCGGGGCATGAAATCCATGGTGCGCATGTTGTGCAACCTGTCTGCTAATTTGATCAAAATCACCCTTACATCGTCTGCAAGCGTGAGCAACATTTTCCTGAAATTTTCCGCCTGTAGGGAGCTGTTGGTGTCAAAAACACCCGATATTTTGGTTAGTCCATCAATAATTTTGGCTGTTTTTTTGCCAAACTCACGTTCAATATCTTCTAAAGTGATGTCGGTATCCTCCACCACGTCATGCAAAAGCGCACAAACAATAGATGTGGTGCCCAGTCCAATCTCTTCGGCAGCAATTTGGGCCACAGCAATCGGATGGTATATGTAAGGCTCGCCAGACTTGCGGCGCATGTCTTTATGGCTCTCCAGGGCCATGTCAAAAGCCTTGCGTATTTCTTTTTTATCGCCCCTTTGAAGTGTTGATTTACAGGCACGTAGCAACGCCCTGTACCTTTTCAGTATTTCCTTTTTCTCAGCTTCTAGATCTATCACTAATGCGTTCTTCATTTGTACTTTCTAGGTAAAATTATAATGAATTTAAACTATAAAATGCTATATTGGGTTGTAGTTAAAGCGAATAACTGAAAATAGCCTTAACTTTGAACAGGCATAAATTTATGAAATTTTATCGTTTTTTTGCTCTTTCAATTGTCATCATTGCTGGTTTTGGCGCTAAAGCTCAAGA
Source organism: Pedobacter nanyangensis (assembly GCF_003313505.1). GTDB lineage: Bacteria > Bacteroidota > Bacteroidia > Sphingobacteriales > Sphingobacteriaceae > Pedobacter > Pedobacter nanyangensis. The sequence goes on along the minus strand of NZ_QMHO01000005.1, from coordinate 291,200 downwards.
CAGCACGGCAAATGCTATTTGGCCTAAGTTAGGCAAAAACGATACCATTAGGGTGGCCGCTACCAATGACGGAGGATATATGATCCCTTGGATTGGGTTGAAAGAAGTGGTGATTGTTGGACAGCGGATTTGGAAATCGCCTCAGGATCAGGCCGCTTATAACAGATTACGGTATAATGTGCTGAAAGTAATGCCTTATGCAATTTTTGCCAAACGAAGGTACGAAAAACTGGAAAGAGATCTGGCCGTTGTTGCCGATCAAAAGGAACAGAAACGTTTGGTTAAAGAATGCGACAATGAAATAAAAAAAATGTTTAATACCGAAATAAAGGAATTAACCATTACCCAGGGACAAATATTAACTAAATTAATTGATAGAGAGGTAGGACGAACCACGTATGATATTGTGAAGCAGACAAAGGGTAAATTTGCGGCTTTTTCGTACCAACTGGTGGCAAGGGTGGTAGGGCACAACTTAAAAAGCACCTACAGTGTGCAAGAAGATAGAGATATCGAATCCATTATCAGAGGCTCCGGCTACTATCAGTAAGTTTGAGAAAATGAATTTAAAACCAACAGTGTATCCATTTAAGGCCCGTCTTATTAATGGAACAGAAAAAAACTTGGCCGATTACAGCGGTAAAGTATTGTTGATTGTGAACACGGCATCTGGCTGTGGTTTCACGCCCCAATTAAAAGATCTACAGCAAATCAGAGAAGAATTTTCCGATCAGGATTTTGAAATATTAGGTTTCCCTTCTAATGATTTTGGAAAACAGGAACCTTTAGATGGAACGGCGATCAACGATTTTTGCCAAGTGAATTACGGCGTGCAGTTCCCCATGTTTGATAAAATTATGGTGAGAGGAAAAGAGGCGCATCCTTTGTTTAAATTTCTGGCCGATAAAAAATTGAACGGAAACCTGACTTCTACACCGCGTTGGAACTTTCATAAATATCTGGTCAACAAAAGAGGCGAAGTGGTAGAATATTTTTATCCTTTTACCAAGCCTACTTCCTCTAAAGTGAAGAAAAAAATTCAGCGTCTTTTAAACGAGCAATGAGAAAATGATAGCATCATTGAGTGATAGAATTATAGATTTCATTCACTCATTCGAAACTTACTCATTCAAAATTAATCATATGAAATTAGATTTATTGGTCTTAGCCGTTCACCCCGATGATGCAGAGTTAGGTTGTTCAGGAACCATTATTAAACATATTGCGCAAGGAAAAAAAGTTGGTATTGTTGATTTTACGCAGGGCGAATTAGGAACGCGGGGAACAATTGAAACCAGGGCTGCCGAAGCAGAAGCATCTTCTAAGATTATGGGCTTGCATGCTCGCGAAAACATCAAAATTAGGGACGGCTTCTTTAAAAATGACGAACCACATCAGCTGGAGGTGGTAAAAATGATACGTAAATACCAGCCTGAAATTATCCTCACCAATGCACTATATGATCGTCATCCCGATCATGGAAGGGCTTCGGAGCTGGCTAAAGACGCCATTTTCCTTTCAGGCCTTAGAAAAGTGCAAACTAATTTGGAAGGTAATGCACAACAACCTTGGAGACCTCGCTTGGTTTTGCAATATATTCAGGACACCTATATTAAACCCGATATAATTGTGGATATCTCCGCACAAATGGAGCAAAAGATTGAGGCAATTAAAGCCTTTAAAACCCAGTTTGATAGCCCTGATGAAAGCGAGCCACAAACCTATATCTCTACCCCGGCATTTTTGCAATCAGTAATAGCTAGAGCTAGGGAAATGGGTAAAAATATTGGCGCTGAGTATGGTGAAGGGTTCACTTCTAGAAAACTTTTAGGGGTAGATAATCTGTTCCATTTACGATAGGAATATGCTCTAAAGCCAACAATTTTGGCCATTTCTTGTTTTAAGTTTAGTAAATTATGCCATCTATTTATGGCTTTTAACTTTTCTACTTTAAACTTTAAAACATGGCCAACCTATTTTCCGCTTTAAAAAATGCCTATCAACTTTTCAAAAGCGTAGATTTTCAAAAACTAGATGCACTTTCCAAAAAAGTTGACCTGCCCAAAATGGTGGAAACCATTTCTAATCTCGACGATAAGCAACTTCAAGGGATGATGAAAATGATGGGCAGCAATTCTCGTAAAAAGGAATTGCCTCCAATTGAAGGGGATTTTTATCAATTGGGCGAAGAAGCCCTTAACGAAGAAGACAGGGCGCTGCAATTGAAAGTGCGTACTTTTCTGGAAAAAGAAGTAAAGCCTATTGTTAATCATTACTGGAATAGGGCAGAGTTTCCTTTCGAAATCATTCCTAAACTTGCCGAACTTAATATTTGTGGTTTAACTTATAAAGGCTATGGCTGTCCAGGAAAATCTAATTTGATGGAAGGTATTTTAGCGATGGAAATGGCCCGTATAGATACCTCGCTATCTACCTTTTTTGGAGTCCAAAGTGGCTTGGCTATGGGGTCGATCTATATCTGCGGATCTGAAGAGCAAAAGCGGCAATGGCTACCTTTAATGCAAAAATTCGAAGTAATTGGGGCCTTTGGTTTAACAGAGCCGGAAATAGGCTCAGCGGCAGCGGGCGGATTAACCACTACCTGTAAAAAAGTTGGTGAGGAATGGGTGTTGAACGGTCAGAAAAAATGGATAGGGAACGCAACATTCGCCGATATTTTGATTATATGGGCACGTGATGAAGATAGCGGTGACGTTAAGGGATTTATTGTTAAAAAGGACAACCCTGGGTTTGCCGTTGAAAAAATGGAAAATAAAATGGCCCTTAGAATTGTTCAGAATGGTTTGATTACCCTAACCAATTGTAAAATTCCGGAGAACGATCGTCTACAAAATGCAAATTCATTTAAAGATACGGCCAAGGTTCTACAAATGACCAGGGCAGGAGTAGCATGGCAGGCAGTGGGGTGCGCCCGTGGTGCTTATGAAAATGCGCTCGATTATACCCGAAACCGCAAACAGTTTGGTAAGCCAATCGCTTCTTTTCAATTGATCCAAAACCATTTGGTCGAAATGCTGTCGAACTTAACGGCGATGCAAACACTTTGTTTTCGCTTATCACAGTTGCAGGACCAAGGTTTGCTTAAAGATGAACATGCCTCTTTGGCCAAAGTGTTTTGCTCCCTTCGTACCAGGGACGTGGTTAGCAAAGCAAGGGAAGTAATGGGCGGCAATGGAATTTTGTTGGAATATAACGTAGCTCGTTTTGTAGCTGATGCCGAGGCTATTTATTCTTACGAGGGTACCAAGGAAATCAATACCTTGATTGTGGGTAGAGCGATTACAGGTTTTTCTGCCTTTGTTTAAACCTCTTTAGACTTACGAAGTTAACTTTAATCAATTTGTTGTTTTCAATGACGAAGTTGGGGGCTTCGCCGTTTCGAAACTTCGTAAGTCTGGTGGTGAAAATAGTCATGTCGTTGTTAGCTTGCAGCGTGCTTCGATACTTCGGGGAAGCCATCTCATTTGGCATTTTATAAAGTTATGAGGGGTAGGAGGAGGGATTTATTAGTGCTTGCTTCGTCGTACTCCTCGCAAAGACGCAACTATTTTCGTCATTGCGAGCTTGCGAAGCAATCTTTAAGATAGTTCAAAAAACTCAATTATTTAAACGGCCATTTGACCAGCCCAACATTTCCCATGGCACTTTTTTCGTACAGTGCAAAGCAATTTTGATTGAAATTGGCATCAAAATTAACACCACCTGGATAGAGTTTGGCAGGCACCGCTGTACCTTCTAAAAAATAGTAAACTTTGGTGTTGCCGTATTTAGTGTGTGGCATTAAATCGCCATATTGTTGTAATTGGGCAGTTGCGGTATCTTTTACGGTAACCGCATAAATACGTTGTACGGGGCCTGTATTGTTTTCATTTCGATAACTGGCTATTTCTTTAAATCCACCTTTCAGGTCTTTAATGCCTGATTGTGTGAAAGTATCTTTAAGCATCCAGCCAACAAGGAAAATAACTAAAACTGCAATAAAAAACTTAGTGCCAACTTTTTTCATGTCCCGAAATTAGCTCAAATAGAAACTTGTTTTGTTATTGGGAAGTCAGGAAAAGCAAAAGGCTATCTAATCTCCTAAATAGCCTTTTGTTTTTTATGGTTAAATCGTTGGCAATATTTTCCGCATTACTTCCATTCCCTCATCGATATGTTGTTTTTCGATGCATAGGGCTGGCCTAAAACGAATGGTTTGGTTGCCACAACCTAAAAACATGACATTGTTGGCCATGCCTTTTTCGATGAACTTGTTGCGCATTTCTTTTTCCGGGAAATCGAAAGAGCACAATAAACCTCGGCCACGCACATTGCTTATTTTTTCGTGCTCGTTGGCAAGTGCCTGAAGTTGTTCCTGTAAATATTGGCCCACTTTTGCTGCATTTTCGCATAGCTGATCTTCCTCAACAATACTCAGGATTTGCGTAGCACGTACCATGTCTACTAGGTTTCCGCCCCAGGTAGAATTGATGCGGGAAGGTACATTGAAAACATTTCCTTCCACTTCGTCAACTTTGCTGCCCACCAAAATACCACAGATTTGCATTTTCTTTCCAAAGGCAACAATATCTGGTCTGGCTTTTTCGCTAAAATGTTGGTGACACCAGAATTTTCCAGTTAAACCCACGCCGGTTTGCACTTCGTCGTAAATTAAAAAAGCTTCATTTTCATCAGCCAGTTGGCGAAGTTGGATTAAAAATTCTTCTCTGATATGGTTATCTCCACCTTCCGATTGGATTGGTTCAATAATAATGGCACAAATGTCATCCTTATTTTCAGCGAAAGCTTGTTTGATTTGAGCAATAGAGGCCGCTTCGGTTTCTTGGGCAACGCTTAAGTTATCGCCACTTAGTGGGAATTTAACTTGTGGAGTGCTTACTCTAGGCCAATCAAATTTGGCAAACCATTTGGTTTTATCTGGTAAGGTATTGGTTAAGCTTAAGGTATAACCACTGCGGCCGTGAAAAGCTTTTTCAAAGTGGAGTACTTTAAAGCCTTTTTCTTGCTGATAACCCTTTTTGAAGTTTTTCTGCACTTTCCAATCCATGGCTACTTTAAGCGCATTCTCTATGGCTAATGCTCCACCGGCGATAAAAAAAGCATGGGGCAGATAATCTGGGATACCTACTCGAGAGAAAGTTTTTACAAATTCGGCGTATTGCTGGGTATAAACATCCGAATTGGAGGGGTTGGCTAGCGCAGCCAATAATAAATTATGCTTAAATACCTCATCATTTACCATTTTTGGGTGATTGTAGCCCAAAGGAACAGAAGCAAAACAGGTAAAGAAATCTAACAACTTGCGGTCGTATTTCGAATCGTAGATATAGGCGCCGTTACTTTTTTCCATATCATAGGTAAGATCGTAACCATCGGCTAGAATATGCTTTTTAAGAGTTTGTTGAACCTCACTAGGGGCGACACTTAGTTTATACATAAATTTAAGTTTTGGTATAGCTCAAATTTAAATAAATGTGCTAAACTATCAAATTTAGGCGGTTTTTGAACTCAGAGTTCAAAAACTAGGTTTAAAACGTTTAAAGTTGGTTTTTGTCTGAAACTTCCACAATAATCAAAAAATGTGGAAAAAATATTTTGAGGAGATTTAGCCAAATTCATCAATTTTCCCTAAAATTCCGAAGAGCCCGCCCGTATGTAGCATTAAAATCTTTGCCTCTTTTTTGATGATTCCTTTTGCAATGAGATCAAATATGGCGTAGCACATTTTTCCGGTATAAATTGGGTCTAACAAAATGCCCGTGCTACCGGTGAAATCTTTAATGAAAGTAATTAGTTCAGGTGTTGTTTTGGCGTAGCCGCCGAAATGATAATCGAAATGTAGGCGTAGTTTGGAGAGGTCGTTTACATAATTTGCAATTTCTGCCTTCATAAAATCGCCACCCTTCAATACCGGGATTACATGAAGTTCCGTTGGCAATTGCTGCTTGTTGATACCTTCTAGCAATCCTGCGGCAGTGGTGCCAGTACCGGCGGCACAAAATATATAATCAAAATTCTCTTTCAGCTCATCAATAATTTCGGCGCAACCTCTTGTGGCTTCTTTGCTCGCCCCTCCCTCATCAATAAAATAGGTATCGTTATTACCCGAATAATGCTGTTCAAATAGCGCCTTTTTGTTTTTGTAACTTTTCCTGTCGACGAAGTGAAGCTGCATACCAAAAAGTTTGCACAAGGAGAGCACGGGGTTGTTTACTTCTTCGCCCCTAACAAAAGCGGTTGTTCGTAAGTGATTTTTTGCAGCAGCAGCGGCCGTAGCGAGCAGATGATTGGAGTAGGTTCCCCCAAAAGTAATGAGATGGTTTTTGTGTTTTTGAGCAGCATCTTGTAGGATATACTTCAACTTGCGCCATTTATTGCCAGAAACAAAAGGATCGATCAAATCATCTCGTTTAACGAAAAGAGATTTCCCTCTAAAGGAAACTTGATGTATAGGACTGGGCAATAGCATAAATAAAAAAAGCTTCCCCAAAGAGAAGCTTTTTTATGCTTTTTTAAAAATTTAGTTGCCTATTCCAAAACCAATACCAGCATTTGCGTAGCTATATTTTGCTTGGGTATATGAACCATATAACCTAAAGAAGGCCAATTGAAGCTGAAAACCTAAAGAAGCTTTCATGCCGCTAACGTCAGTTCTTTTAATTTCAAAAGGGTTGGTATAGGTTTGGCTAGGGTCCGTATCATCAAAACTGTAAGTTCCCAAAGCCCTGATATGGGTGTTTGACTTGTTATAGCCAACACTTAAAAAAGGAGTAAAAACGGTTATTTTTTTTGAAATGATCGCATCAATACTAACACCTTTTAATTTTACGTCGATATTTTGGTTTGGATTAGGATTTTGCCCTACTTCTAACGGGATATTCCACTTTAATTGAGTGTAACCAAAAGCTACCGCTAAGTCAAAAGGAAGTATTTTTCCGGTTTTTCCCAAAACTAAAGGTAGTACCTCTACTTTAGCGCCAACACCAAAAAGATCAACTTTACCAAAATCGCTCAAGTCGATGGTTGGGCTATAACGTAGGGATACATCGATATTTTTCGGAAGACCTACCGTAAGTTGTACCTGAGGGGCCGGTACTAGGCCAACGCCAATACCCTCAGGCAAATTAAATTGCTTGGAAGGATCATTGCCAACCTGCATTCTTGTTCCATCTTGCTCTGGACCAGCAATTGTTGGAGTGTTTACATTTGATCCCCCTACAGGAGCCATGCTAGTAAGGCCCAATTTAGTTACGTCAAATGTTTTGTCCTTTGAAGGAACAAAAGCTCCAGAAGCGGTAATTCTTAAGTCAAAGCGTAAGAAGTTTTTTGCTTTGGCCGAACTGTACCACATGGAGTTTAATCCTAAACCAAATCCGGTTGTTGCAGGTAAAAGGTAGGCGCCGGCTAATTTTCCGGCATCAGCAGGGGTTCCTTTAAATACACCCCCAACTTCGTCTTGCGCCATCAAATTAAATGGCAATAAAAAAGCGCTAAGAACAATAGTGTTTCTTAGCGCTCGAAATGTTTTTTCCATGTTTATTTGTTTGATATTCAGACACGAAAATATATTTTTCTAATTAAATATGGAAAAAAATTCATTACAATCTTAAGGTTTTGAGTAAAGCTTTTCATACGCACCACTTAAATTCTCCACCTACACTACAATAAATAAGCCAATTTGTTTTTAAATAATGTCATTTCGATAATTTATTTTTGCAGCATGGAAAATTTCGCAATAGGACAAGAGGAAGAGGAACAGGATTTATTTGAACATTTTAATATTGTAGTTGATAAAGGACAGTCGCTATTGCGAATTGACAAGTTTTTGATGCACCGTATTGAAAACGCTTCGAGAAATAGGATCCAAAATGCCATTGATGCTGGAAATGTTTTGGTGAATAAACAAATTATTAAGGCCAGCTATAAAGTGAAGCCTTTGGATGAGATTTCCATTGTTTATGCACATCCACCACGTGATACCGAGGTTTATCCAGAAAATATCCCTTTGGATATTGTTTATGAAGATGATGACTTGTTGATTGTGAACAAGCCTGCTGGCATGGTAGTGCATCCGGGTTATAATAATTATACAGGTACCTTGGTTAATGCCTTGGCTTATCACTTTGAACAATTGCCCACTTTACCTGGTAATGATGGTAGACCTGGCTTGGTACATCGTATCGATAAAGACACCTCAGGTCTGTTGTTGATCAGTAAAAACGAAATCACCATGACTAAATTGGCGAAACAGTTTTTTGACCACAGCATTACGCGTAAATACATTGCTTTGGCTTGGGGAGATATTGAAAATGATGGCAGAATAGAAGGGTATATTGGCCGTAGCTTGAAAAATCGGATCATTCAGGATGTTTATGATGATGAAGATAAAGGCAAATGGTCGGTAACCAACTACGAGGTATTGGAGCGTTTAAACTACGTAACTTTAGTGAGCTGCCAATTGGAAACGGGCCGTACGCATCAGATCAGGGCACACATGAAACATATAGGCCATCCACTTTTTAACGATGCCACCTATGGCGGGGATAAGATATTAAAGGGTACAACGTTTTCTAAGTACAAGCAATTTGTAAACAACTGTTTTGAACTGATGCCCAGACAGGCACTTCATGCAAAAACCTTAGGCTTTATTCACCCAACCACCCAAAAATATATGGAGTTTGAAGCTCCTTTGCCGGCAGATTTTGATGCGGTTTTAAACAAATGGCGTAATTATATTATCCTACCCCAATCCTAGATGTCGCAATATATTTTATTTAACGACCAATTTTTTCAGCGTGATGCCCCAATTTTAGCGGGGCAAAACAGAGGTTTTAAATTTGGAGATGGTTTGTTCGAATCCATGCGCATGTGCAACGGAAAACTGAGATTTCCAGAACTTCACGTGGATAGGCTTCACGCTGGAATGAAGGCGCTAAAAATGGATGGTTACAACTTGCTGGATGAATATTTCCTAAAGCAAAAAGCGGCCGAACTGGCAAAAAAAAATAAAATAAAAGGTAATGCCCGTTTCCGGTTAACCATATATCGTAACGGCGAGGGGCTTTATACGCCACAAAGTAACAAAGTGGGCTACCTATTGGAAGTTTCGGAGCTCAGCAGTGCTGAATATGAGCTAAATAGTAAAGGATTGATTGTTGATGTTTATGATGAAATCCCTAAACCCATCAATAAATTATCCAATTATAAAACCACCAATGCCCTGCTTTATGTCATGGCTGGGCTATATCAAAAACAACATCGCTTGGACGAGGCCTTGCTGCTCAACCAAAATGGTTTTTTATGTGAAAGCACCAGTTCTAATGTTTTTATAGTGTACCAGCACCAAATTTACACGCCCGCACTATCCGAGGGGTGTGTTGGTGGTGTAATGAGAAATGTGGTGATGCAATTGGCCAAACAAAATCAATTGCCATTAACAGAAGCCCAGATCAATCCCCAAATATTGAACGAAGCCGAAGAGGTTTTTGTAACCAATGCTATTGGCGGTATCCGATGGGTAATGGGGTACGGAAGAAAACGTTATTTCAATGAAGTAGCCAAAGCCCTAAGTGCTAAATTAAACGCACTATAGATTTGCTGTGTCAATAACAATTTACCATATCATTTAATAGAAACCGTACCTCAAACCAAACAGTTTGAACATTTTCTTATACGGAAAGGTTTTCGAATAAAATTTTTGTAATTTAGGTTACACACACAAATGTAAATCGATATGAAAAAATTACTCATGATCGCCATGGCATGCTATGCCCTGAACGCCCGTTCGCAAACGGACGAATCCAGAAACTTTGTTTACCTCTATTCCGATTCTGTAATTCACGCAGAGCGAATTAGGCTACGACCTGATTTTGTAGGCTCGTGGGTGCTGCGGGCCGATTCCAGACGAGTCCCGCTTGAGCAGGTAAAGTTCTTTAACAATGAAGATGGTTTCTTTGCCAATACCCGAAGGACCACAATTTTCGGGTCTAACTCTTTTTCGGAGAGGATTATTAAAGGAAAAATTAACCTTTTTCAGGAAGTAGCTTATGATCCCGTGCCCTTTGAAGACTATTACCGATTTAGAGACAGGACCCCTCGGGCAGTTTCAACACAGATGTATTACAATAAAGGCTTTTCAGACATTAAAAAAGTAAGCTACGCCCAGTTAAAAATGGATATGGCCGACAACCCCAGAAGTCTTGATTTTTTGGAAAGTTATCGGAAAGGCAGGCAATTTGGAACGGTTTTGTACGTAACAGCGGGAGTAGCAATCTTAGCAAGTTTGGTTAACTTTTTTAGTGAAGGCAATAAAGGAGTAGATCATAGTCCTTTTCCTTCAGGTGGTATAAATACTTCGGGCAAAAGCTATACAGCAAGTTTTTTGTTAATGGGGATAAGTGGTGGCTTGGCTGTGGGAGGTTATCTAAAGCAAGCCGCTGCCAACAGGCAAATAGAAATGGCAATAGATACTTACAATAGAAACTAGGCCATTAACCAAAAGGAGCCAAAAATACTTGGCTCCTTTTATTTTTTGCATCATTAAAGCCTAACTCCTCTTAAAAATTCATCTATTGACATTCTTTTTTTGCCCTCTAGTTGTACCTCAAGTAATTTGATGTAGCCATTGTTGCTTGCAAACTTCAGAAAAGTTTTTCCGTCTGTCTCAAAATCTCCGGCCGCTATTTTGGGGAAAGTTTCTTCCTTTGCCGCTTGGAATATTTTCAGTGTTTTATCATTTAAGAAAGTAAATGCAGTGGGGTAGGGACTCAGTCCCCTGATGTGGTTAAACACCATTTGGTTGTCTTGATGCCAGTTCACCTCGCAAAAATCCTTGAAAATTTTTGGCGCCATTTTTAGCACTTTGTCCATAGGCTGAGGTATCTCCTGGTAGTTGCCACTTTCAATGGCCTTAACGGTTTTCACGATCAATCTGGCTCCAATGTTCATTAGCTTATCATGTAAGGTTCCTGCGGTGTCATCTTCTGTAATAGGAGTACTTTCAGAAAATATGACATCGCCCGTATCTATCTCTTGTTTCAAGAAGAACGTGGTTACGCCGCTTTCTTTCTCGCCGTTGATAATGGCATGGTTGATAGGAGCGGCACCGCGGTATTGAGGCAATAAGGATCCGTGTAAGTTGATGGTGCCCTTGGCGGGCATGTTCCAAACTATTTCTGGGAGCATTCTAAACGCCACTACCACCTGGAGGTCGGCGTTTAATGCTTTTAATTCTTCAATAAATGCCGGATCTTTCAGTTTTAGTGGCTGAAGTACTTTTAATCCGTGTTGAACGGCATATTTTTTAACGGCACTCTCGCTTAACTTTTGACCACGCCCGGCAGGTTTATCCGCTGCCGTAACCACGCCTACAATATCAAAGCCTGCATTTTTCAGGGCGTCTAAAGAGGCCACTGCAAAATCGGGCGTGCCCATAAAAACTATTTTCATGCTTGTGTTTAATTATTGGATGATAGAATTTTGAATGATTGAATAAGAGGAGGGCCAAATTATTGCATGCTCCAATTAGCTCATTATCAAATTAAAATTTCATTGCTCGGTCTAATTCCCGTTTGCTCTCTCTCTCCTTAATCGAGTCGCGTTTGTCAAACTCCTTTTTACCTTGGGCAAGCGCTATTTCTATCTTGGCAAAGCCACGTTCATTAATGAAAATTCGTAACGGAACAATGGTAAAGCCCTTCTCTTCGCCTTTTAACCTCAATTTTCTCAGCTCCTTTTTTTGTAGCAGCAGTACGCGGTCCCGCTTAATATCATGGTGATAGAAAGAGCTGTGGCTATATTCAGAAATATGAAGATTGCGTATATAAAGGTTATTGCTGATAAACATGCAAAAGGCATCGGTCAGATTAGCCTTTCCCTGTCTGATTGATTTGATTTCGGTGCCGAGCAAAGCAATGCCCGCCACGTATTTATCTAAAATGTGGTAATCAAAAAATGCTCGCTTATTTTTTATCTGTATATCGTTAGGCATAGCTGCAAATATCAACAATTGTAGGCTATAAGTAACAGCATCTTTTAATATTTGTTTTAATGCAATATTGTTGCGTTTTAAAATACTCTTTTATATTTGCAATTATGTTGCGTTTAATAAGTGTTTTTAGATTTTTTTAATTTTATTATGTTGTTTTTCTAAACTAATTTTTAGATTTGTCTAAAATTATATTTTTGTGTAGCTAATAAGTTTTCAAAATGAAGAATATTTTACTTTTTCTTACTCTTTTATTGTTGTTTTTAAATGCTGATGCGCAGGATATTGTATTGAAAGGAAAAGTGGAAAGCAATGGTTCGCCTGTGGTAAAGGCCAGTTTACGTATTCTGGAATTACAGCGCTCTTCACAAACGGATGCCGAAGGGAATTTTGGTTTTGTAGCCCTCAATCCTGGCAAATATCAGATCAGGATATCTGCTTTAGGCTATCAAACGCAGGTAAATACGATCCAGTTATTGGCTGACACTGTTTTGCATTTCGATTTGGTAGAGCGAAAGGAAAACTTGCGGGAAGTAGTGGTTACAGGAACACAAAAGGAGGTCAATCGTTTGGAAAGCCCTGTGCCCGTAGAGATTTATACTACCAAGTTTTTTCAGAAAAATCCTACCCCCAGTATTTTTGATGCCTTGCAGAATATCAATGGCGTTCGCCCCCAGCTTAACTGCAATATCTGTAACACTGGCGATATCCACATTAATGGCCTGGAGGGGCCGTACACCATGGTCATGATTGATGGCATGCCCATTGTGAGCAGCTTATCTACGGTGTATGGCCTATCGGGGATTCCCAACTCACTGGTAGAAAGGATAGAGATTGTAAAGGGCCCTGCGTCATCCCTTTATGGCAGTGAAGCGGTGGGTGGATTGATCAATATCATTACAAAAGATGTTGGGAAGGCCGCAAAGTTTACTGCCGATTTAATGACTACCAGCTACCTGGAGCATAATATTGATTTGGGTTTTAAAGCCCGTTTGTCTCCTAAAGTGAGCTTTTTAACTGGCGTGAATTATTTTAAATATGGAAATAAGGTTGATGATAACCATGATGGTTTTACGGATGTGACCCTACAAGATAGGATTTCGGTTTTTCAGAAATGGAATTTCAATAGACGGGAAAACAGGTTATTTTCTTTAGCGGGAAGGTATTTATATGAAGATAGATGGGGTGGAGAGATGAATTGGACAAAGCAGTACAGGGGTGGCGGTGAAGTATATGGCGAGAGTATTTATACCAAACGTTTTGAACTGCTGGGGAATTACCAACTGCCATTAAAGGAAAAAATGTTTTTAGCCTTCTCGTTAACGAGCCACAATCAGGATAGTAGATATGGGGAGACATCTTACATTGCCAAGCAGCATATTGCATTTTCGCAGCTTACTTGGGATAAAAAAATAGGCAACCACGATTTGCTTTTTGGTACAGCTTTCCGTTATACCTATTACGATGACAATACACCGGCAACGCTTATGGCAAATCAGAACAATCCTGAAAAGGTGTACTTGCCCGGAGTTTTTGCGCAGGACGAAATTAAGTTGAGCCAAAAGCATTCCGTTTTACTGGGCATGCGCTATGATTATCACTCCACACATGGGAATATATTTACGCCACGGTTTGCCTATAAAATCAATTTTGATGAAAGCAGTATCCTGAGGTTAAATGCGGGAACGGGATTTAGGGTAGTGAATATTTTTACGGAAGATCATGCCGCTTTAACTGGCGCTAGGGAAGTAGTGATAGAAGAAAATTTGAAACCTGAGAAGAGCTACAACGTGAACCTTAATTATCTTAAAAAGATGCACGATTTAAGCGGAAACACTTTCACTCTTGACGTCTCCGCTTTTTACACCCATTTCAGCAATCGTATTGTGGCCGATTATGAAACGAATACCAATCAGATTAGGTATAATAACCTTACGGGTTATGCCGTAAGCAAGGGCCTAACTGGGAATTTTGATGTCACGTTGAACTTTGGACTTAAATTGAATGCAGGTATTACACTGCAAGATGTTGGTTTGGTAGAGGACGGAAATAAGACCCAGCAAATGCTTACCGAAAAATGGATGGGCACCTGGTCGGTTTCGTATTTGATTAATTCATTGAATTTGGGGATTGATTACACCGGAAATATCTACGGTCCTATGCGTTTGCCTTTGTTGGGCAGTTTAGATCCACGTCAACCTTATTCGCCTGTGTGGAGCTTGCAGAATATCCAATTGGTGTATCGCGGCTTTAAAAATCTGGAAATTTATGGTGGGGTAAAAAACCTGCTCAATTTTAAACCAACTAAAAATAATCCTTTTATTATTGCCCGTAGCAATGATCCTTTTGATAGGCAAGTACAGTTTGATCCGAACGGAAATGCCATAGCTACTGCAAATAATCCTTACGGGCTAACTTTTGATCCGAGCTATGTGTATGCGCCTAATCAGGGGATAAGAGGTTTCTTTGGTTTGAGATATACTTTGAGATAGGTTCCAATATAGATGACGTAGGTCTTCTAGACTATAAAACGGCGGGCTGAAGAGAGTAAGGTCATCAACTTTTTCAATCTTAATTGGGCGCACTGACAAGATAGATAAGGTTGATGGCTTTACTTTTTTTAAAGGGTAAGCTTTATTAATGTCAGCAATTTTTGTTCAGTATTTTTAGTTTGGCCTAGCTGGTATAAAATACCTGGTTTGCGATGCTTGCTTAGCTCTTATTTTTCTTTAGGGTTAATATAAAGTTTTGAAATGCTGGCTTTTGTTTGCTAAACCCGATTGAAATGGAAATACTTTTTGCTTTAGGCTAAACCCCGTAGGTGTTGGCTGTAGGGCAGGCCTAGGGGTGTGGTGGGCACAAAAAGATTGGAATGAAAAGCGGGACTGCCATTAATTGTAGTGGATAAACTGCTTTTCTAATTATCTCACAATCAAAACGGGAATATCCACTTTGTGCCTAACGGAGTCTACTGTAGTGCCAAAAATCAAATCTTTAAGGCCTTTGTGTCCGTGGGCGCCCATTACCAAAAGCTCCAGTTTGTTTGCATTGCTAATTTCGGCGATGGCCTTTGCTGCGCCACCAAATCCAATATGTGGCGTAGCCTGATAGCCCAATTCAGCTAAGTTTTCCTGATATTTTTTAAGATTGTCGATATCCGATTGCGTTTCGTGGTCCATGGCCGTTTTTCCATGGTAACGTGCCACAGCGGTTTCCACGACGTGGATGAGGTGATAATGGGCATCTTTGCCACCTTGGATCAGGGCATGGCGAATGGTTTTTCGGTCATTCTCGGAGAAATCAACGGTAATACCAATTTTTTCATAGTTGATTTTGTCTACATGGCCTATGGAAAGTGCATCGCCATGCGGTACATTGCTTATACGTTGTTTTTTTCCTACAAATGGATAAACAAAAATGTAAACTAGCAGCAAGGCGATGAGTATGGCCATTGGCAACACAATTACGTAGATGTACCAAGCGTTATGGGATTCGTTGATCCATCCATTAATTTCTTCGATCACTAATTTGATGTTTAGGGCAACGATTACCGCTGCGCTTAACCAGGCCAGTATTTTCACCCAAAGTTTGATGGTGAATTCTTTCATTTCCTTTCTGTCGGAGTTAAGGTGGATGAGCGGAATGATGGCAAAGCCCAATTGTAAACTCAACACTACCTGACTTAAAATCAGTAAGCCGCCCAACGCATCATCACCGAAGTAGAGGATGGTGAAAAATGCTGGAACGATAGCTAATAGGCGGGTGATTAAACGGCGTAGCCAAGGTTGTATCCTTAGGTTTAAGTGGCCTTCCATCACAATTTGGCCGGCCAAGGTACCGGTTACGGTAGAGCTTTGTCCGGCGGCAATTAAAGCAATAGCAAAAAGGGCAGGGGCTACACTGCCGAAAATATTGCTCAATAACTCGTGGGCATCCTGTATTTCGGCCACCTCGTGGAAACCATTTTTGTAAAAGGCTGCTGCGGCAAGAATTAAGATGGCGGCATTTACAAAAAACGCCAGGTTAAGTGCCACTGCGGTGTCTATAAAATTGAATTTGATGGCTTCCTTAATCCCTTTGCTGTCCCGCTCGAACTTACGGGTTTGTACTAGAGACGAATGTAGGTAGAGGTTATGGGGCATCACGGTGGCGCCAATAATCCCGATGGCAATGTAAAGCGCTTCTCCGCCAAGCATGGAAGGCTCAAAGCCTTTGGCAATTTCACCAAGGGATGGCTGTACAATAAACATTTCTGCCAAAAAGGAAATGCCAACAATAAAAACCATGGAAACGATAAAGGCTTCCATTTTGCGCATGCCCTTGTTGAGTAGAAACAGTAGTAATACCGTATCGAAGATGGTGATGGATATTCCCCAAATTAAGGGCAGCCCAAAAAGTAGGTTTAAACCAATGGCCATTCCAATAATTTCGGCCAAATCGCAGGCAATGATGGCTGTTTGTGCCAAAACGAACAGCGGAAAGTTAACCCATTTGGGATAGGTGTTTCGTGATGCCTGTGCTAAATCCAATCCTCTTACAATTCCTAAACGGGCACTTAGTGATTGAAGTAGCAGTGCAATTAAATTAGACATTAGGAGCACCCAGATGAGCTGGTAGCCGAATTTACTGCCGCCGGCAATGTCTGTAGCCCAGTTACCGGGATCCATATAGCCTACACTTACCAAGTAGGCGGGGCCTAAAAATGCCAATATTCTTCTCCAGCCTTTTCTTTGATGGGTGGCTACGCTTTGGTGTACTTCGCTTAGGGATTGTTTTTCGGCCATTAGTTTTTGGTAATTAGGATATGTTTGGCTACTTCTCTACTGATATTCAGTTTCTCGTGTTCCAGTAATAACTCCACTGATCCGTCAAATTCTACAACGTCAATGATTTCTACACGCTTGCCAAGGGTAAGGCCCAGTTTTTCCAAATGCTTTAAGAAAGCAGAAGAGTGTTCGCTTACTCCGGTGATGGTGCCTTGGTCGCCATCTTTGAGCTTGCTTAGTTTTACAAATGTCATTTCGGCAAAGTTGCCATGTTTATCAGGGATAGGATCACCATGGGGGTCAACTTTAGGGAAATCCAGAAATTCGTCTAATCGTTCGATAAGCAAGTTGGATTGGATGTGTTCCAGTTCTTCGGCTACTTCGTGTACTTGGTCCCACTTGAAATTAAGTTTATCAACCAAAAATACTTCCCAAAGTCGATGTTTCCTCACAATATTGATGGCGGTTAGCTTTCCTTTTTCGGTGAGGGTTACGCCTTGGTATTTTACGTAGTTTACCAGTTCTTTTTCCGATAGTTTCTTGATCATGTCGGTAACGGAGGCGGCCTTGGTTTGGATGCGCTCGGCAATGGCATTGGTTTGCACCGGATGACTTATTTCAGAGAGGTGATAGATGATTTTGAGGTAGTTCTCTTCGGTGTACGACTGCATTTTTGGTTTTCTAATTCTTATTTTAGACAAATCTAAAAATAATTATATAAAATATTCGCTAAATTTTTACATTAGTTTTAGAATAAAATTTTGCCGATTGCCGTTTCTGTTATACCTTTGAACAAATCAAACAAAATATGGCACTAGAACTGGATAAAATAGATTTCAAGATTTTAAAGTTATTGCAGGAAAATGGAAGGATCACCAACTTGCTTTTATCGCAGGAAATTGGTCTTTCGCCAGCACCTACTTTGGAGCGCGTGAGAAAACTGGAAATGTCTGGTTATATCAAGAGCTATCATGCTTTGGTTGATGAAGAAAAATTAGGTCTTGGTATCAAGACTTTCATCCAAATTCAATTAGACTTCCATAAAAACAATACGATCCAGATCTTTTTGGACGAGGTGAACCAAATTAAAGAAGTAACGGAATGCCACCATGTTACTGGGCAGGCTGATTTTCTACTTAAAGTTTATGTGAGCGATATCAAGTCGTATGAGCGTTTGATTATGGATAAGATCAGCAAGATCTCCGTAGTAAAAACCTTCCAAACGATGATGATCATGTCGACGACGAAGAAGGAACCGATTGTGCCATTGGAGTATTAGTGGTTAGTTTTTTCACCACCTTAGACACCTTAGGTCATTTTAGCGCAAATCTCTATATAATTCATTAACAAAGGTTTTCTTTCCGTTGTGAATAATATTTGTACAATTGAAATTCAGCGGTGGTAGACACTTTCTAACCATTCGGGGCCAAGATTTTTATGGATTTCAATACATGCGCCTGTTACTTCGTATTCCAAAGCGCTGATAAGCTTTTTATTTATGTTGTTTTTCCATTAGATATACTTTGAAGATGTACGCTAAATATACTAATAGAAAAATATAAAAAGCTAAAATGTACTAAGGTGTCTTAGGTGATTAGTTAAAATTGGTTATGCCGTTAATCGTAATTCGTTCCTGCACGTATGGTATAAAATAGTGCGTTAAGCTATTTGCCAATTAATGGGTTCTTTTCCTTCTTTTTTAAGGATTTCATTGGTTTTTGAGAACGGCTTGGAGCCAAAAAAACCGTTGTAGGCAGAGAAAGGGGATGGGTGTGCAGATTTAATGATAAAGTGCTTGCTTTGGTCTATCAAAGCTTCCTTTTGTTTGGCGTAGTTGCCCCACAGGATAAATACCAATCCGCTTCTTTTGGCGGATAGTTCAGCGATTACTTTATCTGTGAATTGTTCCCAGCCCTTGTTTTGGTGCGAACCTGCCGTATGTGCCCTAACCGTTAAGGTAGCATTGAGTAGCATTACACCTTGATCGGCCCAACTGGTTAAATTACCATGCGGGGGTATTTTAAAATCTGGAAATTCATCCGCCAGTTCTTTGTAGATATTTTTAAGTGATGGGGGAGGAACTATTCCTTTTTGCACAGAGAAAGAAAGGCCATGCGCTTGTCCTACACCGTGATAGGGGTCTTGTCCCAAGATTACCACTTTCACTTTTTCGAAAGGGGTGTGTTTAAAGGCGTTGAAGATATCGGAACCCTTTGGGAAAATAGTAAAGCCAGCTTGCTTTTCCTGTTGAAGAAAGCTTCGGAGGCTCTTCATGTAGGGTTTTTCAAACTCGTCTTTCAGTACTTTAAGCCAACCGGGTTCTAAATCAACTGCCATAACTATTTTTTTGCCGCTAAAATTTCAAGAAGGTCTAATTCCAGTGTTTTTTTAGGGAATTCGGTAATGCGTCCAATCTCATTGCCTTTTTTGTCGGCGATAATAAAAGTAGGGACACGGGTGATGTTCAGATTATCTATCAAGCCATTTTCTGCTTTCTTGGCGCCATCTACGGCAATAAAAGCTACATGGTCTTCTTTTACTTTAGCAGCATCGGCCACTTTTAGGAAGTTAGGCACCTGAAATTTGCTATCTCCACACCAGGTTCCCAGTACTACTTTTATTTTTTTATCCTTTAGCAATTTGGTTAATTGGGCCACCGAGGCCGAGTCTACTTTGTAGTTTTCGTAGTTGGCATCGTAACTTGCTTTAAATTCGGGAAAGCTCACCAAACCTTCTCTTGAGCACTCGTTTAACATGATTTCTTTATGTTTAATTTGATCTTCTAATTTTTTGTTTATTTCTTGGGCATTGGCCGACAAAAAAAGCAGTCCTAGAGCTATCGTGAATAAGTACTTCATTGTTATCTAATTTTTGCTGAAATTATAAATTAAATCGTTATTTCTGCTATATAAAACCGATATTTGCAGAAATATTGAAAAACTATGTCAAATTTGGTACGCCTAATTATAGGCTTTGCTTTACTTGGTGCGGCAGTTGCACTTTTTATTTTCGGTTATTGGGGTTGGGGTATTCCAGCCGTTTTGTTTAGCATATTTATTTTCATCACTTATTTTTATAACGAGAATATGCTGATTGCGCAATGGTACTTGCGTAAGGATAATATGCCTAAGGCTGAAGTGTTTTTGGGAAGAATTACCAACTACGAGAAGCAATTGAATAAAATGCAGCACGGATATTTTAACCTTTTATTGGGGTTGATCGAATCGAGAAAGGCACCGTTGAAATCTGAGAAGTACTTTAAAACTGCTTTGAGTTTAGGTTTGCACATGGATCATAACGTAGCAATGGCGAAGTTAAGTTTAGCGGGTATTGCCATGGCCAAGCGTAACAAGCGTGAAGCGCAAATGTATTTGGCAGAAGCGAAGAAGGCAGATAAAAATAAATTATTGGCCGATCAGATTAAACAAATGAAAGATCAGCTTGGCATGTTGGATAAGCAACAACAAGTGCGCTACAGCCACAGATAGATTTTAAAAGGCATAAAAAAAGGTCTGGTTGCTTTACAGCGGCTAGACCTTTTTTATTTGTCGCAAAGGCGATCAAAGTTTTCTTCGAATGCTGAATCTGTCCTGCTGATGAGGTCATCTTCTTCTTCCATTCTTTTCTTGCTGAAAAATAATTCCTCAGCTTGTATCCGCTTAATTAACTGGCGAATAAGCGATAAATCAAACGTATCTCTGCTTAGCTTGATGCAATATTCGTTTTCTGTGATTTCGATAGTTGAACTATTCATCTTATTAAATTTTAGTACAGGTCTAAAATAAAAAAGGGTTTTTAAGCGTAGGGTAACAAGCTTTTAACTTTTTGTTATGTTTGTGTTAAGGAAGAGGATGTTTCTTTTTTAGCCACCTTAGACACCTTAGCGCATTTTAGTTTTTGAACCATTAGGGAGTTAAGTGACATTAAGTTTGGATATCGCCTTAATGATCTTCATTTCTTCATGTTTTATTTTGAAATAGCCACTACATTTCTGCCGAGGGTTTTAAAGCGATTGCCATTTTCTTGTACTACGGTGATGGTTAAATGTCCAGTTTTACTCATGTTGAAGTCTGTAGCTGTACCTGTTTTTCCTTTGTGGGTACCCTTTATAACTTGACAAAAGTCACCATCCTTTATTGTTTTTTCTTCTTTCATTAGAGGGAGAATCTTTCTCTTTAATTATTAAAAATACATAAAAGCTTTAGAAAATATGATAACTCTGGATGATGAGCGAACAAAAAAAAATCCCCAACTGTAAGGGTTGAGGATTTATATGTTGTAATAAAAAGATGTCTTATTTATGTTCTAGGAATAAGCCGTCATCAGTTTTGGTTACTTTCAGGATGTTTTTTCCAGTAAGTCCTTTTAGGGTAGTATCCCATTTTTTGTTGCTCCAGTCTGCTAATTGTGCTCTTACCTCGCTTAAGAGTTGATGTTCGCCTTCTTTTACCAAGCCAAACAATTCGCTTTCTTCGGCAGTAAGTTCAATTTTCTTTTTCTCCGGACGCATTTGCGGGAAGAACAATACTTCTTGAATGGTAGATTGGTCGGTCATTAACATTACCAATCTATCGATACCAATTCCTAAGCCTGAAGTAGGAGGCATGCCGTATTCTAAAGCACGAACAAAATCATCATCCATGGCCATGGCTTCATCATCGCCTCTGGCAGCCAGTTTCAATTGTTCTTCGAAACGCTCTTTTTGGTCAATAGGGTCGTTTAGCTCAGAGTAAGCATTGCCAATTTCTTTACCCATTACAAATAACTCGAAACGCTCTACCAAGCCTTCTTTGCTACGGTGTTTTTTGGCCAGAGGAGTCATTTCGATAGGGTAGTCGGTGATGTAGGTAGGCTGGATTAGGTTAGCCTCTACTTTCTCACTGAAAAGTTCATCCACCAATTTGCCACGACCCATGCTGTCATCAATCTCAATGCCTAAATCTCTACAGGTTTGTGCCAATTCAGATTCAGTCATTTCAGATACATCAATGCCTGTGTATTTTTGGATTGATTCGTACATGGTCAATTTCTCGTATGGACCCGCAAAATCAATTTCATGTCCGCCCACTTTAACCACAGGAGAACCGTGGATAGCTACTGCAATTTTCTCTAGACATTCTTCTACCATACCCATCATCCATACGTAGTCTTTGTAGGCTACATAAATTTCCATTGAGGTAAACTCAGGGTTATGGGTTCTGTCCATCCCTTCGTTACGGAACATTTTACCAAACTCGTAAACACCATCAAAACCCGCAACGATCAATCTTTTTAGGTAAAGCTCATTGGCAATACGCAAAAACAAAGGCATATCCAAAGTATTGTGGTGGGTGTTAAACGGACGAGCCGCTGCACCACCATGCACTGCTTGCAGGATAGGGGTTTCTACTTCCATCCAACCTTGGCTATCGAAATAGTTGCGCATGGTGTTGATCACCTTGCTGCGGTTAATGAAAATTTGTTTGTACTCAGGGTTTACCGTTAGATCTACATAACGCATACGGTAACGCAGTTCAGGATTGGTAAAACCATCGAATACATTTCCTTCGTCATCACGTTTTACAATGGGCAACGGACGTAGAGATTTAGACAGTACCGTCAATTTGTTTACGTGAACCGAAATTTCACCCGTTTGAGTGGTGAAAACATAACCCTCAACGCCAATAAAATCGCCGATATCTAGGAGTTTCTTAAATACAATATTGTACAAGGTCTTATCATCACCAGGGCAAAGCTCATCGCGCTTCAAATAAATTTGGATACGACCAGTCGCGTCCTGAAGTTCAGCGAAAGAGGCTGCCCCCATAATATTGCGGCCCATAATTCTGCCTGCAATCTTGATTGTCTTGTATGCCGTTTTATCTTTTTCGTAGTTAGCTAAAATGTCTGCTGCATTAGCATTAATTTCGTAAGCCTCTGCAGGATATGGGTTAATTCCCAGTTCGCGAAGCTGTTTTAACGAATCGCGACGTAATATTTCCTGTTCTGATAATCCTA
The DNA here is from genome assembly GCF_003313505.1 of Pedobacter nanyangensis. Taxonomy (GTDB): domain Bacteria; phylum Bacteroidota; class Bacteroidia; order Sphingobacteriales; family Sphingobacteriaceae; genus Pedobacter; species Pedobacter nanyangensis. Next base: position 268,430 of record NZ_QMHO01000005.1, on the reverse strand, counting down.
TACTCATTAATTGAATTTTTTGCAAAAATAGCAAAAAACTTGGCTTTTACGAGGTGTAAAGGCGATGAATAATAGTGATTTTGTTTAAGGGGAGTTTGGTTGGAAATAAATGAACCTCGAAGGTTTTCAAGGCCTTCGAGGTTGATGGTTAGGGCTTAAGTGGCAAGTGTACTTCTGCAAGCATGCATCTGGCACTGCCGCCGCCGTTTTGTTCAATGGTATAAAGTGGTGCCGTTACAATTTTGGAGAATGCCGATAAGGCTGTAATCTGCGTGCCGTGTAAAGCCTTTAGTGCTTGTTCTGACATTACTAATAGGCTATTGCCTTCTTTGTTTTTTACTTCGAGCATATTGCCCGCAAAGTGGTTCATTTGCTCAAAGGAAATATCGATTACTGTTTTTTGGGTGGCTTTAAAGCTTTCTAAAACTGCAATTTTATCTTCGGTGTATTTGATGCTATCCAAACAAACTACCGCAAATTTTTCGCCTATGCACATCATCACATTGGTATGGTAAATAGGGAACCCATGCTCATCTACCGCCTGAAAAGCGACCACTTCATAACCGCTCAACATGGCAAAGTTATCCAATACTTCTTTGTCGGTGCGGATACTTAAACAAGCGTAGGCAATTTTGTTGGTCCTATCTAACACCATGCTGCCCGTGCCTTCTAAAAAGAGGTGCTGTTGTTCAAAAAAGCTCAAATCGGTTAGGTGGCTTATTTCAAAGGTTTTTCCTAGGTCATCGATAATGTCTTTTCTGCGCTCTGCTCTTCTGTTGGGCGAATGCATGGGGTATAAAAAAACGGCACCGTCTTCATGGAAAGAGACCCAGTTGTTTGGGAATATCGAGTCGGGAGTTGCCGGCTCTAAGGTGTCGCTAATAACAGTAACATCCACACCATTTTCACGAAGGATGTTTACAAAGCCATCAAATTCTGCTAAAGCTTGGTGCTGTACATTTTCCTGTTCGCCAGCCACTTGGAACTTGTTGTCGCCCGCGGTTTGTTCGTTGAACTTAAAGTCAACAGGGCGTATCATGAGAATATGTGAAGTTGTTTGCATTTTTTGGTTTTTTGGGTGTTTGGTTTTTTGGTTGTTTAGTACCGGTAGCCAAATTTTTATTCTTTATTCTTTTCCCCGCAGATTGGGACGGTGTTGTTCTTTGCTCTTTGCTCTTTGTTCTTTGCTCTTTATTCCTTGTTCTTTGCTCCTTACTCCTTACTCCTTGTTCTTTACTCCTTACTCCTTACTCCTTACTCCTTGCTCCTTACTCCTTTATCCCAATTCATCTCTCAAAATAGGCAAGCTCATGCAGTGGAAACCGCCTCGGGCTCTTGAAAGTTCGGCCGATGGCATCAACACCAAAGTATCGGTTAGGGTTTCGGTATCTACTTTCCCGCTTTCCAAATCCCGAATCAAATCCTGTACTTTAACCACATCAAATCCACTGGCTTTAAAGGCTTCCACGGTTTTGTCGTTGCGGTCGTAGCCTAAAACCACACCTTCTTTAATGGCCAAAAGGTTGCAGGAGTCGGTCCATTGCTCACGACTGTCGTAGGGGAAGGCATTGCCGCCGCTGTAAATTACTTTGGTAGGGCTGGTGCTTCCCAAATCGTTCCTGCTAATGTCGTCCAATAAGGCCTCAACATGTTCGTAATATTTAGGCTGACCTGGTTTATCCTTGTGGAATTGGATGGCCGTAGTTGCTTCCAGTTTTTCAGGTTCTTTTAAGAAATGGATCGGTTCGTTGGCATCATAAACAGGACTGTGGGCTATGCTGTGCAAAATTACCCAGGTGTCACGTTTTACCTGTGTAAACACCGTGTCGAGGTGCATGTAGTCGCGTTTGGCGGGAATTTTTACCACCGTAACTTTGTCTACCACATTTTTCTCAAACAATAGTTTAATGGCTTCGTTGGCGCCCTCTTCGGAAGTACGTTCGCTTACGCCAATGAGCAGATGTTTTGGGCTTACCATCATCACATCGCCGCCCTCCAAAGTGGTACGGAAAGCAGGTTCATCGCCGGGCCTTAAAAAATGTTGGGTAGGATCGGGAATTTCGATGATGTTGTTTTGGTAAGCTTCGAAAAACGGATGGTTAAAGAAAATATAACGCATCAACATGGTTTCGCGAACACGAGCTTTTTTGGCTGGTTTGTTCAGTAAAATATGGTTGTTAATGGTGGTGCCTACGTCGCGGGTAAAAATAAGATTGGGCACAGGGGCAAAAATCATGGTGTCGTCGGCCATGGTGCCTGATATAAAAATCTCCGCCAATTCTTTGGGATCGGTAGCGGTAAGTTTTAATTGTAGTTGATAGGTACAGCCTTCGATGGCACAAACAGCAGCCGTTAGCTTTTTGCGGATGTACTCGTCGGCCAAAATGTCTGATAACAGGTTCTGTAGTTCTATCACATTTTCGGAGTTGTGGAACTGTGGATGGTTAGGTTTGTAAAAACCACGGTTAGCTGCTTCCGAGTCTATTTCGGCAAGTTTTCCCTTGATTTTATCAGGGTCCAAAAAGTACATCAATAGTTTGGTGTAGTAATCGTACTCGTCTTTTCTGATGGTGTCGAGGTGTACAATATCTTCAAATAGCCAGTCTTGCGCTTTAGAAGGTACCACTTTTCCTAGGCCGCTATCGGGGCTGTGTACCAGTAGCTTTCTTAATCGTCCGATCTCCGTAGTTACGCCTACTTTAAATCCGTTTCGCTGCATGTTCATATCATTTTGGTGTTGCCACAAAGCTATTCTTTTTTTTGAAAGTGGCAAGTTGGTTGGTTAGTTGTTTGGTTGATTGGCGTTAGTTCCATGGTTGTTCAAAGATCTTGGATATAACCATTGCGCTGATTTTTCCGCCGATGGATTGGTTCTTTTTTAGTTGTTGGTTTAGGGTTTTTTGAAAAGCAATTACAGCGTGGCTTTTGATAGGGCAGTCCCGCTTTATGTTACAAGCCCCAATAAATTGGGGGCTTTCCACTACAATCGGGTTTAGAGGGGTTGGGATTGTGCAAAGTACTCATCATATAATGTGCTACTGTATTTGCCTGTTAAACCTGATAGGAATGGAAAGCCCGCAAATGAGCACTTGCGCCAGCAAGTAGCGAGTGCGGACTTGTAATGGATAGCAGGGCTGGCGGATGATCGTAGTACTGCAATTGCTTTTCTAATGATAAAGCCTAAAAACCTTTGGCTTTAGTCTTTAAGCTTTCAGCTATATTCGCTATTTTTGGCCTCATGAATTTTATTGTTGCTGGCGCAGTTAAGGCCGTTAAAGAGTTATATGGGCAAGATATTGCCGAAGATGTAATTAACCTACAGGAAACACGTAAGGAATTTGAAGGACAGGTAACCATTGTGGTATTTCCTGTAGTGCGGTTCTCTAAAAAGTCTCCTGAGGAAACGGGTAATGACATTGGTGCGTTTTTGCAACAACACGTAGCCGAAGTAGTGGGCTTTAATGTGGTAAAGGGCTTTTTGAACCTGAGCATTGCCGAAAGCTATTGGGTAAACCTGTTTAACGGTACCTTGTTGGCCGCCGATTTTTTGGTAGCCAGGCCAAACGGACAAAAGGTGATGGTTGAATATTCGTCGCCAAATACCAACAAGCCTTTGCATTTGGGCCACGTACGTAATAACCTGTTGGGATATTCGGTATCGGAGCTGTTAAAGGCCGACGGTTATGAGGTGATTAAAACCAATTTGGTAAACGATAGGGGAATCCATATTTGTAAATCGATGCTGGCCTGGCAAAAATGGGGCAATGGCGAAACGCCTGAAAGCACTGGACTAAAAGGCGACCATTTGGTGGGCAAGTATTACGTTGTTTTCGACAAAGAATACAAAAAGGAAATTGATGCCTTGGTGGCTACAGGCCAGGCCGAGGACGAAGCCAAAAAGAATGCTCCGTTAATTAAAGAAGCGCAACAAATGCTTTTGCAATGGGAGCAGGGCGATGCGGAAGTGGTAGGTTTATGGGAAAAAATGAACGGCTGGGTTTATGCTGGTTTTGACGTAACCTACAAAAAGCTGGGCGTTGATTTTGATAAATATTATTACGAGAGCAACACTTATTTGCTTGGAAAGGACACCATTGAGGAGGGCTTGGCCAAAGGTGTTTTCTTTAAAAAAGAAGACGGCTCCGTTTGGATTGATCTGACGGCTGATGGCCTGGACCAAAAATTGGTACTGCGTGCCGACGGTACTTCGGTGTACATTACCCAGGATTTGGGTACGGCGCAAATGAAGTACGACGATTTTAAAATGGACAAATCTATTTACGTGGTGGGCAACGAGCAGGACTACCACTTTAAAGTACTTTTCTTGATTTTAGAGAAATTGGGCAAAAGCTGGGCAAAAGGTTTGTACCACCTATCATACGGGATGGTTGACTTGCCTAGTGGAAAAATGAAAAGTAGGGAAGGTACGGTGGTGGATGCCGATGACCTGATTGCGGAAATGGTAGATACGGCCAAGCAAAAAACAGAAGAGTTGGGCAAAACCAACGACTTTGCGGAAACCGAAAAAGCGGAACTGTATAATACCATTGGTTTAGGTGCTTTAAAATACTTTTTGTTAAAGGTTGAACCTAAAAAACGTTTGTTGTTTGACCCTGCGGAGTCGATAGATTTTCAAGGGAATACTGGCCCGTTTATTCAATACACCCATGCTCGTATCAAATCCCTATTGAGCAGGGCCTCCTACCAATTTGCACAGGCTGATTATGCCTCCATTAAATTAACTTCAACGGAGTTGGATATGATCATGCTGCTGGCTAAATATCCTACGGAGATTTCAAACGCGGCTAAGGCTTATAGTCCGGCGTTTATTGCCAACTATTTGTATGAAGTGGCCAAGTTATTCAACAAGTTTTATCATGAGGTTCCGCCAATTATTAAAGAGGAGGATGCGGCAGTGAAACAACACCGATTGAATATCTGCAAAATTGCTGCTGACGTAATTAAGGCAGGCATGTCGATATTAGGGATTAAAGTGCCTGAAAGAATGTAGGTTTGTGGTGAGTTGCGAGTTATGGGTGATGGGATAGCTTATCACTTGTAGCCTGCAACTCTTAACTCAAAACTTGTAACTCATAACCTCCATTGGATCAAATCATTCATTTTATTAGTACTAACAGCACCGACTTGGCATTGCTTTGTTTGGCTGCTTTTGCGGCGGGCTTTATTGATGCCATTGTGGGTGGTGGTGGTTTGTTGCAAACGCCTGCTACCTTGCTTATTTTGCCTCAATATCCTGTGGCAACTTTGTTGGGTACGGTAAAAATCCCATCGCTTGCGGGAACTGCGGTAGCGGCGGTAAAGTACGCTAAACAGGTAAAGTTTAAGGTAGTGGTTTTGGTGGCCTGCACCTTGGCTGCTTTTGTGGCTTCGTTGGGTGGGGCCTACCTGGTAAGTACCATTAACAACCAGCATATTAAACCAGTTATTTTAGTGGTATTGGTAGCCGTGGCGCTTTATACTTATTTCAATAAAAAGTTTGGGGAGCAACAGCATAAAACCCATACTTTGGGCAAGCAGGTGTTGCTGGCCTGTTTGTTTGGTTTAATGATTGGCTTTTACGACGGATTAATTGGACCTGGTACGGGTTCTTTTTTGATTTTGGCTTTTGTAGGTATTTTAGGTTTCGATTTTGTGGGTGCCAGTGCGCATGCCAAAATTGTGAACGTAGGCACCAACTTGGCCGCCCTGATCTATTTCAGTTCTACGGGCCATGTGCTATTCCAATACGCCATTCCCATGGCCATCTTTAATGTATTGGGTTCTTTTTTAGGGGCCAAACTGGCCCTGCTTAAAGGCAATAAGTTTATCCGCATCTTTTTCTTGGTTGTGGTGTTTGGTACTATTCTGCGCTTTGCGTATGATGTGTTTTTGAAAAATAGTGGTTAGTGACACTAGCCAAAACTCCTAGTTCCTAAATTTACTTCTTTTCTATCGTTCCCGATTTGGTTTTTACGGAGCCTTTTCTTCTGTAAATAGCAAAGCTCATGGGGCTTTTGGCAGGACGTTCGTCGCCGAAGAGTACGCCCCAATGTTTAAAGCCTTCGCTTCTATCGAAAATTACCTTAAGCACGGCAATGATGGGCATGGATAGGAACATGCCCGAGATACCTGCCACCACTCCGCCAATGACGACGCCCAAAATGGAGACGAGCGCATTGATTTTGACCTTGGAGCCTACAATGCGAGGCATCAGGATATTATTGTCAAAAAACTGCACTACGGCGATAACCAACAATACGGTAATTACCGGCCCTAATTCCGTAGAAGAAGTGAGGGTAATGAGCACGCCCAAAATATTGCCAATTAAGGCCCCTACATAGGGAATAAGGTTAAGAATGGCGAAAATAACCCCAATTAACAAGGCATGTTTAATGCCAAATAAGGTAAGTGTTCCGCCTAGCAACACCGTCATGTAGGTAATTTGGATGAGTAAACCAACCAGGTAATTTTTAATGATGGCTTCTGCTTCATAAGATGCTTCTTTTACCTTTGGATGGTGCTCGGCCTTAAACCACATGAACAAAAAGCGCAACAATATATCTTTATAAAAAAGGATCAGGTAAATATAGATAGGGATAAGGCCCAGAAATACGAAAATACTGCTCAGGGTAACGGCAGCACCACTGGCCGCCTTGCCGGCCATGTTCAGTAAGTCATCGCTCTTTTCGGTGATAAATTTCTTTTGCTTGCCAATGGAGAAATCAGTAAAACTGCTGATCCATTCCTGTAGCGACTGCAAATGCTTGGCTACATTAGCTTTGATCTGCGGAAAATCGTTCACCAAAATGCCAATCTGTGCCGAAAAAAACCAAATAATCCCCGCCAGGAAAATAAATACGAGCAGGATGGGCAGCACAATGGCTATGGCTTCGGGCACTTTATATTTCCTTAAAAAACGGTAAATGGGCAATAACAATATGCTGATAAAAAATGCCATGATTACCGGCATGATGATATCACTGGCAATGGCAAAAATGCCGATACACAAACATAGGCCAAGGAGTTCGATGGAGCGCTTTACGGTTAAGGGTAGTTCCTTCATAATTATAAGATGGTGTAAATTTTTAATGCGTAACACTAAAGTAGATAAATTGTTTTTATTAGTAGTTAGTATATGGTGCATATCCGTTAATGGAACCTTCGCTCCGCTCATAACCTGTAACCCGTAAACTCAAAACTCATTCCCAATCCAAAAATCCGTACTTTTGCAGCATGATGTTTACCAACGATACCATTATTGCCTTATCAACGCCTCCTGGCAGTGGCGCCATTGGCGTAATCCGTCTTTCGGGCCCCGAGGCCATTAGCCTAACCAACAGTGTGTTTAGTGGCAAGGATTTGGCTAAGCAGGCTACCCACACGCTGCACTTTGGCTTAATTAAGGATGGCGAGGTAGTGGTAGATGAAGTGGTAGTATCGCTATTTGTTGGTCCCAAATCGTATACCAAAGAGCATGTGGTCGAAATTTCCTGTCACGGTTCTAACTATATTATACAGCAGATCATCGGCTTGCTGATCCGCAAAGGAGCCAGGGCTGCCAAACCTGGGGAGTTTACTTTACGTGCTTTCCTAAATGGTGCTTTTGATTTGAGCCAGGCAGAGGCCGTGGCCGATCTGATTGCTTCGGATAGCAAGGCTTCTCACGAAGTGGCTATGCAGCAAATGCGTGGGGGTTTTTCTAACGAGTTGAAAGATTTACGTGAACAGTTGATCCATTTTGCGAGTATGATAGAACTGGAGCTTGATTTTGCAGAAGAAGATGTGGAGTTTGCCAATCGTGATCAGTTGCGCAATCTCGTCCAACGTATCAATAAAGTGCTGCAAAGGCTTATTCATTCATTTGAGGTAGGCAACGTGATTAAAAATGGTGTTCCGGTGGTAATTGCGGGTAAACCCAACGTAGGTAAATCAACCTTGTTAAACGCTTTATTGAACGAGGAACGTGCCATTGTGAGCGACATTGCAGGCACTACCCGCGATACCATTGAAGATGAAATCAATATCAATGGAGTAGTGTTCAGGTTTATTGATACCGCTGGGATCCGTGAAACGGCTGATGTAATTGAAGCCAAAGGGGTGGAGCGCAGCTTGGAGAAAATGAAGCAGGCCAAACTGATCATCTACATGGTTGATGCGCAGGAGGAGCAGGGCCAAGTATTAAAGCAATTGCAGGATTTGTCGCAGCAACAAACGCCTTATTTGTTTATTGTGAACAAATCGGAGTTGTTGACGACCGAACAAAAGGCGTTTTACTTGGAGCATGGCGCTTTGCTCATCTCTGCCAAAACCAAACAGGGCATGGAGGTATTGGAAAATGCTTTGTTGGAAAAGGTGAACCTGAGCCATATCAACACCAGCGAAACTTTGGTGACCAACATACGCCATGTAGAGGCATTAAAGCAAACACAAAACTCCCTTGACCGGGTGTTGGAGAATATTGATAATCCTGTAACTTCTGATTTTTTAGCCATGGATATTAAACAGGCACTTCATTACCTAGGAGAAATTACAGGGACAGTGACTACGGATGATTTGCTGGAGAATATCTTTACGAAGTTCTGCATCGGAAAATAGTTGATTATCATTTGTTTGTATTTATCTGCTTATTCTTGGTTTCCTCGCCCAATCTGCCCCATGGCTTTCGGGAGGCAATGGTTTTGTCGACGGATTACAGGAGCGCATGGAGTCCATAGGCCATAAGCAAAATCAATCCATAAACTCGCATGAAATTATACATGGGTTAGGCTATGCACCTAACAAATGAAGAATGTGTGTATTTCCCAGCTGGTTGGCCAGGTCGAGCGCCCGTAATCCTACAGCATTGCAAACTTGGGTGTCGGCACCATTTAGCAATAATAATTTAACCAAGTTCTGATCATTGGCTATTACCGCTAACATTAATGCCGTAGCACCATCAGTACGTTGTAGGTTTATCGTGGCACCGTTGGCTATCAGTAGTTCCGCAATATCCGCATTACCCCCTAAAACCGCCCACATCAGTGGTGTATTCCCTTCGTTGTCCGCAGTGTCCAAATCCACACCTTTAGCCAATAGTAATTTCGCTACCTCATATTCTTTATATTTAGCGGCTAAAATTAGGGCCGTGTCACCATGGGCATCCTTTTGGTTAAAATCAAGCTCGCCCAATTCATCCAATACTTGCAGATGGCCTGTTCTAGCCGCATGCATCAACATTTCTATTTCAAGCTCCATTATTTTTCTATGATCCAGTTCGCAACCTTACCATTAAGCCTACTACCTTTAAACAACAAATTGTACACTTGGTTTTCAATGAGCTTTTGGCAAACTATTGTGTGCCCCGTACACAGCGCTCGTATTTTTCCTTAAACCTATAAATGATATACCTAAACCAGGGTGAAAAATACGGGTTCCTAAGGTTTTAACTTATTTGCGGCTGCTGATCTTAAACTTTTTTAGTTGCCTGATGTTAAATCAAATGCAAATTAAGCCTAATCAAAAGCCATGGCACTAGATAAATATGTACAGAAACGTGATTTTACTAAAACTGCCGAACCCAAATCGGGAAAGAGTAGGGATAAAAGCAGGTTGATTTTTGTAGTACAGAAGCATGATGCCTCACGTTTACATTACGACTTTCGGTTGGAAATGGATGGCGTATTGAAAAGTTGGGCCGTACCTAAAGGCCCGAGCTTAGACCCTAAAACCAAGCGATTGGCCATGATGGTTGAAGACCATCCCTTTGACTACAGGAATTTTGAAGGCATTATTCCACAAGGTGAATATGGAGGCGGTACCGTAATTGTGTGGGATCAAGGTTGGTACGAGCCCGAAGCGCCTACAAAAGGCAAAAAGGCGCAAGAAAAACAATTGCTTTCCCAATTAAAAGCCGGTTCGCTCAAAATTAGGCTCCATGGTGAAAAGCTAAACGGTGAATTTGCTTTGGTGCGTACCAACGGGATGGGCGAAAATTCGTGGTTGCTCATTAAACATGACGATGATCATGCGGCAAGAAAAGACGTCACCAAATTAGACGCCTCTGTAATTTCTGGCAAAACCATTAAAGAAATGGAGAAAACCGCCTCAAAGGTATGGACCAATAAAGGCGAACAGAAAATAGCGGCCAAACAGCCCAAAGCCTCCAAGCGCAGAAGTAAAAAGGAAGAAACAGTTGTTGCAGAAACAGAAGTGGGTACCGAATCAAGCAGATTAGACAGTGCCAGGCTGCTTAAATCGGCCCCAAAATCAACCATCCCCAAAAATATTAAGCCCATGCTGGCTACCTTGGTTGATGAACCCTTTGACAACGAAGATTGGCAATATGAAGTGAAATGGGATGGTTATAGGGCTTTGGCTTTTATCAATAAAGGCAAGGTTGAACTTCAATCCCGAAATAATAAATCCTTTAACGACCGCTTTTATCCCATTTATCAAATCCTTCAAAACTGGAAACTGAATGCTGTAATTGATGGTGAAATCCTAGTTCTTAACGAAAAAGGCATCTCTAACTTTGGCACCTTGCAAAATTGGCGTAGTGAAGCCGATGGCGAATTGGTGTTCTACGTTTTCGATGTGATTTGGTATGAGGGCAAGAACCTTACAGGATTAAGCTTGGTAGAACGGCAGGCCATTTTAAACGAAGTGCTGCCTACAGATGACGATAGGGTTCGAATTTCGAAAGTGTTTGATGCCAGCGGTACCGATTTTTTCACGGCTGCCCAACGCATTGGATTGGAAGGGATCATGGCCAAGCGCAAATCGAGCACCTATACTGTTAATAGACGCACTAAAGAATGGTTGAAAATTAAGATATCCAAACGCCAGGAAGTGATCATTGCCGGATTTACTCGTAATGAAGATACTTCGAAGCTTTTCAGTTCACTGATTTTAGCTGTTTGGGAAAAGGGACAACTTAGCTACGTAGGTAAAGTGGGCACTGGATTTTCAGATACCGACCAAAAGAAAATGATGGCGCAGTTTAAGCCTTACATTACGGGTAAAAGCCCATTTACCGTTGCCCCTGATATGAACAAGCTTTCACGTTTCCAACACCGACAACTCCATGCCAAAGCCACTTGGATGAAACCAGAATTGGTAGCCGAAGTGGCCTTTACAGAAATTACAGAAGATGGGGTTTTCCGTCATCCCTCATTTAAGGGCATGCGTACGGATAAGGAAGCCAAGGAGGTGATTCGGGAAAATGCGGTAAGTACGGGACAGCTTGTAGAAACCAAGGCGGCAGATGCGCATAACAAAAAAGTGGCGGCCAAAGCAATAGACCACGAACTGGTACGGCCACCCAAAAAAACCATTCCGAAAACCTTGCTTAACCCTAAAGAACAAACTCAAGTAAGAAAAGTAAATGGCAAGGAACTTAAATTTAACAACCTCTCTAAACTTTATTGGCCTGAAGATGGCGTAAGTAAACGGGACCTATTCAATTATTATTACGCCATGGCCGATTATATTTTGCCATACCTTAAAGACAGGCCCCTGTCTCTTAACCGTTTTCCGGGAGGCATTCATGGCAAAAATTTTTATCAAAAAGATGTAAAAGGCAAAGCGCCAGATTGGGCTAAAACTTTTCCATATACCACCAGTGATGGCGAAGCAAAGGAATATTTGGTTGGTGACGACACCGCTACGCTTTTGTGGACAGCTTCCTTAGGTTGTATTGAAATGAACCCTTGGTTCTCCAGGATACAATCGCCAGACCATCCAGATTATTGTGTGATTGACCTGGATCCCGACAAGCACCATTTTGATAAAGTGATAGAAGCAGCCAACGTTACCAAAGAAGTATTAGATGCCATTGAGGTACCCGCTTACGTGAAAACATCAGGTTCTACAGGTATTCATATTTACATTCCCTTAGGCGGTAAATACGATTACGACCAAAGTCAGCTTTTCGCCAAAATCATTGTAAGCATAGTGAACAAGCAAATTCCGCGATTTACCACTTTAGAACGAATGATTTCAGAACGAAAGGGCAAAATGTACCTCGATTTTTTACAGAACCGACCTGGTGCTACCATTGCAGGCCCGTATTCCCTCAGACCAAAGCCAGGCGCTACCGTATCCATGCCCTTAGCGTGGGACGAACTTAAGCCAGGCTTAAAAATGAAAGACTTTACCATTTTAAATGCCTTTGAAAGGGTGAGGGAGAAGGGCGACATTTTTAAGGGCGTATTGGGCAAAGGCATTGACTTGGAAAGTGCCATTTTAAAAGCAAAAGAAATTTATCCCGAATTGATTTGAAGATGATTACCGATCCAGAACAAAATCGCATAAAGCCCGAAGACATGGCTCCTGATCCTGACGAGTTCAATTATCTGCATCCTATAGAAGATGATTCAGATACTTTAGCGCCCTTACAAGACGAAAAGGATTTAGGGGAAATTAATGCAGATGATCCAAAGGATCTTATCTATTGGGCCGATCAATTTAAAATTAGCGTTGCCGAGCTTAAAGCGGCCATTATACTTAACGGTACCTGCGTACAAGAAATTAGAAAATACCTTAGTGTGTAAACAATAAAAAATTAACTATAGAACGATGGCAAATCAAGGCAGAAGTAGAGATAGAAAGAAAGTAAACTATCACTAGGGTATAAAACGACCCTCTTTAGTAAGTAGTTTTTCATTTTTATAGATAGTTTGTAAAGCTAATTTATTAATTAAGTTGTTTGATTTCAATGTTTTATTGATGAATTTTTTTTCTACAACTTATATTTGTAGCCTATACTTTAGCATTATTTTCCCAAAAATAAGAGCGGGCTTTGGCTCGCCATTAGCCCTGGGTTATTGGTTTGTTATCGTAATTTTAGCAATCGTAAAGCATTGTCAACAGGCTAACTACTTGGTATTATCCTTAAAAAACGGGTATTAACCCTAAGCGTGGGCAGATGTTTTTTGCCGAACTTTATAGCTTAATCCCTCCCGAGATGAGAAGTGCGCAAACCCTGCCGAGTATCCATGTGGCAAATCCAAAGAAACGAATCCTGGTAGTTGAAAACGATCCCGAGCTTCGTAACATCCTAAGTATGATATTTGATGAGGAAGGCTACGACTATCAGTTATTAAGCGAAACGTTCAATATCATTGCCCTGGCAAAGCAATACCGTCCGCACTTGGTCCTCTTAGATTTTAGGCTACCCTTAATTAACGGCGGGAAACTTTGCCTACAACTTAAACGAGAAAAGGCAACCAGCACCATTCCCGTAATGATCTATTCAGCGGCGCCCAACGTTTTCCATACGGGCAAAAATTATGGGCAAGATCTATTTATGGCCAAACCCTTTGATTTAGATGACCTACTTCAAAAAATACAGCAGTTAACCCGCCATCAGGTACATGCCGGCTAAAACCTCGCTAGCCAAGCAATACCAAGATATTTGTATTGGCGTGCTGGCTGGCCAAATCAGCGGCCAGCATGGTTACCACATTACAAACCTGGTGAAAACTTCGGGCGCTACAGGCAGGCACATATACATCCCTCTGGGGCGGTAAATATGATTATGACAGAAAATGCGCTTTAAAAGCGAAGGAGATTTATCCCTGATTAGCAGGTCTGTTGGGAGATATTTTGACCTAATATGCCGATATCACCTTTTCAATGAGCGCTGTAGCGTGTAGCTAAGCATGCCCGTATACTTAGGAAAAATATAACGATGAAAACAAAAAACTATCTGAAAATCTTGATCGTAGGGCTAATTATGGTAACCGCCTGCAAGAAATCAAACCAAGTAAAAGAAAAGCCCAACCTTAACAGGTACGCCGACGTAATTGTACAGTTGGAAAGGGCAGCTAATGAAATGGAGTTTATTGGCCGATATGTGCCAAGTAACATTGCACAATATCCGGATGATGGCAATTTTTTGGGGAGGGGAAAAATTGCCAGGAGAGGTACGGCGAGCGGCCAGGAAATTACCATTGATTTTGGAACTGGCGGGGTATGTACCGATGGGAAATTCCGTTCAGGGAAGTTGACCATCCTGTTTAACGAAACAAACTTTGATACCATGATCAGACCAGCGGTGTACAAGTTGGAGGATATTGAGCTAAATGGGAACTATAACTTAGGCTATGTTGCCGGTTCAAATGGACTGCGCTTAAACCTTATCGCACTGGACAGCAAGATTACCCGTAACGGACAGTACTGGGCCAATTTTTCGCTAAACAGGAAAAGCGAATTTGTGCAAGGTAGCAATACGCCAAATGATATTGCCGATGATGTATATCAGCGCACCGACCTATCTTACGATGTAACCCTGAGAGACAACAACAGCACTTTCCTGATCAAAGCAAGGGGAGTAGATGGATCGAGATTGGCTTTTTCCTGCACTGATCGTTATTATCCTACCACGGGCAAGCTAAACGTGGAGTTTACAGGAGCAGGTCAAGGTTCATTTTTGTTGACTTTTAGCAGTGGCACCTGCAACGGTAAGCCCATCATAAATTAGCGCCACACCATCAGGGTAGTTATGTTAAACAAGCACTGGAACAGGTATTGGGCCCTATATTTTGTGGCTTTGGTAACAATCGTATTTGTGGTTTTATATTACGCAACATGTTGATTTTTCTGATGACGTAATTGCAAGCAGCCTTTTGGGCTGCTTTTTTTGGTTATTGGCTATTCATTTACTGGTTTACTGGTTCATTGGTTCACTGGTTCATTAGTTTATTGGTTTATTAGGGTTTTGCCATGCTATATTCCCTTATCAAGATATGCTCCTTTGCTATCCTCTATACGCTGTTATCCTGAGCGTAGCGAAGGATCTCCTTTACAAGGTTTAAAATTCTTCGCTGCGCTCAGAATAACGAGAGGTGGCTTACTGTTTGCTTTCTGGTCCTTGTGGTATGGCTTTATTTTTTAAACTGCTTGAATGGTTGTTGGGCGACAATATTTACCGTTCATCTGAAAATTTCCCCATGGGTAATGCGGGCCAAATACTTTTACACATCAAGAAAATACGTTCATAGTTTCAAAAAAACTTACAGATGAAGAAAATTTCAATGTTGGCGGAGCTTGTTTTGGGAGCAACCTTTGTTTTTGGAGGAATCAATGGCTTATTGATCCCTTTTGGCCTTGAGGCTATTATCCCGGTAAACCCACAATCTAGGTTTGCAATGGTTCTTTCGCAAACCGATTACATTTTTGTGGTACAAAAAGTAGTAGAGCTTGCTGCTGGTATATGTCTGCTTACTAAAAGGTTTCGCTTTGCGGCCCTTTTGGCACTAACTCCAGTGGTTATCTGCATCGTGATATACCATGTGTTTGATGATGTGGCTAACCTCCACATTGGTGTCATGGTTCTGCTATGCTATCTGTTAGCTTTGGGAAACCATGCCCATCAGCTCAAACAGATATGGATAGATCGTGCATGACGGCTTGCTGTTAAACGGCGCAAAACATTAGTTTAACGATATCACAGGCAGTTGGCAGAATAATTTACAGGCGCTTTTTATGGCCACTACCTTTGCTAGTAGAATAGTTAATAGTTACTACATAGATTTTTAAATTTAGGTTAGTGAAAATCTTTTTTTTAGTAGTAGTGATGTCTGGATGGACAATTAGTGGGGCTGCTGTGGATACGCATTGGCAGCCCCTTAATAAGACAGCCACACTACAGCAACAGGTAAATTTTGCGGATAAGCCCTGGAGGCTAAAAACGTTTACAGCAGCGCCAGCCATTGATTGGGATATGGACGGCAAGGTAGAAACAGATATCTTTTCCAAGATAGAAGACTGTGAAAAGGACGATCTCCTCATTTTGCGCAAAGGTGGTACGGTAATCAGAGATACCGGGAATAAACTGTGCGAAGATCAGGACGCCGGAAAGCAGGAGGCAGGTACCTGGGCCTATGATGCCGCAGCCAAACGACTTACCCTAACGGAAAACGGCAGGTCACAGGCATATACCGTAGCAGAAGCTTCGGCAGGTAAACTGGTGTTGGTGTATAAATGGAAAACTACCAAGGGGAAATCTCATGAAATTACAGCAGTTTATATACGCTAAATCATCAGGTTTTTGATTTCTTGGAGATAACTCCTTCCAATATTGAATTCTGTACCATTGGCCAGTACTAGAAAAGTTTTGCCAATATCACGGTAAAGTTCCCTGATAAAGGTTAGGTTAACCACTACCGAACGATGTATGCGTACAAACTTTTTAGGATCAAAACGTTGTAAAACAGCACTGATGCCCAAAGAGCTCAGATATGAAGCCTCCGAAGTAAATATTTGGGTATAATCACCGTCGGCCTTGAGGTACATAATGTCCTCAACAGAAACGCTCTTGAAGCGTTTTTGGTGTTCTACAATAATCCTATCCAAATAGTGTTGTTGTGCAGGGAGCGTATTTAGGGCAAGCTTGGCCAACGAGTCTGCGTTGACCTGCAAGCGGCCCATGGTATTGTCAAAACGTTCTTTGGTATAAGGTTTCAGCAGGTAGTCAACGGCATTTAGTTCAAAAGCCTTAATGGCGTACTTGTCAAAAGCGGTGGTAAAAATCACGTTGGGTACATGGTTAATTTGGTGCAGTACCTCAAAACCGTTTGCCCCAGGCATCTGTATATCTAAAAACACCAGATCGGGTTCCATCATGTTGATGTATTTGATGGCTTCAATGCCATTACTGCATTCGCCAGCAACAAAATAGTCTGGGTATGACTCCAGATATTGTTTAACCAGATGCCTGCCGTGGTCTTCATCATCAATGACTAAAACAGATTTTCTTGACATAACGATCTTTATAGTGAAGTCCCAAGATACAGAATATGCAAAATAAAAATAAGTTTTTCGTCTATCGGTTCTATAGTTCGATAAATGACATTACCGCTCGACATAAAGTTATTTAAAGTAAAATGCCCACGAGCTGTTATGCTCCTGGGCATTAGCCAAGGTACACCGCTGAAATACAGATAAAAGCCTAGAGAAATTGATTTTCCCCATACCAAAGAAAATGGGATATTAAACCCCACAAAACCTTTACGCTGTGGCTAAAAGCAAAGAAGACGCTCATTTGATTATTAATGATTAAAATTGTATTGAAATAAAGATCCATGTTAAATTTCATCAGGCGTGACGCCACCAGGAGGGAAATACTCCTTTTCATTTTTGTGCTCATTGTCATGAGCGTGCTTTACGGAACCCCACGTTTGTTTTCGCAGGGTTTTAGTTGGGCTTTTTTGATAGAGCTTGGGGTTGATTGTTTGATCATGGCTTTGGCCTGTTTGCCCATTTGGTGGTTGCATTTTCGTAAATTGACGAAAATTCCCATCAAAAGAAGATTTGCCCTCCATTTGGCTACCGCTATGATGTATTATGCCATCTGGGTGTTGCTATATTACTTTTATAACCGTGCGGTGGGTTTGCCAGTCATGACCCGCCAGCAGGTTTTCCAAAATATCGGCCCTAACTTGTTATTTTATGTGCAGGTGTTCAGTTCATTACATATCGATCTTTTTTTTAGGGAAAGGGAACAGCAGCTGCTGCGGGAACAGGCGTTAAAGGAACTGGCCCATAAGGGCGAAATTAGTGCATTAAAAGCGCAGATACAGCCACATTTTCTGTTCAACACCTTAAACAGTATCAGTGCGTCGCTACCTAACGAGCAGGAACACACTCGGATCTTGATTGCACGCCTGGCCGATACTTTTAGATATGCGCTGCAATCTACCCAGCAGGAAACCGTTCCGCTGAGCCAAGAGCTGGAGTTTATGGCCACTTACCTTGCCCTGGAGCAGGTAAGGTTTGGCAAAAGGCTTCAAGTGAACATCCAGAGCTTTCCCAACGCCGGACTGGTAGAGATACCGCCCATGTTATTACAGCCATTGGTAGAAAATGCTATCAAACATGGTATTGAGCCCTCTATAGAAGGTGGTTTTGTGCAAATTAGATGTGTGCATGAATATGGCAAAACCCATATCGTTATTGAAAATACAGGAAAGGCTTATCGGGGCAACCTCGATGAAATATTTAATGGCGATGGTGTAGGACTAAAAAATACGGCGAAACGTTTAGCGCATCAGTTTAATGAAGAGCTCCACATTTCAAAAAACGAACAGGGCTGTCTTAAAATTGATTTCTATGTGAATAGTTAAAACAGTGATTAGGTCCTTCTGTATTTGCAAGGGGCGGCGGGGACGCCACCCTTTGGCAGGGTTCTGTGCACGCACTTGCAAAGGACGGCGTCCCCGCCGTCCTCATAACAGGTTTTGGGCACAGAAATAACCTTTGCGCCATCCTTCCTTAAACTTTCTCAGTTAAATCGAAACAGTGATTTGGTCCTTCTGTATTTGCCAAAGGGTGGTGGGGACGCCACCTTATGCAGGGGTGATTAGACCGTTCTGCACTTGCAAAGGTCGACTGGGACACCACCCTTATGTCGGTTTCTGTGCACGCACTTGCAAAGGACGGCGTCCCCGCCGTCCTCATAACAGGTTTTGGGCACAGAAATAACCTTTGCGCCATCCTTCCTTAAACTTTCTCAGTTAAATCGAAACAGTGATTAGGTCCTTCTGTATTTGCCAAAGGGTGGCGGGGACGCCACCTTATGCAGGGGCGATTAGGCTTTTCTGCACTTGCAAGAGGCAACTGGGACACCACCCTTATGTCGGTTTCTGGCCACGCACTTGCAAGGGGCGGCGTCCCCGCCGCCCTCATAATAGGTTCATGGCACAGAAATAACCCTTTGCGCCATCCTTCCTTAAACTTTCTCAGTTAAATCGAAACAGTGATTAGGCCCTTCTATACTTGCAAAGGTCGGCTGGGACACTACCAGTATGCTGGGTTCTGGGCATGCACTTGCAAAGGGTGGCGGGGACGCCACCTTATGCAGGGATGATTAGGTCCTTCTGTACTTGCAAAGGTCGGCTGGGACAGCACCCTTATGCAGGGATGATTAGGCCCTTCTGCACTTGCAAAGGTCAGCTGGGACGCTACCCTTATGCAGGGTTTTGGGCACGCACTTGCAAAGGGCGGCGTCCCCGCCGCCCTCATAACAGGTTTATGGCACAGAAATAACCTTTGCGCCATCCTTCCTTAAACTTTCTCAGTTAAATCGAAACAGTGATTAGGTCCTTCTGTATTTACCAAAGGGTGGCGGGGAGGCCACCTTATGCAGGGATGATTAGGCCCTTCTATACTTGCAAAGGTCGGCTGGGACACCACCCTTATGCCGGTTTCTGTGCACGCACTTGCAAAGGGTAGTGGGGAGGCCACCTTATGCAGGGGTGATTAGACCCTTCTGTACTTGCAAAGGTTGGCTGGGACACCACCCTTATGCCGGTGGGCACGCACTTGCAAAGGGCGGCGTCCCCGCCGTCCTCATAATAGGTTCATGGCACAGAAATAAACCTTTGCACCATCCTTCCTTAAACTTTCTTAAAGCAGAATCGAAGCAGTGACTTAGACCCGTCTTTTTTGCATTTTAACCTTGATAATTGCACTTCGTAGAAAAAAACATAGGCAAACATGCCGCACTTTTAGTTTTGTTCGCATGAATAAGAGAGATTTAAGTGTCAATTTGTTCGCAATCTTGTGCCTTACTACCCTGGCCTGGTGCAGTAAAAGCGGAGAAAAGCCCATTGAAGAAGAAAAACTACCCTTTACCCAATTAGCTAACATAGCAAACGAGCCAGGTTTTGGAGATAGCGACGAAGAGCCAGTTGGAACCCCCTTTAAATTGCCCAAGGGCCTACGTTTTGTACAACGTCCTAATCATCCCTTTGATCCCGATATCAAGAAGCTTCATGGAAACATGAATACCTTTTATGTAGACATCAACATTGTTGCCGATAGTACCTGGAAAGGAGGAGAAATCATCTTTCCAGAAGGGCTAGTAGTCATGAACGTTGCGCCTAGTAGAATCCAAAATGGAATGCTGATGGGCAGAGAACCTATTCCCATGCCGCCTTATGGAAATACTGGTGGAAATGATACCACTACCTTTTACCTGGGCGTGGCCTGTATGAACTCGGGCAAGGGCCTACCTTGGGAAGAAAACAATACCCCTGATACACGTAACTATCCCATAGGAAAGGGCATGTATATTCCCACAGTAGTGACCAAAAATGAACAAGCACTGAAATTTCTTTCCCTATTAAATAACAAACCTCATTTAAAGCTTAAACAACATTACAATCCCATGGATGCTTACCGGCCAGATTACGTACAGCCTGCATGGCTGGAGCCCTATTCGGTAATCCAAACCATGTTTTGGAAACTTACCGATGGCAATGGACTTGCCGAAACAGATCTCCGGGAGCTTATGGAGGCAATTAAACCATAATACCAATCCATTAGTTTCTGCGGCCTTTTTCACAGCGGTTTGCAGTTCACCTTAATTTTTAATGATATGAAGAAACTTTTACTTGTGACCATGTGCTGTTTGCTGGCAACAGCGCAATTAAACGCCAAAATTTTTCGTGTAAACAACAATTACGTAACCAATTCAACCTATATCAACGGCCAACAGGCGCATGATGCCGCCCAACCAGGTGATACCCTTTATTTTGAAAGCAGTTCTATTACCTATCCCGCCTTTAATATCGACAAAAAGTTGGTAGTGATGGGGCTGGGCGCATTTTTAGACAGCTATGAAGGGCATCAGCTGCCCGGCACACCAGGAGCAACCATAGCACAAATTTATATCCGTTTCGGAGCAAGTCATACCGTTGTGGCAGGTGTAAAAGCCGATATTATTACAGAAGGTGTAGGAGGAATACGCTTGTACCGGAATCATGGAAGAATAAACTTAACCAGCACTGTAGATGCTTTAGTTTACCATAACTACATCACCAGGCTTAGCATCGATAAAAGCAATAACATTGCCTTAACCAATAACTTTATTGGTGGTATTATAGAAATCAGTTCTGCCGTAAACGACATTGCCTTACATCATAATACCATTAACGCTAACCTGTTTGCTTCCCATTCGGATATCAGCAACAATATTATTTTTAATGGCGCCGCAAATCTTAACAGTAGCATTTTTGCCAATAATGTACTTTCTGCTGATTTCTATTACAAGAGTGGGGTACAGGTAACTTCTGATAGCTTTAACAATGTTTTTAGCGTTCCACTGGCTGATATATTTGTGGCAGCCGCACCAGATGACAGGTATTACCAACTAAAACCTACCAGTCCCGCCAAAGGAGCAGGTTTGGGCGGAGCCGATTGCGGAATGACCGGAGGTGCCGATCCCTATTTATTTAACGCATTACAGCCACCAATTCCCTCTATTTATAAGCTAGACCTGCCCGGCATTGTTAGTGGTAACACTATACAGGTAACCATCAGTACCAAAACAAACAGGTAAACATATGTACAAAAAAATAATCATGTTTTTATGGTGCTTTGTAGTGGCACAGGCCAATGCTTTTGCACAAACCACCATCCTAAGGGTTGAATATTTCTTTGGAGTAGATCCAGGTTTTGGTTTAGCCACACCAGTTCCATTGGTAAGTGCCAATGAGATCAACAACCTCAGCTTTAATGTAGATGTTTCGGCACTGCCAAAAGGCCTGCACTATTTTATGGTACGCAGCCAGGCAGCCACCGGACAATGGAGTATAGTCAACAAACGAATGGTTTACAGAGAGCTGTTTTCAACGGCAACTTTGCCCAGTATTGGCTATGTAGAGTACTTTATAGATAACGACCCCGGCATCGGAAACGCAACAAGTATCCCAGTGGCCACCAATCCAAACGTAGAAGACCTAACTGCCAGCATAGATATCAGTATGTTGGCTAAGGGTGGGCATTATTTCTATGTAAGAACCAGAGATACCGAAGGAAAATTCAGCACAACCACGGTCAAGTATTTCGAGATCGAAGATATTTTGCCCTTAAAGCTGCTAAGTTATAGTACAGCACTGGATAATCGGTCGGTAAGGCACTTTTGGACCACAGCCAATGAAATGAACGTTTCACATTTTATGGTTGAACGGAGCATTGATGGCATGAACTTTACTACCGCCGGTAGGATTGAGGCCAAAAACGGTACCGCCCAACAAAGCTATTCCTTAAGGGAAACCTTGCCGGCAAGTTTGCTTAACGCCGCCACTATTTATTATAGGCTAAAAATGGTAGATAAGGACGGCACCTTCAGCTATAGCAAATTGACTACCGTAGCACCCCAAAAGTTGGCACAATTTGTTATCAGCCCAAATCCCGCTACCAACTTTGTAAACATTGCTATTCCCAAGGCAAAAATGGTAGCCATAAGCACCGTTACCGGGCAAACCTTATACCGTGCCACCCTTGATGCCAGCGCAGATACGCACACCGTCAGATTTAACAGGCTGCCCGCAGGAACCTACCTTTTAAAGGTGGTAAAGGAAAATAACGACACCATCGTAGAGAAACTGCTCATTCGATAAACAGTTCTCCAAAACAGTGGGGTTTAATACGCTCTTAAAAACGCTCTCTAAATACGCTCTCAAATACGCTCTCTACATATGCTTGCCAAACACAATTGCAAAATATCTCATGACGAATTTTAAAAAACGAACCCTATTAAGCTCCTTATTCATATGGGGAGCTACTTCCTTATTTGCCCAGCATCAAAAAGATGACCGGCACCTTAACATTGGCCTGGGCGTTGGCGGAAATCTGGGGATGCCCATTGGGATATCTTACGAACATGGTTTTACCGAAAAGATAAGTGGCGGAATTTATTTGGGTTACGCCCGAAAGAGCGAAAGCTACGACGATGCAGGCCAATGGAAATATAGCTACCTGTTGGTTGCGGCAAGAGCATCTTACCACTTTAAGGTAAACACCGAAAAATTTGATCCATATATCGGTGCGGTACTAGGCTATAATATCTCTTCGGTAAAATGGCAGGGAGATTCAGAAGCGCCTGCTTCATCCTCTGCGGGCGACATCGTGATTGGTGGGCATCTTGGCAGCAGATACTGGTTTACCGAAAAAGTTGGTGCTTTTGCCGAACTCGGTTATGGCGTGGGCATACTTAGCCTTGGAATAACCTTTAAACTATAACCCTTGCACCCAAATTTATGAAGCACGTTGTTGAACTAGCCAATGGGAATAGGGTAACCAGCGAGAATACTTGCGAGTCTTTCTACAGCCCAAAAGATGCCGAGCATTTTTACACCATGCGTTTTGTATTTAGCGGATCGGAAAGTTGTACCATGGGGCGTAGGAAACTGAATATCTTCCCAGATAGTTTTGCTTTTTTTAATGCAGGCACAACCTACAAAGCTTCGGTAAAAAGCACCAGCCCCGTAACTGTGCTTTCTTTAGCCATGCGGGTGCCATTCATCGAAAATTTCCATCGGATCTTTAACCAAAGTAACCAAGAGCATGTAGAAACAAGCAACCACACGGCACCTTTCTTTATGGAAACCCTTTATCCTTTGAGCGATATGATGCAGTATCATCTCCATCACCTCAAGGCCAGTTTAGAAATAGGTGAACCCAATGAGTTGAAGGTAAACCAATACCTGCACGATTGCTTGTTCGAGTACTACCGTATTTATCAAAATGAAGTATCAAACAGGCTAAACAAACTGAACTCCTTAAACCCCGCAACCCGGAAAGAACTGTTGAGGCGCCTACTGTTGGCCAGAGAATTTATCAACGGCAACTTTAACCGTAAAATTTACCTCGAGGATATTTCGGCCTATTGTTGTCTTTCGGTGAACCATTTGCTCCGGACGTTTAAGGCCGCCTACGGGATCACTCCCTTTCAATATCTGATACAATTGCGGCTACAACGGGCAAAATCAATGCTGTTGAGCACAAACTATTCCGTTAAACTGGTAGCAGGAAAGGTAGGGCTTAAAGATACCAGCGCTTTTATCAGGCTGTTCAATGGCCGAGAGGGAAAAACCCCATTGGCCTATCGGAAATACGCTATCGGAAATAACCTTGTTGATACAGGTTTAATTTAACCATGTATGTTTTAAATCACATATAATCAATTAACTAACCATTAAATTATGAAAAAAAGATTACTGTTATTAGTAGCCAATTTTTTGTTCTGCTTTGCGCTATTTGCCCAAAACAGAACCGTAACGGGCATAGTGGCGTCCAAGGAAGACGGCTTGCCCTTGCCAGGCGTGAGCGTTAAGGTAAAAGGCTCAAACGTAGGCGTGTCAACGGGACCCAACGGCAGGTTCTCGTTAACCGTACCAACGGGTACCATTTCCTTAGAATTTAGCTCCATAGGCTATAGCACCCAAACGGTGGCTATAGGCGAACAGCAAACCGTTAATGTTTTGCTGGAATCGAGCTCCAAGGCCTTAACCGAAGTGGTGGTAACCGGTTACGGAACCATTGCCAAGAAAGATTTTACAGGCTCTGCTTCCAGGGTAACGGGCGATGCTATCAAGGACAAGCCCGTACAAAGTTTTGGGCAGGGACTTACCGGACAGGCCGCTGGGGTTAACATTGTACAACCCAACGGTTTGCTCAACAACCCACCGGTAATCCGTGTACGTGGGGTAAGTTCCATTTCACTAAACTCTTTCCCATTGGTTATTGTAGATGGTATTCCTTTCCCTACCGGCGATGTTTCTACCAACTCAAGCGCCAATAACCCATTGGGAGATATTAACCCGGCCGACATCGAATCGATCGATATCTTGAAAGATGCGGCCTCAACGGCTATCTATGGATCCAGGGCCGCTGCAGGGGTATTGGTAATTACCACTAAAAAAGGAAAAGCAGGTTCCTCAAAAATCACCTACGATAACTGGATAGGTTCAGTAAAAGCAACCAGATTGCCTGAACTGCTCAATGCCCAACAATATATGGATGTAAAAAACACTGCCGTAACCAATGCGCTTCAGGTTAACCCTGCTTCCATTGGGCCGTTGCAGCACGTTGGAGGAAAAAGCTTCTTCCCCAATTATAATCCAGACGGATCCATGGTTGATACCCGCTGGTACGATGAAGTGTACAGAACGGCTTATTCCCAAAACCATAACCTGAATCTCTCTGGAGGTTCCGAAAAAACTTCTTATTTCCTTTCGGGCGGACTTAGCAACCAAAAAGGTTTTTTAAAGGCCAACAGCTTTAAAAGATATACCGGAAGGGCAAATTTAACCCATAAAGCAACGGATTGGTTAAACCTCAACTTAAATATGGCCTTCACCAATTCAGATAATAATTCGCCTAACAGCGGATCGGTACCAGGAGGGGCTTTTAACTCTTCTGGTCTTGGGCGTATTGCCTTTGCCCTGTCGCCAAACCTTGCCGTAAGAAATGCTAATGGCACCTATAACTATACCCTAAATAGCGTAGGTAGCGGAAACAACCTTATTGGCACATCATGGTCACATCCATCCGTACTGATAGAGCATGACAGGAATATTTCAGAAACCACCAGGTTTTTAACCAATTTAGGTGCAGAGGTTAAAATTATAGATGGATTGAGCCTTAAGTCTACCTACTCTTGGGACAAATCATACACCGAAAATATCAGGTACTGGAACCCTTTCCAGGGAGATGGCTACTCAGCCGGAGGAAACGCCTTTAATAGCTTGATCAGAAGAAATAGCTGGAACTGGATTACTACCTTACAGTATAACAAAACTTTTGGCGACCATCATTTTAACGCACAAGTAGGCTCTGATTTCCAGAACACCAGAACCTTAAGCTGGGGAGCATTACGCACAGGATTATTGGACCCAAATTTCTTTGATAACTATCAAGGTACTTTTGCCAATATTGTGGCAGCGGGTAACGGAATTTCGCAAATTGCATTTGAATCATATATTGCCAACGCCTCGTACAATTACAAGGGGAGGTATTATTTAAGCGGAAATTTTAGAAGAGATGGCAACTCAGGCCTTGCCTTTAAAAACAGATGGGGCAATTTCGGGGGTGCATCCGTGGCTTGGGAAATTGCCCAGGAAGATTTCTTCAAAAACTCGACACTGGGAAGCAAGGTAAGCAGCTTACGTTTAAGGGCCAGCTACGGTACCGTTGGTAATGGAAACGTAGGCCCGTACAATGAATTTACCACGTTCGGCTCTGGGCTGTACGGTGCTTCGGCACTTGCATGGGCTTTTAACCAAGCTGGAAACAATGTGCTAAGCTGGGAAGTAACCAAGCAAACAGATATTGGCCTGTCGGCAAGTTTGTTTAGCAGCCGTTTAACCCTAGAGGTTGATTATTTCAATAAACACGTAGATAATTTGATTTTAGGGGTGCCACAGGCGGCTTCTAAAGGTATTCCGGGGAATAGCATACTGCTTAATGTGGGAAGCATGTACAACCGTGGTTTTGAGTTTGCCCTATCTGGCAGCCCCATAAAAACCAACCGTTTTAGCTGGAATACCAACCTGAATTTTACCAGTATCAAAAATAAGGTACAAAGATTGGCTAGCGGTATCCCTAATATCATTGGTTCTACCGGCGGCCTGGAAAGCGCAAGTATTACCGAAGCTGGAAAAAGCGTATCGGGTATTTACGCCGTAAGAACCAATGGCGTTAACCCAGCAAACGGCCGTAGGATATTTTTAGATGCCAATGGCAGAGAGGTACAGTATTTGCACCATGCCGGAACTACCGCATGGACCTACGTAGACAATGGTGCCATTGCACCTGCAATTACAGCGGCCAAAGATGCTGTTTATGCAGGCAATACCATGCCTACTTGGTACGGCGGTTTTAACAATACCTTAAACTACGGAAATTTTGATTTGGCCTTCAATTTTACCTTCACCGGTGGCAACTATATCTATAACGGATCAAGGGCTGGTTTGCTAGATCAGCGTTTCTGGAACAATTCTACGGAAGTACTTGATGCTTGGACCACACCGGGCCAGGTTACCAAAATCCCAAAAGTGATTTATGGCGATAACATTTCTAACGGATCAAGTTTCCCAATTACCGACAATGTAGAAAAAGGCGATTTCCTCAGATTACAGACCGCTACGCTAGGTTACAAGTTGCCTACTGCTGTTTTTGGAAGAACCGGAATTAAAAGCCTAAGAGTTTATGGACAGGTAACCAATGCTTTCATCATTACGGGTTATACCGGTGTTGATCCCGAGATTTCAACTAACGGAAATTCCAACTTGGCAGCTGGTATTGAACGTAACAGTATCCCACAAGGCAGGTCCTTCACTTTTGGCCTTAGTTTAGGATTATAACACTTAACTCATTTGATCATGAATACTTTCTTTAAAAAAACATATCATCAGCCTTTGGCAAAATTTGCCGTACTGGCACTTTCCCTAACGCTAACCGTTAGTTCCTGTAAAAAAGATTTTTTGGTAGCAAAGCCAGAACTGTCCTTGATTGACGAAGAGGCGTTTACCTCGCCAGAAAGAATATTGGCACAAGTAAATGGCTTATATGCCACGGCTAAGTCCGGAGCCTTATTCGGAGGACGTTACTTGATCTATAACGATATCAGAGCGGAAGAATTCCGTGTTAGGGAATTCAATTCAAATACAGGCGCTACCGTTCACAATGCCACTGTCCAATCGTCAGATACCAACCTTGGCAATATCTGGACAGCAGGTTATCTGGTCATCAATAGGGTAAACTATTTTTTAGAAGGACTGGAAAAAAACAAAAAGGTTTTAAGCGAGGCACTATATGATAACTATAAGGCAGAAGCTAGATTTTTGAGGGCCTATGCCTATTTTGGCCTGGTGCAGATTTTTGCAAAACCTTATGTGTTGAACAATGGCGCATCCCGAGGTTTGCCAATTCGTTTGAAGGCCGAGCTTACCGCCGAGAACAACACACTTAAAAGCTCAACGGTAGCACAGGTTTATGCGCAGATATTGGATGATTTGAATGAAGCCGAGAAAAGTCTTCCAAACACCTATGGAAGCGCTTTGCTAAGAACTACGCGTGCGCATAAAAATACTGCAATTGCGGTTAAAACCCGTGTGTATTTAGCTATGGGTAATTATGCAAAGGTATTGGAAGAGGGAAATAAAATTGTGCCGCAAGCGGCACCTTTCGAAAATGCGCAAAGGGCACCACACGCACTTCAGGCCAATATTGCCAGTGTATTTGTAGCACCATTTACTACTTCCGAATCTATTTTTTCCCTGCCCATGGATGCAACCAATCCACCAGGCACGCAAAACCAATTGGGCTTTTACTTTAATGCAGGCAATGGTAATTTGGAGTACCTCATCAACACCACTGGTTTTGGAATATACTCTGACCCCGCATGGCCGGCCGCAGATGCCAGAAGAACCGCTTTTATACAGCAATATTCGGCCTCCATTGGTTGGTTCACCAAAAAATTTTCAGGTACGGCACCTTTCGTAGATTTTGTTCCGCAGATCAGGTATGCAGAAGTGTTGTTGAACGTTGCCGAAGCTGAAGCATTGATTGCCGGCGGTAACCTGGTAAGGTCAAGGGCGCTGTTAGATGCCGTAAGGCACCGTTCTGATCCCAATTACGATTTTGGAGCGTTGGCTACCGGCGCAGCGCTGGAAAAGGCTATCATGACCGAAAGGCGGATAGAATTTTTGGCCGAGGGCATGAGATACAATAACTTGGCCAGAAAAGCAGAACCAATGCTTTCCATAGGAGCAGGATCATTAATCCAAGTAGCAGACCCAAGGTACACCTTGCCACTACCAGATGTAGAAACTTACTATAATCCGGCCGCAGATTGGTAATCTTTTAAATAGAAACTGCTACGGAACAACATGAAAGTGCCTAAAAGCGGTATGTCCCATTTGTTTCGTAGCGGTTTTTTGCGTTTAATACAAAAACAAACATGCGAAGATATTTGCTAGCCTTTTTATTATGGATTTCCGTTTGCCCTATATATGCGCAAAGCCCCAAGGTTTATCCATCGGAAAACAATAAGAAACTTAAGTTAACATTTGGCCATAACGTATATGCCGATTTTCTTTTTTACCTGTTTTATAGAAATGTAGGTGGTTTTCCAACACTTCCTAAAAAAGTTCCGCTAAAGGCCGTCTTAAACTATCGGGGAGCACCAGTAACACTTACCGAGCGTGCAAATGTAATGCAACTGAAACAGTATCAGGCATTGTATCCGCTGGTAGCCCATTACCGGGGCGAAACCAGTGGAATAACAACACAACCGTTAAAACACCTATCCTTTGGCGAGCCTTTGCCCAATTTTGATACCCTGCAAACCATCATTAAACAAGGCGAGGAATATTTTCCGCTATTCGAAAAATTTTGGAAAGACAGTATCCGGCAAGCAGAATTACATACCATTTCTGTTTGGAAAGAGCAGGAAAAGAACCTAAAAGTTACCGAAAAACTTTTTGGCCTTCTTAGGCTCAAGCCAAGTTTCAATTCGTTGTTTATAGGGGCAATTGCACTTCATACGGCTGGTAGCGGATTGGTAGATCAGCCAAGTATTCATACGCAACTGTTTAAAAAGCCTAACTTACCCTGGTTTATGGGGCATGAACTTACTCATTTAATGATTGGTCAATACACTGGTGAAGACTGGTCCAATCAGGAAGGTTTTGCAGAAATTATGCAATATTTAAATGCCAACGGGCATAGCTATTATGAAATAGAAGAGAGCCTTTGCCTCCTCATGCAGGTGAAGTTGTCGCAAGCTTGCGGTTTGCTGGATAAGAACTACAAGATTTCTACTTATTTGCCGAACAATTTGTACAGAAAAAGAATAGTACAGATATTAGAAGATCAATGGACAAGTTATGAAGCAGATGCCATAAAATTTCCAACAATTGTCGAATACCTGAAATGGTGCGTAACGCAAGCCATCTGGCCTGATAAAAAAGAAGAATAAAAAATATTTTTTGGATAACGTATGTTGCTAGCGGTTGATACCTATTACTTCGAAAACAAGGCCAAAACAGTTGGCTTAGCCTTTGATGATTGGGAAGCTACCGCAGAAAGGCATCGTTATGCGGAAACCCTTGAACATGTTGCCGAGTACGTATCCGGTGAGTTTTATAAAAGGGAGCTGCCGTGTATACTTAGCTTGATGGCAACTTACAAACTTGGCGCTTTCGAAGCGATAATAGTTGACGGCTTTGTTTATCTGGATGATGACGGCAAAATGGGACTAGGTGGCCATCTTTACAAAGCATTGGGTAAAACCATCCCTGTTATTGGGGTAGCCAAAACCGACTTCATTTCGTTGAAAACAAATAAAAAAGCACTGCTAAGAGGAAACAGTTCAAAACCTCTATTTATTACCGCTATCGGAGTCGACCTTGACCTTGCCACCGAAAAGATCAAAATAATGAACGGCGATTTTAGAATGCCCGCATTGCTTAAAAAGCTAGATGTGCTAACAAAGTCCCCCTAACGAAGCATGGAAATAATTGCAGGTTCAATGCTTATATTTATCTTCCTTAAAGCGTAATTTCGGTGTTTAATTAATTGCTGCTTTATCAGTAGCTACGCAATAACAACAATGTATGGATAAAATAGTAGGAGAACCAAACCAAATAACCCATAGCCCCTTTGCGCAAACTTTTTTCCACGGCACCAAGGCCGATCTTAAAATAGGAGATTTTATTTCACCAGGCTTCCAATGTAACTACGCTGATAGAAAATTGAGGCATGTATATGTAGCTGCTACGATAACCGCTGCAATTTGGGGCGCAGAATTAGCTTTGGGCAACCAACGCCAAAGAATTTATTTAGTAGAAGCCACAGGCGAAATAGAAAATGATCCAAACGTAACGGATCAAAAATTTCCAGGAAACCCAACCATGTCCTACCGTTCAGTACATCCCTTTAGGGTAATTGGCGAAGTAACCACTTGGTTGCCACATACGCCAGAGCAGGTGCAAACCATGAGAGAAGCGCTTCAAAAGCTGACAGCACAAGGCACTAATGTTATTATAGATTAAAAAAAGCAGCGCATATTTCTAGGGAATGCTTAAAAAGAAACGGGGACTTAGCATACCGCCTTGTCCCCGCCATCTAAATTAACGCTCTCAGTAATATAAACATCACTAAAGCGGTTTTATTGTATCAACATCAAAAAATATTAAAATATTTTTTACCCCCAAAAAAACTCCACCTATCGAAACTTTTTTGATGCGGATGTTTAAGCCCTGAAACCTTGGAGAAATTGATTGCTGAAAAACTCTCGCAAAGGAAAGAACCGGTATCGGCGCTATAATTGATAAGCCCTACCTCAACCCTTATATTGAGATGCTTAAGGTAGGGCCTGT
The DNA here is from genome assembly GCF_003313505.1 of Pedobacter nanyangensis. Taxonomy (GTDB): domain Bacteria; phylum Bacteroidota; class Bacteroidia; order Sphingobacteriales; family Sphingobacteriaceae; genus Pedobacter; species Pedobacter nanyangensis. Next base: position 237,279 of record NZ_QMHO01000005.1, on the reverse strand, counting down.
GATTGTTAAGGCAATAGTTGGGCTCCATTTGCGGTTTCTACCACATAAGTGCTCAGCGTTAGCCCAAACCGGTCATGGTAAAGCTTAGTCAATTTATTGGTCAAGTCAGCAATTGCCTCATCCTTTACAATGTTAATGGTACAGCCTCCAAATCCTCCGCCCATCATCCTAGCACCTAATACTCCATTTAAGCCCTTCACCTGTTCAACCAAAAAATCTAATTCTTTGCAACTTACCTCGTAGTCTTTGCTTAAACCCTGGTGTGTTTCAAACATTAACTTGCCCAATGCTTCCAACCTGCCATCCTTTAAAGCTGCGGCAGCCCTTCTTACACGATCTATTTCTGCCACCACGTAGCTACATTTGGTATATACTTCGGCATCTTTGGGCATTACATATTCCAATAACATTTGCGGACTTACATCCCTTAAATATTGCACTTCGGGATGTTGAACTTTAACCCATGCCACGCCCTGTTCACATTGTGCTCTCCTTTCATTATACGCCGATTCACTTAAGGAATGCTTTACATTGGTATTAAACAGTACCAATTTGTAGCCATCAAGTTTTAAAGGGATATATTCGTGTTCCAACGATTCGCAGTCGAGCATCATGGCATAATCCTTTTGGCCAAATACCGAGGCAAACTGGTCCATAATACCGCACTTTACCCCTGCAAATTCGTGTTCGGCTTTTTGCGCAACCAGGGCCAAGTCTATTTTAGTAATGGGGAGCTGATTAAGTTGGGAAAGTGCGTAGGCAGTGGCACATTCAATGGCGGCCGACGAAGACAAGCCCGCTCCAAGAGGCACATCGCCATAAATGTAGAGGTTAAAGCCCGATAAGGTAAAACCACGTTGCAATAAGCCATGTACTACCCCAAGGATATAGTTGGCCCAGGGCTTTTCGCATTTTTCTACATTATTGAGGCTGCCAATATATTTTTCCTGATAACTTTCGGCATAGAGCTGGATCTGCTCGTCATCTCGTTTAGAGATAGCCACATACACGGCTTTGTTAATGGCGGCGGGCATCACCAATCCACCGTTATAATCCGTGTGTTCGCCAATAATGTTAATGCGTCCTGGTGATTTAACGAGCATCGGTTCGCTACCGAATATTTCTTTGAAAGTATTTTTAAGTGATAGGGGATTCATGTGGATGCGTTTTACTTTTATAGTGTTCGATGGAAAGTTCTTTTAATCGGGCAGCTGCATACTCAGGTGTAATGTCGCGTTGCGGATTGGCCAACATCTCATAGCCTACCATAAATTTCTTTACCGTAGCTGACCGGAGCAGCGGTGGATAAAAGTGCATGTGCCAATGCCACTCCGGATGGTTGCCACTGTTTACAGGCGCCTGGTGCATTCCGGCCGAATAGGGGAAAGAGGTTTCGAAAAGATTATCGTATTTGGTTGTGATCACCTTAATAGCTTCAGCAAGTAAATGCTTTTCCTGCGTATCAAAAGCCATGAGGTTTTGCACGGGCCTTTTACTGATGATCATGGTTTCATAAGGCCATACTGCCCAAAAAGGAACCAATACCACAAAAGCATCGTTTTCAAAAATAATCCGTTCACCTTTTTCCAGCTCCAGGTTTAAATAGGCTTTCAATAAACTGGTTTGATGTACCTCGTAATAGGCTTTCTGCCGCTCGCTTTCTTTGATGATTTCTACAGGCAAATCGCTTTGCGCCCATATTTGTCCGTGAGGATGAGGATTGCTACAGCCCATAATTTCGCCTTTGTTTTCGAAAATCTGGATATATTTAATCCAAGACTGATCAGAAAGGTTTTTGAATTCGCTCTGCCAAAGATCAACCACTTTGCCAATTTCGGCTATGCCCAGTTCTGGTAAGGTAAGGTGATGTTTGGGGCTAAAGCTGATGACCTTGCAGAGACCACGTTCTGTTTTGGCTACCAATAATTCATTTTCGTTGTATTGCGCCGCAGGCGTATCTTCTAGCAGTGCCGAAAAATCATTTTTAAAAACAAAGCTTCCCTGATAATCAGGATTGAGGTCTCCATCGGCCCGGCTGTTGGTAGGGCATAGGTAACATTTGGGATCGTAGGCAGGTCTGTTGTCCCGTGGTAAATCTTCTACCTTCCCTTGCCAAGGCCGTTTGGTACGGTGGGGCGAAACGAGCACCCATTCGCCAGTAAGTAAGTTTAATCTCCGATGTGGATTTGATTCGAGATGGTGCAATCCGTGCATGTTAACAATATTTAAATGGTAATTGGTTGGGGCTAAGCTACAGATAATTTATTAATAGTTAATATGACAATTAATAAATTGCAAAGGTTTTTTAATTTTGGGCGATAAAGTTGAACAGCAACAATTAAAATAATATATCAATGATCGAATATTCAAATCAAACGCATTACCTGGTTGCCGTGGATTGTATTGTGTTTGGTTTTGATGGTGAACGTTTAAAACTGTTGCTGGTAAAGCGGGGATTAGAGCCCGAAATCAACAAGTGGAGCTTAATTGGTGGCTTTGTGAGTGCCCAAGAGAGTACAGACGAGGCCGCTGTAAGGATACTGAAAAAAAACACCGGGCTAGATGGGATTTATTTGGAACAATTTCAGGTTTACGGAAAGCCAGATCGGGATCCTATTGAACGTGTTTTTTCGGTGGCCTATTTCGCCCTGATTGATATTCATAAATATAGCGCTCAAATTAATGCAGATTATCAGGCGGAGTGGTTTCCGATTAACGAGTGCCCGGATCTGATTTTCGACCATGAGGCCATGGTGGCCGATGCTTGGAAAAAGCTTCGTTATAAAGCGGCTTTACATCCCATTTTGTTTGAATTGCTGCCCAAAAAATTTACACTTCCTCAATTGCAGGTACTTTTTGAGGAAGTGAACGACATGAAAATTGACACGGGCAACTTCAATCGGAAAATAAAATCTACCGGTTTGCTTATCAAGCTAGAGGAAAAGGACAAATCGGGCTCTAAAAAGGGTGCTTTTTATTTTAAGCTTAATCCTAAGAAATACCAGTCAGATTTCCATTTGGTACTGAATGTTTTTCGTAGCCCCAGCTAGTATTCATCCAGTTCTTGGCATTCAAAGCCGCTTTGCTTCAGTATTTCTACTATTTTTTCCGGGTTTTCCCTGGGCGTGTCGGCCCGGAGGATGTGGTCACAATCTTCGAGGTCAAAATTCCATTCTATCTTGTCTAACGCGCTATCCAGATGTGGTTTTAACAGTAGCACGTCGCTTTCGGTTTGTACAGAGGTTTTAAATACGTATATCATGCTTCACGGATTGATGATTATAAACCTTTCTTACCTTCAAGCCAATAGCCTTGTGAAAAGATTTTGGCCTTGGTGTTAGCCTTTATCACCTTTTTGAAAACCTGTACCGATTTTGCATTTCCGGTAAGTACAAAGGCGGTGTCGTTACTGGCTGAGCTTTCCATGAACGGCAAATTGCTGATCCATTTTTCGTTATGGAAGGAGCCGTTTTTAGCAAATACGGTACAATTTGGGATGCCTAGCAGTTCGGGAACATCCTGATTTGCCTGCGCCAATTCAAAGTAGAAACTAAATTCATGGTTATTGCTAACGAGTGCCGGCAATAAAGAGCAGGCTAGTGCTAAAGAAGTTTCATCACCAAAAACAAGATATTTTTTGAACGATTTTTCATAGCATTTATGGGCCCTGGGAGCGCTCACCACTGTTTTGTTGCCTATTTTTAAACGATCCATAAACCATCTGCCTGGGCCTTCGCCATGCAAATGGACAATAAATTCCAATATTTCCTTTTGCGGGTCGATGTAGGAAATGGTGTACCTTCGGGCTTCGGTGCCCGAAACTCGGAAATCTAGATAAGAACCTACTTGAAATTGTAGGGTTTCAAAAGCGCCTTTAAATTGTATTCTTTTAACGGATGGAGATAGTTGCTCAACAATAGAAACCTCCATCAGCGGAATTTTAGGGAGTAGTAAACGTTCAACAACGTCAAATAACCATTTTGGTGCACTGGGCATAAGCTGTAAATTTTTTTACAAAGCAAGCCCAAATACGTTTAGCAGGAAAGGAGGATTTGAGGTGATTATTGGACTAATCGAGGTTTCTGTTCCGGAAGCTCAGCGCTGATATGCCAACCACCTTGGTAAAAAGACGGGAAAAATAGGGATAATCATCATATCCTAGTTCGGCCGCAATTTCTTTCACGGATTGGCTGGAGTGATATAATAGCCGCTTGGCTTCCAAAATAACACGTTGTTGGATATGATAGGAAACAGGCTGGCCTGTAGTTTTTTTTAAACATTCGTTCAAATAAACGGCAGAAATATTTAGTTTCTCGGCATAAACCGCCGGACTTTTGCATTGGACGAAATGATGTTCCAGGAGAGCCCTGAAATTACTGCTGATAACCTCGGCGCTACTCAGCTTGGCCTTAGGTTTAGCTTGTTCCAGGTATTGTTTGGCAGCCAATCCCGCCAAGGCATTGCAGCTGTCTCTTAAAATAGATTGGTAAAGCTGCTCTGGTTTACTTTCCCAAAATTTGAGGCACAAAGAAATGGTTTCCCTGAAAAGAGTGATGGCTTGCGGTTTTAATTTTAGTGGCGGAGCGGGTGCTATCTCCTGTAGTATTTTAAGCCATTCGGGATGAAGGTTTTCGCTGTTAATGATCAATATGCTTAAATTGATTTCTTGCACCGCCAACATGCGATGTACCTGATTGGGGTGTATATAGGCTATGGCGGGACCTGTGATGCTGTATTTCTGGAAGTCAATTTCAATTACGGTTGTACCCTCTTCCTGAAAACAAAAGGAATGGTAATCGTCGCGGTGGGCGTGCATGGCGGGTTCATACGCCGCCAGTTCTTCCATCGAAACTTTTGCAATGTAAATTCCCCTTTCGAATTCATCGGCCATGGTTTTTAAAGGGATGGATAATTTGCTTTTGCGCATCGGTTTCGATTATCAAAGCAAATATAGCAGCTATCCAATCCAATTGAAATTAAATTGCATGATTTGACGGGTATTAGGGCTTTGCCTTAAACACCAACTCAATTGCCAGCTCAATATCATTGTCCACTAGCGTTTTGTTGGCCCAGCTTCCGGTATAAGCTACTTTCCAATCCAATCGGTTAAAAGTGAAATTGGCCTTTAACGTATGTTTGTTTTGGCTAGCCGTAAACGTAATGTTCTTAGTCACGTCTCTAATGGTAAAATTACCACTGATTTTTAAACGGTCAGGGGCGGTTTTTTCAACATTGGTTAACATTAAGGTAGCTGTTGGATATTGATCTGTATGGAAAAAATCGGCACTCCTTAAATGAGCAATCAGATTTTTGCGGGCAGCTACCTCATGTGCGGGGATATCTGTCACGTCCATGGTGTTCATGTTTACCACGAAATTTCCACCAACAATGCGATGTTTGGTAACCAGTAAGTAGGCTTTGCTCAACGATATTTTCCCAGTTCGTTTCTTGAGCCCCTTCATTTCTGTTGCAGTCCAGTTGATGGTGGATTTTAGTAGGTTGATGTTGAGCGTATCGGTATGGTTTGCCAAAGGTTTGTTGCTTGTTGGATTAATGGTTACTGCAGGGGCTTCGGTATGATATCTGCCCAAACAGGTAGGTAGCCATAGCGTTGCTAAAATCAATAAGGACAATCTATTCATAGTTTGGGATATTTTTGCCTAAAATGATATCTCGCTCTACAGTAAGCATTCCGTTTTGGAATACGGGTTTTACAATGCCAGAACCTCCTCGGTTTTGTTGTTTCTTTCGGATATCTGGTGTTAACAACGGATCGTCCTCAAAGAGATATTCGTCAAGGTAGTACTCGTTTACATGAGGTTCTTTAATGGTGATATGGATATGTGCTGGTTCGCTGCCATCAGGATAGGAGGCCGGACGGAAAGTGAAGAAAGTATAACGGCCATCTGTTCCGGTTTTCACCCATCCTCTGATGAAACCGTGTTTTTTGGCCCATTTCGTTTCATCACCTTTTTGCTCATAAATGCCTTTTCGGTTGGTGTGGTAAATGTAAATGATCACATCCTTTGCGGGCGTTTTGCCATCAGCTTTAAATACCTTACCTGATATTTTTAACTGGGGGGTGTTTTGTTCAAACTTTGGCAAAGTATCTGACGGGCTTAGTTTTTTATCCCCATACTCGTAAACCGCTTCGCATCCTTCACAGGGGCCGCCAATTTTTTTATTTCGTTGTGCACTGCAGGCTGTGGTAGCCACAAGTAGTAAAATAAGAATTACGTTCATTTTAAAGTTCATTGCTTTGATGTTTTCTGATGATGAAAACGAAACTATGAACTATGGATTTGCATTGAAATTAAAATAGCTTAACCTGATGAGTTTATAGGTTATCCTGAGGACCGAGATTAAGCTTTTTTTTAAATTCTTCCGCATAAGTTCTACTTAATCTAACAAGCTCGCCATTTTTCAATTGCAAATCATAATCACCATTAAGTCGGGATTTAACGGCAGCAATCATTTGGAGGTTTACAATGGTAGTTTTATGGATTTGAACAAACACCTCGGAATCTATTTTTTGATGGAAAGATTTTAGCGTATCGGCATGTAGGTACGCTCGGTCTCCGACATGAATGGCAATATACGGCGTAGCAGATGTAATTTTGATGATTTCGTTAACCAGTACCATCACTTTATTACGGCCGTATGATATCGTTAATTGCGCTAAGCATTGCTTTTCAACTTGTTCAGTATAAATAGGTTTGGCTAAGAAATGGAAATGCACCAAGTTGAAACAGGCATAAACCATTACGATTTTATATAAATCTTGTGCAAGTGTGTAGGAAAAAACCTTGTATAGATCGTATCTGCCTCCAAAAAACAACATGGAAAGGCCCCATACAGTTACAGAAACGGCAAAAAGATGGAATACGCTTGCAGACAATGTAAAAGAAATTAGTGGAACTAAGCGTTTTGATTTTACTTTTTGTAGTGCTCGATGTAATAAAGCTAAAATAGGGACAAAAAGTAGCCAAATTGCTTTAAATAGCAGAGATTCCTCCATATAGAATGACGAACTATTTCTGATGGATTCGAGAAAATCCTGCGCAATAGTGAGCAAAATGACGGTGGTAAACACGATAGAGAGAAGGCCCAGCAATTTGCCGGTTGGTACAACGGTTTGTTTTTCTCTTTGTGCTAAAATCATAAGTGATACGGAATAGTTTGGTTTTTAAGGAAAGTTAGTTAAAACATTGTAAATGGAGAAATGGTAGAGATTGAAAAGAGATTTACAGGGTAACTTTATAGCAATATTGGAGGATAGCGCAGCTGGTCCGAGATCTCGTATTAGGACAAACTTCCTTAGCGGCCCAACTTTATTGATCAAGATGAGGCGGCCCCTACGGTACGAAAGGATAAAAATTTCTAAAAATAGAGGATAAAAATCTTAATTTTAAGCTAGGGCCCAAAAAAGATAGATGATGCAAGACAGATTTAATGATCAGAATAAGCGACTTACAGAATTTCAGGCTAATGTTTTGGTAGTTTGTCCATCGTGTGGCGACGGGGCTCAAGCTACCGTAGATTATGATAAGCAGAAAGCCCGACTGCTTTGCCCCAAATGCGGTTACAATAAGGAAGCGACTACCGAAACAACAGTTCTGGGAATTAGCGGTCATTGGCGCATGGCAGCACATCAATATTTCAGTGCAATGTTAAAGCTACAGCAGCCATTTAAAAATGAAGTGTTTTGGGCCTATAACCAAGAGCATTTGGCCTATTTGGAAAGCTATATTGGCGCAAAGTTGAGGGAACATAAAGACAGGTCGCATTTTACCTTGCTGGAAAAACTGCCCAAATTTTACCATGAAGCAAAAAACAGGACAGCGCTGTTAAAGCTGATCCATAAGCTTAAACAGTTGCCCACAAAACCCTGATCTATATGTATGCTCCAAGGCCTTTATATCCCGATTTTGAACGCTTGCTCAGTTTTAAGGAGCGTGAACTGGTTTCCCTTTTTACGGATTTGCGAGCATTTATTCTACAACTTTATCCCCAAAGTAATGAACTGCTTTACCATACCCATGCGTTAACGGCAGTTTTTTCTATTTCTGATAAACTATCGGATGCTTTTTGCATGCTTCCCATTTACACCAACCATTTAAACCTCGGTTTTAATCAAGGAGCCTTGCTAAAAGACCCGCATCAATTGCTCACGGGCAGCGGAAAACTGATCAGGCATATTGATGTTAAAAAGCCCGAAGACTACCGTAATCCCCGCGTGCAGGATTTGATACGGGAAGCGATTGATTTTGCCGTTAAGGATATGGATAAACCTGCCAAAGTTATTGGGCAAACTATTTCTAAAATTAAAGCCAAACCTTAGTTCAGATAGGGGACTGAGGGTATTTAACTTTCTGTTTGGATTTTTTTATAACGGTAATTTAGCTTGTTCGTGAATTTAACCTGCATAATATCAGTTATTTACGGTTGTTTTTTCTGATTTTTATGGAAATCCTATATCTCCCACATCATATAGGCAAAAATAAATACATGAAAAAAATAACATCCTTACTCATAGCGCTTCTTACCATTTCCCAATTCGCTCAAGCTGCGGCTAAGAGCGAAATCATCACCATGGAAATTAAAGAGAACAAAGCCGATTGTACAGGAGTAGGCCCTATGAAATGCCATTTGGTGAAATATAAAAGCAGCAAAGATTGGGAGTATTTCTACAGCGGTTTCCGAAATTTTAAGTACCAGGATGGATACCGTTACAAAGTGCAGGTAAAACGCACCAAACTTAAAAACGTGCCTGCCGATGCTTCTTCGTACAAATATGAAGTGGTAAAGGTATTGAGCAGGAAAAAAATAAAAGCCAAAGAGACAGATGCCAAAGCCATTGCGTTTTTAGGTAAGCACCGTTGGAAACTACTTTCTATCAATAACCAAACCCTAAATAACCGCACTGCCACCATGAACTTTGATGTGAAAAAAAATAGTATAAGTGGCAATACAGGCTGCAACGGCTACGGTGGTTTGGTACAATTTACTGGGAAAAACAAAATCGCTTTTTCTAACGTAGTAAGTACACAAATGGCCTGTTTGGATAACGATATAGAAGGAGAGTTCCTGAAGCTTGTTTCGCTTAAAAACTTAACCTACGATATCGCCGATCAAACTTTTAACCTCTATCACCATCAAAAATTGGTAGCCATATTTGGTTTAGTTGCCTAATAGATTTTTTTATTGTTGTTTTAGAAGGCCGTCTGTAATGGACGGCTTTTTTATTTTTCAATCGCAAAATATGTTATAGCTTAAAGTTGTAATTAGTATCTTCACTTTATGAAAAAACTGATTGTTACTTTAGCACTTGGCCTGTTCTTTATGGTTGCCAAAAGCCAAACCGCGGTATCTATAAAAGAAGTTGTTAACCACGTAGGCAAAGAAGTTACGCTTTGCGATTCGGTATATAGTGCCCGTAGTTTAGAGAATTTAAGTTTGCTTAACCTGGGTGGTAAATTTCCAAAGGAAGTAATTACCGTGGTGGTATTTAAGGCCGATAGAAGTAAGTTTGAAAAAGAGCCTGTAGAAATGTTCGAAAACAAGCGTATTTGCGTAACAGGAAAAGTTACCTTATATAAAGATAAACTGCAATTGGTGGTAAATGATCCTAAGCAGATTAAGGGGAATTAATAAAATCAAGACTTACGAAGTTTCTAAAACTTCGTAAGTCTCCTTCAAACTATCTCGTACAGTCGGCGGTCCAAATGGCACCATTCTTAGTAAAAGCTATTTTAAGTGTTCCGGCCGTTATCCTAATGTACTTGCTCTCATCGTTTCCAATAGATACAGCCTCATTTTCATTTTTCTGGAATTCTACCCCGTTCAAATCCGGAATTCCATCCGAAAATTTGAAATCATAATTATTGCCCGTTTTCACTACCGTTACTTTCCCTGTTTCGGTACGTGTTGAAGTTGAGCCACTGGTGTAACTGATGGTACCGTTATAGGTGCCCACAAATAGATCATTATCCGCAGGGTCATCATCTTTACTGCAAGCTAAAAAAAAGAGAGGCATCATCAGTAAGACGGCTAAAAATTTAAATTGAGTTTTCATAATGTTCTATTCTTAATGTTTTTTGGCATTACTAACAGCCGTCAAACACTAAAGGTTTTCGGTTTTTCCATTTTAGGTAGTTAACCTTAACTTATCATTAAGGCAATAGAATGTTAATGGACTTTTTGAAAGTTTGCAATGATTTGAAAAACAAAACATTGTGATTGAAATGAACAGACTTGTTGTCACTCTGTTAACGGCTTGTTCATGGAGGTTTCTTTTTTGTAACGTGGTAATTGCGGTGCCCAATAGGTATAATTTTCAATTTCGTGGCCATATTGCCACAGAATAATGGGTGTTATTACAGGTGAGCGCATTGTGGCCGCCGCTATATCCACAGGCTATAATCCAATTAGAGACAAAATGTTGTACACGGGCGGTTTGGTATATGGAAATCGCTTTGCGAAACCTAAATGACTTACGAAGTTTTTAAAACTTCGTAAGTCTAACTGCTTAAACTTCGTAAGTCTAAATTTTATCACTTACACAGTAGTATAACCACCATCCGTAATGTAGTAAGCACCAGTAGTAAAGGATGCTTTATCAGAGCTGAGGAATACGACCAACTCTGCTACTTCTTCAGGGGTTCCCAATCTGTTCATAGGAGCTTTTGCCGCCACTGCTTTCAAGTTGGCCTCATCCAAGTTATCATCTAATAAAGGTGTATGAATATAACCTGGGCCTACAGCATTACAGCGAATGTTTTTCTGTCCATATTCTGCTCCAATGTTTTTGGTTAAGCCAACCACGCCGTGTTTGGCTGCGGTATAAGCTACGCTATTTGGAGCGGCCACAGTACCATGGATAGAAGCCATGTTCACAATGCTACCACCTCCATTTTTTTCCATTTGTTCGATCTGATATCTGCATCCGTAAAATACACCGCTTAAATTAATGGCAATTACTTTGTCCCAGCCCGCAATGTCATATTCGCCAGTAGGTGCCGCTGGGCCCCCAACGCCTGCGTTATTGCAAGCAATGTCCAGTCTTCCATATTTGGCCACAGTTCCCGCTACCAAGTTCTTATGATCTTCGGCACTGCCAGAATCTGCCTTGATAAAATGTGCTTCTCCGCCGTTTTTTTGGATTTCGGCCACGGTGGCGTTTCCGTGTTCTTCATTAATATCCGATACGACAACTTTAGCACCTTCAAGTGCGTAAGCTTTTGCAATGGCTTTACCGATGCCTGAACCAGCTCCAGTGACCAAGGCTACTTTGTTTAATAATAATGACATAAATGATAAGTTTTAAGTGTGCGAACTTTCAGAAATTGAAAGCTTCATCGTTAAAACAAGTAGTAATAATGGAAGTTTTTGCTTCTTAAAAATGGAACATCATGATGACAAAAGCTTGTAAAAAAGGAATAAGGAGATGTTTTTTGCCCTTTGGGACTGCACGCATCCAACCTTTTAAGGCTTTAAAAATGAAGATAGACGAAGCTAGATATATGGAATTCGGATATGGAAAGAACTGCCCTCACCAATTTTGGATTCGATACGCATCTCGCCATTAAGTTCGTTCAGTAATTTTCGTACCATCGGCAATCCAAATCCATAGCCTTTTTCGCCAATGGTACCATCACTGCTTTCGGCAATACCATTTAAAATTTCGTCAACGGCATCTTGGCTAATGCCCGTGCCGCTGTCATGAACCTCTAAAATGAGGGTTTTGTTATCTGTTTCTAAAAACAGATCTAACATTACTTTGATATTTCCCCCGCTGGGTGTAAATTTAATCGCATTGGAGATCAAGTTGCCGCTGATCTGCATGAGTTTATCCTTTTTTATGGATACGGATTCAAAGGCAAGATTAACTTCTATATCCAAATTAATTTGCTTATTGAAAGCCTGTGGCTGGTAAAGTTTATCCAGCTTCTCTTTGAAAATCCTCAAATTAAAAACTTCTGGCGCACAGTGCAGTTGATCAAGGGAGCTCCTTAAAATTTCATCCGCTAAATCTAGCACCGATTGGCTGCTTTTCCCCATCATCCCTACAATCTTTTGCAGTTCTGCTTTTGGATATTCATCCATATCATTGGCAATCATATCGGCCAAGCCAATAATGCCAGCAATGGGGCCTCTAATATCGTGAGCTACTTTCTTATAGGTGTCTGTTTGTAAACGCAATCGATTTTGTAGTGACTTAATGCTGTTGGCATCGTTAATTCTTGCGATAATTTGGCGAGCAATGATTTTAAGTTGCTCAATTTTCTCTTGAGATAATTTGCCATGAGCTTTATTGTCGATGACGCACAGGGAGCCAATGTTTAAACCTTTGGATGATTTGAGTGGAATTCCTAAGTAATATTTTAGGTTCATGGGATCGCCAATAAAGTCTTTTGCAAAGAAACGTTCATCTTTGGATAAATCTTCAATTTCTAAATGGTCTTCTTCACCCAAGGTAAATTGGCAAACCGTATCATCTATGGGAGTTTGGTATATTTCTAGGCCAAACCGCGAAACAATCCATTGCGTATAAGAATCTATAAACGAAATAAGTGAAATTTCCATCCCAGTAATTTTGGCGGCAAGAAAGCTCAGGTCTTTAAAAGTATCGTTTAAGGCAGTATAGTCAAGATCTAGCTCAAATAAGCTAGCTAACCTTTCAGGTTCATTCGCAGGAATTGTACGGGTGGTTTGCAATGGATATATCTAGTTTTATACGATGTTTCATTACAAAAATATCATTAGCACTCAAAAATGCAACTTTTGGGCTATGCTAAATTTCTTTTTAATGTATTTTTGACGAATGCCGACAATAACTTGTGCCTGTACATCAGGTAAGCCTTATGCCCAATGCTGTGAAGTATATCATTCAAAAAAAATACTTCCGCCAAGCGCCGAATTACTCATGCGGTCGAGATACAGTGCCTATGCTTTGCATTTGATAGACTACCTATGGGATACTACCCATCCGGCTAAAAGGCACTTGTATAACAAAATAGATATGGCGCAATGGGCTAAGGCCAACCATTGGCTAAAATTGGAGATTATTTCTGCTGAAAAGAATGTGGTTGAGTTTAAAGCTTTTTATCAAAAAGGGCTGCAGCAATATGTTCATCATGAGCGCTCGCAGTTTAAAAAAGAAAAAGAACAGTGGTATTATTTTTCAGGCGACTACTTTCACTAAATCGAACCTAAACAAAGCTTTTAATTATTTGTTCTGAACCCATGCGCAAATCAACCTATTTCATCTTACCTGCCGTATTTCAGTTGCTTTGTTTTCCCCTTTGGGCGCAAAAGCCAGACACTACTAAGAACCATAAGCTCACCTTAGACAGTGTAGTGATTAACGCTTATGGCAGCAAAACGCTGATGACCACGCCAACGGCTATAAACAAAATAGGTTTAGCGCAACTGCAACGTTATGGCAACACTAACGTGTTACAGGCCATCAACGCCACGCCTGGAGCACGTATGGAAGAACGATCACCGGGCAGTTACCGTTTGAATATTAGGGGGAGCTCGGTGCGTAGTCCTTATGGTGTGCGCAATGTGAAAATCTATTATGATGATATTCCTTTCACTGCACCAGGTGGAAACTCTATGTTGAATATGCTGGGTTTTTACAATGTGGGCGGAGCAGAGCTGATTAAGGGACCAGGCAGTAGTGTGTATGGTATTGGTACAGGCGGGGTTGTGCTTTTTAATGCTCCTGCGGTTAATAATACTGCTACGATAGAAACTGGTGTTAGCGGAGGTAGTTTTGGAATGCTAAATTATCATATTAAGCTGCAATTGCCCAAACACCTGTTGGCTTACGAGGAGCAAAGTGCCAATGGTTACCGTGAGCATACGGAAATGAAACGACGTGTGGCAAGTTATCAAACCCAATTAGCTACTTTCTCCAGTGCAAACTTAACCATACACGCCATTTATAGCGATCTTAATTACCAAACTCCCGGTGCATTGACTTTGGCAGAATATCAGGCTAATCCCAAGCAAGCCCGACCAACCGTTGGTGCTAATCAAGGTGCTGTTTTGGCCAATGCAGGCATTAAGCAGCAAGCTTTGTTACTGGGCTTGGTACATCGCTATGCTTTTGATGAAAAGTGGAGAAACACCACGAGCCTATATGGCTTTTACAACGAAACGGAAAACCCAGCCATCCAAAATTACGAGTTAAAAAAAGAGCCGCACTGGGGTGCAAGAACCGCTTTTGTTTACGAGGCAATGCGAAATATCTCGTTGCGCTTTGGCGGAGAGTTCCAAAAAGGCGATTTCAGTTCTAGAACCTATAGAAACTTACAAGGGAACAAAGGAAACCAGATCACCAATGATAAACTTGATTTATTGCAATGGTTGGCATTTGCCCAAGCGAATTGGCAGGTGCAAAAATGGTTGTTTACCGTTGGTGCCAGTGCCAATAACCTAAAACTTGACTTTCTTCGTAATAGTGAAATACCTTATATTAACGCTGATAAAAAGTTTAGCGGGGAGATACAGCCACGTTTTGCCGTACTTTTTAATGCCAATGAAAACTTTTCTACTTACGTGAATGTAGCTAAGGGATTTTCACCCCCAGCAAGTAGCGAGATTTTTGCGGACAACAATAGCTATAATTTAGCTTTGGAAGCAGAGAAAGGTTGGAATATTGAGCCAGGATTGAGGTGGAAGTTATTTAGCCAGCGTTTGTTTATGGATGCCAGCTATTTCCACATGCTGTTGAGCAACGCAGTGGTCACCCGCAGAGATGCTGCGGGAGCCAATTACTATATCAATGCAGGCCAAACCAAACAACAAGGGATTGAGGCAAGCTTGTCGTACCAATTGCTTGGGGAAAATCGTCCGTTAGCTGTTTTACTACAAGGAGCCTATGCTTGGCATCAGTTTAAATACGATGATTTTGTACAGGTAAATCAAAATTTTTCGGGTAATCGTTTGCCCGGGGTAGCGCCACATACCTACACTTTAATGGCCGATATCAAACACAAGAGCGGCTTATTGGCTTTCCTCACATTTAACCATACGGCTAAAATTGCACTTAATGATGCCAATACGCAATATGCCAATGCTTTTCAGTTGGTGTCGGCAAAGTTGGGCTATCAAAAGCAGGTAAAACGTTTACCCGTACAATTATTTGCGGGGGTAGATAATCTTTTGAACCAAACTTATAGCTTAGGTAATGATATCAATGGCTTTGGCGGTAGGTACTATAACGTAGCGCCTGGCCGTAGTTTTTACTTTGGTTTAAAACTAGGTTGGATGAAATAGCTCTTTTGCTAAAAACTCTTTTTCACCTTTGGGTCAGTTACAATGACATAATCGCCCAGGTTTTGATACTTTTCCCAGTTGGGGTTTGCAAAATCCTCCGCCGCAAACGAAGCGATATTTAAAGCCCTAAGTTTTGGAGCAATTTTTTGTAGTTGCGCATAGGTGCCCAATTTTTCGTCGCTATGAAAGCGGCCGTTCACCTGAAAAACCTTTTTCCCCCTGTTTTCCTTGGCAAATTTTGCGATAGACCAAGCCATGGTAGCATCCCAAAAATTTTGGGTTTGGTAAACCTTCATGGCGCCCATCCCGTGCCCACCTAACAGGTCAATAAATTTCTCGTAGTATCTGCCGGTTAAGGTATCTACAGCCTTTGGAGGCAAAAATTGCTTGGAGCCAGCAGGTAATTTGCTTAAAATTTCCAATCCGTTTTTGGTGACCGAGTTGCTATATCTAGCTGCTGCATTGCCACCAATTACCGCAACTCCTACGCTTTTGGCAAATTCAACCATGGGCCTGTAATCCTTGTAATTGTTCCAGGCCCTGGCTTCTTTGATGAAGTTTTTTTCAGTGATGATTCCCGCCAAATATTCGTTAATTACGGGCTGTACATCAGTATGGAACATCTCGAGCGTTAAACCTATCTTGTTTTGGTAGGCTGTAGCCAGTTTCTTTAACAAGGTAACCTCCAGGTAATGACCAATCGAATCATTGTGTTCTTCCCCAAAAAAAAGCACATCGGCCTTTGCCATATCAGCAACAATATCATCCAGATTAATGGTGGTTTGTTTTTTTACGTCGTAGATTTTAAAGTGCTGGTTGATGTCCTGTGCGGTGGCGAAAAAAGGTAGGGCTAAGAAGAAAGCCAGGCTTAATATTTTCATTTCTTTTTGTGTTTAACCGATGGTTTTCAAATTAACGAAAATTTTTACCGATAAATTAATGCATTTTACCGATAATTGGATAGCAAATAACCGTCTGGTGTTGTGTGGCCTAAAGCGTTGAGATACTTTTGGGCATATCAAATAACACAAGACAAATGGAAAATATAGAAAATAAAGATATGGTTAATCGCTCAGGAAAAGTTTGGGCAGGCTTCATCATCGTAGGTATCGGTGCGCTTTTATTGCTAAGGAATTTTGGCTTAGGCTTACCGCATTGGTTTTTTAACTGGAGTGTTTGGCTGGTGGTTATCGGCCTGTTTGTTGGCGCCCGTCACAACTTCAGAAGCAGCGGATGGTTTGTGATGGTACTGATAGGTAGTTATTTCACACTGGATGATATTTTAGATGATTACAATATGCCCCATGTGGCATTGCCCATAGCCATTGTGGCCTTGGGACTTTATATGATTCTTAAACCAAAAGATGCGGTTTGCCGAAATAAAAGACGACGTAGAAAAGAGCGTTTTGACACATTCGAATATACAAATCCCATTGGACAAGAACAGGAACCTGCCGAGGCAATTACCGATGATAGGGAGAAGTACAGCAATGATTATATCAACTCTATAAATGTATTTGGGGGAAGCAATCAGGTCATTTACTCCAAAAATTTAAAAGGAGGTGAGGTTGTGGCGGTATTTGGCGGCGGCGATCTTAACTTAACCCAATCTGATTTTGAAGGCCAGATTATTTTGGATGTTACCGCAATATTTGGCGGAGTTAAAATAATAGTGCCTGCTACTTGGCTAATCAAATCAGAGGTAACCGCCGTATTTGGCGGGGTAGATGACAAAAGGGCTATTTATCCTTCAACTGAACAGGTAAACAAATTGATTATTATACGGGGAGTGGTGCTTTTTGGGGGGGTAGAGTTTAAAAGTTATTAATCTTTTCGATAAACCTAAAACTAAACACTTTGACCACTACACCATTATCAAAACCGCAGATCAAGAACATTGCAGGCATTATCCTGATATGCTGGCAAGTGGCCTGTGCTGCGGTTTTGTATTTCTTTTTTAATTTCTCTTGGCAAATTTCGGTAACGGACAGTATCGTAAGCAATTTATATCTGGCCTTTGGCTGTATCGTTATTAGCAATATGCTAGGCTTTTATCAGCCTAAAAACGAAAAATTGCTATACGTGTTGCTGGTAACGTTGGCAATTTCGGCCGCGGTAGTAATTGCTTCAAAATATACTTTAACTTTTCTGTTCGCCAACCAAAGCAGCTATCTGGCCTTTTTAGACCTTTCTGATATCTTTAAGGCAGCGGTTTCCTTCATGTGCATTGCTTGGTGCGCATTGGCAAATATCCTATGGTACCGCTTAGAAGAGCAATCTGAAATGCAGGCCCGTATGTTGGCCACTCAAAATTTGGCTAAAGAAGCGGAGTTGAACAAGCTGCGCCACCAATTGCAGCCACATTTTTTGTTCAATAGCTTAAATTCGGTTTATGCTTTAACCATTGTAAACCCTACCGAAGCAGGTACTATGATTACTAAACTGGCGGCTTTTTTACGTGGCACTTTAAAGCGCGACGATGAAGTTTGGGTTAGCGTAGCAGATGAAATGGAGTATATACAGCTTTACCTCGATATTGAGAAAGTCCGCTTTAGTCATCGCTTAAGTGTAGAGGTAAACATTGCCGAAGAAACCAAAGAACTTCGTTTGCCCGGAACCTTGTTGCAACCCATTGTGGAAAATGCCATTAAATTTGGATTGTACAACACCTCAACGGCCATTACCATCACCTTGGATGTAAAAATAGAGGAAGGCATTTTGGTAATTTGCGTAACCAATCCCTATGATCCGGAAATGAAAGCATCAAAAGGAACCGGTTTTGGGCTTTCGGCCATTAGGCGAAGATTGTACCTGCTTTTTGCCGATAGCAACCTGCTCCAAGCGGAATCAAAAAACAATAATTTGTATATTACCACGCTAAAAATACCGCAGAAAGATGATCAGAACCATACTTATTGATGACGAAGCCCTTGCCAGAGATATTGTAAAGCACTATTTAAAGGCTTTTCCAGAAATTGAGGTGGTAGCAGAATGCAGCGATGGTTTTGAAGGACTGAAAGCCATAGCTCAACACCAGCCTGATCTTGTCTTTTTAGATATACAGATGCCAAAAATCAGTGGTTTTGAAATGCTTGAACTGGTTGAAAAGCGACCCGCAGTAATATTTACTACCGCATTTGATGAATACGCAATTAAAGCTTTTGAAGTAAATGCGGTTGATTACCTGTTGAAGCCTATTGAACAGGGCCGTTTTGAGCAGGCTATGCAAAAACTGCCTTCTAAACTGGCCAAAAGTGACGACAGCCAGGAACTTTTGGAAACCGCATCATTATCGCCAGCGCAAAATAATAGGGTAGTGGTTAAAAATGCGGGAGTCATTAAAATTATTCCGGTAGAGTCTATCCATTACCTGGAAGCAGATGATGACTATGTAAAATTAAGCACCACCGAAGGTAACTTCCAGAAAAATAAAACGATGGGCTTTTTCGAGCAAACGCTTGATGCTGCGCAATTTATCCGTATCCACCGTTCCTATATCATTAACCTGGCTCAGGTTACCAAAATAGAACTTAAAGAAAAGGAAAGTTATGTGGTGCTACTCAAATCAGGTATTTGGTTGCCGGTAAGCAAAACTGGTTATGTAAAGCTTAAAGCAGCATTAGGGATTTGATGTTATACCCAATTTGGTTGTTCCTCATTGCAGTTTGATTGGTAATCTTAATGATCCCAGCAGTTAAGAGGTCATGGCGTAGTGCCAAGCCGTCCCGTTACTCGGCTTTGTGAGCCGTAGGCCCTAAACTTCGGGACAAACGTATAGCAATTGGCCGTTACAGAATTTCTATAGCAATCAGCGTACCTACACACATGGATACGTTCCGCCTGCGCAGCTGAGAATTTTAAATCAACACAAATATCTCATGTAAACCTCCTATGCTTTAAAAAAAAATAAGCGGTTTTTTGTGTGAAAATCCGGGTATCAGTGGCTCTTTGGTGTCTATAGAAAAAAAATCAGAACAATTTTAAACATGGCTTGTTTAAGTAATAAATCAGATCAATTAACAATTTATACTTAAAGACTTAAACATCATTATTATGGGAAATCTATTATATGTCATTGCAGTAATCTTAGTTATTATTTGGGCAATCAGCTTTTTAGGAGGCTATTACACCGGAGGTATTATCCATGCTTTATTGGTAATAGCAATTGTGGCCATTTTATTAAGAGTAATAAGGGGCGCAGCATAGAATAAAGAAAAATTTGTAGTTAGTTAATAAATGGAGCTCGATGGGTCTAGGTTGCCTATCGGGCTTTTTATTTAATAATGAACAACAGCCCATTAGCCAATTAACTAATGAACCGATAAATCTGTAAGTTTAAAAATAAATTAATTTGCTGTTGCAATTTTGAAAATATCGCTTTATATTTGCACCTCTTATTAAAAACTCTAGTTAAGATATTATATAGTTATGAAAAGAACATTCCAACCTTCGCAAAGAAAGAGAAGAAACAAACATGGCTTCCGCGAAAGAATGGCTACAGCAAACGGTAGAAGGGTTTTAGCTTCTCGCCGCGCAAAAGGAAGAAAAAGATTGACAGTTTCTGACGAACGTCGTCATAAAGCATAATTTTTGATTGCCACCCTTGTGGTGAGGGCAGATCAATTTAACTTCTGCATTTTAGCAATCAAAAAATGAATAAATTTTATAAAGAAGAGCGTTTATGTAGCAAAAAGTCGTTAGACTTGCTATTCAAAAAAGGCTCTTCTTTTTTATTGTACCCCTATAGGGCAACTTTTCTCTTTGATGCCCAGCCCCATCGTTATCCGGCTCAAGTGGTAATTAACGTAGCTAAAAAGCGTTACAAGAATGCCGTTGATCGGAATTTGATTAAACGACGTACCCGGGAAGCCTATCGGCTACAGAAGCAGATATTTTTATACGAGCACTTGGCCGATAAAGATGAGCTGTTGCTTTTGTCGTTGCAGTACGTAGGTAAGGAAATCCATCCCTATCCATTCCTGGAAAAGAAAATCAGGCAAGTTTTGGTTAAACTAACTACGCAAATCAATGATGAAAATCATTAAACTTTTATTTTCTTGGTTGTTTTTGGGGATCATCAAATTGTACCAATGGTTGTTGTCGCCGCTGTTGGGTGCAAGTTGTAGGTATACGCCCACCTGTTCGCAATACGGGGTAGAAGCCATTAAAAAACATGGGCCGTTTAAAGGAGGCTGGCTAACGTTAAAGCGTATCGGGCGCTGCCATCCGTGGGGCGGGCACGGGCATGATCCGGTTCCTTAAAAAGTTGAAAGTTAAAGGTTGAAAGCGGATTAAACTTTTAACTTTGCACTTTATACTTTCAACAATTCAATGTCAACAATACTTCAGATAGAAACAGCTACTCCTGTTTGTTCGGTGGCCATTTCCGTGAATGGGGAAACGGTAGCACTTAAAGAAGAGAAAGCTCCCAATATCCACGCGTCAAGCCTCACGCTTTTTATTGGTGAGGCCATGAAACTGGCTGGTTTAACCTATGCTGATTTGGATGCTGTTGCGGTAAGCAAAGGCCCTGGGTCATACACGGGTTTGCGTATTGGCGTTTCTACGGCCAAAGGATTATGCTTTGCCTTGGAAAAACCGTTTATTGCTATCAACACCCTAAAAATGATGGCAAATGGCTATTTGTATAAGCATCCAAATTTTGGTGGCTTGGTATGCCCTATGATTGATGCCAGGAGAATGGAGGTGTTTACTGCGGTATTTGACCACAAATTAGCTGAAATGGAGCGTACCCATGCCAAAATAGTTGACGATAAAAGCTTTGTGCTTGAGCTGCAAAATCACTATATGGCCTTTATTGGAGATGGTGCGGAGAAATGCAGGACAGTGATAGATGACCCTAATGCCCATTTTTATACGGATAATTTTAACAGTGCCAGTTACATGAGCAATTTAGCATTTGCCGCTTATCAATCTGGTGAGTTTGAAGATGTGGCTTATTTTGAGCCTTTTTACCTAAAGGATTTTGTATTTACTACACCAAAGAAAAAAGTTTAACGCTGTTTTTTCTTGAATATGCTAAAAATACGGCCAAAGAAGCTTTGCCGCTCTTGGCCATCGCCAACACCTGGCATCCAGCTCATGTTCATGGGATGCTCTACAATGTAGCCAATTTTAAACGCCATTCCCAAGTAAACCGATCCTCGGCGATAGCCTGTTTCTACAGCTTCGTTCCCTTTGATAATATCTTTGCCGGAATAATAGGTTTCTATCAGGTCATTGGTGCCTAAAAACATTTCAAAGTTTGGCGTTTGGATCATTCCCTGTATGCCTAACCTGAAATTTTTGTCCAAATTATAGCTAGGCACTGCGCTAAATGAAAAATTGCCCGATTTTAGGGTGTTCACCATAGCAGCTTCGCCATATTTATTGAAAATGTTTTTGCTGACGATCAGACTGGGCGTATAAGCCCCAAAAGTTTTGGAGATCATAAAGTCGGCTTTGCTGTCGACAGTGGTTATGAAAGCTTTTTGTTCGGTGTTTTCGGTACCAACACTGTTTAATGCACTTTGTAGGTTGTTCGCCGCCCTTGGCCCGCTTTGTACCGTTCTTTGCTCGGTTACGTCAAATGAACCTGCATATGATTTCTTGCCCCATCTGATAAATCCCAGATCTTTAACGTTGGCCATCATGAACACGCCCGATTTAGTGGTGTAGGTTGTTCCAATGGAAATTGCTGCCCCAAGATTTTTGAAAGGCAAAGTGTTTTTGAACTTAAATTCGCCGTTTTCAGGATAATTGATTCTGTATTTAGCGGCCATGTCAATATCCATGGTATTGGCTGTAGGGTTAATTACCACAGATGATTTATCAGCGTAAAATTCCGTATAGCCAATGCCGCTCAACAAGCTCACTTTTGCGCCCAGTGCCCAACGTTTGGTGTAGTTTTCGCGGTAGGTAAAGCTAAGCTGGTGATAGGCTTGCAGTTTGCCGTTATTGTTAAAAATATTGATGCGCGGTATGGTTGTGAAATTTTGGAAAGTGTCGAAAAATAGGCCCTTGCTAAGATCTCTATCATACTCCACTTCTGTTTCGGATTTGATTTGCCATGAAAAGCCCATTTCGCTGTGGTACTTGTGATATTTAAATAGCCTGATGGCCAAAAGGTACATGTTTACATTTTCCCGCATAGTTTTAGGGTTGGCAAAGGCTCCTGTTCTGCTTTGCGTATACCCTTGGTTTATCAGGTCACGTATAGCTTCGTTGGATTGTCCTCGGTTTAAACTGCTTAAATCGAGGTAGGGGAGCAGGAAATTGGAAGCGAATTGCCGGGAAGAGTCTAGTACAAAAGATTTTTGTGCAGGATTCTCAAAAGAGTCGAATAGCGTTTTGGTATTGAATAATGCGTATTGTTGGGCAGTGGCGCTTAAGGTAGCGACAATTAAAAAGAGTACTACTAAGCCTTTCTTCATAAAACGATCTGTTTGGGCATAAATTAAAGAAACTATTTCAATTTTGAACGTACATGCACCACGAAAATGTTGTTCTTTGGCCTAAAGGTTGGTTTGATATTTCCATTAAACCAACCTTTATAATTTATGCTATTTTAAGCAGTTTCTCATGATTTATCAAATAAGTTAAACGTTAATTTCCACTAAACTTAATCGTATCCGTTTTTGTTTGGTTTTTGAGCAGTAAAATATTGCTCGTAAATTTTCCGTTATCGGCAGATAGCTGGTAGCCAAAAGCATTGTAGTTTTTAACGCCCTTTTCAGATTTATATTGCTTATAATAAGGAGCTTTTAAGTTTTTGCCGAAAATGTCATGGCTGTTTTTGTGGTTAACGTAAAAGGCAATGGTTGTGGCGCTTGAAATTTGGTCCTTAAAAGCATTATAGCTATCCGTATTTACCAGTAAGTGGTCGTTTTTGTACGCATTTAAAAATACTTGGATAGTGCTGGCATAATTGGCCACCACTAAATGGTTATCGATAATGGTGTAAAAAGGGCGCTCAAATTTCTTGAAGGGTTCGCCAAAATAATTGTAAAGTAAATCAGTTTCTTTGAAAATTCTGATATCCGGAGCGTAATCACTACCTAAATCCAGTAGTAACTGGCCAAGTTTGTCGCCGTTTTTAATTTCCACGATACCCAGCTTCTCCCCACTTTTAAGCTCCAGGGTGGCAAATTGTTTATTGAAATATTTTGGGAAGGTCTGATCGATGTCTATTCGATATTTTTCGTTGATATTATGAAGTTGTTCCGCAATCTTTTCATCCTCTTTTTTGCTCTTTTGCCAAACTTTTAGTGCTTTGTGCCAAATGGCGTAATCATTGATGCTGAATAGCGTATAGTTGGCGGTTTGTTCAGGAAAAAGTTGGTCGATATTTACTTTTTGCTCTTTTTGGTCAACAAAAAGCCTGAAATAGTTTTGGGCGTCGTTAATTTGGGTATATCCATTGAGCAGTAATTTATCGCTGCTAAAGTTGTAGTTTAAGGAAGCGTAGGCTGCTTGTTTGTTAAATATGTTGAGCTCACCGGTTAAATTGGTATTAAGGATGTTTTTCAGTAGTGAGGGCAACTGTTTGTAGTTGATGTAAACATTGGCCAGTGTATTTTTGCTAAACCTATTGTTTTGCTTGATATACTCAGCAAACTCATTATTGGGGAGTTTGGTTGTGCCAAGCATGGTTAATGCTTTTTTATTGTTGGAAAGAAAAATGGATTTATTGATGATGGAGATGAAACACTCGCTAGTATCGCCAAACTTAATGTGATATGCGCTGCCTTCTTGTTTAACTGTAGCATTTAGCTGGTTAAGAACGGTATGGTCAAATTTTTTCGCCTTGGTTTGCGTGGCGATAATAAAATCCACTCGATTGGCTGAGGTAGGCAAAAATCCAATAGTGATCTTTTCTCCATCTATTAAATGGTTTAAACTGGTATTGTTTGAAATAAGCGTTCTCAAAGTTTTGAGCAAATTGCTTTTTTCCGCTCCCAAAATATCATTGGTTACGGTTTGTTGGCCAAGAATATCGTAAAAGCCTTTGTCGTTTTCAAAAGTGAAAATAATTGGTGCATTGGCAGATACAAGGTTTAGGGAAATGTCGGAAGGGCTACTTTCTTTATCTAAATTTGAGAAATAAAGATATGCCATGCCTGTTACGCCAAGCACCAATACAATTAATATGATGTAGATTTTTTTCATAACCATGTAGGCAAATTTAATTTAATTTTATGATTAGCGAGATTATAGAGGCATTTTGTTAATTTAGCGCTATTTAATGCCGTTGCTCATGAACAAAAGAATCATCCTAACCGCTGCCTTTTTTGGTGCGCTTGCTGTAGTACTTGGTGCTTTCGGAGCACATGGGCTAAAAAACATCATCGCTCCAAATCAATTGGAAATATGGCAAAAAGGTGTAGAATATCAGTTTTATCATACTTTCGCTATATTGTACCTGTCTACTTTTGCCAGGTACAAAAATAAACTTATTGCATTGTCGTTTTTCTTTTTCACTTTGGGAATTGTGCTATTCTCGGGCTCGTTGTACCTATTGGCTGTTAAAGATGCCTATCACTTCTCTTTTGCCAATATTTTGGGCCCTATAACACCAATTGGCGGATTAGGCTTTATTTTGGGTTGGGTGTGTTTGTTTTTAGCCGCATTAAAAGATAAATAATGCAGTTTGCAACATCAGATTTTTCAGAGCGGGAAACGCTATTTGTTGAAGTTGTGTTACCGCTATCATTAGCCATCAACTACACCTACAGGGTTCCGTTTGAGCTTAATGAAACCATTGCCGTAGGTAAAAGGGTGGTAGTGCAGTTTGGCAAGCATAAAATTTATACGGCTTTGGTGAAAAGTATTGGCACCAATCCGCCTGAACATTATCAGGCAAAATATGTGATTGATGTGGTAGACGACCATCCGGTGGTAACCAACAAGCAATTTCAATTTTGGGAATGGATTACCGCTTATTATTTATGTAATGAAGGCGATGTAATGGCGGCCTCATTGCCTACAGGTTTGAAGTTGGCCAGCGAAACAGTACTGCTTTTGAAAGACGAGCAGCCCCAGGAGGTGGAACTGAGCGATAAAGAACAGCTCATTGTAGAGGTATTGCACAAACAACATCGCATCAGTGTAGATGAAGTGGCAGGTTTATTGGGCCAAAAAACGGTTTATCCCATCGTTAATTCGTTAATTGCTAAAGAGGTTATTATTGCCGCTGAGGAAGTGGTAGATAAATACAAACCATTGCTCAAATCTTTCGTAAAGCTCAATAGCTTTTATCTGGAAGAGGAAAACCTTCGTCAGTTGTTTGCCCAGCTGGAAAAAGCACCAAAACAATTGGATGCTTTGTTGGGATACCTGAAATTAAGCAAGGATAAGGGGTATGTGTCTAAGAGCCAGTTAATTGAAGAAAGTGCTTGCGGGCAAGCTGCATTAAAGGCTTTGGTGGATAAAGAGATATTTTATGTTGAGAAAAGACCGGTAAGCAGGTTAAGCAGCGATGGAGAAATATTTGACGTTAATTTTAAACTCAGCGAACATCAACAAGCCGCTTTAGATCAGGTAAACCAGCAGTTTCAACATAAGGATGTAGTGTTGTTGCACGGGGTTACCGCATCTGGCAAAACCCAACTCTATATCAAATTAATAGAAGAAGCTATTGCCAAAGGCGGACAAGTACTTTTTTTACTGCCAGAAATTGCGTTAACTACACAGATTGTGGAGCGTGTAAAGCTTTACTTCGGGAATAAAATTGGCGTTTACCATTCCAAATTTAATGATAACGAAAGAGTAGAGATCTGGAACAAAGTATTGAGCGGTGCCTATCAAGTTGTGCTGGGCGCAAGGTCGGCGGTACTGTTGCCTTTTCATGATTTGAAATTGGTAGTGGTTGACGAAGAACATGAAAACTCTTACAAACAGTATGATCCGGCACCCCGATACCAAGCTAGGGACGCCGCGGTTTTTTTGGCGCACCTGCACCAGGCAAAGGTGATTTTGGGCTCTGCTACGCCATCTTTGGAAAGCTACTATAATGCCAAAACAGATAAATATGGTTTAGTGCAACTTCAGGAACGTTTTGGTGGCGTTCAGCTTCCTTTGCAGCAAGTGGTAAGCATTGCTGAAGAAACCAAGCGCAAAAAAATGACCTCTTATTTTACAAGCGTACTGGTAGATGATATTGCAGAAGCCTTGGAAAAGAATGAACAGGTGATCCTGTTTCAAAACCGTAGGGGGTATGCTACCATCCTGATTTGCGCAACCTGTGGTTATGCACCAAAATGTGTGAATTGCGATGTGAGTTTAACCTACCATAAATCTAGTGGTAAATTACATTGTCATTATTGCGGGTATCATCAAAACAGTATCAATGTATGCCCAGCCTGTGGCTCAGTGCACGTAGAGCAAAAGGGTTTTGGAACCGAGCGTATCGAAGAAGAATTGAGCTTGATTTTTCCAGAAGCCAAGATAGCCCGTTTGGATTTGGATAGTACGCGTACCAAAAATGGGATGCAGCAGATCATTAGCGATTTCCAGGAAAAGAAAAACGATATCCTTATTGGTACCCAAATGGTGGCCAAGGGGCTTGATTTTGAGAATGTGAGCCTTATTGGAGTAATTAATGCAGATACCCTGCTTAATTTTCCGGATTTTAGGGCATTTGAACGAAGCTATCAATTGCTGGCCCAAGTAGCGGGAAGGGCAGGACGCAGGGACAAACAGGGAAAGGTATGTATTCAGGCCTACGCCGATGATCATCGAATTATTAAGCAGGTAATGGAAAATAATTACGAGCAAATGTATGCAGATGAACTGGAGGAAAGAAAGCAATTCCATTATCCACCTTTTTCAAGATTGATTTTCATTAACGTTAAACATAAGGATGCTGATGTGCTCAACCTCGCCGCGCAAACTTTGGCCAATAACCTCAAAGCACAGCTAGGCAAAAGGGTGTTGGGACCTGAACAGCCTTTGGTTTCACGCATTAGAAATTACTACATCAAACAGATCATCCTAAAAATTGAGCGAACAGCAGCCATGCAAAAGGTAAAAACGGTTTTGCTGGATACCATTAGGGATTTTAATGCCCAAAAAGAATTCAGGAGCGTAATTACGCAAATAGACGTAGATCCTTATTAGTTTTTGCCTACTAAATGGAATTGTATTCCTACGGATACAGGATTAAGTAGAGTTTCCAGCTTGTTGTATTTGGCAAATGTTCTGGTTTTCGCGGCGTCGTTCAGTACCGTTTCCTGGCGCTCATAAGCGTAGAAAAAATCCAGTGTTGATTCGGCAAAAATACTTAGGTTTTTTAGGGCATTAACTTTAATGCCCAGTACTGGAGAAAAAGTAGCGCCATTTTTGCTCGAATTGGCAGCATAGCCATTTGTTGGGCTCGAAGTGCTTTTGGAATGAATATCTCCTTTAAAATTACTTGCCCTAAAACCTATATCGAAACCAAAATAAGGTTGTATTACAGAATAGTTAAAGTTCTTTTCGAAACCCAGTTTAATGGAGAAGTCGCTGAAATTCCCTTTGGCTGTTTCGCAGGTTTCGCATTGGTTGTCAAAAGTCAAGTTCCTTTTATAATAATAATGGCCGCCAATCCTAAAAGCTATCTGGTTATCGTTAAGCTTGATCATGCCGCCGTTTAGCCACATGGTGGTGTAATCGTCGGTATTGTTTTGTTGCAGAATTTTTGGTATTTGAACAAGGCTGTAACCTTTGATACCAATACTATAATTGTAGTTTCCGTCAATTTGGGCAAATGTTGAAACGCTAATGAACAATGAAACAATAACAAGTATAACTCTATTCATGCAAATTTTGTTGGGTTAACAAAAGTATAAAATATTTGCGACCGATTGCGCTAAAAAATGCTAATAAGTTAATAGGCTGAGAATTGCCTTGCCTACGCTGCTTTGGGGAAATGATGTTGGTAAAAAATATGTCGGCTAATTTGGTTAAATACGGACTTTAAAGCTATTTTTGGCACAAATGGCTTATAAGTTTGTAGATAATTATCGGGAAAAAGGTGCAAGAAAGAAACTTGTAGAAATCTTAAAAGAGCGGGGGATCTCTGATGCAAAAGTGCTCAGGGCAATAGGGAAGGTGCCTCGTCATTTCTTTTTCGATGAAACCTTTTGGAACCAAGCCTATAGGGATATCGCCTTTCCAATTGGGGATGGGCAAACCATATCACAGCCTTATACCGTTGCTTATCAAACAGAGCTGCTACATATCCAAAAGGGAGATAAAGTGCTGGAAATTGGCACAGGTTCTGGTTATCAAACCTGTATTTTGATGGAACTTGGCGCAAACGTGTACACTATCGAGAGGCAGGAGAATTTGTATGCACGTACCATCAAAGTATTGCCGGGAATGGGCTATCACGCCAATTTTTTCTTGGGCGACGGCTCCAAGGGAATTGAGGAACATGCTCCTTATGCAAAGATTATTGTAACTGCCGGAGCTCCTTTTGTGCCTGAAATATTGTTAAAGCAGTTAAAAATCGGCGGGATTTTGGTAATTCCGGTAGGTGATGAGAAATCGCAGAAGATGATTACCGTGATCCGTGTGAGCGAAAACGAATATGATAGAATAGAACTAGATACCTTTAGGTTTGTACCGCTGGTAGGCGACCAGGCTTGGTAATTTGGATAAAAGAACAAAGAGCAGCGAATAAAGATGAAGTTTGCCTTTTGCTCTTTACTCTTTACTCTTTACTCTTTGCTCCTTTATCCTTGTTCCAACTAAGGGTATAACAAATATTTTTTCCTCATTTCTTTGTACTTGCTCAAGCCTGGCTCCCAGCTCGCTCTAATTTCAGCTTCACTTTTGCCGGCCATAATCTGTTGCCTAAAATTGCCAACACCAATCAGCTTTTCGATAGGGAGCATCTGGTTGCTCAATTTCGAATCAAAGAAGGTTTCTTTTTTAGGAGATTTTTGATAAAGCGCTATCATCCATTGGATGTTGATTTGACGGGTTTTTCTGAAAATAGAAGTGTCATAATTCCTTAAATCGATGCCATAGCAAATCTCAT
Source organism: Pedobacter nanyangensis (assembly GCF_003313505.1). Classification (GTDB taxonomy): domain Bacteria; phylum Bacteroidota; class Bacteroidia; order Sphingobacteriales; family Sphingobacteriaceae; genus Pedobacter; species Pedobacter nanyangensis. Next base: position 207,968 of record NZ_QMHO01000005.1, on the reverse strand, counting down.
CCTTAAAAATAGGTGTTTCGGCCATGCCTTTAATGCCCGTTGGGGTAAAGGAGAAATCATAAATGCCCTTGTAGTAAGGTGCGCCCAAAATGGTGAAAGGAGATTTAGTGCCCCTACCATGATTTATATACACGCCTTCAAACAAACATATACTAGGGTACAATAAAATAGATTGTGGGGTATTTAAGTTTGGCGATGGGCTAACTGGAAGCTCATAAGGCATATCGTGGTTGTAGTTGGCATTTTTGATCACAGTTATCTTGCATTTCAATTTGCCTTTCAGCCAACCTTCGCCGTTTAGCATATGTGCGTATTCACCTACCGTTAGGCCATGTGCCGCAGGAATGGGTTGTATGCCAACGCCTGATTGGTACTTGGGATCTAAAATTGGGCCGTCAATTACAAAACCGTTAGGGTTTGGCCGGTCAAAGATCATCACCTCCTTGCCATTGGCGGCACAGGCCTCCATCACACGCTGCAAAGTATTGATATAGGTATAAAAACGAACGCCCACATCTTGGATGTCGAAGATCATCACATCAATGTCTGCTAAATTTTCTTTGCTAGGCGTACTTTGTTTTCCGTAAAGAGAAACCACTTTGATGCCTGTTTTAGTGTCTATTTCGTTACTTACATGAACCCCTGCACTAGCATTCCCTCTAAAACCATGCTCAGGACCAAAAATCTTTACTATTTTTACACCACGCTTCAACAAGCTGTCAACGGTAGTTGTTTTGCCTATTACAGAAGTTGGATTAACCACCATACCTACACGTTTGCCTTTTAATAGGGGCAAATAAAGTTCGGTTTGCTCGGCACCGGTTTTAAATGTACTGCCGGCAATTTGGTTTTGTTTAACGGTTGGTTTTGTTTTTTGCGTTTTTTTGCTGTTTTGGCCGCAAGCTGTAAACGTAAAAACAGTTAACAGAATTTTAAACAGTAGGATTGGCTTGTTCATTTTCAGGTTTTAAGCATGTTTAGGCTAAATCGAAATTGAATTAGCATTTTTGCTAAATTACAATTTATTGCAAAAAGTTGAACGTAGAATATTTTATATCGAGCCGTATTTCCTTAAAAGCTGAAAGAACCTTTTCAAAGCTTATTGTACGCATTGCCATTGCTGGCGTAATGCTGAGCCTGGCGGTCATGATCCTTTCCATTGCCATTATCAAAGGTTTTAAAACAGAAATACAGGATAAGGTAAGGGGGTTTATTGGCGATGTTCAAATTTACAGGTTCGATTTGAACGGTTCTTTTGAGAAATCACCATTTATTCCGAATGACACCACAATAAAAAGCCTCAAGCACAATAAACAGGTAGCTTCTTTTTACCCTTTTGCCACCAAGCCAGCCATTATTGTTGCCAATGGCGAAGTAGAAGGGATTAACTTTAAAGGTATAGATGGTACCTACGATTGGCATTATATCAAAAAGCATTTGGTAAGCGGTACCGTTATTGATTTTGCGGATACCACCAAGTCGGCTCAACAGGTGCTTATTTCTGAATATACAGCTAACCGCTTAATGCTTAAAACTGGCGATAGTTTCATTATGCACTTTGTGCAAAACCCGCCCAGAAAAAGAAAGCTCACTATTGTAGGGATTTATCGCATTGGTATAGAAAGTATTGACAAAGGGTTTGTGATTGGTGACATTGGCTTGATCAGGAGGTTGAACAACTGGCTACCGCAACAAACCGGAGGCATAGAAGTTCGTATTAAGGATTTTAAACAGCTTAAACCCGTTGCCGATGAAATTTATGACAATTTGGAAATGAAACTACGGTCGAGATCGGTGGAGGAAAGCACCCCCGAAATTTTTACTTGGCTGTCACTATTGGATGTTAACACAAGGGTGTTATTGATTTTGATGCTTATTGTAGGGGTGATTAACATGATTACCGCTTTGTTGATTATGATTTTGGAGCGGACCAACATGATTGGAATGTTAAAGGCTATGGGAATGAGTAACGGCAGTATGATGAAGATATTTTTATACAATGCCATTTACCTTGTGGGAATTGGCTTATTGCTGGGCAATATTTTGGGCCTGGGGCTGTGCTTTTTGCAACAAAATACTCATGTATTTAAGCTGGACCAAACAAATTATTATCTAGATCATGTGCCTATAGAACTACATTTAAAAGATGTGCTTTGGTTGAATTTGGCTACCGTAGTAACCTGTACTTTGGTGCTCATTGTGCCGTCGATGTTGGTAAGCAGGATTAGTCCGCTGAAAGCGATAAGGTTTAAGTAGGGTTGTTAGCGGCATTTTTGTCATTCCGAGTTTCGGGGAATCTTTTGTGCTGGATTTATTAAACCTCTTTAGGCACCTTGAAGCATTTTAGATTTATGCACCATTAAGGCGTTAAGGGACATTAAGCTTTATTTTTGAACCATCTCCACAAACACTCTTAGAACATTTTAGGGGACTATGTATTGGATGAAGTAAAATGTCTTGGGTGGTAAAAATTATTCCATCCCTTGCAAAACGCCCATTTTCAAGTCGTAAGTAGAGAGGGTGATTTGCTGAAGGCCAAGTTGGGCCAACACATAATTGGTAATTAAGGAGGCCATCACAATCATGTCCACTCTTAATGGGATAAGGTTAGGCATTTGGCTGCGTTCCTGGTGGGTTGACGCGATTAGTTTTTCGCTCAGCTGATGATACGCATTAACGTTAATGGGGGCCGTAGAAATTTGATGGATATTTAGGGAGGGATTGAGCATAGACGAATACGTTTCAAATGCACCGGCCGAGCCAATCAAGGTTTGGGCACTGAAACTCTTGCCAAAGGCAATTAACTCCGGTAAAGTATCTCGCAAATGGTTTTGAATATGCTGCTGGTCTGTAATGCTAAGGGGGTCTGATTTGAAAAATTTCTGCATTAACCTAGCGGCACCAATATCAAAGCTTTTTTTCCAATAAAACCCCTGTTCATCACAGAAAATAAACTCGGTGCTGCCACCACCAATATCCATGATTAGGGATTTGCCCTGGATTGCGCCACTGGCTTTTACGCCCTTGTAAATTAAATGGGCTTCGTCATTGCCATCAATCACATCAATGGTAATCCCCGTATGTTGTTTAACGGCATCAATAAATGCCTGGCCATTGCTGGCACTGCGTACCGCTGAGGTAGCTACTGCCCGTACGTTAGAAATTCCATATTGCTGAAGTGTTGTGCTGAACGCTTTTAAGCAATTGATGCCACGCTCAAAAGCAGCGGGAATAATACGGTTTTCAAGGGTAATATCTTGGCCCAGCTTTACAGGTTTGTTGGTTTTGTAGAGAATGGTCATCCCATTATCGTTTTTTTCGGCGATAATGAGATGAAAGGTATTGGTACCTAAATCTATGGCAGCAATTTTCATGTGTTTTGATTGGCTTTTTAGGAGCGGTTAATCTACGAAATCATCTCGCAGCAACAAAACCAGAGCGGCACTACTTAACAGCATTTTTTCTTTTTCATCACTCTTTTTCAAGAAAATAGTACCCTGGTCAATTAAAGATACGGCACCAACAATTTCTCCGTTTTTATTCTCGAACTGAAAACCAACAGGGATTTTGCTGATGGATTTTGGTTTGGTCTTAATAACGGTTTTAACCGTGTAGTAATTTTCTTTGTCGAGTGCTATTTTGCCCACCACGCCATCTTTGTACATCTCTACAGCGGCATTGTTGATTTGCATTTGCCAAGGAATATCGGCGTTGGTAAGGTAAATTTGTGCGTAACAGCTATTGAGCAACGAATCTTTATCGCGGTAGCGTTTGGCGTTGGCCTCTACCTTTTCGCCAAGGTTTACAAACAGGTTGCGGCTTTTTAGTCCGTTGGTCATGAAAACTTCCGAAATATCGCCATTTGCGGAAGCGAGGGCAAAAGTCATTTCATTTTTCTTTTTTTCGCTGCCAAGCATTACGCTTTCCTGTCCATTGCTAAAACCAAATGCTCGTTTGCTGCCCTTGTTCCAAGAACGTTTAACGTATTGGGTTTGGTAGTTGGCAAAGCTAACGGTTTGGTTAATGCTTAAACCCTGGGTGCCTTTAACCGGGTGTTGTACCAGCTCGGTGTTGGGTACATCAATTTGCATGCTTGCGCAAGAACTTAAAAAGAAAATGGCCAGACCTAAAAACTTGTAATAGTTTGATTTCATGTTGGGTGTGTTTATGGAACCGAAACTATTAAAAATCAGACCACGACGAACGGCGTTTGTCGCTTTTCACATTTTTTAACACTTACCCTAAAATAGCGTATCTGCAAGGCTTTTAAGCTTAAATGGTTAAAGGCAAACCGCCGCAAAATTGTTTGGTAAGATATACAGCCTTGTTATGTTTTGCCAACGGATGGGAAGGCAGCATTTTTATTCAGGGCTGATGCCTTTGCCAACTAAACCTGACATTAGCGGATACCGGCCTTGTGGCTAAGGCCTGTGCAGTATGAGCGATTGGCAGGGCTTGCCCAAAATAGTTGTACAGGCCCTGCTTTTCAAATCTTCTTTGTGGTGATGTGGTTTAAAGATTTTGTAGGATTAATCCCTAATTCTTATAGGTGAACCATTTGAACATTTCTTTAAACGTGGTTTTTTTACCGTACATTAAAATACCTACACGATAAATGCGGCCGGCAATCCAAACGGTGGCTACAAAACCAACCGCAAGAATGGCCATGGACAAGGCTAGTTCCCAGCCTGGTACACCATAGGGCATACGCACTACCATGGCAATGGGAGAGGTAAAAGGGATCATTGACAGCCAAAATGCGGTATTGCCGTAGGGGTCGTTGGTAACTACGCTGAGCGACAGGGCGTAGCCCAATAAGAGGGGCATCATTACTGGGAACATGAACTGTTGGGTTTCGGTTTCGCTGTCAACTGCCGAGCCAATGGCTGCATATAGTGCGCTGTAAAACAGGTAGCCACCCAAAAAGAAAAACAAAAACACGACTACTATTTTACCGACGTTTAAGCCGGCTAAACTTTTTTGGATATCAGCAATTGGGCCTTGCGGAGCGGTTGCCGTTACTTGCTGGCCACCACTTATTTGAGTTTGTGCCTGGCTGGAGGCAGTAATTTGCTTAGCCTCGTCCTTGCCTACAAACAAACTTACTGCCGCAGTGCTAATGGCAAGGGTAAGTACAATCCAAAGCATAAATTGGGTAAGGCCAACCATGGCAATTCCGATGATTTTTCCCATCATTAATTGAAATGGCTTTACCGATGAGACAATAACTTCGATAATGCGGTTGGTTTTTTCTTCAATTACGCCACGCATTACCTGTATGCCATACATCATGATGAACATGAACATCAGTACGCCAGCTACAAAGGCAATAAAGGTACTTGCTCCTGCACTCGATTCTTCTTCGGTGCCAGTTTCCGCAATTTTTTTGGTTGAGATTTCGACGGTGGTTTTAAGTTTATCCAAATCCCCTTGCGAAATGCCCGACTCCTTAAGCTTCTGTGTTCTGATCAGCTCCTCAATGTCGCCCGAAATACGTCGGTTTAGTGACATGCCAGGTTGTTTAGCGCCAAAGAGCTCAATTCCTTTTGGCTCGTTTAGGCTAAATTCAGGCAAATAAAGAATATAGTCGTAAGCAGCTTTGCCCAGTTCCTTTTTGGCTTGGTCCAAGCCTTGATCGATGTAAGTATATGAAATATTTTGGTTGGAACTAAGTTTTTCCGTTAGGGTTTTGTTGGTACTAACAATGGCCACTTTATCATGTGTATCTTTAATACCTTTGTAGGTAAAATAGCCAATTAGGGCATAAACACCGGCAATTAATAATGGTGTTAAAAAAGTCATTACAATGAACGATTTCTTTTTAACTCTCGAAAAATATTCTCTCTGGATAATGAGTAAGATTTTATTCATGGTTTTGTCCTTTCACTTTTTCAATAAAAATATCGTTCATGGTAGGGATTACTTCATCTAAACGGTGAATATTTACATGGGGCATTAATTGTGATAGGGCCTCATTGGCAACACGGTTTGGTTTTAACTGTAGCTTAACCAAAGTGTGGTTTTTTACCTTTTCGGTTTGCAGTACTTCATAAATATCATTGCTAGAAGTTTCATAATTGCCTTCGTATTCTATCCAGTAAGCATTGCTGCGGTAGGTGTTTTTAATTTCGTCAACGGCGCCGTCCAATATCTTTTTTGATTTGTTGATCAGTGCAATGTTGTCGCAAAGCTCCTCCACGCTTTCCATACGGTGAGTCGAGAAAATAAAGGTAGCACCGTTTTTGTTCAGTTCCAGGATTTCGTTTTTGATGATATCGGCATTTACGGGGTCAAAGCCAGAGAAAGGTTCATCCAGGATAATCAATTCAGGCTGGTGCAAAACCGTGGCCACAAATTGCACCTTTTGCTGCATTCCCTTGCTCAAATCTTCCACTTTTTTGTTCCACCAGTCTTTCATTTCCAGTTTTTCAAACCAGTGTTTAATGCGTTTGGTGGCCTCAGCGCTGTTTAACCCTTTCAATTTGGAAAGATAAAGCACCTGTTCTCCAATCTCCATTTTTTTGTAAAGGCCACGTTCTTCGGGCAAATAGCCAATCTGCGGGATGTGGTTGGCATTTAATCGTTCACCGTTAAAAAACACTTCGCCGCTATCGGGCGCCGTAATTTGGGTAATAATCCTAATCAGGGAAGTTTTGCCAGCACCGTTTGGGCCTAATAGTCCAAATATCTTGCCTTTTTCCACTTCAAGGCTCACATCATTCAGGGCACGGTGCGTTGCATACTGTTTTACAATATTCTTTACGCTTAACATATGTATTGTTTAGTTTCGGGAATAAGATAGCAAAAAAGGCCCTTTGTTACTAATTTTGTGGATTTTTTGAGAAAACCCCAGCCAGTAGCATTTGGCCAATGGGGTCCTGCTTTCCATTACAAGTCCTCGCCTCGCTCTCGCTTGGCTGTGGGCTTTTCATTTCAATCAGGTTTATCATACAAAATGGGGTGCTGTAAATTTGTATTAGCGGTTAAGGTTTTTACCGCAAAGGGCTTCAAGGCTTGCGCAAAGTAACGCAAAGGCTTGTGTGCAAATGATGATAGGCTTCTTTGTGTTCTTCGCGTAGCGCTTTTTTCTAGCGTTCATCTAACGAACAATTTTTTGCAAGGGGAGGCGATGACAAGCTCAGGAATAAATTGATTAGTTTTCTTTTTTGAATAACTTGCCCATGTAATCCACTACGGTTGTGCGCCGCTTTCGCGGATTTTCAGGGCCAATTAAAAAGCCATAAGGTTGTAAGTCAGGGTGGTGGTCGCAAATGATCTTAACCATGCCCAGCAACGGGATAGCCAAAATCATTCCAGCAATGCCCCAAACCATTTCCCCCAAAACAATAGCCATAATGGTAAACAAAGGGTTAATGTTTACTTGCTCGCCAACTACCAAAGGTTCTAAAATATAGGTTTGTATAAATTGCACAATAAAATAAGTAAGCAGCACCCACCAAACTTTTTCATTTCCACCTTGTGCCAAAACGGCCAATACAGTAATAGCAGTGCCTGTTAGGTTGCCAACAAAAGGAACGATTTCTAATAAGCCACATAATACAGCGAAAAAAATGGCGTTTTCTACACCAATTAAGCTAAAACCAATGCCATACATCACCCAAAGCAATCCAATCATAGCCGCTAACCCGCTGAGATATTTTTGGGAAACTTTACCTGCTTTATGAACGACTATATCGGTGTCGGCTTTCTCTTTTTTAGCGACTAATTTTAGAATAAATTGTTTGATATGTCTACGATATAACAAAAACAAATACATATAAACCAGCACCAGCACTGCATTTACGGCAATGCTCATTAAACCCGAAGCAAAGCTCAGCAACATACCATTGGTATTATTAGTTTGTTGGTCGATAATTTTCTTTTGCTGTTTAGCGTCTACACCTAAAGTGTCATTAATCCAGTGTTTAATGTGGCTGAAAAGGTTGAATAAACGAGCCTTCATTTCATCTATATTTTCTGCCAAACTAGAAAGTTGAATAGACAATAGGACTAAGATGAGCATAATGCAGGCAATGAAAATGAACATGCACAGCAGCGCAGCAAAGGCCCTATTTATGTTCTTACTTTCAAAATAATTGCATAGTCTGATGAACAGCATGGATAGCACTGCTGCTAATACCACGGGTACCATAAAGGGTGCGGAAAAATATAACCCCGCAAAACCCAAAGTGAAAAATAGTAATAAGTAGACCGTTTGTTGTAGTTTTTCCATCGCTGGGATAACATCCCGCAGGGAAAAATGTTTACGATCTGGGCCGAATATATCTTTTATGCCGCTAACTGGATGATCTATGGCCTGTATGCCAAACCGCACAGGAAGTAAGATTTAGCCATTTTCCACTAACAATTTCAGCTGATTGGCATTGTTAATGGCGCCAAAGCCCCAAGTGTTGTTGAAATAAATAAAGGCTTGGTCAGCATCGGCTGGGATTTGGGTGAAAAAATGTTCAATTTCAGAAAAATCATAAGCTGATTTGTAAAGCACAGGTTTGCCATGAAAACGATAATAAATAGCTGGATGGGTAGTGATCACGTCATCTGGTAAGCTTTTGGGATAACTTTGGCCCGCAAAAATAATGTGGTGAGCTTTAACAAGGGCAAACACCTTCTCGTTCCACCATGAAGCGTGCCTAAACTCCACCACATTTTTAAAGCCTGGGTTTAACGTTTGTAATAGCCTTTCCAGTTTTTCCTCCGTATAACTAAATGAAGGAGGAAACTGAAACAGTACACAGGCCAATTTTTCTTTAAGGCCATCATTAACCAACTGATAAAAATCAGTAGCTTCGGTTTTACAGTAGTTAAATTGTTTGTAATGGGTAATTAGGCGTGGTGCTTTCATGGTAAATACAAAATCTGTAGGACTGTCGTTAAACCATTTTTCCAATGATTTTGCTGTGGGTGCTTTGTAAAAACTAGCATTGATTTCAATGGTATTGAAATGTTTACAGTAAAATTTGAACCAGTCTTTTTGTGCCAAACCTTTTGGATAAAAAAAGTCCTTCCATTCCTTGTAATAAAAGCCCGAGCAACCAATATTCCATTTCATGATGATACAACGCAGGCTGATGAATAAGGTTTTAGTAATTTAATTTGTAGCGAAACATTGTGTTGTGTCGTATGGATTTTAGACCATTACCTTTATTCACTAAACTAAATTCTCATGAAGAAAATCTTATTTGTACTTTTTATCGTTTTTGCCGCTAACTTAGGATGTAAAAAAATGGACACTGGAGGAGGCCTTTGCGCCTGTTCACCAGTGCAAACACCTCCTTTGCTGTTAGTAGTTAAAGGCACTAACGGAGTGGATATGTTAAATCCCGCTACTAATGGCTCCTTCGCTACAGCCAATATTAAGTTGTATTATCAAAACGGCACCACCGAAAATCCTATTCAATTTGATATTAACCAACCTTTTTCTGTTGGCAATTCTGCTACCGAAAAAATTGAATTTTATCAATTACGTTCTTCGAGGTTGTTAGATTTATTATCCGCTGAAAACCCACCTAATATATATCTGAAATTGGGCAATGGAACCCCTCGTCAGTTAAAAGCCACTATGGTAAGTGGTCAAAAATATAAGGTCGAGAAGCTGTTGGTTGATAATGTTGAAGCAACCGCAGAAACAGGCCCTGTAAAAAAGATAGTGCCTAATATCTTCTACTTTAGTTTATAATTGTTGTACGTTTATTAAAGCCCTGTTAAGTGTTAAAACTTGATAGGGCTTTTTGATGCGTAAAGAAATGCTTTGACTTTATGTCACCCTTTTAAGATTTTTCTATTCATTGTTGTTAGCCTGTTGGGATAATATCACCACTTTGTGGTTCGGTTTAATATGCTCACCAACTAAACCGAATTATGAGGGTTTAATCAACGAAAAAAAGCCTCGCACTGCGAGGCTTTTCTAAACCAGTAAATATCCGCTAAAATCTATCTCAACTCATTAATTCCATCCACCACCTAAAGCTTGGTAAATTTTTACCATGGCATTAAGTTGTTGCTTTTTGGTTTCTATCAAGGCTAGTTTTGCTTCCAGTGCATCTCGTTGTGTCATTAACACTTCCAAATAATCAGCTCTGGTCGATTTAAAAAGGTCATTAGAAATACTTATCGATTGATTCAAAGCTTGTACTTGCTTTAACTTAAGTCCATAGCTTTTCTGTAGATTACTAATGCCCGAAAGTTGGTTAGCTACTTCGATATAGGCGTTGAGAATGCTGCGTTCATATTGGTAAACCGCTTGGATTTGTTTAGCATTTGCACTAAAATAGGTGGCCTTAATGGCATTTCTGTTAATTAAAGGTGCGGCTACATCGCCTGCAATGCTATATAACATCGATTCAGGAAATTTTACCAAATAACTAGGGTTAAAAGCTTGGAAGCCAAATGCAGCAGAGATGCCAAACGACGGGTAGAACTGCGCCTTAGCAACCTTTACATCCAACTTGGCGGCCAGCAAACCCAGCTCGGCCTGTTTGATGTCAGGCCTGTTGGCCAATAACTGCGAAGGAATACCCGTTTTAAAATTGGTAGGCACATCTTGCTCAAAGCCATTTTTATCCCTTTCAATATGTTGCGGATATCTGCCCAATAGGAAATTAATTTTGTTCTCCGTTTCGGTGATCTTCTGCAAAATATCGTACTCAAGACTTTTGGAATTCAATACCTCTGCTTCAAACTTACGTACCGCCAATTCAGTTGTCCTGGCAGCTTCTTTCTGTATCTTAACTACATTAAAGGCATTGTTTTGTAGTTCAATATTTTGGCGCACCATGTCCAACTGTTTGTCAAGTGCCAACAATTCATAATACGAATTAGCAATTTCGGCCACCAAGGCAGTAGTCACAAAGTTTTTTCCTTCTACGGAAGAAAGATATTTGGCATAGGCCGATTTTTTAGCGTTGCGCAATTTGTGCCATACGTCAACCTCCCAATTGGCATACAAACCAGCCAAGTAATCGGGTAGGGGCTCAGGCATTTCCTTGCCTTGATCTATTTCTGTAGAGGCATCACCAGCGCCTTGACTGGTGTATCTGCCCACCTTTTCCAAGCCTGCGCCTACTTTAACTCCAACACTGGGCAATAGTTCGCCCTTTTTAGCCCTTACCTCATTTCTGGCAATCTCAATTTCCTGTAAAGTGATATTCAGTTCCTGATTGTTTTTTAAGGCGGTATCAATTAAATCAGCAAGATATTGGTCCTTAAAAAACTCCTTCCATTTCATTTGGGCAATATTGGAGGTGTCGCTATTGCCCTGATAAGTTGCTGGAGTGTTTTTGTTGGCAGTTTTTTCAACAATGGCAGGCACTTTACAGCTGGCGTAAATAATCCCTACAAACGCCAACCCTAGTATTTTATGGTGATTTTTATTAAACATTGTTTTCAAGTTCTTCGGTTAACGGATGTTCATCTTCAATTTTAATCAGCTTACGTTTATCGGCAATGGTGCCAAAAACATAGTATAAGCCTGGGATGATGATAACGCCAAACACGGTTCCCAATAACATACCGCCGGCAGCGGCCGAACCAATAGTGCGGTTTCCAATAGCCCCGGGACCAGTAGCAAACACCAATGGAATTAAACCTGCAATAAAGGCAAATGAAGTCATTAAAATAGGACGGAACCTTACTACCGCACCTTCCATGGCAGCGGCTAAAATAGACTTGCCTTCTGCATGTTTCTGTGCGGCAAATTCTACAATCAGTACTGCATTTTTGCCCAGTAAGCCAATGAGCATTACCATAGAAACCTGTGCATAAATGTTGTTTTCCAATCCAAATAACTTTAAAAAGAGGAATGCTCCAAATATCCCCGCTGGTAAAGAAACAATTACCGCTAATGGTAAAATGAAACTTTCATATTGTGCGGCAAGTACTAGATAAACGAATCCTAAACAGATTAAGAAGATGTAAATAGCTTCGTTGCCTCTGTTGCTCTCATCTTTAGAAATACCTGCCCAATCAATGCCATATCCTCTTGGTAACGTTTTCTTCGCTACTTCTTCTACCGCTTTTAGGGCCTCACCAGAACTATATCCAGCAGCCGCAGAACCGTTAACCTCTGCCGAGTTGTACATGTTGTGACGAGTGATTTCAGAAAGGCCATACACTTTTTGCATGGTCATGAATGCGGAGAAAGGAACCATTTCATCTCTGTCGTTTTTCACGTACAGTTTCATCACGTCGGCTGGTAAGGCTCTGTATTGTGGTAAGGATTGAACAATTACCTTGTACTGCCTGCCAAATTTGATGAAGTTGGTTTCGTAGTTACTACCAATTAAATCCGACAAAGTCTCTAAGGCTTTCTCTGGTGTTACCCCTTTTTGTTGTGCTTTATCGTTATCGATATTTAGCATGTATTGAGGGAAACTGGCACTGTAAAACGTAAACACCGATTGCAGTTCAGGACGCTTGTTAAGCTCTTTGACAAAATCCTTGCTCACTTTCTCCATCTCTACATAATTGTTCCTTCCCGCTTTATCCAACAAGCGTAATTCGAAACCACCAGCAGCACCATAACCAGGAATGGCTGGAGGTTGGAAAAACTCAATCATGGCACCGGGCATGTCCTTAGATTTCTCTTCAAGTTCTTTAATGATATCCTGAGCACTATTTTTGCGATCCTTCCAGTCTTTCAAATTAATTAAACAAGTACCTGAGTTGGAGCCTGTACCTTCGGTCAATACCTCATATCCCGCCAGGGCCGATACTGATTTTACGCCTTCAATTTCCTCGCAGATTTTTTCCAGTTTCTCGGAAATTTGGTTGGTTCTTTCCAAAGTTGAGCCTGGAGGCGTTTGAATGATGGCATAAATCATCCCTTGATCTTCGTTAGGAATAAAGCCTGAGGGTACCGAGTTGCTTAAGAAGTATGTGGCCACGCAGAAAATCCCCAATACACCGAAAATGGCTATTTTACGCGTTACCACCTTGTTCATTACGGTTTGGTAACGACCAGTTAACCTAAAGAACCAATGGTTAAAAGCACCTAAACCTTTATCAATAATTGATTGCTTTTTGTGATGATTAGCATTATGTTTCTTCAACATAATGGCACACAAAGCAGGAGTAAGGGTTAAGGCCACAATACCCGATAAAATGATGGATGTGGCCATGGTGATGGAGAACTGACGGTAAAACACGCCCACTGGGCCCGACATAAAGGCCACGGGAATAAATACCGAAGCCATTAAGAAAGTGATGGCCACAATGGCGCCCCCAATTTCGCTGATGGCTAATTGTGTTGCTTTAAGTACCGATAAACGCTTGTCTGCTTCCATTTTGGCGTGTACCGCTTCAATAACTACAATGGCATCATCTACCACAATACCAATGGCCAACACCAAGGCAAAAAGGGTAATGAGGTTGAGCGTTATACCGAAAAACTGCATAAACACAAAAGAACCAATCAAGGAAACAGGTACTGCAATGGCTGGGATTAAGGTTGAACGCCAGTCGCCCAAGAAAATGAACACCACCAAACCTACAAGGATAAATGCTTCAATTAAGGTGTGGACTACTTTTTCGATGGATGCGTCCAGGAATTTAGAAACGTCGTAACTGATCTCATAATCCATGCCCTTAGGAAACGAAGTGGCCTTAATTTCTTCCATGCGTTTCTTTACGTGATCAATTACATCCTGCGCATTACTGCCGTATGATTGTTTTAACACAATAGCGGCCGAAGGTTTGCCATTAATGTGCGAATATAAATCGTACATCGAGCTGCCAAATTCAACATCGGCAACATCCTTTAACCGCAATAATTCGCCATTGGCGCTTGCTCGTAGAACGATGTTTCGGTAGCCATCCTCATTGGTGAAACGACCAGGGTATTTCAATACATATTCAAAAGATTCCGACCGTTTACCCGAACTTTCGCCGGTTTTACCTGGAGATGCCTCTAAGCTCTGGTTGTTCAGTGCTTCTAAAACTTCTTCGGATGAAATTTTATAGGCCAGCATTTTATCGGGTTTCAGCCAAATACGCATGGCATATTCACGGTTACCCAAAATATCGGCAAAGCCAACTCCGTCTACACGTTTTAGCTCAGGCAGTAAGTTGATGTCGGCATAATTGTACAAGAAATTCTCGTTCATATGCGGGTCTTTACTGAAAACGTTCACGTACATCAACATGTTGGGTTGCTCGCGGCTGATTTTGATCCCCTCACGAATTACCAGCGGAGGTAATTTGTTGGTTACCGCAGCCACACGGTTTTGAACGTTAAGCGTTGCCTGATCTGGATCAGTACCCAAATTAAATACAATTTGGATGGAGCATTCACCATCGTTACCGGCATCAGAGGTCATGTATTTCATTCCCGGAATACCATTTAGGGCTCTTTCCAAAGGAATAACCACCGCTTTAATCAACAGCTCATTGTTTGCTCCTGGGTACTCGGCCACTACGTTTACCATGGGCGGCGAAATATTTGGAAGCTGTGTTACAGGCAGGCCAACAAGTGCCAGCACGCCCATAAATACAATTACCAGCGATATCACTATCGATAAAACTGGTCTTTTTATGAATTTACTAAACATAATTTTTTGGAAAAGGAGCCTACTCTGCTTTTAACTGTAATTGGTTCAGTACTTCTTTAGGTGCCATAAAGTTGAATTTGATTTTATCATCTTCTTTCACTTTTTGCACACCGTCGAGCACAATTTTATCGCCTTGCTGCAAACCACTTGCTACTACGTAGATGTCTGGCAGTTCACCACCAATTTTAATTTCCTTGGATTTGGCCACGCCATTTTTATCGATGACAAAAACAAAGATTTTATCTTGGAGCTCGTATGTTGCTTTTTGTGGAATAATCAAAGCATTTTTCAAGGGAATCACCATCTGTACTTTTCCCGTTTCGCCATTCCTCAACAACTGATTGGGATTTGGGAATTTTGCCCTAAAAGCGATATTGCCTGTTTCCGAATCAAATTCGCCCTCAATGGTTTCTACGGAGCCTTTTCCCGTTAGTGTTTCGCCATTGGCTAAAACAAGACTTACGGATTTGTTGTGGCTTGACTTTGCTTGTTGGAAGTTCAAATATTCAGGTTCTGAAACGTTGAAATAAGCAAACATCTGGCTGTTGTCAGAAAGGGTAGTTAGCAATTCGCCTTCGTCAATTAAGCTTCCCAATTTCTTGGGCAAACGGTCAATGGTGCCATCAAAAGGTGCTCTTATTTCTGTAAATGATAAATGTAACTTGGCCAGTGCCTTGCTGGCTTTGGCTTGCTCTAATTTGGCTTTTGCCATGGCCAGCTCATTTTTGGCTACCACATTTTTATCGGCCAGTAATTGCGTATTTTGTAGCTCAATTTCCGAAGCTTTCACTTCTGCTTCGGCTTTCATTACCTCGGCTTCGTACATTTTAGGCATGATTTTGAAAAGCAATTGTCCTGCTTTTACCTTTTGGCCTTCGTCTACGTAAATGTTTTGCAAAAAGCCTTTCTCTTGTGCTCTTATTTCGATATTTCGAACAGAACGGATTTGGGAAACATATTCCTTGGTGAAAGAGGTGTCGAGTGTTAATGGGCTGGTTGCCGTGTAATGGGTTTCTTCTTCTTTTTCTTCTTTTTTTTGAGTGCAGCTATAATAAAGCAGTATAGTGCATAAACCGGTGAGCATTAGATTTCTCTTCATTTCTTGTTACTTGTTAGCGATTTAACTCTTTTAAAATCGATGATTCTGGTTTTCATCGTGGCCAAAAGTACTTTCATGATCATGAAGTTTTGGTGAAGAAAGTGGCTTAGGAAGGTCAATAAAGGGTCATGAAGTGAAAAATTTCTTCATCATTGTGTTTAAAGTACACTATTGGATTGTTTAATTTTCAGAGATTAAATTTTAGCTTGTAGGGAGTTTGCTTATGGGGAGAATTTTAAATACGATTTATATTCACGATGTGCCTATGTGGTAAAAATATGTTTTTAGGACTGTAAGTCGTTAAAGAGAAAATATAACTGGATAGATACATAGGACATTGTTCGGATAACTCTTAAAATCGCAAAATGCTTATTCTAAATTCGTTTGTGATTAGCCTGTAAAAACTGATACTGAAATAAATTCAGTATGACGGAACGTTGATTTAGCGTCACCCTGACCTGTAGCAGAGCGGAAAGCTACGCAGTAAACCGAGCCTTGGCGAGTTCACCGAAGGTAATTTATTTCAGGGCCAGCGATAAAATTAAAAGAGTTAAATCATATTAGTTCGGATTAGAAAAATACTTTCTAATCATTATAATCAAAATATTTTGTTTTAAGATTGCTTTCCCGAAAAGTCGGTGCAGGCTATTCTTAGCAATGACGCTCTTTTTTTCGTCTTTGCGAGGAGGATCGACGAAGCAATCTCTTTCTATATCAATAAAAAAACGCCATGCTTTTGAAAACATGGCGTTGATTTTTCATACTTTGAATACGCTTATTCGAAATATTCTTTCATTCTGTCGAAGAAGCTTTTATCGTTTTTGCCGGGCTGCGGTTTAAAGTTGGCAGACTCTTTCAATTTTTCCAATAAAGCTCTTTCTTCGCTGTTTAGCGCCTTAGGGGTCCAAATATTGACATGGATAATCTGATCGCCACGGTGATAAGAATTCACTTCAGGAATACCTTTGCCTTTTAGGCGAAGCAGTTTTCCGCTTTGTGTTCCGGGTTCGATCTTGATTTTTGCTTTTCCGTCGATGGTGGGGACTTCTACACTAGCACCAAGCGCAGCATCAGGAATGCTGATATGTAAATCGTAAACGATGTTATTGCCTTCCCTTTTTAGGGTTTCGTGCGGCAGTTCTTCAATAAGGATAATTAAATCACCCGGAATACCACCGTTAGGAGCTGCATTTCCCTTTCCTGCCATGCTTAACTGCATGCCTTCGCTTACACCAGCAGGGATATTGATAGAAATGGTTTCTTCACCACGTACGGTGCCGTCACCATGGCATACATTACATTTAGCGGTAATTTGCTGGCCACTACCATGACAGGTAGGGCAGGTAGCTGTAGTTTGCATTTGCCCTAAAATGGTATTGGTTACTCTTCTTACCGAACCGCTACCACCACAGGTTTTACAAGTACTTACTGATGATTTGTCTTTTGCACCAGTGCCATCGCAGGCTTTACAGCTGATTTGCTTATTAACCTTGATTTTCTTCTCGGCTCCCTTAGCAATTTCATCTAGGGTAAGCTTTACTTTGATTCGTAGGTTGCTGCCCTTGGCTACCCTACGACCACCGCCACCCCTGGATTGGCCGCCGCCAAAAAAGCTGTCGAACGGACTGCCACCGCCCCCAAAAATATCTCCAAACTGACTGAAGATATCTTCCATATTCATACCGCCTCCGCCGTAGCCACCACCGGCAGCTCCGCCAACGCCTGCATGGCCAAATTGGTCATAACGCTGTTTCTTTTCCGGGCTGCTCAAAACCTCATAGGCCTCTGCGGCTTCCTTAAACTTATCTTCTGCAGACTTGTCGTCAGGGTTTTTATCAGGGTGATATTTAATGGCTAGTTTGCGGTAGGCTTTCTTAATTTCCTCAGCCGAAGCGCTTTTAGCCACTCCAAGTACGTCGTAATAATCTCTTTTGCTCATTTTATTAATGTGAGAATTTGTGAATTAGCCAATTAGCTAATAATCACATCATCAAATTCTTATGCTCCAACCACCACTTTGGCAAAACGAACTACTTTGTCGTTAAGCGTGTATCCCTTTTCCAATTCGTCAATTACTTTTCCTTTTTGCTCATCTGTAGGCGCAGGAATCTGGGTAATCGCCTCGTGTAAATCCGTATTGAACTCCGTATTGATGCTTTCAATTTCTTTTAAGCCTTTTTGGTTCAAAATGCTTTTTAATTTAGTTTGTACCAATACGATACCTTCGCGAACAGGAGCTACTTCAGTGGTGTTTTCTGTGGCTTTTATGGCACGTTCAAAATCATCCAGAACCGGTAAAAGCGAAACCACTACATCTTTACCTGCAGTTTGTAAAAGCTCTACACGTTCTTTTTGGGTACGGCGTTTAAAGTTGTCGAACTCGGCAAATAAACGTAGGTATTTATCGTTAAGTTCAGCAACTTCTTGTTTTAATTTTTCTTCTGCTGATAATTCTTCAACAGCTTCATTTACAGTGGCTTCATTTGCTGTATTTTCAGTGGAGGTGTTCTCTTTGGTTTCGTCTGCAGCTTGATTGTCCACTACAGGTTCTTCTTCCTTTTTCTTCTTATTAAACATCTGTAAACTCTTTTTCGGGGTTCATCTCAAAAGTTTTGCCAATACAAATAAAACAGCCATGCTGTCAGTTTTGTAGGATTGTACACTAACAGAATGGCTGAAAGTTAAAATTTTGTCAGAAAATGCTTAGGCAATTTGGGCATCTTCGTGTACCAAACCATTTTCACATTTAATGATGCGAGAAGGGAAGGTGCGAATAATATGATAATCGTGGGTAGCCATTAATACGGCGGTACCATTTTGGCTAATTTGCTTTAACAGCATGACAATTTCTTCCGAAGTTTCTGGATCTAGGTTTCCAGTAGGTTCATCGGCCAAGATAATTTCTGGGTTGTTCAGTAGCGCCCTTGCAATTACAATACGTTGCTGTTCACCTCCGGATAATTCGTGTGGCATTTTTTTAATTTTGGAACGCAGCCCCACTTTTTCAAGCACATCTTTAACACGTTCGGTAATCAGGTTTTTGTCTTTCCAGCCAGTCGCTTTTAGTACAAATTCCAAGTTTTGCTCAACAGTCCTATCGCTAAGCAGCTGAAAATCCTGGAAAACAATTCCCAGTTTTCTTCTTAAAAAAGGGACTTCTTTGTCTGACAGTGACTTGAGGTTGAAATTGGCCACGTTGCCTTCGCCATTGCCGATGTGCAAATCACCATAAATGATTTTGAGCAAACTACTTTTTCCAGAGCCCGTAGCGCCAATTAAAAAGACAAATTCGCCTTTCTCTATGCTCAGGTCAACGTTGGATAGTACAAGGTGTTTCTGCTGAAAAACATCAACATTGTTTAGGGTAATTACGTTTTCCGCCATGTTAAATATCTAGTTTGGTTACCTGTCCAAAAGGTAACTCGTTTATAATGTTCATTATTTGCGCTTGCTTATCTCCAAAGCCCAGTTTTTCCAATGATTTATCGGGCCTGTCTACCCTAAAATAAGCCAATAGCGTAAACTTTTCATCTCTAAGTTGTACGTAATCTGGTATTTTGGCAATGCCCTTAACTTTGATGATATACATCCTTCAAAAGTAATAAGTAAAAGTTAAAAGTAAAAAGTAATTAGCGATGAATTGCTGCGCTTAATTATCAATCCATAACAAATTACCCAAAAACGAACAACTAATTGGCCAAATTGTTCAAAAAAGCAATGGTATTTACATTGTCGGCGTAATCCCAAAGTTTAGGGCGCTGGCTTTGCCCAAATGGCAAAACTTCTAAATGTTGTACAGCTGTATTAGCTACGATGCATTGGATTTGCTCTTCTTGCTGGTTCAATTTTTTGGCTACTTCCTTCACCTCTCCATAAGTTTCATAGTACAGTACGGCCAAAGGCGAAGATAGGCCTTCATCTTCCTTTAACAGCAGGAAACCGTTGTCGTAATGGGCCTGTTGATTAACCAAATAGATTGATTTGTTGTAATCGTAGTTGTTGTTGTATTTAAAGTGGTTAATGATGTCATGAAACTGCTCCAAGGGTTCAAAAAACTTCCTGATTTCGTAATTTTTAGGAATAAAGATTTTGGAGATGGAACGGCAACCCATCCCGAAATAGTCCAAAATGTCATGGCCTAATGCTTCAATTTCCGCTTCACTTTCGCTGCCGGTAAGTATGGCTACGCTATTTCTGTTTCTTCTAATGATATTGGGTACTTTCCCGAAATAATATTCAAAATATCTAGAGGTATTGTTGCTACCCGTGGCAATTACAGCATCGAAATTTTTTAACTGCTCAACATACACCAGGTGGTTTTGCAGTTCAGGTAAAATCTTGACAAGCTGATTGAGCAAAAAAGGCAGGAGTTTATTGTCGGAAGATGACAATTTAATTTGTGCAATGTTTCCTGTTGCCAAAACGCACATCACATCATGAAAACCCACTAAGGGGATGTTTCCCGCAAGGATAAGACCAACGGTTTTGGGATTGCTGGTAATTTCTACTGTTTCAAACCATTCTGCTAAATCTTGTCCATCAAGCATTTCTGCTAATGCTTTAACCGCTTTATTTACCTCGGTACTTGTAAACCAAGCATTTGAATTGCTAGCAGAATCAATAACAGCAATTAGGGCTTCGTTGGGATGTTGGAGGTATAAACCAAGCTGTTTAAAAGCTGAAATTAACTGTTCTTTGCGAAGTGATGACATATTTAGAACTATTATAAATGGATTATGTATTATATTTGCGCTGCAAAGTTAAGCTTAGCATTTTAGAAATAGACGAAAGATGGCAATTAAAATAACAGACGAATGTATAAACTGTGGGGCATGTGAGCCAGAATGCCCTAATAATGCAATTTACGATGCTGGTACTGCTTGGAGATTTTCTGATGGTACCGCTTTAGATGGTATTATTGATTTCGGAGGCAAAGAAGTAGACGCCGGAGCTGCTCAAGATGCGGTTTCTGACGAAGTATATTATATTGTATCAGATAAGTGTACAGAATGTAAGGGTTTTCATGATGAGCCTCAATGTGCGGCGGTTTGCCCAGTAGATTGCTGTGTAGACGATGAAGATGTTCGTGAAACAGAAGAAGAGCTTTTAGCTAAGAAAGCCTGGTTGCACCAAGAAGGTTAGTTAATGTAAGAAACTGAAGGCTTGAAAAGGTCATTGATAAATGAAAGGGGAGATACTGAAAAGTATCTCCCCTTTTTGATGTGCGTTTGCGACAGGGCAAAAAAATAGGCCAGCATCTTTGCCGACCTATCCAATATAGTTTAGTTTATTAAAATCCAACTACAACATCGTAAGTTGCTACAACTTTTACAGGTAAGTCTTTAGTTAAAGCGGTATTAACTTTAGACTTTAAAGTGTATTTTAAATTGCCACTAGAGATTAAGTCTTTTAGATCTACCGTATTGTTAACGGTGAAATTGATTTTGTCGATTTTGCCAGTGCCCGTACCAGTATAAGTAGCCGTAAAAGGAGTTTTTCCAGTGGCTTCTATTATTGCAGAAATTTCACTCAGGTTGCCAAAGCTATTATTGGCTTCAGATCCGGCAGTAATTTCTGCTGTCAATGTTTTTATTTTAAGGGACTTTACATTTTTTAAGCCAAAAGATGGCGATTGTTTTTTGATTAACGCATCTAAATCTGCAGTGGTGGTTTGCGAACTTAATTCCACTGCCTGTACTGAGGTAGCCTTAGGAGTAATTGTAAAGGTAACATCGGCACTTGTCAGTGTAATGTTTTGATCGGTAGCTTTTTCTAACTTTTTACATGAAGTCCCTATAATAGCAGATCCCAAAATAAACAGCGCTAATAATTTCTTTTTTATTCTAGTTTAATTTGTAATAATTGGTTATTTTTTTGTTAAAGATAAAAAAAAGCGATCAATTATTGCAAATTTAATTGCTTGATTATTTAGTAGTTATATGTCTATGTTGCTGGTAGGCTTACTCTTTGTTAGAGTAGAGCCTGTACTGGCCGTAACAACGAGTGCAATGGTAGTCCATTCTAAAATGCTCAAGTGCTCGTGTAAAAAAAGCAATCCGCAAAGCGCAGCGGCAGCGGGCTCCAGGCTCATCAATATACTAAATGTTTTGGCTGGTATATGTTTTAGCGCATTCATTTCTAAGGTGTACGGAATTGCGCTTGATAATAAGGCAATGGCCATGCCCAGTAGAAATACTTTTGGACTGATATTACCTAAGTTTCCCTCAATAAGTGCTGCCGGCAAAGCCACACATGAAGCCGCTAGTAAACCAATACTTACCGCTTGTCCGCTATCCATTAACTTGGTTACCTTGGCCCCAAGAATAATGTAGGCGGCCCAAAAGGCACCAGCCAATAAGGCAAGACCAGCGCCTAGCAAATCAATATCGCTGTTGCCATGCCAAGGCGCAATTAGGGCAATACCTGCGGCAGCCATGATTGCCCACAAAAAATCAATGGTTTTACGGGAGGTGGAAATAGCTAGCACCAGGGGCCCTAAAAATTCCAAAGTAACAGCCAATCCCAAGGGGATCCTAGAAAGAGACAGGTAAAATGAAGTGTTCATGATGCCTAAGGCCAAGCCATAAATAAGTGCCCATTTCCATTGGATAGAGGTAATGGTTTTAAATGATGGCCTGTAAACTGCTAATAACAGCATGGCAGAAAGTACAATTCGTAAACTTACTGTTCCTGCTGAGCCCATTATGGGGAAAATGCCTTTGGCTATGGCCGCACCGCCTTGTACGCTAATGATGGAAAGTATTACAGCTGGAATTGGAGGGATGTTTTTTAATTTCACGGATGAGAATTTTCCACAAAAATAGTTTTTTAGCGGCGTATTAACGTATTGAAAATTTACGCTTGTCCCCAATATCGCCTTAAGGTTGCCTCAATCCCCGGAATAACGAAATAGCTTGCCGCGAAGAATGAAAAATATAGGAACGGTTTGCAGGTTTTATTATTTTTGCAGATAATCAATGGTGCAGCCGTTGATTTTGCAGGAAACTATAGATACACCTTTTAAGCATGAGCAAAACACAATATTGGCTAGTCAAAAGCGAACCTTTCAAATATAGCTGGGAAAAATTTAACCAAGATGGACGTACTTTTTGGGATGGTGTGCGCAATTATCAGGCACGTAACAACCTGAAAGAAATGAAAACAGGAGATTTGGTCTTGTTTTACCATAGCAATGAAGGGAAAAACGTGGTGGGCGTGGCCAAGGTGGTCAAGGAATTTTATCAGGACCCAACTACTCCAGATCCTAATTGGGTGGTAGTGGATTTGGCGCCGGTAGAATCTCTGAAGAATCCAGTAAGCCTTGAGCAAATTAAAGCAGAAGAAAGCCTAAAGGATATTTCGTTGGTACGCCAAGGCCGCTTATCGGTCATGCCTTTAAAGGCCACTGAATTTGATAAGATTCTTGAAATGGGAAGCTAATCATCAGCATAGGTTTAATTCTTCTTAAAATACCAGGGATACATTGTTCCTGTGCAGTATTGGTATTGCTATTGATATTTTTTTGCAGACCAAACGTTATACAATAAAGATATCCATACTACTTTTTTGCAGCGTTATGCTGTCCCGGTTTACCTTTGCTGTTGGGAGACTACCAAATTAAAGTAACTTCTTCCCTTGATATGATTCGAATTTTTTCTGCTAAAATTGAGCCACCAAATTGTTTGATATTATCGTATGATATTTAGGTTTCCTGTAATTGTTTTACATTCCGGGCCAAAATTAATGATATAGTAATATACGCCTACAGGTAAAGGAGTATTATGGTAGTTTCCGTTAAAAGGTGTTTTGTAACCTATTGAATTAAAAACCCTTGTTCCCGTTCTTGAAAAAATCTGTATTTTAACATCTGGATAATTTTCTATACCGTTAATTAACCATTCATCATTAATATTGTCATTATTGGGGCTAATAGTATTTGGGATGGATAGGTTTGAAAATCCAGTATATACCTTTAACTCGCTTCTTTCACTTTCGCAATTTCCCACTTTTATGGAAACGAAGTAAGATTTATTCTGAGTAATATTAATGCTGAAATTGCCATCATTTGATGTAGCTATGGCTTTATTGGAATATTCGTTTTCATATAGTGTATATGTTCCATTGGGTACAGAACTACTTACTGATACATTGATCTCTTTCGGTGAGCAAAGAAAAATGGGTTTGGTGATTGGCTGTGGTATCGAAGTTGCATTGCCTTGTATCACAAATATTCTAGAGTATGCTGTGCAATTGCTTGCATCGGTTATTTTTAATCGATAAGAACCACTCTCAACATGGTTTATATCATTCGTTCCTTGAATTGGGACTCCGTCACTATTGGTCCATTCAAATTGATAAGGAGGTAATCCCCCCGTTACATCTAAACCCGAAATGAAGCCATTTTTTTGTTGACAGGTAGCATGTCTGACTATTGCCTTGTTTTCATTTAAGGCAAGTGGAGGTATATTTTTAATTTCATAGGTGGTCAATAACAGGTGGCAATTATTGTCGTCAATCCCAAAAAGAGTGTACTTTCCTGCCGATAGGTTATTTGCTTTTTTGGTTTGTGAAATTGTCTGATTCAATTCGTTTTTCCAATAATATGATTTTGGTAGTTTGGTGTATTGGTCAGCATTGTATTCAAGAAAACCATTGTTTAAATTGCAGGAGGCGTCTTGATGTGTCATTGAAAAACTACTTATGTTTATTGAATTTGGCGTTTCTTGGATATTGTAAGATGATGTTTTTTTACAATAGCTATTAGAAACTTCAAGGGTGTATGCTCCGCTAGGGGCGTTTTCCAATTCCAGATTATTTGAAATAACTACCCCATTACTGTTTGTCCATTTGTAGCTAGTGGCTCCATTTACAATGATTCCTTTTATGCTGCCGTTGCTGGATTGGCAAGTCGCATTTTTTATGTCCAGGCCAAGGCTATTAATCGTTATGCTATTTAGTTCTGTGATTTCAAATAAAGAGGAGTAGACAGTAGCGCAACCGCCTGCGTCTTTCATTTCTAAATAATATTTTCCTGCTGGAACATTTAGTAGATCTAAATTAGTGCCAACAACAACATTTCTTTCATTTATCCACTTGTAAGATATGCTTGTATTGCTAGTCGTAGTAAGGGAGGTAATTGAACCGTTGTTTTGTGAACAATCTGCAGTTTTTATTTTGACCATTGACTCATCAAGTGTAGGGGCTGCTTGATTTTTCAGTACGACGGGGCCATATTTTACTTCGCAATTGTTTTTATATTTAATACTTAAAGTATAGCTTCCCTCAGGAAGGTTATAGGCATCTATTCTAGTAGCAACTTCTTCTCCTCGTTGGTTGGTCCAGCTGTAAGTATAGTCTGATGAATATTTTGTTAAATAAAGATAAGTGATAGAGCCAAGTGAATTGCAGGTAGGATGTGTAATAATTTTATTTTGGTCTCTAACTTCAGGTGTCATGTCGACAATTTCGAACTCTCCAAAAACTCTGGTGCAACTTAGGTTTTTGGTTGTTAACTTGTATTTTCCAGGTTTTAAATTGTAAATGTCTGGATTATTTCCAATTGAATTGTTGTTTTGGTCGGTCCAGATATATTCTACCGCATTTTCAACGGTTAAGCCTACAATAGCACCGTTGGCTTCGTTGCAAGTAGCTTGAGTGATATTGGCGTAAGTTTTTTGAATTATTCGGGTGAAATTGGAAGTATAGCCATTTATTGTAGCAGAAGCTATAATTGCTTTGGAGAAATTGCCAGCATAGCTCCAGTTGCCATTGGCATCGGCCGTGATGGTGGTTAAATAGGCATGTGGCTGACAGGTGCTGCAGTCGTCATCGGAAAATAACTCTACTTTGGCGTTAGGCTCTGTTATGCCAGTAACTAAACTATTTGTAGCCGTTAAGATTTTAATGGTTGGGATCGTTCCGCCATCCGCTAAAAAGACATCAGCATTTAGTTTTTCAACGGTGCAATACATGCTGTTTCTTTGTGCAATAGCTGATTTCGGCGAATTTATATAAACAGGGATGTTGTAAAGAGTGTTGGCTTCTCCAGGATTTTCACCGCCAATTTTGACCGCCTCTGAAGAAGTAAGGAAAATAGATTTGCTCCAATTATATTCGTGAACAGGATTTGGATGTTTCAAAAATTGATTTCCTTGGAAAAGGATAGGGCCATTTAAATTAGTCATATTGATGCCGAAATTGCAAATAGACTTATTATTGATAATAGTAGCAGAGCCAGGCTGTGTTGGGAAAACATCGCCACCAAAGGTTTGGTAAAGTACAACGAAATTATTTGAATTGTTTGTTGAAGCAAGAGGCGTAGGTTGCCCATCTACATCAAAAGAAAAATAATTGTTTCTTAAATTTAGATGTACAGCGTAACGCTTATTTCTAAACTGGCTGTAATGTAGGTTTATGAAAACAATGATATTTCCAAAGTAATTACGTTCTTTATCATCGTCTCCGCCAATGTCGTAATTCCCTTTCGCGAGGCAAACGTAGAGCCCGCCAAGAAGCCCAGTTGGGGTTGCTCGGTATGATTTACCATCGGGTTCAAAGCCTATAAAGTTGCCTTTTATGCTCAAGTTTTCAATGCCTATAGTCAATGGAGTTTGGCTGTCTAATAAAGAATAGTCAGAATTTAGTACGAAATTTGCGCAGTTGGCAATTACGTTTCCTTTATTGGCTGCTCCAATCTTAATGTTTTTTGCGTTTTCGGTGTACAAAAAGCCACCTGCAAAATTGCCATTTGGCATTCGGTTGGTAAAATCCCTGGCATAAAAACCATATAACTCAACACCATCTGCATCTTTAATGACAAAAGCACTATAAACAGTTGTATTTTTAGGTTGGATAATGATTTTGGCAGAGCTTCTTCCAAAAAATGTACCAGGCTGAGTGGTGGCATCTATCACCATGCTGCTGCTAATAAAAGGCAGTTGGGTTTCAAGGTTGATGGTTCTGTCTTGTTCTGTAATTCCGCTAATATTAAAAACGATAAGGTCTTGCTGATTGTTAGCATTAGCTTTTTGAATAGCTTCCCTTAAACTTCCTGGGCCGTTATCATTATTTGTGGTAACCGTAATGGTTTCGGCCTTCCCATAAAATGGTGTCAAAAGAACCAAGAAGTAAATTAGATATGGTAGTTTCAAGCGTTTAAATAAAGTTGATGTTTTTCAAATATAAGGAAACAAAAATCGTTTAACTGTTTTACCACGTTTAGTTAAACTAGCTTCCCGTTTCTTCGGTTGCCGGTGCGTTTTTTTTCTTGGTTGACATCAGTCCAATGCTCATCACTAAACTAGAGCCCAGCACTACCATAAAAAGAAAGGGGGTGCCTATTTCTGCCAATTTCAATTGTTGAGGCAAGTTGTAATAAAGCAGGATACTGATTAGCCCCCTGGGGGTAACAAAGCCTTCGGGTAAAATATGGTCTTTTTTGAAGAAATATAGATATCCAAATCTAATGACATAGATGCTCCCCAATATAATAAGACCGTTAGCAATGATATTGAAATTGTTCAATTGGTAAATGTTCATCGTAAAACCGAAGATCACAAAGAAGAAAGTTCTGAGGATAAATGCACTTTCGGCCGAAAGCTGGTGGAGCTGGGTAAGGTCGTTTGAAAGGTTTTTGTAGATAAATACAGATCTGAACCAAGCATGTTTAATGGTATCAGCATTGTTGAGGAACAGGCCAAAGGATAATATGAGCACCAGGGCCGACAAGTGGAACGATTGCCCAATGGCGTACACCATAATCAAAATGGAAATGATCAGGAAAAATTTAATATGGTGCCTCAACCTTCCCATCAGGTATAGCAGGGTGATGCACGCCACTACCGACAGCAATAGAATGAGAATAGTATTGATGGCTAATTGCCCAAATGAAGCGGCGGTAATGTGTTGATTGGCAACAGCAAAATTAAAAAGTATAATACCTAGGATATCTGAAAAGGAACTTTCATAGATGATAAACTCCTTGCTTTTTTTGTTGATGTTGGAAACCGAGGGAATGGCAATTGCAGAGCTGATTACACTGAAAGGCACAGCATTTACAAAGCATAGGTAAAGTGACTGGCCGGTAATTTGGTAAATGATAAAGGTGATTGCCGCAACGGTAGCAATTAAAATGAATAGTGCCGAGAGGAATGCGCCTTTAATGATCCTGTTTTTTTCTTTGGCATATTTAAGTTCCAGAGAGCCTTCAAAAACAATAAGGATAAGGCCAACTGTACCCAAGGTAGGTAATATCTGCAAAAAGCTATAGGTATGGATCTGTAGCTTATCCACAAGTATCCTTAAGCCTATGCCTAACGTTAGTAAGAGTAAAACCGAAGGTAACTTGGTTTTACTGGCCACTAAGTCAAATAAATAAGAGAAAATGACCAGTGAGCTTAAAATTATTAATATGGTATAGGTCGTCATACGTTTTTTGTTTTATCGACTCCTATATAAGGTGTTAATTTTTGGCAAACAGGGCCTTGAGTTCAATGGCATCATCGGGCTGCATTTTACCTGCAAGTACTAAGCGTAATTGTCGGCGGCGCAAGGCCCCTTCGTAAAGCTCAATTTCTTCAGGCGTTTCAGGTTTGATCTCGGGTACAGGGATCGTGCGGCCACTCTGGTCTACCGCAACAAAAGTATAATAAGCTTCATTGGATTTTACTCTTGTTCCCGAGGGGATATTTTCGGCCCATACATCTAAACGAACTTCTACGGAAGTATTAAATGATCGGGTCACTTTAGCCTCAATGGTAATCACGTCGCCCAGTTTGATAGGCTGTTTAAACGAAACGTTGTCCACAGAGGCAGTTACCACAATTCGGTTGCAGTGTTTCTGGGCCGATATGGCCGCGGCAATATCCATCCAATGGAGCAGCCTGCCGCCCATTAAGTTGTTTAGCGTGTTGGTATCGTTAGGTAAAACCAGTTCATTCATTACCGTAAACGAATTTTTTGGGCTTTTTACGTTCAAACTCATGTTGGCAAAAATACAGAAATTAACGCTGTTCTTTTCATTTAATTTCGGCTAAAGCCCAGTCAATTCTTAAAAAGAAAGGAAATAACTTGATAATAATTATCTGTTTTTATGACTAACATTTTAAAACAAATAAAAAAATATTTTTATATTATTAATATTTTTAAATAAGTTTAGATTTGATTTTAATAAAATAAACTTAACCTAAACTTTATGAAGAGAATTTTACTTTTGATGTGCTTTGCTGCGGGCTTTTATGCAAACAGTAAGGCCCAGGGTATTTTGGTTAACCGTTATTATAATAGCGGTGCGGCCAATGGTATAAACGATGTGGTGGAACTGGTAGTTTATACGGATCACCTCGATATCAGAAACTACATTATCAAAGATTATGGCAACGGCGGGACAACCTTAGATGACGGGGGCGGCAAGTATCGTTTTAACGACATCAATTTATGGAAAAACCTCCGTTCGGGAACTACCATCGTTTTACGTAAGCTGAGCGATGCCGAACTGTTAACCTATACGCCGGATACAGATGCTACTGACTTTAAAATAAGCGTTGCCATAAACGACGTAAATTATTTTACCAATATGGATGCTGCCAAAATATGGAACCTAACTTTTCATGAAGCGGTTTCTGTAAGGGCCGATACGGACGTTGCCGCTGCGGCAAATGGCGGCAATAAAGCAGTGCACACTTTGGCCTATGGCGATTTCTTCAATAAATCGGTTTGGCACACCATTCCGGGGACTAAATCATTGTTTAATGGTACAGGTTTATTGGGTAACGGCACCATAGGCATTGCGTATTTGACCAATCCAAATTATCAAAACTACACCACGCCGTTTGATACCAATGCAGATTTGGTTTCTTTGCCCGCTTATTGGAACAAAGAAACTGCATTGATGGCCAATTTTCCGGCGGGGATACAGGTGTACAGAACAACTACCCCTTATATGGCCAGGCAAATGAATGCTTATTGTGTAGTTTTCGATCCTAAATTAGTAGAGTTTAAGCCAACTTATTCGGTTAGTTTTAAAACTCCAGAAGCGTACGTAAATGCAGAAAGCGGTACGGTTTTGGCCTGCCTAAATGCCGGTTTTTTTTATACCACGGCGCTAAGCACCATTCAATATAACGGCACTACCTATGCCAATAACGTGGCCTTGCTGAACAGGAACATCTACAACAACCAAACCAACACCTACTATCCAACCAGAGGCACCTTCGGCCTGTCGTCAATGATGAAGCCTGATATTACTTGGACCTACAGACTTAGCAACGTGGTTTATTCGTACACCACGCCATCTCCCAACGATGTAAATGCCGCACCACAGCCTTTGCCATTAGCTGCTAACGGAACCATTTGGAATGCCATTAGCGCCGTGGGAGGTTCGCCGGTTTTGGTGAAAGATGGCATCGTGAATGTAACTGCGGGCGAAGAACTTGCCGATTTAGACAACACGGCGCAGCGTGCCAGGTCTGCTATTGGCTACACTGCCGATGGAAAAGTCATTTTGGTGGCCGTAGAAGGAGGTAACACTACGGTTTCGCCAAGTGTAACAGGCTTATCGTTAAATGAGCTGGCCAATTTGATGAAAGATATGGGCTGTGTTGCAGCACTCAATTTAGATGGGGGAGGTTCAACCACTTTAAGAATCAATAATCAATTGACCGTTCGTCCTTCGGATGGCAATGTTGAGCGTGCCATGCCAGGCGTAATCTTAATTAAATCAAAAAACTAAACAATCATGAAATCCAAAATATACCTAGTTATCCTAATGGTTTTGGCCATTAATGCCGTAAAGGCACAAAAAGTAGATTCCTTAAAGCTGTTGATGGACGTTAATGGCGGGAATGTAGGGGCAACTACGCAAAGCGATGATGCTGTTCCGGTAACCATCAGTACCTATGACAAGGTGAGCTGGGGCGATGGCTACGGGCTGGCCAATAGGGCTTTTATCCAATCGTTACGAAATGAGGTGCTGCCTATTACCTTATTTAAATTCAATGCCAAAAAAGAGGCGGATGCCATCCATATAACTTGGTCTACATCCATGGAAAAAAATGCGCTACACTTTGAAGTACTGCGCTCAACCGATGGAAAGACGTTTAAGGGCATTGCTACCGTTGGGGCCAATGGGAATTCGAGCTCCCTACAAAATTACGCCTACAGAGATCGCAAGCCCGAAAATGGAACCAACTATTACCAGCTAAAGAGCGTGGATAGGGATGGTACATTTTCCACTTCTATTGTAGTTGCTGTAAAGTTCGATCTTAACAAAACGGATATGATTGTTGCTGCAAATTCAGCTCACCAAACCATTAAGGTAAGTGTTTATTCGCCGGTAGCTACATCGGCAACTTTTTCTGTTGCTGATGTAAATGGACGTGTTTTGTTGAAGACAAAAAATCTTTCGATACAAAAAGGAAATAACGTGTTTGAATATCCGCTGAATGTTCCGGCACAATTGCTGATTGCTGTCCTAAGTTCGGCCACTGAAAAAAGCGCTTTTAAATTTTACTATTAGGTTTTGATTAATTCTCTGTGATGACATTTCGCTATTTGGTTTTCGGACTGTGTGTTATTTCGCTTTCTTGTTCAAAAAAGAAAGAAAATCATTCGGTGCCGCCCCAGCCTGTACCCGGCCATTCATTTTATGCAGGCGAAGTAAGACCCGTAACATCAAAAAACTGCTTTGCGGGGGCGTATTACCGAAAACTGGTGTCGAGTGTTGATGAATGGGGAGGCATTGGTGGGCAACTGGTTTTGCCCACCGCTGTTTTTGACCCCTTGCGGATTAACCCTGCTAAGCCTGCCCAATTTTTGGATAACCCGTCTGTTTATATGGGAGGCAATATGGGTGGGCAGGAAACGGATATTGGGCTCACTTGGGAAGTAATCCGTGATGGAAACGGAATTGTAACTGCCGACAGAAGAGCCTACAGACCATTTTTAAGAAGAACCGCCCATAGCGGAAGTGCACAGGCGGCGCTTTACGAAAATGCACCTGCTGAGGCTCGGTATTACTGGTATCCGGGAGAGGAGGTGACCATGTCGGTGAAAATTGTAGCAAACGGCGTGTTGAGATTTACCGTGGAGGGTGCCGGAAAGAAATTTGAGCGTGATTTTGATTGCGGCGGCTACACTTTCACGGGCAAGGGAGAGTTTAAGCGGGTAAACGCTATAGATCAGGTGTCCAATGAGGGAAAGCCTGTGCAAGCCACCAAAACTAAGGTAACAGGTGGAGTATGGAAAGCCAGTTACCTATACCGGATCGTGAATGGGCAGTTGCAGGAAACACCTTTTCATGACGGGAGATATACGGACATGAGGTGTCCAAGTGCCAGCTATTTTTCGGTTTCCGCTACGCAGGAAGAGCGATCAAAAGGGGCTGAAAAAATCGATATTCATGGCGGAGGTTTATAGCTAACTATTCCTTGCAATTAATATATGCGCTAAATGATGCTGGCAATGCCAGGCGTAAATGCCGATATTCTTTTTTAAGGAAATACGTTCATTGCCCTCTGGATGAATAAATTCTCTTTCCAGCTGCTGTTCAGATAGCTGTGTGAGCAGGGTTGTCCATTTTTCATGAAGCCCTTCGATGATTTGAAGCGAGCTTTCTATGGGGTAGTCCTTGGCATCGGGCAGCTCGGCCCAAAGATTTTCCAGATATGGTTTAATGGTTGGGGTGTCTTCGGTTAAGGTTAGCTTAAACCTGATCAAGCTGTTCATGTGGCTGTCGGCACAATGATGTACCACCTGCTTAATGGTCCAGCCATTTGGCCGATATTGTTTTTGCAATTGCTCATCGTTAAGTCCTAGAGTGGCATTTCTTAGGCGTTCCGGAAAATGCTTGATCACTTCTGTCCAGTTTTTAAGATGCTCTTTGCTGATATTTTCCGGTACATGGAATTTCCCGATGGGGAACTTCAAATTTTCGAGGTTTTGCTCCATTTGGCTTAACGTTTAACGCTGTTAACATTCGCGAAACCAACCAAGTCATCGTACCGGGCACCGGGTCTTCTGTAGTAGGCAAATATTTGGTAAGCGTTTTCGGTTTCAAAAAACGAACCCTCAAAAACGGTATCGTTAAATTTGCCGTTTTCATCTACCCAAACATATTTGAAATCATAAAGTCCCTGCTTTAGTTTGATGTTGCCGTAAAACCTTCGCCTCGATGATTCAAAGGTGAGCATGTTATCTGCGGTAAGCGCATAATTGTTAAACCTGCCAAACACATACACATTGCCTTTGGGCGTAGGCGGCGGGGCTGCTAAGGTGAACAGCATATAGGCATAATCACTATCTGTTACATTATCCCTGCCGTCGGTATTCCTGATAAAGAAATTGCCATTTTCGTCAAACTGGTTGCTGTATCGGGTGCTGTTGTTGGGCAAATCAATAGATAGGATAACATTTTGTGTGCTATCTCGGTAAATATCGGCAACATGTTCGGCTTTGTATCTGAAGCTGCGGGTATCAAACTTCCTGAACTCGTTTCCGGCCCAGAACTGATTGGTGTTAATGTCGTTATATACCAAAGTGCCCGGTTTTACAAAGGAGGGTTTGGTATTTACAATAGCTGTTTGTGGAATAGCATTTTGCATGACTACCGCTTTAACCTCCAGGTAGGGGTTGTTAATGGCTGTTTGGTGGAAGATACTAAAATTGATCTTCTGTTTACTGTTTCTGTCGGCCACATCAGTTGCCGGAACCACTTCTGCACCAATATTAAAGGTGCTGTTAAGTACATAAAAACGTTGGGTAATTGCTACCTTGCTGGGATCGTTGTCATCGTATATTTTCAGGATATAGTTGCCGCCAACCTTGGGCTTCATTTGTTCGTTGGGAAAAGTAAGCTGGTAATGTGTAAACTTTACCAGGGTATTAAAGGAGTAACGATAATTGAAAAGAATATCCTGTTGCACGCCTTCCAGATAATCTAGGAGGTTCATTCTCGAGGGTTTCCAGTCCCAAGTGCAATGCTCAATGGTATAGCTGTAATTTTTTTGTCCACCACGTAAATCGTCAAATGCAAAAGTGATCGTTTCTGAACTTTTCAGGTTAATGACAGGGAGCGATTGCTCTTTGCTGCTGTTGTAACATTCAACTGTTTTAATATAACTTTTAAAGATCTTGTTCTGGTACTCAGTTTGAGCTTTTGCGCGATATAGGTAAAAAACGGAGAAAAGGCAGCAGAGCAGTTTGTATTTCATTTATAATCGTTTATACCAAAGGTAACGAAATTGGACATAAAAATAGTTTCCCGCTAGTTATTTTTGCCGGTAAAGCCATCCATCAATTTCATGGTTACCAAAGCTTCTTCTGCAGAGCATGGGTTTGGGCCTAGGTTCCTAAAGTAAGCCACTACCTGCTCAATCATTGGCTGCTGAACGTGCTGTAAGGGTTCAAAATTGATCAGTTGTTCGTCGCTGTCAACACTTATTTTAATGGATTGCCCAAACACCGAAAAACTGATTTTGCCTTTTGAACCGTATATTTCGCAACGGTCCGTTTGTTCGTTTTTAGGGGAACTGAAACACCACATGCCGTTAAATACCACGCCATTTTCGAATAAGATGTGGCCCGTTACTAAATCCTCTACAGGTTCTGCGGCGTCTTTTTTATGTGCCAAGCCATTAAATTGTTTTACATTTCCAAAATAATAAAGCATTAAGTCCAACTGATGCGGGGCAAGATCGTGGAATAAACCTCCACCAGAGATTGCGGGGTTTATTCTCCAATTTTCTGCCGTGTTGGCAATCACCTGGTTGGCTTTGGGTTGTAGCATTTTCAAATCTACCAATCGTACTTGGCCAATAGTATTGGCTTCCAATAACGATTTTATCTTTAAGAATAGGGGCTGTGCTCTCCTGTAATGGGCAACCACCAATTTTATGCCATGTTGCTGAGCGGCATTGGCCATATTTTGGGCGGCAATGCCGTTTAAGGCCATTGGTTTTTCTACATATACGGGCTTGCCTGCGGCAAGTGCGGCAAGCGTATATGTTTCATGCTGTAATGGTGGGGTGGCAATGTAAATGGCGTTTACTTCGGCATCGTTGATTAAATCGGCAGCATTGCTGTACCACTTTGGCACGGCATGACGTTTGGCATAATCTTGGGCTTTTGCAGCATCCCTTCGCATTACCGCAACTAATTTGGAGTGGGGCACTTTGTTAAAAGCAGGACCGCTTTTTACTTCGGTTACATCGCCACAGCCAATAATTCCCCATTTAATTTCGTTCATGATGGATTCTTTTTAAAACGTCATTGCGAGGTACGAAGCAATCCTAAGGCGAAAGATATATACGCTTAATTGTAAGATTGCTTCGTCCCTCGCAATGACGAGAAAATGTATTACCCTTCCAATTCCATAATTTCAGATGCGAGAGCTTCCCAGGTTTGCTGCGCAGCGTCAAGCAGGGCTTTTTCCGATTGGTATTTCTGGTTGGCCGCCTGTAATTTCTTAGCATCGCTAAAAACCTCTTCTTGAGCTAGCTCCGCTTCACAAGCTTTTATGCTGGCCTCAAATACCATAATTTCCTCCTCAATACGTTTTAATTTTTCGTTCAGCTTTTTTAACTGTTGCTGTGTATTGGCCGAAACAGGCTCACTAACTTTTGGTTTTTTCTCTTCCTGTTTTACAGGGATAGGTTTTGGAACAGGTTTTACGCGTTTAGCATCCCACTCCTCAAACTCTGCGTAGTTGCCTGGGTATTGCTTGATCTTTTCATCTTCAATAAACCAGATTTTGTTGGCTACATTGTCTAAGAAATACCTATCGTGGGATACCGTAATAAATGTACCTTCATATTGCTGTAAAGCTTGGATCAGGATGTTTACCGACTGGATGTCCAGGTGGTTGGTTGGCTCATCCAAAATCAAGAAATTGCTATCTGCAGTTAACGATTTGGCAAGGGCCACTCTCGATTTTTCGCCTCCCGACAGCACCTTGATCTTTTTGAACACATCATCGCCCGTGAACAAGAAACAACCTAAAATACCCCTAAGCTCTGTGTCGGTATGTTTTGGGGCAAAGGCCTGCAGCTCTTCCAGAATGGTGTTTTCCAGGTGTAGCGATTCCAATTGGTGCTGAGCGAAAAAAGTAGCCGTTACGTTATGGCCTGTTTCACAGAAGCCTTCGTATTTTTCAGTTCCTGCGATAATACGTAGCAAGGTTGATTTACCTTTGCCATTGGCGCCAATCAGGGCAATTTTATCGCCCTTTTCAATAATAGCCTCCGCATCTTTTAAGATTTTAACATTCGGATAAGCTTTGGTAACATGTTCCACACGCACTACGTGCCTGCCTGAAGGTTTAGAGAACTTAAAGCTAAAGTTTACCGTTGGGTTATCGTCATCCACGTCGTCTACACGCTCCATTCTGTCCAAAGCTTTCATGCGGCTTTGTGCCATCTTGGCTTTGCTGGCTTTAGCTTTAAAACGTTCAATTAAACGCTCTTCTTGCTTAATTTTAGCCTGTTGGTTTTTGTATTCGCCACGTTGTATCTCGGCCCTCAGTTCCTTTTCCTCTAAATAAAAGGTGTAATTGCCGCTGTACATGGTTAATTTGCCTTTGCGGCTTTCCACAATTTTATTGGTAGTTTTATCCAGGAAATATTTATCGTGCGATACAATTACGATAGCTCCTTCGAAACTGCTCAGATAGGTTTCAAGCCACTTAATGGAAGGTAGGTCCATGTGGTTAGTGGGCTCATCCAGCAGTAAGATATCAGGGTCCTGCAATAGGATTTTGGCCAGCATTACACGCATGCGCCATCCGCCCGAAAAAGTGTTCAGTGGGCGCAGCTGATCTTCGGCACTAAAACCCAAACCTGCTAAAACCTCATTGGCTCTATATTCAATATTATAGCCGTCCAAAGCATCAAATTCCTGTTGCTTTTGGGCCAGTTTATTTAAAGTTTCCTCGCTGTAATCCGTTTCAATAACCTTTAAAAGCGCTTCAATTTCGTCGTGCAGCTTATTTTGGCGGTCAAAAGCCTCCATGGCTACATGTAAAATGGTATGGTGGCTATCGTACGATAGCAAATCTTGGTTCAAATAGCCAATGCGTAAATCTTTGGCCATTGAAATGCTGCCTGAGGTGGGGGTGTACTCGCCCACAATCAATCGCAACAGGGTCGATTTTCCAGTGCCATTTGCACCGATCAGGCCAACCTTGTCGCCTGGCTTAATATGCCAGTCCGCTTCGTCATACAGGGCCCTGGAGCCAATCAAAAAACTTAAGTTATTAATCGAAATCATTATGAGGCAAAGATAGCAATAGATTTACGATTTTACGGTGTTGGCTTATTAAACCACAAGCATCTTCTTTTGCCGAAGAAAGCATGGGGGTTAAATTAACCGCTAAGAAAACCGGAAGTGGCTACGACGAAGAAGGTTTGTGCCACTGGTGCCTACGCTGGAAATTCAATTTTAAAACCTACTCCGCGGATAGAATCAAAGCTTATTCTGGGGTCATGCTGAAAATACTTGCGCAGGCGGGTCATAAACACATCAAGGCTTCGGCCCAAGAAATAATCATCCTTGCCCCAAAGCTTTTCCAATATATCCCTGCGGTTAACAATCTGATGGTTATGGTTTAAAAAAAGTGTTAGCAGCTCTGCTTCCTTTTCGGTAAGCTGGATAACCAGATCGTTAAAAACCAACTGATATAATGCCGGATTAAAGGAGTATTCCCCAAGGCGAATACTTTTGTTTGGTATGGGGCTTGTTTGCCTTTTAAGGATGTTATGTATCCGCAACAGTAACTCTTCAGGTTCGCAAGGTTTGGTGATATAATCGTCGGCACCCAATTTCAAACCTAAAATCCTGTCAATACTTTGCCCTTTAGCGGTTAAAAACAAGAAGGGGATTTCATGCTGCTTGCGAATGGTTTTGGCTAAAGTAAAACCATCCATTTCTGGTAGCATCACATCTAAAATAGCCAATTGGTTATTTTGAAGGGTATCATGGTTTTCCAAAAGCACTTTAGGATTGGTGTGCCAAGTTACCTCAAAACCCGATGACTCCAGGTACTGTTTAAGTGCCATTCCCAAATCAGCATCGTCCTCAACCAATAAAATTTTAGTGTCCATTAGCTAGCGTGATTTTAAATGTTACACCATTTTTAGCGTTTGAAAATACTTTAATATTCCCTTTATGTTTTTCAATGGTTTGTTTCACAATGTATAAACCAAGCCCTAGTCCGTTAATCTGTAGGTTCTCTTTTCGGCTTACCCGGTAATATTTTTCGAAAATATGGGCTTGTGCTTCTTGTGGAATCCCTATGCCATCATCGCTTACTTCCAGGTAGATTTGTTCCGCAAAATCAAGGCTCAAATTTACATTGATTGCCCTATATTTGGCCGAATTTTCGATCAAATTGCCAATTATCTGTTCCAGATCCCTTAGGGAAAGTGCGTGGTTATACGTAAAATTAAATTGAGTGTTTAACTGCAATAGGTCAAATTGTGCTTTTAGGACATTGAGGTAATTGGCTATATCGCTTTGCGAGGCAACCGCACTTTCGCTGGTATTACTGTTGATGGATGAAATTACCTTTTCCAAACGCTGTACCTGTCGTTCTAGCAGGGATTTCGTTTCGCTATGGGGCGTATTGGCCAAAGTAAACTTTAGTGTGGTTAGGGGAGTGTTTAGTTCGTGCGCAATAGAGTCAATAGAAGTATAAAGCTGGGCCACCTTCTCTTGTTGCAACCGCAGGTTTTTAAGCGTTTTCCAGAATAGATAGATCAGTAATGCAACAATGGAAATGCTGACCAGCAGCAGGGGCAAAATGTGCTTTAAAACCAATAGGCGTAAGTTAAGCAGTTCTACAATGGTTCTCGATTTAATGGTGTAATGGTAATTTTGATTAAGCTTTAGTTCCGTATCTTTTTCCGTGAGGTTAGAATTCCATTTGCCCACATTAAAAACAATGCCTTTTTTGATGTTCTTTTTGGTTTTGAACAAAATTAACGGCGATTTGACAGGTACCAGTTCCCTTCGCTCATTTTCGTCGTAAATGGAGTAAATCTCGCTTCTCAGGGCAATGTCGTAAACGGTATTTTTGGTCCGTTTTTCTATAAATTTATCAATGTTTTGCTGAAAGTGCTTTTTAAAAGTATACCACTGCTTCAGTTGGTTGATTTGTTGGTTTCGCAAATTGTCGTTACTGTCTAGCCTTTTCAATTTCTTAATTAAAGCTTCTTCGCTAGCTTCGTCCTCAAATTGCCTAAGATCACTTAAAACACTATCCGCAATGCTCTTAGCGTATTTGTTCAGCTCCTTTTCTTCAAAGCGGTAAGAGTTGTATAAGTAGTAGCCTTGCAGGCCAATGAGTACCAAAAAGCTTGCTGTAAACAACAAGGTGGCACTTAGTTTTTTATTCATATCCAAAAATACAAAGCTCCTCTTCATTTTTAAGGTATTAACGCATCGTTAACCTTTCATTAACCTAGTTTTTGGGTTTTTCAGTGGAGTTTTGCATCGAAACAAATATTAATCATCACAGATCAATCTAACACCAAATGAAATTTAAAATCATGCTCTTTTGGTGAAACAAATGATTGGAAAAACCTTTGAATGGTTCGGTAAATGAAAATAACAATACATAATAATCTATAAAATTTTATGAAATATCTAATAGTAGCAGTGTTGCTGTTGCCGATGTTTGGGAAGGCGCAACTGGTAAAAGGTAGGATAGAGGACGAAAAGCAGCAAGCCATTGCCGATGCGATGATACAGTTGAAAGGGAGCGACAAAATTTATTATTCTGATGGTAACGGTGCCTTTGTGTTAGCACTAAATGCTTTGCCATTTACTATTTATGTGAATAAAGCCGGCTACAAGCCCTATCAAAATGTAGTTGCCGAAAACCCGGTGTTGCCTTTAAAAATTATCATGAAAAAGGACAGTATTATTGAATTAAATGCCGTAAACGTGAACT
The DNA here is from genome assembly GCF_003313505.1 of Pedobacter nanyangensis. Lineage (GTDB taxonomy): Bacteria > Bacteroidota > Bacteroidia > Sphingobacteriales > Sphingobacteriaceae > Pedobacter > Pedobacter nanyangensis. Next base: position 168,364 of record NZ_QMHO01000005.1, on the reverse strand, counting down.
ATAAAAAGCCTTTGTTAAAACGCAAAGCCGATCGGTTGGAATTTAATGTTGACCATACGCCGCTGCAAAACCTCAGCGGGTGGGATATTTTAAAAAATACACCAAATGTAGTTGTAAAAAATGAAGAGCTGACCATACGTGGCAGTGCCCAAATTTTGGTGACCATAAACGATAAAAAAACGCTGATGACCCAAGAACAGTTAAAGATGTTCCTGGAAAATACGGACGGGAAAAACATCAGTTCGGTAGAGGTAATTACCAACCCGCCAGCAAAATATGAAGCCCAAGGCGGTGCGGTGCTTAATATCAAAATGAAGCAAAATAAATTGTTGGGATATAAGGGCACCTTATCATCAAGGTATCACCAGTCTATTTATGCTAAAGGCCGTTTGGGTTTGGCACAATCATTCAATACCGATAAATTACAGGTGAGCGGTAACTACGATTTTGTTTCGGGGAATTATGTGCGCAAAAACTTTGACGTGGTGATTTTTGATCACAACAATACCCGTTGGGAAAGTGATATGGTGAGGAAAAGCGAATCGCACCAGCAGCACCTCTATAACTTCTCATCTCAGTATAGTATGGATAGTTTGACCACTTTCCAGTTGGGTTTTGATGGGAACTTTAACCCTAATTTGGTGGGAAACTACAATGTGCCCACCAACATTTATAACACGCTAAGCAATCAACTGGAGTCTAATTATGTAACCTTAAACCAAAGAAACCAGCGTTACGGCAATTTTAATGCCTACTTGGTGCTCGATAAAAAGTTTGGGAACCATAACCTTACATTGAGTAATAATTACAGCAACAATACGCACCGCGAAGATCAGGACGTATCTACCATCTTGCGGTTCATGAACCAGCCCGAAGACTACCGGCGTTTTGCCAATAACAGCAAACAGCATATTAAACTTTATGCCACGCAGTTGGATTATCGTTTAGCTAAAAATAGCTTTACGCTAGAAGGGGGCTTAAAATACAGTTACGTAAATAACCGGAACAATCTGCGCTTTTTAAGTGAAAATGGTGGTGGCTCACTCATTATTGATCCCACAAAAAGTAATTTGTTCAATTATGTAGAGAATATTTATGCCGCCTATCTTTCATCGGAATACAAATGGAAAGAATGGGAGGTAAAATTAGGCTTGCGCTCAGAAACTACGCAAATCAATACCGATTCGGATAATCCAGTGGCTAAAAATGCCAATACCCGAACAAGTATTTTCCCTACTTTATATGTAATGCGCCAATTGAAGGAAGACCAACAGTTGGGGTTTTCCTACGGCAAACGGATCAATAGGCCAAATTACAGTTTCCTTAATCCATCCAAATCTTATTACAATCTGTATGCATATTTTCAGGGTGATGCCAATTTGAAGTCGACCATGTTCCATAACCTCAGCTTAACTTATACGCTTAAAGATTGGAACTTTGAAGCTTACTACAGCTACATAAAGGATCCGTCCATGGAAATCTCTATCCAAAACCCCGAAACATTTGAAACCAAGTATCATTATACCAATATCAGCAAAGGCGAAATTGTGGGGGTAAACCTATCTAAAAGTTTCAGTATCACTAACCTTTGGAAGTTGAATTTATTTACTATGGGCGAGTATAACGAAGATTTTTTTATGGGGGTTGATAACCAATTGCATAAAAACAGGGTGTTTTTTTACCATGCCAATATTTCTACCCAAATTACCTTGGATAAAGCGAAAACATGGGATTTGAATGCTAGCTATGCGTATAATTCAAAATCGGTACAAGGTTCGTTCACCATCAGCCCTTCGCAGCGAACCAATATTGTACTGAACAAGAAAATGTTCAACAAGCGTTTTGAAACTGGTTTGGTATTGAACGATCTTTTTAAGACCGATAAAAATACCATTTCTACTCGTTACGCTAATCAAAATCAATATTTTAAGGATTATCGTGATACGCAATATTTCATGGTTAACTTAAAGTTCCACTTTGGTAACCAAAAGGTAAAGGATGCCAAGGCTGCTGGTAAAACAGAAGAACAAAGACGTATGTAACCGAAAAAGCCACTGATACGCAAATCGGTTTGACCTGTGCATCGGTGGCTTCATTCGATAAAGAACACTTACTTGCTGTCCGTATCTTCTGTTTCTTCCAATTTACCGTCTTTATTGCGTTTCAATTTCACTATCGGTTTCTCCTGCGTGCCAGTTACACTTAAGGGAATCCCGATGATTCCGAAAGGGGGTAAGCCCAATCTGCCGCTTAAATTCAATCTGCCATCAAAACTTACTTGGCCTTCAAAACGAGGCCTGAAACCAGCAATTCGCATTTTGGTACGTTCAATGGTAATAATGTTGTTTTTGATGGTGGTTTTAACCACTACATCTTTCAAATTCGGGTTGGTTAAACTATCGCGTTTGGTTTCCCTGCTTACGGCATTCATCATTTTAAAACCAGCTAGTTTTACATCTTTCAGGGTAAGGGAGCCGCCACCTTTGATAGATGGGAATACAGGGTACATCTCGTCATTTAAGCGGCCGGTCAGCTGATAATCTAATCCCACAACGCCTTTCACCTTTGAAGCTGACGTGGCCATTTCCCTGAACAGTTTGATTTCTTTGTAGGCCCTTGCGATATCAAATTCCTTAGCACTCAGTTTAAAATCGAAATTGGCCGATTTTGTACTGGTACTTTGGTAGCTGGCATCCATTACCACTTTAGCCCCAATAATATCAAAGCCAGTTTGCGATAAGCTTAGCTTGCCGTTGTTAAGGGTCATGGTTCCTTTAGCATTTTTTAGGTTAAGGCCATTGTAGGCAACATTATTGGCATTGGCATTAAAAGTAACATTTAAATTGGCAGGAATCAGGATCACTCCTTTAGCAGCGGGAGCAGTGGCCGTGTGGTTGTTGTCCGCATACACCATAAATTCATCCGCAATGATTTTGTTGCTGTGCAGGGCAAAGTTTCCGGCCAATTTTTCCCTTTCATCAAAAATGAAGTTCACGTAGTTGTTCAAATTGCCGTTCAGTTTAAAATCGGAACCACCATAGGAAGCGTTAAACTCCTCAAATTTTAAGGCCGAAGAACTGAAGGAGAATTTTCCGTTTTTAATGATGAAAGGATTTGGGAACATATCCATTAAGATATTCAGGTCCTTAATGCTCATCATGCCTTTATTGCTTAAACGGTTGTAGCGGCCTGCCAGGGCATCGCTTTGCAGTCCCTTGAAATTTACGTTGGTGTAGATCAGGCCGTGCACCTGGTATCCGGGAATAGCAAATACCTTGTAGAGTTTTCCAATATCCAAAGTTCCTCTTGAGCTGATATTGTAGGATACATTTTCGAGATTGCTCACATTGGCTTTCAGTAGAAAAGGTTGCCCTGCCATTTCAAACGAGATAGGTTTAACGTTTAGTAGAGTACCTTTCAAGTTGCCATTGTTGTTGGTCACTACGGCATCAACATCAATTTTTTCTATAGCCTCGTTAAAGTTGGCCGTTTTGATATAGCCTTGGTTAAGCCTGATTAAAGCATTGGTAACGGGGAACATCTTTTTTGATTTATCGTACGACCCCTTGCTACTTACATCGATAGAAAGTTTACCGTCCAAGATCAGGTCTTTGATAGGGTAAAAGTTCTTGATTTCCGCAAAATTGATCTCGGTTTTTAGGCCCAGATCAAGGGTGATGTTATTGATGGTTTGTAGTTTCAGATGTCCTTTGATATAATTGGAAAGGGCATTTACATCGATATTGTTGATGGCCAAAACAGTATTTTTGTAGTTGCCATTGTTGTTGTTGCCCACAAAATCAAAATTAATTTTATCAATAGGCGAAGGCAATGACGCATATTTGAAATAGCCGTTGCTTAATTTGATTTTTGCAGCAAATTGCGGAACGGTGGCAATAACGGTGTCCACTCTTCTGATACCGCTTTTAACAGCTTTTTTGCTGTATTTTCCATGGGCATCAAGCGACATGACCAAGCGGCCCTTAACCACGGTGCTGTCCAAATTAATTACCTTGGCCCATTTCTCCAAATCAATATCTGAACGGGTTTTAGTGAATATCTGAGGTTCTTTCAGGCCTTTTATTTTTGTGGTAGAAGAAAAATAATCCTTCCCGATATTAAAATACAGGCTATCCATGTTAAGATCTAAGCTATCCGGATTTAAGCCTGGTACCTTGGTTTGTAAGTTTAAGAACAGGTTTTTGATGGATTCAGGAGCGTTAGGATTGGTGATTTCGCCATCTCTAATTTTCATGTTAAAGGTCAAGCTTGGCATCGAATTGCTTTCGGCAATATACTTTCCAATCAGGGAAGCATCAATTTCAGCATAGCCCTTAATCTTGGTGCGTTCCAATTTGTCGGCAATTTCAGGAGGTAGAGCCGTGAAAATATTATGTAAATCTGTTTCCTTCGCCTGGGTCTTGAAATCCATATCATAACCATCTTTCAGGAAAGAGAAACGGCCCACAAAACGGATGGGTAGTGAGTTGATTTTGATGTTGTTCTCGTCAAACAACAAATCCAAAGAGTTGGTGTTGATTTTGGTGATGAGTTTGGCGTTCAGTTTTTTGTGCAGTAAATAAGGCGTGCCGGCATAATATACGTCGGCATCTTTGACAGATAATTTACTTTTCAAATCGAAAATCGCTTTGCTTAAATCGCCAGTTCCGCTATAATCAACGCCTTTGGCATCAATCACCATCGGGATTGACTTGTCATTGTAAACCAAATCACTGTTTTTGATATAAATTCCCTCGATTTTGATAGCCGTGCTACTTGTGTCGGTGCTTTTTTTGCCATCGTTCTTGCTCTCGTAAACGTTGTAATTGGCATGGCCCTGTTCATCTGAAAGGATGTTGATTTTGGCACGGTCCAAATAAAACTCGTCAACTTTGATCTGTTCACCAAATAGCGAAAACAAATTAATACCCAATGCCATTTGTTTGGCATAAATCAAGGTGTCATTTTTAAACGGTTCCGAGCCTTTCAGTAAGAAATCATCCAAATTTAAGGTTAACGAAGGAAAATGTGTAAAGAAAGACAATCCGGTTCCTTTGAAGCTAACTTGGCCCTTGATGTTTTGATTAATCGCTTTGGTAATCTGCTGATTAATGGTTTTAGGGATCAGGAAAGGAACAATGAATAATAGCGCTATTATTGAAGCAATGCTGATGCCTAATATTTTAAAAAATTTTTTCAAGATGGTAATTTGTTATGGCGTTTTCCTGCAAAGATAAGGTCTGGCACCATTGCTGAACCCATTGTAACATATTTTAACAAAAAAATAACCAAATTTATTTGTACCTGTTAAAACTATTGCTTTATTTTGTACTGTAATAAATAAAATTACAGAATGAACAACGGCAGGTTTGCAATTTCCCTACATATTTTGGTTTTGCTTGATCAGGCAAAAGGGGAGTTGCTATCATCTGACTATATGGCGGGGAGCATCAATATCAATCCAGTTTTGGTAAGAAAAGAATTGGTTAACCTACGTGAACATGGCTTTATAGTAAGCAAAGAAGGAAAAAATGGAGGCAGTGCTTTGGCCATACCAGCAAGCGAAATTACGTTGGGCGCTTTATATCAAAGTGTAAAAGGGAGCTATTTATTGGGAAGCCATAAGAATGACCCAAATCCGCTTTGCGCAGTGGGAAAAGACATCAATAAGCACTTGATTGATCTGTATAACGAAACAGAGCTGCGTTTAATTGAACAACTTAATCGGCAAACCCTGGCTGATTTTAGTGGGAAGTTTGGCTGATATTTTTTTTGTTAAAACTGTAATAAATTTAGTTACAATTAAGATTGACATTAACATTTTAAATTAAAATATGAAAGTAGCAGTAATTGGAGCAACAGGTTTTGTGGGGCAAAACCTGGTAAAAGAGTTGGCCGATAGGGGCCACGAAGTGTTGGCAATAGCAAGAAACACTGAAAAAGTTGTTCAAAAAGAAAATGTGGTAGCAAAGAATGTAGATGCGACTAACCCACAAGCTTTGGCAGCAGCCATAAATGGTTACGACGTGGTAGTAAGCGCCTTTAATGCCGGCTGGACTAACCCAAATATCTATCACGATTTTATTAAGGGAGCTGAAGCCATTCAGGCGGGAGTGAAGGCTTCAAATGTAAACCGTTTGATTGTGATTGGCGGTGCCGGTAGTTTGTTTATTGACGGCAAGCAATTGGTGGATGGAGAAAATTTTCCAGCGGAAATTAAGCCAGGGGCAACGGCGGCAAGAGATTATTTGAATACTCTTAAAGAAGAAAAGGAGTTGAACTGGACATTTTTCAGCCCGGCAATCGAAATGCACGCAGGTGTTACCATTGGTCGTACGGGAAAGTATCGTTTAGGTTTGGAAAATCCGGTTTTTGATGATGCGGGCAAATGTGTACTTTCTGTAGAAGATTTGGCTATTGTAATAGCCGATGAAGTGGAAAGCAATAAGCACCCACGCCAGCGTTTTACCGCTGCGTATTAATTGGTTTTATGATTTGAGGGGAAAGAGGCTGTGTTGGGATCAACATGGCCTTTTTTTCATCTGTTTTGTTGCTGATATGATTAATGGGAGTGAGATTTGATGATGTTTGTTGGAGATTTTTCGCTGCACTCAGAATAGCAAAATGAGATGAAAAGGAAGTGAACTTGGTGTTATAAACCTTGGCGAAGCGGTTATGGCAAGTGTAACGCAGCCATTTGAGCAAAGCAAAGGACTGGTTTTGCCATATTCGCCGAGGGTGCTTTCCTAAAATTAAATTAAGAAAATGTTAAGATTTGCTTTTTTGTTATCTTCGCATCATGTATCGTTTGGTAAAGCCTATATTCTTCAAATTTGATCCGGAAAATGTACACCATTTTGTGGTAAAACGCTTAAAGTGGTTCAATGATTTCTTCCCGTTTGGTAAATCTGTATTAAGGGGCAGCTATGACGTTAGCTTTAAAGGTTTAGAGCGAGAGGTTTTTGGATTGAAATTCAAAAACCCGGTGGGTTTGGCTGCAGGTTTTGATAAAAACGGCGAATATGTAGAAGCCTTGAGCAATTTGGGCTTCGGCTTTGTTGAGGTAGGCACGGTTACGCCGCTGCCGCAACCCGGGAACGATAAGCCAAGGATGTTTCGCTTGCCTGAAGATGCCGCTTTGATTAACCGAATGGGCTTTAACAATAAAGGTGTTGATACCATGGCCGAGCGTTTGCGGCTATTGAAAGACCGCCATCCGGATATTATTGTGGGTGGCAATATCGGGAAAAACAAAAATACACCAAACGAAGATGCTGTTTACGACTATATCAAATGTTTTGATCGTTTGTTTGATGTAGTTGACTATTTTGTGGTGAACGTGAGCTCGCCCAATACCCCTGGTTTAAGGGCATTGCAGGAAAAAGAACCTTTGATGGAACTTTTAAATACCTTGCAGAAACGCAACTGTAAAAACAATATTTCTAGGCCAATCCTCTTAAAAATAGCACCTGATTTAACCCACGAGCAGTTGGATGATATCATCGAAATTGTAAAGCAAACGGGCATTGCAGGCGTAATTGCTACCAATACCACTATAGGCCGTGATGGCCTGTACTCGCCAGAAAAGCTTAAGGGCGAAATGGGTGGCTTGAGCGGAAAGCCGCTAACCAAGCGATCAACGGAAGTGATCCGCTACCTTTCGGAAAAATCAAATCAGGCATTTCCAATTATCGGGGTGGGAGGGATCCATTCTGCCGAGGATGCCAGAGAAAAATTGGATGCTGGCGCATGTTTGGTACAATTATATACCGGCTTTATCTATGAAGGACCAGGATTGATTAAAGAAATCTGCAAATCTTTGGCCTAATCGTTTCCTTCCAGATATTTTTTTAAGCTGGTGTGTAAAATATAATTCCAGCCCTCCACAAAATTCTCTTTTGCAAAATCAGGGCCACCTTCCTCTAAAGTGTGTACGTTGGCGTGCGTAAGCCTAACAAGGGTTTGCTCACCTTTGTCCATCAGTTGCCATGTTACTTCGGAGTTGCCCGGATAATTGTCGTAACGCCAAGTGTGCGCCAATTTTTCGTTTTCTTGCACCGCGGTAATTTCACAAAGGTGCAGGTATTGTGGGCCATCGTCGGGTCCGCCCATAAAATCAAATCTGAAACCCACTTTAGGTTCAAAGGAGTCGATATTGAAATACCATTTTTTCATTTCCTTGGGGTCTGTTAGGGCAGTCCATACTTGGTTAATTGGGGCTTTGAAAGTACGTTCAACTAAAATATGGTCCTTTTTCATTGCGTATGGTTTAGTTACTGATGTTGGTTTCAAGATTAACAAAAACCATTGCTTTTTGATTGTATTATTTTTAAATCGCTGATAATCAACAGTGAATAAAAAATGTCGTTTTCTTATTTGGAATTATTCTAAATAATTTGATATTTGTATGATCAGCTTTAAAAAAGATATGTGCAAGAAAACCATGATCGCCAACTCAGGAGAGATACAGATAACCCAATGTAGTAACTGTAAGATGATTAACGTTTGGAAACCGGGGCTTTTGCTCAGTTTTTCTTTTAATCAGTTCTATGAGTTTACGAAAGTGGCCAAAAAGCTCAACTTCGATAAATACTTTGAGTATGGCCCTGATGGGAATAGGATTGTGATACTGTCTACGCCTTTTCCGGATATCTGCTTAAAGTTTACCAGGGCTGAGCTGAATGATTTTGTACATGCTATTGATGAGGCGATGTACATGCACAAAGTTTACGAACTGGTGCATAGTTAAAAATTGGTTGTAAAGCAAAAGTCCCGCCATGGCGGGACTTTTCTTGTGCTTTTAATCTAAAAAATTACTTAGCTAAAGAGGCTAATACAGCATTGTTTTTTGCTAATTGATCTTTTGTAGATTGTTTAGAGCGGCTACCTAGTTCTAGGTTAGTTGCCAATTTCAAGTTTTTTACTTCTAAACGAGAAACAGTTTTGTTGTATCTGTCTTTTCTTTTTAATCTGGTAACTGCCATGATAATGAGCTTTATTTCTTTTTAATATTTTAAACTGGAGGTCGAGAGCGGATTCGAACCGCTGTACAAGGTTTTGCAGACCTCTGCCTAGCCACTCGGCCACTCGACCCTTATTTTCAAGGTTGCAAAAATAACAATTAAAAGTAAGCTTGCAAACTATATGGCCCAAATTGTTCAATTATTTTAATAAAAAATTATTTTCTGCTGATTTCACTACAGAAGATTGCCGCTGATACAGCTACATTTAAAGACTCGGCCTGCCCAAAACGGGGAATGGTTACCGGAACGCTAATTTGCCCAATGAGCTCTTTACCAATGCCATGCCCTTCATTGCCCAACAAAATCAAGCCTTCTTTACCCCAGTTGGTTTTATAAATGTTTTGGCCATTGAGTAAGGCGCCATAAATTGGCAACTTGATATTTTTTAAAAAAGGAAGCAGTGGCGTGTAGATGATGTTTACCCTGCACAAAGAACCCATGGTTGATTGTACCGTTTTAGGATTGTAGGCTTCCACCGTGTTTTCTGAACAAATGATGGTTTTAATCCCAAACCAATCGGCAGTTCTGATGATGGTGCCAAAATTTCCAGGATCTTGCACATCAGCCAGTACCAGCGAAAAGGTATTCCGCAAAGTGTTTGAGTTTACTTCTTTTTTGGACGGTATGTGTACCAATGCCAGTATATGTTGGGGAGTTTGCAGGGTGCTAATCTTTTGCAGCTCAGCCTCCGTTACTTCAAATAAATTTATATTTGCATTAACTTTAGGTAAAGCGGTGGCTATTTTCGAGGTATAGTAAATGCTATGTGTCTGATAATCAGAATTCAAAAATTCAATGATAGATTTTATACCTTCGATAATGAAAATTCCGTTTTCTTTACGGTACTTTTTTTGATGAAGTGATTTAATAAAACTGATTTGGGATTTTGAAAGCATATACTAACAACAATAAACAGGACATTCAACTTCTTGCAATATTACTATTTATTCTTGTTTTTATAGCAGGATGCGCTTCAACAAAATATATAGAAGACTATCAGGCCATTGTTAAAAAGGTAGAAATAGATAGTATAGACAAGGCTTACGAGGAAGCGGCCTATGCTTACGTACAAAAGGATATCAAACCAATTGAAGGTTTGGGGATCAACGTTGGTATTTACAATATTTTCAATACCAAAAATGGCAAGTACAAAAAAAATAACATTAAACCTTTAGGTTCTCCTCCTCCCATTTTAGACAGCACCCTGGTAGAGATTTCGAGGAGTCAAATTGAAAAATTTCTGAAAAGCAAGGGGTTCTTTAATGCCAAGGTAACTTCCGAAATTGCTGTAAAGAACAAGAAAGCAAAGCTTAAGTTTACTGCCAATACGGGCAAACCTTTCATGGTAGATAAGGTTACGATAGAAATTCCGGACGAAGCGCTAAGATCGTTATACCTGGGGGCTAAACCAAAATTCTCAAGGCTTAGTGAAGGGATGCAGTACGATGAGGATTCGCTTGCTTATGAAAGGGAGGAAATTTATACCTTGATGAGACGTAATGGTTATTACGATTTTGTAAGGCCCTACGTAAGATTTTGGCCTGATTCGAACAAAAACAACAACAAGGTAAGTGTGAAGCTGGTTGTTGAAAACCCTATTGACAGCACTAAAAGGCATACCAAATACCGCATCGGGAGAACCGATATCCTGATAGCTCCAAATACAGAAGGATTTACCGACTCCATCACCTTCAATAGGCGTACCCTCAACGGGATCCGTTTTACAGATCTTTCAGGAAAATTTAGAAGAAATCCCATTACCCGTTATGATTTTATCAAGCCTGGAACTACTTATAATATTGATAACGAAACGTTAACCTACGATAGGCTTTATGAACTAAATATCTTCAAAAATGTGAAGATAGACTATTTGAAAAATAAAGATACCGCAGACGTTATAGATCCAGTGATCATGCTTATCCCTCAAAAAAGGATGAGCAACCGTATAGAGGGAGAAATACCATTCAATAACGCCACTGTTGGTTTTACCTTAAGCAATACCTACACCAATAATAATTTTTTAAAAGGTGGAGAAAAATTCCAGTTTCAGGTTAAAGGTGGTCTACAGTCAAGGTACAATGGGGTAGGCAATATCTTTTCGGATATCTACCAGCGAGACTTTTCGGTTAGCGCTAGTTTAACGGTGCCCCGCCTAATTGTTCCCTTTAGGATCCCGATAATGGGCAAAAATGGTATTCCGTACACTACGTTTTCGAGCAGCTACCTGTACGCCTTGCAAAAAGATATCACCGTTCGTAGGGTTTTTATTAACTCCATTACCTATGATTGGGTAGAGACCAAGTCGAAAATCCATTCGTTTACCCCACTTAACTTCGAGTATCGTTTCGGTAGTGTGTTGATAGATACCCTTACTGAGCAAAATGTAGAAACGGTTGTAAATAACTTCTATAATCTGCTATTGCTTGACAGAAAGAATTTTACACTTGGGATGAAATATGCCTATTCCTTAAATGCCGATAAATTGCTACAAAATAGAAGTTTCATCTATTTCAGGGGGAATATTGATATTGCCGGAAATTTATTGCAGGGCATATCTAGGCTAATGGGCAAAAAGGGAGGCCCGGAGAGCGGACGTGTCCTGGGCCTGCCATTTACCCAATATGTAAGGCCAGAAATAGATCTTAGATGGTATAAGAGCCTGGGGGCTGAATCGCAACTGGTAACTCGAGTTAACATAGGTGTTGGATATGCCTATGGTAACTCCACCGCTATACCTTATGAAAAGTTATTTTATGCAGGCGGATCAAGCGGGGTAAGGGCATGGCAAGCCCGAACCTTAGGCCCGGGCAATTACAACCGGGAAGTAATTCTTACCCCTGAAGCAAGGGCTGCGGCCTTCGGTTTCGACCAGTTGGGACAAATGCGGATCGAAGCAAATCTCGAGCATCGCTTTCCCTTGGTACGCAAGTTCTTTGGCGGTAAACTAAACGGTGCAACTTTTTTAGATGCGGGTAATATTTGGAACATTGCACCGGGCAATCCTCAACCACAAACCTATTTTAAATTTGATCAGCTGGGTAATCAAATTGCGCTGGGCACGGGTTTTGGTTTTAGGTATGATGTGCAGTTTTTCGTATTCAGGTTTGATGTTGGTTTGAAATTAAAAGATCCACAGTTTGTGGGTGACGAACAATGGGTAATCAGTAAATTCTTTAGCGGTGGAAAAACTTTTAAAGCTAATTATTTAGCCACCCACAATCCTGATAGATATCGTTTTGTGCAATATAATTTCGGTATCGGGATGCCTTTTTAGTCTCAATTTCAGGGTTTCGGTTTGTATTTCTCCAATACTTAAAGATCAAAGCCCTGATCTTTTGCGGCATGAGTGTTATTGTCAATCCACATCCGGTTTTCAGGTAAATATCAACCTTTAATTTTAAGTTTACGGCAAAGGGTCCTAGCTGTTGTATATGGCGTTAAGCTAAATTCGGCAAATTAAACGAGGTTTTTCAGGTAGTCAAATATCGTCTCAAAGTAGGTGGAAATATTTAATCCTTTACTGTAGCTAAAGAAAAAGAACACCAGAAACAGGATAATTCCCAGATAAATAAACTTTTTGAAGGCAAAGGCCAAAATGATAATGACTAATGGAATAACAATGAAGAACGCACGGCTGATGGTGATTGGGCTAAGGTCATTGGCCTTTTTATAAATATAAAGCAATTTGCTATGCGTTCCGCCATCATTTTCGTGCTTAATGTAAACAAAGGTTGATTTGTCTATCGGAAGCGGTAAAATGGAAACACCATCGTGAAAGTTGAGCTGTTGGGTAAAGCCACTTACGCTAAAAGTATAGGTGCCGTTAATGCTTTCTATCGGGTTTTCTAGGCTGTCTGTAGCGATTATGGCAATCTTATTGTTTTTCAATAAACTTTCTTTTACCATAAAATGATCAATGCTTGCATGTTGCGCAAAGCAGGTACTTGAAATAAGCAATAAATAAAAAAATACAAATGGTTTCATCTGTTATTCTAATGAGCGTTTGTTGTAAATTAAATATCCAATATGTAAAAGCACGCCATGCCTTCGCTTGCTCTGGTCGTATAAGTTGTAACTTAAGCTAATAGGTCCTAGCGGCGATTGATATACCAATCCGGCAGTACCTGCATAGCGCCATTTTCCCAAAGTTTCTTCAAATCCTACCTGCTGCAAGCCAATTTTTTTAAATTCCTGATAAGGTAAAAATACATAACCTTCTATACGCAAGTCAAATTTTCTTTTCAGGTTAATGATGTTTTTGATACCACCAGCGGCGTAGTTAAAGGCCCTAAAATTTTCCAGAAAAATAGATCTGCTATCTTGTAGTGGATAAAATGCTGGCGAGGCCAATAAAGTACTGTAAAAATTGGTGAACAGGGGCTGGTTGGACACTACTCCCTCAACCAAATAACCCAGGCTGTATTTAGCGGTATGTAGGAAATAGAACTCGTAGGTAAATTTTGCGTGCACCCACGATCTAAAATTTCTGGAAAGCTCGGGAGTTGCACTGGCACCCAAAGAATTAGCCAAGATGTTTCCCGGACGATAATTTTCTTTTCCTGTGGTATAATTTAGACTTAACAGAATGTTTTGACCAGCCGTTGGGTATTGCTTTCGGTTAAGCGAGTTTTTTTCCAGAGTAAGTGCTGCTCTAAAGCCATTGAAAACTGTTCTGTCCAGTAAATCGCCAACTACAAAAGCGTTGGTTGGGCTGTAGTTATCACTGTTATTGATGAATGCGGCATTGAGGATGATTCTTGCATTTCTGTTGAGCGGCATGCCCAGCTTAAGGTCTATCTTCCGGTCTGATTGGTCAATGTAGGTAGGCGAGGGATTTTCTACAAAAATCTTACTGGTGTTGTAAAAGTTCCAATGATTATAAGTAAGCTCGGCAGCTAAAAACAAAGGTAGTTTTGTGGGATAATCGATACGTCCACTCAATTGCGCCGACTCGTAAAACCGGCCCGAATAGAAATTTGATGCGAAAGTGTATGCTTTTCTGTTGAGATAATTAAACTGGACACCCAAAAATACATTGCTGATAGGACGGGTTGAAATGTTGCCCCCAAAATCTATTTTCAGGCTTTTGCGCTGCTGTGCAAGGATTTCAAAATCGTAACTGTCAGAGCCCGCATCGTAACTGATTTTAGGGTAAACAGTTTCGAAAACCTCATCGGCCACCAGTTTATAGTAACCTCGCTTAATATCGCTTAAATTGAAGGTTTTTTGGTCGCTTTTAAAAAGCCGCTCTACATATTTTTTCTGTTGTGAATTAACGCCTTTTACAATGATGTTACTAAAAATCAGCTCTGATTTTTGGCTGTTAAAATCAGTCCGTTTTTTCAACAGCTCTTGTGGCGATACCCTTCGGCTTATGGCTTCCTTAATCTTGTCCATTTCGGCCATGGTAGCTTCATAGCCTTTTTTGATCAGCTCATCTACGGCAAAGAAATTTGTTGAACTGTAATCCGCTAGATCAGGCTCGATGTAGATGCCGTTTTTGCCCACCAGTGTAGAGTCGGATTTGGAGAGGAACATATATACCAAAAGCCTGTTCATCAGCCGGTCATCATCTTTTGGGTATTCATTAAAGGTTTTGGAAGATACATTGGCTCCGATAATAAAATCGGGTTTGAACTCTTTTTGCATTACATCAGCGGGGAAATTGTTGTAAATTCCGCCATCAAATACAAACTTATCTTCCAGTTTGATGGGCCTATAGATCAAAGGAACAGTCATGCTGGCCCTAACTGCTTCTGCCAAACTTCCTTTGCTTACCGTAATACTTTTTTGCGATAGCACATCGGATACCATGCAGCGAAAGGGTACCAATAAATTGTCGAAATTATCTTTTGCAATAGCCGATGCCTGCGAGAAAAATTCCAGCAGCGCAAAATTCAATGGAATATCGTTTACCAAATTTGGCCTGAAACTAAGTCTTAAACTGGTGTCTATGGCCATTTTAGCAGTCAAAACTGATGGATTTGGCGTTGATTTCTGGAAATAGAAATTATAATCGCTCTGGTATCGTCCATTTACCCAGTCCTGAAAATCTTTGCTGGTTGCAATTTTCTCCATCTGGACGGGTGAGTATCCAGCAGCATACATCGCACCTACAATTGCTCCCATGGAAGTTCCGGTGATGTAATCGATAGGGATATTGTTTTCTTCCAAGGCTTTTAAGGTACCGATATGGGCCAAGCCCTTTGCACCGCCACCACTAAATACCAGTCCAACTTTTTGCGCACTAAGTTGAAAACAAATGGTTGTTAGCAATATGAAAAATATACTTTTACGAAGCATGGCTCATAAAAGTACCTATTTCTTTTGGTTTTTTAGTTAAGGGTAAAGATGGAATATGTTAAATAGGTAGCAAAACTTACCCATACAAAGTAGGGTAGGAACAACCAGGCGGCCAACCTATCGAAACGGTAGAAGATAAAGGCGTTGATCACGATGAGCATCAATAAAAGGATAATTTCGATTAGGGCAAATCCAATTTGGTGCAGTTCAAAAAAGATGAATGACCACATGAGGTTAAACGCAAGCTGTACCAAGTAGATGATCACTGCCCAGTGAAACCACTCGGCACTTTTACGTTTTTGCCATACCCTAAAGGAAGCAACGCCCATTAAAATATATAGGGTAGTCCATACGGGCGCAAATACCCAGTTTGGCGGATTAAACGATGGTTTGTTGATGGTTGTGTACCATGTTTTTACCGATTCCATGGTGAATTGACTGCCAATAAAGCCTATTAAGAGCGGTATTGCAAGGCAGATTAAAAACGTGATGATATTGGCCAATGGGCTTTGCTTTGTCATGCTTAACGATTACAATGGTTTAACAACAATTTTGATAAAGTGTTTAGAAGTTATCCTTTTTTTGTTTTCTTTTTGCCGAAATTCCAGGGGCAGTGTTTGCATTTGTTTTTACAGCAATAACCGCGTTTCAGGTGGTAGGCCCTGGTAAAAACCATCAGGCCATCTTCGTTGAAATAAAAGTCTTCTCCCGCTTTCATCTAATTTAGGATTTTAACTTCCAATTGATTTGAAAAGTGTGCTTTAAGGTATTTGCCCTCGCCGTGTAAGGTCCATACTTCCTGGGGTTTAACCTGCTCAATGGTTTGGATGATGCCGTTCCAATCTACATGATCGGAAATGTATAACGAATGGCCATTTCCCTGCTGTAGGTGCTTCCATCCCGTGGCAAAAACCCGTACCACATTAATTGCCCTAATATAGCTGTTGAACACCATAGGAGGCACCAAATAAACGTTGCCCTGCAGCTCCTGTTTCATGATTTTTCTATCGTAGGGCTGGTATTTGCCCAATGAAACGCCTGAATTTTCGTAAAGATGAACGAAGGGCATAATGCTGTGGTGTACCAAGATTTTCTTGGATGGGCAATGTTCGCTCATTAAAGAAATTAATCTTTGGCTTTTCCCCAAGGCATAGGCACCCAGCATGATATTGTTGTGTATTTGATTGAGTTTTTTAATCTCCTCTTCTGCCGGTGGATGGGAAACCGAGGGATCTGCAAAAGTAGTTTCGGTAATCAGTACATCAGCTTGTACAAATTCGATGGGCTCACAAGTGGTGTCCCTTTCCAATTTGTAATCGCCAGTATAGAGGTATCTGATACCTTTATATTCCATAAGCACCATGGCTGATCCTAAGATATGCCCCGCTGGGTAAAAGCTTATTTTTACGCCATTTAGTTCAAATTGTTGCTGGTATAACTTGGTTTCAAATTGAGCAGCTGCAAACTTCTTATACCTGTGCTGCATAAAAAGTTGGGTTGCTTTGGTACAATATACGTAGTGGTTGCCACTTACGGCATGATCACCATGTGCATGAGAAATTACGGCATGTGCTACGGCTTCTTGAGGGTCTAAATAAAAATTGCCATAAGCGCAATATAAACCTGTTTTGGTGAGTGTAATAAAATCTGGAAGTATGGGGTTGGTCATTATTGTTTTGTTGAAACTAGGTGCTAATGTGGTACAGCTGATGCTGGAATAAATTTGCTTCGCAGCTACTTCGCGGTCAGCATGG
The DNA here is from genome assembly GCF_003313505.1 of Pedobacter nanyangensis. GTDB lineage: Bacteria > Bacteroidota > Bacteroidia > Sphingobacteriales > Sphingobacteriaceae > Pedobacter > Pedobacter nanyangensis. Next base: position 151,284 of record NZ_QMHO01000005.1, on the reverse strand, counting down.
CGAACCATCGTTTTAGCGCTGCCCTGAATTTATTCCACGGCAGGTATATACATCATTGTTATTTTACAAATCTGAGCTTTTAATAAATTTATTAGGGTTTTATTAATCATTTGGCCAGTTCCAAAAACTGTTGATGTAAGTTTAAAACTTGTAAAATTATAGAACTGTTTGGGGCGTTACTGATCACATAATCGGCCATTTGCAATTTCTGTTCATCACTAAACTGCTTATCCATCCTTGCCAACACCTGCGCTTCGTTAACACCGTCCCTGCGGGTAACCCATGTAATTTTAAGCTGGTGTGGAGCAGTTACCAGAATGTTCTTGTCGCACATTTTGTAGGATCCGCTTTCAAATAAAAGAGCGGCCTCCTTAATCGAATAAGGAGTGTTTTTCGGGAGTGCTGCATCCCATTGGTCAAAAGCCCTAAATACTGCAGGATGCACCAGGGCATTTAATTTGGCCAGTTCATGTTCGTTTGCAAAAACAATGTTGGCGATATGTTTATTGTTGAGGCTGCCATCTTGGAAATAGCTTTGGCTTCCAAATGTTTCCCTAATGCCTTGAATTAGGATGGGGTCGGTGGTCATGATTTGCTTGGCAACCGTATCTGCATAAAAAACAGGGATCCCCAAAGTTTCAAATACCTTGCACACCGTGGTTTTGCCGCTGCCAATTCCGCCGGTTATTCCAATCTTTAACATTATTTTTCGATGATGAAGTCAACATTGCTGGGTACAATGCTCACTAGTTTTGAAAATTCGGGTAGCTTGGTGGTGGTTACCGAAAGTTTGTGGTGACCGCGTACTTTCCATTCATTTAAATCAACGGCAGCTTTCAGCAAGTCTTCATCTGCTTTGTTGTAATTTGACAAGGCTACCAGCAAGGTGATTTTCACCTTTTTAGGATAAAGCTTCACGTCGTAGTATTCCTTGTTGTTGAGGATACTTAACGGAACTTCTATGATTTTTTCTGTAAACTCGTCTACGGGAATTTTAACGCCAACATTATTGGGGTAGATACTAATATTACTAATCGCATTTTTTAGTACATTAACCCTGGTATCTACACTGCTTTTAATTTCGTTGAGCTTTAAGCTATCTGTATGCCAAACATGTATCTTTTCCAATTCCTCGTGTGGCCCTGAAATATTTACATACGATGGGCTGAGCTTCACTGCTTTGGCAATTCCATATTGGGGCGCAAAGGTAAGCTTCGAAATTAATTTCAGCGGCACCCTTTTATTGGTACGTCTGGAGAAATCAAAGAAAAGCGTATCAGGTTTAACAGAAATTACTTTTTGTGAAGTTTCCAGTTGCCTGTTAACTTGTTCCAGCTGCTCCGAAAAAACCACGTAGCTTCGGGAGTTGAGCTTTTGTAGGCTTACGGTAATTGAAGGAGGCTTTATCCTTAGCCGTGCAAAAAGCAATTGCCAGCCCGTACCTTCCACTTTTAGGTCTACCGTATCAGGCTGAAGCGCTTTGAAAGCCTTTCCCTGAGGTTCATCTTTGTACAGCAGTTCCGTTTGTACGGTATAAGGGTATTTTTTATTTAACGCCAGGAATAGCCATGCCCCAATTGCGCAAACGGCGCAGATTAAAATTGCTCCAAAGCGTTTTTGTTCAATTCGGGTAAGTTTAATAAAAGGCATGTGGTAAAATTACAATAAAAAAGCCACTCCGAATAAAACGAAATGGCTCTAATTTATAGCAATCACAAATGGCACAGCTTCATGATGATTGAAAAAGATCAAATCTGCGTATTTGTGGCCTGGAGCTTATGCCTTAGGAGCAGCAGCTTTGGTTGCCTCTAAAGAAATGGCAGATTTGTCGAAGCGGATTTTAGTGCCACCTTCTACTTCAATCAGAAAAGTAGTTTCATTAGATCCTACAATTTTGCCGTGAATACCAGCAGTGGTTACGATTTTATCACCAATGCCTAGTTCTCCAACTAATTTTTTGTGCTCTTTAGCTTTTTTCACTTGTGGTCTGATCATGAAGAAATAAAACACTACCATGATTAAAACCATAGGAATCACGGTTCCCATTAGGTTGTTGCCTCCAGCGGCCTGTAAAATTACTGTTGATATCATTATACTTTTTATTGTTGATTTTTAAAATTAAATTAATTGTATTGAGTAGACTAAGTTGGAATTAGAGAGGTTTGTTTAACTTTTACCTGGTCTCTAACTCCTGGCTCCAGGCTACTTTCTCTCTTTTACGTTACCTACCAAATGAAGTTCTTCAAACTTGGGGTTGGCATTTGAGATTACGGTTACTATCTTATCCTGCAAACCTAATTTACCGGTGCTATCAAAGGTTACTTTAATTTCTCCACTGTCACCGGGTTTAACTGGTTCCTTTGGATATTCAGGCACTGTACAACCACAGGTTGCAGAGGCATTGGTGATAATCAGAGGAGTTTTTCCTACATTTTTAAATTTAAATGTATAGCTTACTTTTTCGCCCTGGGTAATTTCCCCAAATTCATAAACCGCTTGTTCTACCTTTATTTTCGGTGCATCAGCTTCAGCAATCAGAGGAGTTTCGGCCGAAGTGCTATCAGTAGTGGTTGCGCTGCTCTCTACGCTTTTGTTTTGACAGGCACTAAAAGCAGCCGTACATAGTGCAATCAAGAAAAGTTTTTTCATCAGTTTAATTCTATTTCCTTTGTTGATGAAACTACGCTATTTTCCCACTGCGTGGTTTAAAATATAGACAGTTCCATGTGTACTGTTGTGGTTTTCGTTCAAAAAATTAGAAAGTTGAGGCTTGGATTATTGTTACTTCCTTACTCAAGCGTTTTCTGCTTCGGTTATTCTTCAATCAAACCTCTACCTACTTTTTTAATGCTGTTATTTCTCTTTAAATCGTTTAAAATTTTGTCTAAGATACCATTTATAAAAGTATTACTTTTCGGAGTACTGTAATCTTTTGATAACTCTAGATATTCGTTAATGGTTACCTTAACAGGGATAGATGGAAAGTTCATTAATTCGCAGATGGCCATTTTCATTAAAATGGTGTCCATTAGCGCAATACGTTCCGATTCCCAGTTTTTGGTTCTTTCGGCAATCAGCTCCTGGTACTTTTCGTCATTTTTAAGTGTGTAGGCAAAAAGATCTTTTACAAAGGTGCTATCCTCCGCCCAGTCTGCGCTTATTGGTGTAAGCTTGTTGTCCAATGGGTTTTCAGACTCGAAGTTTTTAATGGTTTTGGCAATCATGCCTTGCATTACTTCGCGATCTACTGGCCAGTTAATGAATTTGTCCTCAAAAGCTTGTACCACGTTTACGTTTTTCAACAACATCTTGCGGAAAATGAACTTGATAATCTCTTTTGAACTCTCCAGGGTTTCCTCAAAATCTTCGGCCAGATACGCTTCATATTCCTTGGTTTCCTTTAGTTTATTGAAAATGGATTTCACCATTTCCGGATCAGAAAACCAGTTGATCTGATATTTGTTTACGGCCGCTACGTACTCCGGATTATGCTTAAGTACATTAACGAATTTGTTGTGTAATAACTTCTGATTTGGGTTTAGATCTTCTGCGGTTGGCAAATGCTTATTTGCTCTCTCCTGAGCATCATTGGCGGTGTATTCAGTAACGTCTACGATAAGTGCGAGCATAGATACGTACATCTGATATACTTCGTCGATACTTTTCATCAATAGTTTTTGACTACTTGCTGTATCTTTCTTTTCGGTGTTTTGCCAAGCGAAGATATTTTGCAGGGCTTTAATTCTTAAGTGCCTTCTGTTTAACATGAATGTAAGAACGATTGCGGTAAAATTACCTGTTGTGTGTTATTTATTTAATTAATATGATGATTTGATTTTTTTAATGTCTTCGATGCGTTTTTCGGCCAGGCGTGCGGCGGCCAAGTTGGTAGGGATATTTTCTGATTTGGACAGTTTGATCACCTCCTTGGTGGCTTCGTAGATGTTTTCGGTAAGCTGTATGGTTCGTTTTCGGCCAAAACCGGTAAGTTCCGAGTAGCAGCTGATGATACCCCCAGCATTGATCAGGTAGTCGGGGGCATATAAAATGCCCTTTTCCTGCAATAGTTTTCCATGGGCTTGCTCATCGGCCAGTTGGTTATTGGCTGAACCGGCAATAATGGCAAATTTCATGGTTTTGATTGTCCTATCGTTTACCGTTGCGCCTAATGCACAAGGAGCGTAAATGTCGGCCCCGGTAGTAAAAATTTTATCAGCCTCAATGGCTTTTGCTTTGTATTTGCGTGCAATTACGCGCATGCGGTCTTCGTTAATGTCGGTTACGTAAACCTCCACATTGTCGTTTCTTAGCAATTCTACCAAATGCTCGCCAACATTGCCCGTGCCTTGTACTACTACAGATCGGCCGGCCAGTTCATCGGTGCCAAAAACTTCCTTAACACAGGCTTTGATTCCCAAATAAACGCCCTTTGCCGTAAACGGGGCCGGATTGCCTGCACCTCCCAATGATTCTGGAACCCCGGTAACGTGTTGCGTTTCCATGCGGATATACTCCATATCACGTACGGTAGTACCTACATCTTCACCGGCAATAAACTCGCCGTTAAGGTTTTTTACAAAACGCCCAAAGCTGCGCATTAAAGCTTCAGATTTTTGGCGTCTGGAATCGCCGATGATGACTGCCGTACCACCCCCAACATTTAGCCCGGCAACGGCCGCTTTATAGGTCATCCCTTTGGATAGGCGCAGTACATCTTCCAGAGCTTCGGCTTCAGAACTGTAATTCCACATTCTTACGCCGCCTAAAGCAGGGCCAAGTGTGGTATCGTGAATGGCTATAATGGCTTTTAACCCAGTAGACGGATCATTGCAGAATACTACTTTTTTGTGGCCAGATTGGCTTAATTGCTCTAAAATAGAATGGTTGTAAGAACTTATTTCTGGCATACAAAACAATGTTGAAACGTACCCTGCAAAACTAAGACAAAAAAACCATTAAATCTAAGCGTATTTTAAATAAATGGAATTCTGCCATAGATCAATGTTGGTTGGACCATGGTTGGGAAAGATACCACTTCAGAGAAGAATGAAGGAGACGTGAAACACCAACTCAAGTAATTTCTATTAACTTTGTGGTGCAATGAAACATTTAAGATATCTCAATAAGTACTTTTTAAAATACAAATGGAGGATTTTACCGGGTATTTTATTTGTAATCATCTCCAATATCTTTGGCGTAGTGCCTGCACAGGTCATCAGAAACGCTTATGATCTTATTGTAGAAAATGCGGCTATTTATAGGTTGTACGAAGGTTTTGATCGGCAGGCCATTGTTTACGAGATTTTTAGTTATAGCTTGTTCTTTTTTGGTGTAATCATCTTGTTTCTTTATTTGTTGCGTGGCTTGTTCCTGTTCTTCATGCGGCAAACCATTATCCTGATGTCGAGGCATATTGAGTTTGACATGAAGAATGAAATTTATGCGCACTACCAGAAATTGAGCTTGGGTTTTTACAGGCGAAATAACACTGGCGATTTGATGAATAGGGCAACTGAGGATGTGAACAGGGTTCGTATGTACGTAGGGCCGGCCATTATGTACGCCTTTAATACCACCGTACTTTTTCTTTTGGTAATCTATTTCATGTTTTCGGTAAATGCTACTTTGGCTATTTATGCGCTATTGCCTTTGCCCATCTTGGTACTTGCCATTTATTACGTGAATACCATCATCAACCAAAAAAGTGAAAAAATACAAGCGCAGCTATCACGTTTGTCGAGCTTTGTGCAGGAGCGTTTTTCGGGTATCCGAGTAATGAAATCGTACGTAAGGGAAGCTCATGCGCAGCAGATCTTTGCCGAAGAGAGCAACGCTTATAAAAATAATTCGATGGACCTGGTAAAAGTGCAGGCGTTTTTTTACCCAACAATGCTGCTTTTGGTGGGTATCAGCACCATTTTAACCATCTATATTGGTGGCGAGCAGGTTATTGATGGTGCCATTACGCCAGGTAATATTGCAGAGTTTATTGTTTATGTGAACCAGCTTACCTTTCCTGTAACCATGTTGGGCTGGGTAACTACGCTTATCCAACGTGCAGCAGCGTCCCAAAAGCGCATTAACGAATTTTTGCAACTGCAGCCTGATATCAAAAGCGCAAATCAGGAAATTGACCTAAAAGGTAATGTCAGGTTTGAGAATGTAAGCTTTACTTATGCAGACACAGGGATCGAAGCCATCAAAAATGTGAGTTTTGAAATCAAAAAGGGGCAGTTTGTAGCCATCATTGGTAAAACTGGTTCGGGCAAATCTACCTTGGCCAACTTACTCATGAGGATGTACGACCCAACATCGGGCGAAATTTTAATAGAAGGGCAGCAGTTAAATGCCATCAATCTTCACACTTACCGTTCTCAAATTGGTTTCGTGCCCCAAGAGGTGTTCCTGTTTTCGGATTCCATTAAAAACAACATTGCTTTTGGACTGGATGCGGTTAACGACGAGCAGGTTGCTCAGGCAGCGAAGGATGCGGCAGTTTACCAAAACATCATAGGTTTTGAGCGGCAATTTGAAACCATGCTTGGTGAACGAGGAATTACATTGTCTGGAGGCCAGAAACAACGAGTTTCTATTGCTAGGGCCTTAATTAAGGCGCCTCAAATGCTAATTTTTGATGATTGCCTTTCGGCGGTAGACACTAAAACGGAAGAGGAAATTCTGAGTAATTTGGGCAAACTGATGAAAAACCGGACAAGCATACTCATTGCCCATCGTATTTCGACCATTAAAAATGCCGATAAGATTTTAGTGTTGGATAATGGAGAAATTATTGAGGAAGGTACTCACGAACAGCTCTTAAGCAAGGGTAAAGCCTATGCCGAAATGTACCAGAACCAACTTTTGGAAGAAGAAAATGTATAAAATATTAAAAAAACGTTAAATACTACGATTTCTATTTTGAAAGTTGATAATTATTACATTATATTTACCCCAACCAAAACCACACTACACACAATAAAAAAATGGGAGATTTCGACAACAAAGAGAGAGAAGAGGTTTTTTCGAAGAAAGTGAGAGCAGGTAAACGCACTTATTTTTTTGATGTAAAAGCAACTCGTTCAGGTGATTACTATTTAACCTTAACTGAGAGTAAGAAAAGATTAGAAGACGGTGTTTTCGTAAAACATAAAATTTTCTTATACAAAGAAGATTTCGAAAAGTTCACTGAAGGTTTGACCGAAACAGTTGACTATATTAAATCTCGCCAAGAAGTGGTAGAAAAACGCTATGAGTATTCTGATAACCAGGAATATGCGGCGAAATCAGACGATGACTTCACTTTCTAGGAACTCAGTAAAAAAGAAATATGATCCTTCCCGAAAATTGGGAGGGATTTTTTGTTTCCAGATATTTTGAAATGAACAAAGCCCCGTTACTTTTAATGCTAATACTATTGTTGGCATTTAAATCATTTGCCCAAAAGCCCGAAAAAGTTGATGTTAAGCTGAACAAAATGGTTAGCGCATTAATGAAAGACTTTAACGGCCAGGTTGGTATCTATGTAAAATCATTAAAAACGGGTAAAATAGCGGCTTATAATGCCGATACTATTTTTCCTACGGCAAGTATGATCAAGGTGCCCATTACCTGCGGTATTTTTGATAAAATTGAAAAAGGGGAACTGAACTACAATACTCAGTTAACCTACAAGGATAGCCTCTTGTATGCCGGAGAAGATATTTTGGGTTCGTTTAAAAATGGAGAGAAGATATGGTTGGCCAAGGTTTTGATGCTGATGATTACCACCAGCGATAATACCGCGAGCTTATGGTGCCAGAGCTTGGCAGGCACAGGTTTAGCTATTAATGAGCTTATGGGAAAATATGGGTTGGAACACACTCGCGTAAATTCCCGAACACCTGACAGGCAGGCCAACCAAAGGAAGTATGGCTGGGGACAAACCACCCCTCGGGAAATGGCCAGTTTGCTAAGCTTAATTAGGGAAGGGAAGATGATTAGTAAGGCCGCATCCGAACGGATATACAGAAATCTCATTCGAATTTACTTTGACAACGTGGCCCTGTCCCAAATTCCGCCCTATGTGCAGGTAGCTTCTAAATCGGGGGCCGTTAATGCTTCACGTTCAGAAGTAGTTTTGGTAAATGCACCGCATGGCGATTACGTTTTCTGTATCATCACCAAAAACCAACAAGATACTTCTTGGAAGTACGATAACGAGGCCGAGGTGCTGATACGGAAAACAAGTAAAATGCTATGGAATTATTTTGAGCCCAAAAGTAAATGGGAGCCCGCTAATGGGATGGATAAATACCATTAAGCAGCTGCCATGCCACCTACTAGAGCAAGAAAGAATATAAGCACGTAAAAAGCAATGGCGATGATCATCATGATCCCATAAAATTTGAAAAATGATTTCAGCTTGCCAATACTCGTTTCTAGACTAAGTTGATCAGCATATAAAACGCCCTGTTTGGCTTTTACAGCATAGCTAAAAAGCATTAAGCTAGGGTACAAAAACAGTAGGGCATAAAACAACATGATAAAAGTGAGTACGCCACTCCCTAAGCTGCTGTACATGTCCATGCCCGGCATTTGTGAAATGGTGCTAAATATAGCCCCCATTGAAAATGCCACTAAAATCATTAACCCAGAGAAAATAAAGCCTACAATACCTAAAAATTTGGTCCAACCAGCCATGTCGTATAAATAGCTGCGCATATTTTCGGTTACTATTAATTGAGGTAGATTTGGCTGTTCTTGTGCTGCGGTTTGTTCGAAGTTATTTTCCATAATTTTGTTTGATTGCTCTAAGCTAATAAATAATTACTAGAGTTGCCAAGGTTTTAAACCTGTATTTAATAATTGTGGTGAAAGAAATCAGGCTAAAATTAGCAGGTACCGAGGTGTTGGCTCTAAAATCGTCAATCTATTTACTATCTTTGCGCCTTTAAAAACTTTGATAGATAAGCGTTTTGTCTGTCTACTGAAATCGTAAAATTTAAAAATCTTAAATATAAAATGGCATTACAATGTGGTATAGTAGGTTTGCCTAATGTTGGAAAATCTACTTTATTTAACTGTTTATCTAACGCTAAGGCGCAATCTGCTAACTTTCCTTTCTGTACTATAGAGCCAAATGTTGGCGTAATTACAGTGCCTGATGAGCGTTTAAATAAATTAACGGAATTGGTAAAGCCACAACGCGTAGTTCCCAACACCATCGAGATTGTGGACATTGCTGGTTTGGTGAAGGGTGCTTCAAAAGGAGAGGGCTTAGGTAACCAATTTTTAGGGAATATTAGAGCAACCAATGCCATTATTCACGTATTGCGTTGCTTTGACGATGGTAACATCATTCACGTTGATGGTTCCGTGGATCCTATCCGTGATAAGGAAATTATCGATACCGAACTACAGTTGAAGGATTTGGACACCGTTACCAAACGTATCCAAAAGATAGAGAAACAGGCGAAGAACGATAAAGACGCTAAAAAGGAATTTGACTTGTTATCGGTGGTGAAAAACCATTTAGAAACTGGTAAATCTGCACGTACGGCTCCCTTAAGCACTGAGGATTTTGAAGAGATTGCAGGTTTGGGCCTATTAACACAAAAGCCGGTAATGTATGTGTGCAACGTGGATGAAGCTTCGGTAGTGAGCGGCAATAAATATGTAGATTTAGTGAAACAGGCGGTGGCAGAGGAAAATGCGGAAGTGCTGGTCATTTCGGCCAAAATCGAATCGGAGATTGCTGAATTAGAAAGCTACGAAGAACGCCAAATGTTTTTGCAGGATTTAGGTTTAAATGAATCTGGTGTACATAAATTGATTAGAGCTGCATATAGCCTGCTGGATTTATATACTTACTTTACCGCTGGGGTGCAGGAAGTTAGGGCTTGGACCATTACCAAAGGTTTTACCGCTCCACAAGCTGCAGGAGTAATCCATACAGACTTTGAAAAAGGTTTTATCCGTGCAGAAGTAATTAAATACAATGATTTTGTGACCCTGGGATCTGAAAATGCCTGTAAAGAAGCCGGTAAGCTAGGGGTAGAGGGTAAAGCGTATGTTGTTGAAGATGGCGATATTATGCACTTTAGATTTAACGTTTAAAAAAAACGAAAATATCACATTAAACCTTATAGGTTTTTAAAACCTATAAGGCTTGTATCGAATCCCGTATTTGCGGGATTTTTTTATGAATGGTGATTTTGCTTAAACTTTCAAAGAGCCTCTAAACCCGCGGGCGGCGTAATAGGACTCGGCACCATTGTGGTAAATGAATACCCGTCCAAAGCGCCAATCGCCAAAAATTGAACCTCCTAGTTTCCTTACTTCCGGAGGGGTAGCCAGCCAGCTGGAAGTTTTGACATCGAAATTCCCTAATTTTTGCAATTGTTGGTACTCCTCTTCGGTGAGTATTTCGATGCCCATTTCGGCTGCCATGCCAATGGCGCTATGTTTAGGTTTGTGCTCCTTTCTTGATTCCAGCGCTTCTGGATCATAGCAAATGCTGCGGCGTCCTTTTGGCGTTTCTGCCGAGCAATCGAAGAAAGTGTATTCGTCTTTGGTTTGGTTGTATCCCACTACATCGGGCTCGCCGCCGGTAACCTCCATTTCGTCTAAAGTCCATAGTTTTTCAGGTTGGGCTTCCAATTTCTGTTGTATCATGTCCCATGATAGGTTTTTGTGGCGGTCCATGTTTTTCGCAAAGCGATTTTTTAAAATGCCAAGTAGCTCTTCGGCTCGTTCTTGAGGTAATTTGAATCTATTGCTCATAACTCAGGTTTTTAAGTGGTGATTGGTGTGGTTGGATGAGTGAATTTTCGGCTAGCTGGCCTAAAGCACCAAGATATAACGGTTAAAGTTAACAGTAGTAACGAAGGTGCGATGTCGGCAAAGGAATCTTTTAAGATGATGTGGGAAACGATTGCTCCGGACATCGCGAAAAAGAAACCTGCATAAGCCCATTCTTTCAACAGAGGAAGTTTTGGCGAAAGCACTGCAATGACACCTAGAATTTTCCATATTCCCAATATTATCAGGAGATATTCGGGATAACCCAAATGCTTCATCATGGTGATTTCTTCGTTTCTTTTTAAAATTTGTACAATGCCGGTAGATAGCATGCCTAAAGATAGCCAAAGGGTTGCGGTCCAATAGATAATTTTGTTGCGCTTTAACATAAAAGTATTATTTAAATTGGTTAAGTACTTTTTGGAGGAGGTTATGTGCCATGTTAATGCCCTGGGCAAACGGCAACTGTAGCATTTGGTCACGATAGGCAACTGATTTGTAAATAACATGCATGGTTAGTTTACTGGTGTTTTCGCCCAGGGCTTCGAAACTTAAAAATTCCAGTTGTACGGGAAATGGGGTGTTTTCCATTTCAAATGTTCTGGTAATTTGCTGGTTGGGGATAAATTCATGAATTGTACCATTGGCACTAAACAGCAGGTTGCCCTGTGGGTCCCTTTTTTCGAACTGGTAGCTTCCATGTGGCTTATTTTCTAATTTGATGACCGTGTTTCCCATCCATTGCTCTACTAATTTAGGTTCAATATAGGCTTTAAAAAGTAAGGCTAGGGGAAGGTCAAACTCGCGGGTAATGGTAATTTCCTGTTTGCCATCTTGGGCATGTATTTTGGTTTTTAGTTCCATGGTTTATGATTCTGATTGATATGCTTTCATGATTGCTTCAAGTTTATTAAACCTGTCGTCCCACATTTGCCTAAATGGTTCGATGAAATCAGCTATTTCTTTCATTTTTTGTGGATTTAGCTGGTAGTAGATTTCCCTGCCGTTTTGCGCTTTGCTGAGCAGTTCGCATTCGGTGAGGATTTGTAGGTGCTTGGATACGGTTGGCCTGGCGGTACCAAAGTTTGCGGCAATGGTTCCCGCGGTCATGGATTGGGAGGCTACCAAAATAAGGATTGCCCGTCTGGTGGGATCGGCAATGGCCTGGAATACATCTCTACGTAAATTCATTATGAAGTCATTTGGCTACAAATATATATGTAGTTATTTAACTACGCAAATATTTTTGTTTTTTGCTTGGTTGGATGATTGGTTCGTTACTGGGGAGACTTACGAAGTTTATAAAACTTCGTAAGTCTGTAAATGAATAGGAAACCTCGTAGGTTTTCAAAACCTGCGAGGTTTGATTTAGCTGGGTTGGTGCTATAGAAATGAGTACGGCAGTTGCCAGTTAAACCTGATTGTAGCGGAAATACTTTTTGTTGCACTTGCTTGTTAAACCTATAAGGTTTAGGGGATGACGTTCGCAAAAAGATTGCAGCGCAAAGCAGGGCTACTGGTAAATAGTATTACTGGAATTGCTTTTCGAAAAAATTAAAGCAGCACGCCGCTTAGGAACAATAACGCGAAAGAGAAATAAATGATGAGGCCTGTTACGTCGACCAGTGTGGCTACAAATGGGGTAGAGGATGCGGCAGGGTCGGCGCCGAGGCGTTTGAGCAGCAGTGGCAACATGGAACCCATGAGGGTGCCCCACAATACTACGCCAACAAGGGAGCAGCCTACCACCAGGCCAATGCGGATATAATGCTCGCTAAATGGCATGATAATATGCCAGGCGCCGATAACGCAGAAGCTTAACAAGCAGAGGGTTGTGCCCAAAAAAATGCCTGAAATGATTTCGCGGCGCATGACGTTCCACCAGTCTTTAATGGTGACTTCGCCCAGGGCCATGGCCTGTATAATGAGGGTTGCGGCCTGTGAGCCGCTGTTGCCACCACTTGAAATAATTAAGGGGATGAAAGTGGCCAGAATAACTACTTTGGCAATTTGGCTTTCGAAGTTGGACATGGCCGTTATGGTGAGTAGTTCGCCAAAAAACAAGACAATTAGCCATACTACGCGTTTTTTGTAGAGTTCAAAAACCGATACGTCAAGGTAGGGCTCGTCAAGTGCTTGCGTACCGCCCATTTTGTGCATGTCTTCGGTGTATTCTTCGTGTGCAATCCACAAAATATCATCCACGGTTACTATTCCTAAAAGGATATTTTGGTCGTCTACAACGGGCAAAGCTACCCTGTTGTTCATTTTAAACACATTGATCGCTTCTTCTTGAGGATCGTTTACGTTTAAGGAAATGAGGCGGTTGTCTGTTAGTTCGCCAATTTTTGCTTCAGGGTCGGAGAGGAGTATCTCGCGGATACGGATATCGTCCAAAAGCACGCCGTCTTTGTCGATAACGTACACCACATCGATGGTTTCGGAGTTTTTGCCATAACGGCGGATATGTGATAACACCCGGCCTACGGTCCAGTCGGTTTTTACGGCAATAAAGTCAGGTGTCATCAAGCGGCCCACACTGTCTTCCTGGTAGCCTAAAAGGTTGAGTGCTTCTTTGCGGTCGTTATCGGGCAAAAGTACCAAAAGTTTTTTTACGGCTTCGCCCTGCAATTCTCCAAAAAGGGCCGTTCTGTCATCGGGAGGCAATTGCCTAATGATTTCGGTAAGCTTGTTGGCCTGTAGTTTTTTGATGATACGCTCTTGGGTGGGGAAATCGAGAATACGGAAAACATTTACCGCACGTTTAATGGAAAGGGTCTCGATAAATTTAACTGCGTGCTGAGGAAGTTCATCAATGAGTTCTTCTACATCAGAGATGTTGAGCTCATTGAGGTAGGCTTTTAGTTGCCTATCGTTCTCGTTTTCCAACAAATTTAATACTTCTTCTACTTGCAGTTCTTCCATAAGCGTTGGATTTTGTGGCTTGTACTTTATGGGCGTGTAAAGGTGCGTTTTTTATTTGGAAAATTGGGTTAGCACGTACAACTTTTTATGCCATTTTGTGATGTTTTTTGTGAGGCGACTGTTAGTTAAATGGTATTTTCGGGGATTTTGTTTGCGGGATGTTATTATAGTTTTAATTTATTGCAGTAATTACTTATTTTTAACGAATTTAAATTCAGTTTTTCAACTGGCTCTATTCTATGAGATTGACGCTTTTTTTTGTATGGTTACTAATGGCTTCCCTGGTTTCGTATGGGCAGGAATATCCCCGAAGTTCTCAATATATCTTTAACAATTATCTTTTAAATCCGGCTTTGTCGGGTATAGATAGCTATATAGATTTAAAGATCGGTTATCGCAAACAGTGGTCGGGTTTGGAGGGGGCACCAAGTACGCAATATATTTCTGTGAATACGGCCATAGGGGATGATTACATTCGTAGTTCTATCAACTCTTTTCCGGGTAGAGGCTATAATCCATTGAGCAGAAGTTATGTGAATTCTTATACGGCAGCGGAGCCACATCATGGTTTTGGGCTGATTGCCGTTACTGATAGAGCTGGCCTGGCCAGGCAAAATAATGTGAATGCTACCTATGCTTACCATTTGGGTTTAACCACGGAAATGAATTTGTCGGTGGGAGTATCGGCTGGGTTTCACTCGTTAACGGTAAAGGTAGAAGATATTAAGGCTGAGCATGGTGATGATCCCTTGTTTAATGCCGACTATAATAACTTATTGAGGCCTGATTTGGGCTTTGGCATTTGGCTGTACGGACCAAGGTTCTATTTTGGCGCCTCGGCTAAACAGGTGCTTGGCAAAAGATCTGTTTTTAAAGATCAAGGTTTTTCGACCTTGGCTTATCAATCCCCATCTATGTACGGCACTGCTGGCGTTAAAATGTTTTTGGATGAGGAAATAGCCATGATTCCTTCCCTGTTGGTGAGCTATTGGAAAAATGCACCTATGGCCATAGACCTGAATATGAAGTTGGCCTATCAGGATAAGTTATGGATAGCGGGGAGCTTGAGGTACAATGATGCGTTTTCTTTTTTAGCAGGTTTTAACCTTAGCTCACTGGTAAATGTTACCTACTCGTATGATATGAGTACCACGGCTATTCGTCGGGTAAATAATGGTACGCATGAGCTAGGGATAGGTTTTTTACTGAACAATACCTATGAGGTAAAATGCTCTACACGGCAATTTTAGCGAATTAAAGTAATGCTTCCCCCAATGGGCTTGCACTCTGCCCTTAAATCTATCACATAATAATAAACCCCTGCCGGCAGCTCTTTGCCTCTGAAAGTTCCATCAAATGGTTTGGCGTAGTCGCCTATGGCTTCGAAAACCAGCTGGCCGCTTTTGGAGTAGATTTTGATATTGTTCCCTTTGTAATCTGGAAGGCCTTTTAGCATCCAGGTATCGTTACGGCCATCGCCGTTAGGTGTCATTACGTTTCCAATTTCCAGGTTGTCATGGGTTACTTCAACTTTAACTGCGGCAAAGTCACTCATACATACTCCCAACTTGCGCCTTATGTAGTAAATGGCTGTTTTGCCTACCTTGAAATTGAAGATGCCTTTATTTGACTCATATAAAGGGAATTCATCCTCTATATTGGCAAAAAGCTGATAAGTGCCCTCTTGTGCACCAATAATGGGGATGGTAATATCAGAAACATAGCATACTCTAATATCTTTTACTATGGGAGTTTCGGGCGTAAAATAGATATCGCCAATGGTGTAGTTTTGGCTAATGGCAAGCCCACATGCAGACATATCTTTTACTTCCAAATAGTAGGTACCACTGCCAACGTTGGTGAGGTCTTTGGTCGTTTGCACTACTTCTCCAAGCTCGTTCATCCATTTATAGGTGTAAGCGCCCAAGCCCCCGGTAATGTTAATTCCGGTAATTGATCCGCGTTTTAAACCGCAGGCATCGGTAGTGGCGGTGCCGCTACCAGGCTCAATTACTAATTTAGGTGTGGCATTAATGGTAAAAGGGCCAATAATAGTTTCACAGTTATTGATATCATAAGCATATAGCCTATACACTCCAACAGGGAGGTTTTTGAGTTCTCTTAACGTACCAGCATAATTATTGTTTAACTCATCTTTCCATTGAAATCTAACGGGGATAAGGCTAGAAGTGAAGTTTAAAGAAATATTGCCGTTATCTAGCTCACAAGTGGTATTTACTACGGTTGGTGTAAAAGTATAGGTGGCTGGGGCTTCTCGCGATACCACAAAGGTTCTGGTATAGGTACAAACAGAAGTGCTGTTGCTGGCCTTTAGCATATAAGAACCGGGCTCGAGATCTGTAATTTTAATAGAAATGCCGGGAGCATAGGCGCCAGACATCAGGATGTCGTTGTTGGATACCTTGATCCAGGTGTACTGGTCGGCATTGGTAATTGTTACATTATCTATCGCTCCGTTGTTTAGCCCGCAACGACCAGGTGTAATCGTACCAGCGCTGATTACAATGATATTATTAACTCCAATAGTGAACTTTTGGGTTACGGGCGAACAGGTGCCTTGGTCGGTAATGCGTAAAGTATAGGTTCCGCCTTCTACATCAATAAGATCGGCTGTGCTGGCAATAATGGTATTGATTAGGATGCCCGTAGCCGGATCATGTTTGTACCAGCTGTAGGTAACGGTTCCTGTTGCATCGCCAATCGTGATATTTCTAATGGCGCCATTGGGAATACCACATGATGCGGGGGTGATGATCAAGCTTGAAGTGTTAATGATGGGTGCTGGTCGCCTATTTATGGTTATTGGATCGGATGTAATGGAGCAGCCTGAGGCATCGCTGGCCGTAACGGTATAGGTACCCTCTGGGAGCACAGCCGGATTAGAGATACTGACTAAATTGCCGGCAGCATTGCGCCATTCATATAAGATTGTTCCATTTCCCCTTAATACCTCGGCCGTGAATGAGAATACGGTTTGTCCGCAGGATGGGGCTGGTACGGTAATGGTAGGCTTGGTAAGCTTTTGGTCTCGTATTAAAAAAGCATTTGTGAAAGCTTTACAGCCATCATCAATAGTTACTTCGTAAGTGCCGGCTTCGAGGTTACTTATGCTTTGCGTATTGCCCAGGGGCACTTTCGTACCATCGCTTTCAATTTTAACCCAACTAAAAGTAAACCCTTCCCTTACTTCGGGAATGATAATTGAACCATTGGCATTACAGGTAACGGGTAACACCGTTGCTTCATTTTGTAGTAATTGTGCATTGGAAAACGGGGAAGTTGCGGCATTGAGTAAACTTGCCGTAGCAGTTACCCGCTGTGATAGGGGACCATTGTATTCCCACCTGCCGTCGGTGCCGGCCTGTACTGTTGCAAAATAGGTTTTTCCCTCGCAAAGGTCATTACAGTTTTGGGTGTAGAAAAGTTCTACCTCGGAGTTTGGGGTAGCTTTTCCGGATACATGGTTGGCGTTGTATTTTAGCACTTGCACAAAAGGCTGTGTAATACTGATGGTTTTGCCTATGCCAAAGTTTTTATTACAGAACATGCTATTTCTGGTTACCTTAACGGGTTTTCCAGAAACCGTTTCTACGCCGAAATTGTTATAGGCGATTTGATTTTTTTCTGAATTGGTAGCCCCGCCAATCGTTCCAGAGGCGCCAGCTTCTATTTTTACCCCCATGCCGTTCCCTAGGTTTATTGTGCCGGCGGTATTGGTGCCAATATGGTTGCCGGTAAGGATAAAATCAGCGTTGGCAATAGATACGCCTACCGTTCGGTTACCTCCAATAATGTTGTTTCTGACATAAACAGCGCTGTTGACCGCATCTATCTTTAAGCCCGATAGCTCTAGTGAGGAAGACGAAAGAAAAAGTGGCAGGTCATGGAAATCTTTTGCCCCTGTATAATCAACTCCTATTTTATTGTTAATGATGTTGATGTCGAACCTGCTTACCGATGAATTGTAGCGTTTAATGTCTAGGTTAATTCTGTTGGCAGCAATTACATTGCCTTCTCCGGCGTTGTCGCCACCTACCTCTAAGGAACAATCGTAAAGGCTGGCACTAATGCCAATTACATTGGTTTGGGGGGTAATTCCGTCGTATAAAACCCCAATGAGGTTTGATTGTATCCTGATATTGGAAAGTGGCACTACTGTAAAATTGTAGGCGTTTTGTATGGATATGCCATTGATATTGCCAATAATTACATTGCCTTTGTTTGGAGCACCAATTTTGATGTTGTTGGCTCGGTAATCAATTACAATCCCCGAACCTTGCGCCATTTCAACGTTTTGTAGATTGGTAATGGAAGCGAAATTCCTGATGCACAATCCGTAAATTTCTACGCCGGTGGTTTGGGTATTATTGGCCAAAGTTTGTCCAATTAATAGTGCGCTAAATCTGGTTGTGGTATATTCGGGTTCCAAAATGATTTTAGCTCCTGAAACGCCAAGAGGCGACCAGGAACTGGAACTGCCGTCGATAATTGTATTTGAAGGTACATAAGGAAGAACAGTTCTTAACCTAATGGTACGGTTGGAGTAGTCATTACCGTTGCCAGGCATCTGGAAATTGATGATAAATGTGCTAGTCCTGTTGGGCTTGTTGGCTTCTATGAGGGCATCTCTCAGTGTTCCTGGCCCGCTATCTGCATTACTGGTTACGGTATAGGTTTGGGCAAAGGATACGCCATTAATGGCAAGTAAGATGAATATTAACGAATAAAGGAGGCGCATGATGGCGTAAGTATTTCGGCTAAGATATCCAAATATTTGCTAAATGTCTACATATCTCCTATTAATTAGCAGGAAACAAATCATTAAAGTTGAACAAATAAAATTTCTATTCATGACGCTTATAATTATATTTGCAACCTTGTTTCCGTAGTTCAATGGATAGAATGTCAGATTCCGGTTCTGATGATGTGGGTTCGACTCCCGCCGGGAACACAAAAGGTTGGTTTTAAACCAACCTTTTTTATTTTTCTTCTTTGCGGATCACATTGTAATGCGGAGATAGGATTTCGATACCGGCTTTATTAAATTCATCCTGAATGTTCTCTAGTAAATTACTATAAATGCCAGCTTGTAAATTTGCTTGCAATGTATAGGCGTTAATCTGATAACAGATACTAAAATCATCAAGGTTGGTTTGTAAAACAAAAGGTGCGGGCTCCTTTTCGATGTGTATGGTAGCTAAGGCAGCATTGCTCAATAGTGTATATACTTTTTTCCAAGGAACATCATAACCTATGGTTACCGTATAGTGAAGAATTAAACCGGGTTCGTTATTTTTTGTCCTGGCAGAATAATTTACCGTGCTTGACGACAATACCATGGAATTAGGTACGGTAACGTCTTCGTTTTTGATGGTTCTGATACGGGTAACCAGCATGGTCTTTTCAACAACATCGCCGGTAACCTCGCCAATTTTAACCCTGTCGCCAACCTTAAAGGGCCTCATGTAGGTTATGACTAAGCCTGCCACTAAATTGCTGGTGGCACTTGAAGAACCCAAGGAAAGCAGTATCCCCAAGAAAACCGATACTCCTTGAAATGCAGGTGAGCTTGAGCCAGGCAAATACGGAAAAATAACCACCAACATGAAAGCATATAAAATAACCTTTAGGATATTGAAAGTGGGCATTGCCCAATCCTGATGAAAGCCCCTTATTTTGACATTGCCCACCCTAATTTCGCGAAAGAAAAATTTGATGGCTTTTAAAATGTATCTGAAAATGAAGTAGACCACAATGATGGTGAACAGATTTGGCAGATAATCGATAATTGCCTTGCCAGCAGCTCTAAGTGGGCTTAATATCCATTTAAGCAGGGTGTTGGTTAAACTTTCTGTTTCAGGGAAGATGCTAAAAAGAAGCGGTAAGGAAAGGTAAATGATCAAAAGGATGACGATGATTTTTGCGACGCTATTGATTTTCAGCAGAATTCCTTCAAGATATTTGGGCGATAGGATTCGTGTTTTTTTAATCACAAGCCCGTTTCCCAATAGAATTTTCTGATTGACAAGGTAGTTAGCGGTTTTTTGGAAGAAATAGTTGGTAATTTTGATGATGGCAATAAGCATTAAAATTACCAATAGCGATAGGCCGATACGTTTAGCCCAATTGATTAAGCTATGTGATTTTTTCTCGCTTTCTACACTGTTCTTGATGATGTTTAGATACTCTTTGGCCAGTTCAGCATTGCTTTTTCCCAACCATAATCCATCTAGGTTCCCAATGGTTAAAATGATCAGCTTTTTTTTGTAAATGATATCATGGCTGTCGTTTAGCGAGTTGATCCGCAAGGAATCGGGATTGTAAAATGCATCTTCATATATTTTACTTATTTTTTCTGAAATGGCTTGCGCTCTTTCCTTAGCGTCAAAGGAGCCAGTGCGGGTATAGATGTAAAAGAGCGTATCAAGGTTTAAGACTACGGGATAGCCCTTAGTGGTTTTTTTCAGCGTAGCAATTTCCTGTAATTGTGATACTTTGCGTAACGAGTCGGTTCTTTCTATTTCCCTTAATTTTTTTTCTAGCTCTAAGGTTTTTTGGGCATTTCCGCTAGCGGCCTTAAGCTCTCTTTCTAAACGTTCTTTAACCAGCGAGTCAACATTTGCTTGCTGTTGGTCTCGGATCAACACAGCCACATCAAGGTCTGAATTGCTATTGGATGTGTCGCTAGGTTTTTGGCTACGAGCTACATGAGTAGAACCGATTAATCCAAAAAAGAATAAAAAAAGCAGGATAAGAGTAGGATGAGACTTTCTGGCAATCATTGATGAGGGGTTTGTGGTTAAGCCCAATATAACGATTTGTGCCGTAATAAATCCTATTCCTTTGGCGCTTTTTTGATGGAATGTACAGGTTGTTCGCTCTGCTCCCGTTGCTTGGCAGGGTTTTTGGTTTTTACCTGTTTGGTTTTCACCTCGTAAATTTCGTTTTTGATGCTTTTAAGCGGCTTGATATTTTTATCTGTTTTTTCCGGATCTGTATTGCCGCCCTTTGTATTTCCTGTAATATTCATCTGTTCTTAGGTTTTGATTTGCTTATTTAACAAATGAAAAGGATAGAATGTTCTGTTGAAGGCCAGGCAATAGCAGGCTCAATGGTTAGCTACACCAATTTTTTCATCATTAAGCTACAGCCATAATGCAGGCCGTCGTGAGAAGCGATAAACTTTACTGCATCCTCAATGCTTTCGAGTTTTAAACCTCTGTAAGTACTGATGGTGTAAGGAAAGTATTCTTTAAACTTATTGGTAGCCAAATCAGTTTCCAATTGATCTACAACACCTAGTAGATCATGTTTGAGCTGCTCTATTTCATCGGCAGAAATAAAATGCTCTGGCTTGGAACCGTTCCTGTATTTATCTACTAGATTGGGATCTATGGTTAAGGGGATGTTGCTTAATTTGTAGCACAGCAGTTGTTGGCTTACAATTAAGTGGCCCATTTGCCAGGCAAGGTTGTTGTTAAAGCCATCAGGAATTTTGTTTAGTTGTTCGGTGGTCAAATCTTCAACTAAAGCAAGCAGGGCTTTGCGGCTAGCTCTGATAATTTCTAATATTTTGTCCATAGCATGGCAAATATAAACGACTATCGTTAAATAATGTGGGTAAATTACTTTTTTTGTTTAGCGCTCTTTTGGGTTCCAAGCCACAGCAATCCATCTATAATGAATTTGTTTTGATATTCATTGTCGAAAGTATTGGATAAGGTTTTTACATCTTTGCCATGTTTGTGCTCGTAATCCATGTCGTTATGTCCCATGTTTACATAAATCATTTTGTAGTTCTTATTGGTCCAGGCTACCGGATAATCCCCTTGGTGCCATATTTCGTGTGGTTTTGGCCCGGTGCCAAGCGGAAAACTGCTGGTATCAATGCTCAAAAGCACGGTGATATTTGGATTGGTACGCAGGTTCTTTTCCCATTTGTACCATTCGTTTGGTTGCGATTTAAAGATTTTGGGCAGGTTTTTGGTGGCCTCGTTTTTACGATCAACACGTAGGTTGGCAGCAGTGGGCCGCCAAGTATTACCACTGTATTGCCCAGAGCCTAGAAAATCCAGATGATACCAATCCCAATTTTGCGGAAAGGCCGACTGATGCAGAGCAAAAGCGGTGAAGTGAAATCCCATCCAAGCACCGCCATTTTTCATGTAATATTCAAAGGCTTTGCGTTGGGCAATATCTTCGGGCCTGGTATCCAAAAAAAGCACAACTTGGTATTTGGCCAAAAAACTGGCGTTCATATTGCTCCAGTTGCTGGTAGTATCATACTCAAAGTGATATTTTTTTGCCATTTCTGGAAACCATTGATGGGCTTCTTTTACAAAACTTACATGCGCCATATCGTTTTTTCCGGTAAAAAATGCGATGACTTTGAATTTGCTTCGTTTTTGGGCATTGGTGGTAAATGCTATGCAGGAAAGGGTAATGAAAAGTAGAAGTTTTGGAAAGTGAGAATGGCGCATAAATATTAAAGGATAAAAAAAGGCAGTGTTTCCACCGCCCTTTAAATATACAAATGATTAATTACTTTGCTGTTGTTGGTTTAGCATTTTTCACATAAGTATCCAACCATTTGTTGGTTTCCCAAATCATGTGAAGAATATTTTCCTTGGCTCTGTAGCCGTGTGCTTCGTATGGCAGGTAAACAAAACGAGTAGTTCCGCCATGGCCTTTAATTGCGTTGAACAAACGCTCGCTATTAATGGGGAAGGTACCTTGGTTGTCGTCCATTTCACCGTGGATCAATAGGATAGGAGTTTTGATCTTATCTGCATAACTGAATGGACTCATCTCGTAGTACAATTGTGGCGCCTGCCAATAGGTACGATCTTCATTTTGGAAACCGAAAGGTGTTAAGGTTCTGTTGTAAGCTCCACTGCGGGCAATACCTGCTTTAAACAAATTGGTGTGCGCCAATAAGTTTGCGGTCATGAAAGCACCGTAGCTATGACCGCCCACGGCCATCCGGTTTCTATCGCCAACACCCATTTCACTTAGTTTGTTAATGGCTGCTTCGGCATTCAGTTTAAGCTGTTCTACAAAGGAATCATTAGGCTTTTTGCCTTCCTTGGCCACAATGGGCATCTCGGCATTGTCCAATACGGCATAACCTTGGGTTACATAAAAAATGGGGCCGCCTGAGCTAATGGTGATGAATTTATTTTCAGAGCCCCTAATTTGAGCGGCATCACTTGCCGAGTTAAATTCACGCGGATAGGCCCATATCAATACAGGAAGTGGTCCGTCTTTCTCTTTGTTATAACCTTTTGGCAAATACAAATCACCGGTTAAATCTATACCATCAGCGCGTTTGTAGGAGATTTTTTGTTTACTAACGCCATCTAATGCCGCATATGGATTGGTAAAATTGGTGATTTGCCTATCTGCCACACGAAGCACCAGGTTTTTAACGAAATAGTTGGGCACTTCAGTTTTACTTTCCCTGCGTGTTAACAGCACCAGTTTTTGTGGGTCCAATACATCGGTAACTACTTCAAAAGTACCTTCTTGGCAACGCCACAATATTTCTGATTTCTTAGTGCTCAGGTCAAATTTTGCCAAGAAAGGCAAATCGCCTTTTGGAGAAGCCCCCGTTGGGTTGTTTAATAAAAGCTTGGTGCCATTGTCGGTAGTTAAAATTACCTGACGGCCAAATTTGTTTTTCTCAGTTACCGGTGTGCCGGGGTTATTGTAAGCATCGGTAGTGTTTAGTTCGTAAAGTGTTTCTAAAGTACCGGTAGTAGGATTGTAGCGACTTACTTTGCTGCTTTGTTTAATTCTCGAAATTTCTCTAACCAGGGCTAAGTTGGCATTCCCCCAGCTTACCCCCGCAAAGCGTGTTTTGGTTTTGAAAAGTTCTTTGCTTGCTCCTGTAAAAGGTGCTTTTAATTCATAAACCGCATCGTGGTACTCAACGTTTTTCTTGATTAAGCCACTGTCTAAAGGTTGGGCCCAAACAACAGAAGCAGCTTCATCATCTCTCCAATCAAATCCACGAGGTACATTTTGAACGTTATCGTAGCCTGAGGGGCGAACTTCGCTAGAAGGCAATTCGGCCAATAGCTTAACCGTTTTCCCCGCCCGGTCAATAATCTTAACGGTTGATGGGAAGCCATAAGCAGCTACCAAATATGAGAACGGTTTTTTAATGGTACGTACCATCAGGTAGTTTTTATCGGGCGATAAGCTCACTGAACTATAAATTGCAGGTGCACCTATTGGCGTTTCTACACCGGCTTTGTTTTGTACCAATTGAGAAGTGGCAAAAAACTCAAACAATTGCTCGTCATAAGGTGATTTGATTAAATCTTGAATGGTTGCACTTGGTGCTACCTTACCCAGGTTCTCTTGCACGGTTGGACCTTTCGGCGCCAACGGACGTTTAGGTGCAGCGCTTGCAGGTTTGGTAGCGGTTTGGTAAATCAGCGTATGGTCATCTACCCATACCACGCCAGCTCCCAAAATAGCATTTAAAGCCTGTTTGTTTATTTTTGTAGCTTTTGCAGTGGCAACATCAATCACATAAAGATCAATTCTGTCTGGTGCCGTTTGTGTGAAAGCAATTTTTGTTTGACTTGGGTTCCAACGCACATTGCCAGCATACAAGGTTGCAGGAAGGCCGGTGATGGCACTTGTTTTTCCTGTTTTAATGTTTTTTAAGCTAAAACTATTTACAAAAGTTTGACGGCTGGGCGAATAATTGTTTGGATTAATACGCATACCGGCTATTTTATACTCGGGCATTGCCAGTTCTTCTATAGAAGGATAAGGATTACGCTCGCTAAACAAAATCCATTCTGCTTTGCTATCAATACTAACGCCTGGAGTTGGCTTGGCTAGCAGCAAATCTGCCATCACTTTTGATGGTGTTTGGTAGGTAATAGCATCTTGCGCTAAAACTGTTCCTCCAAAACCTAAAAGGAATAGGTTAAGTATGATTTTTTTCATTTTACAATATGTAAGTTTAATTGATAAGATAAACTTACAGAGTTTAAATGATTTTAGCTTTTTGTATCAAAAATTTTGGATACCCATTTCCTCAAAAAATGTTCATGCTTTTTTACATCAGTCATTTCGATAGCCTGCTCATAAGAAGATAGTGCACAGGTAATTCCTTGGGAGTGGCATTGCTGGACATTTTAAAAGCTATTCTTGTTTTTTGGCCAGACTCGAAATTCAACAGCTTTTCTTCAATTTTAACAAATAAACCTCCGCAGTTGCTTCAATGGTTGCACCCGTATAACGATTTTCCTTTTTACACACGATAAATGATAATATCAAGCCAACCAAAAATAAGTAGTTGTATTTGATAACAACTGTTTTTATTTTTTTGCCCCGTTAAAATTAAATTTAAGGTTAATTCCGGCCGAGCTAATCCTTAAATTTTTATCGCCCATGGTACCCAGTGCCGGTTTATAATAAGGCTCAAAAATGAGGGTGTTTTTGCCTATGTTTTGGTTAATCCCGATGGCAATAATAGCGCTGTTGGCAAAATCAAAGCCGCTGAAAGCACGTTTTTCGGTTTCTTGCCGCGATTGAACTTCTCCATTTTTAACCATGAAATTGCTCCAATTATAGTTGTAGGTATATTTTTGAGAGAGGTATGAGGTAGAGTTTATTCCCGTTGAAATATAGAAATCTTGTTTTTTGGTTGGGTAAAATTTCACCGCCATAGGCAAATCAATGGTTAATAACTGTCCGTTAAAGCTAACATCATTGGTGGCCGTTGCCGAATACACCGTTGAAGAAGGTGCTAAACTCAAGCCACTATTCTTAGCCGAAAACATTGAACTAGAAACCTCCGTTGGAACTTTGTTTTCATAACTTACTTTGTTTTGGCTAATACCGGCACCAAAACTAAAAACGAGGTTTTTCGTTACTTTTACATTGGCATTTAAACCCACTCCAGCGCTAAGCTTGGCGTCATTATTATCGTGATAGTTGAAAAAAGTCCCCGTAAATACGTCAATGGTTGTATTTGCAGTATTGTTTTTTTCTCCGTTTTTGTTTTGCTGTTTAGCTAACCTTTCGCTTTCCTTATTTAAAAACTCTTGTGTAGATAACTTGGTGGCGGGGTTTTCTTTTTCCGCTGTATTTTTAGGCGTTTCTATTAAGGTAGCCCCGGTAGCTTGCTTGTTTTCAACTTTGGCGGTTGCTGTCATATTGCCATGATCAACCACTACAGGAGGGGCGGTGGTTTCCCCAATAGGAGCTGTATCCATGTTCTTGTCTGGCTGTTTAACAGTAACGGGAGCATTGCTTGCCATAAGGGGCGCTTCTGTATGGATGGTTATTGGTTCAATAGCTGGGCTAGCTTGTTGACGAACTTTAGGCGTAATAGGAGTATTTTCAACAGCTATCGTATTGTTTTCAAAAACCGAGTCATTTTGTGGTTTAATATGGTCAGTAGAGGGTTTGCCAACAGGCTCGTGCTTTTTATGCTTGCTCAGCTGTAAAACTGTTTTTTGGGTATTGAATACCTCTCCAAAGTATAATCCTGCTACCAAAAGTAAACTTGCAGCAATACCACTTAGCCACCAAATAGGTAGCTTTTTGTTTTCCTTTTCAGGAAATTTTTTGCGCAGATTGGCCCAGCCCTGTTCGCTAAGGCCATCGTCGTAATCGTTAAAAACGACTTTTATTTGTGCTATCAGTTCTTCGTCACTCGCTTTCATCGCTTTTATCTTGTGTAAATGGAGTGGTTTGCTAATAATTGTTGTAAAGCCTGCTTCGCCCTGGTCAAATAAGTTCTCGAAGAGCTTTCGGGGATGTTGAGCATGCCGCTTATTTCCTTGTGCGAATAGCCGTCAATTTCATAAAGGTTAAAAACTGTTCGCTGTAATTCGTTCAAATGTTTCATGAGGCCTAAAATATCCTGAGCGCTAAGTTTGTCGATCACCGAAGTATGAATGCTTTGCGGAATAGTGTCCGTAAGTTCCAATGCCTCGCTAAAACGCATCGATCTTCTTTTATGATCCAGCGAAGTATTGATCAAAATTTTTCTGAACCAAGGTTTGAAATCATGCTCCTCATTAAAACTTCCAATGGATTTGAACACTTTGATAAAACTGTCATTTGCAGCTTCTAAGGCATCATCCCGGTTATTCAAGTAACGGATGCAAATACCCAAAGCATAGCCATAGAACTGTTTGTACAGTAATTCCTGATAACGCAGGTTTCCCTGTTTGCAGTAAGATATCAGCTCATTAAGGCCTTGCTTTTCACGCATGCACTAATCTGTTGTTTGGGCTAAATAATTCTTCCAAGGGCTATAAAAATAAGCTATATACCTCTTTCTTGTGTAAAATGATTTAAATACCATTTTAACAACATCCATAAATCAGTTAATCATCTGCCTATACGTAGCCATTTTTAAAAACGCTACAGCTTTGGAAATAAAAGTTCATTAAATGCTTATTTGCTGTTAAACAATTAATATCCTTAAATTTGCCCTTCAATTAAATTTTTAAGCGTGTCGTTAGAGCAGTTAAAGTTAAGTAAGCCATTGGTTTCGGCCATGAGTGCCCAGGGGCATTTGTCGGCAAAGGAAATGCAATTAAAAACCATGTCCCGTATTTTGGGCGGACAGGACCTTATAGCCATTGGCCCAGAGGGCAGCGGTAAAACAACCACTTATGTACTGGCAACTTTAATGCGCTTAAAAACGGGCGGAGGAGATGCTCCCAGGGCACTTATTTTGGTGCCTACCAAAGAAAAGGTGTTGGAAGTAATAGAAGCTTTTAACCAATTGAACCGAAATAGCACTTTCAGGATAGTGGGCATTCATGCGGATACGCCTATTGATGAGCAGGTAGAGGAGCTGACCGATGGCGTAGATATTGTTGTGGCCATCCCTTCCAGAGCCAGGGCTATTTATCTGAAGTTGGGCTTAAATACCAATAAAATCCAGATGATGGTGGTTGATGATGCGGCAGATATGGTGAAACAAGGCTTGCAACTGCCGATCAATGAGCTGGCCAACAGCATTCAGAAATGCCAACACTTGGTGTTTACCGAAGTGATGCACGACAGGTTGGATAAAATGATCGTTGATTTTATGTTTATGCCAGCAGTAGTTGAAGTGGAGGAACTTGCGGAAACAGCGGTAGAAACCTACTCTCAATTGGTATATCAGGTACCTAATTTCCGTACTAAGCTCAATTTGCTAAATCTATTACTGAAAGATACTGAGGTGTTTGATAAAGTAGTGGTTTTTGTAAATACCCGGTTAACAGCCCAAACCCTGTCAAAAGATTTATTTGATGGCAAGGCAAATGACATTTTCGTTTACAAACCGCTGTTTTTTGACGAAGCGGGGTTTGAAAGTTTGGAAGCTTTTAAAGTAAATGAAAAGGCTCGTGTGCTCATTGTGGCTAATGAAAACTATGAAGAAACAAGTTTGACCAACATTCCTTTTATCATTCATTTTGAGTTACCAGAAGACAAAATGCTTTATATCAACAGGGTGATTAAAAAGGATGAGGTGGATTTGGTAGCCTTGAACTTTATTACCGACTTGGAGTTGCCTCAACTTCGTAAAATTGAACAAGCGCTTGGCCATAAATTAGACGAAGCGGAATTACCTGAAGACCTCAAAATTGAGGACATGGGTAAGGCTACTAAGCAGAAAACCAAGCGAGCAAAAGAGCTAGAACGCCAGCAGGCGGAGGAAGAAGCTTTTAGGGAGGCTGCGTTTCAGAAAAAGAAGGAAAGCAATGCTAAAACAACCAATTACAGCAGTGGTGAGAAAGCAAGGATGAATAAATTGCGCAACCACTAAGCTTCTACAATGGTTCTAAAGGTTAGGTTTATTCTTGGACCCACCACTTTTTTAGTAGGAGGTAGGCGGTGCAGCCAATGTATTTGAGTAGTGCCTTTCATGATCAATAAGCTGCCGTGAGCTAAACTTAGGGAGATATTGTTCTTGTCAACTTTGTGCTTAAAGGAAAACTTTCTTTGGGCACCAAAACTCACCGAAGCAATGGCTCCATGTTTCTTCAGGTCTTTCTCCCCATCACTGTGCCAAGCCATGCCTTCATTGCCATCATGATACAGGTTTAACAAACAGGAATTAAAAGTTTCGCCAGAAACAATTTCAATCTGCTGTTTCAGTTTAAGAAGTTCAGGTGTCCAGGGAAGAGCCGTTTTGGTTACCTTGGAATAAGTGTATTCAAAAGGTTTTGCCCCATACCAAGCCACCTTACGTTTGGTAACGATCAATTTTCCAAAAATTACTGCTTGATCGTTTTCCCAAGCAATATGGTCCATCAGGTGATGATAATAAAAATCAGCTTCTGCTTTGCTAAAAACCTTGCCGTAGTAGTTCACTGTTCCCTCTTTTGGAAGAAGATTGGTTATTGCGTTACGTTCGTTATTGAATAGGTCTGTCATTAGTGGTTAGTGGCTAGTGGTTAGTGAATAGGAGCTAGGAGTTAGGAATTAGTAGTTAGGTATTGATTTCTAGGGATTAGGGAAATACATCATAATTTGTTATTTTTAATTTTACTTATGATAAACTACTACCTATGGCTATTAAATGTTTTGAAGATATGATAGCTTGGCAAAAAGCGCAAGATTTTGCTGTGGTTATTTACAAAGATTTTAAAAATAATAACGATTGGGATTTCAAAAATCAAATTTGTAGAGCTTGTATTTCAATTTCAAATAATCTTGCTGAAGGATTTGATAGGGGAACAAACCCAGAATTTAGAAGGTTCTCCTACATCGCTTTAGCATCCAATAGTGAAGTGAAATCAATGCTTTATCTCGCCTTAAGGTTAAACTATATAGACGAAATCAGATTTAAAGCACTTCTTTTAAAATCGGAAAAAATCGCAAAAATACTTAACGGACTCATCAATTCCCTAACCCCTAGTTCCTAGCTCCTAACCACTAACCACTAACAAAAGCTTGCTCCCAACCAATAATGGCCGTTTTACGGGTTGTGCCCCACATATAGCCACTAAATGAGCCATTACTTTGGATTACGCGATGGCATGGAATGAGAAAGGCAATGGGATTACTTCCAATGGCCGTTCCCACTGCTCTGGAGGCATTTGGATTTCCGAGTTGATGGGCAATTTTACCGTAGGTAGAAAGTTTTCCCATGGGGATTTTGAGCAGTGCTTCCCAAACCTTTAACTGGAAATCGGTGCCTTTTAAATGTAGTTTAATATCTTGCAGCTTCGACCAGTCATTTTGGAAAATGAATAGGGCGTTTTGTTGTAACGTATCTAAGTGCTGCTTGTAATTGGCATGAGGGAATTTAGTTTTCAATAACTCCAGTGCCTGATTTTCATCTTCATAAAAAGCCATATAGCAAACCCCCTTGATGGTTGAAGCCACCAACAGATCACCAAAATGAGTACTGGCGAAACTGTAATTGATAACCAGATCGGCACCACCGTTTTTATATTCGGCTGGCGTCATGCCTTCTATGTTAACAAATAAATCGTGTAGTCTACTGGTTCCCGAAAGCCCCGTTTCAAAAGCCACATCAAACAAATTGGCCTGCTCTGCTTGCAATAACCGTTTGGCGTAGCCCACACTTACATATTGCAAAAATTTTTTCGGACTGGTGCCGGCCCATTCTGTAAACAAACGTTGGAAATGAAAGGGGCTTAGATTAACATTTTCTGCCACTTCCTCTAAATCAGGCTGGTTTTTGAAGTGGGTACTGATATAATCAATGGCTCTCGCTATTCTTTCGTAGTTAAGTTGTTGTTGCGTTTTCATGTGCTTTAAAATTATACAAATATCCCAACGGTAACGTGTTGATAAAATCCGAAACTTGCTTTTTTGCAAGTCTTTTTTTGTGGCAAGCTTACAATTGTTAATTTCGTTACTGCGATGAAGGAGCAATTGATCAATGAAATTAAAACCACGCTTCAAAAAAGCAAGGTAAACAAATTGGCTGCAATTTCTATACAAAATGGAATCGCAATAAAGGATATTATTGATCTCACTTTTCATCCAGAGGAGAAAATTGCTTTCAGGGCAGCCTGGATTTTAGAGAACATCTATGAAAACAGCCCAAGAAATTTTGTGCCGTTTATTGCCTATTTCTTCAGTGTTTTTCCAAAGCAAAATAACCTATCGGCACGACGTCACTTTTCCAAAATATTGGCGCTGATAACTAAAAAAAATGCATTGCCAGAAATAAAGCAAATTTTAGAAAGCTATGATACCGAAAAACTGGTAGAAACCACTTTTAGTTGGCTAATTGACGAGGAGGTGCCCGTAGCAATCAAGTCGCACTGCTTAAATATTCTGGCCAATTTCAATACGGCCCACCCATGGATCAAGGACGAACTTTCACAAACAATGGCTTATCTGGTAGATAGAGAGAGTATTGCCTTTTTTGCCAAGGTGAAGCAGATCAGAAAACAGCTCAAATTAAATTAGCTATTCTTCTACATATTCTAAAATATCTCCTGGCTGGCAATTTAGGGCTTTGCAAATGGCTTCTAAGGTACTGAAACGTATTGCTTTTGCTTTTCCTGTTTTTAAAATAGAAAGATTGGAAAGTGTTAGTTCAACTTTTTCTGACAGTTCATTAAGCGACATTTTTCGCTTTGCCATCATTACATCTAAATTTACAATGATTGCCATACTTTATACCGTTAAATCATTTTCATTTTGGATTTCTACTCCTTTTTTGAAAATGGTAGCAATAATATAAATTACAGCTCCCATTAAAATAAAGGCTTGACTGTCCGTCCAAAATTGGTTTAAGTTGTCGACGATAAAACCGTGGTGCATTAAATTTTTAACTAAATGTCTGGCAATATAGCTTAATAGTCCAATTGAAATGGTAAAGTAACTGATTTGTGAAATTTGTTTCGCAACAAAAGTGTTAAACGGCTTTGATAAATCCATTTTATGCATTAGCCTGATAACTACGTAAAATAGATAAGCTTTTAGGATTGAAATGATCAGAATGAAGCTATAAATATTAAAAAAGACTAATTTACTGTCATTATATATTTCAGACAAGTCCAACTTCTGATAAAGGTTTTGGACAAATTCAGGTTTATACAGGCTAAAAAGGAAATTTACGACTAAACCTCCCGCTTCAATGGCCAAGCCAACAAAAATGAGCCAAGCAACAATGTATAAGCCCCAAAATACCAAGTTATTTGTTTTCGACATGGTTATGAGTTTAAAATGATTATTTCAAATATAAATAAATATTTATTGTTTTTCAATAAATATTATTCAAATAATAAGATTTTTCAATTTTACAAATGCTAAACATTAATGCTATACGTAAAATGTTATTTTTGAAAATGAGTTCAAAAGCAGAAATTTTATCGACAATTATAAAGAACAGGAGAAGTATTTTTCCTGAAAGCTACATACAACAAGAAATTCCTAAATCCATAATTGAGGAGATTTTAGAGAGTGCCAATTATGCCCCAACCCATAAATTAACGCAACCTTGGCGCTTCACCGTCATCAGAAAAGAAGGTAAAGCAAAATTGGGGGCTGAGTTGGGTAGGATTTATAAAGAGACCGTTCCCGCCGAAAAGTTCCTTCAGAAAAAATACGACAGTTTTGGACAAAAAACATCGCAAGCGGAAGTGATTGTTGCCATCAATATCCAATTTCATGAAGACAAACTGCCAAATTGGGAAGAAATTGCGGCCGTAGCTTGTGCGGTACAAAATATGGCCCTAACTGCGGAAGCTTTAAATGTGGGGGGCTACTGGAGTTCGCCTCCATTGATTGACCACTTAGGAGATTTTTTAGGTTTGGCGGAAAATGAAAAATGCTATGGTTTGTTTTATATGGGCTACCATAATGCCGAAGCACGTGAAGCCAACCGTACACCAATGGCCGATAAGGTGAAATGGATAGAAGCATAACAATCTTTTTGTAACATTCAGTTGGGGAGAATATTCGATATTCTCCCTTGCTGTAGCTCCTAAACAACTAACCAACCAAAAAACCAACCATCCAATTGATGCAATTAAAAAACGAACTTTATCAGCTCTGCTTAAATTTTATAGAACAGCGTATTGCTACCGCTAACGAAGCTTTGTTGCAGGCCCAAGAAGCTAGCCAGGACGATACCAAAAGTAGTGCAGGAGATAAATTTGAAACAGGTCGTGAGATGGCTCAACAGGACATTAACCGCAACAAACAGTTATTGGCTGATGCGCAACAGCAAAAAGCTATCTTGCAATCGTTGAAAGACATAGGTGGTGCAAACACTGCTCGAAATGGTAGTTTGTTGATTACCAACCAGGGGAATTTTTACATCAGTATCAGTGCAGGCCAATTACAGCTGGAAGGTAAAACTTATTTTGCTATTTCGGCTGCATCGCCTATTGGCAAATTGTTTATTGGAAAACCCGTGGGAGAGCAAGTACTCTTTAACGGAAAAACGTATCTTATTCAGGAAATCGCTTAGCAGATAAACTTTTATTACCCTGAGTTTTATCAATTAAACTGCCTTTATATTGTGTAGAATGAGATTGCTTCGTCGTTCCTCCTCGCAAAGACGAAAAAGAGAGCGTCATTGCGAAGAATGAAGCAATCTTAAAGCGAAATATTTGGGGGTATTTGTTCAGAATTGATATTCAGTGAAATATTAATTGAATTCAGCGTAATATAACGAAGATGGGAGCTAAGATTTTAGATAACAAGAAATTACAAATGCATATCTCAACTCTCCCTGTTTAAACGCTCCATTGATATCCCTAAAAGCCCACTTGGCCATGGAAGTAATAATAGGTACCAAGCCATTTCCAGCGTTACTTAAATGGTAAGTTACATAAGGGGGCACTTCAGGTCTTGCATTTCTAATAATGAGCTGGTCTTGCTCTAATTGCTTCAAATAACAGCCCTTACTTAAAGCTCTTTTTAATACTGTGCAATAGGTTTCGGGCCGTGTAATTCCCCGGATCTATAATTCTCCTAATGGTGTACAAAGGATAATTTTCATCTCTTTTGGTCGATAGGATGAAAGCTGCTTTAAAACCATGTTCCTTTAATTTTGGCAACAAGCTACTTTTATAAACTCCGTAAGGGTAAGCGAAATACTCCACCTTTTTACCCGTGATTTTTTCCAGTTTTTGGGTAGGTTCGTCAATCTGTGTTTTCCAATCCTCGTCGTTAAACTTGGCAAAGTTCTTATGGTCGTAGGTATGACTGGCAATTACATTGCCCTGGTCAGAAAGTTCCTTAATTTGCGCTGCGTTCATGTAGGCAATTCTTCCTTTTTTGCCAATGGAGACCGTCATGATGAAATAAACACCTTTAAAACCGTATTGCTTTAAGGTAGGATAGGCCACGGTAAATTGATCCAAATCAGTATCATCAAAAGTGAACATTATTGGCTTTTCCGGGAGTGCTTTGCCGTAAAGCAAATAGTCGTAAAGTTGGTCGGGAAGTATGGATTGGTACCCGCTATCGGCCAACATTTTAACGTGCTCTTTAAATTTAGCAGGAGAGATGATGTCATCTTTCGCTCGTTTGCCATCGCTTGGTAACCATTCCCTTATTTGGTGGTAACACA
This sequence comes from Pedobacter nanyangensis, assembly GCF_003313505.1. GTDB lineage: Bacteria > Bacteroidota > Bacteroidia > Sphingobacteriales > Sphingobacteriaceae > Pedobacter > Pedobacter nanyangensis. The sequence goes on along the minus strand of NZ_QMHO01000005.1, from coordinate 117,020 downwards.
ACACAGGAACTTCTTTTTTGGCTAAAATAGTTGCAGCATCAGCAGGTTTTAACGTGTCGGTTTCGGGCGCTGTGGCAACAGACAAGCTGCTGGTAGTTTTGGTAGCGGCACTTAAACTGGTTTCGCCTGATGAAGATTGACAGGCGGTAAAAAGAATGGGGCAAATGAATGCCCCAATTATCAATTTTTTCATGTAAGGTAATGCTTAAAAACTTTTTACAATATTATTGTGCAAAGTTTTAGGACTCCAATGGCCGCTGGCAATAATTCTTCTAACGCACATCAAAGGATCATTCTCATCACGTTTGTCAGCCAGGGCGAAAGCCATTTTAAAGCCTCTTTTCTTTAACTCTGGAAAGCCTTCTTTGTTCCATAAACCAAATGGATAAGCGAAGTACTCGATTTTTTTTCCAGTAATTTCTTCCAGTTTTTTGGTTGGTTTATCTAATTGTTCTTCCCAATCTTTACCGGCGTATTTTTTAAAGTTTTTATGGTCGTACGTATGGCTACCAATGGTATTGCCTTCGTCAGCAAGTTCTTTAATCTGCTCTGCGCTCATGTAATTTACAAACTTGCCTTTTTTGCCAATAGAAACCGTCATGATGAAATAAGCAGCTTTGTACCCATATTTCTTTAGGGTTGGGTTAACCACCGTATATTGATCTAAAACCGTATCATCAAAAGTAAGCATAATAGGTTTCTTTGGAAGCGCCTTGCCCTCGTTTAAATAAGCATAAAGCTGATCAGGCAAAATGGTATGATAACCACTGTCCGACAACATTTTCATCTGGTCTTTAAAGTTTTGTATCTCTACGGTATAATCTTTGCCCATAGCGCCGTCTGTAGCTCTCCAGTTACGCACTTGGTGGTAACAAAGGATAGGTACTTGTGGCCTATCCAAAATCGTTTTGGCATCTGCAACCTTAATATTTTTAGTATCAATAGGGGCACTTTGATTTTCAGAGGGTTCGGTGCCGGCCACGTTAGCTACGCTGTCCTTTGTTTCGCTGGTTTGAGCCGTTTGTGATTTCGATTGGCATCCAGCTCCGTAAATCAATGCCAATGCCATAAGAGGCAAGAAAAATCTTTTCATAAAGTGCTATAAATACGAACAAAACTAAGCAATAACATCAAAATAGGTAGCGGTGTTGATAAATATTTGCCTCATTCCAAATATGAATGAAAGTAAAGGTGGAAACTCACTCAATTATTACATAAAAACTGTTACGCTCACATCTTTTTGATTTAAATTAGCTCATTCAAATCTCCATTACTTAACTAACTAAATACATGAAAAAACTCTACTTGTTCTCACTGTTAGGTTTGTTTTCAGGGGTGGCAGTTCATGCACAAACCAAAACAATTACCACTACAGAAACGCTTCAGGTACCACAAAAAGCCAATTACCAAATGGCGGCCCGTTTTTCGCCCAGTAAATTGCGGAAAATGATTTATTCTACCAGTGTTGATCCGCATTGGTTAAAACAAAGCAACCGTTTTTGGTACGAATATGAAACACCTAACGGGAAAAACTGGTACATTGTTGAGCCTGCTTCGAGAAATAAAAGACAACTTTTTGATCCAGCTAAGCTGGCAGCGGAAATTACCTTAATTACCCGTGACCCATTTGATGCCCAACACTTGCCAATAGAGAACCTGAAGTTCAGCAATGATGAGAAAGCCTTAACCTTTGAGATAAAAAGTACTATCGACGAAGTGAAGCCCGACAGAAAGGACAAAAAGGCTGCCGACTCCATGCAGAAGAAAATCTTTAAGTTTCAATATGAACTGGCTACCGAAAAGCTGACAGAAATTAAAAACTTTAAAAGAGCTAAGGCAAAACCAAATTGGGGAGCGGTAGCGCCAGATTCGTCTGCCATCATCTTCACCCGTAATTACAACCTGTTTTGGATGGACAAAGCCAATTATCAAAAGGCCCTAAAAAATGAGGAGGATAGTACCATTGTAGAGCATCAATTAACAAAAGATGGGGTGAAATCTTATGCTTTTGGAAGCGACGGTAGCGGCGAGAACAACGAAGAAATTATTAAGAACGATAAAAAGCGCAGAAGGGCCTTTGTGCTTTGGTCGCCAGATTCGAAATACTTTGTGATACAACGTTCTGATAGCAGAAAAGTTAAAGACCTTTGGGTAATTAATAGCGTGAGTGCTGGCCGCCCAACCTTAGAAACCTACAAATACCAAATGCCAGGCGAGCCCGAAGCACCGCAAGATGAGGTTTGGTTGTTCAATTTCGCCCAAAAAACCAGTAAAAAATTAAACGTTGCAGCTTTTAAAGACCAAAGTTTAAATACTTACAGCAAGCCGGCGTTAAACGCGGACAGAGATAACGAGTTCCGTCCGGCAGTTTGGTTGGGTGACAATGGGAAATTTTACCTGGGCCGCACCAGTCGCGATTTAAAACGTATTGATGTTTGCGTGGTAGATGTGGCCACTGGTACCGTAAAACCATTAATTGAAGAGCGTTTCAATACCTATGTGGAAGTACAACGCCCAGGTTTGGTGAATGGCGGTAAGGAACTGATCCATTGGAGTGAGCGTGATGGTTGGGGACATTTTTACCTGTTTGACGAGAATGGTAAACTGAAAAACCAAATCACTAAAGGCTCTTTCCACTGCGAGGATATTGTAAACATCGACGAGAAAGCTAGGGTGCTTTATTTTACGGCCAATGGTCGTGAAGCTAAAGAAGACCCCTACTATTACCATTTGTACCGTGTAAATTTTGACGGTTCGGGATTGAAATTGTTAAACGCTGGCGATTTTGACCACGCTTCGAGCATGAACGATGCCGGCCGTTACTTTGTAGACAATTATTCAAGGGTAAACACCGCCCCAAAATCTACTTTGTATGACCACAACGGTAACAAAGTGATGGAGTTGGAAACCACTGATTTATCTTTGCTGATGGCTGCGGGGTATAAATTTCCTGAACCTTTTAAAGTAAAAGCCGACGATGGCGTAACCGATTTGTACGGGGTAATGTACAAGCCTTTCAACTTTGATCCAACCAGAAAATACCCGGTAATTGAGTATGTGTATCCAGGCCCACAAACCGAGGCGGTAAACAAATCCTTTGGTCGCAGCATGGACAGAATGGATCGTTTGGCGCAATTGGGCTATGTGGTAGTAACCGTAGGCAATAGAGGCGGTCACCCGGCACGTTCAAAATGGTACCATACTTATGGCTACGGAAACTTACGTGATTACGGTTTGGCTGATAAAAAAGCAACGATAGAACAATTAGCAGATCGATATCCGTTTATTGATGTCAATAAAGTGGGAATCACCGGACACTCAGGAGGTGGTTTTATGTCAACTGCTGCCATGTTGGTATATCCAGATTTCTTTAAAGTAGCGGTTTCTGCGGCGGGTAACCACGATAACAGTATTTACAACCGTTGGTGGAGCGAAAAACACCACGGGGTGAAAGAAATCGTTTCCCTAAAAGGGGATACTTCTTTCAAATATTCGATTGATAAAAACCCAGATTTGGCTAAAAACCTAAAAGGACATTTGTTGTTGATGCATGGCGATATTGACAATAATGTACACCCGGCGGGAAGTATCAGGGTAGCTAATGCACTAATTAAAGCAGGTAAACGTTTCGATTTTATCATTGTGCCTGGTCAACGTCATGGTTTTGGCGATATGACCGAATACATGTTCTGGCGCTTGGCTGATTATTTCAATAACTATCTTTTGGACGATTTCTCCCAGTCAACCAACGTGAACATGACGGAGATGGATAGGGAAGTAGAACGAAAGAATTAAGAAATTAGAGATAGAGAAATCCCCAGTGGCTTAGGTTGCTGGGGATTTTTTGTTCGGGTTATATCTAAAAAAATGAAACATTAAGAAATGAAGGTAATTAACATCCAGCAAAACTTAATGTCTCTTAATGCCTTAATGGTTGAAATTAAAGCGTATTAGGTGCTCAAAAATGTCAATAACCAATAGCTTAAACAAAGGAAATTGCTTGTTAAACAAGCAATATTGCTTATAAAACAATCCAAAGAGAGGCTTCAATGGGCAATATTGCTTCTCGGAGAAGGAAATGTTTCTTGTTATCTGTGCAAATTTCTCCTAAAAGCTTCAAGTTTGCTTCTTTAAGGAGCAATATTGCTTCTCGGAGAAGAAAACTTTTCTTGTATGAAGTGCAAATTGCTTCTCAAAGCACCTAAGCCGAACCTTTGGCAAGCATTATAGAAGCTTAGAGAAGGAATGTTGAACCTTAGTGGGGGATTAATGGAGCTACAAAGGGCTCAGATACAAAAGGGTCAAACATTGTCGACCCTTTTGTGCTAAACTACTACACTGTAGGCAAGGTGCTTTTCCTTCTGCCTGGAAAACGGAGCTTTAAATCGTCTTCAATGGCCTGCGAACCTGCAATGTTAGACCTTGCGGCTCCTTTTACAGAGTTATAGAAAATGAGCGCGGCATCGTAGGCTTCGCCGCCGGCTACCATTTCAGCATCTTCTATGGCTCTTAACAAGGCAGCTACTTTTTGTTTGATCGCTTGTAAACCTGCAGCCAGGCTGTAGTCTTTTTGGGCTTCTGATAAGTCTAGGAATACTGGGCACAGGGTTTGGTTTTGTACAGCATATTCCAATGCCTTTTGCACAAACGCTAGCGTTTTGTCGCCCATTTTTAACATGTGCAACCTATCATCGTTGGTGAGGTTGATGGTCAGCGCATGTTTTAGGGTCTCGTTAATACTGTTGATGTTTTCCATTACGGCGGTAGTCTGTGCAGCAGTAATTTCTGCCGAAATTTGATTTTTCTTAGTCATAGTTTAAATGTTTTAAGTAAATAAAAATCAAGTTAAGAAATAATGTTAATATTCTGAAATACAGTTAATTCCGTAAAGTTGTAAGAGGGGTAAAGAGAGATGTTTTTTTGCGTTGAAAAGGTTTTTTTTGTAAAGGCAGTAATGCCGATGTATAATTAGCGCTGAGCTATTTCACCAGCATGTTGGCCAATTGCGTACTATCTCCATTAAAGGCATTAAAATCTACCACGTGGCCAATACCATTAATTTTAGCCTTGTCGGAATGTTGCCAAAATTTCCAGAGCTTTTTATCCAGGTTCAACTTAGGCTGGTAATAGTGTGCAATCCAAAGGGGGTATTCCTCAAATTCGCCAGCCAGGTAATCTTTATAAAATTTTAGGCCTGTATAAATAATCGGTTTTACCTTGGTCTTCATTTCCACATAGTTGATGAAATCTGAAAGCTCCAATCGCATTTTAGCAGGGCTAATGCCATCCAAACTTTCGATATCTACCACAGGAGGTAAGTCGCCTTTCTCGATGTTCACTACCTGCAAAAAGAATTTAGCTTGGGCTTTTCCATCTTTTTTGGGTCTGAAGAAATGATAAGCGCCACACATTAAACCTGCTTTGGGCGCCTCTCGCCAGTTACGTTTAAAATAAGGGTCAACCAGTAAAAGCCCTTCGGTAGCTTTAATAAATGCAAAACTGATCTTCACCTCATCCTCTTTCATTTTTTTTACCATAGGCCAGTCAATTTTGCCCTGATAATAAGAAACATCAATACCATGCACGCTATGCTTTTTGGGTATTTTGATGTTGAAGCTATGGTAGGTTCTGTAATTGGGGTCCTGCCCATAATCTTTCACCCAGCGCCAGGCAGATACAAAGCCACTTAGAATGTAGCCATAATAAAATGGAGATAGCAGAATAAGCAATAAGCCTGCAATGGCCACTTTTAAAGCCATTGGAAAAGGTTTACCTTTCTTTTTCCTTGGAGTGGATGGTCTTGGATTTACTTTTCGGATGGGGGCTTTTCTTTTCTCGGGTGGCATAAATATGAATACAACAAAATTGAAGAAAATTGGGAGAATAAAAAAGTGAAGAAGACGATTTAGAACTGAAGTTGGAGTAACTGCGAGCTAGCTTGAAAAATAAAAATCCTTCGTTACAAACAGCGTGTAACGAAGGATGGTTAAAGCCTCTAAAAAGAAGCGTGTAAGTAATGAATATTAAAAATGGAAGTTAATACCTAATCTTGGCTGATTTAAATCGCTTCCAAAAGAAAATTGATGAATGCGGTAATCATTAGCATCTGTATCCGTGCCGCTAAACTTTTGATTAAAATAGTTGAATAACCCAACCTTTAATTCAATAGCGATGTTTTTATGGGGGAAAATAGCAATGCCTGGTTGAATGCCCGCTAAATAGCTGGTTGTTTTTCCATCTCTGCTGTAAGGACCAATGGGTATAATTTCTTTGGTGTTACCTAACATTACACCTGCATTTACTTGCCCAAACAGTTTGATCTTCTCGTGCAAATCTAAATAGTACCTGAAAAAAGGATTAATGAGGTAATTATGGGTTTTATCTCCTCCAATTTCATTAGTGATGAATGTGCCATTTGCGGCCGTAATTACTTTAATAGGATTTCTTTTCTCGTAAGAATATCTTAATTCGATACCTAATAAAGCATTCTTTCCTACGAAAAAGCCAGTGGATGGACCTAAGTTAAAAGAAGTTACTTTTTGTTCCGAGTTCGCTTTGTGATTTGTTGAACCGAAGCCTATGCTTCCGCCAATCACTACTTTGCCTTTTTCTGTTTGGGCATGGCCATAAAGGCACAAGGTAACCGCAATAGCGGTTAAAAATTGTTTTTTCATAATATAAGATTTCAATTTGTGTGTCCTTAATGTTAGGGAAAAAAATACATAAATTGGAATTTTGAAGATTAATTTTTTGTTAAGAATGAGGGGGTTAGTACCGTGCAGAGCTTTTAGTTTTATAAACCTGATTGAGCGGATTAGCCCACAGTGAGCTTTGAGAGCGTTAGCGAACATTAGCGAGCGAGGACTATGAGCGAAAGCAGGACTGGAGTATCCGATAGTGAAGGGAGTACCTTTGCTAATTAATTATAGGGCATAAAAAAAGCCCCGTATGTACGGGGCTTCTATATGTAAAGTCTTTATAGATTAAAGTCCTTGTTCGTTTCTTTTTCTAAGGACAGAGTTTTTCTTGCCGTAGAAGAAGTAGATCGCAACGCCCAAAGCCATCCAGATCGCTAACCTGATCCAAGCTTCAAAAGGTAGCGAGTACATTAGATACACGCACACCAAGATTCCCAAAATAGGTACCAGTGGCACTAAAGGGGTTCTAAACGGACGCGCTCTGTCGGGATCGGTTTTACGTAAGATCATTACACCAATACATACCAAAGAGAAGGCAAATAAAGTACCGATGGAAACCATGTGGCCCAAATCGGTAACCGGAACAAAGCCTGCAAACAAGCTCACAAATACCATGAAAAACAAGTTGGTTTTGTAAGGAGTTCTATATTTGGCGTGGATACTGCCAAAGAATTTTGGCAACAAACCATCTTTAGACATGGTGTAGAATACCCTTGATTGACCCATTAACATAACCAAGATTACCGAGGTGTAACCTGCTAAAATAGCAATGATTAAACCCATTTGTAACCAACTGTAACCCGTTACTTTAAAGGCTGTGGCCGCAGGAGAAGCGTCGCCTTTGAAAATTTCAAAAGGAACCAGGCCGGTCATTACGTGAGCAAATAAAACGTATAAAATGGTACATACCGCCAGCGAGCCTAAGATACCAACAGGCATCCCTTTTTGTGGGTTTTTAGCTTCTTGTGCAGCAGTGGAAACGGCATCGAAACCAATGAACGCAAAAAATACCAATGCAGCGCCAGCAGCAATACCAGAAATACCAAATTCGCCATAAACACCAGTGTTTTTAGGAATGTAAGGCGTGTGGTTTTCAGGATTGATAAATTTCCATCCCAAGGCGATGAACAAAATCACGACGCTCACCTTTACAATTACCAGGAAGTTGTTAAGGCTTGCCGACTCTTTTGTGCCACGCAACAATAATAAAGAAAGCAATGAAACGATAACAATGGCGGGTAAGTTGATACCTCCGCCCTCAACCTCGGCAAATGATTTGGTTAAATAGAGCGGTAACTCTAAGCCAAATTCATGCAAAAGCTTATTGAAATATCCAGACCAAGATACCCCTACCGTAGCGGCACCCAGTGCATATTCCAGCACTAAATCCCAGCCAATGATCCAGGCCATAAATTCGCCCATGGTTGCATAAGAATAGGTGTAGGCGCTACCTGCAACAGGTATCATCGACGCAAATTCAGCATAACATAATCCCGCAAAAGCACAGCCTACGGCAGCCAATACGAATGATAATGTTACAGCGGGTCCGGCATGTTCTGCAGCAGCTATACCTGTTAAAGAGAATAAACCTGCTCCAATAATTGCTCCAATACCCAGCGCAACAAGGCTCTTGTTGCTTAAGGTACGTTTGAGAGTGCCTTCGCCACTTTCTGCCGATTCGGCAACAAGTACATCAATAGGCTTTCTTAAATTCATAAATTAATAATTAGTTGATTAGTTAGTTTGTTGATTTAAAAATTAACGGACCAAACCTAAAAAAAAATATCTACAAATGAAAAAGGGATTTTTTGCAAAATCCCTCTTATTTAGTAACATTTTAGTTTTTGATCACTGTATCGGTTTCGTTTACCAAAGTGTCGATAGTTTCGTTACCAAGCGAATCAACACTTTTTTGTACACGAATTTCTTTCTTAACTTCCATTCCGGTGCTGTTGGCAGCGTCTGATGCGCTGATGGCAATGTATGGGGCAATTACCAAGGAAACAATCGACATTAACTTGATCAAGATATTCATTGATGGGCCCGAAGTATCTTTGAATGGATCACCAACGGTATCACCAGTTACCGACGATTTGTGTGGTTCTGATTTTTTGTAGTACATCTCGCCATTGATTTCTACACCTTTTTCGAAAGATTTTTTAGCATTGTCCCAAGCGCCACCAGCGTTAGATTGGAAAATGCCCATTAACACACCCGATACGGTTACGCCCGCTAACAAACCGCCTAAAACTTCGGGGCCAAATAAAAAGCCTACAATTACAGGGGTGATTAAGGCAATGGCACCAGGCATCAGCATTTCTCTGATAGAAGCCTGTGTAGAAATGGCCACACATTTTTCGTACTCAGGTTTTGCTTTGTACTCCATAATGCCTGGGATTTCCCTAAACTGGCGACGAACCTCCTGTACCATATCCATGGCGGCTTTACCTACGGCTTGGATACACAATGCAGAAAACACAAATGGGATCATCCCGCCAACAAACAAACCAGCTAAAACGGGCGCTTTGTAAATGTCGATGGCCGAAATGCCTGCAATACCCACAAAAGCAGCGAATAAAGCCAGGGAAGTTAGCGCTGCCGAAGCAATGGCAAAGCCTTTTCCTGTAGCAGCAGTAGTGTTGCCCACAGCATCTAAATTATCGGTACGTTCACGAACTTCTGGAGGCAATTGGCTCATTTCGGCAATACCGCCAGCATTATCGGCAATTGGCCCAAAGGCATCAATGGCCAATTGCATGGCTGTAGTAGCCATCATACCTGCGGCCGCAATAGCCACACCATATAAACCTGCAAAATGGTAAGAAGCCATAATACCACCCGCCAATACCAAAATTGGAACTACCGTAGATTTCATTCCTACAGAAAGGCCTGCAATAATATTGGTAGCATGGCCTGTTGAAGATTGTTGGATGATTGAATTAACAGGTCCTTTGCCCATTGCGGTGTAGTATTCGGTAACGATACTCATGATGGTACCCACTACTAAGCCTACTACAATGGCGTAAAATACGTTGATGCTCGAAAACTCGTAACCACGTAAGTTTAAGGTTTCAGGCAACATCCATTTCACTAAAAAGAAAGAAGCAATACCGGTAATGATAATGGACGACCAGTTGCCTAAGTTAAGGGCGTTTTGTACGTTAGATTTTTCGTCTTTAATAGTTACAAACCAGGTACCAATGATAGAGAATAGGATACCTAAACCGCAAATGACCATTGGCAATAAAATAGGCGACATGCCACCGAAATTATCTGTAACCGTAATTTCTTGTCCCAATACCATGGTTGCTAAAATGGTAGCTACATAAGAACCAAATAAATCGGCACCCATGCCCGCTACGTCACCCACGTTATCGCCTACGTTGTCGGCAATGGTGGCAGGGTTGCGCACATCATCCTCGGGAATGCCTGCTTCTACTTTACCCACCAAGTCGGCACCAACATCGGCAGCTTTGGTGTAAATACCACCACCTACACGCGCAAACAGCGCAATGGACTCGGCACCTAGAGAAAATCCGGTCAGTACTTCAATGGCCGTTTTCATTTCGTGGCTATTGGCGTTTATTACGTTAAAATACTTTAGGAAAACGATGAATAAGCCACCTAAACCTAACACCGCTAAGCCCGCAACGCCTAAGCCCATAACCGTGCCTCCGGTGAAACTTACTTTAAGTGCTTGTTTTAAGCTTTTTCTGGCCGCTTGTGTGGTTCTAACGTTGGCCTTGGTTGCTACTTTCATTCCAATGTATCCTGCGGTAGCAGAAAATACGGCGCCAATAATAAAGGCAATAGAAATGATCCAGCTGGAATGAATTGCTTTACCATTTACTTCGGTAACGGTTCCTGAATAGGCGAGGAGCGATGCTGCCAATATGGCGAAAATGCTCAGAATTTTCCATTCTGCTCTCAAGAAGGCCATAGCGCCATCTGCAATATAACCGGCTAATTCTTGCATATTTGCATCACCAGCATCTTGCTTGTTTACCCAGGCGCTTTTTACCGCCATTACCAAAATGCCTACTAAGCCAAGTAGAGGAACAGCATAAATAAGATTGTTTTGTAAAAAATCCATAGTTTAAATTTATATTTAGTTGTTTAGTTGATATTCAATACACAAGGTAAATAAAAAAACTATTGGGTGTCAATATATTTTTACTAGCTATTGAAATTTTTGCCACAAACGCACAGATTGCAGTCTCGATTTTTTTTGTAGCCTAAAACAAATTTATATCTGCGTATCTGTGGTTGTGAAATCAATTTATTCATCTCTTTTTCTATCTTAGCTAACAATAACCAAAAAACTAAACTAAACAAATGGATAATCAACAAGAGGAAGTCTCTTCTAAACGAAAACTAGGGCTTTTTGACGGCGCAATGCTGGTAATGGGTTCAATGATCGGTAGCGGTATTTTTATCGTAAGTGCCGACATCATGCGAAATCTTGGCTCGGGTTACTGGCTAATTGTGGTTTGGGTAATCACTGGGGTAATGACAGTGGCCGCTGCAATTTCTTACGGTGAGCTTTCTTCAATGTTCCCTAAAGCAGGAGGGCAGTACACCTATTTAAAGGAAACCTTTGGTAAAATGATGGGCTTCCTTTATGGTTGGGGCTTGTTTGCGGTAATTCAAACGGGAACTATTGCTGCCGTAGCGGTAGCCTTTGGCAAATTTACAGCTTATCTAATTCCAGCATTAAACGATGCGGCCCCGATTTTTCAAAGCGGTGGCTATAAAATTACTTGGATACAGATTTTGGCAATTTTCGTGATCCTCTTGCTAACTTATATCAATACTAAGGGCGTAGAAGGAGGCAAGCTGTTGCAAAATGTATTTACCGGATCTAAAATTGTGGCTTTAATTGGCCTGATTGTTCTGGGGTTCCTTTTGATAAAAAGCAATTTTTGGACCGAGAATATGAGCTATGGATGGGGAGCTTTTAACAACCTCAAAACAGATCCCAGCGGAAACTTCCTGAAATCTGGATGGGAGTCCATGTCGGGAATGGCCATTTTGGGCGGTATAGCGGCGGCTATGGTGGGTTCAGTATTTTCAAGTGTAGCCTGGGAAAATGTAACCTTTGTTTCGGGGGAAATTGAAAATCCTAAGAAAAACGTGGTGCGTTCAATGGTTTTGGGTACTACTGCGGTAATGATCCTTTATTTATTGGTGAATTTTGTGTACCTCAATGCCTTGAATAGAGAGGGCATTGCTTTTGCCCCCAATGATAGGGTAGCAGTTGTGGTTTCTGAACAGATTTTTGGAAGCGGCATTGGTACCATCGTAATGGCGGTGTTGGTAATGATTTCTACTTTTGGTTGCGTAAACGGGATTGTACTGGCAGGCGCAAGGGTTTTTCAAACCATGGCAAAAGATGGCATGTTTTTTAAAGCGGCATTGCACAATAATAAAAATGGCGTGCCTGCAAAATCGCTATGGATGCAGGGAATTTGGGCTGCGGTGTTGTGCTTAAGCGGTCAATACGGAAACCTTTTGGATATGATTTCTTTTGTGATTGTGGTTTTTTATATGATTACCGTATTTGGAGTGATTTATTTAAGGATAAAGAAACCTGATTTGGAAAGACCTTACAAAACATGGTTGTACCCAATTACACCTATTGTTTATCTGTTAATTGGTGCCGCTTTCTGTGTTTTGTTATTGATTTATAAACAACAATATACATGGCCTGGGCTCATTATTGTGTTGCTTGGCCTTCCTATTTATTTGTTAATTAACAGAAAAAAAGAAGCCGTTAACAATTAGGGCTTAGCTAAGATAAAACAAAGGGAGTGTCATGAGTGATGCTCCCTTTGTGTTTGGAGGCGATTTGTCATCCCGAGTTTCGAGGGATCTCTATGTTGTTTAAATTAAACCTCGTAGGTTTTTCCGGCAACGAGGGGCTTTGCGTTCTTTGCGAAACTTCTTCTTTCTTTGCGTTAACCTTACCCCAAAAGTGGCTAAGCTTACGAGGTTTTTGCGGCAACGAGGGGCTTTGCGTTCTTTGCGAAACTCCTTCCTTTCTTTGCGTTAACCTTACCCCAAAAGCCTTGCCTTTCAAAATCGTAAATCTAAAATCGTAAATCTAAAATCTATTTTCTGTATTTTTGCCCCAATGGGAACAGCATTGGATTCGGGCATAAAGGGTTATAACAACTACGGAACCTATTTACGCGAGCACTACAACGGTCAGCGGGTGTTTAAAGTGATTGTTGATGGCGGCTTTACCTGCCCAAATCGCGACGGTAGCAAAGGCTACGGCGGCTGCACCTATTGTAATGTAGATTCGTTTACGCCTGAACTTTCCCGTAAACTTCCAACCATTAAAGAACAGTTGGTAGAGGGAATGCAAAGAGCACGTAACTCTTACCGTGCCGAAAAGTTCATCGTTTATTTCCAGCCCAATACCAATACTTACGCTCCAACGCATTATTTAAAAATGATGTATGATGAAGCCCTTTCAATCAACAAAGAAGAGGTAGTGGGGTTTGCAGTGGGTACACGTCCTGACTGCATTGATGCCGAAAAGGTAGCGCTATTGGAAAGTTATACCGATAGATATGATGTAGATTTGGAAATGGGAATGGAATCCATTTATGATGAAACATTGGACCAGATCAATAGGGGCTGTAGCCATGGGGAGTTTGTAGAAGCCGTGAAGTTGTTAGAGAACACCAAGCTTAACCTCTGCGTGCATACTATTTTCGGTTTTCCATGGGAAACCAGGGAGATGATGCATGGCTATATTCATGAAATCAACAGGTTTCCGCAAATTAAGTTTGTGAAATTCCATCATTTGCATATTGTAGAAGGCTCTATTATGGGCGTTAAGTACAAAAAAAATCCATTTAAGCTATTCAGTTTAGAGGAATATACCGATTTGCTTTGCGAATTAATCCCATTGTTACGTCCAGATATTGTAATTCAGCGGCTGTTTGGTATTTCCGATTGGGATTTGCTAATTGCGCCAAACTGGGGCATCAAAAAATCGTCAATACAATCTTATATTGATAAAGAGATAGAGCGTAGGGGCGTTGTCCAAGGTTCAGCCTATCAAGAAATCTAATTTTTCTAATTTCCTGCAGTAATTTCTTTCAATCCATTTTATTGACCTGAGTTCGATTATTATTATATTGATTTATAGTTGTATAAGTCTTTTCTTGTTTTGCTGACCCTGAAATAAATTCAGGGTGACGCCAAATGAGCGGTTCGTCATGCTGACCACGAAGTAGCTGCGAAGCAAATTTATTTCAGCATCAGCTTTAACGGTCTGTTTAGTGCTTTTAATAATCGAACTCAGGTTATTGGACGGATATTTTATGTTTTCTAATGATCCATTCTTTGTAGGGTAATGGGAGGGGCTGTCTATAGACTTGAGTTCGATTATGGTTTAGTTGGTTTTTAGGGCAAGATGTCGGCTTTGTTTTGCCGACCCTGAAATAAATTCAGGGTGACGCCAAATGAGCGGTTCGTCATGCTGACCACGAAGTGGCTGCGAAGCAAATTTATTTCAGTATCAGCTTTGATGTGTGTTTTTTTAGGTGGTATGTATAAGTTAAATATGTTTTTCTGATTTTATGTATGTTTTTTTGTGTGTTTTAGGTTTTTAAATATGTTTTTGTGTTTGTTTTTTGAATTTAACTGGTGTTTTGCTGTTGTTTTTATGTTTTGATTTGTTTGTTTTTTGATTTTGTATGATATTTTATTGCTTTTTTGTTGTTTTATTTGAATTAAAATTAAAAATTTATTAAAAAAATGTAAAAATTGTAATGAAAATTGGAATCTTATTTATAATTTAGGTTTGAAATCAAACACTAAAATTTAAATTATGAGTAAAGTTTTATTTAAACAGTGGGCACCCTTCGCAATTTTAATGTTAGTTGCAGTTGCCGCATTATTTATTAAGCCATTAACAAACTTTGATGACGGAAAGTACAGTGCGCCAGACATTGCTTTTGTTTTGATCGCCTCGGCATTGGTGTTTTTAATGACTCCAGGTTTGGCTTTTTTCTATGGTGGAATGGTGCATCGCAAAAATGTATTGTCAACCATGATTAAAAGTGTGGTGGCCGCAGGCATCATTTCTGTACTTTGGGTAATCGTAGGCTTTAGCTTAGCTTTTGGCGATTCCATTGGTGGTTTAATTGGTAACCCTAAAACCTTTTTCTTCTTTCAGGGGGTAAATTCTGGACCAGCGTGGGGTACTATTCCTTTGTCGCTGTTCGCTATTTTCCAATGTATGTTTGCCATTATTACACCTGGTTTGGTGGTAGGAGCAGTCGCAGAGCGTATCCGATTTACTTCGTATATCCTGTTTATTGTGCTTTTTGCCATTCTTGTTTATTCGCCATTGGCACATTGGACTTGGCATTCAGAAGGTATCTTGTTTAAAATGGGCGTGCTCGACTTTGCGGGAGGTACCGTAGTGCATATTTCTGCAGGTATGGCGGCTTTGGCTGGTGCTTTGGTGCTAAAACGCAGAAGATCACATTTAGAGCACAAAGAGGTGCCACCAGCAAATATTCCTTACGTATTAATTGGTACGGGCTTACTTTGGTTCGGTTGGTTCGGTTTCAACGCAGGTTCGGCCTTGGGCGCAAATGCCTTGGCAGTGTCGGCCTTTGTAACTACCAACGTGGCCGCCGGTTCGGCAGGTTTGTCTTGGATGTTCTTTGATGCCGCCAGAGGTAAAAAACCATCAGTTTTAGGTTTTTGTATTGGGGCAGTAGTAGGTTTGGTAGCCATTACCCCGGGTGCTGGCTTTGTAAGCATTCCTTCTAGCATATTTATCGGTGTATTTGCTGCCATTGTATCTAATTTGGTGGTTTCTTGGAAACAAAAAACAGCCTTAGACGATACCTTGGATGTATTTCCTTGTCATGGTGTAGGCGGTATTGTAGGAATGCTTTTAACAGGCGTATTTGCTACTAAAACGGTAAACGGTGCAGGGGTTGATGGCTTGCTTTACGGTAATCCCGAGTTTTTCTTTATCCAACTGAAAGGAATGTTATTGGTGGTAGTGTTCAGCTTTGTGGTGTCTTTTGCCATCTTTAAAGTAATCAATTTGATTCTTCCAATCCGTGTAAGCGCTGATGAAGAAGAAGAAGGCTTGGATGCTTCTCAGCATAATGAGAAATACACGCAAGGAACGCTAATCGTATCTGGACAGGAAGTCCCTAATAACTAATTCCATTTCCCCGCTTAGGCTAAGTTAAAAATCATGATGTTAAATTGTTTTGATGTATAATTTCTGTCTCCCCGGTCTGCTATAAACACAGGCTGGGGAGATTAGAAGCCTGGAAATGCTTGGATGAACATTTCCTTAAACAGAACAATTTTTTGAATACGGCTCCTAGTTTGGAGTTGGGTGGGACTGCTTTGATTAAATTTTGCACTATGCTATATGATAATCTTCTACCTATAGGAGATATAATCAATTATTTAACTCTTTAAAAAAATGAACTATCATGGTTTTTCAGACAGTGAAAGATCATATTGCTTCATCACTTTTTAAATAAAAATGATAAACAAGATGAAAAAAAATATAGCTGCATTATCCCTTTTATTATTAACTACCGCAACCGTAGCTGTTGCACAAGAAAAAGCTTCTCCACTTGAAATATCAGGTTCGGTAGATACCTATTATAAATATGATTTCAACAAGTCTGGCAATATCAAAACCTATTTTGCGGGCGAACAAAATTCTGTTTCCCTTGGAATGATAGATTTGGCCCTTAAAAAAACAACCGGGAAGGCCTCTTTTGTAGGTGAACTTTCTTTCGGTCCCAGGGGCCAGTATGAATCAATACCCGATGCTGCTGGTGGATATGATCCAACGGCTAATGGTTTCAATATCCAAAATTTATATGTGAACTATGCTTTCACCGATAAATTTAGTATGACAGCAGGTTATATGGGGACTTTTATCGGTTACGAGGTGATTTCACCTGCCGCTAACTTTAACTATTCAACTTCTTATTTATTCGGTTCTGGCCCATTCCAAAATGCAGGGATCAAAGGAACCTATGCTTTTTCTGATAAAGTGAGCCTCATGGTAGGTTTGTTTAACGAGTGGAACCAATACCGTGCTTCCCGTGGAGTATCTAGCTTGGGAGGCCAGTTAATGATTTCGCCAGTGAAAGGCTGGACCGCCTATATCAATGGTTTGCATGGCTTGGATGGCTATGGCAATTACAGCACTGTAATTGATTTGACCACTGCTTATCAAATTACCGACAAGGTAAAGATTGGTTTAAATGCCGCCGATTTGAGTGCTGGCGATGATAAATTTGGTTATTCGGGCGTAGCGCTTTATCCGCAATATGCTTTTACTCCATCCGTAGCTTTAGGTTTAAGGGCCGAATACTTTAACTATAAGGGAATTTCAGGTGGGCCAAGTGCCAGTGTAACCTCATTCACGCTATCAGGCAATATCAAATCTGGAGGTTTAACCTTTATCCCGGAAGTGCGTTTTGATAACGATAAGGATTTTAGCCAAGGCTTTGTTAAAAGTGATGGAACCACATTAAATAAATCTGCAGCGCAATTTTCATTAGCCGCAGTTTATAGCTTTTAGCCTTTACGATAAGCTAATCACAACCAGAAAGCGTCCCGGATTTTCGGGACGCTTCATTCTTTAAAGCATATTTTATGAAAATAGTACCGTTGTTAGTGTTGTTGCTGGGTTTTTCAATGCTGTTGGGTGCACAAGAAACAGCTCAATTGCCCAAAGACGAAACAGGGAAATACCTCTATTATGAGGTCGTAAATACAGCGATTCCGCAAGATACCCTGCAAATAAGAGTACAGCAGTTTATTCAAAAGCAAAAGCTTAAACCTGTTGTTTTAGCGAGCGGCAAACAATTGGTTGCCAGTGGTAAGCTGGTCATCAGAAAAGGCGCCGCAATGCTGTCGCACCCTTCTGGTGAAATAGCTTATCGATTTTATTTTGAAACCAATGGCGGGAAGTATCGTTTTTGGTTAAGCGACTTTGAGTTTTTTCCCTATCAAAAAGACAGATACGGCAATTTTGTGCCAAGCACTACGGTGGGTATCCCGCTTGAAACAGATCCCAAAAAATGGAACGTTGAGCAATGGGAAGATTATCGACTGCAAACTTCAAAATATGCTACAGCATTTGCTGCACGCCTAAAGGATCATTTGCTTCATAAAACAGTACCGGCTCCTCAGCCTCCCGAAAAGAAAGTGATTACTAAAACATGGTAATTCAGTTGCCAGTTTTCAATAGCTGGTTTCCAACATGCTTGGCGTGCAACTGTAAACTGCTGAGCGCAAACTGTTAATGTACCATCTTGTCTGCACAAGTAGAGCTGGCAAAAGCTTCGGGTTTAGCTTTAAAAATAAAGCCCATGCTCAAAATATAACCCATGGCTTCGTTTAGTGCTTTGTTGGATTTAAAAGATGGATTGGTGTTGATATCAGCATGTACCTCCAAATCTACATCATAAATGTCCAGTAAATCGCAGATAGAATAGGCTGTTTCGATTGATTTTTGTACTTCCAGCAGCATTCTTTCCTTAATTCCCATTTTTTGGGTGGTTTTCTCTTGGGAAATGTACATAAAGCCACCATGATGTTCCCTTAACAGTACAATTACCGTGGCAAAATCGGTGTAACTGCCTTTTACTTGAGAATCTGTGCCAATGCAGACTTTTAATTTGAAGCCATTTTCGGTTTCGCGGAGAATTGCTTTTTCTACCTCAGCTAAGATTGACGAATGAATAACTTCGCCACTAAATTTCTTCCAGGTCATAAGTTATTGTAATAAAGATAAAGCAACCTAAAATCAGGTTTCCTAAAATTAAGGGCTTATTGTTAAAATTCCTTTAATTATATGTTGTTTATTTGCTAACATTTTGTTGTTTATCAACAAGTTATATTCGTTTTTGATTTTGGGCTAACGAATGACGCTTGTAAATAGGTAAACGTTTAACAATTTATTTGATGAATTGATTGTCTTTTTCAGCTGCCTACAAATGATAATATCACATCAAGTTTCTTTGTGTTCTTTGAGTCTTTGTGGTTATCAGCTAGAAACTGCTGAGTGAAAACTGTTAACTTTGTGCCATGAATCTGCAAAAGCTACTCGCTAACCTTAATATCCAAAAGCTCAATCCACTACAAGAAGAAGTAAAGCTAAAAGCTGATACTGGTAGCGATCTGGTCGTTTTAGCACCTACTGGTTCTGGAAAAACACTGGCTTTTCTTATTCCGGTACTCCACAATTTAAGGGAAGGGCAAAAAGGCGTACAATGTTTAATCATGGTGCCATCAAGAGAGCTCGGCTTGCAAATTGAGCAGGTTTTTAAGCAAATGGCCACCGGTTATAAAGTCATTTGCTGTTACGGAGGCCATTCCGTTAAAATAGAACGTAACAACTTAATTGAAGCTCCAGCGGTATTAATTGGTACCCCTGGACGTATAGCCTTTCACCTACGCGAAAACAATTTTGACGAAAGTACCATCAACACTTTGGTGTTGGATGAATTTGATAAATCGTTGGAATTTGGTTTCACTCAAGAGATGTCTTTCATTATCGGCTGCTTGCGCGGGCTAAAGCAACGTATCTTAACTTCGGCCACTAAAATGGATGACTTGCCTGATTTTACAGGAATTAAGGAACATCAAACCATTAACTATTTGGGCCAGCAGGAAGTGGTGCCTGATTTAACCTTAAAAAGAATTGATACGCTTGCCGAAGAGAAGCTAGAAGCTTTATTCAAGCTGATCTGTAAAATTGGCGACCATTCTATGCTTATTTTCTGTAATCACCGGGAAACTGTAGATAGAATTAGCGACTTACTGATTGATGAAGATTTGGTGCACGATATTTTCCACGGAGGAATGGAGCAGGACGATAGGGAGCGGGCCTTGCTTAAATTTAGAAATGGCAGCGTGAAAATTTTAATCACTACTGATTTGGCTGCCCGTGGATTGGATATTCCGGAAGTGGAATACATTATCCATTACCAATTACCACTTACCAAGGAGGCCTTTACGCATCGTAATGGACGTACCGCCAGGATGAAAGCAAAAGGTACGGCCTACCTTATTTTTGCTAACGATGAAGAATTTCCTTACCTCGATAACGATATTGAAAAAGAAGAGCTCAATGGAAATTATCCAATCCCTCCGGATAGTGAATGGCAAACCATTTACTTTGCGGCCGGCAAAAAGCAGAAAATCAATAAAATAGATATCGTGGGTTTTCTTATCAAAATAGGTGGACTAAATAAAGCCGACATAGGCTTAATAGAAGTAAAAGATTTAAGTACTTATGCCGCCGTAAAGCGTAACTTAGCACAAAAGTTAGTAAAGAAACTCTCTGCCGAGAAAATGAAAGGCAAGAAAATAAAAGTAGAAATAGCCAGGTAGTGGCTAGGGACTAGTAGCTAGTGGTTAGGAAATAGGCTATTTTACTAATTACTAGGTCCTAGCCCCTGATTCCTAATTCCTAATGAACTGATTAAAAAGGTAATATGAGCAACAACGAAGTAATGAAAAAATTAAGAGTGGCCCTGTCACTCACTACAGACGATATTATGGCCATCTGCAAATTGGTAAATTTCAATGTCACAAAAAGTGAATTGGGCGATATCTTTAGAAAAGAAGATCACCCCAACTTTAAGAAATGCGGTGACCAAATTTTAAGAAACTTCCTAAACGGATTGGTGATCTACAAACGTGGTCCAAAAGAAGAAAAATAATTAATTGATGTTTTGCCTGATCGCTTTTTTACTGATCAGATTTTCGATTTTCTCCAAAAGCACATCCATTTTAAAAGGTTTGGGCATAAAATCGTCGGGTGGCGTTGCCAAAACATTAATCTCTTCGGCTTTGTAAAGGCCAGACATCATTAAAATAGGAATATGTTTGGTCTTAGGATTAGTTTTAATCTCGTTGCAAAGCGTACGGCCGTCAATTTTCCCCAGTACAATATCCAATATAATTAAATCGGGACTAAATCCCTCAATGGTTTCATGTAAACCTTCAGCATCACTAAGCGGCTCAACCTCATAGCCACCAATTTCCAAAACGAGCTCAATAGTATCTAGTACTTCTTCATCATCGTCAACTACAATAATTTTTTTCATAAACGCAAATATAACATTGTTGAACTATTTACATAACAACCAATAAACAATAGGGTTTTGGCAGAAAATTATTATTTGTTCAGCGTGTAAATTTTTAACTCCGTCATCTCTACGTTAGGAGAGACCTGGCGGAAGACATTTCATTCTGGTTTAGCTAATTCAATGTTAATAAGCTTAAGGAGTATTTAGATATCTCCGCTGCGGTCGAAATGACGAAAAATGTGCCAACAGTGGTAAATATGCAAGTAAACTGCAAAAAAAAAGCCACCGAATGGGCGGCCTTTCATAAGTAACTAGCTCAAATTAAAAGTGGAACTGTACACCCAATTTAGGGGCAAAAGTATTTCCATCTAAACCGAAGCTGTTGGTTTTTAGCTTAGCGCCGGTAGCTTCTGATTTTACAGATAAATTATTGTAACCTAAACCATTTACTGAAAACTCAATCCCGATTTTCTTAGTAGGGAAGAAAGCGAAACCTGGAGCCAAGTTTACGCCAATAGCGGTAGTAGTAGCTTCTTTAGCACCAGTATCACCGTTAGCATTTACGTCTTTTTGAGTGCCAAAAGCCATAGGAACCGACAAATGTCCGAAGAACTTGAACTGCTCAGTTAGGTTAACGTAGTAACGACCAAAAGGAGCTACTACAAAAGATTCGCGTTGGTTGCTGTTGCTTACTGATTTATCGTACTCGTATCCAACACCAGTACCTACTGCAAAGTTGTTGCCTACAAAATATCCAACACTTGGAACTACACTAAAGTTAACATCAGCTTTAGGAGCGCCATCCACTTTAGTACTGTTGAAACCTACATTACCACCAAGAATGATTTTACCTTTTTCTGTTTGTGCTTTTGCACCAAATGTTAAAGCTGCTACAGCTAATAACGATAATAGAACTTTTTTCATTTTTATATGTGTTATGTTTACGATGATCTTGTGACCATCTGACACGCTCTTTTCAACTTTTGTTCCGCTTTGAAAAAATGTCAGTAGTGCCAAAATGCGGTTATTTAATTAATCGATTGATTAATAATATTTTGAAGCCATATAGGAAAATATCGATATTAGATTTTTTTGACAAAAGTGCCCTTTGCTGACAATTGAGTGATATTTTGAGGGATTTTGGATTTGTCTATTTGACATTTTTTGGCAGATAGTTGTCATAAAAAAAAGACAGGCTTGGCCTGTCTTTTTTGATATATGATAGATTTTACGAATATTATTTATCCTCGTTAAGGAATACAAACTGATGGTCAAACATATCTAATTTGATTTTACTGTCCTTATCCACTTTACCCGCTAAAATCTCTTTAGACAATTCGTTCAAGATTCGTTTCTGGATCACACGTTTCAACGGACGTGCACCAAACTGAGGGTCGTATCCCAACTCGGCAAGCCAGTCTAAAGCTTCTGTACTGGCTTCCATGGTAATGCCCATTTCGGCCAAGGTATGCTGTACCTGTTTAAATTGTAGGGTTACGATATCCCTGATTTCGTTTCTGTTCAACGGAGTAAACATAATTAGTTCGTCAATCCTATTTAAAAACTCGGGGCGAATGGTTTGTTTCAATAGTTCAAACAGTTCGTTCTTCGTTTTTGCAATCACGCTGTCTCTGTTTTCGTCATCCAGATTTTTAAAATTATCTTGGATTAAATGAGAACCAATATTAGAAGTCATGATGATGATGGTATTTTTAAAATTCACCACACGGCCTTTATTGTCGGTCAATCTGCCGTCGTCTAACACCTGCAGTAGGATATTGAAAACATCGGGATGCGCTTTCTCAATTTCGTCCAATAATACTACTGAATAAGGTTTTCTGCGTACTGCCTCAGTTAATTGCCCGCCTTCGTCATAACCTACATATCCCGGAGGCGCACCAATTAAACGGCTTACGGCGTGGCGTTCCTGGTATTCGCTCATGTCAATTCTGGTCATGGCATTCTCATCATTAAACAAGAACTCTGCTAAGGCCTTGGCCAGTTCGGTTTTACCTACACCTGTGGTACCTAAGAAAATGAAAGAACCAATGGGTTTGCGTTTGTCTTGTAAGCCTGCACGTGAACGACGTATGGCATCAGAAATGGCTTCAATGGCTTCCTCCTGTCCAGCTACACGCTTGTGCAGTTCTTCTTCCAAGTGCAGTAGTTTTTCACGTTCGCTTGATACCAATTTAGTTACGGGGATGCCTGTCCAACGGCCTACTACGCCGGCAATATCATCAGCGGTTACTTCCTCTTTCAGCATACGACTTTGGTCTTGGCGGCTGGCCAAATCTGCTTTCAGTTTTTCCACTTTATCCTGTGCTTCCTTGATTTTGCCGTAGCGCAATTCAGCTACCTTACCGTAGTCTCCTGCACGTTCTGCCTGCTCTGCTTCTAATTTATAAGCTTCAATTTGCTCAATTTCGGCATTAACAGCCTCTACCAAATCTTTTTCGCCTTGCCACTTTGCTTTAAACTCATCTCGCTCTGCGGATAAATTGGCAATCTCTTCGCTCAGTTCTTTAACTTTTTTATCGTCTTTTTCACGCTTGATGGCTTCACGTTCAATTTCCAACCGCATGATTTCACGTTCCAGGGCATCTACGTTTTCAGGTACGCTGTCCATTTCCATCCGTAATTTTGATGCTGCCTCATCCATTAGGTCAATGGCCTTATCTGGTAAAAAGCGGTCTGAAATGTAGCGCTGGCTCATTTCAACGGCGGCAATAATGGCTTCGTCTTTAATACGTACTTTGTGGTGAGTTTCGTAGCGCTCTTTTAAGCCGCGTAAAATAGAAATGGCATCTTGTGTGTCGGGTTCCTCTACCATTACTTTTTGGAAACGGCGCTCTAAAGCCTTATCCTTTTCCAAATATTTCTGATATTCATCCAGTGTTGTAGCACCAATGGCTCTTAATTCGCCACGGGCTAGGGCAGGTTTCAAAATGTTGGCAGCATCCATGGCTCCTTCGCCACCGCCTGCGCCTACCAGGGTGTGTATCTCGTCAATAAAAAGGATGATGTCGCCATCGCTTTGCGTAACCTCTTTAACTACGGCTTTCAAGCGTTCCTCAAATTCGCCTTTATATTTGGCGCCAGCAATCAGCGCACCCATATCCAAGGAATAAACAACTTTAGATTTTAGGTTTTCGGGTACGTCACCTTTAATAATCCTAAAAGCGATACCTTCGGCGATGGCCGTTTTACCTACGCCAGGCTCACCTATTAAAATTGGGTTGTTTTTGGTCCTACGGGAAAGGATTTGGATCACGCGTCTAATCTCTTCGTCGCGGCCAATTACCGGGTCAAGTTTGCCGCTCTCGGCATATTCGTTTAAGTTACGGGCGTATTTGTTCAATGCCTGATAGGTTGCCTCGGCATTTTGATCTGTTACACGGTTATCACCACGTAGTTCGGTGATGGCTTTTTTAAGGTCTTTTTCATTTACACCTTGATCTTTAAGCAATTTTGCGGTAGCATCATTGGTGGCTAAAATACCTAGCAATACATGCTCTACCGA
This sequence comes from Pedobacter nanyangensis, assembly GCF_003313505.1. GTDB lineage: Bacteria > Bacteroidota > Bacteroidia > Sphingobacteriales > Sphingobacteriaceae > Pedobacter > Pedobacter nanyangensis. The sequence goes on along the minus strand of NZ_QMHO01000005.1, from coordinate 92,685 downwards.
AACAAATTCGTCTTTAAACTCTTTTAAAAAAGTTTGCGCTTTTTGTAGCGCGGTATTGGCATTAGAAGATAGATAGATATTGCTGCCGCTTACTTTGGGGAATTTGGCAATGTCCTCATCAAGCTTTTGGTTTAGGGTATTGAGGTTAACGTTTAGTTTTTTGAGTACATAAGAAATTACATTTTCATCAACGGTTAGCAAGCCTTTTAACAAATGTGCTGTTTCAATGGCCTGCTGCTGGTTGCCTTGTGCAATTTCAGAGGCTTTTTGTACAGCCTCTTGGGCTTTTATTGTAAAATTGTTGAAGTTCATATTTTCTGTTTTTCCTTTTTTCTTTTACCGCCAATAACATCTTTATATTTAAGTTGGACGCTACCAGTGGCAGTAGTATCACTAAGCTCAAAACAAATGCCATCCCTAATTGATTTTTTAAATCGGAAATTTTGTCGTGATTAAAAATATTTTGCTGAATAAATGGCTGATTTTTAGTGTTTTGTAGTGAAATAATGGCAGGTTTGGCGCTAGGGATTAGTGGTTAGGGACAATACTCAATGACCAAATGGAGTTGCTATTCAAATCTGCGGTTACATCATCGCAATCTGCGATAGAAAATAAATAATTTACCGCTAACTTGTGCAGACACACAAATTCCATTAAACCGCTAGTTAATTACTAGCCACTAATCCCTAACTCCTAGCTACTAAAAACCTATCTTTGCACCACAAATGAAAGCCTATATAAAAGATTATTTTAAAGTTTACCAAGGCCTGTCTACACCTGCATGGATGTTGGCCTTAGTAATGTTGGTGAATAGAAGCGGAGCCATGGTAGTACCCTTTTTAGGAGTGTACATGGTAAAGCATTTGGGTTTTTCTTTGGAAAATGCGGGCATGTTGCTCAGTTGTTTTGGCATTGGCTCGGTAATCGGTTCGTCGCTTGGTGGCTGGCTAACCGATAAATTTGGCCATTTTAAAGTTCAGTTGTTCAGTTTAACTGGGGTAATTCCGTTATTTATATTATTGCCCGAGTTAACTACGGTAACTTCCTTGGCTGGGGGCATTTTGGCTTTAAGTATTGTAAGTGATATTTTACGGCCTGCAAACTCCGTTTCTTTAGCCTATTACTCCAGGCCCGAAAATGTAGTGAGGAGCTTCACGCTAAACAGAATGGCTTTGAACCTTGGTTTTTCCATTGGTCCGGCGCTGGGAGGTTTATTGGCGGCTATTTCATATAACCTACTGTTTTATGGAAATGCTATTGCGGCAACATTGGCAGCAGTAATATTTTTTGTTTATTTCAGGAATAAGAAAGGCGAGATCAAAGAAAGAACCGATTTAGCAGACCAACAAATTAAGTATCAATCGCCTTATAGGGATGCACCTTTTTTGGTGTTCACTTTTTTAAGTATCTTATTTGCCATCTGTTTTTTTCAGCTATTAAGCTCGCTACCGTTGTATTATAAAGAGGTTTATCATCTTAACGAAAAAAGTATTGGTGTTATTTTGGCCTACAGTGGGGTGGTGGTATTTAGTTTGGAGATGCTGATTGTGCACATTGCCGAACGGAGGACCACCGCTGCAAATGCGATTATCATTGGTGTTTTTTGTTGCGGATTGGCTTTTGCTTCGTTATTGATTACAGAGGGAATTTGGCTACTGTATGTTTCTATGTTTATTTTGTGCATTGCCGAGATTTTAGCAATGCCTTTTATGGCCACTGTAACCTTGCAGCGTTCAAATATCAAAAATAGGGGCGCTTATATGGGCTTAAATTCCCTGTCGCTTTCTGCTGGATTAATTTTTGCCCCTTTTTTGGGAACTAAGGTGGCGGCCAACTATGGCTTTAATGTTTTATGGATGGCAACGGGTTTGTTAATGCTATTTACTGCCGTGGGTTTCTATTTTCTAATGAAGCGAATGAAATTAAAAGTGAAATAGCTTGCGCATTTTCCTATTGCTATGGAATTTGCTATGCGCTGATTGGACACTGAAGGGAAAAAATTAACCATAGATATCTGCTATCAATTAAGGTTAATGTGAGTGGCTCACAGAATATTTAACGCCATTGATGATGCGTTGATAGATGTTAGGAACACTATGTAACCCAATATTTATTGCATAAAAAAAGGAAGCTTTTTGCGCTTCCTTTGAGTGTTATCCCAAAATTTCTTTGAGTTTTTTTGTCTGGTAGTCTGCCAGTTTTTGCAATGGGCCTGATGCCAACATCTTCATCATCATATTCAGATCCGCGGAGATGAGGTGTCTTGCCGAAGTGGTGCCGTTTCCGTTATCGGTAACTGACCACTGCAATGATAAATCAAAAGGTGGTTTTTCTGTAGGAACCGCTACTAATTTCTCGTTTTCAACCCTTTCAGAAATGTGAATGGCCAATTTAGCCATGTTCTGGATGGTGAAACTTGCTGTGTCAACAGTTGAAGACCAGTTGTAGATGTTTTCTGGCATCAATTGTTGATGGTTATTTAAATCAGCAAGAAACTGATAAACCTGTGCTACAGGTAAATTAATTTCGGTGCTACTTTCAATGATTGTCATGATATATAGGTTTTATGTGTTGACACTCTTAAACTCCCCACTCAGCGGGGTTTTCACGCCATTTGTTCAAAAACTCAATTTCTGATTTAGCGATAAAACCATGTTCGGCAGCATAGTCAATCAGTGCTTTGTAGTTAGAAAGGGTAGAGTACCTGCACTTTGCGGCAGCAAAGTTTTCATCAGCTTGGTTAAAACCGTAGGTAAAAATGGCCACTAAGCCTGCTACCGAGAGGCCTGCACTACGTAACGCTTCAACGGCTTGCAAACTGCTTTTGCCGGTCGAAATCAAATCTTCAATAACAACCACGCGTTGTCCTTCTACAATTTCTCCCTCAATTAAGCTGCCGGTACCGTGCTCTTTAGCTTTTGACCTTACATAAATGAAAGGCAAGCCCAGCTCTTGGGCAACCAAAACACCTTGTGGAATGCCGGCTGTAGCTACACCAGCAATTACATCAACTGCACCATATTCTTCTTGGATCAGTTGGGCTAGTTTTTGGCGGATGTAAGTTCTTACTGCCGGGTGAGATAAAGTTATGCGGTTATCACAGTAGATGGGCGATTTCCAGCCCGAGGCCCAAGTAAATGGATTAGCAGGTTGTAATTTAATTGCTTTAATTTGTAACAAAAATTCAGCTACTTTTAATTCAATATCACTTTTATTGTACATGGCGCAAAAATACAGAATTTATATTAACGATAACACTTTGTTTATAACTCATGAACTTCCGTCTCAAATTGATAAAATACAACAAATTGAAGCAGAGGGGTTTGATTTTAGATCCTTCTATAAAAACCTTAAGAGTAGTAAGCAAAAACATTACCTGCTGCTGACCAAGAGCCCTCAAGCTGCCTTTAGAAAGATCAAGAAAGATTTAACCATTGTTAAAGCTGCTGGCGGTTTGGTAAATAACGCCAAGGGCGAATTTCTTTTTATTTTTCGTAATAAAAAGTGGGATTTACCTAAAGGAAAGGTAGAAAAAGGTGAAAAAATGAAAGTTGCTGCAGTAAGAGAAGTTGAAGAAGAATGTGGGGTTTGCATTGCACAGCGCAACAAAAGGATATGCAAAACCTATCATGTGTACGAAATGGGTAGCGAGCTGATCTTAAAAAGAACCAACTGGTACCACATGACGGTAAAGGGAAGTCCTAAATTGGTTCCTCAGGTAGAAGAGGGCATTACCGAAGCAGTTTGGGTAGCTCCGTATGAAATTAAGGCCAAAATAAAAAACACCTATCCTTTAATTATAGATGTTTTAAAAAATGAAAAGCTACTTTGATGCTCAGATCTAGAACTCTTATTCTTCGTCAAGGCTATCAATAATTACTTTGATTTCTTTAATGTATTTGCCGTAGTAAAACCGGGCCCAAAGTTCGGTAATCACTCCAATAATTAAAATAGCGATAAAGGCATTTAATGCTAGGTAAACCAACGACAGCTTCTCTAAAATTCTTTGCAATAAATCATTTTTGGTTAAAAACAGCGCCGTGGCACAAAAAGAGAGCATAATAAAACCGATGATGTAGGTTAAGGCCTTATACAATTCAATGTTAAGTTTCATCTCGTAGTAAAACCATAACAGGTTTTTTCTGCTATCTATGCTTAAATCATAGGAGTGTTTGTAAAACGTATAAAACTTATAGAAGTAATAGGTGCAAAAAGCCACCACAACGCCGTAAAAAATCAGATAGGTAGATTTTAGCGATATAGAGAAGTCGAATATCTGGGGCACAAATGCTGCCAGCGCTAGTGAAAATACCTGTATCAAAAATTCCTGTTTCATCTGTTTCCTAATTTTATCAATGGGCGTTCGTGCTTCCTTGATCTTTAGCATATCTTCGGATACTTCTTGATGCTGAGCGCTATTATTGTTCCACTCGTCTTTTAATTGGTCAAAATTCATAGCCGTTCTTTTTAATGATCTGTTGTAATTTTTCTTTAGTTCTGTTTAGCTTAACTCGGGCATTTATTTCGGTAATACCCAGGTTTTGTGCAATTTCTTTATGCGATTGGTTTTCCAGAAACAGGAATATCAGCGCTTTTTCAATTTGGTTGAGTTCTTGTACCGCCTTGTACAGGTAGGCCAGTTTCTCTTCCTTTTCGTGGCTATCGCTAAAATCGGCAATCTCAACCTGTTCGTTTAAAGAAACCTTATCTACTTTTCTGTGGTCTTTTTTAAAGAAAACGATGGCGGTATTTAAAGCTACCCGATACATCCAAGTAGAAAATTTACTTGTACCCTTAAAAGAGGGATAAGCTTTCCAAAGCTGCATTACAATTTCTTGGAACAGGTCTTCTTGATCCAAAGGATTATCCATGTACATTTTAGCTACTTTATGGATAATACCTTTGTTCTCGTTGATTTGCTGCAGGAATATTTTTTGGATATCAAGCATTGGTTTGATTTCTTTTAAGCGCAGCTGTTTTTAGTTAAATACAGGCGTTACTTTAAATCCTTTAGCGCGCAATAAATCTATAATGCCTTCTTTGCCTTGCAAATGTCCACAGCCTACCGCAAAAAATGTTGGTTTTTCTTTAGCTATTGCAGGCATCCTGTTGGCCCACAACTGATTGCGTACAGGCAATAGGTTGCGGTAACCTTCAGGGTCAGCAGTATAAAACGAAGCCATCAATTCATCTACTTTTTTAAGGTCTTCGGCTAAATAGGCCGTTTTTAACTCATTAAAGCTATTCTTTAATTGGTCGTTATCCAACATTTTTAGGAAAGGCACCAAATCTGTTGGTTTAAAAATCTTTTCTAAAAACGAATATTGTTCTTCAATGCTTGATAAGCCCTTTATTTCTTTGTTGGCTGCTTTGTTTGCTTTAATGATTTCGCTTTCTAAGCTAATTACTTTGCATGGTAACGAAGTTTGCATCAACGAGCTCACAATGATTAACGGTTTCAGGTTTTCTACCTGCTTAAATTTGGTTTTAAGCTTGGTTTGTAATATCGAGTCGATGAAAAGTGAATCTTTTTGATTAACCAAGGTGCTTAGCGGCTGGGTAGTGAACATGTGCTTTTGCATTTCCTTGCCTACATTAGGATCGGCTAGATTGATTTCCAAGTAACTTTGTTCGGTCGTTTCCATGGCGTCCTTTACCTTTTTAGGCATGCTGTAATCGCCTTCACAAAGTATATGGTTAGTACCAAAAAGATAGGAAGGTTTTTGTAGTCCATTGCCTTCAATTTTCCAAAGTAGGGAATTAGGTTTATTTTTTTGACTAAAAGCACGGTTAATTGGTGCAATAGCTATGGCAGATAATAAGGCGAACTTTACAGTTTTGGCGACAATGTTTTTTACTAATGATTTCATGGTGTTTAAGATTTTAATTTAAACCATTAGTAGGCATTATCCATAAACGTTACAAGAAAAAGTATAAAATGGAAAAATTATTTTTTAGCTGTTTGTGTTACCGTTTTTTTAATTGTTTTTTGGGATTATAGAAAGTTTAGGGCTGCTTTAGGAACAAACTGGCTTACATCGCCATTATTTCGTAAAATATCCCGCACAATAGTTGAACTAATGGCCGAATATTCAGGACGGCTCAACAGGATGATGGTTTCTACCTCGGGCATCATGCTTTTGTTGATTTGAGCAATGGCTCGTTCATATTCAAAATCTGAAGCTGAACGAATACCCCTTACCATGTAGGTAGCATTAATTTTCTTGCAAAAATCAATGGTTAATCCCTGGTATAGCTGTACTTCCACATGCTTGTCGTTGGCAAAAATGCTTTTTACAATTTCCTCTCTTTTTTCGGCAGAAAGAAAACTTTGCTTGGCGCTATTTAGTCCAATACCCACCACAATTTTATCAAATAGTGGCAACGAACGCTTTAAAATATCCACGTGGGCAATGGTAATAGGATCAAATGATCCTGGAAATAACGCAATTTTCATGTTCAAAGATAGTTGAAAAGGATAAAGGAACAAAGAATAAGGAATAAAGATAAACTGCAAGAGCACTAAGGTTTTGACTAAGTCCTTGCTCTTTTATTCTTGTCCTTTTATCTCTTTGAAAAAACTAAAGGAAGAGTAACCATATTTACGAGTTTCTACGTAACCAGGTTGTTGGTCTAATTTTAGCATCGAAGGATGTTCAACCACCAAAACCCCTTTTTCTTTTAATAATTGATGTTTGGCAACCAACTGGGGTAACAGGGGAATGTGGGGCAAATCATAGGGAGGATCTGCAAAAATAATGTCGTACCGCTCAGAAGTTTGTTCTAAAAACTTAAAAGCATCCGCCTTTCTGATATCGATCGCTAACTGGTGTTTGTCTTTCACTGTTTTAAGCCAAGCTACGCAGCCGGGGTGTTTATCTACAGCGGTAATGCTTTTCACCTCGCGTGAGGCAAATTCAATGCTGATATTGCCCGTCCCGGTAAAAAGATCGAGCACCTGGCATTCATCAAAATCATAGCTGTTCAGCAAAATGTTAAACAAGGCTTCTTTGGCCATATCGGTGGTAGGCCTTACGGGAAGTTTTGCTGGGGCATGAAACTGTAGGCCCTTTAATTTACCGCCAACTACACGCATTGTTGTAAAGCAAGTAGGCCAGTGTAATAATGTGAAGGCATATCATCAAGGATATTGGTATCCAAACGGCTCTGTATCGTTAACAGATCAATTTGCTTGAAATACTGTTTAAGGAGTTTCCATTTCTCGTCGCCATCATGTATAATACCACAAGCTTTAAGCTCGGTATTTTCGGTATTTATTTTCAACTGATTGATAATGAGTAGTATAAAATAGGTAAGCTCCTCGAGATCTTCAAACTGGTAACTCTGTGTAAAGGTTGCTTTTTGGTTTTTAAGATAGATGAACTGGAAAGAACCTACCGTAAAATCAAGGAGTACCGTATCGCGGTTAAGTTGGTCAGCTAATTCGATCAATCCGGCATTCAGGTACAGTCTGGTAGCGGTTTTCCATTGCTCATTAATTGTTTTTTCGGCAAATAAAGGCAGTGAAAATACGGCGCTGAATTTTTGTTGTGCAGAAGGTTGTACGTATACGGCAGGAGAGTCGGTTTCTTCGAAATATTTGGTGTAAACGGCGATGTTGTTTTCGTTAAACAGCTCTTGGGGTACAAAAACGATATTGTTGGTATGGGTGGCCACGGTAACCTGTTTATAGGCAAGTTGCAGATAGCTGTCGTTTTTTAACCTTTCATTCAGTTTTTCATAGCCATTTTCACATTCCTGCTCATCGTAAACCGCATGAACAAAGTTTTTCTCGAGGTCAATAATGGCATACGAGAAGGTGTCGGCACCTATTTTAACCAACAAATTCAAATTAGTACTGTTTGCAGGTTCAAAGTTTGGATCAATGAGTAAAATGCTATTATTGTTCATGTATCAACAAAAATAGTTCTTTTTTTTAAAAATGGATTTTTATTGCCTCAGATAGCCAGATGTTTTTATTTATAGCGATAAAATTGTTTTGATTAATTGGGCTTTTTCAGCGGGCTGGCCAAAAACGATGTTTTAAATAGGATTAAAACCCGTGCATCTGTGGCATATTTTGCATCTTTGCCAAATGGACAAAGCCCAGCTCATTGCACAATCCTATCCGTTTGCACCTACCAAAGAGCAGTTGCAATTTTGCAGGCAAGTGGCTGGTTTTTTGAGTACGCCAAACTCCGAGGCTTGTTTTGTACTAAAGGGCTACGCCGGAACGGGTAAAACTACTTCGGTAGCGGCATTGGTGAAAGCTTTGCCCAAGTTTGGTTTAAGGCCTATACTGCTGGCGCCCACGGGCAGGGCAGCTAAGGTAATGAGCAATTATACCGGACAAAAAGCGCTCACCATTCATAAAAAAATCTATCGTAAAAAGGCAGCAATGGATATGGACCTGGTTTTTCAACTGGCTCCTAATTTGGCACAAAACAGCGTTTTTATTGTGGATGAGGCTTCTATGATTGCCGACGAGTGGAATGCGCAGCGGGCTTCGACTTTTTTAGGTGATTTGCTGCAATTTGTTTTTCAACCTTCGCCAGAGGGCAAACCTAAAAATTGTTTCTTGTTGTTTGTGGGCGATACCGCTCAGCTTCCGCCTGTAGGTAGTACGGATAGCCCAGCTTTAAACCCCACTTATTTAAGCAATAACTTTCACCTTAGCGTAACTGCCGTTGAATTAACCGAAGTTGTTAGACAGGAGAAGAAATCGGGGATTTTGGCTAATGCAACCATGCTCAGAAAACTGCTGAACACCTACGATGATCAACCTAAATGGCCAAAATTTATCACTAAAGGCTATAAGGATATCTTCCGGATGACGGGTTTGAAATTTGTGGAAGGCCTTGAGTATGCCTATGGCAAATACGAACTTGAAAACACTTTGGTGGTATGTAGGTCCAATAAATCGGCCAATATTTACAACAACCAAATTAGGGCCCGTTTGCTGTATAGAGATGAGGAACTAAGTGGTGGAGATTATGTGATGGTGGTACGCAACAATTATTTTTGGCTGCCAGATGATAACGAGACATCTTTTATTGCCAATGGCGATATGGCCAAAGTAATTAGGGTGCGTAGGGAGGAAGAAAGACATGGTTTTCGCTTTGCGGAGGTGCAATTGGAACTGGTAGATTTTCCCGACGTGGGCAGTATAACCTGTAAAGTATTGCTTGACACGTTGCAGATTGAAAGCCCTAATTTGCCCTACGAAGCCAGTAAAAGATTATATGAGGGGCTGTTGTTGGACTATGAACATATTACGAACAAGAAGGAACGTTTGCAGGCCATCAAGCAAGATCCCTATTATAATGCCCTGCAAATTAAATTTGCCTATGCCGTTACTTGCCATAAAGCGCAGGGCGGGCAATGGGATGCCGTTTTTGTAGATCAAGGCTTTTTAACTGAAGACATGGTTGATCTTGATTTTTTACGTTGGTTATATACGGCTGTAACCAGAGCTAAAAAGGAACTTTTTTTGGTGAACTTTAGTAAAGATCTGTTTATGGGAAAAGTTGAGGACGATGATTAGACCAATGGCAGTTGAATGGTAAAGGTGGTGCCTTGGTTTTCTACGCTGCTTACCAAAAGTTCGCCCTGATGCTGTTCAATAATTTTATATGAAATATGCAGGCCCAATCCAATAGATTTCTCTCCTCGCAGCCCTTTCCTGCCAGCTTTGGAGAACTGTTCGAAAATATGCGATTGCAACTCGGGAGGTATGCCAATGCCATAATCTTTTACGCTAATTAAAGCTTTGTTTTTTACTTTGCTTGCCAATACATTAATTTCCTTGTCTACCGCAGAAAATTTGAGGGCATTGCTAATCAGGTTGTCAATTACGCGTTCCAGTTTGGAGGCGTTTGCACTTAGCCTTAAACGTTCGGTGGCTTGGCTAAAAATAATTTTCCTGTTAGTATTGGTTTCCCATTTATAAACGATCTTTTGGAGATAGGGATTTAAGTCAAAGGTTTCTTTCTGCAATTCGGGCTGGTTGGCCCTTACCGCTTCAATCAAATCGTTGATGATGTTTTTAGCCTGCAGTGCAGAGCTGTAAATCATTTTTGCTTCCCCGTCATCCCCTTTTTCCAACAGCATCATCTGGCTAAGTGCTTCGATATTGTTTAACGGAGCCCTTAAATCGTGGGCCACAAACGAAAGTATTTCGCCTCTTTGGTTATTTAAATGAGCAATTTCGATGTTTTTTTGTTCCAGTTCCTTAATCTTCACAAAATGCGAAGATTTGAAATAATAGCTATACCTCGAAAAACTTAGCAAAACTATACCAAGGATAATACCAGCCATAAAGTTGATAATTTTTTGCTGGTTGTCAAGCTCAGAAAACTGCGTGGCCGAAAAATATAGCGCAATGATATAAACCACTAGAAGTTTCATCTGTTGATATTCGATGGCAAAAAATAGACTGGCCGTAACAATGCCTACCAAAAATACAAACAGGGTATTTTTGGTATTGTGCAATGAAATAATGTAACTGATATTGAAAGATGAGGTCAGAAATAAAGCCACAAATGCCAATACAATGATTTTTTTGTGGCGAAGAGATAACTGCTTAGGTGTAAGGTAAGCGCTTATGCCAAAAAAAACTGCGCAAAAAGCAAGCTGAAACCAATTATTGATGGAGAGCTGGTCATATCCCTGTATTTTAATGGCTTCCTCGTAAAAAAGAAAAACCAAAACCCTGGAAATTCCGCTAACAACCAATATTAATGAACTGATGATTTTTACAGACCTTAAATTGCCATCTGCGGCGTATGCATCAAAGGCGTTTAAGAATTTATCGGGTGTTCGGTATGTTAGGAAGTGTAGCAAGTTATTGGTTTGGTTAAACAAAAGTAACAAAGCTTTTACAAATTTGTCAATAAAATATAAAAACAGGTAAATACACTTAATTTAAGGGATGAAATGGTGTACTACGAGTGACAAACCTTTAAGCTTTTAAATTAAGAAGGCTCTGGTGCCAATGCCGCCTGTAAGTTATTTGTCGATGTGCCTTTGGTGGGGAGCAAACTTATGCAACGTATCAAATCTGCACGCTATGCAATTGCTGCAATACCTTTAAATGCCAAAACGGGCCCGCAACACTTCACTATTGGATCTGCTGGAGCTCACCTTCGATTGATTGCTCATCACGAAAATGAGCGCACCATTAAAGCCCCTTCTAATTTCGGTAATATAATTAGTGTTAATGATGTCGCTGCGGTGAATGCGGATAAAATCGTCGGGAAGCTTGGCTTCTAAAACCGAGAGCGTATAGTCGGTAAGGTGCTTTTTACCATCGGCAGTATAAAGAAAAACGTACTTGTCTTCAGCCTGTATATGTATAATTTCTTCTATTTTGATCAGCAGGATACGATCTCCAAGCTTTACCGTGAGCGTTTTTTGTACGCTTTTGCCCTTAATCTGTTGTAATAAATCATCTAAAGCCATTACAGGTTTGGCCAAATTGGTTTGCTTTAACTTAAGGATGGTCTTGTCCAAGCGTTCCAGCTCAATGGGCTTAAGCAGGTAGTCAATGGAGCCTTCATCAAAAGCCTTAATGGCATACTGGTCATAAGCGGTGGTAAATACTACTTTGGGCTGATGGTGGGTAAGTTTGGCCAGCATTTCAAAACCATTCAAAATGGGCATTTCAATGTCCAGAAATACTAAATCAGCTTGATGTTGGTTAATCAGTTCAAGCCCTTCTAAGCCATTCTCTGCTTCTGCGATAATCTCAACCTCCTGATAATTTGCCAAAAGCCTTTTTAGTCTTTGTCTTGCCAATTGCTCATCTTCGATAATAATGGTTTTCCAGTTCATACGCTTAAAGGGATTGAAATTCTGATCTGTTTTAGTGGCTGGTTAATGAGTTCAATATCGTGCAGGTTTGGATAAAGTAGGGCAAGTTTGTCGAAAGTACTTTGGAGGCCGTAGCCAGCCACCAGTTCATCGGGAAAAGGAACGCCATTATCCATCACCAAAATCTCTAGTTTATTGTTTTTGGGTGCTATCTTTACCTCAAGTAGGCCATGCTCAAAAGTGTCTTTTAGGCCGTGTTTCAAGGCGTTTTCAACCAATGGTTGCAGCAAAAATCTCGGGAAATCAATAAAAGCAATGCTTTCATCTATCTCAATGTTAAAATTGATCCGGTTTCCAAAACGCACTCTTTCAATGGCTAAATAGGTATTTAAAATATCTATTTCCTCGTTCAGCGTACAATAGTTCTGTTGCTGCGAATTAATACTGTATCTGAACAGTTTAGAAAGCTTAATGGTCATGTCCTCGGCCTTGTCGGGGTCTTCGTGAATTAAGCTGGTAATGGCATTTAGCGCATTATAAAGGAAATGGGGGTTTATTTTAGATTGCAGCGCCTGTAATTCAGCCTGGGTCTTAAGCTGGTTACTTCTGATCAGATCGGCCTCTTTTGCCTTCAATGCATTCTCCGCATTGCGCTGCTGCAAATGATAAAGCAACATAATGGTGCCCACAATGAAAACAATTACTGAGATAGATTTATAGTCCTGTACATGGTTAAAGGGCTCGTAGGAAATATCGTAAAATAAGGAAATGATAAAATAACATAGCTCAATGCCCACAAACATGCCTATTAAATTGCATGCGTAATACAGCAGGATAAGCTGCCAGAAGTTGCGGGTAAACTTGTTGCTATGCTTTTGGAAAAACGAAAAGATGTTTGAAATAGCTAAGCTGATAAATACACTAAAAAGGATGTTAAAGAAAGTTTGCCTGATCGAAATGCCATTTTTGCTTACCATGGAAATTAAAAGGCTAATACATATCCCTACACTGATACCGATTACGGTGTACTTGATATTGTGTTTGACAATTTTATTTTCGACAATTTTTTTTAACGTTGCGGCCATTTGAATACAGGTAAAAATACAATAACAAAACAAAAAGTAGCGAGGTATAGGTGTAAATATGAATAAATAGGTTGGGTCCAGCCCGTAAAAAGCGATGGTTGGCATTAAAATGAAGACCAGTAGCCGCCTGGTTTTGATGATTGGTAAATGATTTAACCTTATTTTTGTAATTGGATGAGAAAAAAGCCCAAGTTCTATATCACTGAGGAAGATCCTATTAAAGTGCCCCGCTTTGAAGAAAGTGCTGGTTTTTATACCACCAGGCAGCGTAGTAAAATCATGGCTAAAATTAGCGGAAGCAATAGCAAACCCGAGCTTTTACTGAGAAAGGCATTGTGGAAGGAAAATATCCGCTTCCGTATCCATCGTAAGGACCTGCCAGGACGGCCAGATTTGGTAATGGAAAAATACCAACTGGTTATTTTTGTGGATGGCGATTTTTGGCACGGTTACGAGTGGCAAAAACGAAAACCCAAAACCAACCAGCAGTTTTGGATCCCTAAAATAGAACGCAATATGCAGCGGGACAGGTTTGTTAACCAGGCGTTACAGTGTTTGGGCTATGTGGTAATGCGTTTTTGGGAACATGAAATTAAACAAAACTTAAAGGCAAGCGTTAACCAAATAAAACTGTATATTGAAGCGGCAAAAAAGGAGCGGATACCAGATAATTACGAACAGTAAACGCTTGGGATGCATTAACGAACCAATTTGCCGAATAACTAGCTAAGTAAAAAATTACTACATTTGTCCATGCTTTCTAAAAAGACCAAGTATGCCATAAAAGCGCTAGTTGCGCTGGGTAAGAACATGAACCTGCCGCCTATGCAAATTTCAAAAATTGCAGAGGAAGAGCGCATCCCAAAAAAATTTTTAGAGCAGATTTTGTTGGACTTGCGCAATGCAGGCTTCCTTTATAGTAAAAAAGGAGCGGGCGGTGGCTATAGCCTCAATAAAAAACCAGAAGATATTTACTTGGTACAGATCCTTCGTTTAACCGATGGCCCTGTAGCCATGTTGCCCTGTGCCAGTTTGAATTTTTATCACAAATGTGATGAATGTACCGACGAAGTAACCTGTGGCATAAGAAGTGCCTTTATTGATGTAAGGGATGCCACGCTTAAAATTTTGGGCGAAACCAGTATTGCAGACATCATAAACCGCGAAGATAAGCTCAAGCTGGAAATCTAGATTTTTCTTAACGTATTTTAGCTTTAGCATGTCTGCATGCTTTAGCAGTGTTGCGTACCGGCAAAATTGTTTTTTGAAACTATTGTTTTAGCACTTGTTTTCTGCCAATAAATGAGCCCTTGCCCAACAAAAAATCAATAGCCTTATCAATGTTTCGATAGATACTTTCCTCGGTTCTTAAATTGGCAATATACCGCACTATTTCCTTTTGCATCGAGGGACTAAGCCCATCGAACACCGCATGAGCCTTTGGGTTATTGGCCAACGCCTGCATCAGTTTGGGATGTACCGTTATGGTCCTATCCGAAGGGTCATACTGAATGGTGGCCTGTATGGTTTCGCCAATGCGCTTTGGAGAGTTTTTGAGCATATTGGTATTGATATACAGTCGCCACAGGCCGCTGTACTTCACTAGGGTTTGTTGATAGGTGATATCGTTAATGGTTCCTGTAACAGGGATATATCCCTTGTTTTTGCCAGCCTGTTCAAAAATTTTGGTTAAAACCGCTTGGGGCACCTCAATATAGGGGTTAATTCCAATAATGGCTATGGCAGCATCAAAGGCATAACTTTTCATGTTCAGTTTTTATGGAGGTCCAGCCTAAATATAGCTAAACTTTTTTGTAGGGGCAATCTTTAGTTACACTGGTATGCCTAAAAAGAGAACTGCGATATTCCGCTGCGCTATGCTACTTGAAATTTCTTCCATCATGGAAAGCCTTTTCGCCCATAGTAGGCGGAATATTGCGGGTTTTGCTGCCATGTAATTGTTGTAATAGGCCATTGTAATTATGACAGCGTTGCACCACAATATGCACTACCTGTCCTTCTCGTTGCACTTTGCCTTCTACCATCAGTAGTTTAGCTCCTAAAATTTCCTTGCGATATTGGTTAAAGAGCTTTTGGTAAACTACAAGGTTGGCGGTGCCTGTTTCATCTTCAATGGTAATGAAACAAATCCCACTGGCGGTGCCTGGCCGTTGCCGTACCAAAATCAGCCCTGCTAATTTTAGTTGTTGCCCGTTTTGCGCCTCGTTAGCGGTTTGGGTACTGCTTACTTTAAGCATGTCGAGTTCTTTGCGGATAAAGCTAAGCGGATGCGCTTTGAGCGAAAGCCCCACATGGGCATAGTCATGCACCACATGCTCCGAAGTTGGCATTAGCGGTAAAGAAATCTGGGTTTCGTATTGGCCATGATCGGCTTTGCCCTCAAATAAGGCTATGGGCCTGTCATGCAGGGCGCTAATATGCCATAGGGCAGTTCTGCGATCCATGTTCATGCTCCTAAAAGCATCGGCATCTGCCAGTTTTTCGAGCGTGCTTTGGTGGATGCCCAGATCACGTAGGGCGGCCAAACTTTTATAGCCCGATTGGCGGCGGGCTACCAAAAAATTCATTTCCTCTTCCATGAGGCCCTTGGCTTGCCTAAAGCCCAATCTAATAGCATAAAAGTTGCCAATTTTGTCTTCCAGTGTATTGTCCCATGCTGAATAATTGATATCGATAGGCAAAACCGTTACTCCGTGCTTTTGGGCATCAATCACAATTTGTGCGGGCTGGTAAAAGCCCATGGGCATGCTATTGAGCAGGGCTGTGGCAAACACATCAGGATAAATACATTTGAGGTAGCTGGAAATGTACACCAATAAGGCAAAGCTTGCTGCATGGCTTTCGGGAAAACCATAGCCGCCAAAACCTTCAATTTGCTTAAAAAGACGTTCGGCAAATGCGGGCTCGTATTTTCTTGCTATCATCCCATCAATAAGTTTTTGCTTAAAGTTGGTTACCTTTCCCACGGCTTTAAAAGTGGCCATGCTTCGGCGTAGCTCATCAGCTTCTGTGGGCGTAAAACCTGCGGCAACAATGGCAACCTCCATGGCTTGCTCCTGAAAAAGAGGTACGCCACATGTTTTTCCCAATATTTCTTTAAGTTCTTCTGATGGATATTCTACCTCTTCCTCTTTATTCCTTCTTCTTAAATAAGGATGTACCATGTCTCCCTGTATCGGTCCCGGACGAACAATGGCCACTTCAATCACCAAGTCATAAAACTTCATGGGTTTTAACCTGGGCAGCATCGACATTTGGGCTCTGCTTTCGATCTGGAATACGCCCAAGGTATCGGCTTTGCTAATCATCTGATAAACTTCATTGCCTTCTTCATGAGGGATATTGTGCAGGTTGTAATCCTTATGGTAATGTTTTTTGGTTAAAGTAAAAGCCTTTCGGATGCACGTGAGCATTCCCAGTGCCAATACATCAACCTTTAAAAAACCTAAAGCCTCAATATCATCTTTGTTCCACTCAATGCAGGTGCGGTTTTCCATTCGGGCATTAAGGGTGGGGCATAAGTCGGTCAATTTGCCTTGCGTAATGATAAAACCACCTGTGTGCTGTCCCAGCTGCCTCGGAAAACCTACCATTTGCGCCGTAAGCTCCAAGGTTTTTTTTAGCAGGGGATCTTCTGGATTAAGGCCGTGGGCAATCAAACGTTCACGGTCAAAACCTTCATCGTAATGGCTGCTTACCGTTGCTGAAAGGATGTTGAGCGTATCTGCCGATAGTCCCATGGCTTTGCCCACATCTCTAACGGCTCCTTTGCTGTGCAGTTGGGTAACAGTGGCTACAATAGCTGCACGATCCCGGCCATATTTTTCATAGATGTACTGCATCACTTCTTCCCGGCGTTCATGCTCAAAATCAACATCAATATCAGGTGGTTCGTTACGGGCATCAGACATGAAACGGGCAAAAAGCAGGTTAATTTCCGTAGGATTTACAGAGGTGATGCCCAAGCAGAAACAAATGACCGAGTTGGCCGCCGAACCTCTTCCCTGGCAAAGGATCTGGCGGCTGCGGGCAAAACGCACAAAATCGTGTACGGTAAGGAAATAGGATGCATAGTTTTTTCGGGCTACAAAATCCAGTTCGTAGTTAATGGTATCTATAATTTTTTGGGAAATATTGTTGCCAAACTTTTGTTGGGCGCCCTGCCAAGTTAGATGTACCAATTCTTCCTGTGGGGTCCTGCCTTCGGAGGTGAGCTCCTCGGGATACACGTATTTAAGTTCATCTAACGAAAACTGGCACTTTTCGGCAATGGCCAGTGCATTATCAATGGCCTGTGGGTAGGTCCTGAACAAACGTTGCATTTCTGCTATAGGTTTCAGGTGCCGTTCGGCATTTTCATGTAATTGGTAGCCTGCGGTGTAAACGGTGCATTTTTCTCTTACACAGGTAAGGATGTCCTGCAACTGCCGACGTTGGGGCTCGTGGTAATGTACATCATTGGTAGCTACCAAGGGGATGCTGAGCTGTTGTGCCAATTGTGCCAGGCGGAACATCCTTTTTTGGTCTGAACCGGTGTAGTTGCGGTTAATGGCCAGGTAAAGCTGTTGGCCCAAAGCTTCTTGGTATTGCTGTAGCTGTGCCTTAAAATTAGGGTCTATTTCGAAATTTTTTTGGAGCTGTGCAGGGGCAATGGCCACAAAAAGAAGGTTGTGCCTGTGCAGCCAAACATCAGCTTGGTACAGGTGGCACGCACCTTTTTCGGCACGGCTGTTTCCCAAGCTCAGCAGCGCTGATAACTGGCTATAGCCGCTTTTATTGATAGGGTAGGCCAATAACGAAGGGCCATCCAATAAATCTAACCTACAGGCAGGGATAATCTTGATGGGATATTTTCTGGCGGCAACATGGGCACGTACAATGCCAGCCAAGCTGTTCCTATCGGTAATGGCTATTTTAAGATAGCCCAGTTGGGCTGCTTGGGCTACCAGTTCTTCGGGGTGTGAAGCGCCGCGCAAAAAACTGAAATTGCTGGTGGTTTGTAGTTCTACGTACATCGGTTAGGCAAAAAATCCATGAATAAACCATTGTGCGGCAATTTTGCTATGGTAGTGGCCCAGCCTGAACAGCCAGTAACGTTGCCCTTTTTCATCTTCTACATAGTAATAATCGCGGTGCTTTCCTTCGTTTAACCACCACTCACGCTCAATTCTTTCAGGCCCATCGGCTTTAGTGATACGGTGCAGCTGGCCCCTGTAGGTGAAGTTCATGGGCGGATAATCGGGAATGGGCGCACTTACCTGTATAGGCTCTGGTTGGTTAAGTAATACCGTAGGCCTAAGTTTATGGCTTGGCCATTGGCTTGTTGGCTGCTGTTGCAGGTCATTTACGGGGGTTACACTATGTTCAGGCCAATGGTGCTCCTGGGGCAGATACCTTCTGATGGCATTTTTTCCGGCCTTGATGCTGATACGGTCTAGCAGTTCCGATATTTCCGAAAGATTTTGCTGTTCCTGGATTTGCCATAGTGCTTCCTGTTGTTTAGGCAGTGTTTCTACCTTGGTGGCCTGCATCAGGAATAGTTCAATGCCCAAATCAGGTTCAATTTGTTTGATCTTGAGCTCGAACAATTTGAAAAGATGCCTGACATGGATAGAAGGCTGGTTGGTGCCAATACTGATCTGTTGTAGTTTGCCATCAAGGCGATAACATTTTAAGGTTGCATTTCTAAATCCTACATCGTCTTTTTCTAAAACCCTGCATAACTTTTCCAGCAAGTTCT
Source organism: Pedobacter nanyangensis (assembly GCF_003313505.1). GTDB lineage: Bacteria > Bacteroidota > Bacteroidia > Sphingobacteriales > Sphingobacteriaceae > Pedobacter > Pedobacter nanyangensis. The sequence continues at coordinate 74,028 of NZ_QMHO01000005.1, read as the reverse complement.
CCAAAGCAATTTCAATGCCTTTGGCCGTTTGTATGGGTTCAATGCAATGTAACCTTTCTTGGTAGGTATGAGGTTCAGAAATGGCTTCAAATGCCTCGGGCCAATGCCCTAGGGCCTGCCCAATACGCCAATTGATTTGCTCGCCAAAACGCCTTCGAAGCGTAGAGGGCGCAATGTGTATAAAACTTTCGATATGGTGGAAGCCCAGTTTGGCCAAGCGCTGTATGGTGTCTTCTTCCAAGCGTAAGGCTTTGGCAGGCAAAGAGAGCAAAGCCTGTAACTGTTGGCCCTTGCCAACAATTTGGTTTTGTCCGTAATGGGTAAGGGCCCAAGCTGCGCCCAGGGTATCGGCCATGGCTATTTTAAAGTGATAGCCTGCTTTCTTTAGCCTGGCACTAATTTCTTGTAGGTAAGGCATCTCGCCTTTCCATAGATGGGTACAGCCAGCAACCTCTAAAAATATGCCATCTGGCTGAGCTAGGGCTATATTGGGGCTGTAGCGAATAAACCATTCGGCTAGCATTTTTAGCAACTTTTGCTGCCGCATAGGTTGATATTTGAAAGCCTGTAAAGCGGGTAGGGCAATTCTGGCATCGGCCAAAGGCATATTTGGTTTTAAACCTAGCTTTTTAGCTTGATGGCTAAGCGCCATAACCATTTGCTTATTGTGCTCTTGTGCCACTAGGACATAGGGCTGCCCATTCAGTTCCTTTTGCTGAATAGCCATTTGGTCGGCTACCAAATGCGGAAACCATATGGAAACATAACGCTTGTTCATGAACCAACAGCATGGGGTATAAAGGCTGGTGAAACAGTATTGTTGATAGTTTGGAACTGCCCATTATACCATGCAATGTTAAAGCTTGCTGTGTTGCCATTGCGCACTTTGAGCAGTTGTACCTTCCAATTGGCAAAACCAACGCCTGGGAGCTGTTCTGTGTTATGGCTTGTTATTGGGCTAATTTGCCATCTGGCGGCACAGGCCGTGGCATGGATAGGTCCGGTTTGGGTGCGCAGTATAAAGCCAGTCACTTTGCTTTTTTCTACCGTGAGCTGTAAACGTTGAGATTGGGCAAAGGTAATGGCTTCCAGCTCACTAATAACGCCGTTCAAACTTTGGCATTTAAGGGCTTCTTCGGTAGCCCAAAGGATATCTTTTGGCTTTGCAAGGTTAATGAAGATAATTTGATGGGCCGGAATACCAAAATAGTTTAGTCCAGGGGGAAATAGTTGGCGTTGTTTTCCAATCCATACATAAATGCCCTGATGGGTGTTTAGCTTAGCCAGCAAGCCCATGATGAAAGCGCTGGTGCTGGCCACATGCTCTGGCTGGATACTGATAAACTCATGGATAGTGCCCGTAGGAAAAACTTGATTGGGAAAATGCTTTTCGATATGTGCAAAACCAAGTTTCTGCTGTTGCTGTTTTGGATTTGCTTTATAGCCCTCTAAATCGAGAATTTGTCGCTGAAGGCGTTCAATGATCGTTTTATGAAGGGTTTTTTGCATGTTATTTTACTAATATATTTAGCAAATATAGTAAAAATATTAGTAAATAAAGTTTTAAAGTATTTGTGCTTTTCTTCTTTCGATATCAGCTTTGTTGGCTGTAAAGCTATTTAATGATGAGGTTTAGGGGCTATAAAAAACAAAGCGGGGCTTGTGGGCTCCGCTTTGTTTTGTTATTCTGCTCTTTTCAGTCCAAACTTTTCAATTTTACTGTAAAGATGGCTGCGTTGGATATCAATATCGTCGGCCGTTTTGGATACGTTCCAGTTGTTTTTTTCCAGCTTGAACTTGATGTACTCTTTCTCTGCAAAGTCTTTATATTCTTGGAAATTGCTGAAACTATCATAATTAAAGCTGCTGCCCTGGTTGCCGCTATTGCCGCCTGAGTGGCCGGCACCAACATTGGTACCTCCGCTAGGGTTGGCAAAGGCCACTACATCCTGTTCGGTAATGGTTTTGTCGCTCAGGATAATCAAACGCTCAATCATATTGCGTAGTTCACGTACGTTACCTGTCCATGGCAGTCTTTTAAGGGCATCCATGGCGCCATCTGTAATTTTTTTGGCGGGCATGCCGTACTCGCCACAAATTTCTTCTAAAAAGCTTTGGGCAATTACGGGGATATCGTCGGTACGCTCGGTTAAATGGGGTACGTGGATGTTGATTACGTTGAGGCGATGGTACAAGTCCATCCTGAAATTACCTTCTTCAATTTCTTTTAAAAGATCTTTGTTGGTAGCGGCCACAATTCTTACGTTTACGTCAATTTCCTTTTCGCCGCCAACACGGGTAATTTTATGTTCCTGCAAGGCACGTAGCACCTTTGCCTGTGCCGACATGCTCATGTCGCCAATTTCGTCTAGGAACAGGGTGCCGCCATTGGCCAATTCAAATTTGCCGATACGTTGTTTCACTGCCGAAGTAAAAGAACCTTTTTCGTGTCCAAAAAGTTCACTTTCAATTAACTCTGAAGGGATTGCAGCGCAGTTTACCTCTATCAATTGGCCGTCAGAGCGGTTTGATTTTTCGTGCAGCCAACGGGCAACCAGTTCTTTACCACTACCATTGGCCCCGGTAATCAATACCCTCGCTTCGGTAGGGGCTACACGTTCAATGGTTTCCTTGATTTTTCCAATGGTGTCCGAGTTGCCCAGGATGTCGCGGGTTTTACTAACCTTTCTTTTCAGCACCTTGGTTTCGGTCACCAAAGAGCCGCGGTCCAAGCCGTTGCGTACGGTAATCAGCAAACGATTTAAGTCAGGTGGTTTGGAAATAAAATCAAACGCACCTTTTTTGCTAGCTTCTACGGCGGTCTCTACAGTTCCGTGCCCAGAAATCATGATAAATGGCAGGTCGGGCTTTAGGCCAAGTGCAGTTTCCAACACTTCCATGCCATCCATTTTGTTCATCTTAATGTCGCAAAGAACCAAATTGTAATCGTTCTTTTTGATCATTTCCAGGCCATCAATGCCGTTGTCTATATCGTCAACCTCGTAGTTCTCGTATTCTAGTATTTCGCGAAGAGTGCTCCTGATCGCTCTTTCATCATCAATTATGAGCAGTTTTGCCATATCTGTATTGGGTGTTTGTACTGCGAATATATTATTTTTTGTGAAATGTATAGTTTTTTGTACAATCCGTTTTTATAACGACGATACCTGGAAGTTGTTTTGGGGGATTTGATTTATGCACAGATATTTCATTCGGCATGGCGTTTATTTGATAGATGATTGATTAAATTGTATGTTAGCGTATGAATAAGTTCGTTTGCATCATTTTATTTTCAGCACTCGCTCTAGCGATGTGCAAAAGCCCCATGGAAAAAAATGGGTATGAGGTAATCTCTTCTCAAATCAGTGGAGAGGATAGCTATAACAGTGTATTGCTTTCAAAAATTATATCGCCGGATAGTGTAATTGAAATTGCCAGAACATTGAGGAAGGAAGCGAAAAAGGTCGAAAATGCTACCTTCTACTTCTATCAGCCCGGAATGAGTTTGGATATCTGCTGGGTATCGGTGAGTTATAAGAGCAATGAACGGGGATGTAATATGAAAGACAAGGATGGCGTTTGTGTTGAATTTAGAGAAGTTTGGACAACATTTGTCCCAGCAGAAGAATTGGGCTTACTTAAAGCGAAAGGTTTTGATAGAAAAAAACTTTTGATGGAGGTTGTGCATACCCACGCCGAAGCCAAATATGAAATATATGGCGTAAGTGATAGTGCCGCTACTTTTGTAAGTATAAAAAAAGGGATGCCTGATAGGGTGGTGCCATTAAAAATTAAGATTCAGCATAAAGAAAGAAGATTTTTTTATGATGCTCCCAATATTCCGGGGTATTTTGTTTTAGGCGATGATTCCATCACCCTTTATGAGGATGAAAATTCTTCTGCTAGCACAACTTTGTACAGATATCAGCCTCAAAAGCAATAATAACTAACTTTAGCATATTTCATTCTTTATGGTAGGAGGTGGTGTAGGAGGAGCGGCAGGTGTTTTTGTTATATTTGCCCTGTTAAATCCTTTTTTCGTCAATGTCATTTTGGTTAACCTGGGGGTGTTTGGCGAGCTCAACAGAAAAAAAATAATTTGGATCATACTTAGCTATTTTGGGGTATTGCTGCTCGAGGTCCTTCCCATTTACCTCTACAGAGAAAAATATGTCGAATTTTTTGCTGCGCTTTTTTTAACCACTTTTTTGTGGCTGTTTCCGCTAAGCTTTTTTACTTGGGGGCGCAAAAGGAATATCAAAAGAAAAGTGTATGTAGTGGTTGCGGCCATTACCGTGGTAGTTGTTTTTTTATACACCAAGCCCAAAGCTTACGAAAACAATAAGAACTTAACCATGCCGCCAAATAATTGGGAAGGCAGTTCCAAAAAACTGTTTAAAAATAGCAGGTATATTTTTGGTTAGATGATTTGATGGCGGGTTAATTGGGCTGGCGCTTTGTTCTTGTCGTCCTGAGAGCAGCAAAGGATCTCGTTAATTGTGGTGTGCCCGCAGATCACAATGATTTTTTGCGTTGGATTTTTCCGATTGGCAAGGTTGTGCAATGCCTTGCCACGTTACGGGGTTGACCAGTACTTTTTCCTGAAAATCAATTGCCGTACAGCTATTTCCCGAAAGCCCTTCTTTCCGCTATAGTCCAAAGCTCGTAAACTCGCCTTGGAGCTGCCGCTTCAATAAGGTTTAGCCCACCAACACCCGTAATACTTCTGGAAAAGCCATGTGCCCGCCGTGCCAAAAGCAATAGCGCAAAACCTAGCAGGTTTAATTTGATGTGTTCATTGCCTTTAGGTAGTTAAAAGGGGGCTAGCCGTTTAAAACCTGCAAGCGTTGTTAAATAAGCCTGATAGGAGTGAAAATACTTTTTGCCTGAAATTGCTCCGTACCTTGCAATGGCCGGAAGAGGCAAAAAGATTGCAACGGATAGCAGGGCCACATTTGCCCAGTGTTGGTAGCGTTCACTTTCAAAAATAAAACACCAGCGAAACCATTGGCCTGCTCCGCCATTAACCGGTCAAACAATTTGACAATTAAACGATTTAAGAGTTTTTCTAATCAGAAAAATACTTTATCTTTGCACGCAATTAATTAATTTTAAAAACACTTTAATATTATTCAGGTAATGTATTTAAGTTCAGAAAAGAAAGCCGAAATCTTTAATCAACACGGCGGTGCAGCAACTAACACAGGTTCTGCAGAAGGTCAAGTAGCATTATTCACTTATCGTATTGCCCACTTAACAGAGCACTTGAAAAAAAATCGTAAAGATTTTTCAACGCAATTAGCTCTACAAAAATTAGTAGGTAAGCGTCGTGGTATTTTGGCTTATCTTTACAAAAAAGATATTGAGCGCTACCGTGCTATCATCAAAGCTTTATCGCTTAGAGATATCATTAAATAAAAGCTTTTATCAAGTAAAAGCCATTCTTTTAGAGTGGCTTTTTTTAGTTTAATACTCGAAAAATAAATATAAACTCGATCTGTTCGAAAGAGGAAAAACAGGTCACAACAATTTGTAAATGAATGTAATAAAAAAATCGTTCGATTTGGGCGATGGAAGAATTGTAGAAATTGAGACAGGTAAGTTGGCCAAACAAGCCGATGGATCCGTAGTTGTTAAAATGGGCGATACCATGTTGTTGGCAACAGTAGTATCAACTGTAGGTGCTAAACCAGGCACAGATTTTTTGCCGTTATCGGTAGATTATCAAGAAAAATATGCGGCTACTGGCCGTATTCCGGGAGGTTTCTTACGTCGTGAGGCTAAATTGTCTGACTACGAAGTGTTGATCTCTCGTTTAGTGGACAGAGCTTTACGTCCGTTGTTCCCTGATGATTATCATGCTGATACACAGGTGATGATCTCTTTGATTTCGGCGGATAAAAATATCATGCCAGATTGTTTGGCAGGTTTAGCAGCTTCTGCAGCTTTAGCAGTATCTGATATTCCATTCAACGGTCCTATTTCCGAGGTTCGTGTAGCTAAAATTGATGGTAAGTTGGTGATTAACCCTTATTTAAGCGATTTGGAAAGAGCCACCTTGGAGTTTGTGGTTGCTGGTTCTGCCAACGATATCGTGATGGTAGAAGGTGAAGCCGATGAAATCCAAGAGGAGGAAATGGTTGAAGCTTTGAGATTTGCCCATGACGCCATCAAAGTTCAGTGTGCTGTTCAGTTGGAATTAACCGAGGCTACTGGTAAAACCGTAAAACGTGAGTATAACCACGAAGATCATGATGAGGCTTTGAAAGAAAGAATCTATGCCGAAACCTATGACAGGGTTTATGCCATTGCTAAATCTGGGTTAGGTAAAGACGAGCGTTCTGAAGGTTTTACAGCCATCATCAACGAAATTTTAGATGCTTTCCCTGAAGATACAGAAGATTTAACCAAAGCGTTGGCTAAACATTATTTCCATGATGTGAAGTATGATGCGGTACGCAACTTGTTGTTAAATGAAGGTATCCGTTTAGATGGCCGTACCACTACTCAAATCCGTCCAATTTGGAGCGAGGTAGGTTATTTGCCTGCAGCGCACGGTTCTTCGGTATTTACGCGTGGCGAAACCCAATCCTTAACGTCTGTTACCCTAGGTAGCAAAGATGATGAGCAAATGATTGATGGTGCTTTCATCAATGGCTACAACAAATTCTTGTTGCATTACAACTTCCCTGGTTTCTCAACTGGCGAGGTTCGCCCGAACAGAGGTGTTGGCCGCAGAGAGGTGGGCCACGGTAACTTGGCCATGCGCTCACTAAAGAAAGTATTGCCTACAGGTGCCGATAATCCTTACACGATCCGTATTGTATCAGATATTTTAGAATCAAACGGTTCTTCTTCCATGGCAACGGTTTGTGCGGGTACCTTAGCGTTAATGGATGCCGGTATCAAAATCAAAGCGCCAGTATCTGGTATTGCCATGGGATTAATTACTGATGAAAAAACGGGTAAATATGCCATCTTATCGGATATCCTAGGTGACGAAGACCACTTGGGCGATATGGACTTTAAAGTTACAGGTACTAAAAATGGTATCGTAGCTTGCCAAATGGACTTGAAAATCAACGGCCTTTCATACGAAGTGTTGACGAAAGCATTGTTGCAAGCTAAAGATGGTCGTTTGCATATTTTAGGCGAAATGAACAAAACCATCAGCGAGCCTGCAGCAGACATGAAACCACATGCTCCACGTATCGTTTCATTAACCATTGATAAAGAATTTATTGGTGCGGTAATTGGCCCAGGTGGTAAAATTATCCAAGAAATGCAACGTGAAACAGGTGCTTCTATCTCTATCGAAGAAGTTGACGGTAAAGGTATTGTAGAGGTATTTGCCGATAATAAAGCCGCTATTGACGCTGCTGTTGGCCGTATCCGTGCCATTGCTGCTAAGCCAGAAATTGGCGAGGTTTACACTGGTAAGGTAAAATCTATCATGCCTTTCGGTGCATTTGTAGAAATTATGCCAGGTAAAGATGGTTTGTTGCACATTTCTGAAATTGATTGGAAACGTTTAGAAACCATGGACGGTGTACTTAAAGAAGGTGATATCATTGAGGTGAAATTGCTGGATATCGACAAGCAAGGCAAAATGAAACTTTCTCGTAAGGTTTTATTGCCTCGTCCACCAAAACCTGAGTCGGCACCTGCTGCCCCACAAGGATAACAATGATCCGAAAGTCCGCAAGTCGGAAAAGAGGACAAGAATATCAACCCTTTCAGTTTTACTGGAAGGGTTTTTTGTTTGGGATAAGTGGTATTATAAAAGAATTTGTAACTTGCATTTGATGAAATTGAACGGTAAGCAAAATAAAGTAGAAGAGCCTCAGGTAGCTTATAAAAAGGCTGAGGAGGATTTACTGCGTAAGGCTTTGTCCAGTTCGTATACAGAGCGTTTTCATGCAATGACAAGGTTGATGAAGTTAAATATGATGCTAAAATCGGCCAAGATACTCCATAAAAAAATGGATTAACTATGGATGTTTTTGACGATGAAATATTAAAAATATGGCGAGCACTTATCGAAAATAAAGTGAAGTTTATAATGATAGGTGGTGTTGCGACTAATCTTCATGGCTTTCATCGAACAACAGAAGATATTGATGTTTGGATTAAAGATGACCTAGAAAACAGAAAAAAATTAAGAAAAGCTTTTATAGAATACGGATTGGGAGATTTTGAGTTGCTTGAAACTATTGAGTTTATTCCAGGTTGGACTGATTTTCATTTGGATAACCATTTGAGGATGGACATCATGACCTTTGTGAAAGGATTGGAAGCATATGGATTTGACAAAAGCTTATCCTATGCATCTATTGCAACGATTTATGATCTAGAGATTCCATTTTTACATATTAATCAGTTAATTGAGGCAAAAAAAGCATCTAATAGGCCAAAGGATCAGATTGATGTGATAGCATTAGAAAATATTAAGAAACTAAGAGATACAAATAACTAAATGAAACACTTAATTGCCCCTTCCATTTTATCGGCTGATTTTGCCAACCTGCAACGTGATGTAGAAATGATTAACCAAAGCGAAGCAGATTGGTTCCATGTAGATGTAATGGATGGCGTTTTCGTACCCAATATTTCCTTTGGTTTTCCAGTTATTACAGCAGCAAAGAAATATGCTAAAAAGCCTTTTGATGTGCATTTAATGATTATAGATCCAGATAGGTACATTACTGACTTTGCTAAGGCTGGAGCTGATGTTATTACGGTACATTATGAAGCTTGCACCCATTTACATCGTACCATCCAGTTAATTAAATCCGTAGGCTGTAAAGCGGGAGTGGCTTTAAATCCTCATACGCCGGTAAGTTTTTTAAAAGATATTTTACAGGATATTGATTTGGCCTTGGTCATGTCGGTAAATCCGGGTTTTGGTGGACAAGCTTTTATTCCCCAAACGTTAAATAAGGTAAGGGAGCTGAAACAAATGTCGCAGCAAATCAACCCAAATCTATATATCGAAGTTGATGGCGGCGTGGGCATTCAAAATATCGCTTCGTTAATTGAAGCTGGTGCCAATGTTTTTGTAGCTGGCAATGCTGTTTTCGCAGCGCCAAATCCTGCGCAAATGATAGCCGAGCTTAAAAATGTACAGACTTCTATTCAGCACATCTAATTAATGGGCAAGAAAACGCTTTTCCTTTTATGTTTGGTTTTGTTATCGCTTTGCGCCAATGCACAATTGTTGGTTACGGTTAGCGGTGTGGTTTACGACGAGAAAAACCAGCCTTTGCCAAAGGTGACGATAACGTTAGTGGGACTATCAGGCAGTGCCATTAGTGATGAGCACGGGAAATATACGATCCAATCACGCTTGTCTAATTTCAGTTTACGGTTTAAATTGGTGGGTCATCAAACCGAAACCATAAAATTCAATGCGCAAAAAGGGGCGCAGCTGACCAGAGATGTTTTCCTAAAGCCTGACGTAAAAGAGCTTAAAGGCGTTAAAATTACGGGCAAACAAAATCAACTGAACAATGCGCAAAGTATTAATGTTGCTGATTTGGCAAGTTTGCCTACGGTTTCCATGAACTTTGAAGCCATTTTGAAGACCCTGCCAGGAGTTTCTACCAACAACGAGCTGAGTTCGCAGTACAGTGTGCGTGGTGGTAACTTCGACGAAAACCTGATTTACGTAAATGATATCGAAATTAACAGGCCTATTTTAATCAGGAATGGGCAACAGGAGGGATTAAGTTTCATCAATCCTGACTTTGTGAGCAGGGCAAGCTTTTCCGCAGGTGGTTTTAATGCCAGATATAACGATAAACTTTCCTCAGTATTGGATGTGAGATATGATAAGCCCGACAGTAACGAATATGTGCTTACCGCAGGCCTGATGGGGTTTTCGGCCACGGCAAAAGCCAATTTTAAAAATAGCCATTTGCTGTTTGGCCTTAGGCGGAAAGATAACCGGAATGTATTGGGAACGCAGGATCAAAAAGGTAGCTATCGGCCTAGCTTTAATGATTTCCAAGGCCTTTATCAATATAATTTCAATCAAAAGTTTAGCATCAATACCTTGCTCAATTTTAACTCTGGAAGCTTTAAACTTATTCCGGAAAGCAGGGAAACGCAGTTTGGCACCATCAGTACGCCAATGCGTTTAAAAGTAGACTACGAGGGACAAGAAGTTGATGATTATTATACTTACGGAGGTGCAGTAACGGCTTTGTTCAGCCCTGATAAGGATGTATCTGTCAAGTGGATCAATAGCTATTTCGAGATTAAAGAAAGAGAACGCTTTGATATTGATGGCAACTATGTTTTTGAAGAGGTGGATAACAATTATGCTGGTGGCGGCTTTGGCCCAATCCGTAAAAACAGAGGCTTGGGTAATCATTATAGCTACGCTAGAAATACCCTAAAATCCAGTACGGCAAGCACTGAACTTAAGGTAGAACAACGTGTGGGTAAGCATAATTTTACCTATGGAGCACGGTTTGAACAGGCAAAATACACAGATCAGATCAATGAATACAGCTATCTGGATTCTGCCGGCTATATTTTACCAGCAAATACCAATTCCTTTACATTTGAAGATGCTGTTTTTACCAATAATCATTTAAAAATCAATACCATTTCTGGATACTTGCAAAACAGCTACGCTATTTCTCCAAAAACAGATGTGCAATTTGGTTTGCGAGCAAGTTATAATGATTTAAGTAGCGAATTATTGCTAAGTCCTAGGTTATTGATGTTGTACCGCCCGGATGAACATAAGCTTTGGCGATTTACAGCGGGTGTTTACCGCCAGGCACCCAGCTACCGTAGTATCAGAGGATTGGACGGTGCGTTAAATCTCGACCAAAAAGCACAGCGCTCCTATAATATGTCGGCAGGCTATGATTTTGCTTTCAATGGATTGGGAACTCGGTTGAAATTTACCTCAGAGCTTTACTATAAATACGCCGACAGGATGATTCCCTACACGATCGATAACGTAAGAATCAAATATTTGGCGGAAAGCGTAGCCAAAGGGCATACTTATGGCGCAGATTTTTCATTAGGTGGCGAGTTGGTCAAGGATTTGATGTCCTTTTTTAGGGTTTCAATCTTAAGCGCTAACCAAGATGTGATTAACGATAGCTATGTTGCCAAAGATGCCAATGGGCAAAACCAAACCATTTATCCTGGCTATTTGAAAAGACCAACCGACCAGAAAGTAAATTTTTCCATGTTTTTTCAGGATAGATTATTCAAAAGTCCTACCTACAAAGTACACCTTAATTTGCTGTACGGTTCTCGCTTGCCTATTGGTGCTCCTCAAATTAAAACTTATACCGACGATTTTAGCATTCCTGCTTACCGTAGGGTTGATATTGGCTTTTCTAATGACTTTTTGGATGCAAGTGCGAAAAGAAAGCCACAGTTTTTGCGTAGATACTTCCAAGCTGTTATGGCCTACGTAGAAGTGTTCAACTTGTTGAATATCAATAATACGGTGTCGTATTTGTGGCTAAAGGATGTAAATAATGTGAATTATGCCATTCCTAATTATTTAACTGGCAGGCAGTTGAATTTTAAGCTGATCTTTAAGATAAAAGGAAGTTAGCAGAGGTTAATATGCTACCACTTTAGGTTAATATACTAGCAATATTTTTGTCGTTTTCTCAAACGTTTGTCATGTTGATTATTTGGTTGATAAAAAACCTAAATAATTAGTGTCAAAATGTTAATTTTACGAGCAATAAAAAACAGAAAAAATGAGACATAATTTTGGAGCTGGTCCTTGTATTTTACCGCAAGAAGTTTTTAAGCAAGCTTCTAGCGCAGTACTTGATTTTAAAGACGGTTTATCAATCCTGGAAATCTCCCACCGTTCGCCCGAATTTGAGGCAGTGGTTGAAGAGACCGTTAGATTGGTAAAGGAGCTTTTAAATGTTCCTTCGGGATATTCCGTACTGTTGTTGCAAGGAGGAGCGAGCCTACAATTTTCAATGGTGCCCATGAACTTATTGCCTGAGGGCAAAAGTGCCGCCTATTTAGATTCGGGGGTTTGGGCAAGCAAAGCAATCAAAGAAGTTAAATATTTCGGTAAGGCCAATGTTGTAGCATCCTCAAAAGATTCCAATTATACCTTTATCCCTAAGGGTTTCGAAATTCCGGCAGACAGTGCCTATTTTCACTACACCTCTAACAATACTATTTACGGGACCGAGCTGTTTGATTTACCAACAAGCAAGGTGCCGGTAGTTTGCGATATGTCGTCGGATATTATGAGCCGTGTAATTGATGTATCCAAATATGATTTGATCTATGCTGGGGCACAAAAAAATATCGGCCCTGCCGGATTAACCGTAGTAATTGTTAAAGATGAGATTTTAGGCAAAACAGACAGGGCTATCCCTTCAATGTTGGATTACAGATCTCACGTGGATGGTGGCTCAATGTACAATACCCCACCCGTATTTTCCATCTATACCGCAATGTTAAACTTGCGTTGGTTAAAATCTAAGGGCGGCATTGCCGAAATTGAAAAAGAAAACATTGCAAAGGCAAAAGCTTTGTATGCTGAAATTGACAGGAACTCTTTATTTAAGGGTACTTGCGCCGTAGAAGACCGCTCACGCATGAACATTTGCTTTGTAATGGAAGACCCTGAGTTGGAAAAGCCTTTCGCTAAGTATGCGGATGAAAATGGTTTTGAGGGCCTAAAAGGACATAGGAGCGTAGGTGGTTTCAGAGCATCTATGTACAATGCCCTGCCAATTACCAGCGTGCACGCGCTAATTGATTTAATGCAAAGTTTCGAAGAAAAACACAAAAAATAAAAGATGGCTAGAATACTTGCCAATGATGGCATAGATCCGATAGGAAAAAAATTATTAGAAGATGCTGGGTTTACCGTTGATACCCAAACCGTACCCCAAGACCAATTGGTAGCGGCATTGCAAAATTACGATGGCTTAACCGTTAGAAGCGCTACCAAAGTTAGAAAAGAACTGATTGATGCTTGCCCTAACCTTAAATTAATAGGTAGAGGTGGGGTTGGTATGGATAATATCGATGTAGAATACGCCAGATCAAAAGGAATAACAGTGGTAAATACACCAGCTGCTTCATCGTTATCTGTTGCCGAGTTGGTATTTTCTCACTTGTTTACGGGGGTACGTTTCTTGCAAGATGCTAACCGTAAAATGCCTGTAGAAGGAAGTACCAAATTCAACGATTTGAAAAAAGCTTATGCTAAAGGCGTTGAATTGAGAGGCAAAACGATCGGTATTATTGGTTTTGGTAGAATTGGAAGAGAAACTGCAGCGGTAGCTTTAGGTTTGGGCATGAATGTACTAGCTTATGATTTATTCCCTTTCAGTGGCAACATTACGTTGAACCTAACTTTGGGAATCAAGGTTGAAATTCCGGTAACTACGGTAAGCTTAGAAGAGGTGATTGCCAATAGTGATTTTATCTCTTTGCATACGCCATTTGCTGATCAGCCAATTTTAGGTGCCGCTGAATTTGCTGCCATGAAAAATGGCGTAGGTGTGATAAACTGTTCACGCGGAGGAACCATTGACGAAGCGGCTTTAATTGAGGCTTTAAACTCGGGTAAGGTTTCTTTTGCAGGTTTGGATGTTTTTGACAACGAGCCAACACCAGCAGCAGAAATTTTGTCGCACCCTAAAATTTCGTTAACTCCTCACATTGGAGCTTCAACCAACGAAGCACAAGAGCGTATCGGTACTGAATTGGCTAATTTGATCATCGATCATTTTAAAGGTTAATTTCAAATAACTGCATCCTATAAAACGCCCAGGATTTAAATCTTGGGCGTTTTATGTTTGGACTGCCATTGCCGTTAATAATGCGTCATTGCGAGGCACGAAGCAATCTCTTAGAACAACATTGTTTAATTTCGCTTTAGGATTGCTTCGTGCCTCGCAATGACGTAGTTGCGTTCATAGCCCGTCATTTCGACCGTAGCGTAGCGAGCGGAGAAATCTTTGAATATGGCGAAAGATTTTACTTCGTAGCGCTTTAAGATTTCTTCACAAGGTCGAAATCACGAAAGTGCTTATTCCATGGAATTTGTCAAAGCCCAATATCTAAAACCCAGCACAGCCTTTTGAAAGGTGCTCAGCCTCATTGGGTCTTTTTGGTAATAAGATGGAAGCACCAGTTTGTTCAATTTAACCAGTGCCTTAAAAAACGCTCTTTTCATGTCATAAAACTTTAATGCCACTTTGAGGCTCCTTTGACCTCATCAGTTTGTTTTTTCTGTAAATGATCAAACACAATACGATCGATATCACAACAAAAAGGCCCAGAAAAAGTTGCAGATAATTCATGTTTTTACTGATTTTCTGGTTGTATTCCAGCAATTCATCATTCTTTACCTGCAAATCCCTAATGGTTTTCTTGTAGCTGTCAATACGCACTTGGCTATGGTCTACGTTCGATTTTACTTCCTGGAATTGTAAGTCTTTATAATCCAACAGCACCTTTAGTTCAGTGAATATATTATTGTCGTTGATGGCAATTTGCCTTAAAATCTCATTGGAATTTTTGATATCCCTTTTGGTTTGGAAACCAAAAATTCCTGTGCGGGCATTCAAACTTTCCTCATACTGGCCAAAGCGAGCACTTCGTTCGGCCAGCAAGGTGTTAATTTTATTACGTTGCAGTTCATAAGCAGAACTGTCCTGCGCAAAAGCTACGCCCGTAAAAGTTCCAATAAAGAGCGTAAAAAAAATGGCTTTTCTAATCATAGTTAAAACTTTACATCGTATCTAACAAACTCCATGCCTCAGCTTTTTTTACAAAGTGAGGCTTAACTTGTGCCCATGTATGTTTGAACAAATCAGATTGCCTATAGTTTTCAAGCGCATCGGCATTTTGCCATTTGCTGATGGTGAAAAACACATTCTTGTCGGTTTCGTGCTGTAGCAAATCTACTCCCACACAACCTTCAAAGCTGGAAATTTTGGTGTTAACCTGCGTAAATAGCCATTTGAAGTTTTCAACGAATGATTCAGAAAACTCCAATTTAACAAGTCTGGTGATCATAAAAAGATTGGTTTAAGGATGGAATTCGACCCGCACAATATCATTGAGGTGCAGGCCCAGCAGCCCACTTGCCTTACCTTTGTTGATGGCAATTTCCAAATGGTTGCTGATCCCAAATAGGCACAGTTTTTCGCCTTCTGGAACTTCGTTATAGTGCCAACTCAACTGGGTAATGGTTTCGCTTTTCCGGAAATATAGCGTAAAATCTCTATTGCGTTGTACCTTGGTAAACAGATCTTTGGTAATGTTGGTAATCACATTGCTGAACCTGTCTATAAAAATTACACTGCCCCTGATAATGTCACGTTCAATAACCGGATGTAGCAACATCCTTTGTTCAATATCATCAGCAGCAATGCCAATTTCTTTTAGCTTTCCGCCCTTTGCCAAATGCACTGCAGCTTTCACCAAGATATCCACTAACGGGAAATGCAAAAATTTCAAATCCTGCATAATGTTCAGTTCCACCAGTTCATCAGGTTTTTCCTCAAAAAGTAGCGAGAAAATACCATTATCGGCACCTACAAAATAATGGTCTTTATAGCGCAGGGCGATATACTTCGTGTTTTCGTTAAATACCGAATCGATACCAATTAGGTGAACCGTATTTTTTGGGAAATAGATATAGGCATTTTTAAGCACAAAAGCCGCATAGGAAATATTGAAAGCCGGTACTTCGTGGGTAATGTCTATAATATTAACGCTTGGGAAGATATTCAGGATACTGCCTTTAAGCGCAGCCTGATAAAAATCCTTCGAACCCAAATCTGTCGTTAATGTGATTATAGCCATTAAAAATTAAATATTTATGCTTATTCTTGCGTATAGGCAAATTGCCTACAAATATTCAATTTTTAAATCGAATTACACAGGGCGCAACTAAAAAAACAATATTTTGAGCGAAATAAAATTGATACTGGAAACTACCGATCAGATACAATTCTGGGGGGCTAATAATGAACACTACGAGCAAATAAAAGCGGCTTTTCCAAAGCTGAAGATTGTAGCTAGGGGCAATGAGGTGAAAGCTTTAGGCGACGAAGCTGAACTTAAGCTGTTTGAACAAAAGATCAACGCCCTGGTGGCTCATTTGGATAAATTTGGCACTTTAACGAGCAACGATGTAGATGGAATATTAGGAGCCAAAAAAAATACCGAAAACACTACGGAAACCTCAAGCAGTACTCCTGTAAGCAGTGGCGAGGTAATTGTATATGGCAATCATGGCCTAATGGTGAAAGCCCGTACGGCCAACCAGCGCAAAATGGTGGATAGCATTAATAAAAACGATGTGCTATTTGCTATTGGTCCGGCAGGAACAGGTAAAACCTACACCGCTGTAGCGCTAGCGGTAAGAGCACTGAAAAATAAGGAAATTAAGCGTATCATTTTAACCAGGCCCGCAGTGGAGGCAGGGGAGAGCTTAGGCTTTTTGCCCGGCGACCTGAAAGAAAAAGTAGATCCTTATTTACGCCCTTTATACGATGCTTTGGATGACATGATCCCGCCAGAAAAATTGAAGATATACTTGGAAAACAGAACCATCGAAGTAGCTCCTTTGGCTTTTATGCGTGGCCGTACATTGGATAACTGCTTTGTGATTTTAGATGAAGCACAAAACTCTACAGATTTACAGCTGAAAATGTTCCTGACCCGTATGGGCCCAACCGCTAAGTTTATCGTTACCGGCGATGTTACCCAAATTGACCTCCCTAAAAAAGCTCAATCAGGATTACAAAATGCCCTGCGCATACTTGGAGATATTAAAGGGATAGATATTATTTACCTGAGCGGCGAAGATGTAGTGCGCCATAAATTGGTAAAACAAATCCTGAAAGCTTACGGAGATATTCAGTAGGGATAGTTGTTCATGGCTGGTGGATAACCGCTAGCAGTAGCATATTTTTGAAATGGGTCCGAAGATGAATTTTTTAATGCTGTCTTCGGACTTTATATTTTAGCGCCAGTTAGCTTTCCAACTTTCGGACTTTCCCGACTTTTTTACTATTTTTATGCCCTCATGAAAGCAGTAAAAGAAACCCAATTTACTTTCCCAAAACAAAGTAGTTTTTATAAAGGCAAAGTACGCGATGTATATACCATTGATAACCAATTACTGGCTATGGTAGTTACCGATAGAATTTCGGCATTTGACGTAGTTTTGCCCGAAGCAATTCCATACAAAGGCCAGGTGCTGAACCAAATTGCTGCTAAATTTTTGTCGGCAACTAAAGATATCGTTCCTAATTGGGTTTTGGCTGCGCCAGATGAAATGGTGACTATTGGCCGCATTTGCGAACCCTTTAAGGTAGAAATGGTGATTAGAGGATACTTGGCCGGCCACGCCGCACGCGAATACGCATTAGGTAAGCGCCAAGTTTGTGGTGTTGCTTTGTCCGAAGGGTTAAAGGAAAACGATCAACTTCCAGAGCCCATCATCACGCCAACCACCAAAGCCGCTGTAGGCCACGATGAGGATATTTCCAGAGAAGATATTTTGGCCAAAGGCATCGTCTCTTTGGCAGATTATGAGAAATTGGAAAAATATACGCGTGCCTTATACCAAAGGGGCGTTGAAATGGCCGCTGAAAGAGGCCTGATTTTGGTGGATACTAAATATGAATTTGGTAAAGTTGGAGACGATATTTATTTGATCGATGAAATCCATACACCAGATTCGTCCCGCTACTTTTATGCCGAAGGTTATGCCGAAAGACAGGCTAACAATGAAGCCCAAAAACAGCTGTCTAAAGAGTTTGTGCGTAAGTGGTTAATAGAGAACGGCTTTCAGGGTAAAGATGGGCAAATAGTACCAACTATGACCGAAGAAATTGTAGAATCCATTTCAGAACGCTATATTGAACTTTATGAGCAAATCACTGGAGAAAAATTTGTAAAAAGCCCTTCTTCAGATATTTTAAATAGAATAGAAGCAAATACCAAAGCGGCTATCGAGAAATTATTGAACCTATAGATTTAGGGTAATAAGTGCTACGATGCAAGTTTTAGGCTTGGCTTCTAAACAACTAACCAACCGAAAAACCAAACCATCAAAAAACAAAAAAATATGAAATTTAGTGTAGATAAGCACGAGAAATATGTAGTGTTGAAATTAGAGGAGCCGAAATTCACTAATGACAATACCCCCGCTTTAAAATCGGAATTTGTTCTTCTAAATACAGAGGGCTACCACAATATTGTATTGGATTTATCAGCCGTTAAAGAATGTAATGATGCGCAGGATTTAAGCGCCCTATTAGCCGGTGATAGGCTTTGCAAAGCTGCCGATGGCCTTTTTATTGTATGTGGGGTTAATAAAAATATTGCACAAATTATTCAAATGTCAAACCTTCATCAGTCTGTTACGTTTGTTAATAAGCTAGACGAAGCAACCGATCTCATTTTTATGGAAGAGATCGAAAAAGAGCTTCGCGGCGGAGTAGACAAAGGGTAAATTTATTGATGAAATTTGAAGTAACGATCTTAGGGAGCAGTTCGGCCACACCAATTTACAACCGAAATCCAACAGCGCAATTACTAAATTGCAACGAACGTTTTTATTTGATTGATTGCGGTGAGGGTACTCAGCAACAGTTGATACGCTATGGTTTCAAAGCTTCTAAAATTGATTTTATTTTTATTAGCCATTTACACGGCGACCACTTTTTTGGTTTGGTAGGACTATTGTCTAGCCTGCATTTAAATGGCCGCACAAAGCCACTGCATTTATTTGCTCCCGCTCCCTTAAAGGAAATTTTAGACTTGCAGTTTCTCCATTCTGATACACATTTGCGCTATCAGATCAATTTCTATGCTATAGATCCTTCTAAACCCGAAGTGATATTTAGAAATAATGATATCGTTGTGGAAACAATTATACTGAACCATCGTATCCCTTGCACAGGTTTTAAGTTTACCGAAAAGAAACGCTTAAGGAAGCTAATTGTTGAGAAATTGGAACAGGATGCCGTTCCTGTAGAATATTACACCATGCTGAAACGCAGTTTGGATGTTGATTTGCCAAACGGTAGAAAAATAAACTATTTGGATTACACCGTAGACTCTGCCACCCCTAAAGTATATTGCTACTGCTCGGATACAATGTACGACGAGCGCTATTTTGAGCAGATTAAAGGTGCCGATACACTTTACCACGAAGCTACTTTTATGCATGATATGCTGGAACGTGCTTTGGAAACCCATCACACTACCGCACAACAAGCAGCCGAAATTGCCCAAAAGGTAGGTGCCAAAAAATTATTGATTGGCCATTTTTCTTCAAGATATAAAACATTGGAAGGTTTGCTGGAGGAGGCACAGGCTGGTTTCGAAAACACAGTGCTGGCTACAGAAGGTAGGACTTTTGAAATATAGGGAAATGATCTGATCCATCATCGTTTGGAGCAGAGCCGAAAACCAAAGCTCAACGAAACTAAATCTGGCAATATGCGAAAAGTAAGACTTACGAAATTTTAAAAACTTGGTAGGTCTGCAACAAATCTATACTTTGTAATGCCTTGGTCTTTCGCCTTGAAGTAAAACGGCATACCGATAAGGTGATTAGGCATAAAAAAAGCGAAGAATTATAAAAATTCTTCGCCTGTTGTATAGAGGTTCTGATTTGTGCTATTTATCTTTCTTGTTTCCGCCACCAAATATCGAGAAATGTACGTAACGCTTAGGATTGGCTTTTAGGTCAATCATCAGAGCGTCTAAATTTTTAGAAGCATTGGTCAGGTTGTCGTACATCTGCCTGTCATTTAGCAAAGCACCCAAGGTACCTTTACCATTTTTCATATCGTTGATCATGCCCTGCAAATCGGCCATTGCCCTGTTGGCATTATTTACGGTCTGCTCAAAATTCAAGGCCGCTACCTTGTCGGTCATGGTATTTAGATTTTTCATTACCGCATCAATTCTAGCTCCGTTGTTTTTAAAGTTTGCGGTAATAGCTTCCACATTTGATAAGATAGAAGAAAGCTTAGAACTTTCTGAACCTACCAAAGCGTCAACTTTTTTAGAGGTAGATTCTAAAGAGCTTAAAGTACCCGCAATACTTGTAAAACTACGATCGATGTTTTTCTGAAGGTTGGGATTTAAGATAGTATTGATACTAGAAAGGATCGAATCCATTTTGGTAATAATGAGCTCGGCTTTCTTTTGTACCGGTTGGAAAGTTTCCATCAAGCCCTTTTCTACATTAGTTTGTAAAAAATCGCCATCCTGTGCATAGTTTTTATCGTTGCCAAGCGTTAAAACAATGGCTTTACTGCCCAAAAGATCGGTGCCTTCTAAACGAGCGATGGTGTTTTTGGGGATTTCATATTTTCCATTGATTTTTAAGGTAGCCTGGATCGTGGCATCTGTTTGTAGTTCCAATGCGGCTACACGTCCAATCTGATAACCATTGATCAATACGGGTTTTGATACGGTTAAACCATCTACATGTGAATATTTGGCATAAAGAATGGTCTCGCTAGAAAATATGCTGTTTCCTTTTAAAAAGTTGTAGCCTATAATAAGCAGGGCAATGGCAAATGCCGCTAAAATGCCTACTTTGGTTTCGTTCTTTATTTTCATTGATGTTGTAGCGATTTTTAGTGGTAGTAAAACAATGCTTTGGCATTTGCCTGCACCGGCAGTGTTTCACTTGTTTTTGGTTTATTTAGTTCTCTACTTCTTTTTTATATTGTTTAACAGCATTTACAATGGCGGTTACTATTTCTGCCTGTCCTTCTTCAGAGTTGATGTATTTTTCTTCCTCAGGATTAGAGATAAAGCCAATTTCAGTTAATACCGACGGCATTGCAGCCCTTTGTAAAATCAGTAATCCTTGCTCTTTAACACCTCTGTTCACTCTTTTGTTTACTTCGGTATAATTTTTTTGGATATAACTAGCCAAAGCTAAGCTTTTTGAACGGTAAAGTGATTTATAAAGTGATAATAAGATGACTTCCTCTGGGTCGGTGGGATCGTAGGCACCCTGCTTTTTGTAGTTCTTGTCCTTCATGATCTCCTCGTTTTCCTTTAGCCCGGCATCCATTTCATTGATACGGCGGTAAGCTCCCACAAAAGTTTCCGTACCTTTTGTATAGTTGTTGCCCTTTGGCATAGAGTTACAGTGGATGGAAATGAATAGGTCGGCCTTAGCATCGTTGGCAATTTCGGCTCTGCGGTACCAATCTACATCTACATCGGTTTTGCGGGTTTGTATAATCTTGATATGAGGGAGTTCTTCCTGAAGTTTGGCACCCAATTTTAACGCCACTTTTAGGGCCACATCTTTTTCCCACGAAAAAGAGCCTTTAGCTCCTGGTTTAACGCCACCGTGACCAGCATCAATTACAATGGTCTTTATTTTATATCCTTGGGCATTTGCATTAAAAAATGAGAAAATGAACAGTAAAGAAAATAGGAATAAAAAGACTTTTTTTGCTTGCATTTAGTTGTGTTTTCTGCAAAAGTACAAAATTTAAATTTCTACGCTAGATTTATAGGCTTGAATGGCTTTTAATAGGCAATTGGCGATCTCTGCCTGTCCAGCTTCAGAGTTCATGTAATCTTCTTCATTTGGGTTGGAAATAAATCCAATTTCCGTAAGTACCGCGGGCATGCCCGCTCTGGCTAAAACCGCCAAGCTTTTTTCTTGTACGCCTCTATTGATTCGTCCAACGGCCACATATTGGTCTTGAATATATTTGGCAAATTTTAAACTTTGTGTTCTAAAGGTGTTTTTCATTAAAGATAGGATAATGGCACTTTCAGGATCATTGGTATCAAAACCTTCATAGTTTTCCTTATAGTTTTCCTCCAAAAATATTGCGGCATTTTCCCTTTTAATAGCCTCATCCTGTTCATCTATCCTGCCACTGCCCGATACAAATGTTTCTGTACCTCTTGTAGAAGTACTTTTTGAATATCGGGTTTTATAAATAGGGACTTTTTTGCCTTTTTTGCGGGTATAGCCACTAATGTAGCGTTGGGGGTAAACCGGCATATCGTTACAATGGATAGAGATAAAAAGATCTGCTTTTACTTCATTTGCCAAACCTATTCGTTCGTAAAGTGGGATAAAAACGTCTTCCGTGCGGGTATAAACCACCTTAACGTCTTTCAGGTTCTCTTCAATGAGCTTGCCTAAACGCAAAGCCGTTTTAAGGGCCACATCTTTTTCTGTAGAATAGTTGCCTCTGGTTGAGCCATCTTTCCCGCCGTGGCCCGCATCTAATACAATTGTTTTAATTTTATATTGTTGCGCAAATAATTGATTATCAATATTTAATAATGATAAAATCGAAAATAGTAGGATCAATATTCCTTTTGCGCTGTTCAATGGTATATTTTTCATTAATTTTGAACGTTTTGTGGTAAAGATTATTGCAAAATAAACATTCGGGCACAAATTTGAAACTTTTACAGACACTCATTTTCTCATTTTTTTTAGTGTTGTTGGCCATATCGGCTGATACTAAAGTTTTTGCATCAACATCTACGTTTTTATTTCAAACTAAACCTCAGCAGATCGATACGTCAAAAAGAGACACTACCAAAAAGGTGATGCGAAAAAGTAGTCTTGATTCGAAGCTGGAATATTATGCAAAGGACTCGGCCGTGGTAGATCGAGATAACGAAATTCAATATCTGTACGGGGGCGCTCGTGTAAAATATGAAGGGTTGGAATTAGATGCAGATTTTATTCGCTTTGATAATAAAAGCAAGATTGTTTTTGCTAGGGGAAGTACCAATGATAAGGGAAAATATTATGGCCGTCCGATATTTAAAACAGAAGGCCAAGGTTCATCCATGGCCGATTCATTGACATACAACCTTAATGTTAAAAATGGGGTAGTGCATGGGGTTTTTACGGAACAGGAAGGCGGATTTTTTTCCGGAGGGAAAACAAAAATGCAGCCCGACAACGAGTTTCATGTTCATGGCACCACCTATAGTACCTGTAACCTCCCTCATCCGCATTTTGGTATTTTTATTACCAAAGGTATTGCAACCGAAAAACACATCATTACCGGCCCCGTTTACATGAAGTTTGAGGATATACCCATGCCATTGGGCTTGCCTTTTGCTTTTTTCCCTAAGCCAAATAAAAAAGCATCCGGATTTATTTTGCCAACCCCCGGAGAAGATGCCACCAAAGGTTTTTCTTTATTGGGTGGTGGTTATTATATGGCCTTTAACGATTATATGGATGCTCGTTTGATCTCAAACGTTTACACTAATGGCTCTTACGATCTTAATTTAGTATCCAATTATACCAAACGCTACAAGTACACCGGAAATATCAATTTAACCTACTCCAGCACCCGTAATGGTTTGGAGGGAACGCCAGAATACACCCCGGTAAAAACCGTTATGATTGGCTGGACCCACAGCCAGGCCGCAAATGCGAAACCAGGTACAACTTTTAGTGCTTCGGTAAACGCGGGTTCTAGTAGGCATAACGCCGTAACTGCGGGTAATGGTACTTATGATCCCAACAGGTTTCTACAAAACAACATGAGCTCCAGTATCGCTTACGGAAAGGTTTTTGGCAATGGGTTATTCAACTTTACTTCGGCCTTAACCCATAATCAACAAACACAGGGAGAAACAAGCAATATTAGTTTAACCTTGCCAGATGTGAGCCTAAATATGTCTACCATCAGTCCGTTTGATTCTAAAAAAAGGGTTGGCGAGGCTAAGTGGTATCAAAAGCTTACCGTAGGCTATAGCATGACGGCCTACAACAGGGTAAGCACTACCGAAGACGTTCTGTTTTCAAAAAGCGGTTTAAATAGTTTTACCAATAGTGTTTCGCACAACATTCCCATTAGTTTACCATTTACATTGTTTAAATATCTGAACTTTTCATCGAGCATGAACTATAGCGAAAAGTGGGATTTTAAAACCTTGGAAAATAGATATATCCGCACTGCTACGGGAACAGGCTATGAAATTCGTCAGGATACGATCAACGGTTTTAAAAGAGGGGCGCAATACAGCTTAAGCACTTCCATGACAACCAAAATTTACGGAATTAAGCAGTTCAGCGGCAACGGTAGTATTAGGGCTATGCGCCACGTGATGACACCTAGCATTGGCTTTAGTTATGCCCCGGGCTTTGCTGACAAAAAATATGGCTATTATAAAGTGGCCGAGTTTTACACGGACGATATCCGACCTGGAAAGAGCGAAAATACAAAAGAAGTGGTAAAGGACGAATTTGGAAATCCCCTTTTATACTCCGTTTTTATGAATGGCGGGCCACCGCAATATCGAAGTGGGAGCATTAACTTTGCCATGGACAACAACGTGGAACTGAAAGTAAGAAACCGTAAAGATACCACAGGTACAGGTGAACGTAAATTGGCTATTTTGCAGGGACTTTCCTTCAATGCCAGTTACGATCTTTTTAGGGCGAATAAAAAAATGTCCAATATTGGCTTCAGCGGCCGTTCGCAATTCACTGAAAAGCTCGGGATCAACTTTAATGGTTCATTTAGCCCATATGTTGTGGGTTTGGTGCCTTACACTTCGGGAACAGGAAGCAATGCTATTACAACCTACTCATACCAGGAAATTGACCGATACGTGTGGAAAGACGGCAAACTTCCACGCTTAACCAACTTTAGTTTTTCTTTTGATTACAGTTTAAACCCCGAAGCTTTCAAAAAGCGGAATGAAAATTTAGACAAGCTCAATAATCAAACTGCACCGGCAACCAGAACGCAGGAGCAGATAGATGCGCTAAATGCGGTGAGTAGGGACCCCAATGCCTTTGTTGATTTTAACATTCCTTGGAATTTTTCATTTGCCTATAGTTTTAATTATAGCAATCCGCTGGGTAGGCCCGAAAGTAGGAACGTGACCAATACCCTAAACTTTAGCGGCGATTTTAACCTTACGCCAAAGTGGAAAATCCAATATACTTCGGGTTACGATTTTAAGGCCAAGAATTTGTCCCAAACCTCATTTTCTATTTATAGAGATTTGCACTGCTGGGACCTGAGCGCAAGCTGGATTCCTTTTGGTGCCTATCAAAGTTATTCCATTGATATCAGGGTGCGAGCTTCGGTATTACAGGATTTGAAGCTAAGCAAGCGCAAAGGATTCTGGACAAGATATTAGGAGTAGCGCAGTACAGGGAACAACAGGAAATGAAAGTTGCTGTTTAATTATTCAAAATTCAGTCATTTACTCATTTGAAATATGTTAGCAGAAATTATAACCATAGGCGATGAAATTCTCATCGGTCAAATTGTAGATACCAATTCGGCATGGATGGCCGCAGAGCTGAACAAAATTGGAGTAACCGTAAAGCAAATTACTTCTATTTCTGATGAAGCGGAACATATTGTTAAGGCTTTGGACCAAGCGCAAAATCGTGCCGATATTATTTTGATTACAGGCGGCCTAGGACCTACCAAGGACGACGTGACCAAGCTAACGCTCGCAAAGTATTTCCATATGCCTTTACGCCTTGATGAAGATACGCTTGCACATGTAAAAGACTTTTTTGTAAAGCTCAATAGGCCAATGATTGAGGCCAATATAAAACAGGCCGAAGTGCCCAACGGCTGTACCGTAATCAAGAACAAAAATGGTACTGCTCCTTGTATGTGGTTTGAGCACCAGGAAAAAATTATTGTTTCAATGCCTGGCGTACCTTTCGAAATGAAATATCTGATGGCAGATGAAATCATTCCCCGTATCAAGGAGCGATTTAAGATGCCGTTTATTTTTCACCAGAGTATTTTAACGGCCGGCTTGGGCGAATCGTTTTTGGCCGAACAAATTTCGGATATTGAACACGCCTTGCCCCATTACATCAAGTTAGCTTATTTGCCTAAGCTAGGTCAAGTGAGGTTAAGGCTGAGCGCATCAGGCGCCAACCAAGCGCAGATACTTACGGATGTTGCATTTTACACGAAACAAATTGTTGAACGGCTTGGAAAATATGTGGTGCTTACCGAAGACCTGCCCTTTGAAAAAGCCGTCCTCGATTTGATGGACAAGCATCATTTGACCCTTTCACTAGCCGAGAGCTGTACCGGAGGGTATGTTTCCCATTTATTTACGCAACATCCAGGTTCTTCTTCGGTTTTTCAAGGTGGAGCGGTAACTTATTCAAACGATTTAAAGCAATTGGTGTTGGGTGTAAGTGGAGCTACTTTAGCCGCCTTTGGAGCAGTAAGTGAACAAACCGCTAAAGAAATGGCCCAGGGCGCAGTAAAGAACTTTAAGACTGATTATGCGGTGGCTATTACTGGAATAGCAGGACCTGACGGTGGTACGCCGGAAAAACCAGTAGGTACCGTTTGGATTGCCGTTGCCAGTAAAACTGAAGTAAAAACTAAAATGTTTAAATTCGCCAGCCAGCGCTTCCAAAATATTGAACGCTCAGCAATGGCAGCTTTAATGATGCTGTTTTTACAGTTGAAACAAGATTTGAATGTAAAGCATTAAAAAACGTATTTTTGGCGCAAACCAAATTACATAAACTTATAAAAATATGGCCCGATACGAATTGTTATTACCGAAAATGGGTGAAAGTGTCGCCGAAGCAACCATAATTAAATGGACTAAGCAACCTGGCGACCATATCAATTTAGATGACACCATTTTAGAAATTGCTACTGATAAGGTTGACTCTGAAGTACCTTCTCCGGTGGAAGGAAAATTGGTAGAGCACTTTTTTAAAGTAGATGACGTGGTGCAAGTTGGTGCTGTGATTGCGATCATAGAAACAGAAGGTGCCAATGCAGGATCAGAAAAAGTAGAAACAGCACAGTCCGAACCAGAACTAAAAGTTGCTGCTGAAACTACCATTCCTGGTATTAGCCAATTGCCTACTGAAAGTCAACCAGTTGCTGCCAATATTGATTTTAAAGCATCTGATAGGTTCTATTCTCCTTTGGTGAAGAATATTGCCAAAGAGGAGGGAGTTTCATTGGAAGAATTAGATACCATTAAAGGTTCTGGTGCTGATGGGCGTTTGACCAAAGAAGACCTTCTGAATTACATCAAAGCCAAAAAAGGTGGTGCTACCACAACAGTTGAAACCATTGTTTCAGTAAAGGAAGCTCCTGTTCAAGAAGAAAAAATAGCAAAACCTGCTCCAACAGCTGCAAGCGTAAGTGGTGGCGACGAAATTATAGAAATGGACAGGATGCGCAAGCTTATTTCCGATCATATGGTGATGAGTAAGCATACTTCGCCGCACGTTACTTCATTTGTGGAGGCTGATGTGACCAATTTGGTGTTGTGGCGCAATAAAGTGAAAAAGATTTTCGAACAACGCGAAAACGAGAAAATTACTTTCACTCCAATTTTTGTGGAAGCCGTGGCTAGAGCAATCAAAGATTTTCCAATGATCAATGTGTCTGTAAATGGTACACAGATTATCAAGAAAAAAGATATTAATATTGGTATGGCTGCAGCTTTACCTTCGGGTAATTTAATTGTTCCCGTAATTAAAAATGCTGATCAATTGAACTTGGTAGGTTTAACCAAAGCGGTAAATGATTTGGCCAATAGAGCTCGTGCTTCGAAGCTAAAACCAGACGAAACGCAAAATGGTACTTTTACCTTAACTAACGTTGGCTCATTTGGCAATGTAATGGGTACGCCAATCATTAACCAACCGCAGGTGGCTATTTTGGCCGTGGGAGCCATTAAAAAGAAGCCCGCTGTTTTGGAAACGGAACATGGCGATGTGATTGCGATCAGGCACATGATGTTCCTATCTTTATCCTATGACCATAGGGTGGTAGATGGTGCGCTGGGCGGATCATTCGTTCGCCGTGTAGCTGATTATTTAGAGAATTGGGACATCAACAGAGAAGTGTCTTAAACGGGTATTGACCATTATACAAAAAGCTCCGCAGGGTAAACTTGCGGAGCTTTTTGTTTTTTATTTGGTAGTTACGCTCATCATTGCGTCATTTCGACCGTAGTGGAGAAATCTTTGGCTATATTTAGTGGATTGTCTAAAGATTTCTCCACTCGTTTCACTGCGGTCGAAATGACGCACAGGTTTTATTGTATTTGCATGGCGGTTAATGCACTACAATAAGTTAAATAGACTGGATGGAAGTGAAAACCCCACAGCCAAGTGTAACGCAGGCGAGGAGTTGTAACGAACAGCCAGACTTTCGGGAAATAGGAGCAGTGTTACTGCTCTTCAAAAAAAGAGATTCAAGCTAAGGGAAAAAAAACAAATGCCCTAAAAAGTAAAAGCCCAGACATCCATCTGGGCGTTTTACCATCAAAACAAAACAATATAAAAATTTAATTCACAAGTATTTCTTCTTCGGCAATAGCTTTAATGTCTTGCTCGCTGTAGGTGATTCTTCCGGTTTGAGCAATAAAAACGTCTTTTTTTACAAGTAAATCTTTGTTTTCCAGTAGGCTTTTTAGGCTTACGTTGCCGATCACATATTTATAGTCGTGACGGGAAAAGCGCTCAGAGATGTTCTCAACCTGGAGTTTTTCTACGGTGTACTCGTGTTGGTAGCGCAGGTAAACCTCTAAGCTTACTTTATCGGTATGTATTAAGCCATTTTTTTGGTGGTATTTTTTGTACTCGTAGCGATAGTCGTAACGCAAGGCAGCAATGTCCGAAAGTACGGCCGCACCTGTTGGATGACCTCCAGCACCTTTGCCAAAGAAGAACTGCTTGTCGGCAAATGCCGCTTGTACGGTAACGCCGTTGTACTCATTCTCTACGTTGTAAAGGAAGTCGTCACTTTTTACAAACTTTGGCAATACGAAGGTAATGACCTGTTTGGTGCTGATTTTTCTGGTGGTAGGTACCAATTTGATCTTGTAGTTCTTCTCTTTTGCGTACTGGATATCGGCATCGGCCAGGTTTTGGATACCGATGTTCAATATCTTATCAGGATTGATGAAAAGCCCGTAAGCGTGTGCGGTAGCAATGGTCAGCTTAAACTTAGGATCGTAACCGCCCACGTCTAAAATAGGGTTGGTTTCTGCAAAGCCTAAATCCTGTGCTTCTTTCAAAGCCGCATCATAGCTTGCCCCTTCGTTAAATATTTTAGAAAGAATGTAGTTTGACGAGCCGTTGAAGATACCGCTAATGCCGTGCAACAACTCATTGTCGTAATATTCTTCTAAGTTTCTGATGATTGGAATACTGCCACATACCGCCCCTTCGTAAAGTAGCGAAGTACCGTGCTCTTCTTGTAGGTGTACCAACTCTTCTAAGTGGTTTGCAATCATTTTTTTATTGGCAGATACTACATGCTTTCCACTGCTAAGTGCTTTTTTGGTGATTTGATAGGCCGCATCGGCATCGTCAATCAGTTCTACAATGGTATTGATTTCTGGATTGTCCAGTATTTCATCGTGCGAAGTGGTGAACAAATGCGCATCTAAAGTCCTTTTCTTTTCAGGGTTTTTGATGGCTATTTTTACGATTTCCAAGTTTAGGTTTTGCGACTTGATGATGTCATGTAGACCTTGTCCAACCACACCAAATCCAAATAATCCTATTTTAAGTTTTTTGCTCATGTTTTATTGATGATTAAAATGATGAAGGGATTTCACCGATTTTATTTTTTCTTGTTTTTAATTAGTGTTGTGATAGGCGTATAGCGTATCGAGATGTATTGCTCAACGCTCTTCGCTCAACGCTCTTCACGCTCTTCGCTAGGCGATGTGTTGTAGTTTAATTATTTTTTTGTTTTTACGCTCCTTTAAAAAATGTCCAATAATGTTGGTCAACTTATCGGTTTCTATTAAAAATCCGTCGTGGCCATAAGCACATTTAATGCTGCTGAACTGAGCATCAGCAATGTGTTGAGCCAAAAACTGTTGCTCGGTAATAGGGAAGAGGATGTCGTTTTCGATACCTACCACCAAAGTATTTGCTTTTACCAA
Organism: Pedobacter nanyangensis; assembly: GCF_003313505.1. Classification (GTDB taxonomy): domain Bacteria; phylum Bacteroidota; class Bacteroidia; order Sphingobacteriales; family Sphingobacteriaceae; genus Pedobacter; species Pedobacter nanyangensis. Next base: position 44,091 of record NZ_QMHO01000005.1, on the reverse strand, counting down.
CTTAAGGGCATCTACAATGCTTTTTCTGCCACGGCCCACATTGTGGCTATCCATCGCTTTGCTCAAATACCAGTAACTGTAGGCGTTAAAGCGCTTGCAAAGTTTTTCTCCCTGATAGTTTTGATAGGAGGAAGCCCTGAAATCACCCACTTTATCGTTCACACTTTCCAATTGAGTTTCGTTGTAGGCCTCGTAAGTTCTGTACGATAATAAGGCAATGCTTCTGGCAGTTTTCAAACCCTTTAAACCTCCATCGGGCTTGTTGGCAAAGAATGTCCTGTCGGTAGCAATGGCCAAGCGCTGACTTTCGTTAAAGGCAATTCCCCACGGAGAATGTGCCGCATTGGTCGCTACCAAAATCAGATTCTCGATTTCGGTTTTTCCTAAAATAGACCATTCCAAAGCTTGTTGGCCACCTAATGAGCCACCAATTAAGGTTTTTACCTGTTTGATGCCCAAATGGTCGGCCAGTAATTGATGTATGGCGGCCAAGTCTCTGATGGTGAACTCAGGGAAAGCCAAGTAATAAGGCTGTCCTGTGGTTGGATTAATGCTCAAGGGGTTGGTCGTACCATAATTAGAGCCCAAAATATTTGCGCATACAATAAAATGCTCCTCTGGGTTAAATAAATCTTTGGCCCCAAAAAGGCCCTTCCACCAATCTAAAACATCAGCATTGGCTGTTAAAGCATGGCACGCCCAAATCACGTTGTCCTTATTGGCGTTTAGCGTACCGTAGGTTTGGTAGGCAATTTCCAAATTGCGAAGCTTTTTTCCACTTTCGAGCTTGAATATCTTGGGGTATTTATAGGTTAACGAATTACTCATTGTTGGGTTGTTGTGGTTGTGTTGTGGTTGTTAGTTCAAGGAAGCAAGAGCGTTTAAAGCCTGTTCAAAATCAGCCTTAATATCGTCGATGTGTTCAATACCTACCGAAACTCTTAACAGGTTTGGTGTAACTCCAGCAGCTAATTGCTCGGCATCGCTTAATTGTTGGTGGGTGGTTGCAGAGGGCTGGATAATCAGCGTTTTTGCATCGCCCACGTTGGCCAAATGGCTTACCAGTTTTAAGTTGTCAACTACTTTGGTGGCATTTTCTTTCACGCCTTTTACCTCAAAGCTCAGTACGGCACCAAAGCCATTGGATAAATATTTTTTTGCATTAGCATGATAAGGGCTGCTTTCCAAACCAGGGTAATTTACCTTGGTAACCGCTGGATGGCTTTCTAACCATTTTGCTAATGCCAGTGCATTTTCTACGTGGCGTTGAACCCTTAGTGATAGGGTTTCCAGACCTTGCAATAACAAGAATGAGTTGAAAGGCGATTGCGATGGGCCAAAATCTCTTAACCCTTCAACACGGGCTCTAATGATAAACTGTATATTGCCAAATGGACCGTTTTGTCCAAAAACGTCATTGAACACCAGGCCATGATAGCCTTCAGATGGTTCGGTAAATTGAGTGAATTTGCCATTGCCCCAATTGTAGTTACCGCCGTCAACAATTACCCCACCAATGCTGGTGCCGTGTCCGCCAATCCACTTGGTAGCCGATTCAACCACTACATTGGCCCCATGTTCCAAAGGTTTGAACAGGTAACCAGCAGCACCAAAGGTATTGTCTACAATTAAAGGAAGGTCGTGTTTTTTGGCAATGGCCGCAATCTGGTCAAAATCAATGATGCTGAATGACGGGTTGCCAATGGTTTCTACATAAATGGCTTTGGTATTTTCGTCAATTTTAGCTTCAAAATCTGAGACATTATCCGCATCGGCAAATTTTACGGTAATGCCTAAACGTTTAAAAGCTACCTTGAATTGGTTGTATGAACCGCCGTATAAGTGGTTAGACGAAATAAAGTTATCGCCTGCCTGTAAAATGTTATTTAGGGCGATGAATTGTGCTGCTTGTCCTGATGCTACGGCAAGTGCTGCTACACCACCTTCCAATGCGGCAATGCGTTTTTCAAAAACATCGGTAGTAGGGTTCATGATACGGGTGTAGATGTTCCCAAACTCTTTTAAGGCAAAAAGATTAGCGCCATGTTCCGAGTTTTTAAACCCATAAGAAGTGGTTTGGTATAAAGGTACTGCCCTTGAACCAGTTGCGGGGTCTATTTCTTGTCCTGCGTGTATTTGTAGTGTTTCGAATTTATGTGATGACATGTTGTTTTACGATTTTGAATGATGAATAAATGGGGCTTGTTAGCAGAAAGTGGCCTGCTGCATATACTGATGTGCGTACCCTAATTTCTTAGGGCCTTCCGAGTTGTTAAAGAATTACAAAATGGAAGATTTTATGATTGGTACATGCCATGGCACATACAAATCGATGGCATGTTACAATAATTGCCAATAATGGTATTACAAAACATGTTTTTGCCGACCTGCTCGGATACTAAGTTGCTTACTGGGATAGAATTAATTAGTTTCATCTTATTAATTTATATCTCCAAAATGCACCATGCATTTTGGTCAGGAATTGGCACCTTCTCTTTTTGAGGGTTGCCAGTGGGTCATTGAGCCAGTCTCTCGCCACTTCTTTATAAATCAATAACCTAACAGGTGATTGACTTTTATTTGGTGCTCCAAATAATGTTTCAAATGTAGGGTGTTTTTTCTTTTTATGCAAAATAAAATTTTGAAAAATATTTATAGTTTTGACTTTCAGTACATTATTTGCGTATGTTTTTTATTTTGGCAGTTGTTTGACAGTAGAAAACTTGAATGTGATACAAAGTATAGTAACTTTGTGGACTTACTATATATTTCTGAATTTTGAATACTGAATTTCTAAATAGCATTATACAACGCCAAAATCAACAACAGGTAGTGCCCTCTAATCAGACCATTGCCAATTGGGCACAATCATTGTTGAATTTGATTTTTCCGGAGCGGGGCGCATCCACTAACTATAATCAGGAGGTGCTGAAAGGTATTTTCTTTGAATTGAAGGAAGAACTGCAACTGATTTTAAAATCAACAAAAGCTTGTAATAAAAATCAGTACAAGGAAATATCAGATGCTTTTTTTGAGGTATTGCCAGAAGTATATAGAAAGTTGAACACCGATTTAATTTCTATTGTGGAAGGTGATCCCGCGGCAAAAAGCGAGTTTGAGATCATTAGGTGCTATCCAGGTTTTTTTGCCATTGCCATGTATCGCTTTGCGCATGAACTGCATTTGTTGGATGTGCCGCATATCCCACGTATCATTACAGAATATGCGCATACCACCACGGGAATAGATATTCATCCAGCAGCTCAAATTGGCGAGTACCTGTACATTGACCATGGTACTGGTTTGGTGATTGGAGAAACTACCGTGATCGGAAATCATGTGAAATTATACCAGGGTGTAACTCTGGGCGCATTAAGTGTAGATAAAACAAAGGCTAATTTTAAAAGACATCCTACGATCGGAAACCATGTGATCATTTACTCGGGAGCAACTATTTTGGGTGGCGAAACTATCATTGGCGACCATAGTGTGATTGGCGGTAACGTTTGGCTAACGAAAAGTGTGCCCGAAGGGTCGACAGTATACCACCAGGCGGAAGTTAAAATTAAGGAAAGTAAAAAAGAATAATCACTTACTGCTCGTCAACCTGAACTCGTTTCAGGGGCTGTTTAGCTGATGCTGAAAATAAATTTGCTTCGCAGCTACTTCGTGGTCAGCATAACGAATTTTAAATATAGATATGAAAACCATTATAGATTGCATTGGAAATACGCCCTTGGCAGAAATCAGGTATTTGAATACCAATCCTAATGTTAAAATTTATGCCAAGCTGGAAGGAAATAATCCTGGTGGCAGTGTGAAGGATAGGGCTGCGCTGAACATGATTCGCAGTGCGATGGAAAGAGGAGAGGTAGATAAAAACACCAAACTAATTGAAGCAACCAGCGGCAATACGGGAATAGCCTTGGCCATGATTGCTTCTATTTATGGTATCGATATCGAATTGGTGATGCCTGCAAGTTCAACCCGCGAGCGTACACTAACCATGGAGGCCTTTGGGGCTAAAGTAACTTTGCTGGAATCGATAGAAGTTTGTAGAGATTATGCAGAGGAAAAAGGTACACAGTCGGGCTACTTTTTACTGAACCAGTTTGCCAATCCTGATAATTATTTAGCGCATTATAAAACCACCGGCCCTGAAATTTGGAACGATACCGAAGGGAAAATCACCCATTTTGTAAGCAGTATGGGAACTACCGGCAGTATTATGGGTAACTCGAGGTACTTGAAAGAAAAGAATTCTGATATTCAAATTGTGGGTTGTCAGCCTACCGAAGAATCTTCTATTCCTGGAATACGCCGTTGGCCCATTGAATATTTACCAAAAATTTATGAGCCTGAACGTGTGGATCGGATTATGGATGTTTCGCAGCACGATGCCACCCTTGCGGCAAGAGCTTTGGCTCGTAAGGAAGGAATATTTGCTGGCATGAGTAGCGGCGGTGCCTTACATTGTGCCTTGCAATTGGCGGAGGAATTGGAAAGCGGGCTCATCGTTTTTATTACTTGCGACAGGGGAGACCGGTATTTGAGCAGTGATTTGTTTGGGTAATTTTTAATGATGATTATTTCGTCATTTCGACCTTGCGTAGAAATCTAGCAATTATTTAGGGCATATTGCTAGATTTAAATTCGTTGATTTTCATTCTACTTCATGAGATTTCTCTCCCGAAAAGTCGAGTCTGTTTGCGCTTCGCAATGAAGGATATCGGAATTGAGACTTACGAAGTTTCTAAAACTTCGTAAGTCTGGTATAATGCCTTTCGTCATTTCGACGAGAAACGACGAGAAATCTAGCGGTTGTTTAATGTATATCGTTAGATTTAACTTGTTGGTTTTTCAATTCTATTTTCGCTGCGTTTCACTTCAGATTCTACTCCACAATGACAAGTCGTTAGATTTCTCCACAAGGTCGAAATGACGGTTATGGTAGCTATTACAACTTTCAACTTTTCACTTTCAACTCTTTACTTTGGACTTTCCTAACCCAATGCCTGTTCCATATCGGCAATTAAATCATCGATATGTTCCAAACCAACGGAAATACGGATTAAATTCTGTGGTGTTTTAGTGGTAGGACCTTCTACCGAAGCACGGTGCTCAATCAAACTTTCTACACCGCCCAAACTGGTGGCTTGTGTAAAAATATTTACGCTGTTCACTACTTTTCGGGCGTTTTCTGCATCACCTTTGGTTAAAATAGAAAGCATCCCGCCAAAGCCCCGCATTTGCTTTTTCACAATTTCATGCTGAGGGTGCGAAGGCAAACCCGGATAAAAAACAGCTTCTACTTTTGGGTGCTTATTTAGGTAGTCGGCCAGTTTCTCAGCATTTTCGCAATGTCCTTTAATTCGGTAAGCCAAGGTTTTGATGCTTCTTAGCAATAGGAAACAATCAAAAGGCGAAGGCACGGCGCCACCTGTTTCCTGTATGTTTTTAATTTTCTCCCAAAACTCATCTTTGGTCGCAAACGTAAGCGAACCTCCTAAAACATCACTGTGCCCGCCAATATATTTGGTGGTAGAGTGCATTACGATATCTGCCCCTAGGGCAATAGGATTTTGTAAAATAGGAGAGGCAAAAGTACTGTCCACCACAAAAATTAGCTGGTGCTGTTTGGCTATGTTGCTTAAGGCTTCAATGTCAGATACCTTCAGTAAAGGGTTGGAAGGAGTTTCGGCCCATATCAAAACGGTATTGGCCTTTACATAGCCTTCTACTTTGTCTATTTCTGTTAAATCAATAAAATCAAAGCTTAGCGTATCTGCAAAAATGGTCAATAATTGCTTTTTAAAGCCCCAGTACATATCATCGGGGGCGATAATGTGGCTGCCAGGCTTTAAAGCTTGAAAAACAGCCATGCCTGCAGTATTTCCGGAAGAAAAAGCACAGGTATCTGCACCGCCTTCCAATTCGCTAATGACCTTTTCCAAAGCGGAGCGGCTTGGATTGCTCACTCTACTATACATGTGACCACCTGGATAGCCACCATCTTCGCCCCTGTAATAGGTAGTGGAAAGGTGGATGGGCATGGTTACATCGCCCGTAGTTGATTTTACGAGGTCAGATGCGTGTATAGCAGTGGTTTCGGCTTTCATAAAAATGGAAGGTTAATAAGTTAATAAACAAATGTAGCTGAAATGTTTTAGATAGTTTATTTTTGGCAGGATTTATGTTTAATGCTTCACGAAAATTATACATAGACGAAGACGGGGTGAAAAAACCAGCCATCGCTCTGTTAAAATGGAAAATAAAAAATAAACAGATGAAAAAATTAATTTTAGCTATCGCTTTATGCTTAACATCGTTGGTGGTGTTAGAAAGCTGCTCTCCAAAAACCACCACTGGTGCCCCAGCAGTACGTAGGGGAAATGTAACAGGTAACTGGATGCTGAACAACATTACCTTTGAAGGTATTCCTGATGTAGCCGTAAGATCATTTTTGGGAGAAAGTTCCTACAAATGCTTTGTGGGAAGTTCATGGAGATTAACCAATAGTGGTAACGGAAGTTACAGTTTGCCAAGCAGTGCAAGCTGTGGTGCCAAAACCCAAAACATTTTCTGGTCGGTAAGTACCGCTGATGAAACTTTCCAATTCAAAAAATTGTACGAAGGAGAGAAAGCCAAAAATGTTACCGAAGGTTACCGCTTAGTTTTAAGCAGTGCTAATGATAACACGATGACTATCAAATCGCCCATTGAATACGGTGGTAAAGTTGCCTACGTAGTCATGAACTTTGTAAAGGCAACCAACTAATTTGGCCTAAAAAAACAAAAAAGCCGCAAACCCAAACGTTTGCGGCTTTTTTTTGCCGTATAAATACGCAATGTACTTTAGGTATTTCTGCGCTAAAGTAAAAACCTGCGAACATTTCTCCGTGTCAATCGTTCAGCCTTATATCATTATAAGGACTGAAATGAACAAGAATAACGAAAATAAAGACCCTAAAACACTGTTTCCTAAACCACCATTTAATACCCCTAAACAAGAACATCCGGGAACAGAAAGCCAAATGAAGCCCAAAGCAGATCACGGTGAAGATAGCTATATTGGCTACGGACGTTTTAAGGATAAAAAAGTAATCGTTACCGGCGGCGATTCGGGAATTGGCAGGGCAGTAGCCATTGCCTTTGCCAGAGAGGGGGCCGATGTGCTGATCAGCTACTTGGCCGATGTAGAAGATGAAGATGCGGAAACCACAGCGCAATACATTAGGGAAGCGGGCAGGACTGCAGTTTTGATGAAAGGTGACATTAGCAAGGAAGCGCAATGTAAGGCCATTGTAGCTAAGGCAGTACAAGAATTTGGGCACATAGACGTATTGGTTAACAATGCGGCTTTTCATATTAGCAGAGAAAAAATTGAAGATATTCCCGATGAGGAATGGTGCTTCACTTTTGATACCAATGTAAAAGCCATCTTTTACCTTTGTAAGGCCGCAATACCTTATATGCCTAAGGGAAGCAGCATCATCAATACCACTTCTGTAACCGCTTTTGAACCTTCTGAAGATCTGTTGCCCTATTCGGCCACTAAAAGTGCGGTCATCAACTTTACTTCCAACCTAAGCCAGATTTTGTTGAAACAAGGGAAGGGGATTAGGGTGAATGCCGTAGCTCCGGGGCCAGTTTGGACACCCTTAATCCCAGCTACAAAGTTTAATGTGAAAACCTTTGGCCAAAACACGGCAATGGAGCGCCCGGGGCAGCCCGTAGAAATTGCACCAGCCTTTCTTTTTTTGGCTTCCGCCGATGCGAGCTTTGTTTCAGGAGCAGTTTTACCGGTAACTGGAGGGCGGTTAACCATTTAACGGTTAAGCCGTTGTAGATGTAAAAGCATTTCTGCCATAACCTGCTGCACATAATCTTGCTGTGCTTGGGCAGCTGAAGTTTCTTTGCTGTACAACTTGTGCGTGTGCGAAATCTTACCATCTATAGCTATGGCCATATAGGCATGTAAATCCGTAATCCCTTCTTCTGGTACCGGACTTGCGTAGCCCGTAATTGCGATGCCCATCCTGCTGTTTAGAAGCCTGCAGGCATTAACGGCCATCGTTTGGGCCGTAATTTCCGAAACACAATTGCATCGCATGCCTTGAGTGTAATCAACGCCCAGGTGTTTTACTTTTTGTCCAATATTGTAGGCCGTAACTCCACCGTTGAAAATATGCATCGCATCTGGCATCTGACTTAATACAAATTGCAGGTAACCTGCAGTTACACTTTCCGCTACTCCTATGGACAGCTGCTTGTGGGCACAATAAGATGCCAGTTCTTTTAAAGTTAATTCCGTAATATTCATCATGATCAAAACACTATGCCAACGATAATTGTTTATGATTTTGCTACTGAAAAAATGGGGTTTTAAAATAGGTATTTATACGTTGTTTTCGAGTATAAATCGCTTTGGGCAGATAAATATGTTATCGGATATTAGTTGTTGTAAATCATCATTTAGTGAGGTGGTTATTCTTTGATTTTTAATGAGTTAGTTATGGTTAATGTAATTCAGTCTAATACTTCAAAAGAGAAAACGCTCAACAAAGAAGATTTAAGAGGTAAATCTTTGATTGAAAGCTTACAGCTCGTGTACCATGCCGAAAGGCAATGGCTAACCGTATTGCCCATTTTGCAATTGGCTGTAGGCAACGAGGATTTGCTGGAATTGTTAGACAAGTTTCAAAAGGACGGAAAAGAGCATCTACACAGATTGGAAAGTTGTTTTGAAGCGCTAAGAGTGAATGTTTTTGCTGCGGAAAACCAGGACATGGAAGTTTTGATTGAAGAATGCTATGATATTATTGATGTTACTCCGCGCCTAAGCTTTATCCGCGATGCGGGATTAATTGTAGGCATGCAGCAGGTACAACAATACCAGGTAACTGCCTATACCTCCCTTTTGGCGCAGGCCATGGAACTGGGCCAGCAAAAAGTGGTTAACCTATTAAAAATTATTATACACCATAAACAACAAGAAGAAGAGCAGCTTGCCATGGCCGACACTGGTACGATGCTCGATGAAATTACCTAATATGGCCTACCTATCTACCGATATTTCGGAAAAACCTAAACTATTGATTTTTGAAGATGAGGATAGCATGCAAACTATCCTAACTGCTGCACTTTTACCTGAAAAATATGAACTTACCTTTGTTTCTACCGAAATGCTGGGCAAAACAAAGCTATTAAATCCAGATTTAATATTGCTTGACCAGGTAGTGGCTCCTATGCCAGAACAAGAAGACTTTTGCCGTCAAATCAAATCCCTTTATCCATCGGTACCGCTCGTAGTAATCTCTGCATATCCTTTAAATAAATTTGGTAATCATCAGCAATACATTGATTTATTTATAGCAAAGCCTTTTGATCTGAGCTATTTCCTAAACGGTGTAGATAGTTGTTTAGTTACGGATTAGTAACATATAAGCAATAGATTTTTATCCTATATTAGATTAATTGTTCTAAAAAGGTGAATTATGGAGGAAAGCAAAGATTTAGAACCTGCGGCCCAGGAAATAGACGATATCCTCATTAGTGATTTTGAGATAGATTCCCTAGTGTTCTCTAAAATGGCAGACGCAATTCCGGATATGATTTGTGTAACTGACATTCAACAGATGCGGAAAATTTATTCCAATGCCCACGTGCATCATTTGTTCAAGATGAGCAAAAAGGAAATTAATGATATGGGGCTTCGTTTTTTTGAAAAAACAATACATCCTGCTGATCAGTACAACTATTTTAAGGAAATTGATCATTTAAAAACCGCCAAGAACGATCATGTGGTTGAATTTAGGTACCGCATCATAGATTTTGAAGGCAAGGTACGTTGGCTTTCAACCAAAAGAAAAATACTGAAACGAGACAGTTTTGGGATGCCCCTACAGATAATTGGCATTTCACAGGATGTTACCCAACAAATTGCGCTTGTAGAGGAGCGTCAGAAACTGCTTGATGAGCAGGCGAAACTGAAGGTTTTACAGCAGCAACAACTGTTTGAGGCGATTATCAATGCACAAGAGGAGGAGCGCAGAAATATTGCCGAAAATCTGCACAACGAGATAGGGCAGCTGCTATTTGCCGCACAGTTGAAGTTAAGCTCTTCAGAAACGGAAAGCAGGAATTTGATAAATGCCGCTATTAAAAAAGTACGCGAAATTTCCTTTGAACTAACCCCGGTACTGCTCAATGATATGGGCCTGGAAGCGGCATTGAAAGATATGTTGGAGAGAAAGCTCGACGCAAATCAGATTTCGTTCAACCTGAGTTTCAACATCAAGGTGCTGCACCTCGATAAAAGCCTTGAAGTGATCATTTACCGCATTTTGCAGGAGCTTGTAAACAATACGATCAAACATGCTTCGGCAAGCCATGTCAATGTGCTCGTATTCCAAAAAGGCGACGATCTGTACATCAGCCAAACAGATAATGGTAAAGGGCTGGATAAAAGCGTGCTTGGTGATCCAAAAAAAGGATTTGGTATCAAAAGTATTATCAATAGACTGCATATCTTAAATGGCGTTTTCGAAGTTTTTTCCAACCCCGAAAGTGGAACCAAAGTATTAATGAACATTCCTTTAAATGGCGCAAGATAATCTCAAAAAAATAAATATCCTTTTGGCAGATGACCATCATTTGGTAAGGGACGGCATTAAATCGCTGTTGCTGAAGTACAGTGATTTTAACGTGGTGGGCGAAGGTGCGAATGGGATCGAAACCCTAAAAATCATGAAACATGCCGAAGAACCGATAGATCTGGTATTGGCGGACATTAACATGCCGGAAATGAACGGCCTGGATCTTTGTAAAGAAGTTAACCAGCTTTATCCTAAAACTAAAGTCATTATGCTGTCGATGCTGGATCACGAAAAATACGTTTCGCAGGCACTACAGGTAGGTGCAAAAGGGTATTTGCTTAAAAGCGTAAACGAAGAAGAGCTTATTTTTTCGATAAAACAGGTGATGCATAACTCTTTTTACGTCTGTACAGAACTTGCCTATCAACTGCTCAGCAGGAGTTTGATGGGGGTGCGGGTAAGCGGTAAACAAAATCGGCAAGTTAAAGTTGATTTTTCGAGCCGGGAAATCGAGATATTAGAGCTCATTGCCGACGGATATACAAACTTGGAGATAGCAGATAAACTATTTACGAGCAAACGCACTGTAGAAGGACATCGATTGCAGATGATAAGCAAAACGGGTGTGCGCAATACTGCCGCGCTGGTTAAATACTGTTTGGTGAATGGTATCCTTAAAGATAGTTGATTAGTTTAGGGCGGAGTGATTTTTTCCAGAATTTTTTCACCGATGTCATTGACCGTTTCTTGGGGTAAGTTGCCCCATAGCTGCTCCCATTTCCCATAAATCTCGTTCCTTAGTTGGGTAATTTCATTTTCACCGATATAACAGGAATAATAAGGAACACCATCGGTAGTTTCCAGTGTGATCACCTTAATATGCTTTTCGCTGCCATTAATGTTGGCAACAATATAAAAGTCAACGTGGGAAGAGTTCATAACAAGTTCTTTCCAAGGATAACAACTCGCAATTAATTTAGTTTTGAGCTATGCCCATTGGTTTTTATCAAACCCAATCTCCAAAAAATTGTTATTTATTTTAAAACAAATTTTACAATGAGGATAACAGTTAGCAGAAAACCGGTGAAGGTTTATCCGGATCCCAAAAGGGTAATTGCCAGATTTTTTTACAATGGCGATGAACGAGCCAAGGAAGTTGTGCAAAAAGTAACCAGCCTTAGCGAAAAGCAGGTTTTTGAGATCGTTTCGCCACTATTGCAGGAATTCTCCAAGCGGCATAGGAATATTACCAAGGTTTTCTTAAAGCATTGCAAAAAAATACAATGGCTTATTGAGGAAATGGGTATCGACTATAAAAATATGGACGAGTTTACCAAATACCTCATTGGCTCGTACTTTACACATGAATACTCTATCGAATCGGCAGCGTTTTTTAATCCCTCCATAGTAGAAGATCCCGACCAGACCAATTTGGTAGAGGGTGAAAAGCGGGTGATCATTAGTTTTAGGGCTGTTGGCGAAGGGCATATCTCATCAGTGGTATTTAGGAGGGCGCTCATTGATTGCCACAATAACATACACGTATTGCCTGCCGGAAACTATATTGACGAGGCTGAAGTGGTAAAAAATGCCATCTACAATAAACGTCTTTTCCTTAAAAAAGCTGCGGATGCCAGCATTTCAATGAATGTGATTACCGACGTGAATGCTAATTTGGGCGAGAAATTTGACTATGCACAGCTGCGTAAACTGGTGCTTGACGCCAAAGAAAAGCAGGAGGACGATGTTGGCAAGTTGGAATACGACCGTATCCTATGGCTCTCGGATACCTATCACGAAATCTGTTTTTCTAAAGATACTGACATTTCCGATCGGGTAATTTTTCCCATTTCTGAATTTGAACGCAAAGGAATTGAAGATGCCCGTTTCGTACGTTTTACCAAAGATGACGGCAGCGTGATTTACTATGGCACTTACACGGCATTTGATGGCTCGTTCATTATTCCAAAGTTAATGCAAACCACCGATTTTTATGACTTTAAGGTAAGTCCTTTGCATGGAAAAGGAGCGCAAAACAAAAACTTGGCCTTGTTTCCCAAAAAAATCAATGGTAAATACGCCATGATGTCGCGTATAGATGGCTGGAACAATTATTTAATGTACTCGGATAGGATCACCGTGTGGGACCAGCCTGTTAAACTACAGTCGCCGCTATATGCCTGGGAATTTATACAGATAGGTAATTGCGGATCGCCTATAGAAACAGAAGCGGGCTGGCTGATCATTACCCACGGCGTAGGGCCTATGCGCAGGTACTGCCTGGGCGCAAGCTTATTGGATTTAAATGATCCTTCCATTGAAATTGGGCGTTTGCATGAGCCATTGTTGGTGCCTAACCCCGACGAACGCGAAGGTTACGTGCCCAATGTGCTGTATTCCTGTGGCTCTATCATCCATAATGGCGAACTGATTATTCCCTATGGCCTGTCTGATTATTGTTCCTCTTTTGCTACCGTAAATTTAGAGCGTTTGCTGGAACGGATTTTAGAACATAACAACGGTACGGCAGTTTAATCATCGCCGCTCCAAAGGTTCAGGGGGCAAAATTATCTGATATTATTCATCCTCAACGATTTTTTAAATCATGGAGGATGAATAGATATTCGCAAAGGTTAAACTATTTTTCCAGAATGTCTGCCTGTAGCTGGTTATTGCCCGCCAAGTAACGGTATTCAATTTCCAAGGCCTTAAATACTACTAGGTGCGAGATTAGATAGGCCAAGGTACTTTCCGCCCCCTGATTTCTGTTGACACCATGGGGCTGCAATCCATCGGCACAACCTTTGGTTTCGTGGTCGTATAGTGGGAGGTTGAGGCTATTTTCGCCCAAAAACCAAAGATAGCTTTGATACAAATGGTGCATGTATTTCACGTTTTTGGTAATTTCGTAGGCCTTGAAATAAACCAACACCATAGCCATGGTTTCAATTGCCTGTTGGTCATATAAGGCCATCGGATGATTTTTCTCTAACCAACCATCATTGCCTACCGGATTTAAAAATCCAAAAGCTAAGGTCTTGTTGGTAAGGAAATCCAAAGCTTCCAGCGCAATGTTTAACGACTGGTTGTTGTGGTTGATTTCGTAATGGCAAAGCAGTGCCAAAGGTAAAATGGCATTGTCGTAGGTTAGTTTTTGTTCAAACCAATGCCAATCGCCTGCTTTGGTATCTAAATAAGCATCAATCAACGGAACTGCCAATTGGTTAAGCTCGTTTACAATACGCTCATCATGAGGGTTAACTTTCAGGTAGTGATGCACCCCAATCATCGTATTGGCAACTCCCCTTAGGTGCTTGAGTTTAGCAAAATGTGGAACCGATTTTAAGAAAAGCTCATCGGCAAACTCTTTGTACGAATTGTTTGGAGCATGATTGATCAGATAGCCTAAAGACCATATCGTTCTACCAAATGAATCTTCGGAGCCCACCTCATCCAGGTAATTTCGGCTAAAACTCAAAAAGTTGCGGAAATTTCCATCTTCCTTTTGCATGTACTGGATATAGCTCAAATAAATGGGGAGCAAATCCAGGGCTTCCTTGCTTTTATATTGTTCAAAGGCCATTAAGGCCATAATCAAGGCCCTTGCATTGTCATCTAAACAATACCCTTCCTTTAAATTTGGAATGCCGTATTTGGCATGCTGTACAATCCCCGTGTCATCCGTTAGGCGGCGAATATGGCTTAAGTTAAAGGTTGGGATACTATCTACATCAATAATGCTTTTATTTTCTAGGATAGATTTTTCCTTGGCTAGTATGGCGCTTTGAAGCACCTTGATGTATTTTTTACCAATATTGGGCCAACGTAACGAGAGCCCATATTGATAGGCATTATACTTGAGTTCGCCTAATTTTTCGGGCTGCTCCAACAGTTCGTTTACCCTTAGTGCCAATTGATCGCTGTTTTTGAAATCAAATAACACGCCTCTTTTTTGGGCCAATAATTCTTGGGCGTGCCAATAGGGGGTTGAAATTACGGCGGCACCGGCACCAATGGCATAAGAAAGTGTGCCACTGGTAATTTGAGCTTCATTCAGGTAGGGGGTAATGTATACGTCGGCTGCAGATAAGTACTGGTGCAGCTCATTTTCGTCTACAAATTTGTTCACAAACACTAAATGTTTCTCTACCTCAAGTTTTTTGGCCAGGCGTTTTAGGTTATCCCGATATTCTTCGCCAGCACTTTTAACTACTCCTGGGTGGGTATTGCCTAAAACCACGTACACCACATTCGGATGCTTGGCTACAATTTTAGGTAGGGCCTCTACCACGGTTTCTAACCCTTTTCCCCTGCTAATTAAGCCAAAGGTTAACAGCACCTTATTGTCTATAAAAGGATAGGCCGCTTTAATTGGGTTATGGCTAGGTGGTTCTAAATCAGGTACGCCATGCTCTATATATTTAATTTTTTCTTTGGGTATATGGTAAATACTGGTTAAAAATCCAATGGCTTTTTGGCTCATCACCACAATATTGGCCGAGCGTTTTGCTATTTGTTGGATGATGGTTTGTTGGATATAATTGGGCTGTTTGAGTACCGTGTGCAAAATTGTAACGATGGGCTTGTTGAGCCTTGCCATTAAAGTAAGTAAGTACAAACCGCTTTCGCCACCATAAATGCCAAACTCGTGCTCAATTACGCAGGCATCCACCTGGCTGGTGTTAATGTAATTAGCGGCCCTTAAATAATCCTTTTGATTATTTTGCCTGATAATATATTTTACCTCATTGGGATAATGGTAGGTTTTGAGGTCCTCAGCATCACTTAAAGCAATTACAAAACTGTCTTTGGAAATATTGTTGTGTTGGTTAATAGCCATTGCCAAGTTAGCGTTAAAGGTAGCAATGCCACATTCTTGAGGTAGTGAGGTGCTGATATAAGCTATTTTCATCGTCATTTATTTTGTAAGAGAGGTACTGCATTTTATTTTAAAGCAACAACCAACGGGCTTAAAAGGTTTGTGACCTATTTAAGGCTGTCTTTAATTTTTCTGATGGCATTTAAGTGGACATTAATTACGGGTACCATTTTTACGGCAAAGGCTTTAAGGTCTGGATCGGTTCCTTTTCTGGCCTGATGCTCCATAAAGGCAAGTACTTTTACATGGTCTTCCTCCATTAAGCTCGCATACTTTTTGTCAAAATCTGCGCCTGTTTTCTGATCCAGCTCGTCCCTGTTTTTTTGGTGTTCTTTGCTCATGGCAACAGGAAGTGTAATGTTTTTGCTTTTGGCCAAAGCCATCAGTTCATCATTGGCGGCGCCGTGTTCTTTTAGCATCATATTGGCATAGGACTTGATCTGTTCGTTGCTCGTTTTGCTAATGGCTAAATTGGCCAAATTGATCTCCGCCAGTCCTGCATCAGCCGCATTGGTGGCAAATTCCGCCTCATTATCCCGCACAGTAATCATATCTGCGGTTACGGTTGAAGTGTCTTTGGTTTGGTTAATGCTATCGGCCAGTTCCTTGGCATCTTTCCGTTGCGAGTTACAGGCTATCATTACCGTAAACGCTATGCTGTACGCTAAAAAGACGAGATTTTTCATGGTCTTAAAATTTTAGTTAAACAAATGTTTTTATACAATGGAGCCTAAATTTCAGCGCATTGTTATCATTTTGATGTAGCAATAGCTGATTTAAAAAAAGCCGGCGTTACCTTATTGTTAACGCCGACGCAAACAGAAAACTTATACCATTACGTTGGCTTCCGACATGGCAATGTCGGTAAGCTTACTATCCGTTTCTTTTTCCTGGTTTAGGGTGGTGGCCAGCAGCTCTCTTGCTTCTTCATGCTCCATTAAAGTTGCGTAGGTAACTAAGCAACCATAACTGGCAATTTCATAATGTTCCACCTTTTGGGCTGCGGCAATTAGGGCAGCATCCAAGGCTTCGTTATCCTCAAATTCGTCCATAATTTCCTCAGCTTCCTGGAGGAGGCCTTCCATAGCTTTGCATTTTTTGGCTCTAGGGCTCAGGTTAATGCTCGAGAACACTTGCTTGAGCCTTTCAATTTGTTCTTCCGTTTCGGTATGGTGTGCGGTAAAAGCTTCTTTTAGGTTTTCATTTGTGGCTTTAGCGGCCATTTGCTTTAATCCTTTCAATAGTTGCTTTTCGGCGCCCAAAATATCTCTTAGTTCATCAACAAAGAGGTCGTGCAAATGAGCGTTAGGCATAGCATTACGATTTTTTTCACTTTTCATTATCTTGGTAATTTAGGGTTATTGGATATTTAGTAAAATTGAATATCTATAAAAGCGAAAGCCCAATAGTTTTGTTTGTGTTTTTTAATAAAATAAGTATTGGATTTTGGTAATGCCGTATTTTGTTTGCTTTTTTTGAGTACAAATACCCGTTTTACAGGGTCGAAAAAACAAATTTGCCGGATATTGTTTTGTACTGTTAACCAAAATGTATTAAAATGGCAAAATATTCAAAAAAGGCAGGCGAAAAAGTAGAAAGAGCTATGCACGAGATGAAAGAAGGTAAATTAAAAACAGGTACCGGCAAAAAAGTAACTTCTAAAAAGCAGGCGGTGGCTATAGGCTTATCGGAAGCAAGGGATGCCGGAGCAAAAGTGCCCAAGAAAAAACCTTGATAAAATGGTATGGACCAGGAAAACGAGCGTTATGGGAGAGCGTTACGAGGAGAGCGTTATGAATAAACTTTGGGGCTTAATTTATCATTCTGATGATGGGGTGGATTCGGTATTTTTCAAGTTATCAGAAGTTTTTTCTGGATGAATAAACTCCTCAACCTGAGCCTTTAGCTTGTTCAATTTGATTTCGGTAGCTTTTGATTTTTCGCGTAAAGCCCTTGATTTTTCCAATAAGCTTTGCGTTTCTTCCCTATTCTTATCCGTTTTGTTGCCCATGCTAATCGTGTTTACCCAAATATAGCCAAAACTAAAGGTGTTATCTTAATTATTATTAAAACAGGTAGTTGGGGAGCCGGGTACTTGGAACGCTTGCGTATAAACACTTAGCCGTTTTAACTTGTTTAAATTTATGTTATGCCTTCTTCAGTTATTGCACATATCAGCTATAGGGCACAGGACAAAGCTTTAACCGTGGTGTTTAATTCAGGTGATGTTTATTTATATCAGCCCGTGCCTGAAAAAATCTACAAAGAATTTAAAGCAGCTGTTTCCAAGGGAAATTACCTAAATCGAAAGTTGAAAAAACTGTTTATTGGTAAAAAAATAGCTGTAGGGTAGGCTGCGTTAAATACTGCTTTTACCAGTTAAAATACTTGATTTGAAGATAATTGGAACTTTTTGGCCTTATGCACGATTAGGTAGGTATAACTAAAGTAATAACATTTAATATCTAATCATTATGGAAATCCAATTTGAGCAAAATAGAAATTTTAACCAATCGCATAGGGAAGATCCATCGGTTACCCAAACCACCCAAAAGGACAAGGGTAAACCACAAGGAAAAGAAGGAGATCCCCAACAGCATTTGGTGAATAGCAGAGCACTGGATACTGAAGAAAAAACTCTGGACCGCAGGCCTGCCGATGTATCCAATGGAGAAGCTGGCAATAATGATGATAAAGCTTCATCGGCTGTGCCAGGAATACAAAGCGACTCGCAAAACAGTACCCGCAATAGTAGTAAGCCTTTGGGCGAAGATCCCAATGTAAATGCCGATAGAGAAAACCAGGAAGATCAAGAAGAACTTGAAAAAGGAGATAGACCATGAGCAAACTAATTGATGATTTAAAAGGCTTGTTGGATATCGTAGATGATGGTAAGGAAGGCTACCTGTCGGCCAGCGAGGTAGTAAGCAGCTTGGAATTAAAAGAACTGTTTTTGCGTATGGCTTCTCAGCGCATTGGTTACGCTAACGAACTTAAAAGCCTAATCGCTTTGCATGGTGGCAGCAACGAGAACGAAAGTGGGGGTATTTTAGGTTTGTTGCATAAAACTTGGGTCGATTTTAAACATGCCCTTAGCAATAAGGAAGATGAAGCGATTTTAGCGACGGTGGAAAGCGGGGAGCAAGCTGCACTGGATAAATACGATGCAGTGCTCCAAGACGAGGAGACACATGCGCAACATGTTAATTTGCTGCAAAAGCAGCGTACCGGAATTTTAGAGGCGCTGAAAGAAGTGGAAAGCTACCGTATTAGCTTAGAAAGATAAAATTTTGATCGGCAGGCAGCCTGCTTGCCGATCAATTTAAACCATAGATGTGATGAAAGAAAAAAAACATAACCTGCAAAAGGAGCAAGGCTCGGTGCAGCGTCAGACTCAAAAAAATGAGCACTATGAAAATGCCGATGCGGCCAACAAGCAGGAAAGTGGTGATCAATATGGCATTGTGCCTGTACCAAAAGCCGAAAAAAAGGAATCCGATCAGCAAAAATCGGGCAACAGAATGCCAAAAAACCAACCAGACCTGAAAGGCATTGATGATGAAAAAATTATTCCGGGCATTAAAAGAAAGCATAGCCCCTGGAACTCCATTGATTTTGAAGCCGATGAGTTTTTCGGTGGCTTAGTGCCTGCATAGTTCATCACGATGTCCCTAAATAGGAAACTGGATATGAATTACCGTTTGCTGGGGAACCGAATTGATTGTAATAGAACCGTTTAACAGCTTCACTTTTGATTCGATGGTTTTCAGCCCAATTCCCTTAGATTTTCTTTCACCTTTTTCAAAGCCCCTCC
Source organism: Pedobacter nanyangensis (assembly GCF_003313505.1). Taxonomy (GTDB): domain Bacteria; phylum Bacteroidota; class Bacteroidia; order Sphingobacteriales; family Sphingobacteriaceae; genus Pedobacter; species Pedobacter nanyangensis. Next base: position 24,800 of record NZ_QMHO01000005.1, on the reverse strand, counting down.
CGTTATCCTTCGCCAAGATATTAGCTTGTCCGTTTTGGATAGAAACATCTATGTGCGCTATTTTTGCCGAAGCATGCTTCACAATATTTTGCGCCAGTTCCTGCGCTATTCTGTATATTGCAAGCTGGATATATTTATCTAAAGGTATATCAGTTCCCGAAAATGTACAGTTAAAATGGGTTTCGCCTTTTAACTGCGTGCAAATATCTTTAATGGCTGCTTTTAGTCCAAAATCTTCTAGGATAGAAGGCATTAATTCATGTGAGATACGACGGCTTTCCTGAATGCACATGCCTAATAATTCTTTGGAACGATGAAGTACCTGGGCATTATCTTTGATAGAGCCCTTATTTAAGTTAATGCGCTCCAACGTGGCCTTAATGCCATAAAGCACCTGGCCCAGGCCGTTGTGCAAGCTTTCGGCAAAGCGTTTTCTTTCTTCCTCTTGTGCATTTAGCGTAGCTTTTAAAATTTCTTTTTGTTGTTTTTTTTCCAGTTCCCGGCGTTCATTGGTTAATTGAATATTTTTTTCTTCTAGGGCCTTTTGTTGGGTGATATCCTGCGAAATCCCAACAACATGCGTTGATTCTCCTTCGTCATCCCTGATATAAACGGTACTTTTGGAACTGATCCAATGTGTTTTCCCCTGTGCATCGATCAAACGATAAACAAGCGATTTGATTTTTTTATGATTTTTGCCTCTTAACTCATCTAAACTGGCATAAAAGCTAGCTTTATCTTCTGGATGGATAAATCTTTCAAAAAAATCTGTACCCATTTTCTTGATTTCCAGCTGGTTTTTTTCAACCAATTGTTCAATGCGGTAGTTGGAATAAAACTGCTGCATGTTGTCTAAATTAATGGCATACAGCATATCCGGGGCTGAATTGGCTATCCCTTGGATCATGGCCGAGTTATCATTGAAAAGCTGTTCGGCAATTTTACGCTCGCTGATATCTAAATTGGTGGCTAGCAGGCTGTCGTCCATCTTCACAAACATGCAGGCATACCATTTATTGAAATCCTCGTAAGGATAGAAATATTCGGTGCTAACGGGTACTCCGGTTTCCATTACCTTCACCATCATGTCAAACAAACCCACTGCTTTAACTCCCGGATATTCTTCCAAGTATCGTTTACCAATTAAATCGGTACGTCCAGTTTCCCGTTCCAGGGCCTTATTGGTAAGTGTAATCTTAAAGTCGATGATCTGATTATTTTTGTCCCTAACAGCTTTTAAAACCGATATGGCCATCAAGGTATTGTTGTAAATGGCGGCTAACTCGTCACGGCTTTCTTTAAGTTCCTTGGTTCTTTGGTGGACATCTTCTTCCAGTTTAACCAAATATTTTTCTTCCGCCTGTTTAATATCGTTTTCTTGATTTTTTTGAGAGGTAATGTCCCAGTGGATTCCCCTGATTTCCGAAATGCCAATAATGGGGTGGTAAATACCTTTGCCCCGTTCCTCAATCCAGGCTATCTTTTGGTCGTTAGGCCTAATGATGCGATAGGTATGGTGAAATTCCTTTTGATGCTTACAGGCATCTTTTAAGGTTTGTAGGTGTCTTTCGCGGTCTTCGGGGTGCACCATGCTGAAACCCTCATTTTCATTAGAGGAAAGGTCGTGCTCTTTTAGTCCAAATATAGTTGCTGAAAGTGGCGAAACCACCACGTCGCCATTTTTAGCCAACCAATGGAAGGTGCTCATGTTAGAGGCCGTTAATGCAACACTAAGCTGCTCTTCCGAATGGCTAAGGGCATTGGCTATTTTACTTTGTTCGATGTAGGCCCAGGTTCGTTCAGCAGTTTCTTCGATCAAAACAATTTCACTATCTAGCCATTGACGGGGTTGTACACGGTGTACCATTAAAACTGCTACTAAATGGCCATTCTTAATGAGGGGAACGGCGACCCAAACGCAGTTGTCCAAAATCTGGCGCAGGAATATACGGTTGGTTGGCCTGTATTTTCCAGAGGGGTTATTGGAATTGATACAAGTTTTACCAGCGTTCATTTCAGCTAGTTCTATGCCCAAATCAGCAAGTGGATGTAAGCTAGGTTTAAAGGGCCTGCGTTTGTTTTTTTGATAAAGCCGGTCTATCTGTAGATGTGGAACGTTGTCAATATCAACCACGTGGCCATAAAATGCGTACTCCGCCTGCAGGTGTTGGCCAATGGTTCTGGCTGCAGCTTCCTGAATTTCGAGGGGCTGTAACAAAAAGCGCACATTCTCCATTAGTTTCAGCAGATAGCTTTGTCGCTCATCATTTTTGCGGAGCACTTCTTCCGCATTTTTTCTTTCGCTGATATCGTTAAACAATATGCCTACCATATCTTTGCCCAGCTCGCCAATAGAAAATGCTTCTACTTCATACCAGCCGTTGATAAGCGTTGCGGGCAGTTCAAGATGAGCGGAGGTTTGTGTTTTGGCAATGTTGCCATAAATCTCAAACCAATGAGGCTCATGTTGTGGCCAAATCTCGAGTATGGTTTTCCCTTCATAGTCGTTGATGCCGGTTTGGGCCTTAAAAGCTGGATTTGCTTCAATAAAACGATAGTCGATAGCGTTGCCCTGCTGATCCCAAATCATTTCGATAATGCAAAAGCCCTGGTTAATAGAATTGAAAAGAGAGCGGTATTTATGCCTAAGTTGGGCATTAAAGTTTTCCTGGTTTTTGGTCAGAATAGTGATGTCTCTTCCTATGGCAATTACACTTTTTACCTGTCCGTTCAGGGTAAGCTCTGGTACCAGTTTAATATCGTAAAAAATAGTTCCATTTGGTGTGGCAAACGAGGTATTAAGGGTATGCGCATGTCCATCCTTAAATACTTTTTTGGTTTTCTTAATAAAGGTAGATACATCAGCGTAGGGCCAAATTTCCTGCGGCGCTTTTCCGGATGCCTGCGCTAATGAAATACCTGTTTTGTTGGTTAACGCAGTATTGGCATATATCAAATGTACTTTTTTGTCCCATTTGGTTACAATGTCGGGAGTGTTTTCTACCAGGGTTTGGTAAAGATTTTCGTGTTGTTTATCTTTTTCAATGCAGTTAAAGCTCACCACTATGCCCTCGGTTACAGGGCTGATGGTCAATTTGATCCAGCTTTGGCTAAATACAGAAACGTATTCAAATGTTGCAGCCTTTTTTTCATTTATTGCCTCATTAATTTCATGGTAATAAGCACTGTTTTTTGATTCGGGAAATAGCGACCACACGTTTTTGCCCAGCATTTCACTTTTGTCTTTTTTAAAGAATTGCTCTGCTTTTTGGTTGATATAGATGAAATTGGCTTGGTGATCAAGCATGTAGCAGGCCAGCGGAATGGCATTTAATATTTGTGAAACATCCGGAAATTCAGCCATGTTAAAATGGGTTTGTCCTCTTAAAACATAATTATGTGTATTTGGTTCGATAAAAAATGATGGATTTGAAAAAAGGATGTGCATCAACGTGCCAACTATCGCATTAATTTTTAAAATATTTGCGGATCAAGTGGTAGGCAAGGTATAGGTGCAATACGATCAATATGATGCCTGCGGCACCTATTAAGATCAATAGTGTATCAGAATCGTTTGTAACGATAAAGGGATTTGTTTTTTGCATGATGTTTTTTATAGGTTTTGGTTGATTTTATAAAGCGATTTCCCCGCTGATGATTGACGCTCGGGATAGTTTGAATGGTACATGCGCATAAATTGCCTGTGGGCAACTGATCTTTTGGCATAAGCAACAGAGCTGGCGCCTAAAAAACAATCCACTTTGTGGGAAAAGACCAAAGAAACTGGAGCAGTTCCTGATAAATTTTAGGAGAATTTTTTGACCAATAGGACAAGTCCCAGGGCAATTAAGCTTTAGGTTTTTCATTTTAAATTGGTAGAGGTTGCAGTGCCAAATTAATCAAATTAATTTAATATTTAGAGTCAAAATTGCTGATTATGTGTGTGTTAAAACATTTATCTCTACTTGGTTGTAGGCGTGTTGCTCCTTCAACGGATCGTTTTCAAAATATTTAAAACAAAAGCTTGGCACACTAGCTTATTACAATAAGTTAAAACTATACGCTTCATGATACTGATAAAACAGGTGATTTTGAAGTTGCTTTGGATAAAAATATCAGCAGGAAAACATCTTAAAAGTGATGGGGAAACCAGGAAGATTAGCGGATAACGAATATACAATTCAACGCACAGGTATTTGGCATCAACAGCAGGAGTAGTTTGTCCCAAGGCTGTTCAAATAATACTTGATTTTATAAAAATAGAAGCAGATGAAGCGCAGGACTTGTTTAATGGGTTAGGTACATCTATTTTGGCATACCACTTGTTTAATCAATACAAATCTTTAAAAAACAAATGATAAATATCCTACTGGCAGAAGACCATAATATTGTAAGGAACGGCATTAAAATGCTACTTGAATCTGATCCGGAAATACAAGTGCTTGGCGAAGCGGTGAATGGCTTTGAAGTATTGAGGCAAATGGCCGATAAAACCATAGATATGATTTTGGTGGATATCAATATGCCAGAAATGGACGGAATGCAGTTGTTGAGGGAATTGAAGGAAAAGTATTCCGGCGTGAAAGTAGTAATGCTTTCTATGCACGATCATGAAAAATATGTTATGGAAGCTTTTAAAAATGGCAGCGATGGCTATTTGTTAAAAAACATTGGTGCCGACGAACTTCTATTTGCGGTAAAGTTTGTACAACAGGGGCGTAAGTATCTATGTGCCGAGCTTACCATGGCCATGATGGACAACCTGTTGCAAAGTAAACAGTATCTTGTTTCTATGCCTGATAATGAGGTTGATTTTTCGCTGCGGGAGCTGGAAATATTACAGCTCATTGCCGAAGGTTTAACCAATTTGGAAATGTCTGAAAAACTGTTTTTGAGCAAAAGAACAATAGAAGGACATAGGCAAAGCCTTTTGGACAAAACTGGTTCTAAAAATTCGGCCGCGTTAATTCGTTATGGGGTACTTCACGGGCTCATACAATAGCAGCTTTTTTTTTAGCCATGGGCACACCGTTGTTTTGCAGATATGTATTGATTTTAAAATATGTGCATATGTGGCTAAATCTTAAACAAACCATTTCATCTCGCTAACGTTTTATTAAGCGTAAAACTAGAGGCACTTTGCCATCATTATAAATTAAAAAAAATGAGATCGATTTGGAAAGGCGCTATTGGATTTGGTTTGGTTAATATTCCGGTTAAACTATATTCTGCAGTGCAAAATAGTAACCTTGATTTGGATATGCTGGACCGTAAGGACTTGTCTCGCATCAAATACCAACGGGTAAGTGATAAAACCGGCAAAGAAGTGCCCTTTGAGCGCATTGTAAAGGGCTATCTGCTTAAAGAAAATTACGTGATTTTAGAAGACGAGGATTTTGAAAGTGCCATGCCCGAAAAAAATAAACTGATAGAACTGGAAAGTTTTGTGGACATTGCGCAGATCAATCCTATTTATTATGAAACTTCTTACTATACCCAGCCCGAACCGCAAGGCAAAAAAGCTTATGCGCTACTTTTAAAGGCTTTGCAGAAAACCAAGAAGGCCGGAGTAGCCCGTTTTGTATTGCGCAGTACAGAACATTTGTGCATAATCCATCCGTTAAACAATATCATCGTAATTACCAGAATACGTTTTGAAGAGGAAATTAGAACTACCAAAGACCTCGAAATGGAAGCTACTACCGTAAAACCTAAGGAACTGGAGGTGGGCATGGCTTTGATCAAGCAATACAGCGCTGATTTTGATATCTCGGCCTTTAAAGACGAATACTCCGTGGAATTGCTGAAAATTATTAAAGCCAAAGCCAAAGGCAAAAAAACTGTGGTTAAAAAAATGCAGCCAGAAAAGCGTGTAAGTGACGATTTATACGAACAGCTTATGCAAAGCCTGAGCAAAAAAGGAGCATGAAAAAGATTTTAAATTTTTAACTTTTAAGTTCTTTCATGGATATTGCCAAACGATTTCAGGAAAATCCATTATTAAAACCGCAGGATTTAGCGGGAAGTGGGGCTAAGCTTCAGGTTATTTGTTTGCTTAACCCCGCCGTATTTACCTATCAGCACAAAATTTATTTATTGGTAAGGGTGGCCGAAAGTGTTGCGCCACAAGAAGGTAAATTGTTTATTCCCATGCGCATGGCCAACAATCTTTTGGAGATAATAGAACTTAAATTGGACGATCCCGATTTGATCAATACCGATGCCCGTATCATTAACTATAAAGGTTTAGATTACTTAACAACCATTTCTTACCTAAGGTTGTTTAGCACTGAAAATGGCATCAGCTTTAGGCCTGAGCCTTTGCAGCTACATGGCATCGGCGCATCAGAAAGATACGGCATCGAAGATTGTAGGGTAAGTAAAATAGAGGATGTTTACTATCTTACTTATACTGCAGTTTCAGAAAATGGAGTAGCTGTGGGGCTGCGTACCACCAAAAACTGGCAGCAATTTGACTACCTGGGCCTCATTTTTCCGCCGCACAATAAGGACGTGGCCTTGTTTGAAGAAAAAATAAACGGGAAATTTTATGCGCTTCACCGACCCACCAGTAAAGAAATTGGGGGCAATTATATTTGGCTGGCCCAATCATTGGACGGCGTTCATTGGGGAAATCATCAATGTGTCCTTAAAAGCAGGGCCAAACATTGGGATAGCGCCAGGGTTGGTGCCGGAGCGGCGCCCATTAAAACGGCAAAGGGTTGGCTGATGATTTACCATGGTGCTAATTACCAACATCGTTACTGTTTAGGAGCCGCACTGCTCGATCTCCAAAATCCCGCTGTAGTATTGGCCCGTACTGAAAGTCCCATCATGGAACCCATGGAAAGCTATGAACTGAGCGGCTTTTTCGGCTCGGTGGTGTTTACCAACGGCCATTTGATTAATGACGATGAATTGACCATTTATTATGGCGCTGCCGATGAGTTCATTTGCGGAGCTAAGTTTTCGATTGCCGAAATAATGGGGGAGTTGAAGTGGATTGATTGATTGTTCTTTTTTACGGGAATATTTCAATGTCAGCGGGTAAGTGGGAAATGGATCATTGTTGTTTGTCTCCCGCAGATTGCACAGATTTCCGCAGATCACTATATACTCAAATCAGCAGTTAAATCAGTGGATATAAACGTACGTCATCTCATTAATCACTTCTTTCTTTGTTTGGCCTCAGCCTGTTTAACCTCATCCTTTTCGGCCAAAGGTTTTTCGGTTTTTAACATGGGTTTTTTGTTTTTTTGATCGGGCTCTTTTTTGTTTTTAACTGGAGTTTTCATTGTTGTAAAATTTTTATGAGCATAACAGTCTAGCTTTGTTTTTGTTGAGGCCAGGCACCGGTTTTTTTAACATCAGGTATAAATACCACGAGGTAAGTACGCTTTATTTTATCTTATAAATTTTGTACCTTTGGTTTTTAATGAATTTCCTCTATCCGGGCTTTCTTTTTGCACTTTTGGCGATCCTTATTCCGGTCATTATTCATTTATTCAATTTCCGTAAATTCAGAAAAGTTTACTTTAGCAATGTAGCTTTCCTCAAAGAAGTTCAGGAACAAAATTCGTCTAGAGAAAAACTTAAAAACCTGTTGATTTTGGCCGCACGTATTTTGGCCATCATATTTTTGGTATTGGCTTTTTCCAGGCCATTCATCAGTTCAAATACTGCAGCTAATAAAGCTAATGGAAATATCGTGAGCATCTATTTGGATAATTCCTACAGTATGGATGCAGTAAACAAAGAAGGAAGTTTGCTGGATGAGGCTAAACGCAGAGCAAAAGAAATTGTAAAAAGCTATGCATTAAACGATCGGTTTCAGCTATTAACCAATGATTTTGAAGGCCGGCATCAACGATTGCTAAATGCCGAAGAATTTTTACAGGCCATTGATGAAGTAAAAATATCTCCAGCCAGTAAAAACCTGCAACAGGTAATCAACAGGCAGCAAAGCGTTTTCACGGGAAATAGCCATAGATTTGCCTATGTCATTTCTGATTTTCAACAAAATTTTGTGGGGAAAGCCGATTTAAGAAAGGAAGAACAAACACAATTGGCATTGGTAAAGCTCAGCGGTAACGAGCTGCCCAATATCTCGGTAGATAGCGTTTGGTTTCTTTCGCCGGTGCATCAGGCCAATACTTCAGAAAAAATCATCGTCAGGCTAAAAAACTTCGGTAATCATGATGCCCTGAATATACCCCTTAAACTTTTGATCAACAATCAACAAAAAGCAGTAGGCAGTATTAGCGTAAAAGCGGGCGAAACGGCTATTGATACGCTTTCTTATAGTGGTTTAAATTTAGGTTGGCAACGGGGCGTATTGAGCATTAAAGACTTTCCACTTACTTTTGACGACCAACTTAACTTTAGCTTTAACGTAAATGCCAATCAACAAGTGCTGAGCATCAATGGTAACCAAACCGCTAAGTACATCGAAGCACTTTTTAATGCCGATCCCTATTTTAAGTTAAGTTCAGTTTCCGAAAATAATATCAATTACGCAGGTTTTGCCAATTATAGCCTGATCGTCTTAAATGGCATTAGCCAACTTTCGAGCGGATTGGCCCAGGAGCTTAAAAACTATTTGAACAATGGTGGTTCGCTAGTTATTTTTCCATCTACGGAAACCGATAAGGCAGCCTATTCTTCTTTTTTAATGGCATTAAAACTTCCATCGGTCGAAAATTTAACTACAGAACCTATTAAAGTTGCCCAAATAGAATTAAAACATCCATTGTTTAAGGATGTATTTGAAGCCTTGCCCAAAAACATGGACTTGCCATTGGCAAATAGGTATTTTACGTATGCCGAGCGCAGCACGACCAGCAAAGAAAATCTACTGCAATTTCCGGCCGGTAAACTTTATTTGGCACGTTATCCAATTAATGCCGGACAGGTTTTTTTAGCCGCAACGGGTTTAGATGAGCAGGATGGCAATTTGGCCAAACACCCTCTGTTTGTACCCCTAATGTATAAAATCGCTTTTGAAAGCGCTAAAGATCAGCCCTTGTTTTATACCATTGGAAAAGATCATGTGATCGAAGTGCCTGCGGTAAAACTCGGTGCAAATCAATCGCTTAAACTGATAGGGGACGGCTTTGAAGTAATCCCCGATGTAAATCATCAAAATGGTAAAACCTTGCTTTACATTGCCGATCAGATACAGAAAGCTGGTTTTTATGCCATTAAAAATGGAGATACCACAATTGCTGTTGCCGCTTATAACGACAATAGGGCAGAGTCGGATATGAAGTATAACAGCCAAACGGAATTGGAAGGGCTGTTTGGTGCACAAAAAGTACACTTTATCGATGCCAAAAAAGAAAATTTGTCTTCGGCCATTGCCGAAAAAAATAACGGAACCGAGTTATGGAAACTTTGCCTAATTTTGAGCTTACTTTTCATAGCGGCAGAAATATTATTGGTCAGATTTTATCGTACCCAAAAACCGAGCTCAGCACATTGATGTAACAAATAAATAAATATACTCTATCAATAAAATATAAAACTCATGAACCTCTTAATTAAGGGAATTACCATTGCCGATCCTAACAGTGTTTTTAACGGGAAAACTTGTGATGTAAGTGTTGAAAAAGGAATCATCAAGGCTATCGCAAGTAAGTTGGAAAACTCAGGGACAGTAGAGGTATACGATGGCAAGGGAGCAATTTTGTCTCCGGGTTTTTTTGATTTGAACTGCGTTTTAGGCGATCCAGGGTTAGAAACCAAGGAAGATATCCATACAGGAACCGCAGCAGCAGCAGCCGGAGGTTTTACGGGAATTGCCATAATGCCAAATACCAAACCTGTGGTGCAAAGCAAAGGCGAGGTAGCATATATCTTGAACAGGGCAAAAGGTAATTTGGTTGATGTAAAGCCAATTGGAGCCATTAGCCAGTATTTGGAAGGAAAAGAGCTGGCCGAAATGTTTGATATGAAACAGGCAGGTGCGGTTGCCTTTGCCGAAGCAGGTAAAGCCATTGCCGATGACGGTTTCATGAGCAGGGCCTTACAATATGCCTTGGGATTTGACGGACTGCTGTTTACCCATCCCGAGAATAAAGCGCTGGCAGGAAAGGCACAGGTGAACGAAAGCAAAACCACCATTTTGCTGGGCATGAAAGGGATACCGGCCCTGGCCGAAGAACTACAGGTGTCCAGAGATATTTTCTTGGCCCAATATCACAATGCTCCACTTCACATCAGCAATATTTCTACCGCAGGTGCGGTGGCATTAATTAAGAAAGCTAAAAAGGACGGCGTAAAAGTCACCTGCGATGTGGCTGCGCACCAATTGGTTTTTACCGAAGAATTGTTGAACGATTTTGACAGCAATTATAAAGTAAAACCGCCACTACGTAGCAAAGCCGATAACAAAGCACTTATTGCCGGATTAAAAGATGGTACCATTGATGCCGTTTCTTCCCAACACCGCCCGCATGAAATAGAATTTAAAAATGTAGAGTTCGAAATTGCCAGCTATGGAATTATTGCCCTGCAAACGGTATTGCCATTGCTCCTGCAAGCGGGCTTGGATACCGCTTTAATTGTGGATAAGTTAGCCATTGCACCCCGTACCCTATTAAAATTGGAAGTGCCCCAAATTGAAGTTGGACAGACCGCTAATTTTACCGTATTTAATCCAACTCAAGAATGGCGTTTTGATAGTGAAACCAATCAATCAAAATCGGCCAATTCGCCTTTATTCAATACAACGCTGAAAGGAAAGGTAGGATTGGTTTATAACAATAAACAATATAAAATATACTAATCGTTATTGCGAGGCACCAAGCCACCTGAAAAATGTAATGTCTTAAAAAGAGACTTTGCTTTGTACCTCGGCAACAACGGAAATGGAGAAACCATGAACAAAATCGTAAAAAAGGCTTTAACAGCTTCTTTGGTAAAATTTGCGGAAATACAAAAAGCCGCCAGTGTAGAGCTAAGCCATCAATTGGTTGAGGTGTTTGAAACCGATGCCAATTTTATGGACAAAGTAGAGAAATTTGACGCTGTTTTTGACGAACATCCCAAATTTGAGGAACTTAGGGAAGTATATTTCGATTTATTGATGATCAACTTCTTTACCAGCGACGTAGCCAAGTTGGAAGAAGATTACCTGGAATCGAAGGAATGGGAAGGAATTGAAGAAGAAACCATTGACAGAGGTACCGAGCTGTTAAATTTGCTGCTGTACATTAATGAATGTCACGACGAACAGATTAAGCCAGGTTTGGAAGATTTCCTAAAAGAATTCCTATTGGTTGAAGAGGATGAATTTCAGGATGAATATCACATCTACGAAGATTTGATCAGCAACCAACAATTGGCCGAAAGCAGTGTGCAGGATATTTGCGAAAACTCGAAAATTTTAAACCTGGTTGATGAAATGAAAGAACTGTTTGTGCCTTTCATGACTTTTTTCCTCCATCCAACTACCAACGAACAGGTTTATAAAGATTTAGAGAAATATAGTAACAATAAGGCATTTGATGTGTCTGTTTATTGCTTAATTGCTAACTTTAACCAAAGTAGATAACTAAAACTTAATTTATGACGAGTACAGTAAACATTAAAAACGAAGCCCTAAAGAATGGACTGATTTGGGGAGCAGTAAACATTGTATTGTTCTTGGTAACTTGGTATTTGGTGCCAGACCTCATGAGCTCTTATTGGTATGCAGCTATCAGCTTTTTGATAGGAATTGCCTTTGCCATTTTCTTTTGCATCGATATGCGAAAAAAAGTAGGCGGTTATTGGACTTTCGGCCAAGCCCTATGGCCAATCTTTGTCACCTTTGTTTTGGCAATGGGACTGGTATTTGTCTTTAATATCGTTTTTGGGAAATTTATTGATCCAAGCTATCCTGAAAAAATGAAGGAAATGGTATTGACCAAATCAGAAGCCACCATGAAATCATTTGGCCTAAGCGACGAAGAAGTAAGCAAAGCGATGGAAAAAACCAACGACAACCTGGAGCAACAATTTACACCTAGTTTTGGACAGGCAGTGGTAGGTTTTGGTATTTCGGCGGTCATGTACTTTATTGGCGCATTAATTTTTGCCCTGATATTTAAACGAAGCAACCCTAACCCGTTTGCCAACCCAGCCGAGACCTACACCGAGGGGAGTTAAACCAATTCGAAATATTATTCAAACGTGCATTTTTCTCAATTTATTTGATGAAATTTGCACGTTGTTTTTTGTAAGCACTTGCTTTCAATTTTAGTGCTTCGGCACTAACACTCAATACTAAAAAATGGATATATCAGTAGTAGTACCTTTATATAACGAAGAAGAATCGTTGCCTGAATTGATCGCGTGGATAGACGATGTGATGCAAAAGCACCATTTTTCTTACGAAGCAGTTTTTGTGGATGATGGTAGTACCGACCGCTCTTGGCAGGTAATTGCCGAATTGAAGCAACAATTTGCCAGCATTAAGGCCATTAAATTCAGGCGCAACTATGGTAAGTCGGCTGCGCTGAATGTTGGTTTTGCGGCCACACAAGGAGAGGTCATTATCACCATGGATGCTGATTTGCAGGATAGCCCCGATGAAATCCCCGAGCTGTACCGTAAAATAAAGGAAGAAGGCTACGATGTAATTTCAGGCTGGAAAAAGAAACGCTACGATCCAATTACCAAAACAATTCCTACCAAATTGTTTAATGCTGCCACCCGCAAAATGAGCGGCATACAGCTGAACGATTTTAACTGCGGTTTAAAAGCCTATCGCAACGACGTGGTGAAAACCATAGAAGTATATGGCGAAATGCACCGTTACATTCCGGTATTGGCCAAATGGGCAGGCTTTGCCAAAATTGGTGAGCAGGTAGTTGAACACCGGGCCCGCAAATATGGCGTAACCAAATTTGGACTAAGCCGCTTTATCAATGGCTTTTTAGATTTGATGTCTATTTTCTTCGTAGGCAAATTTGGTAAAAGACCTATGCACTTTTTTGGCTCATTAGGCGTGCTGAGCTTTTTTGTGGGGATCATCATGGCACTGTACATCATGATTGAAAAACAGGTGCTCATTTGGAATAACCTGCCATATAGAAACTCCACCGACCAGCCTTTGTTTTATTTGGCATTAGTGGCCATTATTGTAGGATCGCAAATGTTTTTGGCAGGCTTTGTGGCCGAATTGGTAGGCCGTAACGCCCCTGAAAGAAATCAGTATTTAATTGAAAAAGAGATTAATTAGCAAATTAGCTAATTAGAAAATCAGCTAATTAAAGCATGTTCTTCTCCATCATCATCCCTTTATACAATAGGCCGCAGGAAATTAAGGAACTGCTATCCACCTTGTGCAAACAAACTTACATGCAGTTTGAAGTGTTGGTGATAGAAGACGGTTCTGTAAATGATGCCAAGGATATCGTTACTTCCTTTGAAAATAAGCTTGACGTAAAGTATTATTTCAAAGAAAACTCGGGCCAGGGCTTTTCCCGTAACTTTGGCTTTGAACGTGCCAAGGGTGATTATTTCATCATCTTCGACTCGGATATCTTAGTGCCATCCGATTATCTGGAGATTGTAAAAGATTATCTTTATGAACATCAACTAGACGCCTTTGGGGGGCCTGATGCGGCACACGATAGCTTCACGCCCGTGCAAAAGGCCATCAGTTATGCCATGACCTCGCCTTTTACCACAGGCGGAATCAGGGGCAATAAAAAGCACATTGGCCAATTTCATCCGCGTAGCTTTAACATGGGTATTTCCAGGGAAGTTTACGAAAAACTGGGCGGTTTTATCTTAACGCGTTTGGGCGAAGACATTGAATACAGTATCCGTATCCACGAAAACGGATTTAAAATAGGGCTTATTCCAGCAGCAAAAGTTTACCATAAACGTCGTACCAGTTTTAAACAATTTTACAAGCAGCTACATTTTTTTGGTAGGGCACGCATCAACATCTACAAACATTTTCCGGCAGAGCTGAAGTTAGTACATTTTTTTCCTGCTGTTTTTACACTTGGATTGGGTTTTACCATACTTTGCAACTTTTTTTACCTGCCTTTGGCCTATGTCTGCAATTTCCTGGTGCTACTATATTTTCTGTTGATATTTTTTCATGCCTGGCAGCTCAACAAATCAATAAAAATCGCATTTTTGAGTGTTATTGCGTCGTTTATCCAGTTAACGGCCTATGGCTTAGGTTTTATACAGGATTTCGTTAAAAGAGTAATATTTAGAAATTGAGGTAAGCGATAGGCGTTTGGCATTAACAACAACGCAAAATACTTATCGCCAGATGATTAAAAACAGCAAAATGATCAACTATTTAAAAGAGAGTACGTTTGCCGTAAAGGATGTAATTATGCAGGCCTGGAAAGTAACTAAAGAAAATTACTTTTCCATTGCCACCTTATGCTTCCTGATTTTTCTAACGGCATCAACCTCAACCTTTATGGCTTTCTTTATGGAAGAAGTAAATATGGGGATAAAGTTATTGATGCTTTTCATCTTCATGATGAGCTACTGCGTAGTCGAACTATGCCTGATCAAGTACATCTTCAAGCTTTTGGATACCGAGAATGCGGATATCCAGATTATTGAAACCTTGCCTACCAGAACGGAAATCATCAAGTTTTTGATCGCTACCGTGTATTTTGGGCTCAGCATTTTCTTTGTAGGAGTACTGTTAATGCCCGTACTTTATCTGCTTGATATGATCCTTAAATTCATGGTAAACCAAGGCATCATTGATGGCTATTCGCAAACGGGAGTCATCATTGTAAACGTAGCCGTAGGCATTGCCATACTTAGTATTTTCTTCACGTTCGTAAGGATCATCTTTTTCCCGTTTTTCATTATTGATAAACATAGCTCTCCATTTGAATCAATTAAATTGAGCCTAGCTACCACCAAGGGCAATTTCATTAAGCTCTTGATGATTTTATTGGGCTTGGTGATTGTACAGGCTATTGTTTTTGGCTTCTTTTACATCGTGATTTTAATGGGCTTCAGGTTGGTAAATCTTTTATTGGACTATGATATCAGCCAATACAGTTCACTTATTGTGGTGGTTTTCAGTTCATTTGTGATCGTGCCATTTTCTACCGCCTTTTTTGCGGTGGCTTACCGCAAAATCATGAGCGAATACAAGGGAGATGAGCATCCGGATATTATACACAATATTGTTTAAGCCAAAATCCGTAAACATGTTTGAGTTTAGCGATAGCAAGAAAAATAGCCTTTAGGTTAGGGAAGATATTATGGGAATCAAATCATCACTGAGCAAGATATTTGCATCTTTTGTAGTTAAAAACATAGAAGCTTGGAAATTTAATGCGGTAGCCGCCCAGGAACGCACCTTGCAAAAGCTGATTGCAGAGGCCAGACATACCGTTTTCGGCATTGATCATCACTTTCAAGAGATCAAGAACTATCAGGATTTTAAAGCGCGGGTTCCAGTAAGGGATTACGAAGAACTCCGTCCGTATATTGAAAGGGTTGTTGCAGGAGAGCCTGATATTTTATGGAAAAACAAGCCGCAGTATTTCGCCAAAACCTCAGGTACAACCTCGGGCGTTAAGTATATCCCTATTTCAAAGGAATCGATGCCTGAGCATATCAAAGCCGCCAGAAATGCACTTTTAACGTACATCCACGAAACTGGAAACGCCAGATTTGTAGATGGAAAAATGATTTTCTTACAGGGAAGCCCAGTATTGACCGAGAAACACGGCATCAAGATAGGCCGGCTTTCGGGCATTGTGGCGCATCTAGTGCCCGCCTATGTGCAGAAAAACAGAATGCCAAGCTATCAAACCAATTGCATTGAAGATTGGGAGCAAAAAGTAGAAGCTATAGTAGATGAAACCATGCATGAAGATATGCGGCTCATTTCAGGCATTCCGCCCTGGGTACAGATGTATTTCGATAAATTGTCGGAAAAATCAGGTGGCAAGGCCATTAAGGATATTTTTAGAAACTTTGAGCTGTTTGTGTACGGCGGCGTGAATTTTGAACCTTACCGTGCTAAAATCGAAGCCAGCATAGGAAAAAAGGTAGCGGCTATCGAAACTTATCCAGCTTCGGAAGGTTTTATTGCTTATCAAGATAGTCAAAACGAAAAAGGATTATTGCTATTGGCCGATGCTGGAATGTTCTACGAATTTATCCCTGCTGATGAATATTATAACGAAAAGCCAACTCGTTTGAGCCTGGCAGAGGTAGAAATCGATAAAAACTATGCGTTGATTTTGAATACTAATGCCGGCCTTTGGGGTTACAGTATTGGCGATACCGTGAAATTTATTTCCCTTAATCCTTACAAAATTGTAGTTACGGGACGGATAAAGCATTTCATTTCTGCCTTTGGTGAACACGTTATTGGAGAAGAGGTGGAACACGCCCTGCTCTCGGTAGCTAACGAAGAGGGGGTAGAAATTACTGAATTTACCGTAGCGCCTCAAGTTAATCCTGCGGCTGGTGAATTGCCTTACCACGAATGGTTTGTGGAGTTTTCTAAGCCTCCTTATGATTTGGATGCGTTTAGTTTAAAGGTAGATCAGGCCCTACAACAGAAAAACATTTACTATTTTGACCTCATCGAGGGGAATATCCTCCAGCCTTTACAAATAAGAATGCTCACTAAAGATGCCTTTGTAAATTACATGAAAGCCGAAGGGAAGCTTGGTGGACAAAACAAAGTGCCTAGGTTAAGTAACGATAGAAAAATAGCAGAAGGATTAAAGGATTACGTAAAATAAACTGTTATTCCGAGGAACGAGGAATCTCAAGGGATTGGGGTGGGGTACGACCCAGTCTGGGTCGCATCCAGAACGGCATGGAATCTATAAATATGTCATCCCTTTGATGGTGGGAATAGATGAGGGGAAATGGACAAAAAACCTTGAAAAGGTTAGATATTGATACAAAAACAATAAGAAATAAGATATTTTGCAATTTAAACATATCTCAATACTAGGTGCTACAGGGTCCATTGGGACACAAGCATTGGAAGTCGTGCGGGCAAATCCGAACTTATACAAGGTTGATGCCCTTACTGCACAACAGAATGCCAGTTTGCTCATTGCACAAGCATTAGAATTTAAACCAGAACTCGTGGTAATTGGCGACGAAACCCAATACCAGCAAGTTAAAGGAGCCTTACCTCACACTAAAGTTTTGGCGGGCGAAGAAGCTTTACTGGCCGCAGTCCAATTGCCGCAAACCCATTTGGTGCTTACTGCAGTAATGGGGTCGGTAGGTTTAAAGCCAACCATTGCCGCTATTGAGGCCAAAAAAGATATCGGCCTTGCCAATAAAGAAACACTGGTAGTGGCTGGTGAATTGGTGATGAATTTGGCCAAGCAACATGGCGTAAACATCATTCCGGTAGATTCGGAGCACTCGGCCATATTCCAATGTTTGGTAGGTGAAGAGCACAGTTCCATTGAAAAGGTATTACTTACGGCTTCAGGCGGACCTTTCAGAGGGAAAGACCGGAGTTATCTATCCTCGGTGACCAAAAATCAAGCCTTAAAGCACCCAAATTGGGTAATGGGCGCAAAAATCACCATCGATTCTGCCTCACTGATGAACAAAGGTTTGGAAGCTATTGAGGCCAAATGGTTATTCAATTTAGCGCCTGAACAGGTAGAAGTAGTGGTACATCCACAATCTATTATCCACTCTATGGTACAGTTTTCCGACGGTTCAATTAAGGCACAGATGGGCGTCCCGGATATGAAACTGCCCATACATTACGCATTGGCCTATCCCAATAGGCTACAAACAGATTTTGAGCGTTTTAGCTTTTTAAAATATCCTGAATTAACATTTTCTCAGGCAGATACAAAAAGTTTTCGTAACCTTGAGCTGGCTTACATTGCTATGCAAAAAGGGGGGAATATGCCTTGCATTTTAAATGCCGCCAACGAAATAGTAGTAGACGCATTTTTGAAAGATAAGATAGGATTTTTGGAAATGAGCGACGTGATTGAGCAGTGTATGAACGAAATGACGTTTGTAGCCCAGCCATCATTGAACCATTATTTAGAAACAGACCAGCTTACCCGTATATTTGCGGACCAATTGGTAACAAAACAAAGAATAACACATCTAAAATAGAAACACACGACAATATAATATGGACGGACTGATTATGGCGGGCCAGCTTTTGCTGGGATTATCGATATTAGTAATCTTACACGAGTTAGGACATTTTTTAGCAGCAAGAGCTTTCGGAATTAAAGTAGAGAAATTTTACCTCTTTTTTGACGCTTGGGGATTTAAACTATTCAGCTTCAAGGTAGGCGATACAGAATATGGGGTGGGTTGGCTGCCACTAGGCGGCTATGTGAAAATTTCGGGTATGATAGACGAATCTATGGATACCGAACAGATGGCTCAGCCCGCCCAGCCTTGGGAGTTTAGATCTAAACCAGCTTGGCAGCGCTTAATTGTGATGCTTGGCGGTATTATTGTAAATATTATTGTCGGAATCTTAATCTTCTGGATTATCACCTTTAAATATGGCGAAACCTTTATTCCTAACGATAAATTGGTAAATGGCGTTAGCCCGGGTATTATTGGTAAAGAAATTGGATTAAAAACCGGGGATAGGGTGTGGGCGGTTAATGGCCAAAGACTTATTTATTTTGATGAACTGCTAAGCTCAAAAGTATTATTAGGAGATACAAAACTTACCGTGATCAGAAATGGTAAGGCAGTGGACCTTAAAGTGCCCGAGTCTGTATTGGACGACATTAGCAAATATGGCATTAAAGAGTTCGTAAGCCCTAGATTTGTGGCTAAAAAAATTGACTCGGTAGTTACTCCGCAAGACCTTCAGCCGAAAGTTGGTTTGTTTGGAAAGATTAAGGCCATTTTTGTTAAACCTGATACTGTAAAAGCTGTAGCCCCTGCCTACCAGGCAGGCCTTAAAAAAGGAGATAGTGTATTAGCCGTTAATGGTAAGGCAGTACGTTTCTTGGATGATTTTACCTCGGAAGTAGAAAAAAATGCTGGCAAAACCATTCACGTGAAAATAGTTAGAGCAGGCGAAGAGGTTATGCTTAACCCCAAAGTATCAGCCGATGGTACCGTTGGACTAATTTTTGACCGCTTTGATCTGCCTTTAAAAACCATTAACTATGGCTTTTTGGAGTCGTTTTCTATTGGTATTGACAAAGGATGGACCACCTTTAGCGATAACGCAAAAGGGATTTGGAAAATGATTACCGGTAAAGTAAGCGCCCGTAACATTAGTAGCCCAATTGGTATTGCCAAAGTATATGGCAGTGAGTTTGAATGGGAAAAATTCTGGCGCTTAACAGGGCTAATTTCTATGGCTTTGGCCTTTATGAATTTATTGCCAATTCCGGCTTTAGATGGTGGCCACGTGGTGTTTCTGATTATCGAGATGATCAAGGGCAAGCCTTTAAGCGATAAATTTATGGAAAAGGCACAAGTAGTGGGCTTTGTAATCCTACTGGGTTTGATGGTATTTGCTTTCGGAAACGATATTTTAAAGATTTTTGGGAAATAGAGGTTAATTAGCTAATCAGCTAATTAGCCAATCAGCTAATTCATGACTTATTTCGAACTTTACGGCTTGCCAGTGAGCTTTCATCCAGATCAAAATGTGGTGAAACAACAGTTTTATGCACTGAGCAAAAAGTACCATCCAGATTTTTACATCAACGAAAGTGCAGCCAAGCAAGAAGAGGTTTTGGAACTTTCTACCCTTAACAACAAGGCTTTTCAAGTTTTAAAAGATCCCCAAAAGGTTTTGCAGTATGTACTTACCTTAAAAGAGGTTATTACCGAAGGCGAAAATTACACTTTGCCACAATCTTTTTTAATGGAAATGATGGATGTAAATGAAGCTGTTATGGACTTGCAGTTTGATCCAGACCCAGAAAAAATGCTGCAAATTAGGCAACAGATTAATGATTTCGCAAAAAAAATAGACCAGGAGTTGTTCCAATATACCCAGGGATTTGAAACACTGGATGCCGAGCAGCAAGCTGTACAGTTAGCCAAAATCAAAGACATCCATTACAGAAGTAAATACCTTCATCGGCTACAACAAAGCCTAGCTAAAATAAATAATTAGTTATATTGGTACATATTGCTTGATGTAGTATGATTTCCTTTAATCATTTGGTTTTTATAGAAGTTGCCAGGCACTTGAGTTTCACCAAGGCCAGTGAGGTATTGTTCATCAGCCAGCCTGCCATCAGCAAACATATACAAAAGCTGGAGCAACAATACGGTGTTTCTCTTTTTGATAGAAACAAAGGCTTGGTAAAACTCACTCCAGCAGGCCTAATTTTACAAAAGCACCTGCAAACTGCAAGTACCCTGGCCAGTCAAATGGTGTTTGATGTGGGAGGGTTTCGTCAATTAAACAGTTTGCGGGGCGATCTGAAACTAGGTGCCAGCACAACGGTGGCACTGTATGTCATCCCTTCGGTATTATCGGCTTTTCGAAAACTTCACCCAGAAATCAACATCAGTATGGTGAACCGGAACTCCGAAAATGTAACGATAGCCTTATTAAACCACGAGATTGATTTGGCAATAGTAGAAGGAAAGCACAAGATGGATGGCATCAATAGCCAGTTTTTCCTTACGGAGGAAGTGGTTGCCGTTTGTGCGCCTGGAAGTTGTCTGGCAAAACGTTTGAGCTATAGTTTGGAAGAATTTAAGGCCTTGCCTTTAGCCATTCGTGAAAGAGGATCAGGTACCCTGGCTGCGGTAGGGGCTGCTTTGCAGGAACATCATTTAAAAATCAGCGACCTTAATATCTGTATCAGGTTAGGCGGAACAGAAGTACTCAAAAATTTTGTAATGGCCGATGATTGTATGGCTTTCTTGCCTTTTACTGCGGTGCAAAAAGTACTGGAAAGAGGCGATCTGGTTAAATTGAACATCGAACAGCTTAACATCCAACGCCATTTCTATTTCATCCAGAGGCTGGGCGATGAAAACCTAGGCGTTAATAAAGCATTTATTAAATTCGCAAAAAACCACTATAACATTTAGTTATATCCTATGGCAATATGTGATATACGGTAGGCTTTTCTTTACCCTAATTTAGTGTGATGGAAAATATATGCTATCCCAAATCCCAAATGCCTATAACCAATGATTATGTGCTGAGTTGCAGCAATTGTAGGCAGCAATATCCAAAAAATCAACTGCAAACCTTTTGCACACAGTGCGGGTCATCACCTATTGTGGTTAAATATTCCCTGGAAATAACCTCGTCAGCACAAGTAATTGAGCCAGCCGAAAGGTCTATGTGGCGTTATTCGAAAATACTGCCACTGGCTAATCCGCAAAACAGGATAAGTTTGGGTGAAGGATGGACCCCCATTTTACCCTTGTCTAATTTAGCTAGACGATTATCCTTGGAAAATCTGTTGTTGAAAGATGAATCCTTTAATCCTACTGGCTCATTTAAAGCTAGAGGTTTGAGCATGGCCGTTTCCAAAGCTAAAGAATTGGGCGTAGAGACCTGCATTGTGCCCACTGCGGGAAATGCAGGCGGTGCTTTAAGTGCATATTGCGCCAAGGGCCAAATGCAGGCTATAGTGGTAATGCCCAGTCACACCCCTGTGGCTTTTCAAAAAGAGTGTTTAGCTTTTGGAGCGGCGCTGATTTTGGTAGATGGTTTAATCCATGATTGTGCCAGGAAAGTAGCTGCCATTAAACAGGAAATCAATTGTTTTGATATCTCTACCATGAAAGAGCCCTATCGTTTGGAAGGAAAGAAAACCCTAGGTTATGAAATCGCCGAACAGCTCAATTGGGAGCTCCCTGACGTGGTTTTGTATCCAGCAGGCGGGGGAACAGGATTGATAGGCATTTGGAAGGCTTTTCAGGAAATGAAACAAATGGGCTGGGTAAAAAATATCCCTACCAAAATGATTGCCATACAAGCCGAGAACTGCCAGCCTTTAGTGGCTACGGTAAACGGTTGGCAAGAAAGTGCAGCTAGCTACGAAGGATCAGCCACGATAGCCAATGGTTTGGCCGTGCCACGGCCTTTTGCAGAACGCATGATGTTAAAGGTACTGGCCCAATCAAACGGCGATGTTTTAGGGATTAGTGAAACAGAGATTGCCGAGAACCTTAAAGAAATGGCTAAAGTGGAAGGTTTGCTGGTGGCACCTGAAGGCGCAGCGCTTTTGGCGGGTTTAAAACGCTTGCTCAAGTTGAACAAGATCGAAAAACATCATAAAGTACTACTGCTCAATACGGGTTCTGCTTATAAGTATTTGGATAATTTTAGCTTTTAGGCTAAATTAAGGTGAGTTCAGGTAAGCGCTAGGGGTTCAGCAAAATCTCTTCGGGCTGCTAAATTGGCCTTGGCCCGTTCGGAATGCACAAAAACAACCATAAACTACTTCATGAAAGTTTGCCCGCAAAGCAACAGAATCCTAGAGATTAAAAAAGATAAAGTTTTTGAAACTTAAAGTTTAACTGCAATCCATAAAACGGATCTTCTAAGTAGATATAATGTCAAAAAGATAAATTAGGTAGTTCTACTAAAATTATCGGATTATTTTTGGGAAAACTCAATAAAATAAGATGTCCTCATTACACCTTTTTAGAAAAGTAGCTTTAGCCGAAGGAATTTCCTATATTGTACTATTGTTTATTGCCATGCCGCTTAAATACTGGGCCAATATGCCCTTAGCTGTAAAATATGTAGGCTGGGCGCACGGTTTATTGTTTGTGGCTTACATAGCATGTTTGGTGATGGCCTGGCAAGAGAAAAAATGGGGATTTGGTAAAGTGCTGTTGCTTTTTGTTGCTTCCTTGTTGCCTTTTGTGCCTTTTTGGGTTGATCAGAAGCTCAAAGCTGAAGAAACTACAGCCTAACTTTAGCCTTTCACCTAAGTCGTTATCTTAGCATTTATTTGCAAACAAAGCAATGATTGCCAGAGGCAGGTTAGATATCCGTTTCCCCGAACTTTTTAGAGCTGCATGGTATGTGGTGGAGAATGCCCTTGGCCTAAACAAAAAGCAAGCCCGTTTTCCGGATAAAACTTTGCCTTGTTTATCTGTGCGTACTGGCTTTGATTTGCTTTTAAGTGCCTTGAAATTGGAGCGAGGTACCGAAATTTTGGTAGCCAATATTAATATTCCGGATATGTTTGCTATCATGGCTGAACACGGGCTAAAAGCAGTTCCCTTAAAGATAGATCAAAATACTTTGGCAATATCCGTTGCCGAAATGGAGGCCGCAATTACCCCCAAAACAAAATTGTTGCTCATAACACATTTGTTTGGAGCGGTAATGAACATCGAAGCCTTGTTACAAATTGCCAAAGCACGAGGGCTTACCGTGATTGAAGATTGTGCGCAGGCCTATGATGGTATTTACAGCGGCAATCCGCAAGCGGATGTGGGCATGTTTAGCTTTGGGCTAATTAAAACCAATACGGCCCTTACCGGGGCACTTTTGCATTTTAATAACCAGGCGCTCTTTAACGGAGCATCTGCCTTAAATCACCAGTTGCCTGTACAGCCTGCTAAAGTTTACTTTAAGAAGATTTTAAATGCTACTTTGATTAAGCTGTTTACCAAAAGAGTACCTTTTAGCTTAGCTTACTGGCTGTGCAGGCATTTAAACAAAGATTTCGATGCATGGCTATCGGGCTTCACCCGCGGCTTTCCGGGAGCAGCATTGATGAGAAAAATCAGACACCGGCCTTGTGCTGCTAATTTGTGGATGTTGCATGACAAATACTCCCAAGATATTGGCCGCCAAATTAAGCAAAGAAAAGCATTGGCCGCACAATTGCTGCAAGGGTTGAATAAACGCTATTTGATTGGGGCTGCCAATGTACGGCACACGCACTGGGTATTGCCCATCGAAGTGCCAGACCCGGCTTTATTTATAGAGAAGTTAAGGGGAGAAGGGTTTGATGCAACTTCAAAGGCATCTAGTTTGGTAAAGTTCAACCAAGAAAATTCAATCCTTGGCACAGAAAACGAGTTGATGCTTGAAAATTTGATCTACTTGCCTATGGATATCACCATGGGTAAAAATAAAGCTAAACAATTGAACCAATTATTGTTAGCAATATTGCCCGATCTCTAGGTTTTATTAATGCCTAAAAAACCGCAAAAAAGAAGAAATAAAATTTGCGAATTAAATCTTAATACATACATTTGCACTCCCGCTTACGAGGAAATGCCCAGGTGGCGGAATTGGTAGACGCGCTGGTCTCAAACACCAGTGGGAAACCGTGCCGGTTCGATCCCGGCCCTGGGTACACTTTTAAACAGCTAACAATTTGATTGTTAGCTGTTTGTGTTTTATGTGTTGCCGTTTTTAAGGCTTTTTTTATCAAAATAATTTCTTGTTGATTTCTCAATGTTTTGATTTTCAGATGCTTCAAAATTGCTGTTTTTTGAGTGTTCGATAGTTGCTTTTTCGTATCGTTTTGACTATCAATTTTTTAACATTTGCATTGTTTTTTAGTAGAAATCACTTATTTGCGATGCCTTAGGCGGGTTAGCTTTGAACACCTTACTATGTTTTAGGATTGGATTTTATATCTCGACTATTATTTCTGTAATTGATTCGATAAATTTTTCATCTTCCCGAGTTTTCATTTCCAACACTTTCTGCGTAGGTTTCCTCAATGCCCTTCTCTTTTCAATCTGATTCAGATTGTCTGATATTGCTCGTGGTGGCTTTACCGATAACAGCTGTTTTAGGCTCTTCTTTTGAAGATTGAATTGTAGTGTGTAGATTTCGTTGAAAGTAACCACTGCCTTTCGTTCCAAGCTGGTCACCC